>OY829281.1:0-1780000 GCA_963691715.1 Balneolaceae bacterium
CAGATCCTACAGCAGACAGCAACGTCAGCCTTAGCCCAGGCGAATAATGGACCTCAGGCTGTATTAGGATTTATCGGGTAAAATTTAAAGTTTATCCATTCTAGAACCCTTATCTATTAATATAGATAAGGGTTTTTTATATAACTAAAATAAATTTATTTATATAATAATTTGTGATAAAATTAATTGGATAATAGACAGAAAATTTTCTACCAAAAATGCATTAAAAAAAATAAAATAGAAATTTAAGTCGGGTATTTTGTGATCGATAAAAGTTTATAACAAGAGTAATGTATTTAATAAAAAAAAGGTGAAACAAGATGGCAAGTTTTGGAGATCTAAACCGAGTGAATACCAATGTGCAATCCCTAGATGCACAACTATCACTTAACCGAGTTAACCGCGACCTATCAAACAGTCGAGAACGATTAACTACAGGTAAAAAAATAAACAAGGCAGAAGACAATGCAGCTGGCTATTCGATTGCAACTAAATTGAAAAGTCGTGCAGCTGGTCTAGAGCAATCCCTACAAAATGTGGGTGATGCTAAATCAGTGCTAGATATCGCGGAATCAAGTTTTGATATCGTAATGGATAGCCTAATCGAAATGAAAAGTCTGGCAACACAGGCCGCTAATGATACCCTAGGCGACACGGAGCGTGGTTACATAGGCGATCAAATAGCAGCAATAGGAACAGACATCAATGAAATAGCTAACCAGACTATTTATCAAGATACTGAGTTACTTAATGGTACGGATAACTCTGGCAGTATTTCCCTTACATTCCAAACAGGGGAACGCGGAGAAGATACCATTACAGCAACGGTAGCAGCAGTAAACGTAGGAGAGTTGTTTGCAGCTTCTGGTGATGCTTCTCTTGGAGCTACAACTACAGCAGGTGGTGGTGTTGCTGCTGGTGGAGCAATCACGGTAACTGCCGCTACAGCTAGTACTCAAGGTACCTTTACATTTGCAACCACTGCTACGGCGGCAGATTACAACGCCTTCATTAGTGCAGTTGATACAGCCATCGATACCATGGCAGGAAATGTGAATACGATCGGTATAACACAATCTTCATTGTCTTTACGTGAGGATACACTCTCTGAATCTATTTCAGCTACAGAGTCAGCCAAAAGTAGAATACTAGATACTGATTTTGCGAAAGAGCAATCAGAGTCTGTTCGACTACAGATCCTACAGCAGACAGCAACGTCAGCCTTAGCTCAGGCGAATAACGGACCTCAGGCCGTATTAGGATTTATCGGGTAATACACCCAAAACCCCCGTTAAACCCACATCACATTAGTGATGTGGGTTTTTTTTATGTTATCAGATGGAACTATACTTCATTTTTGATTTATAATTCAAGAAATTAAAATTACGTGGAAATAATAATCTTTACTTAAATAGACATGAAAGTGGGTTCAATTTTCAAAGCTCTAACTCTTAGCTACTTATTTGTTCTATCATCTGATTTTGTAATGGCACAAACATTTGAAGAATGGAAAAAATCACAAAAAGAAGAATTTCAAGCATACAAAGATGAGTTTGATGAAGAATTTATAAAGATGCTGAAAAATACATGGGAAGAGATAGGTATAACTAAAGGATCTGAATTTTATGAAGTAGAAAAACCAATTGATATTCCTGTATTTATACCCCCAAAACCCAATGTAAAAAATGAAAATCCTAAAAATGTAAGTATAGAAGAGCGCATTACAATTGATCTTGATCTAGAAATAGATAAAAATCCACTATCACTACCACCACCAACTGCAGAAAGAAATAAGCAATCAAATAAATCATTGAGGCTATTTGAACAACTTACCGTAGATGAGTCTTCCTTTGCTTTTTTCTCCAACAAAATCCTCTTAAAATACCCTAAATCAATACAAACGAATTTAAACCCAAGTGATTTTAGTAATGGAAATATCAATAATGATAAGTTTGCTGAATTCTGGGAAAAAGTGAGTAGTGTAAATCATGAAGAATTCATCAATTATACTGTTGATTTAAGAAATCAAATGAGTTTGAACGACTGGGGCTATATTCTTTTAATTAATGAGATTTCAAAGAGTATTTTTGGAGATCAAAATCTCAATCTGGTTCGAATGATGAATTGGTTTATACTTACCAAAGCAGGGTATCAAAATCGTGTTGGATATGATCAAGATGGGGTCTACAATTTGTTAACTATAAGTAACAACATCTTTAACACAAAATATTACACACTAGATGGGATTAAGTTTTTTCCCTTAAATTTTAATGACGAATTTCAAACTCCTTCTTCTATTTTTACTTATCAAGGCGTTCATGAAGCGCAAGTACGAAAACTTGATCTAAGCATTTCACAATATCCAGAATTTATTAATTCAACAAGAGCTTACACTCGAACTCTCGAATTTGAATATGATCAACAAAGCTATACAATACCTATCACTATCAATCGTGATATTATATCCTACTTTGAGTTCTACCCATTAACGGATTTGCCTATATTTTTTTCTGCCTCTTTATCACCAACAACCTATCAACAATTGGCGTCAGCACTTCAACCAATTTTAGTCGAAATGACCGAATTGGAAGCGGTAAATTTCTTACTTCGGCTAGTTCAAACTGCTTTTGATTATAAAACTGACCAAGATCAATTCGATCGAGAGAAATACATGATACCTGATGAAATTTTCTTTTATGAATACTCAGATTGTGATGATCGGTCAATTTTCTTCGCAACTATTGTTCGCGATATTCTTGGTCTAGATGTCGTTGGGCTTCGATATTCCCGTCATTTAGCTGTTGCGGTGGCTTTTTCTAGTATTGTTGAAGGAGATTTTCATATGAGCGATGGGAAAAAATATATGGTGGCTGACCCAACCTACATTAATGCACCAGTCGGATTAACAATGACAGATTATAAAAATGAGCAACCAAAAATCGTAAAATTTTAGAACTATTTTTAAACGTCAGAGTTTGTAATTCTTACTTCAAAAGCTTTAAGAAGTAATTCACAATAAAACCAAAGATTTCTCGATTATACAAGATGGTATTTTCAGGAATCCAAAAACACTTCTATCCGTTACTAGGAATATTTACGTTCTGGGTCATTGTAATTTTTGCGTATGATTTTTTCCGCAGGATTGGAGTAGAAATAATACCAGAAATAGCCACCAACAATTATCTAACTAGAAAAGAAAATTTTTTTCTCACCTTAGTAATTGGAGGGTTTACAGGAATGGCGCACTTCACATTTGAAAGCTTGCTTTATCCATCCCTTCTAAATTATAAATCAATTGTATCGCGTATTACTGTATATATTTTCTTTTTCATTTTAATATTTTCCGCAATCATTCATCTAGGCTATTATTTCTTACACCTTCTTTTTGAGAATAACATAGCATATCCTTTTATCGGGATGTTCAAAAGTGGAGCTGTTTGGTCATTTTTTATTTACTGCACTATATGCTTGGGCATTTATTATTTTTTTAAACTAATAAATAAAAAATTTGGTCAAGGTGCGCTAAAAAAGATTTTTCGGGAAACTTACTTTAAACCAAGAGTTGAAAAGAAAATCTTTTTGTTTTTGGATCTTAAAGCATCCACATTTTTAGCGGAAGAATTAGGGTATAGAATGTATAGTGCTTTAATTCAGGAATGTTTTAAAGATTTGAATGATGTAGTTATTAATACCAAAGCAGAAATATACCAGTATGTTGGTGACGAGGCTGTTTTAATATGGGATTTTGAAGAGGGTATAGAAAATAATGAATGCATTAAATTATTTTATTCGTTTGAAACAAGGATTGCTCAAAGGAAAAACTACTATAAAATAAAATTCGGACTTGTACCAGAGTTTAAAGCTGGTGTTCATGGAGGAGACTTAATGGTAGTTGAAGTTGGATCCTTTAAAAGAGAATTAGCCTATCATGGAGATGTTATTAATACTGCTGCTCGAATTCAGCATATGTGCAATGCACTACAATCTACATTGTTAATATCAAGTGATTTACTTAATAAGTTTTTCATAAAAGACGAGTATGAATTCGTTTTTAAAGGTTCATTTCTATTGAAAGGGAAAAAAACACAAACTCATCTATATAGTATTCATAAGAATTTGCCGAATTAGATAATTATAAATTTCTCTATTAAAAGGGAGTATTATTCATAGCATTTTACTATTAGATTTCTTCTTAGTGTTAACTTTCGAGCTTAGTTATTTTCAAAGTATTTAATGCAAAACAATGCTGTCTAAACATCAAAAATTTGGAATAAAGTACCTTAACATTGATGGGTATCGAATAGAGGTGTCTCTAAAGCCAATTAGGCATATGTACCTCAAGTGTTCTAGAAAAAACGGGAACATTAGAGTTTCTGCACCGCTTAAAATGCCAGATTCAGTCATAGAACTATTCGTGCGATCTAAATCAAAATGGATCGATAAGCAAATATGCAACCCTGTGCCGGAAATATCTCAGGCATTCTATGGTAATGGAGAAATGACTTCATTATTCGGTGCTCAGATACCTATAGTACACGATTATGCAAATAAAAACATAAAAGCATATTTACATAATAATGCCATATTGATGCGAATAAAGCCCAGTTATACTCAAAACCAAAGAGATAAAGTGCTGATCAAATTTTTGCGAAATGAGCTTCAAATTTTATCCGAACAACTAGTACACAAATGGGAATCAATGATGCAGGTACAGGTATATGAAGTAAGAATTAAGAACATGAAAACTAGATGGGGGACTTGTAATATTCGAGATCGAAGAATATGGCTGAATCTACAGTTAGTTAAGTACAAACCTGAATTAATCGAATTGGTAGTAGTTCATGAAATGGTTCATCTGCTGGAACGTTTACATAACCATCGATTCTATTCCTTAATGGATAAATTTTTACCTGATTGGTGAAAAAGAAATGAGGAACTTAATGAAGCAATAAGGTGAAATATTAAGCCCTTTCTGAAAGTTCAAGCCACATCATTTCCTTATCATCAATCTCTTGTTTAATATCAATAAACCTAGTGGAAAGATCTGTAATTTTCTTGTAATCGGTTAAACCAGAGTTAAGTTGCTGTTCGATGCCTACCTTTTCTTCTTCTAATCGTTCGATTTCTTTTTCAAGTTTATTGAATATTTTTCGCTCAGCATAAGTTAATTTAGCACCTTTTGATGAGACTTCTTTTTTAAGACTAGGCTTCTTTTGTTTAGGAATGTTCAGTACTTCTTTTTTTATTTTATTTTTTTTGTAATCATCATAGGTACCATTAAAATTTTTAATAATTCCATTTCCCTCAAATACAAAATAATGATCAACTACATTATCCATAAAATATCTATTATGAGATATAATTAATATGCAGCCTCCAAAATCAACCAAAAAAGACTCTAACTTTTCTAAGGTTAACAGATCAAGATCATTAGTAGGCTCATCCAGTATCAAAAAATTGGGATTTTTTATAAGCACCATCATTAATCCTAACCGGCGCTTTTCACCTCCACTTAATTTGGATACTGGAGTGTATTGCATTTTCGAATCAAACATAAAGTGTTCTAAGAACTGTGATACAGAGATAGTATTCCCATTTGCTAAAACAATAACTTCAGCTACTTCCTTAATTACATCAATGACTCTGGCAGTTTCCTTAAAGTTCTGACCACTTTGTTTATAATGGCCAAAAATGATGGTTTGTCCCGTCAGTACATCTCCAGAATCAACATGTTCATCTCCAGTAATTATTTTTAAAAATGTGGTTTTTCCAACACCATTCTTACCAATAATGCCAATCTTTTCACCTTTATTGAAACTGTAATTAAAATCATTAAGAATGTTTAAGTCATCATATCTTTTAGATACATTCTTTAGCTCGAGTACTTGACCACCAATTCGTGAATGACCAACTTCTAATTTAATTTCTTTCTTAATCTTTCCCGAATTTGCCTTCTTTTCAGTTTCATAAAAAGCATCTAGCCTAGACTTTGATTTAGTAGTGCGAGCTTTGGGTTGTCTTCGAACCCATTCTATTTCTTTCTTAGCTACTTTGCCAGCTTTTGCAATTTCAATAGCAAAAATAGCTTCACGCTCCTCTTTTTTTTGCAAATAATAATCGTAATTGCCCTTGTGATGATAAATTTCACCCTCTTCTATTTCAATTATATGATTACAAACACGGTCCAGAAAGTAACGGTCATGAGTAACCATTAATAAAGTCATAGTACTTTTACTTAAATACTTTTCTAACCATTCGATCATCTCAACATCTAGGTGATTGGTGGGTTCATCTAGAATAAGGAGATCAGGCTCGTCTAAAAGTGCAAATGCTAAAGCCACTCTTTTTCTTTGCCCACCAGATAATTCAGCTATGGATTGGTCCAATTTATGAATGTGGAGTTCACTTAATATTTGCTTAAGTCTCAATTCATAATCCCAGGCATTACTGGCATCCATTTGTGCAAGGGCTTTATCAAAATTTCTTTGTGTTTCTTCAGAATAGTTAGTGCTTTGAGCTTCAACTGCAGTTTCATAATTTCGAACTATCCGAACCATAGCATTATCACCGTGAATAATAAACTCATTGATCGTAAGTGTATCATCTAATTCTGGCTCTTGCTCTAATAAGCTGATGCGAATACCATTCTTAATCATTACTTTCCCATCATCTGGTGTTTCAAGACCCGCTAATATCTTCAATAATGTGGTTTTACCAGTTCCATTTTGGGCTATTAATGCGGTTTTATCCCCTTTTGATATACCAAAAGTTATTCCATGAAATAGAGTTTTTAATCCGTATTTCTTTGATAAATTCTCAACTGATAAATAAGTCATTAATAGTGTGTGTTAAATCGTATAAATGATTAAGGTAAAGATTTAAGGACCGTTCTAATATATAATAGTTCAAACGCTTAGTTTCTTATACATAATTATTAGAACAGAAATAATACTTAGAATACTGATTTTAACTCAAAAAATTTAAGCGATGAAAGCTTCTCAAGTAGAAATAAAGAAAATTAATGGTATCTATGATTATTACATCGATGGAGTAAAATTTTTGGTAAAAGGGGTTGGACTAGATTCAACCCAAGGAGACAACTACGCTTCTATGGTAGAAGCTGGTGCAAATACATTTAGAACTTGGAGATCTGATAATGCTACCATTGAACTAGAGAATGCTAAAAAATATGGATTAATGGTGGCTATTGGCATAGAACTAGGTCAAGAATTGCACGGATTTGATTATGAAGACAATGTCGCAGTAAAACGACAATTTGAGCGAGTTAAACAACAAATAATGACCTATAAAGATCATCCAAATGTACTCTGTTGGGTCGTTGGTAATGAGCTAAACTTATTGTTTGATGAAAATGAAAAACTAAAAAGTGTAAACCCAAAGGTATGGAGTGCACTTTCCGATATCGTTGATTTCATTCATCATGAGGATCCTCATCATCCTGTAACCACCACATTTGCTGGTTTTTATCCAAAAGAAATTCAAACAATGTTGAAATACTGTTCAGGATTAGATTTTTTTAGTGTGCAAATTTATGGAGAATTAGGTCATCTACATGAAAAAATTAAGAATGCAGGCATCAACATGCCCTACATGGTTACAGAATATGGTCCTACAGGACATTGGGAAATGCCATCAACCGTATGGGGTAGAGAAATAGAAGAACCAAGTGGTCCTAAAGCTAGAGCTATGATGGAAAGAATCCATCAGTTTTTTGATACGGACAAAAGTGGGTTACTACTTGGAGGATTCCTTTTTTTCTGGGGACAAAAACAAGAAAGAACCCCTACGTGGTATGGTGTGTTTAATAAAACTGGGGAGGCAACAGCTAGAGTTGATGAGATCACAAAGTATTGGACAGGAATTTATCCAAATAATAGAGCACCTTTAACAGAATCTATTTCAATAGATGGAATACCTGCCATTGACAGCCTTTATCTAAAACCTGAGACTCTCCATATGGCTGAAGTAGAATTCACAATACCATACGGTGATAAAGTTGATACAAAATGGATAATTATGGAAGAAGTAGAGAAAAGAAGCCATGGAGGAGCTTATGAAATAGAGCCAGATGAAGTAGCAGTTCACATTCAATCACAGAATAACAATCAATTTATATTTAGAACTCCAGCCAAAAAGGGAGATTATAGATTATTTGCCTATGTAAACAATGGCAAAGGCAAGGTTGGTAACGCAAATTTTCCATTTCGTATTGAATAATATTGATAGATAAAATTTATCCTTGAAAAGCATTTTTCTCTGCGTACCTTAAGAATCTTCAAAACAGATAATTAATTCTTTAAGACATTGAGCGATCAGAAAATAATATTCTCCATGGTTGGAGTTAGTAAAATCCACAAACCAAATAAAACTGTACTTAAAAATATATACCTCTCTTTCTTTTATGGGGCTAAAATTGGAGTTTTAGGTTTAAACGGAGCGGGAAAATCAACCTTATTAAGAATTATTGCTGGCGAAGATAAAGATTACATTGGTGATATTAGTACACAGAAAGGAATCACTTTTGGATATCTGCCACAAGAACCACATCTAGACCCGGATAAAACAGTAAAAGAAATTGTTGAGGAAGGTGTTCAAGAAACTGTTGATTTGTTGAAAGCCTATGAAGAGGTAAACGCACAATTTGCTGAGCCAGATGCGGATTTTGACGCATTAATTGCTAAACAGGCTAAATTACAGGAACAAATTGATCACCTAGATGCTTGGAATCTGGATAGTAAATTAGACCAAGCGATGGATGCACTACGATGCCCACCGGGAGATACATCTGTAAAAGTTCTATCTGGTGGAGAAGCAAGACGTGTAGCATTGTGTCGACTTCTTCTAAAGAAACCTGACGTTCTTCTTTTAGATGAACCTACCAACCATTTGGATGCAGAATCAGTAGGTTGGTTAGAACAGCACTTAGCTCGTTATGAAGGGACTGTAATTGCAGTTACCCACGATCGTTATTTCTTGGATAACGTTGCAGGATGGATTTTAGAACTAGATAGAGGTGAGGGAATACCATTTAAAGGTAATTACACGTCTTGGTTAGAACAAAAATCTGAACGACTTAAACAAGAAGAAAAACAAGAGTCTAACCGCCAAAAAACACTACAACAAGAGTTAGAATGGATTCGGCAGAATCCAAAAGGTCGTCGGGCAAAGAGTAAGGCTAGAATAAACGCTTATGAAGAATTGCTTTCACAAGAGAACGAGAAGCGAAGTGAAGAAATGCAGATTTTCATTCCTGCAGGGCCAAGACTTGGTACAAAAGTGATTAATGCAAACGAAATTGTTAAAGGGTACGATGATAGCTTACTGGTAGAGGACATGAATTTTATGTTGCCACCTGGTGGTATAGTTGGTGTGATTGGAGCCAATGGTGCAGGTAAAACAACCTTGTTTAAAATGATCATTGGCGAAGAACATCCTGATTCGGGAACAATGGAAATAGGAGATACGGTACAACTAGGTTACATTGACCAAAAGCGACCACTTGATCCAAATAAATCTATTTGGGAAGAGATTTCTGGAGGTCATGATATTCTTCAATTAGGAAATCGTGAGGTGAATTCGAGAGCATATGTATCTCGTTTTAATTTTGGTGGATCTGATCAACAAAAGAAAACCTCCCAATTATCAGGGGGGGAAAGGAACAGAGTACATCTTGCAAAGATGCTAAAAGAAGGAGCTAATGTCCTCCTATTGGATGAGCCTACGAACGACCTAGATGTAAATACTCTTCGTGCTTTAGAAGAAGCTTTACTTAGTTTTGCAGGTTGTGCTGTTGTTATTTCTCATGATAGATGGTTCCTAGATCGTGTTGCCACTCATATATTAGCATTTGAAGGTGATAGTCAGGTTTACTGGTTTGAAGGAAATTATCAAGAATATGAAGTAAACCGAAAGGAACGATTAGGGATAACTGATAACCAGCCTCAACGCATTCAGTACAAAAAATTGATGCGTTAACGGTATACGTATACTAATAGCATTGTTGAACGAGTTATGCAAAGTGAATAATTTTGACAACATTGAACAAACTAACTTTTGTCTTATTTATTAATTGTATGTGTGTTTTTGAAGCTATAGCACAAAAATATGCAGATGAATTCCGACCAAAACATTTCGGAGTGAATATTTCTACCCTTAGTGGATTTGGGCTCTCTTTTATAAATGATTTGAGCTACTGGGACAATATTAAAACAGTAGTATTTATGTGTTCTGGCATAGACGGAGAATCATTTTTTTGTACAAATGAAGATGATTTTAAATTTAATGTAGGCCTTGAATACCAACGTGATATAGTAGAAAACACATTTTTAAGATTTTATGCTACTCTTGGTGGCAGTTTCACAAACTTAGTATTTGAATTTACAGAATGTTATTCCCTTTCATGTAGTCATTTTAATAGAGGTATTGGACTTGGGTTAGACTTAGAACTCTTTAAAAAAATTGCATTCAATGTTCACAAGACTTATCAATACACCAATACCTATGGCAAGAGTTCTATGAGCGATCATGGGTTTGGATGGGGTTTAGGTATTACTTTTCATCTCACATCGTATTAAGCTATGGAACAAAAAATTATTTATGTATTATCAATTACCTAAAGTTTTTATTCACTGCTTAGTTTTATTTTAATCATATACTATATTAACAAATCCTCACATATTATGAATCGATTATTAATTGTTTTATTGGTCATTATTTTATTGCCTTTCCATACATTTGCTCAAGAATCGGAAGTCGAAAAAAAGAATATTCAACTAGGTTTAGCTCTTTCAACTATGGGTGGATCAGGTATCTATTATTTAGCAAAACCTACATTGCATGATCATTTCAAGTTTACAGGTATTTTTATATATGACACTGAGAATGAAAATAAAGACTCATATTTTTCATTAGGGGCAGAATATCAACGAAATTTATTTGTTAACCCAGTGAATCGTAGCTATTCAATTGTCGGCTTCAGTTTTGATAACAGTATTTCAGGGGAAACTTTTTTTGATGAATCTAATTCAGATCGAATTTTCAATGTTGGAGTTGGTATGGGAATTGATTTTGGAAACCCTGATAAAGGTATAATTTTTAATTTACACATCACTTACCAGTACACGAGTGAATTTGGGGAAAATGAATTCAATCGATTAGGTTTAGGTGGTGGCTTTGGAATTGGTTTGAATTTTTAGAGGAATATCAGGGTGCCTAGGCACCCTGTGAAAATGTGTTTATTATTGCATATCATATCTAAGAAAGGCGAAAAAACAACCTCCAAAACAAAGTATTATAAGTAATAACAATATCCCAAAGTCAGGAATACTATTGCCTATTGCTTCGATTGGTCTTACAAGAGGCGCGGTGTAGTTAGGCATATCGCTAGTATCTAGGGTTTGATCGTCTCGACCAAAATCGATAGAGCTTCCTTTTTTGCTGTCAATACTAATATTTATACCACCAGTATTTCCACCTTCAGCGATCTTTTCACTTATATATTTTGAAAAAATATCTTTATAATTTCTCATAGATTCCTCATATCGGACTTTCATAGTTATATCAGTTGATGCTAGCTTCATTGCAGCTAAATGATAAGAGGCAGCTGGGGATATCCTCGATAAATTTAAGGCATAGCGTTCTTGGATACGCTTTTTGTTTTGAACCTCTTCTATCAAACGCCTATTGTTTTCTATAATATCAAGCTGTACTTGCTTTCTCGATGTATCATCTTCTTCTAACCATTCCCATTCTTTGTTATCTCTGTATTTTTTTGCTTCCTCTTCATTCATACTAGAAATAACTTTCTCTCTATCTTTCCGAAGGTTTGTTAAATATTCAAAATATTCATCCCATCTAGATTTTTCGAAAGCTTCTTGTTTTGATTCAATTTGTGCAACACTTTCTACTGTTATAAACTGCCCGGCAATTACCACACCAAGCCTTGGGATAACAAAAACTGACCCAATCCAAATAACAAGTAGGAGTAAAAAAGAAAGTGAAGAATGCCTTGTAAGTGCAGATAAAAAAACACCAATTACAATGAATAACGTTATATATATCATTGATAATGCTAGAAAACTTAGAATAGAAATCCAATGTTCTGAAAGTAATGGTACTTCAAACAGTACAATTAAAAGAAGACTGGATAAAATTGGAATAAATAATGGAATAATTAGCCCTAACCAAATCCCGAAAAGCTTTGAGATTAGATAAGTTGATCTTGAAATTGAATTTGCAAAGGCTAATTTCAAAGTTCCATATTCTCTTTCACCGTTTATTGAGTCGTAGGTAAACAGAATCGCAAATAACGAAAGAACCATTTGAACTATAAATGCAAAGTCAATGATTCTAAACATAGCAAATATTGGTTCATCGGAATATGGACTTCTAATCAATTTAATATCTTGTGAATTTGAGATAGTTGATAATCTTCCAATATCAAAATGTAATCCAGATACAAAAATTTGCATGGGAGAGGGTTCTCGATGTACACTGTTTTTTATTCTAGACCATCCTGTGGCTTGAGAGATATCTTGATGAGCAAGCTCTTGGACAGCTTCAAACTGTTGTACTGAGTTATGATATTCTTTAATCCCAATGTAAACACTAAGTAAAATTAAGATAGAGCATATCAAAAATGTGGCAAAAAATTTCGGACTTAGCATTATACTTTTAAGTTCTTTTTGAATAAGTAGTGATATCATTTTAGGCCTCTTTTATCTTAGATCGAATTTAATAAAGGCAGCAAAAGCACCACCAAAGAACAATACATTGAATAGCAATAGTAGTCCCATATCTATTATGCTATTTGAAAAAGCAACACCAGCTGTTTGGGTTTTAAATTCAAATACGGGTAGTTCACTTGGGTCTAATAACTCAGGTTCATCACTATCATCCCCAATTTTTCTGAAAATCATTCTAATTCCACCAGTTTGTGAATTACCCGTTTTTTGTGCCATAAAATCCGAGAATACTTTTTGATAATTGTACGCTTCATCTAAAAACTGAGACTGTAGTTTTATTGATGTACCTGCTAATTCTGTAGCAGCATAAGTAAATACAGAAGTAGGAGAAATGCGTGAAAATGTTAATGCTACATTTTCTTGCACCCTTCTTTTATTTGTTAGGTCTTCATTCAAACGTGCATTAAATACGTCAATTTTTTTTTGGCGTGCAGCACCGAGTTCACTCATGAAAGCTCCAAACTGATGTATTGTATTCTCAATATCAGTATTTTCTTCTGAAAAAAAGTTCGTCATTTTAGGACGATCTTCATCAAAAAGTTGCATTGCATATCTTGTTTTTTGAGTAGTAATCTCATCGATATTCGGCGCATCTATCATTCTTCCGGATACAAGTATAGAGGCTCTGGGGATAACCAATACCGAAATAACCCATACAACTAAACCAATTAAAAAAGAAGTAGATGGTTTTGATGTAGCTGCAGAAATAGCCATTGCTAATGCAAGGAATAGTCCGAAATAAGCAATACCTGAAAATATAATTAGACCTAATCTAATCCATTCATTGCCAGAAAGAATAATTCCTAATAAAGGTAATAAGGCACACCCTATAAGCATAGGGATTAACAGAGCTACACCTAATCCCATAAAAGAACCTGCTAGTTTACCCCCAATAAAGGAGACCCGTGGCAATGAATTAGAAAAACAAAGCTTTAATGTGCCACGAAGTTTTTCGCCATTTATAGAATCATAAGCAAATAGGATTGCAAATAACGATAGAATGGTTCCAAAGATGAATTCTAAATCCATAAATCTAAAAATCGCAAAGATTGGTTCGTCGTTGTATCGACTATTTTGTGGATGCAATTCACCACGGCTTTTCATGCGAATATTCCTACCAATATCATTAGAAATACCATTTACTAGAGTCATTAATGGCTGAGGCTTCATCATGATCGAATGTTCAACCATTTGCCAATCTGTATTACTGGCAATTTGATTTCTATTTTCTTGGATAGCAGCTTCATATTGTTTCTGACTAACTAAATAGTTTTGTGCTCCCATAAAAAAAGCTAAAATTATTAAAATGGAGCAGACTGCAAAGCTGATGGTAAATCGATTACTTTGTATTATATCTTTTAGTTCTTTTTTAAAAATTAAATAAAACATCGAGCTCACCTATTTAATTAAGTTATTTTCAAGCGTCAATACTGTCTCATCCATATACCCAGCCATATATTCCACATAAAGATTTTCTAGGTTTACCCCTTCCAATTCTGTCTTTGTCTTATGAGCTACAAGAACGCCATGGTTAAGTATGCCTACATAATCTGCAATTTCTTTTGCCCTGAAAATATCATGAGTACTCATTAATATGGCTTTACCTTCATCTCTGAGCTCACCAATTAGTTGAGTGAATTCTTTCCCAGCTTTTGGATCAAGTCCCGATGTTGGTTCATCAAGTAGTATAGCTGGTGCATCTTTTAGAATCGCTATTGCTATGCCACATTTTTGGCGCATACCTTTAGAGAAATTTTTCAATTTTTTGTCAAAAGCGTCACTTTGTAGTCCAACTCGTATTAATGTAGATTCATATTCTGCTCTGGTGTAATGAGTTTTACCCCCCAATCGAACAAAAAAATCTATATTTTGAATTGCAGTAAAATTTGGATAGAGCTGAACATTTTCTGAAACAAATGAGACGAATTTCTTTGCTTCCAATGGCTCTCTATTGGCATTAATACCGTTGATAAGAGCTTCACCACCTGTTGGCTGAATAAAATCTAAAAATATATTAATGGTTGTAGTTTTACCTGCTCCATTCCCTCCCAACATCACAAATATTTCTCCTGCGTGTATTTTTAATTGAAGATTATCAAGGGCTTTCACTCCATCTTCATATACTTTGGTAAGGTGGTTTGCTTCTAGTAATGTTGCTGGTTTAATTGTTGAATATTCCATGACTTAGTTATTTAAAATTCGTAGGTAAGGTGTTTTATTTACGTGATAGTTTAATGCCAAAGAACACTAGACCACTTATCAAGCCAATGATGAGAAACAGAATAATTGATGTTCCTAACATATTTGCTTGTGCAACAACCTGAACTGTGAATGATTTATCTTCCGCATTTATAGGTTGATTATCTGAAAGGGAGGTTGATCTCATGCGAGTCTCATAGCGACCGACGCTAACATCACTTGGTGGGGTGAGATAGAGTTTGATGGTAGCCTCTTCCCGAATTCCTAGGTTTGGTATGATATTGGGCTCTAAGCGTTTTTCCCATTCATAGGGTACATCTAGTTCAAACTCGATATTATCTAATCTTCTTGTACCTTCGTTTATTACTTGCATTGTAAATTCTACAGAACCCGTACCATTAAATTCACTATATAATTGTGGGGTTTTTAAAACTAGTTTACCAATTCCACGTGGTATCATTTCAAGTCGTACATATCCTACTTCAAATGCATGTATATCATCTATAGTCCAAGTTCCCTTTTTTTTATTGAATTCAGTTAGTTTTGATATTGGAATAGCCATTACATAAAAATCTATAGGTTCATCCATAGGAACATCAGCGGTTGGGCGGTCAGGCAGTGAAATTTGAAGGCTAGCAGGAATATTATTATTCGATTCCGTGAATTTGATTTGGCTTATACGCCCTTGTTGACCCCTTTCATTAAAGTAGCGAGTGATTGATTTTGGTAGGTTTACCACTTCTAACTTATAAGTGTCTTCCATGCCACTGAACAATTCAAGACCCAATCCGTAATCGGTAGAAGCACCTAATTCTACCTCCTGTGAGAAGCGTTCAGATTGAATTAATACTTTATTTGCAGAATCATCTTTTTCAAGGAAAACCTTTGGGTTTCTAGAAGCTCCATTTCCATAAATTAGATTTATGGTGACTTCGTCTAAATCTTGGAGCATCTCAAATTCAATGGTTTTCGGTAAACCACTTTTGAGTTGATCAATTTTGATTTCATAGGGAGAACTAATTATTGCTCCATCATTATTACTTAATGAAACGTAAATATTATGAATTACATCAGGTTGAAGAGATCGAAATATTTCATCCTTCATATTTACTATTTGAGCAAATTCTGCAGTTGCACTACTTGTATTCTCTAAAGTAACCCGAATCCGTTTAGTGTTATCATCATCTTGTGTTTTTAAAGCTCTTTTAATGCTTACAAATTGTTGCTCAAAGAGTAGAACCAATAGTGATTGCTGATAATTAACCTCTGCATCTTGGAATGAATTTAATGCTATTTCATATGCTTCAGGGGAGATCAAGTTTTTGCTAAAGAGTTCCTTCTTTCTAGAGAGTTCACTTTCAGCTCGGTCATAACTACTTTTTGCTCTTTTCAACCCTAATAAAGGATAGCTGTCGTCCCGAGCATTCGGAAATGGACTTTGAGCATATAATTTTTCAGGCACTATAAATAGAAATCCGAACAAGAATATTAATATTGAGCATATTCTATTATTCATTGTCAATCATTTTAGTACTTATGTTAAATGACCCTTTAATATCAGGCATAGGGAAAGAGAAAGTTTTTTGAACTCCATTTTTTTCAATTACTAAATCAATGATATCTCCAACAGTAAGTGTATTTAGAAATTCGGTGACATCGTAAGCTAAATCGAATGTTTTTCCATTTATGGTTTGTAATTGATAACCAGTTAAATCGAAGGATTTCATTTCTTCTGGTACCAGTTGCGGGATGGGTGCTTTTACAATAATTTGATCGTTCTTATCTGAAACAATAACTCCGAGTTGTGGAATTATAATAGGAGTTTCGAACATATCTAAATCCATCCTAATTGCTTGATGAAATGATCCATCAGGAACGTCACCCTTACTTCTTGTTAGAATAAACCGTTCTTCTCCTCTACGAACCCCAATTTTTATTACTTCATTATCTGATATAGATTCATATTTTTTTCGAAGCCCTGTTATGTCTTTTATTTTTTTTCCATTTATCATAAGGATTAGATCATCCTTTTGAAGAGTCTCTGATGTTGAGGATTTGACATTGCCATTACCAATAATCATTTTCACATGAACTCCACTATCACTTATTTCAGTAAGTATGGCATTAAATTCTTTTAGAACCATTGATGAATGGTCATCTAAAGTTGTGATTTTTTCGAATTGACCGAATACGTTGTTGAGTGGGATAAGCGTTAGCGAAAGAAATGCTAGAATTGATAGGTTTTTCATTTTTAAAGCGTCCTTTTATTTAATTTTTTATGACGCTGTAAATATTCGAATTCTATGAGCGTGAGTTGTTAAAGGCTCGCAAAATGTTTGTTAAGGATGTTAAATTGATGCTAAATTTTTTTACTTAGCTTAAAAACCAATTAATTTTAGGTATGCAAAATCGATGGTTTATTTTTATTCTTTTATTTTTAATGTTCGCCGCTTTATTCACTTTAGCTTTTCTTCAGTATAAATGGTTGGGAAGTGTAAGTGAGGCTGAGAAAGAACGCTTAGAAGAAAGTATTGCTGCATCAAGTGAAAATTTTGTAACAGACTTCAGTCAAGTTTTTAAAAACTTACAGAATAATTTTAGAATTCAATTAACTAAGGGCAACGTTGACATTACGTCAAAGATTAATGAACGATATATTCGATGGCGTACTAATTTTAATCATCATGAAGTATTAAAGGAGATACTTTTCATTAATGTTTCTGAAGATTTTAAAGAAGTTAAATACTTCACATATTATCCCACCAAGAGTAAGTTATCGGAAATTGATCCAGACTCTGCAACGCGATCTTGGGTAGAAAAAAATATTATCGTTGAAAGAGAGAATAGTTCGCGAATATCATTGAATACACTTCCTAAATTTAGGAAAGAAACATTCATGAAAATTCCCTTACAAAGGATAGATTTTTTTAATTCTGAAGCTGAAAAAGCCATTAAGCATTTAGTTTTTCAAATCAATAGGGATGATTTTAATGATTATATGCTTCTTAGAATCGACAACAACTATATAAAATCTACATTAATCCCTGAAGTTGCAGCTAAATACTTCGGAGAATCTTTTGATGAGCAATATCAACTTTCGGTTTTAAAAACTGGGGATAATCCATTTGTCTTTTTTAATTCACTACCCGAAATACTGCCAGAAAACCCTGATCATAATATAGAAATGAATCGGATGAATTTTTCAAATTTGATTTTTTTTGAAAATCAATTCAAAATAGAAAATGAAAATCTGACGACAATAGATTCTACCTCGTTAAGCGTCTTAGGAATCAACTCGGAATCTAAAAATACCAGAATCAAAAGTATTTCTAGGTTCGACCAAAATTCCATATATGAAAGTGACACAAGTCTAAAGAGTATTGCGCAATTTAGCGTTGATATAACACCAAGCACCATTGATACTACATTTTCTGCTTCATTTATGACTGATATGAGTTCAGATAATTTGGAGTTATGGCTTTCATTTAAAGAAGGCTCCCTAGAAGCGTTTGTTCAAAAAACAAAAAGAGTAAATCTAGCAATAAGTTTTGGAATATTGAGTGTACTAGGTATTGGCTGTATAATAATTGTAATATTTGCTCAACGTCTAAAGGATTTAGCGGATAAACAAATGCTATTCGTTACTGGGGTATCTCACGAATTAAGAACGCCAATTTCTGTAATACGATCTGCTGCAGAAAATCTAAGCGAAGGTGTAGTAACAAAAGAAGAGAGAAAAAAAGAGTACGCAAAATTAATGTTGAAAGAAGGGAAGCGACTAAGTGATATGGTAGATCAAATTATGGAGTTCTCTGGAATTCAATCAGGTCAGAGAATATATAATTTCAGTGATGTTGACATAGAAAACCTAATGAATAATATATTAAATGAGTTTAAGCCAATCTTTTTCGAGCATTCATTAACACTTGAATACATAAATATGGCAAAACTGAATGTTATAAGAGCAGACCAAAACGAATTGGTTGTTGCAATTTCAAATCTTATACAAAATGCCCTTAAGTTTGTTGGTAATTCTCAAAAAATCGTACTCAGAGTGGATGAAACAAGTTTTAAGTCTGGGTTAGCACTTAGAATTCAAGTTCAAGATTATGGTGTTGGCATCCCCAAAGATGAGCAAAAAGATGTTTTCAAACCTTTTTACAGAACTGAAAGATCAGTAAAGAATCAAATTAAAGGTAATGGAATTGGACTCAGTTTGGTGGAACGTATTGCTACAGTTCATCACGGAGCGGTTACATTAAAAAGTGAGGAAGGTAATGGATCTACATTCTCTATATTAATCCCTTATCATCTATGAGCAACTTAAATAGGGGGAACATTTTACTTATTGAAGATGAAGATGGTTTAATAATGACCATACAGGATCGATTACAAGAAGAGAAGTTTTATGTAGAGACTGCTTCTGATGGTCAATTAGGATTTGAAAAAGCAAAAAATGGAACGTTCGATGTAATTATTTTGGATTTGATGTTGCCAAAAAAAGATGGACTTGAGGTGTGTAAGGAACTTCGAAAATTAGAGATACACACTCCTATAATCATGCTCACCGCAAAAGGGCAGACTATAGATAAAGTTCTAGGTTTAAAACTTGGTGCCGATGATTACATGCAAAAACCGTTTGAAATGATGGAATTACTGGCTAGGGTTGAGGTGCAGCTGAGAAAAAAGAAAAATTCACTTCGCAAAGAAATACTTTCTGAAATTTCATTTGGCAATATTTCCATACATTTTAAAGAGATGAAGGTGTTAAAAAATGGAGAAAGCGTGGTACTTTCTGCAAAAGAATTTCAATTGCTACAATTTTTGGTTCAACATGAAAAAACTATATTAAGTAGAGACCAATTACTAAATGAAGTGTGGGGATATGATGCATTGCCATCAACTAGAACCGTAGATGTTCACAT
Source organism: Balneolaceae bacterium (assembly GCA_963691715.1). GTDB lineage: Bacteria > Bacteroidota > Rhodothermia > Balneolales > Balneolaceae > HXMU1420-13. The sequence goes on from OY829281.1 coordinate 19,889, forward strand.
TGCATGGCTACGTCAAAAGCTAGAAGATGATAGTCGCCATCCAAAACACATAATCACTATTCATGGTTTTGGCTATAAATTTATTCGATAATTGTTATCTAAAGTGAGATTGTGATCCTTGCATCACTTCTTTAAAAGTAAAGTCTAACATAAACCTACCTTTCGTATCCATAGTGTAGGTAGAGTCTAATTGTAATAACAGTGTTTCAATTAATTGCCATCCAATGGTATTTTTCTTACGAATTTCATCAATTATAAATCCAGGACCATCATCTTCATAATATACACGAATATGATCTCCTTGTTGGCTGAAATGGAGAGTAAGATGACCTTTAGTTGATGTAAATGCGTGTTTGATGGAATTTGTGAATAATTCGTTGATTAAAAGACCCAGCGGAACAGCCCTATTAATGTTAATACGATCTACATCAAATTTAAGATCATAAAAAATATCACGCTCATCCGATATTGTATTTGATTGTAGTTTTTTTAATAATTTACGATAGTATTCTTTTGGATCGATGTGGCTGAAATCCATGTCTTGGTAGAGTTGTTCGTGTACCATAGCAATGGAATGAATCCGATTTCTAGCCTCAATGATAACTGACATGTCATGTTCGTTATCATCTTTTAGAGCTTGCAGTTCTAGTAATCCAGATACTATTGCTAGATTATTTTTTACTCTATGATGAATTTCTTGCAGTAAAATCTCTTTCTCTCTTAGAGCTGTTTCTAAGGTGTTACGATAATCTTCAAGTTCTGTGATATCGTTTGCTATAATCAATAAATCGGTGAGTTTTCCATATTTATCAAATAGTGGCCCAGCTGTAACATCAAGCCTAATGTTTTCTTCAAACCTATTTTTACGCGTTACTTGAAACTGTTTAGGTTTTTTGGTGATGCTAATGTCATTGATTATATCTAGAAATTCCTCACGATTTTCATCAGATACCGTAGGAAGGTGTTTGTTAATAATCTCATCTTTAGTCCAACCATAGATATTTTCAGCTGCAGAATTCCAGAAATCGGTTACAATACCGTTAGGATCAATCTGAAAAATAGCTATAGGGGAAGATTGGATAAATGCACGCAGCTTGGAACTCAACTGCTTTGCTTCATTTTCTGCAGCTATGCGTTTAGTAATGTCCATGGTGATGGAATCACAAATTAAAGTGCCATCTTCTAATATTTGTGGAGTTCCATATCCTTGTAGATAGCCTATTTCATTATTGGTAGTGTAGTATCTAAAGATATGGTCCCAAGGTTCTAGTGTTTCAGCTGAATATTCTAAACAAGTTTTTAAACCTATAATATCATCTTCATGAAATTTCGACCAAATCAACAATGAATCTTTAAGTGCATCTTCTTTTTTTATTCCATAAAGGTCTTCTACACTATCACTGATGAATAAAATATCAGATGTTCCATCTGGATTTATTCTGTATCGAGCAACTACACCTTGAATTCTTGTAGTGATATTTTTTATGTAATACTCTTTATCAATGCTCCCTGGTTTCTGATCATGATGACTTTGGTTAGAGTTATTTTTCACATCTTTTGATACATCATTTGGGTTTTTTTCAATAAAAAGTCCCACTCCAAATTGTTCATCCTTATCATGTATTAGATGGCCTTCAAATACAAGATGTAAAATTTTATCTTCAGTAGAAATAAATGATAATTCCGTTTTTGAAAGAGAACCATTCTTGAAGAGATCAGCTAATAGATCGACACCCACTTTTTTATTTGGAAATAAATCAATGAAATTTTTTTCTTCTCTAAATCCACCAATTCCACAAAAAATATTTTTGAATGCGTCATTCGTAAAAAGAATTTGTGCATTCTTGTCTACAATAAAGCAACCAATAAAGCTACTCTGTTGCACAAAATCACTAATATGATTATTGAAATTCAAACAGTAATTCTCCCAAATTGATAAATAGTTTTTTCGATGAATAGTGATTTTTCCAAAATAATCATTTCTCTTAAAATATAATTCAATTTAATAATTATTGGCTTTAAGTTTTGATTCTATCAAACAATGTGCTAGACTTCAAAACTTTAAAAAAATATTATACGTTGCAGATACCAAAAAATCACACCACCACAAATAATAAATCAAAAGGATTATTTTCCTGGGCTCTCTATGATTGGGCAAATAGTTCTTACTTTGTAATTATTCAAACCTTTGTTTTTGCGGCATATTTTGCAGAAACCATTGCCGAAAATGTTGAAATTGGTACCGCTCAATGGGGAAATATGATTGGTTTTGCAGGTATTTTTATTGCGATCACAGCTCCTTTCTTCGGGGCCATTGCTGATCAAGCAGGGAAACGTAAACCTTGGATCGCTTTTTTTACAATTGTATGTGTTATTGGAAGCGGACTATTGTGGTTTGCAAAACCTGATCCAAGTTCTCTTATATTGGCTTTATCATTAGGGTTTATTTCTACCATAGCTGCTGAATTAGTCTATATCTTCTACAATGCAATGCTTCCAGACTTGGTTCACCCTTCAAAAATCGGTAGATGGAGTGGATGGGGTTGGGGAATGGGCTATGCTGGCGGATTGGCATGTTTGTTGGTTGCATTATATGCATTTATTGAAACCGATGGTTTTTGGCTTGGCTTAAATCCTGAATTTGCAGAGCCAGTTAGAGCTACATTTATTTTAACTGCTGTTTGGTATGCCATATTCAGTTTACCACTATTTTTTCGGACACCAGATGTTCCATCCAAAAATAAAAAGATGAGTACGTCAATAAGAGATGGTTTGACTCAACTAAAACAGTCGTTTAAAGAAGTAAAAAAATACAAGCAAATTGTTAAATTTTTGATTGCAAGAATGTTTTATAACGATGCTATTGTCACTATCTATGCGATGGGAGGAATATATGCTGCAGGTACTTTTAATATGGAACCTTCTGAAATTTTAATTTTTGGTGTGGGGTTAAATTTAACCGCAGGAATAGGTTCTGCTTTATTCGCATGGATTGATGACAAATCAGGTAGTAAATTTACTATCCTATTTTCATTAGTTGGTGTAGCAATACCCATCATTGCAGTTATCTTCACAAAAAGCTCATTTTGGTTTATAATTTGGGGGTTAATGCTTGGATTATTTTTCGGGCCAAATCAATCTTCTTCAAGAGCATTTATGGCAAGAATTGCGCCTGATGAATTAAAAACACAAATGTTTGGCCTATTAGCCTTTTCAGGGAAAGCAACGGCTTGGGCTGGTACTATTTTATTTGGATTATTTACTCTCTTATTTGGAACTCAACAAGCTGGCATGGTGGTAATTTTAATCCTTCTGGTTATCGGTTTTTTAATTATGCTTAGCGTAAAAGATGAAGCAACACAAGTGGTATAAAAACTATGCTTAAGACGAGCGAATTACCTTCATTAAGAATCCATGAAAATTCAATAAAAGCATGGAAACTCACAGGCTTTATTTGGGGATGGTCGTTGTACCTGCTGCCTGCTTTTTTAATATATATGTTCATTACAGAGGAAGATTTTAACCCATGGTATATTTTAATTTCCATGGTTATTGTAGTGACTTTGCATCTTTTAATGACCATAATATTTCCAAAAATTAGATGGAAAAGATGGAGATATGAAGTAGATGAAAAAGGAGTGGATTTACAACGGGGCATTATTATAACCAAACGAACAATAATACCAATAAATAGAATACAGCATGTTGATACTGAACAGGGGCCAATTTATCGTAAATATGGCCTTTCGTCTATCAGTTTATCAACAGCTGCAACAACGCATCAAATTCCAGCTTTGGACGATGAAACAGCTAATGCACTACGAAACATGATTTCAGAACTTGTAAGAAAAGTAAAAGAAGATGTTTGAGTTTCGACGACAACATCCAGTTGCGGCCGTTTCACAGCTATTTGAGGGATTAAAACAAAACATTATTCCTTTGATAATATTTTTGATAGCAGGTTCAAGGAATTCAAATGAATACTTTTGGATAATTATTACCCTAGGTCTAATTTCAAGTTTTATTTTAGGAATTGTTAGTTGGTATAGGTTTACTTTTCGAATCTATGAAGATGAACTTCAAATCAACAAAGGTATTTTTGTTAGGAAAAAACTTTTCTTGAAAAAAGATAAAATTCAAGTAATTGACATTACAGAGGGTATAATACAACGAATTTTTGGATTGGTACAAGTTGAAATAAAAACAGCTGGAGGAGGCACTGAAAAGGCTACAATTAGTGCTATTACCAAAGAGGAAGCTTCAGATTTACGATCTATTTTAAGAGATTTTGGAATAACGGAAAGTGATGTTCCAATAATGGAGGATTCAAAGAATAATCAAATGCATGTCTGGAAATTATCCAATAGAAATTTATTTCTGGCAGCACTTACCTCCGGAAATTTTGGAGTTATTGCTTCTATTTTAGGAGTAGTTTCTGGACAATTAGATCAATTTATTACCGACGAAAGTCTAGAATATATAGCGTCCATATTACCTGGATATAGCCAACTTTCGACCATGCTTTGGCTTGTCACAATCATCTTTATTATATCCTATTTATTATCATTCTTAGGAGTTATTCTTAGGTATAGCGATTTTAGAATAGAGAAAAAAGAAAATGAATTACTGATTACAAGTGGCTTGTTAGAACGAAAACAAATAACCGTACCTTTCGATAGGATACAAGCATTCCGATATGTGGAAGGTATTCTACGCCAACCTTTTGGATATGGAATGCTTTATGTTGAAAGTGCAGGGTTTGAGCAAAAAGAAAAGGATAGATCTATTGTACTTCTACCTTTTGCACAAAAAGATTTTCTTCTATTATTTTTAAATAATTTTATTGGCGAGCTTGAAAAGCCAGATAATGTAATCAGGCCGCCTGAACGATCATTTTTTAGATATATTCGCCGCTCAAATTATTGGGTGATTGTATTAGTTCCAATCATTTGGCTTTTATGGGATAATGCATGGGTACTATTTTTACTAGTAGTGCCATGTTCTTTGTTTGGATGGCTTGAATTTAATGATGCAGAGATAAGAGTTGGAAAAAAGATAATACACTTACAGTATCGTGTGTTGGCAAAAACTACTGCCATAATTAAACAAAACAGAATACAATCAAGTGAATTAACAATAAATCCATTTCAATCCAGAAAAAAGCTCGCTAATATTCACTTAACTTCCGCCTCTGGTGCAGGTGGTAGAAAATTTTCAATTAATGATATCGATACTCAAGAAGCTGAACAGATTCTAAAGTGGGCATAAATTATCAATCAAGTACAGAGTAATCCTTTAAACCTTAAAGCACAGTTTTATAACACATAAAAATAAAAGTAGTTTATTAGCTATTATCTCTCACATAATATCTACTTAACATGATATTTTTACATTTTATCAAATCCTAAAAAGTTAAGTATGAAAATTTTAGTTCTCTGTACCGGAAATAGTTGTAGAAGTCAAATGATGCATGGTTGGCTAAAAATTATTGGTGGAAACAACGTTTTAGTAAAAAGTGCAGGAATCGAAACGCATGGTGTAAATAAAACAACCATCAAAGTGATGAAAGAAGTAAATGTGGATATATCAAATCATACTTCAAATCATATAGATGAATATATGAGGGAACAATTCGATTCAATTATAACGGTGTGTGATCATGCGAAAGAAAGTTGTCCTGTATTTCCGAGCACAGCAGAACAAATACATCATAATTTCAACGACCCCTCTAAAATGACTGGTTCGAATGAACAGGTTTTTAATGAATTCCGAAAAGTGAGGGACGAAATTAAAGTATTTGCAGAGGAATTCCTCTCCAAAAGGTTGTGAGCTACTATAAGGGGGACAGGGTGGAAATTTTATTTCTGGCATAAAAAATATACATTCCCAGAAATACTAACTATTGAATATGGAACTTAATCCAGTTTTAGAAGACGCATTTACAATTCCAATTAAGGATGGATACGCTAGATTATTATTAAAGCTACAATTTATACAATGCCAAATTGAAAATAGTGCACCAGACTTTATTAACGTAGAAGAAGATGAAGTTTCTTTGTCAATTAGTCCTGCTCCAGGAATAAAAAAATCCGCCCCAACCTTCAAAAGAGCGTTTCCAGTTGATTTAGACGTTTATGATCCGAGTGGAAATAAAGCAACCTTTAAGTTTAATCCAGAATCTGTTTGGTTTGATATTGAAATTAATCTAGTTAAAGAAATTTGGTTTTCAGATTTTACGTTTAATTTAGAGGGCAAAAATAATAGATATCTAACCTATTACATTTCTTCTTTGAATCATCAAATTGAATGGCTTCAACCTGAATTGAAAACAGGGCAAATTCAAAGTATGGGAGTTTATTCTAAAAAATTTAAGCCACACAAAGTATTCACAAAAGAAAATTTTTCTACCAAAGAGGTTCTGCGTTGCGCTGATATGATTGGTAGATCCGCAAAAAAAATAGATCTGAGAACAGGCGGAGCATATGTCAAATTTAATACCGATGGAGGGCGCTTAGAGCCTTTAATAATTGGCATAAGCGAAAAGCTGGGCTATATAGTTGAACCACTTGATAAAGATACAATCCTTGCAATGGAAGATGACGGAAAAAATGTTAGCCATGCAATTTACTTACAAAAACTCTAATACTGGGTTTTCCAAAAGTAAATTCCACCAGCTTGCTTTCCAGTTTCTACATAATCTATAAATTCTAGTTTATTCAAATCAATTACGTCAACAGATCCTGGTTCACCGCCAATCCCTTCAACAGATATAAAAGCATATCTGCTATCTGGGCTAATCGTTATTCCATGTGGAATTCTTCTTGAGTTAGTTACTTTGGTAAGTTCTGTGCCTTTCTCTAAATCCCATATCCCGGTAGCTTTTTCGCCTTTGTAAGTGACCACCAAAAACTTACCATCTAAAGAGACCTCAAGATTATATGGAGATTTCCCAGTTTGTAATCGTCGTGTTATTTCCCAGTTCTTAGTGTTAATTTCAATAACTTCATTCGATCCATTAGCCGCAACATAAATTAAGGGTTTACTTGGGTGTGGGTCAGCCCAGGTTGGTTTTTCAATGGGCTTGTGATTCATTTGATGCGACATATTGCTGTGATCCATTTCATGATGAGTCATTCTTTCATGTTCTGGGTCTACTTGATTCGATAATTTTAAACGGCGTTGAACCTTCATTGTAATGGTATTCACCTCAATTAACTCATCAGTCATCATTGATACATGGTAATTATAGACTCCATTCTCTGATATACGAGATCCATGAGGCATAATACCTGTATCTATTTCTTTCAAAACTTCCATGGTTGTTGGATCAACAACCATAAGTGTACTTGGTGCCATTGGCCCATGCAAATTGAAATTCACTACATATAATAGACCTGTTTTAGTAGAAATTTCCATCGTAGCAGGAAACATTCCAAGTTCGGTAGTCTCTACTAATTCATCCGTTCCAGTTTTATATTTTGCAAGCCAACCATAAGGGTTTCCGTGTGCAACTGAGACATACAAATATTCACCATCTGGTGAAACAGTAAGTCCATGTGGTCCTTCAATCTCTGTGGGAATTTTACCTACAGAAATTGTTTTTTCTATGGCAATTTTTTTTGTTTCAGCATTAAAATGAATTAAATGAACTTCGTCTTCAGATTCAGCAGCAACATAGAAGTAATAATGCTGTGCAGAAATAAATTCAGCAGCATAAAAGAATAAAAAACCTAAAATTGAGCAAAATTTCATTAATCTGAACTAGAAATTGCTGAATCACTTAATTTAACGGCCCATATACCTGAGTTCCAGTCGCTAAGAAAAATTAAACCTTTATAAGGTTGAGGTCCCCAAGTAAAAGGTGCGTTTGGAATGGCTGCATGTTCATCCATAGGGAAAAAATTAGCTATTTCGCGACCTTGATCGTAAAGGTTGCCTAATAATTCACCGCTGATATCAACTACTCGAAGTCCACCATTATAAAATGCAGCATACAGTACATCATCTTCAATCCAGTAATTATGAGAGCCTGCTTCGGGAACTTGATATCGGGCTACTTCATCAGGATTATCCCATCCATCAAATTTCACAAAATGAATCCATCCTGCTGCTCGATTTGGACCATTAAGATTAAGACCATAGGGAAAAGCTTCATCACCAGCAGCTATATAGAAATCGCCGGTAGACTTACTTTTAAAGGGAAACGCCGCATGATTCCATCCACTTGGGTAGGTGTAGCTACCTAAATATTTTGGATTTTCGGGAGATCCCCCGGCGCCTGGCATATCCGCGTTTATATTACTGCCTATATCCATAGCGACTATTCCGTCTCCCCAATTTGAGGAATATGCAATTCCGTCTTCAATCCATACATCATGAATAGCATGTCCAGGAGTGTCTAATTCAACAACTCCCACTGTTCTAGGGTTTTTAGGGTCTTCTATATTAATAATATCGTATTTACGACCATTATTTACAGCATACACATGATCATCGTAAATAAATGTATTATGAACTCCTCCAGTTAATCCCTCTGTATATTCAGACAATATTTTTACTTCTTTAGGATTTGAGACATCCATAATAATGATGCCATTTCTACGATCGGATGCTCCTTCACGAGTAATTACAGCAATAGTACCGTCTTCTGATACTTTTACATCGTTTACCGTTCTAGCATCAACCTGCACTGTATCTATAGTATGTATGTTACTCGGATCAGTTACATCCCATAAAAAGGCTTCTCCACGTGCTCCCCAAGTTCCAGTAATCGCATAATCTCTACCATCAATTCCTTCCCAAACCCATAAGTCTGACGTTTTAACATCAGGTACAATTCCTTTTCCAACCACTTCAAGTGTTCGTTCAATATTTCTGTTAACTACGCGGAATGTAGTCTCAGAAATTACATTGCCTGAATGAGCCAATACCGTATAAATTCCAGAATGATTGGCTACAAATTTGCCATCCTGTTCTAAAACTGCAGATGCACCTTGTCCTAAATGATCATCTGGTTGAATTGTATAAGAATAATTAATCGGAATTTCAGATATCTCTTTTCCTTTTCGATCTTTAGCCTGTGCTGAAAAATGAACAACATCACCTGTTCTAATTTCTTTTGAAAAATAATTATGTGTTAAATCAACACTATGTATAGGATTTTCATTTACATCTATTTTAATTTGTGTTTCTATACCTTCTGCCTTAAGTGTTAATAGTGTCTTACCTTTTTTCAATAATTTTAAATTATTGAATGCATCAACAAAAGCAACATCTTCTTTGCTACTAGTAAACGTATAATCAACATTATTACGTTTAGTACCACTTTCATCTTCAATCACAGGAGTAAGTAAAATACTAGTTTGAGAGTATAACTTAGTGGGCAACCCTTCAATTGCTACTTTAACTACTGGGGGAAAGGCTACGATTACATCAAAATCAAGTTGGAGTTTTTGTTCTCCAAATGTTCTTGCTGTTATACCATAAACACCAGGTTTATATGCGATTAGTGACCCTTCTTGAGAAACATCTAACGCTCTTCGATGTTTTCGACTTTGTAGAAAAAAATAAACAGTGTCGCTAAGTAGGGCTCCATTATCTGTAATTACTTTTCCAGAAAGTTTAACCTGTTCATAAATATTCATAGTAACATCAGCTGGTTCAACAACTATTTGAGCTGTTTGTGCTCTAGTTATGATTGAAATAGAGATAGAAAAAACGATAATTAATAGAATGTTTTTAAAAAATTGGTGCATAATATTCCTCATTATATACGGGCTAGTTTATGAAGCACATACAGATATAGGTTAATAAAACTGTAAGAAATTGCCCTGATGAAATAACGAATTTTAAACGAGAATGAAAATGAATTTTCACTTATTTATGAGCTTTTTTTGGTATTTTAAGGATAGTGCAACAAACTAAGAGGTGATGTTACCATAAATTTGTTATCTAAGCTCTTACTCATTATAAATCAGCATTAAAATTTAGGATTCTAATTCGATGAGCATAAATTTTGCTTGTGAGCAGTTTGCCCACCGCCATCATGGAAATAATTCAAAAGCTATAAAAGAAATGTTAAATGTGATCGGGGCTGAATCCATTGATCAATTGATCAATGAGACCATTCCCGAAGGAATCAGACTAAACAAAAGGCTGAATCTTCCAAGGCCGGTATCAGAAATTGAGTTTTTAAATGAGTTTCAAGAATTAGCATCAAGAAATAAAATCTTTAATTCCTTTATTGGTATGGGATATTATGATACTCATACTCCCAAAGTCATTTTGAGAAATATTCTTGAGAATCCTGCATGGTATACAGCATATACCCCTTACCAAGCCGAAATTGCTCAAGGTCGCTTAGAAGCATTAATTAATTTTCAAACTATGGTAAGTGATCTTACAGGTATGGAAATTGCCAATGCATCTTTATTAGACGAAGGTACAGCAGCTGCAGAAGCAATGAGCATGTTCTTAGGCCAAAGAAAAGGAGCAAAGAGAAAGAATAGCCATACTTTCTTTGTAAGTGAATTGTGCCATCCGCAAACGATCGAAGTAATACAAACCCGAGCAAAGCCCATTGGTGTAACCATTGAAATTGGTAATCACAAAGAAGTAGATGTTACAAACCCAGCATTATTTGGGATGTTACTACAATATCCAGCTACAGATGGTTCTGTTGAAAATTATTCCAACTTAATTGAAGCAGCACATGAGCATAACGTACACGCTGTTGTAGCAGCTGATCTTTTAAGTCTTGCTCTTCTTACACCTCCAGGTGAAATGGGAGCGGATGCAGTAGTAGGTACCACACAGCGTTTTGGTGTTCCTATGGGCTATGGTGGGCCGCATGCTGCTTATTTTGCAACTAAAGACGCTTACAAACGCCAGATACCAGGAAGAATTATAGGGGTTACCCAAGATCACGAAGGAAAACCAGCATACAGAATGGCTCTTCAAACTCGGGAACAGCATATAAGACGTGAAAAAGCAACATCAAATATTTGTACTGCCCAAGTTTTACTTGCAGTAATGGCAGGTATGTACGGGGTGTATCATGGTCCTGAAGGGTTGAAACAAATAGCATCTAAGATTCATGGGTTAACTAAATTAACCAAATTGGGACTTGAGTCAATTGGCGTAAAAGTCCTAACTAAAACATTTTTTGACACCATTACTGTAGAATTTGAAGATCATAATCTTAAAACCATTGCAGAAAAAAATAAAACAAATTTTAGATATTTTGGTGATGGCAGGGTTGGTATTTCATTTGATGAAACAAAAGAATTGGTTGATGTAATCAAGGTTCTAAATATTTTTAGTGAAGCACTCGGTGTTGTCAATGATTTTGATGTTGAAATTAGCGCTCAAAAAGTTGATCTAGTACTACCAATTGACGTGCAAAGAGTATCTGAATTTATGACTCATCCTGTTTTTGATTTATATCATACCGAGCATGAGATGCTTAGGTACATGAAGCAGTTAGAAAGCAAGGATTTGTCTTTGGTACATTCAATGATTTCTCTAGGCTCTTGTACTATGAAACTAAATGCTACTACAGAAATGGTTCCTGTAACATGGCCAGAGTTCGGTAAAATACATCCATTTGCTCCTGTAGAACAAGCAGCAGGTTATCATATAATGTTTAAAGAATTAGTAACGTGGTTATCCGAAATCACAGGATTCGATTCTGTTTCATTACAACCAAATTCAGGCGCTCAAGGTGAATATGCTGGTTTAATGACGATAAGAGCATATCACCAAAGTAGGGGAGATGAACACAGAAACATCGCTATCATACCATCTTCAGCACATGGTACAAATCCTGCAAGCGCAGTTATGGCAGGAATGGAGGTTGTAGTGGTGGCAACAGACAAACATGGAAATATTTCTTCCGAAGATTTAACAGAGAAAGTAGAAGAATATAGCGATAGACTTGCTGCTTTAATGATTACTTATCCATCAACCCACGGGGTATTTGAACACAAAGTGAAAGATTTTTGTAATCTAATCCATAAACATGGTGGGCAAGTGTATATGGATGGTGCAAATATGAATGCACAAGTAGGATTAACAAGTCCAGGAGAAATTGGAGCTGATGTTTGTCATCTTAATTTGCATAAAACATTTTGTATTCCACACGGCGGCGGCGGGCCAGGGATGGGACCAATTGGTGTTGCAAAACATTTGACCCCATTTTTATCGGGTCATTCATTGATAAAAACAGGTGGTGATCATGCAATTAGTGCAATTTCAGCTGCTCCATTCGGGAGTGCGAGTATCTTAACAATCTCCTACGCTTATATAAAAATGATGGGAGAGAAGGGTTTAACAGAAACAACAAAGAGAGCGATACTAAATGCTAATTACATTAAGGATCGCCTAAAAGATCATTACCATATACTTTACACAGGAAAAACTGGACGATCGGCACATGAATTTATTATCGACCTTCGACCATTTAAGCAATCTGCAAATATCGAATCTGTTGATGTGGCAAAACGCTTAATGGACTATGGTTTTCACGCACCTACAATGAGCTTTCCAGTTCCTGGAACGTTAATGATAGAGCCAACTGAAAGTGAAAGTAGAGAAGAATTAGATCGTTTTTGTGAGGCTATGATTGGAATTAGAAATGAAATTGCTGAAATAGAGCAAGGGTCAGCAGATCAAGTAAATAATGTATTAAAACACGCCCCACATACAATGAGGGTTGCAGTTACAGAACATTGGGATAGGCCATATTCCTTAGAAAAAGCAATATTTCCACTCGAGCATCTAAGATATAACAAATTCTGGCCTAGTGTGTCTCGAGTAGATGATGCCTATGGAGATAGAAACCTGGTGTGTTCATGTATTCCAATTTCTGAATATCATAGTGAAGCTGTAATGGAAGAGTAAGCTATTTTATTACCTTCATTTATTATTTTTATTTAGCAATGCCATTAAAAATTGGAATCTTGAAAACACTTTAGCATTTTCACTAACAGGTATAGATATACATGTTAAGGTTAATAATTATTATGATAGGATTAATTGTTGGTATTTTTCTTCTGCTTTACTGCTTTTTCTTATTGTATTCCTTAGTAAGAAAAAATTCATATTACAAAGAATTAATAAGCGCGACATCGCTAAAAAATGTGTCTAATAAAAATCTTCTTTACCTTATATTTATGGTTGTTAATTTTTTAGTTGCTGTTTTGTTTATCTCTGGTGTCGTTGAATTTCAAAGCATATTTTCTGCAAGAAATACGGATATATCGTACTAAAATATAAACTAAATAATACTGATGAAGTACCATGTTTTTGCGCTAACCATACTAATTACCCTTTTCATTTTTATTGAAGGTTTTGGTCAATATGGGTATCAAGAGCCTTCGCAAGCAATGATTGATCTTGTAGACGGAGATGCAACTCCTTCAATATCAATTTCACCGAATGGAAAAATGGTGGCTTTATTATATCGGCCTAGTAGACCATCTATTGGAGAGGTTTCACAACCAGAATTACGTTTGGCTGGTCGAAGGATTAATCCAAGAGTAACTGGACCTTCTAGAATAAATACATTGTCTGGGATTACAATTCGTGATTTAAATTCTGGGAACAATACCAATATTATTGGCTTAGGTGATTCTCCAAAAATTACTGATGTTAACTGGTCACCAGATAGTAAATATCTTGCATTCTTATTGGTAAAAACCAATAGTATTGAACTATGGATAGCAGATGTTAATAAGGGAAAGGCAAATCGATTATCCGATATAGAAGTCAATAATACTTACGGAACCCCTATGGTTTGGAGCAGAGATTCAAAATCTGTCCTCATACAATCTATCTCATTTGATAGAGGTCCTGTTCCAGTTAAAAGTACAGTTCCAGTAGGTCCAATAATTGAAGAAAGCATTGGAAATGCAACTCCAGCCAGAACGTATCAAGATTTACTTAAAAACTCACATGATGAAGATTTATTCGACTATTATTTTACTTCACCCATAGTTGAAGTGGAAATGAATGGAGATGTAAAAAAACTGACAGACCCTGGTATCTATACAGTAATGCGACTAAGCCCTAATAATGAATATCTATTGCTTACTGAAATCAAGCGTCCATATTCTTACCGGGTTCCTGCTTTTAGATTTCCTAGTGAAACTAAAGTTTTAGATAGAGATGGTAAATTAGTTTCACTTATAGCGGATCTTCCATTAAGAGATCAAATTCCAATTGGTTTTTCATCTACCTATGAAGGTCCAAGATCAATTAATTGGAGAGCGGATCAACCTGCTACCTTAACATGGGTTGAAGCTTTAGATGGTGGTGATCAATATAGAAATGTGGAAAAAAGAGATCGAATTTTTATGCAAGACATTCCATCTTTAGGGAATGCAACTCAGCTTATTGATTTGGAATATAGATATTCAGGAATTACGTGGAGTGAAGAAGGTTTTGCTTTGGCGAATGAATATTGGAGAGCAACTCGGCATGGGAGAACTTGGAAGGTTAATCCAGCTGAAAATTCAAAAGAGTTAGTTTTTGATCGAAGTACTGAAGATAGGTATAGCGACCCAGGTACTCCAGAATTTAAACGTTCTAAATATGGTACTTATGTACTCCACACTATTGAAAATGGTGCTAAAATTTTAATGTCTGGACAGGGGTATTCTCCGGAGGGAAATCAACCTTTCCTTAATACTTTCGAATTTATTACTGGGAAAAAAGAAGAACTTTGGAGATCCAAGGCTCCATTCTATGAATATCTGGTAACAGTATTAGATGAAGATGGTTTAAAAATTATTACTAGAAAAGAGTCTGTAAATGATCAACCGAATTATTTCTTAAGGAATTTAGAGAGAAATAAAATTGACCAAATTACATTTTTTGAACACCCCACTCCAGATTTAATGGATGTAACTAAAGAATTTATTACTTACGAGAGATCAGATGGTGTAAACTTAACAGCAACGGTATATTTACCTTCTGGGTATAATAAAGAACGTGATGGGAGATTACCTGTATTAGTTTGGGCTTACCCACGTGAATTTAAAAGCGCAGCAGCTGCTAGTCAGGTTACAAGTTCACCATATAGATTTACAAGAATTGGATATTGGGGACCGCATTTTATGCTCACTGAAGGTTTCGCAGTTGTAGAAAGTGCTGCAATGCCTATTATAGGAGAAGGAGATCAACAACCAAATGACACATTTGTAGAACAACTAGTTGCTAATGGCCAAGCGATTGTGGATAAAATAGATGAAATGGGTATTGGAGATCCAGATCGTGTAGGAGTGGGAGGTCATAGTTATGGGGCATTTATGACGGCTAATCTTCTCGCTCATTCTGATATTTTTAGGGCTGGAATTGCTAGAAGTGGGGCATATAATCGATCCTTAACACCTTTTGGGTTTCAAGCTGAGCCACGGACTTTTTGGGAAGCGCCGGAAATATACTTTGAAATGTCTCCCTTCATGAATGCAGAGAAAATTAATGAACCATTACTCCTAATCCATGGAGAAGTGGATAATAATTCTGGTACTTTCCCTATACAGAGCAAGAGATTGTATGGTGCTGTTAGTGGTCTAGGCGGAACGATAAAATTAGTGATGCTTCCACATGAAAGTCATGGCTACGCTGCCAGAGAATCACTTTTACATATGTTATATGAACAAACAGAATGGTTAAATACCTATGTTAGAAATGCCAAACCAAAAGAACTTGAAGAAATTTCACCAACTATAGATTAAAGACCTATATCTTTTGAACTGAAGAGGATTATATCAAATGATAAGGACCGTTAACTGGAAGAAATCTTATTCAACAATCGATTTACAAATATAGTCTGGAATGATGCCTTTTGATTGAATTAATAATTGAGCATTCTCTTCCCGGGTATTTCCTGATAACACCAACATGGTTTGTACACCAAATTTATTTCCCCCAAGAATATCTGTTTCTAAGGTGTCACCAACCATGAGAATGTCTTTTTTATCAATAGCACCTATTTCTTCTGTTAGTTGCTTAAAAGCGTACATAAACATTTGAGAATCGGGTTTACCAAAATGGATGAATTTTCGTTGTAACATTGATTCCACTAATTTAGCTATTCCACCTGTTGCGATGGCAACATCATTCTTTGAAACGGGATAAAATTTATCTGAATTGGCGAGAATTACAGGCATCGTTTTTTTACGAAGAATATTTACCGTCTTATCAATGTCGGTATTCCAATCAAAACCTTCATCGTCAAGAAAAACAAAAGCGGATATACTTTCTAAATTATCTAAATCCACATCGCGAACAGGGATATGCTGCAAGCCTGACTGTAAAATGTACTCTGCTGAATTTTCAGTACCTAAATAGGCAATATGACCATGAGTAATTTTATGTTCCAAAAAATGTTTAGCCATCATTCCAGAGGTGATAATTTCACCTAATTCTATATTAGTTAATCCAAGTTTTGCTAAACTTTGTTGTTGTTGCTCCTGACTTCTAGAAGCATCATTAGTTAATAACTTAAAGGATTTTTCCTCAGATTTAATCCAATTGATGGTTTTTTCTACACCTTGTATTAAACCTTTGTGATTTTTTACCACCCCGTAAGAGTCAAGCATTATAACCTTAAAATCTTTAGCAATATCAAAAAATGAAGAGTAAGACATATTATAGATTCAGGGCTTTAAGAATAATATTTGGATTAAATTTTTTATCAACTGAGGGTAAATGTAGTTCCAATGTTTCTTTTTGCAATTTTGTTGCGAAAATTTCATGGAAAAAATAACTACCATATTTAATTACATAAGTTAGTAGAAAAAAACGATAGCATTCTTTTAAAAGTAAAATTTCACGTTCAGTTAATGGGTTTCTATTGTGATATGATTTCAAATATAAAAGAAATCTTTCATGCATCAGAACATCAATATTGTAAGTAAAAACAGTACGATCTCCCGCTTCCGATACTACTCTGCTAAAAAAATAGAAGTCCATGATCCGAGAGCTCATGCGAAACCAATCATAGTCCCATCTAGAAAATAGTTGCAGGTCATCAGTCACAGAAAAATTACCAATGTTCCAATCTACAAATACAGGAATGGCATCCATCGAATCTGCATCTAAGTCTATATAGTTTTTTCGGAAGATTTCGCAATGCTTTTTTATTAATTCTACATGCCCTCTAAATTGGTATTCCCCTTCCTCAGTAGTTAATACATGTTCGAGTCCATCAATATCAACGAGCATAGATTTGGAAGATTCTGGGAGGCTATTTTTAATTGTTAAACAAGCCTCATGAAAACGAGCGGTTTCAGAGCCTAATCTAGAAATCTGATGATGATTTAATCTTTTTGGGAGTCTATGTAAAATTTTGACAGGTCGGTAAAATATTACCCATGCATCAATTAATTCTGTTTGATGATGATACACAAATAGTTCAGATCCTTTGAATAAGGAGCGTGCTAAAAAATTTTCGAAGGGTTCTGGTAAATTATTTGCCATTGCATTTATAATCGCATGGTCTTCTACAAAATGTTCAAATTTACCAAAGTAAGAGAGTTTTGCTACTACAAAGTTTTGGTCCTGTAACGTTATCCTATATACATGATTTGTTGATACTCTGGCACTTATATCTTCAATTCTTATGATCTCGCGTGATGCATCGTAGGCGTTCCAAGCTTTACTTACTATTTCGTTAAAGTCTATGAATGTCATTGAATATATTAAATGATTTCAAAATAACGTTTTACTTCCCATTCTCTCGCTGATTCTTGAAATTGTTCATATTCCCACTCTCTTGTTCGTATAAAATGATCTACAAACTCAGCTCCAAAAAGTTCAATTGGAATATTTGAATTCTTCATTTTATGTACGGCATCTTTAAGGTTATTAGAAAAGAGATTAGAATTTGAGTTATCATACTCGTTGCCGATAGTTGCATCAATTTTAAGCGATAGTTCGTGTTTTATTCCATATAAACCAGAGGCTAATGCAGCAGCCATGCTTAAATAGGGATTTGCATCTGCCCCCGGTACTCTATGTTCAATACGCATCGAATCAGAATTATGATGTATTACTCGGAGTGCAGTTGTACGATTTTCTATACCCCAGCTTGCGCTGATGGGAGACCATGATCCTTGTACATACCGTTTGTAACTATTAATGGAAGGAGCAAACATTGGTAAAATGTATGGTAAACAAGCAATTTGGCCAGCTAAAAAATGGTTCATTATTTTACTCATCATATACGGTTCAGTACTATCATAGAATAAATTATTCCCGTCCTTATCCCATAAACTTTGATGTATATGACCACTACAGCCTGGTAAATCGTCATTCCATTTAGCCATAAAGCTGGCCATTATTTCATTTTGGTAGGCTATTTCTTTTATGGAGGTTTTGAAAAGAGCGGCTCGATCAGCAGATATTAGGATGTCATCATAAGTGATAGCAGCTTCATACACCCCATCACCTGTTTCTGTATGTAACCCTTCCAAAGGAATTCCAAAGCTGTTGAGATGATCAAAAATTTGATTAATGTATCCAGAAAATTGCGATGCTCTTAGAATCGAATATCCAAACATGCCTGGGGATATTGGGTTGGGGTTTTGAAATCCCTTTTCTTTGAGTGAATTTGGGGTTTCAGCAAAATTAAACCATTCAAATTCTGCAGAGTATTTTGGGTAAAAACCTTCTTTGATTGCCTGGTTTCTGGTTTTTTTTAACAGTGCTCTTGGACATACCTGATGTAATTCCTTCGAAGTTTCAAAATCTGCTAAAAAAAAAGGTTTGTGATTGTCCCATGGTATCGTTCGAAAGGTATTTAAATCGATGGTTGCAAATGAATCTGGATAACCTGTATGCCAGCCTGATACTAAGCTATTTTCATAACATACATCATTAATATCCCATCCAAATATTACATTGCAAAATCCTATTCCTTCACTAATAGCTTTGAATAATTTTTTTATGCTGATAATTTTTCCACGGAGTACACCATCAATATCTGTTACTCCAAATTTTACATTATTTACACCATTCTTTTGGATGAATGCGAAAACATCTTGCTTATCCATGATTCACTTTTTGGTTGAATATAGAAAGGTGAAATGCTATATCCACAAAATAAATTATGGATCTAATCTTTCTACTAATTGCCAATTTAAACGTTCAGCTTTCAATAAATTACTCTTTTCAATTTGTGCCCGATAGTTAATACCTGTTGGACAATGACAAGCTCTACATACTGGAAATGTAAATGTCTCCTGATCAAAAACTTTAATAGTGTTTGTATTCAGTTCGGTTACAGCATCTTCTATTGATGCATAAGTTGGAGGTGTACAAGCTTGCTCACCAGATGGTACTTCAACCCATATTAAATCTTTTGTATCATCAAAATTGCACGAAAAAATAATACTATAGACATATAAACAAATAAAAAAGATAGACTTCATAAGCTATTGATTAATAAAATTAAGATGCACGAACTCTAACTGAAATTTAGTGATTCGATTATGAGAAAGTCGTCAAATTATATTATTTAAACAATCCACTCACATACATAGTATTTCTTTGTTTGTATCTCAAATGGTATGATCTTTAGGCTTACAGGTTAATCAACGTGATATAATAAAAGCCGTTTTGAAATATAGCTTGCGGATTTAAAAAAAATTGTATTAATTTACTTTTGCGAACTCCTACAAATAAAGAAATATGTTTAATGAAGGTTTATCGCACGAGAAAATACAAAAAATCCATCGTTCAAGAGAGCAACTAGATAAGAGAAAAGTTTCAATTCAATCTAGGGGACTTTCAACAACTTTGAATGAATACATCCCTTCAGCTTCAATGCCATGGGATCATGCTAGAGCTTATCATGTATTAAAAAGACTCCAATTTGGAGCAAATAAAGATGAGTTAGATACGCTACTATCACTTAATCCAACCGAGTTTATTGATCAGATAATTGATGGTGCGTTAAATCAATCTTTACCAGATCCTCCTTCTTGGTTCGATGTAATCCCACCTTTGAACGGCACAAAGGAAGAAAAAGACCAATACAAAATTGATAATTTTGATAGATATACAAACTATCAGTCAGATTGGTTAGATCTCATGAAAACCCATTCTTTACGGGAAAAAATGGTTCTCTTTTGGCACAATCATTTTGTTACTGAGATAGGTAAGTATGAACATGCAACGCTCGCAAATCGATATATTACTTGTTTGAGAAAACATTCGTTAGGCAATTTTAAGGAATTTACTCGCGAAATTGGATTAGACGATGCTATGCTTGTTTATCTTGATGGTATAAAAAATAGAGCAACCAGCCCAAATGAAAATTATGCTCGTGAATTACTTGAATTATTCACTATGGGAATCGGTAATTACACGGAAACAGATATAAGGGAAATTGCAAGAGCTCTTACAGGATACACTGCTGATTTAGAAAATTTTACTGCCATATTTAGTAACTCATTATTTGATAATGGAGAAAAATCATTTTTAGGCAGAACAGGTGAATTTAATTATGATGATACCATAGATATTATTTTTGAAGAAAGATCCTCAGAAATTGCAAACTTTATTTGTACAAAAATCTATAAATATTTTGTATATGATATTCCCAATCAATCTATAATTGATGGCTTAGCAGATACATTTCTTTCGAACAACTTCGAAATTGAACCTGTATTAAGGCAATTGCTAAAAAGTGAGCATTTTTTTGATTCAGAAATACTTGGCGCTAAAATAAAAAGTCCAGTTGATTTTATTCTTCAAATGCAAAAAGAATTGGGAATTGAAAGTTTAATGAGTTTGAGATATATACAGTCTTATTGGCTATACGATCTTGAACAATATATTTTAAATCCAATAAATGTGGCAGGCTGGCCAGAATATCACTCTTGGATATCAACTACTACCTTGCCAATTAGGTGGACTATTTCCAATAATTTAATTAATCATGAGGGAGATGAGTTTATAATTGATTTTCGATCTCTTGCAAACTCAATGAGTAATCCTAATAATCCATATGATTTAGCTGCAGATTTAGCAAGACATTTAATAAGTGTTGAACTCATTGACACAGATAAAAATGAGCTTGTTACCATTTTGTTGTCTGGTATGCCTGACTATGAATGGCATATGAATTTAGATGATGATGCAATAATATGGCGACTTCGAAATTTCGTTGGTCATTTATTCCAGTTACCCGAATACCAATTAATGTAAGTAGGAGATAATCATGAAAAGAATAAAAGGAAGTAAATTAGAGGACGGCCATCATCATGAAGATCATCATAACCTATTTAGTAGAAAAGATTTTATTAAGCGCCTTGGACTATATAGCGCTGGTAGTGCTTTAGCGTTGGGAAGTACTCCAGTACAAGCTCTTCAAAGTTCATCATTATTTAAAAAACTTGCAGGTATTGAGACTAATCGAGTGTTAGTATTAATACAATTAGATGGTGGAAATGATGGCTTGAATACAATAATACCCTATGAGAATGATCTTTATTATAATTATCGAAATGATATAGCAATTCCAAAGCAAGAGGCTATATCATTGTCGGAAACTATGGGGATGCATCCCGAGATGAATTCTTTGATCCCTTTATGGGAAGATGGAAAAATGGGTATCATACAAAGTGTGGGATATGAAAATGGCAGCTTATCACACTTTAGGTCTACCGATATTTGGTTGAGCGGTAGTGACAGTGACGAAGTTATCGATTCAGGATGGCTTGGACGTCATCTTGATATACAAAATCCTAATTTTATCGCAGAGCCGCCTACAAGCCCTCTAGCTGTTCAAATTGGGGGAGCATCTTCTTTACTATTTAGAGGAGACGAATTTGATATGGGAATGACTCTAAGTGACGTTGAACGACTTGAGTATCTTATTGAAAATGGTGAGCTTCATTCTTTGCAGGGAATTCCCGAAACACTTTATGGGGATGAAATGAAATTTATGCGGATTCAAGCAAATAATTCATTTAGGTACGCAGAGGCTATTCAAGAAAGCTTTAATGAAAGCCAAAATAGAGTTGAATATAATGAAAGTGCACTTGCGAGAAGTCTTTCAGTCGTTTCAAGACTTATTAAAGGAAATCTTGGCACTAAAATATATCTTGTTACACTTTCAGGCTTTGATACTCATGCAGATCAATTAGATCTTCATGCTAACTTAATTAATACATTAAGTTCAGCAGTTTCTGATTTCTATAACGATCTCGCTGCGGATAATAGATCAGAGGAAGTACTTATCGCTACTTTCTCAGAGTTTGGTAGAAGGGTGTATAGCAATGGTGCTGAGGGAACAGATCATGGTACCGCTGCACCTTTATTCATATTTGGTGATTCTGTAAATGGAGGGCTTATCGGAAATGATCCCTTACTAGAACCAGAAAACCTTGATCCATATAATAACCTCATAGCAGAGTATGATTTTAGGCAAGTTTATACAACATTACTAACAGATTGGTTTGGACTAGATGAAAGTGAAGCCAGTATAACCTTGGGAGACGAATTTGAAAAAATACCATTTTTGAATTCAGGTGCGACAGTTTCAACTGGGAATAGGGAACAACCTATTGCTTTCCAATTGAATCAAAATTATCCCAATCCTTTTAATCCTACTACGACCATATCTTTTTATTTAAACCAAAGTGCACCAGTACGCCTACAAATTTTTGATATACATGGCCGTTTTATCCAAACGTTGATTGAACGAAAAATTTCGGCAGGTGAACATTCTATTCAGTATAACGCAGGTTCACTTTCGAGTGGAACTTATATTTACCGATTACAAATAGGTGGTACTATAAAAACAAAAAAGATGACTCTGATTAAATAATAATCAAGAATAATACACTGGTTAGGTATTCGGATGAAAAAACATTGATATAGTAAATTGTCTACCTTCTTTTGGCTTAATTAAATATTAATATTCTCTCTATCATCTGTTAACATTAGCCTAAGATCTTTATCCATACTTTATTTAATACGTATGAAAAGATCACTACAAATAGTCGTTATCTCAGATGTTCATTTGGGAACCGTTGGATGCCATGCTGTCGAATTAGTGCAATATCTTAATTCAATAGATCCAAAAAAAGTTATCCTGAATGGAGATTTTATTGACATGTGGCAATTTAGAAAATACTATTGGCCAGAGTCTCATATGCATGTCATACGAACGCTAATAAATATGATGACCAATGGCGTTGATATTTATTACTTAACTGGTAACCATGACGAAACGTTAAGAAAGATATCAAGTCTTCAACTAGGACCTTTATTTATACGGGATAAACTAGTTCTTGAGATGAATGGTGAAAAAGTCTGGTTTTTTCATGGTGATATTTTTGATGTAACCATGAAGTATTCAAAATGGCTAGCAAAATTAGGTGGAAAGGGCTACGAATTATTGATTTTATTAAATCGAGGGGTTAATAAAATTCTACAAAATTTTGGATACTCTAAACTCTCATTATCTAAAAAAATAAAAGATAGTGTAAAAAAAGCTGTAAGCTTTATTGATGATTTCGAGGTGACTGCTATGGAGCTAGCAATAGATGAAGGCTATGATTATGTAGTATGTGGACATATTCACCAACCAAAAATTAGAGGATACCAGAATGAAAAAGGCTCAGTTATCTATCTAAATTCTGGTGATTGGGTGGAAAATTTAACAGCCTTGGAATATGAAGGAAGCGAGTGGAGTCTGTATTCTTATGAAAAGGATAAAATAGCCCAAAATACACCGAGAATTACAAAACTTGTAAACACTTCAGCTACTTTAAATAAAGCAGTAATTGGATGAGAATTCTTTACGGTGTGCAAGGTACAGGACATGGTCATATAAGTAGAGCCAGAGTAATTCTACCTAAATTAAGAGAATTCGCAGAAGTTGACGTTCTTATTAGTGGGTATAACTTTCATATGAATTTAGAAGGTAAAATTAAGTATAAGGCAAGAGGGTTAAGTCTTAAATATGATCGTAGGGGTAGTGTTGACATTTTTGAAACCATTTTGAAATTACGCCCAATAAGCTTTTTGAAAGATTATCAATCCTTGTCATTAGCTGAGTATGATTTCGTGGTAAACGACTTTGAGCCAATAACTGCATGGGCTGCCCAAAAAGCAGACAAACCATGTATTGCGATTAGTCATCAAGCATCTTTTATGTCGAAAAATGTACCTCGACCCTTAAATAAATCAAAAATTGCTGAAGGAATAATAAAACATTTTGCTCCTTTCACAGATGCTGTTAGTTCACATTATTTACGATATGATCATTTCGTAGAACCTCCTATTATCCGTGAACAAATAAAAAAATTACATCCGAATTTAGGTGATCATGTAACCGTTTACCTGCCAGCATTTGACCATGAATCATTGTGTTCAATTTTTAATAAAAGTCCTCAAATACAGTGGCATATTTTTTCCCCTACATGTGAAAAAGAGTTTCATAAGCAAAATGTATGGGTGCGACCAGTAGGAAAAGATACTTATTTAGATAGTTTTGAAAATTCTTTGGGTATAGTCTCTTCAACTGGTTTCGAAACCACGTCTGAAGCACTTTATTTTGGCAAAAAGCTTCTCATAATACCCATAAAAAATCAATATGAACAGTTATGTAATGCAGTAGCACTTGAAAAACTAGGTGGATATACGGTCTATGATGTAGATTCTACTTTTCCAAATATTGTAAAAGATTGGTTAATAAATGGGAAAGTTGTAAAAATTGATGAGATCTCAGATGATTATGAAGTCGTTAAAAAAATTATTGCAGCAGGACTAAAAATTCCTCATCCGTCTAATCGAGTAGGTATTTTCCATTAATAATGTTTAAATGGTGCATAACATGCCCTACAATAATGTATGACAATGCGCGAACAGATACCTCATAACCACTTGCAATCCCTTTTTTTGAGATCATTCTTTTATTCATATTAGCTAATAAATGAATGGTTGAAATACGTACCGCTAAAAACTCATTTAATAGATCTACTAATGTTCGTGCATGATAAAGATTATTTTTCATGTATTGGTCTTGATCCATACTTGGTAGCTCATTTTTTTCACCTCTACTAATTGAAAATGCTCTATAACTGAATAATCGCTCTGTTTCTATAATATGCCCAATGACTTCTTTGAGAGTCCATTTACCAACATCATAAGCAAAATCTCCTTTTTCAATAGGTAAAGAATATACTAAGGTGTAGACTTCATGCATTTGTGACTTTAACGCATTAATGATATTTGATGTATTCACTAATTCAACATATCCACTATAAAAATCTGCGTACTCTGCAGTTGAAGGATACTCATTTTCCCATTCAATCATAGGCATATCAAAAATTAGTTGATTTAAACGTATTGAAAAACACAAAAAAAGCCGATACTCTAAAATATCGGCTTAAGGAAACAATGTTTTTAATTTACTGTTATTGATTCCACAACAGTTTCTGATACTTTTTCACCATCAGCATAACTAGTTGTTAAAAAAGCGTAAGAAACACCATCAACGGTTGTCCAATTTGAATATCTAGTTTCAGATGCTACAAAAGAACCAGTTTGTGGGTTTAGATCATTTTTTCTAGATAAAAACGGAAGATGTGTTTCTTTATCAAGTAAAAAAGTAATTGTTTTGTCACCTTCAATATTTATCACATTATATTCGGAATTCTCAAAAGTTTCTGTACCCATGTACTCTACAGTAAGATTTTCATGGTTTAAAGCTATTCTTATGTAACTATTTTTAATTTCTTCAAACATGGGTTGAGACATCATTGGTGGGAGAGGTTGTTCTTGTCCCATCATTTTCATGATACCTGCCCCATTTTGTAATTCCATTGTAATAGTACCTTGAGGTGTAACTAAGTCTGCAACCATACTTATTTCATCATAGTTAATTGTTGATTCACTCTGGATATCCATGTTGCCCATTGGAGTAATTTGGGTAACTATTGATTTGGAGCTTATACTTGAAGCTTTAGTACCCGTTGAAATTATTGCTTCAGCCATTTGTTTTAGCCAAGTTTTTCCTGCTTCAGCATCACCAGATATTTTTTCTTCTTTCGAAATAGGTTGAGGTATGGTTATATCAATAATATTAACAGTGCCGTATTTATCCAATTGGGTCCCAATTTCTGAGGCATTACCGACAACTAAAATCTGTACTTGATCTGGTTTTATATATTTTTTTGCTACACGTTGAATGTCATCAGAAGAAACAACT
Organism: Balneolaceae bacterium; assembly: GCA_963691715.1. GTDB lineage: Bacteria > Bacteroidota > Rhodothermia > Balneolales > Balneolaceae > HXMU1420-13. The sequence continues at coordinate 46,119 of OY829281.1, forward strand.
TTTAATTCTTCCACATATTGATCAAAAAATCAGCTGGTAAATTATTGTATTCATAATTGATGCGTTCATTTAATATTTTATTTTTACTATCATATCTAAAAATTAATGAATTAAGCATTCTTTCTTTTGCTTCTTCTAATTCATCGCTACTTACTGCTTCATTTTGAAGTTTTTCTACTTCAACTAGCATTGCATCAATGGCCTCTGAGCTTGTTGAACTCTTAGTCATCACACCAGTGTAAAATATACCAGGGTAATAGATGTTGCTTGTGTATGATCCAAATACAGAGTAAGCCAATCCTAAGTCTGAACGTACAGATTGCAGTAAACGTCCAGAAAAACCACCACTAAGGATTTCATTCATAAGTTGTAGAGCTGCATAATCTGGATTTTCTCTTAAACCACCAATATGTCCTAAAAAAATAAAGCTTTGATTAACATCTGGTTTGTCAATTAAATTAACAGTACTTGGATACTGATAAGTAACTTCAGGATAGACTAACATGGTTTCAGATCCTGCTTCAATACTACCAAAAGCTTCTTTTAACTTTCGTTTCATATCGCGAGTATTAAAATCACCAATTACTCCAATAGTCATATTATTGCCAACAAAGGCGTTTTTATGAAATGCGACCAAATCTTCTTTTGTTATTGCGTCAAGGGTTGCGTATTCAGTTTGGCTAGTATATGGAGTATCTTCGCCATATAAGAGTTTAAAGAATTCTCTTGATGCAATACTTTGTTGGTCGTCATTTCTTCTGGATATATTGGAACGAGATTGGGTTTTAGCTAAGTCGATTTTATCTTGAGGGAAGGCTGGGTTTTGAATTAAATCAATGAATACTGGTAGTAATTCATCAAAATTTTCTTTCAATAAATTCATACTTGCTCCACCTGAGTTCATGCCAATAAATGTACTCATATAAGCAGCTTTGTCTTCCAATAACGTATTGAGTTCATCTGAAGGATAGTTCAAAGATCCACCTTCTCGCATTACGCGCCCTGTCATTGCTGCTAGACCTGTCTTTTCTAGGGGTTCAATTAAACTGCCTGTTCGTACCGTTACATTTACGCGGATAAGTGGTAATTCTTTATCTTCTAGTAAGAAAAAAGTTATTCCATTGTCCAGAGTAATGGTTTCAACGTCTGATTTAGTAAACTCATTTAATTTCGGGTATATAATATCATCATATTTTTTCTGCGCCATTGCAGAAGCCGAAAGCATTAAAATGCAAATTGATAGGATAAATCGTTTCATAATGAATAATAATTTTTAAGATTCAATTTTTTCAGTTCTAGCGACCGTTCGATTTTTTTTGATTAAATATTTTTCAGCAACCCTTTGAACGTCTTCTAAAGAAACTGCTTCGTATCGATCAAGTTGATAAAAAATATCTTTCCAACTTCCACTAGCAATATGGGTACTAACAAATTGAGAAGCCAATCCAGTATTATTTGCTAGACCTCTAATTATGCCCGCACGAAGATTAGTTTTTACTCGATCTAATTGTTCTTGTGTTACATTACCCTCTTTGATTAATTCAAATTCTTCATACATAGAATTCTCTAAACTATCCAAACCTACTCCTGTATTTGGTACTAAGAGAGATAGAAACAGTCCTGGGTATCTTGTTCCCGGAATTCCTTCGATATTTTGAACTTGGAGAGCAAGTTGCTGTTCTTCTACCAGTTTTTTATAAAGAATAGATGTTCTTCCAGAACTTAAAATTCTAGCTAATACCGTTAAAGGTTCAAAATCTGGATGATTTCCTTCAACTGTGTGATAACCTACTACAATAATCGGTTGAGAGTTGCCTTCTATAGTTACTCTTCGTTCCCCTCTTTGCTCTGGTTCTATGGTGGTTACAGGAGGCGCGATTTTTCCTTTACCTGCCATATCACCAAAATATTTTTCTGCTAATTCTTTAACCCTTTTAGGATCGACATCACCTGCAATACCAAAGGTTATATTAGATGGAACATAATATTTCTCATAAAAACGTTGTGCATCTTCAATAGTCGAGGCGGTTATGTCAGAATCCCAACCAACAATTGGTCTACCATAAGGGTGGGCAGAGTAAGCAACTGCAAAAAAATCTTCAATTAATCTACCAATTGGGCTTGATTCAGTTCTCATTCTTCGTTCTTCACGAACTACTTCTTTTTCAACATAAAACTCTCTATATGTGGGTTGCATAAACCTGCCAGCTTCAAGTGCAAACCACAATTCAATTTTATTTGATGGGAGACTATAAAAATAGTTGGTGTAATCCCAACTAGTACTGGCGTTCATCCCAACCCCACCATTTCGGTCGATGATTTGAGAGAATTCATTATTTACTACGAATTTTTTTGCTTCATCTTGTAAAACCTGAAATTCATCCCATTTTTTTGACATAAAATTGGTATCAGGATTAGAAGCATATGATTCATAAAGCCATGCTTTATAAACTTCATCCATTTTGTCAATTACCTTTTTTTCTTCTTCCCAATCAGTGGTTCCAACATAATGATCTCCTTTAAAAGCGAGATGTTCAAAAATATGAGCAATTCCTGTATTTCCAACAGGTTCGTCTATTCCACCAACGTTAACTTGTGTGTAGAAGCTAGCAACGGGTGCATCATGTCTTTCGATTACGATGAAATGGAGTCCATTATCAAGTGTGAATTCAGTAACCTTTTTTTCAAATTCTTCAAGATATTGTGCTTTTAAGCCATGTGTTGAGATGGTTAAAATCATGGCGAAAATCACCATGTATTGCAGTCCTTTTAATCTCATATATTGGATTTTATTAGTTTATTATTTCTACAAATATCTATAATTGATAGCAATCAAAAAAGTTATTTATATATTAAATTTAGGATGGAATTCTTTTAATGGAAGACCATCCCCGGGAGTCCCCCTTTTCGGTATCTCTCCGAAAAAGTTCCATTTCATAAGAAATGAAAGCCGGATTATTATACCTTATTTGATAATAAATTTTTTTTCCCCCATTTGTTTTGGAACATCTCTTGATTTCCAATAAAGCAGTTTCATGGTCTACAGCTAAGAGTTTAGCAATTCTAGAATCTGCTGTAGATGCTGATATCGAATATCTACCAGCTCGAATTGGAATTTGAAATTAATCTTCAAATATTTCATATATGGTTCGTTTTTTTAAATCATGATTCATGAGTAAACGTCCATAATGGAGTGGTAACCATGTTGTATCAAATGCTATCGCTATACGATTAGCATATCTAATTCTTTCTATTTTTATCAAAGGTTTATCTGGAGCTATCTCAAGTATTGGATTTATGGTACTATTTGCCACTACTTTTTTAAACGATATCAATTTTGAAGAACTTGTTAATCCTGCCTTTCGCATATCTTCTGAAAAATCGGTTAATCTTACAAGGTTTGGTTCAGGGTTACTATCTCGAACAAATGCCCCTAATCCTTGTTTTTTGTAAATGTATCCTTCACCTTCAAGTATTTTTAACGCGTTTCGAATGGTAATTCGACTTACTTTATAATAGTCACACATTCTCTTTTCTGAAGGTAATTGGTCCCCAGCTATATATACTTTCTGATTTATCGCCTCAGATAAGTGCTCAACAATTTGCTTATATCGAGGTTTATCTTGATGTATCAAACGATTTTAATACTTGTTATAACATGTTTATACAAGATAATACAACTTGTTATCCTAAAAACTAAAACTATTATAATTCGAAAATGTTAGAATTTATATCACAACCTATACCATGGTTTATCGCAGGCCCAATCATTGGGTTAACCTTACCTATTTTATTATTTATTGGAAATAAGACATTTGGAATATCATCTAGCTTTCAACATTTATGTGCAATGGTTATGCCAAAGAGATTTCCATATTTCAATTACGATTGGAAGCAAAAAGGAAAATGGCATCTTCAATTATCGGTTGGAGTAATTCTAGGTGGGTTTTTAGCTTCTTATTTTACCCCTGAAAATTATGAAGTAAACATTGCGGATAATACTATACGAGTATTAAGAGATTTAGGAATCACAAATTTTAGCGGACTTGTGCCTGAGGAATTATTCAATTGGTCTAGACTTGGAACAGTGAATGGTTTTATTATGCTAGTTATCGGAGGTTTTCTGATTGGATTTGGCACTCGATATGCCGCTGGGTGTACATCTGGTCATGCAATTACTGGGTTGGCAACTCTTCAAAAAGCATCTTTAATCGCGGTTTTAGGATTCTTTATAGGAGGGATTATATCCACCTATTTTTTATTACCAATAATTTTAAACTAAGATTGAAATGAGATATATAATTACAGGTACACTATTCGGTTTTATTCTTATCAAATCAGAAGTAGTCTCGTGGTATAGGATTCAAGAAATGTTTCTTTTTGATTCATTCCACATGTATGGGATTATTGGTTCTGCAGTTTTGATAGGGTTCATTGGAACTCAACTGATAAAAAAATTTAAACTCAATGATATTTCTGGTAACCCAATCGTGATTTCTAATAAAGATAATTCTATGTTTACTAGATATATTATTGGAGGGACATTATTTGGTTTAGGGTGGTCTATTGTAGGTGCGTGCCCCGGTCCATTATATGCATTAATTGGATCAGGTTATCTAATTTTTGTAGTACCTTTAGTAGCTGCTATTACCGGGGCTGGTGTTTATGGTATAGTACAAAGTAAAATCCCTCACTAACATTAAATTTTATATAAGAAGATGTTTTTTGAACAAATTTTTGAAGAAAAGCTAGCACAATATGCGTACCTAATAGGATGCCAAAAAAACGGTGAGGCAATTATAATTGACCCCATGAGAGATATTAAACGATATGAGGATCTAGCAGCTAAACATGGTTTAAAAATTGTGGCTGCAGCAGAAACTCATATACATGCAGATTATCTAACTGGTATAAGAGAATTCGCTGAAAAAGGGGTAAGCGTATATGTATCGGATGAAGGAAATAAAGATTGGAAATACGAATATATAACAAATAGCAAATACCAGTATACACTCTTAAAAGATGGAGACCAATTCAAAATAGGTAACATCAAATTTTCTATAATTCATAGCCCAGGTCACACACCAGAGCATATTAGTTTTTTAGTTACTGACGAAGCAACAACAAATCAACCAATGGGTATTCTGTCAGGGGATTTTGTTTTTGTTGGCGATGTTGGACGCCCTGATTTATTGGAGACTGCAGCTGGGCAAGTTGGTGCCATGGAGGATTCAGCAAAAACAATGTATCTTAGTATAAAGAGGTTTCAAGATTTGCCAGCTTATCTACAGCTATGGCCTGGTCATGGAGCTGGATCAGCTTGTGGTAAAGCGTTGGGAGCTGTGCCAAAGTCAACTGTTGGGTACGAACAACAATTTAATAAGTCGATTGCATCTGCAATAAATGAACAACAATTTGTGGATTTCATATTAGAAGGTCAACCAGAACCACCATTCTATTTTGCCAGAATGAAAAGACAGAATAAGCTTGGACCAAAAGTTCTTGGTGAAATACCAAAACCTAAAAAAATGAACATTTCTGATCTTTTAGAAAAAACGGCTCATAAAAATACGGTTGTCATAGATACTAGAAATCGAATAGATTTTATGAATAGTCATTTAAAAGGTTCAATTCTTGCTACTATGAATAAAACTTTTAATACGATTGCTGGCTCTTATGTAAGCGATGAACAAGATATTTATTTGATTGTAGATGATAGTCAAATAAATGAAGCTGTAGTGGATTTAATTCGAATTGGCTTAGATAATATCAGAGGTTATGTAACCCCAATTGAACTCTTGAATGCTAAAGATGAATTATTATCTACTGATATAATCAACTTCGAAAGAGTTGATAAGATGATGGAATCTGAACATTATACGCTTCTAGATGTTCGAAAGAAAACTGAATATGATGAAGGACATGGAGCTGGTGCTCTAAATATTTCACATACACGATTATTAGACCGTATTAGTGAAGTTCCATTAGAAAAACCTGTAATCGTTCATTGCAAATCTGGAGCGAGAGCTTCTGCAGCTGCTTCATTATTAGAAAGGTTTGGTCACACCGTGCATTACGTAAATGATGTAGTTGAACCCTGGTTAGAAAAAAATGATCAATTAGAAAACGTATAGTATGTTTTGGGCCTTTTTAGGTGCACTATTAATCGGAATATCACTTGGACTTTTAGGTTCAGGAGGATCCATATTAACGGTACCTGTTCTAATCTATTTAGTGGGAGAACCAGAGAAAGTTGCCATAGCAGAGTCTCTTGGTATCGTTACAGCAATTAGCCTATTTGGAATGCTACCCTATGCAATCCGTAAATTAGTACATTGGAACAGTGTAGTTTATTTTGGAATTCCAGGAATGCTAGGAACGTATGGTGGAGCCTCACTATCGGCATATATTTCAGGAAACACCCAACTTATCATTTTTGCATTGGTAATGATTGTTGCAGCAGTCTTGATGATCAAGAATAAAGTGGTTGACGAAAATCAAAAAAAGCTCAGCATCTCAAATTCCGTACTTATTATCGAAGGGTTGGGAGTTGGCCTACTAACGGGCTTAGTAGGCGTAGGAGGTGGTTTTTTAATTATCCCTGCTTTAGTACTTGTTGCAGGATTAGAAATGCGCATGGCTGTTGGAACAAGTCTATTTATTATTGCAGCTAAAAGTGCATTAGGTTTTTATAAGTATCTAGACGTGCTTCGAACTGAAAAATTAAATGTGAATTGGGAATTACTAGCTATCTTCACAGTTATTGGAATTATAGGAAGTTTTGTGGGTAGTCGATTAAGTCAGAAAGTTCCACAACAAGCGCTTAAAAAAGTATTTGGCTTTTTCTTAATTGCAATGGGTGTGTTTATTCTCGGAAGTAACCTATTTTAGTATATTGTCGATATTGGTTTAAACACTTTCAATAATCAATCAAATCTATGTGGATGCTACCGCTTACCGATCCAATACAATCCACTTCCTATTAGAATAAATAACAGTGTCATCCAAATATTGGTAAAACTAACTTGAAACATTAGCCAAATACATGCAATTATTCCTAAAATGGGAATAGAATATCCCCATTTTAATGTAAAAGTGGTATTGCTTTGATATTTTATTCGAAGTTTTGGTATTGATGCACAGGTTATGATATATAGAAAAAGTCTTGACAAAACGGTCATAGCAGCCAATATTGTAAATGAACTCATTGCTGCACCAATAAAAGCACAACCGCCAAAAAAGAAAATTGAATTAGCTGGGGTAAGAAATTTTGGATGTACATTCCCAAACCATTTAGGTAGGGATTGATCAAGAGATAAAGCATAAGTAAGCCTAGTAGTCGAAAACATATTACTCATTAAATTTGCAGCTACTGAAGTAACAATACCCATCATTAACAGAGATGCACCTAACTCACCAAAAAGGGCAGAAGAGGCATCTAATAAAGGAGTTGAAGATTCAGAAAGATTTGGTACAGCAGCTTCTGCAACTAACTGAATTAACATGTACAAAATCACAACGGAAAAAATACCATAAATAAGTGCTCTAGGCATATTCTTTTGTGGGTTTTTAGTTTCACCAGCGGGAATTACTCCTCCTTCAAATCCAACAAAAGCGTAAATCAGCAGAAGAGCAGCAGCGCCAATATTTGACCCTGATGGGATACTTGAATCAAAGCTTGGAAGTACCTGTGAGCCTAATAAAATTAATCCTCCAAAAACGAGTAAAATTAAAACAGAAAATTTAATGAACGTAAAAAAAGCAAGTGTCTTTACGGAACCAATAGACCCAAATATATTAATACCAGTAAGTACACCACAAACAGATGCTAATACTATTAAACGCCCTATTCCTTGGCTAGCTGGTTCAAAAAAATACCCAATACTTTCAACTAATAGAACAGAATTAGCAGAAAATGAAATCAGTCTGGCGACATAATACAACCAGCCACTTTGAAATCCCAAAAATGGTCCAAATGCTTCAGTACCATATCTTACAGGTCCTCCAGTTCCTTTAAAATAAGAACCTGCTTCAGCAAAACATAGGATAACTGGTACTATTAGTAATGCACAAAATGCATAGATCCATACACTATAATCACCTGCAAGCTCAGATGCCCCACTTGGTAAACCAAATATTCCAGCACCAATTAGGCCATTTACCACAAGAAGCCAAATCCCCCAAGTTCCTAATTTTCTCGGTAGTAGTTCTTCTGTTGTAGTTTGTGTTTGAATAGCCATAAATCTATTGTGGGTGAAACTCGAGTATTATAGCACTATAATTAAAGACTTGGTAAAGAATTATAAAAAATAAGCAAATCGAACAGGATAAGATATATATCATAGGTATTTTACTATTTGTATCATACCATCTTGTAGCAGTAGGTTATCAACCGTAAATGTTTTAACTATTATACTTCCTTAAACCTAAAACAGTCTAAGATATGATCATTAACAAGGCCACAGGCTTGCATATATGCATACATGATGGTACTACCAACGAATTTAAATCCACGTTTTTTTAAATCTTTACTTAGTGCGTCCGATTCTGGTGAAGTTGTTGGTATTTCGTTTTGGGTTTTCCAATTTCCAACGATGGGTTTATTATCGACAAATTGCCAAATATATGTGCTGAAAGCCCCGAATTGCCTCTGCACCTCTAGAAATAGTTTTGCATTATTTACAGCGCTTCTAATCTTTAATTGATTTCTAATTATACCATCACATTGTAGTAATTCTTGAATTTTTCGCTCATCAAATTGTGCAACTTTTCGTGGATCAAATTCTGCAAAAGCTTCCCGGTAACCAGTACGTCGATTTAAAATAGTTGACCAGCTTAAACCTGCTTGAGCTCCCTCGAGAATCAAAAATTCAAATAATACACGATCGTCATACACAGGTACGCCCCATTCCTCATCATGATATTTTATATATAGCTTAGATTGATTTTCTGCCCAATCGCAACGTTTCTTTTCTAGATTAATATCACAAGCATTCATTTATTTAATGGTTTAATGAGAGGTACAGTATCGAATAATATGTGCTCTTATTTAGATATTGATTCTGAACATACTCTAAATTATTGAGATATGAATTATGGGTGCAAAAATTAAATTGTAAATGCCTTGAAGGTTACTTACTACAACAAAAGGCTTCTTTTTTGATCATCATTTTATGTATTACCACTTAAAGTGAAAGATTTGATTCGGCGATTTAAAAAAAATCGCAACTTTAAGAAAAAAGGTCAAAGATTTACATACATTGCCATCTTACACTCACACTTAAAAAATCGAAATAATGCATTGGGTAGAGACAGTACGTCGACTTGCAGAATCAAGCAATATTAATGAACATCTTACTAGAAATATAAGCACACTTACTGAGTTACTGGAGAAAGTATGTAAAGATCGAAGAGGTGAGGGATTCATTAAATTACTTGGTGAGATGCCACAAAAATCAGTGAATGCATTAGAAAAAGGGGATAGTGCTGCATTGAAAGAACTTCAAAAATATGTTGAAGATACTTCTACAGACGAACTCAAAGAGTATTTAAGAATTTATACCACTTTTTTTCACTTAGTTAATTCGTTAGAACAACATGAAATAAGTAGAATAAATCGAAATCGTGAATTTAAAGAAACGGTTGATATGCCTCGAAATGAGAGTATTATGGAGGCAGTATTTAAGATGAAAGAAGCGGGTTATACATTAAAACAAGCCATTGATGTTTTCGCACAAATGGACATTCAACCCACGATTACAGCACATCCAACCGAGGCTAGACGAAGGAGCGTACTTACTAAGCAACATGAAATAAGTAACATGATTGTTGAATTAGGGGAAAAAGAACATACGGCTGATGAGGTAAAGCAAATTGAAAACGAAATTGTTAATCAGCTCAAATTACTATTGATGACCGATGAAGTACGGGCAGAAAGAATGACGGTAGAAGACGAAGTCGAAAATGGATTGTTTTACTTCTCGCATACTATTTGGGATGTGGTCCCACATTTATATCAAGATATACGCATGGCGCTAGAAACGTATTACGGAGAGTCTGGAGATTTGCCAATTGTCTTAAAATATCGATCATGGATAGGGTCCGATCGAGACGGGAATCCAAATGTGACATCATCGGTAACGTGGCGAACTTTAATGGAACAGCGCAAGACTGCGTTTAAAATGTACATCAAAAAACTAGATCATCTTCGCCGTTATCTTAGTATTTCGTACAAAGAGACAGATATCTCTTATGAGTTAAGAGCATCATTAAAAGAAGAAGAGAATATAAATCCCCTCACAGAATTGTATGAACGACGGTATCAGCGTGAGCCCTATCGTCGAAAAATTACTCATATGATGCAACACATTAAGGAACAGCAAGAAGTGTTGGGGTCTGATAAAGAAGAAATTTTAAAAAAAGCACAAAACTATACAGCAGCACATTTTATAGCTGATCTAGAACTTATTAAACATAGTTTAATACAAAACGATTTAGTCGGACTAAGTATGCAAGGTCGACTTCAAGATTTGATCTATTGTGCAAAAACTTTCGGTTTTCATCTCACAGCTCTTGATGTGCGCCAGCATAGTCGACTCCATGAAGAAACAGTTTCTGAGTTACTTTCTAAAGGGAATGTAACAGAGAATTATGAACAACTTTCAGAAGAAGAAAAAATAGAAGTTCTAGAAAAAGAGCTTCGAAATCCGCGGCCACTTAGCCCCATTAAGTCAGAACGATCTGAAGTTGCAGAACGAGTAATGAGTGTTTTTGAAGAGATTCGCGATATGATCGCACTAGATCCTAATAGTTTTGGAAGCTACATCATCAGTATGGCTCATGGAGTAAGTGATATGCTTGAAGTGTTGATTCTTGCAAAAGAATTGGGATTATGGACCTTTACCGACGATGTTGTCACAGAATCAAAACTCGACGTAGTTCCACTCTTTGAAACCATCGAAGATTTAGAAGAATCTTCTAATCATATGGCTGTGATATTTGAACATCCAATTTTTAGCAAGCAGATCGCAGCAAGAGATAATTTCCAAGAAATAATGCTGGGTTATTCCGATAGTAATAAAGATGGTGGCTACTGGATGGCGAACTGGGCATTAAATAAAGCTCAATATGATTTGGGTATGGTTTGTCGAGAATATGGCGTGGACTTCCGGTTGTTTCATGGTACGGGTGGAACTGTTGGCCGAGGAGGTGGACAATCAAACAAAGCAATAACGGCTATGCCTCCCGTTGCTAATAATGGAAAGATTCGATTTACTGAACAAGGCGAAGTAATTTCATTCAGATATTCTTTAGAGAAAATTGCACATAGGCACTTAGAACAGTTAGTGAATGCGATGGCTCACGTTGTAATGTCGCAAAAAGATAAACCAGGATATCTCAGTGATTCTGATTATGAATGGGATATGATGCAGGATTTGGCTAAAGAAACCATGAATAATTACCGAAATTTAATTGATGACAATGAATTTTGGGCTTGGTTTGTTTCACATACACCTGTTGAACATATTGGGAAGTTACCCATAGCATCACGGCCGGTTATGCGTGGTGCTGGTGGGAAATTATCTTTCGACGGACTACGAGCCATCCCGTGGGTATTTTCATGGACTCAACTTCGATATAATGTGCCCGGATGGTATGGAATTGGTAATGGATTGGAAAAGATCAAAGAAAAATATCCAGATGCATTGGATATTTTCCAAAAATGGCAAAAAGAATGGCGTTTTTTCTATACGGTTATGAACAACTCACAGCGTGAATTAGCTCGTACACATTTAGCCACATCTGTGATCTATAATAGCGATGAAGACATGAAATTCCATAAAATCATTAGTGAAGATTTTGGGAAAGCGTGTACACATATTACAACTATAACCGGTTTGGACGAAATACTCGGGCATAATCCAGTTATTCAAAATTCTATTAAATTTAGAAACCCATTTACATTTCCATTGAATATAATTGAAGCTGAGTTATTACAACGTTGGGATGCTACCGCACCAATTAAACAACAACATGAAATAATGGAGCTAATATTTTTAAATATTAATGGAATTGCCGCTGCTATGCAGAGTACAGGTTGATGAATTGCTTGGCAAAACTGTATATTTGAAGACTTCGAAAATTCTTTTTAAGAGATTAAAATAATGAGTGAATTAACTACTAAATCAGCATTAAATATTGAACCAGCAACGTCAACTAGGGTACATGAAGTAGACTTCTCTAACCTCCAATTTGGTCGAATGTTTGGGGATCATATGTTTGAAATGGTCTTTGAGGATGGATCATGGGGGCAACCATCTGTAAAACCTTATGGAACGATCCCAATAGCTCCCGCTATGAATGTATTTCATTATGGACAAGCAGTTTTTGAAGGGATGAAAGCATTTTACAAGGATGAAAAAACCATAAATATTTTTCGGCCAAAAGAACATCATGCACGCTTTAACCGATCTTGTAGAAGAATGTGTGTGCCAGAAACAGAGTATGAAATTTTTATTTCCGCATTAGAAGCTCTAATAAAATTAGACAAAAAGTGGGTACCACAGGCAGAGGGTACTGCAATGTATATTAGACCTTTTATATTTGCTAGCGAAAACTATTTAGCTGCTCGAATTTCCGATCGATATAGTTACTACATAATAACCAGCCCAGTAGGTGCATATTACGCTGAAGGATTTAACCCTGTATCTTTGGTTACACCCAACACCTATGTTAGAGCCGTTAAAGGTGGTACCGGTGAAGCAAAAACAAGTGGAAACTATGCGGCTAGTTTTTTGCCAGCTCGAGAAGCTCATCAAAATGGATTTACCCAAGTTCTTTGGTTAGATGCTATTCATAATGAATACATTGAAGAAGTCGGCACGATGAATATTCATTTCTTAATTGGGGATACTCTTATCACTCCAGAATTAAGTGGTTCTGTACTTCCAGGAATTACAAGAGATTCTGTAACAACACTAGCCAAAGAATGGGGGATTAAAGTTGAAGAACGCAAAATATCGATTTCGGAAGTATTCGAAGCCTCTACTAATGGCCATTTGAAAGAAGTGTTCGGTTCTGGTACTGCCGCAGTTATTTCTCCTGTTGGATTGATTGAGCATAACGGCAAACAAATTAACATTGGAGATGGAACCATCGGTCAATTTGCCCAACGTTTATTTGATGAGATTACAGGCATTCAATATGGTAAAATTGAAGATCGTTATGGGTGGGTTCATTCAGTAAAAGTGTAAATAACATTATGAGTACAATAGTTGTTAATCCAAAAGATAAAAATGAATTTCTATTCATAACCCAATTGCTTGAAAAATTGGGCATTGATGTAAAAATTCTATCTAATGAGGACAAAGAAGATATAGCGCTTTCTTTAATGATGGCAGAAGTTGATCGGGAAGATAGAGTTTCGGAAGAAGATGTCTTAAAGAAACTCAAAATCGATGAGAATTGAGTTTGCAAGAAGATTTCTTAAAGATTTGGAGAAGATAAAAACTCCAAAACAGAGACAAGCCATTTCTGAAATTATTGAACAAGTAAGCAAGATCGATTCATTCAAAAAAATACCATCTCTAAAAAAGCTAGTTGGTTTTGAAGATGCCTATAGAATAAGGGTAGGCCAGCTAAGAATCGGTGTTTTTTTTGATGGTGAAACGGTTCTTTTTGCTAGAATTGCTAATCGAAAAGATATTTACAGGATATTCCCATAATGCATTTCACTTTCTGGAATATCCTAGCTATTGGAAGTGGAGGGTTTATTGGAGCTATTGCCCGCTATCTGCTTTCAACAGCGGTACAACTCGCTGTGAAGCCAGAGCAATTTCCAATAGGAATTTTTATTGTTAATATTTTAGGGTGTTTTCTGATTGGATTGCTAGCGGCACTTTTTGAACTCAAATCGTGGATGAATGTAGAATTGAGACTATTTGTGTTTGTTGGAGTATTAGGTGGATTTACAACATTTTCTACCTTTATCAACGATTCATTGTTACTTGGAAAAGAAGGGGCTTTCCTCGCGGCACTTCTAAATATGGGTGGACAGGTACTAATAGGACTACTTTGCGTGTGGTTGGGATATCAATCTACACGTCTTTTTTCTTAATACCCCTTTTCCCGATCCACTTCAAATAATAACTCCATCCCAGAAAGCGATCTCTTATAATTTTCAACAATCACTTTAGCCGCTTCCATTGGATCCGTGATGGAGGCACTCCGATTCCGATCCCGATTCATCGGGAGAGGAGCCTTCAACTCTATAGTGATGCCTAGAAATACATTTGGCTTTGGTTTATGGCTATCCCATGATCAACGAATCACTCCCTACAGACTTGGGCAACATATCAATTCGTTGGTAGAGCTTGTCGAAACCAACATTCTCTTTTTTACTGGTTTTGCCTCCGGCAGGCCGGCCAACCCGGCAGGCCGGGTTCTATATGATGCTAGCGGCTAGAAATACCAACAAAAAAAGCCATGAAGGGCGTGCCCTCATAGCTTTAAACAATCGAAAAGATTTAATGGTTACTTAACCAAGGTCATTTTTTTTGTAATCATTTGACCATTAGACTGTAATCGGTAGTAATACATGCCTGAGGCATGGCCTGCAGCATTCCAGCGCGCGGTGTAGTTCCCCACAGTTTTCATCTCATTCACCAAAGTAGCTACTTTCTGCCCCATCGCGTTATACACATTTATGGTTACAGCACCCGCTTCTTCGATAGAGTAATTAATGGTTGTACTGGGGTTAAAGGGATTGGGATAGTTTTGATCTAAACCAAATACTAAGGGTTTTTCATCCAATTGATTGCTCGTTGTTGGGCAAGTACCCCATACCGGATCGGTGCCTGCATTTCCGAAATTAGTAGGCGCGCTTGTTATGTTGGTTACGCACCAGCTACTCAAATCTTGGTTAAAGGTACTGGCTTGATAGAACATATAATTCATATTCGTTACACTACTGACATCCCACGAAGAGATATCCCCATTGAAGGCGTCCGCGCCAGAGAACATATAACTCATATGCCACACACTGCTGACATCCCACTCCGAGATATCCCCATTGAAGGCATTCGTCCAAGAGAACATCTCACTCATATTTGTTACGCTGCTGACATCCCACTCCGAGATATCCCCATTGAAGGCACGCGCGAAATAGAACATCTCACTCATATTTGTTACGCTGCTGACATCCCACTTCGAGATATCCCCATTGAAGGCATTCGTCCAAGAGAACATCTCACTCATATTTGTTACGCTGCTGACATTCCACTCCGAGATATCGCTATTGAAGGCCTCCGCGCCAGAGAACATCCCACTCATAGTCGTTACGCTGCTGACATCCCACTTCGAGATATCCCCATTGAAGGTACTGGCTTGGTAGAACATTTGATACATATCCGTTATGCCACTGGTACAGGTGGTGGCTGCATTTGCCTCGGTTATTTGCCCTGCGGTGCGTTTGGTGTATTCAACCCCATTTATGGTTCCCGTATCGCCCACAGCTGCTGCTGCACATTCTACAGTTACGCCGTTGGAAAGCAGGTTAAAGTTTTGTGCTTTGAGCGGGAGTTGAATACCTATCAGCAGTAGCAGTATAGCGCCAAATGTTCGTGATAATGGATTCATACTTTTTAGAAGTTTAATGTGATACAAGGTTTTGCATAAGTATTTATTTATCCACCTTAAAGAATTCTGCGTTTGTAAATGTAGTTTTTTTTATTAATAAAGTATTCCTATACACCTAGATAAAGTGTATGTTGGTTTTATCGAACAGATTATGAACGGTTTAGTATCAAAATTGGTATGCATAATAGAGCAGTGGGTATTATTGGATTAATATCCCTTTTCCCGATCCACTTCAAATAATAACTCCATCCCAGAAAGCGATCTCTTATAATTTTCAACAATCACTTTAGCCGCTTCTGCTGGATCAGTGATAGAGGCACTATGAGGAGTAATCATAATTTTCGGTCGATTCCAAAACAAATGATTCGCTGGCAAAGGTTCTTTTTCAAATACATCAAGCGTTGCTCCTTCTACCACTCCAGTATCTAAGGCATAAATCAAATCTTCTTCAATCAGATGAGAACCTCTTGCTGCATTGACTAAATAAGCAGGTTTCTTTAATTTTTTTAAAAGTTCTAAATCAAGGATTCCTTCCGTTTCTTTGGTTAAAGGAAGCAAACAAACCAAGATGTTAGTTTTCGATAGAAAAATATCCAACTCCCCAAGGGAATAAGTATGTACTCCTTGTATCTCTTTTTTTGATTTTGACCAACCGTGAACCTCGTAACCGGTTGAAATAAGAAGTTCACACACCGTCTCCCCCATTTCCCCTAATCCCATCACCCCAATAGCACAATCCGACTTTGAAATTGCATTATGTGCGCTCCAAAATCCCTCTCGCTTTTGATCTACATATGTTGCCGTATTAAAGCGGTAATTGTGAATGGCGTTTAGCACATACTCTGCCATTTGTTCTTTCAAAGATGGAATCATTACTCGGCAAATCTTAACAGAATCAACTAAAGTAGAATCTTTAATAATATGATCAACCCCGGCGCCTAGACTACTTATAACCGCTAGATTTGCATAATTTGGAAGTACTTTTTCAGGATGATTCCAACTCACCGCAAAGGTTACTCGCTCTTTATTTTCAACCTTAGGCCAAATTTCTACATCTAAATGTGGGTCTACATCAAGGAGTGCTTCCTTCCAAAGATTCATGTCCCGATTTTTAGCGATAAGGAGTAAAGACATTTTTTATGTTAAAGATACTCATTTCGCAGAAACTACCATCAACTCATCCCATTTGGTAGTGTATTTTTTACTTAGATAGTTTTGGTTCATCAGCCATTTATTTTTATTGGTTCCTTTTTTATGTAAACCTGTAGCCGCAAAAGCCATATGATTTCTACCATATTTAGAATTGATTTTATCCATGCTTTCCATCAGCCTAAACTGTTTTTGAGTGTACATTTCTGGGTCAAATAGATTCATTTGTACCTCAGATTGCGGTACAATTCCGGTCAGCATCACTGCTGCTTTTTTGTATTTTCTGCCTGGCTCAAATACCTGTTCTGCTAATTTCTTTGCAATAGTAATTAGCGTAGGGGTATGTGCTGTGGGAACTGGAATGGAGAAATAAGCCCCAAATTTATATTTCCCCTTAATATCCTCGTATTTATCGCCAATTAGTTGTATCTGTATACAAGAAGTTATCGAATGTTGCGCGCGCAATTTCTCTGCTGCACGGGTAGTAAATGTGGAAAGAGCCTCTGATATTTCTTCTAAGTCATACAAAGGTTTACCAAACATCCTTGAAGATAGGATTCCTTTTCGTGAATCTCTTCCAACACCTAAGCCAGAACACGGGCATTCATTCAGTTCTAGAACAGTTCGAAGTCCAGTAACTGCCATTTGTTTGCGCACCCACTTTTTATTTGTAATGGTATGCTTTAGTTGAAGAGCATTTTGAATGCCATAGCGGTGCAGACGAATTGTAAGTCCATTTCCAATACCCCAAATTTTACGAACGGGGAATGTTTCTAATAATTCATCTTTATTTGATGATGCACTAAAATCAAATACCCCTTTATATTCGGGATTTTTTTTTGCGATATGGTTCGCCACTTTCGCTAATGTTTTGGTAGAAGCAATTCCAACGGAAACAGGTATTCCAGTCCATTTTTGAACCGTTTCTCGGATTATTTTTCCATAGTCAGTTAAACTGGGAAACATAGTTGTAGATACTTCTACAAATGCTTCATCGATACTATACACTTCTATGTTATGTGTTAGTTTGCGTAATGTTTCCATCACACGATGGCTCATATCTCCATAAAGTGCATAATTCGAAGATCGAACAATCACCCCATTCTTTTTAAATAGCGCTCGATATTTAAACTCAGGAGCTCCCATTTCAATACCAATGGCTTTGGCTTCTTCCGATCTTGCGATCACACACCCATCATTATTTGATAAGATAACGATGGGTTTTCCTAGTAGGGATGGATCAAAAACGCGTTCGCAAGAAGCATAAAAATTATTGCAGTCAACCATAGCATAGGCGAGGGTGGATGGGGTGTTACTATTCATAGCCTCAATTAAAAATCATTCCTTGTTTACGAAAATCGATGAATCAAATGCGTAACTACGCCCCAAATCATCCATTCGGTAAAGGTATCAATCCGGATAGGAGGTAAAGTGGAATCGCCAGTTACCAAGAAGCTACTATTGCCATGTGTAACCAGCCGCCGAATAATCACTTCGTCTTCGTAGGTTACAACAAGAATAGAGTCATTTTTTGGACTCAATGATCGATCAACAACTAGAATATCGCCTTCATAGATGCCTGATGCATTCATCGCATGCCCTTCAACACGTACATAAAAGGTAGAAGTGGGTCGACGAACGATCAGCTCTTCTAGGCTTAATGCCTTCTCTAAATGATCGCTTGCAGGGGATGGAAACCCAGTTTCTATCTTCCTTGAAAGGCTAAGTAAATCGTTATCATCGCGTTCTGGCGGAACCTGATGAGATGTCCAGTTGCTCATAATTTCTCCTGCAACAATATATGTATAATATATGTGTATCCAAGACAAAATTTCAGCTTTTGTATGAGGAAACAAACAGGTTTTTCCGTAGTGTGATGTCCTGCAAAGAGATAAAATATGACGCTTAATAATGAAAAATTTTCATTGAAAAATGCCAAGGTTTTAATATGATTTTCCTAGTTGGTAAAAATATTCTCTGAAACTGTGGAAAACTTCCTCTGAAATCGATGTTGCTGAACCCTATATTCTTACCAGTAATAGAAGTCGATCACGTATGTAGTTCCATTCCTTTATGTACCTCATTTTTGATACCGAAACCACTGGTTTACCACGAGATTTTTCAGCACCAATCACCGATGTAGATAATTGGCCACGCCTAGTACAACTTGCTTGGCAACTTCATGATTATACTGGGAAGCTCATTAGCAGCGGAAATTACATTGTAAAACCAGAGGGATTTACCATCCCATTCAATTCCGAAAAGATACACGGTATTTCTACAAAGAAAGCCAACGATGAAGGGCTTGATCTCGCATTTGTGTTAAGCGAATTCCGCAAAGACATGGATAAAGCGTACTTTCTAATCGGCCATAATGTAAGTTTTGACGAATCGGTAATGGGAGCCGAGTTCCTTCGCAAGAAGATGCCCTCGGCGATCATGGATAAACCCAAAATTGATACTAAAGACGAATCCACCGAATATGTAGGAATTCCCAATGGTCGTGGTGGATTTAAATGGCCTTCTTTGGGAGAATTACATTGGAAATTATTCAACAGAGGATTTGAAGATGCCCACGATGCCGCCGCCGACGTAGAAGCAACCACTCGGGCATTTCTAGAGTTGGTGCGGATGGGTATTATCAAAGTTAATTTTCCTCTCGATGCCCGATTGTACGAGTCATCTCAAAGCTACATCGTTCAGGAACATTATATCGATTTGGTATCTCCTTCTCGGTTGAAAAAAAAAGACGATGAATTAGTAAAAACAGATGGAAAGAGCCCATCAGAAGAAACTCCTGCGTTACAACTTTCGAAAGATATTGCATTTACCCATCTGCATAATCATTCCAAATTTTCGGTCCTCAAGGCAACAGCAGGGGTAAAAGAATTAGTACAAAAAGCAAAAGAACAAGGAATGCCCGCGGTGGCATTAACCGATCTTGGAAATATGTATGGTGCTTTTGCATTCACTTCTGCCGCAAATGCAGCAGGAATTAAACCCATTATCGGATGCGAATTGTACGTGGTGGACAACCGTCATGCCAAGAAATTTACCCGAGAACATAGAGATCGGCGCTTTCAAATCGTGCTCTTAGCCAAAAATACGGAGGGATATAAAAATTTGGCTAAAATATGTTCCATCGGATTTACTGAGGGTTATTACTATAAATTTCCTCGCATCGATAAGGAGGTGATAAAAAATCACGCAGAAGGACTTATTTGTTTAAGCGGCGGTACGCATGGATTGCTGGGTGATCTAATTCTAAATAAAGGCGAAGAGTACGCAGAGGAAGAACTGAAATGGTGGATGGATCTCTTTGGAGATGATTTCTACCTCGAAGTGATTAATCATGGATTGGATGAAGAACAGCGAGTGAACGAAATTTTTAAGCAGTTTTCTATTACTCACAATGTACAGCTAGTTGCCACTAACAACACCTTCTATCTCGAAAAAGAAGATGCCGAAGCCCACGATGCACTCATTTGTATTGATGATGGAGCGCTAAAAAGTACTCCCATTGGGCGTGGGCGAGAATTCCGTTATGGATTTCCAAATCAAGAATTTTGGTTTAAAGACACGGAAGCAATGATTGAATTATTTCCAGAAATGCCAGAAGCCATTGCCAATACGCAGGAAATAGTCGATAAAATTGAAGAGATAAAACTTGATCGTGATGTAATACTGCCAAAATTTGAAATCCCGGCACAGTTTGAAACAGAAGACGATTACTTACGCCATTTAACCCTTGAGGGCGCCAAGCCACGTTATCCAGAATTAACACAAGAAATTGAAGATCGTATTGAGTTGGAGCTGGGCATTATAAAAGACATGGGTTTTCCAGGCTATTTTTTGATTGTGCAAGATTTTATTGCTGCAGCTCGGGAAATGGGCGTATATGTGGGGCCTGGACGAGGTTCTGCTGCAGGTTCGGTCGTGGCGTATTGTACTGGAATCACCAACATCGATCCCCTTAAATACGACTTACTTTTTGAGCGATTCCTAAATCCTGAGCGTATCTCCATGCCCGATATCGACATCGATTTTGATGATGATGGCCGCGCTCGTGTCATCGATTATGTGGTGGAGAAATATGGAAAAGATCAGGTAGCTCACATCATTACATTTGGGTCGATGGCAGCTCGATCTTCGGTACGTGATGTGGCCCGAGTGCTCGATCTACCGTTAGCTGATGCCGATCGAATTGCAAAATTAGTACCTGAGCGACCGGGTACATCCCTTGATGATGCCTTTTCGGAGGTAAAAGAACTAAGAGACCTTAAAGCAGGAGAAGGATTGGAATCGGAGACATTGCGAATGGCGCATGTGTTGGAAGGTTCAGTCCGAAATACAGGAATTCACGCCGCAGGGATTATTATCGCACCTGATAATCTCACCGAATACATCCCAGTGGCAACTGCAAAAGACGCTGACCTAACCGTTACGCAGTTTGATGGAAGTGTGATAGAAAATGCAGGAATGCTGAAGATGGATTTTCTAGGCTTAAAAACATTATCTATTCTTAAAACAGCAATTGGATATGTAAAAGAGAATTTTGGTAAAGAATATAATCTCGATGATATTCCTCTTGATGATGAAAAAACGTATCAATTATATCAAAAAGGAGGAACCTTAGGCACTTTTCAGTTCGAAAGTGAGGGGATGCGTAAATATCTAAAAGATTTGAAACCCTCAAACATCAACGATTTGATTGCAATGAATGCCCTCTATCGACCAGGGCCTATGCAATTTATTCCAGATTATATCCGCAGAAAGCATGGGGAGGAACAAGTAGAATTTGACCATGAATTAATTAAAGAAATTCTTGAACCAACCTATGGAATCATGATCTATCAAGAGCAGATCATGAACGTAGCCCAAAAATTAGCAGGTTATTCATTAGGGGGTGCCGATTTGCTTCGTCGTGCAATGGGGAAGAAAAAGCGCGAAGTAATGGAAAAGGAAAAGCCGAAATTCGTAGAAGGTGCAAAAAATAACGGCGTTGATGAAAACACTGCTAAAGCAATTTTCGAAAAAATGGAGATGTTTGCGAGTTATGGTTTTAACAAATCTCATTCCGCAGCCTATTCAGTAGTCGCCTATCAAACCATGTATTTCAAAGCTAATTATCCGGCTGAATACATGGCCGCAGTGATGAGCCATAATATGAATGACATCAAAAAAGTAGCTGCTTTTATCGAAGAGTCCCAAAAAATGGGCATCCCAGTTGATCCTCCAAATATCAATACAGCACGTGGTAAATTTGTATCAAAAAACGGGCATGTACAATACGGAATGAGCGCTATTAAAGGTGTAGGTTCAAGTGCCATTGCCCACATTGTAGAGGAACGCGAAGAACATGGTCTGTTCCAAAGTGTATTTGATTTCGCTTCTCGAATAGATGCTCGAGTATGCAACAAAAAAACATTAGAAAGTCTAATACAATCCGGCGCTTTTGATACACTGAATGATAACCGAGCAGAACTTTTAATGGGAATGGAAGATATTCTAGCTTTTGCGCATCGCAAGCAAGAAGAAGCAAGGTTAAATCAAGGAAACCTTTTCGGCGGAACAGGAGGAAGTTCGGTACTTCAAGAACCAAAACTTAAACCATATCCAAAATGGAGTAGTATAGAACGACTAAATAAAGAGAGAGAATTGATTGGTTTTTATTTGAGTGGACACCCTCTGAACAGATATAAAGAAGATATTCGCCTTTTTGGAAAACAAAACTTAAAAGAAGAAAGCCTTGGACAATTACAGCACGATTCTGAGTTGCGATTTATAGCTATTATAACTTCAAAGCGGCAAGCGGTTGACAAAAAAGGACGCCCAATCGCCTTTTTGATGGTGGAGGATTTGTACTCATCGCTAGAGGTAGCGGTATTCAGTCGCGAGTTTGATAAATTTGCTCCACTTATAGAAGTAGACAATGTAGTATATATCACAGGACGATTTTCAAAACGTGATCGAGGAAATAGCATGATAGTGACTAATATGGAGCGGATTGAAAATTTGAGAGAAAAATTCCAAGATAAGCTTCGATTGAAATTGAACATCAAAACTGCTGAACTCTCATCAAATGATCTCACACAGATGGAAACCTTGTTTGAACTAAATAAAGGTACAACCATGGTAAAGTTACATGTGCTCAGTAACGATGCTAATGGTCCAATTAAAATGAATCTTCGAAATTTTGTAGTGGAGCCATCCGATGAGCTACTCAAAGGTCTTCGTGATGTGTTAGGAGAAAACTCGGTTGAATTATATTTAACGGGATAAAAACCTTATCTCAGGAAAAATTAATTATCAATGCATGAGGCAATGAATGATTAATAATTACAAGCAATGTTACTGATAATGAATAACAATATGATCATAGTGATATTTCTTCCGATTTTTGTTTAGTTTTTAGAAAATTACAATCAAAAAAAATAGGTATCTAGAATGTCTAAAGCAGTAGAATTTACTGATGGCAACTTCGAGGCAGAAGTTTTACAATCCGATCAACCAGTTCTTGTAGATTTTTGGGCAGAGTGGTGTGGTCCATGTCGTATGATCGGACCAGTAGTTGAAGAAATGGCTGGAGAATACGAAGGAAAAGCTAAGATTGGGAAAGTAAATGTGGATTTAAATCCAGAAGTGTCTGTTAAATACGGAATTCGTTCAATCCCAGCTTTATTAATCTTCAAAGATGGTCAAGTGGTAGACCAAATTGTTGGAGCTGTTCCTAAAACTCATTTAAGTAAACAATTGGATGCTCAATTGAACTAATGCTTTTATTGAAAGTTTAAGCTTAAGCCGATTTACTATAGTGAATCGGCTTTTTTATTAATAATCCCAACACAAAAGCCCAAATTATTTTTATAGATTGAATTTTATGACTATCGTCCTTCCCTCATCTTGATATTCAAGTTCGTCTGCGTATTCCTTAATCAAAAAAACGCCACGACCAGATGGAATAAGCAAATGTTCTTCTTCTAATGGGTTTGGAATATTATCAGGGTTGAAACCATCTCCTTCATCTTTGATCGTAAACGAAAGAGTTTGTGTATTGGCTTCAGCATGAATTGTTACTTTTTTTGAAGGGTTGAGCTTATTGCCATGAACAATTGCATTAGTTGATGCCTCAGATACACTAAGCATTAAACGAGCATAAAAGTCGTCATCAAAATCTAGAGCTATTTGGAGTTCTTTCAGTAGACCTTCAAGTAGTTCTAATGCTTCGTAAGATGATTGTAGTTCTAAATTTAATTTCATGCCATATTTTATCGGCACAATACTAGCACTAATCGAGCTTAATCCAAAACTAATATTTTCTAATTTAAAAGGAATAACTAAGACTTAAACTTGGAATAGGATCTAACTCATTTGGGATGTATTGCAATGAAGAATAAATACGTATGCGTGGGGGTTCCATGTCCGCTTTATAATTGAAGGCTTGTAAGCCATTATAGACTAAAGAAAACAATCCAGCACCCACATTAATCAGTGAGATAATTTTTTTTCTGGGGTATTTTTCATTGTATACCGTGTATGGTATGATGGTAACCTCAGGGTTCGATTCTTTCCTATAATTCTGTTCACTATTTTTAAAACCTTCTATGCCTGTATACAACGATACAGCACTTACAGTAGTAGCCGCTATACTTAACCAATATCGCTTTTTTAATGAATGCTCTCTTTTGTTTGAGTGAGCGGTATATGTTAAAATAGCCTGTGAAGAAAATAATCCAGCCGACAATAACCCATAATCCCAACCAACTTCTGTTGAAGAGATATTTTTTGTACTCGGAGTTAATACAGGACCATAGGCAGGTTGAATCATAGCAGCTTCTAATCTTGATAACCCATATTCATGAAGCCATTGATCCAGAATGTGAGAATCCATATTCATGATGTATTCAAATTGATATTGAGCATTAAGGTGTTCTGCAGTTTCTCTACCAATGGTTTCTGCTATTAAAAAACCTACAGCGCAAATATTCCCATTGCTATCGATAAAATTTGGCCGATTTGAAATATTCGAGAATTCATTTTTTGGAAAGTTTCCAATCTCAATATACTTAGCAAGATGTGATAACAAGATGGCACGGTTGTATTTTTGTTGTTCTGTTAAATTTGATATGTCAGTTTTTTCAAGATTTTGAAGTACATATTTCAAATGTGTTATAATTCTAAGCGTCTCTGAGTCGTAAACATTTGGCAATCGATCAAATGTATAATTGAAACTTTCGTCCCCAATTACTGCATTAATTGGGTCTATATTTCTAGCAGATAAATTTAACGGTAGTAAGAGAATTACGAGGTATAAAAAACGCATAATGATGTTGATAGTTAATGTTCTCAAAAAATAAAAACTATAATTTATACCATGTGTATAGCATGAAAATGCTATGACAAAATCGAAAACAAACTAAAGCGTATTAGTTTGATTCTATTGGTGCAAGTAATACATGATATCGAATAATAAACTTGAGTATTTTTATGCTTCTGTCGTTCTTGAAATTGTCGTCTAAATAAGCCATTTTAAGGAAGGTTATTAAATTTATAACCAGTACTCTATAATCCTGCGTTCTCTTCAAAAATTTAGCAATACATACCCCCAATCCTAATCCTAAACAGGTTAATACCTAATGAACGCAAATGTACTTGTATTAAATCAAGATTATCAGCCACTAAGTATTTGCTCGGTGCAACGATCGATGAAGTTAATTTTTTTGGAAAAAGCAGAATTATTGCACGATGACCCCAAAAAAGAACTACGAACTATACGAGAATCTTTTCAATTTCCTTCCGTGATTCGTTTAAGGAGTTATATTAGAGTTCCATACAATAAAGTAGTACTGTCGAGACGAAATATTATGAGAAGAGATAATTTTACTTGTATGTATTGTGGTAGTAAAAATGATCTAACTATTGATCATGTATTACCAAAAAGTAGAGGGGGTAAAGATGTTTGGGAAAATCTAACTACCGCTTGCGAAAAATGTAATGTAAAAAAAGGGAGTAGAACACCACAAGAAGCAGGGATGCCAATTTTTAAACAACCTTATCGACCAATTCCAATAACTTTCTTTCGAGATTATAATGGGAATGTACAAGAGCCTTGGAAACCATATTTGTACATGACCTGATAAGTATCTGGGGTTACAATCTAATAGTTGTATTAAGCAGCGTTATAAGTTTGATAAGAATTAAAAAACATTCCTGAGATAGATGGGATTGTTCAGATTGAACTACAAAAGGATGGAATTAGTAATTTTTGTTTGAAGCAACTCCTACAAAAATACTACTTCAGGCTTATGGTTACCAAATAAAATAATATATATATAACTAATGATACTATAAATTATATTAATGTTAATCCTATAATATACTTTTAATAAGTAATGATTGATATATAATTAGGCTTATTCGAATTGAATATCGTCTAAATAGAAAGTAATTGGAAATCCAGCACTTCCAAACGTCCAATAGAAAGGGGTTTTAATAACACTCAAATCTTTACCTCTAAGATCGATTGAATATTGTTTCCAATTATTGGTGAGTGTAACATCCTTTAGTTCAGCAAAAGCTGTATCAAAATATTTGCGATCACTCTTTAAAATACCAACTCCAAAAGAGATTTTTTCACCACCTTTTTCTCCTTTAGCCCAAAAAGTAAGTTTTTTTGCCCCAGTTAGATTATAACCACCAGGTAAATCTCCCCAATCATTAATTGGATTTTGCCAAGTTACACCAACCCAATTATCAAAGGCTTTGTAGTTCACTTTAATGGAAGTCTCTCCAGTGTGTGTTATCTCTCCAAATTCCCAATTCATTTCTAATTTTTCTGAGTTACCCATCCAACCAGAGGGTGTCCATGGTTGGGGAGCACCATCAGCATATACTTTTAGAGGTAGTTTTATTTTTGATTGTGTTCTGTTTGTAGTTCTGTTTTTATCTTCCTTTACTTTGAAAGGTGCATTAGCCACAGCAGCACTACCTTTCCCATCTTTTACGGTTACATAGACCCGATACATTCCTGGTTCAGGTGCAATCAAGGTTGAACCTTCGATTGATGAGTTCATTATTATACCATCTAATTCTATAGGAATATTCTGCGCATCTCCACCCGTAAAATATTCCGATGCCTCTGCAAGTACTTTCCACTCAATAGTTAATGGGTCATTATTTGGGTCACTCACTTTTAAATTAATTATCATTTCATCGCCTTGAAATACAACCTCAGGCCCTTCTAACTCAAAGTGATCAATTTTTGGTGAAAGATTTTTAGGTTGTTTTCCTGACCATATTTCAGTCATTGCATCAACAGCTGCTAATTTTTCGCCAGTTGGTAAGAACATACCAAACCAAGTTGCAGTAGCTTCCATCTTGTATCCCCAAATAAAAGCAAATCCACCTAAACATAAATCCGATTGATCTAAACAACCACTTGTGTATGCTTTTTTATAAACTTCTGCTTTTTGTGTACTTGTTAATTCAATTGGTGCACCAAAAGAATTAGAACCGACCTCCCATGTGCCTGGGGGACCAAATTCAGTGACGATTACCGGCTTTATACCACCTTGTGATTTGTATCTATCCAATAGTGAGGGTAAACCGCCGTAAGAGTTTATGCCGTGGATATCAATGGCTGAAGCAATGGTATTAATTGACTCGATTCTATCTCCTCCAATTTCTGCTGTTACAGTCATAGTAGGGTGATGAGGGTCAATCTTTTTAATCATTAATGCAATATCTTGGACATGTTGCCATATTTTGGGATTATCACCTGCACCAAATCCCTCCATCTCATTTCCAATCCCCCACATTAATACTGCGGGATGATCTTTGTATTTTAATACATCCCTCTTTA
This sequence comes from Balneolaceae bacterium, assembly GCA_963691715.1. Lineage (GTDB taxonomy): Bacteria > Bacteroidota > Rhodothermia > Balneolales > Balneolaceae > HXMU1420-13. The sequence continues at coordinate 73,765 of OY829281.1, forward strand.
CCCGCTCATACTGTTCTTTTACCAAATCATCATTGTTATAATCAAAACCATGGCGCTCATGTCCTAACCAATGACCTACAATGACTGTTAAACCCAGTTCATGTGCTTTATCAAGTTGCTCCATTAAGTTTTCACCAACACCCCATGTTCTGGTGGCATTACCACCAGATTTCACTAATAAATCCCATCCATTTTCACCACCAGCTCCTTTAATTTTGAAGACTTCTCCATCACGAAAAAGTTGCCAGCCGTCTTCATTTTGAATTAATTCAACTGGTATTGGTTGTGCGTAAGGTTTTGTGAAAAGCATAAATGTAATTAGAATAAATAAAAGTGCTCGCATTTAATTAATTGCTTAAAATGATCAATGTATAATCCAAGATAAAATCAGAATTTTTGGAGAGAAATGTATATAAACTTATTAGTCTATAAGTAAAGGGCGCTTAAATATTGGAATTTAATTTTAATACTCTTCATACAAACTGAAATTAAAAATACCGTATCTTTGTTTTTTTAGAAATTAAGATCATGAGTAAAAAAGGTAGAGTTTTAGTTGCAATGAGTGGAGGGGTTGATTCCTCTGTTGCAGCAGTTATGCTCCATGAAGAAGGTTATGAGGTGATAGGGATTACCATGAAAACTTGGGATTATCATCGCAGCGGTGGAAGTAATGGCAAAGAAACGGGATGCTGTACTGTTGAGAGTATGAATGATGCTCGCCATATTGCCGTTAATTTGGGATTCAAACACTTCATCGTAGATATTCGTGAGGAATTTGGAAATTGGGTAATCGATCGTTTTGTTGATGATTATTTAGAAGGTAGAACTCCAAACCCTTGCGTATTATGTAATACACATATTAAATGGGCGGCATTATTAAAAAGAGCTGATAATTTGGGCTGCGATTATATCTCGACGGGACATTATGCTCGAGTACGTGAGGAAAAAGGAAGATTTCTGATTTCTCGTGGACTTGATCCCCAAAAGGATCAATCTTATGCATTATGGGGTGTTGCTCAAGAACATCTATCACGTACAATTTTTCCTTTAGGAGCTTATTCCAAACCAGAAATTAGACAAATTGCTGAAGATCATGGTTTATTAAACGTTGCGAATAAACCCGATTCCTATGAGATTTGTTTTGTGCCCGATGACGATTATCGACGTTTTCTACGTGATAAAAAACCAGATATTATCGAGCAGTTAAAGGGAGGTAAATTCGTTGATAGCGAAGGAAATATTGTTGGAGAGCATGAAGGCTACCCTTTTTATACTATTGGGCAGCGAAGAGGATTGAATTTACCAATGGGAAAACCAGTGTATGTAACCCACATTAATCCCTACACTAATGTCATTACAATTGGTGAAAAAAAAGATTTAGTGAGCTCCACACTAATAGCAAAAGAATTAAATCTTATAAAATATGATCGTATACGAGAAGGGGGGATGGATATTATTGGGGCAATCCGTTACAACGATGATGGCGCTCATGGTACGATCAAACAGATTACAGATGATGAAATTGAAGTTCATTTTCCTACTGGTAGAGAGGCTATTACTCCTGGTCAAGCAATAGTTTGTTATGAAGGGAATGACGTAGTGGCTGGTGGATGGATACAAAAAGTCAATGTTGGTTTTGAAGATTTTATTTCTTCATAATTTGTAACAAGTAGGGATATGCAATCGTTAGAGTTTGTGAATTTTTAAAAAATTAAAAAACTAATATGAAAATTTTTAAGATATCTGTTGGGTTAATAATAGGTTCATTCTTAATGCTTCCTCAAATTACAAACGCACAATTTGAAGGGCAAATTCGCATGAATTTTTATTCATACAGTAATGAAGGAGTTCAATTAAATGCCAATGAAATGAATTTGTACATAACAGATCAAAGAATTCTCCTTAAGAGTACCGATGAAATAGATATTTACAATGGCACCATGAAAGCTAGTGGCCTATTGATTCGCTCTGATACCCAAGATTTTGTAATAATGTCTGGAGGTAAAGAAGCTCTTCAGTTTACTAAACAAGAATTAGAAAGCATGTTTTCAATGATAACCATGTTGATAGGTGATCAAAATCAGCCAGAAGAAACAAATATTAATTATATCTACACAAATAAAACTAGAACGATTAAAGGCTTTAAAGCCACCGAATTACTATTTAAAAATAATGAAGATAATGGTTCATCCCTGTCAATATGGTTAACAAATGAATTAGATATTGATTGGGGAATTCTATCTAAGCCTTGGAATAATGTGCCATCTTTTTTTTCACCCCAAATGAATCAAATAACACAAGAATTGAAATCAAGGAATTTTCCTCTGCTAATTGAGGTTGAAGAGAACGAAAATACTTCAACTTTGTTTGAGGTTATAGAAATTAATAATTCTCGCATCGCTAAAGATATGGTTGTAATACCTGCTGGATTAGAATTAAGAAGTTTGCAGGAATTAATCATAAAAGCAATGATGAGCAATTAACATTTTGACTATTCATTAAGAGAGAACAAAGAAGCCAACCGAAAGTTGGCTTTTTTTATGTTAACATTTTTTTTAATTCATCGATTGTATTTACAGGTAACTCACAATTCTGATTTTTGCATACACAAATTTGAGTCCTCTCATTTTCAGACTTTTCGAATTTATTAAAGGATAAAATTTTCTTTAACCTAGTATCACTATTCATCCAACATATAATTTTGCTAGGGATAAACTCAGTCTGAAGAAAATATTTTAGGTCCTTATCGTCGTTTTTTCCAAGTATGACAATGATTTCTCCAGAATTATGATATAAAAATTGAAGTGCCATCATACTCATGGTAATGCTAGATCCAGATCGAAGCAAATCGGTAGAAAAAAGCTCGCCTATTTTATTGGCTTTTAGTTCATACCTTTGACTCCCAGTTATTCTACCTAATTTAATTAGACAATAAAGCCCAATCGAGTTTGAAGAGGGAATAGCACCATCATATATCTGCTTCTGGAGTCCAAGTGGTTGATCAGATAAATCATTTGATAAAAAGAATCCTCCATTTTCGTGATCCCAGAAATTCTCTATCGCTTTATCCATAACCTCAATAGACTTTTCTAAATATTCTGAATTATAAGAAGCGTTATATAATTCTAATCCAGCCCATACTAAATGTAAATAATCATCAGAGAATCCTTGTACAGCGGCCTCATTATCTTTAAATCTATGATAAATTATGGTCTCTGAGAGCAGATTTTTTAAAATAAACGTATACGCAACATTGGCGATGTTTAAAAATTCATCATTCTGAAAAACAACACCAGCTTTAGCATATGCTGAAATCATCAGTGCATTCCAATCGGTAAGGATTTTATCATCTAGAGCTGGTCGGGTTCGTTTTTTTCTTTCGCTAAATAGTCGATTTCTAATTTTTGACCACGTTTTGGCTTCAGTTTGCGAAAGTGGTTTTGAAAGGTGAAGTATATTGTGTCCATTTTTTTCACTGGTTGCTTCATCCTTAAAATTTCCTTCATCATGAATTGAAAAATGTTGATCAATAAAATCATAATCTTTTAATAGTAATTCGCGAAGTTCATCCGCCCCCCATACATAAAATTTACCTTCTATACCTTCACTATCAGCATCTTCAGCAGAAAAAAAAGCACCATTCGGATGCATTAAGTTACGCTGTACATATTCAGCAATTTCTTCAACAGTTTGTTTAAAAAGTGGATATTTGGTTAATTGCCAAGCTTCAGTATAAGCCATCATAAGTAGAGCTTGGTCATATAACATTTTCTCAAAATGAGGAAGAAGCCATTTGGAATCGGTCGAATATCTGTGGAATCCAAAACCTACATGATCCCACAGACCACTCAGGCGCATGTTAATCAAGGTGTGTTTAACGGCATCCAAAAAACGTTGCTCTTTGGTATAATGGTACTGTCTTAGTAAAAACATAAGATTATGAGGAGAAGGGAATTTTGGTGCATCACCGAAACCTCCGTGCACATTATCATATGAACTAAGTAATTGTTCAGCTGCATAATCTATAGCCTCAGTTCCTGGGAAATATCCTATTTCAAATTCTTGAGATTTTTTAAATCCTTTCTTTATCTGGGTTATTGCTTTAGTTATTCGTTTGGGTTCATTGTTCCACATACCTCTAATGCCAGGGATCAATTGTTTCATGCCAATTCTATTAAACCGAGCATCTTTAGGAATATAAGTTCCTGCAAAAAATGGCTCTTTATTGGCATTCATGATGATAGACAAAGGCCATCCGCCATGGCCATTAATAAGTTGGCATACCGTCATATAAGTGGCATCAATATCTGGTCTCTCCTCTCTGTCCACTTTTATATTAACAAATGTTTGATTCATCAAGTCAGCAATTTCTGGATCCTCAAAACTTTCTTTTTCCATAACATGACACCAATGGCATGTAGCATAACCTATAGATAAAAAAATTGGTTTATCCTCACTCGCGGCTTTATTAAAAGCTTCGTCTCCCCAAGGATACCAATCTATGGGATTGTTTTGGTGTTGAAGTAAATAGGGGCTTTTTTCCTTACTTAATCTATTAGGCACAATAATTAACTTTAAACTCAAAATATAAAGATTTTGAGTTATCAAATAGTTATGATCTATTATATAACAAGCCTAAGAGAAGGGCGTTCAAGTTGGATTTGTTTAACTTTAAATTCTTTATCCTTAAAACCTTTTAGTTCTATTAGATCTTCTTTTACAAACAGAGCTTCTTTCTTCTTATTAAGATAGAGTTGAACATCTGGGTGGCTAAAGACAGATTCAGAAATTATAATCTCTTTTTCTTTTGCCATGTCAACCAATCTAGCGGCAATGTTCACAGTCATTCCAAAATAATCAGTTCTATCGTTTAAGTTTACCATAGTACAATCTCCGTAGTGAATACCTGCTTTTAATTTGAAAGATTCACCTATACCAGTAGAACCAGTGAATATGTGTTGAATTCGTTCAATAGCTTTTAATGCAGACACGGGTTCTCGGAAAACAGCCATTACAGAGTCCCCAATTGTTTTAACGATGCCTCCTCGTTCCTCTGAAATGATTTGTTGTATAATTTTAAAATGACTCATAACTCTACCGATAGCAAATTCATCACCTTCATCTCGGTATAATTCGGTAGAATTCATTATATCGGTAAATAGGATGGTTACACCACTAGCATTGACTTTTACACCTTCTTTTATAACTTCACGGGAAAAAAGAGTCCGGAATTCATAGGCAGATCCTATCTCACTTGCGTAGGTTGCTTCTTTTTTCCAATCTTTCTTTTCAATAAAACATACTTGTTTTTTTGAAGAATTATTAACAAGCGTAATATTGGGAGAAGTTGAAATTTCAACCTCTTGTCCTTGAAAGTTTTCATCAGTGATATAGAAAGTAAATGTATCTTCTGCATCTTCTCTAGCATGTAAGATTATATGTCCATTATGCTCGTTACTTTTAAAAAGATAGGTGCCTTCTTCAAGCTCAAGATCTAAATATTTTTTTTCACCAATTTTCAGATAACGTTGGGTAAGTTTATGAGCATTAGAATTTGGGTCACCAAAGGAATAGTGACGTTGTGATATTTTTCTAACTAATGGGTGTGGAGTAAATACTAAGTGAGTATTAGTATTGAAATCTAATTCAAAATCTAAATCGCAATCATCACAAAAATGAGATGTCCTAATTTCTTTGAGTTTACGAACCATATTTTTTGGAGATTTACAGTTTGGACAACAAACGTCCCAACTAAAATCTAAAACATTATGTTTTGCAGCATGCAGAAAGACGTTAAGTACAGCATATTTTTTTTCACCCCAATACTCTGCTAACTCGTAAGGGTGAATTCTAACTAGATCCTCATCATCTGCTTTTTTGAGAAACTCTATAAGTCGATTAATAATCCGTTTTCTCTTGGTCTCACCTTCTAATTTTTGGGTAATATTTTGGATTTTTGACTCTACATCTTTGGCCAGATTTTTAAAGTCATTTATTTCATAGGGTAGAATTTGTTGGATTGCACATCTATCAAAATCTTTTAGAATTTTAAAATATTTATGCTTCAAATATTTGTCGAGAAAAATATTTAAGAAAACAAACAAATATTTATTTGAAGGTTCTAGCCAAATTCTTGTTGTTACAAGCGTGCCATGATTATTTTTTGTTAAATCAACCTGATACTTTAAGTGTTTAATAAATCCAGCTTTGTAATTTCGTGTGTTTCCAAATCTATGTGGTTTTTCCCAAAAATAAGGTTCTTGTTCCCATAAAGAATAAGAATTTAGACGAGAATGAGTAACTTCTATAAAACCTTTAGGTGCAGCCCTAGATAATTGAATTTTTTTTACGGAAGGGAATTTTAAAAGTCGAAAAATTTTATTTGTATCTGATATGAATGGCCACAATTCAGTCGGTGAGGCGTCTAATTGTACAGACCATGTAAATAATTGTTGTGTATTTCTTTCTTTCAAAATTGATTGCACTACTTAAATTCTCAAGCCGTATCTTTTTATATTGTTTTGAAGAGAAACTCTTCATACAAGTGTTACAAAATTTTAATATAAAGAAACAATGGCAATAGAAAGAACATTAACTATTTTGAAACCAGATTGTGTGCGTAAGGGATTAATTGGAGAGGTAACTAAAAGAATACAGGACGCAGGATTTAAAATTCTTGCTATGAAATTAACACATTTAACTTCAGAAACTGCTGGTGGCTTTTATGCTGTTCATAAAGAGCGTCCATTTTTTGGAGAATTAGTTGAATTTATGACAAGCGGAGCCTGTGTTCCAATGATTTTAGAAAAAGAGAACGCAGTTTTAGATTTTAGATCATTAATAGGTGCTACAAACCCTGCTGAGGCTGATAAAGGTACTATTAGAGCTGATTATGCCGATAGTTTAGGTGAAAACATAATACATGGATCCGATTCTGTCGAAAATGGCACGATAGAAGCAGCATATTTTTTTGCAGAATCTGAAGTGGTAGCTAACAATATCTAAATAACTATATTAACGCTTATAGCCTTGCATAAGTTAGATGTAAGGCTTTTTTTGTATCAATGAAAAAATTTTATTTAGAAATATCATTTTTTGTAATGCTGATGCTATTCTCTAATTCAGCTACTATGGGGCAAGCTGTAGTAAAAACTGGTGCAGAAATTTTAATAGAAAAGCATGTAGAAAAACTTAAAAATAGATCTATTGGGTTGGTTATGAATCCAACCGCTAGAATTGGGAATGTTCATGTTCTTGACACTCTCATTAACTTACGGCTAAATGTTAAAGCTCTATATTCTCCTGAGCATGGTTTTCGTGGACAATTTTCGGATGGAGAGATCATAGAAGATGGTTTTGATCAAGAAACAGGTCTTCCGGTTTATTCTCTATATGGGTCAACTAAAAAACCTACTGCACAAATGTTGAAGGGAATTGATCTATTACTTTTTGATATGCAGGATGTAGGTGCCCGTTTTTATACCTTCAATACTACCATGAGATATATTATTGAAGCTGCATCAGTGTATAATATTGAAGTATGGATTTTAGATCGGCCAAATCCAGTAGGTGGAAACTATATTTCTGGTTGGGTTTTAGATTCTGAATTTGAATCAATGGTGGGATCACATTACACACCTGTAGCGCATGGAATGACTTTGGGTGAATTAGCTATGATGGGTATTGGTGAGGGATGGTATGATTTAAAGGACAATATAAATTTGAAAATTATCGAAATGGAAGGATGGAAGCGCTCAATGAATTGGTACCAAACGGGACTTGAATGGGTTCCCCCTTCACCTAATCTTCCTACCTATGAACATGCATTAGTATATTTGGGAACATGTTTCATAGAGGGGACAACTATTTCGGAAGGTAGGGGTACAAATAACCCTTTTTTAACTATTGGAGCGCCAGAATACATCCCTAATTTCAAAGAAATTTCAAGATTAGAAGAACAGTTTTCAGTAGTCATAGATACTCTTAGTTTTATTCCTAAATCAATTCCTGGAAAATCAGTGTATCCTAAATATGAGGATGAATTAATCAAGGGTGTTGAAATTTCAACACCGACAAGATTAACAAAACCCGTGGAATTTGGAGTTGCTATCACCAATCATTTTTTGAATAATTCGTCTGATGTACAGTTCATAGAATATATTAATCTGCTTGTTGGTTATGATGCTTTATCTAGTGATTCATTGGTAAATAATTGGAAAGATGAAGTAAAAAAATTTGGTCAATTAAGAAAAAAGTACCTTATTTATAAGTAATTTTTTTCTTCCATTCATAACAAATCAATGCAGCAGTAACTGATGCGTTGAGAGATTCTACATTGTTTTCCATAGGCAACATTAAAGTAGAATCAATCATTTTCATTAGTTTATTCGATATTCCTCTTCCTTCATTTCCAATAACAAAAGCCGTGGGTTCATTTACCTGCAATTCCCAAATTGCCTTTTTCGAATCACTGCTTAAAGCGTATACTTTAAAGCCTGCTAATTTTAAGTCTTTAAAGCCCTGTGTACTATTTTGTACCCTAATTACTGGAATTCGACCAGCAGTGCCAGCAGATGTTTTAAAAACCGTTGCATTTAATGGCGCTTGATGTTGAGAAGGTACAATAACTGCTTCCATCCCAGCAGCAGCTGCGGTTCTTAGTATAGCACCAAAATTATGTGGATCTTCTATTCCATCAAGAAGTAACACTCCAGTATTACTTGTTAGATTAATCTCTTCAATCCAAGAATAAAAATCTAAATATTCTAAACTTGTTATTTGTGCAACAAATCCTTGATGTTTAACACGCCCTATAATCCTTTCTAGTTTCTTTTCAGGAACTGTTACAAGAGGTATTAAGTTTTCTTTTGCAATGGTAATAAGATCAGAGTAAGAATTTGGCGGAATTGAATTCTTAACAAAGATTTTATTAATGGTTTTTGCTTTATTGGTTACAACCTCAACTACTGAGTTACGACCATAGACGTAAAAATTTCCTGATTTTGACATTTTTATATTGGATACAATCCATTTTTTGTATTATAATCAAATGTTGTCGGAGTTAGTTAAAAATAAAAAGGACATGCACGAGGAACCAAAAGAAAAATATTTCTTAGTTCAAGAGAAATCGAATAAAATCGATTTGCCTACGCGTCACCTTAGCAGTTTTTCTGTATTTTTTGATAAAGTCCATTCCATCAATGGGTTGCATTTATTATCAGCATTATTTCAGATTATTTTAGGTTCACTTGTGGTAGCGCTTACAGTGCTCGAAATTATTTATCCCGTTTGGTTAGCATCTATTATGACAGTGATTGGAAGCACTGCAATTGTTACTGGTACTTATTTTTTGTATTACGTAATTAACAATTCTAGTACTTTCGGTTCTCTTCTTAATACTGCAATCAAACGTGTTATAAGTAATCAGAACTAGAATATTAAAAATATATCGCCAGTTTTTGATTTTACAGTTTTAACTTAATCTTAATTAATCTAAGTTAATCATTAAAAATCAACATGAGGATTCTTATAATTTTTCTATGTGTATTTATTACACACTGTGAGAATACTATGGCACCATCAAAATTACCATTTTTATATACCACAAATGGTGACGACTTTGTTGTTATAGCACATCGTGGGGCTAGCGCATATGCACCAGAGAATACACATTCGGCATTTAAACTTGCTTTGAACATGCAAGCAGAAATGATTGAGTTGGATTTGTTACTTAGTAAAGATGGGGTGCCTGTTGTTATTCATGAAGACAATTTAGAGCGAACAACAGGGATTATAGGTTTAGTAAGTAATTATACTCTTGATGAATTAAGAAATTTTGATACGGGTTCTTGGTTTGGTGAAGAATTTATACAAGAACCATTTCCTACCCTTGAAGAAGTTCTTGCTTATTCAAAGGGAAAAATAGCAGTAAATATCGAAATTAAACATGAATCTGTAACAGATTCTTTAGAAGGTGGAATTGTTGAAAAGGCACTTGAATTAGTTAAGAATGTTGAAATGGAAGATGAAGTTATATTCTCCAGTTTCGATTATCGTGTAATGGATCATCTTAATAAATTAGCTCCCGATATATCTAAAGCACTTTTATATGAAGAAATACAATCCAATGGTTTATCTCCATCTCAACTAGTTGATCTGTATAAAGTTGATGCATTCAATTGTAGTTATAAGGAATTGTCACAAGCTTGGATTGATGAATTAAATGAAAATAAAATACCTTTTTTTGTATATACAATTAATGATGAGCAACTAATGGAAAAAGTAATACACTCAGGTGCGAAAGGTATTTTTACAGACAAACCAGATATGCTTATAAAAGTTGTGGAAAACTTGTGAGAAACTAGTTTACTAAAATTCAGCTCAACAATTGTAGAAAGGAACTGAGTATACTATATTTAGTATCCTTCAATTTTACTTCTCATTGAATGTCCACTAAATATATATTTGTCACCGGTGGTGTAACATCATCCTTAGGAAAGGGAATAATCTGTGCTTCTTTAGGTCGTCTTCTTGTAGCAAGAGGATTAAGTGTTACCATCCAAAAGTTAGATCCATACATAAATGTGGATCCAGGAACTATGAATCCCTATGAGCATGGAGAAGTTTACGTTACCGACGATGGGGCAGAAACTGATTTAGATCTTGGTCATTATGAAAGGTTTCTAGACATTAGTAGTTCTCAATTAAATAATGTAACAACTGGACGTATTTATTTTGATGTTATTAATAAGGAACGTAGAGGTGCTTATTTAGGTAAAACTGTCCAGGTAATACCTCATATTACAGATGAGATACAATCCCATGTTTTAAAACTTGGAAAGTCTGGTAAATACGATGTTGTGATTGTTGAAATCGGAGGTACAGTTGGTGATATAGAAAGCTTGCCTTACATAGAAGCAGTTCGGCAGCTTCGGTATAATGTGGGGAGAGCCAATACTTTGTCAATTCATCTAACCCTAGTTCCTTATCTTGCTGCTGCAGGTGAATTAAAAACAAAACCAACTCAACATTCTGTAAAAACTTTGTTAGAAAGTGGGTTACAACCTGACATTTTGGTTTGTAGATCTGAACATGCATTAGATTCATCCATACGCAGTAAAGTTGCACGCTTCTGTAATGTTGAACTTGAAGATGTAATATGTTCTATCGATGCTCGAACAATTTATGAAGTTCCTCTGTTGATGAAGAAGGAAGGACTAGATGTTAGAGTTATCGAAAAGCTTGGAATAGAAACTAAAGAGTTAAATTTAGATAATTGGATAGGTTTTGTTGAAGCAGTTTGTAATCCGTCTCAATCAATAGAGATAGCTCTAGTAGGAAAATATGTCGAACATCACGATTCATATAAATCTATTGTTGAGGCGTTTATTCATGCCGGGGCAGTAAATGATTGTAAGGTTTCTGTTCGCTGGATACAATCTGATGATATAACATATAACAATGTTGCTGAAGAATTAAAAGGAATTAGTGGAATTCTTGTTGCCCCAGGTTTTGGCGGAAGAGGAATAGATGGAAAATTGGCAGCAGTAAAACATGCGAGAACGAACAATATACCTTTCTTCGGTATTTGTTTAGGAATGCAGTGTGCGGTTATTGAATACGCAAGGAATGTGTGTGGCTGGGATAGTGCAAACAGCTCTGAATTCGATGCTAGTACAGAATATCCAATAATAGATATAATGCCTGATCAGAAAGATATCGAAAATATGGGTGGGACAATGCGACTTGGAAAATATGCTTGCAAGTTAATTAAAGGAACTAAAGCTTACGCAGCATATGATAGCGAAATGGTTGATGAAAGACATCGCCATCGTTATGAAGTGAATAATAACTTGCGGTATAAATTAGTAGAGAATGGAATGCAATTAGTTGGCATGAATCCTGAGCGCGACCTTGTAGAAATAATCGAACTCGAAAATCATCCATGGTTTGTTGGAGTACAATTCCACCCCGAATTAAGGAGTACTGTTAATCATCCACAGCCTCTTTTTGTTGATTTTGTAAAGGCTAGTTTAAAATACTCTAAGCTTAACAAGCTCAATAAGCCATTAAAAAAAGGAATTCCAATCGACGGATGAAACCTTCAGATCCATATTCGGGATTCATTCGAGTAAGGGTTGCTGGATTATACATTGAAAATAGTAAGCTTCTGTTGGTGAAGTTGAAATCCCCAATAACAAGTGAATTTATATGGACACCACCAGGTGGAGGGGTCAACTTCAAAGAAACGTTAAGTGAGGCACTTGTAAGAGAATTCGAAGAAGAAACTTCACTTAAAGTATCAATTGAGCATTTTCATAATACCTCAGAACTAATAAAAGATAGTTTCCATATTCTAGAATTTTATTATGTAGTTAAAAAAATCGATGGAATATTAAAACTTGGAACTGATCCTGAACATTCTAGTGAGGAACAATTGTTAAGTGATATTGGATTCTTCACAAAAGCAGAGATTCAAACTATGAATGTTAAGCCTGAATTTCTTAAAAATATCAACTTCTAAAGGTGTAATATTTTAGACTCTTTGATAAAAAGTATTCTATAAACAATGTTTAAATATTCTGTGTTAATTCCATAAAATGAATATCATGAAAAAAATATTATTAGTATCACTTCTATTATTTATCTCTTGTTCGAACTCTGATGAGACGCTTATTATTTATAATGCTAATGGTTATACCTTAGTAGATGAAAATTTGGTACAATTTTCCACACTTATTATTAAAAATGGAAAGGTTCTCGAAATAGGAGACGATTCTTTACTGAACAATCATAATGGAAAAAAGATAGATTTAGCAGGTAAAACATTATTACCAGGGTTAATCGATGCTCATGGTCATGTTATGGGGCTTGGATATCAAGAATTACAAGTGAATTTAATGGGGATTGAAACCCTAGAAGAGACTTTAGAAGTAATTAAGCAATATGCGGAATCAAATCCTGATTTAGAGTGGATACAAGGTAGAGGCTGGAATCAAACATTATGGCCCGAAAATGAATTTCCTACCGCAAAAGATTTGGATAAGATTGTGGCAGATCGACCTGTATGGCTAAGTCGTGTAGATGGCCATGCAGGCTGGGGTAATTCCTTAGCTATGCGTTTAGGAGGAATTAGTAAAGATACACCAGAAGTACAGGGAGGAAAGATTATTAGGGATAATAATGGTAATGCTACTGGTATATTTATTGATGCTGCAGAAGGATATATCCAATCAATTGTACCTGAACCTACTGTGCTTGAACGATCGCTAGCTCTTGAAAAAGCACTAAAGCTAATGGCAAAAATGGGTATCACTAGTGTACATGATGCTGGAATAGGGGCGGACACATGGGAAATGTATAAACAATTTGCAGATGGTGAAAAATTAACCACCAGGATTTACAGTATGATCTCCGGTACAGGTGATACATTTGATGAGTTATCAACTTCAGGACCAATAAAATCTTATGCCGATGATCTTCTTGCTCTTAGAAGTGTTAAAATTTACTCAGATGGAGCGCTCGGCAGTCGAGGAGCGGCTATGATAGAAGAATATTCAGATGATCCAGGTAATTATGGATTACTCTTTATGAATCAGAATGACATGAATGCTATGGTTTCTAAAGTAGTAGGTAAAGGATTTCAGGCTAATATTCATGCAATTGGTGATGCAGGAAATCGACAGGTACTTGATGCTTTGGAATATGCCCAAAAAAAATATGAGGCATTTGACTTACGAAATAGAATTGAACATGCACAAATCGTTTCCTTAGATGACATTCCTAGGTTTGCTGAACTTAACGTTATAGCGAGTATGCAGCCTACTCACGCAACAAGTGACAAAAATATGGCTGAAGATAGAGTTGGACCAATTCGTATAGAAGGTGGATACGCATGGCAAAAATATTTAAATCAAGGAACAATAGTCGCGGCTGGATCCGATTTTCCGGTAGAACATTCGAATCCTTTCTACGGATTATATTCTGCTGTAACCAGAATGGATCATCATGGAAATCCAGAAGGTGGTTGGTATCCAGAAGAAAAAATGTCTAGGATCGAAGCATTTAGAGCTTTTACAATTGATGCTGCATATGCAGCTCATCAAGAACATGTACTTGGGTCTCTTGAAGTTGGCAAATGGGCTGATTTCATAATTATTGATAAAGATTATTTTAAAGTTGACTTAGCTAATATATGGAAAATTAAAGTCCTAGAGACTTGGCTGGCTGGTAAGCGTACCTACCAAAGTATTTCCGAATAAATTAGCTAATGCTCAATATTCTAATGTTTTATTTTCTATTGAGCATTTATTTACAATTATTTAACAATTAATAGGAAACAAATCTAATCATTTGTGCGTCATATAATGTGTCAACTCGATACCCAATCGATTTTTTTTAGAGCATAGATGACCACTATTTCTCACTGGGTATCGAGTTTTTTTATTATAACATATGATGTTAGATACTTGAAAAAATACCCTGCAATATTGTTTATATTTGACCAAATTCAGTAATTATTTAAAAGGTCATGGCAGCTGTAAAATCAAATATGATTTCTCTGGGGACTAAGGCAAAACCTTTCAAATTACCAAGTTCTAGTGGTGAGGTAATAGAATTAAATAAATTCGTCGTAAATGCTAAAGGAGTGGTGATTTTATTTATATGTAACCATTGTCCTTATGTAAAGCATTTAAATCAACAGTTAGTGGTAACAGCTAATGAGTACATTACGAAAGGAATTGTATTTTTGGCAATTAACTCAAATGATGTAGTAAAATATCCTGCAGACTCTCAAGAAAATATGAGAAAAGTTGTTGAAGATGAAAACTACCCATTTCCCTATCTTTTTGACGAAACACAGAATATTGCTAAGGCATATCAGGCTGCATGTACTCCAGATTTCTATTTATTCGATGCAACGCTCAGTCTTGTTTATCGGGGGCAGTTTGATAGCAGCAGACCAGGAAATGGGAACTCAGTTACAGGTAATGATTTAAAATTGGCAATGAATAATTTACTTGAAATGAAACCCTCAATTATAAACCAGATACCTAGCATTGGTTGTAATATAAAATGGAAAACTGGTAACGAACCTGATTATTATCTTAAAAGATGAACGAAATAGATATCCAAAAATTAAGGTTAGATTATTCTAAGCACAGTTTAGATGCTGATGATGTTGAAAAAGATCCTTTGAATCAGTTTAAAAAATGGTTTACAGAAGCAATAGAATCTAATGTTTTAGAACCCAATGCATTTAATCTTGCTACTGTTGATAAACATAATCATCCAAAATCTCGAATTGTACTCTTGAAAGGATTAGAATCTGGGATATTTAGATTCTTTACCAATTATGAAAGTGATAAAGGCAAAGATTTAGTTTCAAATAATCATGTTTCCGTATGTTTTTTTTGGAAAGAGTTAGAGCGTCAAATTAGAATACAAGGAACAGCAGAAAAATTATCTACTGAAGAGAGCGAATTATATTTTAAAAGCAGACCATATTTGAGCCAAATAGGAGCGCATTCATCATATCAATCAGAAATAGTACCCAATAGAGATTTTCTTGATGAACAGTTCCAACATATGCTTTCCAAATATAGTGAAGGTAATGTGCCTCTTCCAGATACTTGGGGAGGATATGGAATAACACCGACATATTTTGAATTTTGGCAAGGAAGACCTAGTCGTCTACATGATAGAATCTCATATAAATGGATAGGTAACGCATGGGATATAAAACGATTATCACCTTGACATGCCAAAAGTAAAGTTAGAAAGAATGGAAGCGCTTAAATACATGAATAATGTATTTTTGTGGACAGATTATAATAGTGAATATCCATTTCCAAAAGGTTCATGGAGTAGTAAAATATTTGGAAATAATAACCCAATAGTGTTAGAATTAGCATGTGGAAAAGGAGAATATTCAATTGCATTAGGCCAAAAATATCCAAATAAAAATTATGTAGGATTTGATTTAAAAGGTAATCGGTTATGGGTTGGAGCTAATAAAGCTACTGAAAAAGACTTACCAAATGTGAAATTTTTTCGAGCTTATATTGATCATCTAGATCAATTTTTTTCAGAAAATGAGATCAGCGAAATTTGGATTATCTTTCCTGATCCCCAACTAAAAAAAGATCGAAAAAAATTAACATCTCCGAAATTCCTAGCTCTTTATAAACCACTTTTAAAAAGGGGAGCAACTATAAATTTAAAAACTGATAGTTCCGAGTTATACACATTCACACTTGATGTAATCAATAAACAAGGATTAAAATTGCATACAAATATAATTGATATTTATGCGGATACCTCTATTGATCCTGATTTAAATATCCAGACTTATTATGAAAATATGCATTTGAGGAAAGGTAGAAAAATTCATTTTCTATCTTTTTCATTAGACTGATTCAACCCCTTGACTTTTTCTTAGAGTTGTTTAACTTAACAGTGTTAACCAGTTCTAAGAATGTCGAACCAAGAAATAACCCTAAGAGAAAAAATTCTCGAAGCTAGTCGTAAAGTACTATTTACGAATGGATATGACTCTCTTTCCATGCGAAAAATTGCGACTGCATCAGGAGTTTCGGCAACCAGTATTTATCTATACTTCAAAAATAAAGATCATCTTGTTCATACCATCATTGAAGAATCCGTTGAAGAATTAAGCACGGCTATTGAAACAAAAGCATCAAATGTTGATGGAACAATTGAAAAATTTGAATCAATTATTCGAAGTTATGTCGATTTTGCTCTTAATCAGCCTGAAAAATACTTAGTTATTTATACGATCAAATCTGAAACAATGGGTCGTTATCCCAAAGAAAAATTCAGAAAAGCTCGCCGAGGATATGCTTTATTAGAATCTGTGATACAAGAAGGTATTAATGAAGGCTTAATGAGTCTCGATCAACCCTTGATATCTGCATATTCAATTTGGGCTCAATTACATGGAATTATCGATGTAGTCTTAAATAAACGACTTGATAGTCGTATTGAACAATCAAAATTTATTAAAGAATCTATAGATCAAATCATTCAAGGGTTTTTAATACGTATTACAACTACCTAACCACAAAAATATGGATACAATATTTCAACAATTTTCATTTATTCAGCAATCACCAATTGAATATGTAGTTGCAAGTGCAATCTTAATTGGGATTGTATGCGCTTATTCTGGATCACCACTTTGGATTTGGGCAATTTTGGGTTACACCTTAATGCTTGGATACAATGCTCCAATTTGGCTAATAAGTAGCTATACGGTTGCTGTTCTATTATTCAACATTCCTTTCATTAGAAGAAATCTTGTTAGTAAACCGATTATGAAACTAATGGAGGTTTTAAAATTTCTACCTACAATATCAGAAACGGAGAGAACTGCTATAGATGCCGGTACCGTTTGGATGGATGGTGAGCTTTTCTCTGGAAAACCTAATTTTAAAAAAATACTATCAGAACCTTATCCAGATTTAACAAAAGATGAACAAGATTTTTTAAATGTACAGGTCGAACATCTTTGTTCTATTGTAAATGACTGGGATGTTTTTGTAGACAAAGATTTTACGGAAGAAACTTGGGATTATTTACGGAAGGAAGGCTTTTTTGGCTTGATTATTCCCAAAAAATATGGAGGACTTGAGTTTTCGGCAACGGCTCATAGTGCAATAGTGGCAAAATTAGCTTCTCGAAGCGGACCATTAGCCACAACCGTTATGGTTCCAAATTCACTTGGGCCGGCAGAATTACTCATGCATTACGGTACTGAAGAGCAAAAGGATTATTATTTACCTAGACTTGCAGCAGGCGTTGAAATGCCATGTTTTGCATTAACAGAGCCAAATGCTGGTTCCGATGCAGGAGCTATGCAAGCTCATGGAATGGTTTTTAAAGGTGATGACGGTGAATTATACCTAAAGCTAAATTGGAATAAACGCTACATAACTCTTGCCGCCATATCCACAGTTTTAGGATTGGCATTTAAACTTGAAGATCCAGACAATTTACTGGGTAAAGGAACAGATCTAGGTATAACCTGTGCATTGGTGCCAAGTAATTCTCCTGGTGTAATCTTAGGTAGAAGACATGATCCTCTTGGGGTTCCTTTTTATAATTGCCCAACTTATGGTGAGGATGTGGTTGTTCCAGTAAATGCTATTATTGGTGGTGTTGATGGAGCAGGGAATGGATGGAGAATGTTAATGGAATCATTAGCTGTCGGTCGTGGAATATCACTTCCATCACAAGCAAGTGGTGGCGCAAAATTAGCGACTCGCGCTGTTGGTGCTTATGCGTTAATTCGAAAACAATTTGGTTTAAATATTGGGAAATTTGAAGGAATTGAAGAACCGATGGCAAGAATAGGTGGTTATTCATATTTAATGGATGCTGCAAGAAGATACACTACAGGTGGTTTGGATAAAGGGGCAAAACCAGCAGTAGTAACTGCAATTATGAAATACCAATTCACAGAATTAGGTAGAGAAATTATAAATGATTCTATGGACATAGTAGGCGGTGCTGGGATATCTAGAGGTCCGCGAAATATTTTTGCGAATAGTTATATAGCACTTCCAATAGCTATTACAGTTGAAGGTGCAAATATCTTAACTAGAACCCTAATGATTTTTGGCCAAGGCGCTATACGATGTCATCCTTATGCATTAAATGAAATAAATGCATTAACTAATGGCGATGCTAAAGCTTTTGATAAAAATTTCTGGGCACACATTGGTCATGTAGCAAGAAACAAAGCGCGAGCACTTGTACTTAGTTTAACGAGGGGGAGATTAATTTTATCTCCAGTTGCAGGTCCAGCAGCAAAATATATAAGAAAGCTTTCATGGGCATCAGCATCTTTTGCTTTTTATGCCGATTTAGCTCTTGGTTCTTATGGTGGGGCATTAAAAATGAAAGAAAAAATTGCTGGTCGTTATGCAGATATCTTAAGTAACATGTACCTAGCAGCAGCAACTATCAGAAGGTTTGAAGCAGAAGGTAGAAAGAAAGAAGATGTAGTTTTCTTTAAATGGAGCATGGACTTTTTATTTTACAGAATTCAGGTTGCTTTTGAAGGTATATTAAATGAAATACGGGTTCCTGGTTTAAGTTGGGTTTTCCGACTTGCAGGAATTTGGGGAAGAGTAAACCCCATAGGAACCTATCCATCTGATAAATTAGGTCATAAAGTTGCATCTGCTATGCAGCGAGTTGGTGAACATAGAGACCATCTTACTTCAGATATCTTTATTCCTCATAATCCTGCAGAAGCTGTTGGAAAATATGAATATGCCATGGAATTAATTTATAATGCATCTCCTGTATACAGGAATATTTTGAAAGCAATAAAAAAGAAGGAGCTATCAAAAGCTCCAATACTATCCTTAATTGATAAGGCTATTTTGAAAGGTATCATTTCCGATGAAGAAGCAGAACTAATACGAAAAGCAGAAGATGCGCGAAATGATGCTATACAAGTAGACGATTTTACTTTAGATGAATATATGGCAGAAACAGTAAAAACTCCGATCATCAATAAAGGTGAATCAGAAGAGGTAGTAAGTTAATTCAGATTAACGTTTAAATTTTTAATTAGAATCTTTTTCTATTTTATCCATTATGGGTAAGGGTAAATAGTTAAAGATTCTTTTTTTTTGTATGAAAAAGAATAAAAAACTATAATTAGCATTTTATAGGAATTATTGTACTTTTAAACAAGCTTTTTGTAGTATTAAATATCATTTAAGTACTATGAAGCCAGTTAAATTAGACGATATCGACAAACAAATATTGCGCATACTTCAATTAGAAGGGCGCATTTCAAATAAGGAATTAGCCACTCGTATAAATCTCACTACTACACCTACCCTAGAAAGAGTACGAAGATTAGAGAGGGAAGGAGTGATCGCAAGTTATGAGGCAAAAGTAGATCCCAAAGCTGTAAATATGGGACTGAATGCTTTTGTTACAGTAACACTTAATGCCCATAGACTGCAAATGCTAGACGAATTTACATCAGCAGTTAAAGCCATACCAGAAATTTTAGCATGCTATAACACAACAGGAGATGGTGATTTTCTTCTACATATTGTGGCAAATGATGTTGAAGATTATGAACATTTGGTTCGAACCAAATTAGCCACCTTACCTGATGTTCAGCGACTTTACACTAGCATTGTTCTAAATGTTATCAAAGAACAAACTAACATTCCAATATTATGATTGCATCAAAAACTACTAGAAAAAACTTTTCAACTACAGCAGTACATGCAGGAGAAAAACATAAAGACCAATACGGTTCACATATTAATCCAATTTACCAGACATCGACTTTTGTGTTTAATAATGTTGCAGAGGGTGCTAGTGCTTTTCAAGGAGAAGAAAATGGGGCATCCCATATTTATTCAAGACTAGGCAATCCAACAGTAGAACGGTTAGAGCGAGCAATTACAGAACTTGAAACTTTTAATCTGCCAGAAGCAGATGATTTCCACGGATTAGCATTTGGAAGCGGAATGGCTGCAATCACTACTGCAATTTTAGCAAATGCACGGGGAGGCCACATAATAGCACAAGATGCATTATATGGTTGTACGAGCCAATTTTTAGAAATTGAAGCTCCTGAATTAGGAATGTCTACTTCCTTTTTGGATGTCACAGATTTGTTTTTATTAGAAATGGAGCTGAAACAGTATCCAAATACAAAAATGGTTTACGTTGAGAGTATTTCGAACCCAACTATGCGTGTAGCTGATATACGATCAATTGCTGAGCTTACTCATAAACATGGAGCAATCTTAATGGTTGATAACACTTTTGCAACACCATTTCATATTCAGCCATTAAAATTTGGGGCTGACATTGTTGCTCATTCAACGACTAAATATTTAGGTGGTCATGGTTCTGTAATTGGCGGAGCTTTGGTGATGAAAAAAGAGCTAACAGAGCAATCTCACCTACACAAATTTAGAAAAAATTTAGGTGGTGTTGCGGGTCCTATGGATGCATGGTTGCTCACAAACGGTATTAAGACACTACCTTTAAGAATGAGTAAGCATTCAGAAAATGCGATGAAAGTTGCATCACATTTAGAGCAACATCCTAAAGTAGAATATGTATGGTATCCAGGATTAGCTTCTCATCCAGATAATACTTTGGCCAACCAAATTATGGAACAAGGCTTTGGAGGGATAATTTCGTTTGAATTAAAAGGTGGATTCGAAGCAGGTAAAAATGTAATGAATAGCGTAGAGTTATGTACTTTGGCTGTGAGCCTTGGAACGGTTGATACCTTAATTCAGCACCCTGCCTCTATGACTCACTCTGTTATGGATCCTAATTTAAGAGAAAAGGCAGGAATTAATGAAGGTTTAGTTCGAATATCGGTAGGTATAGAAGACGTAGAAGATATAATTTTTGATCTTGAACAAGCTTTTGAAATTATATAAAAAATTTACTGAATGCTTAATTGTAAAGTTAGCATTCAGTAAATAACATTACCAACTACCTCCAGCTCCACCTCCACCCGATCCAAAACCACCACCACCGCTAAATCCTCCAAAGCTACTACCGCCGCCAAATCCACCGCCTCCAAAACTACTTCCACGACTACGGCTTCCACCAAATATTTGACTCCAAAAGATGGCTTCAATTACATCGTCTGCACCAATAGTACGCTTTCCACCTCTTGGTTTACCGCCCTTAGAGACAAGGTAAATAATGATGATACCAATGATTATTAAAACGTCTACAGGGAAATCGTTATTAGTATTACTACTGCGACTATAGTTTTTTCCTACTCCTTCATATTCGCCTGAAGCAAGCTGGATAATTGCATTAGTAGCATTATCAAGTCCTTGATAAACCGACCCATTTCGTAGATTTGGAATTAAAATATCTTGTACAATTCGATTGGCCATTGCATCAGGAATAGCACCTTCTAAACCATACCCTATTTCAATTTTTAATTCTCGATCTGTTTTAGAAATTAGGATCAGTACTCCATTATATCTTTCGCCCTCCCAGATTCGCCAATTATTCATTAACTCTGTTGCTATTTCTTCTCTTGAATACCCTTCCAAACTGTTGATAATAGCAATTACTATAACATTGGAAGTGGTGTCGCGGTATGATCTTAGTTTTTGTTCAAGGTTATACTCTTCATTGGTTGAAAGCATATCAGCATAGTCGTTTACCATTCCTGATGGTTGGCTGGGTAGAAAGTCAAAATTTTGACTATTAGCCAGAACTGATATAGAGATAAAGAAAATGGTGAGGATGAATTTACGCATCTGAGTCACCATAGCTGATATCGTCTGATAATTCATTCAAATCATTGGATTGATAAGGAAAATATTCTTTTAAATTATCACCGATCATCAAAATTGCCTCAGAAAGTCCAGTTTCATAATCTTTAGCACTAAAATATTTTTGCATGGTTGCAAGTACATCGTTCCAAAAATTTTGGCCAACTTTCTTGTGGATTCCCTCATCACCCCATACTGCTAATTTGTGATCTTTGATAGCCACATATACTATTACTCCATTTCTAAGTTCAGTTTCATGCATATGTAATTCACCAAACATTTCAATAGCCCTCTTGATAGGATCGCCAATTTTACAGCGATCTTCAATATGAACGCGAATTTCACCTGAGGTATTAGTTTCAGCCTCCTTGATTGCATTCATTACTGTTTTTTCTTGTTCTTTGGATAGTATTCTAGCCATGTCTTTAAGTACAATAATTCACAACTCACGGCGAGCACACAACGTTATTCGCCAGTAGTTTTTAGTAGTTAGGTTTAGTTTGAGAAATCCACTGTTGGGGCATTTTCGGCACCATTTTCGGCCTCGAAATAAGATTTTCGTTCAAATCCACTAATACTTGCAATGATGCTAGTAGGAAATTTTCTGATAGATGTATTGTAGCTTTGAGCAGCTTTATTAAATCTCATCCGCTCTATGGAGATTCGATTTTCAGTACCTTCTAATTGAGCTTGTAAGTCTCTGAAATTACTGTTTGCTTTTAATTCTGGATAGCGTTCAACACTGACTAATAGCCTAGATAAAGCACCAGAGAGTTGTTGCTGAGCTTCTTGGAATTGAGCAATTTTTGATGGATCATTAAGATCAGCTGCTGTAATATTAACCGAAGTGGCATTACTTCTAGCATTTATAACTGCTGTTAAGGTTTCTTGCTCGAAATCAGCAGCACCACGAACTGTATTAACTAAGTTTGGTATTAAATCAGCTCTTCGTTGATATTGATTTTCTACTTGTGCCCAGGCGCTTTCCACGTTTTCTTCTCTCTCAACCAGCCCGTTATTTGTACTTATTCCTAAAACAACAATTAGACCTAAAACAAATACAATAATTAATGCTTTACCTTTCATGTTTATGAATTTTGATTGTTAACTTTGAACCCGGTGTACGAGCCAAATATATTTTGGTTGTAAACATTTTAACTTTAATCAAAAATTATTCCATTGTCAGATTTTTTTCCAAAGTTCGTCTATTTTGACTTAGATGATACCTTACTTAATCACAAAAAGGCAGAAGAAAAGGGCCTTTCAGATGTATATGAACATTTTGACGTTTTTTCTTCAATCGAACTTGAAGAACTTGTTAGTGTTTATCATCAAATCAATAAAAAGTTATGGGAAGAATATGGCAGGGGAGAGATTGATCGTCATATTTTACATCGTCGCAGATTTGAAGAGACTTTTGTAGAGCTTGGGATTGAGGCGTTATCACATGCGAAAGCTGGAAAAGTTTACATGAATTGTTATCGGAACCATTGGGAGTGGATAGATGGAGCAAAAGAAGCCTACAATGCAATTCGAGGGAAGTACCCAACTGGAATAATAACCAACGGGTTTGCTGAAACACAGTGGATGAAAATTGAACAGTTTGACTTTAAAGAAACTTCCAGTCAGATTGTCATTTCTGAAGAAGTAGGAGTAATGAAACCTCATCCCAAAATCTTTGATTATTCTACTCAATTAGTTGGTGTTGAACGTAGTGAAATATTATACGTAGGTGATTCTTTGACATCAGATATTATGGGAGGGAAAGAAGCTGGGTGGAAAGTAGCTTGGTACACCAATGATCCTGTTGATGAAGAATACATTATTGCCGACTTAATATTCGATGATTTTAGAACATTGCTTTTTAAACTAGGCTTATAATAGAGGAATAACTACAAATATTATCTTATAATTGTTGAATTAAATAAACCTCGCCACAAATAGAACACCCGAATAATTTCACCTTTCTTCAAAATCGTTGTACCACGAAAAAGCCTTGTAGAAAAGTTAAATATTCGGGTGTAGCTGTAAATATTATAACCTAATAATAACCTTTTCTGAGATATAATCAAGGCTTTCATTTTGAAATATTATTCCAAAGCAACTTTTTACAAGTGAAAAAGATGATAAGTGGTGTAAAAAGCTAGCTTTGAATATTGAGATAGAGAAAAAATTTAATACTAATACTTTTGAATTATGTTGATACACTATCAAAAACTCTTTGGCATATGTTAATTAATGAATTTGACAAATTTTTTATTCATGTTAAATAATTACAAAATGCGGATAACCTGTGGAAAAGAAGCGCATGATTAAATCCAAAATCGTTGTATTTTAACTCCCAATTCCAATTGCAACGGCAAAATAAAATTATGGCAAAACCCAATTCGTACGAACCGAAGGTAACTTTAGAAATCGCTTTAGATCACGGATTAACTGAAGAAGAATTTGGCTTTATTAAAGAAAAATTGGGTAGAATCCCAACTTTTACTGAAATAGGGGTATACTCGGTAATGTGGAGTGAGCATTGTTCATACAAAAATTCCATTATTGAACTTAAAAAATTACCACGTGATGGAGAGCATTTACTTGTAGAAGCTGGAGAAGAAAATGCAGGATTGGTTGATATTGGTGATGGCTTAGGATGTGCATTCAAAATTGAAAGTCACAATCATCCTTCAGCCGTAGAACCATATCAAGGTGCAGCAACTGGAGTAGGAGGAATTCACCGTGACATTTTCACTATGGGTGCTCGACCTGTTGCGAGTTTAAATTCTTTAAGATTTGGAAGCATGGAAAATCCAAGAGTACGATTTTTACTAGATGGTGTAGTTCGGGGTATTGGGGATTACGGCAACTCTTTTGGAATCCCTGTTATCGGTGGAGAAGTTTATTTTGATGAGAGTTATGAGGGTAACCCTTTAGTCAATGCAATGAGTATTGGAATAGTGAAAGCTGGAGAGACGGCATCTGCAATAGCAAAAGGAATAGGAAATCCAGTTATAATAGTTGGAGCCAGTACTGGGCGTGATGGAATTCATGGAGCAACTTTTGCATCAGAGGAGATAAGTGAAGAAAGTGAAGCAAAACGACCAAGTGTGCAAGTTGGAGATCCATTTACCGAAAAATTGCTACTTGAAGCAAGTCTAGAAGCTCTTAAAACAGGTGCAGTTATTGGTATGCAAGATATGGGAGCCGCTGGTATAGCCTGCTCCACCAGTGAAATGACCGCAAAAGGAGAGCAAGGGATGTTAGTTGATTTAGATAAGGTGCCTGCACGTGAAGAAGGTATGACAGCGTACGAATTACTTTTATCAGAAAGCCAAGAAAGAATGTTAATCGTTGCAGAAAAAGGACGTGAACAGGAGATTATAGATGTATATGAAAAATGGGATCTTCATGGGGTAGTGATAGGCGAGGTTGTGGACTCAGATAAGGTTACTTACATGAAAGACGGAGAAATAAAGGCTGAAATACCAGCTGAGCATTTAGTACTTGGTGGAGGTGCTCCACAATACATTCGCGAGACAAAAAAACCAGAATATTTAGATAGAACTCAAAATTTTGATATATCAAGTTTAGATCATCCAGATGATTTAATTGATACGATCAAGAAATTACTGAATTCACCAAATATTGCATCAAAAAGATGGGTACATGAACAATATGATACTACAGTTAGAACTAATACAGTGACAGCACCTGGGGCGTCCAATTCTGGAGTGATAAGAATAAAAGGTACAAACAGAGGGTTAGTTGCAAAGACGGATTGTAATGGGCGATATGTCTATCTAAACCCTCGCAGAGGAGGGCAAATTGCAGTTGTTGAGTCAGCGAGAAACGTTGTGTGTTCAGGAGGCCGCCCATTGGCAATAACAAACTGTTTAAATTTTGGGAATCCGTACAAGCCAGAGGTGTATTGGACATTTAAAGAAGCATTAGCAGGAATGGGAGACGCATGTCGTGCACTAAATACACCTGTAACTGGGGGAAATGTTAGTTTTTACAATGAAAATCCAGATTCTGCAATTTTTCCAAGTCCAATAATTGGTATGCTTGGTTTAATTGAAGATGTTGAGAAACATACTATGACACCAGCTTTAAAATCTGAAGGGGATGTCCTTATATATATAGGTGCTGATAGAGAAGGTTTGGGTGCTACTGAATACTTAAAAGTGATTCATGGATTAACGGAAGGAGATTCTCCAGTGTTAGACATCGATTTTGAAGTAAAATTACAAAAATCTGTTCTTTCTGCAATTCAAAATAGACTAATTACAGCTGCTCATGATATTTCTGATGGAGGATTATCGATAACCTTAGCCGAAATGTGTATTTTTGGACAAATGGGTGCAACTATTGATTTGAGTGAAATCGGAGGAAATAAACATGAAACATTTTTTAGTGAAGCTCAATCAGGGATAGTAATTACCACTTCACATTCTAACCTTGATCAAGTGCTGACTCATTTTCAAAATGATGAAGTACCAGCTTACATCATTGGTGAAGCAGGGGGCTATGACTTAATGATTTCAGGCTTAGATCCTATAGAAATATCTGAAATGGAAAGTATTTATAGTTCTGTTATTTCCAATGCTATGAATGACTAATTTCGATTCAATCTTATAGCGATTGCAGTAATTTTAGTTTTATCAGAACCTCCAGAATTAATTGGACTAAAATCTCTAATCGATTGAATCAAGATTGCGTTTGCTCCTAGCCTACGGGCTTTATTTTGTAATTCTGAAATGATGTGATATTCGGGCATGCTGTATCTTCTAGTAATTGATAAAACCCCAATTTGCACATAATCATACTTTGGGGTATCGAAGTACACTTCAACATACCCTTTATGCTCAGAAAAAATGTTGCCAGTTTGTGCAAAATCATTTAACGATCCGCAGGAATAAGTGAATAAGATGGTGATATAAAAAATATATTTCATAGCGCTAAATTTTAAACTAAGATCAAAGATTTCTGATACTCTAAAAATGACATATTGATGTTAGGTATAACCGAGCCAAATAAGTTCGTTAATCCTTCGTTTTAGTGGAACGAATCTAATCCCGGTTTACATTAAGAGTATGACTATTCATCAAGGAAGAGATAAATTGAAAGACAAAATTGTACTAATTGTAGGTGGTACTGGAGGAATAGGTACCGCAATAGCTAAAAATGTGTCCGCACAAGGTGCAAAAGTTGTAATAGCAGGAAGAAATAGGGAAAAAGCTGAACAAATTGCACAAAATATTAATGCTGAAGGTGGAAATGCATATGCAATAGATGTAGATGTAACAAAAGTTGAATCCGTTAAAAATTTAGCTCTCCAAGTATCTCAGGGACTTGGGAAAATTGACGTATTAGTTAATGCTTTTGGTAGAGGATTAATCCAACCTATATTAGATGTAGATCCAGCTAACGCTAAAAATGTAATAGATGTCAATGTTTATGGAACGTTCCTGGTTACTCAAACCATGATTCCCTTTATGAATTCAGATTCAACATCTCATATTTTGATGTTTCCAGGAACGATGGGGAAATTTATCATGAGAAATTCATCAATATATTCGGCATCAAAATTTGCGATCCAAGGTTTTACTAAAGCTCTTACTGAAGAATTGAAAAGGGATAATATTCGTTTTACACTATTTTATTTAGGTGGAGTAAATACAGAATTCTGGGAAGACGAGCTTGTTCAAATGAGGGTTAAAAAAGAGGCAATGCTCAGCGGTAAAGAAGTCGCAGATATTGTGGCAGCGACATTATCGCTACCACAATCTGCTGTTATGAATGAAATTGTAATGCAGCCTTCAAGTCATCAATTAGTCTAATTAGCGACTGGACATCGATGAAGTGCCTTTTTATATGCTTTTTCTAAGATGTCTAGACCTTCATCTATTTGATCTACTGTTACAGTAAGAGGCGGACGGAAACGTACTGTATTTTCACCACAAGATAATATCATCATTCCATGGGCAATGCATTCACTTATAACAGCATCTCTGGAATGGCTATCTGGTAAATCAATAGCGCACATTAATCCCTTACCACGAGCATTTGTTAAGTATTGATATTGAGTTTCTAAAGACTCAAGTTGTGCTAATAGATATTTTCCTACTGTATCTGCATTATTAACTAGATTATCTTCCTCTATAATATTCAGAATTCTTCCAAAACGTACCATATCGACAAGATTACCACCCCATGTTGAATTTATTCGTGATGAAACTTTAAAACAATTAGTCTCAACTTCATCAACACGTGGACCAGCTAAAATTCCACATACTTGTGCTTTTTTACCGAAGGATATGATATCTGGAGTCACAAAGTGTTCATGAGCCCAAAATTTACCTGTTAATCCTACACCTGTTTGCACTTCATCATAGATTAAAAGAGCTTCATGTTTATCTGCTAGTTGCCGAAGGGCTTCATGAAATTGTGGGCGAAAGTGCCGATCTCCACCTTCTGCCTGTATCGGTTCAATCAAAATACAAGCAATATCATCTTTATATATTTGAAAATATCTCTCAATTTGAGCTACTGCTAATTTCTCCTCTTTTTTTACTTGTTCAATATGACTTGGATTTGATGGATATTTCATAGCAGGACTTATAACCCTTGGCCAATCGAATTTTGGGAAATATTTAACTTTATCCTCTATCGTGTTAGTTACTGATAATGTATATCCTGACCTTCCATGAAATGCTTTCTCGAAATGTAGAACCATATGGCCTTTTTCTGTTCGATATCCTTTTTGAAAGTTTTTTTGGACTTTCCAATCGAATGCTACTTTCATTGCATTTTCAACAGCTAGTGCTCCACCTGAAATAAAAAATGAATGTTGTAATGAAGAAGGTACCGCAACTCTGCTAAAAGACTCCATGAACTCAGCAAGCTCTTCTGTATAAACGTCTGAATTAGATGGCTTATTTATTGCTACTTGGCCGAGTTTTGTAACAAAGTCCGGGTCATTGGCAATTTTTTCATGGTTCATACCTAGAGGGTTAGAAGCAAAAAAAGTGAAAAAGTCTAAGTATTGTTTACCTGATTTACTATCGTATAGGTAAGCACCTTTACTCTTGTTAAGGTCTAATACCATATCAAAGCCATCAGTTAGTAAGTGTTTGCCTAAAATTTTCTTTACTTCGTTTGGATGGATTATTTCTTGTACAGCCATGTACTCCTTATATATAGTGATTAATTATTCTATTGATGAAACTACCAAACTTGTACCTTGGACTCAATAATGAAAGCGCTTTTTATTTAATAAAATCCATGAGTGTTCGCTCTATAATTGAAACACAATCGTTTAATTGTTCCTTTGTTATAACTAATGGAGGTGCGAATCTAATAATGTTACCATGTGTAGGTTTGGCAAGTAATCCATTATTTTTTAGATCAACACAAAACCTCCATGCGGTATCACTTTCAGGTGTATCATTTATTTCAACAGCATTTAACAATCCTTTGCCACGGACTTCTAAAAATAGATCATTAGAATTTACGAGTTGCTGCATTTTATAACGAAAAATTTCACCAAGTTTTCGAGCATTAAGACTCAATCCTTCTTCACTAACCACTTCAAGAGCTGCTATAGCAACTTTACAAGCCAATGGATTCCCTCCATAAGTGGAACCATGCTGTCCGGGTTTTATAACATCTAGTATGATTGAATCAGCTAAAACAGCTGAAACGGGATAGGTGCCGCCAGATAATGCCTTACCTAATATTAGAATGTCTGGTTTAGTGTAGGTGGAGTTTCTCTCACACTTTGTTTGACAACCACAATCTCCACACATTGCAAGCAATGATCCCGTACGAGCAATTCCTGTTTGAATCTCATCTGCAAGAAAAAGAACATTATTGTCAGAACAAAGTTTAGCCGCTTCACCAATATAGGATTGATCAGGAACTATTACACCCGCCTCACCTTGAATAGGTTCTACAAGAAACCCCACAACATTCGGATCTTCTAATGCAGATTTTAATGCATCAATGTTGTTGTACTCAATTTTTTTAAACCCTGTTGTGTAAGGTCCAAAATTTCTTCTAGCATCAGGATCGTTTGAAAAAGAAATTATAGTGGTTGTTCTACCGTGGAAGTTATTTTCGCAAACAATAATTTGGGCTTGGTTTTCATCGATTCCTTTTCTCTCATAGCCCCATTTCCGGCATATTTTTATTGCTGTTTCTACTGCTTCTGCTCCGGTATTCATGGGTAAAACTTTTTGGAAACCAAATAAAGAACTAAGGAATTTCTCAAATTCTCCCAATACGTTATTGTAAAAAGCTCTTGAGGTGAGTGTTAGAGTTTTACTTTGTTTAGTTAAAGCCTCTATTATTTTAGGATGACAATGACCTTGATTTACTGCCGAATAAGCAGATAAAAAATCATAATATTTATTTCCCTCAGGGTCCCATACAAAAACACCTTCCCCTTTCGAAAGTACGACTGGCAAGGGATGATAATTATTAGCTCCATACTCTTTCTCTAATTGAATTGCTTCAAGGGATGTCATCATACTATGTTTTTATTTAAAGATAATTATTGATGGGATTAATGTCTCTATTTGATAAAAAATGATTGAAGTTAGTGGTTAAATAATTGTATATTTACACTACATCGCGGGGTGGAGCAGCTGGTAGCTCGTCGGGCTCATAACCCGAAGGTCGCAGGTTCGAATCCTGTCCCCGCCACAATTAAAGGCATCATTAAGTGATGCTTTTTTTTATATTTTCCAATCGGAAAAATTCCCATCTTTATGTGCTGCTCTTCTGCAAGAAAATTGGAAAAAAACAAAGGAAAATTTTTGTAACTAATTTGTTGGATTTAAAATAACATCTTAATAAGTTGCAGTCTTATTAAACATAAATTAATAGGAAGGACTATTTTATTGAAATAAATTTCATTTCAACAGTTATTCCCGTTACTTTATTAAATACTAAATATTTCAATTGTACTTATCTATTGAGTCAATTAAATTTAAATAATACTATTTATAGTAGGATTGACACCCTACTAGAAACAAAAACCAAACATAAGAGGTCATCTATGTTCAAAAAGCTACTAACATTGTTAGTTTTTGCCTTACTGTCTGGTAGTTTGTACGCTCAAGTATCAATCTCAGGTACTGTTACAGACGCACAGACTGGGGAGACTCTTCCTGGTGTAAATATCCTGATTACTGAGTTATCGCGTGGAGCGGCAACTGATGTTGATGGAAATTACACTGTGAATAATGTTCCAGCAGGCACATACACTGTACGAGCCACATTCGTTGGTTATCAAACCTACACGGCTACTCTACAAGTTGATAATCAAAATGTAGACTTCGATATCGCACTAGAATCTGATTTAATCGGATTGGACGATGTTGTAGTAACTGCATTTGGTATACAACGCGAGCGTCGCGCACTCGGATACGGTGTGGCAGAAGTTTCAGCAGAAACTATTGAAAATAAAAATAATCCAGATATTGCTCGTTCACTTGCAGGAAACTTACCTGGTGTAGATATCAATTCTACAGGTGGTTTAACAGGTTCTGGAACTGACATTACTATCCGTGGATTAACATCCCTAACAGGATCGAATGCTCCACTATGGATCGTTGATGGTGTTCAGTTCGATGGCGGTTCTAACGAGACTAGCGACTGGTATGAAGGTGGTGGATCTACTGTTACGCCCAACAGATTTATTGATCTTGATCCTAACAACATTGCTGACGTAACTGTACTTAAAGGTTTGAGTGCAACTGTTCTTTACGGTGAAGGTGGTCGTAATGGTGTGATCCTTGTGACTACAAAAACTGGTAACTTAGATGCAGGTAGTGCTCCATCCGGCTTCGATATTACTGTCGATCAGTCTGTATACTCTACAGAAATTTCTTCTCGACCAGACTATCAAAACACTTACGGTGGTGGATTTGACCAAAATTTTGGATGGTTCTACAGTAACTGGGGTCCAAAATTCTCTACAGATAATCCTGGTCTTTTTGGATCGGATTTTATCGGGTTTGATGATGATGGTACTATTTTAATTGAACATCCTCTTATGCAGCATGGTCCTACAGCAGCTGGATTTCCAGAGTTAAACCAAGCTAATGGTTACAAAGGTTACAGATACGAAGCCAAGCAAGATCCATTAGATGCATTTTTCGAAACTGGTACAGCAGCTACCACTAGTTTGAATATATCTGGTGGTTTCAACGATTTAAGAGTTAATGCCAATTATTCACACTCTGGTGAAGATGGATTTACACCAAATAACAACTTAACTAGAGACGCTTTTTCGATCGGTGCTCAATACAAAATCAATGAAAGGCTAACTGCTAACACAACTTTTAATATGAGTTTAACAGAAATGAATACTCCTCCGAGTGCTGCAGGTACTGGTAGTGGTACAGCTTCTGGAACAGCTGGTATTTTTGGTTACGTTATGTTCACGCCAAGATCAATTGATTTAGGTGGGATGCCATATGAAAACCCAATTAATGGCGGATCAGCTTATTATAGATCTTCAAATGGTATACCAAATCCAAGATGGGTTGCAGAAAATACAGGTATTACAAATCTAACTGATAGATTTTATGGTAAAACTGAGTTTAACTTTAAGATGACTGATAATTTAAGTCTAACATACCGATTAGGTTATGATGGGTACACTGAGCAAGGTGAATACCGTCAAGCTGCTAATGGTGTAGAACCTGATTATGCACTAAATGGATATCTGCAAAATATCACTCAAAGAAAACAGGCGTGGGATCATAACCTTATCGCTATCTTTGCTACTAATATTAATGAAGATATTACTATTGATGGTACTTTCGGAGCGCAATACGAGTCCGAAGAGTACAGCAGAACTGGTATAGAAAGTGTTGAAATGATTGTGCAAGGTTTCTTTAACCATAGTAATTTCTTGGAGCAGTCAAATACAAATAGCTTTGGTGGAACATTCCAAAGAGAAACTGCTAATGAAACCGCAGGTGTTTATGCTCAAACAACTATTGGATTCCAAGATTTTATATATGTGAATCTTGCTGGTAGAAATGACTGGTTCTCAACGTTAGAAGCTGATAATAGATCAATTTTTTATCCATCAGCTAATGTATCTTACATTATAACCGATCATTTAGATATTTCATCAGATGCGTTAACCTATCTTAAAGTTTATGCAGGTGTTGGTAGTTCAGCTGGACAGCCAAGTCTTTATCGTACAAGAAATACACTAGGTACAGATGCAAGAGCATTTGATCTTGATGGCATTGTAACGACTAACTTTACTAGTAATTTCTTAGGAAACCCAGATCTAAAGCCTGAGTTACATACAGAATACGAAGCTGGTTTAGATGTTAGATTTTTCAACGGTAAGTTAGGTTTGTCTGCATCCGCTTACACTCGATCAACGACTGACCTAATCACAAATGCTTCTTTAGATCCAGCAACTGGATTTACTTCTACGCTAACTAATATTGGTGAAGTTGAAAACAAAGGTCTAGAATTAACTTTATCTGCTACACCTATAGATTCTGATTTACGTTGGGAAGTAAATGCAAATTTCTTCAAAAACGTTAGTGAAGTACTTGATCTTGGTGGTGACTTATCAAGAATTCAAGTTGGTAGCGGTTATACTAACAGAGGTAACTTTGCTATAGTTGGCGAGTCTTATGGTATAATGCTTGGTAGTAAAATAGAAAGAGTTACTCAAGAGCTTAAAGATAGTGATCCAAAATTTGCGAATGCAACAATTGGCACTCCTCTTATCGGACCAACAGGTAACTACATAGACCAAAATGATATTGGAATTATTGGTGACCCTACACCTGATTTTGATCTTACACTTAGTAATACATTTAATTACAAAGGTGCTTCTTTATCATTCCAGATAGATTACCAGAAAGGTGGTGACATGTTTAGTACTTGGATTAGTACTCTTATGGCACGTGGTCTTACAACTGATACCGATAAAGTTGATAGAAACAATACGTTTATTTTACCAGGTGTAAGTTCTGAAACTGGAGAAACCAATACTGTACAAATCTCACCTTCTGGTGTATTTTTCAGTAATTTTGGCTTCGGTGCAGATGAATTACGTGTTTACGATATGACACATATCAGATTAGCAAATGTTGCTATATCATACAGTATTCCAACGAGCTTAATAAGCAACACACCATTTAAAGCAATTACATTATCATTAACTGGTGACAATCTTTGGATGTATGCTTTCAATGTACCAGAAGGCAGTGGCTTTGACCCTAATGTGAATTCAATAGGTGGAAACTCTCGTGGATTTGATTACTTGACTGGACCTGCAGCTCGCAGATTTGGTGGAAGTGTAAAAATTAAATTCTAATTCACAATTGAAAAATATATTAACTATGAAATTATATAAAAGTATATTTGTAGTAGCATCATTAATGCTATTTACTATACAATGCACGGTCATAGACGACAGTCATTTGGAATCTCCAAATGCACTTGTGCCTAGTGACGTAGATCCAGATTATTTACTAAACAATATCCAGTTAGAAGCACGTAGCGTTTTTAGAGCTGCAGCATCTTATGGTGGTGAAATGACTCGTATGACTTACATGTTTGGAAGTACTTATGAAAATGCATTTTCACCAACCTCTTTCAATGGAATCTACGGTAATGCGTACGCAGACTTATTTGCTGATGTACAAAATCTTATGCCTATCGTTAACGATAAAGGATTCCTATACCATAAAGCAATCGCAAATACACTAAAAGCTAATGCTTTACTTACATTGGTTGATGTATTTGGAGATATGCCATATTCAGAAGCAAATGACGCTACCAACTTCAATCCTAAATTGGATGGTGGAGCTAGTATTTACGATTCAGCTATTGTATTGCTTGATGCAGCCATTGCTGATTTTGCGAAAGCAGTAGAAGATGGAGCACCAACTCCTGCTAATGATTTCTTCTATGACGGTGATGAATCCCTTTGGACAAGAGCTGCTAACACAATGAAGCTTAAAGCTTATCTAAATACTGGTAATACAACAGGTGTTAATGCACTTATTGCAGGAGCAGCTGATAATTTAATCGTTGATTCTTCTCAAGATTTCGTATTCACTTACAGCACTACAGATGTAAATCCGGATTCAAGACATCCTGATTATGCTGACAACTACATAGATGCTACAGGTGCTAGTGATTATATGTCTCTTGGTTTTATGAATATGATGAGAACCGATAAAGATGTTGTAGATCCTCGTATTAGATACTATTTCTATCGTCAAACTACAGAAGATACAGAAGACTTTAATGAGAATTCTTGTATTCTTGCGTTTGCTCCAGCTCATTTTGATGCAGATGATCCGTTCTGTTTGATTGGTGATGGATATTGGGGTCGTGATCACTTAATTGATGATGGTATTCCACCAGATGGAGACTTAAGAACAACTTACGGTGCATATCCTGTTGGTGGTTTATTTGATAACAATTCAGGTTCAACTGCTGATCGTGGTGATGGTGATGGTGGTGCTGGTATTGATCCTATCTTAATGTCTGCTTACACTCATTTCATGATCGCTGAAGCTCAACTAACAATGAACAATGATGCTGGTGCAGCTAAAACTTTCCTTGAAAGCGCAATGGATGAATCTTTTGGCACAGTAACTGGATTTACTGCACAAGATAATGGAACACCTTTCGAACCTTCACAAGATCAAATTGATGCTTATAAAACTGAAGCATTAGCCGACTTCGATGCTGCAGGCTTAAGAACTATTATGAAAGAATACTATTTCGCTTTATGGGGAAATGGTTATGAAGCTTGGAATGCAATGAGAAGAACAGGATTCCCAGATAGATCTGATAATCTACAACCAGCTAGAACAGCAAGTCCAGGTAATTGGTATAGATCTGTTCTTTATCCATCAAATATGGTTGAAAGAAACAGCAATATTGATCAAAAAGCTGCAGCTGACGTTCTTAATGGTCCTTTTTGGGATACGAATAGCGGCGATACTAAATTCAATTTTTAAAATTTTTAGGATATAAAATGAATAAAATTAAATATACGATCGCTTCATTATTGATTGTTGGTACGTTAGTACAATGTGATGCGCTTGTAGGAGACCCAGATCTGCCTATTCCTTTAGAGGAAACAATGGCAAACACAGGTGCATTCTTAAGAGTGCTTTCAGTAAATTCAGCTAGTTTTGATGTTGCTGATTTAAACACTGCTAAATATGAATTTCTTGGAGAAATTCAGGATGTGAATAATGGACAAGATGTTGATAAAGTAGACTTTTATGTTGCATATAAGGCTTCTGGTCAACAGGCTGGTGCAGAACCAAGTTCACCTATTGCTTCATACGATGCAGCTAATTTTACAACCCAAGATGCAAGTGGACTACCTGGTTCTACCTTCTCTCTTAATTTAACTGATATTCTAAGTTATCTTAGTCTTGATGTTAATACACTAGATTTAGGTGATCAGATGGAAATCAGATGGGAAGTTATATTGAAGGATGGTACTGTGTTCACAAGAAAAGATGCTAGTCCTGCTGTTACAGGTGGTTTCTATGTATCGCCATACTTTGCTAGAGCATCAGTTGTTAGTAGTATACCTGAAACCATTTACACAGGCGAATATACTGTAACCAAAACAGGTGGTGGTTCTGGTATTCTTGGAACATCTGCAATATTTAGTGACGGTCCTACAAACTTTGGTTCATTTGTTATGGATCTTAGTGTAGATCCAGGCGACACTAAAAATGGTAGAATAGCTACTGTATGTTATTTACCAGCTTTTGGATGTTTTGGAATGGATCTTCCATTAACTTTCTTTAGAAAGCAAGGCTTTGGAACGTTCAGTATTGATGATAACTGGGTTTCAACCCCTGGTACTGTTTCATCTGGTGTTGGTTGTGGTCTTGATTTAAATATGGATCAAATTATTGATCCAGATCAATCAGGATTTAATGTAGATGACGATTCATCATTCTCCTTTATCTTAGAAGATAATAAAAATGGAGATTGTGGAGGAGCACCTACACCAGCAACTTTTACTGCAGTGAAAAACTAAATTATATTTTATAATATATTTTAAAGGCTGTGATAGTTTTATCACAGCCTTTTTTGTTGAAAGCTCTGTTCACATTATATTCATTTTTCTAGCTTTTCTAGATAAGAACTTTGATCAAATAAATGGTTTTAAATTAAGTATAATGAACCCAAATTTAGTCTAATGTATATATTCCAGGATTTTAACGCTTGAATTATGACCCCATAGAAGAATATTCGATTTTCAATCAATCTTATACATTATTAAACATACTATCTAATATTAATAATATAGGTTTCTAATACATTTTTTGAACCTTAATTTGGTTGCATAATATTACAATCTTAGATACTATAAATTATCTCTTAATATTATGCCACTTAACCAATATTGAATTTGCCTATACTCCAAGTTGTAGTAGTTTTTATTTTTTCGCAGGAGATAAACATCAAAAGGGAAGTATTTATTTTTTCTTTCAGATAAATAAAAATTAAAATTGGTTTCAAAGTCATTTATGTTATATGAATATGACCATCTCATATTCCGTACTTCTTTGTCAATATACCATGGATATCCAAATAATATATATATCTTA
Organism: Balneolaceae bacterium; assembly: GCA_963691715.1. Classification (GTDB taxonomy): domain Bacteria; phylum Bacteroidota; class Rhodothermia; order Balneolales; family Balneolaceae; genus HXMU1420-13. Next base: position 111,713 of record OY829281.1, read on the forward strand.
CCAACGTCAGTTTTCCACCCTTCTTTATAATTTGAGAAAAGCTTATTAGCTTCTTCAACTCTCTCATAAAATTCTTTAATAACTCTTGCTGCAATATTTGGATTATTAATATTGCTTAACCAAAATTTATCAATTTTTTGTTTTAGAATATCCTCGTTTTTTTCAGAAATAAGGGTACTATGGTCCTTAGTATTCATCAAATAAATTAATGGTTCTGCTAATTCCTTAGCATTTAACAAATATGGAAAATTTTCAGATTTGATACTAAAATCTCTAGACATATTAAGATCTACTCCATTTTCATTATATAAACGAGCTTGAAATCGATAATTACCTCTATCCAGTTGGGGATATTTGAATTCTATATATATGCTACCATTTTGACTTAGAAATCTTGTTGATGAAGTGATGATATCATAATATCGATAATCAATTCCCTTCTTGATTATCCGGGTTCGAGGTTGATATGTAGAACTCATTGATGTTGCAGGTACTGAATCTGAATCAAACTTCAACAATTTAATTTCTAGGACTGATGGTGAATTATTATTATTGTTTACTATTTGAAAAGCAAAGTTTAAACTATCAATCTTAGATGGTATGTCATAAGTAGTTAAAGGGAAATAGGAAGTATTCAATGAGTTATTATCCTTACCGGATAAAGTAATATTTGTAATATTAATCTCAGTATTATTTGGATCTGGTAGGAATAATTTATTCGATAAAGAAACATCTTTTTTAGATATCAAATCTGTAACAGTAACTATTACATCATAATTACCAGGTTCAGTAACAAAATCATTATTAACTATAAAATTATCAGTATCGAGTTCATTTTTTTCGGATATGAAAAGTGTATCAGATTTTAGCTTAATATTTTTTGTGTCTTTATTTATTAATCTTATTTCATAATAAACTTGAGCCTTTTTAACACCATTTATTGATTTATATATAAATGAATTAAGTGTGAAATCAAGTGATGTTTCAATCACAGGTGTATCATCTTCTAAAATGATTCCAGATGTAGAAAAACGTATCTCTGGAAATCCAGACTTGAATGCATAATCCACTCCATTATCAATGGCATATTCTGATGAATTACAACCTAAAAAATAAAAGTATATTGATAATAAAATTACTGATTTTGAATTCATATGAGTTAACACTTATTTATTTAGAATATTAAAAAACCATGGTTATAAATTATCCTTTAGAATATTACCAGATAACCAGGTTTGAATTTGTTGATATTGAACGCTGAAATATTGCTGATTACGTTGGAGGATATAATTATCGAAAGGGTAAAATTTACTTTTAACCTTTGGTTTCTTGAAAAGAAAATTTGTTTCTGGATCATATAAATTTGTAGAATAAGACCACACCATGTCATTCAACGACGAATTAATATATCTAGGTGGCCCAAATAGGATATACATCATTCCTAAATCTGTCTTCCATCCTTCTTTAAAGTTGGAGAATTGTTTATTAGCTTCTTCTACTCTTTCATAATATAATTGAATTACCGTTTGTGCAATTCTTTCATTTTTAATGCTATTAAGCCAAAATTTATCAATTTCTCTTTTCATAGCCATAGGGCTACGTATACTCATTAATTTCTTATGCTCATCTTTGTCCATTAAATATACTAATGGAGCGGCAAGTTCTACAGGTGTTTTTAAATTTGGGTAATTTCTACTCTTTATGCTGAACTCTCTTGCTCTATATAATCTTTCTTCAGAAATTTGATCATCTAATGTAAATACCTCAAATCTATAATTTCCCCTCTGCAAATTTGAGAAAATAAAATCTATTGATACATTTCCTTCTTGCCTTATTAGTCTAGTGGATGATGCAATTTCATCAAATTTTGAATAAGAGATTCCAATGTATGGTAAACTTGAGGGTGTATAATTTGTCCAACTCAAAGGTCTTGCAGAGGATGTATCTGAATTAAATTTTATAAGTCTTGACTTTAAATTGAGACCTGTTTTACTGTTATTATTAGTGACTTGAAAAGTAAATTTTATTGAATCGGATGTTTCTGAAAGATCAAAAGAAGTAGCCGGAGTATATGTACTATCATTTGTGGATTCTTTAGAATAAACTCGAATATTTGTTATATGAGAACTATTATCATTAGGATCTGGAATGAATGCAGTTGATGAACGAATGGTCTGTTTATTCGTGCTTAGATCAGTGACTAGTACATTAACTATAAAATCGCCAGGTAAAGCATCAAAAAAACGAGTGAAAATATATTTCCCCCCATTATTCGGATATTCTTTTGAGTTAAGTGAAATGGTAAAAGGAAATTGATATGAATTCACAAAATCAACCCTATTGAGTTTGTCAAACAACTGTACCTCTAACAAGACATTAGCTTTATATAAGGAATCGATTTTTTTAAAAATTAAGCTTCGATGAATTATTTCAGCTGACACATTGATTTGTGTTTTTTCAGTTTGTTCATCAATTACACCTGCTGAAGTGAATGTAACCTCTGGGTAACCTTGCTCATATTGATAAAGACTAGAGCGATCAATATCGTCAACGTAATTATTAGAACACTGAATGATAAATAGGCTGAGTAACAGAAAAATCGTACCTTTATCCAGTGTTTGCTTATTTTTTCTATTTAATGTTAAACGCATAAAGTAATAGAAGAACTAGGTATTTTTTGGATCCCATGTGAAGGTAAGCTTCATATGAGAAACTTTGGTTTAATATCATTTAGTATATAAACATTTAATTCTTTCACTCACAAATTAATTCATAAATATTTTCATGACTCCTGTTCGCCGAACTAAAATTGTATGTACAATTGGTCCTAGTACCAATGATTTTGAATCTATAGTAAATTTGTTGTTACATGGCATGAATGTAGCCCGAATTAATTGCTCACATGGTAGCCATGAAGTTCACGCTAATAGTATTAGTTTTATCAGAAAAGCGGCTCGTGAGAATAGTTATAGTATCCCAGTATTAATGGACTTGCAAGGTCCTAAAATAAGAGTTGGTTATATGAAAGATGGAGGGCAAGATCTAGAAACTGGAAGTTTAATCAGTATAACTGGTGAAGACGTGCTAGGAACCAACTCATTAATACCAATTGATTATAAGAAACTTGTTGATGAAGCAGAGATAGGAAACGAGATTTTACTGGATGACGGCTTGCTAGAATTTAAAGTTGTTGCAAAAAAGGGTAAGAATCTTGAGGCTAAAGTAGTAGTAGGTGGATTCTTGAAATCAAGAAAGGGGGTAAATTTACCAAATGTAAAAATATCTATTCCCGCATTAACAGAAAAAGATATAGAAGATTTAGAGTTTGCAGTTCAGCAAGATGCAGATTATATAGCATTATCTTTTGTTAGAACTGCTGATGAGGTATATGATCTTAAATCACGTTTAGAAAAATTAGGAAGTAAGGCTAAAGTTGTTTCAAAAATTGAAAAACCGGAAGCAATCGATAATATCGATTCGATAATTGAAGCATCTGATGCAATTATGGTTGCTCGCGGTGATTTAGGGATTGAAATTGCTAATGAAGAAGTGCCATTTATTCAAAAAATGATAATTCAAAAATGTAGAAAAGTAGGGATACCTGTCATTACAGCAACACAAATGCTAGATTCGATGATTAATAATCCCCGCCCAACTCGAGCAGAAAGCTCTGATGTTGCTAATGCAGTTCTTGACGGTACCGATGCGGTTATGTTATCAGGAGAAACAGCCGCAGGTAAATACCCTTTAGATGCTGTTAATGTGATGGACAGAATTTGTAGAAAAATTGAGGAAAAAAGCCTAGAACTCTATAATAGCTTAGAATACAGTAATCCTAACGATAATGACAAACGAATCATTGAATCAATATCGCATTCTTGTATTTTTTTAGCTGATAATGTTGGAGCAAAGGTGATAAGTACTATTACTCATAGTGGTAGCACAGCACGAAGGGTTGCAAAGTTTCGACCACGTATTCCAATTTTTGCATTTACAGAATCAAGAAATATAAGACGTCAATTAAATCTTGTGTGGGGAGTTCGCTCAGTGCGGTTAGATGAATTATTCGATACAGATAAAAGTGTTGAATTGATGAAAAATTATTTGAAAGATAATGGTCAGGTAAAAAGTGGAGATAGAGTCGTAATTGCTACTGGAATTCCAACAGCCAAGCGTGGTCGTACAAATATGATAACGGTGAGCACGATCGAGGAGTGATCATCGTTGATTTTACTAAATGTCATTCATTTATATGCGTAAATTTTGGGTATTCATACTTTTAATCGTAGTTAGTTCAGGATGTGGTTCAACATTTAAGTCACAATTTAGAGATTTCAATGCTTATTATAATACCTACTATAACGCAAAGAAAAGTTACAACAGAGGCTTAAAGAAAAGTCTTGAACAAAACCGAGTGTATAATACGCTCCAACCCATTAGAATATATGAGACACCAAAAGGTGCTGGATCTGGAGATTTTGATAATGCAATCGATAAAGGTGCAAGCATTTTACGTAAATATGACGATACAAAATGGGTTGATAATGTACTTGAAATTATTGGGAAATCATACTTTTTTCGGAACGAATACTTCAATGCAATTCAAAAATTTGAAGAACTATATATTAATGCTGAAGATATTGTATTAAAGCAAAGTTCCATATTTTGGAAAGGCAGAGTGTTACTTGAATTACAAGCTTATAATGAGGGAATTCAGTTTTTGAATGAAGAACTTTCTATTAATGAAGGAGAATGGCGGTCGAGTCTAGAATGGCAAATTAAAGTAGTATTAGCTGAACATTACATTGCTAATGATAACTGGGTAAATGCACTAGATCTATTGAATGAAAGTGTTGGCAAGATTCCAGATAGAGCGAATAATGAGCGTGGATATTTTTTGATTGGTCAATTAAATGAACAGGTTGGAAATACTAAGGCAGCATTCGATGCTTATGATATGGTTGAAAAATATTATAACAATTATGATTTACAATTTGCTGCAAAAAAGAAAAAAGCCGAAGTAGCCAGAGACTTAGGAAATATAGATGAGGCCATAAAAGTATTTCAGGGGATGATACGTGATGATAAGAATACAGAGTTCGTTTCTGAATTAAATTATGAGTTAGGAAAATCAGAACAAATAAAAGGGAATTGGGTACAAGCACAAAGTATATATCTTTCGATTTTACAAGATCCTTTCAATAAACCAAATAGTAGGGTGAAGGCTCTTACTTACAATGGTATTGCTGAACTAAATCGATTCTATTTTGATAATTATACTTATGCGGCTGCATATTATGATTCATCAGCGCGTTTAAATATTTCAAAAGATCAATTACCCGATGAGTATGATGCTCGCAATCTAGCTGATTCATTTGGTGCTTATGCGAATCTCAAATACCAAATACATGAACAAGATAGTCTTTTAGGGCTTGGATTACTTTCTGAAGAGGCATTTGATTCAGTTTTAAAAGAACTTGAAGCAAAGAAACTAGCTGAACTGGAACGGCTTAGAGAAGAACAAGAAGCACAAAGAAATACATTAGTAAATGTGGGCGGTGACGATTCAAACGAACAGAATCAGAACTCAGAGAATGGGTTTTTAAATGTCCGTAATCCAGTTTTAATTTCAGATGCAACGCAACGATTTCAATCTTTTTGGGGTGCACGCCCCTTGGTTGATAATTGGCGAGTGAATTCATTAATCATAAATATTCTGGTTGATGATAGTACGCAAAATGGGAGTGATGCAATTACTGCTGGAAATACTTCTTCTTTAGTTAACCTAGATATTGATTTAAGTAGAATTCCTTTTACTATTTCAGAACAAGATTCGGTGAAAGATATAATAGCAAAGCTGAAATATGAACTTGGTAATTTATTTTTTTTACAACTGGAGTTACCAGACAGTGCAAACCATTATTTTAAAGAGGTAGTAGATGAACGACCTAAGAGTGATATTGTACCTATTACATTATATTCGCTTTCAGAATTAAATGACATTCAAGACAATGAGTTACAATCAAGGGTGTATGCAAATCAACTCATAGAACTATTTCCAAATACCGAATACGCGGAAAGGGTGGCAACAAAATTTGATCTAACCTTATCTAAAGAAACCACAAGTGTTAAAGTAAATCCAATTGAATTATACTACAAGCTATTGGAAGACGATAGTAGTTCAGGTATTGTTAAAGCTGAAAAGTTAGCCAAGTTTGCTATCGAATTTTCAGATGAAGCATTTAGTGATCAAGCGATGTACTCATCAATTAAGGAATATATAGAATATGGTAAAACAGATTCAGTTTTTAATGAAAAGTATCAAATTTGGTCTTCATTAAATCAATCATGGTTAAATAAAGAAGCGGAGTTTAGTTCTTTAAAAGATTCAATAATTACATCCTTTCAAGACACAAGTAACACATTTACACCTGAGGATTCACTATTATATAAAACGATAGCAGATTCGATACTAATAAAACCTGATCTCTCTGAGTACTTTCCATATGTTGGAGTAGTTTGGGATTCAACTCGAGCAAAGATCTCTTTATTTGGAAATATATTTACTAACTCCAAACTTTCTAAACAGGTAAGAATTCTAAAAAATGAATTTGAAATACTTGTCATTGAAGAACAAGTAGGCTTCCAAAAAGATCCTGACGATCAAGAACCTGAAAGCGTAAATGACGAATATATAAGTTGCAATGAACATGAATTCATTCTTGAAATTCGAGGTGGGGTAGAACTAATAGATGAATCAATTCAATTATCTCCAAATTTGGATGAAGAGACGATTGTATTTATGTTTTATGTCAATCAAAGAGGTATCATTGATGAATTTGAACTGAGTTCAAATACGCAAAATCAGGAGTTGATATCTACCTATAGTGAAGCTATTGATGCATTGATTTCATTTGAACCTGTATTAATAGAAGGCATGGCTCAAAAGGTGGTTTGTGAAATTGAATTTATTTTACCGAGATAATTCTTTTTGTAATCCTTTTTTTATTTCTTTCACTAAACCTGGACCTTTATAAACCATTCCAGTATATATTTGTATGAGATCAGCTCCTGCATTTAATTTATCAATAGCAGCTTGCAAACTATCAATTCCACCAACACCTACTATCGGTTTAGATCCATTAAGAAATTCATTTAACCAAGCGACAATTTGCGTACTCTTAGTTGCAATCGCACCTCCACTAAGACCACCATTGCCAATTCTTTGAATCAAATTGATGTCTGTTTTTAAAAAATCTCTTTTAGAAGAGGTATTAGTTGCAACATATCCATCAACTCCAAATTTTTCGCATAATTCTACTAGTTTTTCCAGATTTTTTTTCTCTGTATCAACAGAAAATTTTACTAAACTTGGTACTTCATTTTCTGAAAGTTTTAGGCCTTTGAGGAGAGCTTCTAATGCGTCTGGGTCTTCAAAAGTTTTTCCCTCACCTGTATTGGGGCACGAAATATTTATTGTAATGTAATCAGCAACAGTTTTAGCAAGGTCGTAGCTAAATTTATAATCCTCGATCGCAGCTTCACCATGTATATTCATATCATTAGTTTTTGCAATATTTACTCCAAGTGGAATATTTAGTCGATAGCCTTTTAATCGATTTATAACCTGTTCAGCACCTTGATTGTTTAAACCCATTCTGTTGATCAAAGATTGATCGTCTGGTAAACGAAAAGCACGAGGCTTAGGATTGCCTCTACTCATTTTTGCAGTGATACTTCCAATTTCAACAAAACCAAAGCCAAGAGCTTGCATAGCGTTAGGTGTTACACCATTTTTATCGAAACCTGCCGCTAAACCTATAGGATTTGGAAATGTTAACCCCCATAATTTTTTTTCTAACCCAAAATTTTCTGAATTATATAATGTTTCAACTAAGGCACTTAAGAAGTTAGAATCATTTGCCCAAGATGACATATTAATAGCCCAATCGTGAGCAGATTCGGCATCTTTACGAAAAAGAATTGGTTTTATTAAAGACGAATAAATCATGATAAATTTTGTTAGGAAGTATAAGGAAAAGGAATAAAAGAAATACAAAAGCCTTATTATCTCGACATTATAATGGTTGACGCAACTCTACATATAGAACAATTAATTTCAGAATTGAAAAAAATCGATGATATAATTGTATTAGAATCACAAAAAAAAGATCATCCTTCCAGTCAACGTTCATATGTAGCAGCCTTTCCTAGAAAAAAATTATTTGGTAAAGGGAGGCAAGTATTTATCAAGAATGAGTCTAAAATTGTTCAAATCGATAAATCTCCATGGGATGCAATTAAGGAATTCCAAGCCATGGAAAAGGATTGGATGTTTGGGTATTTAGGATATGATTTAAAAAATGATATTGAAGATTTAGCTTCTGAGAATTACGAGCATTATAAGCTTCCAGATTTTTACTTTATGATCCCAGAATTACTTATTGAATTTGATTATCTAGGGGGATATAAAATACTTAAAGGCAAACTGACTGATCTAGGACACAAATTCTCAATAAAGAAAAAATCTGATATTTGTCTCTCAGAAAGAGCTTCATTTATGAAAGATAAGTATGAAAAAAATGTAATTGAAGCTAAAGAATTCATACATAAAGGTGAGATTTATGAAATGAACTATTCTTACATGAAAGAATTTGATTTTGATGGTACTGGATGGGATTTATATCAAGCAATGAAACTTGTTGGTCCAGTTCCATTTGGGGGTTTTGTTAAGATCGATGATATTGAAGTATGTTGTGCATCACCAGAGCGTTTTCTTAAGAGAGAGGGTGGCGTTATAATATCACAACCGATTAAAGGTACCATATCAAATACAGCAAATTCATCCTTAGAAGTTTTGAAAAACGATAAAAATAGAGCAGAGAATCTCATGATTGTAGATCTTGTAAGAAATGATCTTAATCGAATCGCCATTTCAGGTTCCGTTAAAGTAAAAAAATTATTTGAAGTTCAAACTTTTGATACGGTTCATCAATTAGTGTCAACAGTGATGTGTAAAGTTCAGAATGACAAAAATTCTGTTGAAATCATAAAAGCATGTTTTCCAATGGGATCTATGACAGGTGCACCAAAGATAGCAGCTATGAAAGCAATCGAAAAGCTAGAAGATTACAAACGAGGAATATATTCGGGGGCATTAGGTTATATAAAACCTAATGGAGATTTCGATTTTAATGTAGTCATCCGTACTGCGATTATTGATAATGAAGTTTTATTTTATCCTGTAGGTGGTGCAATTACATCAGACTCAAATTCTGAAGATGAATGGGAAGAAACATTAATAAAAACAGAAGCTCTAAAAAAAGCATTGAAATAATTTATTATTGTGAATGAAATCTACTTACCAGTAGTTGTAATAGTCTAATAGGACTATTATGAAAACATCAAAACCAGCTGTTTCAACATTAGGTGAGCTTAAAGCGAGTGGTTGGAAATCTATTTCAATAAGAGATGAGATTCGAAAGAACTTAATTGCAAAAATTAAAAAAAATGAGCCCCTTTTTGAAGGTGTTCATGGGTATGAAAAAACAGTTATTCCCCAAATTCAACATGCATTACTATCAAGACATGATTTAATTTTATTAGGGTTAAGGGGGCAGGCTAAAACTAGAATTTTACGATCACTTATTAATTTTCTAGATGAATTTATGCCAATAATTAAGGGTTCCGAGATCAATGATGATCCTTTTAAACCTTTATCAAAATTTGCTAAAGATAAAATCAATGAAAAAGGTGATGATACTCCTATCGATTGGATACACCGTGTTCATCGGTATGGAGAAAAATTAGCAACTCCTGATACAATGGTGGCTGATCTCATAGGAGATATTGATCCTATTAAAGCAGCTACAAAGAAACTAAATCTTGCAGATGAAAATGCCATAAATTTTGGGTTAATCCCACGCACAAACCGAGGTATCTTTGTAATTAATGAATTGCCTGATCTACAACCTAGAATACAAGTTGCATTACTTAACATCATGCAAGAAAGGGATATCCAAATAAGAGGCTTCAATGTTAGAATTCCTCTAGATATTTCCATGGCATTCTCAGCAAATCCAGAAGATTATACAAATAGAGGAAATATAATTACTCCTCTCAAAGATAGGATTGATGCTCAAATAATTACACATTATCCTAAAGAATTGGAAATTGGCATTCAAATCACTAAACAAGAAGCTTGGGAAGACAGAAATGATACTACTACAATTAGAACGCCCGATGTATATCGAGAAATAATAGAACGTGCAGCTTTTGAAGCAAGGGAATCTGAATATATAGACCAAAAAAGTGGCGTCTCTACACGTATGACAATCACTGCGATGGAGCAAATACTATCCTCCGCAGAACGTAGAGCGGTAATGAATAATGAATCTGAATCGATGTTAAGGATTGCAGACATCTATCATATGATACCCGCGCTTACAGGAAAACTTGAATTAGTATATGAAGGAGAACAAGAAGGGGCAATTAATGTAGCTAAGCATATAATTGGAAAGGCTATAGATAAAACGTTTAAGAATTATTTTCCAGATCCTCAAAGTAGAAATGGATCAGATAAAAGTAAATTCAGTCCAATCACTAATTGGTTTTCTAAAGGAAATGAAGTAAATCTGCCGGATATACTTTCTTACAAAGAATACAAGAAATCACTCGATTCTGTTGAAGGTCTTAAGAATTTGATAAATAGTTTTATAAAGCCTATTACGGGTGATGAAATATATGCATGGATGGATCTTGCTTTGGAAGCAATGCATCAGAATTCAATGCTTAGTAAAGAAGATAAGGACGATCATTTGAAGTATACCGATATGGTAGGAACAATGTTTTCTTCGCTTGACGGATTACGAGATGAAGATTACAAAGACTTTAATAGATAAGGATTGAAATAGCGATAACTTAATCGTATATTATAAATCTTTCCTAAAATCAAGAAACAAATAACTTATGAAAGCAGGAATTCATCCGGACTACAAAGAAATTACCGTTATTTTAAGCGACGGATCCGAAATAACAACTAGAAGTACTATGAATACTAAGGATGGGGTTTATAAGACAGAAATAGACTCTAAAAATCATCCTTTTTACACCAATAAAGCATTTACTGCAAAAGCAGGACGTGTTGATCGATTTAAAAGAATGTATCAAAAGAAATAATCCTATTTCTCCATTTATCTCAAAGGATGCATTTTTAGAATGCATCCTTTTTTAATTTTATACCTATGCATATTGAAGTATTTGAGGTAGGTCCTTTCCTAGAGAATACATACTTATTAATTAAGCACAATCAAGCCATTCTTATAGACCCAGGTTTTTTTTCTGAACAAGAGTATGACGAGTTTGTAAATAAATTAGATGAGTGTGATTCAACATTAATAGGAGTCATATTAACGCATTCACACGTTGATCATGTATTAGGTTTACAGAGGGTATTAAGAGATTTCGAAGTTTCGGTTTACTTGAACACAGAAGATCTTTTTTTGTGGAAGAATTTTGGAAAACAAGCAACTATGTTTGGATTGCGTCAAATTGAATTTGGTTTTGAACCCAAAGCCTTGCCAAAATCAGATGAGTTTACGGTGGGGTGTTTTACTTTCAAATGTTTGTTTACCCCAGGTCACTCTCCAGATCATACATCTTTTTATTTCAAAAATGAAGGATTTTGTATAGCGGGTGATGCCTTATTTAAAGAAAGTATAGGTAGAACAGATTTATATAAAGGAAATTTCGAATTATTAGCTCAATCAATAAGAGAGAAGTTGTATACACTACCTGATGAGGTTGTAATTTATCCTGGACATGGGCCTGCAACTACTATTTTGCATGAGAAGAAAAATAATCCATTTGTGAAGATCTAATTTCTTTTTAATTCGTCAATTTTATTCAGAAATTCGTCGGCTTTATCTTCATTTACTTCAATAAGACGTTCATACATTTTGATTGCAGCCTTCTTATTACCTTGCTGTTGATGTATTTTTGCGAGGGTTTCTGAAATAATGTCTTCAATATTATTTGCTTCTTCACTCAAATCTTCCATTTCATCATTATCAGAATTCATAGGAATTTGAATGCGTTGAGATTCGACTGCCTCTAACATTTCAATTAATCGATCAAGATCCAAAATTGGAGAGCGCCGAGTACCTTGAAGGAATCTTTTTTGTTCAGAATATTTACTTTTAGGTATAGCGGCATCAAATTGTTCAGGGTGTAGAAGGAAGTAGTGCAAATGTTCCATTAATGGGCTGCCAGGAGCATAGTTTTTTGCAATAAGTGCCTCCTTTATTGCTTCTTTATTGTTTTGCATAATATGATGCAACCAAGCCAATAAAAAGTGTCCTACAGCATCTGGATCTCTCTTTTTTACTTGTTTTTTTAGTTTTGATACAGCTTTATTCTGATCTTTTTTAAAGAGTTCAATATAAGAATTTAAAGACTGTGGTATGTTGAAAGGAAGTTGTTCCATGAATTACTATATAATACACTACCCAATAAAATTATACAACGATTTTACCAGCTACTTACAGCATCATTAAACATATTATTAGCAATTTGTTCAAGAGCATCATCCGCTGCGTTTTCTTCACCTTCAACAGGATCTTCACTTGGATCGAAAGTAAAACTCCCATTAAAGCTCTTATCCCATAAAGGAGCGTCATCTGTTTTATACTGAAAACTTGCATTCACGGTAATTTGCACCTGATTTTGATTGGCTTGCTCGTTCCCACCAATACTAAAGGGTCTATTACTGTAGCTTATAATTTGGCCATTAATTACCGCATCTGCATCATCTTCATTATTTGCGAGTTGCAGTTTGCTTTCGTTTACAAATCGTTGCAAAAGGGCATCCGTAAGTCGATCGCTTAAGTTTCCAATTCCACTATTGGATTGATCGGGGAAAAAGGGGATAAAAATAGTATTAACCCCTTCAGGAATTGATGTCCCTGTGAAGCTATATTTTAGGCATCCATTTGAAATGAATGCAATAAAGCAAAAAAAGATAAGAAAGTGCTTAAACGAGGCCATATTGATCTAATTTTCTATATAAAGTTCGTTCGCTAATCCCTAATGTTTCAGAGGCTTTGCGGCGATTTCCATCGTATTTTTCAAGTGCTTTTTTTATAAGAAACTGTTCTGTTTCTTCAATGGAAGGTATTTCATCATTACTGAAGAAACTTGGGATTTCGTTTGATTCTTCTATTACCTGAGGCTCAGTTTCGATTTCTTGATTAGGCGAATTCCTGATTCCAAGTGGTGTCTCAATATCTGACGCGAATTTTACTATTTGTTTTGTTGCAGATTCTAAGCCACCGGACGATAATTCTGGTAGAGCTGGTAATTTAGTTCCTTGGTTAGTGAATGATGAATAAAGAAAATTTGCTAACATTTTCTTAAGGTCTTCAATATCGCTACTAAGTTCAACAAGTGCTCTGTATATCAATTCACGATCACGACGATTAAATCCTTCATCAATCCGAGGTTCTTCTCTTTTATTAGACGATACCATGGGGAGATTATCTGCAGATCCTTCATGTTGTCTGCCTTTTAGATATTTTTGAAGCCGTTCTACGTCTATGAATTGAGATTTTTCAAGTACTACTAGCTGTTCCGCTACATTTCTTAATTCCCGTATATTTCCAGGCCACCGGTAGGAAACTAATAATTCTCGAGCATCATCTGAAAAACCTTTGAATACCGAATCATATTTTGTAGAAAATTCTTGAACAAATTTTCTAAATATCTCGACAATGTCTTCCTGACGATCCCGTAGAGGAGGTAAAGAAATTTGAACAGTATCTAAACGATAGTAAAGGTCTTCTCGGAAGGAATCTTCTTCTACTAGCTTCCAAAGATCCTTGTTTGTTGCGGCAATTACACGAACATCAGTTGTTTGTACCTTGCTTGAGCCCACTCTGAAAAATTCCCCATTTTCAAGAACACGAAGTAATTTAACTTGTACATTTTTTGGTGTATCTCCAATTTCATCCAAAAATATAGTTCCACCACTAGCTTTCTCGAAATAGCCTTCGCGGCTTTCGTTGGCTCCAGTAAAAGCCCCTTTTTCATGGCCAAATAATTCACTTTCTATGATCCCTTCAGGAATTGCACCGCAGTTAACAATTACAAGGTCGTTGTGCTTTCTTTCACTTAATCCATGTATGGCTCTTGCAGTAACATCTTTACCGACTCCACTTTCCCCTTGTAACAATACAGTAATATCAGTTTTTGATACCTGCATGATCTTATCAACTACTTGGCGGGTTGCTTCAGATTTGCCTAATAATCCAAATTGTTCTTGAAATACTTCTCTATCCATGTTATTTACTTACGTCATTTTGACATAAGTTAAACAAACTTGAGAAAATTCCTGAATAATGATTTTAAATGAAATTTATTTTAACAGTTCAGTAGCTTGTTCAATTGGTAAATTGCGAGTTTCTTTAAAACTTGATAACACCAAATTAGATCGTGTTTTATCAACGCCTACCCAAGATTGAATTCTAGATAAGAGTTTTTCAAAAGAGGAAGTATTTTTTGTGCGAACTTTTAAGAGGTGAGAGCCCTCTCCAGTGATTGAATGGCATTCAAGAATTTCAGGTTCATCTTGAACTTTTTCAACAAAATTTGGATAGTTGTCTGAACCGTCAACCTGTACAAATAGAAATGCAGTGATATCAAAATGAAAGTCTTTCGAATTCAAAATTGCGTGATACCCCTCGATAAGCCCTTTTTCTTCTAGTTTTTTCATCCTTTCGGAAACTGAAGGAACAGATAGATTAACAAGCTCGGCAATTTTATTTCTTTGTGCCCGCCCATTTTTCTGTAAATGATTTAGAATTGCGATATCGATTTCATCAAGAAGCTGATTCATTTGCTATATATTCCTAATAATTCTTGTTAACTGGTATAATAGCCTAAATAAATTAGGCAATCAATCAAAATCGTAATAGATTTTCAAAATTTTCACAAAAATTTAAACAAACATAAAAAAGTGATAATCCAAGATATAAAGAACGTATCTTTATACTCTTTAATAAACTAAAATTAATCTGTAGAAATGCTGGATATCAACTACATAAAAGATAATGTAGATGTTGTAAAACAAGGAATGATCAATAAAGGTGAAAAGGATCACGATATTGTTGATCAAGTAGTAGTAAAAGATGAAGAATGGCGATCTTTTGTTCATAAGCTTGATACATTAAGAAGTGATAATAATGCAAAAGCCAAGCAGATCGGATTTTTAATGGGACAAGGGAAAAAAGAAGAAGCTCAACTCATAATCAAAGAAACTTCACAGTTCAAAAATGAATTAAAGTCACTTGAAGAAAGAGAGAAAGAATTACGAATTGAACGAGACGATTTATTATTTAGAATTGCAAATGTGCCACATGAAAGTGTTCCTATTGGACACTCCGAAGAAGAAAATGTAGTGTTTGGAACATGGGGAGACCCAAATACTGAAGAATGGAGAAAGCCTCATTGGGAAATAGTTGAGCGCCATAATTGGGTTGATTTTGAGCGAGGAGTAAAAGTTACTGGGGCTGGTTTTCCATTTTATATCGGTTCATTAGCTCAGCTACAGCGCGCTTTAATCAATTATTTCATTAATGAGGGAAATGCAGCTGGTTTTACTGAATTGCAAGCACCTTTTTTTGTTAATGAAGATTCGGCGAGAGGAACTGGTAATATTCCTGATAAGGAAGATATGATGTATACTATTCCACGTGATGAGTTTTTTGCAATACCAACAGCAGAGGTGCCCGTAACTAATTTTCACAGAAATGAAATTCTCAAAGAAGAACAACTTCCTATTAATTATGTATGTTATACTCCTTGTTGGAGGAGAGAAGCAGGTTCCTACGGAAAAGATGTTCGTGGACTTAATCGTCTTCACCAGTTTGATAAAGTTGAGATTGTGAAAATTGTAAAACCAGAGACATCTTATGATGAACTTGAACGTTTACGGGAACATGCTGAAGGGTTACTTCAAGCGTTAAAACTTCCTTACCGTACATTGTTAATGTGCACTGGAGATATGGGTTTTACCCAATCAAAAAAATATGATCTTGAAGTATGGAGCCCGGGACAACAGCGTTGGTTAGAGGTTAGTTCTTGTTCAAATTTCGAGAGTTTTCAGGCACGTAGAATGCAATTGAGATATCGCAATTCCGAAAAATCTATTAACATGGTACATACTCTAAATGGTTCAGCATTGGCTTTGCCCAGAATTGTATCGGCTTTATTAGAAGCATATCAAGAAGAAAATGGTAAAGTAAGAGTACCAGAGATGCTTAAACCATTTCTTGGAAGAGATTATTTATAGAAATGATTAGTTCTATTTGAGGTGCGAGATTGATTTTTAACAAGTCTAATATCTGAATGACTCATTTCTTTTTAGTGCGATACCAGATCAACCAGCCAATTCCAACGATAGCTAAAGCGATACCAAAGCCACCTAGGAATGCATATATAAGATAGGTGAAAATCATAGGAATCACGATGGCACTAAGGGTTTTTAATGGAGTAGCTGCAATTCCAACTGCTCCAAATAGTGATGCGATTATTCTTCCAATTTTTGTCAACATATTTTTATCCTTATTTAGTTTTACACGGCTGATGTACGAGGGATTATTCTAAAGGATTCGATACAACTAAGAATTGTTCAATTATCGATTTAAAATGACCGGAGAGATAATTATGCATACAAAAGAGGAGGTTTTTTAATTAGCATTGGGTGTTTCCAAACGATCAAACCACTGCAAAAAACTCTTCTTCTTTATAGTTTAGAAGAATTTCTAAAATAGGATTCATTGTATCGTATTTCATAAGTTCAAGACGTAGTTTTTTTCCATTACGAATTCCTTTCAAATACTGCCCATAATGTTTTTTCATGATGATGACTCCGTACCGTTCACCTTGATGAGCTACCGACTTTCGTAATTGTTCAGCGGTGAGTTCTAATCGATCTTGAAGTGTTGGCTCAGGTAGAAGCTTACCTGTTTCCAAGTAGTACTTAGTATGTTCAAAAATCCATGGATTACCAATAGCTCCTCGCCCAATCATTACTCCATCTACGCCGGTTTCATCGAACATTCGTTTGGCTAATTGGGGAGTAGTTACGTCGCCATTTCCGATTATAGGGATTTCAAGTCCAGGAGTATTTTTCAGTTTTTTTAGCCAATCCCAACGGGCATCACCTTTATATTTTTGTGCGCGTGTTCTGGCATGTACAGTTAGTGCCTTAACACCAATTCTTTGTAGCATTAAAGCAACTTCCTGTATTTTTATTGTTGAATCATCCCAGCCTAAACGGGTTTTAACAGTAACAGGTTTTGTTTGAACTGCATCTACCACGGTACCTGCCATCCTTTCCATCATTCCTAAATCTCGTAAACAAGCAGCTCCCGCTCCTTTATTAACTACCTTATATACAGGGCATCCAAAATTAATATCTACTAAATCTGGATTATTATTTTCTGCAACTTTTGCGGCACCATGCATTGCTTCTTCACGTCCTCCAAAAATTTGTATGCCTAGAGGTCGTTCACTCTCAGTATAACTCATTTTATGAATAGCAATGTCTGAGTCGCGAATTAAAGCTTCGGAGCTAATAAATTCTGTGTAAACGATATCAGCTCCTTTTTCTCGACAAATTTGTCGAAAAGGAGCATCAGAAACATCTTCCATCGGAGCAAGGAAAAGCGGTTTCTCAGATAAATTTATTGAACCTATGTACATGGATAAATGAAATTTTAAAGAAGATAAGGATTTTAGGCCATTTCGAAGAATTCAAAATAAAACCTAGCAAGAATGGGGGTAGTCATTGCAAAATTTAACTCCTATATTTTCGCATCATAAACTTAATCTCAAAAAAGAAAGATATGTCACTTGATACGTCAAAAATTACGGAGTACTTAGGAGATGAGGCTTCGTATTTGTTAGAGCATGAAAGTAAAACGATAAGCAAAGATCGCTTAGCTCTACCATCACCAAGTTATGTTGATGATGTTTGGTACCACTCTGACCGGAATAACAGAGTTTTAGGAAATTTACAATGGTTAATGGAACACGGTAGACTTGGAGGAACTGGGTACGTTTCAATTTTACCCGTAGATCAAGGAATTGAACATTCAGGAGGCGCTTCCTTTGCTAAGAATCCTGACTATTTTGATCCCGAAAATATTGTGAAATTAGCTATTGAGGCAGGCTGTAATGGCGTTGCTTCAACCTTTGGAGCATTAAGATCTGTATCACGAAAATATGCTCATAAAATCCCATTCATTGTGAAAATAAATCATAATGAATTAATGACATATCCAAATACATTCGATCAAATCATGTTTGGCTCTATTGATCAAGCATATGATATGGGTGCAGCTGCAGTTGGGGCGACAATTTATTTTGGATCAGACGAATCTAGTAGACAAATCCAGGAAGTAGCACAAGCTTTTGCATATGCTCATGAATTAGGTATGGCAACTATACTTTGGTGTTATACTAGAAATGGAGCGTTTAAAGTGGATGGTGTTGATTATCATACCTCTGCTGATTTAACTGGTCAAGCAAATCACTTAGGAACAACTATTGGCGCTGACATTATAAAGCAAAAACAACCAGATGTTAATGGTGGATTCAAAGCATTAAATACAGGTGACTCAAGTTATGGTAAGCTCGATGAGCGTATCTACAGTGAGTTAACCTCCGACCATCCTATCGATCTTACTCGTTACCAAGTTATAAATTGTTTTGCAGGTCGAGCAGGATTAATCAATTCAGGTGGAGCCTCGGGAGCTAATGATTTTGCTGATGCCGTTAAAACAGCGGTGATAAACAAGCGCGCAGGCGGTATGGGTTTGATTAGTGGTCGTAAAGCATTCCAGCGTCCTCTTAAAGAAGGTGTAAGCCTACTAAATACCATACAAGACGTTTACTTAAATAATGATATTACTATTGCGTAAATTTCATTAAACAAGAAAATGAAGCCACGCCTTGTCGTGGCTTTTTTTATATATTTAAATACCAAACAGATCAATTGAGTAATAACAAAGTTAACATACAACAGCCTAAACATTTTATTTCGGTAAAGTACATCATCATTTCTATTGGGTTGAGTGTTTTTACGATGGCTGGGGTAATTTGGTATACTTATACTCCTGGTATTTTAGATCATTTGGCATGGAAACGTATGCCTGGATTGGTCATAGCTCTCATAGTGTCATTTTTAAGGGTTTGGGCTACTGCCGCAAAATTTAGAGTATTATCAGAAGGAACCGTAAGTTGGTTAGGTGCATTTAGGATAACATTAAGTTGGGATTTTACCTCTGCAGTAACTCCTTCTACTATTGGTGGAGCACCTATGGCAACATATGCGATGACAAAAGAGGGACTTAAATTAGGTGAAGCAACAGCCATAATCTTATACAGTGTATTATTAGATCAAATATGGTTCGCTTTAGCTATTCCTATTTTATTGATAGGAGGGATTTTTTATGCCGTTGTACCACCTGCAGCAGGAATGCTTGGAGAGGCTTCTATGATTCTTCTATATGTATTTTTATTAAGCTATGCTAGCTTGCTCGCTTATGGAGTATTGGTTAATCCTGAGGCTATAAAAAAAGTGGTTAAATTGGTTTTTAAACTGCCATTTTTAAATCGTTGGGAAGAAAAGATAAGCTTGGAAGCAGAAAATTTAGAAAGCTATGCACATCAATTAAGAAAGAAACCATTTTCTTTTTTGCTGAAAGCATTTACTTATTCAACATTTTCATGGATATGTAGAATAGCACTCCCAACTATTGTAATATTAAGTTTACTACCTGCTCCAGAAATTCTCTCTGCCCTTCGCAGTTTAGCTATGAACTTAACATTTTTAATAGTTCCCACACCGGGCGGAAGTGGTGGAGTTGAAGGTTTATTTGTGTTATTTCAAGCACCACTTATTTCCAGAGAATCATTTATTGGCTTAGCGTTATTCTTATGGAGAATTATAAGTTACTATATAACAATTGGCATTGGAATGGCGGCAACAACCTGGTATATCAATAGGCAGGTTAATGAAATTCAGAATAAAAATTAGTGGCGAAATCAAAAATTCAATTTGAATGTACATCATGTGGGCATATCTCTCCCAAATGGTTAGGTAGTTGTCCTAGTTGCGGCGAATGGAATACTTATGTAGAGGTAACTACCTCTACAAAAAAAGAGATGGAACATAAAGCGATAATTTCTGGAATAAAATCTACCGGAAGTTCGAAAAAACTAAATGAAGTTGAAATTTCTGAAAGATCTAGATTTTTAAGTAATATTTCTGAATTTGATCGAGTGCTTGGTGGTGGCTTTTTACCAGGTTCTTATATTTTAATTGGAGGTGAACCTGGTGTTGGAAAAAGTACACTTACTTTACAAATAGCAAAATCGAATCCCGATTTAAACATACTTTATTGTGCTGGGGAGGAATCATCAGGGCAAATTAAACAAAGGGCAAAGCGTCTTGGGATTAATTCAGATAAATTATTGATTTATAATGAAACTCAGATAAATCTAATCATCGAAGAGGCACAACGAGTGAATCCAGACTTACTTATTGTGGATTCTATCCAAACAGTGTACAGAACAGAGCTCTCGAGTATGCCGGGATCCATTCAGCAAGTAAAAGAATGTGCTGCTTTGTTTCAACAAGTCGCAAAAAAGAAAAACATTACAACGCTAGTAATTGGTCATGTAACAAAAGATGGAGATATAGCAGGGCCTCGAGTTTTGGAGCATATGGTTGACACTGTACTTCAATTTGAAGGAGATAAAAATTATACCTATAGATTACTTAGAAGTTTAAAAAATAGGTTTGGACCAGCACAAGAAGTTGGAGTCTTTCAAATGTTTGAACATGGGTTAGAAGAGGTTGTAAACCCATCCGAATTATTTTTATCGGATAAAACGGAAGGTGTAAGTGGGAATGCGATTGTTTGTACATTAGAAGGTTCAAGGCCATTATTAATTGAAGTTCAGGCTTTAGCAACTCCCACAAGCTTTGGTACTCCTCAAAGAACAGCAAATGGATTCGATCGAAATCGGCTACTTCTACTTTTAGCTGTGCTAGAGAAAAGAGCAGGGTATAGTTTCTCTAATCAAGATGTATATCTGAATATCGCTGGTGGATTTCGTTTGAATGATCCAGCTGGTGATTTAGGTGTTTGCTGTGCTCTTGTTTCTAGTTTGATAAATAAATCAATTAATAACAATATGGCATTTATTGGAGAAGTTGGTCTTGCTGGAGAAATTCGAACTGTGCCACACATAGATCGGAGATTGAAAGAAGCGGCTAAACTTGGTTTTTCCGAAAGCATAGCGCCGTTTATAAAACAAGGGATGGGTGTTAAATATGTTCAGGAGGCCATAAAAAAAGCCCTCAGTTAATACTGAAGGCTTTTTAAATTCGTGAAACAACGAAGATTTGTTTGATGGTTAGTAATTGTCACGCTGACGACGACGCTGCTCGCGTACGGCTTTTTTCATAGCCTCACGCTTTTCAATAGATGGTTTTGTAAACTGCTGCCGGTCTTTGTATTCATTCAAAATCCGAGAGCGAGTTATCATCTTCTTGAAACGATTGATCGCACGTTCAACACTTTCGTTGTCTTTAACTTCAACGCCTAGCATTGAGCCTCACTTCCTTTCATTATGTTATTTCCCGAAATTGGGATTTAAATATAACAAAAGTTTTAAATAAATAATTCTTTCTCTATTATCCTGAATGGACAATAAATCAGAAAGCCCTAAACAATCTTCCCAAAAAGGACTCATTGAAGAGTTCATAGGTGATGTGATTAATTTTGAAAGAGGATTGCTAGGCACCTTTGTTGAGTTCTTAAAAAGCCCTATTAAAGTGATCGATGGTTACTTTGTTGATAGAACTCAACAAGTAAGCCCTTTCAAATATGCAATTTTCATATTAACAATTGTAACGTTAGTACATACTTTATTTATAGATTATGATTCGCTGATGCAGAAAAGTGCAGAAAGCGGTTATACGATTGGAAGGGGGGAAGAGGAATCCGCTGAAGCATTTGATAGATCAATTCAAGATTTAAGTGAAGAATTAGAGGTGGATGTTTCTGGGTTTATTGATGCGTTGAATGATATTTCAGTAGGTATTTCTACGAAGTATAGTTACGTTTTTTATATCCTAATTTTGGTGCCATGTTTTGCTTTTTGCAGCAAAGTTTTCTTTGGGAAGAAAAAATCTTCTTTTAAAGAACATTATATTATGACATTGTACTCATTTTCCACCGTTTCGATTATAAATCTACTATTTCTACCGTTAATGTTAGATATAGAAAATATGTGGTTTTATACATTATTAACTTCCATTTCTATGTTTGTTATGTCTGTATACACGCAAATCAGTTACTTGAAATTGAAGGGGTTTGATGAATACATGCAATCTTTTTTGAGTTTTATTCTAGGGCTTATTATTTGTATGTTGGTAACTGTTGTATTAATGTTATTTGCATCTATAATTCTATTTATTGTAAGGAGTTAATGTAGAAAGCCCTTTCTACAAATTCTGGTCGAATACCCAGTCCAAATAAAGCATAATCATATTTCGAGGGATCATCAGGGTCGAGAAAAGTTAATTTTTTCTGAAGTTCTAAAACCGATTTCCAATCATTTTGATAACGGGAGAGTAGGCCTAAGGCTCTAGCTTGCCGAGCAACGTGAACATCAAGTGGGATTTTTAATTCAGATGGAGGCATGAATTTCATAGTTCCAACATCTACTACACTTTTACGGATACACCAACGCAAATACATATATAATCTTTTTGCTGAACTATTTTTCTCCGGGTTAGCAATATGTTTTCTAGAACGTTGTGGTGTTTCTGGATGAAATTCAAAAAAACGCTGATGAAATACAGCTATCAATTCTCGATGTTCGATTTTTGCTTGCTGATAACAATCTGCCCAGAATCCTTCGAAGGTTCTAAATTCTTTAATTGCAGATTGCAATGCGCAAACTATCCAATAAATATCTTCAGGTTTGAATGTTCTATGTTTGAAACCTAATAAAACATCTGCATTTGCATCGGAAAAATTTTGGATAAATTCAGCTGGACGATATTTCATCCGGTTAAGTAAATCATCTACTTTTGCGATCACGATATCCCGGCGCCCCCAGGCCATAATAGCTGCAAAAAATCCTGCTAATTCTTGGTCATTTTTCTCAACAAAAGCATGCATAAATTGAATAGGATCAGTATCGATATAAACTGGTACTTGAACATCTTCAACGATCTTGTCTAAATAGGGTTTAAGTTCAAGTAGCTTCTTTTTAGAAAGAAGTTTTAGCCTTTTTTTTCTCAAAGTCCTAAATCTCCCTGCCCAATCCCCATCAATCTTTCAGTCAATTTCTTATTTGCTTTCGGAAAAGGATATTGTTCTAAATCTGTAATTTCTACCCATCGAATTTCTTGGCTCGATTTAGGAGATGGTTCACCAGATATTAGTTGGCATAAATATGCGTGCATAGTAATTGAAAAATGGGAATAAATATGTTTCAATTTCATGAATTCTTTAAATGCTTTTACTTTAATACCTAGTTCTTCAAACAACTCTCTTTCAACAGTATGTTGAATGCTTTCGCCTTCTTCCTGTTTTCCACCAGGAAATTCCCAAAGGCCTCCAAGCATGGCGTTTTCTGGTCTTAATGCAATTAAAACTTTTCCATCGTGCTGTTTAATAATACCTACACCTATATGCTTATGTGGTTTCTTTTTTGCTGGCGATTTATATGGAATTAAGTCAGTTTTAGCCATTTTTGTAGCAATACAATCTGTTATTATAGGGCAGTGGTTACAATTAGGATTTTTAGGAGTGCATATTGTTGCTCCCAATTCCATCATTCCTTGATTAAAGTCTGCAGGGAATTTTTCGCTTATTAATTCATCTACATGAGCTTGTACACGTTTCGTAGTCATTACAGATCGAACATCATCTTCAATGCCATAAAATCTTGTGATTACCCGTATCACATTACCATCTACAACAGCATTAACTTTCCCAAAAGCAATGCTTGTAATAGCTGCAGCAGTATATGGTCCAATCCCTTTTAATTTGATGATTTCATTATAATCTTGAGGTAGTTGACCTCCGAAATTTGCAACTATAACTTTAGATGCTGCATGTAAATTTCGCGCTCTACTATAATATCCTAATCCTTCCCAAGCTTTCATAACTTGTTGATGTTCAGCTTCCGCTAGATCAAATACGGTTGGAAATTCACTTATAAATCGTTCGAAGTATGGCCAAGCTTGATCTACACGTGTCTGTTGAAGCATGATTTCAGATATCCATATTTTGTATGGATCTTTAGTTTCACGCCAAGGCATGGGTCGTTTATGTTCGGTATACCAATCTAATATAGATTGGGTGATGTGTTGATTTTTTGTCAAAAGAGAATGTTATTCACCTCTAGAGATATTCACCACATTAAAAGTGACATCTATCGAAGCTGCTGTTCCTTGTTCATCAGTAGCAACAATTCTAAACGTCTGTTCACCCAACTGCCGTTCAGTTGGTGTCCACGAAAAAAGTCCAGTTTTTTCATTTAAAGTTGATCCTTCTGGAAGATCCACTCCAAGGTATCTAATTAATGTACTAGATAAATTTTCAGGATCTATTGCGTTGAAAGTTAGTTCATAAGAATCATCAACAGCGATAGTTGATCCTCTTACTGGACTAAATCTAGGTGGGGCATTAAAAGTTTTGATATCAACAGAGAAGTTAATGCTGTCAATTTTACCATTTGAATTAGTTGCAATTATAGTAAAAGGATGTATCCCAATTTGATTAGACGTTGGCTGCCAAAAAAAACCTTGTTTTTTTATCATTGCATTTGAAGCATTTGATCGGAACGTAAAATTAATATCATTTATATCACCATATTCAAGCTCTAGTCCTAGTACCAATGGTTTTGGAAAGGTGAGAATTATATCATCAATTTCTTTCAGTTTAAAATCCGAACTATGTTGGTTTCGAGGAGATGATTCTGAAATACTTTCTGATGGAATTAGAGGACTAATCTTATCAAAAATTGAAATCCATGTAGTTTCATAATTTTGTGTTATAAAATTTCCAGCCGAGGATTCATTCTGCCAAACTTCAAAAGTATCACCTGATTTTGAGTGCCATAATTTATTATCCTTAGTGTGCACCAATACATTATCTCCAATTTGAAGGATTTCAGAGACTATACCATTCACAGTTCCAAGTTTTCGCTCTACCCCTTTAGTTGTAATAGAAAAGATTTCACCAATAATTGAGCTAGCCCAAATCTGGTCTTCTTGTATAAACAATTGGTGTACACTCTTATCTAAATTTACTGTTGATGTATGAGATAACTCCCCATCCTCCATTTTAAAAAGATGAATACGATCATCACTTGTTAAAACAAAAAGTTGATTAGCAATGGTTGAAGAAACTATATCGATCACAGAAGCTCGACCAATTACTCCATTTTGTATAATTTCTGGCTCATTATCAAATGTATCGGGATCAGATAAAGAAAGTTCTCCTAGACCTAATTCGTTTAAAGCTACAAAGAGTTTGTCTCCTAGTCGTGCAACCCCAAGGGGAATAGTGGGTAAATAAGTAGATGAGAAAACTCCTAAAACAGAAGTTGGTTCAAGCACAGTTAAACGTCGATTATCGCCATACAAATATCCAAAGCGAATATCAGAATCTAAATAATTTCCTCTTCGCTGCATCCCAGAAGAAGTATATAGCCATTGCAAAGAATCGCTTTTAATTCTGAAAACAGCCATTCCTTCGTCCTCAGACAACACATATAAATGAGCGGTTGAAGCTTCTATAGCCTTTACATTTGAAATCTCAAACATATTAGACAAATCTTGAGCCCATTGTGCGGAGACAAAACATGGGATGAATGAGAATGCAAGAAATAAATATAATTGTGAGGTTCGCATAATTTTTTTAAAAGTTATAGCCAGTTTTTTTTTTTGTACCAATGAATAGTTCTTGATAACCCTTCCTCAATGGTTATGGAAGGAGAATATTTTAATTCAATTTTAGCTTTTTGTGATGAACATACCCATTCATGAACCATTTCATTGGCTTTTTCTTCATTCAGTATTGGATATTTGCCAAAAAGTGAAGCTCCCGTTTCTACAAATGCGGCAATTTTTTTAATCCATTTTGGTCTCAACTTTATGGGTACAGTTTTCAATGCCATTAGCTTTGTTGAGATCTGATAAATTTGGTTCCAAGAGTAAGCATCTTTTTTACCTCCAATAAAGTAGGTATGAATACCAATTTCTTTTTTTTCAGATGCTGCCATTATTCCATTAACAAGATCTGAAATATATACCATTGAAACTTTTGGATTATTCCCATCACCTACCATAGGAAAAATTCTTAATTTCATAGTTTTAAAAATCGTATAAATATCTGTTTCTCTGGGTCCAAAAACAGCAGGTGGTCGAATAATTTTGATGCTGTCATTTTTCCCTGCAATTTGGTGTATGATCTTTTCCATTTCCCTCTTTGATTCACCATACATACTCAGCGGTTTAAACTCAGCATCCTCGGTAAGTGGAATTCCGTTACTAGGTCCTACAGCTGCCAGAGAAGACAGGATTACCATGTTCGAAACACCATTCTTTTGAGCAATCCTTATTAAATGTTCTGTTGCATCAATATTTGAAGTTTTAAAATCAGACCATTTTGAAGCACGCACTAAGCCTGCAACATGGAAAATTATATCAACATCTTTTAAAGCTGTAGAAATGTCTTGAAGGTCAAATAAATCTCCATGAACTTTAGTATATGTTTTTCCAGTCAGCCATTTTTCCGAGATTCGGACTAGACAGCGTATTTCAGAATAATTTTTTGATTCTATAAGTGCATCTACTAGGTGGCTACCAACGAAACCGGTCCCTCCAGTAACAAAGGCTTTCATAAAATTGTATATTTGTAAGAATTAATGATCATTGGTTTAGTGATCATGAAAGAATTTCACCTTAAAAGATACAAAATCTGACTACCGCTTTTTAAAAGAATGAAAGATTTAAGAGTCGCGCTATTTACTGGTAACTATAATCATATTAGGGATGGTGTATCACTAACATTAAATCGCTTGGTAAAGTATTTGGAAAGACAGAATATTGAAATTCTGGTTTTTGGTCCAAGTGTAAAAAATCCCGTTATTAAGCACTCTGGTGAATTAATAGTTACTCCTTCTATACCAATGCTTGTTCCTGGAAGAAGTGAATACAGGATTGCCACACATCTTTCAAAAGAAGCGAAGCTAAGGTTAGAAGCATTTAAGCCTACGTTGATTCATATTGCGACACCCGATGGTCTTGGAAATGGTGCGCTAAAATGGGGATTAGAACACAATATTCCAATAGTATCAAGTTATCATACCCATTTTATTAGTTATGCGAAGTATTATGCTTTTTTCTTAATGCCTATCCTATCATGGGCAAAACGGCGCATGATAAAATTTTATAAAAAAACAGAGCAAGTATATGTACCTACTCAGTCTATGATAGAAGAATTGGAAAGAGAAGGTATCATTGCTGATATGCGAATATGGGCACGAGGAATTGATTTAGAATTGTTTAATCCTTCAAAAAGAGAAATGGACTGGAGAAGGTCAGTTGGTTTCTCGGATGATGAAATTGTTGTTACATTTGTTTCGAGATTAGTTTGGGAAAAGGAATTGGGTACCTACATTAAAGCAGTTAAGAATCTTAAGAAAATTAACCCAAAAGTTCGAGCTTTGGTTGTTGGTAACGGTCCTGCACAAGCGGAAGCAGAAGAGCTACTTCCTGAAGCACATTTCACTGGTTTTATTAAAGGGGATGAATTAGCCAGAGCTTATGCAAGTAGTGATATCTTTTTCTTTCCCTCACATACTGAAACGTTCGGTAATGTGACATTAGAAGCAATGGCAAGTGGATTACCTTGTTTAGTTGCAGATGCCATAGGGAGTAAATCTTTAGTTAAACACGGAGTAAATGGTTTTTGGGCAGAAAAAGAAAGTGTAGCTGACTTTACAGAAAAATTAAAGATAATTATTGAGGATGACGACAGACGGCTTGAAATGGGTGCAAAATCGAGAGAATTTTCTTTGGGGTACAAATGGGATGATATTAATGCTGGGTTACTCAACAATTACAAGGAAGCACTTTCTAACTTCAAAAAATGAAAATTTTATATATATCCCACTTACACCCTCCAAAGAACGCTCCACTTAAGAGTATAGGAGGTATGCAACGTGTAAGCATGCAATTGGTTAAGGAATTAAAAAGTAATCCAAGTGTAAGAATAAAAACCATTATACAGCATGCGCCTTGGAATGGAATTGAAATTAGGACAGCAGTATTTCTTGCGAAGCTAGCTAGAAAATTACCTTTAATTGTAAAGGATTATCAGCCAGATGTAATATTATTTTCTTCAATGGTATCTGCTTCACTTGCTCGTTTAACTAGAAACAAAATTGATGTACCTATGGTTACTATAAACCATGGGCAGGATGTAAAGATGCCTATAAGTATGTATCAAAAATTTGTACCATCAGTGTTTGAAGCACTTGATGGAGTAATTTCGGTATCACGTGCAACCAGAGAAGAATGTATTAAAAGAGGGATGGATCCAGATAAAGGTATTGCACTTCCCAATGGGTTTGATTTATCTCATGCGAAGGACATCCCAAATAAACTAGACTCTCGAAAAGAACTTGAGCACCTTTTCAATATTGATTTACAGAATAAATCGCTACTCTTAACAGTAGGACGCCAGGTGAAACGAAAAGGGCATGAATGGTTTATTACCGAAGTTTTACCAAAAATTAATTCCGAAGTAGTCTATATAGCTATTGGAGAAGGGCCCGAGCACTGTCGATTAATCGAAGTGCAAAAAGAACTCCCACATAAAAATAAAATTATTTTTGTCGGGAAACAGCCCGATGACATCCTACAAAAAGCATATGCAGCTGCTGATGTATTTGTTATGCCAAATATTCCAATTGAAGGAGACATGGAAGGCTTTGGGATTGTACTTTTAGAAGCAAATTTAGCCTCTACACCCGCAGTAGCGGCAGATCTTGAAGGAATTAAAGACGTTGTAGAAAATGGGAAGAATGGATATAAAATTCCTGTAAGAGATTCGGAGGCATTTGCTTCCAAAATAGATGAAACTCTGAATATGAATTATTTAGCACTGAGTAAAAGCTCTAGAAACTATGTAATACAAAATTTTGCTTGGAATCGCGTTGCTGAACGATATATTTCTTATCTTAACAAGGTTATAGAACTTTACACAAATTCAAGACACTAGTACCAAATTTGATAGAAATTTAATACTAGCTATATTGAACCTTACTTTGGATCACACGCATAGGACGGATCGTATGGGCGAAACAAATAAATTGGCCACACAAGATATATTTTCAAAAGCATTTAATTTCACAAAAGCTGATGAGGTTAAAGCGTTAGGATTATACCCTTACTTTAAGCCTTTAGAAGCTACTGATGGAACTATTGTCGAAATAGAAGGGCATGAAGTAATCATGGCTGGTTCTAACAATTATTTAGGATTAACCAATGATTCTCGCACTATCCAAGCAGCCCAAGATGCCTTAAACAAGTATGGTACTGGTTGTACTGGTTCTCGTTATCTCAATGGTACTCTTGATATTCACATAGAATTAGAAGAAAAGTTAGCCTCATTCATGGGGAAAGAATCATGTGTTTTGTTTAGTACTGGATATCAAACAAATGAAGGGTCTATCCAAACAATTGCTGGTCGAAATGATTTGATTTTTTCAGACCGCGATAATCATGCATGCATCGTTGTGGGAACTCAAGTATCTAATGCAAAGACTATCCGCTATAGACACAACGATATGGATCAGCTACGAAAATTTTTAGAAGCTGCAGATCCAGAATTAGGAAAAGTTATAGTCTCCGATGGAGTTTTTTCAATGTCGGGAACACTCGCAAAAGTACCAGAGTTAGTTTCTTTGGCTAAAGAATTTGGTGCTAGACTTTATTTAGATGATGCCCATGCGGTTGGCGTTGTTGGAGATGGAGGTCGTGGATCTGCATCCGTTTTTGGACTTACTGATCAAGTTGACCTAATCAGTGGTACATTTTCAAAATCATTTGCTTCTTTGGGAGGTTTTCTAGTTGGGGATCGTTCTGTAATTGAATTTATACGGCATAACTCGCCAGCTCATATCTTTAGTGCTTCAATGCCACCTGCGAATGTAGCAACGGTATTAACAGCGCTTGAAATTTTAAAAGAGGAAACTTGGCGTCTTGATCGATTAGCTGAAATTTCTGTCTACATGCGTACCGAACTAAAGAATCTTGGCTTCAATGTTTGGTCAAGCCAATCTCCTATAGTACCCGTGGTAATAGGTGAGATGATGAAATGCTTCGCATTTTGGAAAGCTCTATTTGAAGAAGGCATCTACACCAATGCAGTAGTTCCTCCAGCAGTACCACAGGGGCAATCTTTACTTAGAACTAGTTATATGGCAAGTCATACCAACGATCATCTTGACAGAATCCTAGAATCGTTTAGGAAAGTTGGTATAGAGCATGGAATCATTGATAGTAATGGACACTCTGCATTAGAAGTTTGACACGTTATGAGCACTTCAGGTGTAACCATTGTCACTTCAAAGGACGAGAAAAAAAAATTCTTAGAGTTTCTTTACTCACACTATAAGAATGACCCTCATTTTGTTCCTCCTTTAAGAATGGATCAAAAAAAACTTCTAAATAAAGAAGTGAATCCTTATTACAAAAATGCGGAGACCGTTTTTTTTATAGCAGAATACGAGGGTGTTATAGCTGGGAGAATTTCTGCAACAGTAGACCATAGATACAACAAAGAACATAATTCCAAAACAGGTCATTTTGGATTCTTTGAATGTATCAATCACCGCCCAACTGCAAAATTATTATTTAAAGTAGCTGAAGATTGGCTGAAAGATAAAGGAATGGAAAAAGTACTTGGTCCAGCGAGTCCAGGTATGATGGATGTTATTGGAACATTAAAAGAAGGCTTTGATAAAGATCCATATATTTTGATGCCGTACAATAAACCATACTATCCTGGATTGATTGAGTATTGCGGCTACACTGAAAGTATGGAGTTATTGGCGTTTATGATTTCTCAATCTGATGTCCCATCCGAACGTATCGAACGGGCAAAATATATAGTCCACAAAAGAAATCCTGGATTAAGTTTCCGATCAGTTAATCTGAAAAAAATTAAAGAAGAAGTTGAACTCGTAAGGCAAATTTATAATCAAGCTTGGAAGAGTAACTGGGGATTTTTGCCATTAACCAAAGAAGAAATTCAAGCTACGGCTAAAGATTTTAGAATGATTCTTGATCCAAAAGTTGCTCATTTTGCTGAAATTGATGGAAAACCAGTTGGTTTTTCCATTTCAATTCCCAACTTGAACGTTCTATTTAAAAAAATGAACGGTAACCTTTTCCCATTTGGAATATTTAAACTACTATTAAAAAGAAGAAAAATTGGTTCTCTAAGAACGGTGTTAATGGGTGTTCTTCCTCAATACCAAGGAAGAGGAATAGAAGCTCTACTTAATCAGCGAACCATAGAGATGGGTAAGATTTATGGGTACGACAGTTCAGAGATTAGTTGGGTATTAGGTAGTAATAAGGATATGATTAGAGTAGCAGAGAAATTAGGTGCTGCTATCGACAAACGGTACAGTATGTACGAAAAAGCCCTTTAATACATTATGAGATTCCTTTAATCGAGAAAGGTTTTAGGAGAACTGAGGAGTACTACTAATTAATGTTCACAAATTTTAGATTAATATTGAAATACGATGAGTAATTATAGAACTGAGAAAGATAGTATGGGCGAAATACAGGTGCCCAAAGATGCTTTATATGGAGCTCAAACACAAAGAGCTAATGATAATTTTCAGATAAGTGGTATCAAATTTGGCCGTGGATTTATTGAAGCCCTCGGAACTATTAAAAAAGCTGCTGCAATTACTAATATGGAACTAGATTTATTAGATGAAAAAAAATCTATTGCCATTCAAAAAGCGGCACAAGAGGTTATTGATGGTACCCATGATCATCATTTCGTAATTGATATATTTCAGACGGGCTCAGGTACATCAAGCAATATGAATACAAATGAGGTAATAAGTAATATTGCAAACAAAAAGGTTGAGGGTACAGACAAAATCCATCCCAATGATCATGTTAATTTTGGGCAAAGCTCTAATGATGTGATTCCTACAGCAATAAGAGTTTCAGCTTTATGCTCTGTAAATAGAGATCTTATTCCTTCGTTAAATCATCTAAAAGAAACTTTTTTACGAAAAGGAACTCAATATGCACATGTCGTTAAAACAGGCCGCACTCATTTAATGGACGCAATGCCCATAACAATGCAGCAGGCATTTAGTGGTTACGCTAGACAAATAGAATTAGGTATTAATAGAATTAACGCAGCCTTAGTACGACTTAAAGAACTACCACAAGGGGGTACAGCTGTAGGTACTGGTATCAATACGCATCATGAATTTGGTAAAAAATTTGCCAAAAATATTTCTGAGCTTACGAATCAAAATTTCATAGAAGCAGAAAATCATTTTGAAGCACAAGCTACTGTTGATGCACCCGTTGAATTGAGTGCACAATTAAAAACCGTTGCAGTTAGTCTAATGAAAATTTCAAATGACCTTCGATGGATGAATTCTGGTCCAAATTCAGGCATTGGTGAAATTCAATTAGAAGCATTACAGCCCGGTTCTTCAATTATGCCAGGAAAAGTTAATCCTGTTATTGAAGAATCCATGAATATGGTTTGTGCTCAAGTTATAGGAAATGATGCAACCATAACGGTAGCTGGCTTAAACGGTAATTTCGAACTAAATGTAATGTTACCAGTAGTTGCTCATAATTTGCTTCAATCAATTAATATTTTAGCTAACGCGGCAAGGAACTTAGCAGATCGATCGGTATCGAAATTAACTGTTAGAGAAGATGTGATTAATAATAAAGTTGGAAGAAATCCAATACTAGTAACAGCATTAAATCCAATTATTGGGTACGATCTGGCTGCAAAAATTGCGAAAAAATCATATGCTGAGAATAGAGCATTATTAGATGTGGCACTAGAAATGACTGATCTTTCAGAACAAGAGTTGAAAGAAGCATTAGACCCTATGAAAATGACTAGAGGGGGTTTTACAGATTAATTTATAATATTGAAATTTATGAATTTACTATGTAATTATTGGTTGCTTCTTTAAGTAATATATTTTCAAAAAAGTACGAAAAACCGTATATTGAAAGTCCTTTCGAATTGTCTTATTTGTCAAGTAAGCGTAATTAATTACTATGATTGAAGTTAAACCAAAAACCCGTACTAAATTTACTGCTGCAGAAAAAAAAGAGATTCTTTCTGACTATCGATTGGGATGGACAAGCCGATATATGTCCTTAATTGGTAGAAAAGAAGTCTTATCAGGAAAAGCTAAATTTGGTATTTTTGGTGATGGTAAAGAAATCCCGCAAATCGCATTATCGAAAGTTTTTAGAAATGGGGACTTTCGATCAGGTTATTACCGAGATCAAACGTTCGTAATGGCGATTGGTGGTGTAACCATCGAGCAATTTTTTGCTCAATTATATGCACATACCGACCTTGAAGCAGACCCTAATTCTGCTGGAAGGCAAATGAATTCACATTACGCTACAAAATTAGTAAATGAAGATGGAAGTTGGATTGATCAAACAACTTCAAAAAATACGTCAAGCGGAATTTCTCCAACTGCTGGACAAATGGCTCGATTAGTTGGGTTGGCTCAAGCTTCAAAAATGTATAGAAATCTTCCCGAATTACAGGGAAAAAAATGGGAGAAATTTTCAAAAAAAGGTAATGAAATAGCATTTGGTACGATTGGTGATGCCTCAACATCTGAAGGCGTTTTTTGGGAAGCAATTAATGCTGTTGGAGTGCTTCAACTACCAATGATAATGTCTGTTTGGGATGATGGATACGGCATTTCAGTCCCCAAAAAATACCAAACAACAAAAGAAAGTATATCTAAAGTATTATCAGGCTTTCAAAGAACAGAAGATGAACCAGGTTATGAAATTTTAACGGCTAAGGCATGGGATTATAATCAGTTGATTGCTACATATCAAAGAGCCGAACAGATAGCGAGAGAAGAGCATGTTCCTGTTTTAGTGCATGTTGAAGAAGTTACCCAACCTCAAGGGCATTCAACTTCTGGATCACACGAGCGATATAAATCGAAAGAAAGATTAGAATGGGAAGTTGAATATTGCTGTTTGGCACAGTTGAGAAAATGGATTTTAGCCAAAAAAATAGCAACAGAAAACCAGCTTGATGAGATTGAATCAGAAGCCTTGAAATCAGTAACAGAGGCTAAATTAAATGCATGGAGTGCATACATAAATCCAATTAAAGAAGAAAAGAAGTTCGTTTTGTCAAAGGTAGCTGATTTAAAAGCCGAACTTAAGGATGAACGATTAGAACTTATTGAGAGAAAATTAAAGGCCATACCAACTGCGATTAGAAAAGATATTCTACCCATTGCCAGAAAAGCTATTAGATATTCTGTTGGCTCAACTTCTAAGGCAAGGATAGATTTAATTAATTGGTTAAATGATAATAAACCAATAAATGAAGACCGATATAATTCTCATCTATATAGCCACACACCTAAGTCTCCAATGAAGGTAGAACATATACCTGCAATTGTTACTGAAAATTCTGATAAAGTAGATGGAAGGATCGTTTTACGAAATAATTTTGATAAACTTTTTAAACATCATCCGAATCTTATAACATTCGGTGAGGATGTAGGTGCTTTAGGTGATGTAAATAAAGGACTGGAAGGCCTTCAAGAAAAATATGGTAAGCTTAGAGTCGCAGATACAGGTATTCGCGAGGCAACCATTTTAGGTCAAGGCATTGGTATGGCACTTCGTGGATTACGGCCTATAGCTGAAATACAATACCTTGACTATCTATTATATTGTTTCTTCGTACTTAGTGATGATTTAGCAACCTTACGTTATAGAACTAAGGGTCAACAAGCTGCTCCTGTTATTGTTCGAACTCGAGGGCACCGACTGGAAGGAATTTGGCATTCTGGATCTCCAATGGGAGTTATTTTAGCCGGAGCAAGAGGAATGCATTTATGCGTGCCAAGAAATTTGACTGAGGCAGCAGGTTTTTATAATCTTTTATTGAAAGGTGATGATCCAGCAATTGTGATAGAACCACTTAATGCGTATAGATTAAAAGAACATTTGCCTGAAAATATTGGAGAATTTACAACCCCACTTGGAATTCCCGAAATCATAAAAGAAGGATCTGATATCACGGTCGTTTCATATGGTTCAACATTCAATATCATTAATACTCTTATTCCTCAATTAGAAGAAGTGGGAATAAATATCGAACTTATTGATGTAAGAACACTTTTACCATTTGATATAAATCACATCATTGGTGATTCCATCAAAAAGACAAATAGACTCTTAATAGTTGATGAAGATGTTCCTGGTGGAGCATCAGCATTTATCTTACATAACGTGCTTCAAATACAAAAAAGTTATTATCACTTAGATTCAGAACCTAGATGCTTAACAGCTCATGCACATAGACCTGCCTATGCATCGGATGGAGATTATTTTAGCAAACCTAATGCTGAGGATATTTTCGATGAGATTTACTCCATGATGAGAGAATCGAATCCAGAAAGGTTTCCGAGTATTTATTAGTTCGATGTAACAAGTTTATTTAAGTTTCGTGCAAATGTTGAATAAAACATAAAAGTATGACTTACAATGAACTACAAAGAAACAGCAAAAAAAATTTTAATCTAGATGATTATTTAGAAGAACAAGCTGAGATAGAAAAAAAGAGTATAAGTAAGAAGAAATCTCTATCATCAACAAAGATGAAAATAGGATATTTGATTATAGCAGTCGCATTACTTACTGCTTATTTCATGAATCCTTTATCAATTCTAGAACGTTTTAATACATTTTCGGACTCAAATTCTACTGAACAATCTACCCAAACTGTAACTCCAACCTCCGAAAAATTAGCAGATTCACCCGAATTCATCGAAAACAGTTCTATTCTCTTTGACAGTAATATTGGATTGGTAGAATATTTAGCCACATTAAAGACTTATGAGATATCAGATAATATTCCAGTGAATGGAGCAGATAATCTTTTTAATGAAGAAGTACCTTTAAATTTCATAAAAAATTTAGAAATATCTGATCTTTTTGATGATCTCACAGCTTCAGAAATCATTAATATTTATCGAAAAGAAATCCCTCTTTCTTACATAAAAGCTCTTGGTGTTTCTAATCTCTTTGATGAGATGACCGGTAAAGAGATCATTGCTCTTTACAACCAAAACATTCCAACTGAATATGTTCAAAAAATAGGCAATCTTGATCTATTCGACGAGATGTCGGGAACGGGTATGCTTGCTCTTTTTAACAGAGAAATACCAGTTGAATTCATCCAGGAGTTAGCTTCATTTGATTTGTTTGATTATATGACTGCGAAAGGAATGCTAGAAATTTATAACAGTGACATTCCTACTGAGTATATACGGGAAATTGGGAAAGCAGATTTATTCGATACCATGGATGGCCCAGGTATTGTGGCATTATATAGAAGGAAGGTTCCAGCTGAGTATATTACAGCTATGGGAACAGCAGATATATTTGACAATATGAATGCTCGTGAGGCATTAGCATTATATAATAGGGGGGTCCCAGCTTCATTCTATCAAGAATTGAGTGAAAATGAGATTGACAATCTTAACTTTAGTGATGTTTTAACATTGTTCCAAGGAAATTAAAATTAAATAAGAGCTCTTGATTTCAATTCTAGATATTTGTTAATAGCATTAATTGATAATTCCTTTGGAGGAGTAAGTATAGTGTGAATCCCTTCGCGATTCAACGATTTTACAATTTGTTTCTTTTCAAAATTAATTTTTTCTGCTACTGTTTTTAAGTAGATGTCACCAATATTTTGAGAATCACGATTTAAAAGATCATGAATTTCAGTGTTTTCAAAAAAGATGGTCACTAATAAATGATCTCGCGAAATTCTTTTTAAGTATGGAAGTTGCCTTTTCATACTGCTAATTGTCTCAAAATTAGTATACAGTAATATTAAACTTCTTTGCTTTATATGATTACGCATCCCAACAAGTAATCGGTCATAATCTGATTCCATAAAGTTGGTTTCAATATTATATAAAGCTTGTTGAATGGCTCGTATATGGGGCCTCTTTTTTTCAGGTCGGACAGCATGTATCTCCTTATTGGAAAAAGTTAGGAGGCCAGCTTTATCATCTTTAAAGATGGCTATATTAGATATAACCAAGCTTGTATTAATCGCATATTCCAGTAATTGTAAGCCATCAAAAGGCATTTTCATTACTCGTCCAGTATCAATAATATTAATTACTTGTTGTGATTTTTCATCTTGAAATTGATTAACCATTAATTGGTTGCTTCTGGCTGTAGCTTTCCAATTTATAGATCTAATATCATCTCCTCGAACATATTCTTTTATTTGATCGAATTCCATGGTATGTCCAAGTCTCCTAATTTTTTTAACTCCAAAATCAGAGAGTCTGTTTGATATTGCATACATCTCAAATTTTCGCATTTGAATGAAAGAAGGATAAACAGGAATTATTTCGGTAGCATTGATTTTAAAACGTCGTTGAAAAAAACCTAACCGTGTTGACGCATAAATTAAAATATCGCCAAATTCATAGTTACCTCGATGTACTGGACGTACTTTATATTTAAAATTGATCTCTTGATTTTGGTTTAAAATAGCGGTGATCTCAAAATCACGTACTTGAAACTGTATGGGAATTTCATCGATTATTTTTGCTTTAATTTGTATTCGAAACATTGAAGTAACAAGCAATTGAATTGTATTGTCATCTCCATTTGAAAGTCTTTTATGTGTAATACGTTTGGCATTAAAACCTGAATTTGAACTAAATAGTAATAGTAAATCAATAAGTAAAAAAAGACATAAGATTAGAGCTGCAATTTCGCTGATTACAGAAAAAAGCCTATAAAAATTACCTAATATAAAAGAAGTGACAAGTGCAGTAAGCACTATAAAAAATTTATTATTTATATATAGATCTCTAAAAAAATACACTATCGTGGTACTTCTACCTTATTAGCAATTTGTAGAATAACTGAATCGGTTGAAATTCCTTCCATTTCTTTTTCCGGGGTAAGCATTATTCGATGACGAAGAGTTGGTACAACAACTTGTTTCACATCTACAGGAGATATAAAGTCACGTCCCTTCATTGCTGCCCAGGATTGAGCAGCTTTTAATAGATAAACAGATGCTCTAGGAGATGCCCCAATTGAAATTGAAGATGAATTTCTTGTTTCATGAATAATCTTTGCAATATATGTCATCAGTTCTTTTTCAACATGTATTTCATTAACTAAAGCACGCTGTTGATTAAGTTCTTTGGCATTTATTACGGTGGAAATTTGACTAGTATGAGGCGTAGATTTTCTGTTATAGCTACCATCAAGTATTTTTACTTCATCTTCAATAGAAGGATAGCCTACGTCAATTTTGAACAGAAATCTATCTAGTTGTGCTTCTGGTAAACGGTATGTGCCTTCATGTTCTATTGGATTTTGAGTAGCAATTACCATAAACGGATTTTCCATATTGTAAGTAGTTCCATCAACGGTAATTTGTTGTTCTTGCATTACTTCAAATAATGCAGACTGTGTTTTTGCAGGAGATCTATTTATTTCATCAATTAGTACTAAGTTGGAAAAAATAGGACCTCTTTTAAATTCAAAATCTGTAGTTTTTGTATTGAAGATGGTGGTCCCAATAATATCGGCAGGCATCAAGTCTGGTGTGAATTGTATTCTTGAAAAACCAGTATCTATAATTTTTGAAAGAATTCTTATAGTAAGCGTTTTTGCTACACCTGGTACACCTTCCACCAAAACATGACCATTTGCGAGTAACCCACAAATCAATAATTCGATAAAATTATCTTGTCCAATGATTACTTTTTGTATTTCTGTACGTATATCATTCACCATTTTTTGGAGTAGACTTAAATCGATACGATTTGTGAAAGGGGTAATTGGTGAATGCTGATTCTGATCAGAGTCTTGATTTTGATGTTTTTCCATTATCGTAAAGAATTTTT
The DNA here is from genome assembly GCA_963691715.1 of Balneolaceae bacterium. GTDB lineage: Bacteria > Bacteroidota > Rhodothermia > Balneolales > Balneolaceae > HXMU1420-13. The sequence goes on from OY829281.1 coordinate 151,049, forward strand.
ATAGAACCAATCGATTTGGTCAGTGACTTGTTTAAGGCGATTTGATGAAATGGTGGTTTCTTTTTCAGCAGTATGTATAAGAGAAAATAAATCTTTAATAATTTTTAAATCAATACCAGAACGATTTGACACTTTTACGATTGAATCATCGCTATCGTCTGTTGTGATATTTAAGTTATTTCGAATATAATCTTTAAAGAATAAGATTTTTTTTTCTAGAAGTTCTTTATGTGTTCCGTTATTCATATACAGGTTTGCAATGGTAGTAGTAAATTGTATTGAAGTATTGGATACGGCTTTTAACTCTGGAATAATACGTTGTTTTCTTTTTGCCCCAAAAATCAAATAAATAATTAGTCCAAATAAAGAAATAAACCACGCCCATCTTAGATTAGGTTGTAATACAACATATGATAATGGGCTTGAGAAATCTACACGATTCACTTTATAATACTCATCCCAAATCACATCTTTTTTTGGCAAATAAGAGAGTGCAGTAAATGCATAACGGAATGTATTTATGTCTCTCAAAAAATAATTCGTAAATAAAAAAGGATTTGTGTGAATAAAAATAGAACCATTACCTACATCTATTCGAGCAAAATTTACTCTTTCATTATCAATTTTACCTAAAATAGTAGTAGATGAGGTATCAAATGATGCTATGTAGGTCTCTGTAAGACCAACAGGGAAGGTCCAGCTAGTATTTTTAGCCAGATTTTTATTGGTAAAGGTCACCGGATTTTGAAGTATCGAATCAAGAGCATTATTGGTAAGATTTACCGCTGGAAAGCTATTATTTAGTCTAAGATTCAAAGAATCAGAGAATGAATCACTGAGTTGCCAAGCAGATATAAAAACATTATTCCCTCTTTTTACGGAATTTAGAAGAATGTTCATCTCAAATTCATCAATTTCGAAATTTGAATTTAGGTAAACTTGATTATGTATTCTTTTTTGAACTATATGTTCAAAGATTGGTTTATCATTGATTTCAATGGCTCTGTTTGGAAAAAGACTGGATAATTCATTGAAAAGAATATACCCCCCATAGGGTTTTTTTTCCTCATTAGAGTATCCTTCAGACCAGTCAATTGGTTGGGGCTGCAATAATCGAATGAAAACAACCAATATTATAATTCCCAAGAGAATAAAAATATATTTTTTTTCTTTACTACTCATGGATGTTTAATTTAAATCGATTAAAGGTAGATTTAAAAGTTTCAAAACCATAAGTATCTATTTCAAAATCTCCATATTCCACATATTCATAGAACGTTGTTAACGTTTCGAAGTCCGGTTTTAAAGGATGCTCTTTTAGTTCATTGATGTAATCGATATTTGTCTTTTCAAGTCCCCATGAAATGATTTTTTTCTGACTCAATAATTTTAATGCTATTAAATACCCATACCGAGTGGCTGCATGAAAATCATCTTGAACTATAGCTTGTAAAAAAAGCTGTTCATAATCTGTATTTTCAAATTCTTGCTGTTCTATCCCTAACTTAAAACCATTTTTCGATGATTTTTTATTAAACATATAAATCAATTCACCATCCATTAATTGATTTACTAATGCGAAAATAAAACCAACGATAATCGCAATAAAGAATGCTTTAAAAATGAATTCTCCAACAGGATTTCCAAATATTGCTAATATAATGGTAAGGATAAAATTTAGAATCCTATTGGTTATTGAATTAGGATTATCTGGGGTACTTATATATTTGAAATCAGGATCATTGGCGTATCTTTGGATATTTTCATCAAAAGGTACTCTAACCTCTACAGAAGATGAGCTATCAATTTTTACCTCACTTTGACCATATACGGGGAATGAGGTGCTGAACATGAACAAATATAACCCAAGAGCAAATACTCTTTTTACCATAATCAATTTAAAAGTCCTTCAATTTGTGATCTTAAATGAGCACCTTCTTTTCTTTCCAATAAATTGTAGTATTGAAGAGTAATAACAATATATAGAACTACTGAAGTTAATGAAGAAATGGCAGTTAAAATTCCTGTGATTATATAAAAAAAGTTGGTCCAAATAGTGCTATCTCCTAATTCTAGTGCTCCAGTTTCAACGGTAAAAGTTGACAAAATTGTAGTTGGTATTATAACAGCATAGGTGATAAAAACAATTAGGATAATCATTACAAGTAGAATTAGAAATGTAGACCACCAATGGTTTTTAGTTAGTTCCCAAGACCGACCAATCGCACCAAAAATAGTTTTTTTCTCTAGTAAAAGTGCTGACGCACTTAAGCATAATTTAATCCCAAAAAATACCATAGGAAAAAAGAATAAAATAGCTGAAGGTATTAGAATAAAATATAACACAATATATAACCCGGTATATTTTAGGACGTTCGGGACAATATCCTTCAAAAGAGCATCAGGAGTAGGGTCTACATTTTTTTCTGTTAATTGTACATGTTTAATTGTTATGGCAGTAAGGGTTGAATTTGCAATTAAAGAGAGTACAATGCCAAAAAAATATTGTAGTCCAAAAATATTTTCAAAATCAGAAACATTACCTCCCATTAAGGTGCCTACAATTTGATCTGTATACCCTTTCATGAGGAAAAATTGAATAATATAAATTGGCAATACAAAAAAGAGTAAGGCTTTTCCTAAAGTTTTGAAATGAATACGTAAGTATTGGAAGGAGTCAGCGATAATCTCTCCGAGATCTCTAATTTTATGATATTCAAATGAGTGCATATGTTTTATTTCTTTTGTGATAAATCTTTACTGGAAGTATGATATAATACCATGTAATGAAAATAAATGATCCGATTATAATAAATAGACTTAAGAATATAGGCATATCTGTGTAACGAGTAACAAAACTTTCCAAAGCCCCTGCTAAAATAAATACTGGAACTAAACTAATTAGCATTTTTAGACCATCCCTTACTCCATGTTTGAATGACTCAGACCTTTTAAATGTGCCAGGTAAAATGAGACTATTCCCAAGTACAAATCCAGCCGCGCCAGAAATAGTAATGGCACTCAGTTCTAAGGCTCCATGGATAAAAATCACCAACATTGCTTCTGAGAGTAAATCATAGTCTGCAAAGAAAGTTATAAAAGTACCCACCATTACCCCATTTTTTAGCATCACATAACCAGTTCCAAATACCGTGAAAACTCCCAAAATAAAATTGATAAATGAAACACGAATATTGTTAAAGGTTATTGCAAAAAACATATCTAATTGAGTATGTGATTTATATACCGCAAGGGGATCTCCTTTGTCAATATTAGTGAGGGTCATATTCACATAGTTATCACCCAAAATATAACGAGCGAAAGAGGCATCATTTTGCTGAGATATAATACCGATTCCACAAAAAATGAAAAAAATTACAAATGCAGCAGTCAGTTCTTTTAAATGATATGAGAATACTTCAGGTACTTCTACTTTCCAGAATGTTATAATTCTGGATTGTTTCTCTTTTTGATTTTTGTAAATCTTATTATGAGCAGAGATTGATAAGTCATTGAGATATAAAGTAGTTTTTGTTCCAGGATAACAGGATTGAGCATATGCTAAATCATTATTTAATTCTATATATAATTCTGCTAAGTGGTCGGCTGATTTAGTTTTATACGTTTTTAAATCTTGTTCAAACGTCTTCCATTTTTCAGCATTCTTTCTTAAAAAAGTTACCTCTCGCATATGATTAATCTTGATGTAGTTTTTTAATGAATCTTATAAAAGGTGTATCTTATTACAATACTAATAAAATTTTTGACTACATAGTACCCTTATTAAATGCAATCCATCGGAGTTGAAACCACCCAACATGTTGAATTGAGCTACAAACCTGCATCTATTGGTGATAGGCTTCTCGCTTTTTTATTAGATTCATTTGCTATCGCAGGTTATTATTTGATTCTACAACTAACAATTGGAGCATTAAATAGTTTTGATTTCCTTCCTTTCTCAGAACTAGAAGAATACATATGGTTAATGGTCTTATTTTATGCAATAGTTCCATTTATTTACCACTTAATTTTGGAATTGATTTGGAATGGAAAATCGTTTGGCAAATGGTTAATGAATTTACAAGTAGTAAGAGTTGATGGGACTAGCCCTACATTTGGCGCCTATCTAATCCGATGGTTGTTTAGATTGTTAGAAATTACATTCACCATGGGTTTAATTGCATTTCTTACAGTATTGATTAACGGGAAAGGCCAACGTTTAGGAGATATTGCTGCAAAAACGGCTGTGGTTAAACTGCGTCGTAAAGTAAAATTGTCTGATACGATATACGCTGAAATTGATTCTGATTACATTCCAAAATATCCATCTGTTATTGAATTAGCTGATCAAGATATCTCAACCATAAGAGAAGTATTAGCATCAAAAAATAAGTATGAATATGCAACTTGGTTTGTAATGGTACAACGTACAGCAAATGTAATGCAGATAAAACTAGCTATTAAAAAAGCGGAAAATAATGCGGTTGATTTTTTAGCTCAAATAATCAGTGATTATAATCACCTACATCAATCATAAAAGTAAAAGATCTAAGAACAGTGCTATCCAGAATAATGGTAGATAAGCAATTGAGGCAAACATTAGTTTTCTTGCGTTTATTAAACTTCTTTCTTTAGTAAACTTTATAACATACCATAAATAAAATAAAGCTAAGACAATACTTAAGATTAGAAACACTACACCAGCCGTTCCTATCTGATAAATGAGATAGCTGGTTGGGAATAAAAATAGAGCACAAAGTATAGCATAAAAGCTAGTTTTTATTCCTTTGTTATCATTTTTGGGAAGCATTTTAAAGCCAGCTGAGCTGTAATCATCTTTATATTTCCATGCAATGGCCATTACGTGGGGAATTTGCCAAAAGAATACAATTCCAAACAGAAGCCACATTCCAAGTTCAGTTACAGATCCAGAAGCAGCAACCCATCCTCCTACAGGAGGTAAAGCACCAGGAATAGCTCCTACCAATATATTGAAGGCAGAGACTCTTTTCAGTGGAGTATATGCAGCTAAGTAGATTACAGTGGTAAGAAGAGAAATAATTCCTGCGATAGCATTTACGGCAAAAACTAAATAGGCAAGACCTGAAAAAATTAGAAAAAGTGAAAAAAGCATTCCATGTTGGGCTGGAATCCTTTCTTGGGGAAGAGGTCTTTTTTCAGTTCTTTTCATCAAACCGTCAAATTTCCGTTCCATAAACATATTGTGTGCACTTGTACCTGAGGCAATCAAAAATGTACCAAAAAGTGCATGCAGCATAAGATAAAAGTCGATAACACCTTTGCTACCCATAATAAAACCCATTAGAGTACTCATTAGCACAGCAAGTGCAATCCCAGGTTTTGTGAGTTGGAAATAATCCGATATCACAGCTTTTAAGGAACGTTCTTTTAAGATATTATCTTGAGTTGTGTTCATGGATTTCTATTCATTAGAAACGTATTTTTAATCGTATAAAAATAAGGATTATTAACCTTTTTTTCGCAATTCTTGATGAATTTAAACACCTATCAAAAAGTAGCTATATTAACAGTTGTTGCCACATTATTCTTAATTCTTGTTGGAGGGTTAGTTAGGGCGACAGGCGCGGGCATGGGGTGCCCTGATTGGCCAAAATGCTTTGGGCAATTTATACCACCAACACATGTTTCTCAACTCCCAGCAGATTATAAACAAGTGTATGTTGAGCAGAGGTTAGAAAAGAATGCCAAAATTGTTAGCTTTTTAAATTCGTTAGGGTTTGTTGATCTAGCGTCTAACATAGAAAATGATCCCAATGTTGGAAAAGAAGAAGAATTTAGCGCCATTAAAACATGGATTGAGTATATAAATCGTTTGATTGGCGCTATTATTGGACTCCTTGTCTTAACAACATTTATAACCTCACTAAGATATATACAATCGAAAAAATCCATCCCAATTGCATCTGGAATAGCCGTGATTCTAACATTATTTCAGGCATGGTTAGGATCTATAGTTGTAAGTACTAATTTATTGCCTGGCACAATTACCATACATATGATATTTGCTATGGTTATTGTCGCTGTATTGCTTTACGGAGCATACCAAGCTACATCAGATCGTTTCCAACTAGACATCGATGAAGAGTTAAGGAATAGATTATATAAAATTTCCATAAGCTTATTGTTGGTAACAACTTTGCAACTCGTTCTTGGTACTCAGGTTCGGGAAGCTATTGATGCCGTTAAATTATCTGCCGATTTACAAAGAGCTGGTTGGTTAGAACAAACAGGATTGATTTTTGTAATTCATCGCTCATTTTCTTGGTTGGTTCTTATTTCAGCTTTGTGGATCATGAGTATTTTATGGAAAAAGCAAGTAAAAGGGATTTTATATAAACTTGGACTATACAATTTTATACTGATTTTATCTCAAATTGCTATTGGTGTAGGATTAGAGCATCTAAATATGGCAGCACCGCTACAAGTAATACACTTAGTAGGTGTCGCGCTAATGATTTGTGCTCAGTTCTTACTGATTCTGGTACTTAGTAAAAAGGAGATTAAAGCTTCTCAAGCAAATGTGTGAGAAAAACTTTCATCTCAGTTAAATCTTTTTTGAAACTTGGAGGGACTTCTTGGGTAGTTTTTAACGATTCATTTTCCCCATTTAAAACATGCTTAACACCTTCGCTTGTATAATTTTTACTGTCAAGTAACCCTTTAATTTTAAAAATTAATTGTACTTCTTCGTCTTTATAGATTCGATTCCCAGCACCATTTTTCTTTGGTTTTAGTTGTGCATATGTTTTCTCCCAATTGCGTAGCATGTGTGGAGCAAGTCCCGTTAGCTTGCTTACTTCACCCATTGAGTAATACAATTTTTTCATAGGTAACAGAAAGTGTATTTTATCATTAATTACTAGTAGGAATAAAACTAATTAAACCCATATTTAAAAGAAGGTATTTTGGAAAAAACAAAAATTTCCTATCCAGTAGATATTTCAGTAGTAATTCCTCTTTTTAATGAAGAAGAATCTTTACAAGAATTATGTACTAAGATTGATGAAAGTTTATCTGGCTTATTTAGCTTCGAAATTATATTTGTGGATGATGGATCAACGGATTTTTCCTGGCAAGAAGTAGAAAAACTTAAAGAATTAAATAATTTTGTACATGGGATTTCATTTAAAACAAACCAAGGCAAAAGTGTAGCTCTCCAAGCGGGATTTGAAAAGGCTGTTGGTGAATTTGTAGTTACTATGGATGCAGACCTTCAAGATGATCCTAAAGAAATACCATCAATGATTGCAACATTAAAAGATGGAATAGATTTAGTAAGTGGATGGAAAAAAACAAGATACGATCCAATTTCAAAAACCATACCATCCAAATTCTTCAACTATGTAACTCAAATAGCATCTGGAATAAAGCTGCATGATTTTAATTGTGGATTAAAAGCTTATAAAAATGAAGTAGTTAAAAGTATTTTTTTATATGGAGAATTACATCGTTATGTGCCAGTATTAGCAAAAAGACAAGGTTATGTTAGAATTGCTGAACAGGTAGTAAAACACCATCCAAGAAAATATGGAACTACAAAATTTGGCCTTTCTAGATTCATAAATGGGTTTCTTGATTTAATCACTATTCTATTCGTTCAAAGATATTTGCGAAAACCAATGCATTTTTTTGGTACGCTCGGGGTATTGTTCTTAATGGTTGGCGGTGGCATCAATATGTACATGGCATTTCTCAGAATATTTGAGAATGCTGGAATTGGTGATAGACCACTTCTTTTCTTAGGGATTTTACTAATGGTATTAGGTGTTCAATTTTTCTCAACGGGCCTTTTAGGCGAATTGATAAATAAAAATCATGTTGAAAAACAGAAGCCATCTATTAAAAATGAATTTTAAAAATGGGATACCAAAATTTTTAGGCAATTACTTTCTAAGAATTAATTAAAATACATTCCCGATAAGAATTTTTTAGATCTTGTGAAATGAAGTCCAAGCATATCAATATTTTTTTATTATTTGTGGCTGTAAGTTTTATCTATTCTTATTCCTACGCACAGACAACACCTGATTCGGTTAAAAATAGAACATACCCACATCTCTCACCATGTATTGAAAACATATACATGGAATCAGATAGCATCAGTGCAGAAGCTGGTCCATTAAAAGAAATTGATTGGCTTCGCATGAATAGGACAATCTGCACAAGTAATAGCGCAGTAACTAGAAGATTGTCACTTAGGTTAATGGAGTTAGGAGATGGTCAATATGGGGATGAAGGTCTTGAAATTGCTGTCAACAAAAAGGAGCTTTTTGTAGAGTCTTTAAAATGGGCACGTGTTGCAATTAAAGAAGATTCAACAGATGATATAAATTATGAGAATATATCCATGGCGTTCGCAGCAAGAATTACAGTTGCTGGGTTAAAAGGTAAATCGATGTTAGCTGATAGTGTAAGGATTTATGCGGAGAAAGCCATTCAAATTAATCCTGCTAATCATCGTGCATATCATATTTTAGGGAGGTGGCACTATGAAGTTTCTAAACTAAGTTGGGTTGTAAAGAAATTATCTAAACTGGTGTTTCGGCACTCACCCAGTGGATCATTTAATTTGGCTGTTGAGTATTTTAATAAAGCAATAGCTTTAAATAATATTCCTGTACATCATTATTGGTTAGGTATGTCTTATCTAGAATCTGGAAGAGAAGAAGAAGCCCTCGCACGGTTTAGGTATCTTCTAGAAATAAAAGATGATGGTAGGTACAATGCATCTTATTTTAAAGAAAAAGCAAAAGAAGTATTAGAAAAATATGGGTAAGACTATAAACCTTCTTATCATTGTTTTTTTCTTTTTATTTGATGGGATTTATGCACAAGATTCACTAAAAGTTGGTCGAAATTTCATTTCATTACCTGAGCTTTCGTTTAGCTCTGATAATGGTCTTAAATTCGCAGCTGAGGCACTGATTTATGATTATGGATACAATTCAACCCAACCGTTTGAAAATTATACTAGATATCGCGTTTCCTACTCAACGGTAGGAGCATTTTCAATGTTGGCTTCCAATGATGATGTAAATGCTTTTAATAGCAAACAACGGATTTTTTATTATGCATTCATAGAAAGAAAAATCTCTGATTATTTCTTTGGTGATACAGATTTAATGGACTATGATGCGGCTAAATATGATACTTCTAGCTTTTACAATTTTGAAATGATACGGTTTGATTTTGGAGGGGTTATTAGAACTCTTATTTATCCTTCTAATAAAAAAAGAAAGGCTGAGTTTAAAAGAGGAATAGCCTTTATCTATGAAAAACCTGTAAACATTGAGAAGACATCATTTTTTGAAACTGTGAAAGTAGACGGCAGAAATGGAGCTTTTTTAACCTTAATTGACCTCGGAATTATCATTGACCATAGAAATTCTGAATTCCGACCAGATCGAGGTTTTTTCATCGATATAGGAACACGATATTCACCACCTATTATCAGCACATATCATGGACTACGTAGTTATATCGAGCTTTATAATTTTACACCTCTAATTCAAAAAAAAGTGAATTTTTCGTTGGCAACGAGGTTATCCTTTTACAATTCAATAGGTACTCATCCTTATTGGATGACTCCATCATTAGGGGGAACTGGGACATTAAGAGGTTTTATTTTCAGACGTTTTTCTAGTGATAATGCACTCTCTTATTCAGCTGAATTAAGGTCTTGGTTTTTACAAATACCTAATTCAAACATTGAACTAGGAGGGCAAATATTTATGGATGGGGGGCGTGTGTTTTCAAATAACAATTGGAGTGATATGTTATACGATCACAAGTTAACATTGGGTTTAGGGGGAGTAATGTCTATCTTTACATCCGATTTTATTATGAAAGCCGAAATAGGTTTTTCAGAAGATGGAACAGGCATATATTTAGGTACTGGGTACTCATTTTAAATGCACTTTAGAACTATTCAAACTAATTTAAAAGCAGTATTGATATTTTAATGCTAGAATCACCAATTCCTGAGATAATTCTATTTTTATTTCTTTTATCTGTACTCATCATTACGATTTATACTTTAGGCGAATTCCATCTTGGATATATCATTTCAACTCGGTCCAAGGAAAAAAGGTTTAAACCGATTTTGCCTGATTACAAAAGAGAGCAATTACCCCCTGTTACCGTTCAATTACCAATGTATAACGAACGGTATGTTGCTGAAGCAGTTATTGATGCAGCATCTAAACTGGATTATCCTACTGATAAACTTGAAATCCAGGTCATTGATGATTCAGATGATGAAACTATTCAAATCGTAGAAAAAAGAGTCACATTCTGGCAGGATAAGGGCATTGATATTAAAGTAGTTCGAAGAAAGGATAGAAAAGGATACAAAGCGGGTGCTCTTGCTGATGCCACCCCAAATGCTAAAGGTGATTTCTTGGCAATTTTTGATGCGGATTTTAGGCCAAAATCTGATTATCTAATAACATCTATTCCATATTTTCAAAATCCAAAAATTGGTTTTGTACAAGGCAGATGGACCCATGTGAATAGAGAGTTTTCCTGGTTGACGAGATCTCAATCCCTATTTCTAGATATCTTCTTTATGGTAGAACAGCGTGCGAGGTCTTTAAACAAATACTTTCAAAGATTTAATGGATCAGGGGGTGTTTGGAGAAAAGCATGTATTGATTCTGCCGGAGGGTGGTCATCAGATACATTAGCAGAAGATTTAGATTTAGCCTTTCGAGCACAAATAGGGGGTTGGGAAGTCATCTATGATGATTCATTGGAAGCTCCTGCCGAGGTACCCATTAATTTGATTGATTTTAAGGCTCAACAATATCGCTGGGCAAAAGGAAAAGCACAAGTAATAAGGAAATTAAGTGGACTACTTTGGAGAGAAAAAATGGGTTTTGAAAAGAAGTTCCATGCATATCTAGATTTATTCAATATTTTTGTAATTCCATCTGTAGTTGGCATAGCTCTTTTAAGTATTCCAATTATGTTTATTATGATGAACACCAATGAATACAACTCCTATTTAGCATGGGGATCATTTGGGTTGTTGAATGTATGTATACCCCCATGGTTTTGTTGGGTCGTACTAAAGCGATATAACAAAACAAATGGCAAAACTTTGCTTGATTTATTAAAGAGCATTATGCCATTCACTTTTTTATTACTTGGCATCATCATCACGCAATTAGCCTCAATTGTTGATGCTGTATTTATAAATGATAAAGTCTTTCATAGAACTTCGAAATATAATATTGTTGGCAAAGAGGGAAGCATAAAAAATAAAGTATATACACCTCGAAAAATATCACCTATTACTTATATAGAAGCCATCTTAGTTATTTATTTTTCTTGGGGCATATATGTAGGCGTCGAAAATGTATCATTAGGATTTATACATTTTCATATTGTATTAGTAGTTAGTTTTTCTCTTTCTATAATTAATACAATCAGGCATAAATAAAAAAAGCTAACTCTTAATAAAAAGAGATAGCTTTGTACCGCGTACGGGATTCGAACCCGTGCTACCGCCGTGAAAGGGCGGCGTCCTAGGCCCCTAGACGAACGCGGCGTATTAATAAATGGGGAGCCTGATGGGAATCGAACCCACGGCCTCTAGTGCCACAAACTAGCGCTCTAACCGACTGAGCTACAGGCTCCATGTGTTCAAATTGTGAGTACTTTTTTAGAGTCATCATCATAATTTGCATTGGTCATGGTGATTAATAACCAGTAACCAAGAGTGCAAATAATGGTGCAAATGGTTAAAAATGAAACAATAAATAAAGTCATTTATTCACAAAATGATAGTACCGCGTACGGGATTCGAACCCGTGCTACCGCCGTGAAAGGGCGGCGTCCTAGGCCTCTAGACGAACGCGGCTTAAATAAATCAAAATTTCTAAGAACTTGTGCCAGTACCAGAGGCGACAGGCGGATTCGAACCGCCGTAGGAGGTTTTGCAGACCTCTGCCTAGCCACTCGGCCATGTCGCCTTAAAGTAGTAGTACGCCCATCAGGACTCGAACCTGAAACCTACTGCTTAGAAGGCAAGCACGTACTTTAAAAGGAGTTCTTTTAAACTATTGCTGTTCAGTAATTTACAGAACGGTCTATTAATTTTCAGAATTTTAGTGCCCGCTATGTGCCCGTAATTCCTAATTAATAGACTCCAAATTTACGGCATATTTGAATAAAACGTTACTTTTTTGTTAAAGAAAATTCTTATCCAACGGGTTCATCTTTAATATCATCAAAAGCCAATCCCTCCAAGCCTTCGATGATGTCTGCATACTCTTTTGCCGTTACCGAAGTGTCTTTGTGACGGGCTAATTTACTTACATAAATTAGGGGCTTTCCAGCCGTAAGATAATGCACAATTCCACCATGGCGCAACTGATGAAATCCTTTTGAATGGTGATGAGGCATTTTTTCTGCAATGATTTTACTTAGCTGATTTTTGGGGCTATCCATGGACTTAAATCCGAATAGCCGTTCACTTTGTTTGTGTTGCATAAACCAATCGATATGCTTCTGTGCCGGTGGAACAATAGGGATTTTTTTTGTGGTACCTCCTTTACCTCTTACCGTCATCGAGCCTTGATGTATATCTGTGTGTAAGATACCCGGTGCTTCCTCTTTACGTAGGAGCTGCCAAAACATGACCCACCACATACGAACATGCCTTTCTGGTTCGAACCCTCTCCGAGCAAATTTCGCTGTTTCTTGGCGCATTTTAATATACTCATTGCCTAAGAAGGTCAACTCCTGGTGAGTTATATACCTAGTAACTTTGTTTTGAATGGTTTTTTTAATTTTTACAGGAAGCTCTAGGGTAAATTCAGTAAGGTATTTATTTTTCTTGCACCAATTTAAAAAGGCCGTTGTTGTTGAGAAATAATCTTTCTTTGTATGTGGACTTACCGAAAGATCGGTAAACCAATCCCAGTCTTTTACGTTTTCAATAACAGAGTTTGGAGGTATGAACTCCATCATTTTTGTGAGTCGAAACTTTGCACTAAGCTCTGACTTTTCTGAATTCCAACGTTTTTTCTTACCGTCTTTGATGTAGAGATCTACTAGATACTGCAGTAAGAATTTTGATTTTTTTTCTTTCCATGGATTGATCCGATCCATGGATATTTCAATTTTATACCATGCTACTTTTGCTTGGACAGTCTTTTCCTTTAGATTCTTATCCAATAGAATCGATGTTTCAGGTAGATAAGGATGTCTAAATCGAATTTTCCAAGTACCTGAAGTTAGTCTTTTATAAGAGACCCACGCCTTAGCCATAAGAGGTTTTTAAAATTGGAAAAATCAATGTACTATAAGTATCAGAAAATATGAACTTGAAAATATTTTTTTATGGAAAATAGTTTAGAAGCTACAATAGAATTTTTAAAATCTATTGTAGTAAATCCTGAAGGTTTTCTTACACCATTAATCGCGGGTATTACAGTTTATATTGCGTACCAACAATATAGAACCAATAAACTTAGAGTAAAATTTGAGGCTTTTGATCGAAGATTTATTGTTTACCAAGCGGTTAAAAAATTTATTGTTAGATTTAATGGACTTGATGATGAGTTGGTAGTTATGTTCCATCAAGAAACTTTTGAAGCTCAATTTTTTTACCCTTCTGAAATAAATGATTACATAAAAGAAATAGCTACACATGCCCGTGATTTTTGTAAATATAAAAGAGAATACCGAGACTATAACCAGGTTAAACCAGAAGGATATGATCATCAAAATGTTGTAAGTAAAATACAAAAAGAAAGAGAGTGGTTTGCAAAGCAGATCCCATTAATAAATAAAAAATTTCAAAAGTATCTTGATTTGACAAAACCTTAAAAAAAATTATTTAGATTGGTGTTCAATTTCTCGAAGGTACTTTATTGTGATTTTTGATACCAACTCTATAAACTCTAGACCTTTTGCCCCTGTTTTACGCTGAACATCCCATATTCTGTGGCATATTTCATGCTTTTGACGTTCTGTAAACGTTCTTCCTACTTGTTCCTGAATATTGGTTAGGAGATTAGTTTCAAACGTAAAAACATAATGTTTTCTGGATTGGAAATAAGCTTGTTCTACACATTGTTTGATCGTCATTGACTAATGTACAAAATATGTGCAAAAGAGAGAATATCTTAATCATTATTGGGTATAATGATTAAGAGTAGGATTTATTTATTATTGCACTAAGATACATGTGTTAAACAAAATCACTGATTCAGCAGTCTAACTTTTTTCTGGAAACAATATCAATTAATTAAATTTTCAAAAGATTATTTTTATCAAAAAATCTTAAAATTAAATATATCTATTTTTAAGAAGGTTCTAATCTTCTTATTTAGTATATTTATATAAAAATAAGATTATGACAATTCGTGAAATATCAAAAGAACAAGTATTAGACAGAATTAGATTTGAAAATCCTTGGTGGGTTGATGGTAACATTGAGGAAGATTATAATGAGATGCCAAGGCGCTTATACTTCGAATTATTCAAGCCCTTGGTTTATGAAAGAGATATAAAACGAGCTGTTGTTCTTATGGGGCCTAGACGAGTTGGAAAAACAGTAATGCTATTTCATCAGGTGCAAGATTTAATAGATACTGGGTACGACCCAAGGAAGATTATATTTATTACAATTGAAAACCCAATCTATAATAATATTTCGCTAGAAAGGTTGTTTAGTCTTGCTAAGGAAGCAACAGGCATGGAGGATAAGGATGGTTGGATAATTATTTACGATGAGATTCAATATTTAAAAGACTGGGAAGTCCATTTGAAATCACTTGTTGACAGTTATCGTAAAGACAAATTTATTGTCTCAGGGTCAGCAGCTGCAGCCTTAAAATTTGCAAGCACCGAAAGTGGTGCTGGAAGGTTTACTGATTTTCTTCTTCCTCCGTTAACATTTTATGAATATATCACCCTTAAGGGGCTTGATAGAATCATAAAGCCAACTAATGTAGAATGGTGGGGGAAATCTAGTACTTTTTATTCCTCTTCTCATATTAATGAACTAAACAAACATTTCATTGATTACATAAATTTTGGTGGATATCCAGAAGTTATTTTTTCAGAAAAAATACAGGCGAACCCTGGAAGATACATACGTCAAGATATCGTTGATAAAGTGCTATTAAGAGATTTACCAAGCCTTTATGGTATTACAGATACACGAGAATTAAATTCTTTGTTTACAACGATTGCATACAACAGCGGAAATGAATTTTCACTAGAAACATTAAGCAAGCAATCTCAAGTTAAGAAAGACACTTTAAAAAAATACATCATTTATCTTGAGGCTTCTTATCTCATTAAACAAGTTAAAAGAGTCGATCAAAGTGGAAAACGTTTTAAGCGGGAAAATTTTTTTAAAATCTATTTGACGAATCCATCTTTAAGAAGTGCTTTATTTTCTCCTATTACTCCCACAGATGCATCCATGGGAAACATGGTTGAAACTGCTATATTCGCCCAATGGATGCATAGAGAATGGTTTACCCCTTTTTATGCGCGATGGTCTAACGGAGAAGTTGATTTAGTTGGGTTAATTCCAACGCTTAAGCCAATATGGGCGGTAGAAATCAAATGGTCTAATCGGTATTTTGAAAAACCGAACGAACTTAAAAGTTTAACGAAGTTTTGTGTCGAAAATGAAATAGATAGACCAACTGTAACAACTATTGATAAAGAAGGAGTAAAAGAAAATAAAGGATTACAGTTTCAATTTTTTCCCGCCGCTTCATATGCTTATACAGTAGGAAGAAACAGTATGGACAGAAAGATAAATAATCATTTTTAAAGGAATTATATATCACCTTCCAGTAATTTATGTTTTAATTCTTCCCGTGTAGAGATTACACTTTTCGACTCTCTTTTATTATTCCTTTAATAAAGTAACCTAATTGCGTGGTGCTTGTGTTCTAATAGATTTCGGGGAAGGTACATTACTTATAAATTTTGTGGTATTCTGATGCGAATTTTACCTAGTATATGTGATTTAGCCGTAAGTAATTTTTAAATTATAAAAAATTACCGTAATATGGATATGTAAAACATGCATTTAAATTATAAATTTGTCTTATAACTAAGATATAGATGTATGTAATGGGTGGTTAATATTTAATGGGGACTCTAATGAATAACAAAATTCGCATACATCGGAATAAAGTAACAGACGAACATGTAGTGACTCAACTGCAAAAGCATACTCCTGAGGCATTATGGATTGCTAAAAAAGTTTTAGTTACAGCATCTAAATATTTGAAAGGTGGTGGTATTTTTTCTAGTAAGAAAAAAAGGGAGATCAACTTGAAAAAAAAATTTATATGCTCGAGAATGCATTAAGAGAACATAAATTTAAATACATAAAAATGAGCATGGAAGGTCCAGTAAATGTATTATTTGAATATTTATCACTTGTATCAGATGCTTATCCTAATTGGCAATATGAATATGAGCTTTTGAATGATTTTATTCCGAATTGTCCGAAATACAAATAACAAGGTGGGGGATTATGAAACATTTACTGAATTTTGGATACAATTATAAAAGTGATAAGATGCTATGAAATATAATATTCCATATCGGACATATAATTTTGAGTTTGAAAACATTGATGAAAATTTGTACAAGTATTTTAAAACCAATTCTATTGACAAAATATTAGCTGATCGTAAGGAATTTAAAAAAAATCAATTTAGTCAATTTAAAGAAGAGAATATAACAGAGTATCACATTTATTTTACTTCTTCATTTATTTTTATAGTATCACTAATTATTACGTTTGGTGCAATTGCTGAATTTATAAATGTTGATAACAATATTGCTGCCTTATTTGGATTAATGATATTGTTTAGCTACTTCGGTCTTTTTTATAGCTACAGTTTTACAATGAGTCGGCGTGAAATAAGACTCGCTTTAAAAAAACGAAAAAAAATCTTGAAAACTGCTCATAAATATGCCAAGACAACATCTTCTTTTTCAGAGTTTATAAAAAAAATTACAGTTTAATTTTTCCAACCTATCATCTACATATTCCAGTAAAAATAATTGAGACATAAAAAAATGAAAAAAATAACATTCCTAATTCAAACATTTATTGTGATCTGCATGATAAGTGCATTAATTATTGGAATTTCTTTTTGGCTTAATGTGAATATCGGTGGGTTTTTTATCAATATATTTTACGTTTTAAGTTCAGCTTTATTTTTTGTTGGGCTCGGTTTAATTATTGATTTAGAATCTACTGGTTTAAAAAATCCAAATTATATGGTTCAATTAAGAGAGGATATGTTCATTATTAGGATTACGTTTTTACTATTATATTTTTTTAGTAGCATATCTTTCATTTCATATCACATATTATTAGAAAATTCCTCTAACGCTTATGTACTAAAAATAAGTAATGATAACCTAGCATTTGATTGGTTAGCTTTTCTATGTTTGGTATTGTTTTTTTGTTTCCTTTATTTTTTAACCAAATGTATATCATTGAAAAAATACATAGTGATAGAGAACAAAGATTAACAGTGTTATCATTAGGAAGGGTAAAGTAAAGATTAGGTAGGGTTAAGGAAGGATTAGGAAAGTTTACGGTGAATAAAAAAGTACCTATTATAGTAAATTAACAAATATGCAAGTATTGCAATCTTAACCCCTATACGAAGCGACCAATAGCAGGTTGTAAATTAAAGAAATTACTAAAATACAGAATTGAAGTTTTTCTCTACGGTCAGATATTGATTTGGGTAGATGCCATTTTCCAATATCAGGTAAATAAACACCTTGATTTTCTTTATGATAATTTTCCCATTCCCCGATTAACAACAAAAACTTAATTAGTAAAACCCCCACTATAATAGATAAGCCTTTTAGCATGATGCTGCTTAGTTCTTCCCCTAGATATATAACCATCTTTGTAAAAAACGTTGGATATTCGTGGAAAGATGTTTCAGAAAATAACCAAATCTCTATTGGAACTAAAAAAATAAAACAATAACTAAATAAACATACAATGCCATAAACGAAGGAGTTTTTTTGTTCTTCTATAAGATTCCAATTTTTTTGCTCATTAAAAAGGTAAGACAACAACACCCAAGACTTGTATGATATATAAGTATAAAATAGTAGTGTAATTAAAATTAGAGGACTTTCTGAAACAGACCAGACATATAAAAGCTGCACAGGAACATACCATACACAAAGAAGTCCACAAATACTTGATATGTTTTCGAAGGTTGTAAAGTTTTTGTTAATGAACATCGCTAAAAATTTTATCCAATAAGCTATTAAATAATATTGGTTTTACAATAAAAAAATGCAGATTGAAATTCTTTCTTGTAATACTTAATATTATTTTAAATCTATTAGGAGTAAATTTATGGGTAAGGATATAATAGCAGATTAATCATCTACAACAATCTATATAATCAAAGGCAATGCTCTAAACATTGCCTTTGTTTTTTTATTAAACAAAGATTAACAGTGTTAAATATGCTTTAAAACTGTTTTTTTGTATAATTCTAATTACTAACCTTAAATTAGAACTATACACAAGAACAATGAAAAAGTTAAAATACCTATTACTCCTATTTGTTATCCCTATGACTGTTAGCTGTGGATCTATTCTCAGCTCGAACGATCAAGAAGAGGAAGAACCGCAAGTGGAAGCACCTATATTTAAAGAAGGGCAAGCTGGTACTGGTGAAAGTGATGATGAACCCATTACACCACCACCGCCTTTGAATGATTAATTTTATGTAACCGAGTACTGAAACAGTACTCGGTTAACTATTAAAATTTTCTAACACTTAAGGTGTAACAACCGCATTCCTTTGGCCTCTTTAGTGTTACAAAAGGCAAGAGTAACATTAACGGGAATAAGTATTGAAAAATAGAGTTAAAGGAATAGTTGCCCTTATTTTAATTAACATTACTATCGTTGCAACTATTAATGGTCAGCAACTTCCTACAGAAAAGGCAGAACTATACGAGTACATTATAGAGAATTACAAAAATGAAAGCAGTAGTAGGTTAATTTCGGGCTTAAATGAGCCTTATTTAGAATCGTTAGGTTTTAAAGGGTATCCAAAATTATATGCCATGTATTTGATCGCATCGGCAAATCGTAAGGATAAAGATTTTTTAAAGGCTAGGGTATTGTTAGATTCTATTGTTGATCAAAAAGATGGAATTGATAGTGAGACATTTATAATGGATGTAATGTCTTTAACTGCTGATGTATATCGAGAACTTGGGGATGATGAAAAGGCTTTAAAGTTATCATATGAATTGCTAGATCTTCTTTCAAAGGATGCTTATGCTTTTAAAAGCAAAGTGTTTTACAACATATCTAACATACATAAGGATTGGTGGCGTTTAGATATGGCTAAATCCTCATTGAATGAGTCTTTGTTGTATGCAGAAAAAGCCGTCGATGCATTACGCATACAACGAGCTCTCCGGGGATTAGCGGATTATTGGCTTCTAAAAAATAACCCTGATATGGCTGAGAGGTATTTGTTACGTCATGGACCACCGTTAAAAAAGGCTTCTGAGGGAGAAATTACATACTCACAATTGCAAGCCCGGTTGCTTGAGGAACGTCAACAATTTAAAGAAGCCGAGGCCATGTATATGGCAAGTCTTGAGCAAGCTCGGCTATTGAATTTTGATTTGATTGAATATGAATTAGTGAATGATATTAATCGTAACAAAATTAAACATGAAAAATATTTTCAGACCCTTTTACTTCGTTATGGTTTGATAGCAGTTATCTTAACCCTTATAGGGATTATGAACTTTTTCATGAATAGGAAAGATGTAACTAATGATGTGAATCAGTTTATAGCATATTCTTAGCATATATATCCAAAACTACAATTAATTTTTTGATAAAAAAGAGAAAGCTGCAAAGTCATTGGAATTTTGGTAATAAAATTTATACATGATCTTATTTTCCTGAACTTTTTTCAAAATAACTCTTCCATGATTTGCGCATTCTGTGAAGCCTGAAATTAATTCTTCATGAAAGATTATTTTTTCACCAACTATATTTTTAAAAATCCATTTAGCTGAACATTTGGGATTTGAATAATTCACAAAATTTCCGCTATCGGAAATCGAAACTTGCATATTCCATGAAATATCATTGTCGAATTGATATCCTATCCCAGTCCATACACCCGAAAGCCATTCATTTTTATATGTTTGAAAATATATATCTGAATTGCGGTTTATTATTTCTGAAAGTTCCTCTAATAAAGCATTCAATGTTTTATCAGTTATATACCCAGAAATGTATATTCCATAATCATCCTGAAATTCTCTTAATGCAGATCTCGTTTTTTGACCTAAAATACCATCTATTGGACCAGGATTGTAACCTATAATTTTTAAACTTTTTTGAACTATAACAATTTCTTTAATTTTATTTAACGAAGTACTATTATAATAGTTTGTAGAACTATGTAATTCAACATCAAAAGCTTTATAATTTGATAAATCAATGAAGTAGTCATAGTAATTTCGAAGATATGTTTCTATTCTCCCACCAGTTATTTTACCTGTATTAGGATTATAATTACCTGGGTAAGAGTAGTTATTATATGGGTTGCCATCTGGTTTGGTTCTGTAGTGCCCCTTTACGTAGGTGCCATCTTTTCTGTAATATCCATCCACCCAAACTTGAGCAAACAAACTCCCAATTCCAATAAACAAAATTACTAGAGTTGTAATAATAGATTTTAAAATACTCCCGTACATAAATTTCGATTTAAGTTAGTGTTTATAGCCTGTTTTTATACCCCATGTCGTGCTCTTGAGAATTTTCTAAACGTATCTTCAATCATATTCAATGCACCCTCATACGCTAGATTACGAGTATCATAATCGATATTGCTACGCCGAACCCTATTAAATTTTTTGAATAGTTGATTAAGTTCTTTTTCTAAACCTTTTACAAGCTCTTCTTTTTCTGAGGGGTTTAATGTTTTTGTTGGAACTTCTTTGGCAATGTAATTAAACTTATCATTTGTTAGATTTTTATAATCTTTCTGTTCGTTAGCACTTATTGAGTGTACTCCTTCTTCAATCCATTGTAGATCAAATCCCATTTCTCTTGCAATATATTTTCGTTTTTCCCTATTAATATTAGTAGTTTCACCTGTAATCCATCTGTGTATTGTGGAGAGGCTATAAGGTAGTTTTCTGGCTAATTCAGGCTGATTTAAGCCACACATTTTTAGTAAATATACCAGTCTTTTACTAGGTGTTTCTATCGAAGCGATATTTTTTTGTAATTTTACTTGCATTTAAATTCCAAATGGGATATAATTGGATTGTAAACAATTGACTAACACAAATATAGTGAGTATTAATCAACAAACAAGAAGAGATCGAGCCTTAGAACTAAAAGGATTTATTGCTCGGCATGATCTAACCCTTAAGGAAGTAGCGAGAGAGGCTAGGGTTAAATATGTATCTACTACCAATGCAATGGGTCTTTTAATTAAAAAACACCAAGAACTTGCAATTTCTGATGAACGGTTGGCATTGCTTGAATCGGCTGCAAAAAAGTTGGCGAAAGCTTCGCCTATATCTGCTTCGTAATTATTCTTTGTATGAACTAATGGAAGGTAACGCACTAACATATCGCTCAGAATTAACAGATCGTCAAAAAGAGGTTTTGGACTTTCTTGTGAGCTTTAAAAGTGAACATAGAGTGATGCCTACCTTTAAACAAATTATGCAGAATTTTAATTGGAATAGTAAGAATTCGGTATTTACACATTTTTTGACTCTTGAAAAAAAAGGGTTCTTGACAAATAATGAGGGAATTAGGGAAATCAATCTTCAGCGATTGCACAACGAAATTAATCTTGAATCAAAAGGGAACATAGTCGGATGAATAATCTAGTTGACCATACCACCGACGTAACTATTAATGATACGCTTCTTGATGATGTAAGAAGATTGTATGAACAAGGGATGTCTTGGGATGAAATAAGTATCGATCTATTTGGATATAAAAATGGATCTTCGATGAAAAGTAAATGCAATGGTAACGACTCTGGAGCTTTACCGCTTGAACGGGTGTTACGAGCCATGCTTAAACTATCGCAAAGGGATAACTGGGCTTTACACCGACATGTGATAGATCAGACACAATGGAGGATTGTTCCCATCAATCAGCCTATGAAGGCTAAGAGAACAATTAAGGATATGGTTCCAAATCTGGTTTTTGCTCTTAGTGAGATTGAACGAGGTTTAGAGGTTCAGAACCCAACTATGGTGGAACAAGGTCAGCGACAAATACAGCATGTTCTTGACCGTGTGCATTTAGAAAAAGTAATGATTCAAAACATATTATTTACAAAGGTAGGATGATTTCAGCGTTATTACATATTGATACCCTAAAGGACACTATCGAAAGAGATATTAATGAAATGCAGGACGATCTATTTCGAACTCGAATGGCATGCGTTGAAGGACCAATGCGGATGCAAGATATAGCTTCCATATTTGGTATCTCTGGGCATGGGATACGGAAATGGGGCATTGGAATTTCCAACGGAATTCTGTTCTCAGAACTATATAAGCTAGTTCGGCTACATAAGCCTACTAAACTTAAGTATCTGGATACCTATATCGTAAAGGAGGTTAATAGAAGAAAAGCAGTATTGAATTATTGACCAAAAAAAATGCACTGGGGTGACCAGACCCCAGTGCTTATGAGAAACACGTGTACCGATGAGGGAACACATGAAGCTTAAAAATAGAAAAACAATGAGAAACACCAAAGTTGAAATACCGATGAGAGCAAACATGATATATAGTGCTTATGAGAAACACAGATGCCTTAGTAGCATAGATGAAAAGTGAATAGTGATTACCAACATGGTAATCCATTAAGGTTTGACCGCCTTAATGGATATTGAACAGAGTAACACCGTTACTCATAAATGAGAAACAGGTAAGATTTTGAACTACAAATAAAAAAAGCCAGCCCTTGCGAGCTAGCCGAATAAACATAGGTAAATATATGAATAATAATGCAGCGATGAAAGTGATGATGATGGACATTTCAAGCTTAGACAAAATTGCTCAGCTTTATGAACGATTTTCTAACATTGATAATGAAGAAAAACAATCATTGTTAAACTTCTATGAAAGTTTAAAAAGACACTTAAAAAAGCATTCAAAAAAGCATCATCAAGTATATGAACATACCAACTTTGCTGGTTCTCTTGTAGATCCTCCTGATGTTGAGTATTTCATTACAGGCACAGAATATCCTTTTAAAGAGTGTGCTTTTGATTGCGAGGAAGTAATCAAAACTTTTGAAGAGCTATGCGACACTATGGAAAAAAGTTACTTTGAGGTCTAATATGAAAACACATTGGAAAAAATTACAGAACCCCGATTATTTTGGTTCTTGGAGTATCCCTGAGAATGAAGATTTAATTTTAACGATAAATTTTGTGCAAGTAGAGGCTGTTACGAATCCTTCTGGAAGAAGTGAGCAATTACCCGTTATCCATTTTAAAGAACATGTGAAGCCTTTAGTATTAAATGTTACTAATTCCCAACAAATACAATTACTGCATGGCTCACCGTATGTAGAAGATTGGAATGGTAAACAAATACAAGTCTATAAAGACTATACAAAGTTTGCTGGAAAAGAGGTTGAATGTGTACGTATTAGAGGTAAAATCCCGAATTTGAAGAAACCATCGTTTACACCTTCCCATAAAAATTGGGATAAAGCTATTAACAAAATTTTAGCAGGTGAAGGTACTATCGAAGGATTGAAGGAAAAATTTGAATTAACAGAAGAGGATGAAATTTTAATCAAAGAATCTATTCAAAAGGAGTTAGAAAATGCCTAAACCTATGTATTTGACCGCTTCTCAAGTAAAAGCAATGATGACTAAAGGCAGAGGAAAAGATAAACAATGGGGTGATATTTCTTTAAATCTGGCTCACAAAATTGCGCTTGAACGAATAGGCGTAGAAATTGATGATAATTTTCGTTCCAATGCTACGGATTGGGGAAATAATCTTGAAAGACAAGCTATTGAAGCTTACGAAATGGAGGAAATGATTGAGGTACATTCGCAACAAGAATTTCAACAACACCCAAGATTTGAGTATGTAGGTGGTACGCCAGATGGATTGATTGGTGAAATTGGAGGAATGGATGCTAAATGCCCTTTTAATTCCATAAACCACATGAAAAACATCTTAAATAACGAACAACTGAAAGAATATAAGTATCAATTTCAGGCTTATATGTGGATAACCGGAAGGAAATGGTGGGATTTTATCTCTTTTGATCCAAGATTCCCAACTGAATTACAATTGCATGTATTTAGGGTGTTAAGAGACGAAGAGTTAATATCTGAGATTGAACTACGCTATATCGAGTTTGAAGAGATCATTAAAAGTTGTGTTGATTCTTTACTAGAAAAAATACCCCTGCATATTTAGAATGAAATTCATTGAAACATATAGAATTGAAAAAGGAATGCCAACGCATAAGATAGGCAATAAGATTGCGGGGTTTCATTCTACGTTAACCGATGGAATGTATACTATGACCATTGAAAAAGAGAAGGACACTAAAACCCTTGAGCAGAACAGATATTTTAATGGTGTTCTGGTAACAGTGTTCATGAAAAGCACTGGTTATACCTTTCGTGACTGTAAAGAGTTTTTGAAACGAGAATTTGGAGATAAAGAAATTGTAAAAAATCCAATTACTGGAGAACAAAGATTGGAGCCGATTTCACAAGCTAAATTAAGTTTAAAACAAACAACTTCTCTTATAGAACGAAGTGAGCAGTTTTTAAGGCATGATCTAGGATTTAAATTTCCAACGCTAGAGGAGTATAAAACTATGAGTGAACAACAACGCTCAGAGTTAAAATAATGAATTATAGGCTGTACTTGGAGTACCAGTATATGCACCTATATAGTTACATACCCCCTAAAGAGGATAACTGTTGTGAAAGGCAGTTATCTCATTACCAGAGAGAAATCTAATATAAGGTTAGTACCGTAATGTGTGTGAAGGCTCGTTACGTTTTTATAGATAGATGACTGCTATCCTGTTTTAGTTGGTAGCTAAAGCAGGGTTTTACTTGTTCTTTGAAATTCAGTTAGGTAGCTCCGTCAACGGTTGAATATAAGGTTTGGCTCAAGGACTTGGTTGTTCGACTTGAGTGGTTTAATAGAACAATCCCGTAGCCTTGGAATGATAAAACCGGAGCAAATTTTAATACCTGATCTTGATACCCTAAATGTTAATCAATACGTGATCGGCATTTGTGAAGAAAAGGTATGAACAAGCATGGTGGGCTTTAGGCTCACCATGTTTTAAATAAAAATGAGAAACACAACCATATAGTAAGATACATGACACTAGAACCAGAAGTCCTAGAGGAGTTAATACAAGGCTTACGTGATAAACAAAAGCCGAACATAGTTGGAAGTGTAAAGACAACACTTATAGATGTTAGATACAATAAGGTAGCACAAAATTCTTGGCAAGACCCTGTATTAAGAAAAACGCCAATTGGTGTACGCTTTAACGCTTTCTGTAAGATGCATGGTTTGAATCCACGAGTGATTAAAGCCAAGAATAGAGATCAAGAGCTTGTGGCATTGCGAAAGCGGTTCATGGATAGCGTAGCCAAAGAATACTCTCAAAAAGAGATAGCGAATGAATTAGGCATGAGCCGTTCTACCATATCTAACTCTTTAACCAAAATGAGGGTAGCATGAACGAGGAAATTTTACTCACTGCAGATCCTGTATTTACGTGGACAGAGATCTATTTCCTTACACTGTCTATTGCCTTGGTTGCACTATTAGCTGTTGTACTAACAGATAAGGCCAGAGAGTACCGTAGAAAATGGAGGGAAAAATGGCACGGATAAACCAAATGGAAGATAGGTTCCAAGTACAGTTTATGAACTTAATAGCAGATGTATATCCAGCGATTTACGATGTAACCCTGCATATAGCCAATGAGCGCAAAACGAAAACAATATCAAATAAAAACGGGAAGATCTATTCCCCTGAAGGAGTACGATTAAAACGTAAAGGGGTAAAGCCGGGCGCACCCGATAATCTAATTGCCTATCCCTGTGGTGGAAAAGCAGGATTTTTCATTGAATTAAAAGTTCAAAAATTAATAGGGGTGTATCAAAGAGGAGAACGCAAAGGTAAGCCTAGATATGAGATTACCTACCCTAGTGAAGATCAAAAGCGACTTTTAAATCGATTTTATCAGCTTGGTTATGCTGTAGATATATGTTGGAATTTAGACCAAGTACGCTTAGCGCTAGAAGCATACCTCGCAGGGGTTCATACACCTTGTGAATACGTGCAAAATAACATAATTAAGGAGGTAGTACTATGCTAATAAAGATTTTGGATATACTAATGTGGGGCTGGTCAAGAAGGTTCTATTTCGATCATATTCGTGGTCATTTTGTAAAAAGCTACCGAATTACGGAAGTAGATATAGCCGAGGGCATAGGTGGTATAGAACTGTGGCGATTTATTGTAGAAGTGCGCTACAAATACACATGGTATCATGCCACCAATGAAGGGGAATGTGAGGCCACCAATGAAGGGGAATGTGAGGCCACCAATGAAGGGGAATGTGAGGCCGAGGGCTTTAGTGTAACGCCTAAACAAGAGTTTATATACAATTGGAAAGAAGCTCAACAATTAATGATTCGTATGGTTGAAGGTAGAGCTGATAGAGAGCTTTATACACGGACAAGGATAAGCTATAGAAAACGCCAAAGGTTTTCTGCGGGTGAAAAAAAGGTGAGGTCGACAAATGCCTATTAAAAACTACACCACAAAAATAAAAGCCTCTGAAACTGTGGGTGAAATTCAGATGATATTGGCAGAAAATAAAGCCAAAAAAATTATGATTGAATATGATGACTCCATGGAGCCTCAGTGTTTAAACTTTGTCTTATTTGTACATGATCGACCTATTCAATTTCGATTAACTGTAAAGTCCGAACTGCTTTTAAAAGCAATGGAGAATGATTCAAAAGTATCCAAATCAAACTGTACTATTGATCAAGCTAGGAGAACTGCTTGGAGAAATAAAAAAGAATGGATTCATCTACAGTTGACGGAGATTGCTACTGGACAAGCTCAAATTCATGAGATTCTTTTGCCATATATGGTAGCAGAAGATGGACGCACATTTTTTGAGCACTTTGAACAACATGGTACTAAGCTTTTAGGATAAAGAAATGAATACCACTCAGTTAAAAACCAAAATGGATAAGATTACGAAGATGAAAGAAATCTTCAAATCCCACTCGGAGATCTCCTTTTCCACTCTAAGGACAAGTATAAAGGCAGGAAACGAGAAGGTTCAAAACTACCTAAAAGTAATTAATGAATTGCCTGGTTGGGATATACGGATATATACACGTTGGAAAGTCCACTACAACGCCATATTCGATCCAAACCTACATCATCGTGATCTTTCCCATACCATCATTAAAATCCACTCAACAGGTACATAGATATGACACCGATAGGAGAGCTCCAAAGAAAGGCTCAAAATTGCGTAGGAGCGTCGATCATGCTTCCAGAAGACCTACATAGTGCTAGAAAGTTTTTTGAGGGAATTGTGTGCTGTTTTGAAAGCAAGGGAGTAAAGAACTTAGTGCATCACGGATTAAAGTCTGGCACAAGAGACGAACAAAGTTGGCAAGCGGGCTGGTTGTACGCTCTGCCTTTTGTACTAAAACAACCGACTAAAGAGCAGACACCTAAATTTTTAATTGCAGTAAATAGCTAACTAATTAATGGACAAAAAAAGAAGAAGCATAGACACCCTTTTTTGGAGCGATACCTACATAGATAATTTAGAAAAAGAGGAAAAACTTTTAATGTTATACCTGATTACATGTCCTTTTTCAAACATGTTGGGAGTGTATGAAATCAGATTAAAACAAATAGCACTTGATACAGATTTATCCTTAGAAAGGGTTAAGGAAGGGTTAAATAAATTTACGATTGATAAAAAAGCAACATTTACGGAAGGATTTATCATTCTTGTAAATTTTCCAAAGCATCAATCCTATAATGCAAACATGTTAAAGAGTGCTGTTAACAAAATTGACGAAATACCCTTTAACGTGCGTAAAAACGAACTTTTTTCTCTTCTTGTGGAACGGTTAAGTAATGCTTCGGAAGAGTTAGGTAAGGGTAAGGTAATCCTTCGGAAAATAGAAAAGGAAAAGGAATATGAAAAGGAAGATGAAAATGAATATGAAATGGACGGTTCAGAATGTTTCGAACCGTCAGAGAGTGTATTGTTCAAAAAAGATGTTTTTTTAAATGATTCAAGCCCTCCAAAGATTACGTTCAATGAGCAAGACGTATCGGATGAAGGTATTGACCAAGGGCGGTTGAATAAAGTACCTATTCCAGAAACCTTGGATGATGAAGAATTCATCAAAGCCTACACCGACTACATGGCCCACGTTCAAGAAAAGTATAGGCAGACAACGAGCTCAATCTCTACCGAACAGCATTTTATCAATTTTCACAGATGGAAAATGGAAGGTCATGATCCTGTGGAGATTATAAACAAAATACTCATTGCAGGAGGGAAAACCATTTATCTACCCAAACATTTAAGCACACAAACTCCCAATGCTACTAAAACCAACACCACTGAAAAAATTGATATGGAGGTCTACGATGTTGAGCACTGATACCGAACGACTTATAGAAGAAGCGTTTAAAAATCCTAAGCCTTCACCACCGAAAGAATTTAGGATTGTCGAGCCCCAATATGAGCCATTGGCGAAGTATTATCATACCGTTGAGTCGAGGCTAAAGAAAGGGGTTTTATTTAAAGATTTTGATACGACCGGGCATGTGAAATACCCAAATATCCTTAATACAGTCATAGATTCTGCAAACAACACCACCGATTTAAAAAACGGCATAGGGTTTTATTTTTGGTCTAATACTCCAGGATCTGGGAAAACCCTTCTAGCCTGTGCCTTGGCTAATGAGCTGTACAAGCGAAATAAAAAAACGCACTCCCAAATCATATCATTGCATGAACTATTGGATAAAATACGGGAAGTATTTCGGCCTTTTAGTACTACATCCATTGAAACGGTTTATAACCCTATTTGCTCGGTGCCCTTGCTGATTCTTGATGATTTAGGAAAAGAACGGCATGTAAAAAAAGGAGAAGAGGGAGTTTCTTTTGCGGAAGAACAAATTGATAAAATTGTAAACCTACGCATGAGTAAAACCCTTCCAACCATATTTACATCCAACAATAAGCCTTCGGAATTACCCTATCATCCCCGACTGATATCAAGGATCGTAGGAATAAGCATTGTTAAGGAGTTTCCGAGCGTAGATATGCGGGCTATTACAAAAATTATGAGAAGGAATACATGAATACCAATACAGAAAAAATGATTGGTATTCGAAATAAAAAGAAACTGTCTAGTTAGTCTCTCTTGGTATTGATTGGAAAGTCCAATTTTACGCCAAGAGAGGTTTTAAATAATTCTTAAACCAAAACCAATAAGGAAAGTAGGGTGAAAGCAAAGACAATTACATATTCTAGACTACATTCTGTAGGTAACTACGGACATGTTAAAATAGGAATTGAAATAGAAGTTGAAGAAGGTAAAACTGCTGACGAAGCATATGAAACAGCTAAACAGTTTGTAGTATCTCGTATCGAGATTGAGACTATGAATGAATATAAAGCGTCTGAAATACTAAAAAATAAGGAAAAATATACCAAGGCTGAGGTTATACAAGCTGAAAAGATACTAAGTGAAAACGAATCGGATCTTCCGTTTTAGAATTTGGCCAACCAATGTATATCAATGAGGAAAGTAGAATGAACATAATTAAAACACTTACTCGCTATGCACTTTATTTTTTGTTAGTTGCAGTTGCTTTTACTTCTTGTACGGATAGAACGGAAAGAAATAAAATTAATAGAAATGACTACATAAAAACCGATGTAAGCAGAATAAATATGGTTGAAACAACTGAACTTAATGGACATAGATACTCCATTATAAAAATAGACGATAAAGAGTTTTTTGTAAATGCTAATGGTGGTGTATTTCCTTTAAGCAATTGCAATTAACGAACAAGAATAAATACTGAAGCAATGAACAGAGAAGATTTAAGAAAAATATTGAGAGGTAAATGTGTAACCGATGAAGCTTGTGAAGCAGCAATAGATGAGATTTTGAATTTACATAGTGTTATGCCTCGTGAATTAACTGCCGAAAATGGCTCTAAAGGGCTAATGATGGGGGAGTTTAAAGAACACTATGAGGTATGTGACGAAGATGGAAACTACCACACCGAGAGCCTTTATGTGTCATGGACTAACATAAAGGAAATGCATAAAAAATTAGTAGCCTACCATGAGGCTTAACAAAAGATAAAGTGAACTAATACAGATGATTAAAGAAACTAAAATAAAAGATGGTATTACAGAGCATGAATTACACACTCTGATAGGCATACATGGCTTTCGGATTGGTGGTAGATGTCAAGTATTTGATGGCTTATCGTGGTCTAAAACAGGTGATGTAGGTAATAACGAATGTTACTATGTAGACGCCACCATTTTGAGTGTTGGTAAAACAAAATTTAATGAGATAACAGTTGATGTATTAATGGCTAATGGTAGGGTGAGTAACGGACACTTTTTAGAAGGTGTGCGCCATCGCGTCCAACAAAAGATAAAGTGAACATCCAACCCAATGAGAAATTAGTGATAGGATATTTTTTAATACCAAAACGAAAATTATGATAGTAAGACAAGACATTGATTTTAAGAAAATCGCAGCCGAAACGGGCGTAAGAAAAGGCAAGATATTCCAATCGCCAACATGGAATAATTGGGTAGTTAGTGGACACCCTAATATTGATTTGATATGTATTGAGCCACCATACAAAGAAAATGATTTGATAGACGGTAAGGTAGTGAGGGCGGTCAAAATAGAAAACAACCAATGGGTATTTAATTGTGCCTAAAGGGTTACGGCTATGAGCATTAGCGGAATACGAAAAAATTAAATATCAAAATACAGATACCTATGATAAGAGAACAAAAGATTCAAATTAGCAGCAACACCTCTATTGAATATGAGCCGTTGTTAGCTGCTGGGCTTTCTGAAATACCAGTATATGGCTCAGAAGCCTTGTGGGTACAAAATGCGAATTACCCAAATAACTACGCACTTTTGAAAAAAGATTTGATACTTGGTAAAAGTTGGCTACACGACAAAACTAAAGTTCGCATTTTTGGGTGGACTGAAGAAGTAGAATATGGTCAAAGAAAAGGAATGATTAAAGCTACTATACCATCTTTACAAGAAGATGAAGAAAATGAAAGTGATTGTGAAGTAATAGGCTACTTTGATTCAGTTGCAAGTGCGATGGCAACTATAATTAAAAGAAACCACCCCGATTATGGAATATGGATTTAGCCTTGTGCCTAACAAAAGATAAAGTGAACACTAAAACAAATACGTATGTGGTAGGAGATTGCAACAAATAGATATGAGTAATGAAATTAAGAAATACCACATTAAAACAGTACAGGATATGATTGATTGTACGAACGAAGCCAACCTAGACAACTTCTTAACAGACTTGAAAGGATATTTAAGTATGGCCCATATGTTAAAAAGTTTGGCTGAATTGGTTGGCGAAACAGAAGATCAAAAAGAAATTGAAACAGACGGTTTTATTTGGATCGATGACAGTAAACACGATGTGACAACTATTATAGGTGTAAAGGAATAATTTGTATGATGCCAACAAAAGACAAAGTGAACAACTTAAGTAAAACAATGAAAGGAAATACATATTTAATTGAGGAAGGAACAGGGCGAATTTTTCATATAGGTGCTGGCCGAAAATGGAAACATGCCGAAATATTAGGAACCGCATCAGGTATAGGCATGAGTGATTCCGATATAAAACACCAAGAGCAATGCATTATATACGGTATTAGCGGTAGTTTTTCTTGGACTACTGACTACTACCATAATGATAATGCTTTTACAATGAATGACTTTATAGAAAATCATTTACCTGCTAATGTAGACGTTTACTTGGAAGATGGTAGTTATGCCGAAGTTAAAATACATGGCGTTAAGTACGCTTTAGATGCAAAAGGTAATGGTGATAGTTACAATCATATAGTTGAATGGAATAAGGTTCACTAAATTACAGCTAACAAAAAAAAACAAACAACTTAACTAAATATGAAAGACCAAAGACTTAAACAAATATACATGACTTTAGAGCTTCTGCGAAACGCTATACAAAATGGCGAATCAATGACAAATGAAGTAAAGTTATGGGACTTAAACAAAGCTATGGATAATATTAATAATGTAGATATTGACTTACAAGCATTTCAAAGCTATGAAGCTGAGTAGGTTTATTATTTACAACGGACAAGTATATGAACAGTAATTTTAAAACAACAAGATTATGAGTAAGATATTTTTAGGTGGAACGTGCAATAACAGCAGTTGGAGAGAACGCATTGAAAGTTTAGTGCAAGTAGCAATGTTTAACCCTGTAGTAGATGATTGGACAGCAGATTGCCAAGCAATAGAAATGGATGAAAAAGAGAATAAGTGCGATATACATTTGTATGTAATTACAAGCCAAATGACAGGAGTATTTTCAATTGCTGAAGCTATAGATAGTGTTCATAACAAAAATAAAAAAACACTTCTTCACGTAATACCAGATGGATTCGACAAGGGACAACTAAAAAGTCTTAGTGCTGTTGTGGATTTGGTAAAATTGCGTGGAGGTATAGCTTATATTGATAGTGAGCTTGAAAGGACCGCAAGAGTTTTGAATTACGCATTTAGGTAGCGTTGTAGCTAACACAGCATAAATTTAAACCAACTTAACTAAATAGGATGATGGAAGAAAGAAGGTTCATTGCTAATGAATGGTATAGCTTTGATTTTTTTTGGTTAAACAAAAAAATAGAATTAAAAAGGGTTGCTCATAGCTGTAAAGGGTTTCTTACTGGCAAGGATTACCCATTTTTACCAGACGTTATAGAGAATGAGTATCGAAAATTTCTTATTAAAGATGAAAATGAGCGACTAGGGCGAATAATAGCAGGGAATTAAGGCAACAAGGATGAAGCATTTGGATAAATACTTTATTGAAAAACACACGGTTTTTGATTTTGACCAAGTTTTATCTGGTGGGAAATAGATGGTTTTTTACAAACGCTTAAAAATCGTATTAGCTTATTTCATCTTATTACCTATTGATTGGTTGTTAAGCATAGTAAATAATCGTTCGTGGAAAGAACAACACAAAGAAACCATACGAGTTCTAAAAGCCCGTTGGAATACGTATTAAAAGGATTAGAATCTTAAAAAGTAAATTATGAGAATATGAATGATACAGACTCCGAAAAAGACAACGAATTTCTAAAACCCGTTTACATAGCCCTTGCTTTGGTGATTTTGTATTACCTCTACCAAATAGTTCAACATTTGGTTGATGCTTTGCAGTAGAAAGACAAAAAAAGTTTTTAAATTTCTTCTTTAAAGAACTTAATCAGTATAAATTTTTTTTTTATTTATTAAAAAATGTTTAATCTTAATCTATAGAAAAAAAAAGCCCACCAGTTAGTTAACTGATGGGCTGAAATCTTTTAAAATTAGCCGTACTAATCAAAAAGATTTATTTGCTTGGGGTCTAGAATGGTCGTTCTAGATCCCAATCTTTTTCTTACTGGGAGAACCCAATATTTCTTACCTTTACCGTTTTTTATTATAGGGAATCTTTCATCCCATTTTTTGAAATTACTCATAATGAATAAATTTTTTGTTTTTTAAAGCATTACATGTTACTGCAATGCTTGCGTAAGTTAATCGCAACAGCCTAGCGTTTTCAATACCTTTTTTTAATGCTAAAGCTTGAACTACTCGTTGAGTTTAGTCAACATTAAATATTGGATTAAAAACAAAGACTAAAGCGCAAAAAATTTACTCAACGAATATATACGCTCGACACCACGCTGACAAATCAAATCTTGGGTACTTTTCCACAAATTTTATACAAAGTTATACACATTCTTATTCTCGCACCTATGATGACTTTAATTCAAATGGATTTAAATTTTTGATAACCGAATGATCATAGAGAAAAGCCAATATTTTAAAACTTGGTTGATCAAATAAGTATTTCATTTAATCGTCTAGAGAATACCTAAAGGGTTAATGTTTTTTTTTGTATAATTAATAAAAGAGAAACACATGAGTAAGACCGCCCTACATAGTGGTGTAGAACGCCTTAAAGGAGAGACCGACAAAGCCTATTCGATGTTTATAACCTATCTGGAATTAGGTGAACAAAGATCTATTGAAAGCATTCGGACAAAACTCGGTAAAAGTTCGGGTTATACACGCCAGCTCGAAAAGTGGTGTAGCAAGTTTAAATGGGTAGAAAGGGTAAGTAATTATGAGGACTATCTAGTTAAAAAAACTATAGATGGAAAAGAGGAAGTAATAAAAAAAGGCAAGGTAAGACTCTTATCGTTGATGAACAAAGCAATTGATGTTGTTGAAGAAGTCTTAGATTCGCAAGCCGAAATTGAAGTAAAGCCTGGTGAAGATGGTAAAGAGGTTCATGTACGATTAACCGATTACCAGGCATTGAACACCAAGCTCAAAGCATCGGAATTAGTCTTCAAAAAAATAGGATTGCTTGATGTTAAAGAAGAGGCGGACGATGATAATAGCAAGGCAGGGGACACGTACATTCAAAACATCTATAACAAAATAAGGGTTATAAAAGAGCAATTGCCATGAGTGCGGTTCCTAAGCTATCAAAAAAAGAAGTAATTAAACTCAATGAGGGCAGAAGAAAGAAGCTAAATGCACATTACAATCCAATTACTGGAGAAGGAAGTTTTTTAGAGCGCTTCAAATATATGGCTATGCCGGGCATTACGTTACATCTTCCCCTACGTATGCAATCGGAAGACATCATCATTGTTACTAAAAAAAAAGGATGGTACAAGACGGCTGATTTACTTTTTAGTAAATTAGAAAAGCAAGAGGATAGAGTTCAAGAGTTAGAGTGGTTCTTTCATTATGTACGATGTAAGCATGATTTCGAATATTGGGCTGCAACAAGCGCAACAATTGAAAACAATGTCATTGAAGATGGTAAAAGTAAGTTTATAAAGTTTGTGTTGAACCCACCACAACGTGTTTCTCTGCGAGATCTAGAATCCATGAGACTTGCAGGGCTTCCCGTTCGTCTTTTAGAGCTTAAGCACAGGCAATACGGGTCAACCACGATGAAAAATGCGTATGCTTTTTGGGTACAAAATGTAGTGAATAAAGGTATGATTTCTTACATTTGCTCTCTTGATACTAGCTCTGCAACAAAGATTGTAGGACGTTATGAGACGATCATAGACTATTACCCCCATGAGTGCGGGCAATTTAAACTTAAGCCTTATAGGAAATTACCCAACTCATTTATAGTTGTAGGTTCGGGATCTCGGTTAAACATTGGTACCGCTGAACGACCTAATGCACCTTCGGGAGATTCTATTCAACTGGCTTTAATTTCAGAAGCGGGAAAGATGAAGTCTACCATAGCCAAAGGTGCAAACAAGTTGATTACCAATTTAGTGTCTATGGTGCCGATGAAACCTAACACGTATATTATGATTGAAAGTACGGCAGAAAAGTCAGGAGATTGGTTTAGACGGCAAGTATTTAAAGCCAAACGTGGAGAGACGGCTTTTAAGCTAACGTTTATTTCTTGGATTATTGACCCAAGATGCCAAGTGACTATAGATGCCTTAGTTCTGGGGGATTTCATCGATTCTATGAACGACTATGAATGGCGGTTGTGGAATCTTGGTGCTACCCTAGATCAGATTAATTGGTGGCGTGTAAAAAGGCAAGAATATGATCATGAATGGGAAATGCAGCAAGAAAATCCTGCAACGGTAGAGGAAGCATTTGCGGGAGCTGGTAAGAAAAGGTTCACACCCACTGTTATAGACAATGCGAGAACCACAGTGGTACATCCCTTGTATGTTGGCGAATTGATTGGCAAGGTTGATGTAGGTTCCGAATCCCTTAAAGACGTTAAATTTGTAGCCAATAATAAAGGCGCTTTGAGAATATGGATGCATCCTGACGATGTTATACCTCCCCATCCAGTAGCACATAGGTATGCAATGTATGTGGATATAGGAGGACAGCATAAAAACAGCGATTATTCGGTGGTTAAAGTAATAGATCGCTATCCAATGCTAGAAGGTGGATCTCCTGAATGTGCTGCAGAATGGAGAGGGCATATAGACCCCACTAGACTAGCGTGGTTATCAGCGCAAATAGGAATGTTCTTCATGCGAGACTTTGACTATCCATTGCTAGCTGTAGAGTACAACGCCCTTAATGCACGAGGAAACAATACAGAGGGGGTTCATTACTTGACTGTGTTTAATGAGATTGGCAATCATTACCCAAACTTGTACACCAGAAAAGATGTGTCTAAGGTGGCTAATAAAAGTGTTACCCATTATGGGTTTTATCTGACTTATTCCAGTAAAACGATGCTTATTAATGGTCTACACAAAGCATGGGAGCATGGGGGATATATAGAGCACTCGGATGTAACAGTAGACGAGGCTTCTTACTTTGAAATCAAAGAGGACAACACATTAGGAGCCATAGAGGGCGAACATGATGATAGTTTGATAGCTACTGGCGGAGCACTACACATATCTAACGATTACATGCCCGCACCCTATTATGTGAAGCCTATGGAACGCAAACAAAATACCACCTACAACGAAGCAATGCTATAAGTAACTTTGTTTATGTAACTTATGCGTTCAGTATTTTTTTTAATGATTGAATTCGTTAATCTCTATTAAAGAGAAACACATGCGATAGTAATGGCGAACACGGGATTAGATGTTCGGATTCAGGATTTTAGACCCAATGGTGTGGGTAATGGTGGATTTCAAAAAGACACTACTGGCACCAGAGTAGACTCCCATCCAGCTACTATACTTCGAGAGATTCGAAGGGTTCTTAAAGGAGTACCAGATAAATTTACCGCAGATGATATCAAGGAGTTCAAAGGGTACAATCAGATTAGTCAGGCATATAAACTTTTAAAGACCATGCGTAGGATGCAGATCATCAAGCGTGTAGGCAACTCTGGTGAACATGAGGTAGCTGATTTTTATAAAAATAAAATATTTTAATGAAGTAATAATAGTATGAGACATGTAGAGAAAGCGTTACTTAAACTAAAAGAAAGCAATCCAGATAAGGATTACGATTCACACATTGATATTCAAAACTCGGAGGATATAAAAGGGGTTAGTCCAGTTGTTAGCTTTAGAATACAAAGCGATCCAGTTAAAGAGGTAGGAATTAATGGAGTACAAGCTTTGGATATGCTTGAATTCACCAAATGTTTGTTTCAAAGCCTCAATGATGCGTTTCCTTGTCGTGAAAATAGTATCACAATCACTAAGATTGAAGAAGCTATTTATTGGCAAAATGCTAGGACTAAAGATCGTTTGAGAAGAAATGTGGAAGGTCTTAACAAAGCTTAATTATGAGGGATATTTATTTAGAGCATGAGATAATATTCGAAACAATAT
Source organism: Balneolaceae bacterium (assembly GCA_963691715.1). GTDB lineage: Bacteria > Bacteroidota > Rhodothermia > Balneolales > Balneolaceae > HXMU1420-13. The sequence goes on from OY829281.1 coordinate 188,835, forward strand.
TTAATCAAAAATATAAAATAACTTTTGACTCAGATAGAAGAACCGCAACCATTGACTTTTCTGAATTACCAGAAAAGGTGTGCGTTTCTCTATATTCTGATATTTTTTCTTCCTCAGTTAGCTTACCACAAAAAAAACTTGCAGAGTTTAAAAAATTAGTAGCAGAGAAAGGATTCGAATCCTCATTAAGTGGTAATGTTACCGATTATGTAAACATGACATTCGTTAAAAAGTGGTTAAGATATAACCACGATTTAGACATTGACGTTGATATTGTTGATAAGACGGGAAAATATGTATCAAGTGTTTCTTATGATTTTAAAAAATATGATTATCCGTCACATTGTGATACCTACGAGGAAGCGTTTCTTACAGGACTCATTAAAGCACTAGAATTACTACCATGAAGGAATTTAAAAATAAACGTCATGAAGTATATTTTCGGCTTTGTGATGCAATTGAAGTATTTAAAAGTGATTTTATGCTAATAGTTGATCGAGGTTATATCGATGATTATGTGAAAGGGTTTAATAACTATCTTTTAGCACTTGATTATCTGGAAAAAGATACCGCTGAACATATTGTAAAATTAGCTCGAGATATAGCTAGTGGTTATGCAACTATTAATACGACAGATTTGGAAATTGGAACTGTCTATATGGCTACGGAAGAGCTACTTCAAATTAATATTTCAGATTCAGAAATTGAGGGGTGTATCTTAGACTTTATTCTAGCTAAGGAACCAGAAAGATTTTCTGATAACCCAGGAATGGATGAAGTTTTTACTAAAACCGCTCAGGATCATTGGCGAACTAATATTGTGGTTTATAGCCATAAATTAGCTAATGAATATTTAACAAATAAGCACGAATAGATGAAGGAATTTTCAAGCGAACAAATTCAGAATTTTACTAAAGAAGTGTTAGGTGAGCTTCGCAAAGTACACTATAAAGAACTAGGAGCCTACTCTGATAAAATGATTCTCATTAAGCTAATCACTATGAGAAGCACGATTGGATTAGATCCCAATGGATATGGTCGATCACTAGCAAAAAGCGGGGATATCAAAGGGATATACATCTGGAACTATCATTGGATGGTGCATAAAGCACGGTTAGAAGAGCTGGCTTTAGTATATGGTAGATTAATGCAATTTGACGTTCCTGTGCTAGAACAATTCCATAAAGAGGGAAAGAGAATATCTGCTGAGGACCGTAACCAAGTGCTAACAATTATAGAGACGGTAAGAGCATCTTTAGAAGACTTAAAGCAAGAGGAGTTAATTGTGGATGCTCTTTACCTAGTTAAACGCTTGTGCATGCAAGTGAAATTACATGCCCCTGAATGGTGGATTACAGAACGCAACAAGATTGATTGGATAGATAAAGAAGGTGGCTTTCTGTATGATTTAGATTTGGGTGCTTTTTAAGGTATGACAAGTACATCGTAGTGCTTATCATAACGGTTTGGGCTATATATCATGCTTTTTTCGAATTTAAAACACTAGAACAAAAATATATGCTGCAAGTAGTTGAAATGACACACTCTGAAAAAGTAAAGATGTATCAAAGCGTAGAAAAAGATGAATTAATTGAAATGCTAATAGAAGCGAACAATGCTATTGACCAACTAAGTAAACCTGACGTGGAGCACTCAAAGATATTTATACTTAGATGTGAGAAATGTAATAGGGTTATTGAATTTTTAACCAAAAATAGTTTTAAAAACGAATCTGGAAAAGTATATACCTGCACATGTGGACACAAGACTGGAGTAAGAAACCCAAAGTTATTAACTGATATCGAATACATAGATCATTTAGAAGCAGAAAACAAGCAATTAAATATTGCCAATTTTAGGCACGGTACGCCTATTTCAGATAAGCATAATGCATCGATAGATAGTGATGGTAATGAAGATTTGGAGACTTGGATATATGAACTTGGGTTGCTTTTAGATAAGAAAGTGTCATTAAAAGGGTTTACAAACGCACAGCGAATAGAAATTGCATTGCGTATGTATTGTGCCTAACACGGTGTTACCCACCGTTAATTTAATTGATATGATGACAATAAACTTAAATGTAAAAGCAAACGTGAGTAATATTTCACTATCTGAGATATACGAACTACTTCAAAAGTACAGCCTTGAAGAAGTAAAGGATAAAAAAGTCTATGACTTTAAAGGCTATAAATTTCAAATTGAGACTGATATAAACATGGCTATAAATTATGTAATTACAGAACTACCCTAACTTAAAAAACTAAAAATAATGGATATAGGAGTATTTGACGATAACGGAAAGGCATTACATATAGGTGATGTTATAAGCCGTTTTTTCCGAAACTTATTTACAAGTGAATGTCCTAAATGCAAGAAAGGAAGAGTTAGGTACATTGGTGACGACTGGACTGGACATACTTGGATAAATGTTTATGAGTGTAATACATGCAAAAGTGAATTTGTGTAAATGCACGTTGGAGAAGAATTCGCTCCGCTCCTCTTCTCCAACGATAAACGTAAAAAGCGTTTTAATGATTTTTAAATAATGTTATAAACTGAAAAATTATGGAATTATATCAAATAAAAAGAGAACTTATAGATGATTTTATGAGGCAAAGAATGCCTAATGTTGTAAATGCCAAAAAGCCTTTAAGTTGGTGGATAGAAACTAAAATAGCAGAAATAGAAGATTTGGAATTAGTAGAAAGCGAATAATTTTATTGTTTATAACATAGGCTAAACGTATTACGCTTTATCTAGATAAATACAGGATAAAATCAACTCAAAAAGAGAAACACATACATGACAGAAACAAAGAGAAAGCCAAAGATTAAAGTATTAGGCAACAAAGTAGCCATTGAAAAGGTGGCCCATGAAAAGGGAAAAACTGCATCTGGAATTATCATTCCTGAAAATGCTCAAACTCCTTATGAAAATGGTAAAATCATAGCCGTTGGAAAGGATAGTGAGCTTAAAGTAGGTGATAAAGTCATTATCAACCCATCTTCGGGGGCTGAGGTTAGGATAACAACCTTAGAACCTACGGTTGAGTTTGTGGTGATGAGAGACATTGATGTGATTTGTGTAGTGGATAATTAAAAGCGTTCAGTTTTTTTAATTAGAATTAAATTATACATTATAATGACCAAACGGTTTCTCATTCATTTGGAGGGGTTAAGAGATTATCTACACCCCTCCGAAGCAGAGAGCCAACCATCGAGTGCAAACTCATACATACAGTAAAGGTATTCGGAAAGCCGATTTTTATACTTCATTGTGAAGCGTAGAGATCGGCTTTTTTTATTAACTCTAATCACCCATTATGGATCCTCTATCAATAGCATTAATGGCAGCTCCTACCGCTATACGTGGCATTAATTCATTACTTGGCGGTAGTAAAGCAAGTTCTTACGAAAATGAAATGTTTAAAATGGCTGATGTTCTAAAAAGTAAAGCCATGACCCCAACTACTCAAACCAATGAGTACCGATCGGGTAAAGCTGAGCTTGACGCATTTCACAAAAAGAATACAGAAAGAGCTAAAAATCTAATTGGTGCGGGTAACTACACCAATGAAGCTAAACTGGCTTCTATGCAAGGTGGCAATGAAGTGTATGCTTCGGGGTTAAATAAGCTAATGGCAAATGTATCTAGGTTGAAAGACTTCAACTTTAACAGATACCTAAACACATTAGGAACCGCTGAGCAAGCAAAACAAAACCGAATTCAGAACTACAATACTAACCTGAATTCCATCCTTCAACCTATTGGCCAAGCAGGACAGTCTTTTGCTATGGCTGATCTATTAAGTAAGTAGGATTAGACATGTCCATTCAAGGATTAAAAGATATAACTGGAAATGCCCGTATTTTACGTATTTCTAACAACAATGAAGGTACGGGGCTTGTTGATCTAAACAAGATAAGAAAAGAACAAAAGGCAAAATTATTTGTTTCGAATGAGCCTGATACCTTTCCTAATGACCCTCCGAATAATGGTACAGATGCTAAAGATGGACTGTATGAAGCTGTTGAACAGACTAAAATCAAACATCCCCAAGAGCTACTATTACAACCCGGTAAAGCCCCGGTAAAAGATCAAAAACGTATTGATGGGAATAAGAAACTTGCTAAAACATCTGCGCTAATACAACTTTTAGATGGAATTGCTGGTGCAGTAAACTTGCAACGTAAGCAAGAAGAAGCGGTTGTTGCTCCACAAAATTTAGTACCAGGAGCATTCGAGGCCGTTAACAATATCCGTGCTATCAACCAAAAATACGATTTAGACTTACACAACTATAATCGCCGTCAAGAAGAAATAGAGGCTCAAAACAAGGCTATACTACAACAGGCAACCGCTCATAATGCGAATGTTGATGTTAAACTCGCCCAACTTAAAAGAAACGATGCTATTGAGGAGTCTAATAAAGCACTATCTGAGGAAAGAGCAAAAGCATTAGCCCAAGATAAAACGGCAGAACGATTGTATGAAGTAGGATTGCGCTTTATATCCAATGGAAATACAGATGTTGGTAAAGAATATTTTAAAATGGCTGGACTTGCTAATGAAGAGATTGACAACATGCTTAAAAGCACTAATAATTCACTTTCTGAAAGTGATAAAATAGGTATTCGGAGGTATCATACTCTTCAAAATCAACTTAATGATCCAACAACATCATTAATAAGACAAGAAAGAATCAATGAAGAGATTAAAACTCTTAGAGATATTTTTGGTGATAAACTATTTTCACCTGAATCTGAATGGAAAGAGACCTCTGGAAACCAAAATGGATCTTCCTCATCTACAAAAGGAGATCCGAATGCTCCAATCGACCCAAATAGATACATAAATATAGCTAGAACCCTACATGATTATACTGATTTTCGTGATGGTAAAATGCCTGCCTTGAGTAATAATGAGGAGAGTATAAACAAGTATGTAAAATGGATGGTGGATAAGGCTGAAAAGGAAAAGGATCAAGAAATGGATATGGCAATTATGGCACGTATGAAAATGGATTTGCAAAACATAGGGCTTAGCAATGAACAAATCGATCAAAAGATGTCAGCTATTTTAAATGAAGACAAAAAAAATACGGAACAGGAGAAAGAAGTTGTTGAATCTTATCCTTTCGACATAGAAGCAGCTTCTAATGAACAAGTTGCACAAGCCTTTAGAGATAACATCATTGGATTAGATGAAGTAAAAGCCAAGAGTGAATTATTATGGAGAGTACTAAAAAATAATTCGTCTGCTGAAATACCTCCTGCATTAAAAATTAAAGATGGATTTAAACAATTTGTAAACAAAGATCGAAGTCATCTTATAAAAGATGGCGATCGATCGGTCAAAAGATAGAAAAGTGCCAGAAAATACATTATATGAAAAGTATTTTGCACCTAAAAAAGAAGGTGTAGATCCTCCAAATAAAGCGGATAATTCAGATTATGTACCTACTAGAGAGGAAGTTCTTGACTTAGTTCATCGTGTAAAAAATAGAAATACGGATAATGATTCATTTTTAGATAATTTTATTGAAGGTTTACAAATAGGTGGCCGTCAATTAGCAGGGGGGTTTGCCTATGCATCTGGAGAGGTTGCTGATAGACTTGGATTTAATGAAGCAGGGCAAAAAACAAAATTAGTTGCTCAAAATTATATGAATGATGCACCAGCATCTGACGATTCATGGGGGCAATTCATAGGGGGGTTAATTCCCTCGGTAGTACCTTCTGCGGTGGCTATAGTTACCGCTAATCCAACATTGGCTTATGCATCGATGGGTACTCTTGGTTTGTCTTCAACGGGAAGCGGGATGTTGGAATATGAGTCATATAAAAAGTCAAAAGGACTGGAAGTAGACGATAATGCAAAGCTGTTTGTAGGGCTTGCTTATGGCTCAGCCGAAGTGATTGCTGAAAAATTGTCTTTATCTAAGTTAATGCCAAATGTTAACGCCAAGCTATTATTCAAAGGCAATGTACGCTCTGCAGAACAAGCAGGAGAGTCACTTTTTAAAGCCTATCAAAGATCAAATCCACAACAAGCGAAAGCGCTACTTAACCGTATAAGAACGGGTATGACCTATGAGGGTTTAGAGGAAGTTATTACTGAGATTTCACAAACAGCAACAAACGCCTTTTTTAAAGAACAACCCGATATGGTAGAAGAATTACAAAGCCTACCTGATAACATGATGAAAGCTTTTCTTGGGGGAGCTATTATGGGGGGTGGTTTAGGACCATTATCATTTAATGCACAAAATAGAGAGAATAGACAACGCCGTTTAAACAACGGAAAAGTAATACTTGTACAAGCAGATGGACAACCATATGAATTAATAGAATCAACTGAAAGTGATGGAGTACAAGGTTTTAATGCACTTGATAAATATGGAGATATTCAATTCTTACCCGAAGAAAGTATACAAGAATATGTTGATTTAACGAATGATCAGTATGATAAACTGCTTCAAGACAAATTTGATGAACAAGAATATAAACTATCTCAAATAAAGCCCTCTACCATTGGACGTTATGGAGATAAAGAGGTTGAGATTGTAGGTACTGATTCTTTTTCTGGTGATGTCTACATAAAGGTAGATGGTGAGCAAAAGATTGTACAAAAAGAACTTGTTACCGAGATACAAGACCTAAGCCCAGAAGAGCAATACATGGCGCAGGGAAATGAACTAGTAGAAGGTTTAGATGCACCAATAGAAGCTCTTACCGAAGAAATTGATTTAGATATTATAGGGCAAGATACACCCAAGCCCATTCAAAACTTAGACGGTGATTATATATACCCTAACCAAGAAGGGTATGCAGAGGCGGTAAAAGCCACACAGCCCCGAGAGGTAACCATTGGAAGTGGCAATCGCATACAGAAGGTTCAACTACAACCCACACAAGAAGGGTTATATGAGGTATCTATGGTTACTGGTGTCCAAGACGGTGAACCCATGCCTAGACCGATTGATGAACTTACCGATGAAGAAAAGCAAAAGATAGCCACTCAATTAAACAAACAGCTTAAAGCTAGGGGGTTTAATGCGTTTACTAAACTGACAGACCCCAATGATGATTTTTCAGCATTATCTATACAAGTCGCAAAGCCTAAAAAGAAAACAACACTACCGCAGGAAGCAACTACGGAGCCTACATCCAAAGACAATGATTATGAGATACAGATCAATGATAATAAGATATCTCTACTCAATGCAGACGGGAAAGAGGTTGGCGTACAATCTAAGTACTATCAACCAAAGATTACTGAATTTTTCACCAAGGCAGCCCAATCCTATGCTAACATTCCTCGTTATACTGATAACAATCCTGATATTACAGAAGCTAATTATCTAACTGAAATAGCCAATGGCTCAGAAAATCCTTTAGAACTTGCCGAAGCCTATTTAGAGGCATTATCCCAACAAGAGCTTGACAAAGACGTATCTAACAAAGATATAGCAATAGCCAATGATTTAGCTTCTTCTCGTATACCAAGTTCTGATTTGAAAGGCAGAGGACTAGATAATATGATAGCCTTTGCGAATTATGGGGCTAGCAGAGCCGAGACCGATATAGCGCAACGAGCGGAATACCTTACTGATCAGGTAGGTACGGAAATTACTGTAGATGATATTTTAGACTTCATAAAAGAACACCCTAATGGCCCTAAAACTGTTCTCAACCAAAAGAGTGAAAAAGTTACAGCTATAGAGGAACGTTTTAAAGAAGTAACTGGAGCTTCGATATCAAAAACATTAGCGCAGAGCATGACTAATGCCAATATCGATTCCATACGAGCCACAGCGCAACCCACGCAAGAACCACCAATCAACGATGAAAACATAGAGCAAACCCCTATTGATACTTTCATTCAAGATGAAGACATTAGCAAAGAAGAACTTGCGGAAATTGAACAACTATTAATCCAAGAAGGAGTATCGCAAGATGAAATCGATCAAATCAAAGAAGCCGAGCCAAGAATCCTTGAAGAGGAAATCGAGACTATTGAAAGCCAGGCTGAAATTGCAGATAGCGAAGAACAAGCGCTCCAAGAACTAACCAAGTTTTTTGAAGACGTATCAAAGCCTACCGATACGCCCAAATTAAAGACCCCCGAACAGAAGCAAATTGAAGAAGCTTTATTACAAGTTGAAGAAAATTATGCAACATCAGTTGATGCTTTTAAGCGTAAACTAAGGGAGTTAAATCAAACAGCACAAGGTGATGCTGAAAATCTTTTTGGTGAAAGAAAAGATGATTTAGATCCACAGGCTAAAATGTTTGATATGCGAGTGGATCCTTCACAAATGGAAAAAGCTTTAAAGCCATATCGTACTCGAAGAGATAAAGCAAAAGAGGAAATATCAAAATTAAGAAAGGATTTACGAGACATTGTTGATGGTAAAGTATCATCAACAAGTGAAATAGACTTTATTGATAGTTCGCGTACTGCGAACCCTAAAGAAACTACATCACGTAGTACCCTTCAAGATGAACCCCTCATCGATGAAGACTCCAAAGAAGAAGCAGGAACGGGGGAGGCAACTGTTTCCCCCGATTCTTCCAATGCAAAACAAACTCAGCCTGTAAAAGAAACTGCAAAAAAAACGGCTATACTTACTAAAAAACCATCTAAAAAGGTTACAAGTAAAAAAGAGGTTACACCAAAAGAAACCAAGCCAAAAGTAGATTCGAATGCATTACAAGGTGGGGAAAACAATACTACGTTTACTAAAGAAGCCAGCGAAGAAGCACTACAAAAACTTCGTGAAAAATTAGGCTCAAATAGCGATATTGTTGAGGAACCAAAGAGAGGTTATCTAAATGACGAAGCAAAAGAAACCATTACCATTGCAGGAACAAACGAAGAAATTGGATTCGTTTCAGAAGCAAGAAAAGAGTATAACTCAGCAAGAACTACTAAGAAAGGGAGTACTGATCGAGGACGAGGTAAAGTATCAGATACCGAACAATACTTTGGCGAAGGAGTAAAGCCCCGATATTGGAAAACCATAACCCAATTTACTCCAACTAACGTATTCGAACTTTCTACGGGGAAAAAAGCTATAGAAAGCCCCTATGATGTTGCACACTTAATGAGAGCGTTAGAGGATGAAGCCGTAGAACATTTCTTTGCTCTATATATTGATGAACAAGGAAATGCAATTCCCCATCATGTATCTACGGGTGGAACTAATGCAACTGTAGTTGAACCAAAAACTGTTGTAGCAGGAGTTAAAAGGTTCAATGCAAAAAAAGTATACATTCTGCATAACCACCCTTCTGGAAAGATGGAGCCTAGCGATGCTGATAGAATATTAACGGAAAAAATTAAAGAATCTCTTGGAGATGTGGAGTTAGTACACATCATCATGGATACCTACAAAGGGGAGTTTATCACGTTCTGGGATGATACCGCTGGTGGGTATATGGGAAATGGTAATTATGAAGTAAAAAATAGACATGACGTTTCTTCATTAGCGGAATATGTAAACAATAACCATACATTTGACGTGGTTAGGTTTAGCAAACGTATTTATAATCAAGATGTAATCAGAGACGATTTATTTGAGGATATACACGTTACAAGCCCTGACAAAGCAGCATCTTTTTTCCATTCTCATAGGTATTCCGTAGGCGATAAACTTGAAGTGCTACTCATCGATACATCAGCTAAACCCGTTGCTATTTATGCGGTGCCAGATTTTAAAACTACAGATGAAGTATTCGATTTTACCAAAAATGTAGCAGCCTTACATGGTGCTAACAGCGTGATCTATGGGGGAAGGCAAGAAAACAAGTATGTAGATTTTAAAGAGCTTTCTTCTAAAATGAAATCTCTTGGTGTACCAATAACCGATGTGATTTTAGTAGATACTAGCGAGAAAAATTACTCAAATTATACTTCTTTAATGAGTAGTGGATTGATTCGTGAAGAGGCAACGAGTTATGGAAACAACGATTCCTCGAAGCCGTTAGATCCTGAACTCTTACAGTTGGGAATTCAAGTAGGCGGGTATTTCATTGAAAGTGGTACAACGGATTTTAAAAGCTGGTCCAATCAAATGATTGAGGTTTCCGGTACCAAGATTAACCCTTACTTAAAAAGCATTTACAATGCATTACGATACTATCCGGGTATTGATACTAGCGAATTTACTTCACAAGCTGATATAGATGATAATGCTGTGGAAAAGAAAAAAACAAGAAAGGTAAATTCAAACAATGAGATTAAGAATGAAATTAAAGATTTTGGAGAAACAATTTATGGTGCAAAAAAACATCTATATGCATCATATTTAAAGGATCTTCAAAATGTATCAAGCAATGAATTAATATCTCTTCCTCTTAGTAAATCATTACCAGAACCGAATTATCAAAAATTACTCGATGATAAAATAATAGACTATAAAGGCGCAGTTTATCTAAAGAGTATACGATCGCAAATAGGGAGAAAGCCTAAAAATAAATATAGATTAAGATTATGGGAGAAAAAGGCGAGTATCCTTAAGAGCATTTATGAAAAAGTATATAGTAAAGAAATCAATTTTAGTGAATATGTAGATGAGACTTTAGATTTAAAGAATTCTTATACAGCAAAGCAATTGTTTAAAATGAATATTGCACTTCATCGCTCAATGGGGTGGCCAAAAAACAATGTGAATAAGGGTAAGTATGATTTTGCATTTTTTCCAAAGACAGAAGAAAAGACAGGTAAATTAAATAAAGATCGTTATAGTATTGTTTCGGGTAGATTGATAAAAAGTGATCATGAAAGTTTATCTGATGCAGTTATAGCAATGGAATTCTTAATCAACAAGAATAAGAAAACAAGCCGAAAAACTAAGTTTAATGTTTACAAAAGAACAAAGGAAAAGGATTTTTATATAGGGAAAAAAAATGGAAAGTATGTTTTAAAAATAAAAACCGGCTTTGATACCTCAGGAGAAGCTTTTGATTATTTAGATAACAATTATGATGAATTACTTCAATCTCTGAATAATCTTAAACAGATTCCGAATATGCGTAAAGCCACAAATTCAGAACGTATAGGAGGGTCTTATCGTAAGGATATTGATATAACACCTGCAAAATTTCAAGAAACTTTTGGTTTTAGAGGGGTTCAATTTGGTAATTATGTGAACCAAAAGGAACGTCAAGAAGCGTTAAATAATGCCTATGATGGACTCATGGATTTAGCTAATGTATTGGGGTTACCACCAAAAGGGATTTCATTGAGTGGAGAGTTAGGATTAGCTTTTGGGGCAAGAGGACAAGGTGGATTAGATGCTGCTAGTGCTCATTATGAACCCAATAAAGTGATAATTAATCTTACAAAGCGAAAAGGGGCGGGTTCTTTAGCCCATGAATGGTGGCATGCTCTAGATAATTATTTTTCAAGAGTGCAAGGATACAAGTTTTCCTATTTGTCGCAAAAACCTTACAAAACCACCAATTCCAAATTAAGAGACGAGATCAGCAATGCGTTTATTGATATAATAAAAGGGATCAATGAATCTGATCTTAAAGTACGTAGTGCAGAACTTGATAAAAGAAGAACTCAAGCGTACTACAATACAACGATTGAATTAACAGCAAGAGCATTTGAAAGCTATGTACTAGATAGACTTTCGACATTTGATACAAGTAATGACTATTTGGTAAACATACACAGTAAAAATGTATGGGATGAACTAGATGCTTTTAATCAATTATTTTATAGTAAAAATACTAAAGATGAAAAAATTGAAACCTATCCATATCTATTAGAAGGTGAACTCAATAAAATTACACCTCTATTTGATCATCTTTTCAACACTATTGAAGCAAAAGAAAATAGTGATGGTAAAGTAGTATTAACAAAACTCACCGATATTCTTACAAAGAGTACCGATACGCCTGTTTTTCGGGGGAATAAGCCAAGTGTACTACGGGATCATTTAAAGAATTTGATTAAGGATTGGAAAGTAAAAGACTCGATTATCATTGTTGACCGTACTGAGGACTTGCCTCATAGGCTTCGATTACGTGTTGAGCAAGAGGCAAAGCTTATACCAGGCGTTTATTACAATGGGAAAGTGTATTTACTTAGCCACAACATGTCTGGAATCGAAAATGCAGAAAAGACCCTTGCACATGAGGTTATAGGGCACTTGGGGGTTCGTGGATTGCTCAAAAATTTGAGCCATTCAGAAAAAGATTTTGAAACTAGATTAGCCAATTTAGCCAATAACGTACATGCACGGTTTAAAAACGATACCCTCTACACAGAAATCGTTGAAAGGTATCGATTAGACCCAGAAAACTTTCAAGATGATAGGGTAGAAGTAGCCCAAGAATACATTGCTCATTTAGCAGAACAAAGAAAAGAGCCTAGCTTGGTAAAGAAGTTTATTAACTGGGTAGAAGATCTACTAAAAGCATTAGGGTTTCAAAATAAAATGACTCGAAATGATATTCATAACCTAATTAAGAATGCACGAAAATATGTAGAGAATGAAGCCAATATCATAAGAGATGGAAAGGTTGTTAATCAGCCTTTATTTAAGAAAAAAGATATACTTCAAGAGGTGCCTCATCACTATCAAAAAGGTGTTGAAAATAGATTCTTTAAAAATAGAGATAAAATTCAACGCTTGATGCAAGATAGTTTTATTGATGTGCAACGCATACAAGAGGGTGTTGTAAAAGATGGGGGTACGATTACCGATGACTCAGATATCCATGCTGAATCTACTCTACATTTAGGAAGAATCGAAGAAAAGAAGGAATATTTTAACAACACATTCTATAAACCCTTTTTTGATGATCTAAATAAATTATACAATGAAAAAGGGGTCAAATATGAAGATGTGTGGGATTATCTATACGCCAAACATGCTCCTGAACGTAATGAATATTTGTTCGGAAAAAATCCAGTAAACGGTAAGGCACAGTCAGGTAAAACCGATACATGGGCGGCTGAAACCCTTCAACAATTAAAAGAGAAAGGGGTATATGAAGCCATAGAAAAAATAGCTAAAGAGCGTGTGTATCCTATCTATGATTATGTATTAGAGACACGACTAAATACTGGCCTAATTTCACAAAAAAGGTATGAAGAATTAAAAAATCAGTTTAAATACTATGTGCCATTAAGAGGGTTTAAAGACTTAGTAGATATTGATCCTACAGTATACTCCGCTGATTACGAAATGAAAGGGCGTACCTCAGAAGCGGGGGATATTCTTGCCTACACCTTTGCCATGGTAGATACGGCTATCGTTCAAGGTGAAAAGAATAAATTGAAACAAGCAGTGTTAAATTTTGCCATTGAAAACCACAAGAGAAGTGATCTTCTTGCTATTCAAAATGTATACTGGAAAAAAACAGGGCAAAAAAACGATGATGGTAAAGACATATATAGCCCCATATTTAACCCAAATTCGAAAGAAATATTAGACGAGAATGTTAAGCGATACCTCGACATGGATAGTGAACATGGAGCTTGGTATGAAAACGATACAAGTGGAAATCCATTTTGGGAATCTAATGTCCGAGTGATGGTTGACGGAAGGCCAGTAAATATCAGTTTTAAAACGCCACATATACCACATGCCGTCAATAGTATTGGAATAGAAAAAGCACCACAACTTTTTTCTTTCATGAATAGGTACATGAGTTATTTAAGACATGTTATTACTCAATATTCTCCTGAATTCATGACCAGAAACCTAGTTCGAGATACTATGACTGGGTTTTTAAATTTGGGTATAGATTTCGATACTCCAACGGCAATAAAAATAACGAACCCTGCCCGACTGGCAAAGGCATGGAATGCAGTAAGGGTCTATTACCGTAAAGGGAATTTTGAAGGTGAATTTGGAGAGGCCTTTGATAGTTTCAGAAAAAACGGTGGAATTTCTGGATGGTGGCAATTAAACCAAGTGCAAGAACGTACCAAAAACCTTAAAAGCTTGATGGAAAGCAAACCATTTGGTAAAAATGGGATAAAAGATTTAAAAAAGGTAGCAAAAGCAACAGGACAGTTTCTTGATGATTATAACCGAGCATTTGAAAATGTAGTACGTGTTTCAACTTTTAAATATTTGCTTGATAATAAAGTAATAAACAAAGCTACTGGAACGGCTTATACTCCTAAACAAGCAGCGTTATATGCTAAAGATTTAACGGTTAATTTCAATCGTAAAGGAACCTATGGAAATTCTATAGGCTCTGTCTTTTTATTTTTTAACGCTACTGTGCAAGGTATAGCACGACAAGTACAGCCGTTTTTTTCCGATGATAAAAAAATACAATCAAGAGCTTTTGCTACTCCTTTGGTCATGGGCTTGACATCTTATGCATTTATTGAGGCGATACGGTATTCCATGGGTGAAGATGAAGATGGGGAATCTTACTATGATAAAATGAGTGATTGGACCCGTACTCATAATATTACTCTTCCTAATTTACTTTCTGACGATCCCGCAGATTCAATAAAAATACCTCTTCCTTATGGTTACAATGTTTATTGGGCGGTAGGAGATGTAGCAAATCGTGTGACCCGAGGGGTTACATCTATCAATGATGGAGTATTGAGCTTACTAACTACGATAGCAGAAAGTTTTAATCCTATAGGAACGCAAACGGGGGATAATTTAGGAGAAGCAGTACAAAAAACATTGACACCTAGTATTCTTCAACCAGGGTTAGAACTCGTTACGAATCGTAATTTTGCGGGTATGCCAATAAAGCCGGAACCCTTTCCCTTTGCCCCAGAAGAACCAAAATCCCAACAATATTATAAAAATGTATCCAATTGGGCTAAAAGTATGGCTACATTTTTAAATAAGGCCTCTGGTGGGGATACCGTAACATCTGGAGTATTAGATGTGAGTCCTGAACACTTAGAATATTTAGTTGAATATTTTGGAGGTGGGCTTGCTCGGTTTGTGGATGGAGTAATAAGCACCACCACTAATGTTGTTTCAGATCTTACGGGTGAAGAAGACTTTACCCTTGAAGATGATATCTATGATATACCATTTATACGATCATTTTATGGCACGGTAAGTAATAAAGTAGATAGAAGCCGATTTTTTGAACATTCGAAAGAGATAAAAAACGCCGTACATAAGTATAACAAGTATGTAGAGCTTGATACTGATAAGGCCATAGACTATTACAAACAGCATAAGGCGTTGATAGATATGGATGTTTCTTTGAAGGCGATACAGAAACAGCTTCGATATTATAAAAAAATTCTTAGATTAACTGAGACCTCCGATGATGTGAAGGATCGTTCGTTTGAGAAAACCATAACCGATGCAATGCATGAGTTAATGGTTTCTTTTAATAAGATGTACAACCAAGCCGTAAAACGTAAATCTCTATCTGATTTTATTAGGTAACGATCCATGTCTAGAGCCATACATACCCCAAGTGAAGAAGAGCGCATTAAAAATATAAATCGTGTTGAAAGAGCCCGATTAGCTTTTGAAGACTTATATAGTTTTTACCATAATAGAGAACGTAATTTTCGATATGGCACTGGCGAGCAATGGTCTGATATGATGGTTGACCCAGAAACAAATGAAACGATCACTGAAAAAGAATATATAGAGCGAAACGGTCGGCTTGCAGCAGTTCAAAACCAAATTGGTAAAACTATTCGAAATTTAGCAGGGCAATTCCGATCCAACTATCCTGACCCAGTTGCCTTTTCCCGTACAAGGGCCAATGCAGAAGCGGGTGAAATGATGACACAAGCACTTCAATATGCTTTAGATCTAAATGAAGGCAATGAACTTGATGCAGAAAATATGAGAGAATATGCTGTATCTGGGGCTTGTGGTTGGAAGGTAAGTTTTAAATGGAGACCAGAGGTAGATCGAAAAGATGTGCTAATAGACAGTCTTAATATGACTCGTTTTTTCTACAATATTGATGCCAGAGATATACGAGGTACCGATATAACGATTTGTGGTGAATTGCATGATCTAAGCATTTATGAAGTAATATCGAAGTTCGGATTTAATTACGAAAAGGATTTAAAACGAGTGAAAGCCATGTTTCCAGATGCTACATCTAGAGATTGGCAGAACTTTAAAGAACCAGAGCATGTTAAGAAGTTTAGAGATTTTTATATACCTGATAATCCCGATAAAGTACGAGTGATAGAACTATGGGTGGAAGAGTTTGAGCAATTATATTTTTTACATGATTCTAGAGATGGTTCGGAGTACGAAGTAGATAAAGATTGGTTCATAGAGGCTGGATATCCACAAGAAATAATTGATTTGTATAGCCTACATGAAATCGTTGGCCTTATGAATCAGCAACGCCAAGAGGAAGCCCTAAAGTTAGGTGTGCCTCCTGAGTCGATCCCCGTTTTTACATTGACAGATCGTTTTGAACCCGTATGGAATTGTTACTATCTAACCCCAAATGGTGATTTATTACTTTCGATGCGTACACCCTATGCGCATCAATCACATCCTTACATATTTGGGCGATATATGATGGACGGAAAAATTATTTCAATGGTCGAAACGATCATTGATCAACAACGCCATATAAACCGATTAATCAGCTTTGTAGATGCTTATTTAGGGGGATCCCTAAAAAATGTGATGATGATTGCCGAAGAATCTGTACCCGCACGTTACAAAGGGAATTTTGCTAAATACACCAACGACATTGTGAAAATGAATCAGGTTGTTTATTATTCTTCGGGGTCAAATGGCACCAATCCTATACCTAAAGAGATTTCAAGTAAATCTATGCCAGTAGGAGCTATGGAACTGCTTAATTTACAGATGGATTTATTAAAAGATTTAAGCGCTGTAAACGATGCAATTCAAGGTAACGCTCCCCACGCTGGAACCCCTGCTAGCCTGTATGCACAGCAAACGATAAACGCTAGCATTACCAATAAAGATATATTTGATTTTTACTTTTCCTTAATTCGAAAAAGAAACAGAAAAGTAGTACAGGTTATCAAACAATTTTATGAAGAACCACGCTTTATAAAAGTAAGCGGTGTAGGTTCTCATAAAGGGGTAGAAGGAACCTATGACCCAACCAAAGTGGAGGATATAGATTTTGATGTGGTGATTGGTGAATCTCAAAATACCCTTGCTTACCGCCAAGTAGTAGATGATGATTTAAAAGGATTTTTGCAGGCTCAGCTAATTACCTTTGAAGAATTTTTGAAGCTAAATAATAAACCCTATTCGGATAAATTACTTCAAATCATAGGAAACCGGCAAGCGCCAGCTATAGGTGGTACGGTTTCCCCAGATGGTGCATTTCCTGGACAAGAAATGACACAATCCATACAATAAATAAAAATAGAGAAACACAGAAAACATGGCACAAAGAGAAGGTGAAGAGAACCCATTAACACAGAACCATCGAGGCGGTGTATTAACCAAAGATGGTGCATATAAACTTAATCAGTTGATACATAATTTAATACCTGACAAAGTAGGTGAAAAAGCAAGAACAAAGGCATTAACCTTTATGCTAGACCTCGAAACAGGACATATTATTGAGCCAACTAAAAATAAAATACTTCATGTAGATTATATAATACAGAAAGATTAGCGTTCAGTATTTGAATAGCTAAAAGTAATTCATATACTATAATGACCATACGTAGACAAGTTCTACAACACTCGGCTCGAAAGAGTCATACATAGATTTGAGTAATTCGGAAAGCTCTTTAGAGGATTAGATGTAAGTCCTTCTAAAGAGCTTTTTTTTTACAATCAACTGGAAATCGGAAGCCCAATACTGCTGAAATATGCGCTATTGGGCTTTTTTTATTTAAAGGAGAAACACATGGCTAAAAGTAAAGGCATAAAAGAGATAGAAGTGGAAACACCCACAATGGAAGAAGAAGTACCTGAAATGGGTTCTGATAAATCGTTCTTAGCTATTTTGGACGAAGTAGAAGCTGAAGGAAGTCCAAGTATATCAGAAATATCCCAAGAGGTTGAATCTGAAATTGCTGAACATTTAGGTGATAATGATGATGAAGGCACCGGGCTTAAACAGGACAAAGCACAGCCTGAAAAAGAAGAGGAAACGCAAGCCGAAGAGCTAGAACAACAAGATGAACCAGAAGAGAACGAAGAAGAGCAAGTAGAACCCGAAGAAACAGAACAAACTCCCGAATGGCTTCAAAATGCATTAAAAGAGATTGATGAATCTATAGATGTAAGCTCTAAAGAGTCGGTAGAAGAAGTTGTCAGTAAAGCAACGACCGCTATCAAAGATGCAGAGCGCTTGCAGACCGAATTAAGTAACGAGCAAGAAGCAAATAAAGAATTCTACGAACTACTGCAGGGATCCGAAGCGCTTCAAGAGGTAGCTCGTTACATGTTTCAGAACAAGGCAACGATGGAAAATGCTTTGATGGTCCTAAACATCACTCCTGATGTGGACTTAGAAGAACTCAAAAAAAATGATCCTGATGCCTATATCGATTTAATGAGTAACCGCAAAAAGGCAGAAGAAGCTAAGCAAGCAGAACAACGATCAAAACAAGAGGAAGAAGCACTCCTAGAAAAAAATAGGGATACCAACCAACGTTCGGTAGAGGCTTTTAAAAAAGATCGTGGCATGGATAGCAAATCCTTTGATGTATTTGCCGATCAAGTAAATCCTTTCATTGAGGAGCTAGGTGCAGGGTTAACCTCGAAAAACTTTATGGATCTGCTATACAAGGGCTTGAACTATGATACAGACATAAAAAAAGCCAATGAAGAAGGTGTAATAAAAGGCAGAAATGAAAAAATAAAAACGGAAAAAAGGAAGAGAGTAGGGGATGGATTGCCTGAACTAACGACCTCTTCCAACACTCCAAATCAGGCTGAGAAGGAAAAAAGAAGCATGTTCGATTCGGCACTTGATGGTGAGCCTTCAAGGATAACAGATATCTACAAGGACTAACCAGAGGTGAGATCGAGTAACTAAACACATAACAAAACAAACATCAAACTATGAAGTTTCTAAATTTCCTTTTTAAGAGCTTAGGTATTGTACTTTCGCTTTTACTTATTGTAAGTGTTTTGGAGCCTGGTATCATGGCGCAAGTGCCTTTATTAGACTCTGAAACTATTTTTCAATTATTTGGAGGTAATGGTACCACCGCTTTGGCAATGGCCGTAGTGGGTACACCTTCCGACACCATTGATACTAAAAATACTCAGGATTCACGTCTTGTTCGAGATGTAGACCAGCGTATTACTGAGCATAAACCCGAGGCATTTCGTTTAGATACCGCCTTACGTAAAATTAAATCGTCACCTCTTAAGGCTAAATATGCGGAATGGGAAGAAGTAGGTCAGTTACCACGCATAGCTGATATTGATGGAACTAGTGATCTTGCTAGTGCTGAAACTATAGAGATTCCATTAAGTACTTCAGGAGCATCTAAATATTTCATCAAAGATGATATTTGCCGTATTGTTAATGCCACATCAGGTATTGATCATGCTAATTTTTCTATACATAGAGTTCGTGTAGTTTCACGAAATGATGCAACGAATACAGTTACAGTTCGAGCCTATACTACTACTGGCTTTGTAAATGTACCCGCGATTCCTGCAAACGCTAGTGCTTTACAACTGATACGATTTGGACATGCCAAAACTGAAAAAGAAGGTGTTGGTAGCGCAAGAAGCATGAAGCCTGTTCAAATTAAGAACTATCTACATACTTTCGAAAAGTACGTGAGTATTTCAAAGCTTCGCAAGCAATTTTCTACCTATACCGAAAATGACCTAAAACGAGCAATCCGACAAGCTATTTATGATATGCGATTGGATATGGAATCTGTGTTTTGGGATGGATTAGGTTTTGAAGGTACTGATCCTGTTAATGAGGAACAGATGTTTGCCATGAAAGGTGTATCTCAGCTCGTCACCTCTAACGTGATAAGCTTACCCGCAGTAGGCAGTATAACTGAAACTATGTTTTTGGATTGGGCTGAGCAAGTATCGGACGATTCGCATGGATCAGAAGAAAAAATGTTTTGGGTCTCTTCTGCTTTATGGACTGAGATTAATAAAATCCCTCTTATTAAAGAAACCCTTCAATCCCAGCGTAGTGAACGAGTTCTTGGTGCTTATGTAAACCGTATTCAGGCAGGGCATTGTGAATTGCTTGTGGGTGTTCATAAGGGCTTCAAAGAATTAGGTAAACACAGGTTTGGAGCTATTATTGATCCTATGCATATCAGAAAAAGAGTGGTTGAGCCTATGCAAACCATAGATATAAATCCTGAAGAATCGGGTGGAAAAAGAGAAGAAGGCCGTAAGTACTTAGAGACTTGTACGGTAGAAATACGCTATGAAAAAACACATGCTAGATTTGTGTAAACAGACAGGCAGGAGGGTATCCTCCTGCCAATTAATTTTAATAATAAGTAAAAAACAATGGCTAAGGTAATTTTTATATCCCAACATTTAAGTTTAAGCATCATGCGAGAGCCCGTAGAGGTAACACGATCGGTAAACGGCGTAATGCAAATTATGAAGGAAGATAGAGTTCCATTTAAATTTAAAAATGGACAACTAATACTGACGGATAAAGACGAAATAAAAGAGCTACGCAAAGCAAGGAATTATGGTGTTTTATTTGAAGAAGTACACTCTGACGTGGTAAATGAGGCTGAGAAAACAACCGTAGAAGACATTAAGAAAGAGGTTGCAACTGGAAATAAATTTATTCCAGAAGAAGCTATCGATGATATTATTTCTGAGGATGAGGCAACCTATACAGAACCAGATATCGCGATAGAGACGGAATTAGAGGTAGTGGCAGAGGTTACTTCGTTTTATCAAGCTCAGACCTATTTGCGAGAACATTACAATTTAGATTTTAAGGATGTCAACACTAAAGCAGAGATAAAAGCACAAATCGAACGCTTGGGTATTGATTTCCCAAATTACGACTTATAACACACATCGCTCCAATGAGCGAGCCTTCACAGCCAAAGGAATCCCTCACCTAAGGGTGGGGGAACCTTTTTAACTATAGAGTAATGAAAGTATTCAAATACGGAAATAGAAGTAAAAAGAAGCTAGATACATGCCATAAAGATATGGTATTGATCATGGAAGAATCTTTAAAGACTTCCCCCGTTGACTTTGGAATAGCACAGGGAGCAAGATCGTATGATGAACAGCTTGGATATTTTTTAGAAGGCAAAAGTAAGTTAGATCCTCGAATAGCCAGCCAATTAGCACGAGCTAAACATGTGATCACCAAAGAAAGACCAAAAAGCGAGGCAGTTGATATTTATGTATGGATACCAGGTAGAAAAGATCTTGCCTATGATCGGGAGATTCTAACCTTTCTTGCTGGACACATTACAGGTACAGCAAAACGACTTTACATAGAAGGTAACGTTACCCATTTAATACGGTGGGGTGGTGATTGGGATAGAGACGGTGATGTACTAGATGATCAAGAGTTTGACGATTTACCACATTTTGAATTAATGGAGCAGTTATGACAATGTACGATTCCCTAAAGATCATATTTGGAAGTGCAATACCCTATATAGGTGGGATAGGTGCTTTTTTTACTTGGATGGCAGAAAATGGCTCAGGCGTTGTAGCCTCACTCACAATTATTTTAATGATCTGGAGATTCATCCTTGAACGAAAAACGATTCTCATTGAGAATAATTTAAAAAATGGTGAGGGATCCGATGGGAGACAATGAGTTATATAGAAGAAAAATAGGCGTACCTGAAAGCCTAACAGATAAAAAAATTAGAGATATCCCGCTAAAAAAAGTTAATGCAACTGAATTACCACCAATGAACACAAAAAAAAATTTTTGGAAAGATAAACCGCTTGGTAGAACTCTTACAGGAAGAAACAAGACGGGGAAAGTTCTTATTGGAATAGTGGGAACACTTATTGGCCTTCAATTCAAAAATGTAACCTCAACCATTAGCATAGGAACCACAGAAATGGAAGTAATAAACGCAATATTTACTGGCTTTGAATTTGCCGAATGGGCAACATTAATCGCATTTAGCTTAATGATATCAATCATTACATGGGCCGTTACTACCGGATATTTAACCAAGAAGCTAGGAGAGGAATTAAAAAAAGTAATTACTGAATTTCGCCAAGCACTTGACCCTGATAGTGAGGGTGGAAAAACCATTACAGATGCAGAGCGCCAATCTATATTAAAAGCCTTTCTAGGAGCCATTGAACAATTTGTGTATGACAAGTTTGGATGGTCTTTTGATATAAATGGGGATGGTAAAAAACCTATCAAGGAGTAAACAGTGGCACTCACACTAGATCAACAAGCTCGGTTAGATTACTTAAAGCAATTGGTTAAGCTGCGAGTAGATGAGTATATGGAAACTTCCGATGCAGAAACAACCATTGATTTGAACATGGGAGATATTGAGTATGAGTTAGGCCGTGCTCCAAGATATGTACTCTCGGTAGTGGATCGAGTGGTTGGCTTTACAAGTGCTACTTCAACAACTACGTTAACGGTGGTTCAAGAACCTGAAAAATTCCGAACTATTATCCCTTTACCCGATAACTATATGAGATTTATTTCATTAATGATGGAAGGGTGGAACGTGCCAGTTAATGAACTACTACCCGATACATCTAGGGCATATAGAGAACAGCAATATGCAATGAGAAGAGGTACTAATGAACAGCCTAAAGCATTTATAATACCTTATGTAAATGAGCTATCAGAAGTAGTACCACCAAATATGGTAATAGTTAAAAATACGGGTACCAAGGCTCCAGAAATTGGCAAACTGTTGGAATGGTCAGAGGATCCGTCTCAAACAAAAATTATCATTTCTAATACTGGACCTTCAAAAGATCATTATTGGGCTGTTGTACAATTAGGTATTTCCGAGCAAGGTGAAGAGTATATAGTTGCAGGGGAAGCAGAATTTAAAGTAATGGTAACCCATGAAACTGGTGATACCTATAATTTTGATAGTTCAAATAAAGCTCTAGAAGTGTATCCAAATTCAGTATTACAACGATTAACATATATACCATATTTAGAATCGTATGATATGCCCGCTGAGCTCGAAGATGCGTTAGTTTGGTATACTGTTTCGAACGTAATGGGGATAGTGGAAAGATACGAAGGGGTTAAGTTTGCGTTAGGTAAATTTGAACAGGCTATAAATTTCTTAAAAAAGGGATGAAAGGTGATGGGTAATGATAAAATTTATATTGACTATGAAGACCTTTTTAAGATAGTTAAAGACAGAGTTGATCTTGCTTCCAGAGGTGTTACTGATCAAGAGGCAGATCGTATTCAACTATCAACGAGCTATAAAGAAACAGTAAGGGGGTTTTTCACCGAAGGGGTTACTGAACTACAAAACGATGTACTAACATTTGAAAGGCTGAAAAACTACAATGGTACACTTAGGTATGAGGTAACAGATGAACAGCAAGAAGCACACTTTAAAAAGGCAAAAAACCTGATTGAAAAAACACTCATACAATATCTTCTATATGCGTGGTACGATTCAGTTGGATCCAGTGAATTAGCAAGAAATGCAAAGTTGAAGTTTAGGAAATACAAACAAGATTTAATATCTGGTGCTTCCTCGAAAAAAATTTTTAGCCGACCTTACCAACCATATTGGTAAATGAGAGAAAAAAAATCCATACCGATACTAGGAATCGATGAACGGTTTAACGAACGGCAACAAATACCAGGGATTGCTAAACAACTGTTAGGAGTACGACCCAATGGATTAGAAGAGTATCCAAATTGGGTTCCTATACCTAATCCTGACGATCTAAAAAATACAGCTCATACCCCCTTTACTCATGCCAATGGATTACATATAGTAAAGCTTTTTTGGCATATACGTTCCAGAGTAGGGAAACATGGAACCGATGGTAGTCTTAAAAGGCTAGTGGTCGTTTTTAATACTGGTGTTATAGAACTCATAGATCCTGATAAAGATACAGGATGGGTAACCGTTGCATCATACACGATTTCAAGTAGTGATTCTGGAGCTTGGGGCGCAAGTTTTACTCAAATGTATGATACGGGATACCTTGCAATAACAAAGGGCGGGGTGCCACAAGGAGATTATTTTGTTGAAGATGATTTAATTGTTCCATTTATATTTCCAGAGTTGCCAATTATGAGGTCTTGGATTCAGCGTTCTAATGATTCTTATACCCAAGAGATTTTAGATAGTGGAGATCACAGAGGTTACAAAGATGGTAGATTTTTTATTCGTTATGCGTTTCGTCTTCGAGACGGTAGGTTAGTAAAACATTCCTTGCCTGAACTTTTTACTTGTTCTGTATATGATCAAGGAGATGGAACTTATAAAACTACATATCCAGTATTATACATGGAAGGGTATGGACAAACTTCTGTACCATCTAATTTTGAATATTGGAAAGATAAAATTTTGGGTGTTACAGTACTAATGAGCGAATTCACAAACGGTGAAGGGTTTTCAAAGCTAGAAGAGTATCTTTCTAAGACTGTATGGTATGAATTAGCAACTTTTGATTTTATAGATGTTCTCGAAGCTGAGGAAAATAATAGATGGAAAACAATCACAAGTAATGAGAATACATTTTCTAGTCTTGCAGTTGCAAATATAGACAATGGTACTCATCATATAAGAGCACATTCGGTCTGCGATAGTTTTAATTCTAGGGTCATGCTTGGCACTGAAAAAGTTGATTTTGCTCTTCCTATAAATCAAAAAGAGGGGTTATATCGAAATTTTATAGTAATGGACTCTGATGGATTAAAAGTTACTGGCGAATATCCTTGGTTAGATGGGTGTAATGTAACGGTTACCAATATAAGTGGATCAATTAGTAATATTAATGTATCTCATAATACGCATGATATTTTAATTTCCTACACAGCCACAGGGTCTTGGGATGCACGCATTGAGGTTAGAAATACTTACGCTAAAAGTTTTTATATCAATGTGTCAAGTACTGACTTTAGCCAAGCAGGGTTTGATTTGGAAAGAACTGTCTTAGATATTTCAAATTATGTAGAGATTATATCTGATGGTGTAGGGGTAGCTTTAGAGCGAAAGTTTCAAATTG
Source organism: Balneolaceae bacterium (assembly GCA_963691715.1). Lineage (GTDB taxonomy): Bacteria > Bacteroidota > Rhodothermia > Balneolales > Balneolaceae > HXMU1420-13. The sequence continues at coordinate 213,952 of OY829281.1, forward strand.
AAGTGAGCCTTGAAACTGACTATGGAAACTTTACACGATATACTCAGGAATTTACAACTTATACTGACAGTACTGGACTTTGGTATCCTTCTGGGTCAATAATTGGGTATCCAGATAATAGAGTAAAAAAGATTAGCATATATGCTGATTTACCGAATGCTGTTTCTTTAATTATGCAACATCAGTATTCGTCTAAAGCAAAAAGTTCAGAAAAAGGTAATTTTAGTTTTTTATATCGCTTATCTGAAAAAATTTGGAACGGTTCTAATGTAGGTTATTCTTGGTTATATCCACCAACTACAGGGAACCAAAAAATTTTACTGTCTACTAATAAAGTTCGAGCAAGTGAAGTAAATAGTCTATTATCGTATCCAAGTAAGTTGGTTTACCATATAGGAAATGGATATTCCAGAGTTACAGGATTTGCCGTTAATGCTTTGGAAGTTTCACAAGGGCAATTTGGACAATATCCTCTATTTGTATTTAAAGAAGATTCTATATGGGCCCTAGAGCAATCGTCCAGCGCAGAGGTTGTATTCTCATCTATATCTCCTATAGATGCCTCCATTGGTGTGGACAATGAGGAAAACATAGAGACGATAAGCAACGTGATTTTTTTTGCTAATTCTAAAGGGATATATCAATTGGCTGGGTCGGTACCTAAACGAATATCAGAACCCGTTAAATCTATACATTCTAATATTCAAACATTAGGATCTATTCGAACCGATGATGACAGAGAATTACTTGTAGCTGTTGGTAGTACGATATATAGATATTCATTGAAGTACAGACGTTGGTATCAAAGCGAAGGTAACATTCATTATTTTTTTAAGAATGTTGAGCATCTCTATGGCTTAAACGATTTGGGAAAAATCATAGATTTTGAAACCGATTCTGGAACAGTAGTACCAATGATTATTGAATTAGAAGATATTCATTTTGGACACCCAGATTACTTAAAACGATTTTTTTATTTCTATTTAAGAGGTAATGTAGAGACCGCCTCGAATTATTTATATAGAGCAACACTTGGGGGAAAAAACTTTGATACGACAACTAAAAAATATCTTTACCCGAAGTTTAAAAGTATTGCTAAAGCTTCCCTATTAATACATACCGATAATGAGGTAGGTAAGCATCAGATTGAAGGTATAGATACTGAATACAGCATAAGGTATAAAAGAAAGCGAGGTTCAATATGATTGGATACCAAAAAGACCAAAAAAGATCGATTACAGCCGTGCCTACAGAAAATATAGATGGGATGGTTGTATTAGCAGAAGTATATGATGCCGATGGGGCCTATAAAGGTATAGCAAATGCTGTAAAGCCTGTGCCAGAAACAGCATCTGTAGTTATGACAATTCAAAACGGAAGTGTTCAAACAGTCGATATTACTGTTAATATATCGGGTAAAATGAGGTATGAACACTCAGTAGCATACACTCCTATTACTTCTCAAATAATTACTGCACAGATAGATCAGGGTAAAGAGTATGTAATAAATTTTGACATGCTTGACTATGATGACATAAAGGTAGAGACGACAGGATGGGTAAACTATGTTCATTTGTTAAGTCAAAAAATTGAAAAGAGTCAGTTTACTTCCCTCGTTGGTGTTGTAGTTGGGGGTGCTGAACAAGTAGAGGTATCTATTCCTTGCGATTTTCGATTTCTTGAACCAGGCGAATATGTCTTACTTTTCAATGCGGAAGGTTATGGGATAATTGGTGAAGATGTGTTGGTAATTAAGGATCTCTCAGATGTAATCTGATGCGTAGTTTGCATTCATTAACTTTAAAAAAGCCATATACTCATCGAGTAAATGGTTTGGTATCTAATATATTAACAGGAATAGAAGTATTGGATATTATCAGCATGGCAACTGATAATAGTTTTAGTATTTCAAAAAAAAAACCAACTACTCTTCGATCTTCATTGGTAGAGGGAATTGGAATTATTAACTTATATAAACTAGAAGCTGGGGGTGTAGCAACTCTCAAAGACCTATCCTTGAGAAATATCGAAGGATTTAAGGTAGCCTACCTAGATGGTAAGAAGGTTCAAACATTAAAGCGATTTGTAGGAGATATCACTTCGGAATACCTCTACTTAATGGAGTATCCGGGTGGATATGTCTTATCACTTAATGATGAACTTCTTGCATTTAGTATATAATGGCCATCTTACAAAAAGATAATATTCTCGATAATGATTTATTAAGTTCGATAGATTCTGACGATGAATTACTCATTCTCACTACTGATAACGGACAGAATGCAATAAAAAGAGCCTTTATTTCTACCCTAGAAGAAGGCTTAGGAATTAATGTAATATCAGTTGATATACTAGATTTAAAAAGTAATGATTCAGATCAACAAGGATTAATAGATCAAGCTAATCAAGCCATAGCTCAAGCTGAAAGTGATTTATCAGATGCAGAAGGTAGAATTGCTCAAGCCGAGCTCGATATTCAGGGAGAGTCTATTCGAATATCAGATGCTGAGTTAAAGATAACAGATGCTGAAAATCGTATCAATAATGCTGAAATCCAGATACAATCAGCAATTGAAAATACCCATCTTCTTAAACTTGAACTTGATACAATCATTCAAAGTTCAGAACATCAATTAATTACAGCTAAACAAAGGCTTGCAGATGCTGAGACTGAGATTGACGAAGCAAAAAATCGCATAGATTCTGCAGAAGCAGCGATTGTTAGTAATGAAGTAAGATTAGCGAACGCTGAAATTACGTTGAGTAATTCAGAAATTGAGATTCAGGACGCAAAAAATAGGCTTGATTTAGCAGAAGCAAGTATTGGGGGGATTGATGGTAGGGTTACCACTACTGAAACACTTATTGAACAAACAAATAATTCCATTACGTTACTGGCCCTAGAAATAGATGTAGTGAATCAGGGTACAGAACAAAGGGTAATTGAAAACGAGGCATCGATCACTGTCAATGCTAATGAAATTGCCCTTAAGGCCACTCAGTCCGAAGTTGATGTTATTGAGCAGAGGGTTACCACCGCCGAGGCATCGATCACGGTCAACGCCAACGAAATTGCTTTGAAGGCTTCTCAGTCCGAGGTTGATGTTATTGAGCAAAGGGTTACGACTGCCGAGGCATCGATCACGGTCAACGCCAATGAAATTGCTCTTAAAGCTTCCCAGTCCGAAGTTGATGTCATTGAGCAAAGGGTTACGACTGCCGAGGCATCGATCACAGTCAACACTACTGAAATTGCTCTTAAGGCCACACAGTCTGAGGTTGATGTTATTGAGCAGAGGGTTACCACCGCCGAGGCATCCATCACGGTCAACGCCAATGAGATTGCCCTTAAAGCTTCCCAGTCCGAAGTTGATGTCATTGAACAGAGGGTTACCACCGCCGAGGCATCGATTACAGTCAACACTACTGAAATTGCTTTAAAGGCCACTCAGTCCGAGGTTGATGTCATTGAACAGAGGGTTACCACCGCCGAAGCTTCGATCACGGTCAACGCCAATGAGATTGCTTTGAAGGCTTCTCAGTCCGAAGTTGATGTCATTGAACAGAGGGTTACCACCGCTGAGGCATCGATCACAGTCAACGCCAATGAGATTGCTCTTAAAGCTTCCCAGTCTGAAGTTGATGTCATTGAGCAGAGGGTTACCACCGCCGAGGCATCGATCACAGTCAACGCCAATGAGATTGCTCTTAAAGCTTCCCAGTCTGAAGTTGATGTCATTGAGCAGAGGGTTACCACCGCCGAGGCATCCATCACGGTCAACGCCAATGAGATTGCTTTAAAGGCCACTCAGTCCGAGGTTGATATACTTACAGGACGTGTAGATGTAGCTGAAACAAGTATTACTCAAAATGCCGAAAAAATACTTTTAGTTGCTTATGAGATTGATACCATTGCACAGGGATCCGAAGAACGTATATCAACAAATCGTTCGTCTATTGAAGTAAATTCTACCGAAATTGCTCTTAAAGCTTCCCAGTCTGAGGTTGATGTCATTGAGCAAAGGGTTACCACCGCAGAGGCATCGATCACGGTCAATGCCAATGAGATTGCTTTGAAGGCTTCTCAATCTGAGGTTGATGTCATTGAGCAAAGGGTTACGGATGCTGAGACTTCAATTATCCAAACAGCATCCTCAATTACATTACTTGCTCTGGAAATGGATATTTTTACTCAGGGCACAGAACAAAGGGTAATTGAAAACGAGGCATCGATCACGGTCAACGCCAACGAAATTGCCCTTAAGGCCACTCAGTCCGAAGTTGATGTCATTGAACAGAGGGTTACCACCGCCGAGGCATCCATCACGGTCAACGCCAATGAAATTGCTCTTAAGGCCACTCAGTCCGAAGTTGATGTTATTGAGCAGAGGGTTACCACCGCCGAGGCATCCATCACGGTCAACGCCAATGAGATTGCCCTTAAAGCTTCCCAGTCCGAAGTTGATGTTATTGAGCAGAGGGTTACCACCGCCGAGGCATCGATTACAGTCAACACTACTGAAATTGCTCTTAAGGCCACACAGTCTGAGGTTGATGTTATTGAGCAGAGGGTTACCACCGCCGAGGCATCGATTACAGTCAACACTACTGAAATTGCTCTTAAGGCCACACAGTCTGAGGTTGATGTTATTGAACAGAGGGTTACCACCGCTGAGGCATCGATTACAGTCAACACTACTGAAATTGCCCTTAAGGCCACTCAGTCCGAGGTTGATATACTTACAGGACGTGTAGATGTAGCTGAAACAAGTATTACTCAAAATGCCGAAAAAATACTTTTAGTTGCTTATGAGATTGATACCATTGCACAGGGATCCGAAGAACGTATATCAACAAATCGTTCGTCTATTGAAGTAAATTCTACCGAAATTGCCCTTAAGGCTTCCCAGTCTGAGGTTGATGTCATTGAGCAAAGGGTTACGGATGCTGAGACTTCAATTATCCAAACAGCATCCTCAATTACATTACTTGCTTTGGAAATGGATATTCTTACTCAGGGTACAGAAGAAAGGGTAATTGAAAACGAAGCTTCGATTACGGTCAACGCCAATGAAATAGCTTTGAAGGCTTCCCAGAATGATCTTGATCAAGCAAATAATAGTATTTCAAATAATACTTCTGCTATAAATGTTGAAAAAGATAGAATTAGTTTATTGTCTAGGTCTGTTGATTTTAACTATGCAGTTTCTGGAACCCTTTCAAGTGTAAATTCTGCATCATTTAAAGTTCTTGACGATTCAGCACAATTTGATGAGGATGTAGAACCAGGGTTTATGATTGAAATTGATTCAGGAGTTATACAGACATTTAGCATTTTAAGCGTAGATAATTATGGACAACTTACCTTGGTTGATGATGGTCAAGATTTTGGTAGTATTTCTTCTGGTAATGCATATACGATTTATAATACTGCACAGATTGCACAGTCTCAAATACTCATAAATGCCAATCAGATAATCAGTAAAGTAGGTAATGATCAGGTGGCTTCACAGCTCACCCAAAATATGGAAGGGTTTGTTTTCGCTTCAAATTATTTAAAAAGCCAAGATTGGGATGGAGAAATTAATTCAGATGGGATAATGACGAATAATGGGACAAAAGGGTGGGCGTTTGATAAGGAAGGTAAAGCCTCTTTTAAAGAGTTAGCTATTGCTGGATTTGATGTTGATCCTCAAAATTCTAGTGATTCGATGATTGCAGGTGATTTAGAGATACAAGGAGGTGATTCTCCAAGTATAAAAATTAAACAAGGCGGGTATTATACAGCCGTTGAAATAGATGATAGTGAAAAAGTATTTGATGATGGTTCTGCATTGCCAACTAATGGAAATGTGTTTACAGGGGATTCAGATTATTTAAATACCTATGTTGATCCGGCTATATGTGATATAACCTATTTGACAGGATTTATGCTAATTAGTAGTCAAATAAAAATCGAGATCCACAATGTTTCCGCTGTTACAACAACTACCATTGTTATAGCATTAGAAGCAAAAAATGGAGGGGGAAACTGGACAGAGATTGATCGAACATACAGTAATGGAGCGGTAAATATTTCTAATACTGGAATAATTACTGTTAATTACAAGGAACCCATTGTATTTCCAATGTCAGGCGATTACACTGAACTACGATTTAAAGTCTGGGCTAAAGATACTACTCCTGGTATTGATCATTTAAGTGTACATTCCATAAAAGGAGGTTCTGGTTTTATGCGTTCAGGGATTAATAAAAATAGAATTTTCAGCACTTTCTTATCGGCAGGATGGAGTATGAATATATATGATCGTTACAATTCTGATCAAAGAGGTGAATTGTTTATTGAATCTATTGGTAATGAAATGAAATTAAAGGTAAAATTTTATCGAGAGGATGGTACGACTAAGACCGTCGAAATTGCTAATGATACTTGATAATTGAGTATAATTATTACTAGATTAATGACATGGCTGTGAAGGTTGAGAAATCTCAACCTAAGAATATATGTCCACCTTACCAGTACGGTCAACCTTACAATTTCTTCCAAGCAGAGGTAACTTATCTAAAAGCGTTGTTTCGGTTACTCGTGGATCTAAAGCAACGCTTGTCAATAAATTTAAAAAGATTCAAGAGGTTGATCATAATGTGCCTCGACTTGATCATGATCCCCTAAGAGGAGAGTTGCTTGGGCTTACAATAGAAGAGCCTCGAACTAATTTGATAAAAGCATCTGAGTTTTTTGATTGGGGTGGGTGGTCAAAAACTAGAGGGCAAGTTATACCTAATCAAGCTATTGCCCCTGATGGGAAGTCTAGCGCTGATAAATACGAAACAGTAGTAGCAGGAAACACTCTTATTAACGAATCTGTTTCAACAGGTAATCTATCAAACCGTACTTACACATGGAGCATTTGGTTAAAATCTGATGACCCAAATGTTACAGCTACTCTTTTTATGTATGGTACAACAGGTGTTGAAGATGTTGCGCATAATTCAAATATTGATGTGTATGGAGAGTGGAAGCGAGTTACGCTTACAAAGACTTTTAATAGCTCAATGGTCAGCACTAGCTTAACTGCAAGAGTAGATGTTAGGCGAACCGATACATCTACATCAAATGTTGGAGATTATTTGCTGTTGTGGGGCGCACAACTCGAAGAAGGTTCTTACCCAACTACATACATTCCAACACTACCCACGTTTGTTTCAAGAGCATCAACTAAAAAATATGTAGATGCACATGGTATCATGCAAACAGCCAGTATTGATGAAGAAGTTAACAATCACCATGAATTTATAGACGGGCAATGGGTTGACTCGGGGCAACTTTTGGAAGGGAGTGCTACGAATTTATTTATAAATTCAAATATACATTCTTATGTGGGGCCAAATATTACTTCAACAGCGGCAAGCTTTATAATGCCCGATGGGTTATTAGGTTCTACTTCTTATTTAACGAATACAAATTCTGGAAATAGATATGTAAGATGGAATTTTAACGGGCAAATAAATACAGAATACACTCTTTCTATTTACATATATCTTGTCACAACTGGGACTAAGAATTTTCGACTAACAGCTAGAAATAATGCATTAAATCGAACTTATGGGGCATTGAACATAAGCTTAAAAAGTGGAAAGTGGAATAGAGTCAGTGTAACGCTTACGGGAAATACATTGGATACATCGCTCGCAATGGTTTTAGATAGCTTGGGAGCAGAGGCAATAGAATTTTTTGCTGTCCATGCTCAAGCAGAAGTAGGTCTTTACCCAACCTCCTACATCCCAACGTCAGGCTCACAAGTAACCCGATCTGCAGATATTTATTCAGTGGCAACGTCAACTCGAAGCGCAGATATTTGTGAAATTACAGGATCAGCTTTTTCCGATTTTTACAATCATGATGAAGGTACGTTCATAGTCGAAGCATCAAATAATGATTTAGGGGCAGGGACACTATGGCAACGATATTTGTATTTACTGGGTGAGACTTCAAATGATAGGATTCAAATACAAAGACGGGGAGCAAATGATCCAAATCTTCAAATATTTATAGAAAAAGGTGGAATTACTGCTTCCAAAGTAATAACGAATGCACCATTAAATGAATTTTTCAAGATTGCTTTTGCAATAATGCCAGATGGAAACACTATTCGATTTAGTGTAAATGGTGGCCCCGTTGAAAGTTTAATTGAAAGCAATAATTATACTAGCCGTTTTAACCGTCTACACATAGGACATGCTTCTGGAAACTATGTTCTAGGTGGGCATATCAAGAGTGTTATTTATTTCCCCGTAGCCCTTGAAGACCAATATCTAATCGATTTATCTAGTTAATATTATGTCATTACTTAAAGTACGAGCCAAATTAGCAACACTTTTTGACCGCGGTGATTTTGATGAATCAATCATTACTTTTTCACGCCCCAGTAAAGCAACTATAGTTAATGAACAAGGTTACATAGAAGAAGTAGATGATCATGTACCACGCTTGTACTATGATCCTTCAACAGGGGAATTGCTAGGGCTTAAGATAGAAGAGCCTAGAACGAATTTGATAAAAGCATCTGAGTATTTTAATAGTTGGTATGAATTATCAGGTGCCGTTGTTACACCTAGACAAGCTATTGCTCCTGATGGGAGGTCTAGCGCTGATAAATTTACATTTGATGGAACAGTAAATGGCAGAGTGGAAGAACGGGTATCAGTTACTAATGGCGCCCAATATACGTTTTCTATTTGGTTAAAAAACGACAACTTATTAAACCCAACTCAAGTTTGGTTAGGTCTTGAAGGGTTTGGTCAACAAGGAGATTATGTTACAGTAACAGACGAGTGGCAGAGATTTACTACAACACAAACAGCAGACGGAACTCTTGAATATCCAAGAATAAGCTGTAATGAGATAGGAAGTATATTTGCTTGGGGCGCACAACTCGAAGAAGGATCTTACCCGAGCTCATACATTCCAACAATACCGACATTTGTTTCAAGAGCATCAACTAAAAAATACGTAGATGCACATGGTATCATGCAAACAGCCAGTATTGATGAAGAAGTTAACAATCACCATGAATTTATAGACGGGCAATGGGTTGATTCGGGGCAGTTGCTAGAAAATAGTGCTACGAATTTGATTCCGTACAGTGAAGATATGACCCTCACTAATTGGAATGCTGGAAAAGATATATCAGTCACGCTTAATCAAATTATTGCACCTGACGGTAATATGTCGGCTGACATTATTGCTGATGACTTTACAACTAATAGGCATTATCAAGCTCATTCATTACCACTAGCAGTTTCTACCACATACACGTTAAGTGCTTATTTTAAATATATTGATATGCAATATGTTTATTTGCAAATAAACCAAAAAGGGGACTTTTCACATCGTACTGAGGCTATTTTTGATTTAGTAAATGGAACTATTACTAGAGAACATAATAGTGGTGATTATTTAATTATTAATGCAAATATGGAAAAGGCTTCTGAAGGTTTTTATAGATGCTCGATTACCTTTACTACTAATACGGATGGTGCAGAAACTGTAAGTAGGCTTGGTTTGACAAACAATTCCAATTGGATTGGTTCATATAATGGTATAGGATCATCCGTATACCTTTGGGGAGTGCAATTAGAACAAGGTCTTTACCCAACCTCCTATATCCCAACGTCAGGCTCACAAGTAACCCGATCTGCGGATATTTATTCAGCGGCAACAGTAACAAGAGCTGGGGAAATTTTTAAAATTGAAGGTGAGGCTTTTTCCGATGTTTATAATTACAAAGAGGGTACTTTTTTGATAGAATGTAGTCTTGAAAAGTTTAGTGGGGGGCAAAAACTATTAACAATGCAAGAAGGTCTAGGAAGTATATACTCAACTGATAATTTAGGAATACGATACTTATCCGGGAATCAAGTAGACGTATATGGAAAAACTAATAATGGGGTTGATGTTCTCACAGATAGTTCAAGTTTTTATCTAACAATTGCTGATCTAAGCGGAGATTTTAATAAATACCTTTTTACATACGAAGAAGAAAACGTCAGATTTTATACTAATGGGTCTGAAATAGATGATAAAACCATAATACACCCATTGCCTAATCTAGTTGATAATTTATTAGTAATGGAAGGGAATATGTCTGGAATAATAAGACGTATAGTCTATTACCCAAAAGCTTTTGATAAACCAACATGTGAACTACTAACAAAGACGTTAACGCTATAAAATACAGCTATGAAAACAACACCAGATATAATTGATATATACATTAAAGGCCCAAGTAAAAATGATCTTTTAGATACCTTTCGAGATTTTAAAGATTTTGTAAGTACAGATGAGCAAGGGAATGATGAATTTTTTAATTCAGGCAATGGATTTGCTTTAGATTATGTAGGTGCTATACAAGAGACACCAGGGACGTATGATGAAGATGGTGAAGAAATTACCGCTCCCATTTATTCACAAGATGTACATTTAAACATTAGATGTATTGACAAACCCACAAAGTTATTTCCAAGAGAGTATGATGATTATGCAACTATTCTAGAGACGGAAATTAAGGCTATAGCTCTGCCAAATGGAGTTGAAATACTTTCGGCACCATTAACACCAGTAAGAAAATTTGCTTGATAGCAAGTATCAATTCATAAAAAATAATTTTTGAGGAACACATAATGAGTGAAGATAAAACCACAAATAAAAAAAGCGTGAGTGAAAAATTGAAATCAAAAAAAGTGAAGGCACCTCTTACACACTTTGCAATTTCTCCTGACTTACGAACCGTACTGTTGAACTACTTAAATAACCAACCAAGAAAAGAAGTGAATAATATGTGTGTATTGTTAGAAGAGGCTCAAGGGATTTCTCTTAGTGAAAAAGTTGGATAAAAACGGGTAGTTTTGGCAGTGGGTTTCACCTATTTTTGGTAAGGGTGCCCGCTATGTGCCCGTAGATTGTTACTTTTTTGGCTAAAATTTAGTAACTGAGAAAAAGGATAAAAAATTAAAAGGCATAAAAAAAGCCTCTCACGTATCAGTAAGGGGCTTTTTTTAAGTACGCCCATCAGGACTCGAACCTGAAACCTACTGCTTAGAAGGCAGTTGCTCTATCCAGTTGAGCTATGGGCGCTCAACTAATTAATTTCAACATGTCAAAAACTGAAATCTTTTCTCAAAGATTCCAGTGGTTAGTCGGGGAGACAGGATTTGAACCTGCGACCCTTCGCTCCCAAAGCGAATGCGCTACCGGGCTGCGCCACTCCCCGATTTGTCAAAGACTACTAAGATAAGATTTATTAAGGTTGGAAGGCAATACTGAATTAAAAAAAAGAGAGAATATTTTTATCAAGTGTTCAATATTGCAGCAGTATATTTTTCCCAACTCATTGATTCAGCTGCTTTTTTAACATATTCATTAGATAATGGATGATCAAGAAACTTGTTCATTTGCGCTGCCATAGATTCAATATTTTCAGGTTCAGCTAAATATCCATTCTCCCCATGGATTATCGTTTCGGGAAAATGCCCAACTTTTGTTGCTAAGATGGGTAATTCAAAGTTATATGTGAGCGATTCAACACCAGAAGGTGTAGCTGTTAAGTAAAAGAGAATACTACAATTAGCAACTTGAAAATATTTATGTACATCTTCATTTGGTATGAACTCATTTTTAACGACCACAGATTCATCTAATTTTAGCTCATTTATAAGTTGTAATGGTCTATAATCCTGCTCGCTTTCTTTATTTTTCAAAAGTAATTTTTGAGCAATATTAAACAAAGATTGTTTTAGTTTAGTTGAAAATTTTGATGTATCCAAAGTAGACCAAAATTCTTCTCCACAGATTAAGAAGGAAACATCATCTCGTTGGTTAGCCACTAAATGAAAGGCTTTGATGGCATTGTGAAGCCCTTTATACTTTCTAATAAATCCAAAAAAAAGAAATACATTTTTTTTTAGTCCCAACTCAGTTTTAAATCCTTCAACATCAAACTTTGAATCAGGTTGGTATAAATCATATACCGGATGAAAGAGTTTTATTACTGTAGTGTTACTACTATTTCGATTACCAGTTTCGTTTACATCAAAAGCAATAGATGGGAAAAGCTCTTTTAATTCATTTACTGTTTTATAGGCATGAGCTATGTAGGTGTCGGCATATTTAATTCCAAGTTTTGTTAGATATTCATCAATAGAGCTTCCTTCTTTTTGTACTACAAAGTGTAAATCAAAGATTATTTCTGTAGATGTATTTTTTTGCAGCCATTTAGCTATCGATCTAAGTGGAATACCTTGAATTGAAATTGCCCACTGAAATATAACCTTATCAGGTTTAAGTGATGCTATGTATTTGGCGGTTTCCCTCCAACTGAATGGATTATTATAGTTGGTAATATATTTTATTTGTATCCGAGTACCCTCCATAAAATCTGAGCTACTTGATTTATCAACAAATTCTCTTGGGATAATAGATGGATACTGATTAGTCCATGAAACAATATGAACTTCATTATTGGCATTTCTGTCAAGTGTTTTTGCTAAAGATGTGTTGTAATTAGAGATTCCACCTTTGAATTTAGGTCCAGGGCCAAAACAAACAATCTTAGTCATATTTTTTTACCGCCACTTCATACACTCTTCGCATTCCTTCCTCTAAACTAAGAGTTGGTTGCCAGCCTAGTTTGGATGTAACATAATCCATATTGGCATATCGGGAATGAACGCCTACAGGTTTATCTAATAAGGTTTTAATATCCGGAGTATAGCCAGCAAAAGAAGTAAAAATTTTGATGATATCTAGAAATGATGTGAGTTTTCCACTTCCAATATTAATGGCACTACCATCTGTAATATGTTCCATCGCAAGTAATGTGCAATCCATAACGTCTTCAATATGAACAAAATCGCGCCCTTGTTCTCCCGTTCCCCAAACCTCGAAAGGATTTTCTTTCAATGCAGCTCTTTTAGCAATTGCAGGTATTGGGTAAGTTAGATCTTGATCTTCCCCAAAACCAGAAAAAGGTCGAATACATGTCACCGAAACACCGTAATAATCAGCAGCAATGTAGGCTAAATATTCGCCTGTAAGTTTTGACCATCCATAGGTCATATCTGGTTGACCCATTTTTGTAAAATCGATATCGGTTTCAGCTAATGCAATTGCACCCGACTCGGTTTGGAGATCTACAGGGTAAGCAGCACTTGAACTAGGATAAAGAACACGAGTGGGTTTATTCAAGCAAATCCATCGAAAAAATAATGCATCAATGGCTAAATCGAGTGCAACTTTCATTGGATCACCATCAATGGTTGCCCTTCCTCCGACGATAGCTGCAAAGTGAAATACATCACTGAAACTGTCAATGTTTAAACCATAAGTGTCGTTTAGATAAGTTGGGTTTTCTACTAATGCATCTAAAATTACCCGTATATCAGCCTTTAAGAATATCATTCTTTCATCATCACCGAAATATTCTAACCCATACTTATCTTTTCTAGTGGTACTACCAGAAGGTAACCAAGTTGATGGATGTGTACCTACCGATAAATCATCAATAAAAAGGATCGTATCGTTGGTTGTTCGATGAAGTCGTTTTACAAAATTGCGGCCAACAAATCCGCATCCGCCCGTAATTAGATGATATTTCATAATGTATTTATTCTTGTGATCAATAAGATAGTGAATTCTAAAAAAAGGGTTGATCAATAAGTACTTTGTTTTAAAAATTACGTTATTTTAAAACTAAATCTTACCTCGATATTACTTATGATTCGTATTTGTCTTTTTCTATTTCTTATAACAACTGTTTCAAAAGTTGATGCACAATCTTTACAAATTACCTCATCAAATTATGGTTTAAAATTACCTTCTGCATCCATCGATACGGAAGGAATTACACTATCTGACGGTAATGAAGTAATTCAGACAGGATCATATTCAATGCCCAATGAACCAGATCCTTCATTAGGAGTGTATCCTTTGCAGAATGGAGCCGTTATTGTAAGAGAGAATATTGCTAATTTTTTATTTTATGATACTTATGGAAGAGTAGTACGATCAATTTCTAATAGTACTCAGAATGAAAGTGGTGAAGCAATTTCTGAAATTGCTTTTGATGCAGCAGGAAAGACCATTGTTCTTTACAATCCAAAAATAATGCAGGATGGTACGATTGGTTCTCGTGCAAAACTAGTAGCCAAAAACAGAAATCCTGTAGATATTTTTTCCAGTAAAGATCGAGCATTAAGAACAGTCCAAATATCAAGTAATGGGGAATGTATTGCATTAGCAAGTATGAAAGCGGGATCGAGCGATCAAGTAATGATATTAGATCGATTTGGAAATAATCTCGGTGAAATTGAATTTAACCAAGACGTTAAGGGTGTTTCTTTCTCTGAGGATGGTTTATTTGTAACCATATTTTCTGGGGGTAGAGCTGCTGTTTTTGAAATCGAAAGTAGAGAAAGAATTGGATCTACCAGTTTTAGAAATACAAGTTTATTGTATGCGAATTATAGTTCCAAGGATAATATTATTATTGCGATCACAGGGTCTGGAAAAGAAGAGTTTACAGATCTTGAGGGACATGCCGTGAATATTGAAGCTCGTAAAATTGCGAGAAAAAATATCGATGGAACTATAACTCAGATTCACCAACCAAGGCTTTACCGAACTGGTTCAGGGAGATACGCATTGATAGGGTTCGATCAAACCTTCGCGTTTAGAGCACGTTTTTAACATGGTGCTATAAATTATAGCATACCATAATTAATCTAATATAACTAATATGAAAAAATTATTGTTATTGCTTCCTTTAGTATCGTTCTATTATACAGTTAATTGCAATTCAATAACAGATAATGTCATAGGCTCACCATCAGGTAATTTAGAAATAGAGTTTATGCTCTCTGAAAATGGTACTCCGAGTTATCAGGTTATGCACGATGAAGTTACCATCATTGAGCCTTCGACCATGGGTTTTGAATTTAATGATCAAGAAGCAATGAATTCAGGATTTGAATTATTAGGCAGTTCTAAAAGATCATTTGAAGAAATATGGCAAATGCCATGGGGAGAGCAAAGGGATGTGCTAAATCGTTTTACAGAGATGAAAGTAGAGTTAAAAGAAATTGATTATCCAAACCGTAAACTGGATATTTATTTTCGAGCTTATGATGACGGTGTTGCGTTTAGATATTACTTCCACGAGCAGAAAGAGCAACTAATGTTAACTATTGCTCAAGAACATACTATGTTTGAATTAACAGATGATCATATTACATGGTGGCAACCAGGTGATTGGGATATTTATGAACAACTTTATACAGAGTCAAGCTTTTCTGAAATAGATGTTGAACCATATCTAGAAAATCGAGCAAACCTAATTGCGACACATATTCCAGAAAACTCAGTAAATACTCCTGTAACAATGCAAACAGACAAAGGGCTTTACTTGAGTTTTCACGAAGCTAATTTGTGGAACTATGCTGGAATGACCCTCAGAGTAAATAAAGAAGAACAACGATTCGAAAGTAGCTTAGTAAAATCTGACAGACTGGGGCATGCAGTTCAACGAGAACTGCCTTTTTTTACTCCCTGGAGAATGATTCAGGTAGCAGAAAAAGCTGGTGATTTGATTGAATCAAATTTAATACTCAATCTCAATGAGCCAAATAAATTAGGTGATGTGAGTTGGTTTACACCCATGAAATATATGGGGCTATGCAAAGGGCTATAACGAGGCGTTAAGATCTATTGAGGCGGATCTGTATTGCTTAATCAATTCTGATGTTGAGGTGACTTCTAATTGGTTGACACCTGTAATAGAAGTTTTCAAAAGAGAAAAAAATACAGCTATTATTCAGCCGAAATTGCTAGACTACCATTATAAGGGAAAATTTGAGTACGCAGGTGCTGGAGGTGGGTTTATAGATTTTTACGGGTATCCCTATTGTCGTGGTCGCGTATTTAATTGTTTGGAAAAGGATGAGGGACAGTTTGATGATACTACTGAAATTTTTTGGGCTTCTGGCGCTTGCTTTTTTATTCGAAGTCAGGTATATGAACAGTTGGGAGGTTTTGATGAGGATTACTTTGCACATCAAGAGGAGATTGACTTATGCTGGAGGGCTCAAAACGAAGGGTATGATGTAAAATATGTGGGTGCATCTACTGTATATCACGTTGGTGGGGCTACTTTACAGGAAAGCAATCCAAGGAAAACCTTCTTAAACTTTAGAAATAGTTTAATTAATATTGTAAAAAATGTTCCCAAACAATGGTTCTTGTTTGTATTTTTCTCTAGGTTGGTTTTGGATGGATTTGCTGGAGTGAAATTTATTGTTGAAATGAAACCTATTCACACTTGGGCGATTTTAAAGGCACATTTGAGTTTATATAGGAACTTTTTTAAGTTCTTAAAAAAACGACAACGACTTCAAAAGAAGCATCATTACCACCTCCATACGAGTGTGGTTTGGCAGTATTTTATTCTTTGCAAAAAGAAGTTCAAGCAGCTTCGTTAGTCTTTATGGGGGTACAAGCCATTAGAAATGATATTACATGAGTTGCTAGCGTGTTTTTTCACGCTGAATTTTAAGATGCAACGAATCTGTTTTGAAAAAAACCAACTAGATAATAATTAGTTCTAAAGCTGAAAAGTACTTGCAGGCTTTGTAATTCCTAGGATGTTAGTTCTTTCTTTTTTCTCAAGACGAGCCATAGGCCAACCATGACTAGGGGAATACTAAGCACTTGTCCTGTATTAAGCGAATTGAATACCCAGTCTTCTCTGCCGTCAACTTGAGCTTCTTTTAAAAATTCGATGACAAATCTCAATGACCATAAAGCGATCATAAAGATTCCAAAAATAAATCCTATATGGTGTTTTTTGTCAGTTTTCCAATAAATTCTCCACAAAATAAAAAATAGGATGAGATAGCTAAATGCCTCGTATAGTTGTGTGGGGTGCCTTGGAACAGTTTCACCAACTCCTCTAAAAATAACACCAAAATTAGAGCCTGTTTCTTTACCATAAATTTCAGAGTTAAAGAAGTTCCCTAATCGAACAAAAGCACCTCCCAATGCTACTACGATGACTAGGCGGTCCAAGATGTACAGCATGGATTTTTTTAAATGTTTTTTGTTGTAAAAATACATTCCCAAAATAATAGCTATGGCAGCACCATGACTGGCAAAACCTGTGTACCCAACGAATTCCCATCCGTCTATAAGCCCAAACAGGGTAGTCTCTCCAGCACGCTCTCTAAAGGGCAGAATAATTTCTAGCCAGTGATCTTTATAATGATCCCAATTGTAAAAAAATACTTCTCCCAGACGCATTCCTATGAGCATGGGAAAAAAGGTGTACATAAAAATTAAATCCAGTTGCTTAACATCTATATTGTCGTTGATAAAGATTTTTTTCATGAGGTATAATCCTAGTAAAAAAGCAGCGACAAACATCAAACTATACCAGCGTATAGTGAAAAATCCTAAGTCTATTCCTATAGAGGGATCCCAAACCACAGATAAAAAGTGCATATTTTGTTATTTTATTTTTTTGTCATTTTTTCTGATGACAGTTGTATTTATTTCTTTCTTTCGGGGACTGGATCATAGCCGCTTTTTCCCCAAGGGTGACAACTAGAAATTCTCTTTATTGCCAACCAACTACCTATAATCAACCCTCTTTTTTGCAATGCTTCAATGGTATATTGAGAGCATGTGGGGCTGTGTCTGCATGTTGAGGGCGTGTAGGGTGAAATAGCAAGCTGGTAAAACCGAACCAAGGCTATAAAGGGGTATGCAAAAAGTTGTTTAATCTTCAAGTTATCTAAAATTAGTTCGTGGTATATGTCGTACCATCTCTTCCATCTTTTAATTGTACACCCAAGGCTGCCAGTTCGTCTCTGATTTGATCTGAAAGTGCCCAGTTTTTGTGATCTCTTGCTTCTTTTCGCAATTTAATTAGTAATTCTATGGCACCATCAGCTTTACTGGATTCTTCTTCTTTGACATCATTTAAGAGACCAAGAACGTCATAAACAAAAGCATTTATGGTAGTTTTGAGTACACTTAAATCGTCGGAACTGATCTGTTCTTTCCCTTCTTTTAATTGATTGATACATTTTACACTTTCAAACAGATGTGAAATTAATACAGGTGTATTAAAATCATCGTTCATGGCATCGTAGCATTTTTTTCTCCAACCAGGAACATCAATTGATGAGGACTTACTCGGTGTAATCTGATCCAGATTCTTTATTGCATCCATCAATCTTATATATCCTTTTTCGGAGGCTTCAAGGGCTTTGCTAGAAAAATCTAGAACGCTTTTGTAATTCGCCTGCATATTAAAAAAGCGTACTACACTTGCAGAGAATGCTTTGCTCAAGATGGTATTTTTTCCCGTTAAAATTTCCCCTGGAAGAATAAAATTTCCTGTAGATTTTGCCATTTTCTGGCCGTTTAGGAGTAACATATTGGTATGAATCCAATAATTCACAGGGTCTTTACCTGACCAGGTTTTACATTGTGCAATTTCACATTCGTGGTGTGGAAACTTTAGATCTATACCACCTCCATGGATATCAAAATGTTCTCCCAAGTATTTGGTACTCATCACAGAGCATTCAATATGCCATCCTGGAAACCCATCTGACCATGGTGATGGCCATCGCATGATATGTTTGTCCTCTGCTTTTTTCCACAAGGCAAAGTCCTGTGGATTTTTTTTGTCGGACTGACCATCTAAATCTCTTGTATTATTGATTGAATCTTCTATATTTCTTCCAGATAGAATTCCATAATGATTGATTTTATTGTATTCTAGGACATCAAAATATACGGAGCCATTCACTTCATAGGCAAAGCCTTTATCCAAAATAATTTTGATCATTTCAATCTGCTCAACAATATGTCCGGTCGCTGCTGGCTCTATACTTGGTGGAAGAAAATTATACTGGCTTAAAACGTTGTGGAAGTCAACGGTATATTTTTGGACTACTTCCATAGGTTCGATCTGCTCTAGTCTGGCTTTCTTTGCAATTCGATCTTCTCCTTCGTCTGCATCATTCTCTAGATGGCCAACATCAGTAATATTTCTAACATAACGAACTTTGTAACCGAGATGACGAAAATAGCGAAAGGCAACATCAAAAAACATAAAGGTTCTTAAGTTTCCTAAATGTGCGTTACTGTAAACTGTGGGTCCACATACATACATCCCTACATAACCGTCTTTTAAAGGTTTGAAAAGTTCTTTTGACTTGGTCAGTGAGTTGTATATCTTGAGTTGATTCTCTTTGTAGAGTTCCATAAAAAGCAATCAATTTAGCTGTGACTAAAGATAGGGAGTTTCTTATGAATAGAGAAACAGAATTCTGCGAAGAACTCAATGTTTTCTTTGAGGTTTTTGGGGATTATTAACGTCTGAATATGAATGGTGGATTGTTGTTTGTTCTTTGCTAAAAAGCTGCTTTGCAGGCTGCGTTAGCGATAAAAGCGGCATCCTTTTTTGCCTGAAAGTGCAAAAAAGATATAGCGGATAGCGCGACCCGCAGGGTAACGCCCAAAAATCATAAGGGATGACTTGTTTGTTTTGGATTTTTGACATGGTGAAATCAATTGTTTTGAGATCAACCTCTGTGGAATTGCCTCTTTGGCTAGCATTCTGCGGTGAAAAAAGTGTATTTTTACATTTAAATTTGACTGTTTTTGTCCAAAAAAATAAATAGCACTCTTCGCGAAAAGGATGGGGAAGATGCTCATTGGGATGATAATCCAACAAGTATTGAAATCGAAGAAATTGAAATTAATGATTCATCATCTTTAACTATATATCTAGCCGAAGGCGGCGGTTTTGCGATTAGTTTGTTGAAGAAAGAACTCGAAGAATAGAGAATTGAGATCTTGGTTATTGGAGGCTAGAGCATCATATTAAGGTATTGATTTTCCTATCAATTACATTCTATCTCATTATAAATATGCTCAAAACGTGAGAGCAAATAATTAATACGTTTGCCCTAAGAGTATCAATTAAAATAAATACTCTGATTTTTTTATTAAATGGAGCATTATGCTTAAGAAGTTTCTTTAGTTTTCAATTAATCCATTTAGAAATTCTTCCATATCATTAAGGTAGACAGGGAATAAATTTTCACCTGTATAAGTTAATAATTGAATAGTTCCATTTGAATTTGAATAATAGTAACCATAATAAGTAAATTTCATACCTTGAATTGTTCCAGACATTTGCATCATAAGAACTTCTATACCATTTACAATTCTATACTCTTTTTTGATAATCTTAATATCAGGTGCGGCACTTTTCGCATTTTCAAGTGCTATATCTGTTAAAGCCTCAATTGGAATTTGTATTTTCTCGGTAATTAACATTCCATACAAATCATCCCCCTTTTTTTGGAATTGATATTCAAAAACGTCACCATCGTTTGCTTTTGTGAAACTCCAATTTTTTGGATTAATCCAAATACCTATGTTGATTTTATTGCTCTTAACTAAAAAAGTTAAATGTTCCCCTTTTAAAAATTCTGTTTCATTACGAAGGATTTCAGTATCAACATTTACACTGTCATTGAGATATTTCCACGTCCCATCTTCATAAAGAATAACTTCATCTCCAGTTTCAGTAATTGCATTAATTTGGGCATATATAGACGGTACAGTCAATAATAATAAGATTGTTAAAATGGTAATTCTCATCAATTTGTTATTTACTTTCTTTGATACTGGTCTTCTTAATTTAATGAACAATTTGAAAACTATGAAGCATACGAAAATGATAAGGTTTCTTATTCTTTCCTTAAAATGACTCCATGCCTACCATGTACAAAAATATTATTGGTAGTTTTTTCGAAATAATATAATTCTGAAGTAGACTGATGGTGTAAAAGCCAGCTTATTCCGCCATTAGTAGTTTTATAGATGCTATTATTAGTTGTTAGGTATCCAGTATTTCCATTTTCAAACACTATATCTCTTATCCCTCCATATTGGAATTCGTTTATTTTTGTCCAATTATTTCCACCGTCAAGAGTTTTAAAAATTTTATTTTCAAATGTTGAAATAAATCCAATCTCATGTGTTAAAAAATCAATTGAAGTTATTTCTGATTGTTGAATTTCATTTGGCAAACTAAGTTTAATCCAAGTTTCTCCTAAATCGTCAGATTTATGCATTTCACCGAAAGTGATATTATCATAGCTATTCCCACCTGCAATGTATAACGTTTGGTTTTTAATAACTTCAAGATGATTAGCAAACCCATATTGTGGATATTTTACTAGCCAGTTGGTACCTCCATCTGTTGTTTTATATACAGAACCACCTTTTACAATAACTCCTAATTCTTTATTAAAGAAATGGATAGCAAATATAGATGAAGAGTAATTTATTTGATTCTGTCCCAGTTCTGTAAAGCTGTCTCCTCCATCAGTGGATTTGAAAAACCTATTCCTTCCTACAAATACCTCTGTATTTGTTAATGCAAAGCAAGAGGTGAAGTTTTCGTCGGTAACAACATTAATTTCGTCCCAATTATTTCCTGCGTCAGTAGTTCTTATTATACTTCCAATAGAAACCAAACCTACTCCAAAATTATCATTTGAAAAACATAGTTGAGTAACTGTTTTGTCAGTATAGGTACTCAATTCTTTCCAATTAGAATGGTTGTTGTTATCATGATTACAAGATGAAGAAAGTAAAAGCAGTGGTATTATGTGTGATATTATCTTCATAAAAATTAATTTACCTCGAAACGAAACTTTATTTGGTTTAGTGTTTAAACCATTGAACTTGTATCAAGTTGGGATGAGTTGCTCCGCAGCTTTCGTACTTAGCCCAGCTACGTTGGAGAAGATGAGCGGAGCGAATTCTTCTCCAATGGACTCTGGTATGAAACGTAGGGCATTTTGGAGCTATTTACTTTCCACCGAGATTACGCTTGATAGAAGCTTGAAACCTGTAGAAACCAACATCCGCCCTATGTTTTATACCGATGGTTATGTGGCGTTTTTCTCTTTCTTAATTCTTATTCGTTAATCGCCTTATCGCTACTAAGTGTCCAAATAATACTATCGGAACGACAACGGTTGGTAATAAGTTGAATGGAAAATATAATACTGCAATGTTTGGCTGGTCAAATGCCAATTTCTGGAAGGGTGATGGGAATGCAAAGACTGCGGTTATCACAACGTTAAGCAGAAGTAAGAGGCAAATGATGTTCCACCACAATAAAAGTTTATTTTTTTCTTTGGTTGTTTTAAAGACAAAACAGGCAAAAATTGGTGCAGTCACACCTGAAAACAAATCGAAGTTAGTCCCTTCGAATGTCAGATAAACAGATACTACGCCTTGATAAAAAAGCCACGCAAGGACTATCTCAACAGGTATGCGAATACTGTGAAAATAAGTCAATGTTTTAAGGTTAATCTGGTTAATAAACGCTTTTCCTGTACTAGTCAAAAAGGTTATTCCGATAAAGATTAAAGTAGGGAAAATACCGAAAAGCATCATTCTTGGGGGCATTACTTCAGTGTTTTGATAAATTCCACTTAGGCCAAGAATTATTTGCAATATAGTCCAGCCGATAGCAATAAGTAAAAATGCTTTGGATTTGGATGCAAAGTAGAACCAAACAATTGTCCCGATAACTGTAAGTCCGAACAAAAGGCTAATATATATTGGTAAATTTTCCATTGTTACTTTCATGTTGTCTTAAAATGGCACGTTGGAGAAGATGAGCGGAGCGAATTCTTCTCCAACGTTACGTGTATGGTGACGTAGCATCCCGTAGGGTGCTATGCACTATACACATCTTAAGTTATCAATTTAATACATTTGATATTTAATCATAAAGAACCAAAGAGCGGAATAAGGTTATGATACACATAGAGACCTTAGATCTCGTCAACATTGATAATCCCTGCTCTTTTCTATGTTAAATTCGTTCAGTTCTATGAAGCTTTAGACTTCGATTTCAAGTTGTTGAATATTCAATAGAGCGGTTCTTTACAAATCATTTTTTTTATGACTAAAGATAGACACTATTTTGGTATAGACATTAGTAAAGATGTCTTTGATGTATGTGATAATAAGAAGGTTCATTATCAGTTTAAAAACAGTATATCTGGTTTTAAAAAGCTTATTAAGTTATTAGATACAAATACGGTTTGCGTCATGGAGGCCACGGGGTATTATCATGTTCGTTTAGCTTATTTTTTACTTGAATCAGGTATTGGAGTTAGTGTTGTTAATCCCTTAAAGATTAAGCGTTATATCCAAATGAAGTTATCGAAAATAAAAACCGATAAGAGCGATTCAAAAATGATACAGCAGTACGGAGCGGATTGTAAGCCTAAACTTTGGGATGGTCAGTCAAAAGCCCAACAAGAATGCTTGCAATTAACTCGTATGCTGAGTGTGTACAGCAAACAAAGCACACAGTTAAAAAATAAACTTCATGGCGAAGAAGTCTTAGGAACCCCATCAAAAGCGGTGGTTAGATCCCTAAAACGAAGTTTGAAAAACCTTGAGAAGGAGATAGAAGTTTTAGAAACAGCATTGCTTGATAATGTGAAAAAGGAATATCAAGAATCATTGACTTTACTAACAAGTATTCCAGGAATAGGGACTAAAACAGCCTTAATGCTATTGGTATTTACAGATGGCTTTCAACGTTTTGAAAGTGCCAAAGAGTTATGTAGTTATGCGGGCTTAACTCCCATAATAAGGCAGAGTGGGAGTAGTGTTAATGCACGTTCAAGGATTAGTAAAATGGGCAATGCAAAACTGAGAAATTTACTCTTTATGTGCAGTTTTAATGCTTGTAACTATAACCGAGCTTGTAAAGCGCTCTATGATAGAATTGTTGCTAAAGGGAAGAGTAAAAAACTAGCCTTAATAGCGGTGTGTAATAAATTACTAAAACAAGCTTTTGCGATAATCAAAAATGGCCTTCCATATGATGAGCACTATAAAAGTACATTAATGACAAATTAAAGGAAATTTACTTGGTTTTTACCTCAGTTCTTTGTTGTGTGGAGTTATTCTTCAATCAGTTTATTAATCCTCTCGATATCAGTATCTATCAGATTGTAAATTTCAAAATTTTCTGTCATTACTTTTAAGTCATCAATGTACTTTTTTCTATTTCTCCTTGTACATCTAATAATCTCATCTTTACTTTCACTTACTTCATCCTCGTACAAATAGAATATATTGTCTTTGTCCTTGAAAAATGAAGTGAAGATTTTAATTTTCTTATACTCATCATTTAATTTACTGGAGTCTATAATACATTCAAAAGTATCAGGGTCTGCGTCCTTAACTTGTTTTTTATGGTAAAAGACATTGTTTTTATCAATCAAGATGTGTGTACGAATAATCCTCGTTGTCAAAGGGTCAATCAGTCCTGAAAGAAATGGTTTACCACAGAAGTACAGATTATTCTTATCACATGCCCAGGCTGAAAATCCATCGTCAGTTAAGAAATTGTATTTGTCTATAAAGTCCTGAGAATATCCTGAATCTTCTCGAATCACTCTGAATGTTTCAGAATCCGCAGAATGAATGACTTTGTCAGAATGGAATACTATTTTTGAATCTTTAGCATAATACCTGTTGAGACATTTAAATGTTTCTTTATCAAAATCGAATATTTGTCCATTTACGAACAAATGCTCATTGTCCGTAAAAAAGTGCTCCGAAATATTGATTAAATCTCCTGTGAAATCCTCCTTTACTTTTTTACCAAACCAGAAAAGCACATTGTCAATCTTGAAATAACCATAACTTTCATAGTCCTTAAAAGACGAATAGCCTTTATCATAAAAGTATGTGTTAGAAAGAAAAGTCAAGGATTTTAAATCAGCGTCTTTTACCAACTCAAAATTCCCTGAATGAAAGGATTTGAAATATAAATTATTGGATTTATCAGTGTAGAAATATTCCTGTCCTTTAAATTTCTTAAAACTATCCTTATTTCTTGAAAAAAGTTTCATAATCATGTTGGTTCATCGGTCTGCGTTAATTCCACACAACGTGCCGGGCTAAGTTCAGTTGGTTTTACCTATTGAATTTAGTGAGGGTTGGGATGAGTTGCTACGCAACTCCTGAACTTAGCCCGGCACGTTGGAGAAGATGAGCGGAGCGAATTCTTCTCCAACGTTTTACGAATATGAGAAGTTGCCGCAGCAAAGCGGAGGCAATTTGGATGGAGCCGAAGGCGAAATCTTATATTCGCTGTTAGGCGCTGTAATTTTCTAATTGTTTGAAAGATTTTTTAATTAATCTTTTCCAACGTAATTGTCTCCATCTATAAAAAATATTGGCAAAGATCCAAATAAAGGGTGTAAGAATTCCTGCCTTGATATCAATTCTATCAATATATTTTACTTGTTGCTTGTCATCCGTTTTACTAATCAAAATCCAGTGATCCCACTGCTTAATTATATCACCTGTTCCATTGTCTCTTAAAATAAACTCATTTGGATCATTGTCCTTTAGTTTTTCTATTCCTATATACTGTTTTCCAAAGGGGATACTATTAAATAGTTTCACCTTGACTTCATAATTGCCATTTTTCCATATTTTGGGATAGTTTTCTGCGTCAATTGGTGTAAAAACTAACAGTGGAAATGCAATATAATCAAGTGTTTTTGACTTATTTACATATTTCACTGCAGCCTCATAACTACATTTAAATTTTGTTTCGATATTTGCTATCATACTTACCTCATAGAAAATTATTGCGCCTAACGTGCCGGGCTAAGTTCAGTTGGTTTTACCTATTGAATTTAGTGAGGGTTGGGATGAGTTGCTACGCAACTCCTGAACTTAGCCCGGCACGTTGGAGAAGATAAGCGGAGCGAATTCTTCTCCAACGTTTTGTGTATGGGTAGTAGCGGATTTCTACTCACAAACCTTTCGGTTTTGCACTGACCTTTGTTTTATGTTCATACCTTTATTTTAGCACTTAAACCGCTATTACTTATACACCGTGTTGTATGCCGTATTTATTTCTCACATTCCTTTTTTAGTTGTTCAAGCCAATATAACATATCTTCTGCTAATTTTTCGTTCATTTTCTTCTTCATCAAGTTGATAACCCAACCTTCCATACTTTCTTCCACTCTCACTTTTGTGCCATATTCGGTTGGTTCTAAATACCAATTATGAATTGCACTTGCACCAAAAGCTTTTCCTTGCCAACCAAGAATTCTGTTAGGTGTAAAAGAATGGATTTTGGACTTAATTTTACTTCCATTAGCTTTCCAAGTAAAACTACTTCCAACTTGCAAATTGTCTTGTACTTTTGACTTCTTTATTTTTTCATTCCACTTGTCCCAATTTTGAATATTGGTTAAAATTTGCCATACTTTTTCAGGTGTAGCTTCAATTAATATCGATTTTGTCTGAACTACTGGTGCTTCTTGATTAATTGTCATTTGTATTTGATTTTGTGCTTTGACATTAATGGTCAATGCTGTTAAAAAAATTAGAATTAAACCTTGTTTCATATTTATTGAATTTTATTAAAACAAAGTTGAGGACTAATTTTTTCTGTTGGCTTGACTTAAATCAAGAAGTGTATTTTGTTTGCTTTTTTCGTATTCTACTTAATGTCTCGGCTGTCATTCCAAGCATTGAAGCTATTTGATTAAGTGGTACTTGATTAAAAAGAGTTGGATTAAAGGCAAATAATTGATTGTATCTTTCTTCTGCATTAAGTGCTAAATGAGAAACTACTCTATTTTCTAAAATAGTAAAACACTTGGCTAAAAACATCTTTTCTAATTTATTCCACCTTGGAACTCTTGTTGAAATTTTGTTGTAATTCTCTTTTGAAATAGCCAAAAGTTCTACATCTGTAGTTGCCTGATAGTTAACTTTTGCCTTTTGGTCAAAGAGAAAACCCGATAAGTCAACAGCAAAATATCCACTTGTAGAAAACCATTTCGTTACCTCTTTGTCATTAACGTATAAGAATTCTCGGAGTATTCCCTTTTCCACGAATCCCATTTGTCTTACGTATTGACCTTCTTTCAAGAAAAAATCTCCCTCCAAAATTACTTTTGGTTTAAAGAAGTCCTTTACGTGTCGATATTCACTTTCAGTAAATCCAAAGGTTTGAGTTATATGTTTTTTTAGTTCAGACATATTTTTATTGGCTAGTCAATATGGCATACAACGTTCAGGCTATGAAGCGTAGGAACGGTTTGGTTGGTTAGGCCTATGCTTTATAGCCATTGTTAGGCACTTTATTTATTTCATAGCCAACTTGAACAGGTTTTAATAATTCTTCCGATTCAAGTTTAGTCAGCAATAGCTTTATTTTATTCAGTCTTGTTTTTTGATTATTCATCCAGGTTTTGTCCGAAATAGGCGCACCTATTACACCTAAAATACTTTCTGGAGTTAATATTAATTGTTCATTTCTATTGTTCAGGTCAATCAGTAAATCTTTAAGATTATTCATTGTCAGACTTTCGGGGTCTGCCTTTCCAATTACCGAATGCTTAATCCAAAGAGGTTCAGAAGTTTCGTTATTAGTCTCCTGTTCTCCAAAGGATTTTAAACCTTTTAGCATTTTATCATCTTCAATGTAAAAAGTTGTTGGGTGTGGTCTAGACGGTCTTGCAGCAACAGTTACTAATTGACCTAAACGAAAGTCTGGGTTATCTCTCCAAACTCTCTCAAGTTCCATGAGTATTTCTGGTATTCTGTTTATATCTCTCACTAATTATAGTTTATTCTAAGTCATCAATTATCTCTGACAAATTAAGGTCTAAGTCTTTCATTACTTGATCAACATCATATTCGAAATCTTTGGGAATATTGACAGTAGCTATTCCACCAAAGTCAACTTGCCAGAATCCACCTCTTTTCCCAAGTTCATCACCTAACATCTTATATTCAGATTCTTTGTATTTAGGATTCAGGAAAAAGCGTCTTGTAATGAAATCAGAGTCCTTAGTTATTCTAATAATTTCATGCTTTCCTTCAGTGTTAATTCTTGTTTCAAATTCAGTTCCTAGGGTCAAGCGGCAATTCCAAATGTCATTATCAGTCATTCTGAATTTATTTTCAGCTAGTTGTTCAACGTACATGGTTGCAGTTGACCTTTCTCTTTTATCATAAAGTTCTATTTTGACTTCTTTGCTGTCCATTTCTTATTGTGCCTAACGTGCCGGGCTAAGTTCAGTTGGTTTTACCTATTGAATTTAGTGAGGGTTGGGATGAGTTGCTACGCAACTCCTGAACTTAGCCCGGCACGTTGGAGAAGATGAGCGGAGCGAATTCTTCTCCAACATTTTGTGTATGGGTAGTAGCGGATTTCTACTCACAAACCTTTCGGTTTTGCACTGACCTTTGTTTTATGTTCATACCTTTATTTTAGCACTTAAACCGCTATTACTTATACACCGTGTTGTATGCCGTATTTATTTCTCACATTCCTTTTTTAGTTGTTCAAGCCAATATAACATATCTTCTGCTAATTTTTCGTTCATTTTCTTCTTCATCAAGTTGATAACCCAACCTTCCATACTTTCTTCCACTCTCACTTTTGTGCCATATTCGGTTGGTTCTAAATACCAATTATGAATTGCACTTGCACCAAAAGCTTTTCCTTGCCAACCAAGAATTCTGTTAGGTGTAAAAGAATGGATTTTGGACTTAATTTTACTTCCATTAGCTTTCCAAGTAAAACTACTTCCAACTTGCAAATTGTCTTGTACTTTTGACTTCTTTATTTTTTCATTCCACTTGTCCCAATTTTGAATATTGGTTAAAATTTGCCATACTTTTTCAGGTGTAGCTTCAATTAATATCGATTTTGTCTGAACTACTGGTGCTTCTTGATTAATTGTCATTTGTATTTGATTTTGTGCTTTGACATTAATGGTCAATGCTGTTAAAAAAATTAGAATTAAACCTTGTTTCATATTTATTGAATTTTATTAAAACAAAGTTGAGGACTAATTTTTTCTGTTGGCTTGACTTAAATCAAGAAGTGTATTTTGTTTGCTTTTTTCGTATTATACTTAATGTCTCGGCTGTCATTCCAAGCATTGAAGCTATTTGATTAAGTGGTACTTGATTAAAAAGAGTTGGATTAAAGGCAAATAATTGATTGTATCTTTCTTCTGCATTAAGTGCTAAATGAGAAACTACTCTATTTTCTAAAATAGTAAAACACTTGGCTAAAAACATCTTTTCTAATTTATTCCACCTTGGAACTCTTGTTGAAATTTTGTTGTAATTCTCTTTTGAAATAGCCAAAAGTTCTACA
The DNA here is from genome assembly GCA_963691715.1 of Balneolaceae bacterium. Classification (GTDB taxonomy): domain Bacteria; phylum Bacteroidota; class Rhodothermia; order Balneolales; family Balneolaceae; genus HXMU1420-13. The sequence continues at coordinate 243,276 of OY829281.1, forward strand.
TCTGTAGTTGCCTGATAGTTAACTTTTGCCTTTTGGTCAAAGAGAAAACCCGATAAGTCAACAGCAAAATATCCACTTGTAGAAAACCATTTCGTTACCTCTTTGTCATTAACGTATAAGAATTCTCGGAGTATTCCCTTTTCCACGAATCCCATTTGTCTTACGTATTGACCTTCTTTCAAGAAAAAATCTCCCTCCAAAATTACTTTTGGTTTAAAGAAGTCCTTTACGTGTCGATATTCACTTTCAGTAAATCCAAAGGTTTGAGTTATATGTTTTTTTAGTTCAGACATATTTTTATTGGCTAGTCAATATGGCATACAACGTGCCGGGCTAAGTTCAGTTGGTTTTACCTATTGAATTTAGTGAGGGTTGGGATGAGTTGCTACGCAACTCCTGAACTTAGCCCGGCACGTTGGAGAAGAGGAGCGGAGCGAATTCTTCTCCAACATTAGAATATAATGAACTCCATTCATTATATCCCAGTTTGATCTTTAAGTATTATTCATCATATTCCAATATACATAGAATATAATGAACAAAAACAACTTACTCTCTAAATATAAACATCAGCTTATTCTTAAAAACTTTAGTACTGCTACTATTTCATGTTATTTAAGCTGCATTCAATTATTCTTTGTATATGTAAGTAAAAATAACTTAAAAGAAATAGATGGTGATCAACTTCAATTATATTTTACTCAGTGTAAGATTCAACATGGGTATAGTTATTCCACCATGAAACAGCATTTAGCAGCTGTTAGGTTTTTATACTTCGATGTACTAAACAAACCTATTGATTTTGATTTCAATATTAAGATGAAAAAACCTTCTACCATTCCAGAAGTATTATCGGTGGAGGAAGTTCAACGTCTTTTTAATTCCTTTAAAAATATTAAACATAAAGCCATCTTTACCTTGTGTTATTCTGCAGGTTTACGATTAAGTGAAATTCTAAATCTTAAGATTAGTGATATAGATTCAGCTAGAATGCAAATCCGTATATCACAATCAAAAGGGAAGAAAGATAGGTACTCTATACTTGCTCCAAATGTGCTAAAATTGCTTCGAAACTATGTAAAGGAATATCAACCTAATACCTATCTTTTTGAAGGCCAATCGGGTGGCAAATATTCTAGTGCTTCTGTTCAAAGTTTAATGCGAAAACATAGGAAATTGGCGGGTATCAAAAAGAAAGCTACCCCACATACGCTTCGACATAGTTTTGCCACACATTTATTAGATAATGGTACTGATATTCGTTTTATACAGGAGCTGCTTGGGCATCAGCATATTTCAACCACTCAAATATACACCCATGTGACTACGCGAAGTTTGAAAGAGGTGAAAAGTCCCATCGAGCATGTAATCCTATAACTCTTCTGTTTTAGGATTGTAAATCAAAAAAAGCCCAACTGTATCAGTCGGGCTTTTCAATGTCAATGGTAAGCATCTAACACGCAATATTCGTGTTTCTATGCTTCTTTGGCTTCTTCCGATTCATCTCTCTGTTCATTGGTAGAATTGGAGTCACTTTTCGCTTCAACATCAGCTTCCGACCAATCAAATTCTAAATCATCTCGAGATTTGTTCATTTTGATCTTTATGGTAGAGCCTTCTGGTTTTTTATGTTCAAGCAGTTCTTCTGCTAAAGGATCCTCTATATATTTTTGGATGGCTCGTTTGAGTGGCCTAGCTCCATATTTTGGATCAAAACCACGTTCGGTGATAAACTCTTTCGCACCTTTCGTGATTTCTACAAGGTAACCGACTTCTTTAATTCGGTCGAATAATTCTACTGATAGAATGTCGATGATTTGGAAAATATCACTTTTCTCAAGTGGTTTGAAGGTGATGACATCATCAATTCGATTTAGGAATTCAGGATTAAACACCTTTTTTAGGGCATCCTGTATGGTGGTTTTCATTTTGGCATAATCGAAAGCCGTCTCATTAACATCACCAAAGCCTATTCCTTTACCCATGTTTTTAATATCACGGGCACCAATATTGGAGGTCATAATAATGATCGTGTTTCTAAAATCGATACGTCGACCTAAACTATCGGTTAAAATACCATCATCAAGTACTTGTAGTAAAATGTTAAATACATCAGGGTGAGCTTTTTCAATCTCATCAAGAAGTACCACACTGTAGGGCTTTCTTCGTACTTTTTCAGTAAGTACACCGCCTTCTTCATATCCAACGTAGCCAGGAGGCGCTCCTATCAATCGCGAAACTGAAAATTTCTCCATGTATTCACTCATATCTATTCTAATGAGAGCTTCGTCTTTATCGAATAGATATTTAGCTAGTACTTTAGCCATTTCAGTTTTTCCAACCCCTGTTGGACCTAAAAATATGAAGGAACCAATAGGTCTTGATGGATCTTTAAGGCCTGCTCTGGTTCGTTGTATAGCTTTCGTAAGTTTAATGATGGCTTCATCTTGACCAACTACTTTACCAGCAAGACTTTCTTTCATTTTTAGAAGCTTCATGCCTTCATTTTGGCTAATCTTGTTAACCGGTACACCGCTCATCATCGCGATTACAGAAGCAACATCTTCTTCAATCACATCAAAAACGATACTTTCACTTTCTTTTTCCCATTCACGTTGAGCTACTTCAAGGTCTTCGATTAAACGTTTTTCTTTGTCTCGTAGTCGCGCAGCTTCTTCAAAACGTTGTTTTTTAACCATGGAGTTTTTTTCAACGCTCGTGGTTTCAATTTCTTCCTCAAGTTGAATGATGTGCTTAGGTACGGTTATGTTTGCTAAGTGAACACGAGCACCCGCTTCGTCTAGTGCATCGATTGCTTTATCTGGTAAAAAATGATCTGTTACGTATCTGTCAGTCAATTTCACGCAGGCAGCGAGTGCTTCAGGCAGGTAGTTTACGCTGTGATGCTTCTCGTATTTACCTTTAATTTGTTCTAGAATCTCTATGGTTTCCTCTGGAGTGGTAGGATCAACCATAATTTTTTGGAATCGACGTTCAAGCGCTCCATCTTTTTCAATAAACTGGCGATATTCGTTCAACGTTGTGGCCCCGATAGCTTGTATATCGCCACGCGCAAGCGCAGGCTTTAACATATTGGAGGCATCTAGTGATCCGCTAGCTCCACCTGCGCCAACAATAGTATGGAGTTCATCAATGAATAGAATAACATTATCTGTTTTTTCTAATTCAGTCATTACGGCTTTCATGCGCTCTTCAAATTGCCCACGATATTTAGTCCCAGCAACTAAAGCCGCTAAATCGAGGGCAATAACTCGCTTATCATAAAGAACTCGTGATACTTTTCGTTGAATTATGCGTGCAGCTAGCCCTTCTGCTATTGCTGTTTTACCAACACCTGGCTCACCGATGAGAACAGGATTGTTCTTTTTTCTTCTACTCAAGACTTGAGCAACACGTTCAATTTCTTTATCACGACCTATTATTGGGTCTAATTTTCCTTCTTCGGCCATTTGTGTTAAATCACGACCGAAATTATCGAGCACGGGTGTTTTTGATTTATCCATTCTTTTTTCTCTTGCACTTCCTGTTCCTGATGCTCCACCTTTTGATGGAGGTGTACTTGCACTAGCTGAAACAGAAGAACTATCATCTGTATCTTCTCTAGATTTACCAGAGATAATTAAATCTAATTCTTCTCGTACGGCATCATACGAAACGTTAAATTGTTGTAAAATTTGAGCGGCAATGTTTTCATCATCTCTTAGCAGAGACAATAACAAGTGCTCTGTACCTATGGTATCGCTTTTGTATAGTTTGGCTTCTAGATAGGTAATTCGTAATACTTTTTCTGCTTGTTTTGTAAGTGGTATGTTACCAACGGTCACAGAACCGCCCGTCCCACGTACAGTATCTTCAATGGTCTTTTTTAATTTGAAAAGATCACAATCAAGATTTTTTAAAATACGTACTGCAACGCCATCGCCTAATCGAACAATGCCTAAAATTAAATGCTCCGTACCGATATAGTCATGTCCTAGTCGCAGGGCTTCCTCTCTGCTGAATTGTATAACATCGCGAACTTTGCTTGAAAAATTACCCTCCATGTGATAAGTCCTTAAATAATTGTGATAATTCTATTCTCTTGTGGCAAAAAACGAGCCAATTTGGAAATTAGTTCATTTATTCACGAATGTAGTAGAGCACGTAAGGAAAAGCAAACTAAAAGGTGTACTAATCTTTAAAAAAGTGGGGTACCTGTCATTTCTTCAGGTTGTTCGATCGCCATGATTTTTAACAAAGTTGGAGCAACATCGGCAAGTATTCCCTCTTTAAGAGTAATTTCTTCCGGGAAGTTAACGAGTATACAGGGTACAGGAGCTGTGGTATGAGCGGTATGTGGGCTTCCATCCATTTTTACCATCTGGTCTGAATTACCATGATCAGCAATTATCAATGTTCGATAATGATGTTCGTTGGCTACATTGATGATTCGTTTCAACTGAATATCAACTGCTTCGATCGCATTTTTTGTAGCCTGCATATCGCCGGTATGCCCAACCATATCTGGATTTGCGAAATTAAGTATTACGAGATCGTAATAGTTTTTGGACAATTGTTCTATTAAGGCATCTCCAACTTCTGGAGCACTCATTTCAGGTTGTAGATCATAAGTGGCCACCTTAGGACTTGGAATCACTGTACGATCTTCCCCTAAATAAGGTGTTTCTTCTCCACCATTAAAGAAATAAGTTACATGTGGATATTTTTCAGTTTCAGCAATTCTAAACTGTTTAAGACCTTTGCTAGATACCCATTCACCTAAAGTATTTTTTAAAATCTGGGGGGGATAGGCTACAAATACATGTTCGAAAGTTGCATCGTATTGAGTGAGACAAGAATAGTGTAATTTTAAATCTTGTTTTACCTCAAATTTATTGAAGTCGTCTTCGATCAAAGACCGAGTAATCTCACGTGCTCTATCGCCTCGAATATTATAAAAAATGACAGAGTCATTTTCTTGTATTCTCGAATTTGGATCATCACTTAAGAGTACTGGTTGTAGAAATTCATCAGTAATCTCTGAGTCATAACTTGCGTCGAAGGCTGCGATCGCATTATCGAATGGCTTTCCTACACCATTAACAAGTAAATCGTATCCCTTTTGAACACGCTCCCATCGGTTATCTCGATCCATGATGTAATAACGGCCTACTAGAGAAACTAATTTACCAACACCAATTTCATCTGCTTGATGTAAGAACTCTTGTGCATATTTTTTACCAGAAGTTGGTGCGGTATCTCGTCCATCGGTAAAAGCATGTACGTATACATTTTCAATCCCATGATTTTTACACAATGTGAGAAGAGCATATAAATGGTCATTATGGCTATGTACGCCACCATCGGAAAAGAGACCCATCAAATGGATCTTATTTTTTGGTTTAGCTGCTTCAATTGCGTTTAAAAGACATTCGTTTTGGAAGAACGTGCCTTCTCTTATGTCTTTATTTATCCGTGATAGCGCTTGCCAAACAATTCTGCCTGCACCAATGTTTAGGTGCCCAACCTCTGAATTTCCGAATTGGCCGTCGGGCAATCCCACGTCTTCTCCGCTTGCAGAAAGCTGGGAGTGTGGAAAGCGTTGTAACAAAGAATCGTAAAAAGGTTTGTTGGCTTTATCGACAGCACTAACGGCGGGATTCTCAGCAATCCCGAACCCATCTAAAATTACAAGCAATGCTTTTGAATTTTTCATGGAGAAAAACCAAAAATAGGTTCGGTTACTGAGTTACAAATTGTTTACGTACTTGGTAAGGCGAGCTTTTTTACGTGCGGCATTGTTTTTATGAACAATACCTTTAACGCTCATTCTATCGATATAAGAGGTGGCCTCTTTCAATAAAACTTCAGCATTTGCCTTATCAGTCTCAACAAGCAATTTTTTTATAAGAGTACGCATTTTAGAACGACGCGAAGTATTATGCGCGTTTCTAACTTTGTTTTGTCGTACTCGCTTGATAGCTGATTTATTCTGTGGCATGGGTTAAATGTTTTTACTCGTTGGAGTGTCAAATTATCTAAAGACTCCAAAATTAAGGTTTCCATAAATAGTAAACAAGAAATGATTGTATTATAAGTGGAATAAACTTAATTTGGCTGTTCTGTATGATTGTAGTAATTGATGGCCCGGCAGGATCCGGAAAAAGTTCAACAGCAAAAGCGGTAGCGGAGCAAACCAATATTCAATATTTGGACTCAGGAGCTCTTTATCGCGCTGCAACGTTGATTTTCATCGAATCAAATCAGAATAGAACAACGTTCTTTGAAAGGTTAGAAAGTATCAATATCTCTTTTCATTACAAAAAAGGCTGCTTCAATGTATCAATTGATGGACGCGATGTAACCAAAGATATACGCACAATGCTAGTTTCAAACAGTGTGAGTGAAGTCGCCTCATTGCCAGAAGTAAGATCATTCATTAATGGTTTAATGAATGCAGCAATACTTACAGGTAACTTTATTGCAGACGGTCGAGATTTAGGAACAGCGGTGTTCCCGAATGCAGATCTAAAGTTCTTCATGATTGCAGATTTAGAAACAAGGGCAAAAAGAAGAATGATTGAATTAAAAAATCAAGGCTCTGATGTAACCTTGGAACAGATTTTGCTGAATATTTCAGAAAGAGATCAAAAAGATAGTAACAGAAAAGCTGACCCATTAAAAAAAGCAAATGATGCTATCGAGATTGATACAAGTACTTACAAATTTGAAGAACAAGTGAATTTTATAAGCGAAAAAGTTTTTCTGCTTTTAAATAAAACATAAACCTTAACTCTTATCCCATCACCGAAAGCCGGTTTTGAGGTAAAACATTAACAAATACTTATAATGTCAGAAGTCAAAAATACAATCGAACAAGAAAATTTAAATACCGAAGAAACAGAAGCATCTGCAGTTGTAGTTACCGACGATCAAGCTGTTGAGAAAGAAGAAATTGTTGCTGAAGTAACGGAAGAAGTTGCTGTTGAAGAACATGAAGCAGCCGAAGAAGAAACTTTAACACATGTGTTTAGTGGAGACGTAGAAGGAGAAGTATATACCTTCGATCAATTGGATACGCCATCGGATGAATACACAGCTGATGAATACAATCAGCTCATTGGGATGTATGAGAATACACTCAATACTATCGAAGAAAAAGAAATTGTTACAGGGCGAATCGTTTCCATCGATGAAAAATATGTAGTCATTGATATAGGATTTAAATCTGAAGGTATTATTGCTGTAAACGAATTTTCAAACAAATCACTAGAAAACATGGCTCCTGGTGATGAGGTTGAAGTATTCTTGGATCGAGTAGAAGACAAAGAAGGTCAATTAATATTATCACGTAGAAAAGCAGATATTCTTCTTGCTTGGGAAAAAATTGAATCTGCTCATGAAACTGCTGAAGTCGTGGAAGGCTTGATTAAGAGAAGAATTAAAGGAGGGATGGTTGTTGATCTCTTTGGTATCGATGCATTCTTACCAGGCTCGCAAATTGATGTTCGACCAGTACGCGATTTTGATGCTTATGTTGGTAAAACAATGGAATTTGCTGTCGTGAAATTGAACATGGTGGCTGAAAACGTAGTTGTTTCACACAGAGCTTTAATTGAATCTGATCTAGAAGAGCAACGTGAGCAAATATTAGACACTATAGAAAGTGGTCAAGTTCTTGAAGGAGCTGTAAAAAATATCACGGACTTCGGTGTATTCATCGATCTTGGTGGAGTTGATGGTTTACTTCATATCACAGACTTGTCTTGGGGGCGTGTTGACAATCCAAGTGAAATCGTACAATTAGATCAACGTCTTAATGTCGCGGTTATTGATTTTGATGAGCGTAGTAAGCGTGTATCTCTTGGATTAAAGCAACTACAGCCACATCCATGGGAAGAAATTCATGCTAAATACCCAGAGGCAATGAAAGTTCAAGGGCGTGTAGTTTCAATCGCTGATTATGGAGCTTTTATTGAACTCGAAAAAGGGGTGGAAGGCTTAATCCATATTTCTGAAATGAGCTGGACTCAACACATCAAGCATCCATCTCAATTAGTAGAGAAAGATGATGTGGTAGAATGTATTGTTTTAAACATCAATGAAGATGAAAAGAAAATTTCTCTTGGTGTTAAACAATTAACTAGCGATCCATGGGCAGATATTCTAGAAAGATTCCCTATAGGTTCTAAGCATAAAGGATTTGTTCGCAATTTGACAAACTTTGGTGTTTTTGTTGAGCTAGAGCCAGGAATTGATGGTTTAATCCACGTTTCTGATTTAAGTTGGGAAGATAAAGTTGAGCATCCTAATGAAGTAGTTTCTAAAGATCAAGAAATTGATGTAGTTATACTTGGAGTCGATTTTGACAACCGACGCATAACGCTGGGTCATAAGCAGGTGCTTGAAAATCCTTGGGAAAAATATGCACGTGAACTTACACCTGGTACAAAAGTTGATGGAGAAGTAATTAAGGTTACAGATCGTGGAGCTTTTGTGAAACTAACGATTGGTGCAGAAGCATTCTTAAATATGACTAAAGCAGTAGAGCCTAAGTTTACTGAAGGCCAAAAAATCGAAGCATATATTTTGAAATTCGATGAAAATGCCAAGTCGATCGATTTAAGTCAACTTGACACTGATCAAAAGAAAGCTAAAAAAGCAGCTGAAAAAGCAGCTGAGCAAGCTGGAATAGAGACAGGAGCTCCAACTTTAGGTGAGATGAGCGGATTAGCTGCACTTAAAGAGAAAATGGAAGCAGAAGAAAATAAAAAGTAGTACAACCTACTTTAAATTAAAACCCCATTCTTTAAGAGGATGGGGTTTTTTATTGAACTAATTTAGCTTTTTCCTTAGCTATTGATATTTTCAATGATTAAAAAATGTTCTTTTATTTCCATTAGCTAATATCAAGGCACAAGTACATTCTGCATAATTTTTTCTACTATATCTTCTGAAGAGATGTCTTCTGCTTCAGCTTCAAATGTAGGGATGATTCTATGTCGTAATACATCCATGGATATTGTTCGAACATCTTCTGGGGTAACATAAGCACGATGTTCCATAAACGCATGAGCCCTTGCTGCAAGGTTAAGATTAATTGTGGCTCTAGGAGAAGCACCAAAGTTGATGAGATCAGCTAAGTCGTCTAATCCATAATTTTTTGGGTTTCTAGTAGCAAAAATTAAATCAACAATATACTTCTCTACTTTTTCATCAATGTATATTTCATTAATTGTTTCTCTTGCTTTTAGGATTTTTCTAATAGTTACAACTTTTTTTAGAGTAGTTTTTTTCCCAGTGCGAGCCATTCTGCGCATAATTTCTAGCTCTTCTTTTTCTGTTGGATACCCAATTTTCAGCTTAAGCATAAACCGATCAACTTGTGCCTCTGGAAGGGGATAGGTTCCTTCTTGCTCAACAGGGTTTTGTGTAGCTAAAACTAAAAAAGGTTCTTCCAATTTGAAGGTTTCTTCCCCAATAGTAACTTGCTTCTCTTGCATAGCCTCTAATAAAGCACTTTGAACTTTCGCAGGAGAACGGTTAATCTCATCCGCTAAAATTATATTTGCAAAAATGGGACCCTTTTTAACGAAGAAATCTCCCTCTTTTTGATTGTAAATTAAAGTACCTATCAAATCTGCCGGCAGAAGATCTGGGGTAAACTGTATACGTTGAAAGTCTGTACTTATAACCTTAGCTAATGAAGAGACTGTGAGTGTTTTAGCTAAACCTGGAACACCTTCTAATAAAACATGCCCATTAGTTAGTAGTCCAATCAATAATCGATCGATCATGTAATGTTGACCAATTATCACTTTATCTAACTCATTTCTAATATCATCAATGAACGCACTACTTTTTTCAATTTTTTCTTGTAGAGCTTCCATATCATTTACTTTTTCATTCATCGTATTTGTAATGGTTTAACTGTTTTTATGTTCTTAAGTTCTGATCTTCTGAAGAACCATCAAATATAACACATGGACATTTTACAATCTTTTTTATTGGGATTAATTCAAGGATTAACTGAATTTTTACCGATTAGCAGTTCAGGGCATCTTGCATTAGGTCGATATCTACTTGGAAGTGATACAGAAATGGGAATCACTTTTGAAGTAGTTGTCCATTTTGGTACTCTATGTAGCATCATTATCTATTATAAAACAGAGATTTTAAATTTATTTTTGGCTGGGTTAAAATTTTTGCGTGCGCCTAAATTACACAAAGATGATGTTGAAATAAAAACTATTGGATTTATTCTTATAAGTATGATTCCAGCATTCATCATAGGGTTTACTTTAAAAGATTCTATTGAGAATATTTTTATGAATCCTATCTTGGTTTGCGGGATGCTTTTTGTAACAGGGGTTATCTTGTTTTTAACTAAATTTGCCAATAACCTTGATGGAGAAATTAATTCAAAAAAAGCATTCATTATAGGGATCTCTCAGGCCTTTGCCATGATTCCTGGTATAAGTAGATCTGGATCAACTATATCAATGTCTCTGTATTTGGGAATAAGTCGAGAAACTGCTGCGAATTTTTCATTTTTAATGGTAATTCCTGTTATTGGAGGTGCTATGATCTTACAGATGGGTGAAGCGATAGAGGCTGGTATTAATTCTTCAGAGGTAATAAGTTTAATGGTCGGTTTTTTTACAGCTTTCCTTTCAGGATATTATGCGCTGAAATACCTTATAATTATACTGAAAAAACAAGGATTCCATTATTTTGCTTATTATTGCTGGACCATAGGAGGGGTTGGGTTATTATGGTTTCTAACCAATGGGGTTTAATAGTGCTCTAAATTAATATTCTACCTTGAATACATAATAAGAGGTGAACAATGGACTCTGCATTGATCAGAACATAAAACCTGTACTGAAATAAATTCTTAATCCTTCTTCAGAAAATCCAAAATCACCACGAATAATAAAATCATCCGTAAAAAAAGAAGCCAGACCGCCAAATCCAATGGTCGTCTTTAGGTCATTGGAAATAACACTCAGGTGTTCACCATTAGCAAACGTTCTACCAGTATCGATAAATAATGTACCTCCAATACGTGACGCAAATTCGGGAAAATTAAATAACCAAGTACGTAGCTCAGAATTTAGAAACAGAACATTATCATCGATAAATCGTTTGTTTTCATAGCCGCGAAGGGTTTCATCGTCTCCAGCGTACGAAAGTTCCCAATAAGGTACGTTGCCAGAAGTGAACCTCGAGTACAGTCTACTGGCAAAGGTTATCTCTTTAATCAGGTGGAATGTTAGGTATTGTCGAATTTCATTTTCTACAACGAATACATCGTAAGAACTTCCCCATAATTGTTCGCCAATTTCGATACTACTTTTTGCATAATTTCCTTTTGTTGGCTGGAATACACTATTTCTACTTTCCCAAATCAACCCCAATCCTAATAATGAGGTTCTACCGCCATTCACCCCCACTGGTTCATCTATTGATATTAGTCGATCCGAATCATTATCCCAAGGAGTCTCATAGTTAAAATCCGCAACAATATTTAAATCTAGTTGTTTATGAGAACTAAATTTTTTTAATGGAAAACGGACTTCTGTAGTAAAACCTAAATTAAAAGATTGGAATTCATAAAAGCGTGGAGAATCTTTTGGGGTATCAATTATTTTAGAATAATTTCCTATTCCAAAGAATGCATCTTCAAAAAATCGTGCACCATATAAATAAGTTGTTATCCTTATATCTTTGCCAAATGCAAAGGGTTTATCATAAAAAAAGCTAAAAGAGGCTAAACCTTTAGTTGATAATACTCCATTTATGGTGGTGTAGCTGTAAAAAGGATAGATGTTATCTTTATAATTGTACCAACTAGTTATTCCACCTCCAATCAAACCTAGATCAGAGTTGTATGATAGGGCCGGTAAAAATGCAAACTTTGTGGAATCATTTACCATTTGTTGGGCAGAAAGGCTGCTTGGCAAATAAATGAAAAAACAAGCAATGATTGTAATGAAGAATTTTTTAGCTAATGACAGAATTAACAAATCAAATAAATATGAGCGTTACCAAAATATAGATTGGCACTAATATACCTACTGACCAGATCATATAACCACCAAAACTTGGCATTTTTACTCCATTTTGATCTGCAATAGATTTAACCATAAAATTTGGGGCATTTCCAATATAGGTTAAGGCACCAAAAAATACAGCTCCAGCAGAAATGGCTATCAAAGTGCTGGTCATTTCATTCATTAGCATTTCAGCATTACCTCCTGCAGCATTGAAGAATACAAGGTAAGTAGGAGCGTTGTCAAGAAAAGCGGAGAGTGTTCCTGTAATCCAGAAAAACATAGAATTAATAGGATCACCAGATCCATCAAAAACGGCATTATTAATAAATTGAAGGGCGCCTTGACCTTGATTAGCTGCCTTTAACATAGCAATTGGAGCTATGATTGTGATAAAAATTCCGGCAAATAATTTACCTACTTCTTGAATGGGGAACCAGTTGAAGCCATTCGCTGAACGAGATTCCTTTGATGTGGCCTTCCAACTAATCCATGTTAAACATAATAGAAGAGCATCGCGAACTAAGTTCTCATATTTCACATGTACATGATAAATGGTGATTTCTCCCAAGTGTACTAACCCGGAAAAGAGTACTGCGGCAACTACACCTAAAATCAAAAGTAGATTAAAACTTCCTTCAATACCTAGAGATTCATTTCCATCGTCCTTTGGAGGTGTGTTAGTTTCTTTATTATATAAATATTTATCCCACATGTAATAAACAACAAGTAAAATGGTGGCAACAAAAACCATTTCCCAAAAAAGGTGAGTGGTTGTCCAGAAAAAACCTACACCTTGCAAAAATCCAAGAAAAAGTGGCGGATCCCCAAGTGGAGTTAAAGAACCTCCTACATTTGCGACTAAGAATATGAAGAAAATAACTACATGCTTTTTCGTTGACCGCCATGCATTGGCTCTTAGGATGGGGCGTATCAGAAGCATTGCAGCACCCGTTGTACCCATCCAGCTTGCAAGTAGGGTACCAATTAAAAGGATAGCTGTATTTACTTCTGGCGTTCCTTTTAAATAGCCTTTAATTCGAACACCACCAGAAATTGTAAAGAGAGCTAGGAGGAGGATTATAAAAGGGAAATATTCTAGTAAATAAGCATGAAGTACTTCATAAAGAGTAGATTCATATCCAAAAAAGACAGTCATAGGAATGATCAGTAATAATCCCCAAAATGCAGAAACTTTGCCAAAATTATGATGCCACCACTCTTCGTTCACCAAAGGACAAATGGCAATAGATAAAAGGATTCCAACAAATGGGATTGTCCACAATAAGCCTAGGCCGCTTCCATCAATTCCATGTCCACTACCTTCTGCTGCGAGAAGTAAATTCGGCATCATGGAAAAACCCGCAGATATGTATATTAACTTCGATACTTGTTTAATGAGTTTAGTCATCACAAAAAATTAGTTTAATTCTTTTTTTCATTCCCAATTATGTTATCGGTAAGAAGCATATTTCTGTAAAGCTTTACAAATTCTGAATCCAATAAATTTCAAGTTGATAAGTTTAAATAATCTATTGGTTAAAAAACGAATATTTTCTTTTTGATGTTTATTATTTAAACAAATTTTTAAAAAAGAATGGAATCATTATCAGATAATCAAATCATAAACTATATCACAGATTTAAAAGACTGGAATTATGGGAAAGACAAAATTTCGAAAAAATTTGAGTTTCGAGATTTTAAAGATGCTCTAGCTTTTATCATTAAAGTTGGGATCGAAGCCGAAAAATCGAATCATCATCCTGAAATAATTAATATATACAACCAAGTTACTATTGCCCTACAAACCCACGATGTCGGAAATAAGGTGAGTATTAAAGATATCGATCTTGCAAGAAATATCGAGAAAATAGTGTCTTAGTTAAATTTAGGTTCGAATAGAATTATCTAAATAAAAAACCCTATATTTAAGGCTATCTGTTACTCGGCGAAAGTGGAGTAACTGTTTCAACCGGAAACATCCAAAGACAAACTTAATGAGCAAAAATTATTACGAATTTACTTATATAGTAAATCCTGTTCTTGAAGAAGAACAATACAAAGAAGTCGTTGAAAAAGTTAATAAGCTTTTCACTGATAATGGCTCAGAAATCGAAGAAGTTGATGAATGGGGCTTACGTAAGCTTGCATACGAAATCGATAAAAAGAACAGCGGCTATTATGTTAATATGTATTTGACAGGCCCAGCTGATGCGATAGCAGTTGTTGAAAGAGCACTACGTATTGATGATCATTTTATGCGTTACTTAACGCTGAAATTTGATGCTAAAATGCTACGCCATCGCGATTTAGTTAAGAAGAATGCTGTACCGAATGTATTCGAGATAGTTGAAGAAACAACGGAAGGCTAATCACTAACAAAAATTGATATTATCATGATTAAGAACCCATCTCATCCTAAAAAAAGTGTCCGTAAAGTAAAGCAGTGTAAGTTTACACAGGCTGGACTAGAATACATCGATTACAAAGATGTGGAAACTCTACAGCGTTTCACTAACGATCAAGGTAAAATTTTACCGAGACGAGTTACTGGTACATCAGCAAAACATCAAAGACAGCTTACAAGAGCAATCAAAAGAGCACGTTTTCTTGCTCTGATGCCATACGTAGCTGAAAATTTAAGGTAATCTATACAGAAGAAACGCTATGAAAATTATCCTAAAAGAAAATATAGAAAAGTTAGGCGTTGCTGGCGACCTAGTTACTGTAAAAGACGGTTACGGACGTAACTATTTAATCCCTCAAAAAAAAGCTGTATTAGCAACCAAAGGTGCTATAGACGAACTTGAATTAATGAAAGCGCGTGTAGCCAAAAAAGCTGAACTTACAGTAAAAGAGGCTAAGGATATTGCCGGTAAAATCGAGTCAACTTCTTTAACTATTTCTGTAACTACAGGGGAAGACGACAAAATTTTTGGAACGGTAACAAACGTACAAATTGCAGAAGCTCTTGCAGAGAAAGGTATAAACGTTGATAGAAGAAATATTACCATTGATGGTGATGTAAAGCTATTAGGCGAATATTCAGCTACAGTAAACTTGCTTGGTGATCTAAAACCTAAAGCGAAGTTCTGGGTTGTTAAAGCTGATTAGTTGTTTACGCTTTGATCTTTAATTTTCTGTTTGGGCTGAATGAATCTATAATTTCTATTCCAATTGTTTGGACGGAAATGTAGTTCATAACACATAAATACTATTAAGCCCTAATGAAATTGCTTAAACATCTTTTCGTGGGAAGCATCTTTACGATGCTCTTCCCACTGTTTATTTTTGCTCAAATCCCTGATCCAGTAAAATTTGAGATCAAGGAAATCCCAGAGACTGTGCAAGCTGGCGACATCTTCAATATTGTAATTGATGCAACTATTGAAGGCAATTGGCATCTTTATTCCATACTTAATAATCCAGACGCTGGTCCTTTTCCTACCGAGTTTTCAGCGAAATCACCTAATTTTATTATAGCGGAAGATATACTTGAAACAAAAGCAATCATAGAATTTGATCCTAATTTTGAAGCAGAATTAGGTTGGCATTCAACATTTGCACAATTTGAGCTGCCAATTGCTATAAAAACCAGCGAAAAAGGCCTTCAAACACTCGATATCGAAGTATTTTATCAGGTATGTGATGATCGAGTATGCCTTCCACCAAAAACTAAATCGATCATTGCATCAGTTAATGTAAATGGTATTTCAAGCGCACCAGTTGAAGGTTCAATGAGCAATACAGAAGTTTCTAATGCTGATGAAACCCAAGACATATCATTAAATAAAAATGGGTTATTTTCATTTATATGGATTGCTCTTTTAGCTGGATTTGCTGCATTACTTACTCCCTGTGTTTTTCCAATGATCCCTCTCACTGTTTCTTACTTTTCTAAGAATACAGAAAATAACAAAGGAGTTGGCCAAGCATTATTATTTGGATTAGCTATAGTAATTACTTTTACATTAATTGGGGTTGCATTGGCGGCAATATTTGGTGTTTCAGCTGCCCAAAATTTTGCATCGGATCCTTTTATAAACTTGTTTATTGCACTTGTGCTTATTGCTTTTGGTTTGAGTTTATTAGGTATGTATGAACTCCAATTGCCACATCAATTCACTAATTTTTTAAATAAAAAAAGTAGTGAGAGTTCTGGAATAGTTGGAATTTTATTTATGGCAATGACTATAAGTGCCGTGTCATTTTCATGCACTGCTCCTTTTGTAGGTGCTGTTTTTGCGGCTACAGTAGCTGGGGAATGGTTCTATCCAATCATTGGAATGATTGGGTTTTCAGCTGCATTTGCTAGTCCATTTGTATTATTTGCATTATTCCCTAAATGGCTTGAGTCGCTTCCAAAAAGTGGAGCTTGGATGAATATTGTGAAAGTACTTCTGGGATTTATAGAAATAGCAGCAGCAATAAAATTTTTATCGAATGTAGATCTAGTGATGGGGTGGGGGCTCATTAGTCGACCCTTTGCAATTGCTGCATGGATATCTATATTTTTTATTGCTGGGTTGTATGTCCTCGGGATTTTTATATTAAAACATGAGACCAAGCAAGAGACTGTCAGCGCTGGTAGATTGCTATTAGCAATACCATTTTTTCTTTTTTGCTTTTACTTAATTCCAGGCTTAATGGGAGCTTCCCTTGGAATTTGGGACTCTTGGCTCCCTCCAAAAATGCAAACCGATGTTAGTGTTGTAGGTAGTATAGCAGCTATTAGTAGTGGCTCCTCTTTCGATTCGATTAATGGAAATTGGACCGAAAATTATGAAAAAGCTATTGCAGAAGCAGAGCAAGAAAATATTCCCGTTTTTATTGATTTTACTGGTTACACCTGTACAAATTGTCGTGCTATGGAATCAAATGTTTTTCCTTTACCTGAAGTTA
This sequence comes from Balneolaceae bacterium, assembly GCA_963691715.1. Lineage (GTDB taxonomy): Bacteria > Bacteroidota > Rhodothermia > Balneolales > Balneolaceae > HXMU1420-13. Next base: position 260,234 of record OY829281.1, read on the forward strand.
TAGAGCAATTCAATAAAATGAAGCTAGTAAAACTATATACAGATGGTGGTGCTGATGCACAAAAAAATCAACAATTGCAGTTTTTCCTTACTGGTAATGTAGCACTCCCAACGTATGTCATTTTAGATCCAGCTGAGGAAAAAGTTCTTGCAATGGAGTTAGGTTACATTGATTCCAAAAAATTTGTATCATTTTTAGAAGAAGGCATTAATCTTTACCAATTACCTTAGTATTACATACAGCTACTTTTTTATTCATAATTATTAATGTGCCGTCGGTTTGAGGGCCTATATTTGATTAATGCACTCTGTTCAAAAACAGGTAGTTCTATTTTTTTTATATATCCTTTTACTAGGATTTTGCAATTCTTATGCCTTTGCCCAATCAAAGATTAGTAATGAAATAGAAATATCCATACTGAAATCAGATACTACATTATATCTGGGAGACTGGGTTATTGAATCAACGATTAAAATGTATTCTAAGTCAGAGTTCTTTGATTCAACTAGTTGGAAATTTGATGCAATAAATGGGTTACTACGTATTCAGGCACCATTAACAAATCCAGTAAAGATTGAGTTTTCGAGCCTTCCTATTACATTTCCAAAAATAATACGATTGAATTCGAGAGTATCACTCTCTGATACGAATATAACAGATCAAAAAAATCGATTTACTCGTGAATCTACCATGGATTTAAATTTTGATTCTGATTTGCAACAAACTGGAAGTTTAAGTCGAGGCATAATCATAGGATCAAATCAGGATTTTGCTTTGGAGAGTGGATTGAATTTTGAACTTTCTGGTTCATTAACCGACGACTTAACGCTCGATGCTGTGCTGACGGATCGAAGTATTCCAATACAACCTGATGGTACCACTCAAAGTATCCGTGAATTTGATAAAGTTTTGATACGACTCCAATCAGATAAAACATCGTTGGAGATGGGTGATGTAGACATTGAATTAAAGCAATCAACATTTGCGCGATTAAATCGAAGGCTACAAGGGGCGATCGGATCTTATAATTCAGATAAAGGTACGGTGAATACAGCATTTTCAACTGTAAGAGGTACTTTTTTAACTCAGAGGTTTGATGGGGAAGATGGAGTTCAGGGGCCATATCGATTAAGAGGTAAAAATGGGGAAGAATTTATTATAGTATTAGCGGGCACTGAACGGGTGTATATTAATGGTAATCAAGTAAAGAGAGGAGAAAATAACGAGTATATAATAGATTATGGAGTAGGAGAAATTACATTTACCGATCAGATATTTATTAAAGATGAAACTCGAATTTATGTAGAATATGAGTATATCGATCAGGATTTCAATCGCACACTTATAGCTGCAGAAGCACAAGATAATTTTTTTGATGATCGAATGAAATTAGGGGTAACTGTAATTCGCCAAGCCGATGGAGATGATTTATTATCACAACAAGCGCTTACGCAAGAAGAAATTCAAATACTAAGGCAGGTTGGGGATAATTTGGATCAAGCCATAGTTTCTGGAGTAGTTTCAAACTCCAGTGATAGCGAAAATAATGTTAGATACGCTCAGATTGATACCACATATAATGGAGAAACGTATTCGATATTTAAAAATATCCCAAATTCGAATAACTCAAATTTGGTAGTCCGTTTTTCTAAAGTTGGTTTAGGAACGGGTAGTTATGAGCGTATTGGTGATACCATAAATGGATTGCTTTTTAATTGGGTTGGGCCAAATAATGGTAGTTATGAACCCTTTAGACAATTACCCGCACCTCAAAAACATCAAATGATTGCATTAAATACTCAATTTTCGATGACTGATAATATATTTTGGTCGGGAGAATTTTCATTGAGTGATTTTGATAAAAATAGATTTTCAAACAAAGATAATGTTGATAATATGGATATGGCAATGCAAGCAAGCGTATCTATGAAAGAATTAGATATTGGATTTGCAGATGTAGATATAGATATAAAGAGACGGCAAAGTGGTAAAAATTTTCAATTTTTCGAGCGCACAAGAGAAGTAGAATTTGATAGAAAATGGAATATCAATGAATTTGATACGAGTGGAGAACTCTTGAATGAAATTCAAACTAAACTAAACTTTTCAGACCGTTCCAATCTTAGTTTCGGGTTTGGTCAGCTAAGTATTTCAGGATTTGAAAGTATACGTCAACATTCAGAATTGAACCTAGAAAGTACGAGTAAGTTGGGAGTTGAATATGCACAAGAATATATCTCAGCAAAAAATAGTGTAATTGATAATTCTAGTGAATGGTTTCGTCAACATGGTCAAATACATTGGAAAATAAAGGATGCCTTTACCCCATTTGTACAGTTTGAACATGAAGATTTGAGAGATCGAATTGGTTCCATAGAACTTAGTACTGAATCTCAAAAATTTTATGAAATCGGTCCTGGTATTAGTTTTAGAAAAAATAAACTAAGCGTATCAGCTGCGTATATTTTAAGACAAGAAGAAGGAATTATTGATGGTGAATTTAATAAAGAATCTATAGCTAGGGAACAACGATATCATTTAGATTACAACTCAAATATTGGATTTAATACCCAACATCGCGTTCATCTTCGAAATAAAAATTATACAGAGGAATTTGAATCTACTGGTAGGAATGATCAAAATGGGTTCCAAATATACTCCAAGATGAATCTCAATCGTGAATCTTTTAAAACTAGATTTACTTACCGAACAAATACACAGCGACAAGCAATTCGTCAAGAGGCATATATTGAAGTTGGGCCAGAGTTGGGTCAATTTGTTTGGATAGATGAAAATGAGAATGGAATTGAAGAAATCGATGAATTTTTTCCCGAATTATCACCCAATGAAGGAACTTATGTACTCCAATTTCTTCCATCCGACCAACTACTACCTGTCATTAATCTTAATTCTCAACTTACATTAGACTGGAGCCCCTTCCAAAAATTGGAACAAGTATCTGGCGAAAAATTATGGTTTCATACTATTAAATTTAAATCACTTATAGATCTAAGAGAACTTTCAACCTCTTCTAAGGAAGGAGATATCTATTTATTAAAGTTAAATACATTTCGAAATGACTCAACTACGTTGAATGGCTCAATACGAGTAGAGCAGAGTTTACAAGTAGAGCCAATGCAGAATTTATTTTTAAAGTTGAGTTTTAATGCCTCTGATCGATTAAATAAACGAACAATTGAAATCCAAAAGAAAAAAAGTAACCAACTTTTTCTGGATTTGAATTATCAGCTCAATAAAGATCTTAAATTGAGACTAGACTCTTCAATGGGCACAAATATTTTAAAAAGCGATGAGATTTCAAATAGAACCTATGATATTCGTTTTTTTTCTGTCAATCCCGGATTCACCTCAAGAATTTCCAGATCGTTTCAGTACGGGGTACATTTTGGCTATAACTTTAAAGAAGATGTTCAATTTGAAAGAGTACATGCAAAAACATCTAAACTAAAGACCTATCTAAGAGCTTTTATGTGGCAGAAAGTACAATCAACAGCAAATATTGAATTAAGGGATACTAAAATTACTGGTGTAACCAATTCATTTACTAATTATGAACTTACCGAAGGTACAGGAACGGGTACTCATTTAGTATGGACACTCAGCGCAGCGTATAGAATTAATGATTTGATTAGGCTCAATTTTAACTATGATGGTAGAACGGTTAAGGATCGCGCAGATATACATACATTAAAGCTGGTTGTGAGCGCTATTTTTTAATTTAAATGAATCAATGAACCAATAATTTTAAAAAATTAACAGTTATGTAAAAAAAACCTCAAAAAGTTATCACTTTTGATCTTCATGAGCTTTGACATTTATTACAAAATGGCATATCCTTTTGCCTTACCAATCATTGATATTAACATTTTAAAAAACACTTTGGAGTGAACATGGCATCGTCGATTGCTCTCTTTTTATTACAAGCCCCAGCTGATGGGTTTTTTAACATTATTGTTGAAAAATTTAACCAAGGTAATGATGGCGGCTGGATGTGGCCTGTATTAATTACGCTCATTTTGGGTTTGGCTATTTTTCTAGAAAGAATTATTACATTAAATCTTGCAGACATTAATACGCGCAAGTTTATTGTAGATGTACAAGAAGCACTACAAGAGGGTGGTGTTGAAGCCGCTGAGCAACTCTGCTCTCAAACTCGTGGTCCAGTTGCTTCAGTATTTCAAGCTGGATTGATGAGATCACATGAAGGCATAGACGCAGCAGAAAAAGCAATCGCTGCTTATGGATCTATAGAAATGAGTTTCTTGGAGAGAGGTCTAGTATGGTTGTCTCTGTTTATAGCAATTGCACCATTATTTGGATTCCTTGGAACCGTTGTTGGTATGATAAAAGCTTTTGATGAAATTGAAGCTGCTGCTGATATTTCACCAAGTATCGTTGCAGGAGGGATTAAAGTAGCTCTTCTTACGACTGCTGGAGGTCTTATTGCTGGTATTATATTGCAAATTGGATACAACTACTGCGTATCCAAAATTGATCGATTAATTGCTGAAATGGAAGAAAGTTCAATAACTCTTATCGATTCGATCATATTATTAGAGGAAGGCAAGCCGCTAATTACACCTGCTACTTCTGATGAAACTGACGCTTAATTATAATTCACCAAAGGAGTAACCAAATGGAAAGTAGTATACTTGTACAGATTGCTGTTTTTGGAGCAATTGGGTTAATTATAATTGGTGTTCTTGCAATGGCTGGGTCTGGTATTAAAAGTCTAAGTCAGGGCAAGCAAGATGTTAAAAGAATAGCTATAATGGCTGTACCCTTCATTATATTCGGTATCACTTATGCAGTATTGAGAGATATTCCTGAGGCAGGAGTATTAACAACTATTGTAATGATGGGAATTATGGTAGTATCTGTGCTATTCACAGGACTACGTGGTACTTTCAAATTTTAAAGGGAGCATATAAATGCTACTAAAGAAGAAAAAAAGAGACGGAGCGGAGATCAATGGATCTTCCATGGCGGATATTGCATTTCTACTCCTCATCTTCTTCCTTGTAACTACCACAATCAATGTGGATACAGGTATTGGTATGATACTTCCACCACCTTTAGATCCTGAGGTAGAACCACCGCCCATCAAGGAACGGAACCAGATGAATATCCTCGTTAATTCACAGGGACTAATTCTTATGGATGAAACTCCTACACAGATTGGAGAGGTTAGAGAAAAACTTATAGAATTCATTGATAACCCTAATAATGATGAAACTCTTTCTGTTACTCCTGAAGCAGCAATTGTATCTTTAAAGACTCAAAAAGAAACACCATACAGAATTTACATCGATATGTTGGATGAAGTAATGAGTGCGTATAAGGAATTGAGGGATGCCGCTTCAAGAGCGAATTATGGCGTGGAGTTTTCAAAATTAAAACCACTATCTCCTCAACGAGAACAAATAAGAGATATGTATCCTAAGAAAATTTCGATAGCAGCGGAGGAAGACTAATGGCAGGTCATTTCAAGAAAAAACAAGCTGGTAGTAAGCAAGAAATTCCAACTTCAGCAATGCCTGATGTTGTATTTATGCTTTTATTCTTTTTCATGGTAACGACAGTTTTGCGGGAAGTTACATTAAAAGTAAAGCTTGACTTAACCAAAGCTACAAACATCGAGAAAATTGAGGAAAAACGTTTAGTTTCTTACATATACATGGGTCCTGAACGTTTACCTGGAAATGAATTTGGTGAAGATAAAGTGCAAATTGATGATGCTATTGTAGAAGATATTGGCGCCATAAGAAACATCATGTATGATAAACTACTTGAAGAGGCACGCTTAATTGTTTCTCTTCGTGTTGATGAAGATTCGGAATTTTCACTTCTTTCTGACGTTACCAAAGAACTTCAGCAGGCTGGAACTTTCAAGATCAACTACTCTACAAAAAGAGAAGAATAAGTTTTTATACATTTTTCAAGGTAGGCATCTGCGCTCAGCGTAGATGCCTTTTTTAATTTACTACTATGGAGCAAACCTTTACCCCAATATCAGAGCTTGGCAGAAACGAATTGCTAAAGAAATTAAAGCAATACAAAGGCTTCAAGCATCCTACACTAATAATAGATAATGGCGATGATGCTGCAATACTAGCACCTTCCAAAGATTGTATGTCTCTTTTTTCATCGGATTCTTTTGTAGAAGGAGCTGACTTTGATCCAACATATACCCCACTTAAACATTTTGGATACAAAATGATTGCTGCTAGTATTTCTGATATATTGGCAATGAATGGTGTTCCAACAGCAGCACTTATAAATCTAGCTATTCCCAATAGATTTTCAGTGGAGATGATTATTGAATTGTATGAGGGTATAAATAATGCATGTAAACATTATGGATTGGCTATAATTGGGGGAGATATTACAGGGAATCATCAAAATGCAGTTTTTTCAGTTTCTGTAGTGGGTGAAGTGCCCACGAAAAAAGTAGTTAAAAGGAGTGGAGCTTCACAAGGAGACGCAATTTGTGTAACTGGCGATCTTGGAGCGGCGTTAGCAGGACTTAGAATACTTATGCGTGAAAAAACCTTTTGGGAAAAACATGGAGATCAAAGTGGACAGCCAGATTTAGGGGATTATAAGTATGTGGTGGAACAACAATTGATGCCTAAAGCTCGATTGGATGTTATAAAAACTTTTGGTGCTCATGAGATTTTACCTACATCCATGATCGATTTAACAAAAGGGGTAATTGAAGAAGTTACTCAATTATGCCTTCATTCTAATCTAGGGGCACATTTATATCAAGCGGCACTTCCAATTGCGATCGAAACTAGGCAGGTTGCTGATGAAATGGAAGAAGATGTTGATAAATACGCCCTTTATGGTGGTGAAGATTTAGAATTAATATTTACTTTACCAGAACAAAAAGTGGATGACCTAATTCAACATTTTAAAGATTTTTCTGTTATTGGGCGAATGACACCTAAGGAAGATGGGTTAATTATACAAACGGCAGAAGGTGATTTAATAGGTTTTGATGAAATGTCATAATAAATCTAATGGCACGTTTTTTGCCCTAATCAAAATAGTTAATCGTACATGAATATACGTTTGTATTAACTATATTGGTTAAACTAATACTTTAAGAGATAAAATTAATGGCTGAAACTAAGCCCGATAAAAATAAAGAAGCTAAGTCACCACTTGGGAAAAAACCCAATACGCCAAAGGTTCCAACTTGGGGCTTTTTGGTTATTATTCTATTCCTCATTTTTGTGCAGTTTATTTTTCTAAATCCTGAACCAGGTAATGGCATTAAATACAGCGAGTTTTTATCTCATGTTAAAGGTGGTTATGTAGAAGAAATCATTATAAAAAATGGTATTAATATTTATGGAAAATACAATGATAATGCCATTCGTGACGGAATAGCTCAACCTCTTGTTGAATCCGAAAACCCATTAAATATTCCTACTGGAAATGTTAAAGAATACACAGCATTTGTAACAACAATGCTACCAGGGGACGACATACGCCCAATATTAGATGAATATGAAGTTGTGTATGAAGTAAGAATAGAAGAAGATTGGTTCAGCGGTGTTTTCATGTGGTTAATCATGATTGCACTTGCTATTGGTTTCTGGGTATTCATTTTTAGAAGAATGAATCCTGGGCAACAAGTTCTAAATATTGGTAAAAACAAAGCTCATCTCTACGACCAACAAACGGATACAAAAATTACATTCAAAGATGTTGCAGGGTTAGAGGAAGCAAAAGAAGAAGTAAAAGAGATCGTAGAGTTTTTAAAAAATCCAGGAAAATTCACTCGTTTAGGAGGTAAAATTCCGAAAGGAGCTTTGCTAGTTGGATCACCAGGTACGGGTAAGACATTACTCGCTAAAGCGGTAGCAGGCGAAGCAGCAGTCCCCTTCTTTTCACTTTCTGGATCTGATTTTGTTGAAATGTTTGTTGGTGTTGGTGCAGCCAGAGTTCGTGATCTGTTCAAACAAGCCAAAGAAAAGGCTCCTTGCATCATATTTATTGATGAAATTGATGCAATTGGTCGGTCGAGAGGGAAAGGGCAAATGCCCGGCGCCAATGATGAACGAGAGAATACATTAAATTCACTCCTAGTTGAGATGGATGGATTTGCAACAGACTCAGGAGTTATAATATTAGCCGCAACTAATCGCCCTGATGTTCTAGATAATGCTCTTTTGCGTCCAGGACGATTCGATCGTCAAATTTCGATTGATAAACCAGATATTGTAGGTCGTGAGGCAATTTTTAAAGTGCATTTAAAGCCTCTAAAGCTGAGTAGAAAAGTGGATGCCAAAAAACTCTCAGCACAGACTCCTGGATTTGCAGGTGCCGAAATTGCAAATGTATGTAATGAAGCAGCGCTAATCGCAGCCAGGAGTAATAAAAAATCGGTAGGGATGAATGACTTTAATGACGCGATTGATAGAGTTATTGGAGGCTTGGAGAAAAAAAATAAAATCATCTCCCCAGAAGAAAAAGAAATTGTAGCATACCATGAGGCGGGACATGCGGTAGCTGGATGGTATCTGGAACATGCCGATCCTTTGGTAAAAGTGTCGATTGTTCCACGAGGTATAGCTGCACTTGGTTATGCTCAATATTTGCCAAAAGAACAATATTTGCATCAAACGGATCAATTGATCGATGAAATGTGCATGGCTCTTGGGGGGCGTGCTGCAGAAGAAATAATTTTTGGTAAAATTTCTACGGGTGCGTTAAGTGACTTAGAAAGAATCACAAAAATGGCATATAGTATTGTTACGGTGTATGGTATGAATGATAAAATTGGGAATATTTCATTTTATGATTCAAAACAAAGTGATTATGCATTCAATAAACCATATTCAGAGAATACAGCTAAAATCATTGATCAAGAGGTTAAAAAAATAGTTGATAATGCCTACAAGCGAACTATTAAGTTGTTAACTGATAAAAAAGAACAATTAGAGATTTTAGCAAAAGAATTGTTAGACAAAGAGATTTTATTTCAAGCAGATCTTGAAAAATTGATAGGTGAACGACCATTTGATAAACCCACAAATTATGAAGCCTTTACAAATGGATCGGTTAAACCTTCTGGAGATGAAGAAAATGATGAGATTGAATCAGTTGAAACAAATTCTTCGGGAGTAGGAGCTACTATCGATACTATTATTTCTGATGATACCCAAAAAGAAGATGCTGAAGTAAATGAGCCTAACATTGCTACTAATAGTACAGCTAAATCAAAGAGATCTGATAGTTCAAAAGCACAATCCAAAAAAGATGATACAGATAAAAAAGGGGCTTCAAAGACGTCTTAACATTTAGATAATCATCAGATAACAAAAGGTTAAAAAGTAGATAACAGTACGGCAATGGTAGTGTGATAATTTTGTGCACGATTAAAATGTGAACAAAATATCAGCACACTATTGTGAAAATTATTAAATATATAATCAGCCTGTTTCTAGTTCTGCTTTTTTCGGCGTCTATGTATGCCCAGAACAACGGAAAAATAACAGGCACTGTTGTTGACAGCCAAACGGGTGAATCCCTCATTGGCGTTAACGTTGTTATTGAAGGTACCATAAAAGGTACGGCAACCGATATTGATGGTCGCTATACGATTAGAAATGTGGAGCCAGGAACTTACACTATCGTTGTGAGTTACCTTGCGTTTGCTACTCAAACAATCACCAATGTAGTTGTAGATCAGGGGCAAACATTGACTCTTGATATCTTATTACAGGAGGAAACCGAATTTCTTGATGAAATTGTTGTAACTGCCGATGTTGTATTAAATAATGAAGCAGGGCTTTTAAGGCAAAGACAGAAATCGATAGCATTCTCTGATGCCATATCAGCTGAATCTATTGCAAAAGCTGGTTCTGGTGATGCAGCAGGAGCTCTAAAAAAAGTTGTTGGGGCTTCAGTTGTTGGTGGAAAATATGTGTATGTAAGAGGACTAGGTGATCGGTATTCTACAGCACACCTAAATGGATCAGAGTTGCCAAGTGCAGATCCCGATAAAAATGCATTTCAGTTAGATTTGATTCCTAGCAATGTGATTCAGAACATTGTAACAATCAAAACATTTACGCCTGACAAGCCAGGTAATTTTAGTGGCGGTCTTGTTGATATAACAACTAAAGACTTTCCTGAGCAAATGTTATTTAATATTTCCTCATCAGTTGGCTTTAATACAGAGTCTACCTTACAAGATGGTTTAGGATCAACAAGAAGTAAGACTGATTTACTTGGTTTTAATACAGATCAAAGAGATATCCCTCGATTAGTTCAGGATAACATTGATAACATTCCTTTACAGGCGGATGCTTTTCTAAAGTTTGATGATGGACATGTTGCTCGAGCAGATACACTAGATTTTATAAGTCGAGCATTCAATAGCGAAATGACCCCGAGAAGCATAAACATTCCATTTAATACTGGATTGTCTGTTTCTTTAGGTAATGAATTTCAGTTAGCCGGTCGAGATTTTGGTTTTATTCTAGGTATCTCACATAACCGCTCATTTAATTCTTACAACAATGGCAGCAACGGTATATATCAGCTGATTGGTAATCTAACTGATGAAACTGAACTTGTTGCTTTGAACGATTTAAATGATTTTCGAACTGAAGAAAATATTGATTTAGGTGGTCTTGCATCCCTGTCGTTCAAAGCCAATTCAAATAACAAAGTGTCGCTAACATGGGTTCGTACTCAAAGTGGAACAAATGAAGGTAGAATACTTGAAGGCTTTAGAGAAGAAATTGCTCAAGGAGGGTTTGATTCTTACAATTCTGATGTGCTAGCATATACAGAAAGGAAATTAAGTTCCCTTCAACTAAGTGGTAAGCATGTCGCTACATCACTAAATAATCTAACATTAAATTGGAGTGGAACAATTTCTGAAAACGAATTGGATCAACCAGATATACGCTTCTTAGAATATGGAGTAAATACGGTTGATTCAATATTTACCATTTCTACAGGAGCTTACAACAGACCACAACGATTTTTCCGGAATATGGACGAGTCAAATACTAATATGACTGCAGATTTAAGTCTTCCAATAAGGTTTGGAAATGGTAATACTATGATTCTGAAAACAGGTGGTGCTTATTTAGAAGGTAGCAGAACATTTCGTGAAAGAAGATTTGCTTACAATCAGGACCGTGCGAATTTCAATGATTTTCAGGGAGATTTCGATGGATTTTTCTCCTACACAGGTATTGACCAAGAATTAACAGATGCTAGCCCTGTTTTCGTTATCTATGGAAATCATATTTCAGATCGTTCAAATCCTACAAATAACTATGATGGTGAAAAAGAAATAAAAGCTGGTTTCTTTATGGCTGAGATTCCACTCGGCAAATTAAAGTTTATTGGTGGTGCGCGATATGAAACTACACTCCTCAGAGCTGCAAGTACCAACGAAGAATTACCCGATTCTATTAGAGTTGGTGAAATTGATAAAGAAGATTTTTTACCTTCTGCTTCTCTAATCTACAGTTTAAATGAAAAACAAAACTTTCGTGTAGCATATTCTAGAACTCTAGCTAGACCAAGTTACCGTGAAATTGCTCCATTTGCGGGCTTCGATGCTTTTGGTGGAAGTATTAACGCTGGTAATGTTGAACTTGATAGAACACTAATCACCAATGTAGACGCACGTTGGGAATTTTTCCTTGGCGTAGGAGAATTGGTAGCCATAAGTGGATTTTATAAGTTACTAGAAAATCCCATTGAACGAGTTTTTGATACTCAAAGAGTAAGAACTCGTACTTGGCAAAATGTAAAAGAAGCAACGGTTTATGGAATTGAATTAGAAGCGCGTAAAAACCTCGGTTTTATTTCTCCTGCTTTCGAATATATTTCTTTAGCTACGAATCTAACATTCGTTCAATCTGAAGTAAATGTACCAGAGGATGAATTATTAGCTGCTCGTCTAAGTGATCCAGATTTCAAAGATACTAGACCGCTTTATGGTCAATCACCTTATATCTTCAATATGGATTTATCCTACTTGAATCCTGATTATGATTTAACCATTGATTTAAATACTAATTATTTCGGTGATAGACTTTCCGATGTCACTCTTGGTGCCAACCCTGATGTATTTGAAAGGGGTTATGTGACAACTGATTTAATTGTTTCAAAAGGTTTTGCCAATAATTTCTCTGCAAAACTATCCTTAAAGAATTTATTCGATCCTCGAATTAAAAGATCGTCTCGGTTGAATGGTGATGAGTATATATATCATGCTTATAGCCGTGGGCGATCAATTTCACTTAGTATTTCATATAAACTCTAACAACAATTAAACAAATATGCTTAAAAGATACATACTAACATTAGTTTTCTTTACATTCTCGACTGTAGTTTTTGCTCAGGTTGAAAATGTATCGAATGCAGACTTTGTAAAAGACACAGATTATTATTGGACTGCTGATAATACTTATATTCTAGACGATCTAGTATTTATTAAACCAGGTTCTCGTTTATTTATCGAGCCAGGAACTCTTATACAGGGAGGAACTGGAACTGGTAACAACGCAACCGGACTTGTTATCACTCGTGGTGCACAAATCTTTGCAGAAGGTACTCCATCAAACCCAATAATCTTTACATCAATAGCTGATGTTCGTGATGGATCTGCAAACTCTTCTATCCGTGGATTATGGGGTGGAGTTGTAGTACTAGGTGCAGCTACCACTAACAATGCTACAGATGGAGGAGTAAAACTAGTTGAAGGTGTTGATCAGATTGCTAACCCCGTTGAATTAGCAGAGTACGGTGGAGACAACGATGCTGATAACTCTGGTATCATGCGTTACGTTTCTATCCGACATACTGGTATCCAAGTTGGTGATGTAGATGGTAATGAGATTCAGGGATTAACTTTAGGTGGTGTTGGTTCAGGAACTACGATCGAGTATGTAGAATCTTTTGCATCTAATGATGATGGTTTTGAATTCTTTGGTGGTACTGTAAATACCAAGTATTTAGTTTCTGCATTTAACACCGATGATGCCTTTGATTGGGATGAGGGTTTCCGTGGTAAGGGTCAGTTCTGGTTTGCTATCCAAAATAATGAAGTAACTGATGGTTATGGTCGCGCAGCAGAGCAAGATGGTGCTACTGGTGATGAGAATACTACTCCATTTGCTCATCCAATTCTATCAAACGTTACGTATTTAGGTGCTGGTCTAGATGCTGGTGCGAATGCGGGTGATGGTTCTCAATTACTACTTTTCCGTGACAATACTGGTGGTGAGTACTACAACTCTATCTTCAGTGACCATGCTGGATTAGGTGTTACAATCGAGGCTTCTGGTAAAGTAGCTGAGTTTGATTCAAAAACTCGACTAGCGGAGGGAGATCTTAAACTAGAGAACAACCTATGGTGGGGCTTTGGTGCAGGAAATACGATTGCTGAATTCGCTGGTGGTGATGATCAGCAGCATACTCGCGATTATTTAAGTGATGCAGCTAATGGTAATGCAGTTGGTGATCCTGAACTAAATGGAATTGACCGTGCAGATGATGGTATGTCTTTAGACCCTAGACCAAACTTGAATGGTATGGCATACAAAATGGCACTTAAAAATATGAGTGGTGATGCTTGGTTTACTTCGACTAGCTATGCAGGTGCATTTGGAGCAAGTTTATGGATTGATGGCTGGACAGCTTTGGCAGAACATGGCTATTTAAGTGATGGTGGTGTTATTAGTCCAATCAATGATGATGTATTTGAAGCACCTATTTCAATTCAACTAGATCAGAACTATCCAAATCCATTCAACCCGTCAACAAATATTAATTTTGCGCTTCCAACAGCTCAAAATATTACATTGAAGGTGTATGATATGTTAGGTCGTGAAGTAGCTACTCTTCTAAACAACCAACGTGTGAGTGCAGGGCAACAGACTATTAGTTTCGATGCATCTGGCCTCTCATCAGGTGTATATATCTATCAATTAATAGGTGCAAATACGTCAATCACTAAAAGGATGACTTTGATAAAGTAAGCCCAAATTTTGAAATAAACGTCTCACAATATTGTGAGGTGTGCTGATCACAAGGGGAGCTCTAGGGAACTGGGGCTCCACTTTTTTTTGGAATTCATTTGTGGGTAAAGAAGTTATAACCAATAAATAAAAGGAGTTAATATTGGTATTTGTAACCCGCAAAGCACATTTTAACGCTGCACATCGATTACATAATCCTTCTAAAAGTGATGATTGGAATGCTCAAACATTTGGTAAATGTAATTATCCAAACTGGCATGGTCATAATTATATTATCGAGGTAACAGTTGCTGGCGTCCCAAATAAAGAAAATGGATATGTCATAGATTTGGGAAAACTGAAAGAAATAATGGAAGAAAGAATTTTGGAACCGTGTGATCATCGCAACCTAAATATGGATGTTCCTTTTTTAAAAGGGATACTTCCAACGTCTGAAAATTTGGTAGTTGCTTTCTATGATGAATTGAAAGAAGCAGTAGAATCTATCGCTGCAGATGGTTGTAAGTTATACTCAGTGAAACTATTTGAAACCGAACGAAACATAGCTGAATATTGTCCCTTTAAACAGTTACACATTTAAATACTACTATATCAAGAGTTATGATTTCTAGCAAAGTTCGCAAATTTTATGATCCAACATTTTCGGTTACTCCAGAATACAAAGAGACGTTACCAGATTTACAAAATGGGCCATCTTCATTAATCGAAGGGGCCAATGTGCCAATACAACAAGTAGGGATTTCGAATTTTAAATTACCTTTACTTATTAAAACAAGAGATGGTAAGCCTATACTCTTAGAAACATCTGTAGATGGATATGTAAGCTTAGATGCAGATAAAAAAGGCATTAATATGAGCAGAATAATGCGCACTTTCTATAAATTTAAAGATGAAGTTTTTTCTTTAGATCTACTAGAAAAGGTTTTAAAAGCTTATAAGAATGAGTTGGAATCTCAAGAATCTTTTCTTCGATTGTCATTTTCATATCCAATGATTATGGAAAGTTTGAGATCCGGAATGGAAGGATATCAATACTATGAAGTTTCATTTGAAGGACATTTAGATAGCTATGATCGTTTTCATAAACACATGCATATGAAATTCATATATAGCAGTGCTTGCCCTTGTTCCTACGAATTAGCGGAGCATGCTCGAAACACTCGCGACATAGCTTCTATTCCACATAGCCAACGGTCTGAGGCGGAAGTAACGGTGGCATTAAGAGATGAATTTTTTGTTGAAGATTTAGTTCAAGTTTGTAGGGAAGCTTTGAAAACAGAAACACAAGTAATGGTTAAAAGAGAGGATGAGCAAGCATTTGCAGAACTAAATGGAGCATACCAAAAATTTGTTGAGGATGCAGCTAGACTACTCTACGAGGAATTAGACAGTTACAATAGTATTAGAGATTTCGTTGTTCGGTGTACACACTTAGAAAGTCTTCATAGCCATGATGCTGTGAGTAGAATTTGTAAAGGTTTACCGAATGGATTGAGATGAGCATTTCAATCTTAGGTTAGTGAGAGAAAGGCTGGGACTATATCCAGCCTTTTTTATTCTTCCGCTACAAGGGCAATTTTTGTACCAGTAGAATTTATTGCTATACGAGTTATTTGATAAATAGAATAACTTTCAAAATTACCTATACTATACCAGTCATTTCCTTTATTAATAAATAATTCAGAGCCTTTCCCCATTATAATTTCTCCAGTAGGTAGCCATGCCATATCCTGTGAATTTTCAAGTGTTGATCCTATTAACTCTGGATTATCAGTTTCTAAATGATAAGAAAATATAGAAGCTTCATCCTGTATATTTTGAATATAACTTACTGCATTTGAAGAAGGTATTTGGTGAAAAGATCTACCTGGTCGTTCCCCTAAAATTATTTTTTCACCAGTCGTGATGTGATGAATTTGCAGGGTTGCTGGTTGTTCATTGGTTGGTAAAACAAAACACAAGTAAGATTGGGTGTTAATCCAAACGAAATATCCAATAATAGGGTCGCTCTCAATTAGGGTTTCTTTCCCGGTACCTAAATCTATTTTTCGAAATTCTTGAATGCCTTCATTGGTTAAAGAAATAAAAGAAAGGAAGGAACTATCTGGGGTTATAGTGGGAGAGTATTCACTTCTAGAAGATGTATTTGTTAGCCATGATTGGGATCCAGTAGTAGTATTGTAAGCAACTAAATCGGTTTCACCATTTCTATGTGATGAATAATAAAGTGTATATCCATCTGGTGAGAAAGAAGGTTGATTATCATACCCTTCATCATTTGAAATGTTAATAGGATTAGTTAGCGACCAACCATCATCAGTATGAGTTAGATCAAACAGATAGATATCTGTATCAGTTTGTGCAGTAGCATAACAATAAATGAACAATGAAATGAAAAATGAATGAAGAATTCGCATAACTATATACTGTTAATTAAGGGAACAAATCTAGTAAATCAAATGCAAAAAGTAACTTACATAATCCCAAATTAAAATTTAAAATAGGCAGATACTATATGATAGCGATGAAATAAAAGGGTATCTTTGAGATAATATAATATTGTATCTCTTTATGCTAACCATTTCTCGATTTCTATTTTCTTTAGTTACTTTTGTAATTATTCAGCAGGCACTTTTTGCTCAGTCCAACACAGATCTATGGATTAATGAAATTCATTACGATAATATTGGTTCAGATGCCGGAGAATTTATTGAAATTGTTGTTCAAGCTAATTTTAATGGTTTAGATGGAATTGGTATCACCCTGTATAATGGTAGTCCGAGTGGATCTCTGGGGTCTTATGGATCGTATACATTTTCTGATTTTATCAAAGGAGATACAGAAGGAAGTATTACCGTTTATTATCTAGATTTGCCTTCTAATGGAATTCAGAATGGATCTCCAGATGGATTAAGTTTAGATGTTAATGGAAACTTGGTACAGTTTCTATCTTATGAGGGCACATTTACAGCATCTAATGGCCCCGCACAAGGTGTAACAAGCACTGATATCGGTGTAGAGCAATCTGGAGCAGAGGCAGGTAGTTCAATTGCTTTAGGTGGTACAGGAACCGGCTATAGTGATTTTCAGTGGGCCAATGTAGGAACGAATACCAAAGGAAGTGTTAATGGTAATCAAACTATAGAAGCTACAGCGTCAAATATTGATGAGCCCACAATTCAGGTTTTTGCGAACGGTCTTGAACTCGCTAATAACGGTGTGCTCTCTTTTGAATCAACTATGGTGGATAACTCAAGCGAAATAGAAATTGAAATAAAAAATCTAGGAAATGATACATTATTTATTTCTGAACTTTCAGTATCAGGTGAAGCTTTCAGTGTTTCTAATCTTGTTGATTCCGAACTCATTTTTAATCAAATATCAACAGTAATTGTCACTTTTAGTCCTGAAAGCCCTGGACAGTTTACAGTACAAAATGGCTTTCAGATTTTGAGTAATGATGCAGATGATTCGCCATTTATACTAAGTCTTGAAGGTGAAGGAATCTCTTCTACTGATTATATTCCAATCGCAGATGCAAGAGATTTACCGGAAGGAACCATTGTAAATATTGCGGGTATTGTTACAGTAGCAGATGAATTCGCTGGTCCCATGTATTTTCAAGACGAAACAGCAGGTATTGCATGGTTTTATTCCCCCATGCGTGACGAAACTGCTACATTTTTTTCTAATATAAATCGCGGTGATTCAATATATATAACAGGAGAGCTTGGTTCATTTAATGAATTGAAACAAATTGTAGGAGACTCCCCACAGTTTGAATTTAAGCCTAACAATAATGAATCAGTTAATCCAATTTTAATAACAGCTTCGCAACTGAATACAGGAAATTTTGAGGGCCAATTAGTATCAATGCAAGTTGAGATTGGTCATACAGGGGCATTGCAGGGAAATACTAATTATGATATTACTGATGCTACTGGAAGTGGTGTGATGCGAATTAGTTCGTTCACTGATATTGTAGGTTCTACCGCGCCAAATGGCGTAACAACCATAGTAGGTGTTGTAGGCAATTTTAGAGGAACATATCAACTAACACCAAGAGATTTAGAAGATATCGACGCAGAAGTTAATGTAATCCCAGGAGAGGACGTTTCTAAAGACGAAACCTTTGATGTTGTTACTTGGAATATAGAGTGGTTTGGAAGTGCATCAAATAATCCAGAGGATGATTCTTTACAGTTTGAAAATGTGAAAACAGTAATCACAACTATTGATGCAGATGTATACGCGCTGCAAGAAATATCTAATGAAAATTTATTTAATAACTTAGTAAATGATTTAACCGATTATAATGGTTTGTTTGCTGATTATTCGCAGACGCAAAATACAGCCTACTTATACAAAACAACTACCATTCAACGTCGAAATTCTCGACTGATAACTACTGGAATGAATCAATCTGATTGGGCAAATGGAAGATATCCTTTTTATTTTCAATTCAATGCAACAGTTAATGATGAAGTGCGCGAAATTAATATGTTTAACATTCATGCAAAAGCATTTTCGGAGCAAGCTGATTATATTCAAAGAATAAATGCATCTGAACAGATGAAAAATTTCCTCGATAGTAATCATGCGGATGACAATGTGATATTTCTTGGGGATTTTAATGATGAGATATCTCAATCGACAGTTGGTAATAATGAATCGCCCTATAAAAATTTTGATGATGATGCTGAATATACTATTGTAACAAAATCACTTGAAGAATCTGGATATACTTCTTTTTCAAGTTCTTCGATGATTGATCATATTGTATTTACATCGGAATTAAAGGATGTATATTTTGAAGGAACTGAAAGAGTTGAAAATACTAATTATATCGGAAGTTATTTAAGTACTACATCGGACCATTTTCCTGTATGGGTTCGTTTTTTATGGGGCAATGATGTATCTAACCAATTAGAAGACATTGATTCTCCACGTGAATTTAGTCTAGAACAAAACTATCCTAATCCATTTAATCCATCAACTGAGATCGGCTATCAATTGAGTGAAAGTGGATGGATATATTTGTCTATTTATGATGCTTTAGGTAGAGAAGTTTCAGTTTTAGTTAATGAAGAGAAAGTAGCAGGGCATCATAAAGTTTCGTTTGATGCAGGTGAACTATCTTCTGGATTATATTTTTATAGACTGCAATCTCAACAGGGTGTGATTACTAAAAAAATGTTACTTGTAAAGTAAATAACATTATAACGTATCGTTAAAGCACATAAATTCTTTGTATTTTTAAGAATGAGAGTAAATGAAGTTATAATTCGTCTTGAGCAGTTGAATCCCATTATTGGGGATTTGATGGGCAATAAACAGCTTATTATAAATGCCATTAAAAAAGCGGAAAAAGCAAAAATTGATATCCTAATTCTCTCTGAATTAGTTGTTTGTGGATACCCACCAATGGATCTTATTGAGAGGGACATTTTTCGTGAATTATGCTATCAAGTAAATGAAGAGATTATACAATCAACGAGATCAACTACTGTGATTTTTGGGTCTATTACAGAAAATAAATCTGGTGTTGGTAGAACATGCTTTAACTCTGCTATTGTTGCAAAAAATCAACAAGAAATTGCTAGAGTTCATAAAGCGTTACTTCCCACATATGATGTATTTGATGATCTAAGATATTTTGAAGCAGTGTCACATTTTGAACCAGTAGTGCTAAACAACATCCCTTTTGGAATTACAATATGTGAAGATATATGGTTTAATGATAATGAGATTCAGTACCATACTTATAAAGATAATCCTGCAGAGATTCTAGAAAAGAAAGGGGCAAGGGCTATAATTAATATTTCGGCTTCCCCATATTCCAAAAATAAACCTGTATCTCGAGTTGGTATGCTTCAGAAACATGCACGAGAGCTACAACTCCCTCTTTTTTATGTAAATCAAGTAGGTGCAAATACAGAACTCATATTTGACGGCGATTCCTTAGCACTCGCCCCAGACGGATACATTGTAACCAGAGGCCAGCGTTTTAAATCTACATATGTTGATGTAGAGTACAACGCCAAGACACAAAAGTTAGAAGCTGGTAGGTATGCAGATTGTGAACGTGTGGCTCCAAATAAAATCCAGACAATGTTTAGTGCATTAGTGCTTGGTGTTAAGGATTATTTGAAGAAATCTAAACTCGGAAATAATGTTATTTTAGGTTTGAGCGGAGGCATTGATTCAGCATTAGTTTGTACCATAGCTAAAGAAGCGGTAGGAGCAGATAATGTTCTAGCAGTTACCATGCCTTCTCAATATTCGAGCAAAGGAAGTGTTATTGATTCAAAAATCTTAGCGAAAAATCTCGGTATTAAATTAATTGAGATCCCTATAAATCCAATTTATGATGCCTATTTGGATCAATTAGTTCCACTATTTGATGGAACTGTTGAAAATGTGGCAGAAGAGAATTTACAAAGTCGATCACGAGGCGATATTTTAATGGCAATATCCAATAAGTTCGGCCACATGTTACTTAATACAGGTAACAAGTCGGAAACGGCTGTAGGTTACTGTACCCTATATGGAGATATGGCTGGCGGACTTGGAGTTATTTCCGATCTTTATAAAACCGAAGTATACGATATGTGCCGCTGGTTAAATGAAGAATACTATCAAAAGGAGATTATTCCAAATTCGATTATAACTAAAGAGCCTAGCGCAGAATTACGACCAGACCAAAAAGATTCAGATTCTTTACCAGATTATGGAACTTTAGATACTATCTTGCAATATTATCTAGAAGATCAATCATCAATTGAGGAAATCGTTGCTCGTGGTTTCGATGAAACCTTAGTTCATAAGATCCTTCGATTGGTAGATATCAATGAGCATAAAAGATTTCAATCAGCACCTGGACTAAAAGTTTCAGCTAAAGCATTTGGTTCAGGCAGAAGATGGCCTATAGTTCAACGATGGACGGGCTTAGAAAAGGTACTTTTAAGTGAATATTCAAAAACAAAAGAATGTTAAGCATTACGAAAGTATCACCCAGTTTTTACCCACAAATTTACAATACTTCTATTATAAGATAGATTTAGTACATTATTACACACAATTTACAGACCCCTATGGTTAAGAAGACATTTTTCATTTTTCTCACATTCTCATTTTTTTCTGCTGGAATAATTGCGCAGGATACGACATCAGTACCTAAAGTAATTATGCCTAAACGTCTATTGCCGTATGAAAATCCAATGGAAAAAAAACCAACATTGCACGATAATAAATCCCAGCCAGCATTAGTAGATCTAGATAATTTCCAGAAAGATGTAATACGAAGAGTTTCCGATATTTATCATATTCATATTCTCTCACTTGAGGCGCAAGTAACAGAAAATCCAATTAAAGCTGAAAAGCACATTAACGATGCAATCCAAGCTTCACAGCAATTATTAGACGATTATCCTGAAATACGAACTGATCGTCGTTTTGCGGAGTTATCACGAATTGTTGTAGGTGAATACCGAAATTTTTATGGAATTACAGAAAACGAAAATGAACCTGAAGGTGAAATATTTACAATCCAACAAGAATTTCTTGATGATGAAATAAGTATCTCTGAAGATTTTGAATTCCCAAAAGATGCAAATATCCAAAAAACTCAAGTACCATTAATCCAAAATTCACAAGTCAATCGCCATTTAGTTTATTATACACTACGACGGCCTGAAGTTATGGAAACTTGGAGAGAGAGAGCCGAGATTTATAGACCTATGATGGATAAGATTTTTGCTGAGGAAGGAGTTCCTCCAGAGTTGGTTTATCTTGCATATATCGAGAGCGGATTAAATCCTACAGCAAGAAGTTGGGCATCTGCGGTAGGTATGTGGCAATTTATACAAGCCACAGGGCGTGTGTATGGTTTAGAGGTGAATTGGTGGGTTGATGAACGTCGTGATCCTGAAAAAGCGACAAGAGCAGCAGCACGTCATCTTAAAGATTTACATAATATTTGGGGTGATTGGCATCTTGCAATAGCGAATTATAACATTAGTCCAAGAGGATTAAATCGAGCGATTAGGCGCGCTGGAGGTACTAAAGACTATTGGGTTGCTTATCCATATTTACCAAGAGAAACGCGAGGTTATGTGCCAGGTTTTATAGCTACCACACTTATTAATATGAATCCAGAGGAATTCGGATTTCAAAAAAACTATGGCAAAAAACCATACAGCTATGACATGGTTGAAGTAGATGGTTTAATGCCATTGGATATTTTAGCTAGCTCAATAGGTATTTCAACAGATGAACTAAAAGCTTATAATCCAGAATTATTAAGATGGGCAACACCTCCCGGTAATAAGTATACCTTAAAAATACCGGCTGGTAAGAAACAGGATTTTTTAGTTGCTTATAAAGATCTTCCGAAGGAATCTTCTAACCAAAGCATCACTATGCATACTGTAAGGAGCGGGGAATCCATTGGTTTGATTGCAAGAAAGTATGGTACAACGGTTAGTGGTATTTTTGCTAGTAATGAAAACCTATCTACAACTATTTTTCCAGGTCAGGTTTTAGCGGTTCCATTACCTGCAGGTAGTTCAGCTCAGTTAAGTTCAAATCGACCCTCAAACCAAAGAAATGGTGTCACAACATCAAAAGCTAGAAATACAACAGTTAATATCCCAGCCAACAGTACACCAATTACTTATAAAGTTAAAACTGGGGACACCATTGGCCATATCGCAGAATGGTTTGATGTTAGAGCATGGCAAATTAGAACATGGAATGGGATAGGAAATACCATCCGTGTTGGTCAAAATCTGAAAGTCTATGTTCCAAATAGTAGGAAAACATTTTATGCCCAAATAAATACTAAATCTTTTAGGGAGAAACAAGAAATTGAGAATAGGCAAAAAAATGGAAACAATATATTTGCTTCTACAGACACAAGAAATCAATCGAATAATTCTACAACATATACAGTAAAAAGAAACGATACATTAGGAGAAATTGCTGAAACTCATGGCGTATCGATTTCAAATCTAAGAAGGTTGAATAATATTTCTGGATCTAGAATTTATGTAGGTCAAGTACTAAGAATTAAGTAGAATACTATGAAAAAATGGTCGCACAAGACTAAAATACTGACTACAATAATTGTTCTTGGAATAATTTCTTCTGCGTTTCAGCCGACCGACATATACTTCTTGATAAAAAAGAATTTTACCATTTTCAGTGAGACATATGAGAACATTGCTTTAGAATATGTTGATCAAGTTGATCCTAGTATTGTAATGAAAAACGGTTTAAATGCAATGTTAGAGACATTAGACCCTTACACAGTATATTATGATGAAGCTCAAAATGAAGAAGCTGAAATTTTTTCAAGAGGAAATTATGCAGGTATAGGAATTGATGCAGGTTATAAGGACGACCAGGTTGTAGTTATAGCTCCAGTGGAGGGTGGCCCTGCCGATCTGATAGGTATTCGAGCTGGTGATATTATTTTAGAAATTGATGGAGTTCCCACGGAAGGGTTGCAACCAGAAGAAGTTCAAAATTTAACAATTGGGGAAATAGGATCTAACGTATCACTAAAAATAATCCGTTATGGTATTGAAACACCCATTAAATTTGAAATAACAAGAGAAACAATTGAAATAAAAAATGTTACTTATTCTGGTCATTTAGGAGCAAATTCAGAATTTGGAATTATACGGCTTTCACAATTTGGAATGAATGCAGGAGATGAAATAAGATCAGCCATATCTGAGCTACAATTCGAACAAGAATTAGAAGGACTCATTCTAGATTTACGTGATAATCCTGGTGGGATTCTTGGAGAAGCTGTTTCAATTATAGATAAATTTATTGAACCTGGAATATCTGTTGTTGAAACTAGAGGTAGAATAGCAGAATATAATCAAAGCTATGAGACCCAAGAGCCTATATTTTTTGAAAAACCAGTAATCATTCTAATGAATGAAGGTAGTGCAAGTGCTTCAGAGGTGGTAGCAGGTGCTTTACAGGATTTAGATCGTGCTGTAATTTTAGGGGAAAGAAGTTTTGGGAAAGGATTGGTACAAATTGTTAAGCCAATGCCCTATAACACATCCTTAAAAATTACAATATCTCGTTATTATACCCCAAGCGGTAGAAGTATTCAATCTGTCGCTTACACACATACGGCAGACAATGCAACTATAAATAGAGAAGATTTAGCTAATCGTATATTTCGAACAAGAAATGGTAGACCAGTGAAAGAGGGTAGAGGGATAGAACCTGATATTGAAATACTTAGCTCTGTGCCATCAATCATAGAGATGGCACTGTTACAGCAAAACTCGATATTTGATTTTGCTACTCAATTTGAATCAACAAATCCAGATTTTAATCATAATGATCTCCCTGATAATATTTACCAGGCATTTATTGAGTTTTTGAAAAACAGCGATTTTGATTTAGAATTAGAATCTGAATTTTTATTAGATGAAATCGCAGAAAAACTTGATGACATTGAGTCTGCCAGTTTACACATTGCGGCACTTAGAAAATCGATCGAAGAAGAAAAAAGTGTAATGTTTAACACACATAAAGCGATTATAGAAAAGATGTTATACCTAGAATTAATTTATAGGTACAAAGGGGAAACAGAGCGTACTAAATCAGCTTTTCAATTTGATCATCAACTCAATCAAGCTTTAAGTGTATTATCAGAATCCTCTAGAGTGGAAGAAATTCTTAGTGGTAATAACTAATGTTATCGAAAGCCGATCTTCATATTCATACTACATGCTCTGATGGTAGACTCGAACCGCTACAAGTTGTAGACATTGCTATAAATTCAAAATTGAGCGCTTTTTCCATAACAGATCATGATACTATTGAAGGCTACATTCAAGCAAAAGAGTATGCGAAAGAACATGAAATTGAACTTATACCAGGTGTAGAATTAACTGCTTCGATGGATGAAAAGGAAGTACATATATTGGGCTACTACTTTGATTCTAATTCAGAGCATTTCAGCAAACTATTGTTGTCGCAAAGAGTGGGAAGAAGAGAACGAATCAAAGGAATTATTCAAACACTCAAAAGTATGGGCCTAGAAATTGATTATGACGAAGTTAGAGCTGAAGCAAATGGAGCTAATATTGGCCGACCCCATGTTGCGCAAATTCTTATCCAAAAAGGGTATGTAGGGAATTTTTTTGAAGCATTTTCTAAGTATTTAAGTACTGAAAGATTAGGAGAGATAAAACACACTTATCCTAGCTTTGAAAAAGTCATTAATGTAATAAAGGCTGCGGGTGGTGCTTCTATTTTAGCCCATCCTGGGAAATTATTCAACGATGAAGAAATCCATAATTTCATTTCTGCTGGTATAGATGGCATTGAATGTATTCACCCAAGTCATAATTTTACACTTCAAAAAAAATTTACAGAACTAACTGTCTCAAACTCATTATTAATGACGGGAGGAAGTGACTATCATGGAAGTATGGAGCGAGCAAATGTGCATATTGGAGTAGTTGCTATTGCAATGAAGCATATTTCAAAAATGAGACGAATGACAGAGCAAAGAAAAACAATGGTTAAACTTAAGTGAAATGCCTTATAAACTTTTAGAAGGAAAAACGAGCCAAAAAAATATTAAGATTGGTATTGTAGTATCAAAATGGAATTCAAATATTACTGAACAAATGTTAGAGGGAGCTTTAGCAGCTCTTAAAGGAAATGGGGTAACCGAAGAAGATATTACAGTTATAAAATGTCCTGGATCTTTTGAGATACCACTAACAGCAGATTATTTGCTCAATAAAACTGATGTTGATGGAGTAATAGCCCTTGGTGTAGTTATAAGAGGTGGTACACCGCATTTTGAATACGTATGTGATGCCGTAACAAAAGGAGTTATAGAACTCAATCTAAAATATCAAAAGCCAGTAGCTTTTGGGGTATTAACGACCGATGATGTTAAGCAAGCAATAGATAGAGCTGGTGCAAAAGGAAATAAAGGTGGTGAAGCAGCTCTAGCTTTATTAGAGATGATAGATATTGGTGTAAAAATGGATGCTAATCTTGATCAATTAGCTTGATTTAGCACTTATAATCCTCTAATTTTGAGGGCTTGGAACAAGTCATTAATCAGAGCTTGAAAGAACTTACTCTCACAAAAAAAATCCAAACCGATGAGGACAAAGCAAAACAGCATTTGCTTTGTTCCGATGGAGAAATACCTGAACATATTGCCATTATTATGGATGGGAATGGTAGGTGGGCTAAGAGTAAAGGCAGTATTAGGCTACATGGTCATAAAGTAGGTGTAGATTCAGTAAGAGATATTACCGAAGCGTGTGCTCAGCTTGGTGTACAATATTTAACGTTATATGCATTCTCAACTGAAAATTGGGGGAGACCTTCGGCTGAGGTTAGAGGACTTATGAGGTTACTGGTTTCTTCACTTCGTAAAGAAGCGGATAATCTACATGAAAACAATATTCGTTTAGTTACTATTGGTCAAATGGATCGATTTCCAATCGATTGTCAAGATGAACTAAAAGAAGCAATTGATCTAACCCATGCTAATACAAGATTGCAGCTTTGCCTTGCACTTAGTTACTCAGGGCGTTGGGATATTACCGAAGCAGTAAAAAAAATTGCTCATCATGTACATAATGGCCGATTAGATCCGGATTTGATAAATGACCAAATGATATCAGATCATTTATCAACAGCAGATGTGCCAGATCCAGATCTTATCATAAGAACAAGTGGGGAATACCGTATCAGTAATTTCTTACTATGGCAATTGGCATATTCTGAATTATATATAACAGAACAATACTGGCCAGATTTTAGAAGGAATGAATTGTATAAAGCAATCAAGTCATACCAGAAGCGGGACAGAAGATTTGGAAAATTGCAAATTGGTAAAGACGAAAAGTCTACAAACTCCCGTTTACATTGAAATAAATAAAAATCATCAACAGCAAGTATTCAGTTTGACAACATACATAAAAAAAGTCCTTTTCTTATCCATTTATATATTTGTTTTTTCAGGTGTGATTTTTTCTTCTCATGCACAAGAATTCCAAATAACTGATCCTACACTTGAATTTCCATCAGAATATACTATTGATAATGTAAGTGTAGAAGGAAACGAAAATACAAGAACGCAATTCATAATTAATGCAGCCTCACTCATTGCAGGAACTAAAATAACCTTTCCTGGAGAAGAAATACCTGATGCCATAAAAAGATTATATAGAGTAGGTTTATTTTCAGATGTTAAAATATTCATCACGGAAAAAACACTAACTGGGGTTTCTCTCCTTATTAAGGTACAAGAGCAGCCTCGATTACTTGAATATAAAGTTGAAGGTATAAAACGATCTGAACGCCGAGATTTAAAGGACGAAATCGATTTAATTCCTGGTACAGCAATTACAGAAGCCAATATTGAGCAAACTAAAGCCACTATCAATCGTTTTTTTCGCGAAAAGGGATTTTGGTTCACTGAAATTGAAACAAGAGTTGAACCTTCAGAAACAGAGAATAGATCGATTTTGATTCTAGATATTTCGAAAGGCAAAAGATTAGAAGTTAAAGATATTATTTTTGATGGTGTGAATGCTTTTTCGAATAGAGAGATGCTTAAAAATATAAAACCACTTAAAGAAGACGCTAGGTGGAAAATTTTTGGAAAGAAAACCTTTAAAAAAGAAGATTTCAATGAAGGTAAAGGAAAACTGTTAGATCTATATCGAAAAAATGGATACATAGATGCACGTATTACTTCCGATTCTGTTTGGGTTTATAAATACGGTAAAGATAAAGAAGGTTTAAAAGTTCAAGTAAATATTGAGGAAGGACCACAATACATTGTAAGAGATATTACTTGGGATGGAAATAGCGTATACACCGATGATCAATTAACAAATTCATTAGGCTTTGAAAAGGGTGATGTCTTCAACCAATCAAAATATGATGAAAATGTTAATTTTAACCGAACCTCAACAGATATAAATAGTTTATATCAGAATATTGGATATTTATTTTTTAATGCGATACCAACTCTAACCAAGATTGGGGAAGATTCTTTAGATATACATTTTGATATTTATGAAGATGAAGTAGCAACAATTGGAGAAGTTTCATTTACAGGTAACTCGCAAACGCATGATGATGTCGTTCGGCGTACTTTACGAACCATACCTGGTAATACATACAGCCGCGATGCTATAGTTAGAAGTGTTCGCGAATTAAGTACTCTAGGATATTTTAATCCAGAAAATATAAACCCAGATTTTGTGCCTAATCCTCAAGACAAAACAGTAGACATTTCTTTTGATCTTGATGAATCGCAAAGCACCAGTAATTTTGAGTTTTCTGGTGGATATGGTGGTCGTTATATTGGAGCTATAATTTCAGCTAGGTTGAACTTCAATAATTTTTCGTTGAAGAGAGCTCTCGAGGGTGATTTTAATCCTTTCCCATCTGGTGATGGACAAACATTATCTTTAGGGGTACAGGTAACTGGAACCGGTTATCAAAGTTATAGTTTTGGTTTTGTTGAACCTTGGCTCAATGGTAAACCAACATCCTTTGGAGTAAATCTGTCTTATAATCTAATAAGTTATAGTAATTCAGATGAGCGAAATAAATTATTTTCAACCAGTGTAAGCCTTGGGAAGAGATTACGGTGGCCAGACGATTTTTTCTCAACTAGAACCGTTTTAAGTTACCAGTTATATGATGTAGTAGGCGCCACTTCTTTCTTAGCAGAAGGTACCTCGAGTTTGATCTCTATACGTCAAGTATTGGAGCGGAATTCATTGGATAACTTCATTTCACCAAACTCAGGTTCAAAACTTACTTTATCGCTTGAAGTTGCACCACCAATTAAAGGATTTTCTGAATTTTATAAAATAAAATCTGAATTTCAGCACCACATACCAATTGCTGGTAAATTAGTTTTAACTAGCCATGCTGATTATGGATTTATTGGATATCTTACAAAAAATAATCGTAGTAATTTCCAACGTTTTTTAATTGGTGGTACACAATTACAGCAACGTCAGAGTTTCCTTTATGATAACATTGATCTCCGTGGCTATCCTGGTGGTTTAAGCCAAAGTATTGCTCCTGTTGTTGATGGTGAAAAAGTTGGTGGACGACTGTATTCTAAATATTCCATGGAATTACGTTATCCTGCAGTAAGTACAGAACAATTACAATTAATTCCGTACATGTTTGTTGACGCAGCAAACTCGTATCAAAATTTTAGTTCTTTTGATCCTTTCAATTTAAAACGTTCAATAGGCTTTGGAACACGAATCTTTTTACCAGTATTAGGACTAGTTGATCTAAGTTATGGTTACCGATTGGATG
Organism: Balneolaceae bacterium; assembly: GCA_963691715.1. Taxonomy (GTDB): domain Bacteria; phylum Bacteroidota; class Rhodothermia; order Balneolales; family Balneolaceae; genus HXMU1420-13. The sequence goes on from OY829281.1 coordinate 289,639, forward strand.
GGGTAGCAGGTGAAACACCTCGTGATACATTACTGCCTGGTAAATGGGAATTTCTATTTAACATAGGAACACCATTCTAATGAGGTTCAATTTTTTAAAAATCATATTCTTCTTATTAGCGATATTAACAATCGTAGATGTAGAGGCTCAAAACCAAAAATTCGGATATTTCGAATCAGATTTTATTTTATCTAATATTCCTGAATATTCAGGGATAGAACAACGCTTACAATTACTAAGTGACAGTTGGAAACAAGAGTTGTTTGAAATGGATTCTGAAATAGAGGAATTAGAAGAAGACTATGCAGCAAAAGAAATATTATATACTGATGATATAAGAGAAGAAAAAAAATTAGAAATCAGGCAAAAAAAATCTCAAAGAGATACATTTTTAAACAATAAATTTGGTCCAGATGGTGAATATATTCAGAATCAAAATGAATTACTTGAACCCATCATGCGACAAATCTTTACAGCTGTAAGTGAAGTAGCTAAAAAACAAGGATTCGATTACGTTTTTGATCGATCTGGCGATATTTATTTAGTGTATGCGAGAAGTGAATGGAATTTAAATGATGCAATATTGATAGAATTAGGAATCGATATTGATGAATAACTTTACCTAAACAAACTTTATATTACCCTAAATTAAAACTTATGAAGAAAATTTTACTATCCATATGTATTCTGAGTGTAATTTCAGTTGGGCTTAAAGCTCAAGTTAAAATCGCATATATGAATCCTAATGCTGTACTTTTTGAACTAGATGAAGTAGCGTCAATTGAACAGCAAATTGAGGCACTTGTTAATCAAAGAGATCAAGAAATACTTGCAAAAGCAGGTCAATTACAACAGGCAATTTCAGATTATGATGCCATTAGATTAACTCTTAGTCCAGCTGAACAAAAGGTTAAAGAGGAAGAATTGCTTCAAAAAAATCAAGAATTGGAGCAAGAAAGAAATTCGTATCTAAATGAAGTAAGACAGCGACGAGCCCAGTTACTTGCTCCTGTGATGGAAGAGATGGATGTGGCTATCAAAAAAATTGCAACGAATATGAATATTGATCTAGTACTTAATGAAGGTACATCTTATGGTGATGCAATCGTTTTTTATGCAAGTGAAGAACGATTAAATATCACAGATATGGTCATAGCAGAACTTAAATCAGAATAAAATCAAATCATTTAATTATCTAGTAATGATGAAATTAAAATTAATCCTCCTAGTATTTTTGTTTGTTATAGGTATTGGAGAACCACAAGAAATCAATGCTCAAACAACAGAAGAGGTAAAAATTGGATATGTAAATCCACAGGCAATTTTACAAAATATGCCAGAAATGAAAGCAGTTCAACAAAGAATTCAAAACTTTGCACTTCGTAAACAGCAAGAACTTCTTGCAAAAGAAGAAGCATTTCAAGCTGAAGTAACTACTTACCAACAAAAAATTGGTGTGATATCTGCTGAGGCACAAGCTGCTGAAGAAGAACGTCTTGGTAGACTTCAAAATGAATTTCTACAAGCACAGCAATCTGCTGAAACAGAATTAGAACAAAAACGACAAGAATTGGTTGGTCCATTGTTAGAGCAAATTGGTAATGCTATTTCAGTAGTAGCAAAAAGAATGGAACTGACGTATGTATTGAATACTACAACTTCAACAGGAGATTTGGTTATTCTTTACGTATCTGAGGAATATGCAGCTGAGAATAATATCACAGAATCTGTGATGGAAGAACTTGGAATGTTTTAATTTAATTGCGGTTTAAACCCCATACATTAATCAATGTTTGGGGTTTTATTTGACATTCTTACGTCGATTCCGAATGTAATCCTCGAATATATACCCACCTAAATTGTCAAGGGATGCGAAATAAGCTTTTCCTGTGTTAGCTTCTGTCATTTCTCGTACAAAACTCTGTAGATAAGGATCGCTAGCTATCATAAAAGTGGTAATCGTGATTTTATCTCTCCTGCATTTTACTGCTTCATCAAGTACTTTATTTACAATTTTACGATCCAGCCCAAAACTATTCTTATATAATTTTCCATCTTCAAACATACAAGAGGGTTTTCCATCTGTAATCATAAAGATTTGTTTATTAGCATATTTTCTACGTTGCAGAATATGGCGGGCGACCTCTAACCCTTGTTTTGTATTGGTATGATATGGGCCAACTTTCAAATATGGTAAATCTCCCACAGATATTTGCCAAGCCTCATTACCAAATGCGACTATATCGAGAGAATCTTTAGCATAATTATTCATTATAAGTTCAGATAATGCCATTGCTACTTTTTTTGCTGGTGTAATACGATCTTCTCCATACAAAATCATTGAATGGCTAAGATCTATTAGTAAAACAGTGGCTACAGAGGTATAATGATCGGATTCATAAACCTCTAGGTCGTCCTCATGAAGATTTAAATGGTCTAAAGTGGAATGTTGAAACATATTGAGCATCGTTTTTACAGTATCTAATTGTCCGATGTCATCATTTTTATTCCACCTTCTTGTTTCTGGTTGTCTCTCAATACCACGACCCGTATGTTGAGTTTTGTGTCCTCCAAAACCACCTTTATTAAGTGATTTAAAAATATCCTCCAGAGATTTTTTTCGTAGGCTTCTTTCGGTTTTTTTTGTAATTACAACTTGAGTATTATCATCATTATTTTCAATATAACCACGCTTCATCATCTCCTCAATGAAGTCTCCCAAACCATAGTCATCATCAAATTGATCTGTTATTTTATACTGTTTATCTAAATCGGCCAACCATTTTAGAGCTTGATTTACTTCACCGCTAGCAATAGTTAATAATTGTTGAAATAAATCCCATAATGTTTCAAATGAAGATTTACCTTTGTGTGGATTATAACGTTCATCCCATTCAAAATATCTAAAATCCATAAGCTATTATTTTAATCTTGAATTCTAATAACATGAAAACAGTTCCTTAGGTAAGACATTACTTTATATATATAAAAATGAGTGTAGAAAATTATGATCGTTTAACATTTGAAAAGCAATTATGGAGTCAGGGCTATAAAAGAATAATGGGTTTGGATGAAGTGGGTAGAGGATGTTTGGCTGGTCCGGTTGTTGCAGCAGGTGTGATTTTTGATAGCTCTGTTAATATTCCGGAAATAAGGGATAGTAAAAAGATGTCAATGGATATACGGGAATCATTGGCAGAAGAGATTAAATCACTTGCTTTGTTCTGGACGGTTAAAGAAGGTTCAATTTCTCTCATTGACCGTATAAATATTTTATGGGCGTCTATCGAAACTATGAAAAATTGCTCTGATTCTTTTGGGGCAGATCCAGATTATTTATTAATCGACGGGAATAAATTTACTGCATCGTTAATTCCATTTTCTTGTATAGTTAAAGGAGATGATAGAAGTATGAGTATAGGAGCTGCATCTATTCTTGCTAAGGTATACAGAGATAATTTGATGAAAGAACTTCATATGGAATATCCAGAATTTGGTTGGGACCAAAATGTAGGCTACCCTACAAAAAAACATAAGCAAGCATTGGCTAGGTTTGGATATACAAAATATCACCGACGCAGTTTTAATTTAGCAACCGATAAAAAGTATAAAATCTAGCGATATATACTGAATTCTCGTTTATGGAAATCCATGTTTAGAGCTATTGCAAGCATCAATGTATTACTAAGAAATGCACTTCCACCATAACTTATAAATGGTAGTGGAATTCCAATTACTGGTAATAAAGCAGTAGCACTACCAATATTTATAAAAAAATGAATGAAATAAACTGCAGTTACACTTACTACAACTAATTGTGCAAAAGGATGTTTATGGTTTCTAGCGATACTTAGAAGTTTAATAAATAAAAAAAGAAAAAGGAGTACTAACAATCCTGCACCTATAAAACCAAATTCTTCACCAATTACGCAAAAAATAAAATCAGTATACGATTCTGGTAAAAATTTAAGTTGTATTTGTGTGCCCTGTAGGAATCCTTTACCACTAAAACCACCAGAACCAATTGCAGTCTTTGCTTGAATTACATTCCAACCTGCACCAGTAGGATCATAAGAGGGATTTGTAAATGCAATTATCCTAGAAACCTGATGAGGTTGTAAAACCTCTGTTAGCGCAAATCTTACTCCTATTGATGTGAGAATCCCTGTAAAAAAAGAAGCGATTGTAAGCCATGTTCTTCGTTGAATAACAAAAATTAAGCCTGTTAGTAAAAAAACGGAACCTAAACCTAATTGCCAATTTATAACCGTCAAGTATAGAATGATCGCTGGAGAAATCATATATAAAGAGACTCCATAAGGAAGACCAGACCAAAATAACATTACAGGTATTAAAGCTAAAAAAATGATAGCTGTTCCGAAATCATTTTGGAGTATAACTAAAATCGTTGGAATCAATATTATAAGAACAGAATTGAATGCATATTTAATATTATCGACAGTGATATTACGACGGCTAGTTAAATAATTAGCAACTGCCATAATCGTAGCAATTTTCATTAATTCGCTGCTTTGAATTCCAAAAGGACCAAGACTAAACCAGCTTTTTGCTCCATTTATTTCTTTTCCAACCAGAAGAGTTAAAATCATAAGGATGATACATAACACATAAAAAAAGTAACTTGATTGAATGAAAGTTCTAGGTGAAATAAATTGAATTATAATCATCAGAATTATAGATACTATAACAAAGCCAAGCTGTTTAAAGAAATTATTTTGGATATAAGATGGTAAGAAATCCGAAACAGGCCCTTGTGTGGCGCTATAAATTGCAAATAGTCCAATACTAGTTAATAGTAACCACGTGAAAATAACTATCCAATTAAAGTCTCTTGGATTATTCATTATCTAATCTTTGCGAATTATCCTCTTTAGGAACCCAATTCTTAACATAATCATAAATATTACTTCTACTAATTGTTCCTGTGTAATATTTCTCATGAAGTAAAGTGGCGATAGGTGCGGCCGAACTTGATGCAAAACCTGCATTTTCCAAAAACACAGTTATAACAATTTCTGGTTTATCAATAGGGCTAAATGAAGTAAACCAACCATGACTAAACCCTTGCGAATTTTGTGCTGTACCTGTTTTACCTGCTATATCAATAATATCATTTTTAACCCAATTTCTTGCACTACCTTCTTCGACAACACGACGCATACCTTTGGTAACTACATTTAGGTAATCATCTTTTATCCATTCAATTTTCTCATATAAAATAGGGATTTCACTAATTGATCCATCACTCTTCTCAATGGAATGTACAATATGTGGATTAATTCTATACCCACCGTTTGCAATAGAGCTTGTTATTTGAGCTATTTGTAATGGTGAAAATGATAAAACACCTTGTCCAATTCCAAGGTTTATTAGATCACCAATTCCCCATTTTCGAAAACCAAATCTTTGATTGAAATATGTACTATCTGGTATAATTCCTTTGGTTACACTAGGTAAATCAACAGTCTTGTCATTCGATACACCAATCTGTTCTATTAGATGATGCCAATCATTGAGTTGGCCATTGGATCCAATTTTATCCATTAGAGAGTAAAAATAAGTATTGCTTGAATATGCAATAGCAGTTTCTAGATCATAATCCCCTAGAGGTGCGATGTCTTTGTAAAGACGACCTCTACGATAACCTCCATTATTAGGAATAATTGTTTCTGGCGTAATATATCCTAAATGTAATCCAATCATTCCCATTAAAGGTTTAAAAGTAGATCCAGGAGGTTGTCGACTTGATATGGCTCTATTAAAAAGAGGTCGAGTAGAGTCTGAATTAATGTCTGCCCAATAACCCCTGTCTATTCGGCCAGCTAGTTTATCAACAGTATAATTTGGAGAATTTACAAGTGCTAGGATTTCGCCATTATTAGGATCCATTGCAACTATAGCACCTGTTTTTCCTACCATAAGTTCTTCCGCAAAAGCTTGTAATTCAGCATCAATGGTTGTAATTAAATTATCACCCTGTATTGGATTTGTACCTGAACGTTCTCCTTCAAAATTTCCAAGCGATTGTCCAAGTGCATTCACTTTTAGAAACTCAATTCCAAGATTTCCTCTTAGGTTGTTTTCATATATTAATTCTAGTCCACTCTTTCCAATTTTATCTCCTAATCGGAGATCGGAAGATGCTTCATATTCTTTTTTGTCAGCTTCACGTAAATATCCGAAAATATGTGAGGCATTAACTTTTGAAGGATAATTACGTTTACTTCCAATTTCATGACCTATTCCAGATAATCTCCAAAGATTTTCCTGTACGTTAGTAAAGGAATTAAAATTAACATCTTTAAGTAAAGGTGAAGTTCTGTACCAACTATATTTTTGAGCTTCATTTACACGATGGGTTATTATACTGTCTTCAACTTCAAGTAATTCTGCTAATAATGGAATAGTTTCTTTTTTAAAATTTGCAGGAGTAATTGTGATGGTAAAAATTGGTTCATTATCGACCAATAAAACTCTATTACGATCATATATCAATCCCCTTGCTGGGCTTACATACTTATGGCGAATAGAATTTTTTTCGCCTATGATTGAATATGTTTCAAATTGTATAATTTGCAGAAAAAAAACTCGCCCAAAAACTATTGCTGTAAGAGTAAATATTATTATTTGAAGAACTCTTATGGAGGTTTTTGTTCTATTTGGAGTCAAAGAATTCAACTTTTAATCCTAAAGATGTATATAAGTACTCCAACTAATGCAGTATAAATAGAATTACCAAATATCAATACAAAAGGAGAGTAATCGATTGAATAGGTGTTAAAAAAATTACCGTAACTAAATAGTATTAGGTTATGGAGTATTGCAACAATTACAATAAGTATGAAAATCTGCCACATTAGTAACTGAGATTCAGCCCTTTTTTTGATGAAATTATATACTACAAAGAATGTCAATGTTTTTGAGAAAATCATAAGTCCCCAAAGATCAAATATTGCATCTTGTAAAAAAGCCAATAGAGCTGTAAAAATTAAAAGTTGTGTTCTACTATATTTTTGAACTAACCAAATTACGTAGAACAAAATAGGGTCTAGCGACGCCCCAAAAATCGACAAATGCTGAAAAAAGAGAATATCTAGCATAATAAATAAAAACCCATTAGCTAAATCTTTTACTAATTCATTATTCATTGAAAAGTTGGTTAGCTTTATTAGTTAGATGTGAAAGTGATGAGTCTGGTATAAATGTTATTACAAAACCTTCTGATATTTCCGATAAAGAATTAAATGGAGAAAGATAGATACGCTGTGTGTCTTTACCTTTTTCTTCTAAAGTTTTTGTAACGCTACCTATTGGAATTCCACCTGGGAGATCATTTCCAAAACCACTTGTTTCAATTATAAATCCAGAATCAATAGAAATAGTTTTCGGAACAAATTCCATAACTAGTTCTGTTTGATTTTTCCCTTCCCAACTTACAATGCCAGTTGAACGAGTTTCCTGAATTCTAGCACTCACACGAAAAAGACTATTGTAGTAAGGCATTACTTGCGAATAAGAGTCGCTTGTTAGTATGATTTTACCAATTAAACCATCTGATGTTACTAAAGGCATACCAATTTTGATTCCTTCAAGAATACCAGCATCTATCGTAAAAGTATTATTAATTCCATTAATTTTTTTGGTTATAATACGTACTGGAATTAAAGTAAATTCACTTTCATTTTTGTAGTTTAATAACTTTCTTAACTCATAATTTTCTTTTTCAATAGATCGTAACTTACTTAGTTCATCTTGAAGTAGAATATTTTGTTGCTGTAAATATTTATTATTTTTTAATGCTTGGCGATAGACTCTAATGTTTGAGAGGGGCTCTTCTAAAAAGCTAACAATTGTAATTGAGGCCTGTCGAATTACATTTAAGCCATCATTATTTCGAGAAATAGAAATTGCAATTGCTAAAACTAGGATTGTAGCAGTAATTACATAATCTTTTGCATTTTCGACTTTAAATACTCTAAACTGCATTTAGCAAGGTTTATGAGTCGATTACTGGGCGATAATAATCGAGGTTTTCTAAAATAGCTCCAGTACCACGTACAACAGCTGTTAACGGATCTTCTGCAATATGTACTGGAAGATCGGTTGTTTCCATAATAAGTTTATCCAAGTTTTTAAGTAAGCCTCCTCCACCGGTTAGCATAATACCTCTATCTAAAATATCAGCAGAAAGTTCTGGAGGGGTTTGTTCCAAAGATTTTGTAATAGATTCAACAATAGTGTTTACAGATTCTGCCATTGCTTCGCGAGCATCTTTCGAGGTAATATGGCGAGTTCTTGGAACTCCATTCACTAAATCACGACCTTTAGTAATCATTTCAAGTTCCTCATCAAGAGGAGCAGCGGAGCCTATTTCACATTTAATTTTTTCTGCAGTTCGTTCCCCAATTAATAGATTATGATTTCTTCTAAAGTAATTAATTATATCGTCATTTAATTCATCACCACCTAATCTGACAGACTGAGCATAGACAATTCCAGATAGGGCTATTACAGCGATTTCTGTAGTTCCTCCTCCAATATCTACAATCATATTTCCAACGGGTTCATGAACATCCAACCCTATGCCAATAGCGGCGGCCATGGGCTCATCTACAAGATACACTTCTTTAGCTCCCGCATGTTCGGCACTATCTCGTACCGCTCTTCGTTCTACTTCTGTGATTCCGCTTGGAACACAAATAACCATTTGACGAGTACCTGAGTACCATTTAACTTTCACTTTTTTAATCATACCACGAATCATTTGCTCAGCCACCTCAAAATCAGCAATAACTCCATCTCTGAGTGGTCTTACGGTTCGTATTTTTCTATGAGTTTTTTCGTGCATTAACCTTGCTTGGTGACCAGTTGCAACAGGTACATTTTGTTGATTGAGAGCTACTATAGATGGTTCATTAAGTACGATACCTTCATTTCGAGAATATATTAAGGTGTTAGCTGTACCTAAATCTATGGCTATATCTGTGTATAGAAAATCGAAGAGTCCTTTTTTAGGTGCTTTTTTTTCTCGAAATGGGGAATTTGTTCCTTGCGGAGTGGACATTGTAGGTGCTTAACTAAAGGTTTAGGATGATGTTTGGAATAATTAAAAATACAATTTTGAAATTCTATTTGCGAATGAATGCTTAGAGAATATTTTATTTATTTATCAGTGTTTGAAATGTCGTTTTCCTGTGAAAATCATTGCTAAACCGAGTTCATTTGCTTTAGCGATAACTTCGTCATCACGAATACTTCCACCTGGTTGTATTACAACTGAGACTCCTGCTTGTGCTGCAGCTTCAATACTATCAGAGAATGGGAAAAATGCATCACTAGCAATAGCCGAATCTTTAAGTGATAATCCTTCTTTTTCTGCTTTAGCGATGGCAATTTCTGAAGAGTCAACTCGTGAAGTTTGTCCAGAACCAATACCAAGAGTTCTTCCATTTTTGGCATATACAATTGCATTTGATTTTACATGTCTCACAACCTTCCAGGCGAATAATAAGTCTTTTAATTCATTTTCAGTTGGTTGTTTGGTTGTTACCACTTTAAATGTTTTTTCATCAATTGGTTCCAAATCTGTATCCTGCTTTAGTAAACCTCCAAATATTGATTTTGTAGATGTTGGGTTTTTTAAATGACTATTTTCTTTGATTATAATCAATCTACGATTTTTCTTTTTTACTAATAAATCTTGAGCTTCATTATAAAACCCAGGCGCAATGATTATTTCAGTAAATATTTTATCAATAGATTTTGCTGTTTCAATATCTAGTGTTTGGTTTACGACGACAATTCCTCCAAATGGAGATACAGTATCTGTACTCAATGCTTTTTGATAGGCTGCATTTAATGTATCTGCTATTCCTACTCCACATGGTATGGTGTGCTTTATTATTGCACATGTTGGTTTCGTACCCTCAAAATCATTTATGATATTCAAAGCTGCATCAACATCTATATAATTATTGTAACTCAATTGTTTTCCATGAAAACAGTCAATTATAGTATTCTGATTTCCATAAACTGCTGCTTTTTGATGCGGATTCTCCCCATACCTTAGTTCGTGTGCTAAAGGTTCAGAGATATTTATTTGTGTTGAAGGTTCTTCCCCAATTAAATGAGTAAAATAGTTTGCTATTGCAGCATCATAGTCTGCAGTATGAGCAAAAGCTTCTTTCGCAAGTTTTGCTCTTGTTTTAAAAGTTATTCCTTGCTCAGAATTAAGTTCATTAATTACTGTTTCATATTGTAATGGTGATGTTAAAATACCAACATGAGCAAAATTTTTTGCAGCTGCTCTAATCATTGTCGGTCCACCAATATCAATGTATTCAGTGGCTATTGCTGAAGAAGTATCAGGTGATTCTACTTTAGTTTTGAAAGGGTACAGGTTAACAACTACTAATTCGATAGGAGTGATGCCTAAACGAGTAATCTCATCATTATCCTTTTTATAACTTGTTCTTGCAAGTATTCCTCCGTGAATATGTGGATGTAAAGTTTTTACTCTTCCATCTAAACACTCAGGAAAACCAGTAATTTCAGAAGCATCTTTAATTGGGATACCTGCATCTGCAATTACTTTTGCTGTTCCACCTGTTGATATTAATTCTGTTCCATTACTATGTAAAGCCATTGCTAAATCAACAATGCCTTCTTTGTTAGAAACTGAAATTAATGCTCTTTTTATAGATAGTTTATGTTCAGGGAGTGAATTAAGTGGTTGTAATGCCATTTAAAATAGGGTTTTTAAAAATTCAGATATAACTTTTGGATATAATTTATGTTCTTCCGTCAATACTCTTTGAGCAAGATCTATAGTTGAATCATGATCAAAAACAGGGACTTCTGTTTGACCTAATATTGGTCCATCGTCATATATTTCATTTACAATATGTACAGTGCAACCTGATACAGTCTCACCATTATTTAAAACAGCTTCATGTACTTTTTTCCCGTAAAAACCTTTCCCGCCGTATTTTGGAAGTAAAGAAGGATGGATATTCAAAATTCGATTTCGATAGGCATCTATGATTAGGTTAGGAATTTTTTTTAAATAACCAGCTAATATAATGATGTCTGCTTTATATGAATTTAGAACATCAAAAAGTTTGGTTTCATACTGCTGAGGGTTATCAAAATTAGTTGGAGATAATATTGAATAAGGAATATTGTGAAATTTAGCTCTGTCTAGAGATTGTATATTTTCCCTATCTGTAATTAAACCAGTAATCGTTGCCTCTAAAGTTCCAGATGAAATAGAGTCAATAATAGATTGAAAGTTTGAACCTGAACCAGAGGCAAAAACTACAATATTTTTCAAAATGTTGAATGCTTATGCTTATTGAAAATGCCAAAAGAAGATAGTAAAGTTTAAGTCGATGATGAATTCTAAAATTAGAAATTAACCACTATTTATTGAACCAATAACATTTTCAATTCTAAATACTTGATAATTATTGAAACTCCAGGATATTTGATTTATAGTAATTTTTACGACTGTTGCTATTGGAATGGCAATTAGCATTCCTAAAATACCTGCAGTTTCAGCACCTATCAAAATTATAAAAAGTATTGCAACTGGATGCATGTCTGTTGATCTTGAAAACAAAAATGGTTGTAGGATGAGATTATCTATTAATTGAACTATAAAAATTGAAATCATACATCCCAATACAAGAGAAAAATCACCGGTCTCAATAATGGATACTATTATCGATAAAACGTAACCAATAATGGGTCCAAAATATGGGATGGTATTAGCTATGCCTACTGATATTCCTACAGAGAGAGAGTTGTCAAGACCAGCAATATTAAGTGTAGCCCAAGAAATTAAAGCTACCAGAAAACTTTGAGCAAGAACGCTTCTGAAGTATAGACCAAGTCTTTTTTCAATTTTATCAATTAAAGTAAGGATAGTTTCAAAATATTTATTGGGAACTAATCGTAATACATCTCTTCGAATTTTACTTCCATCTTTGAGAAAGAAAAAAGCAGCAAATGGAACTACAAGTACTGCTGAAAAAATATTAGTAAAAAGACCCACAGCATCACTTAAAACCGTTGAAAGTTTTCCAAGGTCAAATAGTTCTTCCATTATTTGAATTATATTTGTCTCTAGCGAACCTACTGGTATAAATTTAAAATCTTGTGCGAGTCGTTCTTCAATTTTTGCGGCTATACTTGTTATGTTTTCAAGTGTTAGTTCCTCTTGGGTTAATTTTATCATTTCGCCTAGAAAAATTGGGAAAATATTGGTTGAAATATATACGATTAATAAAATGACAGCAGATAATGTAAGAGTGATTCCCAGTGTTCGGTTAACTCCCATGCGTTGAATTCGATTAACAAATGGATCTAAGAGATAGCTTAATATCATGGCTAAAACGAGATAGGCAACTAATGTGCTAAAATTGTAGAGAAGCAAGCCAATCACCCCAAATGCTGATACCCAAATAATGAACTTAACAAATTTTTCGAGTGTAATATTTTTCATATTTCTAATTCATTTAGCCACTGAGGTAATTTTTTGGATAGTACATTGATATCGTAGCCTTTTCTAATGAAAAAGTCGAATATTTTTTTCTTTCTTTTTTCTGGTAATGATCTCTTGAAACGTGCTCTATTTTTATGGAAAATGGAACTCATTTGTGTATGCTGTTCGTCTAAGCTTAACTCGGATAATGCATCGGTGATGTGTTTTCTTTCAATTCCTTTCCTTATTAATTCAAGTTGTATTTTTCTAGGGCCCCAAGCATTAAACCTAAATTTATCATTTGCGTATTTCTTTGCAAAACCAGCATTATTAATATACCCTTTTTCATTTAATTCTTGGATAATTGCATTAATTAATGAAATATCGTAGCCTTTTTTAATTGCTTTTGTTTTCAACTCTTCGCTAGAATGGTCTCTTCTACTTAGTAATGAAATCAGATAGTTCTTTACAGCCCACTCCCTCTCTGAGCTAATTATGGTCTCAAAAAGTAATTGATCAAAAAAAGTATCTTTTGATAGTTTGTGTTTAGCTATAGTACCTTCTGATACACCGACGACAAATATTTTATTAACAAATATTGAATATCTATTTTTATTCTTTTTTTGAACAACAATGGAGGTGATTTTACCTGAATGAGTACCTATTATTTCTTTTAAACCCACAGTTGACTGATTTCCATTAATAACGGTAGAATTAAACTTTGAATGCACATACGATATTAGAATATCGGTTACCAAATTGTTACCAGATAAAGTAGAATATTTTTAAGTGCTGTATATACTTAAAATCTAAATTGATCTAAGTATTTGTTTTTAAATTTTGAAAATGGAGTTTTGATTAAACTCCATTTAATGTTTCACCAGCTGGTACTTTAGCTTCAGGAGCAGGTACTTCCTCAATAATTCCATTAAGTTGATTCCTAACTTGCTGCTCAATAGAATCACATAATGATGGATCTTCCTCAAGAAATTGCATAGCAGAATCAGCACCTTGACCAATAGGCTCACCATTGTACCGAAACCAACTACCTCGTTTTTGAATTATATCAAATTGAACTGCCAGATCAAGAATTTCTGACACTCTAGAAATACCTTTACCATACATGATATTAAATTCTACTACCTTAAAAGGAGGGGCTACTTTATTTTTTGCTACCTTTACTTTTGTTCGGTTTCCTATTACTTCATCTGCTTTTTTTATTGCTCCAATACGTCGGATATCTAAGCGTACTGAAGAATAGAATTTTAAAGCCCTTCCTCCAGTAGTAGTCTCAGGATTGCCAAACATTACCCCAATTTTTTCACGCACTTGATTGATAAAGATACAAGCAGTATCTGTTTTATTGACTACACCAGTGATTTTTCTTAATGCTTGTGACATTAATCTTGCTTGTAACCCCATGTGAGAGTCTCCCATTTCTCCTTCTAATTCAGCTCTAGGCACCAATGCAGCAACTGAGTCAACCACAATAACATCTAAAGCGCCAGATCGAATAAGAGTTTCAGTGATCTCAAGTGCTTGTTCACCACTATCTGGTTGTGATACTAGTAATTCTTCAGTATTGATTCCTAAGGCTTTAGCATACCTGGGATCAAAAGCATGCTCAGCATCAATAAAAGCAGCATATCCACCTTTCTTTTGTGCTTGTGCGATAACTTGTAGAGCTAAGGTAGTTTTTCCACTTGCTTCTGGACCATAAATCTCGGTAATACGACCTCTTGGAACTCCTTGAACTCCTAAGGCATAGTCTACCATAATAGATCCTGTTGAAATTACATCAACATCATTTAGAGCTTCATCACCTAATTTCATGATGGTGCCTTTGCCATGTTGTTTTTCAATTTGCCCTACTGCAATATCGAGCGCTTTTAATTTGTTATTGTCAGCCATGATAATTTTTTGTTTTAATTTGACCGAATATATAAGTGAAAGGTGTCAAATCGTGTCACTAATTTCCGGAATTAATATATGTTCAATATATGTAAGACCCAAAAAAAAGTTATTCCTTACAAAATTTTTTCAACTGAGTCTTTTAATTCAAGCATTACTTCATTTATTTGCGTCTCTACAGTATATGGGGCAGGGCCAAATCGTAAAATATTATTCCTTGCATCGGTAAATATATTTTTTGTAAGCAAATTAGCTCTCAATTTTCTAGCCTTTGGTGATGTAAGTGACATAAATCCACCGGTTTTTGATAGAGCTTCATTATGAGTTAATCGGATCTTTTTAGGGTCTAAATCTAGTTCAAGGAAGCGGCTGCGAAGTAATCCTACTTGTGCTATATATTGATTTCTTAGTGTAAGAGGAGTTAAGTTATGTTCCTTAAAAAAGTGAACCACCTTAGCAGCTCTAAATTGGGATGAAGGATCGTAAGTAGCACTAGCAAATCTTTGATCAGAATGATCATATACAATCTTTTGATTTTTTCTTGGATGCTCTAAAGTGCTAAATGAAGCGAACCATCCTGTAATTGCGGGGCGTAATTCACAGTCTTTAGGGAAACGTAAAAAACAGTTTGCTTCACCCCATTGGAGATATTTATAGCCACCAATTAAAATAAAACAGTCTTCTAATCGAGCCTCGCGGATTGAAAGAGGTACAACGTTTGTTCCATGATAATCATCAATAATAAACGGAATTCCATGAACTCGAGCTTCTGCAGCAATCTCCGATAAATGAGTATTAACCAAGCTAGTTTCAAAATAAACTCGTGAAAGCATTATTGCTGAAGTCTTGTTGTCCATTTCGTTTACAATTCGATTAACAAAATCTTCGCCAGGGTTAATAGGTACTCTTATGATTTGTAAACCGTCTTCTTCTAGTCTTGTGAGCTGCCTATACATGGAATGAAATTCCGCATCTGTAGTAATTATTTTCGGCTTTTTTTTGAGATCGAAACTACTCAACAAACTAACTAGTAAAAAGTGGGTATTTTCTTCTCTACAATAAAATCCTTCTGGATCATCATAATATCCACGAAGATAGTTTCGCAAGATTTCCGTTTTCTCGAAACTTATTTCCCATTTATTATCAACATCACGAGCCGAAATATCAAAATATTCTAACTGACCTTCTCTGGCAATATCTGGCCATGCCTGATGAGAATGTCCAGTAAAAAGAAGCCTATTTGCTACATCAAATCGGGAGTAAAAAGGTTGAAGATATTTTGCAAGTTGGTCGATATTACTCATAGTAATTGTTTTAAAATTCTGTTCTGATTGCCCACAGATCTGGAAAAATGGTATTACTAATTGTTTTCTGTAAGTAGGCTACACCATCAGATCCACCGGTTCCTTTCTTTCTACCTATAGTACGCTCAACCATTTTTACATGTCGATACCGCCATTCTTGTAATCCTTCATCAAAATCAACAAAAAGTTCACAAAGAAGAGCTGCTTCTGGTTCTGTTTTCATTATTTGGATAAGTGTTTGTTGTATTTGGTTGCATGGATTAAACAACAAACCTATTTCATTTTCACGTTTGGGTTTAACTGTGAATCCCTTTTTTGTGAGATACATTCCAAAGCTTTCCCAAAGTGTATTTTCGTTCATACGATTTGTTAGCATTTTGATAGTATCTGAATCACCTTCATGTACTTTGAGCATCATAGGAAGCCGTAATCCACATAGAATTTCAAGTTCTCGGAACTGAACGGATTGGAATCCAGTAGATTGACCTAAGAAAGATCGAAAGCTATTAAATTCAAGTGGGGTCATGGTTTCAAGAATATCCACTTGCGAGACAAGAGTTTTCATTATGGTGAGAACCCTTCTCATTGTTTTGATGGATGTCCAAGTATTTCCTAATTCCAATTCTTGTTTAAGTTTTCCAAATTCATGCAGAATTTGTTTAAACCATAGTTCATACGTTTGATGTATAATGATGAATAACATTTCATCATGTTCATTAGGTTCTGACTCAAGCTTTTGTAATTCAAGCAATTCGTCAACTTTTAAGTAACTAGTGTAAGTAATTTTCATTTGTTCCTCCAACTCATGAATGATAGTTAGAAATATGGTTATCTTCGAAGAAAAATTTGATGAGTTTTATTATAGCAGATGGTGGGGCAACCTCAACAATATGGGCTGAAATCTCAGAGAATCAAGAAAAAATATTTCATACAACAGGAATAAATCCATCTTTACAAAGTGATTCTGAAATACAAGCCATCATTGTCAATGAGCTTATCCCATTTGTAAAGCCTTTAAGTGTAGAGAAAATATATTTCTATGGTGCTGGATGTGCAGCTACTGCGAGAGCAAATAGAGTGAAAAATATTTTAGGTAAAATATTTGTGGATTCGTTTATTTCAATTAAAACAGACATTGAGGGAGCAGGAATATCAATGTTTGGGAGATCAAATGGAATTATTGCAATCTCAGGAACTGGATCAAGTGCAGGATTGATGAAAGAGGGATCGTTAGAAACTATGATGCCATCTGAGGGTTTTCCTGAAGGTGATTTTGGATCTGCTGCGCATATTGGAGCACTTCTACTTCACGATTTAAATGAAGGAATTGCACCATCACAATTAATGGGTATTGTTAAAGCAAAAAATATAAATATGAACCAAATGATTGAACTATTATTGGATGCCAAGGGAAAAAGAATAGCATCTTCGGTATTAGCAGATGTAGTGACTTCTAAAGTTTTTGAACAATTAGAGATTAAAGACTATCTAAAAAGCTTAGTGCATAAGGCATTAAATCCTTTCTACAATCAAATAATTGGGAATTTCAAAAATTTATTGGATAAATATCCATTTTGTTATGTAGGTGGGACTGCAGCTGTTTTTGAACATGATTTTAGAGAATTTTTTAAAATAAAAAATATTACAATCCAGAACATACAACGAAGCCCTATTCGTGGAATGATTAATTTTCATAGAAATGCATGATTGATACACATTCACATATTTATTTATCCCAATTTGAAAATGATCTAGAACAAGTTTTAAATAACGCTGCGAAGGCAGGAATTACGGACATTTTTATGCCTTCAATTGATTTTAGTTCTTTACAAATGATGGAAAAATTAAACCATCCAAATATTCGGTTTTATAAAATGGCTGGTTTACACCCAACAGATGTAAAAGAACTGCCAATAAATTTTGAGGAACAACTCAGAACGGTGAGTCTAAATGATCAGATTTTTGGGATTGGTGAAACAGGGCTCGACTATTACTGGAGTACGGAATATGTAAATCATCAAAAAAGAAGTTTACACATACATTGTGAATTAGCAAAGGAATTAAAAAAGCCTATAATATTGCACAATCGCGATAGTACTCAAGATTTATTATCAATTATTGAATCTGAACAAGATGGATCGTTGACTGGAATTTGGCACTGTTTTAATGGGTCTGTTAGCGAGGGAAAACGTGCTATTGATTTAGGATTATATCTAGGAATTGGAGGGGTTGTAACATTCAAGAATGGAGGAGTCGATAAAACAGTAGCTCATTTACCATTGGGGAAAATGGTACTAGAGACAGATGCGCCTTATCTTACACCTAGTCCACATCGTGGAAAACGAAATGAACCAGCTTATATTTATTTTGTAGCCCAAAAATTAGCTGAAATTTTTGGGCTTTCTGTTGATGATATAATATCAAAAACATCAAATACTGCTAGGCAAATATTTAAAATATCTTCCCCTACTGGTTCAGAATAAGTGTAGGACCAGGCTCTTCTTGTGGTAAAAGTGGTTTAAATCTGGCTTTAGTATACAACGCACATTCAGAGGCCTTCCCTGTTTGAATATATTCAATCGCAGCTGCAAGCAGATTTTCATCAAATGCACCAAATGGTTTACTAATATCATCACAAACTGAATAGTCTGGTTTGATTCCTTCAAAGAAATCTCCCTCATTTCTACTGTTTAATAATCTAAAACTAATTAAGGAGTATACGTTTGTTCGATCCAAGCTATACCATCCATATGATCCAACTGGTTTCCCATAAGTATTCCCTTCTCCAATGTGGGTTAACATCATAAGAGGGTTCAGACCATTCAACATAAGTTCGCTTGCAGATGCTGTTGCATCAGTAGTTAAAACAATTAATTCTTTGATATTGATCGTGCCTTTTTTTGATAAAGAATAGACTTGGTCATCCGCATAGCGATCAATGTTATGTACCAATTTATAGAATGGAACGCCATTATCATCAGTCTGTATTAAATAATTTGCTAAATATTCTGCAACTGAAACTTGGCCCCCACCATTATATCGTAAATCTAAAATTATTCTTTCGATATTAGCACTTTGAAAGAGATCGAACACATCGTCAAGTTCTTCTTTAGCAGGATTTATGAAGTTATTAAAAACTAAATACCCAACTGTCTCGGTACCGAAATTTAATGTATCGCTATATAAAATAGAATTGATCGTAACGATATCTTTTGCAATTTGGTATTCTTTTTGATTTCCTTCCAAATCTTCAACTTGAAATGTTTGGGTATATCCTAATTGATTTTCACCAAAAACATTGGTCCAATCAGTTATATTTTGAACATCTTGATTATCAATTTTGAGTAGTTTCCATCCTCTTTGAATGCCCGCTTTTCCAAATGGGCTATCATTATATGTAAATCGGAAACGAATATTACCTTCTTGGTCTTGGTCATAGGAAAATCCATATCCTAAATATGTACCCTCTTCATAGTATGTAGTGAATCTGGTAGCGTCAGATATATTACTCCATCTATCCAATGTTGAATATCTTAGCTGATTGAGTACATCTTGAGGAGAAGAAAAGTCTTCAGCATTTAGATTATCCTCAATTTGATCATTCCATAAATACCACTCCTGCAACAGCTCTATTATTTGCTGGTTTTCAATAGTTTGTTCATCTACGTCATTACTATTGTTCTTTGATTTACAATTAATAAATAGGAATAGAATGAGTAAGGGTAAAGTAAATCTCATAGTTGACTTCATTTTTTAAACTTCTGTTGTTTAATATACTTAAACAGTTGTCATTTATAATTTATTATATGATAAAGTTAGTAAGCTACCGAGAATAAGTATTATCAATACGTACACTCATTTTCAATAGTAAAAATAAAAAAAGCTTACTTTTTTATGGAAATATAGAAATAAGATAATAATTCAGTGAATTGGTACGATCAATATAATTTTAAGTATTACATTTAAAATTAATCGATATCTAATTGCCAATATCCAACATTTAACCATTTCCCAAATTTAAATCCAATTTCTTCAAACTCAGCAACTTTTTTAAATCCGAATTTTTCATGCAACTTTATGCTTGAATCATTAGGTAAAGTGATGCCTCCAATTATAGAATGAGCGCCAAGAATTTTCAAATGTTTTATCAATTCGGTGTAGAGTTTTGTGCCTATACCTTTACCTTGAGAATTAAATTTTATGTATATACTTATTTCAAACGAATAGCGATATGCACTTCTAGATTTCCATGGGCTGGCATAAGCATAACCTAAAATATCGCCTTTTTTTTGATAGACTATCCAAGGTAGTTTTGGAATTATCTCTTCTATTCTTTTCTTCATTTCAATGACATCAATAGGTTCCTCTTCGAAGGTTGCAGAAGAATTTACTATATAATGATTATAGATATCAATGAGTTGTTTTGAATCATCTATTGTGACAAATCGAATCATACTTTAAAAAATTGATACTACTATTGCAGTTTTAATAAGGCGTTTAATTTGAAATACCAAGTTTTTTTAGTGTTGGATGCATACAAAGATCAATATTCATAATGCGGATATTTGTGTATTCATTACGTAGTGGAAAATCAGTTCTTAGTTTAGCAAATAATGTTTCTCTTCTTATGTCTTTACTTAATTCTCTTAGCTTTGAATCATATACTAAGAGAGGATGGATTTCTGTAATGATTTCTTCGGTCGTTGCTAAATGATTTTTAAGGTAGATTTTTTCTTTAGGTTTAGAAATTCCAATAGGAGATTTTAATCCAAAAAAATTACATACTTCTTCGGCTAACATTTTACTAGCATTCATTTTGCTTTGAATTGAACTGCCTGCAATATGAGGAGTTGCAATATCACAGAGTTGTATAAATTCGATATTAAGATTTGGTTCATTTTCCCAAACATCGGAAACTATATAATCTATTTTCCCCTCTAATTTCGATTTTAACACAGCACGTTCATCTATGACTCCCCCTCTTGAGGCATTTATTATAGCAAGATAGTTTTGTTTCGCTAGTTTTTCAGAGTTAAACCAATGATAGTTATTTTGGTTTAATGGGATATGAAATGTGAGAATATCGCAGTTTAAAATTTTATTTAAACTAACAGATTCAAAATCTGGTTCTCGATTTTTTCTTGGCGGATCAAATAAGACGGTTTCATAATCAAGCTTTTGGAGTAATTCATTGACCTTACTACCCACAGCGCCTACGCCAACTATTCCAATTCTAGCCTTTGAAATTCGTTTATCTTTTTTGTTTAAAGTAATTAAACTAGTTGCTACATATTCTGCTACAACATCTGCATTAGAACCTTTTGCATCTACAAAATGAATACCTTTTTTTGAAATTAAGTCTTCATCTACATGATCTTTCCCAGAGGAACCAGTTCCAATAAATTTGATGGTAGGGGAAATTTTTTTGTAGTTATCCTTTTGAACTTTTGTTACGGATCTTATCAAAAAAGCGTCAAAAGTTTCTAAATCAGGGAAATTTAGATTTGGATCATAAAACTTTAAGTCCACTTCTACTGGTAAAAAATCAGAGAGTTTATAGAGGTTCTTATCCGCTAAAATTCGAATCAAAGAATATTCCTGTTTTTATGAGAAAATGTATCCTTTTTGAGGTATACTTAACATTATGAGTAGCAAGTATAACATTGTTTCCTTAATTCGCAAAAAAAGAGATAAAGAGTTTCTTTCAGAAGATGAGATAATTTATTTGGTAAATGCTTATTCCAAAAACGAAATTGAAGATTACCAAATGAGTGCATTTATGATGGCAGCTTATCTTAATGGTCTTAATGAAGAAGAATCTTCTGCATTAACAAGTTCTATGTTGTATTCCGGCGAAATTGTGGATTTAAGCCATATTCCTGGGATAAAAGTAGATAAACATTCAACAGGTGGAGTAGGGGATAAGCTTTCTTTAATATTAGCTCCAATAGTTGCTAGTGCAGGCATCACCGTACCAATGATCTCTGGTCGTGGACTAGGACACACAGGTGGAACCTTAGATAAATTGGGTTCAATACCAGGATTTTCAACAGATATGAATTTGTTACGTTATAAAGAAATTGTTGAGAAACATGGGTTAGTTCTAGCTGGTCAAACATCTGAAATTGCCCCTGCTGATAAGCGACTTTACGCACTTCGTGATGTAACTGCAACTGTCGAATATATACCATTCATAGCCAGTAGTATAATGTCAAAAAAAATGGCTGAAGGCATTGATGCTTTAGTACTTGATGTAAAGTTTGGAAATGGTGCTTTTATGAATACTGAAGATAAAGCGATCAAATTAGCAGAAAAATTAGTTCATATAGGAGAAAAGTTTGGAAAGAAAACAATCGCTTATATTACAAGCATGAACCAACCCACTGGAACTGCTGTTGGAAATTGGTTAGAAGTTAGAGAAAGTGTTGAATGTTTAAATGGGAAAGGACCAGATGACACAAATACTCTCGCACATTTACTCTCTGGAACCATGATATTTTTAGCTGGAAAAGTAGATTCAATATCATCAGGAATAGAAATGAGTATCGACCAAGTTAATTCAGGTTCGGCATATCAAAAGTTTATTGATATTGTAAAAGAACAGGGAGGGGATATATCATTTATTGAAAACCCTGAAAAATATCCAAGTTCAAAATTCCAGTTTGAACTAAAAGCTGAAACAGAGGGATATATAACTTCATTTAATACGTACTCGATTGGCATAGCAGCACAAGAACTAGGAGCAGGGAGAAAAATTATTTCTGACATTATAGAACCCTCAGCTGGAATTATTTTGGAAAAAAAAGTAGGTGATAAAATTATGAAAGGTGAAACAATTTTAACATGCTATACGAACAAGCCAGGAAGTATTGAAATCGTATTAGAACTTTTAAAAGTTGCGGTAACAATAGGAAAAGAGAAGCCAGATATGCATAAATTGGTAACTCATATTAGTGACAGCGAAGGCACAAGGGCATTTGAGCTTTAGCATGTTGAATTACTGAAATAATCAATTAACTTAGTTCCCAAAAGAATAAAGGGCATAAAAAAACGGAAAGAAAAATGTTTCAAAGATTAATTCGCGCAATAAAATCAATGTTTGGTGGCTTTGTAAGCTCCATGGAGAATCCAAAACTTATATTGGAACAAAATATTCGGGATTTAAATGATCAAATTCCGCAAATGAATGAGAATATAGCTACGGTTAAAGCAAATCTAATTATGCTTCAGAAAGAAGTAAAAAGAAATGAAAAGCAAATACAGGATCTCACAGCAAAAATAAAGTCTGCAATACAAGCAAATAGAGATGATATAGCTGAAGGCTATGCTCTGCAGTTAGAAAAAGCAAAAGAGACCATCGATCACTCAAAAGATCAATTAGCATTTGCAGAAAAAGCTTATGAGAAAGCACTTAAAGTTAAAAAAGTATTTATGCGTGAAAAGGATCGTAAAATACAGGAAGCAAAAGAAGCTTTACGTGCAAGTGAGAGAGCTGAATGGCAATCAAAAATTGCGGATACTTTAGAACAATTTGAGGTTGGTGGTATTGATCAAACTCATGATGAAATGATTTCTAGAATCAATGAAGAAGCTGCTATGAATGAAGCACGTATGGAAATTGCATTAGACAGTATAGATACTAAAACAATGGAAATTGAGGCTAACGCAGAAAAAATTCGCGCTCATGAGCTTGTTGAGCAATTCAAAATGGAAATGGGAACGTCAACAGGGTCAATATCAATAGAAGATGAACCAGCAGTTGAGAAAAAATCGACAAAAAAATCGGTGGGTAATAAGGATAAAAGTTAATTTGTCATGAGTACACCAGGCGATAAAGAACGAGAACGACTTAAGCAGGAATACAAGGCGCATTATCGAAAGATAAAAGAAGCTAAAGAGCGACTAAAATCTACCCAAAAAAAAGGCAGAATTACTCAAGCTCTTAATGATATGAATGCTGATGAACTACTAGGATCGGTTGATGAATTTTTAGGTAAATTACGAGACAAAGTAAATTTATCTGAAGCTAAACTCGATATAGCTATGGAAAACATAGAAGAAAGCAATCTCTCAGAACCTAATCGAAGTTCTAAACAAGGTGAATTCGAAGAAGAAAAACAAAGACTAAAAGCCAAAGATACATTGAAACAAGTTAAAGCTGAAATGGGCATGTTATATTCAGAAATAGAAAAAACCGCGGATGAAATTCAGACAAAAAAAACTATTGGAACCAAAAAAGAAGATAAATAAAGGCATTAATTCCACAGTGCTCTAGCAAATAAATGTCAACCGAAGAACTAAATATAAACTATACCCAGGAAGCATTCCTGAACCCGATTAATCTTGGAGCTTTATTAGTATCAACTATAGGCGCCCTTTTCGTAAGTAACATAAGCGGTGAGATAGGTACTAATCTCTCTAACTTATTACTAACAACTGTATTTGGTATTGAATTAATGTATTTGGGTATCATACCAAAATTACCTCGTTTTCGAAAGAATCAAGAATTGAAAAAAATGAGAGAACGACATGCCTCTTCAAACGATAAAGATATTTTTCATGAATTAGACGCGGCAAGTAAAAAAAGATTTTTAGTATTAAAAAAACTAGCTAACCTAGTTCAAGAAAATTTCAAAAAACTACCTTACAGTTCTCAAGGGCTTTTAGATAACATTAAGAAAAAGATTGATGAACTATTAGGTAACTACATTACATTACTTGATCTAATAAAGCGATATAAGGTATACCTCAACACTTCACTTGAAGTTAATCTTAAAGAAGAAGTTCTTCGACAGATCGAAGAGATCAAAACTATTAAATCGGAGAAATTAAAACGAACTAAAGCTCGTCGAGTTGCGATAATGAAAAAGCGCTTAGATAAGTTTAAAGTAGCTAAAGAAAAATACCTTGTATGCGAAACGCATCTTGAGACGATAGAGGATGCTATTAAGTACATTTATGAGCAATCTATGACCATCAGTAACCCTGAAGAAATAGGTTTTCAATTAGATAATTTATTAACCGAGGTCGATGAAACCTCCCAGTTAATTGAAGATCTAGACCAAGATTTGACGCCAGAATATACCATTGAATGGGAATCTGAGCTGGATTTTGATTCTATTTTAGATGAACTTTCAGTTGATACAAGTTCAGAAAGAATCAAAAAAAATAGAGTTAAGGAATAACAGTGATAAACCAAACTTTTGAGACCCTAATTTCTAAAGTTGATGATGAGGGTATTTGTGTACTTACGATCAATCGCCCAGAGAAACTTAATGCGCTCAATAATCAAGTGTTTATGGATTTGGAATTGGCTTTATCAAAGATATCCAATGATGAAAGTATCAAATTATTAGTGATAACCGGCGCTCAAAATAAAGCATTTGTTGCAGGTGCCGATATCAAGGAATTTTCAGAGTTTGATTCAGAAAAGGCAAGAAATCTATCAACTAGAGGGCAGCAAGTATTCCAAAAAATTGAAGACTTAAATAAACCAGTTATCGCTGCTATTAATGGATTTGCCCTTGGTGGTGGATGTGAGCTAGCCATGGCTTGTCATCTTCGAGTTGCTTCTACAAATGCAAGGCTCGGACTCCCAGAGGTTAGTCTCGGCTTAATTCCTGGCTACGGAGGAACTCAACGTTTAATTCAATTAATTGGAAGAGCCAAAGCACTAGAATTAACTCTTTCTGGTCGTTTCATAACAGCACAAGAAGCATATCAAATTGGTCTTATAAATCACATGGGTGAATCAGCTATGGACGAAGCGATGAAATTGGCAAAATTAATTGTAAAACAAGCACCACTAGCTTTAAAAAATGTTATCTTAGCAATTAATTCCTCTGATTCTATTCATGGATATCAGAATGAAGCAAAACTCTTTGGTGAACTTTTTGAAACTGAAGATTTTAAAGAAGGCACAAGTGCCTTTTTCGAGAAACGAAAACCAGTTTTCTCAGGCAAATAGAAACCAATTTTGTTAGATGAGCGACGAGCCTCCATCGAGTAATTTATATTTAAACAAAAGAATAGGTAGTCATTAATCATGGAATGGCTGCTCATAGTATTATCTGTTCTGTTAAGTGGTTTTTTTTCTGGTTCAGAAATTGCCTTTGTTTCTGCGAATAAACTCAAACTAGAAGTCATCTCTAGGAAAAGTAATGTATTAGCTAGATTTATAAACTTCTTTAAAAGCAATCCCGATACATTTCTTACTACTACATTAGTTGGGAATAATATAGTAAATGTATTATATGCTACATTAATGGCTATTTTTTTAGGAGAACCTATAGTAGAATATTCTCAGCTATGGTTCGATCATGTTCCTTCTGATGTACAAATATTGATAGCTCAAACAATAATTGCATCGATTATTATTATGATTTTTGGTGAGGTTATTCCTAAAGCGATTTTTAGATCACAAGCTGATTTCATGATGAACGTAATAGCAATACCTATAAGAGTATTTTGCTTTTTACTTCGACCCTTAATTTGGCTTGCAAATAGCTCTTCGAATGTTCTCATTAAGCTACTAGTACCTAATGCATCAAAAACTGAAGCATTTTATCGGAGACAGGATGTTGAACTCATTTTTAAGGAGTTAAAAGAAAGTGGGGGAAGTGTTGACATAGATGAAGACGATACTGAAATTCTACAAAACGTGTTAGAGTTATCCAATATGCGGGTTAAGGATTCTATGATACCAAGAATAGAAATACAAGCAGTGGATAGAAATACCCCAGTTAAGGATGCACTTGATTTACTTATAAAGTCTGGACATTCAAAATTACCAGTATTTCGAGAATCAATAGATGATGTTATAGGAGTAGTTTTTGCCTCAGATTTTTTTGACAAACCAAAAACTCTGTACGAGATAATTCGCCCAGTAAAACTTATACCATCATCAAAAAGATCAAAAGATTTATTAACAGAATTTCGCCAATCAAATTTATCTGTTGCAATCGTATTGGATGAATATGGAGGAACTGCTGGCATGGTTACCATTGAAGATTTGCTGGAAGAAGTAGTTGGAGATATTCAAGATGAGCATGATAAAGATGATGATATTATGAAGAAATTATCTGATAATACATTTGTGATTAGTGGTAGTGTTGAGATTGAGGAGTTAATTGAGAAATATGGAGAAATTGAACTGCCATTGGAACCTTCTGAATACGATACCGTAGCGGGATATCTGATCAATCACATTGGAAGAATTCCAAAAGTGAATGAAGAATTACTAATAGATGACAAAAAATTCATTATTAGTAAAGCAACCCAAAGTCGAATAGAGACAATTAAACTTATACTATTGACATAAGCTCAAAAATCTACAGACGAAATTTTATAATCATGTTTGATAATTACCCTAAATGGTCGCAAGAATTTGCTAGAAAGTACTTAAGTAGAACAATTAATACTTTTTTGTTACATGGTAATGTACACGATCTAGTTTCCCTACAAAATGAGGGAGAAACTGAATTCCATAGGTTAAAATCATTTCTCTCAGACGAGTTTTTTGGAGCCCGAGACTATGTGATTTTTTATGATCGTTCTTCTGGTATCTATTTTAGAGATAAAGAATCTCAAGCCGACTTTAATCAGGCAATTGCAGGTAGAGATAGTTTAATCGGAACAGATTATGCTAAGAAAATGCCTAAAGATCCTGTAAGAGTTTTTTCACTTCTTGAGCAATATTTTCGATTAAGATTAGATCAAAAGAAAAGTATAGCGTTGATCATTGATTATGCTGATACAATCATTCCAATGAGTGATACCAGCTCTACAGGAAGTGAAGATCGTACTGCACTTGTGTATCTAAGTAGATGGGCTCACGATCCTATTTTTTTAGCATCCGATTTTACGAATGTAATGATTACAGAAAATCTTGCTGATTTAAATAAAACATTAATTCAAAATCCTTATACCACTGAAATTAAGATCACAATTCCTGGAGAAATTGATCGACTTAATTTCATAAATTTTGAGACTAAGGGTGATGATTTTGCTAAAATATCTGATGTAACTCCAGAAATAATTGCACAACAAACAGCCGGTCTAAATTATGTTAACATCCGATCGGTACTCTCAAATGCCAGAGAAAATGATGAAAAAATTAGCTTTGAAAGTCTTTCAAAAAATAAGAAAGAACTTATAGAAGCTGAAGCATATGGATTGCTAGAATTTGTAGAAACAGAATATTCTTTAGACAACGTAGCTGGTCATACACATGTAAAAAAACATTTGCGACAAGCAGTAAAAGCATTGCAAGAGGGTAGACAAGATGTTATGCCAATGGGTTATTTAGTGTGTGGTCCTGTAGGTACAGGTAAAACATTTTTGGTTACTTGTTTTGCCTCAGAGGTTGGAATACCAATGGTTAAGCTGAAGAACTTTAGAAGCCAATGGCAGGGAGTAACAGAAGGAAATCTCGAAAAAATTCTTTCAATACTTAAGGCGATGTCACCAGTAGCTGTGATGATTGATGAAGCTGATGCATATCTTGGTGATCGTTCATCAAGTGGTGATAGTGGAGTTTCTTCTAGAGTGTTCTCTCAAATCGCTACTTTTATGAGTGATACTTCCAATAGAGGTAGAATTATATGGTTCTTGATGACGGCACGTCCAGATTTGATGCCTATTGATTTAAAACGACAAGGTAGAGCAGAGGAACATTTGGCATTATTCCCGCCTCATACAAATGAAGAAAGAGTAGAATTATTCTCCGCGATGCAAAAGAAAACAGGCTTAAAAATGACGGAGAAATATATACCTGCCATTATTGAAGAAGGGTTTAAGACGTTCTCAGGAGCTGATATGGAAGCTGCTCTAACCCGAGCTAAATTTCGAGCAGCTGCAGAGGATAAAGTTGAGGTAACACCAGAGATACTTGATCTTGCATTAAGCGATTTTATTCCACCAACCTATCCAGAAGAAGTTGAATTACAAACGTTAAATGCAGTTATTGAGTGTACTTCAAAAGAATTATTACCAGAACGTTATCGTGAAATGGATAGAAATGAAATTTTATCAAAAATTGAAGAATTAAAGTTTAAGGTCGGATAATTATTTTTCCTTTAACAATTCTATTTGTTTTATAATGTCATCAGCTTCTTTCGCTTTTTGATCACTTGCAGTTCTATTTGTTGTCGAAAGTCTGTAAGATTCTTCCATCAACTTTTGATACTTTTTATTTAATTTTTCTACTTCGGTTTTCTTTTTGAATAGTGTAAACACGGTAATTTTATTTGTGAATAGATTATTTCAAAACTGTGTATCCATCATATATCGTTCATAAGATTAGAGCATTATATCGGTCTCATATATAAATTTTGCCATCTCTTTACCCCAAGATTGATATGTTAGTTTTGATGGATGTATACCATCGCTGAAAAATTTAGCTGAATGTTGATGACTTGGTATAATATGTAGCCAATCTTTAAGGCGAACAATTTTAGAAGAATAATATACATTTGGAAGTTCTTTAACTACATCTTCAAGTTCATGTCCTAAAATTTCTATAAGGTTACCAACTACAAATTTTATGGATTTTGTGAAAGCTGGAAATTCTTTGATAGGCGGCATATTCGTATAAATTATTGGAACCTCATTAAAAATTAAATGGAGCTTTTTGATAAGCCTCTTATTTTCTTTGTTCCATTTCCAAGGTGAATGAAGTTTGAAGGCGTCATTTCCACCAAGTCCAATAATTATTATATGAGGATTAAATTCTCCAATTTGATCCAAGAGTTTGGAATTTACTTTTTCAACCGTGTAACCACTACGTGCAACAACCTTCCACTGTATATTTGTTTTATAAATTTTGGCTAATTCTTGTGACATTATTCCTGCAAAGCCTTCATTATGTGACTCGACACCAACACCAGCTATTGTACTTTCACCTAAGAATAAAATATTGCATATTTTTTTATATCCGATATCGACCATACCCTCTGGTTCTTTTGCCTCTGGGAGTTTTGGTGTTTTTTTTGTGATTCTTTTACCCTGATAAATAATAATCGGTAGTAAAAAAATTGTTAAAAAAGAGCCAATAATAAATTTAATGCGATGATATTTCATGAAATTTAAAAGCTTAAGGCCTGATACCTATAAAAGTAATTAATAAAAGTAGACGATTATTTAAATACATTAAATCAATTAGATGGATATTACTATGAATAAAACATTATTATTTTTTTTACTATTTGGAATTACATCAGAAATAATTGCACAACCCCAATTTAGAGCTTTACTTTTCACAAAAACTGAGGGTTGGCATCATGAATCTATAAATGAAGGAGTAGATGCTATACGTAAGTTAGGAGCACGGCATCAATTTGAAGTTGATTGGCAAGAAATGGCTTGGCAGATTAGTGATGAGAATCTAGAAAACTTTGATGTAATCATTTTTCTAAGCACAACAGGGGATATTTTGGATGAAGATCAGCAAGCAGCCATGGAACGGTTTATTCAATCAGGTAAAGGGTTTGTTGGTATTCATGCAGCTTCAGATACTGAATATGAATGGGAATGGTACACTCAACTTGTTGGGCGCATGTTCGACTATCATCCTAATAATCAAACTACTAGAGTAACAGTTATTGATAGAAATTTCCCGGGCTTAGAACGAGTCCCTAATAGTTATTTATGGACCGATGAATGGTATGCATTTGGTGAAGAAAAGGTGCAAGGTTTAAACTATTTGTTAACCATCGATGAAAGTATGCTAGAATTACAACCAAGCTGGGTTAAAGAGCCAGTTACTCCAATGGGCGAATTTCACCCTGTTTCTTGGTACCATGAATTTGATGGAGGAAGATCCTACTATAATGCCATGGGACATATGCCAGAAACGTATTCAGATCAAATGTTTATGGAAATGCTTTATGGTGGAATTTACTGGGCAGCCACTGGAAAAGGAATTAACTAATTTGTTTTTTTCTTGGCCAAATGAAAAATTTAAAAACCAGATAAGAGGATAACCCCGATGTTGAAAGAGCTAAAGTTACGAGAATTCTATTGATGAGATCATTTATTGGCATTGCGGTGCTTATATAAGCCACAACATCCATCGTACATAAAGAGCCAATAACAAAAATCAACGTTTTTAATTTATGGTCTTGAGCTATTATCACCACACCTATTCCAGTGATTAAACCTGCTAGTATACTCATTAAATAGCCAGTATTTGTGGATGACATTACTTCGATGAGGCCCACATAATGGGCAAAATTAGTAAGACTTTTGGAAAAAAAATATGCGCCAATTATTCCAAAAATAAAACTCAGGCCAATTCTAGATCTTTCTTGGTTTTCCAATTTTGTGTTATCTAGTACCTGTTTTATCATTATAATTACCACTTTCAATCACTTTTAATCCCTCTAAGTTTAGGTTATAAATATAGGTGGAAGCATTATAAGTTTTTCCACATACGTTAACGGGAATAATTTCCCTTCGATATTCATTGGGTTGATTAAAAGAAGGGCCACATTCTTCAAATTCGTCTAAATACTTTAATAATGCATCCTTATCTGAGTTAATCTTAAACACCTCGCCAACAACAGTATGTTTTGCATTTTCATCATAGATTACCCCAGGATATGTTCCTAAGTCAAACAGTTGACCAGGAATTGTTCCTTCCCCGATCAATGAACAGTGTTTACGAATATACCTTGCGGCTTCGTTATCATACATAGATTTTAGAAGTCCATAAACGAAGATGAAATCTGGCATCAGTTGTTAGAATATGGTTTGAAAAATTAAAAGGTGAAGGTAAGGGAGGAGGCATAAATTGTTGATGAAAAAATGAATCATGATAAACAGCTCAGTACTCCATAGAAAAATGGCCTAATTTTAATAAGAATTTTCTTTCCCTTAGTTTCAACTCAACTGTTATATCCTAAAAGTCGAGTTTGAAACTTTTTTTGATGGTTCAACATAAATGGTAATTGCAGTTTTTAATTATTCGACAATGAATTTTCCATTCATTAATGCAAAGTGACCTGGGAAGCTACAAATAAAGGTGTATTCTCCAATTTCAGGGGCTTCAAACTCAATGGTTGTTTCTTCACCTCCGCCCAGTAAGTCTGTATGTATAATGAATCCATCGGCAGGAATATAATCATTATCACGAGCTTGGATTGCTGCTTGAGCAAATGACGCCATATCCGTATCAGCGTTTAATAATACCCAGTTATGTCCCATTGCGGCTTTTGGTAGTTGCCCTACATGTTTTAGTGTTAATTTAATGATGTCACCTTTTTTTACTTTGATCTCATTTAAATCGAATTTCATTTGATCATTAGATTCGATTACAATTTCAATGGTATCAACATTTGAAAATGTGTTGTCAAAAGATGGTTCTATGTTCAGTAATAGGGCGGTAATAATTGTAATTAAGTAAATCATTGTTCTCTATTGAATGTATTTAGTTTTTTATCATCTATAACATAGAATCCAAGTGTGAAGATAATGTGAAGTTATTAGTCAATCTTATCAACTGTTTATATAATTATGTCCAATTTTTGAGTACATTTAGAATTCACTCACGTTCTGATTAAATAATATGAAAAAAGAATTAGAATCAATTCGTATAAGACTCGACGAAATTGACAGAAACATTTTAATGGCTTTGGCCGAAAGGCAAGATTTAGTAAAAGAGGTATCTAATTATAAGTTACATACCAATACCGGTATTCGTGATTTAGAAAGAGAAGAACGTTTACTAAATAAGATTCGTGATATAGCTACAGAAATTGGATTAGATCGTTATTATGCAGAACATCTTTTTCGTGAAATCATTACTAATTCTGTACGATATCAAACACATTCATTACTCGATCATCAGAACGATAATAATGAAAATAGAATCGCAGTAAGTTATCAAGGAACAGATGGTGCGTACAGTCATTTAGCTGCTCAAAGGCATTTTAATGAGCGTTATGAACACGTAGATTGTTATGGATATGATACGTTTCAAGATGCTGCAAAAGCTCTAAAAGAAGGGCATGTACAATATGCATTGCTTCCAATCGAAAATACAACTGCTGGGTCTATTAATGATACCTATGACATTTTAGGAGATTCAGAAATCCATGTAGTGGGTGAAGAAATTATAAAAGTAGTTCATTGTTTGTTGGCTGTAGAACAAGTTGAAGTGAGTCAGATACGTAGAATTTTATCTCATCCTAAAGCCATTGAACAATGCACTACATTTCTTTCTAAACTTCCTAGATGTACTGTTGAATCATATCTAGATACTGCGATTTCAGCAAAAAAAGTGATGGATGATGGTGATCTGTCACAAGCTGCTATAGCTGGAGCACATGCAGCCGATCATTATGGGTTGCATGTCATCGCCCATGATATTGCTAATCAAAAAGAGAATTTTACCCGATTTGTAATAGCAAGTAAGCAACCAGTTTCCGTAGACCTTCAAATACCGACAAAAACAAGTTTGATGATGGTTACGTCTCATAAAGAAGGTTCGTTAATGGAGTGTTTGAACATATTACACAAACATGGAATAAATATTTGTAAGTTAGAATCGAGACCAAAAATAAATGAACCCTTTAGGTATTCATTTTATGTGGACATTGAAGCGAATAGTGCTGATGATAACACGGTTAAAGCTTTGCAAGAATTGACCAATGAGGCTGAGGAATTAAAAATACTTGGTAGTTATGCCAAACAGTTGAGTAATTAAGTTTTTCTTCTAAAAATTATGAAGAATATTAGGGTGTCCATTTCATTTGATGGGCATTTTTTGTTTACCGTCCAGCCATTCAAGTTCGAACTTAGTATGTGGATCGAGATTTTTATTTGAGCGCACCCATTTCCCATCTTGCCATACTCGAACATAGCCTTTTTCTAAAGGTTTATTTGGATTCTGCGAACTTAGATTTTGTGATAAAGTACTAAGAAGATGTTTATGGTGAATGAAATATTTTTCGGTCATTTGAGCTAACCGTGATGTTAGAACATTTACTTCGTTTGCAGTAATTTTAATCTTTTGGTTAACAGCTAATAAAGCATAACTCTTTGATAGATTTTTTATTCGGTCTTTATATAATTGTATTCTCCCCATTGAATTAACTTCTAGTTTACGACTCACATCTTCTACTAGCATTTTAACTTCATTTATATCTGGAGTTGCAAATACTGCAGCTTGTGTTGGTGTAGATGCTCGTAAATCTGCGGCAAAATCTGATATCGAAAAATCTACTTCATGTCCAACGCCTGAAATAATCGGAATAGAACAATTAAATATAGCTCTAGCAACAGCTTCTTCATTAAATGGCCAAAGATCTTCGAGTGACCCACCACCCCGCCCAATGATTACAACATCCACATTTTTGTTTCCTGAGAAATACTCAATTCCTCTAACTAACTCTGGCGCAGCAGATACACCTTGAACACTCGCATGAAATAAAAGAATTTCAGAAACAGGCCAACGTTTTTTTAGTGTAGATAAAATATCTTGAAATGCAGCGGTAGTTTTTGATGTCACAACGCCAATTTTTCTTGGATATTTAGGAATTTGTTTTTTGTGCACATTATCAAATAAACCTTCTGCATTTAGTTTTGCTTTTAACTCTTCAAAGGCTTGTTGAAGTTTCCCAATTCCAGCTTGTTGTACTAGATGAACAATCATTTGGTATCTACCATGAGGAGCATAAACTTGAACGTCTCCTCCAATCACAATATGTTGGCCATCAGTAAGTTGAATGGCATTTCTTTGGATTGTATTTCTCCATATGACACAAGGAATTTGAGCATTTGAGTCTTTTAATGTGAAATAAATATGTCCGTTTGCACTTTTCTTAACATTGCTTGCTTCCCCTTCAACAAGAATATCTATAAAATTACTTTCTAGAAGAGTTTTTATTTTTTCAGTTAACTCACTAACGGATGGAATATCAAATAAAAAGGGAATCTGTTTCGACATAGATTGATTGGATTATCATAATGATAAGGATATTTTAGAGTTGTATCACCGAAACTTTATGAATAAAGAAGAAGCACAATTATATATTGAAAAAAATATACCAATGAGCGAAAAAATGGGTATGAAAATTATTGAACTCTCCGAAGAATGCGTGAGAATTGGAATGCCATTTGCACCAAATATTAATCATCAAGGAACTGCATTCGGAGGGAGTATAGATAGCTTATTTTTTGTGACTTGTTGGGCTTATGTGCAGCTACTAATTGCTGATTATTTTCCTCATCCCAAAATTGTAGGTCGTCAGGGGGCTTCCGTATTTTATGCGCCAATTACATCTGATTTTCAATCAAATCTGATAATTCCAGAAAAAAATGAAGTTAAAAGGTTTTTGATTGAATTCAATCAAAAAGGGAAAGCAAAGCCTACTACCCGTGCTGTAATTAATTATGAGGGAAAAATAGCCGCAGATTTTAAAGGTGAATTTGTGGTGATTGGTAACTGAAATTCTTGATATATAGAGATCGAGATATTATTTCAAACTAAAAGATGGGGTCAACTATGATTTCAATTCATTTTTGACAGCTTATATAAATAGAAACCAATATATTTATGCGAAATTATTAAAATGATTTTTTGAAATATCATGCTACTAAAAAATGTTCGTCCAGTCAGTAATTCACATATTGGTAAAGAAACAACGCATATCAGAATTGAAGATGGAAAAATTGTAGAAATTGGGGAGAATTTAACAGAAAAAAAGGGAGAGCAGCATCACGATTTTGATGGGGCTTACGTAAGTCCAGGTTGGATGGATATGCACGTACATTTACGTGAACCAGGCTATGAACATAAAGAAACTATAAAATCTGGATGTAATGCGGCTGCTTTTGGTGGATTTACAGCTATTGCTTGTATGCCAAACACTAACCCAGCAACACATACACGTGATGTAGTTGAATTTATCATTTCTAAAGGAAAAGAAACCCCTGTAGATGTGCATCCAATTGGCTGTGTTACCAAAGATCGAGCAGGAAAATCGATTGCAGAGATGGGTGATATGCATAAAGGAGGAGCAGTAGCTTTTAGTGACGATGGCGATCCAGTTTACGATGCCCAAGTAATGCGTGTGGCTTTAGAATATGCATCTATGTTAGGAGCTCCAATTATTAATCATGAAGAAGATTTGCAGCTATCCCGACCCGGACATATGAACGAAGGGGCTGTTTCTACACGATTGGGTTTGGATGGTACCCCAGGTATTGCAGAAGAAGTGATGATAGCGCGTGATATTTTACTCGCCGAATATACTGGTGGTCATGTACATGTTGCACATATAAGTACAAAAGAAGGCGTTGAGTTAGTTCGGCAAGCAAAAACTAAAGGAATTAAAGTAACAACCGAGGTTTGTCCTCATCACTTTGACTTAACGGATGAAGAAATTGAGCACCAGAAATTTAGCACAAACTTTAAAATGCATCCACCACTTCGAACCCAAGAAGATGTGGATGCAATGATCGAGGGCTTAATAGATGGAACCATTGATGTAATTTGCACTGATCACGCCCCTCATGCCATTGAAGAAAAAGAAGTAGAATTCATATATGCTCCAAATGGAATCATCGGACTAGAAACTTCTTGGGCGATCACAAATATGAGATTATTGGAAACGAAGAAATTGAGTCTCCAAGAAATAATTGATAAGATGAGTTATGCTCCAAGAACTATTTTGAATCTTCCAGAATTAAAAATTGAAGAAGGAGCCGATGCTAATCTTACATTTTTTAATACAGATGAAAAATGGATTTTTAATGAGAAAAATGTTCGTTCAAAATCTAGAAATTCCCCGTACTTGAATACAGAATTAATAGGTAGAGCTGTTGGAATTTTTAACCGAGGCGAGCTAGTATTGAATACATTAAAATGATTCTAGCATTTGAAACCTCTACCGATCTTTGCTCAGTTGCGTATCAAAATTCGATTGGTACTATTTTTGAAAAAAGAATTCATGGAAGGTCGGTTCATTCAGATAATTTATTTCTGTTCATCCATGAATTGATGAAAGAACATAATTTTTCAATCGATCAAATACATACAGTATTGGTTAGTAATGGTCCTGGGTCTTACACAGGGTTACGAATAGCTGCTAGTGCTGTTAAAGGAATTTTTTTTCAATCAAATGTAGCTGTGTTTGCAGTAAATACACTGGTTGGTTTTGCTGCCTCTCAATTAAATAGTTTTAAGGGTGTTGTTCATGCAATTATAGATGCACGTAGATCTCATGTTTATCATAAAAAATTTGAGTTAAGTGAACAATTAATCGCTACTTCTGAAACAACGATAATGGAAATTTCAGACTTAGAAGTTCAGCTAGAACCAAAGCAAGTACTTATTGGAACGGGGATAGATCGTTTAGATTCAAAAAAATTATTCGGGTTATCGATATTTCAATTGGACTCTATAAGTGCTACGAACCTAATCAAATTATACAATACATTTCCTTTATCTAGTTTTTTTGAGCGTTCAAGTTTAGAGATGCTTAACCCAAATTATATAACTAGCAACCAGGTGAATAATACTAGTGCATGATTTTACCTTCCGATATTTTCTGTAAAGAAATTTTATAAAAAACAAAAAATCTGCTAATTAGGTATTAGGTGCAAAATTTATAAGACAAACCTTATCATCATATAATACAGAAAAAAAGCAGCATCACCCTATAGAATGCTAAGCTTATAAATTTTATTTTTTTAACATTCAGAAAGTAATGCCTGAAATCCCTATTTTTGAAAAAATTTTTTAGAAGGATTTTATGAGCTGGTTTAAACGCGACGTAGATAATATTCAGACCTCTACAAAAAAAGAAATGCCTGAAGGTGTTTGGGTAAAAGTACCATCAACAGGTGAAACTATTCATCGTAGAGAATTAGAAGATAACTGTAATGTGGATCCATTGAGTGGATATCATTTTAGAATAGGAGCAAAACAATATTTTGAAATCCTTTTTGATGATGGGAAATATACCGAGATTGCGGGTGATATAGTCTCAAATGACCCTCTAAAGTTTACCGATAGAAAAAAATATACAGATCGGTTAGAGGCCGCTACAAAAAAAACAGGGCTTTCCGACGCAGCCATGATTGGTGTAGGAAAAATTAATGGTCTCGATTTGGTAGTTGGATGTATGGACTTTAGTTTTATTGGAGGAAGTATGGGATCGGTTGTAGGTGAACGATTAGCCCAAGGCGCTGAATATGCTTTAAAACATAAATTCCCTTACATGATTATTTCACAATCTGGTGGCGCACGTATGATGGAAAGTGTACTCAGTCTTATGCAATTAGCAAAGATATCAGCAAAATTGGCTCTACTAGATGAAGCAGGCATCCCATATATATCCTATTTAACAAACCCAACAACAGGTGGCGTTACTGCTAGTTTTGCAATGCTTGGTGATTTTAATGTGGCTGAGCCTGGTGCATTGATTGGTTTTGCAGGTCCAAGAGTTATACGACAAACTATAGGCCGAGATTTACCTGAAGGATTTCAAACATCTGAGTATTTATTAGAGCATGGATTCTTAGATTTTATTATTGAGAGAACGCAAATGAAGGATAAAATCACGCAGCTGCTCAAACTGATTTTGAATAACAAATAGCTAACAGGAATGTAACATCAGCGGATAATTGGAGTTGTTACACACTAATTTTAAATGAAAGGATTATGCGATCATCGTTAAGATTATGTATTGCTCTATTTTTTTGTGCCAACTTTTCATTAAATGCACAAGAGCAACATACCATCGAATTTAACCATCTGTTTGATGGGACATTCACACCAAAGGGAATTCAAAATATTCGATGGATGAATGATGGCCAATTTTACAGTTCAACGGACAGGCAAAGAATTAGTAGGCATAATATTACCACTGGTGAAAAAGAAGTTCTTTTTGATGGAAAAGATTTCGATGATTTAGTTGTTCATGGATACGAATTTTCAGCTGATGAAAATCTGATTTTAATTAAAACAGATGTTGAACAACTTTGGAGAAGATCCACCAAGGAAAATTATTTCCTTTACAATCGCTCAAAAAAAACTTTGCAAAAACTAACAAAAAGTGATCAAAAACAACAGTATGCTGAACTAAATGAAAAAGGAGATAAGGCTGCCTTTGTTCAAAATAATAACCTTTTTTGGGTTAACTTAAATACTGGAGAAGAGACACAAATAACTGATGATGGCACTTTTAATTCCATTATTAACGGTGCAGCAGACTGGGTATATGAAGAAGAATTTGGTTTTGCAAAAGCATGGTTTTGGTCTCCAAATGGAGATCGTATAGCATTTTATCGATTTGATGAAAAGCATGTCAAAGAGTTTACCATGGAATTATGGGGTGGCTTATATCCTGACCAAGTACGATTTAAATATCCCAAAGCAGGTGAGCAAAATGCTATAGTAAGTATACATGTGTATGACTTGTCGACTGGTGAAACTAAAATGATGGATATTGGAGAGGAATCAGATCAATATATTCCACGCATTAATTGGAGTAAAGATAATGATTTACTTTCTATTCGTAGAATGAATAGACTTCAGAACCAAGAGGAGTTACTTTTTGCAAATGTATCAACAGGTGAAACGAAATTAATCTTAACTGAAACCAGCGAAACCTGGTTAGATGTGCATGATGATCTGTATTTCCATGGAAATGGCAAACAATTTATTACAACTTCTTCAAAAAGTGGATTTAATCACGTGTATTTGTACAGCATGGAAGGGAAACAAATACGTCAAATTACCAAGGGAGAATATGATGTAACTGAAATTATTGGCTATAATGAACGTAATCATAATTTATACTATCTAAGTACAGAAGTTTCCCCACTACAAAGACACTTTTATCGTGTTCGTGTGGATGGTCGCAGAAAGAAGGCAATGACTCAACAAGAAGGATGGTATTCCATAAACAT
Organism: Balneolaceae bacterium; assembly: GCA_963691715.1. Lineage (GTDB taxonomy): Bacteria > Bacteroidota > Rhodothermia > Balneolales > Balneolaceae > HXMU1420-13. Next base: position 329,275 of record OY829281.1, read on the forward strand.
GAGTCGAGATTATAAGTATTACATACAATCATTTTCTGATTATGATAAACCACCCGTTTATACGCTGCATGAGGCGAACAATAAATTGATTCGAGTGATTGAAGACAATGCACAGCTGGTTGCAAACATTGATACGTTTAGCTATCAACATAAAGAGATTATAACACTAGATGTTAATGGCGAATCTTTAAATGCCTATATGATTAAGCCTCCAAATTTTGATGAAGAAAAAAAATATCCAGTATTAATGTATGTCTATGGTGGTCCTGGTAGCCAAACAGTAACACGAAATTTTGAGGCAGGTCAAAGACCTATGTGGCATCAATATTTAGTGAACAAGGGCTATATCATTGTCTCAGTTGATAATAGGGGAACTGGTGGAAGAGGAATTGCTTTTAAAAATCAAATTTATAAACAACTTGGAGTTCTTGAGACAGAAGACCAAGTGGAAGCAGCTAGAATTGTTTCTGAAATGCCTTATGTGGATGCAGATAGAATAGGAATTTGGGGATGGAGTTATGGGGGATACATGAGTACGCTTTCATTGGAAGAAGGAAATGATGTGTTTAAGTCAGCAATTGCTGTAGCCCCAGTAACACACTGGAAATTTTATGATACCATTTATACAGAACGTTTTATGCAAACGCCGCAATTAAACCCAGATGGATATAATATGGCTGCTCCCATCAACATGGTAGATAAAATTCAAGGTGAATATTTATTGATTCATGGAACTGGCGATGATAATGTTCATTATCAAAATGCGGTTGAAATGGTTCAGGCTTTAATTGAAAATAATATTCAATTTCAAACTATGTATTATCCAAATCTTGCTCATAGTATTTATGGAGGGAATGCACGCCAACATTTATGGCGATTAATGAGTGAATTTATTTTAGAAAAACTTTAATAAGTAGTTAGAGATGTAATATTGAATGTCGAGAAGATTTAGATTTTAATTTCTCTATGTATTCAAGAATTTTGAAAAATTAGTACAATGCGATTTGCAGATTATGCGAAAATATATGTAACAGCAGGAAAAGGTGGTGATGGATCCGCTCATTTTCGAAGGGAGAAATTTATCCCTAAAGGAGGGCCCGATGGAGGTGATGGCGGAAAAGGTGGAAGCATTGTGCTAAAAGGCAACGAAAACCTCAATACATTACTTGATTTACGCTATAAAAAATATATTAAAGCAAAAAGAGGTGAGCACGGGATGAAAAGCCGAAAAACCGGCGCTGGTGGTGAGAATATTATTCTTGAAGTTCCACTTGGTACTGTTGCTTATGATGCTGAAACAAAAGAACGCCTTGGTGAAATCACCGAATTTAATGAAGAACTTGTGATTGCAGAAGGAGGAAAAGGCGGTTTAGGTAATTGGCATTTCAAATCGGCAACAAATCAAACACCACAATTTGCTCAAGAGGGTAAAGTTGGAGAGGAGAGAATAGTAGAGCTTGAGCTAAAATTAATAGCCGATGTTGGGTTGGTTGGCTTTCCAAATGCTGGTAAAAGTAATTTGTTGGCTGCATTATCAGAGGCTAAACCTAAGATTGGTGATTATCCGTTTACAACTCTAGAGCCCAATCTTGGAGTTGTAAAATTCAGTGATTTTCGAAGTTTCGTTATGGCAGATATTCCAGGAATTATTGAGGAAGCGCATCAAGGTAAAGGTCTTGGTATCCAATTTTTAAGACATATTGAAAGAAATAATGTCTTGTTGTTTATGGTTGCTTCAGATACAGATATACTGTATGAATATGAAGCTTTGGTAAATGAGTTAAAAGCTTATCGTTCCGACCTATTAGATAAACCACGAGTATTAGCTATCACTAAGATGGATTTAAAACAAGGCTTTAAGTTAGAAGAAGACTTGCATTTTAAAGATGAAATTCCCGTTATTCCTATATCATCAGCTACAAACTATGGAGTTGATGAGTTAAGGGAAACACTTTGGGAAGCAATTCAGAATGCAAAACAACATACCAATTAAGAATCTTTTGGCACTTAATTTAGTGTCAGGTTTTGGGCCAAAACGAGTAAAACAACTTCTAGAGAAATTTCCAGATCCAACAAAAGTCTTTAAACTCTCAAAATCCCAGATAAGAAGTATAGAAGGGATAGGAGAGGCTTCAGCACTTAGCTTGTTATCTTTTAATGAATGGGAGCAAGTTGAAAGTATACTTGAAGCTACAAAAAAAACAGACTCAAAAATTTTAACAATCTATGATAAGAAGTATCCCAATTTACTTAAACAGATCTATGATCCACCTATTTTAATTTGGTATAAGGGAGATATTGATTTGCTTAATGAACCTGGAATAGCCGTTGTAGGAACTCGAAATACATCAACCTATGGAAAAAAAATTGCAAAGGAACTTACAACCGAATTATGTAAATCTGGATTATGTATTTTTAGTGGGTTAGCCCATGGAATAGACTCTGTGGCGCATTATGCTGCACTTGAAGCAGAAGGAAAAACAGTGGCTGTTTTAGGATCTGGAATTGATTGGATATATCCTTCAAGAAATAAAGGATTAGCAAATGCTATAGTAAAATCAGAAGGGTTAGTAATTACAGAATACCCACCAGGAACAAAACCTGATGCCGGTAACTTTCCGGTTAGAAATAGGATCGTAAGCGGTTTAAGTTTGGGGACTTTAGTAATTGAGTCGGGGATACAAGGAGGGAGTATGATTACTGCAGAATTAGCATTAGACCAAAATAGAGAAGTTTTTGCAGTACCTCATCCAATTAATAGCGCCAGCGGAACAGGATGTAATTATTTGATCAAGAATGGTGCTAAATTAGTTCAAACAGTAGATGATATTATTGAAGAATTGCCATTAGAGGAAAATATTCAACATTCACTACCTAATGATACATTAATAAAAACATTAAGCTGGAGGGAGTTAGAATTAGATGAGCTTAGTAAAAAAATATGTGAACAACTTGAAGACAGTGAATATCAAATTGATGCGTTATCAGATAAACTTGAAATTTCTACCAGCCAACTATTAGTATCCATGCTCTCACTGGAAATGAAGCAAATTGTAACTCAAAAAGCAGGAAAAATTTTTCAATTACGCTGATCAAGATGTTCAATTTTTTGTATAACCCAACGATAAATAATTTCTTCAAGTATACTCATTGTTACGGTTCCTTTACTAAGAACAACATCATGAAATTCTTTGATATCAAATTGTGGACCTAGACGTTCTTCGGCAAATTTGCGTAATTCTTTTATTTTAATTTCTCCCATTTTATATGCTAAAGCCTGACCAGGCCAGGTGATGTATCGATTTATTTCGGTATTTATTTCATGGATAGATAGAGCAGAATTATTAGTTAAATAAGCAACTGCTTTATCACGAGACCAACCTAAATAATGGATACCTGTATCAATTACTAAGCGGCAAGCGCGCCACATTTCATAAGTAAGTCTTCCAAATTCTGAATATGGATCGGTATATAAACCTAGTTCATATCCTAGAAATTCTGCATATAAGCCCCATCCTTCACCAAATGCATTGATATACATATTTCTACGAAAAGTCGGTAAAGTTTCCATTTCAGCTGTTAAAGCAATTTGGAGATGATGGCCAGGCATGGCCTCATGAAGTGTTAAGGCTTCTAGAGTGTAAAGTGTTCGGCTTTCAAGTTTGGTGGTATTCACCCAATATTGTCCACCACGATCTGAATCTGGTGATGCTCCCGAGTAACGTCCAGCCGTGTAATTTTCAGCTAGATAATCAGGTACTGGTACAACGCCATATGGCTGTCTTGGTAAACGTCCAAAAAGTGAGGGTAAACGACCATCAATTGATTTTGATATCCATGCGGCTTCCTTTAAAAGTTCAACTCCTGTTTTTGGATAAAACTGCTGGTCAGTTCTTAGAAATTCGACAAATTGTGAGAACTCTCTTCCAAATTCTAACCGTTCAATGATGGAATACATTTGTGCCTTAATTCTTTCTACCTCTTTAAGTCCTATCTCATGAACTTCTTGAGGTGTTATATTTTGAGTGGTATAAAAACGTGTTTTATGCTCATAATATGATTTTCCTTTGGGGATAGTGGAGGCGCCTAAGCCTTTTCTGGTGTTTGGGAAGTACTCATTTTCAAAAAAGTCTTTTACTCTCTGATAGCTTGGAACCACATTCTTTATAATAGATTTCTGAACCAATTCTTTGGCTTCTAACCAATCCTTTTCATTATACTGTTGTGGTTTATTGAGTAAAGGTTTGAAGAAAATTGATTCTTTAGGGTTTTCTACAATGTAAGGGTTATAGGTTGCTTGATAATTTTGAAGACCTTCAAGTGGTTGAGTAATACCAAGTTCTATTCCCAAGCGCATAAGAACTAAATGTTCATCGAAATATCTAGGAATATCAGAAAGAAATTGAAGATAATTATCTACACTTTCTTTTGAATTTAGAGTACCATTTGTACGCCAAAGAATATGAGTATGAAATCCACTTTCAGAAAGGATTGGAATGAGATATTCCTGATACTCGAATAATTTAATCTTGTTATCTACATCAAATCGAAGAAGTGAATGTGATATATAATCATCAAATGAAAGAGTTTGGGTATCTAATTCATCAAGTCTGCTAAGTATTGATTTATTGAATAGATATTCTTTTTCGAAATATTCGACAGTAGCAAAACCAAGAGGATATAATCTTATTTCTTGTTCAGTGTATCTATTATCTTCAAATTTAGAATAATCTAGAAGTATAGAGTTTAATGTAGAGTCTGAGGTAAGAACTATTTGCGCTTTTAAACAATATGGAAGAAAAATAAATAGTATAGTAATTAAACGCATAGTTAGAATGTTTATCAGACAAATAAAAAAGGTTTTTCAAATTTAATTGAAAAACCTTTTTGAATGATAAAATAATTTTATTGCTCAAACATTGCTAATCCCCAATAACAAGGTTCTACTTCGCAAGAAAACATTGAAATTTCGATTTTATAGCGACCAGATTTTTCTGGTGTAAAATAAATAAGTGGAAAATCATCATCTTCAATATCACTATCAATTTCGTTTGATTCACTATCGTATAAATAAAGATCAAGATCATTACAATCTTCATCACAAAACCCTCTCAATAGATAATCAGTGCCACTGTTGAAATAGAAAGTCCAAGTATTGTCTTCGTCTTCATCGATCGCACCAATGACGTAATTTTTCATTGAATAGCCATCATCAGATGCACTTTCATAGGAGTTTTGTATTTGGTTCCATACAGTTTCGGTGTAAGACTGTGCATAAGTTGCAACAGATCCAATAAGTATTAAACAGAACACGAGCGTTAAATTTTTCATACCTAGATCCCATTAATTAAGCTATCAATATAATATTTTTGCGAATAATAATAGGGAATAGGTTATTTAACTTCTAGATCAACTAAAATACGATCGATTTTATGTTCCAATTCAGCAGATTTTGTCTCATAAAGCTCCTTAGATTCAAGATGTGTATTTACGCTACAATAAAACTTGATTTTTGGTTCTGTACCTGATGGCCTTGCTGATATAATACTTCCATCTTTAGTAATAAATTGAAGTACATTAGAACCTGGGAGTTGCGTTGATTCATGTTGTCCAGTTTCAAGATGGTTTACCTCTTGCGATAAGAAATCTTTAACCATTACAACAGGAGATCCACCTAAATTTGATGGCGGATTTGCTCTAAAATTGAGCATCATATTCTGTATCTCTTCTGCTCCAGCTTTCCCTTTTTTTGTTACAGATACTAATCGTTCAACGAATAGACCATGTTCTACATACATATCAATTAATGCTTCGAATAAACTTGAGCCATTATCTTTATAGAAAGCAGCCATTTCTGCGATTATAACTGATGAAACCACAGCATCTTTATCTCGAACATGCTCCCCAATTAAATAGCCATAACTTTCTTCACCACCAGCAATAAACGTTTTTTCACCCTTTAATCGGGTAATCATTTCACCTATATATTTAAAGCCTGTAAGTGTGTTAAAGCATTGAACCCCATAAGATTCAGCAATGCGATCTATAAGATAGCTGGTAACTATAGTTTTTACGATATACTCATTTCCAGTTAATTTATCAGCTTCTTTCCATGCTGTGAGCATATAGTTGAGTATAAGTGTTCCCGTCATATTCCCATTAAAAAGAACCATCTCACCGTTATTGTTTCTTACTGCAATACCCACCCTATCTGCATCAGGGTCTGTAGCCATAACCAGTTCAGCATCTATTTCTTCAGCTTTTTTAATAGCCATACTAAGAGCTTCCTGTTCTTCTGGATTTGGATATATTACGGTAGGAAAGTTTCCATCTACCACCATTTGTTCTTCAACTAATGTCACATTAGTGAAACCAAATGCTTCTAGAGCCGGAGGACAAGAAACACCACCAGTTCCATGAATAGGAGAAAAAACGATGCTTAAATCATGTTGACGTTTAATAGCATCCTTTGAAACAGATAGCTTAACGAGCTCATCGATGTATTTTTTATCAATTTCTTCGCCTATTATTTCAATAAGCTCAGTATTACCCTCAAATTCCACATCTTCAACTGATGTAATATTTTGTACTTCTTTCATTACTCTTTCATCAAAAGGAGCAACAAATTGTCCGCCATCTGAATCATACGCTTTATAACCATTATATTCTTTCGGGTTATGGGAGGCAGTCAAAACTACTCCACTGTGGCAACCTAATTCTCTAATGGCAAAAGATAACTCAGGAGTTGGTCTTAGAGCTTCGAAATAGAATACTTTTATGCCATTAGCTGAGAATACATCAGCAACTACTTTGGATAGTGTGTCAGAATTATTTCGGCAGTCATAAGCAATGGCCACCTTTATTTCTTCACCAGGGTATTCTTTCTTAAGGAAATTAGATAAACCTTGTGTGGCCATTCCAAAAGTATACTTGTTAACCCTATTAGAACCGACTCCCATTATACCTCTTAAACCACCAGTTCCAAATTCTAAATCCTTATAAAAGGCATCCGTAAGTTCATTGTATTCCTTTTCATCTAATAATGATTGGATATGTGATTTAGTTTCTTGGTCATATCCTCCGGATAACCACATATCTATTTTAGTTTTTACTGATTCTTCAAGCATTATTTTGTTTATGTCTTATTACTTCAGTTTTGATCAAATATAAAAATATCTCATATTCTTAAGGAGAGAAATAAGGTACATATGTAGCCGGTAAAATATTGTCTAAATTGGCAATAATTCGATAACCAATCATGTTTTTTTGCGTATATAATTGCATATTACAATTCTATCAAACTGAACACAAAAAAGAATCTTAAAATAGGAATGAGATTTAGCGGAATATTTATCTGGTTACTTTCTATAATAATTTTAACGGGGTGTAGTCCTACACAGAAAATCGTAGAAAAGTCATCTGAACCAATTAAAAAAGAAGAAACAATAGCTCAAAATAGCAGGGAAAACAATAAAGAATTAGAAGATCTATTTTGGGCACGTCGGGATAGTACAACATTGAATTTTACAGATGCAGATGTTGAATTTATGTCTGGAATGATAGGCCATCATTCTCAAGCTTTAATTATGTCTAGTTTAGCCGAGTATAATAATGCCAGTAAATCGGTTCAAATCTTGGCAGCGCGAATTATTAACGCTCAAAAAGATGAAATTGCGATAATGCAAAGATGGCTTAGTGATCGGAATCAAAGCGTACCTCAAGTCAAAATAGAAGGGTTAAATCTTATTCTAACACCAGGCAATGAACCCCAACTCATTTTTTCAAGAAAGTCAGTTATAGAAGGTTTAGTTAACTCAGAAGAAACCGAGCATCATTCTATGCATGGTATGGAAAAAGAGGAAGCAGATGAAACAGAACATAGTATGCATTCTGAAATGGATGCCATGTTGAAAAATAACTCAAACATGTCGCATATGGCGAACAATGGTGTAACAAAAGAGGAGGAACAAATGCATCTTCATCATAATGAAATGGTTGGCCATATGCATGATCACTCTGGCATGCCAGGAATGTTAACACAATCACAACTTGAAGAACTTTCTAGAGCAAAAGGCATTGAATTCGATAAATTGTTTCTAAGATACATGATTCAGCATCATGCTGGAGCGATAACTATGGTAAATGATTTAGTTAAAGTGGATGGAGCAGCTCAAGAAGTAAGTATTGGAAAATTAGCTGGTGATATCAATGTGGACCAAAAAACAGAAATTGAAAGAATGCGACTTATGCTACTGCAAATAATGGAAAAAGAAATTAGTAAATAAACAGATCAACAAAATTCAAATCAATCAACAATAATAAAAAGGATAAGTATGAATCATACTTCTTTATCAAAAAGTCCATTTAGAATCATAAAAGGCTCTATTTTGGCTACAGCATTACTTATTAGTTATGCTTGTTCTTCATCATCTGAAGTTACAACTGTACCATTCACTGCTCCTGAAGTAGCAAAACTAGAGGAAGCAGTAATTCCTACCCCAGATCCACGTGTAGGCCTGGGTGAGGGTCTTTTTGATGCAGAACAAGCAATTTGGAACCTAGAAATTCTTTCACAAACCCCTCCTCCCGAAAAATTTGTAGGAAAAACTAATTCTGATTTAGCATTTCAGAAAAACTATGCTTTCCAGGGAAACTACAATGGTGTAATAATTTGGGATATTTCAGATCCAAAAAGTCCAGTTCTAGTACGTGATTATGAATGTCCTGCCTCACAAAGCGACGTTTCTGTGTATGGTAACCTAATGTTCGTATCTGGAGAAGGACTAGAGGGACGACTAGATTGCGGAACACAAGGTGTGCAAGAAGCAATAAGTACAGATCGGTTACGAGGGATTAGAATCTTTGATATATCAAATATTGAAGAGCCGGAGTATATCGCCAATGTACAAACATGTCGGGGTTCACATACCCATTCAGTTTTAGTTGACCCAGATGACGCAGAAAATATTTATGTGTATGTATCTGGATCATATATTGTAAGACCAGATGAAGAATTATCTGGTTGTTCTGATTTACAACCAGAAGAAGATGAAAACTCAGCATTATTTAGAATCGAGGTTATAAAGGTTCCTTTAGATAATCCTCAAGATGCTGCGATTGTAAGTTCACCAAGAATTTTTGAAGACCTTGAAGAACCTCCGGTGCATGGTTTAGCTCCTGCTGATATAAGGGCCTTAGAAGAGGCAAGAGCGGCTGGAAAATTTATTGTAAATCTTGGAGGTACTGATCGAGTTATACCTGATGGATTTGTTGGAAATTTACTCCGTTCAATAGTTGCAGAACGAGGTGGAGAAGGCGCCCCAACGGCTGAAGATACCCTCGCACTAAGGGAATCTCTACAGGCAAGAATAGATGCCATGTTTGGTTCTGGTGATGAAGAAGATGAAACTGCTAGACGTGGTCCTGATCAGTGCCATGACATCACTCTATATCCAGAAATTGGTTTAGCCGGTGGTGCATGTGAAGGATATGGACTTTTATTAGATATTTCTGATCCATCTAATCCAATAAGATTAGATGCTGTAGCTGATTCTAACTTTGCTTATTGGCATTCCGCAACTTTTAATAATGATGGAAGTCAAGTAATCTTTACTGATGAATGGGGTGGTGGTGGCGGCCCAAAATGTCGTGTTGATGATCCATACGAATGGGGTGCTAATGCAATTTTTACCATCGAGGATGGTGAAATGGTATTTAAGGAATACTACAAAATGCCTGCAGCTCAAACAGAATTTGAGAATTGTGTGGCTCATAATGGCTCTTTAATTCCAGTTCCTGATCGTGATATTATGGTTCAATCATGGTATCAGGGAGGAATCTCAATTTTCGATTTTACAGACCCTAGTAACCCAACTGAAATTGCTTTTCATGATTATGGCCCCGTGGCTACGGATGGTTCTGGATTTGGCGGTAGCTGGAGTGTGTATTGGTATAATGGTTATATAGTTAATTCAGAGATCGCTCGTGGTTTAGATATTTTTGAGTTAACCCCAAGTCCATTTTTGACTGAAAATGAAATCGCAGCAGCTAAAACTGTACAGTGGGATTATCTGAATGCACAAGGTCAACCAAAAGCAGTATGGCCAAATTCAATGCATCTTGCAAAAGCATATGTGGACCAATTGGATCGTGATGAAAGTTTAGCTGAAGACGTAATTACTTCCTTCCGACAAAGTATGGCGAATGCAGAAGCATCATCAGACAAAAAGCGTAACAAAATGCTAAATAAATTAGCCAAAGAAGTTAATAAACATGCATCTACTTCGGATGATGCAGAAAAAGTTGAAAAACTTGCTAATACATTAAAAGCTTTAGCTTCAATGTGATCGGATTTTAATATTCAAAAAAGCTTGGTTTGAGAAAATCAAGCTTTTTTTATCTCTTAATCTATTGTTCGGACAATAATGATGAACATCTAAATTGGTTGAAGTTGGCTTATTTTAGTTGTTTATAACCTTGTTAGTCGGTTTATAATATCTTTATGTTTTGGGAATAATTTGATTAGCTTTTTGTTAGTAGCTAGAACAAAATCATCAAAATCAAACCCTGGTGAAACAGTACAACCTACTAGTGAGTAATTACCACCTTTTACAACTTCGCTAGCAAACCAAACACCAGCAGGTACAGTAAATTGAGGAACTTCATCTATATGCAAGTTTGTACCAATATCCTGATACATATAATCCCCTTTTGTATCAATCATATGAATTCTCAAAGGGCTTCCTTCATAAAAGTGCCACATTTCATCCTGATTAATTTTATGAAAAGCTGAAAAGTTTTTATTAGTTAACAAAAAGTAAATTCCTGTGCAATAATTGCGAGAACCTGAATAATGTGCTCCCAGCCCATTTTGGGGTATAATTCCGCTACTTCTATAAGTCTCTCTATAATACCCTCCTTCAGGATGGGGTTCCAGGTTTAACTTTTCAACAAGTTCTTGTGTTCTCATAATTATATTTGGTAACCATGTTTTTTTGAATATACTGGTTGAAAATGAAGTTTTTATGTTAATTTAAATTGTTTTTTATGTAATATTTGGTGATCAGTGATCAAAGTTCAATAAACTAAATCAATAAAAAATAAATATCTAAAAATATTTAGAATGCTACTGTGTCATTTTTAAGAATGAATAAAATTTTTTTCCTACTTATTTATAAAATATTTGGGATTTGATTTTAATTCTTGAATATTAACATCTTTAATACGGCACGATTATTGTTGCATATTTATGATTAAAGTTGGAGACATAATACTTTCTGATGAGATAGCTACACAAAAGTTTTCTTGCAATACCCCAGTATGTAAGGGAGCATGTTGTGTAGTTGGGGATGCAGGTGCACCAGTATCAAGAGATGAAATACCCATTTTGCATAAGGCTTACTACGAATTAAAAAAAGAACTCAGGGCTGAATCAATTGAAGTGGCGGAAAGAGACGGTGTTGTTATCGGTTCAAAAGAAAAAGGGTATGAAATTTCATGTGTCGAAAGTGAGGAATGTATTTTTGTTAATTATAATGATCAGAATGTTGCCTATTGCACTATTCAAAAAGCCTATTTTGAAGGTAGGTTTAAATGGGAAAAGCCGATAAGTTGTCATTTATTTCCAGTACGACTTAAAAAAATATCAGGATTTGAATATGCTAACTTTGAATATGTACCAACATTGTGTTCTTCTGCTTGTATTAAAGGAGAAGAGGAAGGAGTTTTTCTTGCTGAATTTTTAAAGGAACCTTTTATTAGGAGATATGGTGAAGACTGGTATGATGAATTTCTCTCAGCCTGTGAATATGTAAGAGAAACTGCTGATGATTAGAAATAAACAAAGCATAGGTCAGAGACTGCAACAAGGGATGCAGCAAAAGTTATCTCCTCAGCAATTGCAATATATTAAACTATTGCAGCTTAATACTATAGCATTAGAACAACGTATCAAAGAAGAAATGGAACTCAATCCTATTTTAGAGGAAGGTGATACTCTACAAGCTGAGGAAATATTTGATACGGAGTTAAATTCAACAGAAAAAGAAGAACATGGAGACGAACTTCAGTCGCTCGATGAACATGAAGTAGACTGGGAGGAATTTAATGATAATACCGAATATGATGGGGAAACATATGTTGCTCCAAGCAATCCTGATATTGAAGAGTGGCGAGATTTACCAAATAAATATGAAGTAACATTACTTGAAAAATTAGAGGAACAGGTTTCTTTACTAGATTTAAATGATGAAGAAGAATTAATTGCGGATCAAATTTTAGGCTCTATTGATGAAGACGGATATTTTCGAAGAGAATTAATAGCCGTTGCTGATAACATCACATTTAATCACGGAGTGTTTATTGAGGAAGAAGATGTGGAAAATGTTCGAAAGAAAATCCAACTTTTAGAACCTATTGGAATTGCCTCTAAAGATTTACAGGATTGTTTGTTGATACAATTACAACATTCCAATCATGAAATGCCTGGAAGACATCTAGCTATACGAATAGTCAGGGATGCTTGGTCAGCTTTTGAAAAAAAACATTTCAATAAATTAATACAAAAGTTTAATTCTGACGAAGATTCCTTAAAAGAAGCTTTTGAATTAATTCGAAAAATGGATCCAAGGCCTGGAGCCGTTAGTGATGGTTTAGATGATACTCAAAACTATATTGAACCAGATTTTGAAGTTTATTGGCGAGGGGCAGATCAAACTACAAGTGGTAAGGGAGAGTTTGTTATTACTCTTAATCAACGAAATGCCCCACAATTACGAATTTCACCAGAGTACACGCAAATGTGGAATGAAATTAAAGAAAAAAAATCTAAGCCCGATGTACAGACACAACAATTCATGAGAAGTAAAATTGATTCGGCAAGTTGGTTTATAGAGTCAATTCGACAAAGACAAAATACACTTATGAATGTGATGAAGACTATCGTAGCATTGCAAGAAGACTTCTTTAAGTTCGGTGACGGTTTAAAACCTATGATACTAAAAGATGTAGCTGAACGGATTGGTATGGATATTAGTACAATTTCTCGTGTTGTAAATGGAAAGTATGTTCAAACTAATTTTGGTGTATATGAGCTCAAATATTTCTTTAATGAAGGATTAACTACAGAAAGTGGAGAAGAAGTATCCAATAGAGAAGTTAAGAACATACTCCAAGTGATAATTAATGAAGAAGACAAAAGGAATCCTCACAGTGATCAAGCATTGGCTGCTTTACTAAATGATAAAGGATTTAATATAGCACGCAGAACAGTGAGTAAATACCGCGAACAATTAAACGAACCTGTAGCAAGATTGAGGAAGCAAATTATTTAAGCAATACTAATGATTTTGTTTCTGTGAACCCATTTTCTGTAACTAAGCGATAGAAGTAAATCCCGCTACTATATCCACTAGCATCCCACTGAACGGTATGAGTTCCAGCTGATTGTTTAGTATTTATAAGAGTAGCAATCTTTTGACCCTGAAGATTATAAATACTTAACTCAACGGCACCTGAAGTTGGTAAGTTAAACGAAATATTTGTGAGAGGATTAAATGGATTGGGGTAGTTATTAAAGAGAATCGTCTCAGATGGTTGTTCATCAATAAGTGGATCTTCAATAGTATTTATTACCCCATTTTCATAAAAAATATCATCAATTGCGAATTCAATATTTGCACCATTTGTTTCAAGAATAACAAATTCATAAGACAGCATCCTCATATCGATATAAAGTCCGCGTAAATCAGAAACAGGAATACTTGCTTCACCCCATTCATTGTTTCTTTCTAAGCCGTATACATTTTGCCCTGCTGGGAAGTTTACATAATTTTGATTACCCCATGTATCAATTACACCAATTTGAAAACTTACATTTGCTGGTATTTTGATATTGAAATTTAAAGTTCCATCTGAAAATTGTGATAGGTTTATTGGTTGTACAGATTGTATACCAGCTCCGAACCATCCAGCACCATTTGTTTTCCATGATAGTACATTTTCACCTTCGAATGGATCGATTGTTCCAGCACTTAACGTATTTTCCCAAACCCATATATTACCGAGATCATCATTGAACATGGCTTCATTTGTTTGAGTTGAATCCGTATATAGGCCATATCTTTCAACTTTAGGAGTTGGTGGACCGAGATGAACTGTACCTTGATTATTCCATTCATAAACTCGTATATAATCAACAAACATTTCCGCAGGCAAACTCATACTTACTGCTTCTCCGCTTGATGGATCTCCAAGTTGGTAAGCATCAGTGAGAGTACCCCCTATAGCCATATTAACAATAAAGTAAAAAGGTTCTAAGAATTCTTGTGATTCTTCATTTAATTGGAATGGTTCAGTAAAAAGATCATACTCTATATCATCGTCAAGAACTGTAAATCGAATAGAGGTACTATCCCAATACATACGATAAATTAGAAAACGATCAATCAATGGAGTATTCATATTGAAATAAGGCCTTGAAAATTCTTCATCCCAAAATAAACTAGCAGCCCCACTGAGATTACCTGGGACAATAGCATTTTCACTAAAAAAAATTGCATTAGCGCCGACCATATCATTTTCAGTTGAATTATCTAGATTATTGCCGCCATTAAATTCATCTCTATTATCTCGACCAGCTTGTGTGTGTCCCATCTCCATCATATCTAATTCACCTTTAGATGGCCATCCAAGATTAGAAGTGCCAAGTAACCAAAATGCAGGCCAGCCGCCTGTTTCTAAACTAGGAACTGAAATTCTAGTTTCTACCATACCAAAAGTTATACTTACTTTTGATTTCGAATTTAGTCTCCCGGATGTAAAATCTAATCGATTACCCCATTGATCTATGATGTTAGCACCAGATTCTTTTCTTGCAACAATTTTCAGCGCATTATTTTCGTCTTCACCCTCAATCGCTGATATAGAGACATTATCAGGACTATAATATTGTAGTTCACCATTTCCCCATCCCCAGTTTCCATTTCCTGTTTCAATAATCCAATTATCAAGAGTATTAAAATTTTCTTCCCAAAGTAATTCACCTACTTGACTATAACTACTTATTGAATTACACATAAATATTAGTACTGTGAGAAATAGTTTTTTCATAAAGTGATTCAAGAATTTATCCATACTGATTACGATTATATTTTTGAAAAAAAGATGATTATTACAATGTATTTATAAGTTTTTCTAAATTATTAATTAATTGTTCTCTAATTGGGATGCTTTTTTGATAAATAGACTTTTGTGCTTCATAATATTCTATTCTGCCTTCTTCAGTTTCAATTTTTATTGGTTCATAACCAAAATCAAGTAAACAGTAAGGACTAGCCTTCATGTCAATTTCACGGGCTTTATATGCTAATTTGAACGCAGCAAATAATAGATTAGAAGAAATCCACGGAAACCCCTTAAAAGCCCACTTATACAAATCCATGTTTGAATGAATACATCCAGGTTGTTCCATTTTATTTAATGATTCTCTTGATAGTTGATTCTTATTTAATGGAATTGCTTCTGAAGAAAAAAAGCGGAATGCATCAAAGTGTGTGCAAACTAATGGTCGAGATTCAACAAATTTCTCTAAGTCTTTTGAGGCCATTCTGAGTGGTATTTGATTATGTCGAATCTCTTTCGATTTGTATACCATAGCCCATTCATGCATCCCAAAACATCCGAAAGATGGCCGTTTATCTTTAGTATCTTTTAGCAAGTTGAGTATCCATCGTAATGAATTGATTTTTTTTTTGGATAAAAGAGAAGTATCTAAGTAAGCTAGCCCATCATTAACATTAAGTGCTTTTATTTTTGGTAATTCATCAGGGGTATCATATTCTAAAGCTGCGTTAAAACCAGGGCTCCATTTTTTTAACCAGGATGGCCTAAATGGATAATATTCAAATAGAAAATCCATTACCGGTTGTTTAAGTCCTCTACTACGTGTTACTAAATAATCATCAATTAAATTACTCACTTCTAAATGATGAGTGGATAATAAATGCACCCACTCTTTCTTTGGTAGTATCTCATAAGTTCTAGATATTTGAACATTATTTTTTGGCATAGAAAAATATACCATTTTTATATGTTGATTAATTCATTTACATAATATCTCAAAATTAATTTTTTTGAATATCTTGATAATTTATAATCTTTTTTACTAGTTAGTATCCCCACCATTATGATTACAAATAATTCTTTTTTTCCTATAACTAAAGAAATAGTTAACAATGCAATGGATTATGTTACTTTTAATAACCTAACTATTTCTAGATTCGAAGAGGGGCGTACAACTAATGATGATAATTCTGAAAGTTTACTTAACTACACAAAATTAAATATCAAGAGAACACAACGTTTAGACAAGAAAGCTACCTTAGATGAAAATACAATCTCTTTAATTCAAAATTTGGAAACACCACAATTATGGTTTGTAATCACTGAAGGATGGTGTGGAGATTCTGCTCAACTTTTACCCTATATGCATAAGATGTCTGAACTCAATTCAAAAATAGAGTTAAAAATTGTTTTAAGGGATGAATATCCGGATATAATGGACGCATATTTAACCAATGGAGTAAGTCGCTCCATCCCTAAATTAGTAATATTAGACCCTATTACCCTTAATCAAATTGCAGAATGGGGACCTAGACCTTCTATTATTCAGGACAAATATGTATCAGAAATTAACAATGAACACATAGATAATAAACTAGCATCCCAAAATTTACATGCTTTTTATGCCAAGGATAAGGGTAAATCTTTAGAATCAGATTTTAGGTTACTTTTAGAAAATATATCCTAAAAAAAGGCAGCGAATAAGCTGCCCTTTAACTTATTTGATGAGACTCATCGACTTTGTTTGGGTAAAGGCAGCTCCGCCATTGATAGGAACAGCCTCGATTCTGTAAATATAAGTGCCACTGGCAAGGGCAGAGGCATCAAAGGTAGTGGTATGACTTCCTGCACTAATGTCCTTTTGATCAAGAATCTTTGCAACTTCACGCCCACTTATATCAAAAATAGTTAGACTAACCCTTGAATTACTGGCTATAGTAAAACGAATGTTTGTGGAAGGGTTAAAGGGATTTGGGAAATTCTGCTCTAAGCCAAAAGATGCAGGTACTTCTACCAATGGATCCTCTTGGATTGATACTGGAGTGTTTATTTTTCCCACAAACATACCTCTACCATGTGTTCCCACCGCTAATATTTGATCTGATTTTCGGTAGTCTAGATCCATGACTACGGCGTTTTCAATAACACTACTACCTGTTTGTGACCAAACGGTATTTTCACCATTGATTTGATCCGTAAAGAATAGTCCAACACTGGTTCCAACAAAATAATAGGTAGTGGAGCCATCGGTTGCCGCAATTGCAGCTGATCGCATAGAAGGCCCATTCTCTCCTCCAAGATTTCCTTCAATGTCAGACCATGAGTTACCCCCATCGGAGGAATGCCAAATGCTTTTTACATTATAATTGGACATGATAGCGAGTACTTCGTTTCCATTGTCAGGATTCACAGCTATGTCATTTACATAAGATCCACCCTCAGCATCAGGAATAGAGATATCTAGTTCCCCATCGGTTGCATCAAGGTCGTCGAGGCGACGAATTACTGGAGGTTGGTTACGCGTAACAATGTCGGAGCCTGAATAATACAAAACATCCGAGGGTGCATTTACAGAAAATGTAAGTGCTGAAATTTCGTGATTGCTGCTACCAGTATTGATTGCATCCAATTCTGTCCAACCTTGAGTACCACCATCTGTATTTGAATTAATTGAAATGACCTGGTCATTTCTCCAAAAATGATCAAATTCTGGATAAAACAGATAATTCTCATTCGAAGGATTAACCGCAAAGGGATGTATAAATTGTTGGTTCTCAGACTCAGACGGTTTGATGAAGGAATACTCCGAAAACTCATAATTCCATTTTAGAAGTCGACCAACTTGTGATGAACTGATTAGATAATTATAACCGAGATAGTTGGTAGCACCATCCCCAGAGGATACATCAAAAGAATTGCTAGAATTACCAAGCTCATCAAAATAGAAATAAGGGCTTCCATTGTCTTGAGTGCCCCCCATAATACGTTGGTCTTGAAATCCAGGGTGAATGGAAATTTTATAGAACTGAGTTACATTGTATCCTTGATCTATATCAGTCCAAACAACGGGTTCTGCGGTAATGTCTTCTGTTCTACTTAAACCACCGTCATGTGCACTAATGGCAATATTAGGATTAGTCGGGTCAAAAATCAGATTATGGTTATCAGGGTGATGGTTTGGATATAAAAAAGATTCATATCCATATCCTCCAATCCAGTATCTTGGTGCTTCCGATGTTGGTGTTATTCCTTCTGAATCTTTTAGTGGAGTAGCGTTAAATCCGTTTGTGGATCTGTATAAATTTGTACCTCCAATAATAACCATGTTTGGATTGGTAGGATGGATTTTACATACCATATTATAACTGCCTTGTAAACTTAAGGCGCGAAAGAACACTGGAATCCCGCTTGTACGATCACTACTAATTACATTTAAAGGATTAGAAATATTGAAACGATGCAATGATAATTCCTCATCACCTGCATCAGTAAAGACGTAAAAGATGTAAGGATCCGATTCTGAAGTTCCTATTACACTTCGATCTGGATTACTAGGAAATGTATCCGGTGTGATATTTGTCCAATTTAACCCATCATCGGTAGAGATATACACTCCTGGTTGTTGCGTTTGTGTGACGCCGCTAAACGCAGAAGACAACACAGCAATAACCACTCCTTCCTTAGTTACTGAAACACTTGCCCATACTTGTTGATTGGTTTCACCAAGTACTTTCTCATTAGTGGTGAAACTATCTGTAGATCTATAGATTCCTAAGGCGTTGCTAGAAAAAAATGAAGTACCAGTGGTTGGGCTGAAGGTTACATCGCTAATGTAATCAAAGGGGGAATTATAGTATATATCATCATCTTTGGTGCTTTCGATTTGATTCCATGTTTCCCCATTATCTGTGGAGCTGAAGATTCCTGAACCATAGAATGGAGCTCCAATTTCCCAAGCAGAACCATAAAATTCTCCAGTAGAATAAAACCATTCATCTTGATTAAAGGGATGTTGAACAAGTGCTGAAACCGCTATGTTATCTGATATATCGGATTTCTTACTCCAAGTTAAACCACCATCAATAGATTTCCACATACCTCCTGAAACACCACCTGCAAGAATAATATCTGGGTTTCTAACGTCGAGTGCTACTGCGCGAGTTCTACCTCCAATATCATTAGGACCCACTTCTTTCCAATCAAATAGGTCATTGATTGATTTACGCTTAAAATTTAAAGATTCTACAAACTGACGTTCTTTAGAGTAAATATCTCTTGGTATTTGGTCGATCGATGGATCACGAAGCATTTTAAAGAAATACTCTGCTCGTCTTTTTTGGGTGGTTTCTTTGTTAAAACGCTCTTTTTCAATTTCAAATTGCGGGACTGATGATTTGTTAATGAAGTTTGTGGACTTATTTTGGAAATGGGTGATTATTGTTGATAGCATAAATACACATAACCCAAGAATTAAAACACTCGTAATATTTTTTTTCATTGTCTATTTAAGATTTAAAATTTCGATTAATTCCCAGCTTTTTGGAATATTAATACCAGCCGGTTGAGATGTTATAAGAGCATCGAGAACAGAATTTTTTTTCATTAATGCTATTTCTTCTTTCAGGGATTCATGAACATATATTTTAAGTTGCTGTTCAGGTGCAAGTCTATCTGCAGACATGCCATATCCATAAATTTTTTTTACTTTTATTAATAATTGGTCATTATCATATTCAATGATCTCCAATTGAATTTCAGCGTTACCAACTCCAATTGGTCGCGGAAGTTCGATCTCATCCATCTTTACATATGGTTGTTTATGGTTTTTCTTCGTTACACAACTAATGGCAAGGATACCTATTGAAATTATTAATAAAATTTTTTTCATGGTTTTATATAAGAGCTATGAATTGTTATCCAGTCGCATATTGTACTAAATTGTAGATAATTAAGAATTCGTTTATATCAATGTCAATTATATCCCGATTTAAATCAGTTATTGCGCAAACCAGTGATACACCTGTAGGTTTAGAAATTGATTCTGCTGAAGGAATATTTTTGATAACAACAGGTGGAAATAAATATTACGATTTTATCTCAGGTATTGCTGTAAGTAGTCTTGGTCATAGGCATCCAAGTGTAATTGAGGCAATCAAAGACCAATTAGATAAACATCTACATGTTATGGTGTATGGTGAATTCATTCAAAAACCACAATTAGAATTTGCTGAATTACTCACTTCACATCTACCTGAACACCTTGAACAAATTTATCTTGTAAATAGTGGTACTGAGGCAAATGAAGGGGCTTTAAAACTTGCAAAAAAATATACTGGAAAATCGAAGCTCATTGCTTTTAAAAATAGTTACCATGGTGATACGCACGGTTCCTTATCAGTTACTGGTCGGGATGTATATAGAAATCCATATTTACCACTTCTACCAGATGTACATTTCTTAGAGTTTAATTCATTTGAGGGATTAAATGCCATTGATACTACAACAGCTGCAGTGATATTAGAACCTATTCAGGGAGAAGGGGGTATTATACCTGCTAAATGGGAGTGGTTACTTGAGGTTAGAAATCGATGTAACACAAGTGGGGCATTACTTATTTACGATGAGATTCAATCTGGATTTGGTAGAACAGGCAAACTCTTTGCATTTCAGCATTACAATATTTGTCCAGATATTCTATGTGTTGCAAAAGCTATGGCAGGAGGTATGCCAATGGGCGCATTTTTATCAAGTAGAAAAATATTTGAAGCATTCATGTTTAATCCACCACTCAATCATGTTACTACATTTGGTGGACACCCAGTTTCTGCTGCTGCAGCACTAGCAACATTACAGGAGTTGTTAGTAGGAAATTATTTTGAAAGGGCTTTATTTATTGAAAACCAAGTAAAAGAACACTTGAAAGGAGGAGGTATAGTTGAAGTGCGTGGTGTAGGAGCAATGTTAGGTTTGCAACTGGAATCAAGGGAGCTTACACAAGCAGTTGTCCAAGATTGCTTTAATCAAGGTATTTTGCTGGGTTGGACGCTTCATTCTAATACATTGATTAGGCTTGCGCCCCCACTTATTATAACTGATACTGAATTACACCATGTGTTAAAAACTATTCAAGTGAGTATTAAAAAGAATAGTAAGAAATGTTGAGATCTATAAACCCTGCAACAGGTATTGTTATTAAAGAATACGATGAATATTCATACGATGAAGTGAATGATCTCATCAAAAAAGTAAATGTGGCACAGGCTAGATGGAAAGAAACTAGTTTTCAAAAGAAAACTCTTTTTCTTAATAATTTGGCCAAAATGTTAGAGCAGAATAAGAAAAGACTGTCTGAATTAATGGCTTTAGAAATGGGTAAACCTCTAGCCCAAGGGGAAAGTGAAATTGAGAAGTGTGTGTGGTTATGTTCGTTCTATGCAGATAAAGCGGAATCTTTTTTAAGGGATGAGCATATTAAAACCAATGCTTATAAGAGCTATGTAACTTTTCAGCCTCTTGGAATTATACTTTCAATCATGCCTTGGAACTTTCCTTTTTGGCAAGTTCTTAGATTTGCTGCTCCAGCCCTTTTGGCGGGGAATGGAGTAGTTTTAAAACATTCTGAGAATACAACTGGCTGTGCATTAGAAATCGAAAACATGATATCTAAATCTGGGTTTCCCTCAAATCTATTTCGAAGCATTATAGTAGATAAATCTAAAATGAAACCTATTATTCAGCACTCAAGTATTGCAGCAATTACTTTTACAGGTAGTACACAAGCAGGAAGTATTGTTGCCGCACAAGCTGGTGAAAAAATTAAAAAAACAGTATTAGAATTAGGAGGGAGTGACCCTTATATCGTGTTGGAAGATGCTGATTTAGAATACTGTGCAGAAATATGTGCTAAATCTCGGTTATTAAATAGTGGACAAACTTGTATTGCAGCGAAACGTTTTATTGCAATTGAATCGATTTATGACGAGTTTGTACACATATTTAAATCAAAACTTCAAGAGTTTAAAGTAGGAAACCCATGTGATAACTCTGTGAATGTTGGCCCTTTGGCAAGGTTTGATTTACGAGATGAGCTGCACCGTCAAGTCACTGAAAGTGTAAAAGCAGGTGCCGTAATAGAGCTTGGTTGCAAAATACCTACCGAAACTGGAGCATTTTACCCTATTTCATTACTTACACATGTAAAAGTAGGTATGCCAGCTTATGAAGAGGAATTATTTGGTCCAGTTGCAGCAATTATAAAAGTAGCTAATGAAGAAGAAGCAATTTTCACAGCCAATGATACTAGTTATGGATTAGGAGCTGCCATATTTTCAAAAGATGTGAGCAGAGCAGAAACCATTGCTGCAACACAATTGCAAGCAGGTTGTTGCTTTGTGAATACCATGGTTAAGTCTGATCCAAGATTACCATTTGGAGGGATTAAAAACTCAGGATATGGAAGAGAATTAGGTGTATATGGAATCCAAGAATTTGTAAACGTTAAAACAGTTTGGGTAGATTGATATCTAAACTAGTTTACTAAAGGGGAATTGAAAAATTCAAAGAGAGAAATCTCCATTAGGATATTTAGTAAAAATTAAATTGAAATAATAAACTATATCTTTCCTGAGACGTAAGTTAGTCTTTTAATTATTTAGTTTAAATTAAATAAAAATTATGAATTACAATAAAAATCAAATTCCTTTAATCCAGCCTCCATCTACAGGAAGAGAAACACCAGTGATATAACTTGCTCGTTCACTGGCTAAAAAAGTTACAGCAGCTGCGAATTCATTTGGTTGTCCGATTCGCCCTAACGGAATTTCATTTGTAATTTCTTTCAACATTGGATTTTTCTTCATTAGTTGCTCCAATCTCTCAGTCTGTGTGTATCCAGGCATTACATTATTCACGGTGATGTTATATTGACCCAATTCTAACGATAAAGTTTTTACAAGTCCAACGATTGCTGTTCGTACAGAATTGGAGAGTACCAGTCCGGTAACAGGCTGCTTCACCGCTTGAGATGTAATTGAAATAATGCGTCCCCATTTGTTGGATTTCATATCAGGAAGAACCCCGCGAATCATTCCTATCGTACTTTCGAGAAGGAGTTTGTACGCATTTTCCCAAGCTATATCATCATGCTGGTCAAAGGTACCGAAAGGTGGTCCGCCGGAATTTGTCACCAGAATATCAATAAAACCAAGCTTTGCTTTCGCTTTACTTAAAATATGATCTCGTCCTTCCTTAGTTGACACATCCCCAACCGCGAATCCAATATCTTTATAGGATGCAGCTTCAATTTCTTGTGCTGCAATTTTTAAATCTTCTTGGCTTCTACTACAGAGAAAAACATTTACTCCTTCTTTAGCCAACTCAAATGCCACTGCTTTTCCAAGTCCCTTGCTAGAAGCCATGATCAATGCATTTTTACCCTGAATGCCTAAATCCATTTTTATTCCTTCAGGTAATCATCAGTGCCATCCAGCCAATCGGTTCGTGGAGGAGCCCAAGTGTCGGTTTCTTCCACATCACCTATCATTAAGGCCTTGTGGGGAAGGTTACCTGGGATGATTACAGAATCACCAGCATGTAGATCAACCGGTTGTGAATCTTCAGATTCAAACCAGAATCGAATAGTACCTTTTTGAACCTGTGTAATTTGCTCATTTTCATGAGAGTGCATGGGTACTATAAAACCATCTTTAAATTTCATACGAGCGATCATGATTTTGTCACCATAAATCATTTTTCGTATCATTTTATCATTCACTTGTTCTTCGGGGACATCATCCCAACTAATTTTTTGGAAATTCATAGTGCAATAATTGGATTAATATTTGGCTGGAACACCATCATCAGGAATAGATTTCTTAATAAATTCTCGTAAATGCTCATTAGAAAGTTTTAAATCCTCATATCTAAGGTACATCATGTGACCACTTCTGTAGCCTTCAAAATGTAAACGATGTTTCATTTTACCTGATGGATCAAGGTGCCACATCGAGTATTTTGCATCATAATAAGTAGTAGCTCCATCATAATATCCACTTTGAAAAAGCACGTGCATATATGGGTTCATAGCCATTGCCTGACGAAGATTTTCACCGGTATTATCCCCCGTTCTATCCCAAGGCCTTACTGGTCCGAACATATTGTATTTAATATCGGTTTTATAGTTTAATTCATTATTAAAATAATAGTTTATCGCAGGGGTAAAGGAGTGTAGCCAAGAAGTAAGTTCTGAATTGAAATCTGGTCTAATACCTGCATCGGTCTTGTCTATCCCTTTATAGCGTGAATCTAGCCGACCTACTGTATTTCCTTCATGGCGTAATAAATCTTTCCAGAAAAAAGAGGTAGGAACATCAAGATTATATTGCTGGATTACTAACTCATCCAAACCAGAATAAAGACTAAACATGGTAACTGCGGATTTAAATTCCTCTTCATTAGCCCAAGCGCCTTTTGCCATCACGGGTATCAGAGTATTTTGAGTATAACTTTCTGAAAGTTCAAGCACTTCTAATAAGTCCAAGGATTGTAATTCATTACTTAATTGGCCATGATACCATGCTGCTGCTGTATAGTAAGGGAGTCTATTTGCTGCTTTAATCGGGCCATCTCTTTTGATTGCTAAATCTGTTGGTGATACTAATATTACACCATTTAAGTACATCCAGTGACTGGTTTGAAGCTCTAATGCTAACCCTGAAACCCTAGTGGTGCCGTAACTTTCACCAATTAAATATTTAGGTGAGTTCCATCTATTTGCTCGCGTAACGAATGTATTAATCCATTCTGCCAAATACTTAATATCAGCTTCAACACCAAAAAATGTATCTTTAGATACTTCAGGATTTACGATCCTCGAATATCCTGTATTTACAGGATTTACAAATACAATGTCTGCGACATCTAAAATAGAATAAGGATTATCTTTAACACCGTAGGGTTGGATTGGAAACCCTTCATTATCAATTTTAAGAATTCTTGGACCAGTATAAGCAAGATGCATCCAAACCGATGCCGAACCGGGACCTCCATTAAATGATATAATAAGAGGGCGTAGGTCAATATCATCAATGTCTTTTCTTTGATAGTAGGTATAGAATAAAGTTGCGATTGGATTTCCATCCTCATCCCAGACTGGTTGTGTACCTGTAGTTGCAGAATATTGAAACCGGTCTCCTAAAATATTTGCTGTATGATTTGTGATTACAGAAGATTCTACATCAATATGCCTGCCCTGTGCAAAAATACTTGAGGAACAAAATCCCAAGATCGATATAAATAGATATAATTTTTTCATTGTAATCTGTGTGTTAGTCTTGGAATGGTAAATAACTAATTTATAGTAGCAATGCTTAAAAATTTTTCAATTTCAATTTTAAATTTTCATTAATTAATAAATGTTGTAGTCTTGAAGCAATAGATTCAATATTTTTCGATGTAACAAGAGATATGACCACTCACACCGATTACCAGCTATGAATTACTCGTTATTGCGCTCAGTTTTTACAATACTACTCATTGGTACGTTATTAACCTCAGCTTGCGGAAAAAAAGGGGGAGGCTCTAACGATATAGGCGTGGAACTAATTGAAGCAACTACAGAATTACCAGCCAAAGTTCGCTTATTTTTTCAAGTGGATATGGGTGAAGATCAATCTTTCCGAGCTATAAATGAGTCAAATTTTCAAATTTATGAAAATAACCTTCAAATCTCTGATTTAGAATCTCAAGCTAAGGTTCAAAATGAAGTTGGGTCATATTTATTTAGCTCGATGATTTTACTTGATCTTAGTGGAAGTGTGTTAAATGGGGATGCACTTCCAAGAGTAAAAGATGCTACCATAAATTACATTCAAGAGGTGATGCCAAATACAAATGAGGATAAATTTGGTTCAAAAGAGATGGCTGTGTATTGGTTTGATGGTGAAGAAAATATTCATCTACTAGCTCCATTTACTATAGACAAATTTGCACTAATTGATTCTGTGAGAGCAATAACATCAGCTATTAGTAATGATAATTCTACTAATTTAAATGGCGCAATAATTCAAGGGATGTCTGAATTAGAAGCCCGCATAATCGATAGAAATCAAGACCCAAGACTTTCAACTGCAGGAATGCTTCTTTTGTTTTCTGATGGAGCAGATCAGGCAGGTAGGGCTACAAGAGAAGCTGCACTAACAGCCACAGAATCATTAACAAATCAATATTCTGTATTTACAATTGGTTTAGGATCTGATATTGATGAATCTTTCCTAAGATTAGTTGGAAAACAGGGGTATGAATTTGCTTTTAATTCATTTGATCTAAATCAGGTTTTTTTAGAAATGAGTAGAAAGGTTACCAAAACAATGGATAGCTATATTGTATTAGAATATTGTTCACCTAAGAGATCTGGTGATCATAATATTGAGCTACGTGTTATCTCAGAAAACAGAGTAGGCAAAATTAATACAGAATTTAATGCGATGGGATTTACAGGTGGTTGTATTATTCAATAAGCCATGCTAGATAGCTTATGATTTTGACTAAAGCAATTATAACTGCATCGCATCTTTTACAAGTTTGGCTTGTTCTGCATCATGCATAGCTTTTTGACCGGCAGCAGGTGACGCAGAGGCTTCTCTACCAACAAATGATAACTTTTGGTTATTACCCAGAGTCTCAATAAATCGTGGAGCAACAAAAGTCCAAGCTCCCATATTTTTTGGCTCTTCTTGGCACCAAATTACTTCATTAACCTTTGGCATTGATTTTAAATAATCACGAATATCTTGATCAGGAAATGGATAGATCTGTTCAAGACGACCAATGGCTACGTTTTCGATGTTATTCTCTTTTTTATATTTAAGTAAATCGTAATAAATTTTTCCTGAACAAACTACCACACGTTCTAGCTTATTTAAATCTGATGCTTGATCTTCAATAAAAGGCAAAAATTTACCGTTCGCTAATTCTTGTGCATTTGATGTTGCCATCGGGTGACGTAACAAACTTTTAGGAGACATTAAAATGGTGGGTTTATACAATTCACGTAATGTTTGCATACGCAACATGTGAAAATACTGGGAAGGGGTAGTCAAATTCATTACAAACATGTTATCTTCAGCACAAAGCTGTAAGAATCGTTCAAGTCGAGCAGAAGAGTGTTCTGGTCCTTGTCCCTCATAACCATGTGGGAGATTCATGACAATGGACGATGTTTGTCCCCATTTCGCTTCACTAGATGCAATAAATTGATCGATAATGATTTGTGCACCATTAGCGAAGTCACCGAATTGCGCTTCCCAAATTACCAAGCATTTTCTTTTTTGTGCACTGTAGCCAAATTCGAAACCAAGAGCAGCATATTCACTTAATAAACTATTATGTATATGAAATTTAGCTTGGCCCGCTATTAAATTATTTAGTGGGGTAAATGTTTGGAGAGTTTCTGTACCATGGAGAACTGCATGTCGGTGTGCAAAAGTACCACGCTCTACGTCCTGGCCAGTTAAACGAACAGTTCTTCCTGATTTTAAAAGAGTGCCAAATGCTAGAGCTTCTGCAAATCCCCAATCAATTCGAGATTCATTTTTTTGGACAATTTCAGCACGTTTCGCTAATTGTCTTAGAAGTTTAGGATTTGCATCGAAATCCTTGGGTACTGTATTAATTTTGACAGCAATTTCGGTTAAATCTTCTATGCTTGATTTAGAATTAGGATACTCTGGCCAATTTTTTTGAGGTAATTCAACTCTCTGAAGTAATGCATCTTTGATATCTAAATTTGGAGCTTTTTTTGCATCTTCGAATGCGTTGTGAAGTAAGTTGTCAAACTCCTTGAAAATTGATTGGGCTTCTTCTTTAGTTAACTCTCCATTTTTAACTAAATGTTCAGTATACAAGTCTCGAACAGTACGGTGATCATTAATCTCTTTATACAATCCGGGTTGCGTAAATGCAGGTTCATCACCTTCATTATGACCATGTTTACGATAACCAATTAAATCTATGATAACATCTTTTCCAAATTTTTGGCGGTATTCTAAGGCCATTTGAATTGAATGAACTGCAGCCTCAGGTCTATCCCCATTTACATGGAAAATAGGTGCAAGTACCGTTTTTGCTAGATCAGATGCATACTCGGTTGATCGTCCATCTTTTGGTAAGGTTGTAAACCCAATTTGATTATTTATAATCACATGAATGGTACCGCCTGTTTTATACCCTTCTAGTTGAGATAAATTTAAAGTTTCAGCCACTACTCCCTGTCCAGCAAAGGCAGCATCTCCATGCATCAAGACAGGTAGAATCCTAAGCTGTGCATCTTCTTTTTCATGATGATCAATGATGGCCCGGCAAGCACCTTCTACAGCAGGATTTACTGCTTCCAAATGAGAAGGATTAGGCATTAATTCTATGGCAACTTCAGCACCATTTTCTGCCTTGTGTGTTCCTCGAGCTCCTAAATGATATTTTACATCACCTGAACCTTGAATAGTACTTGGATCAACATTGCCTTCGAATTCAGCAAATACTCGATGGTATGGCTTATTCATTATATTCACAAGCATGTTAAGTCGGCCTCGATGAGCCATACCTATAAATATTTTCTCTATTTCTTTCTCACTAGCGCTTTCTAGTAAAAAATGAATCATTGGAATTAATGTGTCATTTCCTTCTAAAGAAAAACGTTTATGGCCAATGTATTTTTTATGAAGAAATTCTTCAAAGGCCATTGCTTGATTGAGCTTGTGCAAGATTTGTTTCTTGTCTTCAAGAGTTAAATTTGGATCATTACTGGTAGATTCCATTCGTTCCCGTAACCAACGACGCTCTTCTAGATCGAGAAGGTGCATGTATTCAGCACCCACATTTTCACAATAGGTTTCACGAAGTTTTTTTATGATGTTACGAAGTGTTGCTTTTTTCTCATCTGGAAATAACATTCCACAATAAAATTCTCGATCTAAATCCCACAAAGAAAGGCCATAGTACTCTAGGTCAAGCTCGGGGTTGTGTCCAGGTTCCTTTTCAAGAGGGTCAATATTTGCTAAAACATGACCTCGCATACGGTACATGTTAATTAATCGCCAAACACCTATAGTTCTTCGGTCTTCGAGTACACTTTTTTTTGTGCCACCTCCAAACATGCCAGAAAACATGTCTTCACCATAAGGAATAGGTTCATATGGGATTTCAAGATCTGTGAAAATATCCATCCAAAAATTCGAATGTCCAGTAAGTAATTGACTTACCTTTTGAAGAAAAGCACCTGATTCTGCACCTTGAATAATTCTGTGGTCATAGGTACAAGTCATGGTCATAACTTTGCTGATACCTAGGTGATTCAGAGCATCTTGCGACATAGCTTGATATTCAGCAGGGTAATCTATAGCACCAGTTGCAATAATTGATCCCTGACCTTCCATTAGCCTTGGTACAGATGAAACCGTTCCAAGAGTTCCAGGATTAGTTATACTTATTGTAGTTTCTTGAAAATCAGCTATTTGAAGTTTTCCTGTACGAGCTTTATTTACCAATTCTGCAAAAGCATATAAGAACTCTTTGAAGTTCATTTTATCGACACCCTTGATATTGGGAACTACTAAGTTTCTAGTGCCGTCTTTATTTGGTAGATCAACAGCAACTCCTAAGTTGATTTGGTCCGGTATTACCTTAAAGTGATCCTTTCCATCAAAGTGATAGGTATGGTTTATGCTTGGAAATTCTTTTAATGCTTGTATTACTGCCCAGCAAATAAAATGAGTAAATGATGCTTTTGGTTCATGGCGTTTTACCAAATGTCGGTTTATGATGGTTCTATCTTCGATCATCATTTTTACAGGGAGAACACGAAGAGAAGTTGCAGTTGGAACCTCTAAGCTTTGATCCATATTCTCAACAATCTTCGTGGCAACTCCTTTGATTTTCTTTAGTTCTGCATTTTTGGGAGCTTCAGTGATGATTTTCCCTTTAGCAGGCATAACCACGGGCTGTAAAGTAGGTGTAATCGATCCATTTGTACTTGGTTCACTAGATGAGGATTGAGTAGTAGAAACTGTGGAAGAGTCTGTAAGTTCATCAAAATACTTTTGCCAATGTAAGGGAACAGAACTTGGCGTTGATTTATATTGTTCAAAAAGTTCTTCTACAAGTGCTGAATTTGGCCCAAATAAGGCTTCTAATGATTTCAAGGGGGTAAACCTCAGTAAGTTTAAATCTATTTAAAAAGGGTTGTAAACTATCTAAAAAAGCAATACTCTTTTTTAGATAAGCACAACCTAAGCGTATGAAATGTACGGAGAAGAGAATTTAAAAACGAGAAATCTGAGTATTAGTATTTCGAAAAACAAGAAAATTACAATCACTTATATCCGTGGTCAAATTAAATTGAATTGGCAACAGCAACAGTTAGACTTTTCTTGGCACTTATCCAATTACAGCTCATGTTTCTGAACAGTTTTTACAGTTATGTGAAAATAATATGTGGTATATATTAAAAAGAATGTGAATTTCTTTTAAGAAAGTTTAAATCCAGTAGTAGACAGCATATATTCCCCAAAAAATAAATTTAGGAGATTCTAACATGAGCAAAGTGCCAAGTAAATCAATAACTGGTGCAGAAGAAATTAATTGGGATTTAAGTGATCTGTATAAATCAAATGATGATCCTCAATTAGTTAAAGACAAAATAGACGTATTAAGCGAAGCGGAAGCTTTTGCACTCAAGTATAAAGGTAGTATTGCTCAATTAGAGATTTCTGAATTCAAAACAATGCTTCAAGATTATGAAGAACTGCAAGATAAAGGTGGAAAAATAGGGTCCTTTGCATACTTGCAATGGAGCACAGATACAACAAACCCTGATTTTGGAAAGTTAGTTCAAGAATCCAATGAATTAAGTAGTGAACTCAGCCAGAGATTAGTGTTTCTAAATGTTGAATGGTTAAGTATTTCTGATACAGAAGCTCAAAAAATTATTGATCATCCAGAACTATCCTTCTATCGACATTACTTAGAATCTTCTAGGAGATACAAAAATCATGTGCTTAATGAAGATCAAGAACAAATTTTGTCGGCTAAAGGAGTGACTGGTAGAAGTGCATGGATTCGATTTTTTGATGAAACCATAGGTAAAGCAAAATTTGAATTAGATGGTAAGGAATATGCGGAGCAAGAAGTGCTTAGTAAATTACACGATGGGGATAGGAAGTTAAGAATTCGTGCTCATGCCTCACTTTCTAAAAAATTCAATGAGCTATCTCACCCACTTACATACGTGTTTAATACGCTGTTAGCAGATAAAAGTACCAATGATAAACTAAGAAAATATCCAAGTTGGATCACTTCCAGAAATATGGCTAACGAAACTGATAACACCACTGTGGATGCTTTGGTTGATTCAGTTACCTCTAAATATTCATTAGTTCAGCGATATTACAGGCTAAAAGCAAAGTTACTAGGTCTTAGTGAGATGTATGATTATGATAGATATGCTCCAATGATTGATAATGAATCGACAATATCTTGGGATGAAGCTCGAAAAATGGTCTTAGATTCATATACTGAATTCCATCCTAGAATGGGAGAAATAACTCAAGAGTTTTTCGATAAAAATTGGATTGATGCTGCAATTAAACCAGGTAAAAGAGGTGGGGCTTACTCTGCAAGTACGGTTCCCTCTGTTCACCCTTATGTGTTTATGAATTTTGATGGAAAAATACGCGATGTACAGACTTTAGCACATGAATTAGGGCATGGTGTTCATCAATATTTAAGCCGAGAGCAAGGTCCTTTACAATCAGGTACTCCATTAACAACTGCAGAAACCGCCTCTGTATTTGGTGAAATGTTAGTCTTTCAAAATCTGCTTAAGAAATTAACAGACCCAAAAGAAAAATTGGCACTTATTATTGGGAAAATAGATGATACTATTGCTACTGTATTTCGTCAAATTTCCATGAATCGTTTTGAAGATTCTATGCATACAGCCCGTCGTGAACAAGGAGAACTTACTACCAAACAATTCTCTGAACTTTGGATGGAACAACAAAGAGCATTGTATGGTGATTCTGTGACACTTACAGAAGAATATGGAATATGGTGGAGTTACATACCTCATTTTCTTCATACCCCAGGTTATGTCTATGCATATGCCTTCGGAGAATTGTTGGTACTTGCTCTTTATGAAGAATTCACAGAGAAACCTAATGGATTTGCCGATCAATACATGAAATTGTTAAGTGCTGGAGGTTCAGAATGGCCTCATGATTTAGTTAGCAGGATGGGGCTCGATATTCGTGATCCTAAATTTTGGGATAAAGGACTATCATCTTTCGAAAGAATGATAGAAGAGGCTGAAGAGCTTTCAACAATCATAAAAGTTTAAAATTCTAATTACCTTTATCTTTAGTACCTTATTAAGGATTATAGCATTATGGAGTAAGAAATTTGAAAGTGCGGAATAAAGATGTCGTTTGATAGACAAGAAAAAGCATTGCGGGAATTCAAGCAAATAATGGCAGATTTAGTCCATTTGCTTAGAACTTCTACCCGTGTGCAATTAACCTATATGTGTTGGGTAAATCACTCAAGGCAACAGTTTGTTTGGGAAAGTAACAGCACAAATCTTCCAAATGTAATGTTCAAAGATCGAGTCGCTTTCGAGTATCACTTTTTGAACGATTATAAAGAGATCTCAGATATTGTACAGCTTAAAATAGGTGAAGATATCTCAAAAGCTAAATTAGGGCATTACTTTAATTTTGTGAATGCAAAAAATATGCTCATTATCCCTTTCATTAACAAGGGGGAAACAGTAGCACTTACCGTTTTAGAATCAGAGGACGAGATAAATCATCAGGAAATTTCCGATCAATTACATGCATATAATAATGCTCTTGTAAATGTATTAGATACCTATCTAGAAGTTGTAGATTTGCATGAACAACAGAAAGAATGGGAAGATTATGAACAGTCTTTAAACGCTCTTGATTATCGATTACATAGAGCCGATTTATTGTCAAGAATGCTGGAAGAAATGCAATTATTTCTTCCAAATGGAGGAGTTTGTTTAATCGCACCTGCAATGGAAAGTTGGTCCAATGTATTAACGTCAAAGTTTTCAAAAAACAGTCCTTATCTAGGGTTAATGATGGAAGATAAATCTGTAGCTTATGAAGCGGTAGAAAAAGGGATTCCAATTTTTAATATTCATTTTAATAATAATCCAAAATTTATTTCTAGCAAGGAAGGCAAAACTGAAGGAGCTAGCTATTCAATTCCATTGATGGTGCATGACCGAAGACAGGCTGTGGTTGTTGCCTATGATTCAGATCCACTTTCATTTAAAGAATCAACGAAACATAAATTAGCAAATCTTGTACGTATTGCCTCATTAGCTATACAGTCGGTGGTAAAAAAATCTAGTGTGATTGATGAATTACTTACCGAAAATTATGGTGCAATTAAGACCGAACTCTGGGAAAAAGCTTTAGAAAATGAACTTAAGAAAAAACAAAAAAATAAAAATATACATACATGGTTTGGTCTGATTACACCCAATGATTTATCAAGTCTAAGAACTAAATATCGATTAGAAGAATTACAGCGTATTCAAAAAGACTTTGTAACCTTCCTTAATCCAGGTAAACATGGAATACCTGGATATATTGGGTTTAATTCAGACTATGTGTATGCTTTTCTCATACAAAGTAAATCCGAAAATATTGTACAAGATTGGATGGATAGCATACGTACCAAATTAGCACATGGGTTAAAACTATCAGCTGGTGGAACCTTAAATATTAGTTTCAAAGCAGGGGTTACAAAAATAAGTACTGAAGATGAAAACGCCTATCAAGTACTTACTAAAGCAAAAAAAGCACTTAGTGAAGTTCTAAAAAATGAAGAAATAGAATTTTTCGAAGTTTAATGGGAAATTGTTATCTCATTATCATCGATGGACTTGGTGTGGGAGAACAAGAAGATGCTCATCTTTATGGAGATGAAGGAACAAATACTTTGGGTAACGTTTCACTGGCAACAAGAGTTAAGCTCCCAAATTTGGCTAATATGGGTATAGGAAATATAACTAAGTTAGAAACCATTCAGGCTGAATATAATCCTACTTCAGCTTTTGGTAAAATGAGAGAAGTTTCAGGTGGGAAAGATTCCACAACCGGTCATTGGGAAATTGCCGGAATTCATCTAGAAAAGCCATTTCCGACATATCCAAAGGGATTTCCAGATGTACTAATCGAAAAATTTTGCAAGGGTATTGGAGTAAACAATGTATACTGCAATCTTCCTGCTTCGGGTACAGATGTGATCAGGGACTTTGGTGAAGATCACCTCAAAACCGGAAACCCAATTGTTTATACTTCGGCCGACTCAGTCTTTCAAGTTGCCATACATGATTCAGTTACTTCCGTCGACCAACTACATCGGTGGTGTGATTTTGCACGAAAAGAGATATGTATGGGGGAACATGAAGTTGGGAGGGTTATTGCACGCCCATTTTCAGGTGAGATTGGTGACTTTTACCGTTTAACAAACAATAGAAAGGATTTTTCAGCTATTCCTCCAACAAATAATATTATTCAAATTGCCTTTAATAAAGGAATAAGAACTTTTTCTATTGGTAAAGTAATTGATCTATTTGCAGGGCAGGGATTTACAGATTTTAAAAAAACTAAGAATAATGCTGATGGAATAAAGATTCTTCTGAAAACTATGGATCAGGTCAAACATACATTTATATTCGTGAATTTAATTGATACGGATCAATTATTTGGACATCGTTTAGATCCTGAGGGATTTGCAGGCAGTTTAAAAGAGTTTGATGATGCACTTCCTTCAATTTTATCAAAAATAAAAGAAGATGATTTACTGATCATTACTGCTGATCATGGAAACGATCCATGCTCTAAGTCCACCGATCATTCAAGAGAATTTGTGCCTTTACTGGTATATCCAAAATATATTGCTAATAAAATAAATTTAGGAACTAGAAACACTTTTGCAGATGTAGCAGCTTCTATCGCTGATTTTTTTGGAGTTGATTTTAAATCAAATGGCTCTTCATTTCTGAAAATCTAAACACAATATTCAAAAAAGTTTATTCAGATAATAAAGATAAGATTCCGTATATTTGTGCGATTATTCAGATGGAGTTCAGTCGCCCCTGAAGCTTAGAAATAAGGTTGCAACCATTCAGCTTAACATATTTTACTGCACCCATCTCGCGTTTACGCAAATTATTCAATAAAACTTATTAATTGTGGCAAAAAGTTCAGGAATTTCGACTCGTGAATCGGAATCATTAGATCGATATCTTCACGAGATTGGCAAAGAAAAGCTCATTACGCCAGACGATGAAGTTCGTCTTGCTAAAGAGATTCAAAAAGGAAGTCAGAGGGCACTAGAAGATTTAACAAAGGCAAATTTACGCTTTGTAGTATCTGTTGCTAAACAATATCAAAATCAAGGTTTGTCGCTTGGAGACTTGATTAACGAAGGTAATCTCGGTTTGATAAAAGCAGCAAAACGTTTTGATGAAACGCGTGGATTTAAATTCATTTCTTACGCTGTTTGGTGGATACGGCAATCAATATTACAAGCTTTGGCTGAACAAAGCCGAATTGTGAGATTACCATTAAACCGAGTTGGCGCTCTTAACAAGATCGGAAAAGAGTTATCGAAACTCGAACAAGAATATGAACGATTACCATCTGCTCATGAATTAGCAGAAAGCCTAGAGATGACAGTCGGAGAAGTTGCCGACACCCTAAAGATATCAGGAAGGCATCTATCCATGGATGCACCATTTGCTCAAGGTGAAGATAATAGGCTACTTGATGTACTTGAAAATGAGGAAATTCCAAATCCTGATTTTGAGTTAATGGGCGAGTCTTTAAAAGTTGAAATTGAACGTGCACTATCTAAGCTTACTAAAAGGGAAGCAGAAGTAATTCGACTATACTTTGGAATTGGTCGCGAACATTCATTAACACTTGAAGAAATAGGTGAAAGGTTCGATCTAACCCGAGAACGCGTTCGCCAGATTAAAGAAAAAGCTTTAAGAAAGCTAAGACATCATAATCGAAGTGCTGCTCTTAGAGTGTATTTAGGTTAAAATTTTTAATCTTAAAAGCCCAGCTAAATGGCTGGGTTTTTTGATTTTGCCCCACATATTTTTAGAAGATCATTAAATCCCGGGTTCTCATTTATTGTAGGAATCATGTCATATCTAAAGCAGAAACGAAGACAGGTTGTTTTAAAATTTCTTGCATATACTTATTTTTTTCTTCTTCAAGAGTTTCTTTTTCTAACTGAATAACCTTTGATCGTATAATCTCGTCTAGATCAAAGTTAGGCGTATTATTGTCATTCTCAGGTTCTATATAAACCGATTCTTCTGAAATTTGATTGTTTGAGTCAATTATATCAAATGAATCATTATTCATGCTATTTTCATCAACGAAATCTGATTCTTCATTTTTAGATTCAATATCTATGCTATTTATTTTTTGATGGTCTATATAGCGTACCATCAAGTCTGCATAAACTGATCCAACAATTGAATGAATAAATCCTAAATGATTACCAATTTTCAACTGTTTGATTAGTTCCGATTCTGAATCTCCCCAAATCATACCTAAATTTATCCCGAATAGAGAACAACAATGGGACATTAATTCGGGGATTAGATGATAATATCCTGGTTTATGCCAGGCATAATCAAAAGCTAAAAATTTTAAAACATCAGGCGGGAAAAGACGATTAGTAAATGGAATATATGGTAAAATATCACGCATTAACCAACCTTCTAATCCTGGATAGTCAACTAATTCCCAGTTAACGGGAGTAGCTCGAATACCACCAATAATTTGCCCTCTCTCTTTTTTCACAAAATAAAATCCTTTCCTAAAAACTTGATCTTCAAAATAGAATGAATAATTATGATAGAATGATTGTAAATGTTCTTTGACCTCGTCTATTTCAAATTCAGAAATATTTGAAATAGTTTTTTTTTGTGTTGGATTAAATCTACTAAAGAGTAGTGTTTCTATTTTTCGAGTAGGTTCGAAACCCATTGAAATACATAATTTTTTAGAGTTTATATTTGCAGATTCAACATAGGCATAAAATAGTCCGTTCTGCTTAAATTCAATGAATGGTTGCTCAAAATGACTGGTAATTTTATTTGTTATCAATTCCCTTAGTTGCCCTTTCTTTGTTCTAGAAGAGACAGAAGGTTTAAAAGATTGCTTTTTTTTTGATTTAAAAGCATGAGCAATCGAGAGATAACGAACATATAACGTTCGCATTGATGTGTCACCATGAAAAACAGTACGATTTGATATTCCTACAGTACCGAGAACTCGTGTACCTTTTAAAATTTCAATAAATTGAATATGTGGCTGAGATTTCAATCTCGAGGCGATTTCTTGCTGTCGATAACGTAACTTGCCTTCAGTACCAAAAACCGTGTTTTTTAATAAATTTGCGATGCGAGGAGATCCATGTTTACTAACTTTTACCTTTAGCCCATGATCGGATTCTATTTTATTTTCTTTATACATAATTCTTAAAATAAAGCAATCCATGATCTATTAAAACTTCATCTATTTTTAACACGCTTTTTACATTACTTTATAGTTATGAAAACTTGTCTACTATTTGTTTACTTCTTTGTACTATCGAATTATTTAGTTGCACAAACCTTTCCATTTAGAACATATTCAATTGAAGATGGTTTAAGCGAATCTGTGGTGTATGATATTATCCAAGATTCTGATGGGTATATATGGATGGCTACTGGTTTTGGGCTTAACAAATTTGATGGACTTGAATTTACAAAGTTCTTCGAGGATCATGGATTGGTTAACTCACAAACAAATACGGTATATGAAGCAAGTGATGCTAAAATTTGGGTTGGAACAGAACAAGGTGCTCAATATATGATCGAAGACAGCATATACACAGATCCAAATTTAGGAGGTCTATTTTCTAAAAGTGTTATAAATATTTTTGAAGATTCAAATCAAACTTTATGGTTCGGAACAGAATCGGATGGTGTCTGGCGCTATTCTCAAGATGGTCAACTTAAAATCTATACAACAAGTGATGGATTAAGTGGTAATCAAGTTAGAGATATTACCGAAACAGCAGATGGCACTATTTGGTTTGCAACTAGAGATGGTCTAACAAGTCTTAAAGATAATAGATTTGATTCCTATTTTATGGAACAAGGCTTGCCAGAAAATAGAATTCGTGATTTAGAACCTGATCCTCAAAATGCGCAAATATTGTGGATTGCTACCAGAAATGGGATTTCAAAATTGGATGGAAATATTTTCACTAATTTTTCGGTCGAAAATGGATTGAATGATCCGCGGGTGAGAGACTTAACATGGCATGATAATGGAGATCTTTGGCTAGCAACTGAGGGTGGAGTGAGTAGATTCCGAGATGGAACGTTCAAGAATTATTTAACAAATGAAGGATTATCTGCTGAAATCATTAATTCTGCAATTACAGATCGTGAAGGAAATATCTGGTTTGGAACATTTGGGGGAGGAGCAAGTCTTTTTTTAGGAGCGTATTTCGAGAATTTTGATACAAACTCAGGCCTATCTAATAATTTAGTTACTTCAATAACAGAAGATGTAAATGGTTTAATTTGGATTGGAACATATGGTGGGGGGCTCATAGCTTATGAAAATAATAAATTTGAGTATTTCAGTACTGAAAATGGATTACCTGATAACAGAGTATATCATTTATCGACTGACAAAGCGGGTAGGACTTGGATAGGTATGCGTGACGGCTTGTCCTATTTTCAAAATGGAAGGCTTATACATTTAAATGATGAGGAATTTCCATTTAGAAAAATTCGAGGAGTGATGGAAGCTTCAAATGGTGATATATGGATTAGTACTTATGATGAAGGATTAGTATTAAAAAATGAAGAAGGATTTCAACAGTTTACTATAATGGAAGGCTTACCTAGTAATACAATTATATCTTCGGTTGAAGCAAATGATGGAACTATATGGATCGCAACATATGGTGGAGTTGCCCAATATAAAGAAAATAAATTTGTTGTGTATGACCTAAACGAAGGGGTTCCAAATAATGGAGTTATGGATCTATTAATTGACAAATCTGAAACCTTATGGATTTCAACTTTTGGAGGAGTAGCATGGTATGATGGTGTTAAATTTGTTGATATTACATTTGAAGATGGTTTACCAGGCAGAGTTTGTTATTTCATCGAACAAGATAGCCAAGGTATTTTTTGGATTGGCACGAATGCCGGTATAGCACGATTAGATATCGAAAAATATTATAGTACGATTCAAAGCGAAAGAGATGCGGCTATCCAAATTATTCAGCGAGAACAAGGAATAATATCAGACGAAGCAAACTTAGGAGCTGTTTATGAAGATAAAAATGGTGAATTATGGTTTGGTACAATTGATGGAGTTTCAAAATTTAATCCGATAGAATATAGAGGAAACCAAGTAGAGCCTTATGTAAAGTTAACAACATTTACTGCTTCAGGTAGAGCCTACGACCTCGAGCAAATAAACCTGAAACATGACCGCGATTTTGTTGAACTAACGTTTGCTGCAATCAATTTTACCGCCCCTGAATTAGTTAATTACAGATATAGAATAAAAGGTATTGATCCCGAATGGC
Source organism: Balneolaceae bacterium (assembly GCA_963691715.1). Taxonomy (GTDB): domain Bacteria; phylum Bacteroidota; class Rhodothermia; order Balneolales; family Balneolaceae; genus HXMU1420-13. The sequence goes on from OY829281.1 coordinate 369,103, forward strand.
AGTATACTAAAGAACGAATAGCCAAATATCCATCTCTTCCTTCTGGCAAATATACGTTTGAAGTTCAGGCTAGAAATTCAAGTGGAATATGGAGTTATAATACTGCAAAATTAGATTTCATACTTCAACCTCCATATTGGATGTCATGGTGGTTCATAGGAATTTTGTTATCGATAATCGCTGGAATTGTAATGCTAATTTATCGTAATAACCAAGCACTAAAAATGATAGATATTGAAAGAATGAGGGTAAGAATTGCGAGTGATTTACACGATGATGTGGGAGCAAGTTTAACTGAGGTTGCTCTACAATCTGATTTCCTTCAAGCAAGTAGCATGAACTCGGAATTCAAAAAGAGTCTATCTCAAATTGGGGAACAATGTCGAAAAATTGTTATTGCATTAGATGATATTGTTTGGTCCATTGATGCTCGTAATGATACACTTGGAGATCTTACTGATCGTATGCAAGATTATATATTAAATGTGTTAGAACCATTGAACTTTGATGTTACTTACGACTTTGAACAGCTTAAGATGGAAAATCATATCCCGGTTCCAGTAAAAGAAAATTTGTATCTCATCTTTAAAGAGGCTATAAACAATATTGCTAAATACTCAAATGGTGATGAAGTTAATATCAGAATGAACTCAAATACCAATAATTTTAAATTTACAATCCATGATAATGGGACAGTAGGAAAATCTAATAAGAAATCAGGACATGGATTACGTAACATGGAAATGCGAGCGAAAAGAATAGGTGGTAAAATCGATATTATTTCAAGTAATGGATTTACAATAATTTTAACAGGTAAATTAAATCTTATATAGAGAGGAAAATAACATGGCAATAGTTGGAATCGTAGAAGACAACAAGAAAATCAGGGATTTAATACAAAGATACTTGGATATGCAAGATAATTTAAATTGCCCAGTTGCTACGGATACAGTCGAAGAAATGTTAGAGTTTTTAGAATTACATCGTCATCCAGATGTTCTATTGATGGATATACAACTTCCAGGAATGTCAGGGATTAAAGGTATGGAGATCATCAAATCAAAGTATCCCGAGATTGATATAATTATGTTAACGGTATACCATGATTCACATAAAATATTTGATTCTTTGAAAGCAGGTGCATCAGGTTATTTACTTAAACATACTTCTCTTCCAGAAATAAAAGGATCAATCGAAAACTTATTAAAAGGAGGAGCGCCTATGTCGCCTCAAATTGCTAGAAAAGTAATAACTCACTTTAATAATCAGACACCAAGAAAGTCCGAAGATAGTATGCTTACATCTAGAGAGCAAGATATTGTAAATGGATTAGTAGATGGTTTAAGCTATAAAATGATCGCAGACCGATTAGATATTTCTATTGATACTGTTAGAGCTCATATTCGAAACATATATAAAAAATTGCATGTCAATTCAAAAGCTGAAGTAATTGCAAAGTCGTTAAGAGGAGAAATTTGAACTCCTAACATTAATATGTGATTTTATTTTTTAGGATTAACTGTGAAATTGAAATATAAATCATCATTTCAAGAAATCGTTATGAAAGATCTAATAATTTTACCGAACATCATACTAATAACCTTCTCTTTTATTCTTTCTGGATGTTATACCCAGCTTCAGAGTTTAGATTACTCAAAGCCAACATATAGAAATCATTCATGGGATTCTTACCCAAATTCTAATTCTCCTGAAGATCTTATTGTTTCAAATGCGCATGATAGTACATATAATGACGAAGAATATGTAACTGAAGAGGATTTACAAGAAAATGGCATATTTTATAAAAACTATGAAATAGCTGATTGGTATGAAGATAATTATGCAGACAAAATTTACTGGGAGGGCTACAATGATGGTTTTGAAGAAGGTTACAGTGATGGATATAGTGATGCAATTGATGATTATTGGGATGATCATTTCTATAGCTTGAGATACACCCGCTACAAGTACAATCGAATTGGGTGGCACTTTGGATGGAGAAGTTACTTAGCATTCAGTTATAACCCATATTATTACAACGACTTCTATTGGAATGGGTATTACGCTGGAGGTTATTGGATAGGATTTAGTTATCCAATTTGGGGGGGTTATGATCCTTATTATTATGGAGGTTGGGGCTACCATAGATATTCATACAATAGAAATCTGGTTGTGATCTACAATGATTACCATCGAGTAGATCGTTCAAGAAACAACCGACATTATAATGAACCTCGTAGTACAGGGTTAATAAGTAGAGGAAATGGACAGAATAATGAGGTGATTAACAGATCAAGGAATACTGATAGATCTATACAATCAAATAATAATGGAAGAAATAGAAATAATACAGTCATAACTAGAAGATCGAGATCTAATTCTGAGACAACCGTTAGGAATACTGGACGCACTAGATCAACCAATAACAATTCCGTGAGAACAAATAGATCTGGTACTGGACAAACTAGAGATCTAAATAATACGAGAACATCAAGAACAAGATCATCTAGTGTTACTAATAGGTCTAGGTCAAATAATAATTCGTCAAATGTGAGGAGTAATTCTGGATCAAGAACCCGGTCGTCGGAGTCCGTTAGATCAAATAATTCCAGATCGAATAATAGTTCGTCAAATGTGAGGAGTAATTCTGGATCAAGAACCCGGTCATCGGAATCTGTTAGATCGAATAGTAATTCTAGATCAAATAATAGTTCTAATGCTAGAAGTAGTAGTACAAGGTCGGGTAGTAACAGATCAACTGTTAGAAGCTCAGATTCTAGTAGATCTCGTTCCTCCAATACACGTTCTTCTTCTAAAAAGAGTAGATCTAAGAATAATTAGATTTTACAAAGGGATATAAATTTTTTGAATTCAGATATATGCGATTACTTCAAACAGCATTACTAATATTATTTCTTAATAATCTGGTATTTGCACAGGATGGTGTAAATCAACTTAATTATTCTTCTTTAGCTCAACAAATTATACAAACGAACATTAATGGAGATCCACAATCAAGTATCCTTCCTTCAGTTGCAATAGACAATGGATATGGGAGTTTTCTTGAAAATCCAGCTGTTATGGCTCTTATTAACGATTCGTATTTTAGCATGGGGTACTTAGTAAATCATGGAGAAAATAATAGTTCCTTTAATAATACTTCTTCATCTATAGACGGAAAAATAGGTGAATTTAGTAACATAGGGTTAGTTTATTCTGCTCCAACAACTCAAGGTAGCCTCGTGATTGGTGGTGGATATACTATTAATAATACAACTAATAGGAAAAACTTGCTTTCATCTGAAAACACTAATACCACAATAACTGATACCTTCAAAGATATAAATTCTTCCTACCACGATATTGCTTTCGAAACGTATGCAATTGATTATATGGATGTTGAGCAAACTAGTCTTGAATCAATTTTTAGGATCGGCTTTGATGAGGGCAATTTTCCAGGAATTTATCAAGATGTAGAAATAACCCAGCAAAGCACTGTAGGCGAACTTTCAATATTTGGAGCAGTTGAATTTCAGAAGAATCTATTTTTTGGAATTTCTTTAGCACTTGTTTCAGGAAATTATAGTTATAGTCGTGATTTTTTAGAACGAGATTTAAATAATGTATATAACGGAGATTTTCTTTTTCAGGATGATAATGGACTAAATGGGACTGATATCGATGCAATGTTACTGCATGATGAAATCGAATCAGAAATACTAGGTTCAAGTGTACGAACTGGATTAGTATATAAAGTAATGCCTTATTTGAATCTAGGAATCAGCTATGCATTTCCGAATAAATATTTTATTACTGAAGATTATTATTCATTTATAAGAACAAGCTTTGATGATACATCAATAAGTGAAGATTATTTTGAAGGTGATTTTACATATGAAGTGAAGCGTCCTAGTCAACTAAATCTTGGCTTAGCACTTGTAAATATTGCTGGTTTCACTATCTCTGGATCAGTAGAACTAATAGATTATAGAAATACAGAAGTTACTCTTACATCAGATCCAGATCTAAGTTTTGAAGATATCAGTATTCTAAGAGATGAGGAAAATTTGATGGCTAAACAAATAAACAGAGACTATAATAGTGTCGTAAATGTTAAAGCAGGAATAAAATACAAAATTAATAATGCTGAGGAATTTCGGGTTGGTTTCACCTCTTACCCTGGTAGAAGAAATAGTTTTAGTGCAGACCGGAATATATTTTCAATAGGTTTGGGTATCCCTGTATCAAGAGATATTTCGATAGATATTAGTTCACAATATTCACGATGGAATGATCGTTCTATAATTTATGAATACTTCGATAGCGAGGCTGGTCAAGTTAGAAATGAAACAATTACAGAAGATCTTACACAATTAAATATTCTGATTGGGCTAAAGTTTAAATTTTAATAAGTCTATTAAGATATAATTAATATTCTCCATTAAAAGGTTTAGGCAGATTCTTTATGATAAAGGTTCTGCTTTTTTTAACCTTCCTGTCTAAGTATTTCTAAAGGTGGTTTGGCGTGTATACCTCTTGTATTTAGCAATCCAATCAGCAATACAAATATTACAAGCAATGCTATTTCAATACCTAATATTGTAAAATTTGGGATGAATTCGATTCCAAAATAGAAATAGCCAATTAGCCAACTAGTTGCAATTGATAAAGAAATGCCAATAAAAGCGGCAAGAATTCCAAGGAAAGCATATTCAATAATTTGAATTTTAATTACTTGTATTTGTTTTGCTCCAAGAGTTCTTAAAAGAACAGATTCACGTATTCTTTGGTATCTACTTGTTGCAGCTGAACCTGCTAATACAATCAGACCCGTAATAATGCTAAATAAACCAATAAACTGAATAACAAAGGTGATTCTATCTAAAAAAGCACGAATAGTACCAACTATTTGTCCCACATCAATAGCGGAAACATTGGGATAAGCAATGACCACATCTCTTTGAAGATTTAAACTTGCTTCTTTACTTGGTGTATTTACAGTTGTTGCAAAAAATTGAGGAGCAGGTTCAAGCACACCTGTAGGAAAAACAACAAAAAAATTAGGTTGAGGTGTTTGCCAATTAACCAATCTGGTACTAGAAATATAGCTGGTTATGGGAATTCCTTGAACATCCCATATTATAGTATCACCCAGGGAAGCATTCAAATCTTCCATTAATCCAGCTTCTACAGAAATGGGAACTATATTTTGATTGATGTCTATCTCCCCAATAAAATTGCCTTCAGATAGAGTCTCTGTACTTATTAATGAATCTCTATATGTTGAACGATATTCTCGATTTAAGGTCCATTTTCGAGCTATTCTAGAAGTGTCATTAAGTATTTCTTGTACAGTTCTACCTTTGAGAGACTGAAGCCTCATTGTAACTATGGGTACATTTTGCAAAATATCTATACCATTTTCATTTATAATCTCATTTACACCATCATTCTGATCGTATTGAATATCAAACATTGCAAGATTTGGTAACTCAGCGTCATCTTCAAAGTTGATTGTTCCGAGTAATAAATCTTGAGTTAAATACAGCGAACTTATTAATGTTACCCCTAACCCAAATGTAAGTAGAAGAGTGCTTGTTTGATTATTTGGACGATATAAATTTGCTAAACCTTGCCTCCATTCATAATTCCAGCTTGTTGGTATAAATTTTCTGGCCGTTCTTATCACTAAAAGTGCAAATCCAGAGAGTATTAAAAGGCATACAAGTAATCCACCAGTAAAAAAGATTGCCGCTTGTATGTCAAGTAGCATTACCCAAGCATAGCTTATAATACCTGAAGTTATTACGAAAAATAATGTTAAGCGTGTAAAAGGATTTAACAATGAAAGTAGATCGACTTGCGCGGTTCTTAATGTAAAAAGTGGGGATATTTTACGAACCGCTAAAAGAGGTATTAAAGCAAAAAGAACAGATATTAATATTCCTGTTAGAATCCCTATGAATATTGAAGTCCAAGAAACAAATAAATTGATATCAACAGGTATAAAGTCTTTTACTAGCACAGGAATGTATAATTGTATTAATGTTCCAGTAATAGCTCCAATCAATGACCCAATAAATCCCATCAAGGTTGCTTGTATTAAAAAAATAAACATTGTTTGGTTAGAAGAGGCACCCATGCATCTAAGGACTGCTATTGAGGGTATTTTTTGGCGTACATAAACAAAGATTGAACTAGCCACACCAATACCCCCTAGTAAAAGTGCGATAAATCCGATTAGGTTTAAAAAATTAGACAAATAACTAATAGCTTCGCCAACTTCCTCACGGCGCTCAGCAACATCATCAAATCCAAAACTTAGAGTATCTTGCATATTATTCAAATCTTGAACTATAAGCTTAGAATCAGTTCCAAGAGGATACTTTACAAAAGTGGTGTATTCCAACCTACTTCCACGTTCTAATAATCCAGAGTTCTCAATCCCATTAAATGGAACAATAATCCTAGGACCAAAAAAAGAGTTTGCAGCACTTTGGCCAGGTATGTCTATAATACTACCAACGATTTCATAGCTATTAAAACCAATGTTAACAGAGTCACCAATTTGGATGTTAAATTGTTGTAAGATACTTTCATCAATAAGTGCTCCATTTCTATCATTATAGTTAAAAGCTGATTCTTTTGGGTTAGTTTCAATAACACCATAAAATGGGAATAATGGTTCTAATGCCATTATTTGTGAGAGTCGAGTTTTGCTATTTTTTGGGAAAAAAGCCATAGAATTAAACTCAATCATTTTAGCTTGCTCTGAGCTTAAAGAATCTAAATAGTCAGCTAATTCATTATCTAATACTGCACTCGTTTGTATTTGTAGATCTGCTCCAAGTAACTCTTTTGCCTGATCATTGATACTCTGATTCAGATTTACTCTGAATGAAGTGATTGCTACTTGAGCAGCAACACCTACAATTATAGCTGCCATGTAAAGGAATAATTTACGTCGATTCGAGCGAGAATCGCGCCAAGCCATTTTAAAAATCCAAATCCAGCTCATATTCAATCAACCTTATTTTTTTTTATCACGGTATCAGAGTCAATTTTACCATTTTTGATTCGAATAATTCGGTTGCATTTTTGAGCTAGTTCAAGGTCATGAGTAACAAGAATAAGTGTTGTTTGCTGGCTTTTATTTAAGTTAAAAATTAACTCTTCTATATGTTCTCCAGTTTCAGTGTCTAAATTTCCAGTTGGTTCATCTGCAAATAATACCTTGGGTTCATTTATAAATGCACGTGCAATAGCAACTCTTTGTTGTTCGCCTCCAGAAAGTTGAGTTGGATAATGATGTGATCGATCTGCTAATCCAACTTCTAAAAGAAGTTGTTCTGCCCGTTTGCGAACAACAGTTGAAGAAATACCCCTTAATTCTAGTGGAACCATTATATTTTCAATGGCTGTGAGTGTTGGTACTAATTGAAAAGTTTGAAAAACAAATCCGACATGTTCATTACGTACTTTCGCACGATTGTCTTCGTCTAAAGAGTCCAGAGAAATTCCTTGTAGTTTTACTTCTCCAGATGTGGGTTGATCCAATCCGGCGCAAAGACCAAGCAAAGTAGTTTTCCCACTACCTGACGGACCAACAATCGCATTTACTGATCCCTTATCTATGTTAAAGTTTACATTATTAACAACTGATAATAGCCGAGTACCGCTCTTGAATTTCCGGGTGAGATTCTTTACTTGTAAAATATGTGACACTGTTTTCGTTTGATTTTATATTCTGATTTAAAACCTTTCAGATGATAGAATTCATTCCGAACAAATTAGTAACCGAATACGTTGTACTTTAAAAATTGTTATAAAAAATACTAACTCATGAATATGAAATTATTCCAGTGCACTTTGTTGTGGTTACTAATAACAACTTTCACTTTAACAGCTCAAGAGCAGAAAAATATACTCATATTTGGTGACAGCATAACTGCAGGATATGGAGTTGACCCAGAACAAGCATTTCCGTCCATTTTACAGCAGAAGATCGACTCAGCTGGATTACATTTTAAAGTCATAAATGGAGGACTCAGCGGTGAGACTTCAGCAGGTGGATTAAGAAGAATATCTTGGGTACTTCAACGCAAAGTTGATATTATGATTTTGGAACTTGGGGGCAATGATGGACTGCGAGGGATAGAGTTACAATCCACAAAAAACAACTTACAGCAAATTATCACTACTGCTCAAACTAAAGATCCTGATATTCAGATTATTATTGCCGGAATGCAAGTTCCTCCAAATCTAGGAATTGAATATACCAATGAGTTTATTAATCTGTATATAGATTTGGCTGAAGAAAATAACCTCCCATTAATTCCTCTAATTTTAGATGCTGTAGGAGGATATGAAGAATTTATGCAACCAGACAAGATTCATCCCAACGCTGAAGGCCATTTAATAGTAGCAGAAACCGTTTGGAAAACCTTGTTTCCTATTATATCTATGTAAAATGAAAAAATATATCTTATACGTTACGCTATTTATTATTAGTGTAGATGTTATTGCACAATCAACATTAGAGTATAATCCTAAAATTTTATTGGTTACAGCTCATCCAGACGATGATGCCCTAGTATCTGCTACGGTATGGAAGACAACACAATTACTAGGAGGGCAAGTAGATCTTGCATTACTAACAAATGGAGAAGGTGGATATAAATATTCAACAGTGGGTAATTATTTTTATGGTCTAGAATTAGATAAAGAAAACATTGGAAGAGAGTATTTGCCAACTATTAGAAAAAAAGAGCTAATTGCTGGTGGTGATATTGTGGGTATTCGTGATTATTTCTTTTTTGACCAACAGGATTTTTATTTCACCTTAGACGTAGAAGAAACTTTAGCAAAATGGGATACAGAGCCAATCATAAATAGATTGGAAAATATTATGACAAAAGAGCGGTATGATTTTTTATTTTTATTACTCCCGTTTGATCAATTCCATGGACACCATAAAGCATCAACCGTAATTGCTTTGAAAGCATTAGAACGAATTCCAAAAGAACATCGTCCAATTGCACTTCATGCATTTATTCGAAGAGGCGCTAATGATCCAGGTGTTGCATTTAGCGAACTTGAAGGACATCCAAATACAAAAGTAATGGAGGGAGTTACTTTTGAGTTTGATAGAAATCAAACTTTTGGACATAATGATAGATTAAATTATACATTGATTGCTCATTGGGTAATTGCAGAGCATAAATCTCAAGGAACAATGCAAATGCGAATGCAAAGTTCAATCGGACATATAGAACAATTTTGGTATTTGGAAATAAACGGTAAAGAGAATTTAAAAAAAACGAAATCTTATTTTGAAGCAGTAAATAGTGTTCAACCAGACTAAGGTCAATTTCTTGCAGAAATTTAGTTTCTCGTTAAGAGACTAAATCCCATGAATTTTAAAAAATGGGTAGTTTTTTTTAAAAAAAAGTCCTGAAATTAAGAGATTATAAAAAAATAAAGCGCACAATAGATTCTTTTTTGTTAGTTTCATGCGATTTATAATGTGGAAGCGCTTGCAAAGGTATTAATAAATGACCCTCGCAAACGTAGAACCTAAGATTAGGCAGAGAAATAAATGCCAGATTGGAGTAAAGAAATACGAATCACTAAAATAAACTTAATCAGTCATGAATAAAAAAATAAGGCTCATTACAGTACTGTGTTTAAGCTTATTTATTGTTTTAGGACAAAATACAAATGCCAATACAATAAATTTAGTTGATACAGAGATAACTGGGCGTGTGGTAGACACGGATGGAGAACCTCTAGCAGGTGTTAACATCAAAGTAAAAGATCGGATTGTTGGTACATCTACAGATGTGAATGGAAATTTTTCTCTTTCAGTATCACAAAATCCACCAATTTCATTAATATTCTCAATTATTGGTTTTCAGTCAATAGAGATCGAGATAACTCAAAATAATGAGAATCTAGATGTAATAATGGAGGAGCAGACTATATTTGGAGATGATGTAGTTGTTTCAGCCTCACGTGTTGAAGAAAGTATACTTCAATCACCAGTTTCTATTGAAAAAATTGATGTTCTTGATGTTCAAGCTGCCGCATCTACAAGTTTCTATGATGCGATTGGAAACTTAAAAGGAGTAGACTTTAGTACACAAAGCTTGACTTTTAAATCTATAAATACTCGTGGCTTTGCAGCTAATGGTAATACAAGATTCGTACAATTAATTGATGGTATTGATAACCAAGCTCCTGGACTAAATTTTGCTGTTGGTAATATTGTAGGTATCTCGGAACTAGATCTTGAAAGCGTTGAATTGATCCCCGGCGCTGCTTCAGCTCTTTATGGGCCAAATGCTATCAATGGGATACTTTTAATGAATAGTAAAAGTGCTTTTGATTATCAGGGAGTTTCTTTCAACGTTAGAACAGGTGTTAATCATATAGAAAGTGATGTGGAAGACCCTTCACTTTATCAAAGTTACAGCGCACGCTACGCAAAATCATTTAATGATAAGTTTGCGTTTAAAGTAAATGCATCGTACTTGAGAGCTAATGACTTTGTTGGTGAAGATTTTAGAGACCAATCAGGATTAATTGAACGCGGTGGTACATCCAGAGAAACTGCAGCAATTCCAAGGCTGTATAATGGAGCAAATATTTATGGTGATTTTACAATTACAACAGGGGCAATAGCTGACATAGTAATAGCATCTGGGTCTGTCCCTGGAGCCTCGCCCGAAGCTGTAGCTCTTGCAGAGCAGGTAATTGCTACTAGAACATTATTCCCAGACGGCATTGAAGGTGCATTTACGCCAACAGGTTATGCAGAATCTTCATTTGTAGATAATACTACTGAATCTATCAAATTGGGTGCGGCAATGCATTACAGAATAACTGATAATTATGAATTAGTAGCTCAATATAATATTGGCTATGGTAGTACAGTATATACAGCAAATGACCGTTTTGTATTGGATGATTTTTCAATCTGGACAGGTAAATTAGAACTAAGAAATCCAGATTTTTATTTACGTGCTTACACTACTCAAGAAGATGCGGGTGATTCATATGCAGCCAATACTTTAACATCTTTGATTAATCAACAAACATATCTAACTCCTTATTTTTCAGCATTTGCTGGGGCTAGAACACAGGGGCTTACTGTAGATCAATCTCATGCTGTAGCAAGACAAGCTGCTGATGCAGTACAATTATCTCCCGATAGTGATGGATTTAAAGAATTGGCTAATACCCTTCGAAATACTCCAATTTCACAAGGAGGAGCTAAGTTTCTTGATAAATCAGACCTTTACCATGCGGAAGGATTTTATAATTTTGGAAGTATAATTGATCCAGAAGTAGTACAAGTTGTAGCTGGCATGAATATTCGACGGTATGCATTAGAATCCCAGGGAACACTGTTTGCTCTCCAAGATAATGGTGATGAATTTAACATAGATGAGTGGGGTGCATTTGCACAATTTGGTAAACAACTACTTGATGGCAATCTAGATTTGAGTGCGTTATTTAGATATGATAAAAATGAATATTTTGATGGGCAGCTATCTCCAAGAGCATCATTGATCTATACATTTAATGATGTACATAACTTTAGAGCATCCTTTCAGAGAGGATTTAGGATACCTACAACTCAAGATCAATTTATTGATCTAGATGTAGTATCTAGGCGCTTAATTGGATCAAACCCTGCTCTTGTTGATCGTTATAAATTCAAAACCAATACTGTGTATACTGGGGTTGCAGCCGCTAGGTCTGCACTAGCAGGAGGTGCTAATTTAACTGATGCAATGTCTATGGTGAAAGAATTTGATTTTGAGGATTTCCAGCCTGAAAAAATTCAAACCTGGGAAGTCGGATACAAATCATTAATTAATGATAGATTATTTATTGATGCTTATTATTATTTTAGCAACTATACTGATTTTATAGCAGAAGTGACATTTACTCAAGGGGTTCCTGGTGGACTTAGGGTAATGCCAGACGGTTCCGTATATACTAATGAAACAGCAGTAGGTACTGAAGCATGGAAGCAATCAGTAATTACACAAACAGATCCAAATAATCCAAACCAATCTTTTGCTACACAATCTTATGGTTTTGATATTAATGCCGACGGGAATGTTCGTTCTCATGGTTGGGCAGTAACTGCAGATTATTCACTTAATGGAGGCTTTGTTCTAGGAGGAAACATCTCTTACAATAAATTATTAGATCAGGATGATTTGATAAACCAAGGTTTCCGAGCAAGTTATAATACCCCTGAATGGCGCTACAATGTAAAATTTGCTAACAGAAAATTAACAGATAATTTAGGGTTTAATATTACATATAGATGGCAAGACGCCTATGTATGGGAGTCTTCAATAGGAGATGGTGTTATTGATGCGTTTGGCACCATGGATGCTCAAATGAGCTATAAATTGGATAACTACAATACAATTTTGAAAATAGGTGGAAGTAATATCTTTAATGAACGATATACTACTTCATTGGCAAACCCTAATCTTGGGGCCATATATTATATCTCACTTACTTTTGATCAATTCTTGAACTAACACCACTCTACTAATATGAAAAATTTAAATAAGTCTATTTTTATTGTACTTGGTCTTGCAGTTCTATTGAATGCTTGTGACGGCCAAGGTGATTCTCTAATAAATGACCGTTTAGAAGATAATCCATTGCCCTCAGTTCCTGAATATAGTTCCGGTAGCGCAGATTTCTCTACTTTCGTTTCTCTTGGAGCCTCATTCACAGCGGGTTATGCTGATGGAGCATTATACAATCTTGCACAAGTTAACTCATATCCTGCAATGATGGCGTCGTCATTTGGAGCAACCATTGACGGAGGTCTTACTTTTCAACAACCTGATATAAACTCAGAAAAAGGATTTAATACCAGTGTTGGGCAACCTGCTGATACACCGGCCCCTCTAGGGAGGTTTAAACTGGATACCAGTATTCCTGGTCCTTCTCCAACTTTAGGTGGGGATCCTATTAGTGCTTACACTGGGCCTCAGATTCATAATTTTGGTGTTCCTGGTATCCAAGTCGGTCAATTGCTCACCCCTTTAACAGGTGGGCCAGCTGATCCAACTAATCCAGCCTTTAATGCGTTTTATCAAAGATTTGCAAGTGCACCTGGTACTTCTACTATTCTTGGTGATGCAGTTGCATTACAACCAACATTCTTTTCTATGTTTATCGGGGGTAATGACGTTTTAGGATATGCAGTATCGGGTGGATCCAATGATGATATACTTACAGATGCAGCTTCTTTTCAAGGTGCTTATTCTGCTGTGATAAGTACATTAATGAATTCAACATCTGCAAATGGAGTGGTTATGGATATCCCATTTTTTCTTGGACTCCCTCTTTTTCAAGCTGTTCCTTATAATGCAATCCCACTTACAGCACAAGGAGATGTTGATGCATTAAATGCAGCGTATGCAGCCTATAATGGTGGGCTTCAGCAAGCAGTACTTGGATCATTGATTACTGAAGATGAGGCAAATCGCAGAACCATAAACTTTAATCTTGGAGCAAATGCTTTTGTGATGGAGGATGAAAATTTGAGTGACCTGTCTGCTTTAGGTCTCCCGAGTTTCCGACAATCTGAGATGACTGATATCGTCTTAATATCTGCTATAACAGCTTTTGGTGCTGGGGTTGGAACTGCAATTGCTGCTGGAGATGAACTTGTACTTACCCCTGAAGAACAAGGCATTATTGAAAACAGCCGACAAACTTTTAATGGTATTATCGCAGCGATAGTTAGTGATCCAACAATTTCAAACCGAATTGCACTAATTGAAGCAACACCTTTTTCTAATCCTTTAGATCCAACAAGTTGTACTGGTGGTACTTTTTGTGATTTGTTCGGTTTTACTGATGGAGTTCCTGGAATAAATGTTGAAGGAATTAATCTTGCTCCTGATTTTTCTCCAAATGGTGTAATATCTACTGATGGGTTACACCTTAATCCTAGAGGTTCTGCCGTATTCGCTAATGAATGGATAGATGCCGTAGAAAATAAATTTGGAGCAACGTTACCGTCTATTTCAGTTACAGAATTACCCTCTGTTGTAGTATGTGGTATAGGTGATTGTTTAAGTGAACAATAAATGAATTCGCTGATTCATATCATTTAAATCCTTTTAATTTATTTTGATAATTTTTGAACAATGGCTGGGCATTCGCTCAGCCATTGTTATTTAACGGAGACCCTAAATTAGGTAGAAAAATTTAGGATGAACATTATTTGATGAATAACTTAACGTATTGAATGAATTTTATTTAACTAAAAAATTATCCAATAAAGAAGGTATGTATTTTCATTTTAGAGATTGTGCGCAAGTTTGACAAAATCAATCTAATTACTACCAATGGCACCATATTTGCAAGGCTCATGCAAATACAAAATATATTTTTAAATCTTACATATGAGTAAAGAAGCTATTGAGAATGAACAACTAGAAAAAGATCTGAACAAAGAGACAGATCAATCCTCAGAAGAAGTTGTTGATACTTCAGAAAAGTTGGATGACATAGCTGAGCATGAAATAGATGAACAAGAGCAAGAAATCATTCGCCTTCAAGAAGAACTAGAAACAACAAAAGATTCACTATTAAGAAAGGCTGCTGAATTAGAAAATGTTAGAAAACGAGTACAAAGAGAGCGAGCAAGTTTATATGAAGATGCTAAAATTGCAGCACTTCAAGAATTTTTACCAATATCAGAAGATCTATTTAGAGTGTTGGCAGCTTCAGAGGAGTACGAAGTAGATGGGAATTTTAAATCTGGTATAAAACTTCTTGTAGATAAGTTTGAAGATGTATTTAATAAGTATGGAGTGGAAGTTATTAATCAAACGGGAATACCATTTGATGTTAATATTCATGATGCGTTATTAAAACAACCAGCTACAAAAGAAGATACTGAAAGTGATACCGTTATTCAGATATTGGAAAATGGATTTAAAATCGGTAACAAAATCATCAAACATGCAAAAGTGATTGTTAGCACATAGGTATTAATATGAGTAAGCGAGATTATTATGACATTCTAGGTGTAGGGAAAAATGCTAGCGAAGCTGAAATGAAAAAAGCTTACCGCAAATTAGCAATGAAATACCATCCTGATAGGAATAAAGGGGATTCAAGTGCCGAAGAAAAATTTAAAGAAGCTGCTGAAGCATATGAAGTGCTGAGAGATCCTCAGAAAAAAGCTCGCTATGACCAATTTGGACATGCTGGTGTTAATGGACAAAGTGGATTCGGTGGTGGCGTTGAATTTGATGTAGAAGATATCTTTAGTCGTTTTGGGGATATATTTGGTGGTGGTTTCTTCGGCGAGGACATATTTGGTGGTGGAAGGTCAAGATCAAGAGGAGGTCGTAGACAATCAGGTACTCCTGGGTCTGATATGAAAATTCGAATGCCACTTAGTCTTGAAGAAATAGCTTTTGGAACTGAAAAAACATTAAAGGTAAAAAAGCAAACAGTCTGTAATACATGTAAAGGGACTGGGGCTGCCTCTAATTCAGACTATGAAACTTGTGGAACTTGTAATGGAATGGGAGAAGTCCGACAAGTAACAAGAACCATGTTAGGGCAAATGGTAAATGTTCAAGCCTGTCCAACCTGCCATGGGGAAGGTCGAATTATAAAAAATAAGTGCAAAGTATGTAATGGAGAGGGACGAGAAAATGGAGAAGAAACCATAAAGGTAAATATACCTTCTGGTGTTTCGAATGGGAATTATATTACATTACGAGGTCAGGGAAATTCAGGTCGAAGAGGTGGACAAGCAGGAGATTTAATAGTTCTTATAGAAGAAAAAGAACATGAACATTTCATAAGAGAAGGTAACAATATTTATTATGATCTTGGATTAAGTGTTCCAGATGCAATATTAGGAAGTGAGCAGGAAGTTCCTACACTTAAAGGAAAAGCAAAGTTAAAGATCGAAGCTGGAACTCAACCTGGAAAGCTTTTAAGAATGCGTGGAAAGGGAATTGTTGGATTAAATAACAGTGGAGAGGGTGATCAATATGTTCGTGTTAATGTGTATATCCCAAAGAATTTAAATGCTGATGAAAAGAAATCGATAGAATCATTAAAAGATTCCGATAATTTTAACGCAAGCAATCAAACAAAAGAAGAAAAAGGGTTCTTTAGTAAAATGAAAGACGTTTTTGGCTAAGTCACATCATGTAAATCTTTGTCTTGTTGAAAAATACGACGTGCAAATGGACATAAAGGTAAAATCTTTATATTCATTTCTCTTGCATAATTTGCAACATGATATATAAGTTTTTTTCCTAATCCTTTCCCTTTTTGAGATTCCGAAACTTCTGTATGATCAATAATAATTCTGTAGTTACCATTTTTGGTATATGTCATTTCAGCAACTTTTAAACCATTTTGTTTGATATAAAAAGTTCCCTTGGTATCTGATTGATCATGTAGTATGTTCATGGATTAAATCTTTAAAGTGTAGTAAATGAAAAAGTCAGCTTTAATTCTACTAATTTTTTTCACTATGTGCCAAGTATCAGCACAGGAAATCCCAACACTAACTATGGATGCTTATAAACGTATAGATAAACCAGCAAGGAATGAAGTGTCAGGGATTGTAAAAAGTAGATTTTATGAGAATACATTCTGGGTCCATGGTGATTCTGGAACACCGAATCGGATTTATGCTATTAATGAAAAAGGTGAGATTATATCAACTGAAGATAATTATCATGGGGCAAAAACGAAGGGTGTAAAAAATATAGATTGGGAAGATATTGCAATAGGTGAACATGGAACTTTAATTCTCGCAGATATCGGTAATAATTGTGAATGTCGTAAAGATCTTAAAATTCATGTTATAGAAGAACCAAGACCTGATGGTAAAAAAGTTGAAATATTGAAATCGTTTAGGGTCACATATCCAGAAAGAGAAGATTGGCTGGGAAGGATGATGAAGTGGAATTATAATGCTGAAGCAATTTTTTACTTTAGCGACATTATATATGTACTAACTAAGCAGCCGAACAAATCACATTTATTCAAATTAGAAAATCCAGTTGAAGATAAAGTTAATGAATTGATTCATTTCGATGTGATTGAAACCAACGATTATGTTACTGCATCAGACATTTCAGCCGATGGAGAAGAAGTTGCGGTCTTAACATACAATCAAATTATGATTTTCAAATTTGATAAAAAAAAAGGATTTAATTCAACATATAAAACTGCATTTTTAGATGGTGTAGACCAAGTTGAATCTATAACTTTCAATAAGGGGAATTTGATTATAGCTGAAGAGAATGGACATCTTTATACAGTCAACATTGATCAATTAATAGAAGTTGAAGCCAGATGAACGATTAAATTTGTAAGACTATTAGGAAGGACTTCTCCCGAATTTTTTCCAATTAGGAGTTCTCTTTTCTAGAAATGCATTTTTTCCTTCCTCTGCTTCTTCAGTCATATATGCTAAACGAGTAGCTTCTCCTGCAAATACTTGTTGACCAACTAGACCATCATCAATTAAATTAAAAGCAAATTTTATCATTTTTATCGCAGTTGGGCTTTTACCTAGAATTTCTTGGCCCCATTCAAATGCTGTGTTTTCAAGTTCGGAATGAGGTACAACAGCGTTAATCATTCCCATTTCAAAAGCTTCTTGAGCTGAATAATTTCTTCCAAGAAAAAAGATTTCTCGACTTCTTTTCTGACCTATTTGCCTAGCTAAGAGTGCAGATCCGAATCCGCCATCGAAACTGGCTACGTCAGCATCTGTTTGCTTAAATATGGCATGTTCTTTACTTGCTAGTGTTAAATCGCATGTAACATGTAAGGAGTGCCCCCCACCAACAGCCCATCCTGGAACTACCGCAATCACTACTTTTGGCATGAATCGAATAAGACGTTGAACTTCTAATATATTAAGGCGAGGAATACCGTCTTCTGCTTTATAGCCAGTTTTTGAGCGTACATTTTGATCGCCTCCTGAACAAAATGCCCATCCACCATCTTTTTTTGAAGGACCTTCCCCAGAGATTAATACAAGACCTATATCATTGTCCTCTTTCGCATCTTCTAATGCTTCATATAGTTCAAAGACTGTTTTAGGACGAAATGCATTTCTAACCTCTGGTCTGTTAAATGCAATTCTAGCAATACCATTGCATTTTTTATAGGTAATGTCTTCAAATTCTTTAACAATATTCCAATGGATCATAATTGATATTTTTCAATAAAAAGTTTTAAATGTTCAGCAATTTCAAAATAAGAATTTGAATGAACCCGATGCCCAGATTCTGGTAAAATTATTAAATCTGCAGTTGGGAGCTCTTTCTTCATGACTTGGTTTATTCGAGTAAATTTCGAATCAAATTCACCTGTTATCAGCAGAGTTGGTATTACCATAGTTGTTAATTTGTCTCGAAGTAACGGCATTGTTCCAGTTCCAAATCCTAATAAGGAATTAGCCATCCAATATGGGTTTTGATTTTTTTGAATTTTTTTTAAATCATTGTCTTTTATATCGTATTTAAAAAGATCCATTTTTTGCCATTCGTTCAAAAAATTATCGAAATTCCCAATAATTTGATCGGCCCTAGCTCCATCAAGTGCTTGTCGAGCTTGTCTTTCTGCTTCTACTTCAATTCCAAAGGTTCCACTTTCTAAAATTAATCCTTGAAGCAGATTAGATTTTTCAATGGCTAAGCTTAAAGCTAATCGAGCACCCATACTATATCCATATAAAAAAACAGGTGAGAATACCTGCTCCTGAATTAATTTAATGATGTCTGCTATTTGTTCTTTTAAAGAAAAACGATAGTGGAGTTCTGCACCTTCAGATTTCCCATGACCCAATAAATCGATGGTGATAGGATTACAATATTCTTTACATGTATTGATTAAGCGTTTAAAAATATCTCCAGAACCCATAAATCCATGTAGAAACACAACAATAGGTAAATCATTCTCATAATTATGTTTTTGAAAATGATATTGTATTCCTCTTATTCTACAATTCATTCTCATCTAATCTAAGATTCCATAGTTCTTTTCTTAGCCTCATGGAATCTTCACCATCAGTAATGCATTCAAAAATATGTGCACCAGGTTTATTAATTAAAGATTCAAAAGATGAAATAATCTGTTCAGGTCTGGAAACTAAAACATGGTTAATTTTATGTGCTCTACAAAGTGCAGCAATGGAAACATTATGGGGTGTTTTAAAATAATCACTAAACTCATTGTTATGTTCATTAATAGGAAGCATTTTAAAAATGGTACCTCCACCATTATTTAAAACAATTATTATAAGTGTTTCCTCTACTTCATGTAGTTTCAATAAAGCATTGGAGTCATGTAGAAAAGCAATGTCTCCAATAAATAGAACGCCTGTCTTTCCAGTTTCTTTACTAATACCAATCGTGGTAGACAAAATACCATCTATTCCTGCTGTTCCTCGATTTACGTAGATATGTTTTCCATCATAATTACCAAATAATGCCATGTCTCTAATTGGGAAAGAATTTGATAACATAAGATAACTTTTTGAGGGGATTAGATTACTTATTAAATGAAATACATACCCATCAGAAAGAGGATAAGTTGGATACATTAAACGTTCTTTTTCTATATCGAAAGATTTCTGGAGTTTTTTCCAATACTTAATCCAATCTTTATTTGATTTTGTACCAAGGTCATTGATAATTAATGCATTGTCAATTGAAAAGAATCTATCAGCAGTTAATGTCTCGTCCCTAATTTGATTATTTTGTGTGAATTTAATTTGAAATACATCGGTATTATTCTCTAAATAATTTTGTAGAGATTTACTTATAGGATCTCTTCCAAATCTTAATATTAAATCGGGTTTAAGTGTTTCGACAACTTTTTGATTTCTTAAAAAACCATCAAAACCAGAGATGGTATATCTTGTTGATGACAAATTAGAACCTGGCTCAATAAGTATTGGAGCCCTTATTATTTTGGATAGATCATGAATAGATTCACCTAAAGGTTTTGAGATTTCACAGCCTGCGATGAGTACAGGTCGTGAGCTTTCAGAAATTTTATGATGTAATTCAGACGGTAATTCTTGTTTAGATGTTTGCTTTGTAAAAGGTGAATACTTTTTCTTCGCTAGTTTTTCGTTTTCTTTTTTTGTGATTTGAAGAAATTCTTTTGTAGGCTCAAAAGGTTTTGAAAACGCAAAATTAATATGACTTACACCTTTAAAGGAGATTGATGTTTGAGCTGCTTGTATTGCCACTCGTTGCAATCTAAAGATGCTCTTATTACTATCTTTTGGTTCTCCAACTTCATGAAAGAATACTGGATAATCACCAAAGATTTTTAGTTGATCGATGGTTTGGGATGCTCCAATTCCCCTTAGATGAGGAGGTCGATCCGCACTTAAAACGATAAGTGGAATTTTTGACTGAGTTGCTTCGATTATCGCTGGATAATAATTAGCTAGAGCTGTACCTGAAGTACACAATAAACAAGTTGGGATATTATCAACCTTAGACATTCCAAGTGCTATGAATGCAGCTGATCTTTCGTCGATATTTATTGTTTTTTTAAAACCTGGATGAGCTGCAAATGCTAATGTAAGGGGGGTTGAACGAGAACCAGGAGAAATTACAACTCTTTGTATGCCTTGTTTGTAAAGTGATCGTACAAAGAAAGTACTCCAATGGAAATTTAGGTTTTTTGGATCAGGATCCAGCATATTTTAGGGCGGTTAACATTGGAATAAATTTCATATTTGTTTCTTCCCATTCTTTTTGAGGGTCGGAATCTTGAACAATACCACATCCTGCGAAGAAACGCACTTGGTTTTTCATAATTAAACCGCTTCTTATAGCTACAGCAAATTCTCCATTTCCGCTTGTATTTATCCATCCAATTGGTGCAGCATACCATCCACGATCAAAATCTTCATGTTGCTGAATAAACTTCACAGCTTCTGCTCTAGGGAAGCCTCCTACTGCTGGTGTGGGATGCAGTTTTTTTAATAATTCAGTTTTTGAAACACCCTCCAGGATAGATGCTGTAATTGGAGTATATAAATGTTGAACATTCGACAATTTTTTTACACTTGGTTTAGTAGGATGCGTAATGTTTGAGGAAAAAGGAGCTAGCTGTTGCTCGATTGCAGATAGTACAATTTTATGTTCATGTAAGTCTTTTGAACTCCCTAATAAATCATTTTCTAACATTACATCTTCTGAGGCAGTGTCTCCTCTTGAAATACTACCTGCAAGGCCTTCTGTTAAAATAAAGTTTGATTGGAAGCTGGCCAATCTTTCTGGGGTACATCCTATAAAGCTTGCGGTATCATTATGTCTAATCAAAAAACAATAACATTCGGGATACTGTCGCCTTAGTTTATGTAGAATAACAGTGTCTTTGACAGAATTTGGTAAATCAATGATTAATTCCCTCGCTATTACTACTTTATCGAAATGACCACTATCAATACTCTCTTTTGCTCTATTTACAGTTTCTATCCAATGAATTTGATCTAATTCAGAGTTATGTTGTATTTGGATAGGAGTGTTTGATTTTGAGTTAAAAGAGTATTCATCAATGTTGCAGATTGGCGATAGTTCATTAAGTTGATGGTAGACGTTATCTTTTATTTGGTTTGGGTGGGCATTGATTTTTAAATGTATAATAAATGTCAAAATGGTACATTTTCCTTCTTTTATTAATGTCCATTTAGGAAGTGTAAAAGAAGATGCCCCAAATGACTCCCATGTTTTTGACTCATTTTTTTCGAAAAATGAAAAACCTCCAAAAAGGTGTACTTCTGCATTCTGATGTTTTAAAGCTTTGTAATGATATACACTATTGAGGAGACTTTTGCCTTGATAAGAAGAAGTTTGAAATCTTTCTGGTCCTTCATTAACTATTCTTGCTAGTTCTCCTCCAGATGAAATAGAAAATTCATCAGAAGCTTTTTCCCAATAAAATTGGAAGTCGTCTACATCACTAACTTGCTCAAGTGCTGCTAAAGTATCAATTTCATTAACTTTAAATGAAAATGCTAAGTATGATTGTTTGTTATTTAAAGCGAGTCTGATACTTTGGTTTAGCGTGGTTTCATCAATTTGTTGATGAAAAGATCGGATTAAATGGTTTTGATGTAATAGTGTATGTGGCATACCGAAATTATCGGCTTTCAATTTTCAATATAAATTGAAAATACACACTTTTAATCAAAAGAACACAAAAAAGGATTCAATTAAACTGCATCATCTGTATGCCCAGTTGTAAATGGGTTAGTTATACCAAGGG
Organism: Balneolaceae bacterium; assembly: GCA_963691715.1. Classification (GTDB taxonomy): domain Bacteria; phylum Bacteroidota; class Rhodothermia; order Balneolales; family Balneolaceae; genus HXMU1420-13. The sequence continues at coordinate 391,435 of OY829281.1, forward strand.
ATAATAAATCTAAATCTGCAATTTCAAATAGGTAATCCCAAGCCATTTCACTACTTCCGTCCTCATTTACCCAATTGGGATGGCTTTGTTTAATAAGCCCAACTACACGTTTAACATAAGCATTGCGTTCTTCACCTTCTGCTAATCTTGGTATAGCGGTTATCATCAAGTCAAGGTTGTACCCACAATCGTAATCTTTTGGTTTTTTTTGTTCGATGAACATAGTTGTATCGTGTGTGAAATGTGTATACTGTAAAATTAACAATATTTCTATTATTACACACAGCATTTATTAAAGTATGTCTTAGTTAGTAGAAAAAAAACAAATGTATGAATAGTAAAGTTAGAACCCTTAAAAAAATTAAACTTTCAATTGTTAGTTTAATAGCTTTTTCATTTTTCCAACAAAGTTGTATAGAAACAACGATTAATCCATTTGAAGATGAGGTAGAGCTTTTTTCAATCTACGGCGCAATTGACCTTTCCAACACATCAAATATTATTAGGATTAAAAAATTGACAGAGCCACTACTTCAAGACGTTTCATCTATAACACCTTTTGATGTATTACTGAGTGAGATTGAATCTGATGAAGAGTATCAATTAACACCAGAGATTGTAAACTTTAATGGGAATTATACTTTTAACTACCCAATAAATATCCCAATAAAATCAAATAGTAGTTACAAATTTACCATGATAGCTCCTGATGGTGGAGAATCTATTGCTATTGCAAATACACCTGGAATTGTGATTCCAAGTGTCGACACCCTCGGAACGAATAATAATGGTCCTTTCAAATTTGAAAATACTGAATGTACAACAGAACATGAATTTATCTTTTCCAATGTTAAAGAAGGGGAACAGTTGTACATGTTTTCAGGTGTAAATTACGGAGACAGTACTTTATGGGCAAGGACAGCAACAGTAGATAAACTTACAAGAATCGATAATACAGACTCATTAGAAGCTCTTTTAAGTGTTCGCCAATTACTATTTGATCATTTTCCTCTAAGTGATGATCGATTTGCAAGTTTAAATCCGAGAATATGGCCTCCTACTGTTGATTGTGATGAATTAGATAATAACGAAATACAGATACGTTATTTACATTTTTCTTCAGATTGGAAAGGGCTTGATGGTAATGAAATTACTACTTCTTTTTTATTCGATTCAGGGGCTGTAAAAAATGGAAAAGGATTTATAGGAGGTATGAATAAAGGTGAATTTTCATATCGTTTTAAAATAAACTAGTTATAGAATTTTGCATCTAATATTGTCGTGAACCTCGGTGAATTATTTCTTAAGTTGGTAAGGATTTGATTAACCATCCGTAAATACAAATGTACCTAAACTCAATCATAGAGTCAGTTGGAAACACTCCACTTGTTAAACATCAAACTTTATCTAAGGAGAATAGAGGAACCATTCTCGTTAAAGTTGAATATTTTAATCCTGGTAATTCCATAAAAGATAGAATTGCTATAAAAATGATTGAAGATGCTGAAAAAAAAGGTCTTTTAAAGCCTGGTGGTACTATAGTAGAAGGAACTTCAGGGAACACTGGTATGGGTTTAGCCTTAGTTGCAATAGCAAAAGGGTATAAGTGTATTTTTACCACTACCGATAAGCAAAGCCAATCAAAGATTGATATTCTTAAGGCAATGGGTGCTGAAGTGTTAGTATGTCCAACAAATGTTGAACCGGAGGATCCTCAAAGTTACTATTCGGTTGCCGCGAGGCTGGCTAGAGAAACAGAAAATTGCTATTACCCAAATCAATATGATAATAAGTCAAATTTGATTGCCCATTACGAGAGTACAGGTCCTGAAATCTGGGAGCAAACGGAAGGTAAGATAACTCATTATGTTGCAGGTATGGGAACTGGAGGAACTATATCGGGAGTAGGTAAATATTTGAAAGAGCGAAATCCTGAGATAAAAGTTATTGGTATTGATTCTGTTGGTTCCGTGTATAAAAAATACTTTGAAACTGGTATTTTTGATAAAAATGAAATCAAACCATACATGACAGAAGGTATTGGAGAAGATATTATTCCTGGGACCATAGAGTTTGATTACATAGATTATGTCGTACAAGTTGATGATAAAGTATCAGCTTTAGAAACACGGAGTTTAGCTAAAGATGAAGGGCTATTTGTTGGATGGAGCTGTGGTGCTGCAGTAGCTGGCGCAAAAAAATATATTGAAGAAAATAGATTAAATGATAATGATGTAATGGTGATTGTACTTCCTGATAGTGGAACTCGATATATAGGTAAAGTGTACAATGATGAATGGATGAAAGAACAAGGATTTTTAGATTAAAACAATTATGACTGACAATAATCAAACAGCAAAAACTGGAAAAATGGAAATTGAGCTTCCACAAGAAGAAGCATCAGGCACTTACTCTAATTTAGTGATGATTACTCATTCACCATCCGAATTTATACTCGATTTTATTGCTGTTATGCCAGGTGTACCAAAAGCTAAAGTAGCAAAACGTATGGTTTTAACTCCCGATCATGCGAAACGACTTGCTGCAGCACTTAACGACAACGTCAAACGTTTTGAAGAAGAACATGGTGTGATAAACACTCGAGAAAAAATTGAGCTTCCAATGTATAGAGGGCCTCAAGCACAGGCATAATTACTTTTTTGCTGTAACTAATAAAATAATACCAACAATAAAAAAGGTTATATGAGGCAGGATGGCAGCCACTTCGGGGGAAATAGTACCATAGTATCCAAACGGTTCTGCAATTTTCATAAAAGCTAAATACAAGAAACTTATAATTAAACCAACTGAAAGAAAGACCCCTCTTCCTCCCCTCCGTCTAACAGATGCAATAGCAAATCCTATAATTATTACTACCAGAATAGAAATTGGATATGCTAATCTCCCATAATACTGAACTCTTGGGATATTTACTCCACCAGCTCCACTGCGAATAATGGAAGCAATATAATCTTGGGATTCTTGGTAAGAAAGTTGATAAATATCAGAGGTTGATCGAGACAAATCCTTAGGTAAAATCACTAATGAAGTATCTTTGCCTGATAGCTTGGTTTCAACAAAACCTGAATCTGAATACACGCGCTCTGTTACTGATGTAAGCTTCCAAAGAGTATCAAGTTCATTCCAGCTCATACTAGTTGCTTGAACTGTCTTTAAAAGTTTTAAGCTATCGTACTCTATAAATCTCACGCGATAAGCGGTAGATTGATTTTCATCGAAATAATTAACCTCTAGTATACTATTCGAAGATAATTCTCTGTAAATGTTACTTCTATCAATGCGCTTATTTTTAGACCTTAGAAATTCTTCCTCAAAGGCTATTCGAGTCTTATTTGATTTTGGAATTAAATTGGAATCTAAAAAACTAACTGTAGATGCAACAAGAATTGCAAATATGGTAAAAGGCAGTAATAATCTATATAAACTAATACCAGCTGCCTTAAACGCAGTTATTTCTAGACGTTCAGAGAGTTGGCCAGTAAGGAATAAACATGCAGAAAATATAGCAACTGGTATCACTAATCGGATCATTTCAGGGATGTAGGGGAGATAATAATTGACCCAAATTTGGCTTAATGTGGCACCTCTATCCGTAAAATCGTCACTGTTTTCTGAGAAATCGATCATTATGAAAATGAAAATGAAAATCAGCAATACAAAAAATGTGATTACCATTAATCGAAAAAAAACATAAAGGTCGAAATGCTTAAACACGTTTAGTTTTTGTTTTTTTGAAATTTAAATTCATAGTAAGCCTTAGAATTAACATGATACCTACGAAAGAGAAGACGATATTAAAAGCCCACATACCGATAAAGGGAGATATGAAAAGTCGATCTGCTAGTTTTTCTCCTTGTATTATCGTTATCCAATAAATTGTTAAAATTATGGCACTAATTAAGGCAGCATATCCAAAATTCCCTTTTTTTGTCATCATACCAATTGGTGCTCCAAGAAGAATAAAAACTACACATGCCATTGGAATGGAAAATTTTTTATGTATCTCTACTAAATATTTATTGATTCGTTTAAGTCGCCATAGAATATTTGATGATGTACTTTCAAAAAAAGTATTATCCTGTTCTATGTTAGTTCTTGCGATATCCACGATTCTTTTCTTATGCGCATTTTTTTCAAGGAATTGGAATACAAAAAAATCAGGAACAGGCATTTGTAATTCTTTTTCAGGTATAAATTGAGTTATAGTGTCTGGTTGGAAATTTAAATCTGAGTTCGAAATAAATGGTTGAGTTTTGGTTTCCCCATAAATGTGAGAGAAGCTAGTATTTTCAGAGGCTCGTGAAGTATATGAACGAACTTCACTCTTGAGAGTATCAACCACTACATTCATGGCTTGTGCACTCATAGTTCTGTCACTTTCATTTCTTCGATTTGGATCCGAACGCGAAAATTCTAACTCTGATAAATCAAACGTAAGGCGGTATCTTTTAAATGCTGTTATTTCTTGATTATCTAACCTAGTTTGGCGGTTTCTTTGTAAATATCTTAAAATTTCACCCTCTTCTAATATCATGGTAAGACCCTGATCTCCTTCACTTTGTAAGAAACCTCTTTTGGCTCGTATATATGCTCTTTTTCTGTTATTTGAGGGTTCTTGAAAAAGAATAACATTTATTAAACTGTCTGTATCTAAATCTATCTCTCTTACCAAAAACGTATATCCATCAATACCATCATAAAAAACATTAGGCTGTAAATCAAAACCAGGTTTTTTTACACGAATATCCATAAATAGTGATCGGGCTTTAGAATTTGCATCTGGCAGAATATTATTAGAAAACCAGGCTAGAAATAAGCCTAAAATAAAAGCTGAAATTAATGCAGGTTGAATTATTTTTATTGGGTTGATTCCTGAAGCTCTTAATGCAGTGAGTTCATTAAGTTCAGAAAATTTACCAAAAGCCATTAGACTAGCTATTAAAACCGCCATAGGTGCAGCTAGTACAACCATGTATGCTAAATTAGTGGCAATAAGTTCAAAAATGATAGTAATCGGAATATCTTTTCCAATAAGCTTATCAACATGTAAGATCAAGAATTGCATTAATAACAAAAACATCAAAGTAAAAAAACAAAAAAGAAAAGGGCCCAAATGTTTTTTAAGTAAGTCGAGTTGTATTTTATTTTTCCAGAAAAACAATGTTAAAAATGTGGATGATGTATACTTTTGATTGTGTAAATACGTACTGAAACTGATTAAATTTTAATTAGAATAAGGTCCTTTTTTAGCTTCTAATTACTTTTAACATAGTTAAATATATGGTATTATTATTCTCCATATTTAAAAAAGTATCATCTTAAAAAAAGCCTATCGAATACAGCTACATATTGATCATTAGTTTTAAGAATCATTTCAAAGTCTTTTTCACTTAAGATATTATTTTATAGTGCACTAACACTGACTATGTGCGCTCTTTTAGAAGTACGTTCAAGTTTTGCACAACATCTAGTTTCCTCATCTATTGATAGTGTTTTTTCCGATACCTTAGGTGAGGGAATTAAAATCTTTAGATTACCAAATCGATCAATTAGTAGTCAACTTCCAAGTATACCAAAGAGCAGGTTGTATATAATCAGCGAAAGTCGCCATAAGACAATGGTTACATGGGATTCCCTAGAAACATTTAAAATACAGAATACTCTGGAAGGATTGCCAATTCAGCTTCCAACTTATGTAAATTTTGATTTATATAAAGTCTTAAAAAAAGAACAACAGAAACTGAATATACGTGCAAAACTTATACAAGAAGGGAAGAACCAACAACAAGACCGAAAAGGGTTATTAGATTTTAGTATTAATGTGCCAGGTGGTGAAAATTCAGCATTCTCCACAATTTTTGGAAGTAATGAGGTGAATTTAAGAGTTAATGGTTCAGCAAATATGAATGTTGGTGCATCCATTCAAAATCTTGATGATGGTTCATTACCTCCAGATTTGAGGAGAAGAGTAGACCCAACTTTCAACCAAAATTTACAGTTGAATATTCAAGGAACTATTGGGGATAAGTTAACAATTGCAACAGACTGGGATACGGAGCGACAATTTGATTTTGAAAATCGATTGAGCATCGCTTATAAAGGGTATGAAGATGAAATTATTAAAAGTATTGAAATGGGAAATGTTTCCATGGCAACTGGTAATTCGTTAGTAAAGGGAGGCAGTTCATTATTTGGTATAAAAGCTGTTTCAGAGCTAGGGCCTCTTAAAGTTACTACTGTTATTTCCCAACAACGGGGTAAAAGTAGCACTCAAAGCATATCGGGTGGCTCTGAAGAACAATCCATTAATCTAAGACCCGCAGATTATGAAGACGGGCGGCATTTCTTTATTGATTTTTACAATAGACAACAATTTGAGTTAGCCCTTTCAAATCCGCAACAAATTCTACAACCTTACCAGATAACAGAATTAAAAGTTTATGTCCGTAAGGCAGAACAAGTACCAGGTATAAATACAGTGAGCGCCATAGCATTGTTAGACCTCGGTGTGAATAATCAAGTAAATCAAGGATATGGTTTTCCAGGTAACGATTTTGATATTTTTGATACAGATATATTGGATAGCCTTCGACCAATTGATAGCAATGCAACAAATGAAGATTTTGGTGTTACTTCACAAGAATATGTAGATGCACTGTTTGAAGAATTAATTGAAGGGGAAGATTATTTAGTTAACTATTCTCTTGGTTATATTACCATGAGAACCTTTATAAATTCTGGGGACGCAATTGCGGTGGCATACACCTATAGTGATCCATCAAATCCAAGTAATGTAATTCAAGTTGGTGAACTTGATACTCAGAATTCAAGTCGTACTTATCTAAAGTTGATCCGGCCAGGAGGTATGACTACTCAAGATCGAGCCTGGCCTCTTACTATGAGAAATATCTATTCATTAGGAGTTTCAGGAATCACACAAGAAGGATTTGAATTACAAATTTATGATACTAGAAATAATATCCCAGAAACCAATTTGCCACAAAGAGGAGAAACACTGTTAGCAGATCTTGGTTTGGATAGACAAAATACTGATGGTTCTATTGGTGTGGATGCTCAAGTTGATTTTACCGGTATTACATTAGATGCTGGCGCTGGTCGTATAATGTTTCCCTACCTAGAACCATTTGGTGGAAGAATTAAAGAAGTTCTAGGAAATACACCCTCTATCCCAGATTCTGTGATAGATGCGCTAGCCTTTGTTGACTTATATACCCTAAAACCTGTTGATGCTCGTCGATCTTCGAAAAATACCTTTTATGAAATATCGGGTAGTTCAAGTGGAGGAGTTTCAGGAATTTTCTCACTTGGATTTGGTTTAGTTGAGGGCTCTGTAAAAGTTACAGCTAATGGGGTTAGCTTAGTAGAAGGAACCGACTACGAAGTAGATTATTCTTTCGGAAGTTTGACTATTCTAAACGATAGATATTTAGCAGCTGGCCAAGAGATTGAAGTGGAATTTGAGAACAACCAATTAGCAATTATAGGGCAAAAGAACTTTACTGGAGTTAGAGCTGAATACTCGATAAGTGATGATATAAAAATAGGAAGCACCTTTTTTAAATTAAAAGAACAACCTTTATCAGATAAGATTAGAATTGGGAATGAGCCTATTAATAATACTATTCTTGGTTTAGATGCATCAGCAAATTTTGAGACTCCATGGTTAACCCGTTTCATAGATAAGATTCCATTGCTACAGACTCGAACAGAGAGTAATGTTAGTTTTAGTGGTGAATTTGCACAATTACGGCCTGGAGTTGCTCAAACCAATGCAGTGCAAGAAGCGATTGATCGAGGTGATTTATATAAAGATGAAGAAAATGGGTTGGTATTTATCGATGATTTTGAAGGTGCTGAATATACAATTAGCTTTTCTAACCCAACACGTTGGAATCTTGCATCAGCACCAGCAGCGTTACCAGGTATTCAAGAAGATCAGAATTATTTTATGAATCTTTCACCAAACACTGATCAAACTCCATTTTTTAGAAAAGCTAGAGCTGACCTGCGATCTCAATTTTCTTGGTACACAATACCAAGAAATATAACTGCTGATCAATCTGCAGTAACAGCAGAAGTAGAAACAGTAAGAATCAATGATATCTTTCAAGGTCGAGTAGTAAACCAACAAGAAACGGATCGCATAACTCCTTTAGATATTTATTATGATCCATCAAGCAGGGGACAATACAATTATAATATGAATTTAAAGGACTTGCTTGATTTTGAACCTGAGAAAACTTGGGGAGGTATGACAGCAGTAATACCTACAGGACAAGAAGATTTGGTGCAAAATAATATTGAATTTCTTGAATTTTGGGTGCAAGCAATCCTTCCAAATGGAGAGGACCCAACAGGACAAGAGATGGATTATGAGGGAAAAATTTATATCGATTTAGGTACTATTTCTGAAGATATTGTGCCAAATGCTCGATTAAATACGGAAGATGGGTTTTCAACAACCATTAATAATCTCACCGAAGATGATCCCTCTGGCCAACCTCGATCATATATTCCACCAACACCCCCAGTTCCTTTGGGGCAATTTTCTACAGATCAAAGAGCGCTCGAAGATATAGGATTAGATGGAGCACCTAATCCTGGGACTGTAGGAGCTGAAAATCGTGATGAGGGGGTTTTATTTAAAGATTTTGTTGATGAAATGAGATCTCAGTATGGAGCCTCTTCTGAAGCTTTCCAAGCTATTGAACAAGATCCTTCAAACGATGACTACGCATACTATAATCAAAACTCAGTAAGGAAATTACCTTTAAATCAGCGCTTTTGGCGTTTATTAGGCTATCATGATGGTAATACCCCAGAAAGTGGTGGAAGTGATAATAAAACTGCTATTACTTTAAAACCAGATACAGAAGGTTTGATCAGCTCATCATCTATTCTGCAAACAAACTCATATTATCAGTATGAATTAAATTTTAATCCAGCCGATATTAATAACCTTGATGTAGGATCAATGGATGGTTTTATTGTGGACAAAATCGAAAGAGATCCTTATTACAGAACATGGTATTTAGTTCGTATACCGCTAAAGGAGTTTACCAGAAAATATGGTGAAATCCAGAGTTTCCAGAATATTTCACATATGCGTATGTGGATGTCGGGATACGAAAAACCTTTCACATTACGCTTTGCAACGTTTGAATTTGTGGGAAGTCAATGGAATAAGATTGATAATCTAACCGAATCGCCGAATAGCCTAGATGGATTTGAGATTTCAACTATCAACATAGAAGAGAATGCAAATAGAGTGCCTTTTCCATACCGTCAGCCTGAAGGTTCTATTCGAGCTGTAAATAGGGGAGCACAAGTACAAACAGTACAAAATGAACAATCACTTGTTTTATCAGTAGAGCAATTAGGTCCAGGTGAAATACATATGGTTAAAAAAGTATACACTGGGGGATTAAACTTATTAAACTATTCAAATCTAAGAATGTTTGTTCATGGTGAGGGGTTTGATGATCGTGGAGATGCTGAATTGGTTATACGTATGGGGAATGATCTAGAAAATAATTTTTATGAGTATCGACAACCTGTTACACCATCAATAGAACGTATTTTTAATTATGATATTAATGATCGGGGAGGATTAATTGCCGATGCACAAGATATTTGGTTGTACGATGAAAATAGTGTTAACATTATCATATCAGCATTCAATGTATTAAAACAGAATCGAAATGAAACGGATTTTGATCCAAGCGAACTTTTTGAACAAGCTGGACTTCTTGGGGAAGAGGGAGTGCCAGGGGCAATCTTAGCTATCAAAGGAAATCCATCGTTAGATAAAGTCTCTGAAATTGGATTAGGCATAAAGAACCCATATGATCCTTCTGATTTTAATTCTACTGGGCAAGCTAGTTTAGATGCAGAGTTATGGTTAAATGAGCTCCGAGTTTCTGGATTTGATAATGAACAAGGCTGGGCTGCTAACGCTAGGTCGAACATTAAGTTTGCAGATTTTGCAACGCTTAATGCTAACATGACACGAAGAACCAATGGGTTTGGGGGATTAGAATCTCGTTTTGAGAATAGAAGTGTTTCTGATCAATTTGGATATACCATTAGTTCAACTATAAATTTGCATAAACTTGTGCCAGATCGATTTGGCTGGAATTTTCCAGTTACCATTAGTACCGCTAGAGATACACAAACCCCTAAATTTTTACCTGACCAAGGAGATATTAGGCTTACAGATTTTGTAGATGCTGTGAACTCTAATGAGAATTTATCCTCATCAGCAAAGAAAGATAGTATCGACACTAAGATTAGAGATATTCAAACTGTTTCAGAGCGATTTTCTATTAATTTATCGGATATTTCAAAAAAGAATTCAAAAAGTAATCTTGCTAAATATACTATAGATAATACGAGATTAAGTTATGTCTATAATACAGGTAGCTCACAGAATCCTCAACTACAATTTCAAAATAAGTGGGATTACCAGGCTTCGGTCTCGTATAGTCTTTCTTTGCGCAAAACAAAATTAATCACACCATTTGGATTTACTCGAAATATTCCAATTGTAAAAATCTTGTCTGGTTTTAGGATGGGATATTTACCTTCATCAATTTCAATGTCTTCTAGCTTGGCAAGAAATTATAATGAATCACGTCGTAGAAGTCTAGCAGATCCAACTTCTACACAACCTTTACAGCAATCACATAATTTTACTCAGCGTAATAATTTTGCTCTAAATTATTCGCTCACAAAGTCTATTCCAATAACTTTTAGAACAAGTACAAATTTCGATTTAGCAAATGCTGGCATAGAATCAAGAAATGAATCAGGAGTAGATAGTCTTAGTTTTGATGTAATTCCTACTTTTGATGTGATAAAAGGTGTAGTAAGTGATACTTTGACAGCAAGACGTTCAACTTATCAAGAAACCTATTCTGCAAGCTGGAGGCCTAGTCTAAATAAAATCGATGCTCTTAAATGGTTAAGTTACTCCGCAAGTTATGGAGGGGGGTTTCAATGGAATAATAGCCCCAGAGGATCAAGTTTAGGCGCCTCTGTTTCAAATAATTTATCGCTTGACAATACCATTAAGATCGATGTTCAAGACATTTTTGGTAGGCTTGATTTTATTACTAAAATGAAAGATGCTGATGGAAAGGAAAGTAAAGAAAGACAAGCTACTAGAGAGGTTCGGAAAAAAGAAATAGAAGACAATGTAATTGATAGTTTGAGGACTCCAAAAAAACCTGTCAATTTAGCTGAGGAAGCTAAATACTTAGGTAGAAAGCTTTTTTTAGCCACTTTCAGTATGCGGGAATTATCTGGGAGTTACAAACGCTCAAAACAAGGAAGCCAGCCAGGGTATCAAGGTGATTCCCAATTTTACTATGCTTTTAATACCCCAGATAGTGATAATTTTTCTCCACCATTTTCTTATCGAACGGGGCTATCTAATGGAATTCCATTATCACAATTAATTGACAATTTAGATGGGGAATCTAACATCCAATTACCTTCAAACAATAGTACGAATGATAGTTTCAGCGCAAAGACTAGAATTAATCTTTTTCCTAATTTAACTATTGATTTAGATTGGAGTACAAGTATAAGTAATAGAAGTACCGAAACAATCACTGTTACACCAGAAGGTGAATATTCATCAGTTATATCTGAATCTGGTGGCTATAATTCATCAGTTTGGGTATTTGGTGATGGATATAAGGATATGTTAAGTAGACAAATACAGGCAGCTGTCGAAGATATTAATGAAGGTTCAACCATAATAAGTGATTCAACTGGGAATGGTGATGGTAGGTTTGTGCTAAATCGTAATACCTTAGAAGAAGATTTTAGAAAAGCATATCTGGGATCGAATGTAAATGGTAGAGGGAAAAAAGGGTTATTTGTATTTCCACGACCAGGGTGGAGAGTTAATTGGAATAAGGTACAAGAATATATTCCATTTTTAGGACAGTTTATGAGCAATGCTACCTTATCACATTCTTATCGAGGTTCATATAAAGTAGATTGGGCTTTAAATACCTTAACAGGTACACAATCTCCACAGAATTTGGGTAGCTTTGAAATTATTGATAACAGAGGAAATTTTGAACCTACATCAATAAGGACAGAACGAAGATTTAGTCCCTTGGTAAATTTAAGTATAACATGGGATTCTCAACTTCGAACGGAACTAGGATACGATAGAAGCACAATTTCTACATTCGCTATTTCAAGTAAAAGAGGAACCGAAACATTGTCGCAGGGAATAGACTTCTCTCTTAATTATACATTTAGAAATATTAAGTTTAAACTATTTCCAAAGATAAAAAATAATATTGATTTGAGCCTTAGAGGTAGTTACAAAAATGATACTGAACTAAGTTATAAGCTAGATAGTGATATCGGAACTGCATTAGCGAATGAAAATGGGCCTATTACCAATATAAATGATATTGAATTATCAAGTAGAGAAACAGGACAACAACGAATTAATGGTTCACTTTCATTAGGCTATAAAATATCATCTTCAATCTCTTCTAACTTTGAGTATACCTACAGTAGAATAGAATCAAATAATATCCCAACTAGAACAAATCATGACATTAGATTTAATGTGAGAATCGCAATATCATCGAGATAACACCCTTCTTGAGGTTCTAAGGAAAGGAACCCAACATATAATTGTAATTCCTAAACATAAGTATGATAGCCAATCTCCAAATTTGGCATAGAACGTTTGTTGTGTTATAATGGGTATCTCTGAATTGAAGCCAGTGCGAGTCCAATATTTTGTTTTCTGTTGAACTGTACCATCTGGTCGAATAATACCAGATGTGCCATTGTTTGCACTTCTCACAATCCAACGATTAAATTCTATAGATCTAAGTCTTGCATACTCAAAATGTTGTCTATGCCCGCTTGAATTTCCCCACCAACCATCATTAGTAATAATGGTAAGAAAACCGGCGCCATTATTCACAAACTTTCTAATCCATGACGGATAAATTGAATCATAACATATTAACCCTGGTGTTGTAAATTCTTCTGTTTCGAGCATATTAGCTGTATTACCTTTGCCATAAAAAGCCAAACTAGACCAGTCTATTATGTTGAATATATCTATTGATACCAGGAAATCTAAAAACGGTATCCTTTCAACAATAGGAACAAGATTTGCCTTGTCATAACGGTCTAATTTACCATCAGAATTAACATAAAGGGTGGAATTAAAGATATTATATGCCATACCAGATCTTACAGAATAGCGATAAGATATTGGTACATCATCTTCATATATCGTGTATAGGCCAGATCCTATTATAAAATGTGTATTCCAATTGCGTGCTGAATCAGCAATTCTGTACGTATGTCGAGAGTCCATCCTTAATGCAGCATCTATTGAATTTTCTGGCCAAACTATAAGCTGTGTTTTTTCAGTGATTGATGTTCTCGAAATACTCATCAAGCTATCAATAACTTCCCTAGTGCCACTCATACCCCCATAGTTTTGATAGGAATCATGATTTGGCTGTATTACAGTTACTGCTATTGATTCATCAGCTATGTCTGATGGTGTATCAATATAGAAATTTAGTAGGGATAGACAGGGAAGGAAGATGAGAGAGATTGACGCATAGTAGGAATACTTTTTTTCGGTAGATCTAATTGCCTGATAACCAATAGCAGATGTAAAAATTACCCAAAAAGAAATCCCTAAATGGCCTGTGAAAGAAATGTATTGAATCAAACTCACATGTTTGGTCCATGCATTTCCAATTGTTAGCCATGGCCATGCAAGATCCCAATTGTGATGAAGGAACTCGTAAGATATCCAGGCGCTTGATTGAAGTAATGCAATACCTAACTTCGATGTAAATTTCATTTGAAAAAAACGCATTAATGCTAACGGAATAGTCATTAATACAGCATTTGCTAAGTTGGCAGCAATACCTGCAGGAATACTGGCCATCATTAACCAATAAGTTGTGATCAAGTTCCAAACAAGAAAACCAGCGTAACTATATAGAGCAAGTTGTTTACCTGATTTACATTGGTCAGCAAGATGAAAAAACAGTATGAAAGCAGGAAAACTTAAGAATGATAAATTCATTGGAGGAAAACTCAAACCTAATAATATTCCCGCTATTAAAGATACAAGCCATTTATTTTCAAGATATTGATTCATTCGCTATAACCTTTACCAGAAATAACCACTACAATTTCCCCTTTTATGGAGTCACGAGATTCAAATTCTATATTTAAATCTTTCACTGGAGCTCTAAGCACTTCTTCAAATGTCTTTGTTAATTCGCGAGCTACTGCCATTAATCGATCTGATCCAAAATATTGTTCAATTTCGCCAAGTAATTTTTTCAAACGGTTGGGACTTTCATATAGTACAATGGTCCTTTCTTCTTCGGCTAAATTCATAAGTCGTTTTTGGCGTCCTTTTTTATGAGGAAGAAATCCTTCAAAAATATATCTATTGCTCGGTAATCCACTTGCTACTAGTGCTGTGGTGGCAGCATCAGCTCCAGGGATTACGATTACAACATGGCCATTTTTCTTAGCTGCTCTAATAGCCAAAAATCCAGGATCAGAAATGCCAGGCATCCCTGCATCACTAACGAGTGCTATGTCTTGATTGGAATCTAAAATATTTAAAACATGTGTGACTTTTTTATGTTCATTATGTTGGTGAAATGAAAAAGTATTTTTTTCAATCCCATATTTTTGTAGTAAGCGACCAGTATTACGTGTATCCTCACAAGCAATATAGTCCACAGCTTGAAGTGTTTTGATTGCTCTTGGACTAAAATCACCTAAATTACCAATGGGTGTTGCCACAATGTATAGAGTAGACAAATCTTTACCGATTTAGTTTCGGTAAGAAATTCAAAAAAAATTTAGGAAAAACCTACATATTGAATGATAATTTCATTCCAGCCGTATGGTCCTGATTTATTTATCTTTATTAGATTCTTTATATCAATACTTGCAAAACTATTATTAGGTTTTTGAACAAGAAAGGGGCGATCTACTACAGATAGCATTGATAGGTCATTATAACTATCACCAATGCCAATCGTGATGAAGTTAGAGGGATTTATTTTTTTCAGGTGGTTATCGAGCCAGTTAATGGCTTTACCCTTATTGCTGCTTATTCCTGAAATAGTGTAAAATTTACTTCCAGGTATGCATTGTAAATTAACTTTAAATAATTCTTGACGTAATTTTTGAAAGTTAGGAGCCTCAAATTCTCCTGCCAATAATGTTTCGCTATATAATCTATTTGTTGTTCGATCAATATCTACTTCTGGAATGCCTGTAATTTTTGAAATTTCATTTTTTGGCAAATCATGGTATCCGTTTAATTCAATATCTAACTCTTTTCTAATTCGATCTAAATTTTCTAAAATAAAATGGTAGCCTTCAGTAAAAGAAAATAGTAGAAAATCTTCTACAACTTGATGTGGTAATTCTGAAAAGTAAGGATGAAAAGATGTTGGAATAGCTATACCTGCACCATTTTCAATAATCATAGGAGTGTTTAACCCCAATAACTTTTGATAATGTCTTTGCTCATCCAAAGTTTTAGAAGAGCAAAAAATAATTGGTGTTCCTATTTCATTTAACTGATATACAGTGTCTTCAACAATTTGATGATTATACGTTTCAAGCTCAAGTAATGTGCCATCTAAATCTGTGTATATAAGTTGTTCGAACTTCACTACTTAATCTCCAGTTGACCTAGAGGTTCTGTTTTATGTAAATCTTCGGGATGAAAAGAACGATTTATCTGTTCAGTATTTTTTGAATATGATGATACATCTCCATCTAAAAAATCAATATAAAAATGATTTTGTAATGATTGTTGGAACTTAGAGACATCAGAAGTTCTGATATTTGGGTAGTATTTAATGGTATTTTTAAATGGTTCTCCTCGATCTAATAGATTTCTATTATAAATATCATTAATAATTTCATCTTTTAAACTTTGCGGAGTTATTGGGGACCGATATATAGACTCAAGTGCTGCATATGACATATCTTTAACATGTTCATCCCCTTTTACTTCATGCAAGTGTGGATTACGTGATTCAATTTGAAATATCTCAATTTGATTATTCATTACTTCTTCATCAATTGGACTGATAATTCCTCCAAACCTTTCAAGCATCCCTACATAATGATATGGCTCGATCGAATAACCCGATGAATAATCCAGTTGTGAGGCAAGTTCTAAGGTCATCGCATGCTCCCCAGCATTTCCCGTTTTGATAATCTCGGTTCCAAATCCAGTAAAAGAACTTACCAGACGATTTAAAAATTTATTGGTATGCTCAGAGGCACGTCCTCTTTTTGCAAAAAATAAACTTGATTCAATAATTTTTGGTTTGCTATGCCATGAGATACGGACCATCGAATATTTTGAATGAGACATTAAGAATCCGGCAGCATATTCTTTTACATATTCATGAACAGCTCCTGGGAAATAATTATCTGAATCAATAAAACCGATGTATTTTTTTCCAGTAAGCATTCCTAGAAAAGTAGCAAGTATCATTCCTTCCGCTTTTCCATTTCTTACAATTCCTTCATCGTCTAGAATAGAGGTATACCCAGCAGCCTCACATGCGAGTGCTAATTCAGGATCTTTTTGGTGAAATACTAAAATATCTTTACCCATAAAGCTCGCCATTCGTTCTAGTGCTTTCTTTTCGATCATAAATCGATCAATTGGGCCTCTCGGACTATTTGAAATAACTATAATTTGGCAATGAGCAGGAATGCCAAGTAATACGCCTTCAAGTAACTTTATACGTTCATTTTTTACTGGTATAACAATCACCATATCTTCTTCAACCTTATGGAAAGATTCGTGAGAGATTCGACGCATTGCACGTTTCTTGCTTTCATGTTTTGCATAAATTAATCCAGAATCCAATTCATACACTTTCTGAACATCGTGAATCATAATTGGACCAAATCGTTCTACTTCTCTTGGTAATTCAATTCTCATAAATAAATTTGTTTTATTTTAATATTTTATAAAATAAATAATGATTAAAACAATAAAAACATAAATTAATTATGTAAGCGCTTCTAATTAATAAAATAAATATTATTTATTTCTCGAAGTCATTTTGATAAGTGATAAAGGGAAAGTGATCGTCTTTTTAGTATCTTTAATTAATCACATAAATTTGAGTATAAATAATGAATTTCAAACCAACCGGTTTAAATCACATCACAATTAGAGTTAATAGAATTAATGCGTCAAAGGAGTTTTACGGTAAAATCCTTGATTTCGAGCTAGTGAAAACTATGGGCCAGAGTATGGCTATTTATGATTTAGGAGGGGGAGACACCCTGGTGATAGTAGAAGCCGAAACAAGTTATGATCCGACTTCTAGAGACTTTAGAGTTGACCATTTTGGTTTTTATGTGGAAAGCCCCGAAAAGGTAGATGAATTAGCTGAATATTTCCGTCAACATGAAGTGACAATCATTAGTGGTCCTGCGAATAGAAAAAAAGGGAGATTTTTGTTTGTAGCCGATCCAGATGGAAATATGATAGAGTTTTTTTATGAAGAAAAATAAAGATTCCTTCTTTTGCTCCTAGGCACTTTAAGAACCCAATATTCAAATCATAATTAGATTATAATACCTTTAAAATATATGCTACAGCTATGATATGCGTCTTAATCGGGGTTTATCGCAGATGAAAATTTATTGACCAATAAAGTGATTTGCTCTCAAAACACGCTAAAATCGATGAATTGCATACTTAATGGAAACGCTTTTGATGATTTTACAAAACGCTTCCATTTATTTTTTTTCTATTTATAGAAAATAATTTAATACTACTTATTTAGAAGTGGTATCGCTTTTCTACTTCGTATTCATAGAGTGGGGTCTATTAGCAATACTTATAAAAATTATTATTTGCTGCAAAAAGTAACTTTATCCAAAAAACGTCGATAAATTTCATTTAATGAATTTAAACTTCATCTAAACATACATAAAGTTAGGAGGGCAGTAGCTCTCAAAAGCTATACTGGATCAACAATCCGAATATTCACAATAAATAAAATTTATTCCGAGATAAACTAAGAAATTTAAAAACAGGAGTAGAGTATAATGATTATTCAAGTATCAATGCTTATTGTGCTTCTCTTGATTAGCACTTCATTCTTTTGGGTGCTTTTGAAGAAGACAATAGAATCTTAAAATGTAATACCAAAAAAAAGTATAGTAGCTAATCATATTATTTTTTTAGCTAATAGGTCAATTTCTAATTGAATGAAAAGTGGGCTAAGATTGCCTAAACATTATTAAGTATTTACAAATACGAAATTAAACATAAGATAAAAAGGGAGGAATATGATGATGGTTATACAAATTACCATGTTGATAGTGCTTCTTACAATTAGTACTTCTTTTCTATGGGTACTTTTAAAGAAAACTATCGAATCATAACTGCAGAAGTTATACATCAAACAATTACGACAACAAATTAAGCAATAATTTTTATCAGGTAGAGGGATAATTTATATCCTTCTGCCTTGATATTTTTAGTGGAAAGTACTGTAGTAGTATTTAACCATTTGAACTCAATTGGACAACTTACTTGAATTAAATTTATAACTTAATTCAAGTAAATCCTGTAATTACATAACTACATCATAGGGTCAAAATTTTCTACTAGAAGAATCTAATTTCCACCTATTTTTTAACCTAAAGACTGATCAGAAAGATTCGTATATTTGTATGTGAGTTTCAGACATTATTAATCATTTGTATGATTCTTAACCTTATCGGTTATATAAATTTTGCTGGCTTTTATGATTCAAGCAGTCGTGTTTGAAACTTGTCTAATGCTCACCTAACATTAACGGGCAAGTATAAAGTGCAGCACTTTATGCAATTCCGCATAAATACAATTATGACAACTTTTGAAGAACTTGGTTTGCAGCAAGAATTGCTGGAAGCAGTAGAATTATTAGGATTTAATCAGCCTACCCAAATACAAAAAGAAGCAATTCCACAAATACTTAATAACCAAAACGATTTAATCGCATTAGCACAAACAGGTACAGGTAAAACAGGTGCCTTTGGTTTACCATCCTTACAAAAAATAGATCAACAAATAGCCAAAGTACAATTACTGATACTTTCACCAACTAGAGAATTAGCGATACAAATAGCAAAAGATTTAAAGTCTTTTAGTAAAAGATTAAAAAAAATAAAATCAGTAGCCGTTTACGGTGGATCAGACTATCGTACTCAAATTAAAGCATTAGAAAATGGAGCTCAGGTTGTAATAGGAACACCAGGTAGAACTCTAGATCTAATAAAGAGAAGAAAATTAGACGTAAGTAATATACATACCGTTGTTCTTGACGAGGCAGATGAAATGTTAAATATGGGTTTTCAAGAAGACTTAGATCAAATTTTAGCGGATACTCCTGATCAAAAACAAACTCTTTTATTTTCTGCTACTATGCCAAAACCTATTGCTAGGATGGCAAAAAAGTATATGCACAATCCTGTTGAGATTGAAGTGGGTGAAAGAAACTCAGGTGCGAAAAATGTAGATCATCATTTTTATATGGTACAAGCTCGAGATCGATATGAAACTTTGAAAAGATTAGTTGATATGCTTCCCAATATTTATGGAATCATATTCTGCAGAACACGGAACGAAACCGCTGAAATCGCTGGAAAATTAAAAAAAGAGGGGTATGAAGTTGATCTTTTAAATGGAGATTTATCACAAAATCAGCGTGATTTTGTTATGAACCAATTTAGAACAAAAGAGCTTCAATTATTGGTTGCTACCGATGTAGCTGCTCGTGGATTAGATGTCAATAATTTGACACATGTAATCAACTACAATCTCCCTGACGATTTAGAAGTTTATATACATCGTAGTGGTAGAACCGGGAGGGCTGGTAATCACGGTACTTCTATTTCCATTATACATACTCGTGAAATGAGACGTATTAATAATTTAGAGAACATGGTAGGAAAAGAATTTCACAAGAAGACCGTGCCAACTGGTGAAGAGATATGTGGAATTCGAATGCTAGATTTGATTGATAAAGTAAAATCAACAGAGGTTGATGAGGAACGGATAGCGCCATTCTTACCTGATGCGGTTGCTAAATTAGAGGAACTAGATAGAGACGAATTAATTAAACATTTTTTATCGGTAGAGTTTAATAGATTTTTAGAATATTACGAGAACGCAACAGATTTAAATGTTAAAGGTAAAGCAGAACGTAGAGATCGTAAAGATCGAGGTAGAGATAGAAGAAATGATGCCCATCTAGAACGATTTTTTATTAATATTGGAAAACGAGATGGTCTTAATCCTGTTCGACTAATGGGGGTAATAAATGAGGTTTTGAAGGGTGAAAAGCCAGATTTTGGAAAAATTGATATACAAATGAATTTTTCTTTCTTTGAGGTTGAGCCTGGATATGGATCGTCGATAATAAACAGCGTAAAAGGCATACAATTTGAAGGACGCGATGTGTCTATAGAAAATGCGAAAAAAGATACAAAGCAACGTAATCGGCCAAATAGAAGGCGATCAGATCGAAAACGTGGAAACCATAAAAAAAGATAATCTTACTTCGTGAAAGAATACGATGTAGTAATATTAACAGAATCAAGATATGTGAATCCCAAAGAGGATTCACAGTACGTGAAAAACGTACTATTGGAGGATAACTTACTTAAATCATCCCTTGAACGATTAAGATTAAAGGTAATCCGTGTTGATTGGGCGGATCCAAATTTCGATTGGAATTCAACGCGTTGTGCGGTTTTTCGAACTACTTGGGATTATTTTGATCGATTATCTGCATTTGAAGCATGGTTGTTACGTGTGAAAGGTAAAACAATGTTTATTAATTCTATCGATCAGGTTAGGTGGAATATGGATAAAAAGTATCTATTAGACTTGAAGGAAAAAGGGATTAAAATTGTTGATACTCATGTATTTTATAGAGGAGATGCACGCTCTCTAAAAGAGATTTATGATTCAATTGGTATAGAAGATGTGGTTCTTAAACCCACCATTGCAGGAGCTGCGAGACATACGTATAAATTAAACGCATCAAACATCGTGGAGTATGAGGAAATTTTCCAAAATCTGATCAAAAAAGAAGATATGATGATTCAACCCTATCAATATAGCATAACAACTAAGGGGGAGATATCGATGATGGTTATTGCGGGAGAATTCACTCACGCAATATTAAAGAAGGCTAAATCAGGTGATTTTCGAGTTCAGGACGATTACGGTGGAACCGTCCATCCTTATGAGCCAGGGTATCTTGAAATGGAACTTGCAGAAAAAGTGGTTAAGGCATGTGATCCGATGCCATTTTACGCAAGAGTTGATCTAATGTGGAATAATTCAGGTGATTTTACTCTATCTGAACTTGAACTTATAGAACCCGAGCTTTGGTTTAGAAAAAATACGCTAGCTGCGGATAAACTGGCACGAGTTATAAAAAAAGAAATTTATGAAAGCTCAGTGTTTTACTAGACCTTAAAAGGATTGAATTTAAATCATCTCAAGAAGATTGATTCAATTATTATTTCTTCTGGCTCATCTCAAATCCTATATAGTTTTAAAAAAAGTATAACTAAAGTTTTGTAGGATTTGGAGCATCACCATAAACTTCTATAGGGTCGAATATTTTTTCTGTTTCTTCATAATGAAGGGTTCCTTTTTTTTGGAAGAATTCATCTCTAATTGGAACACTACGGTAAAAACATGATCGATATCCAACATGGCAACTTGCTCCATTACCCTGTACCTCAACCCGAAGCCAAACACAATCTTGGTCATCATCAATGCGAAATTCTTTTACTATTTGAGTAAGCCCTGATGTAGCTCCTTTATGCCAAATAACTTTTCGACTTCTGCTGTAGTATACTGCTTCACCAAGTTGGATAGTTTTTTTCAAAGCTTCTTCGTTCATGTAGCCATGCATAAGAAGTTCTCCTGAAGTATACTCAGTGGTCACCACTGGTATTAAACCATATTCATCAAATTTAGGTGCTAAATCATAGCCTTCTTCAACCTGTTCAACAGTAATTCTATTTTTAAATGTAATTTCGTTCATAGTGTAAAAATCATCTTAAGCTTTAAGAAAAAATCTTTGAGTCTTAGTTTAGCATTTAGCAATGCATTAGTGTTTATGTTTATTTTTTATTGTTGTTCTTAGGTACTGGGTCATGACCATGTCCACCCCAAGGGTGACATCGACTAATCCGTTTAATTCCTAACCAAAAACCTTTTATCGTTCCCCATTCATTTACAGCTTCAATCATATATTGTGAACAGGTTGGAGAATACCTACAAGTTCTACCTAAATATGGTGAAATTGCTAGCTGATAGAACCGAACTATCCCTATTATAATGCCTCTTCCGATCTTTTGAAATAGATGCATCAATCCAACTCATAAGTGGTTCCATCTTTACCATCTTTAAGTTGAACACCAATAACTTTTAAATCATCTCTTATTTTATCAGATAAAGCAAAGTTTTTGTTTATTCTTGCCTCTTTTCTAATACTTATTAGCAATTCAACTAACCCGTTTGTGAGATTGGAGTTGCCAATTTCTTCATTTGGCCATACTCCA
Organism: Balneolaceae bacterium; assembly: GCA_963691715.1. Taxonomy (GTDB): domain Bacteria; phylum Bacteroidota; class Rhodothermia; order Balneolales; family Balneolaceae; genus HXMU1420-13. The sequence continues at coordinate 414,130 of OY829281.1, forward strand.
ATTACATCGTCCGCGAAGCTTTTAAAAACTAATTTTACTTCATCCATATTGCTTGGAGCATTACCAGCCGAAATTAGCTTTCTAATTTCTTTACCATGTTCGAATAATACAGCTATTGCTTGTGCGGAATTAAAATCGTCATTCATAACCATTTCAAATTCCGATTTTAATTTTTCGATCGGGTAAGTTGAATTAGATCCAACAGTAGCTTTTTCGATAGTTCTTATAATTGAATGAAGATTCTTTAACCCAGATTCTGCAGCTTCAAGTGCTTCTTCAGAAAAATCTGTAGTACTTCGATAATGGCTTTGTAATAAGAAAAATCGTATTACTTCAGGGTTCCAAGCTCTAGTTAATAAGGTATGATTACCAGTAAAAAATTCATTCAAATTTATAGCATTACCCAACGATTTTCCCATTTTTTGGCCTTCGAGAGTAACCATATTATTATGCAACCAATACTTTACAAATGTATTATCATTGCAGCATTCAGATTGTGCAATCTCACATTCATGGTGAGGGAACTGATTCTCAAGTCCACCTCCATGGATATCAAAACTCTCTCCAAGGTACTTAATGCTCATTGCAGAACATTCAATATGCCAACCTGGATAACCTACGCTCCATGGTGATTCCCATTTCATGAGATGAGATTCATCTGCTTTTTTCCATAATGCAAAATCAGCGGGATTTTTTTTGTCTGAGGCGATATCTACTCGTGTTCCAGATTCAGCATCATCAAGAGACCGGCCACTTAATTTACCATAGTTTGGGTCTGATTTTACATTGAAATACACATTTCCTTCAACTTCATAGGCATGACCTTTTTTTACTAAAGTTTTGATCATAGCTATCTGTTCAGGAATGTGACCTGTAGCTCTAGGAGCGATATCAGGTCTAAGTACATTCAGTTTGTCCATATCGCGAAAGTAAGTATATGTATACGTTTCTGCGATTTGCATCGGGTCTAGCTGCTCAATGCGTGCTTTTTTAGCCAGCTTATCTTCACCATCGTCTCCATCACCAACAAGATGCCCCACATCAGTAATATTTTGTACATATTTTACTTTGTAGCCTAAGTACCTCAAATACCTGAGTACAACATCAAACGAAACGTAGCTTTTGGCATGTCCTAAGTGTGCATCACCATATACGGTTGGACCACAAACATACATACCAACAAAAGGAGGATTTATTGGTTTAAAAAGCTCTTTTTTTCGAGTTAGTGTATTGTATACGTGAAGAGATTGTTCAGCCAAAGTAACTTAAAATTCTGTATGTGTTTTAATGAAATCTATAAATTTTTGTTGTATATCGCTTTTTTTGAAAGCTCCTCTAAACTCAGAGGTTACAGTACTACTGCTTTGATCTTTTATTCCACGTGTTGATACACATAAGTGTTTACTATCGATAAATACAGCAACATCATTTGTTTCCATAGCAGTAGAAAGTGCATCTGCAATTTGAAGAGTCAACCGTTCTTGTACTTGTGGTCTGCGGGAATAATAATCAACTAAGCGATTAATCTTAGAAAGGCCAATTACTTTCCCTTTAGAAATGTAAGCAACATGAGCTTTTCCTATAAAAGGAAGAAAGTGATGTTCACAAAAAGAAGTGACTTGAATATTTTTTTCAATGACCATATCACTGTAGGCATACCCATTATTAAAAGTACGTGCGTCAGGGCGGTTATTGGGATTTAAACCTTTAAAAATCTCTTTAACATACATTTTAGCAACTCGCTGAGGAGTGCCTTTTAGACTATCATCAGTTAAATCCAGTCCTAGAGTGTCCATGATTTTAGCAAAATGCTCTTTAATAATTACAATCTTTTCATCGTCAGATAAGTCGAAGGCATTCTCTTTTAAAGGAGTTAATTCTGAGGTGCCAACATGAGCGTCACCAATATCCTCTATTGTTTGATCGGTTTGGACATCTGAATGTTTAGTCAAATCTTTTAAATTTTTTCTAAGAAGTTAAATTGGAAGTGTTACGAATCAAATAGCAAAAATAAGAGTTCCTGAATTGAATTGCATTAATTTTAGATTGGATAATATAAAATTGAACATTGATTTTATTTGTTTATCATTTAAAATTGAAACTCAGAAAGAGAAAACAACTAAATAATTGTTAGAATGATTAAACACATTGTTTTATGGAAACTTAAAGATGAGGCAGAAGGAAGGTCTAAGACTGAAAATGCACATCTTATGAAAACAAAACTTGAAGCACTGCCATTAATGATATCAGAACTAAATTCAGTTGAAGTAGGAGTTAACATATTTGATAACAAAGAAGCCTCAACTTGTGATTTAGTTTTAATTGCAGAATGTGATAATGAAGAAAACCTTGGTAAATATGCTTTGCATCCTGAACACAAAAAAGTGGTTGAATTCATAGTAAAAGTCACTTGTGAAAGAAGAGTTGTAGACTATTTAAGTCGGTAATTATTTTCCAAGAAGAGCACATAGAACTGCCTATTGATGGAATTCTTGATCTCCATTATTTCAGGCCAAATGAAATCAAGGATTTGATACCAAGCTATATTGAAGCATGTTTAGATAAAGAAATCTATTCCATTAGGATAATACATGGTAAGGGGAAAGGGGTACTTAGAAGGACTGTTCAATCAATTCTCCAAAAAAATCCATTTGTTGAATCTTATAGAACAGCCGACGATAGAAGTAGTTGGGGAGCCACACTAGTTGAATTAAAAAAATAAGTAAATGGACACAACAAAAATTAAAATTTTACTTGAAAGACATATAGAGCGAATTAGTAGGAAAATCTTAAAAATTGAACAATTAGAAATTAAGCTCTCAACATTAAGAGTGGTGTATTTCATTAGTTCTATATTCATTCTCTATGCTTTATCGCTGTTTGCCGGTAATACTATGGTAGGTTTTGTTTTAGTAGCATCAATTTTAGGATTCTTCTATCTGATACATCACCATAATGCAGTTGAGGAATCTTTGAAGAGTTTTAAATTTTTAAAAGAAATTAAAGAAGACCATCTAGCTAGGATAGATCTTAATTGGGAAAAGATTGAATATAATACGGTTGAAATAGACGAAAAAAACCATCCGTTTGCTTTCGATCTTAACGTACTGGGTAAATATTCACTTTTTCAACTTTTAGATACTTCAATTTATAGCGCTAGTTCTTCCTTACTTATCCAATGGCTTTTGTCTAAATCTCCCAATAAAAAAACTATATTGCATCGACAGAAACAAGTCAAGGAATTAATTCCACTAACTATTTTTAGAGATAAACTCAGGGTAATAGGGCTTAAAACTAAAATTAAAAAAACATTAACTACGTGGAGTGTTGATGATGTTTTATACTGGCTTCGATTACCTAAGAAAAAAAAATTCAGATTCACCCTTTCAATACTTTCTATTCTATCTCTATTAAATATATCATTCTTTACTTTCTTAATGATAGGAATCATTAATGCTCTTCCATTAACTATCAGTCTGGTTTCCTATTTGTTGATATATAAATTTAATGATCAAAAAGTGAAAGGTTTATTTGATGCGGCTTTTCAGATTGAACAAATTTTGGATCAATTCAAATCTGTATTAATCTATGTCGAAAAGTATAAGGCTAAAAGTGGGAGCGAAGTTGAACAATTGCTCTTGAGTTTTCAAAATCAGGAAGTAAGGCCATCAATTTATATTAGAAAGGCTCAAAAAATGATGGGAAGAGCTTCTATGCAAGCAAATAAATTATGGCAAAGCGTGGTAAATGCTATTGTTCCATGGAACTTGTATTATGCAATGCGGATGGAAGATTTAAAGCTAGAGTTGGAACCAAAGCTTAGTGTATGGTTAGAGACATTCTATGAAATTGAGGCCTTGAATTCTTTGGCAAACTTCGCAATGTTACATCCTAAATATGTTTTTCCAATTCTTGACGAACAAGCTGAAAAAGAATTTAATTCTGTTGATCTAGGTCACCCTTTGATTTCTGAAACTCAAAGAGTGTGTAATAACTTTGGGATTGTTAAAGGGGAAAACTTATTGCTGATAACAGGATCAAATATGGCAGGGAAAAGTACTTTTCTGAGAACAGTTGGCATAAATCTGATTTTATCCTATGCTGGTGCACCTGTATGTGCAGGTGCACTTACTACTAAATTATATCGTGTATTTACGAGCATAAATGTTACAGACTCTCTAGAGGATGGCTATTCCCATTTTTATGCCGAAGTTAAACGCCTTCGTTACTTATTAGACGAATTAACTGAAGAAAATAAATTTCCTTTATTCTTTTTTGTTGATGAGATATATAAAGGAACGAATAATCGAGAGCGATATATTGGTAGTGCGGCATTCCTTAAATCGGTTGCCAAAGAAAATGGAATAGGTTTAGTTTCGTCTCACGATTTAGAATTAGCGGATCTTGATAACGAAATCCATCAACTAAGAAATCTTCATTTTGTTGAATCAATTAAAGATAGCAAAATGCATTTCGAATATACATTAAATGAAGGACCTTGCCCAAGTACCAATGCAGTTCAGATTATGAAATTAGAGGGGCTGCCAACTTAGAGTATTTATTCATCATCTAGTTCAAAAACTCTAACATAATCGATTTCAAATGTTGAGGGAAAAATGCTGTCATCAACACCCTGTACTCCACCCCAATCACCACCAACGGCCATATTCAATAAGAAAAAATGAGGCTTGTTAAATGGCCAATTATCGTTGGTTGCATTCACAGGTTTAAGGTATCTATAAATTACATTAGTTTGTTCATCTATATAAAAAGTGATGCTATCTTCTTCCCATATTAAACCATAAATATGAAATTCTTCTTCCATTGTAGGTAACGAGATTGCACCAGAGCCCAAAGCTGTACCTAAACGATGATTATTTGAAGCAGTATGTAAAGAAGCATGAGTTTTTCCAGGGTCATAACTCACATACTCCATGATGTCAATTTCACCACAATCTGGCCAGGATTGGCCATTTCGGATACCATCACCAAGCATCCAAATAGCTGGCCATAAACCGTTGCCTTTATGTTCTGGCATTTTGGCTCTTATTTCCATTCGTCCATATAGAAATGTTTCATAAGTTAACATTCGAGCAGATGAGTAATCCCCTCTTCTTTGTCCATTTCCATCAAGAAGTGCATGTATTTTTAGAGTACCATCACTTACTTCAATATTTCTGTCTAATGCGGTGTAGTTTTGCCATTCGTTATTCCCCCATCCGCTATCTCCTAATTCTGGGTACCAATTATCTCTATTCCAATCGTTTCCATCGAATTCATCACTCCATAATAACCCCGTTGGTAAAACAGGTTCTGTATTACTCGTGCTATCTTTACAAGTGCTTAGGCTTAGTATTAAAAAGATAGAGGTTATTACATTGATTCTCATTGAAAAGGTTTTAAGATTTATGATTAGAAAGAAATTTTGGACAGTAAACTATCAATACATGTTGAATTAGTTATTTTGTAATAGTTAATGCTGAGTAAACACATCAACAAGTGAAGAATAAGGCTTTTTATTTTCTGTTGGTAATTTATTCAATCAATGTAAGAAAAAGTGGTTCAAGCATAGACGAATATTTTTAGATCTGCATCCGTCTAGATGGAAAGCTCAGAAAAGTGTGTAAGTTTTTTTATAAATCAAAGTTTTAAACTTTGAACAAAACAGAAAGATTTTAGTAGATTGTTGTGAAATAATATAGCGTATGATTTTTCCGCATATTCACTATCTGAAATTCAGGAACTAAAACTATACTTAGCAAATAAAACACATTTTTTTGGTTTAAGAATTTTTAAATCTGGGAAGTAAATTTTATATGTAAAGAGAACGATATAAAGCAAAAAGGGTTTTAAAATTAAAGTTTTTTGATACAGTTATAATAATTTGAGAAGTTTACTTAGGTACAAATTTTTATTTTTTTTTCTAATCGTAATTAATGCTGAAGTTGATGCTCAATGGGCTTCAGTTCAAGGTGTAATATCGGATTACTCTACATCTCAGGCTCTTGAGGGTGCTAACATTACAATTAGAGATATCAATAAATCAAATAGATTTAAAGGAGCTGCAACAGATAAAAATGGGTATTATCAGATTGGCTCTATTCGACCGGGGACTTACGAGTTAAAAGTTAGTTTTTTAGGATTTTTATCTGTTGTGGATACATTAGTTTTTACCCTTGAGGATTCAAAAATTTTTAGCACAAGCCTACAACTTGACGACTCTGAATTAGGGGTAGTGGTGGTTGAGCAACCTGCTGGTGCGGTGCTACGTGAGGAAGGGCGACAAAGAGTTTCCCCTATCGATTTAAGTCGGGTCCCAACACCTGTTGCGGGTGGGGATTTAGCTAGTTATTTGCAAACATTACCTGGAGTAGTATCTTTAGGAAGTAGAGGAGGGCAATTATATATCAGAGGGGGAGCACCATCTGAAAATATGGTACTTGTTGATGGAATTTTGATTTACAAACCCTTTCATATTGTAGGTTTTTTCTCACCATTCCAACAAGATCTTATAGCTAATGCTGATTTTTATGCAGGTGGATTTTCCCCAACATATACTGGGAGGATTTCTTCTGTTTTAGATATCAATATGAGAAATGGAAGTAGATTTGATTATAAATCGAGTGTTTCAATTAGTCCTTTTGTAGTGGATTTTCTCGCAGAGGGACCATTTAGTAATCCCGCTGCTTCTTGGATTATATCAACGAAGAGGTCAATTATCGAAACTACCAGCAACGCATTAATGGAATCGGAGCAACCATTAAGATTTGAATCACATTATGCAAAGTTAAACTATAATGAAGAGGATGTGCAATGTTCAAGTATGATGATGCACACCTACGATAGGGGAAGGTTAGATTTTGAGAAGAACGAAACAATAAAATGGGGGAATTTTTTATTAGGTGGACGGTGTCAGATTTTGCCTAAAGAATCAAAAATCTTTCTTGAGACTAATGTTAATTTCTCACACATGTGGAATAACACAAAAAATGAAGATCAGAAAAATTCTACATCACGAGTATCTAGATTTTATATGAATGTTGATATGACTCAATACCTTAATCAGATTAGATTAGTGTATGGTGGATTTATGAGTACTCGATATATGAATTATGATATAAGAGGCCGGTTTCAAAACATTGATTCTGAGGATTATGGATTATTTAATTTGGGAGCTCATTTTGAAATTTCCCTTCCTTTGGGGAAAAAACTCTCCTTTTTACCTGGAATTGCTGTTTCGTTTATACCGGGCACCTACAATACTAGTTATGAACCAAGAGTACGTGCTTCTTTCAGACCATTTGGTAATGATAACCAAGAGTTAAGTGCTGTTTATGGAATTTACAGACAACCTTTAGTTGGAATAAGTGATATGAGAGATGCAAGTTCTGTATTTACTATTTGGATGAGAGCTCCGTTTGAAGGAGCTCAATTAGAGTCTACTCATTATCTTTTAAGTTGGCAGCAGGCTATTGGTAGTTTCAACTGGTCAGTAGAAGGATACTTTAAAGATCTTAAGAATATCTCAATACCCACATGGACAACAGTTGCACGCGTATCTACAGAATTAACACTTGCAGATGGCGAGACTTATGGTGCAGATGTTAGGTTTGAATATTCAAAAGGAAGATTTTATGGTGTAATTGGTTATGGCTATAGCTTAACAACCTTCGAATCTGCACAAGACAATTTCGGCTTTTGGTTTGATGAACCAGTACAATCATTTAATCCAGCTCATGATAGAAGACATCAAGTGAATACAACATTTAGTTATATGATGAAAGAATATTTGATCGGCATAAGATGGCAACTTGGAACAGGAGTACCATTTACTCAACCGATAGGCTTTGATGAAGTTTTGTACTTTAATGAAGGATTACCTGATGTTCGAAATACACCTGGTACCCGAAGAGTTATTCTCGATAAACCTTATAAGGGAAGGTTACCTGTTTATCATCGATTAGATGCCTCTGTAGAAAGGGATTTTAAGCTTGAAAATTTTAATGCAGATTTAAATCTTAAACTTGGTGTTATAAATGCTTATGATCGTGCAAACTTATTTTTTTATGATGTATTTACAAACAGAAGGTCAGACCAGTTACCGTTTGTACCCTATATTGCATTTAAAGTTAAGGCTTAGATGAATAAACCTTTTAGAAATGACATGCTAAAAAATTCAGGTATATTCAGTGTTATTCTTGCGGCATTATTTTGGGTAATTTCTTGTGATGAAAATTTTGAGCCTAGACAAGAGAATACGGCCTATTTTTTTTCAATATATGGCTATTTAGATGCCTCTGTTGATACTCAATGGGTTCGTTTAACCCCAGTAAGAGACAATTTTGATCCAGATACAGATCAAATTGATGTTAACGTAGTGATAAGAAATATTGAAACCGGTGAAGAAGTTACTATGAATGACTCACTGTTTAATCCAAATTCGTTAGTTGCATATTGGAATTTTTGGTCAACAATGAGTATTGAACCAGAACAAACTTATGAAATCGTAGCAACTAACAATGAAAGAGAACAAAGTAGGGTTGTAGTAACCATACCGAAAGATTATCCAACTCCTATCAACGCCATAAATAGAGATGGGGAAGTCTTACTTATCAAAGGTGTTAAAAATGTTGCTGAAGTTTCTGCTATCTACTTAGTGAAGGATACATTTCTAAATAGGAAGTATATTTTTTCTTACAGTCATATTAAAGATTCTACCAGATCTTTTGAAAATCCAAGTGAAGTATCTTTTGGATTAGATTATGCAAGAGATCTTAACTTAATTTCTAGAGAATTTCCTGAAACTGAATGGATTATTGAAAAGCAACAATTGAATGTAGTTTCTGCCGGACCAGAATGGATTAATTTTTATGAATTAGATGAAGATATCTACACGCTTCCTGAAGGAGTCTCAAATGTAGAAAATGGGGTGGGTTTTTTGCTTGGTACTATATCAAAAACGGTACCTTATGAATATTGTGTTGACGATGAAGGAGATTTTATAGCTTGTGAATTAGAAGATCGAATAAATTAATTCAATAATATTAGAATTTTCTATATCCAAGATTTTGAAAAAACAATTTCAGATAAAAAATTAAATTTTATTACATTGTGCACCAATAGATTATGAGAAATAATAGTAAGAAGTGATCCGAATTTATATTAATGAAGTTTCTGAAATTTTTGTGGTTTGGAATGCAACAAAACATACGTTCAAACCTCTTTGTATTGATAATTAACATTATAGAATTTAACATCTGTAACATGTTTGCTAATTAAATGATTAATGCTAAAGAAGTAGCAGAGATAATCCTATTTATTTTTTGTTTTGCGCAACAAGTTTTGGCACAAAACAATCCCACAATAACAGCAACAAAAATAACTAACAACGAATATATTTTAGTTGATGGTTATTTAACTGAGGAAATATGGTTTAAAACTGAGGTCGTAACAAATTTTACTCAATCAACTCCATCTGACGGAAAACCTGCCTCAGAAAAAACAGAAATTAGAGTCCTTTATTCGGAAGATTATTTATATGTTGGTGCCATTGCCTTTGATTCTAGCCCCGACTCGGTTATGGCAAACCTTTTTCGAAGAGATGGTAGTGAATCGTCAGATTGGATTTATGTAAATATAGACAGCTATAATGATGATAGAACAGCATTTACCTTTGCAGCTAATCCACTAGGTATCCAAAAAGATATAATGTATTACGACGACACGAGTGAAGATGTTCTTTGGGATGCTATATGGGAGGCAAAAACTAAAATCCTGGATGATGGATGGTCGGTAGAATTCAAGATTCCATTTTCTCAATTACGATTTACCTCGAACACTGATGTTCAAAACTGGGGAATTAATTTCCAGAGGAGAATTGCTCGAAAAGCGGAAATAAGTTTTTGGGCAAGAACACCAAGACAAGAATCAGGTCTTGTCTCAAAATTCGGAGATTTATTAGGATTAAGAAATATTGATCCACCTACTCGGCTCGAAATTACTCCTTACATTTCTAGTAATATAATTCGCGATGATGTTGGTACCCAAGAAAATCCTTTTTATCAACAATATGAAAATGAAAATAAAATAGGTGGTGATATAAAATATGGGATTTCCTCAGATTTTACACTCACAGCTACCATTAATCCAGATTTTGGTCAAATTGAAGCCGATCCTGCCACGATCAATTTGACAGAATATGAACTATACTTCGAGGAAAGAAGACCCTTTTTTAAAGAAGGTGGGGAAATTTTTAACTTTGGAGGTACAACAAGCCGAAATTCTTTTCGCACACACATCAATTTTTATTCCCGGCGTATAGGTAGAACACCATATGCAAAAGATCAATACCTTGGGATAATAGAACATGAAGGGAAATCATTGTCTTTAGATTATAGTTCTAAAAATCAATTTACAACTATTGCAGGTGCAGCAAAAATTAGTGGGAAAACAAAGAATGGATTATCCGTTGGGATTTTAAATGCCTACACGCTAGACGAAAAAATAGATTTTTTTGATCAATTAAGGGACACTATTGGAGTTATATCTGCGGAACCAGCTTCAAACTATTTTGCAGGTAGGATCAGACAAGATTTGTCAAAAGTTGATGCACAAATTGGAGGTTTTTTTAGTGCCGTAAATCGTAATTTTTCTGATGATTATTTGAGTAATTATATGCATACATCTGCTTATCAGGGAGGAATGGATGCACAATACTATTGGAAAGATCGTAATTGGGGGGTTAGTGGAGTAGTTAATGTTAGTTCTGTTAATGGTACTAAAGAAGCAATTTTAAGAACTCAACAAACATCAGCAAGATATTTTAATAGAATAGATTCTAAACAATTAAGAGTAGATTCATCCTTAACTAATTTAACAGGTTATTTTGCTGAATTTAGCATTGGGAAGTATAGCGGGAGTGGATTAAGGTATTCATTTACTTATTCAGAAATGAGTCCAGAATATGAAATTAACGATATGGGATTCTTAGAACGCTCAGATTATCGGGCACCCCACTATCAAATTGAATACTTAAACGTTGATTCAGAGTTATTCAGATTTTATTGGTTATGGGCTGATGTAGGCCATGCATGGAACTTTGACGGCGATATGATTTTTAATTATTACAGTGCATCTGGATACTTTCAACTCAACAATTTATGGACAATTTATGCTTCCCTTGGGTTAACAGGAAGATTCTACATGGATAGAATTGCTCGTGGAGGTCCTACCATGTTAAGACCAAAAGACTGGAATGTATTTTTGAAAATTACTACAGATACATCTGAAAAATTATATGCAGATTTTTCAACTTCATACCGTTCAGATGCATCTGGAGAATATTACGTAACATTTGATGCTGGAATGAACCTTCGGCCATTCAGTAATGTGCTTTTAAGTTTTGGTCCTGGATATAATAAGTCTTTAGATAATGACCAATATCAAGGGTACTCCGACCAAAATGGGGATAACATATCAGATTATGTTTTTTCAAGCATCGATCTTGACATTATTTATGCTGAATTAAGAGCCAATGTAACTTTTACCCCTAGAATAAGTCTCCAAACATATCTTAGACCTTACTATTATAATGCAGATTTTGACGATTACAAGGTGTTTAAAGAAGTGAAAACCTATAATTTTGAGCCTTTAGAGCCAACTTTAAATGATAGGTATGACAATGAATATGATTCAGAGTTTTATTCTCTACAAGGTAATGCAGTATTGAGATGGGAATACAGGCCAGGGTCAACTCTATTTTTTGTTTGGCAGCAGGATAGGTCAGATTTTAACTCTGGAGAAGTTCAGTTTGAACCATTTCAGGGTTTTATAAATACATTTCGAAATGATCCTATCAATATATTTTTGTTAAAATTTAGTTATTGGTTTGGAGGTTAGAAATTAGTCTAATTTTGTTAAATTACACATATTACAATATCATAGTAATTCAAAAAGAAATTTTATTTATATGCAAACTCAATTAACAGCTCAACAGGTTCAAACTATCCAGGCAACTTTTATCAATAAAGTTTACGCATGGATGTGTTTAGCATTAACAGTAACTGGTTTTATTGCTTATAGAACAGCTCAATCAGAAGCTTTATTAGGCTTAGTTTTTGGCAATAGTATAATTTTAATTGGGTTAATTATTTTTGAATTAGGTATTGTTTTTTGGATGAGTAAAAACATTGCAACAATAAGCTCTAACATGGCAATAGGTTTATTCATGCTTTACTCCGCTCTTAATGGGCTAACCTTATCGATATTACTGTTAGTTTACACTGCATCTTCGATTGCTTCTACTTTTTTTATTACTGCAGGAACCTTTGGAGCTATGAGCATATATGGCTATTTCACAAAAAAAGATTTAACAAGCTGGGGAAATTTATTATTTATGGCATTGATTGGTTTAATAATTGCCAGTGTAATAAATATTTTTTTGGCAAGCTCTACTATGTATTGGATTATAACTTATGCAGGGGTTCTAATTTTTGTTGGATTAACAGCCTACGATACTCAAAAAATAAAAAATATGAGCTTACAGTTAGATGCAGAATCCGAAGAAGGTAGAAAAGGGGCAATAATGGGAGCTCTCGCACTATACTTAGACTTTATCAATTTATTTATAATGTTACTTCGGATTTTTGGAGATCGACGTTAATGAGTTCTTGAGCTTATTATTTTTTTGATTTGAATTTTGGGTGTTTATAAATTTTAGATTTTGCCGATAATCTATCCTATCAACAAGCACCACAAGAGTTTAAAGAAATTTAACATGGTGTAACAAAAAATTAATGTATATAGAAGTATAGCGTATTGTATATGCTTCTATAAAATTCAAATTAACAAAGGAGTAATATGAAACAGTCGGTATTAGTATTCATATTTATGTTAATCACAGGGGTAAATGTTTATGCTCAATTGGGCACACCTAATGTTGAAGAGGTATATGGTGGTAGAATCCTTGGAATAACTGGATATGAAATAAATCCAGATTCTGTTAGGATTTTCATATCAACCGAAAGTGCAAATTCACTTTTTTATACAGATGTACTTTCTAATTCAGCTACACCAAATGCAAACAATTTTTCTTCCATATCTGCTGTTGATGCAGACGATAATTATGGATCTGAAATTCAAAATATTGTAGCACATACCTCATCTGGATATTTATTTTTTGCGCACAATACAGAAGGGTTGCTAAAAGTTGATGTACCTAGTACAGAACCCATTCAGGTTTCAGCGGGCTTTATTAACGATATGATGTTCAAGGGTGATACTCTAATTTTTCTGAACGCAAATCAAATCTTTTTATCAACGGTGGATGCTTCTGCTAATGTAACATCCTTGGTTAGTAATGTAGATCCTATTATTTCTCCCGGAATTCAAAAATTAGCATTACACCCATTTAATAAATCGTTGTATGTGTTTATTGAAGGCAATAACCCAGAATTAAAAAAATCAGATGATTCACTTTCAGAAATAACAACAGGATCTACGTTTTCTAGTATTTCAACATCTGGTTTATCTAATTCAGTTCGTTGGAAAACTATGGCTATAGCTCCAAGTGGCCGTATTTTTTTATTCGGTGATGATAATATGGACAAATATGTGGCGTATACAGATGATGAAATAACTTGGATATCAGCAAGTATAGCTAGCGGAGTTTCTGCAAATAATGTTGCTTTTCATGGTGATTCTACATCTTATAGTGTATACCATTCTAAGTTGTATAATCATAATAATGGGGAGGGAAGTTGGAGTGAATTTGGTAATAGTTCACAGGATTCCGCCCCGAATGATGGTGCTGTATATGCAGATCCTCTAAATAATAACATGGTGTATATGACTACTGACCAGGGAATTGGATTAACAATTGATGGTGGTTCTTCTTTATTTAGTATAGACAATGGAGTAGAAGCAGTTCAAGTTCAGGATTTTGACATGACTGAATCTAAAGATGAAGGCTGGATGGCCTCTAAATCTGGTGTTAGAAAAGTAAGTAATTTTTTAACCTCACCTACTTGGACAGGATCTATCTTTCCTCAAGGTGATGGGTCACCATATTTTTCTATAGAAATTGATCCTAGTGATTCAACCTATGTATATGCTGGAAATGTACGTATATATAGAACAACCAATGATGGTACAAATTGGGATCGAATCTTTACACCAGAGGATGCTCCCTATAACCTACCAAGTGTTGGAACAAAAGCTCGGGCTATTGAGGTAAGTCCATTTGACTCTAGTTATATTTTCGCAGCATTCGAAGTTCAAGATAGTTTAAAGGGAGGTCTTTTTGTTAGTGAAGACAGAGGTGCTAATTGGTCTCAAATTTTACTTGAAGCTTCTATTGAAGGTGAGGATGTTGATGTGACAGACATTGTGTTTACCATAGAAGCTGGAACAGATACTGTGGCTTATGTTAGTGTAATATATGATTTAGATTTTCCACAAGGAAGAAGTATTTATAAAATTACTCGTACATCAGGTGCTTCACCAAGTTGGAATGTAGAACAAGATATGAATTCTTCAACTACCAGTACTGGATCAGCAATAGTAGCATCGATCTGGGATCTAGAACTAACAGAATCTGGCGATACAGTTATAGCTATTGGAACCGATGCGGGAATAAATCATCCTATTTCTTACTACAAGGCATTAAATAGTGATGCGGTATGGACTCCAATTACAACATCTGGATTCCCATTTGAAGAAGGTAAATTAGCACGCGCAGCATCTATTGGTGAAGACACCTTATTTGTAGGTGTTGATAATGAAGTTTATTATCACATACTAGGAGAAAGTACTTGGGAACTAGGACACTCATATCCTGTAGGAACTGAAATTAATGTGCTATTTTATGATGAGTTATTAGTTGGTACTGGCATAGGGCTATTTTCTCATTTTAATACAGGTACTGAAGTAAGTCTAGAAAACAATATTAGTATTCCGATCGACTTTGTATTGCAACAGAATTATCCAAACCCATTTAACCCAAGTACAAATATTTCATTCGAAATACCTACACAAACTCAGGTTAAACTTGAAGTATTTAATTTATTAGGTCAAAAAGTAGCTGAATTAGTAAATCAACCACTATCTGCTGGGATTTATAATTTTAATTTCGATGCTACTGGCTTTTCAAGTGGGATATATATATATCGCCTAGATACCGGTTCTACTTCAATAACGAAAAAAATGTTATTAGTAAAATAATAAGGTCATTTTTACTCTTTTTATTTTCTGCATAACGTATTCATTCTAAATATTAAATCGATATTTAGAATGAATCAATTATTTTTCATTGTTAAATAAACAACCTCATCAATATGTTTATAGAGTAAAACTTGGATTATTACAAATAACCATAAGGAATGATCTTATTATTTTTTTAACAATAAGAAAGGTTAAAAAAATTTCGAAAGTAGTCCTTTAAATTCATCAAAATTAATATCAATAGGGTATGCAGCTTTTGATAATAAGCTAATAACTTTTAATGCGCAGCCCCAACTTAACGTTACTCCAGAGCCTCCATGTCCAAAATTATTGATTATTAGTTTACTTCCCATTTCAACAGAGTCTAATCGAAGGCCTTCTTCAATATTTCCCATAAATCTATATCCAATTTTTGGTAATAATCTATGGTGCTCATTCAATGTATAACCAAATGAATGCTTAATGATTCGTTCATTAAGAGTCATGATTTGTTCAGGTATTGGTAAGCCATCTATGTTTAATTTTGGGTCTATTACATTTTCTCCTTCCCATTGCCCATTTTCATTGATTGTGCCTTTTTGTCTGCTACCTCCAAAAATCCACCGGTCGTTACGTTGATAAAAATATACATCTTGTTCAGTGCCTGATTCAGAAGCATAAGTTTCTATACCTGGGGTGAAATTATAGGATATTTTTTTGTTTTCTTCATTTCTAAGGATGGGCATATTGGGAATGTGAACTAAATGACCACGATAAATGATAGGTAAAAAGGGGGCTCCTAAAAGTTGACCTCCATATATTTCTGCACAATTAATAATACAATCTGCATCTAATTCCTGAATAGAATCTTTAGTTAGTTCTCTTTGATTAATTTGTCCTCCCAAATTTTGAAATAATTCATAAAGAGCAGAAAAATACACCCCCCAATCTGAAAAAAGGCAGTCAAATTGCCAGCCAAATGATGAATCCAATTCTGGATGAAATGGATGAATTAATGACTGGGATTTATTCAATAATTCAAAGCTTGAGTAACATTTTGCATAGTATGGTATATCTTGTTTTGTCGAAAAGAATTCAAAATGTTTATGCATTTCAATACCACTAAAGTTTCTTTCATAGAGTAATTCAAAAATAGAGGCGCTATTCGAAAATAAATCAATAATATTCGGATACGAAACTGCATGAGGAATAATTGAAGCTGCAGGAAAATGGCTCGAAAAAGTTGATCTCGGTTTATCTTTAAATGGGTGTCTTTTAGTGATGATTTGAACATTATATCCAATAATTTGTAAAGCAACTGCAGTAGTTACACCCGAAACTCCTGCCCCAATGATTATAATTTTATTTGATTTGGTTGAAATCATTGTATGGGATAAATTTTATTATCAAAAATTAAGCATCTGGAAAGTATAAAGTTTTCTGGAGTTCGATATCTATTCTTTGTGAAGTAAAATAGAAACACATGAATTATTACTACAAGAATAAATTCTTCTCATCATGATTTAGTGCAATACACTTTAATTTTAGTGATTATTTTATATTTGATTTTTCATAATGTTTAGGGTTTTAATAGGTAATTTTTGCCATCTTTTTTTTGTATATTTCGCGTGAACTAGTTCAGGCAAGAGTATTCATTGATGCAAAGGAAATAATCAATAATGATTCAATATTAGAGCAGCTTAAATATTAGTTGATCTAAACATTTTTAAAGTGTTGATAATACATTGAAGACGCCGATAAATAATTAAATAAAAATTAATTACGGTTGAAAATAACATTTTGAAGAAATATTATTATCGAATTGCACTATACATTAACTGATTTAATAAAATAAAACTAAAGAATGTTCGTACTGTTTAATCGAAATATATCATTGACTAAATAATCAAGAGCATTTTATAATAATACATTGAGATAAGGTTTTGACACATCCAGAAGAAAAAAAAAGAGTTCTTATCGTTGAAGATGATATGATCATCTCTCTTGTTATAGAGAATATGGTGAAAGAGTTGGGGCATGACGTTGTGGGAAAAGCTACCACTGGGGACGAGGCAATTAAATTAGCAGTTACTCACTCACCGGATCTATTATTGATGGATATTCGCTTGAAAGGAGAAATGGATGGTATTGAAGCAGTAACTGAGATCAAACAAAAAATTGAAACTTCGGTTATTTATTTAACAGGTAATTCAGATAGGGTAAATTACGAGAGAGCCCGTGAAACTGAGTTTATAGATCTGATTACAAAACCATTTACTATTTCTGATCTCACTCGATCTCTTAATTTAGTATAAAAAAGTTAACTCAAATCTTTGCATCTTTCCTTATATCCTTCCGTAGAGCAGACCTGCAATTAATAGAGCGATTATGAGTACAAAGTTCAATAATTTAAAAAATGATCTACAAGATCTTGAACAAAATAATAGGGATGATATCATAGGTAATACTACTCAGTCATCAAGCGGGAATGGTAAAATTGCTAATTACATATTGTTTTTTGCTTTCATTGCCATGTTTGTTTTTTTTATAGGTAATCGATTAAGCGATTTTGATAATTTTCTAACACCTTTTGATGAAATAACAGAAGAGTTTTCTGATGTTGTAGACTCATTTAATTCATATGATCCTGAATTACTTGAAGGTATGCGAGAATGGATGGATGATCTAGGCTATGGTATGTTAACGAATGAAGAACTTTCTGAATTAAGAGACGAAGGAGTAACAGCTACTCAGACCCAAGCTTTTCATGATATTGGATATCAACCAACATTAGATCAATTAGTGGAATTAGGGCGAGCAGATGTAAGCTCAACGTATGCTAGTATGATGCAAGAACTTGGGTATGATCTATCCATTGATCAACTTGCAGAGACCAGACGTAGTGGTGTCACAGCTTATTTTACAAGCAAAATGATGGATTTAGGCTATTCCTCACAAGATTTAACTGTGAAAGAATTAATCGCAATGGCAAATGTAGGAGTGACTCATGAAATGGCTGAAGAATTAATAAATAATAGAATCACCGAAGAACGTGGAACACTACCTTCAATCCAAGAGCTTAAACGCTACGCAATTAGTAATCAATAAAAGCCCTTCCATTAAAAAGTAGGTTTAAGTCCCATATTTTTTACCGATTATATTAGTCATTTGGTAATTTATAAGACTATCAAAAAAATACACGCTATACAACATGGCAGATATCGAATTACCAGAAGTTGAACTAAATATTTATTCTCCAAAACAACCTGCAGAGGCAACTATTGTAGAAAATTATGTTTGTACTGCAGAAAACAGTCCAAATATTATTCGACATATAACCTTTGATCTCTCAGGAACAGACCTTGTAGGGAAATTTAAAACCGGCCAATCGATTGGTATTTTACCTCCTGGTTTAAATGAAAAAGGTAGGCCGCATAAACTTAGACTTTATTCTGTTTCTTCACCATCAAAAGGTGAAAAAGGAAATTCACAGTTGGTTTCTACCACCGTAAAACGCGCCAACGAAGAAGTAGATGGTGTATTTTATCAAGGGTTATGTTCAAATTATCTTTCTAATTTAAAGCCAGGTGATAAAGTAAAGGTAACTGGACCAAGCGGTAGAAGATATTTACTTCCAACCAATGCTTTAGAGTATAATTACGTGTTTTTTGCAACAGGAACGGGTATAGCTCCTTTTAGAGGAATGATAATGGAGTTATTTGAAAAAGGAATGGCAAATCAAGTTGCATTAGTTTTTGGATGCCCCTACCGTACTGATATTATCTATCCAGCATATTTCTCTGAGATGGAAAGTGAGTATGAAAATTTTCATTATATAAAAATGATATCTCGGGAGGATCGTCGAGATGATGGTAGTAAATATTATGTGCAAACGGCCATTGATGATCGATCCGATATTTTATCACCTATTCTTTCAAAACAAAATACCCTTATTTATCTGTGTGGTATGAAGGGAATGGAGACAGGTATTTATAAAAATTTAGCCACCAAAGGTTTTATGGATTATCTAGTATTGAAGGGTGATTTATCAGATAAAGATCCAAATAGTTGGAGTTGGGAAGAATTAAAAAAAATGGTTAAGCCTTCAGATAGAACATTTGAAGAAGTTTATTAGTAATTATTCCTTACCATTTCTACTGATACATAAATAGTCTAACAAATTGATTCGATAATGAGTTAGAGATGGAATTTTTTTATCTTAGTAGACCATAACTTTGATTAATCATACTCCAAAAACTAATGTCCTTTAAGACTTCCAATCAAATAAGAAACGAATTTTTAGAATTTTTTGCAGATAAAGGCCATGCAATTGTTAAGAGTGCTCCAGTAGTCCCAAAAGATGACCCAACTCTGTTGTTTACAAATGCGGGAATGAACCAATTTAAACCATTATTTCTTGGTGAAGAAAATCAATTAAAGCATAACGGAAAGAAATGGAAGCGCGCCGCTGATACTCAAAAGTGTATTCGTGTAAGTGGTAAACATAACGATTTAGAAGAAGTGGGACACGATACCTATCATCATACGTTATTCGAGATGTTGGGGAATTGGTCTTTTGGCGATTATTTCAAAAAAGAAGCAATTGCTTGGGCATGGGAATTATTGGTTGATACTTGGGGAATGGAACCTGATCGGTTATATGCAACTGTTTTTGCGGGGGATGATGTAGATGGTTTGCCTGCAGATGATGAAGCTGTTGATTTATGGAAATCTGAAACATCCATAAAGCATGATCATATTCTACAGTTTGATAAGAAAGATAATTTCTGGGAAATGGGAGAAACAGGCCCATGTGGACCATGTTCAGAGTTGCATATTGATCTTAGATCCCAAGAAGATAGAAATGCTGTAGATGGGTCAACTTTGGTAAATATGGATGATCCAAGAGTAATAGAGATTTGGAATCTAGTATTTATACAATTCAACCGTCAAAAAGATGGTACGCTTCAATCCTTGCCTGCCAAACACGTTGATACTGGGATGGGATTTGAACGAGTTTGTGCTGTGTTACAAGGAAAAATGTCTAATTATGATTCTGATATATTTACTCCTCTACTGAACAAAATTTCTGAGTTAGCAGGTATTCCATACGGAGTTGATGAAGAAAAAGATATTGCAATGCGTGTTATCGCAGATCATATCCGTGCGACTTCATTCTCTATTGCTGATGGTGCTTCGCCGGGTAATGATGGACGAGGATATGTTATTCGGAGGATTCAAAGACGAGCAATTCGATATGGGTGGGATAAACTGGGATTTAAAAAACCATTTATGTACCAGTTGGTTTCTGTATTAGCGGAGCAATTCAAGGGAGTTTTCCCAGAAATTGTAGCTCAACAAGAATACATAACCAATGTTATTCATGCAGAAGAAAAAAGTTTTCTAAAAACCTTAGGTCAAGGTATATCCATTTTTGAAGATATGATTCAGGGTTCGGTACAGTTATCCGGAGAAGATGCTTTTAAGTTACATGATACGTACGGTTTCCCAATTGATTTAACAGAGCTAATGGCTCGCGAAAAAGGAGTGGATGTTGATGAAGCTCGTTTTTTAGAACTTATGCAAGAACAAAAGGAACGTGCACGAGCTGCAGGTAAATTTAATATTGATCAAAGTCAGATTAATGAATGGCAGATCGTTGAACATGATGATGATCATTCTGAATTTGTTGGATATGATGACTTTGAATCGAGTTGTTCTATAAATGCATACAGAAAGGAGGGAGAACGATTTGCATTTACCTTAAATAAAACCCCTTTTTATGCAGAAAGTGGCGGCCAAGTAGCAGATACGGGTCTGCTTACAAACGGTGAGGAGTTTATCCATGTCATTGATGTTCAGAAGGGTAACGGTTTTCATATTCATTACACCGAGCAACTGCCAAGCAATTTGGCGGGAGTTTGGACAGCAAGAATTGATCTTTCAAAGCGATTAGAATCGCAAAAGCATCATTCTGCTACACATTTAGTGCATGCAGCTTTAAGAAATGTATTAGGTGATCATGTAGCTCAAAAGGGTTCATTAGTAAATGATCAACATCTAAGATTTGATTTTTCACATTATGAAGCAATGTCGGCGGAAGAGCTAGATGCTGTTGAATCAGAAGTAAATATTAAAATACAAGAAAATATCCCTCTTACTGAAGAAAGAAATGTACCGATAGAAGAAGCTAGAGAAAAAGGAGCCATGATGCTTTTTGGGGAAAAATATGGTGAAAATGTGAGGATCATCACTTTTGATGAAGACTATTCAGTAGAACTATGTGGAGGTACGCATGTGGGTGCTACTGGTGAAATTGGATATTTTAGGTTTACAGGTGAAAGCTCGGTAGCAGCCGGTATTCGTAGAATTGAAGCAGTATGTGGTAAAGCAGCAGATCACCTTTTAAGAGAAGAGAAAAACCTAATTCGTAATATCAAAGGTATTATTGGAAATCAGGAAGATCCTGTCGAGAGTATACGGAGATTGATTGATGACAAAAAAGGGGTTGAAAAAGAACTGCAAAAAATCCAAATGGCTAGCTCAAGTAATAAACTTGATGAAATTTTAACCAAAAGTACACTTATAGAAGGTATTTCTGTATCAAAAGGAGAAATACATGGAGCAGACATGCATGCGTTAAAACAACTTGGTTATGATGCTCTGCAAAAAAGAGGTGAAAATGCAGTTGTCGTATTAGGTTCACGATTAATTGAAGACGGTAAAGTATTTCTTATGGTTGCTATTACAGACGATGTAATCCAATCCAAAAATCTAAAAGCAGGAGCTTTGGTTGGTAAATTAGGTCGTTTGGTTGGTGGGGGTGGCGGAGGCCAACCAAATCTTGCAACTGCTGGAGGAAAAAATCCAGAAAAACTTGATGATGCACTATCAATGGTTGATTCAATAATTATTGAATCAATTTGATGTTACTTCTCATTACAGACCACTAATTCTTATAAAAATTTGATATATTCCCTCCCCACTTTTAAGTGGAGAGATCATAAAAAATAAATATGACCAAAAAGAAAAAGGAAGAAATAAGGTTTGCTCCCACCGGTATCGGTGATGTTCATGAAGGAGCGGTACAAAAAGGGGTCGATTTACCCCCAGCAACTACAAAAACTCATACCGATTTAGGTTTATCTAACACTCAATTACTCGAGATGTATGAGCAAATGTACTTGCAACGTCGATTTGAAGAACGATCTATGCAACAGTACCAAAAAGGAAAATTTGGAGGTTTTTTGCACTTGTATATCGGTCAAGAAGCTATTTCTACAGGTACTGTCTTTGCTCTAGAACCAAAAGATGATATAATCACAGCGTACAGGGATCATGGCTGGGGTTTATGTCGTGGAATTACCCCAAATGAAGGAATGGCAGAGCTTTTTGGTAAAGCTACTGGCTCATCAAGAGGAAAAGGTGGGTCCATGCACTTCGCTAAAGCAGATCATCATTTTTGGGGCGGTTATGGAATTGTGGGAGGTCATATCCCAATCAACGCAGGGCTAGCTTTTGCAAATAAGTACAATCAAACTGGAAATATTTCTACCTGTTTCTTTGGTGACGGAGCTGTTGATCAAGGCGCTTTGCATGAAACATTAAACCTTGCACAATTATGGAAGCTTCCTTCAATTTTTGTAGTTGAGAACAACGGTTATTCAATGGGTACTGCAGCCGCTCGCCATACCGTGGCTGAAATTGTTGATCGTGCAAAAGGGTATGCAATGAAAAGTGCTGTGATTAATGGTATGGATGTTTTTTCGGTGTATGAAAAAATGAAAGAAATTGCAGACGATATTCGAGAACACTCAGAACCATGGTTCGTGGAAATAAGAACCTATCGTTACAGAGGCCATTCAATGTCTGATCCGCAAAAATATCGTACGAAAGAAGAGTTAGAAGAATACCAAGCAATCGATCCTATAGCTAGGTTAAAAACTTATATGTTAACTAAGAAATTAACTACCGAAAAAGCATTAAAAGGAATCGAAGATAAGGTTGAACAGGAAGTGCTAGATGCTGTAAAATTTGCAGATGAATCTCCATTCCCAGAGGTACATGAAATGTATGAAGACATGTTTGACGAAGAAAACCCATATTTCCACGTTTAAAAATCATCAATAGAAATGGCAGAATTACAATTTAGAGAAGCACTTAAGTTTGCAATTGATGAAGAAATGGAACGCGATGAGCGTGTTTTCATCATGGGAGAAGAAGTAGCAGAATACAATGGTGCCTATAAGGTTACCGAAGGATTATTGGATAAATATGGATTTAAGCGCGTAATCGATACACCAATTTCAGAACTAGGATTTGCAGGGTTAGGTGTTGGAGCAGCAATGCGTGGCCTTCGGCCAATTGTAGAGTTTATGACTTTTAATTTTGCCGTTTTGGCTGCCGATCAAATCATAAATCACGCTACAAAAGTGAAATATATGACCGGTGGCCAAATTGATTGCGCTATCGTTTTTCGGGGCCCCAATGCATCTGCTGGTCAATTAGGCGCTACACATTCCGTCGCCTATGATTCTATGTATGCACACTTTCCAGGACTAAAAGTGATTTATCCATCTGAACCAGGTGACGCAAAAGGATTATTAAAATCGGCAATCCGTGACAATAATCCAGTTATTTTCATGGAATCTGAGCAAATGTACGGCATGAAAGGAGATGTGCCAGATACCCAAGATTTCATTATTCCGATAGGAAAAGGAAAAATTAAAAGAGAAGGCAGTGATGTTACTGTGGTTGCACATGGTAAAATGTATCATGTTGCTGTACAAGCCGCGGCACAACTTGCAAAAGATGGTATCGAATGTGAAATTATAGATCCTCGTACTGTTAAACCGTTAGATCTACCTTTAATTATTGATTCAATAAAAAAGACAAATCGTTGTGTGATTGTTGATGAAGCTCATCCTTTTGCTGGTCTAGCTGCTGAAATTGGATTTTTGATTCAACGCGAAGCATTTGACTATTTAGATGCTCCCGTTCAAAGAGTATGTTTACCAGATGTAAATGCTCCCTTTTCAAAAAAATTATTCGATGCGTGGTTCCCTAGCCCAAAAGATGTGATCGACGCAGTGAAACAAGTAACCTACCGAACCTAAACCAAGTTAAAAATCACTCACTATGGCTATTAAAATTGAAATGCCCAAACTTAGCGATACCATGGAAGAAGGGGTAATTGCTAAATGGAATGTGAAAGAAGGAGACACTGTAGATGCTGGCGATATTATCGCAGAAGTTGAAACCGATAAAGCAACTATGGATGTCGAAGTCTTTGACGGTGGAACCATTTTAAAAATTGTACCTGGTGAAGGCGATGCTGTTCCCTTAGGAGGACTAATTGCAATTATTGGTGATGCTGGAGAAGATATTTCGAGTTTACTTACAGATGAAAGTACACCAGCAAGTACTCCGGTAGAAGATGCTCCTGCAAAAGAAGAAGTTTCAGAGACGGTAGCTACATCTAATGAAATAACTACGACAGATACTGATGGAAGACTAAAAGTATCTCCATTAGCCAAAAAGATTGCTGCAGATAAAGGAATTGATCTAAAGTCAGTACTTGGTTCTGGTCCAGAAGGTAGAATTGTAAAGAAAGATGTAGAGACTTTCCAACCAAGTGGGGGACTTACAAAGCCAACAGCAACTACTAGCCCTAAGTCATCTACCGTAGTTAGAAGCTTTGAGAGTTTAGAGAGTAAAGAAATTAAAATTTCTCAAATGAGGAAAGTTATTGCTAGAAGACTTTCTGAAAGTAAATTTACAAATCCACATTTTTATGAAACTATAGACATTGATATGAAAGCAGCATTCGCAGCAAGAAAAGCCATGAATGACGCAAATGATGTTCGCATTAGTTTCAATGATATTGTTGTAAAAGTATGTGCTATTGCACTTACTCGACACCCTGCTATTAACAGTTCCTGGTTAGATGATATAATTATGCAACATGGAGATGTTAATGTAGCCGTGGCAGTTGCCATTGATGAAGGGCTTATGACACCCGTTATTAATCACGCTGATAAAAAAGGATTAGCTGAGATATCAGCTGAAACCAAAGCATTAGCTGGCCTAGCAAAAGAACGTAAATTACAACCAGATCAAATGGAAGGAAGTACATTTACAATTAGTAATTTAGGAATGTTTGGTATCGAAGGATTTACTGCTATCATTAATCCACCTAATGCATGCATACTAGCAGTAGGTGCAATTCGAGATGTTCCAGTTGTTGAACACGGTGCTGTTGTTCCTGGTAAAAGAATGAAAGTAACTTTATCCTCCGATCACCGAGTAGTTGATGGCGCAAAGGCTGCTCAATTTTTAAATACTGTTCGGAACTTGATAGAGAATCCATTATCTATGCTCCTTTAACCAACTGATTAGTTACATATTTAAAGGGTAATCTTTTGAAGGAGATAAACCTTGCAGAGTACTGGTATACCCATTTATTAATGTGACCGCTTTGTTATAAATAGCGATCACATTTTTTACGGTCTATACTCTAAGGTAAAAATTACTGGATTGGTATTGAAAGAAAGGGCTTTGATTTGATTTAACCTTGCTTGAGTGTTGGATAAACTAGATGTTTGGCTAGTCATCACAGAATAAGCACCATTCAAATTCTCTACACGTGTATTAATTCCTGTGGCTGTTTGAATTTCTAGAGCTAAATTGTTTGCAGCACTGTTGTTTGAAAACACATTGACTTGAATTTGATAGGCATAGTTGTAGTTAAATACAGTTTCTGGTTGATGACGAATGAATAGATTAACTTTGAAATCCAAATTTCTGTATTCACTAAGTTTTTCCAATACTTCATTTCTTGTATTATATGGGCCTGTCAAAATGTTGTATGTATCTGAGATACGATTCATAAAAGCCTGAATATTGTGTTTATCAAATAGTTCCATCATAAATTCGGAACCATTTGATCTATTTTGGAACGCACCAAATTGAATAAGGTATTTAACTGGTTTTGGCCTATTTATGGTGTTATTGTAGCATTGGTGTAGAACATATACGTCTGAATCTTTTAAAGTATTAGAGATTACTTTATGACGGTTTAATACGGTTGAAAATGATTGAACAGCATTAGTTCTTATGGAATAATTATTGCCGTTGTAAGTAAGTATAACCGGATCAGAAATTTTATTTTCTATTTCTGAGGCCTCTTTAAATGCAGATTGCAGAAGAGCAAACTCTCCTAACTGAAGAGAAAACTGACAACGCGCATCCACCTTAAGTAATGAAGGTATTGTACTAGGTATTTCTTCAGTCTTTGTAGGTGTCTCTAATACTGGTTCGATGTTAGG
Organism: Balneolaceae bacterium; assembly: GCA_963691715.1. Taxonomy (GTDB): domain Bacteria; phylum Bacteroidota; class Rhodothermia; order Balneolales; family Balneolaceae; genus HXMU1420-13. The sequence continues at coordinate 440,655 of OY829281.1, forward strand.
CTTACTTTCCTTTAAAGGTTTAGATTCTACTTCCAGTTTGTTTATAGATTGATTCTCAACTTCCTCTAAAGGCACATCTAAATTTAGTTGGTCTTGTTGTACATTATTGTTAGAGGTTTCGGTTTCTTTTTTTACTTCTTCTATTTTGTTCTGATCAACTAAAGTAACAATAGCTGGTTGATCTGCTAAAACTATTAAATTTCCATCATCAGGATTTTTTAAAGAAGGCTCAATAGATATATCGTTTTCTAAAGTATCGAATACTATAATTTTAGAATCTTCACTTTCCTCTAGATTTTCTTGATTAACTAAATTCTCAGATGAATAATAAAGTCTAAGAACCACTCGTCGGTTGGTTTCTTTACTTGCAGCGAATGGATATCCTAAAGAATCGTAGTCAATTACTGGTCTAGAATCTGCATAGCCAGAGGCTTTTAATCTTCTAGCGGGTATTCCCATGTCATTAAAATATTTAACAATATTAGCAGCTCTAGCAGTTGAAAGTTCCCAGTTTGATGGATATATAGATGATTGAATAGGTGTGTTATCTGTATGTCCCTCTATGTCAATATTAAAATCATTGTATTGTAATTGCTGCATAGAAATTAGCACTCGATCGAGCAGATCTTCAGATCCAGCTTGTAATTTTGCTTCGCCAGAACTATAAAGATCATCACTTTTAAATCGTATTCGAAGATCATTTAAATCTCTTATGATTTCAAGAGAACCAGCTTCAATTTCAGATTTCAATAGGATAACTAATTCTTCTTGTATATTTCCAATAGGGGTTGTGAAATATTCAGTTTGATCCGCCAATTTGCCAAAAATAGAAGATAAGGACGAGAATTCTGATTTTGTAATTTGGGACAGCGATAAAAGTATAATTAAGAAACCTAAAACAATAGTTATAATATCGAGATAGCTAACCTGCCAATTATTGTCTTCTTCTTCTTCATAATCTTGAATAGGAAAAAGGGAATGCTTAATGATTATAGGTTCTTTTTTTTTCACAATTGAAAGAAATTAAATCATATTTCTATTTCTTCGCATATGAGCCTGTAATCGGTCGTATATTTGAAGAGCAGATTTATTCTCTTCAATCAGTACTATTCCTTCTAATATTAATTTCTCTCTGAAGTAACGTAAGGAAGCAACATTATTCATTTTTTTTGCCATAGGCGTAAAAATGAAATTGCCAATTAAAATGCCATAAAGGGTTGTCATCAATGCAGCACCAAGTCCTGATAAAAGAGATTCAACCTCACTAAATCCTGATAAAATTACTATTAAACCAAAAAGTGTCCCCAACATACCAAAAATTGGTGATGTTTTACCCATACTTGCTATAATCTGGTTTACTAATTGTTGCCTAGTATAATTTTCTTCAATATTAATTTCACCTAACTCTCTTAAATCTTCGGTGGAATAATTGGTATCTAAAATTGAAAATAGATACCCTTCGAATCTATCGTTATATTCTTCGCTTAATGAAGTAACTGCGGCATATTTATCTTTTTTGATCATTTTTTGCCAATCCATTACCCGTTGTATATCCGACTCTAGTACATCAGGAGTGATCGTACTGTATGAAAATAATTTTGAACTTTCTAACAGAGCTTTTAACACACTATTAAATGGATAACTAATAAATACACTTGCAGTAATACCCCCAAATACAATAGCTAAACTGGGTAAATTCAAGAATTCAAATCGAGAAGGTATAAGCTCGTATTCAGTAAAGCCAATTACTAATAAAGCTCCCCAAACTAGAATTAACAATGAGATTAAAAAACATAGTAAGTTGAGAACTGAAGTTCGCATGAGTTATTAAAATGCTTTATTTAAATTTTCATCAATAAGTCCATTAGCTTGTAATTGCTGAATTACATACGCAATAACAGGGATTGGTACATCAGGATCCATTTCAAGAGCTGTGCGCCACTGGTTAACAAATTCTTCCATATATCCTAAACCAAGATAAATACTTCCCCTCAGAGCTATAACATCGGCATTTTCTTTGATAAGTGCTGCACGATTTATCAAAAGCAAAGCATTTTCGAAATCACCAACATATAAATTTTGTTGTGCTAAGATATAGTAATTACTTAATGTATTAGCTTGATCTTGATATTGAGCATACATTTCATCTTTATATATTTTTGTCAATGAATTTCTAAGTTCTTCTTCTCTTTCTTGTGCTTCTGCTATGCTATCCGCCTTGGCTTTGGCAAGAGTTTGTTTTTGTATTTCATCCTCCGTTACCGAAATTATTTGCGGGTTTTCTTCTGATATATCAGATGTAGCAACACAATTAATCTGAATTATAAAAATAAGTGATACAACTATTCTGAATTCTATACTCATAATGAATTATCTTTGTTGTGAGCGGGTAGCATTTTTTCTGATTGCATTCATTAGTTGAGATTTGGCATATTCTGTTTCAGATATACTTAGATCCCTAAGTTCATTTAATTCCATTTTAAGTAAACGTTGTTCTCTTTTTGGTCGAGTAGAAATAATTTTTTCTATTACATCATCATCAAGTCCAACGATTGCATCTAGTAAGGTTTCAGTATTGAAAGAACTTACCGACTGTTTAATAATTTCTGTATCTAAGTTTACAAGCATATCTATAGTAATGAAATTCTTATTCAAAATCGCACCTATCACAGACCCCGTTGCTCGTAATTCATCGATATATTGCTTTTGATCAAATACTGGGATTTTTTCTAAAATTGGGTAAAGGTGTTCTGCACCATACTGTTCACTTTTTTCAGCTTCAACTAAATCCATGGCTTTATCAAATAGGTTGGAAGATATGCTTTGTTGTTGATCGTTTGTAAGGCTATTTAATGAAGCAATTTTCAACATAATATTAGCTGCAATTTCTTTGTTAAGCTGTTTTAACAAAGATGCAGCAGTTTCTTCTGGTATATAATTCAAGATAAAGGCACCAGAAAGAGTGTCCTCAGTTTCAAGAAGGGTTAATACATGTCGTTCTGGAATATGGTCGAGAAATTTGAACAAAGAAAATTTATTTCTTTTTCTTTCAGAGATAGATTGCTTCGACCCTTTGTGTAGCATGGAGCCAAACTCAATAATAAGTTCATTTCTCTGATCGATTGACATTGGGATGATTTCATTCAATTGATCTGAGATTAATTCATAATCCTCAGGATGTAATTCACGTTTAAGTGTACGTAATAAGTGTTTATCAGTTGCTATTATTACACGTGCTGCTTTTACGGCTCCATTATTTTCTTCGCTTAGCCAATATCTAAAGATCGTAGCCACTTCTTCAGGTGTTTCAAAAAATGAATTAATGATGGCTTCTTTGTACGTTTCTAGATGGTTTGTTTCATTTTCTAGTATCTTATTGGATTGTATATGATGGTCTCTATGAGAAACATATTCATTTTTGAAAGCTTCTCTAAAATCTTTGATTGGAATATGTGCGCTTGGTTTATTAATGAGTCGATTAAAAAGTATAGTTAAACCAATTAATAGCATCAATGCTAATGCGGGTATATAAGTTACAATAGAATTTAAGTCGGATAATGAGGTTTGTGGAGAGAAGTATGAAGCAGTAATCTGCTCTGGTTGCTCAGTATAGTCAGGTATATCTAATTGTGAAATGTAAATTTCATCTCCTCGATCTCTATTTATTTTAATTGCAATACCCGTAATAAACCTCATTAATTCTAATTGCTTTGCTTTTAATGAAGTATCTGCATATACATTTACTGTCATATTCACTACACGCAGAGTTTTAATTGTATTTTGATTTACAACCATTTCTGGCTCTGAGTTTAGTGTGCTTTGCGGTTTCCTATTCTCTTCTGGTAAAAAAGGAAGACCTGGCATAAATAAATTCTGTTGTGGTCGGGTTCTAGGTGCTGCCTGATTTTGAATAATAGATATAGTTTCCTCTACCAATTCTGCGTTGATGCTAACGTCTACAAAGAATTTCTTTCGATCGAAGTAATTTGCAAGAATCTGGATAATTTGAGTGTCATATTGTTGTTCTAGATTTGAAACTCTTAATTCTAAAGATTCGGAATTAACAGTACCTGATAATGATTGTGAAAAGCCTAAATTTGCATTAAAAATAAATGAAAAAAATAGTATTACAATTAGTGATAAAAAAGATTTATCACATAAAGAAACATTGAACTTTATTTTTAAAAGTTTAGCCAAAAGATAGATTTATATATACTAGTCGAATTCACTGGTATCGATTCCTTGTTCCAATACTTCCATATTTGGTATGTAAAGGTTAGGATTAAATCTCAGCGCTTGTTCCCATTCACGTTGAGCTTGTTCGATATTTCCTTCAAAATAATAAAAACTTCCCTTTAATGCGTAAGCTTGAGCAGTTTCAAAAAGTTCTAATGATTCACTTACAAATTTAAAAGCTGAATTCATATCTTTACTATAAAAGGCGTTTTGAGCTTTTACTATAAGACGTAGTGATGCATCAATTTTGTTAAAAAGTTCTTGGGAATATTCTAAGATTTGAGGAGAGGCTTTAATTTGTTCAGTTATTCGTTCTATAGCTAGAATGCTAGCACTATCTTCAACACTCTCTTCTGTCTCTTTCAAAGGTAATAAAGTAAAATTTAGCCCTTCTATAAAATCGCCACTTGGCGTAATTTTTATCTCAAATTCAATGGCTTCTGGTTCCGATTTTGAATCTAAAAGTTCTAATTGAGCAGGATCAATCTCTAGTATATATTTTCCTGGTGCGATGGGATATTCATAAAAGCTACCATCCGAAAATGTTCTTAATTCTTTAGTTTCGTTTTCTCCAATTTTACGTAAAAGAACTTTTAAGCCACCAATACCTTTTGTTACATTATCTTCATATTGTCGCTCCACTATTCCCTCCATCACACCACTTGTATTAAATGGTATTTGAATCAACTTAAAACTATTAGGGTCTGTGATAATAGAAAATTCTTCATATTCAGGCACTAACATAGGATTCGAAATCGTCGATGTGTTTATACCCATATTATAGCGGTAGTATGAAAGTAACTGAGTGTAGTAGAGCACCCCATTTTTATAAAAAGATTGTGCCCCTCCACGCCCAAGTCTAAGTTTTGCATCAGGTAGTAAATCATCCCCGCTATTATAAAGCCCATTTGAATCATTATCTATAAATAGCTGTATAGCAGCTCCCGATTTACCAACTTGATTTCTACTAGTTAATATGAAATGATTAAAGTTTGAATCATATCCTATCGAGCCTCTTACATTTTGAGTTATATTGTAAGAATCACGTATCGTAGAAAATGTAGAATTACTCCTTATTTTTTTTAAATCTATTATAAAATTTACCCTTGCTGAGGTATAATTTTGCTGGAAATTCCGACCTATTGATGCTTGTAATCTCCCTACCTTAAATACATTTTTTGAGAATAAAAATTCACCAGATTCTATTTTATCATCTGATAATCGATATCTAGACTGAGCTCTCAAGAAAGTACCTCTTAAAAGGGGAGGGATATTTGGGTTTTTGGATACAGTAAAGGTAGCCGAAGCATCAATCACACCAGTATCACTAGATGTAAAGGGATCAAATGTATCTATCAAACGATCAGAATACCCAAGTCGAATACTCATTTTTTTTATCCGTGTACTCACATCAAATCGCTGAGTATTTGTTAATACATTCTGTCTTACGCGAATAAAATTTGAAATTCGAAGATTTAAAGGAAGTTTGAAAAATTTAGCAGGATAAAATATAGAGGATAATATTTGACGGGAGTTATTCGAAGAATTAAAAATACTTTCACCACCATAATACTCGGTAACATCAATATTGAAACTTGCCGTATTTGGATAGATCACATTCAAATTTGAACGAACGTAAGCGTCTGATACTCCTTCGATCGTAAATATATAGTTTTTCGAAATTCTTGATGAGATGGAAGCAGTATAGAAGGGTTCATTTTTACCAATCTCTTCAGAATAATATTCAACTCCAAAACGCGCACTTAACCATTTTGTAAGCCCATATGAAATATTACCTTGTATTGTTCTATTCCTAATTGTAGAACCGATTAATGGATTATCCAATACTCCTGCATTAAAACGATAGTCGAGTTTACCCTTTGGCACAAAATTGAAGGGAACTTGTACTCGAGTTGTTCGGGTGATCAATTGACCAGTTGGCCCATAAATTTTTAAATCTAGTTGAGACGACCCATAGTTTAGAGGAGCTAGAAATCTATAGTCCCCGATTTCGTTGGCTAATTGATAATCGATCAATCCATTATTTAAATACAGCTCAACTTCTGATAAAGGAATTGTAGTGCCCTTAATTTCAAATTCATCAAAAAATCGACGTGGCTCCACTGGATCATTAGTAATACGTAGCCCAGTATACTGAGCTCCATATACTCCATCTAAAGGAGACTGACCCAATGATATTGAACTGATCCATGGTGTATCTCGTATAAGTGTTTTCCATCTTAAATTATCTGTTTCAAGTACAGAGGCATCAGTATTTGAATTTCCAAATATATTTCCTTGTAGATCACCACCAAGCACCTGTACTCCAAAGGAACCACTGTAACTTAATGATTGTACTTCAGGTTGTATGTTGCTTGAAAAAGCATAATCAAAAAACCCTCCATCCAAAATAGTTCTTTCTCTTCCTTTTCGTAATTGAAAATATGTTACTTCATTTGATTTATTCGATATACGTCTTTTATTTTTTCGTAAACTACGCTCAACAACGGGTAATTCAACATCAGTAGTTAAGTCAAGGCTCAAGTTATTAATATCAACAGAAAATTCTAGGCCAAAGACGGAACGGAAAAAAGCAGGTGTAAAATGAAAATCAAGGTCTGTTAAATAATAATCGCTAGATGTTAAAGGATAATCAAAACCATCAAAATTAGCCAATTGCCGAGTAAAATCAATCGTATATGAAGTTTGTTCAAATCCAAATTTTCCAGATATTTCTAAACCATCTACATTCGATTGCAACTCTAGGATATTGAATAATTCTAGCATAGGAAGATAGAACTGCTCCCCATCGTAATAAGTAATAACTACGGTATTTACTACCCCTCGATACCTAAAGTCAAGATACACCTCAAAATGATCTTCATCTTGGGCAAAGGAATTAGTGACAAAGCACAGAGAAAAAACTATAAAAAAAAAAGACTTTTTTTCAAGTAAACTTAATTTCTTTTAGAGTAAGTTGTGGTGTTAGAAACAGTTTTCATTTGAACTAAATCAGTACTTGAAATATCAGAGCGCTGTGATTCGAATGTGATATTGATAGAATACGTGTCGTTAGGCAGATCTTTTATATCAAAAATATTTTTATAGATCCCATCAAAATAGATAGAAGTAGAAGAGAACGCACGTCTAACTTCTTCACCAGATGGGTTTTTCATTGTAGCGGTTATGGAGCCCAAAAAAGGAGAATTACCTGTTCGTTTTATATCAGTAAGTAGTGTTAGCGTACCTTTTTCACTGTCATAATTGGTATTCATATCACTAATTTCAATTCCGGTAGTTACATTCCCTTTTTTATAAAAAATTCCTGTTATTTGCTCAACTCTAATTCCTACTTTTGCAGAAACGGTGTTTGAAGCTTGTAATTCTACAGGTGGTGCTTCTGGACTTGAACCTGTTTTAATTCTCGCCCAATACGTGCCGTCAGGCAGATCGCTTGGAGGACTTAATCTTAAACGTACGATTTGCCGTTGATCTTTAGCAAGGGTAAAATTTCTAGGAAATGCTTTAATGTACTCGGCAATAGAATATTGATCTTCTATTTCTGGATCATCAGTAACGATTGATCTTGTTCCAGCGCTGTCTGAACTACTGTATGAAAATGTAAAGTCTATGGAAATCTCTTGAGTTTCATTGGAGTTATTAATGACCATATAGGTTCCAAATCTCGTATTCCCCTCAATGAACATATTTGTAGGTGCAATGGTAATTTGAGAAATACCACTGTCAATTATGAATATCGATAACAATGGTATTAAGAATAGATATTTTTTCATTTACACAAATGGTTCAGTTTAAATGCTCAATTACAAGAAATATAAATATAGTTTTTTATAAAACTATAAAAAAACCCCTTCCTTAGGAAGGGGTTTGGAAAGAATTGATTTGTTTTTATTGATAAACAAAGGAAACTGATAAGTCTGAGCCACCAGTAAGGTTAGTGGAGTAAACACCATTAGCTTGGCTTGCATCCACACCTAGCGAACCACCTATATCTAAGGTAATTTGTCCGTCTGATGATACATCTTGAAATTTTATTACTGTTGTTCCGCTAGTTACCTGGTCTCCACCAACCCAAATGTCTGGTGTGAATGTCATAGAATTAGAGCCACCATCAGAAAGTGTAGCAGTGGTGAATGTTGCAATTACTTCTGCACCTATAACACCGTCAGATAATAAAATTCTTCCTGGGGATGCACCATTACCAACATCTACGCTTACAGCGTCATTTCCATTTGCAGCAAGATTTGGAGAAGTATTAGCTGTTATGCTACCAAATTCAACTGCTGTAGTTGTGATGGTTAAAGAGGTAGTAACAGTTGCATTAACATCTACGGTTGTACTTTCGTCCTGCGCATTCACAGTTGGGATAATTAAAATTGAAAGTAAGAATACCGGTATTAATTTTAATAAATTTTTCATGGTTTTATCTATTGTGATTTTTGTTTTTTTTAAAGTTATTTAATGTCTTTTGTATTTCCTAGTTAAAAACTCTTAATTAAAATTGTTTAAGTTTATTAATCGAACTCTATTTGTAAGATAATATCTCCACTGTATTCACCTAAGGCAATATTGCCCACAGTGATTGAGCCAAACACATATATATAGACCGACTTCCAAACTTCGGATGATGCATTCTCAGTTGTATTAGTGTTTGATTGCACAGGTAAATACCCCGTATTGTTTGGAATGATGGTAGCTAATTCTGTCTTATTTGTACCGCTGTTATTGTAAGCAATAGACATTTCAATGGGAATTTGGTCTACAACAGTGGGGTTGGGATGGGTTAAAGCAGGAGGATAATCTAAGCTGACAAAAATACTTTGTGTGTGGTATGCCTTAATGTTAAATACTCCCATACCCATATCGCCTAGCCCTACTGCGAATGAGCCTGAATTAGCTGCTAAATCCCCAAAACTAAAATCGCTCTCCACAGAAGCACTTAACTCGGGTTCTATGGTAATCTGTAGATTTAGAAATTGTGCACTTAAATCTAAAATATTAAAGTGTACGATCAATGCTATGTATAAAAATTTAATCATAGCTGACACTTATGTTTATTGTACCCATGTAACTTCCGCTAACTAGATTGCCGGTTGTTGTAACGGTAGGATAAATATAAAGATAAGCAGTATCATTATATAAAGAAGGGTTATATCCTTCAAATACAGGAGTTGGTGGTGGTCCTGGGGGGGTATTTCCACCTTTATTACGAATTGGAAATAATGCATTTGCGGTGGAACCTACTACCAAAAAATTAATGGCATGATCGGTATTATCTTGTCCTAAGTTAGCGTAAGCAGCTCTTAGATTGAGGGGTAAACGTCGAGTTGGATCATTTTGGTTGTTTGGATCGTCGTCCAGTAATAAATGGGAATCAGCAATTATTTCAACAAATACGTCTAAATATTCTACTCCTTCAATCGAAAAAACTTTAGAGTCTTGAATATCAATAGCCGTAGTTTCCCCAGCTTGGTCAATAATTATACCAAAATCTAATGCACTACCCGGATTAACCTCAGACAAAATAACAGAATATTGTGAACTATAGCTGCCAAAATCAATTTCCTGACTGATAAGGTATTTGTTGTTCAAAAAAGTCATGAGTAGTAAAAGTATATACGTATTAAACCTCTTCATTAGATGTAATCGATCTCTATCGTAAAATCGCCTTCATAGTTCCCTGGTTCTGCGTTTTCAAGATTTAATACACCACCTAACCAGATATAAAATGTACCTTCATTGTTAAAGCGTAGATTTCTATTTTGATATTGAATTATATCAGAAGTAGATTGATCATCTATAGTATTACCTGAAAGTTCATATCTGAATGTTAAATAACCTGGGCCCTCTATTCTGTCTAGCCTTTTCTCTAAATCATAATCTAATCTAAATTCGGCTTCGGGTGTACCTAGAGCAACCATATGCCCTGAATTGAGGTCATTAATTGGATTAATTGTGATGATAACTTGGCCAGGTTGAGTATTTTCTAAACTTAATGGATTTACAGTTATTAATTCTATTGATTGTGTAACTTCAGCATTTATATTGAGTTGAGCACTAACAGAGGTGTCGTCCTGAGCAATGGTTGAGGAAGGAATCAAGAAAAATATTATAAGAATCAGTAATCTCATTAAATACGTGTGTTTAGCTAAAATTAATACTTAGTATAAACTAAGCCAATTAATCTTCTTTAATGTGTTTAGCGTTGAATTAAACATAACTACCATGCAAATGCGTTGAAATATATAGGATCTAGATTAACTTCACGATTTTGAAGTTGGATTGCTCTTGGCATTGCCTCTTCTTCTTTTATGAAATTGATCATCATTTCAAAATTATACTTGAGCATATTATTACGGAATCTAGGGGAAAAACGAATAGTTATTGAATAAATGCTGTCTATAGGTTCTTCATCTAGTAAGTAATAAGGATTGGGTGTATTTATTGGATAAAGATCTCCAATAATTTTGATATTGTCTCTGCCTGGAATAAAAGTACTGTCTTCCAATTGAGGTTTCAAATTTACATTAAAAGTAATTTCAGTAGATTGTGCTTGTGCATTAAAAATGCACCACATACTGATATAAAAAATAAAAAGTAAAGGCTTGAATTGATTCATCGTTTAATCTTGTAAATGTGTTACCTCATCTTTCCAATAGACAATTGAAAAGACGCTTTCTCTTGGAAATGAAGGAGGGATGGAAGCCTTTAATCTGTTATCATATTGGTAGTTTTTAGAATATCCAGAATATATGTTAGATATGCTTCCAGTTCCAACAGGGCCTCTATTATTTTGAATAAGCCCCCCTAAGATATTTAATGTACCTCTGTAGCAACAAACGTTAAAATTTTCAACTGAAAATGAATCATTTAGAGCCATAACAGATGCATGTATTGTTAAATCTTCTTGACCTGAAAATAAATGAGCTTGATCGTCAACTTGAACTTCCCCTTCACTCACTAAGCCTAACATATCAGTACTAGAAGAGTCTACCATTGGGTTGGTATGGTAGGTTATATCTCCATCTATTTCTATAAAAGACTCAGAATGTAAAGTGATACTGCCTTTTACTTCCCCGTGAACGTCAACTCGTTCAGAAGTTGAAATAATCCCATTAATTGTACTTAAGTCATACTCAACAGGATCGCCCCATACATCGTTAATTTTTTCTGAAATACTAGCATACCCTACATCATCAGATTCATAAAATGTAACATTAATTTCGTTCTCGAATCTTAGTCCGCCATTTTCAGCTGATTCTTTAATACGACCTACCTCATAAGTAGTTGGTTCATTTTTTGAAGGTGCATTAAAGTTTTCTCCACCATAAAAATTTGGATTAGTTGGATACCACCAATGAGCCCTCCACATATTAGGACTTGTAATAAGACCATAGAAGGAGGGATCTCCAAACATAGAAAACTCTCCATTCGTATGGATAGGGCCGTGTATCTCGTCATCTGGAGCAAACCAAATAGTATAACCTTGCGAACTTAATTCGGATTGCGTCATGTAAGAATATTTAGAAAAAGAGTCTCTCTGCATTAAAACCTCGGTTGTGATTTGTGTATCGTCATAAATGGCGGTACTCATAAGTAAAACTTTATATTCATCCCAACTAGTTACGCTATTATCTGGAATATCAGGACTATTTTGAGTATAAATATTTAATATTCCATTCATATAAACTCTACTACCAATTTCACCACTGTTTTGTAAAGCTGCCTCGATATTTTTAAGCTCATCAAGTGTTATCTCTCCAAGGGTATATTGTTTTCTTGCATTGTAAGATCTTGCATGTAAGGCTAAAGTATCCACAACACTCCCAACAGGAATGCTACCAACCCAATCATTATCATTTTTAATAGTTTCTATGGCATTATCAATGAGTGATTTAGATATATTCCTAGCTTGTTCTTCATTATAAAATTTAGATGAAAGATCAGGAATCTCGGAAATACGTTTGGAATTATTAATTTGGATTAATCCCGTTATAATTGTTAAACCACTAACTAAAAGTAATAGACTTCTTCCCATAGTATTTTATTAATAAGGTAAATTAATATTATTAGGTACAAATATTCTTTTCCAGATTAATCGAGGATATTGTACGTTGTCTTTATTTATGGAGTAAGGTTCTGCTGTTTCTATAATAATTTCAACTTCAACTTTTTTCACTGCAGATTTATCCGAAGTGACAATCCCGTTTGCTGTGAAATAGGTGATTTCAAAATGAACAACTGGAAAGGAGATGGTCGCATATTCATCGGTATCAATTGGGCCGATGCGTTTTAAGAAGAAATCATTAGGATTCGATGAAGATGTAACTGGATCTGAGGTGTCGAATAGCCATTGTACATTGGTAGAGCCGAAATTATCATTATCAAAAACGTCAGCTTGGAATATGATATTTTTACTATCAATTGTAGAAAATGGAACAGCATTACCTGTTTTAAAACCAATTTTACTAAAATCATTATCTAACATTTCTACTAAATTACCTAATGAATTATGATTTAGTGAACTAAGAAGTAATTCATGGCTTTGGTTCACCACTTGGTTGTTAAAAGCGAGGATTGATATAAGAAATAACCCACCTATTATAAATGTTATAGTAATTGCAGAATTCATTAATAGCTATATGACTTTACATATTCCAAATTAATAAAAATATCAGGAGTTACTTGTTGGTTTAATACCGAGATCACCACTTGGTACCGTTTCATTGTGCCTGTGTCTTCTATCAAATCTGAGGTGCCACTAATTATGAAAGTACTTGTGTATTGATCGTTGTTGCCATAAGATTGTGTTTCAATAATTGGATAATTTGCATATACGTAGCTTGCACTGTTTGGATTTAAATCATTGGGATCATAAATCCATTGTACTTTATCTAGTTCGTCTTGAGCTACTGCAATGGCTCTACTTTCGGCTTCTGCTATATAAAGAGTTTGTCTAGAGTTATTGAAACTTTTCGCAGTATTTAAGCTTAAGAACGAAAATACTACCATTGCAGCGATCAAATATAATATTTCAGAGTAACTTGTCATTGTGTATGTATTCTATATATATGAATAAAAACTGTGCAAATGTTACAATTTTACCAATGTATTCTATATTTCTTTTTTTATATCCCCTTGCTAATCTTTCAGTTACTTGAACTATCAATGCATAAAATATAGATATTTACATAATAGAAATGATTAATGAAATTAAAGGTTTAAGAATTTGAGTATGTACATATTAAAAAATCTACTTTATTAAGGTCATTTTCTTTATAAATACATTATTATTTGCTTGTAATCTATAAAAATAAACTCCACTAGCTAAGGTTCTAGCATTAAAATATGTTTGATATCTTCCTGGCTCGCGGTTTTCATTTATAAGTGTTTGGATTTTGCGGCCAAGTATGTCGTAAATCTCTAGTAGAACATCCGATTGTTCATCTAATCCAAAATTGATAGTGGTGCTAGGATTAAATGGATTAGGATAATTCTGGCTAAGGAAAGGTTGCATTGGAACATCTCTTTCGATTTGTTCTATAGAAATCATAAGTGTAAATCGTGTACTCATTGATTTCGATTTTGCAATAATTTTGTAATCAGGAGATAAAGGATTAACCTTTTCTCTTTTAGTTTTAGTGGAATGATTGAATATATATTCGCCCTCTTCTAGCAGATTGATGGTTTCACCTGTTATATTATCGAAAAGTGTTAAAATCCAGTCATCTGGTACACTTCTTAGGTCATCCCAGACTATTTGATATGTGCCACTCACTTCTAAATTTTCTTCATATGAATCGAAATGTAGAGGTATGTAGTAACGAGTTTTAAAATCTATCGGTAAATTATTGATATCTAATTGAGTGCCGTCTTCAAGTAATGAGTGAAACTCGAAATAAGTTTGTGCCATAGTAGTTAGGCGATAAGCATCTAACTTATCTTTTGATTTAGAAGCATCATCAGAAAGCATGATATGTGTTTCTTTAGCTCTACCATTTTCTCCTTTTACTGCAATTCCAATACGTACAATATCATATAAATTATCATTCTCCGATTTGAATGATAAACTATCAGAGTTTTTAGGCATTGTTTTTCGAAGAAAAGAACCACCACTTGTTTTTGCTTCTTTTTTCACAGCTAAAGTTGGATCTGTATTATTGGCTTTTACCATGAATCCTTGAAAAGGTGCAATTAACCCGTTTCCGAGAGTCCCTGTTACTCCATTCCAGGTTAGAAATTCACCATTACCTGCATTGGCAGCTGGATCCCAAACATAAATTGTGGATTCAACATTGGTTTTAGTCCAATTAGCATTGTCATCCCAGTCAATGGTAGCTGCAAAGGGGTTCCCAATTAAATTCCAACCAGAATCGGCGTTTGCTGTGTAGGTAATACCAAAATTAACCTCATCACCATTGCCATCCCATTCTTGACCTACAGCCTCTAAAGTATCGGGTAGTGGTTCATTATATCTGGAATCTCCTGGAATATCGCCCCAAACATAAAGCCAAATTCCTTGGCCTTGTTGCACATTAGTAGAAGCACTTGAGGGTGCTCGAAATCTTTGATTATCTGTTCCAGAATAATTTTCTAATTTAGTAAAAACATTGGGTTGAAGTGTGTCACCTGGTGAGGTATTACTGTCATAAAATGCCCCTGGATAACCTTGGGTGATTGTACCATCGAGCAAATCTCCAAAAGTAGTTGAGAAAGGGGATGAAATTAATCTCCAGCCATTATTGCCAGTAATTTCGTTTTGCATTCTTATGGATCCTGATTCATATCTTTTGGAATTTGCGATCAAGTTTGAACCATCTGTTAATGACAATACGCCATCTAGGAGTTTAAGAGAATCAGTTACCGATAAGTTACCGATAAAACGAACGCCTGCAGGGTTATTAATTACTAAGTTTGAGAATGTATTTGGGGCAAACACAGACTGTAGAATACTACCGTTAAGTAGCACATAGCCAATATCTATGTTGTCTATATCAAGATCACCACCTACGGTAAGCGAGTCACTATTACTTCCTAATATATTTCCATCACCTGCGGTTTCGTCATTAACAATGAAGTTAATACCGCCAGATAGTGTTATAGATGCAGTATTTTCAATAGCAATTTTTTGAATTACAGTATTTGATTGATTCACAAATGGCTGTTCATTACCAACTGAAGGTGATGCAGGAATATATACTTTGTCTAAATTACTGGGAACAGCACCTGCACTCCAATTATTTGGATCATACCAATTTCTTGCATCGGCGACAGAACCAATCTGAGATTGCCATTGGGTGTTGAATTCAGCGAATTCTACTTGGGCATCATTAACTAAATCAGCAGCATTTAATGTACCCGTAATGGTTGCAATACCTGCATTGGTAGACGAGGTGAGAATGGAAGTGTATGTACCATCATTATTATCTATAATCGAACTTAAAGTGCCAGATGTTACGCTTAAAGTAAAGGAATCTCCACCTACTAGTACAGTATTTCCTTCAGCATCTTTTGCTTGGATTGTTATGGTTGAAGTGGAAAAACCGTCATTGAATATCACAGATGGATTTGCTGAAATGGTTGAAGTAGTTTCAGATGCCGCGCCAGGTGTAACATTAAAAGTATTACTAGTTCCTTGTTCAGTACCTGTAGTATTTGTTGCTGTAAGCGAACAAGAACCTGTATTGGATATACTCACAGTTAATGAAGAAAGTATACCATTAGTAAATGTGGGTGAAGTTCCGGCTCCACTCCCTATAACACAGTTAGAAGTTAATGTTATAGTTCCATTAAAAGTAGTAACTGTATCTTGAATGCCATCAACACCAATAATGGTAATATTGAAATTTTGACCAGCTAATTTATCAGATATATTTCCTGAGGGTACTCTTTGAACCAGAAAATTTGTTAATTCTCCTAAAATCACAACATCAAATTCATTGCTAGTAGTATCTGTTAAGTTGGTACTAGAAATTGTAATCGAGTATGTACCAGTTTCATCGATAATAAGATTATCAAATTCAGCAACACCAAATAGGTTTGTTTCTACATTGGTGATTGAAGATCCATCAAAATTACCAGATCCAGAAATTTGGTTTAAGCTTACGGAAACATTTACTCTACTTTCCTCCACAGCATTTCCAAATTGATCAATTAGTTGTAATCTTGGAGATGGAATTATTGGTGAGTTTACATTTGAAGAATTTGGTTGTTGAAGAAATTCTAGCGTAGTTGAATTTCCAGGCACTATTTTAAGTAACCCATAATCGGTAGTACCACCTAATCCAGTTGTTCCAACATTTTTAATAGTACCAAAATTTGGTATTATACCTGAAGTTGGCCTTACTCTAAAATTTCCAAAATTGATTTCAGCTGGATTGTTGGTAGAATTAGTAGTTATTGTAAATGTGATTTGGGTTTTAGTTCTGCTAGTATACGATATTGACAAATCGGTACTCCCTCCAAAAGCAGGACTTACACTAGCTGTTGGATTAGAACCAGTATCGTCCCATTCAAAACCACTTGGTGCTTCAAAAATATATGTTCCTGTAGAGAATTCTCCTGCAAAACTTTCTTGTACTCTAGGGCCAGACAAAGTGGTAAATGTTGCTACAGAATTTGCATCATCAGCAGATATTGCATCACCGCCTAATGCAGGTGTAAGTAAACGAATTGGGACATTGTATTTATTTGATAAATAGTCTTCGATAAGTTCCTGATCGGGCAAAGAAATTTCATTATTGTAAAGAATAACCTCTGCAATTAAACCATCCCAACTAGAATTATTGTCTAAAGGTCCTTGGCCTAAAATTGCAGTAGTTAAATTTGAAGGATCTAGTGTGCCAGAAGGAATAGGGGTTGATGAAGTTGGATTACTTAATACACCATCAATGTACATTTCATAGGTAGTTTCAGTAGTCCATTTTAACATAACAATTTGCCCTTCAGTAGTTTGAGCGTCTTCAAAGCTTTCTAAACTAAAACCAGTAAGATCTCTTAAGCCCGATGTTACCACATTACTTGCACCTCCAAGTGCGCCAATTGCATCGTATCGTAAACTAAAATATCGATCGTTAGAAGTTGTATTTGGTGTTACTGTTGTCCAGAATCCTTTATCTGTTGAAGTAATATCAGATTCAATTACAAAAAATATAGTTAGACCTGATAATCCTCCTAGGTATTGGGTTTCAGCATCAGCATCTTCAAGGCGTTCATTGGAAGAGCCTCCAGAAAATTCAATGGCTGGTTTGGAGTTTATGGTGCTTACTGAGCTTTGATAAATAGGAGCAATAGCACCTGTAGAGGTAAAGTCATGACCATTTCCACTTTGATCCAACCAATTTAAAACATTATCTCCATCTTCAGCAGGATCACTATTTGCTTCTTCAACCCCTTCATCTCCCTTTAACCAGAGTAATAATCCTGAAACTGACTTTGGTATACTAAATGAAACTGTTCTAGTTAGAGAATTACTATTATCGCTACCATCATTAACAGTGAAAGAAATCTCGCGAGGTGAATCTGTAGGAGTTTCAGCAGTATTAACGTATTTAACGGTCCTAAGTGCTGATTCAAAGTCTATTCTTGAAGCTGGCCCTGTAAGTGTGAGTATACCATTAGAGTCATCCCAACTATCAGTTATACCAAAGATTTCTTCAAAAATTAATGAATCTTCGGCATTTGTATAACCTGAGGAAATTTGCAAAACTGCGCTTTGTATGTCTAAATTATCAGGATCAGAAAGGGCTAGATTTTCAGTAATAATGGTGGTATCACTTGCCAAATAAAACAAACTTGAAGTTTCGATATTGGAAAGAGTTGGCGGGGTGTTCAGGTTGGTAACCGATATGGTTCTAGACTGTACATTACTACTGTCTGTTCCATCAAATACACGAAAGGTAGCTTCTCTATTTAAATTTGTTACGGGGTCTGTGCTTGTGTTATTAAAAGTAACATTACGAA
This sequence comes from Balneolaceae bacterium, assembly GCA_963691715.1. Classification (GTDB taxonomy): domain Bacteria; phylum Bacteroidota; class Rhodothermia; order Balneolales; family Balneolaceae; genus HXMU1420-13. The sequence continues at coordinate 458,874 of OY829281.1, forward strand.
GGGCATCCTGATAATTAGTTACAGATGATGTGCCACTTAATGATAGCACACCATTAAGAGCGTCAAAAGTTCCTATTATTCCATTTTGATCATCAAAATGAAGCTCATCTTCACCTAGTATAAAGTTGTTAGTAAATGCGATTGTAGCTCCTTCAAGATTTAAGTTATCTGGATCGGAGGTAGACAAGGTAGAAGTAATATCGGTGGGGGCATCATTTTCTGTAAATGCTAGAATAGTGGTTTCAATATTATTGAGCTCTGGGGATGAATTAATAGAAACAATGTCTATACGTCTAGTAACAATATTACTTCTATCATCCCAATCATAAACAGCAAATGCTAAACGCCTAGTCGTTTCTGAGGGATTTACAACATTTGTATTTTGATAGGTTACTGACCGTAATGCTTGCTGATAGTTAGCAATTGTCTCATTTCCAGAGAGTGTAAGTGTTCCAGTTACTATGTCGAAGTTTGCGGTAATACCTCCAATGGCAGCAGGTAAATTGAGTATATCTTCTGTACTTTCATAACCTGAAAAGATTACAACCTTTGCACTATCAATACTCTTGTCATAAACCAACGAATCGTCATTAGCTATTAATAAAGAAGAGGTGGTTGTAATTGGAGTATCACCTTCTGTGAAAGTTAAATTGGTAACTTCAATTCCACTTAAAACTGGTTCCACGTTTTCCCACTTATTCTTTGAAAATGCATAAATATTGGTGAAGTCTGTATCCGTTAAAACACTATTCCAAGATATGATTTCAGCTATGGTGCCATCAAAAAAATTACCCTCACTAGAAATTCGAGCATTAGTTTCGGGATCTCTGGATCCATCAGTTGCACCAATTTCGGGACTTCCACCATGAGTTCTTTGTGTATCAACATTAGCAACTGCTACGATGGAACCACCATTTACATTTGCTCGCCAAGTTCTATCTGCTAAGTTAGATGAAGTGGCATCATGAGAAGCTATTAATGTATATGTTGTATTAGCTTCCACCGATCCAAGATTAACTACCTTATACTGATTACCCACACTCCATTCGGATACATTCCAAACATAAGCATACAATACACTGTTTTTTATGCTTAAATTGTACCCCCTAGTCGCTGCTCCTTGTTCATAAATTATCTGTAATCCTGATATGTTGGAGCCGGTTCGAAAAACTAAAACAAATGATTTTTCTGAATATTCAGAACTATTTAATATTGCGTTACTTGGGAGATCGTAACTTTCATTAGTTCCATTAAATTCTATACCTGATCTAAGTCCTAATAGATTTGAATTAAGAGATGGTTCATTCCCTGTAGATGCAGTCGCAGATAAATCAGGGCTTGTTCCACCTGTATTATCCGAACGATCACCCCAAATAGAGAGAGAACCATTTGGAGGTTGTCCTATTGTGAGATCTCCATCTCCGTCTGCATCTTGGGCATCGAAATGAAAAACATCATTGGGTTTATAGGTTATTATTTCCGTTAAAGCAGTTGGGAATTCAATATTCCTTGAAACAGAATTACTATTTTCTGTTCCATCATTTACACTTATACTTAATGTTCTTGAAGTGCCTGTTGGAGTTGGATTTTGGTTTTCATAAACTACAGAACGAATGGCATTAATGTATTTTAAAATAGATGCACTTCCTGTTAAGGTTAGAACACCGTTTATTGAATCCCAAGAACCAACTATTCCATTTTCATCAACAAAACTTAATTCATCTTCACTTTGAACAAAACCACTACTAATTTCAATGGTTGCTCCTATTAAATCATTTAGATCTAAATCAGTAATGGTCAAATTATTGGTAATTGCAACTTGTCCAAAATTTGGAAAATATAAAATCGAGGTTTCTTCAACATCCGCTAATTCTGGAGGTATATTTACTTTTACTACTTCTACATTTCTAGATTGGGTATTACTGAAATTATCACCGTCAAAGACACTAAAAGCGATAGTTTTTATATTTTCTATAGGAGCTGCTTTTGTATTGCGGTAAGTTATGGTTCTAAGTGCGTTTTCATAATTGGTAAGTGATGTAGAACCAGTTAATGTTAAAATTCCATTAATTGAATCCCAACTTCCAGTTATGCCAAGCTGATCAGTAAATTCAAGAATATCTTCGCTTGATTCATAGTTATTTGTTATTTGAATTACTGCAGTTTCTAGGTTGGTATCATCACCATCGGAAATACTAATATTAGACGTCAATAGTAATGGAGAATCGCCTGAATTGTAGGTAAGATTGGGTGTTTCCATCTCTGAAACAACTGGTTCCGCATTAATTTGATCTATGAATGTAGACGGATTGTTTTGATTTGAATATTCAGTAGCTATCCATGCGGAATCTCTCGTTATGTTCGAGATTCTGAATTCATCCATTATTCCTAAATATGGCCAAAAGTTAGATGTGCCTAGATAAAAATCCTCGTCATCCAATTGGAATGATTGATTTGTATTATCAGCGGCTACTTGAGCTCCATTTACGTATATTTTCCTATCTCCATTTGATGCCCTTGTAACTGTTGCATGCGTCCAAACACCATTTGTAAGTAAAGAGGGTGATACTAAACTACTACTATTTACATGAAATCTAAATCTTCCAGTACCATCAACCCACAATGCGTATCCATTTGTGTAATTCCCTTTTGTAAATAAATCTGGACCAGAACCTAGATTTGCGATATTAAGCCAAAAAGAAATAGAAATATTACCTGTTATGTCTAAAGGGGAAGTTCCATTGTCTTCCACCAGAACTCTGTCGCTAGTATTATCAAATGTGATTCCACTGCTAATTTTTCCGGTTGATAAGATACTTCCATTATTTAACGCATCCGTTCCTTCTCCTGCTGCGTCTGGATAAGTATCAGCGGGTTGTTCTTCATTCAGGTGAAGAACCATTTTATAATTAGAATCCCATACACTTGTAGTAGATGGATTGCTTGTTATTAAGCTATTTCCAAAATATATATAAAATTCAGTATCGGTAGTGGTTGAAAGAACTGGAAAACGTACCCAAAATGTTAGTATTCCTTCAGACGTATTAGAAGAATAATTTTCAATTTGATGATTAAGAATAGTAACCCCGTCAGATGCTGTTAATACAATATCATAACCATTGGTGTTTGTAACAAATCCACCATCTGATGTAGTTCTTAAATCGGGATGTGTAAATTGAACTAAGACAGGAAAATTAGTAAGGTCTGAATCTCCATAAACTTCGCTAGCATTTACATGGATTTTTAGGCGTGATGCAAAGTCTGAAACTTGAGCAGCAGCTTCAAGATTGAAGGCCAACAAAATGATAAATATAAGAAGAGCGTAAGCGTTTTTGATTTTTTCCCTACCAATCATAACATTTTATAGATTTGCCAATATAAAAAATGCTTGATTTTAAGATGCTTACATTAATGTATTCTAATTCGAATTATGACTATGTACAATCTTTATTTTATTAGGGTCATTTTTTTTGTCAAAATTTTATTTGGAGCTATAAGTCTGTAAAAATAAACCCCTGATGCTAATGAACTTGCATTAAAATTGACTTTATAGTTGCCTTCAAATTGATTTTGATCTACTAAGGTTTGAATTTTGCGACCAATTATATCATATACAATCAAAGAAACTGGTCCAGCTTCATTTAAGCCATATTCGATTGTAGTACTTGGGTTAAAAGGATTCGGGTAATTTTGTGATAAATAGAATTGTTCAGGAATGTTAGCTTCAATTTCTTCGGTGGTAATTCTCAGTGTAAATCGAGATCTATCTCCTCTTGAAGAACCTTTTAGTTTAAAATTAGATGCGATAGGAGATGAATTTTTCGTTAGTTTTGAAGAAACTGAATGAGTAATTGATAGATCTGGGGAACTCTTCATATCGTGGATTTCACCAGTCGAATGATCTATAAGATAAATTAGCCATTCCTCAGGAATTGTTCTGTGAATCTCCCAATCCAGTTGATATTCGCCATGAAGAGGGAGTCCATTTTTGTATGCATTCAATATTAAAGGTATGTGAATTCGATGATTAAACTGTTTAGGAAGATTATTAATAGATAGCTGAGACCCATCTTCAAGTATAGAATAAAATTCAACATGCGTATTTGAAAAAGGAATTAGACGTAACGCATCCATCTTGTCTTTTTTATAATTACCATTTTCACTAAACATTATATTTGTTCTCTTGTGAAGGCCATCAATAGTAGCATCTAATTGAATTACTGGAATGTCTTTTTCTATTCCTTTTCTAAGAAAACTATCACCTGTAGTTTTGGCGTTTAATTTCACTTTTAACGACGGTGAGGGGCCATTAGCTTTCACCCAAAACCCTTGAAATGGGGAAATTAAACCATCACCAAGCGTTCCTGTTACCCCATTCCAAGTTAAATATTCTCCATTACCATTGTTTGCTGCAGGATCCCATATATAAATCGAAGATTCGACATTTGTCTTTGTCCATTGTGCTTCATCATCCCAATCAATACTTGCCCCGAATGGATTTCCTATAAAATTCCAACCAGAATCAGCGGATGTTGTATAGGTAATTCCAAAATCAACTTCCGTTCCATTACCTGAAAATTCTTGTCCTTTTACATCCAAAGTGTCAGGAAGCGGATCATTATATCTGGAATCGTTTTCTATGTCCCCAAAAAAATAAGCCCATATTCCCTGACCTTGTACTAAATTTTCCGATGAATTTGCTGGTGCTCTAAACCTTTGGTTATCAGTTCCTGGATAACTTTCTAGATAAGTTAAAATATTTGGTTGTAAGGTATCACCAGGCATAGATCCGGTACTGTAAAATGCACCGTCATAGCCTTGTGTAATCATTCCATCAAAAAAATCACCATAGTTTGAAGATACTGGTGAAGAAAGCATTCTCCAGCCTCTATTCCCTGTAATTTCGCGCTGGAATCTCAATTCACCATTTACATAGGATTGTGTATTAGCTATAAGATTTTTACCGCTAGGTATTAGTACTTCACCATCAATTAAACTTAGCATGCCTTCAACTTTTACATCATCTGTAATCAAAACTTGACTATTATTATCTATTACCAGTTGTTGAAAATATATGGATTTATGATAGTTTGAGGAGAACTACTATTAAAAATTATAGTACCTAAATCTAAGTTAGTTAAATCTATGTTTCCTTTGATCGTTATGCTATCAGTATTACTTCCCAAAATGTATCCATCTCCGGTAATATCATTGGAAACAGTTAAATTTATATTTCCATTTAGAAATAATTTAGCTTTAGTTTCTAATGCTAATTCTTGAATAGTTGTATTTGAATTTTTGATTACTGGAAATTCATTTCCATTATCAGGATCAGTAGGAATTAAAACAACAGAAGATGCAGTAGGGAGTGTACCAGTATTCCAATTTTGAGTATCAAACCAATTACTCGCATCTAAGCTAGATCCTAATTGACTAGTCCAAATATGACTGAATGAAGAAAATTCGACCTCTGCTTCATCTGTGATAATAACACCATCTAATGTTCCTGTGATGGTAGCAATCTCTAATGCATTGGAGGAGGTCAAGTTTATGGTAGCAGTACCATCATTATTGTTAATTAATGAACCTAAGCTACCAGCATCAGAAAAAATTTCTACTGCTTTATCTGTAGAAGTTAAATGGTTCCCAAAAGAGTCTTTTAATTGTATATGGATTGTTGAGCTGCTTATTCCATCATTAAGAATTAAAGATGGTGATGCTGTAATTATTGTCAACGTCGGATCGGAGAAACCTGGAGTTACGGTAAACGTATTACTATATCCTTTTTCTGCTCCATTGTTATTGGTAGCGATGATCTTGCAGCTACCGATTTCTGAAAAACTAATAGTATGGCTTGAAAGCAAACCATCTGTAAAGTTTGCAGTTGATCCTACTCCCGAATCTAGGGCACAAGGTGAAGAAATACTAACCTTTCCATTGTATGAAGTGATTGTTTCTCCAGTACCGTCAATCGCTTTAATAGTAATCTTAAAATCTTGGCCTGCTTTTTTGGTACTTATATTTCCACTTGGATAACGTTCAACAACAAACGCTGTCAATTCTCCAGGGGGAACAATATTAAAAGCTATACTTGTATCTGGGACTAACCCAGTACTTTGTGCAATTAGTTTATATTGTCCTGTTTCGTTTAATTTAAGGTCAGAAAACTCTATAATTCCTAAACTATTTGTTGTTTGATTAGTATCGCCACTTAATTTTCCATTAGCTCCTTGTTTACTCATGTTAACATTAATCGATGATTGTTCTGCAGTATTACCAAATTGGTCCAGTAAGCTTACTTTTGGATAGGGAGTTATTATGCTATCAATAGCTGTGTTAGTAGGTTCTGTAGAAAAATTTAACTTATATGGAGCGCCAGCAATTATTCCAATATTACCGTAATTCGTATTTCCACCTTGGCCTGTGGTTCCTATATTCTTTAAATATCCTTCATTAGGAAAAAATCCTGTTGTGGGTCGTATTTCTAACCCATTAATAGTGAGTTTACCAGGATGAATTGTAGATTGTTTGGTAATTGTAAAGGTTACTTCAGAGGATGTGAGACTTGTAAAATTAGCGTCTAAATCTGTTGTTCCACCATAGGTATTAGTAATAGTTGTACTGGGAGAGCTACTAACGTTCCATTCAAACCCATTTGGTGCTACTAAAGTAAATGTCTCGTTTTCTTGAAGTTCACCATATACACGTTCCTGTATCGAAGGTCCGATTAAAGTTGTATAGTTCAAATTTGTATAATCTGCCGATAGATTACTGCCATTAGATGCAGGCACAATATAACCGGTTAGTAAATTGTACTTGTCTGATAAGTATTCTTCAACTTTTTCTCGTTCATGATCGTTAAGTTTTTTGTTATATAAAATAACCTCTGCAACTTGACCATTCCATGATCTACCTGCGGAAATATCTTTTGGCCCTTTACCTAGTAAAACTGTAGTTGCACCTGAAATTTCAATATTAGGTATAGCTTCAAGTAGGTAGGGATTGTTCAAAATTCCATTTATATACATTTCATAAGTGGACCCTGTTTTCCAATTAAGGTTTAAAATTTGACCATTTTTTGATTGTATATTTGAACTTGATTCTAGACTAGAATTATTTACTGCTATTTTAATACCATCTTCCATTGTTGATAATCCTAAAACATCGTTTCTAATAGAGAATATCTCATCTGTTCCATCTGGAATATCAGTTATCCATAACCCTCTATTGTTCGACATAGCATCACTTTTGCTTACAATAAATATGCTTAATTCAGATGTTCCATTAATATAGTTTTCACCATCATCGTCCTCGAAGTAGTCTCCATCTCCAATAAAATCTATCGCTGGTTGATTATCAAAATAGGAAGAGCTATTAATTAAAGTTGGTCGAAGCCCAGATCCCGAATTACCAATGAAATGATTTGAATTTCCACTTTGATCCTCCCAAGTAATAACTTCTCCAGATATGGTAGTATTTAGTCCCTTATCAGCTCTTAACCATAGTGTAAGTCCATTAATAGACTCTACTGCATTCACTTCTATATACCGGTTTACTATATTACTTGATGCACCAAATACATCATATGCTTGAAAACTAAGTTCTCTAGTAGCACCAGATGGAGCAGGTGCATTATTTGTATATAATATTGATCTTAAAGCTAATTCATAATTTTCATAAGAAGAACTTCCGGTTAACAGCATTTTCCCCAAATCTTTATCATAATTTCCAATTATACCAGATACTGGGTTATAAATAAGCGAATCTTCACTCGAAATTAGATTATTAGTTATTTGTACTACCATACTGTCAATAGCTGAGTCTTCAGGATCATTCACTTTTATGGTATTTGTAATTCTCTCTTGGGAATTTGAATAGATTAAATTGGTAGTTTCAATATTGGATAATAACGGTCCTGAATTCGTAGTAGAGACATTGAAATCGCGGATCTCTGTGTTACTTGCTACTATCCCATTGTATACTGTGAAAGAAACTGTTCGTAGGATTTCAATAGGGTTAGCACTCTTATTTTGATAAAGCACATTATTAAGAGCAGTTTGATATTCTTCAATACTTGCAGTACCGGTAAGTGTAAGTTCGCCTAATTCAATATCAAAATAGCTGGATATATTTTCAGTATCATTAAATGATAGCACATCCTCTACTTTGAAATAGTTATTGATTATCTTGATTTTTGCCCCTTCTACAGTAGAATCATCAACATTTGTGATGGTTGTATTTACATTGAAAGAAGATGGCGGATCACCTTCAATAAAGAGTTCAACTCCACCAGTAACTCCAGATAAAATTGGGGATGTATTAACATTTATAATATTTATAGATCTTGTCTGCACGTTGCTACTATCATTCCAATCAAATACTTTAAAGTCCACTTGCCGAATGGTAGTATTTGGTGATATTTGATTTGTATTGCTATAGGTTACAGAACGTAGTGCAGTTTCATAATCTTCTAAAGTAGTTTTTCCAGATAAGGTTAATGTTCCGGTACCTAAGTCCCAATTAGATGTTATATTTGCTGTATCTGTAAAACCCAAAGAATCTTCACTTAAATCATAATTTGAAGTCATTATCACTTTGGCACTATCAATTAGTGTATTGTCAACATCGGTTATATTAATTGTGTTGGTTATGTTAACGCCAGATTCACCTTCAGTATAATCTAAAGTGAGATTTTCAATTCCATCAATTAAAGGAGCTTCATTGCACCATTTATCACAGAAATAGGAATACAAAGAACCCATTTGCCCACCAGATAAAGCTGTATTCCACGAAACTATCTCAGCAATATATCCATCAAATGCATTTTGAGTTACCGGATTATCTACAAAATCGGCTGGGTCAACTGTTCCTTTTTCTAGTCCAATAATTGCATTTCCATTATGTGAAGACATCTGTTCCACAGGTAATGGATGTTGGGTTATTGGTTCATCATTTAATTTTGCTTCCCAAATACCAGTATTCGCATCATGATTAGCTACTACAATATAATTTGTATGTTTATTTGCTACTCCTAAATTAATGGATCTGTATTGAGTTAGTTGCCAATTATTAGACCATGAAAAAGCATAGATTTGGCCATCTTTTATTGAAATACTATAACCATTTGTTCTTCCTCCTTGTTCATATACTACATGTAATCCAGTTAAATCTTTTTCAGAAGTTCTAAAAATTACTGCAAATGATTTAGCGTCATAATTGTCAGCTAAATTTAATGTCTCACTACTCTCTAGTGTTAAACCAGACCCACTATTTATAATATTACGATTGAATTTAATAGCTCCACGTTCACCAAAATATTCAGGGTCAAAAAAAGGCTCTGTAGAAGGTGCCGAATTTAAAATATTTACAGAAGTTCCAGAAGTTGCAGAAAATGAACGATCAACCCAAGAACTAACATTTGTACTACTTGATTGATCACTCGTATCTAAGTCACCATCGATATCTTGGCCATCATAGTGAAAAACTACATCTGCTATATCAGTTGAAGGGTCGGACAATGTTTGAATTACGTAGGCATCTCTAGTCGAAGCATTACTGGTATAGAAAGGATCACTGACTGAAATACTAATAGTTCTGGTGTCTAAATTAGGTGTACTTGCATCTGTATTTTGGTAGGTAATGGCTTTCAAAGCTGTTTCATAGTCTGCCACACTTGCTTTACCAGCAAGGGTAAGGGTACCTGTTGCAGAATTCCATGAACCTGTTATTGAATTGGTATCTGTGAAATTTAAAATATCTTCGCTACTCACATAATTTTCAGATATCTGGATTTCTGCGGCAACAATTGAATCAGCAAATGAAGTATATATAGAAATTGTTTCAGTAATTGATGCGGAGGAACCTCCAGCAGTCAAAGATAGCGGAGTACTTTCGAGATTTAATAGAACAGGTTTTTCTTCAGATTCTATATAAAAAGAATTAGGATTACTTTGATTATTAAATTCGGTAACAATCCAATCTGCACTACGCGCAATATTTGCAACTCTAAATTCATCTATATTTCCATTTAGCCAATCACCAGCCCATCCACCAAGTTGTCCAATTTCTAGTTCTCCAGCTCCATACGTTATTGAATTTGAGAGATCGCCATCTTTCGTTCCTTTTACACCGTTAACATATACTTTAATTTCGTCCGTACCACCTGCATCTTTATCGTAAGTTCCGACAACATAATTCCATGTTTCAACCATAGAAATCTCGGATTCAGCAAAGTTGTCGTATCTATTGATATAAAATCCTAACTTGGATTTGTTAAAGAATAAGCCATAGCCATCACTCCATCCATCATCAGTAGTTATTCCTCCTACCGATTCCCAATCAGATATGTCATCAACACTATACACCCAAGCAGATACAGTAATGGCCGAGGAAGGAGCAATTGAAGAATTATTGCCGCAACTTAAATAGTCAGAACTAGTGTCAAATACGGAAGAACCATCAATTTGTGTGACTCCAGTTGTGTAGGAAACAGCATAATTCGTGCAGTTATTGGCATTAGATGTGGCATCATTGCTTCCATTATCTAAATGGTATACCCCACTAAATTCATTCGACCATGTACTATTGGTGGATAAATCGGACGAAACGGAGGGATTTCCAAAATAGATAAAAAAATAAGTGTCGGATGTGGTGGAAAGAGAAGGAAATCGCACCCATGCACTAACTTGACCTGTGGAGGGATCATAATTAGTTAGTTCATGGTCTAACTGGGTTAGTCCATCGGAGGATGTAAATACTATATCATACCCATTGCTATTGGTTACATAACCTGAATTGCTTATGGTTGCAAAACTAGGATCAGTAAAGCTGACAAGGACCGGAAAATTAGAATGATCAGCAGATCCTTGAACCTGAGTATTGTCTATATAGAATTTCTTTCTAACATTATAACCCGTTAATTGAACACTCGACCCTAAAATGTAGATACTTCTTGCAGCCACAGTGCTAGTGTAGAAAGGATCACTCACAGTAATACTTATTGTTCTGGTATTTACATTAGGTGAACTTGCATCTGTATTTTGGTAGGTAATGGCTTTCAAAGCTGTTTGATAGTCTGCCACACTTGCTTTGCCAGCAAGGGTAAGGGTACCAGTTGTAGAGTTCCATGAACCTGTTATTGAATTGGTATCTGTGAAATTTAAAATATCCTCGCTACTGTCATAATTGTCAGATATCTGTATTTCTGCAGCAACAATTGAATCAGCAAATGGAGTGTAAATAAAAATTGTTTCGGTAATCGATATTGGAGAACCACCAGCAGACATAGATAGTGGTGTACTCTCAATATTCATTAAAACAGGTTTTTCTTCAGATTCTATATAAAAGGAATTAGGATTACTTTGATTATTAAATTCGGTAACAATCCAATCTGCACTACGTGCAATATTTGCAACTCTAAATTCATCTATATTTCCATTTAGCCAATCATCAGTCCAGCCACCAAGTTGTCCGATTTGTAATTCTCCGGTATTATAAGATACAGCATCAGAAAGATCGCCATCCCTATCACCTTTTATACCATTAACATAAATCTTTACTTCATCTGTACCACCTGCATCTTTATCGTAAGTTCCGACAACATAATTCCATGTTTCAACCATCGATATATCTGACTGGGCATATTCGTTATTGTAGCCATTAATGGAGAATCTCACGTTTGATTTATCATCAATATACAATGCATATCCATCATCCCAATTTGTATCGGTTGTAGTTCCACCGATAACATCCCAGTCTGTATTGTCATCAACACTATACACCCAAGCAGATACAGTAATGGCTGAGGAAGGAGTAATTGAAGAATTATTGCCGCAACTTAAATAGTCAGAACTAGTGTCAAATACGGAAGAACCATCAATTTGTGTGACTCCAGTTGTGTAGGAAACAGCATAATTTGTACAGTTATTGGCATTAGATGTGGCATCATTGCTTCCATTATCTAGATGGTATACCCCACTAAATTCATTCGACCATGTACTATTGGTGGATAAATCGGACGAAACGGAGGGATTTCCAAAATAGATAAAAAAATAAGTGTCGGATGTGGTGGAAAGAGAAGGAAATCGCACCCATGCACTAACTTGACCTGTGATGGGATCATAATTAGTTAATTCATGGTCTAACTGGGTTAGTCCATCGGAAGATGTAAATACAATATCATATCCATTGCTATTGGTTACATAACCTGAATTACTTATGGTTGCAAAACTAGGATCAGTAAAGCTGACAAGGACCGGGAAATTAGTATGATCAGCAGATCCTTGAACCTGAGTATTATCTATATAAAATTTCTTTCGGTGTTGGAAATTTTGTGCTAAACCTCATTAGTTATTATTACTGACAAAGAAATAATAATTAAAAAAGATATTTTTTTTATATGTGTCTCAAATGTTCCCAATATTGAAGTTGTTCCATCATATTATGTGTGATTGAACATTCTTTTATCGGTACTATTTGAATAATTATAAGGTGTTAAATAAAAAACTATTCTTGTTTTAATAAGGTTAAATTCTGCTATTCATATCTTGTATAAAATGCATACATTTATGTAATGAATATTGGAGTAATTTAAATTTATGAAAGGTGTAATTCTAGCTGGCGGAACAGGTTCAAGGCTTTATCCTTTAACGAAGGTCACAAATAAACATTTATTACCGGTGGGTAACAAGCCCATGATATATCATCCAATTGAAAAATTACTCGAAGTCGGTATAAAAGAAATTCTTATAGTTACAGGTACGGAACATATGGGGGATGTAGTAACTTTGTTAGGATCGGGAAAAGATGTTAATTGTAGATTCACGTATAAAGTACAAGATGAAGCGGGAGGGATTGCGCAAGCATTAGGACTTGCTGAAAATTTTGCAGGTAATGATCCTGTTATTGTAATCTTAGGTGACAATATTTTTGAACATTCTCTTCAAGATGCTGTTGATAATTATAATGGATCGGGTTCACAAATTCTAATCAAAGAAGTACCTGATCCTCATAGATATGGAGTTGCTGAATTACAAGGGGAGAAAGTAATAAGTATTGTAGAAAAACCTGAACAACCTAAAACTAATTATGCAGTTACTGGAATCTATTTTTATGATTTAAAGGTCTATACCATCATTAAAACTCTAAAACCAAGTAAAAGAGGCGAATTAGAAATAACCGATGTAAATAACTACTACATCGAGAAAGGCGAAATGGCTAGTAGCCTATTACAAGGGTGGTGGACGGATGCAGGTACACCAGACTCCTACAGACATGCGAATAAATTGGCGATTAATTTATGAGGTATTTAGTCCTTGGGGCAGATGGCCAACTTGGAAAAGAATGGCTAGAGGTACTTAACAGAAATAATTATACGTTTTGGGCCTATGAACGTAATGATTTAGATATAACTGATTATATTAAGCTTAAAGAACACATTATTACCCTAAAACCAGAAGTAATTATTAATTGTGCTGCTTACACAGCAGTTGATAAAGCCGAAGAAGAAGTTCTCTTAGCACATTCGAAAAATTATACAGCCGTAGAATATCTTGCTGAACTATCAAAAGAATACAACATTAAATTGGTTCATTATTCCACAGATTATGTCTTCGCAGGTACTCTAGAGGATCAAAAAAATTATCCAAATGGCTATCCTGAAACTGCCGCTACCTATCCAGTTAACAGTTATGGATTATCAAAACTAAAAGGAGAGCAAGCCATTAAGGAATCTGGATGTGATTATTTAATTTTGCGTCTTTCATGGTTGTGTGGTAGTTATGGAGATAATTTTGTGAAAACAATGATAAGGCTATCAAAAGAAAGGGATACACTAACTGTGGTTAATGATCAATATGGCGTGCCAACTTTTACGCATCCAGCAGTTTTGAATTCCATAGCACTTATTGAAATGAATGCAAGTGGTGTGTACCATATTGGGTCGAAGGGAATTATATCTTGGTACGATTTTGCAAAAAAGATTTTTGAATTAAGTGATCAATCAATCAATGTTACTGCCATCTTAAGCGCAACATACAACACCCCCGCAAAGAGACCTTTTTTTTCAAAGTTAGATACCAAAAAAATAGAAATGGAATTAAATACTCCCAGTATGCAATGGGAAGAAGGGCTGAGTCAGCTTTTAAAAAAAATGAATTATGAAGATTGTTGAAAGTAACATTCCAGAAATAAAGATTATTGAGCCCGATATTTATGCTGATAATCGAGGATATTTCCTTGAATCTTTTCGAAGTGACCTATTTAAAAAAAATGGTATTGAAACTGATTTTGTACAGGATAATATATCTAAATCATCTAGAGGAACACTTCGAGGATTACACTATCAAAAAGAGCAGCCGCAGGCAAAACTCATTAAGTGTATTTATGGAGCTATCTTAGATGTTGCCGTAGATATTAGAACATTCTCTAAAACATTTGCTCAATACGTAAGTGTTGAATTATCTGAGCATAATCATAAACAAATATATGTTCCAGAAGGCTTTGCTCACGGTTTTTTAGTTTTGTCTGAAACAGCTATTGTATGCTATAAATGTTCAACCTATTATCACAAACAATCTGAACGTGGAATAATTTGGAATGATCCTCAGATTGGAGTAGAATGGGAAATTAACGAACCAATATTATCAGATAAAGATAAAAACCAACCAACACTAAAATCGCTTACTGAAAAGGACTTATTTTAATGAATATAATAATTACAGGAGGGGCTGGTTTTATTGGCTCAAATTTGATTTTGTATTTATATAATAATCATCCCGATTGGAATATTTACAACCTAGATAAACTCACGTATGCTTCTGACCGAAGTTTTTTAGTTCCAATTAAAGACTCAGAGCGATATTACTTCAAAAAAGTTGATCTTATAGATCGAGATGCTGTAAAAGATATTGTTACATCTTTTAAACCAGACGGAGTTATTCATCTCGCCGCAGAATCTCATGTTGATAATTCAATTATTGGTCCAGAACCTTTCATTCAATCTAATGTGGTTGGAACGTTTAATATTCTTGAAGAATGTAGACAACTTTGGAAAGAAGACGAGGAAATGTGGAAAAAAAATAGGTTCCTTCATGTCTCTACCGATGAAGTTTACGGAGAATTAGAAGAACATGGATATTTCACAGAGAATACACCATATGCACCGAATTCTCCCTATTCTGCTTCAAAAGCTGCAAGTGATATGATCGTAAGATCGTATTTCAAAACCTATGGAATGAATTTAGTAACTACAAACTGTTCTAATAATTACGGTCCACATCAACACGATGAAAAATTAATACCTACTGTTATTAAAAATGCATTGCTACATAATCCTATTCCAATTTATGGTAAAGGGGAGAATGTGCGTGATTGGTTGTATGTAAAGGATCATTGCTCGGCTATAGAAACTGCTTTTTTAAAAGGAAAAGCGGGTGAAACGTACAATATAGGTGGGAATAATGAATGGAAAAATCTAGATTTAGTTCATAAAATATGTGATATTTTAAATTCTAATGTTGGATTAGGTCTAAACGGGGATTACAAAAATCTGATTTCTTTTGTTACGGATCGATTGGGTCACGACTTCCGTTATGCAATTGATGCCACCAAGATAAAAAATGAACTAAATTGGGAACCCAACCCAGATTTTGATTCTATGCTACAAGAAACTGTAATGTGGTATGTAAACAAATATAAAAAGAAGCAAATAACATAAATTATGCCTAATTATTGGTTATGTAAGTCCGAACCTGACAATTATTCCATTGATGATATGCAAAAAGATGGAACCACACCCTGGGATGGTGTAAGAAACTACGGTGCAAGAAATTATATGCGCGATGAAATGAAGCCTGGGGATGGAGTCTTATTTTATCATTCTAATCAAAAACCTCCGGCTATAGTAGGAATAATGGAAGTAATATCTGAAGCGTATCCTGATGCGTTACAATTTGATCCACAGTCTAAATACTTCGACCCTAAAAGTTCTGAAAGCAATCCTCGATGGATAAATGTAGATATGAAATTTATAAAAAAACTGGAACATCCAATTAGTAGATATAGCTTACAAGAACATCCCGAGCTTGAAAACATGGAGTTGTTTCGGCTGGGAAGATACTCTATCACAAGAGTTAAAAAGTCGGAATGGGATAAAATTCAAGCGATGATCTAAGATCTATTTCCAGTTAATTCAACTAAATGCTTCAAATACTCATCAGCCTCATTGGAGAATTCTTCAGGAGCCCACTCCGCAAATTCTTTATCCATTTCTTTTATGTAGGGGCCATTTTTAACTTCAAAAATCACTGTATTTTCTTTAAGTGCAAAAAAAGAATGAATTACATTAGGCTCGATATCAACTCCAAAGCATTCGCTTTGTGCACATAGATTTTTAAACATTGTGATTTCCCCTGTTTTATTAAACGTAATAAAACAAATACCACCTTGTACTACGATTATAGATTCTGATTTATTTGCTTTTTTATGTTGGTGAGGTCGTATATAGCTACCAGGTTGAACTACATTGAACATCCTATGAAGCATATCTCCGTCACTTTTGTGAAGAGGATAGATAATTCGTTTTCTTGGACTATGTTTAGAGTACTCGATGATTTCTTTGATTTTTTGTTGTTCAAAGAAAGTGATATCTGTAGAGGGAGGATCAACAGCAAGTCGTAAATCTTTCATAGGATTTTGGTATAAGAATCTCTACCGGTTATTTGAATGGTTCTAGTGATGGTTCGATCAATAAAATTTAACCTATGATTAAGCAAAAAAGCCAAATTTATTCGTTAAACGATCATAGCAAATTATTTAATGAAGAAACCAATACGGTTAAGGTTTGCCTTAAATGTGCATTTCCCATTTAATTTTAAATATGTACGATCTACAGAATTAGATAAAATTCGATTTCTTTATTTAAAGATTTGTCATAACTGATCGCCTTAGTATCTTTAGAAAAATATTTTATATGTCTACTTCTTCTAATAACGTTCACTTGCGCACCAAAGGAGTGTTGCCTGTACAAAAGCTAAAAATTTTGCGTGATCTTGGGATTTTAAATTCACATGATAATTATCCCATTCAAGATGATCAATTCCAGCCTAACTCCTTAGATCTGAGGCTAGGTGAAATTGCTTACCGAGTTCGATGCAGTTTTTTACCAGAAAATGAGACGGTAATGGAAAAAGTGGAAAAGTTAGAACAGTATCAATTTTCTTTAAAGAACGGAGCTGTTTTGGAAGAGAATTGTGTGTATATCATTCCTCTACTTGAAAAAATAAACCTCCCTAAATCCCATTATTCTTTTCAGCATTCAGGGAAATCGAATGGTAACTTAGAAGGTGAGGAAGTGCAACTTCATTCCCTGGAAAATCTCACTGCAAAGGCAAACCCAAAAAGCTCAACAGGGCGTCTGGATGTGTTTACCAGAGTAATTACCGATTATTCGCATCGATTTGAAGAAATCAATGCAGGATATCAAGGTAACTTATACTTAGAAGTAGTTCCTAAATCATTTTCAATAAAAGTTCGAACTGGCCAACGACTGAACCAGTTGAGAATACGACATGGTTTTGAAGTAGTCTCTGATCAAGATTTATTACGAATTCATGATACAGATCCACTTTTATTTGATGAAAATGTTAAACCAGTATCTATGGAACAGATAAAGGTTAATAAAGGTCTATTTATGAGCGTACAACTGAAGGGTATTTACGGAGAGACTATCGGTTATAAAGCAAAAAAACATGTTAATTATATAGATTTTCAAAATATTGCACATTATTCGGTGGATGAATTCTGGGAGCCTATCTACGCTACAAAAGATGCTAAGGTGATTTTAGAGCCTGAAGCTTTTTATATTTTTGCTTCCAAAGAAAGAATACGTGTACCTTCAAATTTAGCTTGTGAAATGATGGCTTACGACACCGGCTCTGGTGAATTAAGAACACATTATGCTGGTTTTTTTGATTCAGGTTTTGGAGGATCGGTTAATGACAAAGGTGCACGTGCTGTTCTTGAAGTTAGATCTCATGATGTACCATTTATGATTGAAGACGGACAAACATTATTTAGCATGCAATTTGAACCCAATACCGAAATACCAGAATTTATTTACGGTGTTGATATAAATAGTAACTATCAAGGTCAGGGACTTAAACTTGGTAAACATTTTATACAACAATGAGTTCTTTTTTGGTTCACAAATGTGTATGTCATAACATCAATTTTGTCGATATAAAAAAATATATAATCGAACAGGGTATCAGTAACGTGAAAGCGTTGCAAGATGCAGATATTTGCAGTACCAAATGCAAAATGTGCAAACCATATCTTGAGCTACTACTTAAAACTGGTGAAGTTGAATTTGAGCCAGGTGCTTATTTAAATGAAACATAATCTGTGTAAATTTTGGACAATCATTTTTATGTTGATGATGCTTCTTTAGCTAATACTGAATGGTTAGAACTTTCTGGACAGGAAGCAAAACATGTTTTTAAAGTACTGCGCAAAAAAAAGGGCGATACAATCACCATTGTAAATGGTAAAGGATGTAAGGTATTAGCAAGGATAGAATACATTCAAAAGAATAAAATTTCACTCACGATTGAGTCTAAAGAGATTAAAAAAGAACCTGCCATAAAAAAAGTACTTGCCTTTGGATTTATAAAAAAACGAGATCGGTTTGAATTTGCTATTGAAAAGGCTGTTGAGATGGGAGCTACTTCTATTTGCATATTTGATGCTGACCATTCCGAAAGAACACGTATTAACCCAGACCGTCTTGATGCGTTGATTAAAAGTGCATTTAAGCAATCAGGGAGATGGTGGTTACCAGATTTAGTGTACAAACCCGACTTAAAAAGTGTACTTTTTGAATATGCAGATCATGAAATGATAATGGCACATGAAAAAGAGGAAATAAACAAACCTCAATTCAATACTAAGAAAGAAAAACTTATACTTGTTGGACCAGAAGGAGGATTTTCAGAAAAAGAGGTTAATATATTTAAACAAGCAGGGGGCACATTAATTTCTCTTGGTAATCATCGATTGAGGACAGAAACTGCTGTAATCACAGCCTTATCTTTATTTTTATATGATTGAAACTTTTAACAAAAAGGTGATCATAATCATCAAAGATATATCAGAATTTATATTTTGAAAAAATAGCCTTGAAAATATTTTTAATACAAAATAATTATTTCAGATTTTTAGCCATGGCATTCAAAAAAGGCCAATAAGGTACACTGCTCATAATATTTACATCTTTTATAAATGAAGTATCTTCGTTTAAAAAATCAAAAATTTTATCAATGGAGTTATTTTTAAATAGATGCATAAATATCCTCCTTGAGTCTGATGTTGAATTAGATAATACGTGTAAAAGAAGTTTGTCGTAGTATCTATATTTAGGTTTAGAAGGATTTTCTATTGTAAACGAGGATTCATTGACAATTTGGTGAGCTAATTGTTTTGAAAAATTTTGAACCCTAAAAAAGGTATATCCTGTACTTGGTTTAGTGAATCCACCCGTTGAGCCGATATTGTAAACATTTGGATGTAATGTCGGTTGAAAAGGTCGGTCATCCATTGGAATTGCCCCAAACTCTTTCCTTACGATGTTGTAGTCCTTTTTTTCAAAATTATATTTTTCTTTTAGGTAGTCTCTAATCTTGGATTTGTAAAATTTTTTCTTCGAAACATGTTTAGAAAACACAGTGTATTCGATAAGTGCTTTATCGTGAGAATACGGTAGTGTGTAAGTAAATGCATATCCGTCATCATTGTTTTCATCCACATCCATGATTGTAAAGGTTTCAGCATCGAATGTGCCTGCCTTTGTTTCAATTTCTATCCCCAAAAAATGTTGAACTAATGGATATTTGAGGTTTTCTTTTTTTGCAGATTCAGGGGTGATCATACTCTGAAAAATCGAACCTGCAACAAAATTTTTGCTATCTTTAGTAACTAAAACACCCTTCTTTTTACTACCTGAAATATCTAAGATTCCTTCCTCAAGAAGGTGAAAATTCGAGTGCTTTTTTAATTCTCTTAATACATATTCTTTAAAATCACTCTCTCTAATACAATAGTAGGTGTAATTATTCATGTAGAGAAATCCGTTATAACTACCAGCAGAAAAAAAAGCTTTTCTCCATTTTTTGTGAACGATATTGGAAAAGCATGGTTTGCCTTTCGCCCAAAAACACCAAGTTTTATTATTGTGAGGAGCAAAGGATTTATCAATGATAAGTACATTTCCATCGTAGTTTAATTTAGCAAGATTCCATGCTAAACTAAGACCCGAAAGCCCCGCTCCAGCAATAATTATATCGTATGTATTTGTTTTCAAGTTAAATTGTTTATTTGCTGTAAGACCAATTTTTTAGATAATACTATAATTACCAAGGATGAATACCTTTAATTTAATATAAAGAAATCTATTTCTTAGCTGATCTTAATTAAATTTTTCAAATATCAGTTCATTTTATTAACCACATTGACTAAAACCTGTAATTGAGTGAACAATTAAATAAATTCTTTTCAGAATAGAAGCTTATGGGTTGGGTGGATCTTACATGCTGCACTCGATTAATTCTATTCTTCTTTTTTTCGATTTATAAAAAGATGATTAAAACACAGCAAAGTTATGCAAAAACACTTGGATGCATTTTATTAAGTACATATCAATAATATTTAACCACTAGAAAATAACCTAATTACTAAATGATAGATCTAAGAAGCGATACAGTTACTAAACCTACACCAGAAATGCTTAAAGCTATGACTGAGGCCAATGTCGGGGATGACGTATTGGGAGAGGACGAAACAGTAAATCGTTTTCAGCAAAAAATTGCAGATTTATTTGGTATGGAGTCTGGTTTATTTGTGCCAAGTGGCGTAATGAGTAATCAACTGGCCTTAAAAGTGTTAACTCAGCCTGGTGATGAAGTTATTATCGATAAAAATGGACATATTTATAATTATGAGACAGGTGGGGCTGCGTTTTTATCAGGAGTGCAATTTCAAACTGTAACGGGTAATTTCGGTAAACTAGCTCCCCAAGATCTAATTAACCGTAAGAGAGGTTTCTATGATTGGGAGCCGGATACCTCAGTTCTAAGTTTAGAAAATAGTACCAACAAAGGTGGTGGAGCATGTTATTCACAAAATGAATTAATAGCTTTGACCGATTTTTCAAAAAAAGAAAACTTATTATTACACATTGATGGTGCAAGAATATGGAATGCGATTATTGCAACTGGAATAAAACCTTCTTTTTTTGGACAAATTGCAGACACAATTTCAGTTTGTTTTAGTAAAGGACTAGGAGCCCCGGTTGGATCTATGTTGTTATCAACAAGTAAAAGGATTGCCCAAGCAAGGAGATATCGGAAAATGTGGGGAGGTGGTATGCGACAGGTTGGTCTTTTGGCAGCTGCGGCAGATTACGCTGTAGATAACCATTGGTCTTTAATGGAAAATGATCATAAAAAGGCTCAAATTTTTGCAGAAGTCGTGTCTAACTGTTCAAAATTAGCAATTAACTTAGAAGCTATAGAATCAAACATTGTAATGTTTGATGTGAACTCAGGAAATGCTGATCAAGCAGTGGAGCTCCTTGAAAGAGAAGGAATATTCATGGTTCCATTTGGTCCAAAAACAATTAGAGCAACCTTTCATTTTCAGATAACAGATGATCATTTAAAAGAGATTGTCTCTATTACAAAGTCATTATTTGGTTAATTATTTTTTATAAAAGTAATCGTGTTCTAATTCTAGATCGAGGAGACCAAAATATCAACTGATAAATCGATTTCTTCTTGTGTAATTACCAGTGGCGGTACAATTCGTAACACATTTCCACCAGCTGCATTACTAAGCACTCCTTTATTAAACATCTTATCAACTACAGGTCGGCCGGGTTTTGCTAATTCAACACCAATCATTAATCCCATGCCTCTAACTTCTAACACATCAGGATTTTGCGCAGTCTTTTTCTTAAGTAAGTCCATCATATAAGTCCCTTTTTCTGCAGCTTGTTCTGCAATATTCTCTTGTTCAATGGTTTTTAAGCAAGCATTTCCTACGGCGGTAGCAAATGGATTTCCACCAAAAGTTGTGCCATGTTGGCCAAACTCTAATACGGCAGCTACTTCTTCTTTTGCAATAATTGCACCTATTGGAATACCACCTGCTAAAGCTTTTGCTGAGGCAATAATATCAGGTAGAATGCCATAGTGTTCATAACACCAAAATTTACCTGTTCTAGCTACTCCAGTTTGCACTTCGTCGATAATGAGTAATATTCCTTGTTCATCACAGAATGAACGAACTTTTTTTACAAATTCTATATCAGCAATGCGAATTCCACTATTTCCTTGAATTAATTCGAATGCAATTGCAATTGTATGTTTATCAACTCTTTCCACTAAGGCTTCAAAATCATTAAATGGGGATTGATCGAAACCTTGTGGCAATGGGGAAAATCCATTTTGATAAAAAGCCTTGCTAAGAGTTACACCTGCTAAAGATCTGCCATGAAATCCATTTTCAAGAGAAATTATTTTTCCAGTTTTTCCATGCTTATGCCCCCATGCTCTTGCAAGTTTAACAGATGCCTCCATCGCTTCTAAACCAGAATTACATAAGAAAACACGATCTAAACCACTGAGGTAAGAAAGCCTTGAAATAAATTCGCTTTGTGCTTCTGTGTAATAAAAATTTGATGTGTGTAAAAGTTTATTTGATTGATCCTTTATAGCTTCTACAATAGCCGGATGGGAATGCCCTAAATTGTTAACTGCAATTCCTGCAAGAAGATCAATATACTCTCGATCTTGAGTATCCCAAACACGAGCACCTGCTCCTTTTGCCAGCGTTACAGGAAAACGGTTATATACCTGGAAATGATGTTTTTTTTCTATTTCAATAGCTGTTTGCATCTCAAAAAAATTTTAAAGAAGATACTTACTTTGTTATTAAGTACTAAAAGTTATGTTAATAGTATAGCGACAAGGATAAAAAGTATGGGGCAAATAAAAATCAAAAGTTGACTAGAATATTTTTAATTGTATCCTAGTTTCTAAAAGCCCATAAATTTACAATACATTTAAAATTTTAAAGCTTAACCCTATTATATAAACCCTAACACGCTTTTATTTGTATCTTAATAAAAATGAGTAATACAGAGTCTCCTACAATCTCACTATCAGAAAAAGTTGCAAACTTGCCACTTTCTCCTGGTGTATATATTTATAAAGATAAAAATGGTAGCGTACTTTACGTAGGAAAGGCGAAAAGACTCAGACATAGAGTACGATCATATTTTCAAGATTCGAGACCTGTGGATGGGCGTATTCGAACCATGGTGAAGAAGATTTTTAACCTAGAAGTAGTGGTTACTGATTCAGAAGCTGAGGCATTGATTTTAGAAAATAATTTCATCAAACAATATCAGCCTAGGTATAATATTCTTTATAGAGACGATAAGTCATATCCTTATATCTGTATCACCAAAGAAGAAAAACCACGGGTATATCCCACTAGAACCATTGTAAAAGACGGAAGCAAATACTACGGGCCTTATGATTCTGTAGTAACGATGAAACGGATGTTGGAAACTATTAGAAAAGGCTTTGATTTGTGTACATGTGCCGTTGGGATTAAAAATATTGATAAAACTAGGGGGCTTCCCAAATGGCATTCATGTTTTGAAGACTATTTAGGAAACTGTTCGGCCAATTGGAATAATGACCGATATAAGGATGTAATCAAGAAAGTTGAACGCTTAATAAATGGTCAAACTGATAAATTGCTTCGTGAAATAAGAGAGGAAATGTTAATTGCATCTGATGCAATGGCATTTGAAGAAGCTGCTAAATTAAGAGATAGTTATAAAGCAGTTGAACGCTACAGCCATAAAATGAAAATGGTTACCGAGAAGAAAGTAGATCGTGATGTATTTGCTTTGGGTGTAGATGAAGACTTAGAAGAAGCATGTGGTGTTCTGTTTAAAATACGAGAAGGTAAACTAATTGGTAAGTTTCATAGATTCTTAAAAAATATCGGAGGATTACCAATCAATGACCTCATTCAATCTTTTGTTGAAGATTACTATACAGGGCAATACACCGCAGCAATACCAGACGAAGTGTATGTAAGTCATAATATGACGAATGATGAGCCTCTGATCGAATATTTATATCAAGAGAAGGCAAAAAAAGTACCAATTCATACCCCTGAAAGAGGTGAAAAAGCTGGATTAATAAAAATGGCAACTGCGAATGCTAGATTACATCTAAATGAACGGCGATTAGAAAAACAAAAATCTGAACGAGATCGCATTCCTCATGCAGTAAAAGAACTGAAAGACCACCTCAAACTTCAACGATTACCACGCCGCATCGAATGTTTTGATAATTCAAATTTTCAGGGCACTGATGCAGTAGCTTCCATGGTAAGTTTTGTCGATGCAAAACCTAGAAAAAGTGAATATAAACGATTTAAAATCAAAACAGTTGAAGGCCCAGATGATTTTGCTTCCATGAAAGAAATTCTTACGCGTAGATATTCTGCGGTAATGAAAAACGGTCTTCAAATTCCTGACCTAATAGTTGTTGATGGAGGAAAGGGGCAACTATCATCAGCGGTAGAAGCTCTCAAAGAAATTGATTTTTATGGAGAATGTGAGATTATTGGTTTAGCCAAACGATTAGAAGAAGTCTTTGTGCCTAACCGCTCAACACCTTACATGATCCCCAAAAAATCTACTGCTCTTAAGCTTCTGCAACAAGCTAGAGATGAAGCACACAGATTTGCGATTACATACCATAGGCAAAAAAGGGCAAAAAGAACCCTTACAACTGAATTAACAGATATTGAAGGAATTGGCAAGAAAAAAGCTAATTTGCTACTGAAAAATTTGGGTTCCGTGCAAAGGGTAAAAGATGCAACTATGGAAGAATTAGAAAGAATTGTTGGGGAAAAAATAGCTGAAAAAATTTTCAACTATTTTAGGCACTAATGCGTCTTAGTGTGTAATTATAATGTTAGATAGAAAAGTAGTCTAACATTATCATGTTATATTCATTTTAAAAAAACGATGTTAGAATCCATACAGCTAAAATAATATCATTTTAAAATGAAGTATTAGCAAAAAAAGGCAAATTATTAGCTCATCACCCATTGATGATGTGTTAATTCAATCCCAAACAGGGTATTTTATTATGGATTTCGCGAAAAAAACTACTGGAAAAAATAATTACAAAGATCTGAGAGACCAAGATTTGGTAAAATTATTTAGACGTAAAGCTGATGAAATGGCTTTTAATGAATTGATGAATAGACATCAGACAAAAATTTACTCATACATTTACAGTATGATTAACAATCCAGAAGTGGCTAAAGATATTTTCCAAACTACATTCACGAAAGTTGTTAGTAAAATGGATGATACTTATAATGAGCAAGGAAAATGGATTGCTTGGGTGATGCGTATTGCTCATAATGCAACAATTGACCATATTAGAAAACAAAAACGTTATATTGACGTTAATTCATGGACTGATGAGGAAGGCGCACGTTCAGATTACTTTGATAGATTACAAGACAATAGCATTGTTGACGCAGATGATCAAATGGTTGTCAAAGAAACGAACACAAGTTTAATGTCACATATCTCAAGGTTACCCGAAGAACAGCGCACAGTAGTACTTTTAAGACATTACTATGAAATGCCTTTTAAGGAAATTGCAGAATTAACAAATGTTTCAATAAATACGGCACTAGGACGTATGAGATATGCGTTAATAAACCTCAGAAAGTATTTTGATGAGGAACGAGAATTAGAGCTAAAACATGATAAACAATGATGAAGGTTGTATTCGATATCTGATGCAGGAGATGGATCCTGCAGAAGAAATCGAATTTGAGCGGGAAATGTTAAACAATCAAGACCTGCTTATCGAGGTAGAAAGCCTCAGAAGAACATATAAGAAACTCGGGAAATTACCATTAATTAACCCTCCAAATGATTTTATTGAACAAGTAAAACAAAATGCTGTAAGGGTACAAAAAGATCAAGCACACCGATCAAAAATTATATTTATCAAGTTTGCTAAAGCAGTTGCATCTGCTGCAGCTGCCATATTGATAGTTTCATCCACCTTATACTTTAATGATTATTTTAAAAGCACGCCTATAGACAATACTTCTACTATTCAAGTCATTCAAAACTCTAATGTTCAGCCTTGGGTTGATAAAAATGAAATTATAAAATTTGCTGGCACAGAGTACAGTTCAGCTCCATCAAAGGAATTTGATGAAGAAATAAATCATAGCCTTGATAAATTAAAATTAGTTGATAATAAGGCTGGCTTTACACCAAATAACAAGAAAGTTGTTTTAGTGAGAGTAAGTCAGTAATTCGTTGGTGTACAGTCAATTAATAAATGAATGTGGATAACTTATTAATAAGGTGTTAATAAGTAATTTTGTATGCTAGAATAGCTCGTTTTATATTGATCCTGTAATTAGAAATAACGAAGGAATAATTAATGGGCAAAGTAATTGCTGTCGCAAATCAGAAAGGCGGAGTAGGAAAAACAACCACTGCAATTAATTTGGCTGCAAGTTTAGCTGCTATAGAGCATCCGACACTAATTATTGATATCGATCCTCAAAGTAATTCCACCAGTGGTCTTGGAATAGATTCAAAAACTGTAACCAACTCAATCTATGAAATTATGATTGGGAGTGCTGAGCTAAAGGAATCAATTCGACAGACTGAACTCGATTTTCTTGATCTTGTCCCAGCCCATATTAACCTAGTTGGTGCAGAAATTGAAATGATCGATAGAGAAGAAAGAGAAAGGATTCTCAAAAAAGCTGTTGCTGATGCACGGAATCGATATGATTTTGTTATTATAGATTGTCCACCTTCTTTAGGACTTTTAACAATAAATGCTCTTACGGCCTCAGATTCTATTTTGATCCCCGTACAATGTGAATACTTTGCACTGGAAGGTTTAGGGCAACTTCTAAATACTATTAAAATAGTTCGGCAACATCTTAATCCAGAGCTTGATATTGAGGGCGTTCTACTAACAATGTATGACACTAGAACAAGGCTATCTAATCAGGTAGCGGAAGAAGTTAAAAGGTACTTTGATGATCGAGTTTTTAAAACGGTTATATCAAGAAACGTTCGTCTTGCCGAAGCTCCAAGTTTTGGAAAGCCAGCATTATTATATGATTCTATGAGTATTGGAGCTAAAAACTATTTGTCTTTGGGAAGAGAAATTATAAAAAAGAATCGAAAACTATTCAAAAATAGCCCGGTTCTCTCGAGTTAAATATTAAGTGATGGCAACAAAAAAGGTTTTAGGAAGAGGACTAGGTGCATTTTTTCCAGAATATGAAAGTGATGACAATAAGGTAGAAAAAGGAAAACCTTTAGCACAAAAAGCTGAAGTAAAGAATACTACAATTGATCCAGTACAAAGAGTAAATGTAGTTTTAAATGTTCCGGTTGATCATATTCGAGCAAATCCAAGTCAACCACGCAAAGATTTTAATGAAGAACGCTTAGAGGAATTATCTAACTCCATTAAAACGCATGGTTTAATTCAGCCTATCACTGTAAGATATATTGGGGAAAAACGATTTGAATTAATTTCTGGTGAAAGAAGACTTCGAGCGACTAAGATTGCAAATATTCCTGAAATACCTGCATACGTACGTGAAGCAGATGATGAACAATCGATGGCTTTTGCTTTGATTGAAAATATTCAACGAGAAGATTTGAATCCTTTAGAAGTCGCATTGGCGTACAAAAGACTTGTTGATGAATTTGAGTACACTCAAGCTGAAGTTGCAAATCGCGTAGGTAAAAATCGAACAACCATCACCAATATGATGCGTTTGTTACATTTACCAGATTTTATTCAAGCAGCACTAGTAAATAATGAAATAACTATTGGGCATGCCAGAGCTTTAATAACCATTGAAGATTTGAATTCACAAGAAACCCTACTAAATAAAATTATAAGAGAGAACTGGACGGTTAGACAGGTAGAAGATTCAGTACGTGATTTACTTTCCCCAAAAACAAAGAAATCAACTAAAAAGAAAATTACGGATCCTTTCTATAACGAAATATCTGATCGATTAAGACGTACTTTTAGCACAAAAGTACAGTTAAAACCCAAAGCTAAAGGTGGTGAAATTAGTATTGAATATTACTCTAAAGAAGACCTTGAACGAATTCTTGCAATTTTTGACTCAATCTAATGTTCTTATTTTTTTAATTTTTTTATTTCTACAGTCCGAGGTTGCTGCACAGATTCACGACCTAGGCACAACTAATTTTGTTCTAAGCTACTCTATTAAAGAAGAAATAAAAAAGGATTCTTATCCAGACCCAAAGGCTGTCATGAGAAAATCTATGCTTGTACCAGGTTGGGGACAAGTTGCTAACAAGCAAGCTTGGAAAATTCCTATTGTTTACGGATTAATAGGAGGTTTAACATATTATAGCATCACCTTGACAAAAGATTACCATGATTATAGGGCAGCTTATTATAACCTAACATCTGAAATCGATGATTTAAAATTTGGTGCAACTCCCACATATTTAGCTGATGCAACCTCCGGAAATTTACTCGATCAACGTAACTTTTTAAGGAATAGGAGAGATTTCATTTATGTAACGATTGCTCTTGCATATATTTTAAATTTTATTGATGCCTATGTGTTTGCACATCTTCGTCCTTTTGATGTGTCAGATGATTTGTCCCTAGAAAGTAGCATGGAACCTTCTACCACCGAGTTACCTTACATGGGGAGCATACCAACGGTTTCTTTAAAAATTGCGCTCATCACTAGATAAATTGATTTTACTTTTGATGGCTATGAACAATTTAGAGCCAACTATAGGTATTGGATGAATTTGTTAAAGGGTTGATAGGATATCCATTATAGGACTATGAAAATCTATTTTTGTATTAATACATATTTACTAAAGCCATTTCTCTATTTTGAAGGAAATAATATGCTTCATCCTTTTAACATAAATCGATGTAAAAACTAAACCGAACTTCAATGTTTGATTTAAAAATTTTAGTAAACCAATAATGATCACAATAAAATAAAAATAAGATTGGTTTTAGACTTTAAAAGAAGTGATTTTTTTTTAACTTCTTCACTTGTCTGATTTTCAATCCAATAATAATATCACATGAAGGTAATTAAGAGAATACTATTAACATCAATGATTGCTATAGCAAGTGTATCTGTTTATGCCCAAGGAGGTGAAGCTGATGCAATCAATGCTTACAACGAAGCACTTGGATTCGCACAAAATAAAGATTTTCAAGCTGCCATCGATAAATTTCAGGAAGCTATTGAATTAGCCGAAGCTGTAGGAAATACTGATATCATATCTCGTTCAACAACACAAATTCCTCAACTATATTTTCAAAAAGCTGCCACAGCTTATAACGCATTTAGAAGTACACCCAACATTATCAATTTAGAAAATGCCATTTCTGAATTTACCAATGCACAAGCAATGGGAGAAGAATTTGATGATACTAATATAATGAATAGATCTAGAGGTGTACTTGCACAGTTAAATTTTCAAAAAGGTTCATTGCTTTTAAAATCTGAAGATTTTGAAGGTGCAGATGCTGCTCTTGACGAAGCCATAAAAATTAATGCAAACTATGCAAAAGCATATTATCAGAAAGGGTTAGTAGCGAAAAATATTAATAGCGAAGACCTAGAAACCATGCTTTATTGGTTTGATCAAGCGATAATGGTTGGTGAGCAAGTGAATGATCAAGAAGTTGTGCGAATGTCTAACAGTAAAGCACATGCTGAATTGCTTTTCAATGGAGCTAAGTCTATTGAACAAAATCAATTCACAAAAGCAATCGAACTACTCGAGAATTCTCTGAATTATAACAGTGAATCTGCAGATTCATATTACAGGTTATCCGAAGTATCTAATAAAAGATCGAATTATAGTGGAGCAATAGAATTTGGTAATTCAGCATTAGAGTATGAACAAGGTGGGAGTACTGATAAAGCGAAAATTTATTTTGAGATAGGTTTTGCTCACCAATTGCTTGGAAATAAAGCTGAAGCTTGCGCAGCATTTAACAACGCATCTTTTGGTTCTTTTAAGGCACCTTCTGAGCATAAGATGGAATTTGAATTAAAGTGTGAGAGTACCAAATAAAAATTCTATTTTTTGAAATTTTAAGCCTCATAATTAAAAATTGTGGGGCTTTTTTTATATATCTAGTTTTCCACATTCATTTAATGTGATAGGAACATTCCATATCTTTAAAGAAGCTAAACTAACTATCAACAATTAATCTCTCATGGCTAACCAACCAATCGATAAACTTTGCGCTGATACAATACGTACTCTTTCAATAGATGCAGTTCAAAAAGCAAATTCTGGTCACCCTGGAATGCCAATGGGAATGGCTGATGTAGCTTTTGTATTGTGGACAAAATTTTTAAAACATAATCCATCAAACCCTGATTGGGCAGATAGAGATCGCTTTATATTGTCAGCTGGTCATGGTTCTATATTAATTTATAGTCTTCTTCATTTAACAGGTTATGAAGTAAGTTTGGACGATATTAAACAATTTCGACAATTGCATAGTAACACTGCAGGTCATCCCGAATTTGGTGTTACACCTGGCGTTGAAATGACTACAGGGCCTCTTGGTCAAGGTTTTGCAACAGGGATAGGAATGGCTATGGCCGAAAAATTTTTGGCTTCAACGTTTAATAAACCTGAGTATGAATTAATCAATCATTATACGTATGCCATTGTTAGTGATGGCGATTTAATGGAAGGCATTTCACATGAGGCAGCTTCACTTGCAGGTCATTTGAAATTGAATAAACTAATTTATCTTTACGACGCAAATTCAATATCTATAGATGGATCAACAGATTTAGCTTTTACAGAAAATGTTGCAAATAGATTTGAAGCCTATGATTGGGATGTTCAGGAAATAGACGGCCATGATCATTCGCAGATATCAAATGCCATTCAAATTGCCCAAAATTCAGAGCTACCTTCAATCATAATTTGTAGAACTAAAATAGGGTTTGGAAGTCCAAATAAAGAGGGAAAAGCAAGCTCACATGGATCTCCTCTAGGTGAGGAAGAAATAAAAGC
Source organism: Balneolaceae bacterium (assembly GCA_963691715.1). Classification (GTDB taxonomy): domain Bacteria; phylum Bacteroidota; class Rhodothermia; order Balneolales; family Balneolaceae; genus HXMU1420-13. Next base: position 490,084 of record OY829281.1, read on the forward strand.
TACTAAAGATGGATATGGTTGGGATTCAGAAAAACATTTTTTTATTCCAGATGAGGCATTACATGAATTTAGAAAACAAGTTAAGAAAGGTAATCAAGTTGAAGAGTCGTGGAATTCACTTTTCGAATCCTATGCGATCAAATTTAATGATGATGCAGTAGAACTTGTGCGATGGCTAAGTCGGGACTTGCCAGATAATTTAGAACAACTTCTACCAGTATTTGAAGCTGATGAAAAAGGAATGGCAACAAGAGCTACATCTGGTAAAGTATTGAATGCTCTAAAAGATGCAATTCCAAATATGCTTGGAGGATCGGCAGATCTAGAAGGAAGTGTTAAAACAAATCTGACAAATAAAGGAGTATTCAACGCATTAAACTATGCAGGTAGAAATACTCATTATGGAGTTCGTGAACACGCTATGGCTGCAGCTATGAATGGGATGGCTCTCCACGACGGAGTAATACCTTTTGGCGGTACATTTTTTGTATTTACCGATTACTGCAGACCGGCAATACGATTAGCAGCATTAATGAAAGTTCCATCGATTTTTGTGATGACCCATGATAGTATTGGATTAGGAGAAGATGGGCCTACACATCAACCTATTGAGCATTTAGCAAGTTTACGTGCGATGCCTAATGTATTAGTTCTAAGACCTGGTGATGCTAACGAAGTATCTTATGCATGGAAGTTAGCGCTTGAAAATGAAAACGGACCAACTGTATTGGTTTTAACTAGACAAAATATTCCAATCCAAGAGCGTAATACTAACAATCCTGCAAGGTTAACTGAAAAAGGTGGATATATTTTAATAGATTCTGAAAAAGAAACACCTGATGCGATTTTAATTGGTACTGGATCAGAACTTCATCTTGCAGTTGATGCTCAAAAAGTACTTAAAGATAAGGGTATAGAAGTTAGAGTTGTTAGTTTGCCAAGTTGGGAGCTATTCTCAATGCAATCGGAAGAATATCAAAGCTCAGTTTTACCAGATACTGTTACAAATAGAGTTGCAATCGAAGCCGGTTCTACATTTGGGTGGGAGCGTTATGTTGGTCATCAAGGCTTAATAATTGGTATTGATACGTTTGGTGAGTCAGCACCTTATCAGGAGTTATATGAGCACTTCGGGATTACTGTTGAAAAAATTGTAAAGGCTGTATTAAGGTAGATCTACTTGCTTGTTTTAGTAGTTATTTGTTTTAATGGAGCACGTTCTGGCCTGTGAATACAAGTAAATGTTACATCATCTGCGGGGGGGACAGGGCCTATAAAGGCCTCGAGAGAAGATTGTATTTTATTTATTACAGTTTTTGCGTGTAATGATCCATAGATTTCCATCAAAGATTCAATACGTTCCTCACCATATTCTTCTCCTCGTTCATTTCTTGATTCATTTAATCCATCGGTATAAAGTAAAACAGAATCACCAGCTTTAAAGTGAAAGCGTTTTACCTCCAAATGTTGTTCTAACATGTTGGTAGAAGTCATTCCCAAAGCAAAACCATTTGCTTTAAGATTGAATGTGGCGTCTCTTTCGCGGCTGTAATAAATAGGAATATTATGACCTGCTCTAACATATTCAAACTCTTCTTTGTCTATGGGAAAATAAGCCACACAACCAGTTACAAAGGTTTTATCTTTTCTATTACTTTTAACGAAATCATTAAGTTGTAAGAATAAATCTTTTGGTGATGGATGTTCTTTGTGAACCAATAAATTCACTAATGCTTGCATACGAACCATATATAATGCAGCTGATAAACCTTTACCACTTACATCAGCAATGACAACATAGGTACCTTTTTCAGTATCAATTACATCTAAATAATCTCCACCTACTTCTTTTGCAGTATGCGCGAAGGAATATACTTCCAAATTTTCCTTATTGAGAGAAGTTCCAGGTAATAAACTCAACTGAATGTCTCTGGCTAAATCAATTTCTTTCTGAACATCAGATTTTTCCAATAACTCAACCAATAACAGTAAAAACATTGATACAAAAGAAAATGGTAAAAGTATTTCTGAGAATGGGATAAGAGCACTTATCCCAAACATACTAGAAACAACACTCACAAAGGCACTGACACTTCCTAATCCAAAAGCAAGTCTTCGTGTTGGATTTAACCTTTGAGTTAGATCAGAAAAAAGCCGCATAAATTTGATATGGCCAGGGAGTTGCATTCCCTGTTGTCGTTCTATGTCTTCTACAGCTTCTTTGTAGAGTAACTTAAGGCGGTCTGTATCTGCATTTAATTCTTTAGAAATACGATCTCGGTTCATACCCGATACATATTCCTGATAGAATTTTTTTGTCCCAAAACCTTCCTGTGCTTCGTTTTTTAAACTCAAGTTAATTTCTTTGGTTAAGTTGCCGCGCCGTGTTCGTAATTAACGGCAAAAAGTTTAGCTTTCCATATAATAATTAGAAAATAAGAATTCATGTCAAAGAAGTTACTTTTTTTATTAGATGGAATGGCATTAGCATATAGAGCTCATTTTGCATTCATAAATGCTAATTTAAAAAACAGTAAAGGAATCTCAACCGGCCCAATTTTAGGTTTTGCCAATACTTTAGAAAAGATGTTGGCTGAGGAAAAACCGACACATATTGCTGTAGTATGGGATACACACGCACCTACATTTCGGCATGAGGCTGATTCTTTATATAAAGCACAACGCCCTCCTCAACCAGAGGAATTACGTGTAGGGATTCCATTTATAAAGGATATGGTAAAAGCATGGGGAATTAAAAATATTGAAAAGGATGGTTTCGAAGCAGATGACATCATTGGGACGATTGCAACACAAACTGATGCAAAAGACGTAGATGTGATGCTTGTAACCCCAGATAAAGATTTTATGCAATTGGTACATAATCATATTAAAATGATGAAACCAAATAATAAAACTGGTGGATTTGATATTATTAATAGAGATGCTGTGATGGATTATTTTGGGGTATTTCCAGAGCAAGTAATTGATGTTCTAGCCATATTAGGAGATACCGTCGATAATATTCCTGGTATTCCGGGGATTGGTAAAAAAGGAGCTCCAAAATTGATTGGAACTTATGGCTCGCTTGAGGAAACTATAGCTAATGCTGGATCAATAACCGCTAAACGGCAACGCGAATCCTTAATTGAGTTTGGGGAACAAGCTATGCATGCAAAGTTTATGGTTACCATAAAGACAGATGTTCCAGATACGATTAATTGGGAAAAATTAGCGTGGAATTTTGATGATAACAAAAGACTAGGTTTGTTTTTTAAGGACATGGAATTCAGGACGCTAACCAAAAAATATTTAGCAGATGAAGGACCTGTAGCTGAAAATTCGGGGGATCAAGTAGATTTATTTGGTACAATTTCAGAACCTGTTGAGTTTAAAAAAATGGATCCTTCCAACAGTAACTACGAGCTTGTTAATTCGATCGAAAGGGTGAAAGAAGTAGTAAATGAATACATTGAATCTGAAATTTTATGTTTTGACACCGAGACTGACTCTCCAAATCCCATTAATGCTGGGTTAGTAGGATTTTCGTTTTCTATTGAGCACGGTAAAGCTATATACATCCCTGTTAATATGGATGGCGGAATAGATGTCAATGAAGTGTGTGATATTTTGAAACCATTGTTTGAAAATAAAAAAAGCACAAAAATTGCTCATAACTTTAAATTTGATTACACCATGTTAAAAAGACATGGTATAGAAATTAAAGGAAAGCACTTTGATACAATGATTGCGGCTTACTTAGTGGATGCTAATCAAAAAATAAAAATGGATGAATTAGCTAAGAAATATCTTGAGTATGAGCCAGTTCCAATAACCGATTTAATTGGGAAAGGAAAGTCTCAACTATCGATGGCAGATCTAAGTCCCAATGACGTATATAACTATGCGTGTGAAGATGCTGATATCACCCTGCAATTATATCATATTTTAAATAATATGATGGCCAAAGATGAATTAGTTATCGTTGCAGAAACCTGTGATTTTCCGTTGATGGAAGTACTGGGAGATATTGAATATCAAGGGGTATTGTTAGATGCTGAGATGTTGAATGGATTATCTATAGAGCTGGAAAAAGATCTTCACGGGTTACAAGAACAAATTTTTGAAAAAGTTGGAGAAGAATTCAATATAAATTCTCCAGCACAATTAGGGGTAATTTTGTTCGAAAAGCTAGGATTACCAGCGGGTAAAAAAACGAAGACAGGTAAATGGTCTACCAATGAAGCTGAACTTACCAGGTTAGCAGTAAAGCATGAAGTACCTAAATTAATACTAGATTTCCGTCAGCTTTCGAAATTAAAATCTACTTATATAGATGCATTACCTTCTATGGTAAATCCCCAAACAAGAAGAATTCATACGGATTTTAATCAAAGCGTGGCTGCTACTGGTAGACTTGCTTCATCAAACCCGAATTTGCAAAATATACCTATACGAACTAAACGAGGTAGAGAAACTCGAAAAGCTTTTATTGCAGAAAAAGGGTTTAAAATTATGTCTGCCGATTATTCTCAGGTAGAACTTCGTGTAATTGCGCATATAGCAAAAGATGAAGCAATGATAGAAGCGTTCAAGAATGGTGAAGACATACACGCAAGAACTGCAAAAGAGATCTTTCATTTAGATTCATTAGCAGAAGTAACTTCAGATCATCGTAGAAAAGCTAAAGAAGTAAATTTTGGAATCCCATATGGATTGAGTGCCTATGGACTAGCTCAAAATTTAGGAATTGAAAATGCAGAGGGTAAAAAAATGATTGAAGAATATTTCAATCGATTTCCTAACATACAAACCTATATTTCTGAGACTCAAGCATTCGCGAAAGAAAACGGTTATGTAAAGACGTTACTTGGTAGAAGGCGCTACATTCCTGATATTACATCCAGTAATTGGAGTAGGCGCGGATTTGCAGAACGAGTAGCCATTAATATGCCTATTCAAGGTACTGCTGCAGATGTGATTAAGCTTGCAATGATTAAAATTCATAAATGGCTTACGTCAAATAAAAAACTAAGTCGTATGCTTTTACAGGTTCATGATGAATTAATTTTTGAGGTCCACGAAAGTGAAATGGATGAAGTACCTAAAAAAATAATTGAACTTATGGAAGATGCATTTCCTATGGATGTGCCATTAAAAGTTGAATCAGGGATTGGAGAAAATTGGTTGGAAGCACATTAATTTATAGTTGACTTTGAATATCCTCGTAGATTATATGGCAAGCTTTTAAGCAAGAATTTATGAATACTGATAGTAATTTATTTACGGTGAGTTGAGGGAATGAGAAGAGTGCTCTTACTGTTGATCTGAAATGACGATTAATCGAGAGTACGATGCTATAGTAATAGGTTCAGGTATGGGAGGTATGAGCGCTGCTGCTCTCCTAGCTAATGATGGTTATAAAGTATTAATTTTAGAAGCGGCTCTTCATCCAGGTGGATGTTCTTCGTCTTATCCAAGAAAGGGATATATTTTTGAAAGTGGGGCCACTACACTCATTGGTTTTGATGAAAATCAGCCCCTTAAATATCTGGAAGAAAAAACGGGTCTTCAGATACCAAGAGTAGAATTAAATCCATCAATGAAAGTATGGCTAGATGGTGAGCAGATTACACGCTATAAAAATCGAACCGAATGGATTGAAGAAGCCGTTCGAGTATTTGGGAATCGAAAAGCTCAGAAAAAGTTTTGGAAACTAGCTTTTAGGATTTCGGATGTGGTATGGAAAGTGAGTTTAAAAAATAAATTTTTTCCACCTCGAACCATCGTTGAATGGTTTAAATTATGTACTTCCAATTCACCAAAAGATGTTTGGGTATTACTCTATGCGATAAAATCAGTAAAGGATATTGCAAAAAAATGTGGTATTACATCATCAAAGTTTTTTCGATTTTTAGACGAACAATTGATGATTACTGCGCAGGCTAAAACCGATGATGTACCGTTTTTATTTGGTGCAGCTGGTATTACTTACACCAATTATTCGAATTTTTATGTTCCAGGTGGACTTATCCAAATGATTTATAAAATTCGAGAATATGTCGAAAATAAGGGTGGTAAGTTGTTAACTAAAGAAGCAGTTAAACATATCGAAAAAACGAATGATCAATTTTTAGTTTCTTCTATAAAGAAAAATACATACCAAGTACCCATAGTTATATCTAATGTGCCACTTTGGAATATGGAAGAGATGTTGGATTCATCAATGTCGAAATATTTTAACAAAGAATCGAAAGATTTTGAACAAGCATGGGGCGCAATTACAATGGGAATTGCAACTTCAGACACATATTCGGAAAATCTAGGAATTCATCATCAAATTCATTTGGATGGATTGAAAGTACCACATACGAATTCAGAATCCATTTTTGTTTCTATGAATCAAAGAGGAGATACTGACCGTGCACCAAAAGGAGAACGAACGTTAAATATTTCATGCCACGCTTCTCCAGAATATTGGTTTAAAATGGGTGATAGTTACAAAAAAAATAAAGAAGAAGTAAAAGATTTCATTATCAATACACTAATACATAAACTTCCAGGATTTGCAGATTCAGAAATAAAATTAGCAGACCTAGCAACACCGATTACATGGCAGAACTGGGTATACAGAAAAAAAGGCAGGGTAGGTGGCATTCCTCAGAGTATGGCACGTAGCTTGCTAAAATGGACACCATCAGAAACTCCATTTAATGGGCTTTATCTCGTGGGAGATACTACCTACCCAGGGCAAGGAATTCCTGGCGTAACTTTAAGTGGTATCAACGTATATTCACGAATCAAAAAAAATAACACTTAATTTTTTCGAATTGACCCAATTTCAGCCAAACACAACTTTTTCATTATTTCCATCAGGTGTAAAAAACCTTTTATTTATTAATGGTATAATTTTTCTAATTACAAAAAGTATGTTCACTGGAGCTTGGACGGGGTTGGGTAATTTTCTTGTTCCATATCTAGCATTATGTCCATTAGGAAGTGGATATTTCTTGCCATGGCAAGTTGTCTCATATATGTTTTTACATGCAGATTTAAGCCATATTTTCTTTAACCTATTTGCTCTTTGGATATTTGGGCAGGCGATAGAGAATCTTTGGGGCACAAGAAGGTTTTATATATATTATTTCTTAACAGGAATAGGAGCTGCAATTATTCACATGCTTATTGGGGGAGCTCAAGGATATACAATTGGGGCTTCGGGGGCAGTTTTTGGTATTTTACTTGCATTTGGTATGATGTTTCCAAATCAGCATATTTTATTATTATTTCCTCCAATACCAATCAAAGTAAAGTATTTTGTAGCTATATATGGAGTAATTGAGTTGTTCTCAGGATTATCAAGACCTGATAGTGGTGTTGCACATTTTGCTCATCTTGGAGGATTGGTAGTTGGTTATGCACTTATTAAGTTATGGAAGATTAAACGACCACAAATGTATGTTTAGATTGAATATGAAAATGACAAGTGAGGTGTAATATGGCATATGATTCATTCATAAATACTGCAAAAAGAGGATTCATGAGAATGCCTATTGCAATTAGAACCATCATTGGAATAAATGCACTGATGTTTTTGGTTCAATTATTTTTCGCAGGATTATTTGGTGTAAGTTTAACCACCTATTTTGGATTTATACCAGATGTATGGATTACAGTTACTAATCCATGGAGAATTATAACCTATATGTTTCTTCATTCTTTAACGAACCCTTTTCATTTTATTTTTAACATGTTGTGGTTATGGTGGATGGGACGACCAGTAGAAGAAGAAATAGGCCCACGAAGTTTTTTGACAGTTTATTTTGGTGCTGGCTTTGTAGGTGCTTTGATTGATGTGATTGTAAGTTTAACTGGTACTCCTATTCCCGTGATTGGTGCTTCTGGCGCTGTCTATGGAATAATGGTTGCATTTGCAATGTTGTTCCCTAAAACACCAATCATGTTATTTTTGCTTCCACCTATCGAGGCTCGCTATGTTGTTGGAGGATTAATTGCGTTGGATGTCCTTTTTTTAAACAACGGCGACAGCGTAGCGAGATTTGTTCATTTAGGTGGAGCGTTAGGAGGCTTTTTGTTAATGAGGGCAAGATTTCAAGGAATGGATCTAAGTTTTGTTCCTAGATACTTTGAGTACTTATATATGAAAATTAAACCCAAGAAATCTTCTGCTCCAAAAACTAAGAATAAGAAAATGAGTATTGTTAGTGATGCAGAAATTATTGAAGAAGTAGAGCAAAGCGAATTGGACGGAATTCTAGAAAAAATATCCAAACATGGATATGATTCCTTATCAAAAGAAGAAAAAAGAAAACTTTTTGAACTAAGTAAAAAGAATTAAAACCAACATGTCGGTAATTGAACGGAAGAAAACTATACAGGTTAATGTGGGTGGAGTTGCAATAGGTGGTGATGCGCCAATTGTTGTACAATCAATGACTAACACAGATACTGCTGATGTAGATGCTACAGTAAATCAAATAGATCATTTGAACCAGGCGGGATCAGAACTAGTTCGAATAACAGTAAATAATGATCAAGCTGCAAAGGCAGTGCCATTCATCAAAGAAGAGTTGGTAAATAGAGGAGTAACTGTTCCGATAATAGGTGATTTTCATTACAATGGGCATGTATTATTGACGAAATATCCAGACATGGCAAATGCATTGTCTAAATTTCGAATAAATCCTGGGAACACGGGTACGAAAACACGCGATAAAAATTTTACTACCATTGTTGAACAAGCTATAAAATACGATAAGCCGGTTCGAATAGGTGTTAATTGGGGTTCCCTTGACCAACAGTTACTAGCGGAAAAAATGGATGCTAATAATAATTTAGCAATCCCTGAGTCGGCACGTGAAGTAATGTTCCAGACTATGATTGAAAGTGCTAAGCGCTCCTCAGAAATGGCTCAAGACGTTGGTCTTACAAAAAATAAAATTATTGTTAGTTGTAAAATGTCCCATGTGCAGGATGTAATAGAAGTGTATACTCGATTATCTAAAGTAATTGAACATCCATTACATGTTGGATTAACAGAAGCAGGTATGGGAATGAAAGGAATGGTGGCTAGTTCAGCTGCACTTTCTGTGATATTACAACGTGGAATTGGTGATACAATAAGAGTTTCATTAACTCCTCAACCAGGTGCTGATCGCGCATTAGAAGTTGAAGTAGCCCAACAGATACTGCAATCACTTAAAATAAGGAGCTTTATTCCTCAGGTAACGGCTTGCCCAGGATGTGGACGCACGAAGAGTACATATTTCCAAGAATTAGCAGAAGAAATACAAGGTTATATAAAAGAGTCCATGCCTGTATGGGCTCAAGCATATCCAGGAGTTGAAGAGATGGATGTTGCTGTGATGGGATGTGTTGTAAATGGCCCCGGTGAATCTAAAGCAGCAAATATTGGGATTTCACTACCTGGTACTTTCGAAGCACCTAAAGCGCCAGTTTATATTGATGGAGAACATGCATTGACCTTAAAAGGGGATAATATTAGTCAAGAGTTTAAGAACATCTTGAATGATTATATAATAAAAAACTATAGTTAACCTACTAGTAAGTTTTTTACGCACAGCTAATTGTCGTATCAGTAAAATGTAACCTGTTACATTACCTCAATAGATTTGTAGATAATGTTCGATATAGTTCATTAATAAGTCCTATTGATCGTTTATGTTTTTTAACTAATTGGTTTACAATCATATAAATAAAAACTCATTAAAATTAATCCTATTCTTTGATTAATTTTTTGTTCCATAAACCAAAAAAAAACACAAAATTTTGTTGTAAATATGTAAGCGCTTACATATTTTTCTTTTGAATAAACTTTAGAGCGTTGGGGGCAATATTTTGTCATATTTTAGACATATAGTCTTACTTCTTCTTGTTACGATAAGTTGTGATTGGAAAAATACACACGTTTCAGAGGATCATGTATTAGCTCAAATTAATGAACTTAAGGTTACTGAACGCCATTTCTTATCTGCCTTTAAAAGAAATTATTACAAAGTTGGTGAAGCTCTAACTCCATCCATAGAGAACAAAATGTCAGTTCTTAAAAACGAATTCAATACCTATGTGTTTGCGCAATATGCAAAGGATATAGGTTTGGCGAATGATAAGGAGTCAACTAAAGAATACGGTCTTTTAACACGTAAAATATATGTTGAAGAATATTTAAATAGAGAAGTACTTAATAAAGTAACGGTTACTGAGCGAGATTTAAGGGAGTTGTATCTACGTTTCAACACTTCATTAAAAGCGTCACATTTATTCGCAAAAGATATTATAAATGCGGAGAATTTATATCAAAGGCTTATGGTGGGTGAGGCATTTGAAGATTTAGCAAAAGAGGCATTCCAAAATACTTATCTAGCAAATAATGGTGGTGATATAGGGGAGTTTACAGCAGATGAGATGGATATTGCTTTTGAAAATGTAGCGTTCAATTTAGAAGTAGGTCAAATTTCAAAACCAGTTAAAACTCGACAAGGCTATAGTATTATAAAGCTCACAGGTAGGAAAACATTACCAATATTGACTGAATATCAATATCAATCTCAAAAAAATAATTTTATTGCTCTGGCAGGTAAACGACTAAAAGAAATTGAAACACGAAAACATATTGAACAAACAATTTCCGAACTCAATGTGGATCAAAATATATTAGAAAAATTGTGGATTGAACTTCAAAGTTCTAATCATTATTTGAGATACAATGACGAAAATCAAACAATCACAATTTTTGAAGGAATTGATGATCAGACAATGTTAGCTGCATTTAATGGATTTACGTTTACTGTGCAGGATTTAAAAAGTGAAGGCTACTACACCGACGCTTCAAGCCTTAATAAAGTAAATGATTTTTATAGTTTTTTCGAATTTGTGAAAGGACTTGTATACAGGTCTTATTTAGTTCACAATTTTCAAAACTCTGCATATTCCGATGATCCTGTAATACAAGCGTCACTTAATCAATCATTTCATTCATTTTTAAGTACGAAAGTACATCGGCATATATATGATACCATTAATATTGATGAGTCGGAGTTAATTCAGGAATACGACTCTAATAAGGAGATGTATGATTATCCTTTAATGATGAATGTGGGTCGTATTGTTGTAGAATCTAAAAATAAAGCCGAGATTTTATTAAAAGAATTAGATGGAGGAATGGATTGGGAATATGCAGTGAAGAAATTCACTAATATTAACCAAGATTTGATGGTTGATGGAGTGATGGGATTACAACCCATCCAAAATTATGGATCATATTCTTATGATTTACTAGAAGCTTTGGAAGGTGATTTAGTGGGGCCTCTTTTATTTTCGCCAAACCAATATGTAGTATTCAAAATTTTAGAAATACAAGAGCCAAAAGATGCAAACTTTGAAGAAGTAAAAGATCTTGTTATACAGATTACAAAAAAGAAAAAAACTGAATTAGAAAAATTGAAAATTTTAACCCAGACTATGAAAAAACACAATGCTTTTGTAGATGAAGAAAAATTAGCATTACTTACAATTGAATTATAAAAGTATAGATTTATGAAGAAGACCAGCTATGTTATTTTTATACTTTTGATGATTGGAACTCTATATCAAGACATTTATGCCCAATCGGGTAAAATAATAGGTAAAGTAATAGAAGCGGGAACAAATGAACCATTGGTTGGTGCCACTGTATCCATTCAAGGTACAACTAGAGGTGTATTAGTTGATATTGATGGAAATTATATTTTAATAAATGTACCACCAGGAACCTACACTCTTGAAGCAAGGTTTATCGGTTTTGCAGTTCAAGTATTTGAGAATGTAGTAGTACGAACAGATTTAACCACAGAGCAAAATTTTGAACTTCGTGAAGAAGTTTACGAGGGGGAAGAGATTGTTGTTCAAGCAGAACGTCCGGTTATAATAAGAGATTTAACAGCATCAGAGTCGAGAGTTAGTGCCGAAGAAATTGAATCATTACCGGTGCAAGAAGTAACTGATATTATAAAGTTACAAGCTGGGGTAAATGTAAGTAATGATGGAAACATTCATATTCGTGGCGGGCGAGCATCAGAAGTTTCGTATGTGGTAGACGGGATTAGTGCCACTGATGGTTATGATAGAAGCCAAGGTATTAGACTCGAAAACGAAAGTATTCAAGAGCTTCAAGTTATCTCTGGTACTTTTAATGCTGAACATGGTCAAGCAATGTCTGGAATTGTAAATGTAGTGACTAAATCAGGATCTAATACTTTTGATGCAAATTTTAGGGTTTGGGGCGGGAGTTATTTAGTCTCTCGACCTGAATTATATGATGGCTTAGGATATTTAAGTTCAAGTGGCTTTGGTGATATTGATCCAAACCATATGAATAATTTTAGTGGGTCTATATCTGGCCCAATTATCAAAGATAAACTTACATTTTTTGTTACTGGGCGTCATTTTAAAAATAATGGATGGTTGAACGGTAGAAATGCTTTTTCTGCTCAAGGTCCTTTTTCCGAATTTATTGATATCAATTCGTTAGACGATTATCGAACACCAACAGGAGACATTTTTGATCCTTCTTTACCTTGGTTTAGCGTAGATACCTTGGGTACACAAGTGGTAAATGTTAGAGATAATGGCAGGAGGGATAGCTCACTTGTGAATATTAATAGATTTAAAGCATATAGTTTTCAAACTAATATCCAATTTAAGTCTTCTAATGGGTTGAAATTTAATTTAATTAGTTCTTATGGTAATGAAGAAGGTCGAAATTATAGCCACCAAAGAAAATTAGTACCATCTGGTCTCGACAATTTTTATAGAGAAAATTACTCTCTAAATTTAAAAACCACGATTACACCTTCACTTAAAACATTTGTCACTTTTAATTTAGCTACGATTAAAAATAATTTTAAGAATTATCTATATGAGAATTTATATGATCCTAGGTATTTCAACTATGACCAACTTTCTGATATAGAGGCTTTTTTTGTTGGTGTAACTCCAGGTCAATTGTATCAATTTGATGTGTTAGGCACTGATAATTCATTTTTTGAACGATCTACGCAAAGTTATTTTGCAAAAATAGAAGTGTCAAGTCAATTGAATAAACGCCATTTTTTAAAAGCAGGGGTAAATTTTCAGGGTGATATTGTTAATTATCAAAGAATAAATTTACGGCCGTTAGGAGAAGATGGTGTTAGTTTGCCAGATTATATTCCAGATGATATTTTGCCCTACATACAATTGGGAATACCAAATCCTGAAACAATAAATAATAGTAGATTTGAACGTAAGCCAATAACAATAAGTGGATATATCCAAGATAAAATTGAATATGATAACCTTATCATTAATGTAGGTTTGAGATTGGATTATTTTGACCCAAATGCTCAAATACCTTCAGACCCACGAGATCCAGATATCACAAATCCAATTCTTCAATCAAATATAGACCTTACAAGAGAAGAACGAGAAGAAATCTGGTGGAAAGATGTAGAAGCTAAATATCAATTAAGTCCTAGGATAGGACTTTCTTATCAGGTATCTGATAAAGGGCTTATTTACTTCTCCTATGGATATTTTTTCCAAATGCCTTCGTACGAATATATGTTTACAAACTCACAGGTTCTATTGCCTGAAAGTTCAGGAGTGTTTGGAATTTTTGGTAATCCAGATTTAAAACCAGAGCGATCTATTCAATATGAACTTGGTACTAAATATGAGATTTTGGAAGGTACAGGTCTTGAAGTAACAGGTTTTTATAAGGATACAAGAGACTATGTTTCATCTGGAATTGTACAACCCACTTATTTGGGTAATGTGCGATATGCTCGGTGGATTAATCGAGATTATTCAATTTCCAAAGGATTAACAATTGCATTAAATCAATTTTTAAGTCAGCGATTTAATTTTGCATTAGATTACACCTATAATTCAGTTGTTGGAAGTAATTCGGACCCTGCTGCAGAATTTAATCAGGCAGTTTCGTCTGGGGATCTTTCTGGACAATCACTTACAAAGTTGATTCAGCCTTTAGATTGGGATCGATCTCATATCATTAATGGGGTGATATTTTATGATGAAAATAATCACGGAGTTAATTTAGCGGCACGTTTTTTAACAGGTACCCCCTATACTCCATCTTCCCCAATTGAAAATCGAACAGGACCGGTTGCTTCCGTTCGGGATTTGCGAAATACTGCAAGATATCCAAATAGATTTACTGTAGATATCAATGCCTTTTATAAAGTGAATGTATCCGGACAAAGTGTACATGTTTTCTTCAATATATATAACATTCTTGATAGTAAGGTTGTGAATAGTATTTTTTCAGATTCTGGTTCACCAGACCGACCGCTTATATTACCTGTTACATATGATGACAGTTATTTCAAAGATCCTTCAAGATTTGCGGAACCAAGACGTATTCAATTAGGAATTAAACTCTCATTTTGATTTATACATGAAAATGACTCGTAAAGCTAATCTATTTCTTTTATTTACCTTTTTACCATTAATGGTACTCGCTCAAGATGCTTCCTATGAGCCAAGTGAAGAACGAGCTTCCTTTCAATTAAGAAAAAAATCAATAATGGACGGTAATAGAATTCGAGCAACTTACCAAAATAGTGGACATGCTGGTCGCTATGATGGTCAAAATACAGATGAGATTTTATTTGAATTCCCAATTAATACAGACCGAACCTATATTTATTTTGTTTCTTCAATAATGGGTGCAGAGGTAGAGAATCAAGATCCTCAAGCTTCTGAAGATACTTTTCCGATGATTAATGTGGCAGAAGGTAGAACTTCTAGCGAAGGAAACTCATGGACTATGAATCCCATTCAAGGATATGCACGCGAGGTTGAAGAAACTAATGAAATGGCGCGTAGTGATCGTGGCCCAGGGTCTGTTTTAGGGAATACATGGCCAGATAGTTGGCCAGATAAATTTGAAAATGGAGGTGATGGATGGTCAGGATCATGGAATGGATATTTTGGACGTGATCAATTTAATGCTGATGTAGAATTTTATTATAAAGCTGGAGATGATCTATATACTCGTTTTCTGGAGGGAACTTCTAGAAACCAGCAATTTGCTCCAGATTCTACTGATCCTACGCGAGGAGGATTAGGCATAATCATGGATACTCGAATTCTAGCATGGTCACAATTTTTAATTAATTCAACTCATTTTAACATTTTCGAGATTACAAATGATGGCTCTCATAATTATAGAAAAGTAGCATTTGGTCTTTGGATTGCAGATTTGATCACCGGAAATGATGATACTCCAGAATTTGATGATCTCAGGGCCATAGCCTTCGTCTCAACTTCTAGAAGAACCCCTGCACCAGAGGAATTTGATGGACCTATTGGTGAAATGGGTATAAAGTTTTTAGAGACTCCAGGAAATTCTATTGATGGAATTGACAATGATGGTGATAGCTATTTTTATGATGCAGCTAGTATTTATTACGATATTGATAATGTTGATATATACTCTAGGATCACTGGAAGTAATGGTTTTTATACCAGAGACTCATTAATCAATCACATTATTCCAGAATTTACTCTTTCAAACTTCAACCAATCTACCATTTGCCCGGGAGATAAGATTGTACTCATCACTGATAAAGGGGATCGGATCATTTCAACATATCCAGAAGATGGAAATTCGGTATACTCTCGCGGTCAGTTTATTTTTTCTGATGGATCATGTATTACCGTAACTGAAGACTTCTTTCCAGATGCATTGCCGTCAGACCCAGAATCTAAAATTCATGTTGATCAGATAGATAATGATTTAGATGGATTGATTGATGAAAATCAGCCGAATCATTTAAACAAAGCAACTTTTATAAATAATATCGAGGCAATCGTTGCTTTGCGCCATATAAATTATATGAATTTTGAAGTTGGAGATACTATTCAACAAGGTTTGATTGTACCAAATCAAATCATACGTGATAGAATAAATAATGATATCAATTTTAATAGAAGTATAATCGATTATCAGAATCAGCTTAGATTGGTTTTTGGAGATAATTATTCAAATCAATTTTATTCCAACTATTTCAAGAATGACCTTACTGCGGCTCCCATGCTTGATGAAGCTAGGAATGACTTGTTTGATAATGATCTAGA
The DNA here is from genome assembly GCA_963691715.1 of Balneolaceae bacterium. GTDB lineage: Bacteria > Bacteroidota > Rhodothermia > Balneolales > Balneolaceae > HXMU1420-13. The sequence goes on from OY829281.1 coordinate 506,242, forward strand.
CTGGTTTATTGGGCAGGATGATGTAGGTATAGAAGGAGATGATAATACTCCTAGTTTAGGACAAAATGATGGATTTCCTACTTCTGGCGGAAATACCTCATTTCCAGGAGAACCGAATATCGATAAAACAGATGTTGCAGAAAGTGATCAACTTGGAGTTTCCAGAGCTAGAATCTTTGCAGCAGGGTCATTCCCATTATCACAGGATGCAACTGTTTGGAGTAACTTTTTACTACCAGGCGATTATGAACGGACAGGGGAAGACGGAAGAGACGATGATATTTTTGTTGCTTCATCATTATTCCCACTTGCAAAAGGCCAAACAGAAAGATTTGCAGTGGCTATTACTGGTGTTCAAACAAAAAGCTCCAATGCGCAAGACGATCGTGATTTAACCAATGAGAATCTAAATCAAGCATTTACAGCCTATGATAATGATTACCAATTTGCAGTTGCACCACAACCACCAACTGTAACTGCTGTAGCTAGCGATGGAAAAGTTACTTTATATTGGGATAATAACGCTGAAAATTCTTTCGATCGTTATATAGAACGAATTACTGGAAATGGAAATGATTTTGAAGGATATAAAATTTATCGTGCAACGGATGAATCATTTGAAGAAATACTAAATATCACTGATGCAAGGGGAAATCCTCAATTTAATTCTCCTGAAGCAATATATGATATTAAAAATGGAATTAGTGGTTATCATCCTATACCAATAAATGGGGTTCAATATTATTTAGGTAAAGATTCTGGTTTAAAATATACATTCGAGGATACTACTGTAACGAATGGTAGAAGATATTTTTATGCAGTTACTTCTTTTGATTATGGTGCTGAAATTGCAGGAATTGCACCATCCGAATCAAGGATACAGATAAGTAGAAATCCAGATGGAACTTTTATTTATGGACCTAATGTGGTTGAAATTCGACCTGCAGCAGAGCAAGCTGGTTATGTATCTCCTACAAATCCATTAGCAACATTAACAAGTGGAACGCCTGGTGGAACCGTTGAAGTAGAAATGATTGATCCTGTGGCATTAAAGCCAGAGAATACATATAGCATTACCTTTAAAGACACATTAGTAAATGGTAAATCAGGTACACCTGACACCGTTAAAACCAAATCATTTACACTTCGAAATGTTACAGATGGGATAAGTGATACCTTGCTTTTCGGTTCAAACAAGTTTAATGGAGAAGAATTACCAGTTTTTGATGGTTTTAGGATAAAAGTAAGAAATGAAACAAAAACTGGAATTAATGAAGAACTCACAGGTTGGAATACAAATAGAGATGTAGTTTTAAATAATTTCCAATTTGCAGTAGCGAACACCAGACAAAAGATAAGTGATTATATGATTGTTTTTGGCGAATTAGGATTTGGCCAATCCAGCGACTTACTTATCGAGAGAGCCCCAGATAATTTTCAAAGTTACCCTGCAATTCCTACCAATTTTAAAGTGTTTGATCGTAGCTCAGGTGAAGAAATACAATTTGCATATGCCCCAGTAACACGCACTCCTTCAACAAATTGTGAATTTGAGCCTTCTGCAGGAGTTGTAGGAGAGTTTTCTGCTTATCGCCAAACAGGAGAAGGATTATTCTTACCATGCTCAGGAGCATTATCTGATAACATCTATTTTATAGAAAACTTTAGAGAAGAAACAGATATTGCAACATATAGAGTAAGAATGGAAGTAATTACAGATCTAGTACAAGGTGAGACAGTGACTATAAGTGAAAACCCAGCGAATGGTGATACTATTATGGTAACTCTTAATAAACCTTTTATCGAAGGTGATGAATTTCGATTTATTATTGCTGATGAAAATCTTGCTCGTATAGACAACGAGCTTGCAGCAGATGAACTTGATGAAATTAAAGTAGTTCCTAATCCATATATAGTGACTAATCCTTACGAGATAGCTGCAACAAGTACAAATAGGCAACAAAGACGGGAACTTCATTTTACACATCTTCCTGTACCATCAACGCTAAGAATTTTTACAGTATCGGGTTTTCTGGTAGAGGAAATTGAAATTACAGAAAACAATGTGCGTAGAGTAGGCGGCGATTTTGGGGGAACCTACATATGGGATATGCTAACCAAAGATAATTTAGAAATTTCATATGGAGTATATCTATATCATGTAGATGCCCCCGAAGTTGGTCAAAAAACAGGAAAATTTGCTGTTATCAAATAAAACTATGATGAACGTTCGAATAATTTTAACATTTATTTTTGTACTGGTTTTATTCAACTCCAGCACAATCTATGCGCAATCGATTAGCAAAACAGGAACGAGTGCCGGATCTTTTCTTCAAATACCTGTTGGGGCACAAGGTTCGGGTATGGGAGGTGCGGTAGTGGCACATGTTAATGATGCGACATCAATGTTTTGGAATCCAGCTGGTTTAGCTGACGTAACAAAAACGGAGCTTATCATTGAATATGCAGACTGGTTTGTAGATATCAACCATAATTATTTTGGTGTGGCAGTTCCAACTGAAAAAGGAGTAATTGGAATTAATGCTATAGCGTTAACAATGGGTGAATTTGATGAAACCACCTATGACGCACCTGAAGGTACTGGTCGTACTTTCAGTGCGTATATGCTTTCTGGAGGTGTAAGCTATGCACAGTATCTTTTTGATGGTTTTAGACTAGGTGGAAGCCTAAAGTTTGTTCACGAAAAAATCGCAGAGACTTCTGCTACTGCTTTTGCTTTTGATATTGGAACCATATACAGATTACCATTCAAAGACATTCGTTTTGGTGTTAGTATTACTAATGTTGGTACTGAATCTCAGCTCGATGGAGATGGATTAATTGTCCCTGTAGATATCGCAGACGATATAGATGGAAATTATATATCAGATTCAAAATTAGCTACCGATGCTTTCAGTCTACCTATTAATTTGAAGGTAGGTTTTGCTGGTGAAGTTTATAAGACCGAAGATTTCAGGGCTACCTTATCAATCGACGGAAATAATCCATCTGATAATGTTCAAAGCTTGAGTATTGGAACAGAAATTAGTTTTTTAAAGGATCTATTTCTTATTAGGGCAGGTATTCCCTACCTAGGTATGGAAGATAGGGTGCAACAATATAATTTTGGAGTAGGAATTAATAGGGGGTTTAATAGAAATAGTATGACCCTAAAATTTGGCTATTCCTTTGAATCGTACGAATACTTAAGCTCGGTAAATAGAGTGAGTTTACAAATATTTTTTTAACCTAAACACTAACCAAATAATACATATGAATAAATCTACAATCTTAACTTTTGCATTCTTTGCATTATCTACAATGGTGGTTGCACAAACAACTCCTGTAGATTTTGAAGAAGGTGGCAATGGTGCTGATTGGACTTGGGAAGTTTTTGAAAACGGATCAAATCCAGCGTTAGAAGTTATCGATAATCCCGATGCATCTGGCAATACATCAGCAAAAGTTGCTAAAATTACTGTGGTTCCAGAAGGACAACCATGGGCAGGTACAATATCCAAAGATATTACACCATTCAAGTTTGATTCCTCAAATAGCATAGTGAAAATATGGGTTTGGAAATCAGTTATTAGTGATGTTGGTCTAAAATTTGAAACTGCAAGTGCAGCATCAAATGGTGAGATAAAAGTAGCTAATACGGTTACAAATGCATGGGAAGAACTGACATTTGATTTTTCGAGTCAGTCGAATTTTGCAGACGATTTTACAGGATTAGTAGTTTTTCCTGATTTTGTTGCGAGAACCGATACAAATGTCATTTATTTCGATCACATAACGTTTGGGACAGGAGAAAATGGCTCCATTACTATAGCAGAAGCACGTGCTGCTGCTGAAGATACTGAAGTAACTGTTGAAGGTATATTAACTACCCCTGATTTTGGGTTTTCTTCCAATGATTTTTACATCCAAGATGAGACAGCAGGTATAGCAATCCGAATACCATCTGGTGATGTTGCAGGTAACAACCAAAATGGAACGTCACCATTTAGTTCTGGCGATAAAGTAAGTGTTACTGGTACAAGAACATCTTTCAATGGATTACAGCAAATACAAACTGCCGATGGGAGTTATACAATACTAAGTTCTGGAAATGACCTTCCTGATCCCACAATGATCTCTATTGCAGATGTGACAGTTGATAGTGAGTATCAAGGAATGAGAGTAACAATAATAGAACCTGTTGAACTTGCTGATGGTGAAACTTGGCCAGCAGACGCACAAACAAGCTCAGGTGTAAGTGTTGATGTTACTTCAGGTGATTCAACCTTTATTGTAAGAATTGATAGAGATGAATCATTCTATGATGGCGCACCAGCCCCTGCTTCTAAATTTGAATTAACCGGTAATTTAGGAGCATATAATTCTCCACAAATTTTCCCATTCTATGATGGCGATATTCGTAATGCATATAAAGTTGAATTTACCATTAATACAGCTACCCATCCAGATACTGTGATGGAAGACCATTTCATTTCTTTTAGAGGTGCAATCGGTGGATCTACTGGACCATATTTTGGTGGGCAAGTTATAGATTGGAATTCTAGTTCAACATTTATAGCAAATAATGTAGGTGGCGATTATTGGGAATTAGATACCTATTTATTAGATGGAGATGAACTATTTTTTAAAGTTTGGTCAGGTTACGATTCCGATACCGGAATGAACAATGGTGATGGTGGCTGGGAAATAAGTAATGGTAGTAGAAACCCTCGCTCTTTTACTGCAACTTCAGATACCGCTGTAACCTTATGGGCAGAATCTGAAACACCACCATTCGAAAGTAATGCAGATAGTGTTACATTAATGTTTCGTGTGAATGTTGGTGCATTTGTACAGGATGGATCATTCGACCCAGCTGTTGATAAAGTTGGATTACGTGGTAATCCACAAGTCTTTAAAAACCCAGATAATTGGGGTTCTTCTGAGATTTATCTGCAACAAGAGAATAGAGTTGCTGCTGATGGAACACCAATAACAGATAATAATTTATTCTATTCTGGTACTGTATTAGTTGACCAAGAAGCTGCAGATACCTTAGGTAGTTTACCTTATAAATTTGTACTTGAAACTGGTGCAGGTACGGTATGGGATGATGATAATGGAAGCGATCGTTTTGTTGATATTCCAACTAGCGATTCAACAATTCATTGGTCGAATATGCAAAATAAACCGCCAACAGATGCTCAAATTGTAACTGCTGATATTACATTTGAAGTTAGTACCTCTGTACTGCAAATACTTGATTTCTTCGATTCTGGAGTTGGTGATAAAGTAGTTGTAAGAGGGGAAACTCCATTAGATTGGGGAACCAATGCATTCAATACAGCAACATTTGATGATCAAGATGTGGTTTGGAGACTTACCCAAGAATTTACAAAGGCAGTAGGTTCTTCTTTTAAATATAAATACTATATCGAATATGATGCATCAAGAACTGACAGTACTTCACCAAATTATATCAAAGCAGTAGATAGAGATGAAAATTTCGGATATGAAGAACCTGTTACCACTGGAGGAGCAGATAGATTCTTTGATTTTACAGATGGTACAACTCAAAGTACTGGATATCAATATTTTAATGATGTGAATACCGGCGCTGTAATTCAATCCGCAAATACTCCAAATGGAACTGCTTCCGTAACTTTCAGAATTGATATGACGGATGCCTTAAGTGCAGATGTACCATTTAGACCTGGTGTAGATTCACTTTATTTACAGTTAGAATCTAGATTTACAGCCATCTTGAATGGCTTCCGTTCTGGCGGTGGGTTCTTTGAAGATGCTGTAGCAACTGGAAATGCAGATGATATTGAATTCCTACGTTATACTGCGGTTGATGGAGAACCAAACCTTTATGAGGTAACACTCGATTTAGATCTTACAACAGGTAACTTGAACGATTTTGGTTACGTTGTACGATATGGTGAGCCTTTCAGTGATTATGCAAGTATGGTAGTTAATGGAGGTGGGTTTTCAGCTGGTCGTAGATATTATCAATTCATACAGCCTTTATCGGTTAAGAATCTTGGTGATGATCCTTTCTTAGGTGAAGTTTTCCAGTCAGAATGGCCAGAAACTTATACTATGGAAACAGTAAAATGGGCTAGCTCAGATTTAGATTTTGATGTTCAACCTGATTACGCTTCACTTGCTACATCATTGGATGAAGAGCCAACTAACCCCGAGGTATTTACATTAATGCAAAATTATCCAAATCCATTTAATCCTTCAACCAATATTAGCTTCAATATGCCAAATGCAGCTAACGTAAGCTTAAAGGTTTATAATGTATTAGGACAGGAAGTGGCTTCTCTTATAAACAATAAAGCCATGACTGCTGGGACTCATACAGTAGCATTTGATGCCTCTGCTCTTTCTTCAGGCATGTATATTTACCGAATTGAAGCAGGTAGCTATGTAAGCACAAAAAGAATGATGCTTATTAAATAATATGATTTATAATTTTTTCGCAGATACTCTGACGGGTATCTGCGTATTTTAATATTCTTCTGATGGCCTCTACTATTTATGATATCGCGAATAAAGCTGGTGTTAGCATTGCTACTGTATCTCGAGTATTTAATCAGAGTAATAGTGTTTCTGATGCAACTCGAAAAAAGGTATTAAAGGTTGCTAATGCAGTAGGATACCATCCTCAAGCTTACGCTCAAGGTCTTGCAAGTCAAAAGAGTAATACGATTATGGCTGTAGTACCTGTGATTTCAAATTACTTTTTCATGGAGGTATTAGGGGGGATTCAAGATAAGCTTACGGAACTCGCTTATGAACTTACCATCTTTAATGTGACAGCTGGTGATCATCTTTTTGAGGAAGTAGAACATGTTCTTAAACGAAGATGGGCAGAAGGATATTTATTTATATCAATCCATTTAAATGATAACCAGTGGGAAAAATTAAAAAGATTTAAAGCTCCTATAACGTTGATCGATGAGCATCACGAGGGGTTTGACTCAGTTTCTGTTGATAATTTTGAAGGGGCATATAGGGCAACAAAAAATCTAATAGACAGGGGATTTAGGAAAATCGCTATGCTCTCTGCTCTGCAAACTTCTAAACCAATACGAGATAGATTAATTGGATATCAAAAGGCGCTTGAAGAAGGAGGTATAGAGTTTGATATAAACTATGTAGTTGCTGGCACATCGTTTTATAGAGACGGATTTACCGAAAAAGGTGGATATGAAGCTATGTGTAAGATGTTAGCAATGGATAATCCGCCAGATGCCTGTTTTAGTGCATCAGATATTCAAGCTGTTGGTGCTTTAAAAGCAATGAAGGACACTGGAAAATATATCCCAATTATTGGTTACGATGATATCGAGCTATCCGAATATATCGGACTTTCAACCATACGCCAACCCATGAGAGATATGGGTTTTTTCGCCACTCAAAATCTTGTCGAAAGATTAAAGAACAAAGAAAAAGCAATTTCACAAACCATCTATTCACCAGAATTAATACTAAGAACTTCTACGGATACAAATCTTATATGAAATATCTATTCTTAATCACTGTTCTAGTACAATTTAGTTTTTTTAATCCCTCTTCTTTAACTGCTCAAGAAGTTATAAATGTAACTTTTCGTTACAGTGCTTCTGATGGAGCATTAAGAACATTTTTGCCAGGAGAATTTAATAATTGGGGAAATAATAATAGTGGGCGAATTGATGTAAATGATGAATCTTTGATGATCAAAGATAACGAAAATGATTTTTGGTATAAGATGATACCATTAGTTGTTGGAGGAGGGAAGGCAACAAAAAATGGAAAATCTGGATATGCCTATAAATTTCATGAACAATACAACAACAATGGAAGTGATTGGAATTGGTTTAGTGATCCTTTAAACAACTCCGTTGTTGGTTCCAATAATGACTCATTTTTAGAAGTAACTTATCCTATAATTTTTCAAATGGGACCAAATAATGGAATAGTAGATGCTGATTATGAATTCTGGACTACCGTTGCATCAATAGATAGTGATTCAATCGATGTTTTTGCTTCAGAAATATTCATAAATGATACCTTAATTGGTAATTTCGTAAACAATTATGATAAAACAAGACAATTATTTTATGAGAAAGACATCAGTAAATTTGATCTTGTTACTGGGCTAAATGAAATTAAGTTAAAAGCAGTGACTAATTCTGGTAAAACAAGGATCGATTCTCTTAGTTTTACATTTATTGAAAATTCTGAAAACTATGACCAACCCCGACCCAAAGGCTTAAGAGATGGGATTACATATGGGGATGATGGTACTTCCGTTACATTGTCGCTATTCGCACCTTATAAAGACAATGTATACGTTATTGGAGATTTTACTGGCTGGGCTATTGATTTAGACTACAAAATGTATCGTGATTCAGTAGCTGCTGATAGTATTTGGTTTTGGTTAAACATTGATAACTTATCCTCGGATGTGGAATATGGAATGCAATATTTGGTTGACAGAGAAATACTTATTGCAGATCCATATTCAGAATTGGTATTGAACGAGTTTGATGATCAATATATAAATGAAAACGTTTTTCCAAATTTAAAACCTTATCCAAACGGTTTAACTAATTACAGTGTAACAGTTCTGACACCTGGGAAAGAAAAATTTGATTGGGAAATTGAAAATTTTAATGCTCCTGATTCTGATAAACTCGTTATTTATGAACTGCTACTAAGAGATTTTATTGAAGACCATAGTTATTCAACATTAATAGATACACTTAATTATTTAGAAGATTTAGGAATTAATGCTATTGAATTAATGCCAGTAAGTGAGTTTGAAGGCAATGAAAGTTGGGGTTATAATCCATCTTTTCATTTAGCACTTGATAAATATTATGGGTCGCCTAGGGAATTCAAAAGATTTGTTGATGAAGCCCATAAAAAAGGTATTGCTATTATAATTGATGTGGTACTAAACCATGCATTTGGACAAAATCCTTTGGTGAGACTTTGGAATCAAGGAGATTATGGAAACCCAACATCACAAAATCCTTATTTTAATACCGCAGCGAGACATCCATTTAATGTAGGATATGATTTTAATCATGAAAGTCCAATAACTCGAAATTATTCAAAAAGAGTAATGGAATATTGGTTGAAAGAATACAAAATTGATGGATTTAGATTCGATTTAAGTAAAGGTTTTACCCAAAAAAATAATCCTAATGATGTTGGAGCATGGAGTGGTTATGATCAATCAAGAATTAATATTTGGTTTGATTATTATAATCACATAGTTAGTATTAATCACGATGCTTACGTAATCCTTGAACATTTTGCCGCTAACAGTGAAGAAAAAGTTCTAGCCGATGAAGGGATGATGTTATGGGGTAATGGAAATTATGATTATATGGAAGCATCAATGGGGTATAGTTCGAATTTGACTGGCATACTTTCTTCATCTAGAGGTTTTGAGTCTAACCACTTGGTAGGTTATATGGAAAGCCATGACGAACAATGGATGATGTTTAAAAATAGAAAATATGGCAACTCAAGTGGTGATTACAATATTAGAGATTTAAGCACAGCTCTAGATCGCCAAAAGCTTGTGGGAGTATTTTTCTTTACTCTGCCTGGTCCAAAAATGATATGGCAGTTTGGTGAACTTGGATATGGATATGGAGATAATGGGGAGCAATGTTTGAAACCGGATGGAACTGATGGAGATTGTAGATCAAGTGATCCTGGAAGAACAGATAAAAAGCCAATACGGTGGGACTATTTTAGTGACCCTGACCGAAGAGATGTTTATACAGTATGGTCTCAATTAATCAACTTACGTAATCAAAGTGAGGCATTTACTCGACCAGATGATTCTTTTCATTCTTTAGACAATCCAATAAAATATTTTAGGCATTCACACGCAGATACAGATATTGTAACTGTAGGAAATTTTGGAGTAAACGCTAGTACTGTGAATTTGGAATTCACAACCTCTGGTACCTGGTATGACTTTTTTGAGGGTACAAGTATTGAAATAGTTGATAACAATATGCAAATAACTTTAGAGCCGGGAGACTATAAACTGTTTACCACAAAACAATTTGATATCATAACTTCAGTTTCACCTGAAAATCAAAAAATAATATCCAGTTTTAAACTACATCAAAATTATCCGAATCCATTTAATCCTACCACTAATATTGAATACGAAGTGTCAAGCCCTGGAACTGTGTTGTTAGAAGTATATAGTTTATTGGGTCAGAAAGTAGCAACTCTGGTTAATGAAAATAAAACTATAGGATCTTATACCACACGTTTTGATGCTAGTGGTTTAAGTAGTGGGGTTTATATTCTCAAATTTACAGCAAAGAATAAGGTGCTAACCCAAAAAATGATGTTACTTAAATAAGTTTTAAGTAACCAGAAGTATAATTTACCAAATCATATAACTTATATTCGTATGGCGGAACTAATAACAAAAAAACCTAAACTTAATTTTTTTCAGATTTGGAATATGAGTTTTGGGTTTCTAGGCATTCAAATGGGTTTTGCTCTTCAAAATGCAAATACGAGTAGAATTTTTGAAACATTAGGCGCCGATGTATCAAGCCTTGCGATTTACTGGCTAGCAGCACCAGTTACCGGACTTATTGTACAACCAATAATCGGATATTACTCTGATAGAACATGGATACCAAAATGGGGAAGAAGAAGGCCTTATTTTACGATTGGAGCTATTATTGGAGCTTTATCTCTTGTAATGATGCCAAACTCAGCAGCATTATGGATAGCAGTAGGTGTACTATGGATAATGGATGCATCCATAAATGTTACAATGGAGCCTTTTAGAGCCTTCGTTGGTGATTTATTACCCGATGATCAAAGAACTGCTGGATTCGCGATGCAAAGTTTTTTTATTGGAATTGGAGCATTAGTAGCATCTTTTCTTCCATGGATTTTTGCTAATTGGTTGAATATTCCAAATACCGCACCAGAAGGGGTTATTCCTCCATCTGTAAAGTTTTCATTCTACATAGGTGCAGCTATGTATTTTATTACCGTAATATGGACAGTGGTATTCACTGAAGAATATCCACCAGAAGAAAATACAGATCATGACGTTTCGGCAATGGATAAAAATGAGGAGAATTTTTATATCCAAAAATTCAATAAACTAGGTCTTATAGGCTTAACCGTTGGAGGATTTTTCTCTGCTTATGTAGCAATTACAGGAATTGACCCACAATTACATGTGCTAGGAGGAGGTTTAATATTCTTCGGTATCATACATTTTTTTGGGGCTTCATTAACAAAAAAAGGAAAGACAAAAACAGCACTAGTCCATATTGTAAAAGATTTCAATTCTATGCCAAAGACCATGGTACAGCTGGCATTTGTACAATTCTTTACTTGGTTTGCACTATTTTCTATGTGGATTTATACCACTTCTGCTGTTACATCTCATATTTATGGGACATCAGATACTACATCGCTTTTGTATAACCAAGGTGCAGATATGGTTAGTAATTTATTTGGGGGTTATAATGGAATTGCAGCTATTGCAGCAATATTCATTCCCTGGGTTGCAAGAAAGACAAAACGTAAAATTACTCATATGTTGGCCCTTTTTTGCGGTGCAGCTGGATTAATATCAATTTATTTCATTCAAAACCCAAATATGCTTTGGTTCAGTATGGTTGGAGTTGGAATTGCATGGGCAAGTATTCTTTCCATGCCTTATGCAATACTTTCTGGGTCGATACCATCAGAAAAAATGGGGTATTATATGGGGGTATTTAATTTCTTTATAGTAATTCCTCAAATTCTAGCTGCATCTATACTTGGATTTATTCTTACCACATTTTTCGATGGTGAAACCATAAAAATTTTAGTAATTGGCGGGGTGTCTCTAATAGTTGCTGGACTATATTGCTTAAGAGTAGAAGATAAAGGTGAAGAAGATGTACAAGTGGCATAATTGGTATATTAATTTCTAAATCAATAACCATGAAATTATTTTTTAATAAAGCACTCATTCTTACTCTAGTGCTTTTTTTAAGTAATACATCAAAACCAAGTGCTGATCATTCAAAGATTACGTTAGAAATTGTTTCGGCTTTTATTATTTCTCAAAATGAAATAGAAGTGGTAGTTAGTCAAGAAGTTGATGTAACAGATGTTTCTTATATAGATGATGGAAAAGTCATTCGATCCAGTTTAGTATTTCCAAAAGGCAAAAATCGATATTCTATTATTACCAATAATCCACTTGATTATACCAAACGTTATGAGGTTCAAATTGGGGCAAAGAAGCGTCAGGTACAAGTTCACTGGAAAGCTATCGATGCTTTATATACATACCAAGGAAAACTTGGAATAACATATACATCAAACGCTACAGAGTTCAAACTATGGGCACCATTAGCAACTTCTGTTACTTTGTTAGTTTTTGATGATGCTTTAGATGAAGATGTTTCTTTTCAAAAAGAATTAACACTGGGAGTTAAAGGGGTATGGAGCACAGAAATAGAGGGGGATTTTTTTGGTAAATTCTATCAATATGCGGTAACAAATTATGGAGAGACGAAAATTATTTTAGATCCATATGCATATTCTAAAGGAATTGATAACTCTGATGGTGTAATTGTTGGAAAAGCGGCAATACTCGATCCGTCTAACATCGGGCCTAAATTAGATTATGCGGATATCAAAGGATTTGAGAAACGTGAAGATGCAATAATCTATGAAATTCATGTTCGAGATTTTACTTCCGATCCAGATATAACAACTAATGCACAGTTTGGTACATACAAGGCATTCACAGAACGAATAGATTATATTAAAAAGTTAGGCATTACACATATTCAATTATTACCAGTAATGAGTTATGCTCATGGAAATGAAGAAAAAGCAAAAGATCGAGAACTAGAATATGCTACACGAGTAAACTACAATTGGGGGTATGATCCTCATGGATACTTTTCTCCAGAAGGAATGTATTCAATAGATCCAACCGATCCCGAACTCCGAATTAAGGAGTTGAAAGAATTAATTGATGCAATTCATTCACATGGTCTTGGTGTAACACTTGACGTTGTTTACAATCACACAGCTTCATTGGGTATACTAGAGGATATTGTTCCAGGTTATTATCATTTTATGGATGCAATAGGTGAAGCGAAACAAAGCTATGGGGGTGGTCGAATAGGAACTACTCATGCAATGTCAAGAAAATTAGTAATTGATTCAATACTATTCTGGCTGAATGTATATAAAGTTGATGGCTTTAGATTTGATCTTATGGGGGATTTGGATGGAGAAACTATACAGATGATTTGGGATCAATCAATCGATATTAATCCAAATGTACATATGGTAGGCGAATGCTGGAGGACATGGGCTGGTGATGAAGGAGAGATTGCAATCCCTGCTGATCAAGATTGGATGAATCAAACTAATAGCATAGCGTGTTTTTCTGACGAAATAAGAAATGAGCTAAAGTCAGGTTATGGATCAGAAGGGGAAGCTCGGTTTATTACAGGTGGAGCAAGATCTATCGAGACAATTTTTAATAATATTATAGCCAAACCAAGTAATATAACAGAAGATGATCCAGGTGATATACTTCAATATATTGCAGCTCATGATAATCTAACCCTTCATGATGTAATTGCACATTCAGCCCATTTAGATCCTGCTTCTCAAGAGGAAGAAATTCAAAAAAGAATACGTCTAGGGAATACAATGTTACTTACAAGTCAAGGTGTTACCTTTCTACATGCAGGACAAGAATACGGACGTACAAAACAGTGGAAATCCGAATCTAAGCCTATATCTGATTTTACCTTTTCGGAAGGATTTGAAAATCCGTATTTCATTGAAAATTCATATGATGCATCAGATGCCGTTAATATGTTCGATTGGGATAAAGTATTAGAAGATGGAATTCATAAAACAACGATGGAATACACTAAGGGGTTAATCAAACTTCGTAAATCCACAGACGCTTTTAGGCATGCAACAGAAACAGATATTTTAGAACATGTTCGTTTAATTCAAAGTCCAGATATTCTGGCACAAGATTTATTGATTGCGTATTCAGCTAGTTCAACAAAAGGAGAAGAATTTCTAATTTTTATTAACGCAGATTCTAAACAGAGAACTCTTCGAATGAATGAGAATTTAAGTTCAGGAATTGTCATTGTTGATGCAGATGAATCCGGTACTACAGCTGTTTCAAACCCAAATGGATTTTTAATAACGAGTGAAGGTATTGTGATAGATCCATTAACAGCTATCATTCTGAAAAAGTAATACTCACCTTTGCATTAAGATTCGTAATTTTGAGTATGAAACTTGATCAAAAGTATTTTATCCCCTTCATGGGAATAGGAGCTATTATAACTATGATATTCATCGTTTATGCTTCTTTTGAATTCAAATTAGAGCAGGAAGAAAATTTCCGTGATAATGTGAATCATTCTAAATCTCTGACTACAGATTTTCACCCTTATGTACTCAGTGATGACAGTATTAGCCTATCTGAATTAGTTGGAGATAAATTAATCATTTTATTTTGGGCATCTTGGTCCGACCGTTCTGCCGATTTAATGGCAGATATTGATCTTTTTGCTAGTAATGAAAATTATAAAGTTGTTGGTGCTGTGGTGAAAGATGCCACCGAAACAGCAGAGCTAATAATGCCAAATCATGATTTTATATTTATAGATGGAACAAAAATGTATAATGATTTAAAAGTTCCTGGAATACCAAGTTATTTTGTTTTAGATGAAGAGGGTAAGTTCTTACATTCTTTTGTTGGTTATAAAAAAGGGGATGTTGAACAACTTAAAGAACTATTCGAATATGATTGAATTTGTATGTTTCAATGGAAGCATCTTACAAGAAAAAGAGGTAAAAATATCACCTTTAAACCGCGGGATAATGTATGGAGATGGATGCTTTGAAACGTTTAAAGGATATTCAGGAAGATTTCTTCATATAGAAAAAAATTTCAAACGTTTATGTGAGGCTGCTTTATATCTCAAGATAGATATTAAATTAACGCTACATCAATTTTATAATCATGTAATAGAACTGATTGAAGCGAATCAACATACCGAAAAACAGGTAATTATACGATTTCAGTGTTGGAGAAAAGGAAAACGTGGATACAAAACAGAGAATTCGGGATGTAATTGGGTTATCACTTCACAAGAAATATTAAACCATAAATCAAAACCAGTACAGTTAATTATTGCGGAAACTCCTGCAATTCCTACTAATACTTTAAATCGAAGGGTTAAACTATCAAATGGAATTAACTATATAATCGCAGCACAAGAAGCAATAAAAAAAAATGCTGAAGATGCATTGATGCTTACGGTTAACGGTTACATAAGTGAAACAACCAATTCAAATATATTTTGGGGAAAAGGTGATTCAATGTATACCCCTTCTTTAGATTGTGATCTTCTTCCAGGCTTCACTAGAAACTTGATTATTAATATGCTTAAGAATAATCGATATACCCTAAAATTCGGACAATATACTGTTGATGATATAATGAATGCAGATTTTGCATTTACTACTAATTCCATTTCAGAAATTCGATCAGTTGAGAGTATCGATGATACAATATTTAGTAGTAAACACAATGTAATAGCAATAATTTATTCCCTTTTCGAAGTTGAGAAAAATAGAATGCTAAAAAAATGAAAAAATTTAAGTCAATTGAGGACGTATGGCATTTCTTAGAACAGCTACCTATGTTTTCGAAAGTAGGAGCATCCGCATCAAATTTTGGTATAGAAAATATAAGAAGCTTTTGTTCAACTATTGGTAATCCCCAAGAACAGATAAAAACTATTCATATTGCTGGTACAAATGGTAAAGGAACGGTTACACTTCTATTAGAGGCTATTTATAGAGAAAATGGATATACAACTGGAGCTTTTACATCTCCGCATCTATTGAAATATAATGAAAGAGTTAAAATTTCAGGGAAAGATATTAGTGATTATAAATTGTTGGAATTCTTCCAAACATTTGAAATACAGTTAAAAAAAATTCCACTTACTTATTTTGAACTAAGCACTGCGTTAGCATTTTGGGCTTTTGCTGATGCACAGGTAGATATCGCAATTATAGAAGCTGGTCTAGGTGGACGATTAGATTCAACCAACATCATTATCCCAGAATGTACTGTCATTACAAGTATTGGACTCGATCATCAGGCAATTTTAGGATCAACTAAAAATGAGATTGCTGTAGAAAAATCTGGAATAATTAAGAAGGGTATACCTCTTATACTTGGCAATATTGAGGGATTAGAATTACAGGAAATAGTTGAAATAGCTTATCAGAGGCACTCTGAAATCATATATTCTTCTAATTATAATGCAACATTTAACAAAGGAGAGGTATATCTAAAGTTTTCAGGCAAACCAATACAGACAAATTTTATTGAACCCATTAATGCATCAAATATTGCGACTGTTAAATCGATTATTGATGCATTAGATAGCAAGTTTCCAGTAAATGATGAGCTTTTTAGAAAAGTAATAGAAACATTTCCTGGCGTTCCAGCTAGGTTTGAAAAACTTCTCGCTGATCGTGATTGGTATTTTACAGGGGCACATAATGCAGATGCGATTACATCATTAATGAATGCTATGAATAGGTTTCATGACTGCAAGATTAATTTTATTCTCTCATTCATGAAAGATAAAATTTCATTAGGGACTATGCATCCTTTTAAGGGCTTTGAAAACCTTTATTTTTATGAACAGCAACAGGGTAGAGCTGCAAAATTAATGGATATAAGTACTTTTCTTAATGTTAAACCCATTAAGGAATCATCATTTAAAAGAATATTACAAGAAATGAAGCTGGAAGTAGTAATTTTTGCTGGAAGTTTTTATTTTTACCCAATCGTAAAACGGTGGATGACTCATTTTCACTAATCAGGATAATTCACTTAAATCCTTACCTGATAGAGTGCTGTAATAAAAAAATAAAGTACTCACCCCAAATACAGTAAGATCATTTTTTGCAATAGCAACCATATTTATGTCAGATAAACAGAACGCAAGTATTTCTGCGAAAGAGCTGGAATTCATTGAAAAGAAGAAATTAAGCGAACTCCAAGTGATAGCTAAATCAATTGGAATAAAACGTGTAACTGGTGTACGTAAAAATGATCTTATAGATCAAATTCGTGAAAAGTATAAGTCTTCTGATTCTCCATCGGATGAGGAACAAAAAAAAGATAGGCCAAAAAAGAAGCCAAGAAGAAAAGCTCAAAAGGTAAATATTGAAGAAGTAGTTCTTCATACTGAACCAAATGAAGATTTTGTTGAAGAAAAAGGTAAAACCTCACAAAAGGAAGATGAGCTAACCACCTATGGTGGGTCATCGCATATTGTTTCTTATAAAAAAGAAGAGCCTAAAGAAAAGAAAGAGCAAAAGAATGGAAAAGACCAAAGGCAAAGAAACAATAAGAATCAGAACCAGAATCAAAGAAAGAGAAATCATGAGCATGATCAACTACCTGTATCCAATAAACCTACACTACAGGAGCGATTGGATGAATTAATTCCACAATTAGGGCCATATTTAGTGAACGAAGGTACACTTGAGATTTTACCCGATGGATATGGATTCTTACGTTCTGTAAACTACAGTTATAAAGCTTCTCCAGATGACATTTATGTTTCACCATCACAAATAAAGCGTTTTAGACTTCGACAGGGAGATTGTGTAATCGGAATTATCCGACCACCAAAAGTAGGAGAGAGATATTTTGCTTTACTTAGAGTTGAAGGTGTAAATGGTCGTATCCCCACGGATATGGACAATCGTGGTATCTTCGACGATATGCTCCCCATTCATCCAGATAATCGATATAAATTAGAATATTCTGCAAGTGAATACACAACACGATTCATTGATATGTTTGCACCAGTTGGGAAAGGTCAACGCCAACTTATTGTTGCTCAACCAAAAACGGGTAAAACTACTATTCTTAGAAATATTGCAAATGCTGTTTCTAAAAATCACCCTGAGGCTAAAATACTAATCGTATTGGTTGATGAACGCCCAGAAGAAGTAACTGAGATGGAGCGAACAGTGGAAGGAGCAGAAGTTGTAGCTTCTACCTTTGATGAGAAACCTGAAAATCATATTGGATTAGCTGAAATTGTTTTTGAAAAAGCAAAACGATTAGTTGAAAGTGGTCATGATGTGCTCATTTTACTAGATTCTATTACTCGACTCGCAAGAGCGTATAATGTGTGCGCAGGTAATAAAGGAAGAACTATGACTGGAGGGGTAGATTCTGAAGCGTTAAAAATTCCTAGGCAACAGTTTAGCTCTGCCCGAAATATTGAAGGTGGAGGCTCACTGACAATTATTGCAACGGCTTTGGTTGATACAGGCTCTAGAATGGATGATGTAATTTTTGAGGAATTTAAAGGAACAGGAAATAGTGAAATTGTTTTAGATCGCCGAATTTCAGATCGCCGTATTTTCCCAGCAATTGATGTTTTTAGAAGTGGAACTAGAAGGGAAGAGCTGCTTGTTAGTGATGCAGAACGTGAAAAAGTAGTATTACTTCGTCGTTATATGACAAATATGAATTCTTTTGAAGCTGCAGAATTTTTACTAGAGAAAATCAAAGGCACACGGAACAATGAGGAATTCCTCGTTTCAATGAATAAGTAAAAATTTCAACGCGTATCTTTAAGCCATTATTAAACTAGATATGGATATCAATTCATATATATCAGAAGTCTTTAAACCTACCACTATTATATTCAATAAAGAACATAGGAAAGAAATGATTGCATTATTTAAAGAAACCACTAATGCACATCAACAAGCGTTTAAAGAATCAAATGGTGAAGATTTAGAATGGCCTATCTGGTATGCCAAATACATGCAAGAAAAAACTAGAGAAATTATAGATCTTGATATAACTGTATCGGAGTTGGTATATTTATTAGTAGCTGCTGATTTAGACTATAGTGACGAAACATCAACTGAACATTGGGCCGAATTCTATACACATTTTTTTCTAGAAAATATCCATTAGTGCTTATTATCTCATTTTCTGCATCTTTCCATACGTTAATGATCGCCAAATCCACTCTAATGGTCCAAATTTGAAATTTTCTAACCAAGGTTTTGACCAACTAAATTGAATCACCCAGATTCCTAAAACAATCCCCAGTTGTTCATAGCGTTCTAGCTGACCAAATATTCCGAAACCTATTCCATAAAATATGGCTACCCCAATAATTGATTGTGAAATATAATTGGTTAATGCCATTCGACCAATTGAAGCGAATCTTATCTTTAGGTTTCCAAGTTGCTTTGATTTAGCAAATAACATAATTGCACAAATATAGCCAAAGCTTAATCCTAGACTTCCATAATAGTTAAATTGTGAGCCTAAGAACATAGAGTATTCTAAGTTCCAGTCTGCGTTAAAATTTTGCACTACCCCCCAAATTACAAGAGGTATCCCAAATAAAAACCCACCAATCAATCCTTTCTTGTAAAAGAGTTCATTTTTTGCTGCTGTTAAAATATCCCACTTAAATAACGCCATACCTATCAGCATTAAGCCACATGCTCTCCAAAACATTTGCATCAAGGAACCAAATATTTGTAAACCTAAAGCTGCTTCAATATTGTAGCTCAACTGTTCCGATAAAGAGCCAGTAATAGCATTAATTTCATTAGTTATTGATTCAGAATTAGGATTCCAAAAACTATATTTTAATTCTTTTAAGGATTCTTCTGGCATAAATTCTAAGCTGTAGCCAAAAAATAAATAGATGATTGAATGAATAGATAAAATTAGTAATCCAAAAATTAAAAGTTTAAGCGGTGATAATTTTCTAAAGAAATATACAAAACAGGAACAAATGGCATAAGTCATCAAAATATCACCATACCATATAACGTAGGCATGGATTAATCCAATTAGGAATAGCCAAAACGTTCTTTTATAATGATAAATAGAAGGTTTTAACCCTCGCTTTTCTACTTTATCAGAAACTAAAATGACACCAGCACCAAATAAGACTGAGAAAATAGTCATGAATTTTTGATCTGCAAAAATATGACTAACAACCCATACCCAGTAATTAACTCCTTCGAGATTTCCATATGATGATGGATTGATGTATGCTGAACCTGGCATAGCAAAGCTTTGTATATTCATAATAAGAATGCCTAAAACGGCAATTCCTCTAAGAATATCTAGTGATTGTATGCGCTCTTTGTTAAGTGAAGGTTGAAGTGAATTTGACATCAATACCCTTTAAATTAATAAATCATGATAGATTTAATGGAATGTTAAGTAACTATGTTATTCATTTTAACAACAAACATACTCATTACTATGAGATATGTTACAACATAATGATACGCTTACCAGGGGACGTCCATAGTGTATTTAATGCTTCTATAAATAACAATTTGAATGGATAAGTTTGATATGTTGATTTAAAAATCTTCTCCATTATTTCCTTCTATTATTTCGCCATTTAGGAATAGTTCATTTCCATCAGTTCCATATCCATTCCCTAAATATCTAAATGTTGAAGGTTCAGCTTTTTCGACAATATACTTGGTGCTAAAACAAAGATTGGTGGTATTAATCACTTCACATTCAATGTTTATTGGATAATATACATGGCTAGAATCTCTAGCATACTTAGAATCTAGCCATACTTGAAAGGAGGAATAGTAGGCTTCTGGAATTAAAGTTTTATCAATTGTAGTATCACCAAGATGGATATTATTTTCATAGTTTATATACACTTCTAGTGTATCATTGAGAGATAGAACCGACCAATAGCCAGTAACCTCTCCTCTTATTCCGTACGGTTTTAACTCTGTTTCATTTTCATTACAAGTGACAAAAGAAAACCAAAAGAAAATCAAAAAAATACTGTAAGATTTCGTCATTCACATGGTGATTTTTCAAATAGGTATAATCTTAATACAGATTATACCTATTTAAAGATTAAGGGACATACCAAAGATTATTTTCTAAATCAATGCCACCATTTAGATGATTTTGGACCACTAAATCAGTAATTAATACCCCCTTTAAAGCCATATCATTGAAATTATCAAATCCATTATTTTCAAAACCTTGCCTTGTTCTGTGAATGTGAAAAACTGAAGAAAATGTACGATCAAATTCTTTTTCAACCCCTTCATTACCAAGAATAAAACCAAGCATTCCGCCCCAAGTTGCTGTTGGATTGTCAGAATCCCATCCCGCTAATGTTCCTATTTTTATAGTTTCTAGTAAATCGCCATTACCATAAAAAAGGCTAACCAAACTTGCACCAAAATTGATTCCAGCAGCAAAACATCCATTACAATACATTCCTCTTGAGGTAAATTCGTATCCATCCAATTGCTTAACTTGATAGCGCTGGTATAAACTGTCTCTAGCTTGTTCCCATGTAAAGCCTAGATCATATTTTTGTTTTATATAATCATACATAGCGGCAGGATAACCGTCGTCATTTAAATGATTTCTTGCAATGGTTGCATTTGACTTTATTTGGTCTGCAATTGAACCATTTGGATCAACGTTAGCTGCCAAAGAATACATTATAACATAAAATTCTGCTATTTCTTGTGCCTCATGCCTAGCTGTATTCTGAATGGGAAGCAATGACATTTCAAGTGCAAAATCTGGATTATATGGGGCAAATAAACCGAAGATTTCAGTTGTCAGTTGAGCATCGATCATTTCAAAATCAGGATTATTCTTGGGATTACCAGTTGCAGGAGGTACGAGTCCATCGAGCATCAAATCATAAGCAGTTTGGTTGGAAACCCATAAATAATTCTCTTCTTCCGCTTTAATATGCGTTAACCAACCTTCACGAATCTGTTCCCCTGTTAGGATCGCAGATTTATGCTCAAAGATTAAATGTTGATATATATATTCTATATCAGTGTCATCGTCAGCACCCCAAACACCGAGTGAATCTTCAAAAACAAAATCAATAGTAGGTGAAAGTACGCTGGGAACTCCATCACTCCAAATACTAGGTTGATCAGAGTCTCCCCAGTCATTTCGTGTATAAAATTCACCTGTTTTAATGTCACCAACATTACCAATTTTATCCATTTCAGTTACTAAACCTGTCCAATTAGCGATACATTGACCCAGCCAAAATCCATGAAGTTTTTTGTGATATTCGGTTCTAGATATAATTGTTTCATCACCTTTTGGTTCATAGGACTTGTACACCATCCAATCAGTTTCCTTTTTTGAGCAACTAATTATTGTAAACAATAGCAGAATTGTACAGCCAACACTTTTGTAGAATTTATCTCTCATACTATTTTAAAGTTAAAAATTATATTGATAGAAAAATTAAAATCATTAGAAAAAATACCTTCATTATTTTAGATACAAATTCTCATCATAAAAATGAAAAATTAACATATGTACTTAATAAAATTAATTTAAATAATCTGATTGAATCATTAAGGAATTATTAAAGGACAATTTAGCTTTTGTAATAAATAATATATACTTATCTCTTCAAATTCATACTACATTGAATCAAGCAAAAATTAATGGTGACTCTAATCTTGTATATGCAAGTTGGGAAGGTTCTATTACAGGTGAACAAAGACATTTATTTAGAGATATGATTATGGATCTCTGCGAAAAAAAAGGTGTCAAGAAATTTATAGTTGATCTCACCAAGCAGACGAATGGAACTAATATTAAAGATAATTATGAGTTTGGTAAACAACTTAGAAGGAAAATGATGGGTTATACAATTGCAGCTGTTTACAAAAAAGGAGGAATTACCGAAGATTTACTTATAGAAACTATCCAACGAGGAAGAGTAAACATTCAGGTATTTTATTCCCTTGATGATGCTAAAAAATGGATAAACAATCAGTAGAGCATATTAACCGTAAACTTTAATTAAAAAAAGTTATGACATTTTATCGCTATAGCCTGATTTTAGTTTGGTGAGTTCATAACGATTCGATTTATTTATACTAAGCTTGCCAGCTTTTGTGTGGATAGAATGATAGAAATACAATGCAGCGGCTTCTTTAGCAGCTTGTCTAAGTATTAATGTTTTGGCTTTTTTAGCTTGTATTGCATCTGTATCCAGCCCATCCATGTAATAATTATTCAAATGTACTTCACTAGGAACTAGATCACCAAGGTAGTAACCAATTTCATTATTTGATTGGATTTTTACAATTTGATGGCCAGGTGTATGTCCACCTGTATGTATTAAAGTTATACCGGGTAAAAGTTCGAAATAGGTATCATTAATTAATACTAAGCGGTCTTCTGCATACAGTTTATACATTTCATCCATATTATAATCTAAATGTGATATGCTGGATTTAGATGTAGTTGATTCAATGGCATATAGCCACTCAATTTTTTGAACAAAATAATGCGCATTTGGAAGAGTGGCTTTGGTTGTCGTTTCAGCATCGATATAGGTACTTCCTGCAGCATGGTCGTAATGTAAATGACTTAAAATAACATGAGTTACTTCCTCAGGTGAAATTCCAAAAATATCTAGATTAGTTCTCAAATTCGAGGTATTAGTATAAGTACTCCCATGATCTAGCCCCCACCCTAGACCAGTATCTATTAAAATTATTTGCTTCCCATTTCTTATTAATATGGGATCTATTCCTATATTCATTGATTCTTTTATAGTGAAAGAATCAGATTCCCGAGTAGTAATATCCTTAGCATCAACCTTTACAAAAATACCATCATCAAATACCTCGAATATACCCTCACTAAGTTGTTCAATCTCAAATTTACCTAATTTCATAATTAGATTGAATGTCTTTAAAAATTTTGTGGTTGCCTGTTGAAACAACTTAATAAAACTTTGCTTTGATTCAATTCATTTTATCTTTATTTCATGAGTAATTTTGATTCTATTATTATCGGTTCTGGGCACAATGGTTTAACTGCTGGGTGTTATCTAGCAAAAAGTGGATATAAAGTGTTAGTACTTGAAAGAAGAGATACCATCGGAGGGGCTGTTTGCACAGAAACTATGTTTCAATCTAAGGATAACCCACATGGATTTCGTATGGATATTGGCTCTTCTGTCCATGTCATGATTCACCAAACAGGAATTATTGAGGAACTTGAGTTAGAAAATTACGGATTAGAATATATCGATATGGATCCAATAATGTCTTATCCAGTCCCAACAGGAAAAGGGGTTATACATTTTTGGAAGAATGTTGAACGAACGTTAGAATCTATATCGAAAGTTGCACCAGAGGATGTTAATAATTACAAAGAATTCATCAAGTTTTGGGGTAAAATTAATAAAGGTGTGTTAAAAACATTTATGAGCTCGCCAACTGGTGGAAATATCATATCAACTATGGCAAAGCAACAAATCCGTGACGGTTCAATGTTTAATAAAGGCGAGCATATGGATGGACTACAAAAAATACTTTCCAGTTATGGAAAAGTAGTGGACGATGCTTTTGAGAATCCATATATGAAAGCGGCACTTTTGTGGTTTGCTGCACAATCTGGTCCTTTACCAGATCAATCTGCTACAGGTGATTTTGCTGGTTGGCAGTCGATGTTACATGAGAGTGGCGCTAAACATCCTCGGGGTGGCAGTGGAATGCTAACTCAAGCTATGAAGAATTTGATTGAAGCATATGACGGAAAGGTGAAAGCTAATTCACCTGTATCAAAAATTATAATAGAACATGGAAAAGCCATTGGTGTACGAACAGAAAGTGGAGAAGAGTATTTGGCTCCGTTAATAATATCAAATGCTCATGTTCAAACAACCATGTTAAAATTAGTAGGTAAAAAACATCTTGAGGATTCGATGTTTTCAAAAGTAAAAAAAATACAGGTAGGAAATGGTTTTGGTATGGTTATAAGGTGTGCTGTGGATGAACTCCCAGAATATACAGCCGCTCCTGATGATCCATATATCCATAATGGAATTCAATTGATGGCCCCATCTGTTCAGTACATGAACAATGCAATAGGTGATTATATGCAAAAACGCCCACCAAAAAAACCACCAGTTCTAGCAATGACATTCTCAAAAATAGATCCAGATGTAGCAAAAGATGGTAAACATACAATGTTTGTATGGGCTCAGTGGCATCCCTATGAATTAGCAAATGGTAAACATTGGGATGATATTAGAGAAGAAGAGGCTCAAAAAATTTATGATGTTGTTGTAGATTATGCTCCAAATATGAAAGGGAAACTCATCGATTGGTATATTCAATCGCCTTTAGATATTGAACGAAAACATGGTTTACTTCGTGGAAATGTAATGCATGTAGAAATGAGTTTTGACCAAATGTTCATGTTTCGACCAATTCCAGAAATGAGTAATTACGAAACCCCGATAAAAAATCTCTATCTTTCTAGTGCATCATGTCATCCAGGGGGTGGCGTTTTTGGCGCTGCCGGACATAATGCCGCTAAAGTGATTTTGAAAAAGCATAAAAGAAAAAATATTTTTTGAACTCAACGATTTTCATTCATCAACATCGCTTATTTGAAAATGTATCGGCTATTAAAAATAAACTAGAGTCTGATGTCAAAGTTATGGCCGTTATTAAAGACAATGCTTACGGTCATGGATTTGATGGGATAGCATCTGCTTTATATTCTAAGGTTGATTGGTTTTGTGTAGCAAGAGCAGAAGAAGGTATACATTTACGCAAGATTGGTATTAAAAACCCAATTTTAGTTTTTGAAATACCAAATCATAGCACAAGAGATATATTTCCTAACCATGATCTTACCGCAACAGTGGCAGATCTAGAAAGTCTTGACATTTTATCATCAGGTACTAAATATCATATTAATCTTGATACTGGAATGCACCGTCTTGGTATTTTGCCATGTCAGGTTTCAAAACTTCTTTCCATGATGTCGGTTCGAACAGATATAGAAGCGACTGGAATTTATACTCACTTTTTTAAGTCGGATGATCCAGGAAATCCAGAAGTTCAAGCCCAGCTTAACATGTTTAAGGAATTAAGGTCGAAATTTGATTCCCAATTAATGACGCATGTAGCAAATTCTGGGGCTATTT
The DNA here is from genome assembly GCA_963691715.1 of Balneolaceae bacterium. Lineage (GTDB taxonomy): Bacteria > Bacteroidota > Rhodothermia > Balneolales > Balneolaceae > HXMU1420-13. The sequence goes on from OY829281.1 coordinate 532,362, forward strand.
TTCATTACTCGCATCTAGATGTACAGTTTGATGCAGTTAGACCAGGAGTCTCTTTATTCGGTTATGGTGCCGGTGAGAAAAATATTAATAGTTTAAAACCTATCATAGAATGGAACACCTTTTTGATGCAGGTTAAACCTGTAAAAAAAGGAGGATCAGTATCCTATGGGGGGCAATGGATTGCTCCATGTGATGGCTTTATTGGTGTAATACCTGTGGGTTATAGTTCTGGCTTAAGGAGGGATTTAAGTAGTCAACTAGAGTTTGAAATAGCTGGTAAACTGTATAATCAAGTAGGTATTATAAGTATGGATTATTCTATGGTTTTTCTAAATCAAGATAAATTAGATTCTGGGACGGAGGTAAACATCTTAAATCTTGATACTTTGACAGCTAAAAGTTGGGCAGAAAAAGCCAAAACTATATCCTATGAAATAACCACTGGGATTAATCCTATGATAGAGAGAAAATTTATCTGAAATTTATTAAAGGATAGAATCTAGTTCTAAATCTACGATCACAGTATCTGAATACACACTTTCAGAAGTGGGAATCATAACAACTCTTTTTTCACCTTCTTTCATCCCTATCACCCCTTCAACAAATCCATCTCCAATCCGATTTGCTGTCGCAGCGATACCATTAAATTGAACTGGGAAATTGGAGTTATTTGCATATGAACTTTCTATAATAGCATCATTGGGCTTAAAACGGATAGTGTAATAAAGTAAAATATTATCTCTTGAAACTACTTCAAGGCTACCAGTGCCTGGCTCCAAGTCGTAAATTATCAATCCAGATTCTGTGGTTCTACTATCAATTCCAGTAATATCGAATAAATTTGCTTCTGCTAAAGAAAAATCTACACGATAGGGGTTTGATTCAGTATCACATCCAGTTAATAAAAAAGAGGAAGTTAGAATGAATAGTAAGATTCCAAAAATTTTTGTTGTAGGCATTTAATTAATTGAAGTTCATTAAAGGTTTTATAAACCCATTATTAAAAAAAATATTATCTAAGTATGTAAGATAAGAGTTGATTAACAAAAATACTTACAAAGAATGAATGAGGCTATTCATGGCTTACCCGAAATTGCTTTTTCAAGATCTTTCTGTCTTTTCTTAACTGCAATAGAGCTAATCCATATAGAGAATTCATATAAAATTGCTAAAGGGAAGGCAATTAATATCTGAGAAACTGGATCAGGAGGGGTTAAAAGAGCAGCTAATATTAGACATCCTACCAAAGCATGACGGCGATATGTTCTAAGAAATGTAGGGGTTAAAACTCCAATTTTTGATAAAGCATAACTAATTACTGGAATCTGAAATATTATGCCACAAGATATTACCCAGGTTGCCAATGAACCGAAATAAGCATTGATATCAAAATCATTTCTAACCATTCCAGAGTCTGAAATATTGAACGAGGCAAAAAATTGAAGAGCAAAAGGAACTAATATCAAGTACCCAAAAGCAACACCAACAAGGAAACAAAAGGTGATTACTAATGCACTAATAACTGTTTTCCACTTTTCTTTAGATTCAAGTGCTGGTTCAACGAAAGCCCAAATCTGATAAATAAGAATAGGTGATCCCATCACTAAGCCTGATACAAATAACATTCCCCAATAAGTGAAAAACTGTCCTGGGAGTTTTCTACTTTGGAGAGTTAAATCAATGGAATCAACTCTAATTATATCATACATAAAGAAATTAGCCTTTGTAGGACCTAATAAGACTACATCAATAACAAAATCATTAAAAACAGCAGCAATTATAACACCTAAAAGTATACCCCCAATGCCTTTTATTAATCTCCATCTTAATTCTTCTAGATGTTCTAAAAATGACATTTGATCGGTTCGATCAGGCGCTGGAACAGCTTTAGGAGGTTCAGCTCCCATTACATTTCTTTTTTGTTTCAAATCCATTCTACATTGTTACAAAATCATAAAGAGGAAATTGTTCACATAAACCAAAAACTTCTTTACTTACCTGTTGATGAATGTGGTCATTGGTTGGATTTTGTAGAACTTTATCAATTAAAGTTGCAATATATTCGAACTCTTTTTCTTCTAACCCTCTGGTAGTCATTGCTGGGGCTCCGATTCTTATACCAGATGTTACAAAAGGACTCTCGGTATCGAATGGAACCATATTTTTATTCACAGTGATATCGGCTTTACCTAGAGCTTCTTCTGCTATTTTTCCTGTTACTCCTTTATTTCTTAGATCTATCAAAATTAAATGGTTATCAGTACCTCCGCTTATAATATTGTAACCTAGTTCAATAAATTTATTGGCTAGTGCCTTAGCATTTTTTTGTACTTGAGTTTGATAATCTTTAAAAGATGGTTCTAATGCCTCACCATAGGCTACGGCTTTAGCAGCAATAACATGCATTAGCGGGCCACCTTGGGTTCCTGGAAAAACGGCTGAGTCGAATACTTCACTCCATTGTTTAGTTCGGCCAGATTTTCTCGCTATTGCCCCGACCGTATTTTCACTATCATTTCCAACCAATATCATACCTCCTCGAGGTCCTCGCAGGGTCTTATGTGTTGTTGTAGTTATCACATGAGCGTGGGGGAGTGGATTATTTAAATTACCAGTAGCGATTAAGCCCGCAGTATGTGCCATATCCATCCATAGTAATGCACCTACTTCATCTGCTATAGATCGGAAAATTTCATAATCAAAATCTCTAGAATATGCAGAAGCCCCAATGGATATCATTTTTGGTTGTACAGCTTTTGCCTTTTCACGGATTTTGTTGTAGTCGAGCCTGCCAGTGTGTTCTTCAACACCATAAAATTCGGGTTTAAAGAAAATTCCAGAAAAATTTACAGGTGAGCCATGAGTTAAGTGACCACCATGAGCTAAATCAAAGCCTAATAAGGTTTCACCTGGTTTCATTAAAGCCAAGTATACAGCAGCATTAGCCGTTGCCCCAGAATGAGGTTGCACATTTACCCAATCTGCTCCAAATAGTGCTTTTGCTCTATCACGTGCAATATCCTCAATAATATCTGCATATTCACAGCCACCGTAATATCTTTTACCAGGATAACCTTCTGCATATTTATTTGTTAAGTTACATCCATTGGCTTGCATAACTGCACGGCTTACAAAATTTTCTGAAGCAATCAGTTCCAGTCCGTTGTTTTGGCGTGAAGTTTCCTTTTCAAGAAGTTCAAATATTGTTGGGTCTTGTTCTAATATGGATTTCATTCTTCAGGTGTGTTTGAGGTCAATGTTTCAATTTTGGCAATTCTGCGTTCATGCCGCCCGCCTTCAAAGTCTGTAGTTAGCCATTCTGTAATGATTGCTTGCAGCTCATCAGCATTTGTTTCTAATTCGCGACCAGGTAAGCATATTATATTGGCATCATTATGTAATTTTGTCATTGAAGCAACACTTCTGTTGTACACTAAAGCTGCTCTCACTTTTGGATATTTGTTAGCCGTCATACAAACACCTTGACCGCTTCCACAAATTATAATGCCAACATTATGTTCACCAGAGTTTATTCGTTCTGCAACATGAATGGCAAAATCTGGATAATCCACCGATTCCTCACTGTGTGTTCCAAAATCGATAGGCGTGTGACCCAAATTTTCAAGAATATTTTTGGTTATAGTTTTTGCTTTATAACCTGCATGATCGCTCGATATTGGGATTATCATTAACTAAAAATTTGTTTGTAATGAGTTAACTAATGAACGTGTTAATATACTGTATTTTGTATTACGGTTTTCCACAAATAAGATTATTTATACACTATTGTAATAACTTTTGAATAAGAAGAAAACAAAATAGTAGGAAAGTAATAAGCCGAATAAAATTTTTCTAAATCTCATAGTTCTAATTCATAATTTTGAGCATGAAATATAAATTAGAATTGAATACAGCGAAACTTGCAGCTCAAGCAGCAGCAAAAATTATCTATGATTACAGCTCAGATAAAACGTTTGGTATTAAGCTAAAGGGAAAAAATGATTTGATTACGGATGCTGATTTAGATTCTGAAAAGAAAATTATTGATACCATAAAACTCTCGTTCCCAGAAGATCAAATTTTGGCAGAAGAATCTAATAGGTATACAAGTCTACCAGATGGAAGAATTTGGATTATTGATCCCATCGATGGAACAACAAATTTTGCTCATAACTTTGCTCCTTATTGTGTTTCAATTGCCCTATGGGTTGATGGAATTCCTAAGGTGGGGGTAGTTTTAGAAGTAACACATAATGAATTATTTTGGGCAGTTGAAGGTGCTGGATCATGGCTTAATGATCGAGAAATTTATCATTCAGAAACTACTGATCCTGCTATGAGTCTAATCGCTACTGGTTTTCCTTACACTCAGTTCAAATTAGTTGATAAGTACTTAGATGTACTTAAAACTCTGATGCAAAAAACACATGGAATTCGACGTGCAGGAGCCGCATCGTATGATTTATGCTGTGTTGCCGCTGGAAGAGTAGAAGGTTTTTTTGAATACGGATTAAGTCCCTGGGATGTAGCTGCAGGATCACTCATTATAAAAGAAGCTGGGGGTATGGTCTGTGACTGGAAAGGGAAAAATAATTGGTTATTTGGGAAGAGAATAATTGCAGGTAATAAACAAGTTGTAGAATTCTTGAAAAAAGAAATATCTAACTCATTTGGGAAAGAAAACCTTGAATTATGAAGGTAAAAAAAAATGTAAATATTGCATTGATCCAAATGTACTGCTCTTCAAATCCAGAGGAGAATATTTCTAAAGTTTTATTAGAAATTGAAAAGGCAGTAAATGAAGGGGCTCAAATTATCTGCCTTCAAGAACTTTTTCGATCATTATACTTTTGTGATGTAGAGGAATATGACAATTTTGACCTGGCAGAATCTATTCCAGGACCAACTACCCATCTTCTAGCTAGAAAAGCAAAAGAATATGGCATCGTAATCATTGCATCACTTTTCGAAAAAAGATCATCAGGAATATATCATAATACTACGGCAGTGATTGATGCTGATGGAACGTACTTAGGAAAATATAGAAAAATGCACATTCCTGACGATCCCGGCTATTTTGAGAAATTTTATTTCACTCCTGGAGATTTAGGGTATAAAGTATTTGAAACAAAATATGCAAAAGTAGGTGTGCTCATTTGCTGGGATCAATGGTATCCAGAAGCTGCAAGAATAACATCTATGAAAGGAGCCGAAATCTTATTTTACCCAACAGCAATAGGTTGGCATAAAGATCAAGATGAAACTACGAATACCGAACAGCTTGAAGCGTGGAAAACCATTCAAAAATCTCATTCGATAGCCAATGGAATTCCAGTAGTCTCAGTAAATAGAGTAGGAATAGAAGGCGAGATGAAGTTTTGGGGGAATTCTTTTATTACAAATAGCTTCGGAAGGACTATTTATGAAGCTGATTCAGAAAATGAGAGTACAGCAGTTATCTCTATCGATTTAAATGAGTCTAATGATAGACGCATTCACTGGCCTTTTTTCCGTGATCGACGAATAGATAGTTATTCAGGAATAGTAAAGCGTTTTTTGAATGAAGATGAACCTGATTGAAAGTGCAAATGAAGAGGCATTTGATGAATATGTAGGAATACCTGCAAAGGAAGGATATTATTTCCCAGCAGAATGGGAAAAACACGCTGCTACATGGTTAAGTTGGCCCCATAATAAAAAAACCTGGCCTGGTAAATTTGAATCCATTTGGCCTGCATATTTAGAATTTATTCGAATTCTTTCTCTATCTGAAAACGTGAATATTAACGTCAATGATATTGAAATGGCCAGAACAGCTCATAAAATGATCTCAAATTATGGAGCTGAATTAAAAAATATTTATTTCTATATCAATCCAACAAATGATGCGTGGTGCCGTGACCATGGTCCTGCATTTTTGGTACATAAAGATCGATCAAAACCAAAAATAGTTATCGATTGGGAGTACAATGCATGGGGAGGGAAATATCCACCATTCGATCTTGACAATGCAATTCCTTCTAGAATTGCACTACAGCTAGGGCTCAAAGTATCAAAGCCAGGAATTATTATGGAAGGAGGTTCGATAGATGTTAATAGCAATGGAGCTTTACTTACTTCCGAAGCCTGTTTGCTTAATAAAAATAGAAATCCTGATCTTACAAAAGTTGAAATCGAAGAAAAGCTAAGAGACTTTTATGGTGCTGAAACAATCATATGGCTAAAAAATGGAATTATTGGTGATGATACAGACGGCCATGTTGACGATTTAACTCGATTTGTTAGTGAAAACACTGTAGTAACTATGATCGAAGAGAATCCGAACGATGAAAACTATAAGACATTAAGCTCTAATCGTGATTTATTAAAATCTTGTAGGGTTGATGGTAATGCTCTAGAGGTTTTTGAACTTCCGATGCCTTCTCCTATAGTATTTAATGGGCACAGATTACCCGCATCTTATGCTAATTTCTATATTTCCAATGCTCATGTAATAGTTCCTATTTTTAATTCTAAATTTGATGAGCAAGCTTTAGCTGTATTAGATTATCTTTTCCCAAATCGTGAAGTTCTGGGTATTGATTCTCGAGAATTGATTTGGGGACTTGGAAGCTTTCATTGTTTAAGTCAACAAATGCCGCTTTAGGTTATAGATAAGCCCTTGGATCTTCCCCTTTAACTGGACCTACAATCTTATTGGTAATCCAACCACCATAAAAGCCACCCGGTTGTGGTTTTACCCGTTCATCATTTACATAACATTCTAATTGTTTAGGGTAAAAGGATACATAGTCAGCAATGTCTTTATAGTCGCTAAATGGTTCAGGATATGACCATCCAGATCTTGATAGTATTTCTGTTGGGGTGATGATATCCCAGTAAACAGCAGTGCCTTTCCATTCACATAAAGATGTTCCAGATGCTTTTTTTAAAAAATGAAAATTTAGATCATCTTTTGGGAGATAATATGTTGGTGGACTAGCGGTTTCAAGAATTCGGATGGAATGCGTAGAATCAGCTATTATATGCTTACCCAGCTTCACAACAACATGTTCTGAACTATAATCAAGTTTGGGTGGGCGTGGATAATCCCATACTGATTCTTGATCTCTAGAAGGTTTGATCGCAAATGACGGTCTTTTTTGGCCATAATATTCCCATTGTGATCTCCCTTTTTTTGCCCAATTAGGTAAGTGCTCCATACTAATCACTGATAAGATGTTTCGTAAAATACTGTCTCCCAAGCCAGGAATTGTGAACTTCATCCCAAGTTGAGTTGTGCCCAAAATCAGATATTCCTGATGTAGTAGCTCCCCATGTTCCTACATTTATTTGATATTCTTCTGGAAAAATATTTATTGGAAAATTGTTTGTGTGATATTCAACATAGTTATATAAATGATAAGGAGTCTTATTATCCATCACATTAAGAATCAAATTAGCTGAACTGATATGATCTGAATGATCTTTTGGGTTAAAACTAGAATCAATTTCAGCGATATGGACGCTGATTGATTTTTGAAAAGTAGGGTCTGGAATAATTTCACCTATTGTTTCTTTCAAATCATTAAGTGAATAAGTATTCATGCCGTCAACGGTGGTTATGCTAGACTTTTCACCAGTTAGTAGTTTAGATAAACTTTCATGATTATGCATTGTATAACCAGCCCCATCAAAATTACCATCTGGTAACCTAAGAAAATAAGAAGAGATATTTCGATATTTATAGAAGTGAAGATTATGATTATTTATTGATTTTATCGTAGTAATAATCGAGTCTTCAAAATTTGCTTGTGGATAGGCTGCTTTAACTAAAAATCGCATGGCTCTTTTACTTCCTTCTTCTCGAGCTAATGTATAATCATTGTACCCCATACCATTACCAGCATCGCCTGCAGTAATATGTAAAATAATTACATGATGATTTGTATCTGATACAGCATGATAAGCATTTGGATTCATAAACAACTGCCAATCATCAGGGTGTGCAGATACAAACACTGATACAGGTTGAGCATTTAATGATATTCCGAGTAAAAGAAAAAAGGTCAATATTACTGTAGAATGCATAATTATAATAACTTAGTTAAAGAATGTGTTTGATAAAATTTAAACATCAAATTTTAAAAGAGATTTGGGAGAATGTTATAATAATTGACTTCAAATTGAATTAGAAAAGCGCTACCATATAGTTTGTTAAGTTTTTTATCGTTTGATTATAATAATAAAAATTAGTGTATGGAATCCCATTTTGAAATAAATGAAGTAACTCAAAGACTGCCGAAACATTTACACAAATTTATTGTTCGCCAGCCATACGAGGAATATACTAGCCAAAATCAAGCAGTTTGGCGTTATGTAATGCGGATGAATGTAGACTATTTGAGTAAAGTTGCTCATGGCTCATATAAAGATGGCTTAAAGAAAACGGGTATTCGAGTGAATAGTATTCCACACATGGAGGGAATGAATAGAATTTTAAAAGATATTGGCTGGGCAGCAGTTTCTGTAGATGGTTTTATTCCTCCAAATGCATTTATGGAGTTTCAGGCATACAACGTACTTGTTATTGCTTCAGAGATGAGAACGATTGATCATATTGAATATACTCCAGCGCCAGATATAATCCATGAAGCTGCTGGGCATGCGCCCATAATTTCTAATCCAGAATATGCAGAGTATTTACGGCGCTTTGGAGAAATAGGGTGTAAGGCTATTTCATCTTCTAAAGATTATGAGATGTACGAAGCTATTCGTTTACTATCCATCTTGAAAGAAGACCCAAATTCAAAACAAGAAGATATAGATAAGGCACAAGATGAAGTAGAATACCTACAAGAGAACATGGGTGAACTATCAGAAATGGCAATGATTAGAAATCTCCATTGGTGGACGGTAGAATATGGGTTAATAGGTGATTTAGAACATCCTAAGATTTATGGTGCTGGTTTACTTTCGTCTATTGGTGAAAGTAAATGGTGTATGGAATCTGGAGTAAAAAAGGTGCCCTATTCATTGCAAGCTGCATTTCAAAATTTTGATATAACAAAACCACAACCACAACTTTTTGTCACCCCTGATTTTGCTTATTTAAGTCTTGTTTTAGAAGAATTTGCGAATACTATGGCTTTAAGGGTTGGGGGGCTTAATGGGGTTGAAAAACTTATAGATTCAGGGAATTTAGGTACCATTGAATTAAGTACAGGAATACAAATTTCTGGATTATTTGAAGGTTTTATCAAAGATGATAGAGGAGAATTGGCTTACATTCAAACTTCAGGGCCAACAGCTTTATCGAACCGCGATAAAGAGTTAATTGGTCATGGAATAGAACATCATAAAGATGGATTTGGCTGTCCTATCGGATACTTAAAAGGTAGAAATTTACCAATAGAAGATATGACACCTCGAGATTTAGACGCATATGGTATTTATGAGGGTAAAATTGCAACATTAGAGTTTGAAAGTGGTGTAGTTGTAGAAGGGCGTGTTGTTACTGGAACCAGAGACCTTCAAGGTAAAATTATTTTAATAACATTTGATGACTGTTCAGTGACTTATAAAGACCGAGTGCTTTTCAAGCCAGAATGGGGAGCTTACGATATGGCTATCGGCAAAGAAGTTATTTCAGCATTTGCAGGACCAGCTGATGTTAATTCATTCGAGGAAATTGGGCAGGTTTCGAACATTGTAATGCAAAAAATTTATTATTCCGATTCTGAAAAAAAACTCTTCAATATGTATTCAGTCGTTCGAGAAATTCGTGAATCAGAAGTATATGATAAAGACAAACTTAAACGAATTTTTGAAGAATTAATATCCATTTACCCAAACGAATGGCTATTACCATTAGAATTATATGAGTTAGCTTATATAAAAAACTTAGATATTCAAGACAAAATTTATAATTATCTAGTAGAGAAAAAAGGAAATCCTTCTTTGGAAAAGCTCATCGAGAATGGTCTAAATCTTATTCAACAAAAAGAATTACAAAATCTTTAGATATTCTATCTATTAATTGATTTAACTTCTATTTGAGATTAGTAAACTTATCTCAGAACTCATTGGATATGACGAAAAACCAACTAAAATATTTGTGAACAAAAAAATAGAAATACCATGGGTTCTTTAAAAAAAGTGTTAGGTCTCAAAGACCTTACTCTTATGAATATCTCGTTAGTTGTTGGTTTTTCGGGTCTAACCTTAGTTGCACAATTTGGATTTTCAAGTGTGATTATGTACCTGATAGTTATGATTTTACTATTTATACCATCTAGTATTGTGATATCAGAACTTAACGCGCGATTACCTGGAGAAGGAGGTTTTTACAATTGGGTAAAACAAGCTTTTGGTGATATTCATGCTTTTATTGTTGCTTGGTCTTATTGGTTAAGTAGTATCGTTTGGTTCCCAACAGTTTGTTTGTTTATTTCAACATCAGCAGTCTATTTATTGGGGCAAGAATATCATTTTCTTATAGAACATAAAGTATATAATCTATTATCTGGGTTGGTTATAATTTGGGGCATTACTTTACTAAATATATTGGGTTTAGAAAAGGCAAAATGGATACAAAATATTGGAGGAATGGCAAATTGGTTAAGCATTTCTTTACTTTTAATTCTAGGTATATGGTTCATAATTACAAATGGTAGTGCTCAAGAAATATCATGGAATGCATTTATACCAGATTTTACAGATTTGTCTATTTTGCCATTTTTTGCAGCTGTGGCTTATTGTTTTGGTGGGTTAGAATTAGCTCCCGTCATGGCAGGTGAAATAAAAGAGCCTGAAAAGAATATTCCTAGGTCGATTTTAATATCAGCTATTATAATTGGCGCAATTTATATAGTTGGTAGCTTAATCTTAATTGTTACTCTCCCAAAAGGCGGAATCGATGAGATTAATGGGCTGGTACAATCTTTTTCGATAGTAACTGATATACTAGAAATTCAATGGGTAGGATGGTTGGGAATAGTATTGATTACTTTAGGGACCCTAGGTTTATTTGGAAGTTGGTTAACTGGTAATGCACGAATACCTTTCGTGATAGGACTAAACAATTATCTACCAAAAAAATTTGGAAACATTCATTCGAAATATGGAACGCCACATATATCATTACTTTGGCAGGGTATAGTAGTAACCATTCTTTTTCTTGCATCTCAAGCTGGAGCAACCATTAAAGAGGCATTTTTGATACTTTACAACATGTCGATTCTATTATATTTCTTACCTTTTCTGTATATGTATTCTGCTTTTATAGTATTGAGAAAAAAAGATGATAGTGAAATTGATATAGTGCCATTTATTTCTAAGTCAAGAAAGTGTTCATTTTTCGTGGGTATATCCGCTTTGTTAATGACATCATTAGCTTGTTTTTTAGCAATTTTTCCATCAGGCTCAATTACTGAAGATTCTTCTTATACACTACAGGTATTAGGAGGGGCTATGCTATTAAATGGTATTGGTATGATGGTTTATTTTATTTCATTACGAACAAATACACAAAGCTAAAATTTTTGAAAAATTGTTTCTTAGATACCAATCATAAGTTATTAATAATCAACGTATATCTTTAAAGGAGCTTAATCCAATTTTACCATTTAATTTTTTAAATGCTTCACCCATTTCAAACCCAGCTACATGTCCATAATGCCTTGCTCTTGCTTCAATTTGAGAAAAATACTTAGATGAAGAAATATATGTTTCTGGTTCACTATCATTTGCAACAACATTGAATTGACTACTAAAAGCAAGAACAGCTCTTTTTTTTGTTTCCCAGTGTTTACTAATGTCAAAAATGAAGTCTGGTTCAAACGGACGATCTTGCATGTATTGTAAAATCAGAGTGGGGCGAAATGCATCTTGCTCAATGCCATGTAACATTGTTTTAATCTTAGATAATCCGGAATAAAACAGTGAGTCAAGAGAAAGTTGTGTAGCCTTTCCATGATCTGGATGTCGATCGTAGGATGAGCCAATCAAACATATGTTTGGTTTTGTTAAACGAATTTGTTCAATTAATTTTATTTGATTTTCTCTTGTATTATTAATCAACGAATCCCCAAGATCTAAATTAATTCGATAATCTATCCCAAGTATGTGAGAGGCTTTGTTAACCTCTTCTGAACGGGTAATTGCATTGCCTCGCGTTCCCATCTCACCTTTTGTGAGGTCTATTATTCCAACTTTATTTCCTTCGCTAACTAATGCGGAAATTGTTCCTCCAGCATTTAGTTCTGCATCGTCAGGGTGGGCTGCAAATACAAGAATATCTAATTTCATATTTCAAAATAATTTAAAACAAGTAAGATAGTTGTAAAAAAAGGCAACTTTATGAAATAAAGAAGTTTAATTTTCACCAAATTGAAACGAATACCATGACCGAGCGTATTCATAGAATTAAATATAAAATAATTTTTAATGAGATTATTATTTAGCATTATTGAAGGTTTAAAAGTTGCTTTTAAAGCATTATCGATAAACAAAATTCGCTCTTTATTAACTGCCCTATGTATTATAATCGGAATTACTATGGTTACCGTTGTAGATGCAGTAACTACAGGAATGGATGAAAGCTTTGAGAATAGTATGGCGATGCTTGGTAGAAATGTAATTTATATTCAAAAATGGCCCTGGGATAATGACAATGATTGGTGGGAAATAATTGGGCGAAAAGAAATGGAAGTCGATTATGCAGAATTTTTAGAAGAAAGAAGTAAGCTAGCTTCTGTGGTTGCAGCTTATACGGAGAATTATGTTGCTGTGCGTTTTGAAGATAAATTAATTGAAAATGTTGGATTAAATGGTGCTACATCTAATTTTCTAAACATCCAGGGTTTGGATATTACCTCAGGTAGAATGTTTACAGAAAATGAAGTTCGTTCCGCCAATAAAGTTGCTATTATTGGAGTTTCCATAAAGGATGAATTCTTCGAAAATATTGATCCTTTAGGAAAACAAGTGCGTATTGGTGGACAAAAATTTACTGTTATAGGGGTATTAGAAAAACAGGGAAATTTCCTCGGACTTGGAGATGCAGATAATCGAGTAATCGTACCCATTGATGCATATGGTCAAATTTATGGTCTACGATATGGTGTCAACATTGGGGTTAAATTTCCAAATGAGGAGGCTATGATAGATGGAGAATATGAAATCGAAGGTTTAATGAGACAGATAAGAAATTTAGATGCAACTGATGAGAATGATTTTGCAATAAATAAACCACAAGCCTTTGAAGAACAGCTAGCGAATTTTAAAGGAGGGCTTTACGTAGGTGGATTTGTACTTGTTGGTTTGTCTTTATTAATAGGGGGTATAGGTATCATGAACATTATGTTTGTCTCAGTACGAGAAAGAACAAAAGAAATTGGCATTAGAAAAGCAGTTGGGGCAAAATCATGGGAGATACTTACCCAATTTCTTATTGAGGCGGTTTTGATTTGTATTGTAGGAGGAGTAGTAGGTATTACACTTGCAGCGATTGCAACTTATGCAATAGATCAGGTTTTTACTGCTAAAATGAATATTGGTGTGGTTGCTTTTGCGTTCTTTATTTGCACCCTAGTTGGGGTAATTTTTGGTTTTATTCCAGCATTTAAAGCAGCTAAATCAGATCCTATTGAATCATTAAGGTTTGAATGATGCATATTTCAGAAACTTTTAAACAAGCTTTAGATTCACTTTTAGCTAACAAAATTCGTTCGTTTCTAACTCTATTGGCTTTAGTAATTGGAGTATTTTCGGTGATTGTTTCTACTACTGCAGTTGCAGTTTTAGATAATTTTTTCACAAATACAATGAGCTTCTTAGGAAGTGACGTAATTACGGTCCAAAAAAATCCCGCAATTCAAACGGGACCAAGAGATTCGAATTTAAGAAATCGTAAAGACATTACTTTTGAAGATGCAGAACGACTGGATAAATTACTTAAAACTGGTGAAGGAGTTGGGTCCATTAATTCTTTTAGTTTTACTAGTGTATCTTATGGTGATGAAAAAACAGATCCAAATGTCGTAATCCGTGGAGGCAATGCAGAATTTATTGAAAACAACGCGTTTCAGTTAGAGGATGGTAGAAATATCAATGATGAAGATATTCAATATAAACGAAACGTAGTTATACTCGGAAAAGATGTGCAAGTCGACCTCTTTAAAAATGAATATCCATTAGGTAAAACTGTAAGAATAGATGGTCAACCTTATCAAATTATTGGATTATTAGAGAAAAAAGGTCAAATTTTTGGTTCATCATTCGATAATTTTGCAATTATCCCATACAGCACCGGTATTAAGAACTATGGAGGGAAAAGAGGCATAGCAATTCAGCTTCGTGCACCACAAATTTCAAAAATTCAAGAAACCATCGAAGAAGTTACAGGAATAATGCGTGTAATACGAAATGTAGGCCCCATTGATGAAAATGATTTCGAGATTACAACGAATGATTCCCTTGCCGGCACATTCGATGGATTTACAGCACTATTATATGGACTTGGTATTGTTGTTGGTTTCATTACCTTAGCTGGAGCAGGTATAGGTGTAATGAATATAATGCTGGTTTCAGTAACTGAACGAACTAGAGAAATAGGTGTTCGCAAATCGGTAGGAGCAACTAGGAAAGCTATTATATATCAATTTCTAGCTGAAGCTATATTTATATGTCAGTTTGGAGGTATCATAGGTATGATATTAGGAATCCTTGGTGGTAATGTGGTGGCTTTTCAAATCGATACAGAAATGGTTATTCCCATTGAATGGGTATTTGGTAGTTTTTTTGGAATGCTTTTTATTGGTTTATTATTTGGAGTTTATCCTGCATACAAAGCTGCACAATTAGATCCCATAGAAAGTTTACGATATGAGTAAGGTTTTGATTGCTGACCATGTTAGTTATCTTGTATTTAAAAAAATAAATAGGGAATACTTATGAACGAAGAAATCATTCAAAATTTAAATGAACGTCTAGATCGTACAATCGATAAGGGGCGGGATATCTTAGCTGATGAACAACTTAAGCAAAAAGTAGAAGAGCTTAGAAATCAGGCAGAAACAACTATAAAAAAACACCCTATTAAAAGTGTTCTTGCCGGTCTCGCAGTTGGTGTACTTTTAGGCGCATTAATTGGGTCCGACGACTAAGATGGATCAACTTAATTCTAGAATAAAACTCATTACAAGTGAATTAAAGCAATATGTAGAAACCAAAATTGACCTCATGGTTATAACTTATGGTGATCAAATTGCAAGATGGCTTGGTGAATCTATTCAAAAACTTATTGGGTTTACAATATTAAGTATTGGATTATTTTTTTTATTAATAGGACTTGCAATTTATTTAGGTGAACTACTAGATAATCTATTTATAGGTTATTTAATTGTTGGATTGCCAATGATATTAATGGGTTTATTGTTAGCATCTATGAAACCAAAAGGAATTGCCAGAGGTATACAAAATCAGTTTATGGAAGGGGTATTAAATTCAGTGGATAAAAAGCAAAATGATAGTCTAGATCAGCTTCCAGAAGCGAAAAAAAAAGAAATAATGCAAGGTAATGAGTAAGAAGATTGATCGAATAGAAGCCAAAAAGAAAGAATTGGAGGCTAATCTTGAACGATTACAAACTGGATTAGAAGCCAATCTTGAACATGTAAAAAAAGATGTTACAAATAAAGTAATTCCATCAGAAGTTATAAGAGAGTATCCATTACCAGCAGTCGGAACTTCCATAATCGTCGGTTTACTTTTAACTAGATTAGGTAGAAAGAAACCTAAGAAGAAAGAATCAAATAAAAACTTAATTGCAGAATCGTTAGGTAACTCACTAAAAAGTAGACTAACAAAAAAAGCAACTGATTTGCTTTTAGATTATATAGAAGAACGATTTGTTTCTAATTTTTCTGATCAAAAAAATAAAAAGAGCTAACCAGTTGTAAAAGCTTTTCAAACTTAAGATGAAACTAACTATTTCGTAACTATTTTTAGGAAGTCTCGTTCAAGGCAACCATTAACAAAAAATAAATATAACATGAATAAAAGGATTCTTGCTGTACTAAGTGTAGTACTATTACTAAGTGGAACAGTTTTTGGGCAAACTGCTCAAGTTATTACACTAGAGGATGCTATTCGAATCGCATTAGAAAATAATTATCTATTAAAACAGGCTGAGAATAATCTAGATTTGGCAGATGAAAGCATACGCAACGAAATGGCAGATTTTTTGCCTTCATTGAGTACAAATTTTAGTGGAAATAGAACAACAGGTCAACAATTCATATTTGAACGTTTTAATGAAGGCTTAAATCCTTTTGTAGATGTTACTTCTCAATCTTTTAGCGGAAATATGAGTGCAAATATTGCAATTTTTAATGGATTTGAAAACATAATAAGCTTAAGACAGAGCCAACAAACTCAATTATCACGAGAAGAAAGTTTACAAAGAGCAAGAGAACAACTAATATTCGATACAGCCATACGATTTTTGCAAGTAATATTAGAAAACGAACTGCTTGAAATTGCCAAAGAAAATTTAGTTACATCACAAAGACAATTAGAACAAGTTCAAGCTCAGGTTGAGGTGGGATCGAGACCTGCTGTAGATTTGTATAATCAAGAGGCCACAGTTGCTAATGATGAACTAACCATTACACAAAGAGAAAATACACTAGCTTTAAATAAGTTATTACTTGTGCGCACTCTTCAAATAGACCCTGTAGATGAATATGAATTCGTTGTACCTGAAATTAATGAAAATAAAGATTTTAATAACATTGAAAGTGTTAGTTTGAGAGGTTTAATTGACCAAGCTATGATGACTAGAAGCGATCTAAAAAGTGAAGAAGCATCGATTAAAAGTTTAGAGTTTCAATTGTTGAATGCAAGAGCAGCTCTTTTACCAAGAATTAATGGATCTGCATCAATATCATCACGCTACAGTGATCAGTATACAAATCCAGGTGATGGTATTAAAGTAAGTTTTTCAGATCAGTTTTTTGATCAGCAAGTGAATCGTTCATTGGGTATTTCTATCAGTATTCCAATCTTTCAAAACTACAATCGACTGTATAACATTCAATCAAATCGTGTTCAACTTAAGAATGCAGAATTAAATTTAGAAAATACAAAACTACAAATTGTACAAGAAGTAACACAAGCGTACAATGATTATATAAATTATCTTAAGCAAAAGGAGTCTACAGAAAAATCGTTGTTTGCTTCTGAAAAAGCTTTTGAAACTCAACAGGAGCGCTATAATGTGGGTGCAAGTACATTAATAGAGTTAAGCCAAGCACAAACTAACTACGTTAGTGCTCAATCAAACTACAAACAATCAATTTTCAATTTGATTTTCCAAGAGAAATTACTCGATTTTTACTTGGGTAAGCTAAGCGGCGATACTATAGAATTTTAAATTAAACCAAAATATTTTAGGAATTACAATGACTAATAAGAAGTCATCGACAGGTAAATTATTTGTTTGGATTGTGCTAACTTTAATACTCCTTTTAGGAGGAGGGTATGCACTCAAATCTGCTGGGATTATTGGAGGTGGTTTAAAAGGAGTGTCTGTTGAAACGGATATTGCTAAACTAAAAACAATCACGCAGATTGTATCTGCATCTGGGAAAATACAACCAGAAGTAGAAGTAATTATTCGTCCAGATGTATCTGGTGAAATCATTGAGTTACCCGTAAAAGAGGGTGATTTTGTTCGACGTGGAGATTTATTAGTAAGAATTAAACCAGATATTTATCAAGCTACTATTGATAATTTAACGGCTGGATTACTCACTCAACAAGCAAGAAAAGAACAGACACGAGCAAGTTTGATTCAGGCAGAAGCTTTATTTTTAAAAAATAAAGAACTGTATGAGCGTGAAGTAATTTCTGAATTAGATTTTATTCAAACCAAATCTGCTTATGATGCGGAAAAGGCAAATATGAAAGCCGCAGAGTATCAAATTGAGGCTGCTGAGGCACAATTGCGAAGAGCCCAAGAGGAATTAGAGCAAACGGTTATTAGAGCACCTCAAGACGGAACAGTAACCGGTTTAGCGGTAGAAGAGGGTGAACGAGTTTTAGGAAATTCTCAAATGGCTGGTACCGAAATGATGCGTGTTTCCTTACTTGATATGATGGAAGTTCTTGTTGAAGTAAATGAGAACGACATAGTAAATGTAACGCTTGAAGATACTACCAGAATAGAAGTAGATGCCTACCCTGAACAATCATTTAATGGTATAGTGACTGAAATTGCGAATTCAGCTCAAATAACAGGAGCTGGTTCTAGCGAACAAGTTACCAATTACCAAGTAAAAGTTAGAATTATCACTCCACATAATCTAATTTCGAGTGGCCAACAATTAATTGCAAGTGTTGCATCAGAAAATCCAGGAGAAATATTTATTCCGAATTTTAAACCAGGCATGTCTGCTACAGTAGATATTGAAACAGAGACAGCAATAAATGTTGTATCCGTTCCTATTCAGTCTGTTACTGTACGTGATTTTTCAAAAGATGTAGTGAAAATAGATAATGAAACAGATATTGAAAATGACAAAGAAATTGAAGATCAGCAAATTACAACCACATCGGAAAATTTATTAGTACAAACCGAGGATATTCGAAAAGTCGTTTTTAAAGTAATTGATGGAAAGGCAGCGAGAATTGAAGTAGAGACAGGTATTTCTGATAATACTCATATACAAATAACCATGGGGATTTCTGCGGGTGATGAAATTATTATTGGTGGGTACAGAGTACTCTCGAGAACATTATCTGATGGAGACCTGTTAGAGGTTAAAAATCGTTCTAATAATATGGAAAAATAATGCAACATCCAGTAATTCAAATCTCTGATATTACTCGTTTTTATCAAATGGGGGATACAACCGTAAAAGCTTTAAATGGAGTATCATTTGATATCCATAAGAATGAGTATATAGCTATAATGGGACCATCAGGTTCAGGTAAATCCACGCTTATGAATATGATTGGTTGCCTAGATACCCCTACTACCGGTGAATATATTCTAAATAATCATAGAGTTTCTGAGATGAATGATGCAGAACTCGCTGAAGTAAGAAATAGAGAAATTGGATTTGTTTTTCAAACCTTCAATCTGCTACCTCGAACAACGTGTCTGGCAAATGTTGAACTTCCTTTGATTTATGCGGGCATGAAATCATCTCAAAGAAAAAATCAAGCCATTGAGGTGCTCACAAAAGTTGGTCTAGGGGATCGTATAGATCACAAACCCAATGAGCTCTCTGGAGGCCAACGTCAACGTGTTGCTATAGCAAGAGCCCTGGTAAATTCACCATCTATATTACTTGCTGATGAACCAACGGGAAATTTAGATTCAAAAACAGGCGAAGAAATCATGCAACTTTTTGAAGAGCTTTATCAACAAGGAAATACTATTATTTTAGTAACCCATGAAAATGAAATAGCAGATTTTTCTCGTCGTATCATTCGTTTAAGAGATGGTCTGATTGAATCGGATACGCCTGTATCAAATCCTACACTTTCTAAAGTAACACATTGATATAAAGGAATATGGTGTTCGCATATTCCTTTATTAACAATCTAAATTTAGTTTCTTAAACCGATACCAATTCCAGCATTGACCGTTGCATATTCTGCCATAGTTGCTTCAACATAAATGCGAAGAATAGCAATCTTCAATTGAAAACCTGCCATTGCATGTATTGCTGCATCAGAATCCTGAGTATATGATATCGATTCTGATAATAGACCACCTTGTTCAATATCCAATGCAAATGATCCAGTTTGAAACCCAATTCCTCCATATGCAGATAGGAATGGGAGGGTTTTTCCTACTAATGCGTTTAGTACAAAACCATCGGTTGTGGTTTCTACGCTCTGATTTGAATTAATATCAGCATTCAAGGATAAGGTGGTGTAGGCTGCCATTATAGAAACGTCGATCGGAAGTAGCTTACCACCGGGTAACCATTGATTTAATCCATGTTTAATTCCTATTCCAGTAAGAGAAAGATCACCAAAATCACCTAAATTTGTCACGGGAATATATCTTGCTGTTAATTCAGTATCTTTTATAAAGCCTATATTGGCTTGTAACATTGGAGCTGGAACTACATTATATCCGATACCTTTTGGCATTGTGATAGGAGTTGGACTTTCAACGCCATCGACTATAGGAAATAATTGTTGTCCTGATTTTT
Source organism: Balneolaceae bacterium (assembly GCA_963691715.1). Taxonomy (GTDB): domain Bacteria; phylum Bacteroidota; class Rhodothermia; order Balneolales; family Balneolaceae; genus HXMU1420-13. Next base: position 552,575 of record OY829281.1, read on the forward strand.
CATCGCCATTTATAGTGTATGAGGTATTCCCTTCAATTCGATAACTACCTGTTAAGTCGAGATTATTGACATCAAAAGTTTGTGCGGAACTAGGAATAGAAGTAAATCCTGCCCGTAATTGAACACTAAAGCCAAGTTTCTTTGTTGGCTTTGCTTTAGTAACCCAGCCTGAATTTATAGCTGTACTAAAACCTGTTGCAAGCGGGTTTAGGTAAGCCTTTGTTAATGTTTCTACATCTGCAGCATTCGCACTAAAGAGTTGATCCAAGTCGCCTAAACCCTGCGCCTGAGTGGTATTTGTGACAAAAAATAATAACCCAACACAAGTTATTATAGACCATAAAACTGAAATTCTTTTATTCATGTATTTCACCATATTGTTTGTAAAGTATAAGAATCATATTAACAATTTAATTTGGAAAAATTTATAAATTTTAGTGAAATATTGTTTTTTAGGATTCAATAGATTCGAGCATATTTATATATGAATTATAGCGTCTTGCATCAATTTTTCCCTCTTCAAAGGCTTTAATAACTGCACAACCAGGTTCATGTAAATGAGTGCAGGTATTGAATTTGCATTTTTGTCGAGCATTAAGCATCTCAGGAAAGAATAGTGATAATTCCCAGGGTTCTATATTAAATAACCCAAATTCTCGAATTCCAGGTGTATCTACAATAAATCCCCCATTATCAATATCTATAAGTTTAGCGAAAGTGGTGGTATGTTTTCCTTTATTCGAATAATTAGAAATTGCTCCAACTTTTTCGGAATAATTGGGATCAATTGCATTTAATAAACTAGTTTTACCAACACCCGAAGGACCAATAAACGCTGTTGTTTTATCTTTGATGTTATTTTTCAGGGGTGTCAAAGAATTAGAATCCAGAGCGTTTGTGATAAAAACACCATAACCAAGTGATTTATATAAGTGTGATAAATCTTCTACATAGTTTAATGATTTTTCGGTGGCTAAATCCATTTTATTTATAATGATACCAGCATCGACCTCATAAGCCTCGCAAGTAACCAAAAAACGATCGATAAAGCCTTCTTTTAATTTTGGTTGTCTGATTGATTGCACAACGAAAGCTGTGTCTAGATTTGAGACTAAGATATGTTCTCCACGTCGACCATGTGTTGCCTTACGGGTAATATAATTTTTTCTATCATGTATTTTCTTGATAGTCCCTGTGTTATCATCATTCACTGAAATATCAACCCAATCACCTACTGCGATTGGATTTGTAACCTCTTTTTCTTCTAAACGAAATTTTCCAGGCAGACGACTTTCAATTACACCTACTTCTATTTTTACCTTATACCAACTTCCTGTTGATTGGATAACTCTTCCTTTATGCATTCCTAAAAATACGCAAGTAGATTGTTTAGGCAAGTATTATATTTTAAGTTTAACATCTTTAGTAAAAATATGCGGATTCTTGTTTTTTCGGTCTTAATAGTATCAAATACATTTGCACAGCCACTAACACAGACCGAACTTAATCAATTTTGGATGGAAGCATCAAGACAAGTGAAGGAAGGTGATTTTCAAGCTTATTCCAATTCATTCCATAAGGATGCAATTTTGGTTAATGGAATTAGAGGAGAGAGTATTCCCATTCAAAATGCCTTAAATAAATGGAAAGAGGGCTTTGATAATACCAGAGCTGGGATAATGAACGCATCTGTTGAATTTAGATTTTCTGATCATGCCATTAGTGAAACAACAGCATATCAAAGAGGAATTTTTCTATACAAATGGCAAAACAAGGAAGAAGAAGAGCAGGAAGTATATATACATCTAGAAGCTTTATTGACTAAGATTAATGGGGAGTGGCAACTCTTGATGGAAAATCAAAAGGCGATAGCAACTAAAGAGGAATGGGATTCGTTAGATTAGCTAATTTTCTCCGGTTTAATCATGAACGAAAGCCTTTAAAAGACCATATTAATGAACGTTTTCTAACCATTTAAACATCGCTGAAAATGCTTTTTCTCTCACTTTATGTGAGGATAAAAATACATCATGTTGAGCATTATTGATTCTTTTTAAGGTCACTTGATTTCCTAATTTTTGTCCGACTCGTATAATGTCATGTATATTTAAAACTATGTCGTTAGACATCGCCTCTTTAGAATATTTTTTTAACTTCAACGAACCAGAAGAATGAAGGATTAGAATAGGTACCCGAATATTTGAATTTGATAAACTTTTCTGGGCCTCTGAAATTGCTTTTATCCATATAAAATAAGTTGGAAAACCATGTATTGGCTTCCACTCTAGATTGAAGTCCCACAAACCAAAATAATCTTTATGAATACTTTGTGCATAGGCAGGGGAAAGGGCGCCTTCTATTTTTGAATAACTTGATATTTTCGACATTATTCCTGCAATAATGGGAGTTATAATCTTTTCTAGTTTGGATTGGTTGAAATCTAAAAAAGGGGAGTTTAATATCACTCCATCGATATCCGACTTTCTTTCTCCTGAATTCATGTAACAGCTCGCCGTTAATCCACCTGTTGAATGGGCTAAAAGATAAAGTGGACAATCATTTTCTTTGATCTTTTGAATAGAGATTGAAATTTCATCAAAATACTCATTAATGTTACGACAATAATTTGGATGCTGATGGGGCATTAAAGATCTACCATACTTTCTGAGATCTAGCGCATAAAAGTCATATCCATTTTTATTGAAGGACTCACCCAGATGTGGGTGAAAAAAATAATCTACAAAACCGTGTAAATACAGAACACTTTTTCGATTTCCTGTATTATGATTGCAAGAAGTTAAAACTGCTTTGACTTCTCCTTCATAATCTTTTTTTAGAGGTAATACTGTACTTGTGTAGTCATCTATTAAATTCATACTTTTAATTTAAATAAATTAAGTAAGATTTATTTAAATAAGATATAATAAAATGATTTAATTGTATTTAGGGATTAAAAAAGAATTAATTAATACCTCTCAATATTCGTAAACAATGTTTGAATCTGAATTTATTAAGTTTAAAATAACCTTATTACCATCGGTTTTTAATCCAGAGATATCAAAACTCAACTCCTTGGTTATATATGCTTCGCAAAGTTCATTATTTTTTAAAGAGAGTCTCAAATTCCTTTGAGGTGGATTAGATTCTAAAATAGATCCATCAGTGATAAGTTTTAGTTCCCAGGAACTTCCACTGCATCCACTAGCGCTAAAAGTTATCGAAAATACATTATTATTGATTGAAAAGGATTGAATATCAACGTGATCAGAAGGTGCATTATCAAACATATTTTTATCGATAATTACGACTAATTCATCCTCTTGCATATTATCTGAATTATTTTCTTCTGAAATGGAAATGCAGTTAGAAAATAAGGGTAAGGTTGATATAATGAGTACTATATATTTTGACATTCTATTCGTAATAATTAATAAAAACATATTTCGAAACGAGGATAACACTATATTATTCTAGAAATATCAAAATCTACAAATCGGAATCAATTTTGTATGTTATTTTTTACGTAAGTAATTCATCTTATATGATGAAATCCTTTTCTACTCTCATGATAACTAGGGTATTTTTCTCTGTATCGCTGATCTCTAATTTTTTTTGTCATTGTAAATGATTTATAATCAATAAAATCTTTTATAAATAAATACCATAAAAATGGAATCATCCATGAAAGAATGATATGTATTCGCTTCCTATTATCATTTAGTGCTAGAGATTTACGTATTCTTAAATGCGCATGTATTGAAAAGATGACATATACTAAAATAAAAACTATATAAACCATCATACCTTTCCATAACATTGTTTAAGGATTTAAAATTAATCAGTGATTAAAGCTTATAATTCGCATTTATGTTAAGTACTTGAAATTTTATAACGTTAAAAAAATCCTAATTGCCAGCCTTAGTATAGGTATAATTATTTGGTTTTCGATTCTTTTTTTGGTGCTTTGAAGTATTCAAATGGATCATTGATTGGTTTTTTTTCAAGAATCATGTCTAATAATGGAGCCATCCTTTCAAGATATTCTACTTGTAAATCACCTATTACGTTAGTTTCAATTTCGGCTACATCTTTTTCATTCTTTTTCGGTAAAAGAACTTTTTTAATACCTGCTCTTTTTGCGGCTAATACCTTTTCTTTTATTCCCCCCACGGGTAACACCAAGCCACGAAGTGTAATTTCTCCTGTTAAAGCAATATTGCCATTAACTTTTCTTTGTGTAAAGATGGAAGCTATAGCTGTTAGTAAGGAAACTCCGGCTGAAGGTCCATCCTTTGGAACAGCTCCCGCAGGAACATGAATATGTAAATCATAATGTTTGAAAGCTGCTTCAGGTATTCCTATTTTTTCTGAATATGCTTTGAGGTAGGAGATAGCTAGCATTGCTGATTCCTTCATCACATCGCCAAGTTGACCTGTAATATTTAATTTACCTGTGCCTTTAGAGACGCTTGCTTCAATAAATAAAATATCTCCACCAAAGGGAGTCCATGCTAATCCAGTTGCCACTCCTGGAACCGTAGTGCGTTCAGCAACATCACTAAAAAATTGCTGCTTCCCTAATAACTCTTCGATATCATTATCGGTTACTTCGAAGGATTCTATTTCTCCAGAGGCTACTTTTGCAGCTACACCTCGTGCAACTGAACCAATCTGCCGATCTAGATTTCTCACTCCTGACTCACGGGTATATTCATCAATCACTTTTTCAACTGCGGTATCTGCAATACTTATTTGATTGTCATTCAACCCATTTTCTTTTATTTGTTTTGGAATAAGATAATTTTTAGCTATTTCAGTTTTCTCTTCTAAGGTATATCCACTAATATTTATAATTTCCATTCGATCACGAAGTGGCGCTGGTATAGTTTCTAGGGAGTTTGCAGTTGCTATGAATAATACTTTTGAGAGGTCGTATTCAAGTTCAAGATAATTATCACTAAATGTATCATTTTGTTCGGGGTCAAGCACTTCTAACAATGCAGAAGTAGGATCACCTCTGTAATCACCACCAACTTTATCGATTTCATCGAGCATAATCACGGGATTTCCTTTTCCAGCTTTTTTCATGGAACGGATTATACGCCCAGGAAGTGCCCCAATATAAGTTCGTCTATGTCCACGAATTTCAGCTTCATCTCTTATACCTCCTAAACTAAATCGTTCAAATTCTCTATTTAAAGATCGGGCAATGGATTTTCCTAAAGAGGTTTTACCAACACCTGGAGGTCCATAAAAGCAAAGAATAGGTGCTTTCATATCTTTTTTAAGTTTTAAAACTGCAAGATATTCAATGATGCGTTTTTTTACTTTTTCTAAACCATGATGGTCTTGATCTAACACTTTTTTTGCAAATTCCAGATCAAGTTTGTCTTCAGAATAATCTTCCCATGGTAAATCTAAAATCCATTCCACGTAACTATGAATTATTCCATAGTTAGGAGATGCATTAGGTGTCATTTCTAATCTACTAAGTTCTTTTTCAGCTACCTCTTTAGCATGATCAGGCAATGGTTTATTTTTTAATTTATCGCGGAGTTTATCAACCTCTTGTTGTTCTGCATCATCGCCTAATTCTTCTTGGATAGCCTTCATCTGCTGGCGCAGATAAAATTCACGTTGTTGATCATCGATATCCGATTTAACTTTTGTTCGGATTTTTTCGCTCATGTCAAGCACTTGAAGTTCTTCTTCTAAAAACTCCATGATCTTATCAAGATTTTCAGAAAATTTTTGTGTTTCTAATAGATCTTGTTTGTCTTCATTATCTACATTTAGATTGGAGGCTATAAAATTAAGTAGAAAATTTGGGCTATTAATGTTATTCACAGCAATTGCAGCTTCTGATGGAATATTAGGCGATTTGTTTATGATATTAACAGCAGTCTCTTTAATATTTCTTACGGAAGCACTTAATTCAAGGCCTTGTAAGTCCATCTCTCTAGGATACTCTTTTGTCTTAGCCCGAAAATAAGGTTGATCTTGTATAAACTCTTCAACTTCAAATACAGATTTACCCTGAATTACGATACTTCGACTTCCATCAGGCATCTTAATTAGCTTTATTATCTGAGCAACAGTTCCTATTTGATTTAAATCGTTATAGTTAGGTTCTTCAATGTTTTCATCTTTTTGAGTTACAACTCCGATTATCTTATCCCCAGCATAAGCTTCTTTAACAAGAGCTAAAGATCTATCTCTGCCAACCGTAATGGGAACTACAACTCCTGGAAAAAGTACTGTGTTTTTTAAGGGCAATATTGGCAGTGATTCAGGTACACCTGCTTCTGTTAATGCTTTTTCTTCTTCCTCAGACATAAGAGGAATAGCTTGTTCAAAATCATCAAAAACTTCTTCAGATGTTTTATTCTGATTGTCTAAATAAAAACGTGATCTCATTAAAATATTTCTTTAAATCTTTTTTGATCGCTGGCAAATACTTAGCCAATGTACAACTTAACATTGTAACCAGTCGAAAAGGTCTAAACTGTCAGGTTAGTCGGGCAATCTGACAGTTTAGAAATGAAATTGCAATGCTGCCACAGTAGCCCCAGAAAGGGTAGGGTTTTCATTAAAAGTTTTAGAAACAAATTGGGTAGCAATTGAAAGATCTAAGATTTTTGTTTCTATAGCCATTCCAAAACTAAAGTAGTTTGGCAGTTCGGTTGCAAGTTGGGTACCCGCTCTCAATGGAAGAAATGTTAATGGTCTAACCTCAATGCCAACAGAGGCGACTAGTTTAGTAGAATTAAATGCACTATTTCTTAAACCAAGACTCAGATCTCCCATCATTTTTAAGCGGTTTATTTCGAGCAAAACACCAGCATGCATAGCTGTGGGTAATAGAATTGTATTTAAATTTTTACTATTAGAAGCATTTTGAATAGGGTTTGTTATAGAAAATTGATCGATAAAATCAATGAATTGACCGGGCGCACCTATAAAGGCATCAGAAGCAACAGTAACTGGCAATTGAATACCATTAGTTGTATCTGCATTAATAGATAGATGACTTGTTTTATCATACTTTACAAAACCAATGTCTGTAATGGAGAAAGCGATCCTGAGAGATTTTTGGGTTCGTTGACCAGTCTCTTTTAAGGTTGAGAAATCACTGCCAAGTGTTAGAAGATAAGTGAACCCAATATCAATCCCCATTCCTAACCCTTGAGGATTAAAAAGCTCATCGGTTATGTGTTGAGTTATTGATGCTTGTGCAGGCATTCCTGATAAATAAGAGGTCGAAGCATCAGTGAAATTTCCAGAATCTTGGTACTTAAAATCCTGAACTTGTTGATACGTATCATTTTGAAGCTTTATGTATTCATTGTTCCAGCGTGCATTAAGATTAGAACCTGCAAGAATAAATTTAGGTGCTATGCCAATTGTAAATTCGTCTAAACGCGGAATCATATCTGTGAAATAATGAAAGACCGAAGCTAAGCCTATTGAAAACTCATATAACGATTGATATCTATGAGTTAAAGAACGGTTTAAAAAAGATCTATTATCATCAGATTGTAATTCAGTGCTGTACCATCCTTTACCAACTTCAAAACTTGAGGAAATACGATTTCTAACTGCAAATGAAAAGGCACGTTTGCTATTTTTAATTTTGAAACCAAGAAGGGTTATGTCTAATCGAGTTTGATGCAACGATGTAGATCTATTTCTTATATAATTTTCCTTTAGGATTTCAGCTCTATCATCAGCTGTGATAGAATATGAACCAGGTTTAAAGGCATAAATGTATTTTTCAAAATTGTCTCTTTGTTCATTTAGATTAGTAAAATTTTGGACACCATTGAAATATGTGCCTGAAATAGCGAATCCAAGATCAATCGTACGGAGTCTATCTTCGATAAATAAATTTGCGGGGTTATAAAAATTTGCGTTGTAGTCGGTTATATATGTACTACCACCGCCACCAAGTGCAACATTCATTGGTGTTAAAACTGGCTGTGCGTTTACTGAGAAAAAACTGATCAGCAGCATCGAAAACATTAATGATGCTTTTCTCTGCATAAATTTTGAACCGTCTAATCGATGATTTTAAGGGGGGCAGCCCTTAACATTAATTTTTTTTGCCCTCTAGTTTTGAAAAATACGACAACTTTTGCATCTAAACCTAATCCGCTTCGACTTATGATTTTTCCAGGACCAAATTTGGAATGCATAACCTCAGCACCAACTGTAAATGGATCTTCGTGTGGATCATATTCATAATGAATAGCACCCATTGAACTAGAGCTTGTTTTTTTAGGTATCGGTTTCTGCCAATCATATTCAATGTATGTAGATGTATTATTTTCATACGACGATTGATCCGTACTAAATCGATCCGTTTTCTGATTAATGGTTGCTCCACTTTCGGTTCTAACTACACCTGGATCAACTTCATCTAAAAACCTTGAACGAAGTTGAATTTGTTCTTCCCCAAATTTGAATCTCGATTTACAATGACTAAAAAATAATCGTTCTTCAGCTCTAGTTATTGCTACATAAAATAATCTACGCTCTTCTTCAATATCAGCCTCAAAACCATCTCTTCCACCTACAGGAAAAAGATTTTCTTCTAATCCAACTACAAAAACAATGGGAAATTCTAAACCTTTTGAGCCATGAACGGTCATAAGGGTGATGGCAGGTTTATTTTCGTCGAATTTATCACCATCAGTGATTAAGCTGATTTCTTGAAGGAATGCACTTAAAGAAGCGTTATTGGAGCCTTTTTCATAGTAGGAGATTGCATTTTGGAGTTCTAAAATATTCTCCCTTCGCATCATTGAATCGTGCGAATTTTCCTCAACTAATGCTTTCATATACCCAGATTGTTCTAATACCGCTCTAGTTGTGTCAGTTAAACTACGACCTTGTTCTAAATCTGTTCTAAGTTGATTCATCATAGTAACAAAATCACGAATACGAACTTTTGCTGGTTTATAAACGGATGCTTCCTCTACTTGTTCTAGAATTTCCCACATTGTTCTTCCTGAATTCCGAGCAGTAATTCTTAAATCATTAATCGATTTATTCCCAATACCTCTTGATGGCTCATTGATTATTCGAACGAGATTCGTTTCATCATGTTTATTTACAAGTAATGTTAAATAGGCCAGTACATCCTTTATTTCTTTCCTTTGATAAAAAGAGAGTCCACCTATTAGTTGATAAGCTAAATCATGTCTTCGTAATGCTTCTTCAAAAACTCTTGATTGATAATTTGTACGATACAAAATAGCTATTTGATTGTTGCTATATCCCGAACGCATTTTAAGATCTAGAATGTGTTGGGCTACTCGATTAGCTTCGTCTCTTTCGTCATAATTTTGGAGTAAGATAATGGGTTCTCCATAGGCTTTATCTGTCCATAATGTTTTCTCTAATTGGTGTTCATTTTTTTTGATGATAGAATCGGCACATTGAAGAATAGATTTTGTAGAACGATAGTTTTGTTCTAATGGAACTTGCTTGGCATTTTCGTAATCTTTTTTGAAGTTAAGGATATTAGAAATATCAGCTCCTCGAAATGAATAGATGCTTTGTGCATCGTCACCAACCACGCAGATATTCTGATATTTTTGAGCGAGCATTTTCGTGACTTTATACTGTGCATGATTGGTATCTTGATACTCATCAATTAAAATATATTTAAAACGATCTTGAAAGCGTTCAAGTAAATCAGGATGGTTATCGAATAATTCAATGGGCTTTACCAATAGATCATCAAAATCCATTGCATTACTCTGTTTCAATCTGCTTTGGTAGATATTGAATACTTTAGAAGTGATGTCATCTAACGTTGAGCTTACAAATTTACTTTGATATTCATCCGGGGAAATAAGCTGATTTTTAGCATCACTTATTTTGTTTCTTATTGTTTTAGGTTTGATCTCTTTTGGATCAAAATTAAGTTCCTGAAGAATCTGTTTGATGACTGTCTCTGAATCGCTTGTATCATAGATGGTAAAATCTTTACCGAAACCTAGTTTATCAGCTTCAAATCGAAGAATTTTTGAAAAGATAGAATGAAAAGTTCCCATCCAAAGCTTAAGTGCTTGATCACCTATTAGTTTGGTGATTCGTTCTTTCATTTCACGAGCTGCTTTATTCGTAAATGTTAATGCTAATATTTCGCTAGGAGCAGCTTTATATTGTTGAATTAAGTACGCAATTCTATAGGTTAAAACTCTTGTTTTACCAGAGCCAGCCCCAGCAACAATTAATAAGGGACCTTGAGTAGTTGTAACCGCTTCATGTTGCTGCTTATTTAAGCCTTTTAAAAAATCTGTGGGCTTTTTTGGTTCTTCTGATTGCAGTGAAAAGGTTTTCATGTATTTTGATTACTCGAAATCCTTGAGTTGTTCCTTTAGTTTTAAAAGATTTGCTTCTCCATCACGTTTTTTGTTCAATTCATTCTGAACAACAGATTCAGGAGCATTATTTCTAAAATTAGGGTTGTTAAGCTTACCATTTACGCCCTTCAAAAAGCCTTCCAATCGTTGTATTTCTTTATTGATGCGATTTAATTCTTTTTCAATATCAATAATCCCAGCTAAAGGAACATATATTTCATTTCCACCGATTAGTGCGGAAGCTGATGCTCTAGGCTTTTCTATGGAGGTGCTTATTTTTAATTCATTTATATCCTGAAGTTGGCTTAGGATCCAACTATTTTTGTTTAGATATTGGGAAACCTCATCAGATACGGTTTTAATATATACCGTTATTTCAGTTTTTGGGGATATTTGATTTTCAGCCCGTATATTTCTAAGGATTGATACGATTGATTTGAAGGTTTCGAACTGCTCAATATCTATTTTTGAATCGTAAGATGAATCGTACATTGGCCATTCAGAAATACATAATGCTTCTTCTTTAGAGCGATTCCCAATATATTGCCAAATCTCTTCAGAAATAAAAGGCATAAATGGATGAAGAAGTTTCATTAATACCTCAAAGAATCCTAGGGCTACATTCATTTTTTGCCTATCGAATGGCTTACCATATTCTGGCTTTGAAAGTTCTATATACCAATCGCAGAAATCGTCCCAAATAAGTGAATATACTTTTTTAAGAGCATCGTTTAATTTGTAGTCCTTAAAATCGTTATTAATTCCTAAAATAGTTTGTTGGATACGAGCCATCATCCATCGATCAACTAATTGTTCTCGATCAATTGAAAGTGTAGGAGAGTATTCTAATTCGTCCTGTAAATTTAGTGTTAGAAATCGAAATGCATTCCAGATTTTATTTGAGAATTTCTTTCCTTGTTCACAAATTGAAGGGTCGAAAGGAAGATCATTTCCAGCAGGTGTAGAGAAGAGCATTCCCATGCGAACTCCGTCGGCTCCAAATTGTGCAATAAGATCTAATGGGTCTGGTGAATTTCCAAGACTTTTACTCATTTTTCTACCCAGTTTATCTCGAACAATTCCAGTATAATACACACTGTTAAATGGCTTATTCCCAACATATTCATATCCAGAAATAATCATGCGTGCTACCCAAAAAAACATGATTTCAGGAGCGGTAACAAGGGTACTATTCCCAAGCTCACTTTTTTGATAGGCATGTCCTTCATTTGCACGCTGAAAATAGTATTCTAATTCTTCATTTGGTTCCCTATTATGATGTTCCCGAATAAAAGTAGGGTCAAATAGTGAAATAGGCCATAACCAGGAGCTGAACCAAGTATCAAGTACGTCTTCATCTTGTCTGAGATCATTAAGTGATAACGTTGGGTTTCTAGATTTTACCTTGGCAGTTTCTAAAGCCTTTTCCTTGGATTTTGCAACTACATAGTCATTATCTCCTTCTCCATAGTAAAAAACCGGAATTTGATGTCCCCACCATAGTTGCCGGCTTACACACCAATCTTTCACATTTTCCATCCAATGGCGATAGGTATTTTTAAACTTTTTTGGAAAGAACTCAACATTATCCTCCATCACATTATCGAGAGCTGGCTTAGCAATCTCTTTCATAGAAAGCCACCACTGTAGTGATAAACGCGGTTCGATAACTACATCGGTTCTTTCGGAATAGCCTACTTTATTTGTATAATCTTCAATATTAACTAGGTTGCCAGCCGTTTCTAGGTCTATTGCAATTTGTTTTCTTACAACAAAGCGGTCTTGCCCGATATATAGCTCACCTTCTTCCGATATTGTTCCATTTGGATTCATCATGTTAATGGTTTCCAAATTATGTTTTTCTCCAAGCTCATAATCATTTATATCATGAGCAGGAGTAACCTTTAGACATCCAGTTCCAAAATCCATCTCTACATACTTATCTAAGATAATGGGAACTACTCTGTTGACTAATGGCACAATAGCATGCTTTCCATGTAAATGAGTATAACGTTCATCATCAGGATGTATACAAATAGCAGTATCTCCAAGGATTGTTTCAGGTCGAGTTGTTGCAATGGTTACAAATTCATTAGAATCGACGATTTTGTATCGTATATGATAAAGTTTGGAATTTACCTCTTTATAAATCACTTCTTCATCACTTAGAGCCGTTCTCGCTGCAGGATCCCAATTAATCATCCTCGCACTTCTGTATATTTTACCCTTCTCATACAAATCGATAAATGCATCTACAACACTTTCTGCATAATCTTTATCTAGAGTAAAAGCAGTGCGATCCCAGTCGCAGCTGGCACCTAATTTTTTTAATTGGTCAAGTATAATTCCACCATGTGTGTGTGTCCACTCCCAGGCATGTTCTAAGAATTGTTCTCTGCTTAGATCTTTTTTACTAATGCCTCTTTCACGAAGTTTTCGTACTACTTTTGCTTCAGTGGCTATGGCAGCATGATCGGTACCAGGAACCCAACATGCATTATACCCTTGCATACGTGCTCGTCTTATCAAAACATCTTGAATGGTATTGTTTAGCATATGCCCCATATGGAGTACACCTGTAACATTTGGAGGCGGAATTACAATAGTGTAAGGCTTTTTTGTATGATCTACCTGTGAATGAAAGTATTTGTTTTGAAGCCAGAAAGAATACCATTTATCTTCAACTACGGAAGGATCGTATTTTGAGGGTATGTTTTTTGTTGATGTTGTCAAAATTTTAGTATTTGTTCAGCGAGTACTAGTAAACACAATGGGACAAGTAATAAAAAGTTTTTACTGTATCAATTTGATAGATTAATGGTTGAGCAGTTACCCCATATGATCATTGATGAATGTTAAACCAACACATTCGAATATTGAGAAGAACCTTTTTGATAGTTTGGAATATAGACTTAACAATTCATAGACCCTTTCTATTCTCATATAATTAGTCCCTCGAAACATTGATTGTATAACTATAGAGTGGATAATTCATATAATTTTTAAGTAAAGTGTAGCTTAGTTTGAAATTATTTTACACGGCTAAGTAGCACTCCAAAATGGCCGTCGCAACCATGTTTGTGGGGTAAAGTTTGATAGGCCAAACCATTTTCAATCAATACTTCTTCAGGTACAAAATCTTCTAGAGGTTGAAGCTCGAAATTATCATAATTAGACAAGAATTTTTTTATCTGATCCATATTTTCTTCTGGTTCAATGGAACATGTACTATAAACTAAACGACCGCCGCGCTTCACCATGTTTGCAGCTTCTTCTAAAAGCTTTTCTTGCAATTCCACAGCATGTTTAAGTCCTAATTCGTCTCGTCTCCATCTAAGGTCGGCTCGTTTACTTAGAACACCTGTACCTGTACATGGTGCATCAAGTAATACGGCATCTGCAAGGGGAAGAGATAATTCTAACACATCGCCTCTTCGAATTTTGATATTCTCTGCTCCGTGGCTTAAAGCACTTTCAGCTAACTTCTCTAAGCGCTCTGCAGAGATATCTACTGCTAAAATATCGCTTTCAGCATTGGTTAAATCAGCAATCATTATCGATTTAGTTCCAGGAGCTGCACAGAGATCATAAATTTTTTCTTCTGGTTGCGGATCTAATACAAAAGGCGCTAAACCAGCAGCTATATCTTGCACATGACAAAGCCCTTTATTAAGAAGACCTTTTTCTATAAAAGGCTGAACACTATTAACTTTATAAAATCCTGGAAGCCAATCACTTTCTTCAAAATCAACTCCCATCTTATCCATACGAAGTTCAAAGTTTTGAGGTTTTGTTCTAAGCGAATTTACCCTAATGTAATAGTTTGGTCTCGAGTTATTAGCTTGCATTAATTGGAAAGCTTCTCGTTCACCAAATCTTTTACTCCATCTAGCTACCATCCATTCTGGATGTGAAAATGTAGTTGCAACTAATTTTGTACGATCTGGAAAATTAGGTTTTGGAAGGGATTCTAAATCACGTTGAAGGTTACGCATTATAGCATTCACTAAATCACCAGTTTTAGACCCTAGCATAGCTTTTGCAATCTCAACAGCTTCATTAATTGCAGCATAATCTGGCGTACTATCCATAAAAAGTAAATCATAAATGCCGAGTCTAAGAATATTCTTTAGTTCAGCTTTCATTTCTGCAACACTAATACTCGAATAATGATCGATAAGAAAATCTAGATAGCTTCTCTTTCTAAATATATTTTGAACATATTCCCTAACCTGAGCTCTTTCTCGAGGCTCTAGATCATCTGCATATGAATAATCTAAGACCTGGTTTTGATCAAATTCAATAAGTATGTCGATACTAGCACTGCGCTCTGAAAATTCTGTTTCCAATAGTTCGGGATTTAAAAGGTGTAAGGTTCTTGCTATTAAAAAAAGGTGATTTTTCAGTCACCTTTTTTGAAAAAAACATTAAAAAAAACGAGCCTTCAAAAATATTTTGCTCGAATCTTAAATATAAAGTTTTAAGTATTGATTTACTAGTTAAAGTATGATCAAAATACCTTTATATATGGTTACAATTATACCAATGTTTAAGGTGTAGAATTTTAAAAAAATGTTTAAAAACGCCCCATATGGATAGAGTTAGATTTTTACAAGATTATTCATTGCATACCAATCAATTTTTCTGGAATAGTACATTGTTGAAGCGAGAATTATAAATAGTCCAATACTGCCAGATAGTAATGCAAAATTCTCCATTTGTATGATTATATAAATAAAAGTATACATGATGCATAATATTGAACTCAGCATAATTGAAAATTTTCTGTTTTTAAATACTGATTGTGTGTAAAGACCTATTAGAGTTATGATAGAAATAGATGATATCAAATAAGACCAATTAAACGTCAAATGTTCAGAAAATGAAACGAGAAGTATGTAAAAGATAACTAAAGCGGAACCGATTAATACATACTGTATAGGATGGATCGAAGTTTTATTTATGATTTCAGTAAGGAAAAAAACCATAAATGTTAAACCGATAAATAATATAGCATATTTAATACTACGTTCACTTCTTTGGTAATTATCTGCAGGGATGAACAGATCAACACCAAAGGCTGACTCTGAAACTGGGTGTTTTTCTAGAAACCAGGCTTGAGGGAAGTTTCTATTTAAATCGATGATTTTCCATTCTGCAAAAAAACCTTCATCATTCACTACTTTTGTTTCTGGATTGGGAAGATATTTCCCATTAAAGCTTGGAGATGGCCAGCTAGATTCCATAACAATGTTCGAAGTTTTCCCTACAGGTGTTACATACATTTTTTCGCTTCCTTTAAGGTTTAAAGAAATTTGAAAGGATCGTTTTTCAAGAGTATCATTTTTAAAATTTACTGGTACATGTGCCATGATTCCAGAGTTAATAAAATCCTTGTCTTTTATTAGTGTTCCTGATTGGAAATCAATGTGATTTTCTCCCCATAAAAATTCAACTTGGTTTTGAATCCCTCTTAAATCACTTATTCCTACGCTTAAAAAAGCTTCTTCGAGCAATAATTTATCTTGCTCAAGTCCAAGTTGTTCAATACTAAAGCTTTCAAAAGAACCTACAAGAGTGGATTGGCTATCATAAACAGCAACTTCAAAAATACCTCTATGTAGAGTTTCTGGATTTATTTTATTGCTTATAGATAGATGTTCTGGTAAAATATGTATTTGTTTTTTTGCTTGACGAGTAATCTTTTCACCATTGCGATTCACTTCATAAGAATGTAAATACGGAATAGTAAGTATAGGACCAATGATTGTTTGATGTTTCCCCCATTTTTTTCCGATTTCTAGGGTTGTTTCTTCTTTTGTTAACTGCCTTTCAGTAATTAGGTTATTTATTCTTGAAGAAGGGTATAGCAAGATTAAAGTAATGATTACAATTAAGCCAGTTTTGAACAGTATAGTTTGTGATTTTATTTTTCGAGATCTAGGCTCATCTTTTAAAGTCATTATGGTGTAATTAATTAGTTATTAGACTTCTTGTAATAACTAAGGGTCTTATGAAGTATAGCATGTTATGATGAGTTGTAACATTTTGCTATTCAATGAGAAACAAATATTATAAGCGTTCTAAAATTTCTGAAGCACATTTCCGACACATAATTAAATGTTTTGCCCTAGATTTAACAGCGACTGAAACCTCGGAGTTGAGTTCGGTTTCTCTGCGTTCGGTAACGGTTATTTTTGATAAACTCCGCAAAAAGATCGCCTATTGGTGCGTACAAGAAACTCCTTTTGATGGAATAATAGAAGTCGATGAATCCTATTTTGGGCCTCGACGCATTCCAGGTAAACGCGGACGTGGGGCTTCGGGTAAAACCATTGTATTTGGTGTGTTTAAACGCCAAGGAAAGGTATACACAGAGATAGTGCCTGATGCACGTAAAAAGACCTTACAAGCTATTATACGAGGGAAAGTAGCCCTAGAAAGTGTGATTCATTCTGATGGCTGGAGGGGCTATAATGGTCTGGTGGATGTAGGCTATGACAAACATTACCGGGTGCATCATGGCCAAGATGAGTTTGTCCGGGGAACTTCCCACATTAATGGGATCGAGTCTTTTTGGAGCTTCGCAAAACGAAGGCTAGCTCAGTTTAATGGAATTCCAACACGTTCATTTTATCTGCACCTAAAAGAAACAGAATTTAGATTTAATCACCGAAATGATAACTTATATCATACCATGCTTAAAAGGCTCAGAAAAGACCCGCTCTGACTCCTTTACTTCATAAGACCCTAACTAATTAAGCTGAAGTTCCTATATAAAGTGTGAAATAAAGTAAATAGGGATTATAATAAGCTTTTTAAAATGCAATTTTTTTGCCCTTGGGATACTCTATTTCATATTCTAAAATTAAGATCTTTGTTTCTTTAGGTAACAAATTTAATCTCCATTGAATGACTCCTGAATCCTGATTGATTTCCCCATCGGATAAATTTATTGTAGTGATTTTTATTTCATCATTCTTTGATATAGGAATTTGATCTTCAACTATAATTGAAAGTGGTTGACTTTTTGTGTTCCTAATCTTTATCTCATACTTAATCCTTTCACGTACTTTGTTGCGGAAAATGTTTTTTGATTCAAAATCTTTAATCTGTTTTCGTTCGATATTGATCTGTTCATCCTTACCTAAAGAAATTTTTAATGAGTCATCAAAAGTGGTAGATTCAATAAATGAAGTGCCAATAAATCTATTTTCAAAATAAATATTTGCTTCACCCGCTATTAAGTTCAATGAACTCCAATCTGGAATAATGCCTTGTAAATACGCTTTGGGGTCTAACTTCGGAACAGAGCCATAGATATAGTCAATAGGTATGCTTTCTTTCTTGAAATCTAAACTGTAAAATTTACCATCTGATGGTACGCCATAAGGGATATCAATCTGATAGCTAAAGCTAGTTTGGTTGGAGATGAATTCATTTCCTATGAGTTCCAATGCTCCGTCATAATCATTCACCATAGGTGCATTTTCCTTTCTTTCAATACCAAATGCTGAAACAACCACATCATCAAGACCTATAAGATCTGCTTCTAATTTTATGATTAGGCGATATCCATTATTGTTTATAGTTAATGGTATATGTGAAGTAGGATATCCAACGAATTTCATTATTAATAGGTAGTTTCCATTTTCAAGTTTTGGTAATTGGAAATTGCCATTTCTATCCGTGTTAGTAACAGTTATACTTCTATTTTCACCTATTTTTTTTACTTCTATGGATCCTCCTGGTAAATTTTCGAGTGTTAATTCATCTATAATACGACCATAAATATTACCTTTATCAGTATTAGAATATTTATCAACAGTGGGAGAATTATTTTTATCATAAAGTTGATTATATCCACGCAGTCGAATATTTGATAAATTTGGATATATGAAATTCACAAACTGAGTGTTTAATTCAGGTTTTATTGCATTTGTAGAAGGATCACCAGAATTGATTGTAAATGTTACATCATCCCAATCTATTCCAGTATTTTGATAAATTTTTGCTTTATATGTTATTTCGAGAGGTGCTTTAATACCAACTGATTTAACATCATAAGTAGGAACCCAACCTGCATTGTTAACTAGATAATCTAATCTAAATTCTAATTCTTTAACTGAATCTGTTTGTATTTGAATTGCAATTTCTTTGTAATACGTTCTATCAATACTCCCATTTTCATTGATTTGTAAATCAATTTTTTTAATCTCATTATTAATCGTGTCCATTTCTTTTCTCATTTCATCTCTCTGAGCAAATGCGTCTTCTAATTTTAATCGATAAATCGTTAATAGTTCATTAAGTTCATCGGCAGAGAGCTTATTACCACTAATTACATGTTTCGTAGCATCAATCATTACTATCTCTTTACCAATTATTTCAAGGTTTGATTTTATCCCAACAAGAGTTTCCAGAAGTTTAGATCTTCTATCTTTTAACGATTGGATATTTTCTTTTTCAGTTATGGTTTTTGTGAAGTCTTTATGAATTGCTAGAGATAGTAGTGTAAAATTGCCGTTTGCGCTAATTTGAATACTTTCATCAATAATTGATTCAGAAAGTTTTTTGAACACGATAGTTGTTTTACCATTTGTACTTACTAAATCAGACACCCTTTGAATTTGAGCCTGATTTTGAAAAACTGTTACTGATTTGATTTCAGAATGAACCGTTAAGGTATCCGAAGAGATTTCCTGATTTAACAAAATGAGTGATAGTATTAATAGGTACATTACAAGTGGATTTAGTGATTTAATTTTTATAATAACTAAAGAACTTAATCCAGTCTCAAAAAATTATATGTAAATGCTGCTATATAATTTTAAAATAGTATATGTTTAGAACGGGATAGAAATAATGGATAATTAGAACCTGTTTTAGCTTATTCAATAAACTAGAACTATTATAACATTTCTTATCCAATACATTGCCAATAGTTACTTAAGTCACTATCTTTGTAGTCTTCGCAGAAATGCTATAATTACTCTTTTTTTGAGACTCAAATATAAATCTAATCGCTAATTAGTACATGAATAAAGGAACTGTTGCACAGGTTATAGGGCCTGTAGTAGATGTCGATTTTTCAGAAGGAACAACCCCCTCCATTCTTAACGCCTTAACTATCAAAAATCCAGCTGACGGCTCAGCACTTTTCTTAGAAGTTGCACAGCACTTAGGAGAAGATCGTGTACGTACTATTGCGATGGATTCTACTGATGGATTGGTTCGTGGTATGGAGGTAATCGATACAGGTCAGGCTATTGCAATGCCTGTTGGAGAAGATATACGTGGCCGACTTTTTAATGTAGTGGGTGAATCTATTGATGGCATTAAACAACCAGAAGGAAAAACAAAGTACCCTATCCACCGACCTGCTCCTCATTTCGATGAATTAGCAACATCTGCAGAGATGCTTGAAACGGGGATTAAAGTTGTTGATTTACTTTGCCCATATGCGAAAGGGGGTAAAATTGGTTTATTTGGTGGTGCTGGTGTAGGTAAAACGGTATTGATCCAAGAGCTTATCAACAACATTGCAAAGCAACATGGAGGACTTTCAGTATTTGCAGGTGTTGGTGAACGTACTCGAGAAGGAAATGATTTATTGCGAGAATTTATAGAATCTGGCGTTATCAATTACGGCGATGAATTTAAAGAAAGCATGGAAGCAGGAGAGTGGGATCTATCTAAAGTAGATGAAGAAAAATTAAAAGAATCTCAAGCGACTTTAGTTTTTGGCCAAATGAATGAGCCTCCAGGAGCTCGAGCAAGAGTTGCTCTTTCGGGATTAACTGTAGCTGAGTATTTCCGTGATGAAGTATCCAGGGACATCCTCCTTTTCATTGATAATATTTTCCGATTCACCCAAGCGGGTTCAGAAGTATCTGCACTTCTTGGCCGTATGCCTTCTGCCGTTGGTTATCAACCAACCTTAGCAACTGAGATGGGCGCTATGCAAGAAAGAATTACATCTACAAAAAAAGGTTCAATCACATCTGTTCAGGCGGTTTATGTTCCTGCTGATGACTTAACCGATCCAGCCCCAGCTACAACGTTCACTCACTTGGATGCAACTACAGTACTTTCTCGTGCTTTAACTCAAATAGGTATTTATCCAGCTGTAGATCCACTCGATTCTACTTCTAGAATTATCGATCCAAAGGTTGTTGGTGAAGAACACTATAATACAGCACGCAGAACCACAATTCTTCTTCAAAATTACAAAGACTTGCAAGATATTATTGCGATTCTTGGTATGGATGAACTTTCTGATGAAGATAAATTGGTGGTTAGTCGAGCGCGTAGAGTACAACGTTTCTTATCTCAGCCGTTTTTCGTAGCGGAGCAGTTTACGGGTGCTCCCGGTAAGTACGTGAAAATTGAAGATACCGTAAAAGGAGTGAAGGCAATTATTGATGGAGAATACGATCATTTGCCAGAAGGTGCATTCTATATGGTCGGTGATATCAACGAGGCAATTGCCAAAGGCGAGAAAATGTTAGCTGAATCTGCTGAAGCGTAAAGAGTAATAGTATGGCAGGTTTTCAAGCACAAATTTTAACTCCAAATGGCTCACTCTTTGAGGGCGAGGTTACTGGTGTACAAATGCCTGGTATTCTTGGAAGTTTTGAGGTAAAAGCAAATCACGCACCCATCGTTTCAGCCTTAGAGAAAGGTAAGGTTCTAGTTCGAAAATCAGAAGGAGATATAAGCTATGCTATTTCTGGTGGATTTGTTGAAGTAGCTCAGAATAAATTAACTCTTATTGCTGAATCTGTAATCCAAGAGTAAAATTTTCTTTTTCAAAATAAAAAAGCCGTTGTATTTACAATGGCTTTTTTGGTTTATACACGAGTAGATTTTTTCTGGAAAATTTATATTGTACAAATAGTAGGCTTTAAAATCTTTATTCTTGTTAGAGTTTTCAACTTGATATATTGGAAAAATTTAATTTTCGTAGATGGTTTTAATTAATGATTATATGATTGTTAATCTTAAATAACATAAACCTATGTCAAAATTCTTATTTATAGTAGTTAGTTGCTTTATTTGTACCAGTTTGAATGCTCAAGAAAACAATCAATATGGAAATTTTAATGTTGGTGATGTATATGTATCAGGTATTTTATCATACACTTCAACTTCATTTAATGATGATAGTGATGTAGACTTCAGATTTGCTCCTTCATTAGGTTATCTTATTCGTCCAAATATAGCATTGCAGTTTTCATTTATTTATGATTCTTATAGCTCCGAGATTTTATATGAAACAGA
The DNA here is from genome assembly GCA_963691715.1 of Balneolaceae bacterium. Taxonomy (GTDB): domain Bacteria; phylum Bacteroidota; class Rhodothermia; order Balneolales; family Balneolaceae; genus HXMU1420-13. The sequence continues at coordinate 574,231 of OY829281.1, forward strand.
AGGTGATTTTTACGGGATCGGTTTTGGAATAAGACATTTCCTAACACCTGAAAAACGGTTTACCTTAACAAATAGTATTAGCGTATCCTCATTACAGACAGATAACGAAGAGTATAAAATTAATACAATTGGTTTCTCAATATCTCCGGGCTTTAATTATTTTGTTTCAGAAAAGTTTGCTTTAAATGCATCTATTGCACCTATCTCATATATAATTTCAAAGCCAGATGTTAAAGATGCAGAATCTACAACTTTCTTCTCTTTTGATTTAAATTTATCGAATATTAATTTTGGTCTGTTGTATAAATTTTAAAAAATAATTAAGAAAAAGACTAATGTAGAAATCATTTTTCTACGTAGAACACCATATTTTTTATATAAACATATGGTGTTTTATTTTTTAAACTGTAAGTAAGTTAAATTGGAAAAAATGAATTTACCCTGATGCTCTAAAATCTTTTTCAATGTGTTCTTACGTCAGAATTTTCAAATTGTGAAACAAAATTCCATATTAATTCCGAAGTCATTTCTCCTTTGAATGGTGTCTCAAACCACACATGACCTCCTCCAAGATACTTATAATGTTCTACGGACATAGAACTTTCACCATTATTATATACATAATACTCTACCGTTATATTTCCACTCTCGTCAGTTTCTAAACTTGGTATCGTTGATGTATTATTTATTTCAATCCAGTAATCCAATGTATGTTGGACTGAACTATAGTAGCTGTTACCATTATATGGAATAATTTCATCATTGGTACCATGTAGATGTAAAATTGGCATAGGATGAACATCAGAATCTATACAGTCTAACATCGCTCCAGATACAGATGCAATGGCCGTTATTAAATCACTCTTAAAATGAGCTAATCCATAGGCCATCATCCCTCCATTTGAATATCCTGTAGCATAAATTCTATCGTAGTCTATATTATATTCTAATGAGATTTCGCTAATCATAGTTGATATAAATCCTAAGTCATCTGCAGAACTTTTGTTTTCATTTCCAACAGGGCAGGGGTTCCAATGAGGGGAGCCTTCTAAGGAACTACCTTGAGGATACACCAAAAGAAATTTTTCTGAATTCGCTAATTCCCTCATATCCGCATTATTCATATATGTATTAATAACATCACCAAAGCCATGAAAATTAATCATTAACGGAATGGAAGATTCTTGGCTGTATGATTCTGGAATGATGATTGTATATGCCCTTTCTAGGTTGTTATGGGTAAGTATTCTGTCTTCAGTGTTAAATTCATCTTGAACTGGACTATTAATATTGTTTGACTCACAAAAACAAAAAGAAATCATAAAAATAGGAATACATGCACACAGTCTCTTCATAATCAAGGTATCAATATGTTTTTATTATTTAAAATTAACTAAATATCATTAACCGTTTCATTTATAATTTTTTAGAAATATTTCTATGATCCTTAGTTAATATTTTTTCGCCTTAATTAAGCATCATGAATTCCATTGGGGAGGTATTGTCTTACTTAAGCTTGAATTCTTTACTGGTTATTATCTAGAATAAGAACGGGCAGTTGTAGTGATCTATACATTTCATTATACGCTTTCATTTCATGATTAATCAAACTATCTCTTTCCTCTTTATATATGTTCCAATCGTTCATTAAATCTTTGAAACGTTCTCTTGCCCCAGCGGTTATTTTTGGATCTGCTTGATCTATATACCTTAAAAGTTGAATAAGTTGGGCATTAAGCATGCTATTAAAATTAATAACATCTTGAAAGGTTTTTTGCTTTGCTTGTATCAAATTCTCTTCCCAGCTATTAATACGTTTTATTAAACTTTCGCCTTTTATTAGAAGAGTATCAGCATTTGGATTTTCTTTTAAAAGTATAGCATATTTTTGTAATTGTGATTTTACAGAACGTAATTGAGTAACCGATTCATGCATCTCTTTAATGGCATCCTCTATATTAATTAGCATTTCTTGTTGTTCAACAAAATCTTGTGGATTAGACTTAATAGCGGGATTTGGTAAGATTGTTGCTGTTGTTTCTACAGTAGTATTTTCTAAAGTTAATCTTAAAGTATAGTCTCCAGGACCTACTCGTGACCCAGAAAGTCCTCCAAAAACAAATATATTGTTAACTGCAGGTAAAGATGCTCGGTTAAAGTCCCAAGTGAATCTATTGAATCCTTTCTTGGAAGGTAATAATTGAGGTTTTTCAGGGCCTCCTGGCCAGGTTAAATGTTTAAGATTTTTGTTCGTGTAACTTCTAATTACAGTGTTATTCTGCAAAATATCTAGTGTTAGGTATAAAGAGTCTGCATTATTGTTTAGATAATAATCAATGGTAACGCCTGATTTAGGATTTGTACCTTGACCACTAGAGGTAGATGTTCTTCCAAAAATTCGGTAACTATCTTTTGGTTTGATGATATCTATGGTTTTGTTGTCTGTATCTAGATTCTGAAACACACCAAGATCGTCTAAAATCCAAAATCCTCTTCCAGAAGTTGCTGCCACTAAATCATTATCTTGTATAATCAGATCGTTTATGGGTACTACAGGAAAATTTAAATTTAACCGTTGCCAATGCAAACCGTCATCCATGGAAATATATAAACCTGTTTCAGTACCAGCGTAAAGTAAACCAGCTCTTTTTTTATCTGATCTTACTACTCTTGTAAATCCATGTGGATCATTCAAGCCTTTTACAATTTTTGTCCATGATTTACCATAGTCGGTTGTTTTGAAAATATAGGAATTAAGGTCAAACGATTTATATCTCATTAGTACCACATAGGCAGTTGCAGGATCATGTTCTGAGATATCAATACTATTTATAATTCCATCGGATATATTTTTAGGTGTAATATTCTCCCAATTAATACCTCCATCTTTGGTAATATGTAACAGCCCATCATCAGTACCTGCATATATTAAACCTTCTTGATGTTGTGATTCTACCAGAGCAGAAATAGTATTATAATTTTCACCACCAGCAGCCTCATTGGTAAATGGACCGCCACCAGGTCCATGTTTATCAGTTTCATTTTTTGTAAGATCAGGACTTATTATATGCCAATTCAATCCCTCATCATCTGTTTTAAAAACAACATTTCCAGCATGATATATTATTGCTCTGTTATGTGGGGAAGTAATGATTGGGGCATTCCAATTGTAGCGATACTTAGAATCTTTTGGTGGAATACTTAACCCTAATTCTGGATATTGTTTTATTGTTTTATGTTCTCTTGATGATTTTGTCCATTTACTGATATTTCCTTGATAAGTACCGCCATAAATTATCTCCGGATTTTCAGGGTCGAAAGCTATAAATGCACTTTCTCCTCCAGCCACTGGGTACCAATCTTTCCAATCTATACCATTATCGTTAGTTCGACTAGCAATAGCGATAGTCGTATTATCTTGTTGTCCACCATATACATTATATGGAACTAGATTATCGGTTATTACTCGATAAAACTGAGCAGTTGATTGGTTTTCTTGTGTACTCCAGCTCTTACCACCATTGAAGGAAATGTTAGTTCCACCATCGTTAGAGTTAATAATATTAGAATTATCATGGGGATTGATCCATAAATGATGATTGTCTCCATGAGGCACTGGAATATTGGAAAAGCTTTTACCTCCATCGATCGATTTCATCATGGGTGCATTTAGAACATAAACAACGTTCTCGTTTAAAGGATCTGCAAAAATTTCCATGTAGTACCACGAACGAGCTACATTTACCCTGTTTTTATTTATTTGAATCCATGTGGTACCAGCATCATCTGAACGGTAGACACCACCTTTTTCACCTTCAGCTTCAATTACTGCAAAGACGCGCTCGGAATTTGCTCTAGATACTGAGATGCCAGATTTACCAAATTCTTTAGGTAATCCGGTTGTCAATTTAGTCCATGTATCACCTCCGTCAATCGATTTATATAAATTGGAATGTTCACCACCAGATTCAATGTACCAAGGATAACGCCGATGCTGCCACATTGAAGCATATAGAATTCGAGGATTATTCATGTCCATCGACAATGATGATGCACCAGTAGAAGTATTTACGAATAAAACATTTTCCCAGGTTTCACCACCATCAAATGTCCTATAAATTCCTCTTTCCTGTGTAGGAGCATATTGTGCACCCTGAACTGATACATAAATTATTTCAGGATTTGTTGGATGGATGATTACATCGGATATATGATATGATTGATCTAATCCAATATGACTCCATGTTTTTCCAGCATCTGTAGACTTATATACACCATCTCCCATAGAGGTCATAACTCCACGAGCTGCATGTTCACCCATACCCACAACCACTATATTAATATCACTTTCTGATACAGCAATCGCCCCAACCGAACCGGTTTTAAAATAATTATCGGAAATATTTTTCCAAGTAATACCTGCATCTGTAGTTTTATAAACACCTCCACCAGTAGAACCCATATAGTAAGTCTGGGGTTGGCCAACTACACCAGTAGATGCAACGCTTCTGCCTCCTCGATAAGGTCCGATATTACGCCATTTTAATCCATGAAACAGAGAATCGGTAAGTTCTATATTTGGCTTGGAGGATTTCTTTTTTCTTGATTGCGAGTACACCGTTAATGGAATAAAAAGTATACAAATGATCAGAAGCTTAAAAATTTTCATAAAATCTATTTGGAGTTGAAAGCCTCTAAATTATACAAAATTATTTGTCTATTTAAAGATTTTATAAATATTGTATCTCTTGTTCACAATGAAATCCAAAAAGATTTAAAAGTTGAATCTAAAACCAAATGAAGATCTTAGTTTGTTATTGTAGAAATTTTTCTCCCCTAAAAAGCTCTCATAACCAAACGTATTTGTATAAGCTATTCCAAACATAAAATGAATGTGTTCATGATTATTAGTTATCTTATAGATAAATTGGCTGCCAAATTCTGAACTCAAGCCAAAACCAGCATCCGATCCGTCTTGAAGTTTGTCTTCCCATTCGCTAGTTCTTTCGCCATCTGGAGTATATCTATCTTCTCCTTTCAAATAAAAACCAGCACCAAACTGACCAAATGAAACTGGAAACCTTAAAGTAATTCTATCATTATTAAGATGTAACGTATAGGCTACCTCAAGACCTAAATATCCATGATCTGCCCCAAGCATTACAGAAGACTTCCCTTTATATGTTTCACCTTGCTTAAGTTTTAATTCATATTCATTATGTTCGTTGATGGGGCCACTTCTACCATAATATCTTATTCCATAATCCCATTTTTTATTTTTTGAAACTATTCCAATTCCAAAACCTACAGCATTTCCTATATGATTTTTCAAAAACATAGAAGAGTATTCTGGTTGAAAATAAAACCCCATGCTTGAATTGCTGTCAGATTGATAATTTTGAGCAATTAGATTTGTATTGATCGTAATGAAAATTAAACTACAAGTAACTAATAAAGTTTTCATATCAGAATGTTTTGACCGTTAGAAATTGAAAAATTTAAATTGAGATACATTCCTTCCGAAGGAATACTGATAGCTTATTGAAATTTGATTAAAGTATTTCATAGTATCACCTTGTGCTCCATTCATTGGACCTGTATAAGCTTTAAATGAAACATTGTGAGTATTATTTAATGAGTATGAAATACCAGCAAGGATGATCGCTGAAGGTAACTGTTCGTCAGGTATGGGATTTGTTCCAATTTGCATAGCCATTCTAAACATTGAACCTGTATGGATAGTGAATTTTTCTGAGGCTTTTATACTAAAAATTATATTCGGATCTATTTCAATACCATTAGTAGATTTCTTCAATTCAGCTATGTCTCTATTTCTGAGGTATCGATAACTTGTGGTCAGATTAAAATCTAATCTATAATTTTCTACTTCTTTTATTTTATAACCAAATACAATCCCCGCGAACAATGTATTTCCATTAGTTACGGCGATAGCGTCGGTAAATCTATATTTTATATTACTGTATCTTAATTGTAGTCCAATGTTGAAATTATCATGTAATTGATGTTGGAACCAAGCTGATTCAATATGTTTGTCATTATCACTAAATCCAACAGAAATGCCTACATTAGATTGTGCGGTTAAATCTTTAAGACCAAAAAATACAAGTGGGAGTATTAGATATATTTTTAGTTTCATAATCTTTGAGATGATTTTGAAACCAACTTAAGATGCTAAGATGACAATCTTCTTAACATAGGTAAAGAAATGTATTTTATGATGTGATATTTCTTCTAATTCGGCTAAGGGCTACATCAGTTATTCCCAAATATGAAGCAATAAGATATAAGGGTACTTCAGAAAGAAGATTAGGTCTATATTCAATTAATTCGAGATACCGTTGTTCTGCAGATAAAGTGATTAAGGATTCCATTCTTTTGGTAACATTCAAATAGATAGATTCTGTTAATTTTAATGTTAGATTTTTTAATTGGGGTGCTTTTTTATATAAATCTTCCAAGTTAGTGATTGATATAGATTGGTATTCGCATTCACTAATAGCTTTTAAGGAATAACGCGATGAAGTTTTGGTTAAAAAACTTTCGTAGACTGATGCAAAATCATTCTTGAAGACGAAATCCTTGACAAAAATTTTATTATCCCTTTCATAAATCATGGCTAAGCAGCCTTTATTTAGAAAATAAATTTTATCACAAACTGTTCCTTCTGAAATTAAATAATCTCCAGAATTAGCTTTATTTCTAACAAATTTACCTTCAATTTCCTCTACTACATCTTTCGGCAGAGACATTTTTAATAAGTATTCAGAAATGTTCAAAATGAATTAATTTTATTAAGAAAATAATAATTAACGATACAATGAATATTATTTAAAAACATTCAGCATTCTTAATTATTCAATCTTACCATTCAAATCAAACTTTTTCATAAAACTCCAAACCTCCTCAGTGGCACTGATATCCATATTTCCTCTGAAACCTGGCCAATCATGTCCTCCACCAATAATTTTCAAATGTTCGACCTTTACACCTTCGTCTCCATTTAGGTACTGAAATAGCTCTACGGTACTACGATCATTTAAATCGATATTTGGAATATCAGATATTATTGGGTTCATATCTGTATTGTTATGAGTATTCCAGAAATCTAAGGTACGTTCGACAGTGGAGTAATCTATAATCGGGTCTGCTGTACCGTGAATTTCAAGTACAGATATTGCTCTAGTAGGGTTACAATTATTGAAGGCACTATCAATGGGAAGCATAGTACCAGTTACTGAAGCAATTGAAGCAATTTTATTGGATAGATTGCATGCTAAACTAAAGCTAAATATACCACCATTCGACATTCCCGTACTATATATTCGTTTTGACTCAATATTATAATCTTCTTCTAATTCACTTAGTAAAGCTTCAATGAAATCAATATCTGGATTATTAATATTTGCTACATTCCATTTTTTATTAATTCCATTGGGATGTACAGCTATAAATTGTTCAGTTTCTGCAAGGTCACTGAATTTTGTGTAATCATAATTGAATTCCATATTTGATGTCAGACCATGAAACGATAAGACTAATGGATAAGATGTTTTTCCAGTATAGTTCTGAGGTATATAAATTATATACTCACGAACCGTGCCATTTGAAGTTAGTTCTTTTGTAATTTTTCCTTTTATAATTTCTTGTTCTGGATAATCTGGTTCATTTGAATTCGAACAAGCCCATAATGCCATACATAGTATGACTAACATACAAGTATTTTTCAAAGCGGACATAATTTTAATTTTATGTGAGGTAAATTAAGTAATAACTTTAATTAAGATAGGGAAAAATTCTATGTACATCTAAGGTTGCAATTCATTTATTGCATCTTAATGGCGTAAAGAAATTCTATCAATTATATCATTTTATAATACACCGACACCATTTTTTGGTATGGAATTCCATTAGGAACGATAAAGTGTTATTAAAACAACTGAGATGGATAATTAAAGGTAAAGTCTTAAAAAAAATGTTCAGAATATTAATGAATAATCTACTATGGATGATTATTAACCGTCAATTCGTATAATATTTTTTTCATTTACAATAACCAATACATAGTAAGTATTGTCTATTATCTGACGGCTAAGTACACCTATATGATTAAACACATGCTTCGAAGTAACATAATGTACTGACGATAGATTATTGTCGAATGTTTTTTCTAAAGACTGTACTTTTGTATTCAGATATTCCGATAAATTTTGAAGCGCATTTTGTTTGGCCAATGTCCAGCCACGTCCAGGATTGAAAGGGGTTTCAGTATTCATGCCAGATGAAATCCAAAATCCTTCAATATTTATCGGTTCATAAAGTTCATCTCTCCATTTTGTAGTTAATGCTTTATCAATTATCTGAGATGGGAAATTCGTGGAATCATTTATATCACGGATAAAATACACTGCCCAATCGCCAACTATAACAGAATCAATTATTGCAACTTCAGATGATATGATAGTATCAGATATGCTGAATTCGGCGTTTAACCTGCTTTGCTCATTCGTGCCATAATATTCTAAATATACACTTGTGAGAATAGATGCCTCAAGGTCGATTACTGCATTTAATTTTGCTTCTTCGAATGAACGTACTGGATTAAAATTTGATAGTCTTGCAAAACCAGCACCATGAACGATGGAAGGGCTTGGTACTTCCTCAATTATACTATAAGTATTTTTTGGAGGAACACTAATTTTTTGAGCTTTGCAACCTATGAATGCAATTAAGAAAATTAATATGTTAGTTAGAAGAAATTTCACTTAAATATTTCCATGTAACCAATATGAAAAACCTCATCTTCTGGGGTTACCCGTTTTGGTTGCCAGGTTCTAACATGAATAAGTGGTTTATCAGGTACATCAAAATCAATCAGTAAAAATAAATAACCTTCATCAGAATAAGTTGCTGAATTATAATACTGAGTTAAAGAAACACCATAGATTTCTGGATGTTTAGGATGTCTGATAATGCCTATATCTTCATAACCTACATTAATCCATTCATTTCGAGAAAAAAGTTTTTCCAGACGTTCAATATATTCTCCCTTTGTGAATTGTAAATATTCTACTTGTTGTTGATATGCAGATTCTTCTCCAGTGTTTTCAATTACACGACCAACAATAATAAGGGCTTGATCACTAAAAACGGTATTGATATAATCTATATCTTTTCTATTATATGATGTTCGAAAATTTTCAACAAAGTTTAAGATGGTTTCACGATTAGCGTTATCAATATCGTCTTTGCCTGCATTCATAATTTCTTGGAATCTATGTGCAGCTAATCCTATTCTAAATTCACTTATAAGTCCAGATGGTGTAAATTGTAGTACGGCTTCTTCATAGTGCTCTTCACCATTAGGGTCTACAAAATAAGCAGGTATATTTCTCATTTCGTAGCGTCCAGTTGCTAGCCGATTTACAGATTCGATGATAGTAGATTCTGGTATGTAAAAAGGAGTACTAGACCAAAGATCCATAAACTCAGAACTATATGAATTAAGAAAAAAGTCTTTTCCATTAATTGAGTCAGCTTTTTCAGAAAAGGCTTTGTTTACACTACTTAAAAAGGTGGAAGCATTTTGTTCCATTTTCAATCGTAATGCATCATCATTAAAGTCGGCTAAGAAAATTTCTACAGGTTCTTGAGCTAACCCAGTTCTATTTCCTAGAATAAAGAGAAATAAGAAAAAAAATAGAGCGATCCGTTTCATTTTTCTGATGATGATATTTGTATCTATTAAAGTTATTTAAATTGGAACCAAACAGAACCCATTCCCTTATATTGTGATGCTAACTCTTGATCAAAAATAGTTTCATTGGAGACAATGTTAAATCTGATACCTTTTTGTGAGGGACTTAATATAGCAATTACTCGTCTATTTTGCGGATTAATGATAGCTAAAAAACTTAGTAATGGATTACTAACATCACTTTTTCTTCCAATTTCTAAAACTTTGCGGTTAGCAAGTTGATTTAGATATCTAGTTAAGCTTTGACCATCAGTTAAACGAATAACATTATCTAAATAGGTTTTCTGCGACATCGGTATCGAATAGCCTATATTAGCATCATTTGAGATACTTGTAGTTAAACGTTGCGATTCGATGGGGGAGTCAGAGTTTTTGGGGTTTAGAAGATGTGATAGTTTACCGTGTTCTGTAAGTCGCTTTTTCTTTGAGAGATTTGCTGAACCATTTACTGTTAACGAAATAATCGATTCAGAAGATTTATTATCAAAGACATGAATTGGACTTGTTTCTGTTGATGTTTCACCATCTCCAAAATCCCATTCTATACTGTAAACACCAAGATTATTTATTTCGGGTATAAATTTAAATCCACCATTAGGTTCTTCTATTATATTAAAATCAATGTCAATAACATCGGAAAAATTAATATCTAAAGTAATTTCTCTATTGGGAAGAATATTATACAAGATTGATTGTTTTTCATCATCAATTGAAGTTGGTATAAAAGGGGAGATGATGAAAGTAAAAGACTTATTAAGTTCCTCAGGGGGTAAATCATAAAAGATTTTTGTACGCCCATCCAGAACGGTGTGTGATGCATAACCGGCTTTATTAAGTCTCAGTGTAAGGTTTGAGGTTTTCATTGAATTGTATTCTATTCCTATGTCGAAATAAAATTCAGAGTGATGATCTGTTGATAAACTTCTTACCTCTAAAGCTTCTATAGTTAGGTTAGTCAACCAATTTCTAAGTTTGGCAGTTAAGAATGCTCTCAACTCTACAGTATCAGATCCACTAACAGTTGCATAAAATGGTACTGGAAAGTAGAAGGTTGTTGCAAGTAAATCCATATATTGAGGAATAGCTGAATCAAGCCTGCCTTCTTCTTCATCCTTTAATGCAATTGATAGGGAAGAAAGCAGCCTGTTCTCTTCGGTAACCATTGTGGTTTCGAAATCTTTTTTAGAAATGTAGGCGATAGCCTCCCAACTGCCATCTCTTCTTTCTTCGGCAGGTAAGTAATTAAGACCTCTGAGTTCCATGCGACTTACTGTACTAGTCTTCGTTTCTAGCTCTACACTATATTGCTCTATATTATCACGTTCTGTATAACTAGCTTCAGACTCTATTCGAACAATCATTCGCTCAATAAGATCTCTTTTAGCATTTTTTACCGCGTTTTGTTGATCCTCCCCGAAACCTTCTCCCCAAAAATAAGCGCCACTTAATTTTATGGTACGCTCATCTAGTTGACTAAATACAGATGTACTTCCAAAGAATAAGATTAATAAACTGAAACATATTTTAATGGAAGCCCAAACAAATTTCATTGCAAAGAATTAAAAAATAGTAACAGATTCTTGATAGGTTGTTTCGTAAGCAACATTTTCATAAGTATATGATATGTTGAAATTTAAATTAACAGATCGCGTACCGGATGAATTGTTCGTTATAAAAAAGAAAGAACCTATATAAATATCATATGCTTCACTAAAACAATTCACAAAAGAATTTGTAGTTTGGTTATAACACCATGCAAAACTGTCGGGTCTTTTGCTAGAAAAACTAGGAACTACAGATAAAGAACTAGGGTCATTATCATAATTAGTAAAAACAGATTCGCTAGCACCCATGAATGTAATGGAAATATCTGTAAATGGAAGTTCATTATTATTTGTCATATAGAAGTCAAATCCTACGAATTCTCCCCAATTCACAGATCTATTATTATTATCGTCGTATGTAATGGTAATGCTAAATGCAGGTTGTATGAAGCCCGATTCACTTACTTCATCAAAAAGGGCATTTTGAATTCCTTCTGGAGCATCTTCACAACTTATTAGAGATATTCCAATAATAGCAAATAAGTATAGTGATCTTAATTTAAGTATCATGATTCTAATTGAATGACAAAATTAAACTGTATTTAAGTTGAGACCAAGGATTGTAAACATCAGCTACTCCAATATCCCAACTCTTTCGATTGTCGATCATAAAACCAAGGTTCCATGATGAAGGTTGAAATACCATTTGAAATGTGAGAAAAGCATCATAGGTATAGTGATAAGCAAGTTCATCTGCATCTTCATATTGAGTAAAATCAAATCCAACTCCATATCCAATCATAAATGGCCCTATAGGTAGGGTTGGTACAAAAGCTGCAGTCACGTTATATGAAATAATTTCATCAGGTAAGTCAGGATCAGAAGTTAAGGTATAGCTGTTGTATACAAAATCCAGGCTTGTAGTTTTTAAATTTTTGTATTTAAAGAATCCCAGTCCAAATCCAACCGATTCATCAACATTATTTTGAAATGAAGTGCCATCAATCTCGAATAAGTTATAGTGAAAATACATCCCACTAAAAGTTGATCTTTGAAAAAAACCTTGACGTCGTTCTTTGAGAGCTCTTTGTCGCCTTTTCTCTTCTTCAGCTGCTGCTATATTCCTTCTATCTTCTTCAAGTTGCTTTTGTCTTTCTAGTTCTAAGAGCTCGGCTTCACTGAAAGAAATCATATTTACTGTTGCCGTAGATTGTATATTTTTATTAATCGTCACCGAACTAGAAAAATCATTGTGATTAGGAGCTGTAGATCGGATAGTATATGTACCAACTGGAATATTGTTTAGTATAAAGCTGCCTTGTTCTTGATGGTATTGATTACCGAACTGATCAATCAGAACTACATTGGCATTATAGGGACTTGTATTAACGAGTAAACTTCCGACAATTTGTTCTAGTGAAATTGTTCGAACAGTCTCTACTCCGTCTTCTATTACAATTGGAATAGTTTGTGTTTCATATCCATTAGCTTGAATTCTAAGGCTATATTGATCAGGCCTAACCTTTACTCTTCCATTTTGAAGAGGGGTAAGTACTTCATTAAGATATACTGATGCATTTTTGGGAGTAAGATTAAGAACTAAATCTCCTCCAAATTCTTCAAGATTAAAGTTGAATGTATTAGTCACTCCTTCTTTTATGGTAATCGATCTTTGTTCGACTTTGTAACCTGGTTTAGAAACTCTTACAAAATAATCTCCCGGATATCTGAATCCGTCAAGGTTTGTTTGATTTGGTAATGCATTACCATCAATTTCGACAGAAGCACCATCAGGGTTAGATGTAATTACAAATTTTTGGATTTGAAGCTGTTCTAATTCATAATTGAAAAAGTTTTTCGTTCCATCAATTGTTAAAGTATCTTCGATGGTTTTATAACCTATTGATTCGATATTAATAGTATGTGAGCCAGGCGATAGATTAACGGCAGTTTGAAGATTTTCTATTGGTTGACCATCAATAAAAACAATTGCTTCAGCAGTTAATGGAGATATTGAAAATAGTATAGGGGATGTTTCTTCTTCCTCATCTTCTAAGGGTTCTATCGAAAAAAATTTAACTTCTTTTGCTTTTGTAACTTGAACAGGTATTCGAAGCTGTTTGAATCCGGGCGCTTGAACTGTAATGCTTTGTCGAAAAGGAAGTATAATTAACCTGTATTCCCCCGCTGCGGGATCACTTTGATCAGAGACAATACCTACGTTAGAATCGAATCTAAGGTTTGTAAGCGATGAGGTAATGATGAGTGCTGCATCATCGGGATTATTAACGAAAACGGGGATTGTGTTGAAAGGATTTTCTATCTCTTTGAAGGTCAGATCTCTAAGTTGCTGTGCATTAATAGGTTTTATAAAAATGAGACCTAGCAGAATTACAAGAAATAGTTTGGTTACAGAATGTGTAAAATGAAATCCCCAGTTGGTAGTATTAAAGTGCATTAGATCTTTAATTATTGTAGATATATGAACCCATTAATAATAAGTAAAATTTCTCGAATTAGTAGTATAAATGTATACTTATTGCAAAAAAATTCTAAAGCTTTAGATTTTATTTTTAATAAATAAAGAAATAGAATAATATGTTCAAGATATAGAAAATTTGTATTTTACAAATAAAAAAGGAGCGTGTGCTCCTTTTCTAAATTTTAAGATTTAAATCTAATCTAAACCTAAACGTTCGAGATTCTCTTGGAGTTCATCAAAGGCCTTAGATTCTTTGAATCTTATATATAATTCTTCATCTTGAGATAAAGCATTTTCGATAATTTCTCGTGCATCACCAATAGGTAATTTTAGCAATACATATGCTGTAAATTGCCCAGTAGCTGTTGGAACATATGCTTGTTCATCTACACTTGCAGCTTTCAAGTCTTGTGAAATAACATTTTGACTTGCAGATGTGAAAGCAGCACTGTAAACGGATTCATTGCCATTAGTCACTTCTTCTTCGAATAATTTTTGAAGAGCTTCTACTTTTACACCAAGTTTTGCACTTAAAGCGGTTCTGCCTTGAATTACTGCAGACTGGCGTGCAGAACTTCTTCTACTCATAGTTACTTCTGCTATTTCGTAAAGAAATTCTTCGCTATCCGCAGGTGGATTTAAGAACCATGATGGCATTTTATCAATTTCACGTTGTGCAGCTGCTTCTGCTTCAGTCATAGTTGGTGCAGAAGAACCACAACCAACAGCTGTAATTAGAAAAAAAGCTCCTAGAGCTAAAAAGATGATATTTGTGTGTTTTACTTTCCCCAAGGTCATAGTGTGCCTATTTAAAGTTATAGATTAAGTGTTCATTAAAGTTTAAAAAAACTGATTCAAAAAAAAATATTTTTTATCCTTTCTTGCTTATACAAAAATTAAGTTAGGAATTATTATTCTTGTTAATCAAAGATTCATAATTGATTTTGAAATTATAATTAAAAATTCAAAAAAAGTTCCTACCAGCCAATTTTCCCTCGGTTATTATCTCTCATTATTTCATTACGTTGTTTTTCGGGATCCTCTGGCATAATAAAACCAGGTGGAGGGGTAAATGCTTCATATCCCCAGTAAGCATCCTTATCATCAGTTACCATATCGATGAACGTACCAACAATTGGAAGTGCAGTTCTAGCGCCTTGACCTATAGAATTGTTAATATCGTTAGGAAAACGTATTCGTCTATCTTCACCACCTACCCAAGCACCCATTACAATGTGTGGAGTCATAGCAATGAACCAATTATCTGCAGAATTTTGAGTGGTACCTGTTTTTCCCGCTATATCTTGTCGTATCCCATATACATTACGCAATCTAACTCCTGTACCGTTATAGCCATCACCACCACGAATTACACCACGCATCATATCTGTCATTATATAAGCTGTTTCGGGACTAATAACTTCTTGTCGATATTCTGGATGATATTCGATTAATATATTTCCCTCTCGATCTTCTATTCTTGTAATTGCAATAGGGTCTATATGTACTCCTTGATTGGCAAATGTGGTGTAGGCACTTGTTACTTCAAGTAAGGACACCTCTGCGGTTCCTAAGGCCAACGAAGGATATGCTGGAGTTTTACTCATATCGATACCTAAGTTAGTAGCCATTTCTTTTATTTTTCGGGCGGCAGGATCTAATCTCCATAATTCATTAGTTTCTGGGGCACCTGCAATTTCTGGTAATAACCGAACAGTTACATTGTTCATGCTACGTGCAAGAGCTTCTCTCAAAGAAACCATGATAGGTCCTTGTGCAACAGTTTGGTCTTTAGGCGCCCAAACATTACCATTTCGATCATAAAATTTAGTAGGATATTTGGAGAATTTATGATAAGGTTTATATCCGTTATCAATAGCGACGCCATATACGAATGGTTTGAATGTAGACCCTGCTTGACGCCTTGATTGGTAAACATGATCGAATTGTACATTCCCGTAGTTCGACCCTCCAATCCATGCTAAAATATTTCCATTTGTTGGATCGATAGCAACAAAACCTGCTTCTAATCTCGTCCGGGATTTCAATACAGAATCCACAAACATAGAATCTATTTTAACGCTATCGAGTACAACCTTTCGGATATTTGTATTCCATTTTTGATACCCATTTTTATATTCATCAGTTTCTTCAAGAAAGCTATCCTTGAATGTTGGATACTGCTCCCACAACCTATCCATGTAATAATTTGAGCCAGTTGTTGTCCATTCTCTTTCAAATATTTTTTGCAGAGAGTCTATTTTAGTTCTAAGAGCATTTTCGGCATGTTTTTGCAGTCGCGAATCTATGGTTGTATGTATTACAAGACCATCAGTATAAATATCGTAACCATTTTCTTCGGCCCATTCGGTCACATTTTGCCGAACATATTCACCAAAATAGCGAGACACTCGTCCAGCTTTACTGGGTGGTTGATAATCAAGTTTTATTGGCTCAGATATGAGTGTAGCAGTGGTTTCGGGATCGATAAAACCCTGTCGATTCATGAGGGTTAGAACTATATCGCGTCTTTTTTTTGATCGATCATGGAATAAACGTGGGTTATAAAAATACACAGCATTTACGCTTCCTACCAGAGTAGCAGATTCAGTGATGTTTAGTTCTGCTGCAGACTTATTAAAATGAGTTCTTGAAGCTGCTTCTATACCAAACGCACTGTTACTATACTCGACAGTGTTTAGGTACATTTCAATAATTTCACGCTTAGTATAATTTTTTTCGATTTGAACAGCAGTAATCATTTCTCGAAATTTTCTAGATATTGAAAAAGCTTGTCCAATTTCTTTGTATAAATTTCTAGCTAATTGTTGACTAATAGTTGACCCCCCTTGTCTTCTCCCCATCATTAGATGGTAGGGTATAGCAAGAGTTCGTACCATATCCATTCCCCAGTGATTGAAAAATCTATGATCTTCAGTAGCCACCAATGCATCTATAACATGAGGGGAGATATCATCATATCGCACCCAAGTACGGTTTTCAGTGAAATATTTATCTAAGACAACTCCATCTCTACTTCGAACTTCAGTTGCAATAGCGGTATCTGGATTTTCTAATTGATCAATACTTGGTAATCCTTGGAATAAAAAAAATAAATAACCACTAGCTCCAAGAAAACCTATGAATAAAAAAATGCCTGTAACCGTAAAGATTTTACGAGTTAATCCTGACTTTCTATTATTATCGTTTGCATTAACAGTATCAGAATTTTCTCTTTCCTTAAGTATTCTTTTTCGATATTCAGGATCATTAAAATATCTTTGATGATCGATTGGATTATTTTTTGAAGACCCCATGTATGTGGCTTTTATAAATTTTTAAATGTTTTGCTCTTTGCATGCCATCGTACTAAAGATAATTCACTATTGATACCTCTTACAAGTGTACGTTCATGAAAAAAGTTACCCAGATTTATATACAATCCAGAATTAAATGTTTCTACACGTGGAATATGATCATGACCGGTTAATACAACATCTGCAATATTACTTGTCAATATTGATTGCGCATTCATGTTTAGTTTGATAGGATCTTTGCTTCTAATTCTTTTACTACTATTTGATAATAATTGCATCAAACTAAGTGCCAAACCTTTCGGAAGAAGATTTCTATATAAAAGTAAAAAAAAGTTATTTCTTAAAATTCGGTTAAACATTGGCCGCTTCAACATCTTTTTCGTATTTAGAAGCCCATCCCCGTGCATTAAAAATACTTTTTTATCAAATAATTCAATAATTCTAAACTCAGATTCTACTTCAAACCCTCGTTCAGAAAAGTGATTAACCGTCCAGTTGTCATGGTTTCCCGTGATAAACAGTGCTTTAGAAATCGATTTGTTATAATGTTCAAAAATATCAAGAACTTTTTTTCCAATGGAGGGAATATATTTTGAGTTTGTGAATTCCATCCAATAATCAAATAAATCTCCTAAGATGTAAATCTGAGCATTTCTATCAATAGCATAGTTCACTAAATCGATGAGATCATTTTCGATCTGTTCTTCAACCGAATTGTTAAATGCTCCAATATGAATATCTGATATAAAGAGGTGTTCGTTTATCACCTATTTTTTTCGTGTAATTATGAAGTGAATGAGGTCTACAAATTCTTGTTTATGCTCAGATGATGGTAATTCTTCTAGTAGAATAATAGCTTTATTTGCATACTCATACATAGTTTGTTTAGCATATTCCATGCCTTTATAGTGATGAACAAAATCTACTATTTTATGTACATCAATAGATTTTTTTTTACGCTTTTTCATAAGCGCACGTATTTTTCGACTTTCTTCTTTACTAGCATGTTCAAATGCTTTTATTAAGGGGAGGGTTACTTTTCGCTCTTGAATGTCATTCCTAGTAGGTTTTCCAATTTCATATTCCCCATAATCAAAAAGATCATCGCGAATTTGGAATGCTATACCAATGCATAATCCAATCTCGCTCATTTTTTTATGGTATTCTTCATTCTCAGTTGCTGAAACCGCACCTACTTCACAACATGTTGAGATTAAACTGGCAGTTTTTTCAGAAATGATCTGGAAATAACGTTCTTCAGTCATATTGAATAATCCGGCGGTTTTAAGTTGCCTTAATTCCCCTTCACTCATCAATTGGACAGCATGTGATTGAATTTCTAACATTCTGTACTCTTTATGTGCTAAAGCAATTTGTAACCCTTTAGCAAGTAAAAAATCTCCTAATAAAACTCCCGCTTTGTTTCTCCAAATCTTATTTATACTCACAAAACCACGTCTTGAATTAGCTTCATCAACTACATCGTCATGAATTAGAGTAGCTGTATGTAATAATTCAACCATGGTTGCAGCAACATGACTTTTTTTATTAATACCTCCAAAAAGATTTGCTGACATAAATACAAGTGTAGGTCTTAATTCTTTGCCTTTTTGGGTATGTAGATATTGTATGATAGCGTCTAACAACCAAACATCAGTTTTAATTGTATCTTTAAAAAAGCTTCGAAAGTCTGTAAGATGAGTTTTTACAGGGTCGGTAATCTCTTCTAGAGATTTTCTCGAAACTGTTTCTGAATTTATTCTTGCTAGTTCTGCACTATCGGTCATCAAATGTGTTTAAATTTTCTTAAACTTGGTTGCTTTCAAAGTTAGTTAACTTGCTAACAAATTTTTTAAGCGTTTTTCTCACTCATTTTCACAAAATTTGATTTATGCAAAATTCTGTTTCTGATGTTAAGTCTATCGCGGTTCTAACCAGCGGCGGAGATTCTCCTGGTATGAATGCGGCTGTACGCGCAGTAGTTCGAAGTGCTGCAACGGTAAATATTAAAGTCTTTGCAGTATACCGAGGATACCAAGGTTTGATTGATGGGGATTTTAAGGAATTTGGAACTAATGATGTTTCCAATATCATCCAAAGAGGTGGCACGATCCTAAAATCTGCACGATCAAAAGAATTTCGAACGGAAGAAGGTAGGGCTAAAGCAGCAGCTAACCTCAAAGAAAAAGGAATAGATGCACTCGTAGTTATAGGAGGTGATGGTACGTTCACAGGGGGTAATTTCATTGCTAAAGAACATGGAATAAATGTGGTGGGTATACCAGCTACTATTGATAATGACATAATAGGTACAGATGAAACTATCGGTTACGATACTGCTCTAAACACTGCAACTGACGCCATTGATAAAATTCGTGATACTGCAGACGCACATGATAGGATGTTTCTTGTCGAAGTAATGGGGCGCGATGCAGGTTTTATTGCTTTAGAAACTTCAATTTCAACGGGGGCAGAGATTGCACTTTTACCAGAAGAGCTTACTAATATTGATGAAGTAAAGAAGATCTTGAAAAATATGCTTCAAGAACAAAAAAGAAGTAGCCTTGTAGTGGTTGCTGAAGGAGACGAAACAGGTGGGGCGTTGCATTTAGCTGAAAATATTAAGGATGAGTTTTCACAATATGATGTGAGAGTCTGTATTCTTGGCCATATTCAGCGAGGTGGCTCACCTTCTGCACGAGATAGAGTTCTTGCAAGTCGGTTAGGGGCAGCAGCGGTAAAAGTTCTTACTGAAGGTCATAGTGAAATAATGGTGGGAGTTGTAAACAATGCACTTAAAATAACACCGATAAGGGTAGCCGTATCCAAAAAGAAAAACTTGGATTATACTCTTGTTAAATTAGCACAACTTCTTAGATAAATTATGATAAAATGTGATGTTAGGATTGCAAGATCCTTTTTAGATGACCAAACCTATATAACTGCACGTAGTAAAACAGACTTTGGGTACAAACAACTGGTTGAAAAATCAGGGCCTGGATCAGAGTGGCTAGGTTGGAGGGATATTTTAGCTTCGCCAAATGATGCGATTTTGGAAGAAATCGATACATTAAGCTCAAAAATCAGAAAAAATGCAGATATCTTTATCGTTTGCGGAATTGGAGGTTCCTATCTCGGTTCGAAAGCTGTCATAGATGCTTTATCACCTCATTTCGATTCTCATGGTCCAGAAATATTGTATGCGGGACATCATATGGGAGGTAAATATTTACAAGAGTTGATCGAATATGTGAAATCACCTAAAATAGATGGTAGTCATAAATCTGTATATGTAAATGTAATTTCTAAATCTGGATCTACACTAGAAACAGCATTAGCGTTTCGAGCGCTTCGAGAAACACTCGATGAAACGTATGGTGATGATGCTAATTCTCGAATTATATGTACAACGAGTGAAGAGGGTGGAATTTTAAATCAGCTAATCGAAATGAAAGGCTATAAAAAATTTATAATACCTGATGATATTGGCGGAAGGTTTTCTGTACTCACACCGGTAGGTTTATTGCCTATCGCAGTTGCTGGTCTTGATATTAGAGCATTGTTTTATGGTGCCGTATCGGCATACAATCACTATGAGGATGAAACGGAAGAAATTCTTGAATACACAGCATTAAGAAATGCCTTACACAAATCTGGAAAAACCATAGATGTTATTTCGTGCTTTGAACCAGAGTTGGCTTCATTTGGGGGATGGATACAACAACTTTATGGAGAAAGCGAAGGAAAAGAAGGGAAAGGTATATTTCCAACTGTTGCTACTTTTTCCACTGATTTGCATAGCATAGGTCAATTTATTCAACAAGGAAAAAGATCTTTATTAGAAACATTTTTGATAGTTGGAGCGCCATTTTCTTCCATAAATGTTCAGGAAATGGAAGGTGATGATGATAAATTAAATTATCTTGCTGGCAAAAGTTTTCATGAAATTAATACAAAAGCACGGCTTGGTACAACAGAGGCACACCAGGATGGAAATGTTCCAATTGTAAATATAACAATTGATACCCTGAATGAAGAAAATATTGGGTCACTTATATATTTCTTTGAGCTATCAACAGGTGTTTTTGTTTACAGTTTAGGTGTTAACCCATTTAATCAACCAGGAGTGGAAGATTACAAAAAAGCTATGTATCGTCTTTTAGGTAAAGATTAAGAAATAAATATTGTGCAGGATCAGCTAAAATCAAAATACATCGCCGTAGCAGGGAATATTGGAGCAGGAAAATCATCTTTAACAGGATTGTTATCCAAACATTTCAAATGGCAAGCTTTTTATGAATCAGTGGATGATAATCCTTACTTAGCAGATTTCTATGAAGATATGCTAAGATGGAGTTTTAATCTTCAAATATATTTTTTGTCGAGCAGGTTTAGGCATCAAAAAGAAATGCTAGAACAGAAAATCAGCTTAATTCAAGACAGAACCATCTATGAGGATGTTGAAATATTTGCGAAGAATCTTCACGAGATGAACTTAATGAGTGATAGGGATTTTAATAATTATGAAGCTCTCTTTCATGAAATGAGTCATTACTTAAGACCACCCGACTTACTCATCTATTTACGTGCGCAAGTACCTACTCTAGTTCGTCAAATTCAGCAGAGAGGTAGAGATTATGAAAATACAATAAGAATTGATTATCTAGAACGATTGAACCGTCTTTACGAAGATTGGATAGATCGATATCCTCATGAAAAGCTCATTATTGACACCGATGATTTAGATTTTGTAAATAATCCAGAAGATCTAGGAAAAATTATTGAGCTTATTGAACAGAGAATTTATGGTTTATTTAACTAATTGAACGGCAGTGGTAAGTTACGTATCTTTGTAAGCTGTAGAGGAGATGAATATGTTTACCTTTAAGATCTTTGAAATTCCTGATGGGAAAAGCAATCGAAAGCTTATACTTTCGGAAACTACTATTGATTTAGGTGAAGTATCACTTAAACAAGCAGAAGTTGCTTTAGAGTTTGAAAAAACATCAAGATTTATACGTGTTTTAATGGATATAAATGCGGATGTAAATCTTATTTGTGATCGCTCTCTGGAGCCTTTTCTCTTCCATGTAAGTCAGTCTTATGAAATCTTGTTTAAATATGATAATGAGATAGATTCTGAAGATGAATATGGTGCCATTAGGAGTATAGATTTACATAAAAATGAGATAGACATAGAACAGGATGTTCTAGATACCATACTGGTTCATCTGCCTGCAAAGAAATTACACCCGCGTTTTTTGGATGAGAAAGGAAATGCCATAGAGTTTAAAACTCAATCATTTGGTCATTTTGAGGACAAAGAGCTGATTGATCCAAGATGGGCGGCACTAAAAGACTTAAAGAAATAACTGACATATAATCCAAAAATGGCACATCCTAAACGAAAAATTTCAAAGGCCAGAAGAAATAAAAGACGTTCTCATCACGCAATAGCCGATGTTACACTTGCAAAATGTTCAAACTGTGGTGAGCTACATAAATATCATCATGTATGCCCATCTTGTGGTTACTACAGAGGGCGAGAAGTAATGAATGTAGCTAATTAGGCATTATGATTATTGCTGTTGATGCAGTTGGAGGAGACTTTTATCCAAAGAATCCTGTAGAAGGTGCATTGTTAGCTTTAGCTGAAAATCATTCTCTCAACATTATATTAGTTGGACCTGAGCAACTTATTCAAAAAGAATTAAAACTTCATGTTTACGATTCTAACAGAATATCAATTGTTGATGCTCCAGATATAGTGACAATGAAAGATCCAGCATCAGCAGCCTTGAAGAGCAAACGGAATTCATCAATTTCGGAAGGCTTGAATGCTCATAAAAATAATCAGTGCCAAGGATTTGTTAGTGCAGGCAATACAGGTGCTTTATTAGCAGCCTCTACATTGATTTTAGGTAAACTGGATGGAGTAATACGCCCTACAATTGCATCATACTATCCTACACTAAAAGGATTCAGACTTCTAGTAGATGCTGGAGCAAATCTTGAAGTTAAACCTGACATGGCATTCCAATTTGCAAAAATGGCACAAATATTTGCTCAGCATATAATGAATATAGAAAAACCTAAAGTTGGTCTTTTAAATGTCGGTGAGGAAGAGGGAAAAGGAACAGATTCCTTAAAAAAGATTTTTACTCAGTTAGAGCAATTAGAAGATTTCGTTGGAAACGTTGAAGGAAGAGACATTTTTCCCGCAAAAGCAGATGTTTATGTAACTGATGGTGTGGTAGGTAACATTCTTTTAAAGTTTGGTGAATCTATCCCTAAGGCACTAAAGCAAATGGTTACAGATGCATCTAAAGGTGGTTTGATGGCAAAGCTAGAACTCTGGGCAGCAAGAAAGGTATTAAGGAAATCACTTACTCCATTTAATTACGAGAGAGTAGGGGGCTTACCTTTTCTTGGCGTTGATGGGGTAAGTATTGTTGGACATGGAGGAAGTTCTGCACTAGCTATTAGTAATATGATCACATCAGCAGTTAGCTGCATTAACAGCGATATAAATGGCAAAATTGTCGCAACTTTAAAAGGATAAATAATTCAGATGGAAGTAAAAAGAGCTAAGATATCATCAGTTGGACATTATCTGCCTGAATACCGTCTTACCAATTTCGAGCTTGAGAAAATGGTAGATACTAACGATGAATGGATAAGAACAAGAACGGGCATTAGTGAAAGAAGAATTCTAAAAGATCCTACAAAAGCGAGTGCTTTCATGGCTGCTGAAGCTTCTAAAGAAGCACTCAAAGAAGTTGGGGTAGACCCAATGGAAATTGACTTGATTATCGTAGCTACAGTGACCCCAGATTATCCATTTCCTGCAACGGCATGCTTGGTTCAGGATTTTATAGGGGCTAAAAAAGCTTTTGCTTTTGATTTGTCTGCGGCTTGTTCAGGCTTTATATATGCACTAACTACCGGTGCAAGTTTTATAGAATCCGGGCAAGCAAAAAAAGTTTTAGTGATAGGTGCTGATAAAATGAGTTCTATACTAGACTATACCGATCGAGCAACTTGTATTTTATTCGGAGATGGAGCTGGGGCTGTTTTGTTAGAAGAATCTACAGATAGTACTGGAATTATTAATAGTATACATTATACCGAGGGTGATTCTAACTGCAGTTTATATCAACATGCTGGTGGATCTTTAAATCCAGCTTCCCACGAGACTGTTGACGCAAGACAGCATTCTATTAGCCAAGATGGACGTGCAGTATTCAAAAAAGCAACAATGGGAATGGCTGATGTTTCACTTGAAATCATGGAAAAAAATAATTTATCAGCAGACGATGTTGCATGGCTAGTTCCTCATCAAGCTAATTTGAGAATAATAGATGCCACTGCAAATCGGATGGGTATTTCATCTGATAAGGTAATGATAAACATTAACAAATATGGAAATACAACCGCAGGTACTATTCCTTTATGTTTATACGACTGGAAAGATAAATTGAACAAAGGTGACAATCTTATTCTTGCAGCTTTTGGAGGAGGATTTACATGGGGAGCTGTTTACGTAACGTGGAGTAAATAATGAAAACAGCATATCTTTTTCCGGGGCAGGGTTCTCAATTTATTGGTATGGGGAAAAATCATTATGATCTTAATGAGCAAATAAAAGATCGTTTTGATGAGGCTAATGAATTTTTAGGACTAGATCTAAAATCAATTATGTTTGATGGTCCTGAAGAAATATTAAAACAAACCGAGTTCACCCAACCTGCAATTTTTCTTCATTCGGTAACATTATTTGAATCCATTAACTCTATCCCTGATATGGTTGCAGGGCATAGTTTGGGAGAATTTAGTGCATTAGTTGCTTGTGGTGCAGTAGCATTTAAAGATGCCTTAAAAGTAGTAAGAAAAAGAGGGCAATTGATGCAAGAAGCTGGTTCCTCTAATCCG
Source organism: Balneolaceae bacterium (assembly GCA_963691715.1). Taxonomy (GTDB): domain Bacteria; phylum Bacteroidota; class Rhodothermia; order Balneolales; family Balneolaceae; genus HXMU1420-13. The sequence continues at coordinate 599,281 of OY829281.1, forward strand.
GGTACGATGGCGGCTATAATAGGTATGACAGATGAACATGTAGAACAAGTTTGCTTAGAAGCAACAACGCTTACGAATAAGGAAGTGGTAGCAGCAAACTATAATTGTCCAGGCCAATTAGTAATTTCTGGTTATATAGAAGCAGTGGAAAAAGCAGTTGAAATAGCCGCTCAAAAAGGTGCAAGAATGGCAAAAATATTACCAGTAAGTGGGGCTTTTCATTCAAGTTTGATGCAACCAGCTCTTGAAGGACTTAGATATGAATTAGAAAATTTAGAAATTAAAAAACCATATTGTGCAATTTACAGTAATTATTCAGCTGAACCCACAACTGATATAGAGCAGATAAGGAGCAATTTGCTAAACCAGTTGCTAAATCCAGTAAAATGGACACAAACCCTTACAAATATGATGAAAAATGGGGCTAGTTCATTTGTAGAAGTAGGGCCAGGCAAAGTCTTACAAGGTTTAGTTAAACGAACAAATAGAAAAGCAGAAATTTCAGGTTATCAATAAGTATTATGGCATTATCATTAGAAGGAAAAACTTGTTTAGTAACGGGTGGTAGCAGAGGAATAGGAAAGGCTATTGCTCTAACACTGGCTAAATTTGGCGCAGACGTTGCAATTACATATGCAAGATCTTCAGAGGCAGCAAATGAAGTAAAAGAAGAAATTGAAAGCTTAGGAAAAAAAGCTAAAGCTATAAAAGCAGACGCAGTAAATTTCGATGAAGCTACTAATGTTATTAATGAAGTGGTTTCTGACTGGGGTAAAATTGATGTATTAGTCAATAATGCAGGTATTACTCGCGACACACTGTTACTTAGAATGAGCGAAAATGATTGGGATGATGTAATTACCACAAATTTAAAGAGCGTTTTTAATTATTCGAAAGCTTGTGCCAGGCCAATGATGAAAAATAGAGGCGGTTCTGTAATAAATATCGGATCTGTAGTAGGATTGAATGGAAATGCTGGCCAAGCAAATTATTCAGCTTCAAAAGCTGGTTTAATAGGGTTTACAAAATCTTATGCCAAAGAATTAGCTTCTAGAGGAATTCGTTCTAATGCTGTTGCACCAGGTTACATAATAACAGACATGACAGAAGCACTTGGAGATAAAGTGCTTGATGGAATTAAAGCAGCTACTCCATTAGGTAGAGCCGGTGAGGTACAAGAAGTAGCGGACGCTGTAGTATTCTTAGCTTCTGATATGAGTAGCTACATAACCGGAGAAGTAATTCGTGTCGATGGTGGAATGGCCATGTAAATGGTTGCGCAACCAAAGATGAATGTTTAATTTACAATAATAAAATTTTAAAATTACCCATAACTATAATAGGACACATTATGTCACAAGATGTTGAATCAAAAGTAAAAGCCATAATCGTTGACAAACTAGGAGTTGATGATTCAGAAGTAGTTGGTGATGCAAATTTCACAAACGACCTTGGCGCAGACTCTTTAGATACCGTAGAGCTTATCATGGAATTTGAAAAAGAATTTGATCTTAGTATTCCAGATGAAGATGCAGAAAATATTGCAACTGTAGGTGATGCAGTAACTTACCTTTCAGGTAAACTATCTTAAGCCTTTTACTTCCTCATTCATTATGAGTGAAAGAAGAGTTGTAATAACGGGTATAGGCGCTCTTACACCTTTGGGTAAGAGCGCTCCCGATTTTTGGAACGGACTTGTATCTGGTAACAGTGGAGTTCGATCGATAGAACATTTTGATACCTCCGACTTAGCTACAAAATTTGCTGCTCAAATCGAAGATTATAATCCTCAGGATTATTTTGAAAGAAAAGATGGTCGTAGACTTGATTTAGTTGCACAATATGGAATTATAGCTACTAGAGAAGCTTTAATTGATTCAGGCATTGACCTTGATTCGATAGATAAAGATCAAGTAGCAGTAATGGTTGGTACTGGCATTGGAGGGATGAAAACGTTTTATGATCAATCAATCCAACTTCACGAGAGGGGGGCAAGGGGAGTGTCTCCATTTTTTATCCCCATGCTTATTCCAGATTTAGTGTCAGGTCAAATATCAATAAGACATGGTTTTCGAGGTCCTAATTATTGTGCAGTCTCTGCCTGTGCAACAGGCTCTCACAATATTGGAATAGCTTATGATACGATCAGGTATGGTCAATCAGATTATGCCGTTACAGGTGGTACCGAAGCTCCAATCACTAGAATTGGTATTGCCGGATTTAATTCGATGAAAGCAATGTCTACACGAAATGAAGAACCAGAACGAGCATCTAGACCTTTTGATATCGACAGAGATGGTTTTGTTTTAGGAGAAGGCTCAGGAATTTTCTTTTTGGAAGAACTTGAATTAGCTAAAGCCCGTGGAGCTAGAATTTATGGTGAAATTGTTGGCTATGGTTATTCTGGAGATGCTTATCATATTACTGCGCCTGACCCAGAAGGTGGAGGAGTTAAATTATCTATTACCAAGGCATTAAAATCAGCTAAAATCCATGCAGATGATATAGATCATATAAATATGCATGGGACTTCCACTCCGCTTGGAGATATTGCTGAAACTAATTCTATTAAACAAGTTTTTGGTGATCATGCTCATAAAATCAATCTAAATTCCACTAAGTCAATGACAGGTCATACTTTAGGGGCAGCAGGTGCAATTGAATCAGTGGCATCAGTCTTGGCTATATATCATGGAATGATTCCTCCCACAATTAATATTGATCAACAAGACTCAGCTTGTGATTTAAATTATACAGCGAATAATCCTGTAGTACGAGAAGTAAAATATGCCTTAAATAATGCATTTGGTTTCGGTGGTCATAATTCAACATTAGTATTTAAGAAATACGAGGAATGAAATGAAGGCTGTCCGGTTAATATTTTCCTTTTTTGGGAATAAGTCAGCCGGTAAGAGCCGTCGAATAATAGAATTAGAGAAAATCATTGGTACTACTATTGATGATCCCTCTCTTTTTCAACGAGCCCTTAGGCATCGTTCTATGCTAGCTCAAGATCAGTATGCAAAATATGATAGCTATGAGCGTTTAGAGTTTTTAGGTGATGCAGTTTTAGATCTAATCGCAGCAGAAATATTATTTAGTCGATATCCAAAAAAAGACGAAGGCTTCCTTACTAAAATTAGAGCGAAACTAGTACGCGGTGAAACCTTGGCAGACCTTTCAAAACAATTAGGCTTTGAAGATTTAATGGAGGTAGGTGATAATAACTCTGTTGTTAAAATTTCAAAAAGTATTTTAGCTGATGTCTTCGAATCTATAATCGCGGCTATTTACATAACAAAAGGCTATTCAGTTGCATTTAAATTTGTAGAGAAAGTTTATTTAGAATTTATCGATTTTAATGATTTAGTAAATACCATAGATAATCATAAGAGTGCTTTGCTTGAGTACACACAAGCACATCGTTTACCATTACCTTATTATAAAATGGTAAATGAATCTGGTCCAGGGCATAATAGAACCTTCGAAGTGGTAGTTTTAATTGGAGACGACGAATTTGGTACAGGAATAGGTAAAAGTAAAAAAAAGGCAGAACAATTAGCTGCAGAAGTAGCACTACAAGTGTTAGGAAAAAACTAAACATTCTATTTTATAGACTTGTTTTTTGAATTATTAAGCACGATTCTTAGTCGGCAAAAATTCATCATTTAATATATCATCTCAGTCTGCATGTAAATGCTAATTCAGTTAATCAAACCGGAATTTCAGGAACTTATTGAAGCCAAAAATTGGGTGGCTCTTAAAGAGGTGTTGTCAGATGTTCCACCGGTAGATATCGCAGAACTTCTTGTCGAACTTGAGGGAGATATCGCTGTTGTTGTATTTCGGTTATTAAAAAAATCTACTGCCGCAGATGTTTTTGCTGAAATGCCTTCAGGTAAAGGTGTTGAATTAATAGAGCTGTTTACTAAACAGCAATTAACAGATGTTATGGGCAACCTTGAACCTGATGAACAGGTAGCTTTATTAGAAGAATTACCTGGACATCTTACACAAATGGTGATGAACACCATGAGGCCAGAAGACCAAAAACAAGTTAAAAAGTTATTGGGATATCCTGAGGATAGTGTTGGCCGATTGATGACACCTAGATATGTTAGAGTTAAGTCAGAATGGGCTGTAGCACGAAGTATGGAGCACATTAGAAAATATGCAAACATAGCTGAGACTTTGAATGTGATATATGTTGTAGATGATAAAGAACGTTTAATAGATGATTTAATGATCACTCAATTAATCGTTTCCGAGTTCGATACAACGATCGAGGAACTAATGGATGAATCATTTAACGCCTTACATGTATTAGATGATCAGGAAGAAGCGGTAAAAATGTTCGCGAAATATGATAGAATTGCACTTCCTGTAATAGATTCTGACCGAGTATTAGTTGGAATAGTTACCGTAGATGATGTTATTGATGTAGCCGAAGAAGAGACTACTGAAGACATGCAAAAAATGGCAGCTATGGATGCCTTAGACGATTACTATTCTCAGACGTCTATTGGTGAGATGGTCAAAAAAAGACTTGGATGGCTAATTATATTATTCGTGGGTCAAATTTTAACTGCGCTTACTATGGGCCAATATGAGGAACTACTCAGTAAAATTGTATTTTTATCATTTTTTGTACCCTTAATTATTTCCAGCGGAGGAAACTCAGGTGCTCAAGCAGCTACTCTTGTAATTAGAGCTCTAGCTACAGATGATATAAAATTTGAAGATTGGAAGATGGTATTTGCTAGAGAATTTACATCTGGATTAATGCTCGGTAGCTTAATAGGAATTTTAGGATTTATTACTCTTATAGGATGGGATTTAATAGCTGGAAATGTAATTGGTTATGAAACCATTATGACTGCTTTAGTTATTGGATTAAGTTTATTAACAATAGTATTATTTGGAAATTTTGTAGGGGCAATGTTACCATTTATTTTATCGCGAATGGGATTAGATCCTGCAGTTTCTTCGGCTCCTTTTGTAGCAACAATAGTGGATGTAAGTGGGATCATTATTTATTTTTCCATAGCTCTATTTTTTTTAAGTGAATTATTACTCTAATATTTATTATCAATGAAAGTTTACCACGATTTAGTAAAAAATGTTTTAGAACATGGAGTTAGAAAGGAAAACAGAACAGGTACTGATACTATCTCAAATTTTGCAGAATTCTACAAAGTAGATTTATCCAAGGGATTTCCTCTATTAACCACAAAAAAAGTATTCTTTCGGTCGGTGGTACTTGAATTGCTTTGGTATTTGCGTGGGGAAGACCATATTAAATGGCTAAGAGACGAGAAAGATTGTCATATTTGGGATGCATGGGCCGATGAAGATGGACATGTTGGACCTATTTATCCTGTCTTGTGGCGAAGATTCCCGTATATGGAGAAGTCGAATGAAGGTAAGTGGATTAGGAAAGAATTCGATCAAGTGCAGAGAGCGATTAAAATGCTTAAAGAAAATCCCAATAGTCGAAGAATCGTTGTAAGTACATGGCATCCAGGTTTATTACCTCAAATGGCTTTACCACCATGTCACATAATGTATATTTTTAATGTTCAAAATGGGAAACTTAATTGCCATCTTACACAGAGATCTGGAGATATTGCTTTAGGAATTCCATTTAATTTAGCCTGTTATTCTGCTTTAACGATGGCTATTGCTCAAGAAGTTGGGCTTGAGCCTGGTACATTTGCTCATACAATTGTTGATGCACATATATATGTGAATCATATAGATGGTTTAAAAGAACAATTAAAACGTACACCACGTGACCTTCCAAATTTAACCATCACCAAAAAACCTATTGATGAGTTATCATATGAAGATTTTAAACTCGAAAATTATAATCCAGATCCATTGATTCGTTTTGAGGTTGCTGTATGATCAAAACATTGATCGCAGCTCATGATCCAAATTTAGTGATAGGAAATAATGGCAAGTTACCTTGGCGTTATCCAGAAGACCTTAAACATTTCAAAAAGCATACTCTAGGAAATGTAATAATAATGGGAAGGGGAGTATTTGAAGAACTAGGTGAAAAACCTCTTCCAGGTAGAAGGAATATTGTTTTATCCAGAACAAGAAACTATGAAAATGTTGAATCTTATACATCACTTGAAGAAGCCTTAACCAATATAGAATCAGAAGAAGTATTTATAATCGGAGGAGGGGTACTTTACAAAGAAACTTTACCAACCGCAGATCGACTTATAATTACACAAATAAAAAAAGAATACGAGGGAGACACCTATTTCCCTGAATACCGAGATAAGATTGGTACAATTTGGGAATTAAAGAAACAAGAGGATCATGAAAACATTTTGTTTCAGGAGTATTTAAAAATATTGCATTAGGAAAAGTTAACTAGTTTCTCTCAATAATATGTGTAATTTAACGCTAAGAAAAAGAACTCAATATGAATTATTATTCATTATTGGTTTTCGGGTTATCGGATGTAAGTTTTTTATTTTTAGTAGTTATTACGGTTGCATTATTAGTAGCTCTGCACAAGAGTATTTCCCAAAAATACAATAACATTTTACTAGATTTTAATTCTAATTTCATTAATAATGGAATGGAGATCCTAAGTTTAATATCGATTAATGGATCAAGGTACATCAATAATAAGTTGATGATTTTCTCCATAGATGATCCCCATTTAAATGATATTAATTACCTACACAGAATTATTAATTATAAAGTGAATGGTGTAAAGCAGTTACTCTCCGTTGCAGATAGATTAATTAAAAAAAAATTTAGTCGACCAGTTACCATTTTTAAAGAGAATGAAAGGGGATTTAAGGCCTATAGAGCTAGTGATATTAATATTCTAATTGTTGATGATCTACTACCTAACCGAACTATTGCTCGTATAATACTTCATGAGAATGGATTTAATTATGCTGAAGCGGAAAATGGTGAGGAGGCCCTCTCATTAATTGAAGAAACTAATCCTGACATCATCTTAATGGATATACACATGCCACTTCTTGATGGCATTGAAACTATGTTAAAGATTCGCTCTAATCCATGGAAATTTCAAGATATTCCTATAATAGCTTTAACCACAGCTACCCAAAAAAGGAAAGATGAATTTATAGGAAAGGGTTTTACAGATTATATTCAAAAACCTTTTCGAGAAGAAGAAATTTTAGATTGCATCAAAAAAGCTCTTACTAAATAAATTTATAGTCGCGCTAGCTTAAGTTTAAAGATAAATGCTGACTTTTCATCATTTCCAGATACCTGATTCTTAATCCTTTTACTCATGAATACTTAATTATTCAGTAAAGCATGTAATTTAGAAAACTTGGGAAATTTTTAAACACTTACCCTTTTGATTCCTACCATAGCTACTAATATGGATGTAAATCGATGACATTTTCATTTAATAATAGGTGTTAAATGTAGGAGAAATGAATACAATTCACACTTGAAGGTAAAACCTATATAGCTTTCAAATGTACAAAATAATGTCTAACTAGTGGTTTTGTTAAAGCAATTATATTTTTTGTGTCAGCTGCTTTTGAGAATTCAATAGCTTCATTATCGTCCAATATCCAAATACTATCATTTTGGTATGTATAAGCTTCAGTTTTATTTACATCAAATTTGTAATAGTAGCATGCCTCATTATTTGAAACTGGGAGCTTGAGTTTCTTAAGTTCAGATTTCGTCTTAGTGTGAATTGTTTCTTTATACTCATTTGAAGGAGCATGACTTATAAACGTTGTTCGGAATAGATCTCGGTTTAAGAATCTAGTGCATAAGTCTGCAAGAATGGTATCAGTTGAATATTGCCATTCTTTAATATTTTGATACACATCATAATCATCGAGAGCAGTATATAAGTCTATCGCTTTTTTTGAAATCTGTTTTTTTGCAGATGGTTTTTCTTTTATAAAATATTCCAATTTTGGAGATGCAAAATGTAATGTGTACTTCATATTCAAAAGATCTTCAACTCTTAAAAATATGCTACGTAAGAGTGCGTCTGCACTTAAAACAGTTTTATGCAGATAAACTTGCATATACATCAACCTTCTAGCGATTATATAATTCTCAAGTGCATAAATCCCTTTCTTTTCAATCACTATATTTCCTTTAAAAACTCGCATTGTTTTTAAAATACGGTTAATTCCTACAGTACCTTCAGAAACCCCGGTAAAAAAGCTATCTCGACGTAAATAATCCAAACGATCTAAATCTAATTGTGAACTGACTAACTGATGAAGGAATTTTTTTGGATATTGATTAGTGAAAATTTGAATAGCCGTATCTAATGCTCCTTTGAACTGTATATTTAATTCTTTCATTATCGCTAAACTCATTTTTTCGTGTGTGAAATTTTTTATGAGTGTGTGCTCTAGAGTATGAGATAAAGGGCCGTGCCCAACATCATGTAATAATAAAGCGATTAGAGTTGCTTCGTATTCTTTATCACTTATGGTAGTATCTTTTTCTCTTAAATTACGAAGTACTCGCTGTCCAAGTTCTAATGACCCTAATGCATGGGAAAAGCGGGAATGTTCTGCCCCTGGAAACACAAGATATCCTAATCCTAACTGTCTAATACGCCGTAATCGCTGCACATACGGATGATCAATTAATTGTAAGATTATTCCTTTTGGAACAGTGATAAACCCCTGTACGGGATCATTGAAAATCTTATATCGCGTACTTTTATCCATCGAATTGTACTTTCATTTTTTCAATTCCTTTTATTACTGGAAGTTTTGTTGGCCTTTGGCTTTTTAAATCAAACCAAACTCCTTTGGTAGTCGCAGTTGCATGCAATGTTTTTGTATTAGCATCATATAAAGCTTGAAATCCATCGATACTTGTATTTCCAAGTTCCATAAAACCCGTTCCAATTAATAAAGTAGATGGGTATAAAACGGGTTTCAAGTATTCGATGGTGCATTTTGCTAAAACGAAAGATTTTCCTTCTTTAAAACTTTGTTGAAGTTCAGCAACACTATCTACTAGGCTAATTCTAGCTTCTTCAAAATAGCTGTTGAAAACGGCATTATTTATATGATGTAGTGGATCAAGATCTCTAAATCTTGTATTTATTGTATGCCAATGAAAAAATAATTCTGGACGATATATTGGACGATTCATCAAAATATTTTTTTAGAAAATGTGAAGCTGTAATTTTAATATAAAACTAAGTTAAGGTATTTAAATTAAGCTATTAATTGAAAGCAGATTGAGTGTCAATTCTATATCTTTAAAGTTTTAAATAATCAAATGTGGTAATGAAGAAAGTATCCAAAAAATTCCTAGAAGATGTATTAATTACTCCAAGCCCTACAGGCTGGGAAAAAGCTGGAGTGGAAGTATGGAAAAATTATGTGAGTACATTTTCTGATGAAGTTTTGACGGATGCTTACGGTTCATGTGCTGCTAAGATTAATGTAAACCCAGAAGCAATCACAGTGATGCTTGAAGCACATTGTGATGAAATTGGGATGGTGGTTCAGCATATAAATGAGCAGGGTTTCGTATACATTAATAAACTTGGCGGAAGTGACTCAACCATTGCACGGGCCAAAAAAGTGTTTATTCACAATAAAAGAGGCAAAGTAGTTGGGATAACTGGGAATACAGCCATACATTTGCAAACCAAAAAAAATGGGGGTGGTACCCAACCTGCTTGGAAAGATATCTATGTGGATATTGGTGTACATTCTAAAGAAGAAGCGTTAAATCTTATCCAGATTGGCGATCCTATTACCTTTGCTTCCGATTTAGAGTTTTTAAATGATGATATGCTCACTGCTAGAGCTATAGATAATAGAATGGGTGGATTTATTATTGCAGAAGCCATGAAAAGGCTCTCAGAACAGCGATCTGAGCTAAAGGTTAATGTTATAGCTTTGAATTCTATTCAAGAAGAGGTAGGAGGATTTGGAGCCCGTATGATGAGCTATCGTTTTATGCCAGATGTTGCTTTGGTTACTGATGTAACCCATGCAACCGATTCACCAGGCATAGATCAAAAACAACACGGAACCGTGTTACTTGGCGGTGGACCAACCATACAACATGGAGGAGCCAATCACCCAAAGGTGGTGGATTTTTTAGAAGACATTTGTGAAAAGTTGGATATTGATGTTCAACATGAAGCAACTAGTGTTCGTACAGGAACGGATACGGATAGTATTTTCTACCAAAAGACGGGAATACCAAGTGCCTTAATTTCGCTTCCTCTAAGATACATGCATTCGCCCGTTGAATTATGTTCAATGAATGATGTTGAAGAACTTATCCAAATTATGGTTAATGCTGTTCTTTCGATGAAAGCAAATCAATCCTTTAGTATCTTTGAAGATTAAAATTCAATTCCAATTAATTGTAGTGCCACTTAGTAAAACAATCACTATGAAAACTAAATTCATTGAATAAAGATTTTATTTTTCTTCATAGGTATAAGCATGTTCTATGAGAGCATTAATATCTACATATTTCAAGACCTCTTCTGAACAAGCTTCTAGAATTACCTTAGGGGCTTTTCCATTATCATAAGCCTCTTTCCAGCGTAAAGCACACAAACACCATTGATCTCCTGGCTTTAAACCTGGAAATTTATAATAAGGTATTGGAGTAATGAGATCGTTGCCAACTTCCTTTGAAAATTCCAAGAATTCACTAGACATAATTGCACATACTACATGTGTTCCAATATCTTCTTCATCAGTACGACAAAATCCATCCCTGTAGAACCCAGTTAAAGGGTTAAAACAACATGGCTTAAGCTCTTCACCAAATATATTTTTTGAAAAATTTTGCATAATTATTAATGAAGCATTTTATTGATCGATTCAAAAGTTGTCTTAATTCAAAGAGTTTAAGTAAACAAAATGTAATTTCATTAATTGAAACAAATATAAAAAAGCCTATCTATTTCTAGACAGACTTTTTATGGGTCATCTACTATTTATCAGTTCTCTGCTGAATAACTTGGAGGTAACAAAACACCATCGATTAAATGTATAACACCATTCGTACCTTCAATATCTACAGATAGCACACTGCTCGCTGCATTGAAAGTAACATTTCCTGATGCATCTATCGCTACCGAAATGTCTTCGCCTTGGATAGTAGTAATGGTTTGACCATCAGATAAATCAGAAGAGAGTGCTTTTGCCGCTACTACATGATAGGTTAATACTTCAGTAACTTGCTCACTGGTTAGGGTTTCTAGAACATCAGAAATCGCATCAAAACCTGAATTTATTGGAGCAAATAAAGTAAAAGGACCTTCGCCTTCAAGAGTAGGTACAAGACCTTGATCGGCAACAAGACTCACTAATGTTGTTAAGTCATAATTTTTTGATGCAATCTGAACAATGTTTAAAAACTCATTAGGTAATAAAACCTCATCAATCGCATGAATAACACCGTTACTTACATCAACATCAGCTGTAATTACTGATGAAGAGCCATTAACTTTTACTTCGCTTCCATCTTTGGTTACATATAATCCTTCACCAGAAAGTGCAATTGGAGTCTGTGAAGCATCTAAATCAGTTGAAAATATTTCACTACCAATTACATGATATGTTAGAATCTCAGTTAACTGTTCAGTGGTTAGACTTTCTAGTAACCCATCAGGAAGATTGCCAAAAGCCTCGTCGGTAGGAGCGAAGACTGTATAGTCTCCTGTATATTTAAGTGTAGATGATAAACCTGTTGATTCAACGGCGCCTACTAAGGTGGTGAAGATACCTAAATCATTTGCTTGATCAATAATATTGGCTTCTCTGTAACCTGCAGGTAATAACACTTCATCAATTACATGAATAACACCGTTTCCTGTGATTACATCAGTAGCGATTATGTTTGAGTACCCATTGATCGAAGCATTATCACTAACCTCGATAAATATGTTTTCACCATTTAGTGTAGCAACATCTTGGGTAGGTGATAAATCACCAGCTAGTACTTGTGTATCTAAAACATGATATGTAAGAATATTCACTAAATCTTGAGTTGTAAAACTATTGAGTACTTCTTCTGGGATTTTTGCAAATGCATCATTCGTAGGAGCAAATACAGTATAACTTGCGTTAGGATCAGATAGGGTATTAGCAAGTTGAGCATCAATAATTAATTGAACTAAAGTACTGAAAACAAATCTTTTTGAAGCAGCATCAACAACAGAGCCAAATGCATCTGGAAGTAATACTTTATCAATGGCATGAATCACTCCATTACTTACATCAACGTCTGCTGTAGCTACATTAGCCGTACCATTTATTGCAACACCTGATTCACTAGCGCTAGCATAAATATTCTCTCCACTTAATGAAGCAATTGTAGTCTCAGCGCCTATCGCACTAGCGAAGGTTTCATCTTCTGCAACATGGTAAAGAAGAATAGTTGTTAATTCCTCTATAGTAAGAGAAGCAAGAAGTCCATCTGGTAAAGATGCAAAAGCATCATCGGTTGGTGCGAAGACTGTAAAATCGCCGCTATAGGATAGAGTTGATTTTAAGCCAGCATCAGTTACCGCTGATAGAAGTGTGTTGAATGTACCTAAGGAAGCGGCTTTATCTATTATATTCGCCTCTCTAATACCTGCGGGTAAAAGTACCTCGTCAATAGCATGAATTATCCCGTTTGAGGCATTAAAATCTGCATCTATAACGGTTGAGTATCCATTAATTTCAACTCCTGAACCTGCTTCTACTAATATATCCTGCCCTCCCAAGGTGGTAACATCCTGCGTAGGGTTTAGTTGTGAAGATGCAATTGTTCCTTCTACTACATGGTATTTAAGAATATCAGCTAATTGATCTATTGATAAAGATTCTAGAGTGCCTTCTGGAAGTTTTGCAAAGGCTGCATCTGTTGGCGCAAATATTGTGAAAGGTCCTGCACCATCGAAAGTAGGAAGTAAACCTGTGCTTTCGAGTGCACTGTTTAACGTTGTATAAGCTTCGTTAAGTTCTGTAACCTTGGCGATTGTTTGCTCACCTTCAATTACTGGATCTATAGCTGTTGTCGATTTCGAGTCTTTGCAAGCAGATAGTAAAATTAGCGTTGCAAAAATTCCTAAAAGAAAGTTTGAGAATGGTTTTTTCATTTTTACTCTTTTGATTAATAGTTATGTACAGCTATTACACATCAAAAGAATAAGATGACTATAAAAAAATAATAAACAATATTAAAAATCTAACTGCAAGGATAAAAATGGTATAAATCCTGGTAAATATTTCGAAGATTTGTTATAGATGATTCTTTGATCTTCGTCACGTTGAGGGATCAGAAAATTTGAAATTTCATTTTTTCTGTTCGTGATGTTTTTAAGGTTAAGATTTACCATTAGATTTGTTTTTGATATAGGTATGCTTGTATTGATACCAATATCGAGAGAGAAAAAAGCATTCAGTTCATCTTTATCTGGTGTATCGAGTGAATAATCTCCAAAAGAAGATTCATTATGTGTTGTCAAGAAATCATAGTATGATCTACTGTAAGCCCAGACCCTTTTGGGAATCCATTTAGTTTGAATCTGTAATGAAATAGGTTTTTTTAATTTCCATTTTAAAGAACCATATGTAGAATAAGGTTCACTCCAACCAGTATTTATTCTTCTAGATTCAAAACGCTCATCATACCTAATTGTTGATATATTTGTTTGTTGTGATAGGGTGAATAAAATTGAAGGATTGGTAAATTCCTTGTTAAAACTAACAGATGCGCCATATGCTATCGTTGAAATTTGTTCTAAAAAATCAGATTGATTATCGAGATTAGTCTCTGTGCTTGATAGCAGCTGAGTATAATTTAGGGAGTAATTTCTTGGTTCTTGTCTGTAATATGATTCAATTTTTATACTGGATTGATTAGAATATTGAATATTCCAATCAAATTTAAGTTGATAAGAAACTGGAGCAGAAATGGATTTATCCACTGGAATGTCTATTCTATTGAATGATCGTATTGCACTTGGACCCACATTTGCGATATCAAATTGTTGGATAAATTGTCTATATATGCCACCACTTAATGAATATGTTTGATAGCCGATGTGTGTTTTTTCTGTATCGTATGAGATGGTGAATTGCGGTTGGATATAAATAATTTTTTGAAGGGAACTGATTGAACCTTTAATTCCATATTGGAATCTAAAATTATTTTTTCCGTTAAAAACTTGTTCAATAAATAAGTCTGAACGGTAATTTTCAGAGATGTTTGAGAGTGATGAATAAAAGACGTCACTTAAGTTAAATGAATGATCAATTCTTGAGGCTCTAAGTCCTAATAATAAGGTACTGTTATTTGGTAGATACCTAGTAAGTTGGCTTGATATTTCTATTTCACTAAGAATTTGATCATCGATGTCTGAATATTCTGCATTTAAATTATTTTTAAGTATTTCTAAATCTTTATTAATGTTTTCGAAATTCGAGGTATTATCCTCAATCATGGAGTATGAATACATATATCTACTTCCTGAATAAGATCCTTTTACAAAAAGATCAGTAGAGGCATTTAAAATTCTGAAGTGCTCAATGTTAAGCATTCCATTTATAGTTTCAGATGTTTCCTCATTGTAAACAAGATCTGGTTGTATACTGCCAAGGTTTAGTTTTTGGGACAGTAAATATGCATCTTCAAACCTAGAACCAAAGTAACCAGAGATTTTTGTTTTATTAAATTCATTTGGAATAATTGAAGCTACTATATGAATATCATTATATGTTTGGTTGGTTTGCGCAGTTTGAGGTTTATAGTGTGCAATGTCGCCTTCTTTTCCCATTAAAAAATTTTGGATTAATGGGTCAAATCTATTCCACTGTTTATATACTTCGTCGTATCCCCAAGGTGTATTTTGTAAAGAGTTATTCGTTCTTCCAGATATTGCTAAAGAAGTGTTTTTTAGCTTCAGTTCAGATCGAGCATTTAAGTTATTGGGATTCACACTTATGATGAAATTCGTTCCATTAGCTCTATCTGTGATGTCATGTTGATAATTAAGTAAACCATTTAGGGCACCCTCATTAGTAATAGAGCCAGCAGCTGTACTCGTGCCAATTTTGTCAATTGCTAAAGGACTAAACATTCCTAACTCATCCCCTAATCGTACGGTATTATACAATCTTACGCCATCAAGCAAAACAGCCATAGTACTAGGATTACTTCCATAAATACTTAGAGAATTCGAAACTAAATCGGTAATAAAACCTGGAGCATTTTTTATTGGAGCTAAACTTGGATTAAGATCAGTGTTTGCTTGTTCACTTTGTTCCAAAGATAACTGATTAGTCCATTTCAATATTCCAAGAGAAATTGCGTTTGCTTGTACAATAATTGGGTCTGTTGTAAATGTCTTTGGAGTTAATCGAATAATATTTAGCCCAGAGGAATCTGCTATTTCAATATTTTTTGATATAGGTTGATACCCAACAGAGCTGACTATAACTGGATAAACACCAGAGAGAAGAGGGGATACGGAGAAAAATCCTTCTCTATTGGTAGAGGTGCTGTTTGTAGCGTCAGCAAAATAGATGGTAGCGTCGGCTAATGGTTCCCCTGTTTCTTCATCATAAACATATCCAAAGAAAGCTCCATAATCTTCAATTACGGTTTTTTTCTGGATCAAAACATATGTTCCGGTGGATAATATTATGAAGTCCAGTCCTGTACCAGAAATTATTTCAGCTAAAACAACACTTGGCTTGTCGGAAGTTATATCGATGTATGATTTTTCATCCAGTTCCAAAGAGGGGTCATACACTAAGTTTATGTTGTACTCTACAACCCATTTACTAAGGGCATTTTCAATGGTTTCGCCTCTAGTTACAAAGCGTTTAAATTCAGTTGATTGAGCAACTAAATTTTGAAATGAAGAGGTAATTAAAATCAGTAATAGTATGTTGCGCATACAATTGTTATTGGATTATATACCCATTGTTTGTTTTTTTGAAGCTAAAGTTTTTTACCATTGCCACATCAATTAAAATTTCTTCGATTGATGTGTCAAAGCGGTAACTTCCGCTTACCCTTTCTTGTTCATCAATGTGAGTACTAATTTCAATACTAGTATCAAATTGTAATGATAATCGTTCAAATAAGTTTTTAAGGGATATATTTTTAAAATTTACTCGTTCTTCTTCCCAGTTAACCATATGATTTTTATTATGATTATCTGAATGGGTCTTTGAAAGCTCATTCTCGATTAGAGTTACTTCATCGCCTTCGTATAAAACAATTCCTTCGGTTTCATTTTTTACTTCAACAATTCCTTCATGTACTAACACACTAGACTTAGAACTCTCATTGTCTTCCCAATCTTCAATTTCGAAAATTGTACCAAGAACTTGTGTTTCAAGAGAAGGAGAAGACACGATGAAAGGTAATTTTTTATTCGATGCCACATCAAAATATGCATGACCATCCAGTTTAATATCACGATTTGTAATACCGAAGAGTAATGGATATTCAATGTTTGAATTTCCCATGAGTGTAATGTTTGTACCATCTCTTAATTCGATAACACTTATTTCCCCAGGTAACGCATTTTTCTGGATGGAAAAGAAATTCAAAAAACTTACCGCAGCAGTAATTAATGTTACAGCAGCTACCAAATAACGAATGGTGTACGTTTTTTTTGACTCTACCTTATCATCTATTGTGTTCCAAATACTGTCTAAAGCATGTTCAGTTTCTTGCTCATTGACGATTGGCTTTTGTGTGATTTCACCAGATAGATTCCACACAGATTGTAAATCATCTGGAATGGAATTATCTATATGTGTTTCTTTTTTATTGTACGTTTTCATTGGTTTACCGCTGTTCGCTGAGTGAGTTGGAGTTTGTCGCGAAGAGTTTTTAATGCTGTAACTATATGATTATTTACAGTTCGAGAAGAAAGATTCATTATTTCCGCAATTTCATGGTGTTGCAAACCTTCAAATCTGCTTAGTTCAAAAGCTTCCCTTTGTCTTTCAGGTAATTCTGTTATGCAAATCTTTAATTCATGGAGTAAATGGCTTGAATCATTTTCTTCTAGTTCTATTTCATCTACAATTTCTTCATCTAAAGTTTCTTTTTTTGAAGAATGATCACGAATAAAATTTAAAGATTGATTTCTAACAGAAGTGTATAAATAAGACACTATAGATTTTTGTGGATCAATATTTAATCTGTTCTTCCAAAGTTTTACAAACACATCTTGAACAATATCTAATGCATCAGCCTTTTCATTTACAAATCTCATGGCATATCTAACATATTGGTCATGATTTTTTCTAAAGAAATCAGAAAAGGCTAATCTGTTTCCAGATCTTATCTCTAAAGCGTATGTTTCGGGTTGAAAACTCTTCATTATCTTCGATTTTTCTTCTTTACACATGAAATCCAGCTTATGACTAGTATAAATTACAATGTTAATAACGTATATTATTTCTAGTCAAACTTGATCATCGAAAGAAAAGTTCAATCACCTGTAATTGAATATGCTGTAGCTCAGTAATTCGAATTGAATTAGTTTCCTATAGCCTTCAAGATCCTATTATTTAATGCAGCATAAAGAGGGTGATCTTCCTCAAGTGGCTCTATCACCACTTCTTTATATTTTTGGATATCAGCATGCCTAAAACGATCGTATAATTCTCGAGCCATAGCGTTCAAATCACCGTGGTAACACACCTGATTTACTCCCTTTGAGGGTATTGTTTGTAATAAATATAACGCATTTTTTTGGGTAAGTGCATGATGCCTCGTTAACCAACGTACCTTAGCATCTGGGGTATAATGCGAATATTTTTGACCTGGACTCTTTGGTGCATGAATGGGATTGGGCGATGATTCTTTAACGGAAACGCCGAGTATGGCTGAAATTTCTTCTCTACCAATCATGCCAGGGCGCAAAATAATTGGTTCTTTTTCAGAAAGATCAATCACAGTAGATTCTAATCCAATTTTTGTAGTATTTCCATCAAGTACCTGACATGCATTTCCAAAATCTGATATAACATGTTCTGCTTTAGTGGGGGAGGGTTTTCCAGAACGATTAGCACTTGGTGCAACAAGTGGTCCTGTTCTACGAATTAAATCGAGAGCAATACTATGATCGGGTATTCGTAGTGCAACTGTATCTAAACCAGCAGTAACTGCATCAAGAACTTCTTGGCGCTTCTTAAGCACCAGTGTAAGTGGGCCAGGCCAAAAAGTATCAATCAATGTATGGGCATGTTCTGGGATATTGCTACAAAAATCATGAATCTGTTTCTTTTCATGAAGGTGAACAATTAATGGGTTATCAGCGGGTCGTCCTTTTATTTTGTATATCTTTGAAATCGCAGAACTATTCCATGCATCAGCCCCTAGCCCATACACGGTTTCTGTAGGGAAAGCTACTATGCCTCCCTGCTTTATTATTTCTGCTGCTTGTTCAATGGTCATGTTCTAACCCGCATTATGCTTCAGATAATTTTTTCAAGAAGTTGAACGCTGCTTTATAATTTGGAATGTCTTGAATTGCGAAGCGAACGACCTCATTTTTTTGGATAAGCTGAAACTTATCTTTTTTAATGGTCTCTAGTTTTTTTAGAATCTGTTGAAATAGATTATTGTTGTAAAAATATGCTCCAATGTTTGACTCCGCTTTTGGGCAGATCAGCCACATTCTACCTGCTCTAACCGTTGCTTTAGTAAAAAATGATTTTGAAGCGAATAATTTAATTTTTGTAACTAGTATTAGATGTTCTGCTTCTATAGGAAGTTTCCCAAACCGATCCATAATTTCTTCCTTCCATTCATCAATTTCCGGTTCACTTTTAGCCTGAGATAATTTTCGGTATAGATTTAGACGTTCTACATTATCTAAAATATATTCTGTGGGTAGCAGAACGGTGTCATCGATTTCAACTTGGGTTTCAGGAAATTCAAGTTCAGTTTCTACCTCTTCAAAAAGATCCGCAAACTCACTTTCTTTCAATTCCCTAACAGCGTCATTTAAGATTTTTGTATATAAATCGAATCCAATATCATTAATAAATCCACTTTGTTCCCCTCCTAAAATATCGCCTGCTCCACGAATGTCTAAATCACGCATTGCTATATTAAATCCAGAGCCTAAATCGGAGAACTCTTCTAGAGCAAGCAATCGTTTTCTTGCTTCGGTAGTTAGGGTTTCGATGGGTCTAGTAATCAAATAACAAAATGCTTTTCGATTCGACCGTCCCACTCGACCACGTAGCTGGTGTAATTCCGCGAGTCCAAAATTATCAGCATTATTAATCAGAATGGTGTTGGCATTGGCGATATCGATTCCATTTTCAATGATGTTTGTTGAAACAAGTACGTCAAATTTATGGGAATAAAAATCTTCGATAATCTTCTCAAGCTGACTAGCCGTCATTTGACCATGCCCAAATCGTACCCGAACATTTGGCACCAAAAAGCGAATCATTTCAGCAATTTCTTCAATATTTTTGACCCTGTTATGTACAAAGAATACCTGCCCACCTCTACTCATTTCCTGCAAAATAGCGTCTCGAATCAAGGCTTCATTAAAGGAATGTATTTCGGTATAAACAGGTCTTCGATTCGGAGGAGGTGTATTTATAACACTTAAATCTCTAGCGCCCATCAAAGAATATTGTAATGTTCTTGGTATTGGGGTAGCAGTGAGAGTTAATACATCAACAGTAGCTCTAAATTCTTTTAGTTTTTCTTTAGCGGATACACCAAAACGTTGTTCTTCATCAACCACAATCAATCCAAGATCTTTAAAATGAACATCTTTGGATAGAATACGATGTGTACCAATAACAATATCTACTTTTCCTTCTATAAGCTCTTTGATCACTTGGGTTTGTTGAGCTTTGGTTCGGAATCGGCTTAATACTTCTATACGAATCGGAAAGTTTTTCATCCGTTTTAAAAATGTCTTAGCATGTTGTTCAGCTAGAATAGTTGTTGGAACTAAAACACCCACTTGTTTTTGATCCATCACCGCTTTAAAAGCGGCTCGTACAGCAACTTCCGTTTTACCGAATCCAACATCGCCACACACTAAGCGATCCATGGGTTGTTTGGTCTCCATATCCTGTTTAACAGCAAGAATGGCTTCATGTTGATCTGGAGTTTCTTCATATTCAAATCGTGCTTCCATTTCAATCTGCCAACCTGAATCACCTGCAAAGGCATGAGCTTTTTGCGATTTTCT
The DNA here is from genome assembly GCA_963691715.1 of Balneolaceae bacterium. GTDB lineage: Bacteria > Bacteroidota > Rhodothermia > Balneolales > Balneolaceae > HXMU1420-13. The sequence continues at coordinate 619,493 of OY829281.1, forward strand.
TTTTGCATATAGGAGTATAAGCTCACGGGCGATATCCTTAACTTTCCGTTTTGTTTGGGCCTTTTTTCTTGCCCATTCACCTGAACCTAATTTAGTAATTCTAGGTGCAGTGCCCTCTTTTCCTGAATATTTTTGGAGTTTATGTAGAGATGATACATTTACATAAAGGAGAGAATCGTCTTTATAGCGTAGTATTACTACCTCTTGTTCTGAGTTTTTTACTTGAATGGTTTTGAATCCTGCAAATTGGCCAATGCCATAATCAACATGAACAACAAAATCTCCAACAGATAAATCTTTTAACTCTTTAAATGATATACCCCCCGAATATATTCTTCTTTTAACTTTTGGTCGGTAATATCGATTGAAAATTTGATGGTCGGTATACAGTGCACGTTTAATTTCTGGAAAAATAAATCCTTGATATAGAGAATTAACCCTCAATTCATAATCAAAGGATGGGGTTGAAGGTCCAAGCAATTCGTTAAATCTTTTTTCTTGCCCTTCATTATCACAACATATTACTGTCTTGATTCCCTTTTCGGAATTCGATTCTATATCCTTCTTTAAAAGATCAAAATTCCCATGAAAATCTGGTTGGGGTTTACTTTCGATAGTAATTGATTGGATCTTTTTTGATGTAGCTGAACCCAAATATATCGACGTATTAAAGGTAGCTAACTGTTGGTGGAACTCATTATTTGAAAGAAAAAGTGAATTAGGTTCTAGATTATCTTGCTTAGATTCAGTAAAAGCATCCTCAGCTTTATCAAACCTAGTGTTTAATACTGATTCGATGAGTGGTGCATCTTTTAAAAGGATCAAGGTATTTTCATCAAAATAGGAGAAAAGACTTTCTTTGTCTAAATCGGGAAGATTTGAGAGATCTGGTATAATCTTTATTTCATCTAAAAATGAAATTGAACGTTGTGAATTTGCATCAAATTCGCGGATAGAATCAACTTCATCTCCAAATAACTCCAGCCGAATTGGGTATTCTCCCGAAAACGGAAACACATCGATGATTCCGCCTCGAACGGCAAATTCTCCAGGTTGGTCTACAAAGCGTACCGGTTTATAAGCTTGTTGTACTAATTCGAGACGGAAATTTTCTGGATCAATTTCATTTCCTCTTTTAATGTGAATGCTAACATCATTAATCTGAGAGGGAGGAGCAACTTTATCGAATAGAGCTTCAGCTGAAGTTACTACTATTTTTGATTTAGAGGATTGTATTGCTTGAATGGCCTCAGAGCGTTGAACTAACAATGACGAATCAAGAATTTGATCTCTATCGTAAGGTTTATGATTAGTAGAAGGAAAATAAATGATTTCTTTTTCAGAGATTACTGATAAATCGGCTTTGAAAATTCGAGCTTGTTCATCTGTATCTGTGATAAATAGTTGTGTTCTGAATGTATGTTGTAATTCATGAATGAAAAAAGAATACAGTGATCCTACAACGCCTTTAAGATGTAATTTACCCGAGTTTTCAAGTACTTTTATGGATTTTGATAAAAGGGATGTTTTACCAATGGATGACTTAAAATCGGAAATGGACATGTATTTTTAATAGCTGGCTTAGCAACTAAGATAGTTACAGCTTTTATGAATGTTTATATAATCTAAAACGTGATAATTTATCGATCTGTTAGTTTTCTTAACCATATTTTTTCAGATAAAAATCCAATACTTAGGAGTGTAAATGCATATCCTAAATAGGTTGGATATTTATCTTCATAATCGGTATAAATTATTTCTTCTACTTTTGATTGTTCTAGAAGATCGATTTCATCATAAATGCTTGCTAATTCATCGGAACTTGTTGCTCGATAGTATCTTCCACCTGTTAACTCAGCTACTGAAGTTAGCATCTCTTCATCGATATTGACAGGTATATTTTGATATCTACGACCAAATATAGGGTCTTGAACCGGATAAGGAGCAGTTCCTCGTGTTCCTGCGCCGATGGTGTATATTTTAACTCCATAGGTGAGGGCTAAATCAGCAGCAGTAACTGGATCAATCTCCCCAGCATTATTTTGACCATCGGTTAAAAGTATAATTACTTTACTTTTAGTTTTACTGTCTTTTAGCCTATTTATAGCGGTAGCAATTCCCATTCCTATTGCCGTTCCATCTTCAATAACACCCATCGATACCTCATCAACTAATTGTTTTAAGAGGCGATAATCAAGAGTAGGAGGACAAACTGTAAATGATTTCATAGCAAACGTTACCAACCCTATACGATCAGATATTCGTTTATCTACAAATTCTTTTGCTACCTCTCTTGCTGCCTCAAAACGATTGGGTTTTAAATCTTCTGCTTTCATACTGGAACTCATATCCAGTACCATTACAATGTCAATCCCTTCTGCATTACGTTCAATGGTGGTTAATTTATTTTGTGGTCGTGCAAGAGCGATGATTAAAAAAATGATTCCTGAAATAAGAAATACTTTATTTAACCAATGCAGATGTGATCTCCAATTACCGTCGAGACCGATAAAAAATTGTACTGATGAAAACTTAAGTGCGGCATGTTTTTTTGTAAAATGCCGATATACATAGAACCCAATTAATATTGGTATTAAAACTAATGCGAATAACCATTCAGGATTTGCTAATTCCATTTTTACTCTCCTTTAGTAGTATCTTCATCATTATTCAAATCAGCTGTATTAGCATGAAGCCATGTGTTGTCGTGGTCAATTTTTTTCCTAGCAATTCTTGAAGCATCGATTAATTTAGCTCGTTCAATAAAATCTTGAGCATCAGAATGAGTATCCCATGCACCTTCCAAACTTGGTTCAAATTTCGCAAACTTTACCATGTCGGATCTATTCAAAATTGATCTTGTTCTTTGTGTCATCTCATTATCAACACCAAAAGCATCAAGATAGCGAAGGACTTCACGAGTAGTAGATTCTAACGCAGGAATTTGATATAACTCCTCATAATATTCACGGATAGAGTCACTAATAGTACTGTAAAAGTATTTATAATCCTTAGTTTGGGCAAGGTTATATTCTGTTTTTAATGCAATTAGCGTTTTTTCAAGATGTTCTAGAGGATTTATAAAAGGTACTTCCTGGATCTTAATTGGAATTTCCTGTACAATCTCTTTTTTTCTGAAAGTTAGATAGGCCCAAATACCAGCACCTACAATTATTAGTATTAATAACACTAGTCCCCAAGGGAAAGAACTAAACTCTAGAATGGGTTTAATGGGATTTAGTTCCGCATCATCATTAGGCAACACAGAGCGGTACGTAAGTTGTAATGAATTGCTGTAGAGGAATGAAGTATCATTCTGAGAGACCAATGCAATTGGAAATGAGGGGATAAATACATCTTGATTCGAAAAAAATTGAACTTTATAACTTAAACTATCTGAGAAATCAGTGAGTGTAAATTGTTCAACATTGAGTAGAGATAGCTCGTTTGGGAAAAAAGATGAATCGGGAAATAAAATTTCATCGATTTCTTCATTCAATTGTACTTTTACGTTTAAATGGATGATATCACCAACAGATATAGAATCCTTATCACTAGTTAAAATAACAGTTTGAGCATTAACATTTTGGAAATTGAAAAAGCCTACAATTCCAATAAAAAAGAAAAAAAACGGTAAATTTTTAATAAGCATAAAGATTCAACAATGTACGATAGTAAAATAGCAGTATCGATCTTATAAATGTATTCAAAGTACATTGAATTTTGTAAAAATCATGTAATATGAAAAACTTGGAGAATTTTGTAAGTTTAGAGCTTTGTTACAATAATTCTTAATGCGATTTTGAAATTTTATAAGCACTTAATATTACTAGCTATAGTATTTTCAAACTGTTCCTTATTTGAGTCCTCGGGTATTGTCATTGAGCAAGAACCTGTAGTTACATTGTCAAATTTTGTTGAAATCAAGGAGGATCAAAGTATTGATGAATATGGACTACATGCGTACCTACTTACATCTACAGGTTCAGTGAAGAAAAATGAAAGTATTTATACAATTTTAAATTCTTTTGATGTTGAAGCAGGTGTTATACAGCAATTAGATGTAGCGTCGCGTGGTTTATTCGAAAGTAAATCAATAAAACCTGGTCAAAAATATTTGGTTTATAAAAATCCAAATACTCAGAACATAAATCGATTCATTTTGCATCTAAATCTTGTTGATTATATCGTTTATGATTGGTCTAATGATGTTAATGTTTTCAAAGGGGCAAAAGAAATAGAGAAAGTACAAGTTGTTACAGACGGAGTTATTATCTCATCATTATACGAAGCGTTATTAGTAAATGGTGATAATCCAATTTTAGGTAATAAACTAAGCGATATCTTTGGATGGCAGGTGGATTTCTTCAACCTACAACCTAATGATAGTTACTCTCTTATATACGAGCAACAATATGTTGAAGGGGAACCGTTTGGAATTGGAGAAATTATTGCGGCTAATTTCTCACATAATGGAACCGATTATGACGCATATTATTTTGAAACCCATGAAAGATCAGGATATTTTAATCAGTTTGGGGAGAGTATTCAAAAGGCGTTACTCAAAGCACCGTTTAAATATTCTCAGAGAATTAGTTCTGGATACTCCCATTCAAGGTTCCATCCAGTGTTGAAAAAGAGAATGCCTCACTATGGGATAGATTATGCCGCACCACTTGGAACACCAGTAATTTCTGTTGGCGATGGGGTGGTTATTGAAGCTAGATATAGAGGAGCGAATGGAAATATTGTAAAAATTAAACACAATTCAACTTATACCACTGCTTATTTGCATTTAAATGGATTTGCTCAAGGGATAAGACCAGGAACCAAAGTAAAGCAAGGACAAACCATCGGTTATGTTGGTCGTACAGGAAGAGTCACTGGCGTACATTTAGACTACAGGATTTATAAAAACAATCAACCTGTAAATCCACTAAATATTGAGATTCCATCATCAGATGCTCTAAAAGATGAAGACTTAGCTTCGTTTAAATTGTACATAGAAAGGTACAAGCATTTAATGCGCCATTCTAACGATGAAATGCTTGCTCAATATTTTTAATAACGATTAAGTCTTCGTTTGAAGAAATTAATTAAAGGCCTCACATATGATTGATTGGTAGTTACATTAACAGAATCCACTTTCATTTTAAGTAAGGAGTCTTCTAATCTTTTTTTATGTAATAGCCTTCTTTTTTTATAAGCATTTCTAACTTTTGCGTTAGAAGTATCAATCAAAATCTCTGTATTAGTTTCAGCATCACGGAAAGGAACAATGCCAATTTCAGGTATTTCATCTTCAAAAGGGTCGTGTATTACAATACTAACTAGATCATGTTTTTGATTGGTGATTTTTAATTGTTTTTCAAAATCTGAATCCTGAAAATCTGATGCTAATACAACTATGGCTCGACGATCGAGCAGTCTATTCACATAGCTTAATGCATCAGCGATACGTGTACCCGAACCGGTAGGTTGAGTGGTATATAATTCCTTTATAAGTCTTAGTACATGAATTCTACCTTTTTTTGGGGGAACTACTTTTTCAATTTGGTCTGAAAACAGTACTAAACCAACTTTATCGCCATTATTTATTGCACTGAATGCAAGCACAGCACTAATTTCAATGGCAATATCCATTTTTCTTTGAACATTACTTCCAAAAATACCACTTGCAGAGATATCCACACAAAGCATTAATGTTTGTTCTCTTTCTTCTTCAAATATTTTTATAAAAGGATCTCCTGTTCGTGCAGTAACATTCCAATCAATTTGGCGGATATCATCCCCATAATTATAGGCTCTAACTTCAGAAAACGCCATTCCTCTTCCCTTAAAAGCGGATTGATATTCCCCGCCAAACAAGGTGTTTACCAGTCCCTTTGTTTGAATTTCTAGTTTTTTAATTTTTTTTAAGACTTCTTTGGATATCATGAAATGATGATTAGAATTACACTATCAAAAGAAAGTAAAATCAAAATAATTATTTTTATGATTTGTAACCTCAATTATTTACTTCTCAATAATTCTTATGTGTAAAGAAGAGATCAAATAATACTTTTAATGTTTTGATTTTGTAGTAGAGCCATTTAAGTTAAACTATGATTACGCATACCTCTGCCATAATTTTAAGAAGTGTAGATTATCAGGAATCGAGTAAAATTATAACCGTTCTTTCTAAGGTACATGGCAAAATAGCTTTGATTGCCAGAGGCGTTAAAAAACCAAAAAGTAAACTGTCAGGGGTTATTGAAATTGGTCACATTCTTGACGTTGTTTATTATTACAAGACAAATAGAGCTGTACAAAGTTTAACGGAAGCCTCTATTAAATTCAGTAGCATCACTTTTCGACAAGATATTGAAAGGGCATCGATTTTATTTGCTACCCTTGAGCTGATTGATCAACTTGTTCATGAGCAAGAAGAAAATGAACCCGTATTCAAATTTCTTTTCACATTCATCGAATGGCTGTCAACCTATCAAAGCATTAATCCGTCTATATTTTGTTACGTACAACTAAGATGTGCAGAATTAATTGGATTTAATCTCGCTATCGAGATAGACGATACAAAAAATGGTGGTTTCTTTGATATAACGCACGGGATAATCACAAAAAGTGTACAGTCGGAACTTTCGTATAAATTAACAGCTTTACAAACTGAATTTCTTAGTCAAGTTCTGAAGTCAAAAAATAGTAGAGTATTCAACCTGGGAATGCCTTTCCCTGAAATAAAACAATTAATTCATCATATGGATGTTTATTTTAAATATCACATCGAAGGGTATAAAGATAGAACATCTGATTCCATATTTGATCAGATGTTAAAGGATTATAAATGAAACAAAGAGAATTATATTTAACGGCTTTTTTATTGGTGCTTGTAGGTATCGCTATAGGCACGATAATAGCACTTTACAGTTTACATCAGAATTCGCCACCATTAAGCGAGGTAGTGATTACTGAAGTAAAAAGAACTGACACTCCATTTTACGAGGATGTTGACTTAGCAGAATTTGATGCAAGATTTGTTTTTAAACAAATTGCTGAAGATGTAATACCTACCGTAGTATATATTGAAACGATTATCCCATTGGATACACCTAATGACGAAAATCATGACTTTAGTGATGAAATTTGGGATCGGTTAGTTCCACAACGAGCAAGAACTGTTGGTTCTGGGGTGCTGATTACGAATGATGGTTACATACTAACCAATAACCATGTTATAGAAGGAGCTGTAAAAAATGGGTTGAATGTAATATTGAACGACAAGCGAGAATTTCCTGCACAACTTGTTGGACAAGATCCAAGTACCGATCTAGCAGTTATTAAGATCAATGCAGTTAATCTGCCTACCTCCATTGTAGGTAATTCAGATAGGGTTGATGTAGGGGAATGGGTATTAGCGATTGGCAATCCCTTTAGACTCAGATCTACAGTTACAGCTGGAATTGTTAGTGCATTAAGTCGCGATGTTCAAATAATAAATGATAGACTCAGAATTGAAAGCTTTATTCAAACGGATGCAGCTATCAATAAGGGGAACAGCGGGGGCGCTTTAGTTAATACAGCGGGAGAGCTCATTGGAATTAATACCGCTATTGCATCTCAAAGTGGGTCTTACCAGGGATACGGATTTGCAGTGCCAAGTAATCTTGCTTTAAAAGTTGCAACAGATATTATTCAATACGGAAAAGTTAAAAGGGCATTATTAGGGGTGAGTATAGCTGCTGTAGATTATAAAAGAGCTCAAGAAATTGGAATGGATAACATTCGGGGGGTTGAAATTTTAGGCGTCAATGAGCGTGGTGCGGCCGATATCTCAGGAATTAAAAAAGGGGATATCATATTAAGTGTTAATGGGCAACCGGTAAATGAGTCGAATGAATTACAAGAAAAAGTTGCAGTAATGCGACCTGGTGATTTCATTGATTTGTTAATCTGGCGGAATGGAAATGAGATTCAAAAATCAGTAGAACTCATGATGCTTGAACCACAACCCCTAGAAGAACTAGTATTCAAGGAAGAACCGATTTTACGAGATTCTGAGCATGAAGATAATAATTTTGGAGTCGATTTTTACGAGTCTGATTTTGGCTTCAGAATTATGGCGCTAGTAAAGCCCGAAAATAGCCAATCGTATGATCTATTAATTTCTCATGTTTATAAATATTCAGAGGCATGGAATAGGGGCTTACGAGAAGGTCAAAAAATTTTATCTATCGATGAAGAAATAGTTGAAGATATCAAAACTTTAAAAGACCTTATATCAAAACAAATAACAGAAAGCGGTTCGGTAGTACTTAAAATTGAGAATGAAGAACAAGCAATTGGGTATGTCGAATTAGAACGTAAATAAATGAACAAAACAACAAGTCTACTTACTTTTCTCACAGTATTATTTTTTTATTCATGCTCAAGTACTGGAGGTATGAACACAACATCAGGCTCAACCAATCAAATATTTCCTTCTTGGTATTCGACTACTGGTTTTCAAGCAGATTCGTCTAATTTTTATGGATTTGGACTATCTATTGCTTCTGATTCTACCCTTGCAATAGAAAGAGCAACTGGCGATGCTTACAAAAATTTAGATTTAGCCATTGGTGATTTAATTGAAAATATAAGAACCCAACAATTTAAGGATGGAAGCTCGACCACAGGCGAAACCAATTTTATTCTTATACTACGAAATTCAAATTTTCAGGCAGTTAAAAATGCTAGATACTTGGATTCAAGGGTTACTAATAAAGAGGGTACATTTCGAGCATTTGTAAAAATTAGCATTCCAAAAAGTGATTTTGTAAAACATCTAGAGGATGGATTTACGGGAAATGCAACCTACTGGAAAGCTTTTTCGGATAATCTTTCTTTCAGTTCAACCTTTGAGTAGACACAGAATAATATTAAATTATTAAATATCATTGTTTAAAATCCGCTTTTTATAATAATCATAGCTGGTATAGATAAATTTTTAAAAAAAATATTTATCGGGTGCTTTTCTCTTTTTTTTTCAGTTAATTAAGTTAAGGATGCTATTTTTATATCGGGGATAAGGTATACATATAGCATATATACAATAAAACTAAAGTTTACCAGAGGTTCTATGATATCAAAATCATTACGGGGGCTGTGTGTTTTATTTGCATTTTCAATTATATATAGTGCAAACACTAATGCTCAATTCAAAACAACTACCTTTAACGATAATCTTGTTAAAGAAAATAGTATCGTAGTTAAATTCGATGATACTATGATAACTACAAAACATAAGGCTGTCTCACCAAAAAGGCTTGCTTCAGATGTTCGAACTCAATTTAATGCTTCTATTGGAAGAACACTAGAAAATGGTACTGAAGAATGGATTATCAATCATGATATGAATACTGTTTTAAGCGAGTTAAATCGTATTCCAGGTGTTCGCGCATTCCCAAATTATGTCTTTTACAGAGATGACTTAAAAGTAACCGAACTTGACTTTTCTGATCAAATTACACTTACCACGGAGGGTGAAAATCTTTTTCCAGAACTCCAAACAATGTATGGAGATGAGATTATAATTAATGGTGATTTTGGCACTGGCGATTTAAGTAATTGGCAGACTTTTGTTGCTGATTGGGTTGGTGTTACAGCAGACTTTGCAGTTGAAAATGGCATTGCACAAGTTGACAGTATTGCTGGTGGTCTTGATGGAACCATGTGGTACATTCAACTTAATCAAGCACTATCTGACGCTCAGCTAGACCAATTAAATGTTGGAGCGCGTTATGAATTATCTTTTGATGCATTTACTGATTCAGCTTTTAAGGAAATCAGTGTGGTATTAGGCCAAAATGGTGGTGATTTCTTTTCTGTTGTTTATGAAAATATGACTATTAATAGAGACACTACCAATTATACGATACTATTTAACTTGACAGAGAAATGGGATAATTCCACAACCGGTATGAAACTTGGCTTTGAGGGCGGTCTATCAGACGCTTCCATGTTTATTGATAACGTTTCTTTAAGACAGGCAAATTCTCCTGCATCAGCTTTACCTGGACCAGGTGTAGCCGATTCAATGGTGGTTTCAATATTCTCTGATGACTATATAGATGTCGCTGTTGATACATATAGAACTCCATGGTCTTCAGGTTTTACCAAGTTCTCGATCGATAGTGTTGATAACAATAAATTCATCACTTACGACTCTTTAGATTTCGTAGGAATTGAAATGACTTCTACACCCCTAGATATTTCTGAAATGACTCATGTTTACTTTAATGTTTGGACTCCAAACACGGATGTAATGAGAATCAAATTGGTTGACTTCGGTGATGATGGAACCTTCGGTGGTGGAGATGACTCAGAGCATGAAGTGACATTTGAAAACTATCCTAAAAGCCAGTGGTTAACTATAAACATTCCATTGTATGCTTTTGAAGGATTAAACGGTGATGAAAATATCGCTCAAATAATTTTTAGTGCGGCACCGGTCAATGAATCGACTTTACACATTGATAATTTATTATTCTGGGATGATGGGTCTTTAACTTCAGATCCACTTCTATCCTTACAGTATGGCTTAAATAACGATGGTTCTTTTAATCCGGGATATTCAGTTGTTGGAGCAGATATTGAAGCTTTTTCAGCATGGGAATTTACAACTGGTTCAGACGATGTAGTAATGGTAGTATACGATGATGGCGTTGATTTTTCTCATCCTGATTTATACGATAACCGATGGGTAAACCCAGGTGAAGATTTAAATGGTGATGGAATTATTACTGATGCCGATTATAATGGTATAGACGACGACGGAAATGGATATCCTGACGATTTTTGGGGTTGGAGTTCTGTATATGATGATAACAGATTTTTAAATAGCGGTTCATTCCATGGTACACACGTTGCAGGTATTCTTGGTGCACAGGGTGATAATGGGATGGGTGTATCTGGTGTAGCTCAGGATGTTAAAATCATCAACGTTATGATATTCGATGAATTTGGAAGTACTGATGCTATTTCAATTATGGCTGGTTACGAGTATATATCACATCTACTAGATGCAGGTGTTGATATTACTGGTATAAATCAGTCATGGGGTGGTGGAGGTTATTTAGACCTCGAATCAGACCAACAATTCATAAGTGTGATGACTGATTATGCTTTAGATCATGCAGAGCATGCAGCGCTATGGGTTGTGAGTGCAGGTAATAGTGCATCAAATAGAGATGAGCTCCCTTTCTACTCATATCCAAATAATATTCAGTCTCCAAATCTTATCACTGTAGCTAGCACAGATGATGCAGATAATTTATCTGGTTTTTCTGACTATGGTGTATTTACAGTAGATGTAGCAGCACCTGGTTCAAGCATTCTGTCAACGCTACCACCAAGTACAACTGGAGTTGAATATGGCTATTTAAGTGGTACTTCTATGGCTTCACCACACGTATCTGGTATTTTAGCTCTAGCAAAAGCAATGTATCCTGATGAAGATGGATTCGATTTAATGACTCGTGTACTTGCGGGTAATGAATCTGTAGCAAATCTTGAAGGAGAAACCGGAGCTGGAGGTCGTGTTAATGCTATTGGCACATTAGAAGGAGGTACTGATCCAATTTCAACTGGTAATACAACTCAATTCCATAGAACATTTGTTGATGGTGATGCTCTAGAGAATACTGGTTTAGTAAATAATACTGGTGGAACACTTACTGTTACTGGAATGTCACTTTCCGGGCCAGATGCAGATAATTTCTACATTATTACAGAAGAACTCCCAACACTTTTAGATGGTGAAGCCTTTGGTATTTTAGTTGGTTTTGATAATGCTGGAGAAGGTGGAGATTTAACAGCTACTCTTGAGGTATTAACGGATGCTGGAACAGTAAATCTATCTTTAGTAGGCCATGAACAAGGTTTTGCTTATTTAGCTATTGATAATTCTTACGAAGATTTGGGTTCAGTACCCTACGGTGAAGAGTTATCAGCTACATTTAATATACTTAACATTGGTAATTCTACGATGGATTATAATATGGGGCAAGCTTTGTTTTGGTATGATCTAGAAGGGTCTCAATTTATCGATTCAAAAACTACTTATAAGGCAGGTAAAGCTCCTTTAAAAGAGGTAAGAGAAATAAATCAAATGGATTTTTTCGATGATTTAACAGCAAAAGTAATATTAGATCGAGGGGACAGAACTTTACCAAAAATCCAATATGTGCCTGGTTCTCATAGAGAAAGTGATCATCTTGCTGGTGCTGAAGAAATTTGGTTTGATAATTTAAATGATGTTGATGAAACAATGGCAAACTGGGATCTCCAAAGTTATGGCGGAAATGAGGCATACTTTAATTTAGTTGATATAAGTGATACCGAAGGAGACACAAATAATGTATTCCTATTTGGTGACTTTGAATTCGCATATCCCAACTCAGCTGTTCCAGTGGCTATAACACCCTCTTTCGATTTTTCATTATTAGAAGCTGGTAGAACTCCTTCTTATTTAGTTTTTGATGTTGAAGCTGAGTTAGAGGATGGATACGATTACTTCTATATAAATGCTATTTCGAATGGTTCTCGTTTGGCAACAATTGCTGGAACATTTAACGGAACCATTATTAACTATGGTGGTTATTACAAGGTATTTGTAGATATTTCAATGTTTGCAGGACTTGATGATCTTGAATTCTGGTTTATTGCTAGTACAGATAGTGATTTTGCAGGTGGATTCGGAGTATTATTTGACAATGTTTCAGTCATCGTTGATGATGCACCATTTTTTACATCTACAAATAGTGGTGAGTTAGCTCCAGGCGAAAGTGAAGAAGTCGAAGTAATTGTGAGAACAGAGTTACTTCCCGCTGGTGATTGGGTTCTATACACAGATGTATATGCAAATGGTTTTATTTCTTATTACGGAAATGGAGGTGATTATGCACGTCATACAACTGAATTTTCAGCACGTAATGTTGCTCTAGAGATTGATCCCACAGAACAATGGTTAGGTGAAGTATCAACAGTCGAAACAATAGAATTTAGTTTTGATGCTAAAAATATTGGTACAGTAGATGTTTCTGTAATGCCAGATATTTTTGTTTCATATTCGATGACAGAAAATGGTACAGATGCATCTTTTAATGATAATAGGCAAATTGTTATTGATAGAATTGAAAATGCTGAAAAAGTTGAAGCGCCTACCGTGAACTTAGTGGAACATAGAGATTTCATTTTGAATAACTTAAACCAACGTTCATCTACAGTTTCTAGCAATAAAGTAGCAGATACTCCAAGGATGGGTCCATCTAAAGAAAGTCTTGATATTTACTTTGAAAATTTCGAAGGATATGGTGGAGATACAGGACTTTACGATGTTTGGGATGTTGTTGATGTAAGTTCTGGATTAGGTAGTGTTTTCGATCTTCTTGATTTAGGAAGTAACTTTTTAAGTGCAGGTGATGTTAGTGATAATGGATTATTCATTTATAATAATACATATACACTCGCATTTTCTGAGTCTTTCGACCTTTCAACTATTTCAATCTCTGATGCTACAATCTTTGAATTAACCTATTCATACTTACTCGAGCCTGGTTATGATATTGGTTCGGTTTGGATTGGTGTTGAAAAAGATACAGGACCTGAATTATACTATTTAGGTGGTAGTGAAGATGTTTTAATTAACGACGGTGGTTTATATCGAACAGAATTTGACGTTTCATTCTTAAATGGCAACGAAAACGTTTTTCTAGCATTTCTTGTAGAAACCGATGAAAGTGTGCAATCAGGTTGGGCAGTATTTGACGATTTAGATGTATATACTAGTGAGCTATTTGCCTACATCGAACCAACTGAAGCAATGATAGATTCAGGCGCTACAGAAACATTTAAAGTTTCAATCAATACACCCATGTTGCAGTCTGGAAGTTATGTTGCAATGTCAGTACTTGATTATTATGGAGGAAGTGAAGATTTCTTCATTGCAAGAACAGCAGAACAATATACTTACTTTGAGATACCAAATACGAAACCGGTAGCAGTTGATGATTATTTTGCAGCTATGGTTGATGATGTTATACCCTTCAATGCTATAATTAACTCAATGTTAATTAATGATTATGATGACGATGAGGACTGGATTTATCTTTATGATTTAGAGGATCCAATGTATGGTGATATCAAATATACTTTTGATGGGCCTGTTTACGTCGCACCTGAATCCGGAGGAAAAGTAGATATGATGAGATATATCATTACTGATGGCCAAAAGATGGATACTGCAACTGTATATATCTCTATTGGAGATACCCCTCATTTCCCAGTGGGCGCAGACAAACAATATGTATTCTTAGAGGATGAAGAAATCTCTATGAGTACTATGGGAATGGCTGCAGGTGTAGGTTTCTGGAATGATTTATTCGTTTGGGCTCAACCACATCACACTGATTTAATTATTGGGCATGATGCAGACAATCATACGATAACATTTACGGCTGCAGAAAATGCTTTCGGGCAGTATAATGCTACTTTATATGTTGGCTTTGAAGGTGACGTTTTAGATTCAATGGAAGTTTCTTTAGTTGTAGTTCCAGTTAATGACGCTCCCGTTGCAGATTTCAGTACAAATATTGAAGGTTCTGTTGTCACTTTTACTAATTTATCAAACGATGCTTTAGATAAAGAAGCAGGTGGTATAATTGGTTATGAATGGGATTTTGGTGACGGAACAACAAGTTCTGAAAAGAATCCTTCTTATGATTATGGCAAAATTGGAGATTTTAGTATCTCATTAACAGTTACAGATAATGATGGAGTATCAACTACTTATTCAGAAACAATTACAATTCTAAATGTTTCAAACGAAGTGAATGCTGGGATTCCAACTGAATTTGCAATTCAACAAAATTATCCTAATCCATTTAACCCTTCTACAAATATCAATTATAGCCTTCCTGAGGCTTCAAGAGTAACAATTATTGTTTATGATTTACTTGGTCAGAAGGTTGCTGAGTTGGTTAATACAGAGAAATCTGCTGGATATCATACTATAGCTTTTGATGCCTCTGCTCTTTCTTCAGGTGTTTATATATACCAAATCAAGGCAGGAGCATTTACAAATACTAAAAAAATGATGCTTATTAAATAAGCAATTTAAAAATAAATAAACCCCATCTGTTTTCAGGTGGGGTTTTTTATTTTATAAGAGTTATCATACGGAAGAACAAAAAATATAGTCAGTTGAAAAAATTTATACGCATTGCTTCTGGACAAGGTTTTTGGGGTGATCTACCAAATGCACCTATAAACCAAGTAAAACAAGGTCCCATAGACTATTTGGTGATGGATTATTTGGCAGAAGTAACCATGTCTATTATGCAAAAACAAAAAATGCAGAACTCAGAATGGGGATATGCTCGAGATTTTGTAGGAGTTGTTCAATCCGTAATGCCACATATTATAGATTCCGGAATTAAAGTAATCAGCAATGCTGGTGGCGTAAACCCTAATGCATGTAAAGATAAAATTTTAAAATATGCTAAAGATCATGGCTATGATGATTTAAAAGTTGCAGTAGTAGATGGTGATGACATACTAAATGATATAGATGAGTTTATTAAGTTAGAGCATCCACTAAAAAATATGGAAACCGGAGATCCCATTAGCACAATAAAAGATCAGTTACTAAGTGCCAATGTATATTTTGGCTGTAAAGCAGTAGTTGAAGCATTGGAACAAGGAGCCGATATAATCATTACAGGAAGAGTCACCGATACTGGATTAACACTTGCTCCTATGATTTATGAATTTGGCTGGTCATATGGTGACTATGATAAAATGGCAATTGGAACTATTGCTGGCCATATTATAGAATGTGGAGCGCAAGTATCAGGTGGAAACTATACAGACTGGGAAGAAGTATCTGATTTTCAAAATATTGGTTTTCCAATTATCGAAGCTTACCCTGATGGCATATTTTATGTAACAAAACATCCAGAAACTGGGGGGTTAATCAATGAAAAAACAGTAAAAGAACAATTACTTTATGAGATAGGGGATCCTAAAGAGTATATTACTCCTGATGTAATTGCAGATTTCACCTCTATCCATCTTGAAACAGAAGGCAAAGACAGGGTTAAAGTTAGCGGGATAAAGGGAAAACCAGAGACACCTACTTATAAAATTTCTGCAAGTTACAACGATGGATATAAATTGTCTGCTAATTTAACATATTGTTGGCCAAATGCTCTTCAAAAAGCAAAAAAAGGTGCTGATATTTTAGAGTTACGAGCAAAAAATCTTGGGTTAAATATAAATGAATTTCATTCCGAATTTATTGGTTTTAATGGAGTATCAGAAAAACCTTTGCGTTTAAGTGACGATGCAGAATATGATGAAATTCAGATGAGAATTTCCATCAGTGGAAATAATAAAGATGAAATCAACCGATTTGGTATGGAAATTGCACCTTTGATTTTAACGGGTCCAAGCGGTGTTACAGGCTTTGCAGGTGGTAGACCAAAGGCTAGTGAAATAGTGGCATATTGGCCCGCTCTGTTAGATAAAAATGCTGTCCGTCCAAGAGTAAAAATTTATACCGTCTAAAAAGAAAAGATTATTGCAGGCAATTAAAGAGCTAAATCAACTATTAAAAAAATATAGAGTAAGTATAGCTTTTGGAGTCATATTTCTAACTTGCGCTAATTTTTTTCTTGTATGGATTCCAGTCCTTATCAGGCAAACGATAAATAAAGTAGAAATTCTTGCTGATGGTGATTATTTAGTTCCTATATCACTTTTCGATACACTTTTTGCAAGCGAAGCAGGAAAAATATTAGCATCGAATTCGCTATTTCTTTTAGCTGCCGTATTTATGTATGGTTTCTTTCTATTCTTAACTCGCCAAACGTTAATTGTAAGCTCGAGAAAAGTCGAATACGATTTGCGTAATAAGATTATCGAGAAACTGATGCATTTACCTCCTTCATTTTATGCAAAATACTCTCATGGTGAGGTATATGTCCGGGCCTCTGAAGATGTAAATAAAGTACGTGAATATTATGGTCCCGTGATCATGTATAGTATTAATACTATTACTAGAGCCGGTTTTGTGATTACGATGATGTATTTAGTAAATAAAGAACTGATGCTATGGGCGTTATTACCGTTACCCTTATTATCTGTTTTTACTTACTGGATTACTGGATATATACATAAACAGTCTATAATTATTCAAGAACAATATTCGAAATTGGCAGGTCAAGCAAAGGAATCTTTTACAAATATTCGGTTAATAAAAGCTTATAACAGAGATAGCAGAGAGCAGGATAAGTTTGAAATACTAAGTGAAGATTACAGAAAGAAAAAACTTCGACTTGATATGATTGAATCTCTGTTTCATCCTGCTTTAAATTTTTTGATAGGGATATCATTAATTATTGTCATTTGGCAAGGTGGTTTAATGATTATCGAAACTAGTTTAACGGTTGGTAATATTGCAGAATTTTTAATTTATATGGCTTATTTAATTTGGCCAGTTGCTGCACTAGGTTATACGGTAAACAGGTTTCAAAGATCTCTAGCATCATGGTTCAGAATAAAAGAAATACTGGATTATCCTATTGAAATTAAAGATGATAATGAAAATTTTAATTTTAATATGGGTGATATTGAATTAAAAAATGTTTGGTTTAAATATCCTGATTCTGATGAATTTGTTTTAAAAAATTTAAATCTTACAATAAAAGAGGGCGAAAAAATTGCGATAGTTGGTAGAACAGGATCTGGAAAAACATCGTTGGTTCAACTAATTCCAAGATTGTATGACGTTACTGAAGGTGAAGTGATAATTGACGGAAAAAATGTAAAGAATATTATACTTAATGAGCTTCGAAATAAAATAGGATATGTACCTCAGGGAACTTTTTTGTTCTCAGATACGATTGATGATAATATTGCATTCGGAAATGTTAATGCAACTGAGAAACAAATTGAATTTGCTGCACAGCAGGCTATGGTAAAAGAGAATATTTTGGAATTTGAAAAAAAATTCAAGACTATACTTGGAGAAAGAGGAATTACACTATCTGGAGGACAAAAACAAAGAACTGCAATTGCTCGGGCTTTGATTAAAAGTCCAAGATTGTTAATTTTCGATGACTCACTCAGTGCTGTAGATACAAACACAGAAGACGCAATTTTAAAAAATTTAAATAATGAACCGGGCAGAATAACAACAATTACAATAAGCCATAGGATATCAACCATAAAAAACGCAGATAAAATATTTTATCTTAAAAACGGTCAAATTGTCGAAGAAGGAACACACGAAGCGCTTTTAAAGCTTGATGGTCATTATAAAAAAATGTATACAAAACAAATACTTGAACAAGAATTAGAACAAATCTAAATTAATTAAATAAAAACCATTTAGGTGCAATGTTGAACGCATTGTACAAAGGAAATTGGGAGAAATAAAATGATTGTAGTACCACTAGGCATAGCATCTGCCACACCAACAGCTATTAGACATTTACCTGCTGTAGCACTTTGGAGGGAAGGAAGCGTATTTTTATTTGATTGCGGTGAAAATGCACAAATGAGAATGTTACAAGCTGGATTAAAAAGATCAAAAATTGATAGCATCTTTATCTCACATTTTGATGTAGATCATTATTCTGGTCTAATGGGTTTATTATCAACCTTACAACTTCAACGAAGAGAAAAAGAAATCAACATTATTGGACCGAAAGGAATCCAAGAATATGTTTCATGGAATTTAAATTTTTCTGGAGTAGAATTAAGTTTTGAAATCAATTTTATCGAAGTTGAAGAAAATATCGAAGAGCAAAGAGTTCTTGATGAAGAAGAATACTATGTAGAAGCAAGACCATTAAAACATAAAAGATTTTGTTTAGGATTCAGATTTCAAGAAAAAGATAAACCTGGTAAGGTAGATGCAGAAAAAGCGGCCTCTTTAGGAATTACAAGTGATGAACAATTTAAGGAATTAAAAGCTGGTAATTCAGTTAAACTTGACAAAGGAACGGAAGTTGAGGCATATGAAATTGTAGGACATCCTCGTCCAGGTGATAGTTTCGCTTACGTAACTGATACTGAATACTGCCCAAATGCAGTTAAGTTGGCGATGAATACCAATATTTTATTTCATGAATCTACGTTCAGTTCTCAATTAGCAGACAAAGCAAAAGAAACTGGACATTCCACTTCACTTGATGCAGCTCGTGTAGCCACAGAAGCACAAACAAAGCTCTTGGTTATAGGGCATTTTTCTGCAAGGTATACTAATCTCCATGCTTTGTTGAAAGAAACCCGTGACGCTTTTTATCCAACCTGGTTAGCTAATGAATTAAGACCAATCTACACTGATCCTTCTAATGAGCGCGGGATTGTTGATCCAAAGGTTGAATTAAAGGATTTAACAAAAAAAGATGAATCTCGGGGTAGTTATGGAAGAGGACGCCCAACATCTGGTAGAGATCACCGAGGGGGTGGAGGTAGAGATCAACGAGGAGGTGGGAATAGAAATTTCCGCCAAAGAAAACAATATGGCGGTGGGCGCTACGATAATGACAGAAATAGTGGCGGCTATCGAAGTAGAGATGGAGGTGGGCGTTACGATAATGACAGGAATAGTGGCGGCTACCGAAGTAGAGATGGAGGGAGTAATTATAGAGGAAGTGGTGGACGATACGATAATGATAGAGGAGGAAACTATCGAAGCAGAGATGGCGGAGGTTATCGTGGATCACAAGATAAAAGCACCGATAGAAGATACGGCAGTAGTAATTATAACAGAGATGATAAATCTGGAGATAAAATGCCTAGCAGATCAAATAGTCCGCGGACTTCATATGATGATTTTGATCGGTTTTAGATAATCAAATGAATCCAAATTCTAATAATAAAGCCGTTGATAAAACCTTAATCAAGCGGCTTTATTTTTTTAGTAAACCCTATCGATGGTTTATTTTACTCGCAGTTATTTTAACTCTTGCGACCTCATTTCTTGGAACCATTAGACCAAAACTTACGCAAATTGCCATTGATGATTATATTGCAATTGGTGATTTTGATGGATTACTTAAAATTATACTATTACTTTTTCTCGCCCTTCTAGGAGAATTTTTATTATTGATGACGAATACCTACCTCACTCGATGGTTTGGTCAAGGAACCCTATATTCGTTACGGAATGCAATTTTTGAAAAGATCAAATCACTTCACATTCAGTTTTTTGATAAAAATCCAATTGGCCGCCTTATTACAAGAACAACAAGCGATGTTGAAGCGCTCTCTGAATTATTATCCGACGGTGTAGTAGCAATAATAGGGGATTGTTTCAGAATCATATTTATTCTCTTTTTTATGTTTAGCATGAATTGGGAACTAAGTATAGTTACCATTGCGGTATTGCCCTTTCTTTTTTATGCTACTTTTTGGTTCAAAGAGAAAGTTCGGATAGCATTTCTTAAGGTTCGGGATCAAATATCGAATTTAAATTCCTTTGTCCAAGAGCACATCAATGGAATGGATATAGTTCAGCTATTTAATAGAGAAAAAAAACAACATGAAAAATTTAAAAAAATAAATGCTGCCCATAGAGATGCACATCTTGAAACTATTTTTTATTTCTCAATTTTTTGGCCACTTGTAGAGGTATTTTCAAGTTTTTCCATGGCTCTTATAGTATGGTATGGTGGAGGTAGGGCTTTAATGGGTGGAGTCTCATTTGGCGTATTATTGGCATTCATCCAATATTCACGTCAATTTTTTGCTCCTATAAGAGGGTTGTCTGAAAAATTTAATACTCTTCAATCTGCACTAGCATCTTCAGAACGCATATTTAGCGTTATAGATACAACCTCAGATATTATCGAATGTGAAGAGCCCAAACAAATAGATAACCCAAAAGGAATAATTCATTTCGAAAATGTGTGGTTCAGATATAATGAAAGTGAAGATTGGATTTTAAAAAATATCAGTTTCAGTGTAAACGCTGGTGAAAATGTAGCCATTGTTGGAGCAACAGGTGCTGGAAAAACAACCATCATTAATCTACTTCTTCGTTTCTATGAAATTCAAAAAGGAACTATTAAGATAGATGGAATAAATATTAAAGATTTAGCACTATTCGATCTTCGTTATTACTTTAGTCTTGTTCTTCAAGATCATTCGTTATTTACCGGCTCTATAATAGATAATATTACACTGGGAAATGAACAGATTAGTCGTGATCAAGTTATAAAAGCCGCTCATCAAGTTGAAGCCCATAGATTTATTGAAAAACTACCAAATTCCTACGATTATATGTTAAAGGAACAAGGAAAGTCTCTATCTATGGGGCAAAAACAACTTATTTGTTTTGTTCGTGCAATGGTGTATAACCCGAAAATTTTAGTTCTAGATGAAGCTACATCAAGCGTTGACTCCGAAACAGAAGCTTTGGTTACCGAAGCAAGTCGAAAGATGATGGAGGGTAGAACATCAATCGTTGTAGCACATCGCCTATCAACAATACAACATGCAGACACAATTTTAGTAATGAATAAGGGAGAAATTAGAGAGAAAGCACCACATTCAGAGCTTATACAAGTAAAAGATGGGATTTATAGAAAATTATATGAGTTGCAATACAAACAAGAAACTGATTCTACAGAAGAATAAGATGGCATGAATACTTATTAAATTTTCAAGAGTGAATTTAAGTAGGGTTATCAATGAAACAATCTAAATTACAAATTGTACGTCAATCATTAACACCTCAATTTCCCTAAGAATATTGAATACGTATACAATCCAAAATATGCATGCTTAACGAGCTTAAACTCTTGTTCAAAATACTTTTCTAATTTCTTAATCAGATTAAGTTCAAAATTTACATGATTCATTTTCATCCAATTAGAAAAATAATGGATAGGAGTTGAGTTAAAATCTACAACAAGAATAAATGCTTCTTTCTTAAGATGATATGTTATTGCGCTGATATTAGTATCTATATCTGGCATCATTGAAAGTGAATATGAGCACAAAATCATATCTAAACTGTTGGCTTCAAACGTATGCTTATCGTATTTCATATTCTTGTAAATAACAGAAGTATGGTTTGATTTTAGAAGCATATCTGATGATAAATCCAAGCCAATGATTTCAGATGTAGGATATTTTTTACATAGTGTATGAAGATGTTTCCCAGTACCACAACCAAGATCTAATATTCGTGATTTTTTAGGAAGATCAGGCAATAAGTTTTTTACTTTAGAACGGCCAAATAAAAAAGACCATCGTGTAAGATCATAAAATGATGAATGTAACTTATAATACGATGTTAGATCTTTGGGAATCATTTCTTAATTCCTATATAAGTTCCTGTGTATGTTCCAACACGATCATGTTTAAGTAACAAATCATTGTCAATTTTTTTAAAGTTGAAAAAATGATGAGCTACTAATGGAATAAAATTAATATCACTAAATGCAGTTCGGAACAAGATTTTCGAATTTGATTCCGACCGATCAATGATTAATTCCCAAAGTCGATTAAGTTGGTGTTTATTATTGTTTACTAACCAATCCATGTGATCTAGCAAAACAAAATGGGTGTAGTTTTGAAAAGTATTCTCTAAATGATGGATAATACTTATAGTTTGAAAGGTGATTTTATCTACATTTCTTTTTAACGTTAGAAAATTTGATGGGTGATATACACTGTTATCATCCGGAGTTAGAGCGGGTAAACATAAATATCTGCCCCAATAAGGATTATTTACTGCACCTTGATCCACAAATATTTGTTTCAATGATTTTCTACAAAACAAATGAATATCTCCAATTGCTTTTTGCTGTTCAATTGGAATCCCCGCTAAACTTAAAAATACACTTGAAGACCATAACTTCTTTTCTAATCCAGACCATAGTTTTTTTTCAATTTGCTTGAATTGTATTTCACGGTTGGTTAAATCTGTTTCTGTTGCCAATTCTAAAATGGAGGTTCTAAGTCTTTTTCTTTTGATAACTAAATTTAAAAAACGAGCAAAAACTCCTGAGCCTCCATAAAATATCAAACCTTTTCCATTTGCTTTAAAATAATGGATATGGGTATTCCAAAAATATCGACTTTCAGGTGCTAACGTCGATTTTATTGAATCATAGATTTCAAGATAGTTTTTTGATTTCCCATACCAGAAAAAGTTGTAAAAAGATGATTGATCAGTATACTTGATCATTTTAAGTTTCAAATCTAAAAGTGCATTTTGCCGATAATTTATGTCAACGGAATGAATCAAGTTAGGTTCATCTAGAAGGTAAGAAAGAGCATTACATCCCGCACTGGTAATCATCAGAA
This sequence comes from Balneolaceae bacterium, assembly GCA_963691715.1. Taxonomy (GTDB): domain Bacteria; phylum Bacteroidota; class Rhodothermia; order Balneolales; family Balneolaceae; genus HXMU1420-13. The sequence goes on from OY829281.1 coordinate 642,851, forward strand.
TATTACTGCTTGTATCAAAACCTAATAGTGAGCGATCAACTTGTTCATCTTCCCAACACATAGCATAAATCAGAAAACTCTGATGGATAAACCTAAACCATAAATGAGAAAAACTCAGATTCATTAATTTTGTAAAAGAAGCATTGAATTAGTTTAAACTTACAAACTATTTGGTAGCGAATTTGTATTTTTACGTACTAAAAAAAGATTTGATTTACTGCGCATGAACAAAATTGAAGAAGTACAAAAGAAAATTGGTAAAACTGTTGAAGAAACAGGTGATTTAATCCAAGAAAAAATTGAACAAACATATGACGATCTTATTGATCGTATAAAGGAAGATCGAGATTGGATTGAACGAGAAATCCGACATGAATATAGAAATGCTCGAAGATATGTTCGAGCAAATCCAGAAAAAGGAATTGGAATTGCTCTCGCAGCAGGTGTTGTAATCGGAATATTGTTAGGTAGATCAACAAAATAAAAGATAGAAATGGCTATAAATAAAGATCATTTGCAGACAAATTATGAGCGGTTAGATGCGCTCAGGGGGTATCTTTGACTATGAAAAAAGAAAAGTTCGTGTCATTGAATTAACCGAAAGAACCCAAAATCCAGAATTTTGGAGTGACCCAGCCAATGCAAGAGTTGTTATGCAGGAACTAGATAATGAGAAAAGTCTTGTTAAAGGATGGGATGATTTAAATTCTATACGCGAAAGCATACAAGTATTCTTGGAATTTCAGGAAATGGGTGAAGATGTAGAACAAGAACTCGATTCAGAATATAATACATTATTAAAAGGATTAGATGCTCTAGAACTACGCAATATGTTGAAAGGCGCAGATGATCATCGCGATGCTGTGGTTACTTTTAACCCTGGAGCTGGTGGTACTGAGAGTCAGGATTGGGGACAAATGTTATATCGAATGTATATTAGATGGGCAGAAAGAAGTGGCTTTAAGGTTTCCGTAATAGACTACCAAGATGGAGATGTTGCAGGAATTAAGAGTGCTACTCTAGAAATTCAAGGAAATAATGCATATGGATTCTTGAAGGCAGAATCTGGTGTTCATCGATTAGTTCGTGTTTCACCTTTCGATAGCAATGCAAGACGCCATACATCTTTTTGTTCAGTATTCATATCACCATTAATTGATGATACCATAGAGATTGACATTAATGATAGTGATGTGGAATTACAACGATTCCATTCAAGTGGTGCGGGAGGGCAGAATGTAAACAAAGTTGAGACCGGTGTACGTCTAGTCTGGACAGGAACTCTCTCTGATGGCACCGAACAGAGAGTGGTAGCAGAATGCCAACAAGAGCGCTCCCAGCTTCAGAATCGAGAAAAAGCTATGATACTGCTTAAATCGAGAATCTATGAGCTTGAAATTGAAATTAAAGAAGCTGAAAAGGCTCGTCTAGAAGGCTCGAAAGGAAAAAATGAATGGGGTTCTCAAATTCGTAGCTATGTATTTGATGATCAACGTGTAAAAGACCACCGCACAAATCATGAGACATCAAACGTGAATGCAGTTATGGATGGTGATTTAGATGCCTTTATCAAAGCATATCTACTCATGATTTCAACCCAAGAACTATCTTAACATATATCAGTCCATTGAATTTGAATTTTGATTTCTTAGTAATTGGAAGTGGATTAGCGGGCTTATCGTTCGCCTTAAAAGCTGCTGAGTTCGGAACGGTAGCTGTGGTAACCAAAAGAGAAATTACAGAAGCAAATACAAGTTATGCCCAAGGTGGTATTTCTGGAGTGATGGATTTTAGTACAGACTCTTTCGAAAAACATGTAAATGACACCCTCGAAGCAGGCGCAGGTTTAAATGATCGTGCAGCAGTAGAAATTATGGTGAAAGAGGGGCCAAGACTTATCACTGACTTGATAGATCTTGGAGTGAACTTCACAAAGAAAAATGGCCAATTACATTTAGGTCGGGAAGGCGGTCATTCTGAAAACCGTGTTGTACATGCTGCTGATGCTACAGGTTGGGAAGTTGAAAACGTAATGGTGAAAAATGTTCGAAAACATCCAAATATTACAGTTTTTGAGCATCATTTTGCGATGGAATTACTCACTGAACATCATCTGGGAAAAAAAGTAAAGTATCTTAAAAATGTGACCTGTTTTGGGGCCTATATTTTAGATGAAGCCACTGAAACAGTACACAGGATGCTTGCGAAAGTAACCATATTAGCGAGCGGTGGGGCTGGAGCTGTGTATGCCAAAACAACAAATCCTGATGTAGCCACTGGGGATGGGATAGCTATGGCATACAGAGCTAAAGCAAAAATTAAAAATATGGAATTTGTCCAATTCCATCCCACAGCATTGAATGTCCCTGAATCAGATTCATTTTTGATTTCAGAAGCCCTTAGAGGTCATGGTGCTATACTTCGCAATTCTGATGGTGAGGCATTTATGGCCCAATATGATGCCCGAAAGGAATTAGCACCTCGTGATATCGTTGCCCGGGCTATAGATGATCAATTGAAGAAAAGAGGGGATAAATCTGTGTATTTAGATATAACTCATAAACAGGCAGATGAAGTTATTTCGTCGTTCCCGAATATTTATGAAACATGTTTAACCTACGGGATTGATATCACTAAACAATGGATACCTGTTGTGCCTGCTGCGCATTACTTTTGCGGAGGTGTAGAAACCGACATAAATGGTAGAACTTCCATTCAACGATTATTCGCATGTGGTGAAGTTGCCTGTACTGGAGTTCATGGAGCTAATCGGTTGGCGTCTAATAGTTTGCTAGAGGCACTTTTTTTTGCTGATCAAGCTATAAAATTTGCATCAAAAGATATTGATGTATTAACATTTAATACTTCCATACCTGAGTGGGACGAGACTGGTACATTTAATAACAAAGAATGGGTATTGATTTCACATAATCGCGAAGAATTACAGCAAATAATGAGTGACTATGTAGGAATTGTTCGAAGTGATTTACGCTTAGAACGAGCGCTAAGAAGACAAACTCTTTTATATGAAGAAGTAGAAGAATTCTATATGCGCACTAAAGTAAGTATACCTTTAATAGAATTGAGAAACTTAATCAGCATAGCTTACTTAATTATAATTGCAGCAATGAATAGGAAAGAAAGTTTAGGCTTACATTACAATCTCGATTTTGAAGATTATTCCAAGAACTATGATTAAAGTTGGAGTAACAGGAGGGATTGGAGCAGGTAAAACTACGTTTTGCGAAACTTGGGAAAATTTAGGTGCATATGTGGTTTATGCAGATGATTTTGCAAAAAACTTAATGATTACCGACAATGTAGTTATTACACAAATACGGCAAATTTTTGGGGATCAATCTTATTTAGAAAATGGTGATGTAAACACAGGTTTTTTAGCCAACCAAGCATTTAATCATGATAGAGTGAATGAACTTAATTCCATTATACATCCCGTATTATGGAAAAAAATAAATGAATTAGCTCTTCAAAAAGAGAAAGATGGAGTTAAAATTTTTGTAAAAGAAGCTGCAATCTTACTACAAAAAGGTCGTCCAAACGATATAGATTATGTAATACTTCTTGATGCAGACCAATCGAATAGAATAGAGCGAGTTAAAACAAGGGATAATACAACTTCAGATTTAGTTGTTGATCGAATGAATAAGCAACAGAAATTTAGTGAAGTTAAACACCTGGCTGATTTTATTGTATTCAATAATGAAGACAAGAGTGAGTTAGAAAAAAAAGCAAACGAGTTATATAAATTTCTAATTTCGAAAAATTAAATATTTTAGGTCTAGTTTCTGATAAAAAAACATCCTTATATTATTAGAAAAGCGCTTCCATAAATATATGCAAACTTCATTCAACGACCGATTAGTAACTCTAGAAGAGTATATTATTCAATCCCAAAACAGATTTCCTGGTGCAACAGGAGAATTGTCACAGCTTTTAAGAGATATTGGCCTTGCCTCGAAAATTATCTCTCGAGAAGTGAACAAAGCTGGAATAACAAATATTCTAGGCGTTGATGGATCAACCAATGTTCATGGAGAAGATGTAAAAAAATTAGATTTATTTGCAGATCATCAGCTTATTTCAGCATTAGAGCGATCACAAATTACGTCTATGGTAATCTCCGAAGAAAATGATGGTATTGTTAGACTTGGAAGCTCAAATGGTAGATATATTGTTTATTTAGATCCACTCGATGGCTCATCAAATATTGATGTGAATGTATCAGTGGGTTCAATATTTTCTATTTATATGCGCGAAGCGCGTTTTGATCCTGCAATTAATGAAAATGATGCGTTACAACCAGGTACTCGCCAAGTTGCAGCCGGATATGTGTTATATGGTTCGAGTACAATATTAGCATACACCACAGGCTTGGGAGTGTCTTTGTTTACGCTCGATCCAAGTATAGGGGAGTTTATTTTGTGCAGTCGAAATGTAAGAATACCTAATTTTGGAACTATCTATAGCATAAATGAAGGGAGCTATAATACATGGGATTATGGATTAAAGAAGTTTATAAAATATTGTCAGGAATATGACCCAGATTCTCAAAGACCATACACTACAAGATACATTGGTTCAATGGTTGCGGACGTGCATCGTACGCTAATTAAAGGTGGGATTTTTATTTATCCCCACAGTGCTAAATACCCAAGCGGAAAACTTAGATTAATGTATGAATGTAATCCATTAAGTATGATTATGGAACAGGCTGGTGGTATGGCAACCAATGGAGAACAGCGAATACTGGAGATTGAACCCAAAGCAATTCATGAACGATCACCAATTTATATGGGATCTCCTGAAAATGTATTAAAAGCAATGGATTTTTTAGTTGAATATGCAGAGGAAGAAATACACGAATAATTCTAAAATCGGATTTTCATACCTTCTACAATACCGTGTTCCAAAGCATAACCCGCATTAGTCTCAACAACAAACCTTGCAGGAAAATCAGAAGGTAAGCTGGCTTCTGAAAATGGGGTAGTATCTGGGTAAATTCTAACAATCGATGAATCAGCTCCTACATACATAATATCTAGCGATAATGGCGTATTTGCCATCCAAAAACTTAAGGGACGATTTTCATCAAATATAAAAAGCATACCTTCATCGCTTCCCATTTCTCTAACATCCATCAAGCCTTGATTGCGTTCCATTTGCTCATCAGCAATAGCAATTTGTAATGTTCGAACATCAATTCCATCTTCATCAACGAATGTGAGTTCACTTTCTAGTGTTATGGTGCGCCCTTTTGGTGAATCGGAAGATTTTTTCGATTCTGATTGAGAACACGCAAGTAGTATGCTAAATGCAATTAAAAATGCACATTTATTTAATTTCAAATTTGACATCGTGTGATGCTCGCTTTGTTTTAAATGTTAAGGTATACACGCCTTTTTGTAAAAAAGAAAGATCGTCTTTGGTTCCACTAATTACAAGATTCCAGGTATACGTGTTAAATCCATGCTGTCCAACTGTTTTTATTGTAGTCACAGTTTCACCATTCTCATTACTAATCTCAATATCAACTTTCTGATTGTCATCATCCTTAGCTAAGAAATACATGAGTTCAACTTCAGGTTCATTGAATGCTTCATATTCTGCGTTTCGGCTACCCCAACGCGCAGAATAACGAACAGGTTTAGGAGTAATTCCAGTAATTCTCTCATTAAGACGATCAGCAATTTCATGTAATGGTTCAATATCTAGCACATAAATAGAACGCCCATGCGTTGCGATTACCAAATCTAAATCTCTTGGGTGAACAATCATGTCATAGGAAGCAACATTTGGTTTGGATGACAAATAATGCCAATTAACCCCGCCATCAAACGTAGTGTACGAGCCATGGTCTAATCCAGTATATAAAATAGATGGGTTAACTGGATCTTGAACAATAATATTTACTACATCATCAGGTAAATTTCCTCGCAAGGAAGTCCAAGTTTCTCCATAATCGAATGTCTTGTATATATATGTTTTGAATTCGTCTTCTCTATAACCATTCAAAGAAACAAAAGCGGTCCCTTCATCAAACGTAGAAGCATGAACTTCGCTTATCCAACGATTTTGAGGCAGATTAGTTGATACTTTACTCCAAGTTACTCCTGCATCTCTTGTTAGTTGAATATTTCCATCATCCGTTCCAACCCATACTACATTAAAATTTAATGGTGATTCGGCAATGGTGGTAATGGTAGAGTAGGGTACATCACCATTTGGTAAGTTGTTGGATAAATCTGGGCTTATTGCGGTCCAAGTTTTCCCTTCATCCATACTTCTGCTTAAGCGTTGAGATCCAAAATATATGATTTCAGGATGGTGATGACTGATAGTTACAGGTGTATTCCAATTGTATCGATATTTAGCTTCTCCAACGTCATGCTGTGGAGAAATCCTATTATATGATTGTTCGGAGAGCACGCTACGAAAATAATTTCCGTATTGAAAACCCACATAAATCACATCTGAATTTCCAGGTTTTGCAGCTACATGCATTCCGTCGCCCCCAAATAGTCTTGTCCAAGGTTGTTCACGGTTGGCATTCGATGTAGATGAACCTTTAAATGTTCCATTATCTTGAAGTCCACCGTATATATTATACGGTTCTTCCATATCAACGTTTACGGTATAAAATTGCCCTACTGCTGCTGTATTATGATGTATAAAATTTTCACCTCCATCATGACTTTCATATAATCCACCATCATTTCCAAGAAGAAGATGTTCTGAATCGTTCGGGTCTATCCAAAGTGCTTGATGATCGGAATGTACTCTTTGGTTAATTGCAATTTGTTTCCAGTTTCGTCCTCCATCAGTTGATTTTAAAAAACGAACCCCGAGCATGTAAACAACGTCTGGATTATTTGGGTCAACTCGTATTTCTCCAAAATAATACCCATAGCTGAAATAGAGACCATCGAGTTTGTATTCATTCATTTTATTCCAAGTGGAACCACCATCGATGGATCGATACACTTCCGCACCTACAATTTCTGTATTAAAAAGATCAGAATTTGCATCCCCTAGGAATTCAGCAAGGGCTATTGGGGCATATTCACCCTTTGTAACATCTGCTTTAACGCTGGCAGCAGTATATTTTTCAGGAAATCCATTTCGTCGTAAAAATTGATTTAACTGTTTATTGTCCAGTTTTTGAAAGTCTTTATCTGAAATATCTAAGAATGTATGTTTAGTAATTTCATCTGCACCTATTATCCGTTCTGTTTGTATTTGTTCTTGATTATCAATGCTTAAATACATGATGTTAGGGTTGGAACTTGAAATATCAATACCCATTCTTCCAACATGTTCCCCTGTGGGCAAACCTGCTATTATTTTTGTCCAGCTTTCACCACCATCAACGGAATTATATAACCCACTACCAATGCCACCTTCTTTAAAATTCCATGCTTTTCTATCTCTTTCCCATGCTGTCGCCCATAGTACATTTGGGTTCTCAGGGTGTATTGCAAGATCGATTACACCTGTTGAGTCATTGATAAAAAGTGTTTTTGTCCATGTTGCTCCACCATCCATGGTTTTAAATACACCTCGATCTTCATTCTTAGAGTAAAGAGCACCCATACTTCCAACCCAAGCTATATTCTCATCAGTTGGGTGTGCAATAATTCGACCAATATGCTGGGTATTTCGTAAGCCTACATATTCCCAGGAAGTTCCGCCGTCGATCGATTTATATACTCCAGTTCCAGCATAAGTGGAACGTGAACTATTATTTTCGCCGGTTCCAGCCCATAATACTTCTGGATTTGCATCCGAAATTACAATATCTCCAATTCCTAAAGCACCACCTGCATGATCAAAGATTGGGAACATGGTATTTCCGCTATTCATTGTTTTGAATATCCCAGCGGAACCAAAGGCAGTGTAGAACACCTTAGAATCATGGGGATGTACAGCAATATCAGATACTCTGCCGCTCATTATTACAGGTCCAACATTTCGAATAGGGTAATTTTTGAGAATTGAATTCTGGTAATGATCGGATCTTGCATCGATAGATGATTCTATTTCGAATATAGTTGAAGGCTGAATTTGAGCCTGTAGTAAACTATTAATTAACATCATATAAACGAGGCTAAGAAAAAAATGACGCATGGTTTAATTTTGATTATGGTTGGAAGCTTATTATATAAAATTGCAGGTATTAAAATTTAAAAATTGTTCAGTTTTTACATAAAACAAAACGTTTATAATTCATTGAAATTCAAACGGAATAGAGCTATATTTAAATCATGCGGTGAGCGTCGGGAGGCACTCACTTTTTTTTGTTTCTGGATTTTAGATATGACACTCGACATTACAAATCAAATTAAGGAACTCGCGGCTCCTCTAGCAGAGGAGCGTGGGTTATTTGTGGTTGATATCGAACTTAAGACAGGTTCGGGTAATGAACTATGGGTATATCTAGATGCCGAAGATCGAGGAATTAACCTAGATGAATGTGCAGAAATAAGTAGGGAACTTGGATTTGTAATTGACGCTCACGAGTTATTGGAATCTAAATACCGACTTAATATATCATCTCCAGGGTTAAGCCGACCATTATCTGATGCTCGACAGTATTCCAAGAATATTGGACGAATGATTAAACTTAGATACTGGGAAGGCGATGAAACAAAAAGAATAAAAGGAATGTTGGAACAAGCATCGCATCAGAAATTAACCGTGATAGAAACTGAGGGAAAAAAAAGCACAGAACACTTTATTCAAATGGATACCGTGATTGAAGCTAAAATTGTACCCCAAATCTAACTAAACACATGCAAAACGAGTTATCAAAACAAATTATATCATCATTTGCGGAAATTGCTAAAGATAAAGGAATAGACCGCGATCTACTGTTATCTATTTTGGAAGATGTTTTTCGAACTATGATTCGTAAAAAATATGAAACAGATGATGCATTCGAGGTAATTTTAAATGCCGATCGAGGCGAGATTCAGATCTTGCATGTACAAGAAGTTGTTCCTTCGGAAGAACTATCCGACGAAGTGGCTGAAATCACTCTTGAGGATGCTCAAAAAATTGATCCAGATATAGGGCTTTACGATGAATTAGCCCAAGAAGTACAAATTTTAGACTTTGGGCGCCGTGCAGTAATGATGGCTAGACAACAACTGGCACAGCGGATCAGAGAAATTGAAAAAGATAACATTTACGAAGATTATACCGATCGAGTAGGTGAAATAATATTAGGGGATGTTTACCAAGTTCGTCATAACAAAGACATTCTAGTGAACCACAATGGAGTTGAACTATTACTTCCTAAAAATGAACAAATCTATAAAGATAGATACCGAAAGGGCGATACCATTCGTGCCGTTGTTATCGGAGTTCATATGCGCAATGGAAATCCTACCGTAATCATATCAAGAACGTCTGAATTATTCCTAGAGCGTTTATTTGAAAATGAGATTCCAGAAGTATTTGATGGCATAATAGAACTTGTAAAAATTGCACGTGCTCCTGGCGATCGTTCCAAGGTTGCTGTTTTATCACATGATGAACGTGTGGATCCCGTTGGAGCCTGTGTTGGGATGAAAGGCATAAGAATTCATGCCATTGTGCGTGAGCTTCAAAATGAAAATATTGATGTTATCAATTACACAAAGGATAAATTCGAATTCATAAAACGTGCTCTGCAACCAGCCGAAGTAATAAAGGTTGAGTTGAGTGAAGATGGTATGAAAGCCAATGTGTTAGTGCCTGCAGATGAGGTATCTAAAGCAATTGGTAAAGGTGGAGTTAACATAAGACTTGCATCAAAATTATCAGATTCAGAAATCGATGTTTACCGTGAGGTAGAAGAAGAAGACGATATTGATATTAATGAGTTTGAGGAAGATTTTGGTGCAGAAATAATCAAAATGCTTCACGATATTGGCTGCGACACAGCTCGTTCTGTATTAGATCTCGACAAAGAAGAAATTGTGCGAAGAACGAACGGAGATATTCCAGAAGAACAAGCAGCAAAAATAATTGAAGTAATAGCTTATGAATTTGACGATTAGCAATTACACATTTCAATAAATTTCTTTAGTTTAGACCTGAACAAAAAGCAGATATGCCCATAAACCGACCAAAACCGTTATTCAAAGTAGCATCAGAGTTCAATGTATCTACTCAATCCATTGTAGATACACTTGCTGATAACGGAATGACTGCCGCTAATCGACCAAATTTCAAAATCACCCAGGAGATGTATGAAATTTTGGATAATATTTATGGGGAGGATAAAGCTCGTAGTTTAGAACATGAACGTTCAAAAGAAGAATATGAGAGCCGTCGAAGCCATATGATGAATCAACGTAATGAAAGTGTTACGCTTGATAATATGCTCGAACCTTTGGACGAACTAGCTCCTCTAGAACCCATTCCTTCTAAAACAATAGAAGACGAATTATTTGATGGTTTAGAACCCTTATCAGAACCTCAGCCAGAAACAAATGAATTTGAAGAGATTCCTCCAGTAGTTGATGAAGTCATAACTGATAGTATGGATTCTGAAATAGCCGTAGAGGAAAATGATGAAGTACTAGCTTCTAATGACATCACACCTACCGTCGTTTCTGATGAAGAAGAAGTTCTCATCGATGAGAAAGAGCTAGAAGATGAGGTAATAGTAGAAACTGAATTAGAGGTAGAGGTTGAATCTGATACTGAAACCGAAAAACAGACAGAACAAGCTTCAGAAGAAGAATCGAATTTTGAAGAAGAGTCTGAAAGTGAACACGAACAAGTGGAATCGCAACCTTCTCATGATCAAGGTGCAGAAAGTGATGCATCTACCACTACAGAAGAAGAAGCTGGCGAACTATCCGAGCAGCCTGTCGCAAGAAAACCAGGCGAGCCTATTATTAGAGGTAGAGCAGATAAACTGAAAGGAACTAAAGTACTTGGAAAAACTGCATTTACAAATGACCTAACATCAGACTCTAAAGTTCGAAAAAAGCGTAAACGTAGAAAGGATCGCCCTTCCGAAAATGAATTAAAAGCACAGCGCACTTCAAAACAAGGGAACGAAGAACAGAAAAAAAAGCAAGAGCCACAAAAATCAAATAAAAAACCTAACGTCAATAAGAAAGCGAAGCCAAAAAAGGAAAAAGCAGAAGTTGATAAAATTGATGTAGATAAAATGATGCGTGAAACCCTGAAAAAAATGCAGGGTAACTCTACAGTAGGTAGTAAGCGTGGTAAGAGACGTCGACAGCGTAAAGAAGTACGCGAAGAAGAAATGATACAACAGCAGGAATTGGAAGGTCTTGAAAGCGAAGTTATAGAAGTAACCGAGTTTATAACGGCTAACGATCTTGCTGAAGAATTAGGTGTTGGTGTAAATGATATTATATCTGCTTGTATGAGTATCGGATTGATGATTACCATCAACCAAAGACTTGATGCTGGTACGATAGAACTTGTTGCAAGTGAATTTGATAAAGAAGTAAAATTCATTGATGCAGAAGAATTAGTTGTTGAATTAGAAGAAGAGACAGATTCTGAAGAAGATCTTAAGCCTCGCGCTCCAATCATCACAGTGATGGGGCACGTAGATCATGGTAAAACTTCTTTGCTAGATTACATACGAGAAGCTCGTGTAGCCGAAGGTGAAGCAGGTGGTATTACACAGCATGTGGGAGCGTATGAAGTGATTCATGATGAGCGTAAAATAACATTCCTCGATACACCTGGTCACGAAGCATTTACTGCGATGCGTTCACGTGGTGCACAGGCTACTGATATCGTGATACTTGTTGTGGCTGCTGATGATTCAGTTATGCCTCAAACCATTGAAGCCATTAACCACGCAAAAGCTGCTGGTGTACCAATGGTGGTGGCTATTAACAAAATGGATAAAGACGGTGCAACTCCCGATAGAATTAAACAACAGTTAACCGATCATGATGTAATCGTTGAAGATTGGGGAGGAACCATTCAGTATGCCTTGGTATCTGCGAAGACGGGAATGGGTATCGATGATTTATTAGAAAAAGTTTTGATCGAAGCAGAATTGCTCGAACTCAAAGCAAATCCAGATCGTAGAGCGGATGGGGTGGTTTTAGAGGCTCGTTTGGACAAAGGAAAAGGTATAGTGGCAAACATATTGGTTCAAAACGGAACGATGAATGTTGGTGATCCATTTGTAGCTGGACCCTGTTTCGGTAGAGTAAGAGCCATGGAAAACTCAAGAGGTAAACGTGTAAAGTTAGCCGGACCAGCAACTCCACTACAATTAACTGGTTTCGATGATATGCCACAAGCAGGTGATAAAATTGTGGTAGCTGTTGATGAAAAAACGGCGAAAGAAGTGGCTAATCAACGCCAGCAAATTCGCAGAGAACAGGCGTTGCGTAAAACTAAACACATGACTCTCGATGACTTATCTCGTCGTTTAGCATTAGGTGAAGTTTCTGAATTAAACATTATTATAAAAGCAGATGTTGATGGTTCAATTGAAGCACTTTCTGGATCGCTGCAAAAAATTAGTACCGATGAAGTAGCTGTGAATATTATTCACACAGGTGCCGGCGCTATTTCCGAATCGGATGTACTGCTTGCATCAGCATCGGATGCCATCATTATTGGATTCCAAGTTCGCCCAACAGCACAAGCAAGAAAACTTGCTGAAAGCGAAGAAATTGATATTCGTTTATTCTCAGTTATTTATGATGCCATCGATGAAGTTAGAGATGCCTTAGAAGGATTATTAAGTCCTGAATTAAAAGAACAAATGATGGGAATCGTTGAAGTTCGTGAAATCTTCAAAGTATCAAAAGTGGGTACTATTGCAGGATGTTATGTAACCGAAGGAAAGATTGATAGAAACAACCCAATTCGAATTATTAGAGAAGGTGTTGTTATTTATGATGGCGCCATCGGTGCACTAAAACGTTTTAAAGATGACGTGAAAGAAGTTGCTTCTGGATACGAGTGCGGTATTAGCATACAAGGATATAATGATATCAAAATTGGAGATGCTTTCGAAAGCTATAAAATAACGGAAGAAAAGCGTACACTCGAAGACTTAAATTGATTTTATCCATCAAAGTATGAGTTTTAGAGTAGAACGTCTTGGAGAGTTGCTAAAAAGAGATCTCGGAGAGATTATTCAAAGAGATTTTCAACCAGACGGCACGTTCGTGACCATCACAAGTGTTCGAGTTACTCCAGATCTATCCATCGCTAAGGTATATCTCAGTGTTTTTGCACCGGGGCGTGACAACGAAGTGGTATTTGAATATATCGATGAAAAAGTACCTCAGATTCGTCATAAACTTGCAGGTCGAATTCGTAATCAAGTGAGAAAAATACCAGAGCTTCATTTTTATGCTGATGATACCGCTGATTATGTAAACAAAATGGAAGGGCTATTCAAAATGGTGGATGAACAACCTAAAGCATCCACCGACGAAGAAGAATAATGGCCAAAGCTCCGGAATTGGCTTCACTACCTATTTTTGGTGCTTCTAATCCACCAAGTAATGCGTTCGATTTTCAAACGGGGTCTATTCTTTTAGCGAATAAACCCAAAGGGTGGACCAGTTTTGATGTAGTTAAATATCTTCGTGGTAGAGTAAAATGTAAAAAAGTAGGCCATGCAGGTACTTTAGATCCAATGGCTACAGGACTATTAATTCTATGTACAGGAAAAGCCACAAAAACGATTGATCAAATTCAAGACCAATCAAAAACTTATAGAGCTGAAATTACCTTTGGAGGTCGCACTGCAAGTTATGATGCAGAATCAGATATTGAAGAATCTGCTCCTTATGATCACATCACCCTAGATACAATTAGAGATAGTATCATGAGCGAATTTTCGGGTGAAATAATGCAAGTTCCCCCCATGTTTTCTGCCTTAAAAAGGGACGGGAAAAAATTATATGAATTAGCACGGCGCGGGAAAGAAATAAAACTTGAAGCGCGCCCGGTAACTATACACTCTATTACTATACATAGTTACGATGCACCTACATTAAACATTGAGATCACGTGTAGTAAAGGTACATATATTCGTTCTATCGCGAATGATTTAGGAAAATCCTTAGATTCGTTCGCCTACTTAAGTGCTTTGGAACGAACTATGATAGGGAATTATTCGAATATAGATGCCTTAACACCCCATGAATACAACGAAATACTGAATTCTAATGGCTAAATTAATCCCTTTAAAAGACGTACAGCGAGTGAAAAATTCGGTAGTTACCGTTGGTACTTTCGATGGAGTTCATGAAGGGCATAGAGCGTTAATGCATACGCTCGTTCAACAAGCCAAGAAACGAAAAGCAAGAAGTGTAGTAGTTACTTTTGATCCACATCCAAGAAGTATAATACATTCAAAATCCAATGGTATTCAATTACTTACCAGTTTACATGAACGAGCTGAAATATTGGAAACCATTGGGGTTGATGAACTTATAGTAATACCCTTTACCCGAGATTTCTCATTATTAAGTAGCGAACAATTTGTTAAAGATATTATCTATCACAAAATTGGAATTAGTGAATTTGTAATTGGATATGATCATCATTTTGGAAAAGATCGTTCTGGAACCATCGAAACCCTACACAAATTAAGTGCAACGCTATCATTTAGTGTAACTGTAGTGTCCAAAAAAGAAATGGGAGAAACCACAGTGAGTAGCACAGTAATTCGAAAAGAAATTATTGAACATGGAGATACTATTAAAGCAGCTGAGCTTTTGGGTAGATCGTATATGTTAAATGCTTTAGTGATACATGGCGATGAACGCGGACGAACCATAGGATATCCAACCGCCAATCTACAACCAGAACATCCAGACAAAGCACTTCCAAAAAATGGTATTTATGCTGTTAAAGTGAGAGTTAATAATATCTGGTATAATGGAATGATGAATATTGGTATTCGTCCCACTTTTGATGGCCAAACTAAGTCCTTGGAAGTAAACATCTTTAATTTTGATCAAATGATTTACGGAAAGATGTTACAGATTCATTTTTTTGATCGAATAAGAGATGAACAAAAATTTGAAGGATTGGACGAGTTAAAAGCACAATTAAATAAAGACAAACAAACGGCACTTACCATCTTTTCTGGCTGATATTCTATCGCTATAATTTGGAATAACCTTGTATATTGGGAAAGGGTTTTGACTTTATTATCTAATTATCACTTCTCGTTCTTACCCTTTTTACGAATACAATGTGGTGGTGATTTTATTTTTCTCATTTATTCTAGCAGGGGTAGTTGCTCTAGCTCTACTCCTCATCGATCGTAAATACCGAACATGTCGTATTCCATTATCTCCTTTTTTTGTGATGGTCATTTTTTACTCTCAGAAAAAATAGAATACAATATTAAATTATTCTCATGCGTATGTAAAGCGCTGCATTAGGCGTAAAATATAGTTGTCGATAAAAATAGAATTTTGCTATAATCAGTAAAAAGAAGCTTTAGGAAGTGATTATTTGACGTAACACTCAAACTCAAATCACTTATGTTTACATACGAATATTTATCAAAAATAAGCGACAAAACAATACGCTACGATTGTCGCTTATCTTCTGAAAAACCAAAAAATAGAAATAGTCTGATAACAGCTTCTATTAACTTAGGTTTTCTATATAACGGGTTCAGTGTTGCATCTCCCAGAATGTAATTACCCTACAATTTTAAATAATTAAATATTAAAATAATATGAGAAGAACTAATCTATATGGTTCATATTTAAATACAATTATAAAATCATTCACTGTTAAAGTTATATGCTTAATTATAATTAATGTATGTTATGCAATAAATATAAAAGCACAGTTAAATTTTACAGGAACAAATGAAATTGGTATTACTTCACCAACTGCAGCAAATCTAACTAAATACGGGAGTATACCTGTAAATTTAGCTACTGGTGTACCAAATATTTCTATTCCACTAACCATATTAAAAGCAGGTACATTACAACTGCCTATTAGTTTAAATTACCATTCAGGTGGAATCAAGGTAACGGAATATCCAGGAGAGATTGGATTAGGGTGGAGTCTACAATCTGCAGGAGTAATTTCAAGGGTAGTTGTCGGAATGCCTGATGAATATAATAAGGCTGTACATAAGGGGTATTATCATCAACAATCAGAAATTGAAGGATATTATAATTTTGGTGTTGATGATAGTTCAATGATGAAGTCATATCTTTTAGATTTAGTCGCTAACAAAATTGAGGCTACCCCTGATATTTACAGTTATAATTTTGGGGGTAAATCTGGATTTTTTGTTATTGATGGGGCAGGTGAATTTGTTGCATTCCCAGATGCTGATTTTGATGTTGAATATTCGAGAATTACAGGAGATTATGCAGTACAAAGCTTTGTAATTACTACTCTTGATGGTACCAAATATACATTCGATGAAAAAGAATACACGCAAAAACTGTATACGGTGGATGAATTTCCAGAGGAACCTTCCTTTCCAAACTGGGAGCCTCCTGTATATGGCGTAGATTATCCAACCGCCTGGTACTTGACTAAAATTGAAAATCCAAGTCAACAACAATATCTTTATTTTTCGTATGAAACAGTGGACGGTACAAATGATATCACTAGCATTGGCTCTAGTACTATGACAAATAATTTGGATATTGATATTGTCCATAATGAGTGCCCGACAACTTGGAATATTGGAAGTAGTTATTCTAGATATTTGATAAGTAAATACAAAAGAATTAAGGAATTAAGAGTAGTTGGTGATAATAATTTGAGCAGGGTGATTATTGATTATGAAGATAATATTAATAATTTCCCAATGGACTATAAAATTTCTGAAATTAGAGTGTGGAGTGGAAGAGGTGTACTTGATAAGAAATTTGTATTATCTACGACCAATGATCCAGGTATAGGTTCTTTAATGATGCTTGAATCAGTTCAGGAGATTTCAGGTAATAATGTTTTTCCACCGTACCAATTTTCATATTATGGTAATGGAATCACCCAAGAAAGACAATCAGTAAATCGCGATTATTTGGGGTATCCTCGTGGAAATAGAAATGTGGTATATGATCACTTAGTTGGCATTGTAGAAACTTCAGATGGGGATATAATTGGCGCATCAAGAGCCCCAAGTTTTGAGCACACTATAAATGGAATCCTTTCTAAAATAACTTATCCAACTGGTGGCACTACGGAATTTCAATACGAATTAAATACAGCAGACATATATGGTGAAGAAAAGCCTATTGGTGGATTACGTATCCATAGAATAATATCCAATGCTCGTTCCATTGGATCATCCCCGACAGTTAAAACTTATCAATATGGAAAAGGAAATGCAGAATTTATTAAAGATATAGTCCGATATGGAGTTAAATTTGATCCTCTCCATTTGTATATGACAAAAAATGGGGAAGATTGTTATCAAGAAACAGGCGTGTCAGAACCTAATTTACCCCTTTATGGCCATTATGTAGTCTATGATTATGTTCGGGAAATAATTAATAATTACGAAGGAGGAGCCTATGTTGAAGAATACGATACAAGACTATCTAATAATGGAACATATAAAGATTATGAAGGTGGAGGGGATTTTAGATATTACAGAAAAAGTCTAATAACCAGAAAAGCATATGAAATTAAAGCTGATACTGTCAACCTTGAAATTATGAGCCCATATTCTTTGCCAACTTATGAAGAAAACTACGAGTATAATATTGAAAAAGGAGCGAGTGTGGGAGGCACATTTAGTGATATTATCTCGCTAAAATGGCTTACCCCAAATATAAAAATTTATAAAGAGATAAATTCATACAATCCAGACGACGAATGTTATGAATATGCAGCAGTTTGGTGTGGAAGTGAACTTAGTACAACAAAAATTGATACCACCTTCAAAGTAAGGCATGGACTTTACAGTAGAATGTGGGCATACCCCACAAAAAAAATCTCTAAAACAAACGAATTTGTTTGGATGGATACCACACATGTAGATGTGATAGATCAGACTAATGATGGATATTGGGTCTACCCTGAAGATGCCATTCCTTATTACTTTGACCCTACTAATGACTATTTATTAGTTTTTACTGATAGCAGTAGATATGTAGTTGATAAAAATATAGAATCTATTGAAGAATATGAATACGATGATGCAAACCACAAACAAATAACGAAATCAATTAAATCGAATCCTAACACTAGCTCAAATCTTATAACTATTTATGGATATGCTCATAATCAAGACCAATTTTCTGATATGAAGGAGCTAAATATGCTTATGCAACCCTATTCTTTGGAAGTGCAAGACGGAAACAATGTCGTTAAGAAAAAAAATTGGATATTGTGGAAAAACTGGGGTACCCAAAGCAACCCACAATGGTTACCGTGCGGTACATGGGCTTGGGATGGAGCGTTGGTTAGCGGAATTCCAGTAGCACCAACCAGCTGTAATTGAGTAGGAGAATCATCATGATACATAAATTAATTATTCTTTTTCTACTCATCATTTTAAATTACGAAGGCTTAGTCGTTGCTCAGGTACTGGTGGTAAAAGTAAACAGTTACGATGCCTACGGTAACCCCCTAGAAATTGAGGATGCCTCTGGTGCAATTACCAAGTACTACTATGGCTCTAATGATGCCCCTTTTTCCCAAATTGGAATTGATGGAATTAATGGAGTGTATCTAACAGGTATTCAGAAGGTAGTAGGAACCGATGATTGTATTAACTGCAACTCTCGCCCCAATAATGGCGACGATTTATTTACTTCAGCTAGGTATAATGCGTGGGATAGACTAGAACAAATTATTGATGAAAATGAGATATCCACTTCTTTTATCTACGATGATTTTGGCAGATTAGCTATGATAAAAAATCATGATGGGAAGATACTATCTGAATATACCTACACCTATGCGGGTGATGCCTTTTCGTCAACTAATCCCAATCAGGTAGAAGCTATAACGTATGTTAATCCACTATTTAATTCTGATTTTAGTACCTCTGTAGGTTGGTCAAGTGTGCACAGCACGCACAACAAGTTTAATGTTCCTATGGCGGGGCAGACTACGGTTCGAATGGGTTCGGGTGGATCTTGGGAATCTATGAATGTTGGTTTAAATAGTGATCAGGTATATGCAAAAATTGATTTTTACCCACATATTACCACTGGTGGAACCCCTCATATTATGTTGGATGGTGCGGGTCACCGGTTTGCAGTTCATTATAAACCAGGTAATGATTCCTTTAGGATTCAGTATCGTAAAAATTCGGGGTCTTGGCAATACCCACATACGTTTACATTAGATGCTCCACCAAATCGATGGTATACCATTGAATTGGAAAAAGTAGAGGGGCAACTTACTGCTTGGGTGTATCCTAAAGAGGAAGGACGCAGCGCTGCGGAGTCTTATTCTTTGGGCGGGTTTAGTTCTTCGTGGACTCCCAAATTTGTCCTTTCTGGCAACAATAATTATTACTATGCAGCTAACCTTACTGTTTCTGAATCTTGGCAACGGGGTGTAAGCTATATCGATGGGTTAGGTCGAGAAATTCAGTCACAACAACTGGGTGGAGGTGGAGAAGAAACTATTGTATCTGGGGTAATCTATGATGAACGTGGTAACCCACAGGTAAGTGCTCGCCCCATTAGCATGAGCAACATGACAGGTTTTGTGGATGATCTTTTCACAGGAGGTTCTTCGTTTAAACCAGGGAATGAATTATCAGCATTATCTCCAATAAGTGACTATTATTATTCACTAACTTATAATAGTGAAGCAGACTTTGCGTATTCTTTCACGGAGTACGAAGCCTCCCCATTAAACCGGGTATCCACCACGCGTATGCCTGGTGGTGAAGATTACAGTGTAACCACCGACTATGACGTGGTAGACACTCCCCAAGAGCAATTTGCCTTTAGCAGTGGTGCGCTATCCAAAACAACAACCACCGATCCCGAAGGGGGCATATCCATTACCTACATCGACGGGTGGGGGAGAACGGTAGCCTCTGGGGTGGATATGAACCAAGACGGACTTCTTAATGGGGTCACTAAAAATTCATGTCAAGGAGCATCTTGCGACCTAATTACCGAGTTTGATTATGATGAGCTAGGGAATGTAATTGAGTCGAGAGACCCTCGAGGTCTTTCCACCACCTATGAATACAATACACTTGGACAGCTTGTAAAGAAAAAACTACCCGATCAAGACGAGTCTCACAGTTATTGTTACGATGACGCTGGTCGGTTACGTTTCCACCGTGATCCAAACCAGAAAGCAAATGTAAGTTATTATTATGGGTCTCCTCAATATGATTATCATTACACAAAATACGATAAACTAGGTCGGGTGACTGAAACTGGAGTAAAAGATGGATTAGGGAGTTATGATTCCGCCTGTGACTTTTACTCAAACTCTCAAAACTATCCAAGTTCTTATCATACGCCTACAGCCTATTATTGGTACGATGGGGAGCAAGCTTATAGTGGAGCAAGTAACACAAATGGGAGGCTAACAAAAGTAAAGTATTTAGAAAGTAAAAATGGATATTCAAATGTTTGGGGGTATACTTGGTATTCCTACAACGAATTAGGGCTGGTAGAATGGATAGTGCAAGATTTGCCTAATTTGTCAGCAATTAAAATTACGTATGCATACGATGAACACGGAAGACAGACAAAATTAGGATATAATGTAACAAATAGTGCTAATGATCATTATTTTTGGTACGAATACGATGGACTAGGAAGGTTAGAAACGGTGTACTCTCATACCGATTCGAATCCCAATGGTAAGGTTGCCATATCACGCTATACGTATCTTGCCGATGGGAGCGTAAAACAGCACAAATTGGGTAATGTAGCTCAAACCATGGATTATACGTACGATGTGCGTGGCTGGATGGATAAAATAAACCACAATAACACTTATTTCTACACCAACGATGAGTTTGGTCTAGATCTAGATTATAGTTTAGCAGGTAATATTGTAAAGCAAAAGTGGGAACAGGGAGCAAAAAATACGCCTTATCACGTTGAGTATACTTACAGCTACGATAATGCTAATAGATTAACAGCTGCCAATTTTGAAGATACTAATCCATCATCATACGATGATGCAAACAATGGATTTGATGTTACATATGGGTACGATAAAAATGGTAATATCACTACCATGACAAGAAAAACGGGAGGATATTATGCGTATGGACATGAGCAGGTATCCAACATTGTTCTAGATAATACGGGATCATTATCCCAACAAAGTAATCGTTTACTCAGTTATAGATTAACATCAGGTCCGGTTCCATCTACTCCTTATACCGTAGTATACGACGCTAATGGTAATATGACTCAAAACCGATTTACAAATGCGGTTTATAATCATCAAAATTTGATGACTCAAGTAAACAAAAATAGAAACACCCTTAAATTTGGATACGACGAGCAGGGCAACCGAGTTAAAAAAGAGTTGGTAGGTGGAAGTAAAACCTACTACATTCGCGGCGCTTATGGAGAAACCATAGCGACAAGTGTATATTATGGAGCTACAACCATAAACCTAGTAGAACCAGGAGGAACCATTATAGGTACATATGATGGTATAGAACGTCGTTATTTTCTAAAAGATCATTTAGGTTCAGTAAGGACAACCGTTGATCAATATGGCAACATAGATGGGTATGACGACTATTACCCGTTTGGACTAACCATGCCCGGTCGCTCTTCCAACACCGCCAATCCCAACGATAACTACAAGTTCACCGGGCATGAACGCGATGATGAAGCTAATCTTACCCTCGATTATATGATGGCGAGGAATTACGACCCCATTATTGGAAGATTCTTGCAGGTGGATCCGATGTTGGAGTTTTCTTCTCCCTACACCTATGTGGGGAATAACCCACTGAATTTAATTGATCCTACAGGGATGTATTCGCAGGAAATAGCAGTAAGACCAGATGGAAGAGGTGGAATAATTGTTGAGCAAGGAGACACATTCGAAGATGTTCTAAGATATTTTAATTACGATTGGGATAAAGCAATGGTAATATGGAAAAAAGCAACATGGGCAGGAGGGGTTACTGAACGCGGAGAAATTTTTTTCGAGGTTGGTTTTGCCAAAACTGAATTAATAGCTATTGATATACAGTTAAAGAATAATCCTTTGGAAATGGCGATGCCAAATAAGTTAATAGCTGGTACTGCTGCAAAAGGGTTTTTTCTTTTAAATGTTTCTCAAAAACTTCGTATTGTTCAGGCGATAAAGGGGTTAAATAGA
Source organism: Balneolaceae bacterium (assembly GCA_963691715.1). Taxonomy (GTDB): domain Bacteria; phylum Bacteroidota; class Rhodothermia; order Balneolales; family Balneolaceae; genus HXMU1420-13. Next base: position 665,150 of record OY829281.1, read on the forward strand.
GCTCAACTTCTAAGAGTTGTTAAAAATAAAGCATTGAGAAATACAATAGAAGAATTATTCAAAGGAAAAGATAGAGTCGCGGGTGGAACAGCAGGCGCTGTAAGAAAAGAGAAAAGAACCGGAAAAAATGTTGGCGGTAAACCTCATCTGAAAAAAGCTAAGGAACGAATAAAGAATTTAGAAAATATTTTAAAAAATCAAGATTTAACACCTGTTGAACGCGATATAGCAAATGCTATTTTGATAGATTTAAAACAAGCTGTAAAAGGGAATTAATTATGAAAAACGAACAACAATTAAAAAAGTATCAAAAAGTAGTTCAGAAAATGTTAACTAACTTTCCTGAACTTAAACCAGAGCTTAATGAATTAATGGAAAACTGGGATGGAGAATTTCCCGGTCTACATATTATTATGGGGGATGTTTTTAACCCTTTGTTGAAAAAAAAACTTAAAGAAGATAGAGATAAGGTAAAACTCAACCAATTATTTGAGTTTGTTGAAGAAATAGTTAGCAGTGATAATGATTATATATCAGAAGTTGGTGTAGTTACTATTTGTGAGAGTATAGTTTTTGCTGGACCTAAAGCATACAGAGACGCTATACTATATGCTCAATCAAAAACAAAAAAAAGCCTTCATGAACTATATAATGCGTTTTATATTAGAAGAGATGATGAAAAATATTAACCTAGTTACAGAGCCCAATCTAGCGCAAGCATGTAGGAAAAAACCTATCTATGCCAGTAGGCAGGCGGGTTCCCCGAAGATTAGGGATGTTTTTTTTGTTTAAGAAAGCTGCTGTTTAAGGTTGGCTTTTAACAGGAAGGCGGAAAGCAGATCGATGACGGTTTGTTTTTGGCTATCGGAGAGGTGTTGGGTTTTGCTAAACAGAGAGAGGAGTTCGCTATCGGCAATACGGGATTGAGCTTGCTCGTGAGGCTGGCCATGTACCAACTCATCCAATGAAATCTCCAACACGTTGGCTATCTTATCGGCAATCTCTAAGGAGGGTACGGATTTATTGCGCTCATACTTGCTCAGATTAGTAACATGTACGCCTATTTGGGTGGCGAATGCATCTTGGGAAAACCCTTTCTCGGTACGTACTTGCTTTAAATTTGCTCCAAAATTCTCCATATCGAAAATACTGTTTATGATACTGTATTCACTGAAAACACTGTGTTAAAGTAGGTCTTGTTTATCGAAAAAGCCAATAAGAGTAAAAAACTAAAGTAAATACGCTTGGATAATATAAGCAAAAAGGCTAAGTTAAAAAGCGAATACGCTAAGTAACTTTTTTGCCATGCCCATCACCCACACCGTCAAACCCCAGCCTAAACACCGAAAGCAAGCCCGAAGAAAATCAATATTGTGCCCGAATTGAGAGTGAATGGCATTTGGTTAGAGCAGCACGAGTTTACCGCAGGCTGCAAAGTGGAAATTACGGTAAGGCACAACGAACTGATGATTATTCTGGCAAACCAACCGAGTCAGTCATGAGCAACTTAGACACCACCAACCCCGAAGCCCCAACCTTTACCACCGAAGAATTAACGATCACCGTGTTAGGCGGGGTAAAGCTGGGCGGGCTGGACAAACTCCGGGTAACGCTAAAAGTAGAGCATGAGGACAATCCACCCATTCGCCAAAACTTAGACCTCTACCACAGCTCGCAAGTAACCAAACTGGTTGAACAGATCGCTGGAATGTTTTCCCGAGGGGATGGCAAGCCAGAACTTCCCACAGAAGCCATTCAGCAAACTATCGAGCAACTCACCTCCGACTTGGAAGCATGGCGAATGAATCAGTTAGAACTCCTTTCCAAACCCAAGCAAGAAACCCCAACCCTTACCGCCTCCGAAAAGACCAAAGCGAGAAAGTGGCTAAAGGCACCGAAGCTCATGGAACGTACCCAAGACCTGCTTGGGCAAGCGGGCATGGTTGGCGAAGAAACCAACAGGCTGTTACTCTGGTTGGTGATGAGCTCGAGGAAAACCGCCCGTTCCTTACACGCGGTGAGTCTGGCATCGAGTGGGATTGGAAAAACGCACCTGCAACAAACCCTGGCCGGGCTGCTTCCACCCGAGGACGTGCTGGAAGTAACTTCTTTGAGCGGAAACGCTCTGTATTATTTTAAAGGCGAGGAATTGAAGCACAAACTCCTGCTGATTGAAGATTTAGACGGGGCGGAGGAGGTATTGTACCCGCTCCGGGAACTCCAGAGCAAAGGCAGGCTGAGTAAGACCGTAGCGGTGAAAGGGCCGAGGGGGACGCTGCGAACCGAAATCTTGGAAGTCGAAGGTCCGGTGAGCGTGGCGGCGGCTACCACCAAAGAAACGATCTATACCGACAATGCGAACCGGGCGCTACTGCTCACCCTCGATGAATCCGCCGAGCAAGACCAGCGGATTTTGGACTACCAGCGGAAACTCGCTTCGGGTACCATAAACGTGGCGAAACAGAATGAAGCACGAAAACTGCTCCAAGCGACTCAACGGCTTTTGGAACCAGTTGAAATCCAGAATCCTTTTGCGGAAAGCCTCCAACTTCCTTCCCAAGTGTTCACCCAACGGCGAGCCAATCAACTCTATTTAGACCTGATTAGTGCCATTACGTTCTACCACCAACATCAGAGAGACACCAAAAACGGAGCGGTGCAAACGAGCCTGGAAGATATTGAATGGGCGAATCAGCTGGCGGCTCCGGTCTTGTTGAGAAAAAGCGATGAACTCTCGGGAGCGTGTCGTTCTTTTTTGGAAGACTTAAAAGTGTGGCTAAAAACCAACAAACAGCAAGAATTCACGAGAAAGGAAATTCGCTCAGCTTTAAGATTGCATCCTTCTAAATGCAAACGGTACATGAGTGAGTTAACCGCCTTTGGGTACGTGGAACGAGTGGCAGGAAATAACAAACAAGGATTTGTCTACGGGCTAACTGGAGATGATCCCTACGAGAAACTCAAGCAAAGCATAGATACCCAAACTGCCCCTGCCAGCTCGGTAGTGGTTCAGTAGTTCGGCAGTGGTTCGGAGGAAAAACGAACTACTTAAACTTAATACAAACAAAAGTAAACCCCACCAAAATCCTAAGTAGTTTGGTGGTTTACGGAACCGTGAGAGGGGGAGTAAAAAAGATGAACGAATTAACTCCACATTTTAAGCAGTCTTTAACGCCCTTATCTACGATAGGCAGGTTCACCGAATGGTTGGGCATTCTGGGCTACGCCGAAACCACCCAAAAAGGGGTTCCCGAACGGCTGGCTGAGTTCTTAAAATGGTTGGAACAAAGAGACATCGTACAGCTTCACCAGATCGATCAATTCCACATGGAGGCGTTTTTAGCCCAGCAGGAAACCCGCCCGAACAAGCGGCGAGGCGGAGGGCTGAGTGCTTCCTACCTGAACAAATACGTGCAGGCGTTGAAACTCTGGAATTCCTTTCTCGCCCAAACGGGTACGGCACATCTTGAACTTTCCCTCGACTACTACGAAGCCAGCCCCGAACTGCCCACGGTGCTCACCGAGTTCGAAATCCAGCAGCTCTACCAAGCGTGTACGGATGATGAATACGGCTTGCGAGATCGTGCCATGCTTGGTTTGTACTACGGCTGTGGCCTGCGAAGAAGCGAAGGCGTGGCGGTCGATGTTCCGGACGTGCAATTCTCTCGGGGACTGCTTTACGTGCGAGCTGGCAAGGGCAACAAGGAAAGATATGTTCCTTTGGCGGGGCAAGTGGCCGAGGATCTGCGCTGGTACCTGATTGAGGCGCGGCCGAAGCTCTTAAAAGAACACAAAAGTAGTTCGCTGCTTATTAGTTACCGTAGCAAACGGCTAACCGGACAAAGCTTGTCGCTCAGGCTTGCCAAACTCATCGAACAAGCGGGGCTTGCCAAGCCCGTAGGATTACACAGTCTCCGGCACTCCATTGCTACGCACCTGCTGCGCAATGGAATGCCTCTGCCCGAAATCCAACGCTTTTTAGGACATTCGAGCTTAGAATCGACTCAGATTTATACCCATTTGAAAGAGGAACTCGAACATGCCTGATTTTGAAACCTTCCTGAGAGAAAAGAAACTCGCTTCCAAAACCATCCAAACGTATAGCTACAATGTGGAGTTGTTCAACCAATGGAAACAGGCGGAACTTGTGGAGGAGGTCACGTACTCGGAGCTGTTGAAATTTATCCGTTCAAGAAGATCATTGGGCGAAAGTCGAAACTTAATCGCCTCTCGTCTTACCGCGATTCGTTGGTGGCTCCGGTGGCAAAAGGGCGAAGGGATGCGAACTACCAACCCAGCCGAAGGCCTGCACCTGAAAGGAGGAAAACGGCGATTGCCTCATGATCTGTTAGAACTGGAAGAATTGGAAATTCTGTACAACGAAGCTCCAACAAAAACCACCATTGAAATAAGAAACAAAGCCATGGTCGGTTTATTGGTTCATCAGGGCATCACGACCGGAGAACTGGCAAGGCTTGAACCAGCTCACTTAGACTTGGAACAAGGAAGCATTCGGATTCTCCCGACCAAACAGAGCGATGGGAGAACGTTGGAGCTGAAACCCTTCCAAGTGTTGGAATTGTATAAATACCAACTCGAAATCCGTCCGAAATTGTTAGCCGAAAGAGCAACAGAATCACCGAAATTATTTATCTCTGCCGGAAGCTCGGCAAGTTTAGGAAACACCTTTCAAAAGCTGTCCAAGCGGCTCAAAAAGCAACAGTCCTTCTTCACTGGATTCCCACAAGTCCGGGCCAGCGTGATTGCAAACTGGCTCTCCCACGGGGATGCCTTCGGCAAAAGCCCACCCCTTCGTCAGGTGCAATACTGGGCCGGACATAAATACGTTTCTTCCACCGAGCGATATTTACTCGGCGGACTCGAAAGCCTGAAGCAATCCGTAGAACAGTTCCATCCGTTGCGATAAGTTCCGGGCAGACACACGGCGTACTTCAAGCACAGGGTACATAATGGGTAATTATGCGCTGGGCGCGGGGTTCGCTTCACCAGCTCTCTTGTGGGCTGGTTCTACCAACGGTATCCCTACGGGGCACTCACGCCCAACGCCCGCCCATAACGCCATTATGTTGCCATAGGCATGCCTTCGGCAAAAGTTCGCCTCCAATCCCAAGCCTCGCGATCATTTCTGAAAATCCTTTCTCGAAACCTTTCCCTTTTTTGCTTCTCTCTAACAACGCCCGGAAACCGCCCCACCCCGAACGCTTTCGGGGGATACTTTACATAACCGGTTTATGGGAGAACCCAGCGAATGCGTGGCTGACGAAGCAGCCCAGCTAGCTAGCGGAAGGCCATGAGCGGGGTTTACCATAAAGGCTGCACGGTTATGTAACAGTAGGGGCAATAGGGCTCCCCAAGCTCATAAAAGATTAAGAAGCAGCTTGCCTTTGAAAGGGCGATTATCGACTTTAGTTCATGCTTGGGCGTGAGGTACATACCAATTTTTGCGCTGTTCTTGTCTGGGAAATGCAAGAGCCTCAAAAAAAAATGGCTTCGGTAAAAAAATGCTCCGACTACTATCCGTTTGGACTAACCATGCCAGGCCGCTCAACCAATACCGCCAATCCCAATGATAATTATAAGTTCACGGGCTATGAGAACGACGACGAAGGCGAGCTAGACCTCTACCATGCCAACGCGAGGGGCTATGATCCGGTACTGGGTAGGTTTATGCAAGTGGATCCGCTATTACATTTATATGCTGGGTGGAGCCCATACCATTATGCAGCAAATAATCCATTAAGAGTAACAGATCCTAGTGGAAAGAGTTGGCTTGTTTTTAATAGCGCAAATAATACAGTTTCACTTTATACTAAAGAAGGTAAGTTAGTTGGGACATGGGAAGCCTACAATAATTTAGCGAGAGGGAAAATTGAGTGGGCAGGTGGATCCTACAATTATTCACATCAGAATAAAAAGAAATATAGTGGAGCGAGTGATAGTGATCGTATAGATTCTAGAGGTATTATGGTATTTAAGTATCCAGATGAAGATGGAGATGTACCGGGTAGTTCTGGAAGGGGGATACATGCTGGTCGACAAGGCCAGACGGATGGATATGGCAACATGGGTGCAGCTTTCTGTACTTATGGATGTATTAGAACAACACCCGAAGCAATGGACGCAATAAATAAATTACACGAAACTGATAGGGTACAATCGATTGTTGTTACTGATGGAGAAAATGAAGAAGATACAGATGAAAATAATGATAAAGGTAATTCAAGTTCTATAGATTTAATTTATCAATTGTTTATAGCAGCCCCTGACAATACAAAAACAATTTATACATTTGAAGATGAATAAAAAGCATTATTGGGTTAATTTTTTTGAAATACTATTCTTTCTAGTTTTAATAAATCCCCAAATATTATATGCACAAGATTGCCCATTTGAAACTATGGAACTAAGTTCCGACCAAGTAAACTTTCTAAATGAACTTTTTAATGATGACAGCTTCATAGATGAAAAAAAATTAGCTGTTGCGTTAATAAAATTTGGTACCATGAAAGATTCATCAACAGCTGAGATTTTAATAAATCTGTTACCAAATACTCAAAAAAAGGCAATTAAGTATTTTAGTTTAGAAGATAAAGTTAGAAACGATGATAGAAATATTTTTTCTAATTTCGATTCAATTTTTGAAGAAAAAATGAGTAATCTTTTTTCAATAAGCGTATTTTTAGAAGCTGCTTTTATAACTGAAAATTACGTAGATGTCTTTAAATTTTATTACAATTCTTCAAATTTAGCAAGGTCAGAGGAGTTTATTGATTTATTTAGTAATGAATTATTTAATAACACGTCTGTCTTTTTAGATTCAATCTTTAAAATTAACAAGACTATAAGTTCTGATATTATATGTAGAATTGAAGAAATGAATAGCAGAGAACGAATGCGTGAATTGAAAAATACACTATCTGAAAACCATCGAAAAGTATTAGATAGTTTATCCTGTTTTTAGCATTCTTAGTTCATATATGTTTTACCCCACCTAACCTAGTTACGGTGCCCCCCTCTAGTGCAAGCATGTGAAAGAAAAAAATTGGCGCAAGGCTCCTGTCTTGTGCCTTTTTTGTTTAAGAAAGTTGCTGTTTAAGGTTGGCTTTTAGCAGGAAGGCAGAAAGCAGATCGATGACGGTTTGTTTTTGGCTATCGGAGAGGTGTTGGGTTTTGCTAAACAGAGAGAGGAGTTCGCTATCGGCAATACGGGATTGAGCTTGCTCGTGAGGCTGGCCATGTACCAACTCATCCAATGAAATCTCCAACACGTTGGCTATCTTATCGGCAATCTCTAAGGAGGGTACGGATTTATTGCGCTCATACTTGCTCAGATTAGTAACATGTACGCCTATTTGGGTGGCGAATGCATCTTGGGAAAACCCTTTCTCGGTACGTACTTGCTTTAAATTTGCTCCAAAATTCTCCATATCGAAAATACTGTTTATGATACTGTATTCACTGAAAACACTGTGTTAAAGTAGGTCTTGTTTATCGAAAAAGCCAATAAGAGTAAAAAACTAAAGTAAATACGCTTGGATAATATAAGCAAAAAGGCTAAGTTAAAAAGCGAATACGCTAAGTAACTTTTTTGCCATGCCCATCACCCACACCGTCAAACCCCAGCCTAAACACCGAAAGCAAGCCCGAAGAAAAATCAAGATTGTGCCCGAATTGAGAGTGAATGGCATTTGGTTAGAGCAGCACGAGTTTACCGCAGGCTGCAAAGTGGAAATTACGGTAAGGCACAACGAACTGATGATTATTCTGGCAAACCAACCGAGTCAGTCATGAGCAACTTAGACACCACCAACCCCGAAGCCCCAACCTTTACCACCGAAGAATTAACGATCACCGTGTTAGGCGGGGTAAAGCTGGGCGGGCTGGACAAACTCCGGGTAACGCTAAAAGTAGAGCATGAGGACAATCCACCCATTCGCCAAAACTTAGACCTCTACCACAGCTCGCAAGTAACCAAACTGGTTGAACAGATCGCTGGAATGTTTTCCCGAGGGGATGGCAAGCCAGAACTTCCCACAGAAGCCATTCAGCAAACTATCGAGCAACTCACCTCCGACTTGGAAGCATGGCGAATGAATCAGTTAGAACTCCTTTCCAAACCCAAGCAAGAAACCCCAACCCTTACCGCCTCCGAAAAGACCAAAGCGAGAAAGTGGCTAAAGGCACCGAAGCTCATGGAACGTACCCAAGACCTGCTTGGGCAAGCGGGCATGGTTGGCGAAGAAACCAACAGGCTGTTACTCTGGTTGGTGATGAGCTCGAGGAAAACCGCCCGTTCCTTACACGCGGTGAGTCTGGCATCGAGTGGGATTGGAAAAACGCACCTGCAACAAACCCTGGCCGGGCTGCTTCCACCCGAGGACGTGCTGGAAGTAACTTCTTTGAGCGGAAACGCTCTGTATTATTTTAAAGGCGAGGAATTGAAGCACAAACTCCTGCTGATTGAAGATTTAGACGGGGCGGAGGAGGTATTGTACCCGCTCCGGGAACTCCAGAGCAAAGGCAGGCTGAGTAAGACCGTAGCGGTGAAAGGGCCGAGGGGGACGCTGCGAACCGAAATCTTGGAAGTCGAAGGTCCGGTGAGCGTGGCGGCGGCTACCACCAAAGAAACGATCTATACCGACAATGCGAACCGGGCGCTACTGCTCACCCTCGATGAATCCGCCGAGCAAGACCAGCGGATTTTGGACTACCAGCGGAAACTCGCTTCGGGTACCATAAACGTGGCGAAACAGAATGAAGCACGAAAACTGCTCCAAGCGACTCAACGGCTTTTGGAACCTGTCGAAGTGCAAAACCCGTTTGCGGAAAGCCTCCAACTTCCAAGCCAAGTATTTACTCAAAGAAGGGCGAACCAACTCTATTTAGACCTCATTAACGCCATTACCTTTTACCACCAGCACCAACGGGAAACCAAAAGCGGAGCGCTACAAACCAGCCGAGAAGATATTGAATGGGCAAACCAGCTGGCGGCTCCGGTCTTGCTGAGAAAAAGCGATGAACTCTCGGGAGCGTGTCGTTCTTTCCTCGAAGAACTCAAGTTCCATTTAAAGCGCAATAAACTGGAGAGCTTCACGAGCCACGAGATCAGAAAGCCGCTTCGGATTCCCTATTCCACGTTGAAAAGATATGTGCTCCAACTGCGCCAGCACGGGCTGCTGGAAGTGGCCGGAGGCGACCGAAAGAATGGATTTTGCTACCAGATCACCGAGCCGGGCGAATACGACCAGCTAAAACATGGGGTACAAACCGCGCTGGAGGAAGCTTTAAATAAGCTACTAAAACAGGGGAAGGGAGAAGTAGCCAAAAGTAGCTCAGTTAAATAGTGAGCCACTTAAATGAAACAGAAACAAACAATCTGGCCACCAAAAATGAAGTAGCTCAGTGGCTCAAAGAAACGTTAGAGGGTAACGAAAAACATGAAGGCATTAATCCCTACCTATAAGCAAACCATTACCGCTTTTAGAAGCTGGCTGGAGGTGATCGGCTACGCCGAAACCACCCAAAAAGGGGTTCCCGAACGGCTGGCTGAGTTCTTAAAATGGTTGGAACAAAGAGACATCGTACAGCTTCACCAGATCGATCAATTCCACATGGAGGCGTTTTTAGCCCAGCAGGAAACCCGCCCGAACAAGCGGCGAGGCGGAGGGCTGAGTGCTTCCTACCTGAACAAATACGTGCAGGCGTTGAAGCTCTGGAATTCCTTTCTCGCCCAAACGGGTACGGCACATCTTGAACTTTCCCTCGACTACTACGAAGCCAGCCCCGAACTGCCCACGGTGCTCACCGAGTTCGAAATCCAGCAGCTCTACCAAGCGTGTACGGATGATGAATATGGCCTCCGAGATCGTGCCATGCTTGGTTTGTACTACGGCTGTGGCCTGCGAAGAAGCGAAGGCGTGGCGGTCGATGTTCCGGACGTGCAATTCTCTCGGGGACTGCTTTACGTCCGAAAAGGAAAAGGCAACAAGGAACGCTATGTTCCTTTGGCGGGGCAAGTCGCCGAGGATCTACGGTGGTACCTGATTGAGGCGCGGCCGAAGCTCCTTAAAAATGCAATCAACGCCTCGTTCCTAATCAGCCTGCGTGGCACACGCCCGCAAGGCCAGAGTGTGGCCCTGCGTCTGGCGGGTTTGGTGGAGAAAGCTGGACTTGCCTCCCGAAGGGATGGAATCCCCAAGGAAGTTGGGCTACATTCCCTCCGGCACTCCATCGCTACGCACCTGCTGCGCAATGGAATGCCTCTGGTTGAAATCCAACGCTTTCTCGGTCATTCCTCGCTCGAATCCACGCAGATTTACACACACCTGAAAGAGGAACTCGCCCATGAACTTTGAGAAATACTTACAGGAAAAGAAGCTTTCGGCCAAAACCATCCAAACGTATAGCTACAATGTGGAGTTGTTCAACCAATGGAAACAGGCGGAACTTGTGGAGGAGATCACGTACTCCGAGCTGTTGAAGTTTATAAGAAATCGAAGATCATTGGGCGAAAGTCGAAACTTAATCGCCTCTCGTCTTACCGCCATTCGTTGGTGGCTTCGGTGGCAAAAGGGCGAAGGGATGCGAACGACCAATCCAGCCGAAGGCCTGCACCTGAAAGGACAAAAGAGACGGCTTCCTCATGATCTGTTAGAACTGGAAGAATTGGAAATTCTGTGCAACGAAGCTCCAACAAAAACCACCATTGAAATAAGAAACAAAGCCATGGTCGGTTTATTGGTTCATCAAGGAATCACCACGGGCGAACTGGCAAGGCTTGAACCAGCTCACTTAGACTTGGAACAAGGAAGCATTCGGATTCTCCCGACCAAACAGAGCAATGGGAGAACATTGGAGCTGAAACCCTTCCAAGTGTTGGAATTGTATAAATACCAACTCGAAATCCGTCCGAAATTGTTAGCCGAAAGAGCAACAGAATCACCGAAATTATTTATCTCTGCCGGAAGTTCGGCGAGTTTAGGAAATACCTTCCAAAAGCTGTCCAAGCGGCTCAAAAAGCACTATTCCTGCTTCACAGGATTCTCGCAGATTCGGGCGAGCGTGATTGCAAACTGGCTCTCCCACGGGGATGCCTTCGGCAAAAGCCCACCCCTTCGTCAGGTGCAATACTGGGCCGGACATAAATACGTTTCTTCCACGGAGCGATATTTACTCGGCGGACTCGAAAGCCTGAAGCAATCCGTAGAACAGTTCCATCCGTTGCGATAAGTTCCGGGCAGACACACGGCGTACTTCAAGCACAGGGTACATAATGGGTAATTATGCGCTGGGCGCGGGGTTCGCTTCACCAGCTCTCTTGTGGGCTGGTTCTACTCACGCCCAACGCCCGCCCATAACGCCATTATGTTGCCATAGGCATGCCTTCGGCAAAAGTTCGCCTCCAATCCCAAGCCTCGCGATCATTTCTGAAAATCCTTTCTCGAAACCTTTCCCTTTTTTGCTTCTCTCTAACAACGCCCGGAAACCGCCCCACCCCGAACGCTTTCGGGGGATACTTTACATAACCGGTTTATGGGAGAACCCAGCGAATGCGTGGCTGACGAAGCAGCCCAGCTAGCTAGCGGAAGGCCATGAGCGGGGTTTACCATAAAGGCTGCACGGTTATGTAACAGTAGGGGCAATAGAGCTCCCCAAGTTCATAAAAGATTAAGAAGTAGCTTGCCTTTGAAAGGGCGATTATCGACTTTAGTTCATGCTTGGGCGTGAGGTACATACCAATTTTTGCGCTGTTCTTGTCTGGGAAATGCAAGAGCCTCAAAAAAAAATGGCTTCGGTAAAAAAATGCTCCGACTACTATCCGTTTGGACTAACCATGCCTGGAAGAAGTAGCAACTCTGCCAACCCCAATGACAACTATAAGTTTACCGGTTATGAAAAAGACGATGAAGCTGGTTTGGATTTATATCACGCTAATGCCCGGGGCTATGATCCCGTGCTAGGTAGGTTTATGCAGATTGATCCTCATTATTTTAATTATCCAGGAATTAGTCCATTTGCTTATGTAGGCAATAATCCATTGGTATTAGTAGACCCAACAGGGATGGATTGGTACGATATTAATGGAGAAATCAAATGGTACGATAATGAAGGTGACCTAACAATAGATATTGATGGTGAAAAGCAGACTTTTAGTAGCTTAGGCAAAAATGTATTAGTTACTTATCATGCAAGGGATGAAGATGGCAATGAAGATGTAAACGGGGCTTTACACGTGCTGTATCTCGAATCAAATACTGAGGGAGCAACAGCAGCTATTGAAGGAGGTTCCGTCCCTGCAGCGATTGAAACGATGAATACGTTGGCTGAAGGCCTATATCCTGCAAGAGAACAAGCAAGAAGTTCTAAACCAGGCGAGTTAGCATTAATCATAAATGAAGGTAAAGATGTTCCAACCACGACTGGAGGGACAATGAACGAGGTGTTTTTCCATCGAGGTAATATGGGACGGAATAGCTTAACAACTGCCAGCGGAAGTCCCATAAGTGCAGGGTGTATAACTGGACCAAGTTGTGCGGGTAGTTTAGAACGCTTTAATGCTTTTATGGAACATGCAAGGGGCTTTAGTGGTAACTTGTACGTTAGAAGCCAAAAAGATAAGCAGACAGGGATTGTGCATTTTTCTGTAAAAATGAATACAGCAGTAGCTGATAAAACAAGAAGGAATTAATGAAATACTTTGGAGCTGTTTTAAGTTTTTTTGGAGTCTTCTGTATTCTTTGTAGTAGCAATGAAAAACCAGTGGTTGATTTGCAAGGTACAAAATGGATATCTGTTATTAGTGAAGGGTATGCAGATACTTTGTCTTTTGCTGATTCAATATATATGTCTTACAGTGCAGAATTGGGATCTAGATTTTATGGGACTTATACCACACGTGAGGATACAGTTAAGTTGATCGAAATTGGAGAATATGCAATTTTTGATAACAGTTATCACCCCTCTGAAAAACCAGTAAAATTATATCTGATCAAAAAGGGGGAGAAACTCTATTACATCAAAAGGTATTTTATGGAAGACAACACTTGGATAGATAGTGGGTATGAATTTGAGGATCAATATTACTTTAACAAATTAAAACCTTCTGAATGATATCTGAGCTACTGAATAGCTTTAAGCTTGGTGGCTTTAATAAAGCTGTCAATAGTAAGCAGGAGGGAGTCTCTATCCCAAAGATGTTTTAAGTCTGAAGCGGATGCGGAGACTTTAACCTAGTTACGGAGCTCAGCTCCGTAACAGATCAGGCATGAGCTTATTCCCCAATCTGGTGTAGGTATATGAACGACAAAAAATCTACCTGTGCAAGCAGGCTGGTTTCCCAAAGATTCGGGATGCCTTTTTTGGTTGGTGCTACTAAAGGGCTTTAAGTTTGGTAGCTTTAAAAATAGATCCCTAAACCACCCCGTCGTCATTCTGGATGCGATCCAGAATCTGTAAGGAGTAATTCGTTGATCGCAGGCTAGCCATATAGCAAAGCAGATGGTTAGATTTCTCTCCCGATGAATCGGGATCGAAATGACAAATAAAAGAGTCATCCAGAAGGAACCAACAGAAGGATCTGCACAATGTAGATTTAGATGGAATATAGCTGTATATAAAAATCGATGCTTGCATAACCATCCAGATCCCGGCTTTCGCTGCGGGATGACGTTAAATTAGGAACCTAGCAAGTAATGGTCATTCCCGCGTAGGCGGGAATCTAGATGCATAAAAACACATCCCAAACCATCCCATCGTCATTCTGGACGTGATCCAGAATCTGTAGGGAGTGATTCGTTGATCAAGGGCAGGCTATATAGCAAAGCAGATGGTTAGATTTCTCTCCCGATGAATCGGGATCGAAATGACAAGGAAATTGAAACAATAAACAAATAAGTCATCCAGAACCCAACTTGTAGGGTTACATATCTCGGCTTGATTTATAACACTAATGCCCCCTTTGAGGACGTGATATTGTCATTTCGAGTGCAAAGAGAAATCTAGAGATTTAACTTAATGTAGAGTAGTAGTTGATTTACTAAAAAAATTTACCGGAATCAGCTAATCTCAAGTCATTATATTTAGTTCATGTTGTAAAATATCTGTTGCTAGGTTAAATTTATAACTATATAAATCTAGATTAATATGAAATACGTTATTGTAATAGAAAGTACAAACACTGGTTTTAGCGCTTATGTACCGGATTTACCTGGCTGTATATCCGTAGGAAAAACACGTAGTGAAGTAGAAGGATATATACAAGAATCTATAATGCTACATATAGAAGGACTAAAAGAAGATGGGGAAGAAATACCAAATCCTACAACTGAAACGATGACTATGGATATCCCGAATCTTGCATGAAAGTTAGGGATATTATTAAGCTGTTAACAAGTGATGGGTGGTACTTAGTAGCACAAAAAGGTAGTCATCAGCAATTCAAACATCCCGTAAAAAAAGGTAGAGTCACAGTTCCTGTACATGGCAAGAATAGTGATTTAGCTAAAGGAACGGAAAATAGTATATTAAAACAGGCTGGTCTGAAATAAACTCAATATACAGATTTTATATAACTTTGAGGCTCTACTTAAGGATTGCGGTGTTTTAAGCCAACCTAACGCGAGAATCCGCTTGAGTAAAATAAGCAAGAGGGGTGTACGCGATCCAGAATCTGTAAGGAGTGATTTGTTGATCACGGGCTAGCCATATAGCAAAGCAGATGGTTAGATTTCTCTCCCGATGAATCGGGATCGAAATGACAAAGAAAGGAAGCAATAAACCAAAAAGTCATCCAGAACCCGAATTGTAGGGTTACATATCTTGGATTGATTCATCTATAACACTAATGCTCGCTTTGAGGACGTGAAAGTGTCATTTCGAGAGCAATTCGAAATCTAGCTCGCATTCTAGAATAAGCATACCTATTCGTAAATCGAGAGTTATCCATAAACCAAAGTTTTAAATATTTATCATCATTTAATTAATCTTAAAAATAAAAGTCCCATTAAAAAAATTATGTTTGTTAACTCTTTACAAAAATAGACTTTTAAACCTTATCAAAAATGAGTTACTTGAAGTTCTAATTTTACATCTATTTCTATGAAAGAAACATATACATATGCCCTCATTTTGGTAGTGTTAGTACTACCGACTAATTTATTTGCTCAAAAAGTACTCAGCTTTGAGGATGTAATGAAATTCGAAAATATTACTTCTCCTCAAATATCTGATCAAGGTAATTGGTTAATTTATGACGTCTGGCCAGATCGTGGAGATGGATATGTAGTCGCTAACCAAGTAAACGGGGAAATAGAATATAAAATCACACTAGGTAAAAACCCAGTTATTTCATCTAATGAGCTATGGGTGGCTGCTAAAAGAGAAGTTTCATTGGCCATTCAATTGAAAGAAGGGAGAAAGGGACCCAAGCCTGGAATAAGTCTACTTTCATTAAGTGATGGTTCTATCGCTCAATTTGATAGTATTTCAGCGTTTGATTTTTCAAATGATGGAAAATGGTTGGTTTATAAACATCTTCAACGCAAAGAGATTGAAGATTTAAAATTAGAGAATAAAAAAATAGGGACAAAATTAACGCTTCGAGAATTACAAAGCGAAGAAGAATTTTCGTTTAAATTTGTTACGGCTTTTGAATTTGATAGTCTTTCAAATTTCCTAGCTTATTCCGTGATTGATACTTCCAATATGGAAAACGGGTTATATATATTTGATCTCGAATCCAAAGAATCGATACCCATTCACACCATGGAATCAGGACTTTATTCCAACATTACTTGGGCTCCAAAAAGCTCGAATCTAGCTTTTACAGCTGCTTCTTATGATACATCTTACATCGATAATGATGCCGATCTAAAATTATGGACATCCAGAAATCAGCGATTGGAAACATTGGTTTCTGCTGATGAAATCGATGCTGAATATGCCTTAACTTCACTAAATCGATTGGTATTTACACATGACGGCGATCGTCTGTTCTTTGGACTAAGAGATCGTGAAATGGTGGATTTAGAGCGCCAAGAAGATGAGGAAGAAGGGGAAATCGATATTTATGATATCGACTCGATCATCGAAGATCGTGGACTCGATATCTGGCATGGCGATGATCCATTCATCAAAACACATGAGATTCAAACCTGGAATAGCCGAAAGAATCATTTATACATGGCGGTGTATCATTTTGGAAGACGAGCCAGATGGGTTCAGTTAGGGAATAAAACCGTTCCTGATGTACAGATTCACCATAATAAGAACATAGTGTTGGCCTCCAGCAATATTCCGTATGCCCGTGAAAGAACCTGGGACGGAACGTTGAGAGATTGGTATACCATCGATCTGGATTCGGGTGAGAAAACGCAATTTCTGACTAGCAGCCGCTATTCACCCCAACTTTCAAATGGTGGAAAGTTTGCTGCATATTATTCCAATCAGCACTGGTCATTGTATGATGTGGAAAGAAACTCATCCAGAAATCTAACCGCTGATTTGGATACCCCTTTCTATAATGAAGATCACGATTATCCTTATCCAGTTCCGGGTTATGGCGTGGCTGGCTGGACATCAGGTGATGCTCATGTTCTGATTTACGACAAGTTCGATATCTGGACGTTTGATACGAGAAACGGAAATGCGAATAATATCACCGGGGGGGAAGGTCGAGCTGAAAACCGCATTTTCCGAATCGAAAGAGTGGAAGAGAATTGGGATGCGTTTAGTACCGATGAAGATTTACTGCTTACTTCATATCACGATGTGAAAAAGAATTTCGGTTTCTATTCAACCGGAATCACCGATTCGGATGTGACCGAGTTACTGGAAGAAGATAAAAAGTTTACTTTTGTATCTAAGGCAAGAGGTTCTGATGAAATGTTGTATAAACGGGAAGCCTACGATGAATTCCCGAATCTTTGGGTGGCAGATTCATGGTTGTTTGAGGAAACGGCACAACAAACCAATTTGAATGAAAACCTGAGTGAACGATGGAATTGGGGAAAAGCGGAGTTGGTAGATTGGCTTAGTACCGATGGAACCTACATGCAGGGAGTAGTTATTAAGCCCGATGATTACGATCCGAATAAGCGATATCCAGTTATGACCTACTATTATCGCTTTTTTACAAATCGATTACATGATTTTAACGAACCGCGCACCAATCACCGGCCGGTATTTGCACAGTATGTGAGTGATGGATACGTGGTGTTCCTACCTGATGTACGTTTTGAAATTGGTCGACCTGGTTTTGCAGCTACCAAAAGTGTGGTGCCTGGGGTTCAAAAATTGGTTGAGCTAGGTATTGCTGATCCTGACAAACTCGGCTTGCATGGGCATTCCTGGAGTGGCTATCAAACGGCCTTTATTGTAACTCAGACAGATATTTTTGATGCGGCTGTTTCCGGAGCTCCTGTTAGTAATATGACTAGCGCCTACAGTGGCATTCGGTGGGCATCTGGACTAGCGCGTCAATTTCAATATGAGCAAACACAAAGTAGGATAGGAGCGCCTTTAGTGGAAGCTCCATTAACATATATTGAAAATTCCCCGGTCTTTTATGCGGATAAAATTACCACGCCGATGTTGATCCAACATGGGGATGACGATGGGGCCGTACCGTGGTACCAAAGTATTGAGATGTATTTAGCAATGCGGCGCTATGATAAAGACGTGATCTTCCTGCAATACCATGGAGAACCTCATCACTTACAGAAATTCGAGAACAAGCTGGATTATGCCATCCGTATGAAAGAATATTTTGATTTTTACCTGAAGGACGAAGGTAAACCAGAATGGATAATTTCAGGAGAGAGGTTTCAAGGGAGGTAAGAGCATTGAACATTCTATATTCAATATTTAACATTAAATAAACATCTGTCGGTCATTCCTGCGAATGCAGGAATATGGATTTGATTAAAGTATTATCAAATCTGGTTCAAGTGTCCACTTGGACCAGCACCTTCTTCAGATACGCACAAGCGTGGGGTACGTTGATCAAGGTTTAGTCATAAATCAACGTCATGCAAAGGTCGCTTGCCTTTGAAAGGGCGATTATCGACTTTAGTTCATGCTTGGGCGTGAGCTACATACCAATTTTTGCGCTGTTCTTGTCTGGGAAATGCAAGAGCCTCAAAAAAAAACGGCTTCGGTAAAAAAATGCTCCGACTATGCGAATGCATTCCTGTGGAACTACTCATTTGGGCTAACCATGCCCGGCCGCTCTTCCAACACCGCCAACCCCAATGATAATTATAAGTTCACGGGCTATGAAAACGACGACGAAGGCGGGCTAGATATTTATCATGCAGGGGCTAGGGGATACGATCCTGTCTTAGGCAGGTTTATGCAGATTGATCGGTTTTATGATAAGTATCCAAATATGAGCACCTACCAGTATGGTGGAAATAATCCCCTTTATTTTATCGATGTCAATGGGGATAGCTTGATTGAGATTCAGATTCAAGATGATGGAGGATTAATAACAAATGATGAGCCGATTTTAATAGATCATCGGTATAAGAGTGAATTTTTAGATATACTAAGTACTGCTGTTGCGAATGGAACGAATATCAATATTAATAGTTCTTTTAGACCTGTTGAAGAGCAAATGAGTTCGGAAATTCAAGATAATGGAACCACACCAGCAGGTACAGAGAGCAAACATACAGCAGGTTTAGCTATTGATTTTAATCTTTACACAAATAATAATAGGTCTGAAGGAATGTTAGCCGAAAATGCTGGTCAAAATGCTACGAACAATACATTTATTGAAGGCATTGGAAATTCTGGTAGCAGATTTGGAGGAGATTTCTCTAGTCCAGGTCCAGATCCGATTCACTTTGACGCAGCAAGTACCCAAGGGGTACAGACAAAATACGGTGTTCCTCTCACGCAAATACAGCGAGAAAATCAGAATCAGTACACAAATAATCGCAATTCAATAGTTGTGGTAACCGTTTCTTTTTTAAGAAACAATTAAAGTACAATCAAATTAATGACTAATAAAAATGAGAATAATCTGCTTTGTATTTATGATACTTGCTACATCTAGTCTAGATGTTAGTGCGCAAACGTTAAAAGATACGCTTAATGTTGATGTGAATAGAGATGGCATATATGCAATTGTCAGCGAGAATTTTTTTAATGAACATAAGGGTTCAGAACTATACTCCGATTTTAGTTATTATGCCAAAAGGTTAAAAGGGAAAACAGATATGGCAGATTTTTTTGTGGCTAATATTGTCTTTGTAGGCGAAGAAAAGATTTGTTTTGATGATTATACTTATCTTTTTGTGAAAAATGGAGTGTACAAGTTGGAAAAAATTATTGTCGACAATGTGGCACTAGAACACTTTAAAAAAATGGAGTAAGCCCTTGATTGAGTTATACCCCCCCCAAGATGTTTTAAATCTCGTATGTTGATTGAGGTACCATTGAATGGTATTGTTAGAAAAGCTAAAAATAGAGATGAGAGAGATTTAACCTAGTTACGGAGCTCAGCTCCGTAACAGAACAGGCATGAGCTTAACCCCCAATCTAGCGCAAGCATGTGAACAAAAAAACCTACTTATGCCGGCAGGCAGGTTTCTCGAATCTTCGGGATGTTTTTTTTCACAGCTATTAAAGAGTTTTAAGCTTGGTAGCTTTAAAAATAGATCCCAAAACCACCCCTTCGTCATTCTGGATGCGATCCAGAATCTGTAGGGAGTGATTCGTTGATCAAGGGCAGGCTATATAGCAAAGTAGATGGTTAGATTTCTCTCCCGATGAATCGGGATCGAAATGACAAAAAATGAAGCAATAAACAAAAAAGTCATCCAGAACCCGATTTATCGGGTGAAGGATCTGCACAATGTAGATCTAGCATGTTTTCCAGAATGAGCATACTGTTTCGTTGATCTAGAGCACACCACAAAACATAGCCACGCATCATAGATGCTGAACCCCCAAAGGGGTGCCCGTGGCAAAATTCAGTATGAATACTAAAAAAATACATCCCAAACTGCCCCGTCGTCATTCTGGACTCGATCCAGAATCTGTAAGGAGTGATTCGTTGATCTCGAGCACACCACAAAACAAAGCCACGCATCACAGATGCTGAATCACATACCCAAGGGTATAAATTTAGAATCTTATAAACATCTTCAATATCCCAACAACTTCTCAATCTGAGCCTTAAACCCATCTAAATTCAAATAGCCGGCTTCTAATTGTTTATTGAAGGGAATAGGGGTATCAATGGGAGCAGCTCGGAGGACGGGGGCATCCAGGTATTGGAAACAATGTTCGTTAATGAGGGCAGAGACTTCGCTCATGGGTCCCATGGTGATGGAGGGCTCCTGAAGAAGCAGTACTCGGTTTGTTTTTTTTACAGTTTGGTACATAGCTTCTTTATCTAGGGGGGAAAGACAACGGAGATCTAGGATTTCCAGAGATACCCCTTGTTTTTCGTATTCCTCAGCTAACTCGAACGCCCACTGCACCCCATATCCATAGGTGATGATGGATGCATCAGTGCCTTCTCGTTGAATTTTAGCTTTGCCTAGGGGTTCATACACAGCATGATCAGAAGTAATAGCTCGTAAACTTCGGTAGAGTTTTTTGTGCTCGAAGAATAAGACAGGATTGGGATCGAAGAGGGAAGAATACATGAGGTTTTGGGCGTCTTCCACGGTGCCAGGAACCACAATTTTGAGTCCAGCATGAGGCATAAACCATCCCTCAGGAGACTGAGAATGAAAAGGGCCAGCGCCAACTCCAGCTCCATGTGGCATACGAATAGTGATATTGAGTCCGGGAGACCATCGGTATTTCGACTTCGCAATATTTTGAATAATCTGATTCATCCCACAGCTTACAAAATCAGAAAATTGCATTTCTACCACGGGTTTAAATCCTTCTAAGGCTAAACCTATAGCAGCACCTAACACCCCAGATTCAATGATTGGAGTATTTCGGATGCGATCTGCCCCAAATCGATCCATGAAACCTTCCGTAATTTTAAATACCCCGCCATAACCTGCTATATCCTGACCCATGATGACCAATGATTCGTCCTCATCAAAAGCTTGCCGAAGGGAAGATTGGATTACATCTACAAATCGTTTTTCTGACTTAGTTTTATCATTCCGAGGATTTTTCGGAATTTGAGGCGTTTCGTGGGAATAGACGGCATCAAGCTCTGTTTGGAGATCGAAGGTAGGTTCAGTGGCATTTAACGCTTGTTTCAGCTCCATTTCGAATAATGCATCTACCTCTTCACGAATGTTGTCAAAGTGTTTTTGGGATTGTTTATGGTTTGCCTGCAAATAGTTCTCAAAACGTAAAATGGGATCTTTCTTTGACCATTCTTCAAACATGTTTTCTGGCACATAGGCGGTTCCAGAGGCTTCTTCATGCCCACGCATTCGAAATGTTTTTGCTTCAATAAGTATGGGCTTACCCTTTAAGGCATGTTTACGCGCATTTTTGATGGTTTCCATCACTTCAAACACATTATTTCCATCAATGGTATATCCTTGAATGCCATACCCTTTAGCGCGATCAGCTAAATGTGAACAGGCGTATTGTTCTGAGGTAGGAGTGGAGAGGCCGTATCCATTATTTTCTATAATGAACACAACGGGAAGTTTCCAAACTGAAGCTAGATTAATAGCTTCATGGAAATCACCTTCTGAGGTTGCTCCATCCCCTACAAATGAAAACGCAACGGCTTTCTCGCCTTTCAATTTTTTTGCGAGTGCTAGTCCGTCGGCAACAGGCATCATCGCAGCAAGGTGGGAAATCATCCCAACAATGTTATGGTCTAATGATCCAAAATGAAAAGATCGTTCACGTCCTTTAGTGATTCCATCAGCCTTTCCAAATAGCTGGCAGAATAATTCATAAAATGGAACATTACGCGTGGTAAATACACCAAGATTACGATGCATTGGGAGTATGTAATCTTGATATTCGCTAGATAATGTAACTCCAACGGCTACAGATTCTTGCCCTATTCCAGAAAACCATTTTGAGATTTTATTTTGGCGCAATAATTTAAGCATTCTTTCTTCAATGCGACGAGGGAGTACTAAGGATTTGTAGATGGTAAGCGCTTGTGCGCGACTAAGCTTTTTATTTGGTTCGATCACTTATTTGGAGAGCAATTTATTGTTATTACCAATGATGTATGTAATCTTCACATAGATCATCAAATTGTACACTTTTAGCCTTATTCTATTACTATTCATCCAACACGAAGAATGGATTTATATGATTGATTTCGTGTGTGGTATAGATAGGCAAATTTATATCCATGAACAATACTTTATTCGTTTAGAAAATCGCTTTTTTATACCAGATGAGTAAATAGGTCTCTCGATAAGGATAAAAGTTTGCCTATAAGTATAGATACGGTTTTAGGTAAATTTTACCAACCAAGCACATAGGCGAAAATGAGTGGGGCCACTATAGTAGCATCCGATTCAATGATAAACTTTGGGGTATCAACTCCTAATTTACCCCAAGTAATTTTTTCATTTGGAACTGCACCTGAATAAGAGCCGTAGCTTGTTGTTGAGTCTGAGATTTGACAAAAATAACTCCATAAAGGGGCGTTAATCCCAAGATCTTGATCTAGCATAGGAACCACGCATATAGGGAAATCACCTGCAATTCCGCCTCCAATTTGAAAAAAACCAATTCCGTATTCCGAGTTTTTTTGATACCAATCTGCTAAAAACATCATGTATTCAATACCAGATTTCATGGCATTGGCTGTAGTAACACCCTGTATGCAATGCGAAGCAAAGAAATTGCCACAGGTGGAATCTTCCCAACCCGGCACGATGATAGGGAGGTTTTTTTCGGCAGCTGCCAACAACCACGAATTTTTTGGATCGATTTGATAAGAATCGTTTAAATCCGATGATAGCAAGATATCGTAGAAATATTCATGTGGAAAATATCTTTTATTTGTTTCTGAGGCTTTCATCCATCGTTTCACCAGATGTTCTTCTATTGCTCTCATGGCCTCTTCTTCTGGGATGCAGGTGTCCGTTACGCGGTTATAATGCTTTTCTAGAAGTTTCTGCTCATCATGCGGACTCAAATCCCGATAATTGGGAATGCGTTTATAATGTGTATGAGCTACAAGATTGAATACATCCTCTTCGAGATTAGCACCTGTACATGTGATGATATGCACCTTATCTTGGCGAATCATTTCGGCGAGTGATCTTCCTAATTCTGCAGTACTCATCGCTCCAGCTAGGGTGATCATCATCTTAGATTTATTTTTTAACTGATGTTCGTAAGCTATTGATGCATCAACTAATGCAGCTGCATTAAAATGTCGAAAATGATGGGTGATAAAATTTGAAACAGGTCCTTTTTCAGTCATTGTATCCTAAAATGTCTAGCATAGTGTGTACGGTTTGTTCGTCTCTATAGAGCACTTCTTTTTGATTGCCATCATCATCAATATCAACAACTATTTGTTTTGGAGAAGGGATCAAACAATGTTTAATACCCCCATAACCTGAAATTGAATCTTGATAGGCACCTGTATGAAAAAAACCAAGATATAATGGCTCTGAATCTGATTTTTCATAGGTTGGTAACAGAATTTGTTGGTTTAAGTCGCCTGAGTTGTAATAATCATTTTGATCGCAGCTTATTCCCCCAATATTGATTCGTTTATATGCATTTTCCCATTTGTTAATAGGAAGTAAAATAAATTTTTCGTTGAGCGACCATGCATCTGGAATCGTATTCATTAAGCTATTATTGATGATATACCATAATTCGGTGTCATTTTGCTGTTTTTGGGTTAATACCTCAAAGATCACTGCACCGCTTTCACCAACAGTAAATTTCCCAAATTCGGTGTAAATATTTGGTTCTTCGATGCCTTCATTTGCACATGTTGATTGTATAGCTTCTACAATATAATCGGCAATGGCTTGGTACTGATAGTCAAAGCTGAGGCTGTTTCTAATAGGAAAGCCACCTCCAATATTAAGAGCCGTTAATTCAGGGCTCACACGTTTCAATGAAACATAAAGATCTAATGCTTTTTTAAATTCTCCCCAATAGTACAAGGAATCAGAAATTCCAGAATCTACAAAAAAATGTAACATTTTAAGCTCATATCGAGGATTATTGGCAATTCTTTGTTGAACCAATTCCAAAATCTCTTGTTTATTTAAGCCCATTCTAGAGGTGTAATAACTTGCTGACGGCTCCTGTTCAACCGAAAGACGCACCCCGATTTTTAGAGGCTCTAGTACCTCTAACCGATCCAGTTTGTCTAACTCCTCAATATCATCGATGATAGTTACAGAGTGATGAAATCCTAGGTTTATTAAACGCTCAATGTTTTTTAAATAATCAGTAGTCTTGTACCCATTATGTACGATATATCGGTCTTCATCAATCCGATCATTTCCAAAAAGTCGTTCAATCAGATCAATATCAAAAGATGAAGACGTTTCTAGGCTAACATTTTCTTTCATTGCAGTGCGTACTACATGGCTAAAATGGCAGCATTTGGTGCAATAGCAAAATTCGTAGCGTCCTGAATAATTATATTTTTTAATCGCTGAATCAAAAATAGTTCGAGCCTTTGTTATCTGAGACCGTATTTTTGGTAAATAGGTTAACCTAAACGGAGTTCCATATTTTTTTATAAGTTTAGACAGATCAACTCCATTAAACTGAAGAACTTCGTTTACTAATTCAAAACCCTCTTGGGGGAAGTTATAAGATTGTTCAATAAGCTCTTTATAGGAATTATTCATTTACTTCATGGGATTGTAAGTACAGCTATAAATGTATCTAGAAACCGTATGAGATGGAATAGTTTCAGTGTATTGATACTTATTTTTTTGATCTTTTCTAAGATGGTTGAAGCTCAAGTTCACCTAGTAGATGCTGATGGAAATTCTTTACCCATACCCACTGAATTACACGAACAATTAAATCTAAAACATTCAGAAAATGAAATCATTAGATGGTATGCAAAGCAAGGTTATTTGAATGTTGATGTTGAGAAGTTTAACGATAATGAATTTAGGGTAATTAAAGGGTGTAAGTTTGATGCTATTATACTTGGTTTAGATAAAGAAATACATAAAATGAATTACTCTGAATCGAATATCGCAGCTTATTTCAAAAAACGAATAGATCAAGAGGTTCGCGAAGGAAAGTATTATACATCAATTGAAGTTGAATATTTTAACCCATTGGTAGATAGTTGTTTAGTTGAATTAACTGCAAGCTTCAGTGAAAATGAACAGATATTCTTAAGAAACCTAACATTCGATGGAAACACATTAAATTCTGATAGCTACATAGCAAAAAGAAGTTATTTTAAAGATTCGCTTCTAGCCAGTTCTGAAAATATTAAAACATTACAGTTCAAAATCCAGGAAACTGAGTTATTCGAGTTCGTTGGTGACCCAGAGGTTATTATTCAAGAAGAGGTTCCTGTGCTAACGATGAAGGTGGTTGAGCAATCAAGAAATCAATTGGATGGAATATTAGGATATGTACCAGATATCAAAGGTAATGGGCGAATAGTGGGTGATTTATCTCTCTCGCTTTGGGGCGTTTTTGCAGATGGAAATGGTGTTGATGTAGACTATCAAAGATTAGAACCAGAAGTAAGTCGCTTAACCCTCAATATTTCTCAACATTGGTTCGGTTTAGTACCCCTTGGTTCATCTTTTGGATTCAATGTATTTCAGAATGATACCACCTATCAATCAAGAGAAATACGTTTTGACGGATATTTTGAATTAGGGAATGGCTTAAAATTGATAGGAGATGTTGGATTAACCACTATTACTGGTTCAAATAATACAGAATCAAGGTCGGAACCAGATGGAAAAAAACGCAAGGGTAGTCTTGGATTTAGGTACTCAAATGTATTTGGAACTGAAGTGCCTAGAGATGCCATAGAAACCGAGATTCGTTTTGGAGTTGTAAACAGAACTACCGAAGTTGATTCCTTATCATCATTTAACCAACAGTTTATAGAAGTATTCTTTAAAAAGTATGTGCCAATAGGGAAACAAAGCGTAATTGCAGGTCAAGTACAATCCTATTTTTTAAAATCGAAAAAATTTACTGATATAGATTTATACAGGTTAGGTGGTGCAAAAAGCCTTAGAGGATTTACGGAAGAGCAATTCCAGGCTTCACAAGTAGCTTGGGGAGATCTTGAATATAGATTTCTTACCAATGCATCATCCTATTTATTTGGCTTTGTTGGTGCTGGTTGGTTTCATAGACCAAAGCTAATCACAGAATCAAATGCTCAATTTAAGACCACGAAATTTATTCAATCCTTAGGATTTGGGTTAAGCTACAAAATTAAGGTAGGGAGATTAACATTTACCTATGCTCTGTCTCCAAACGAGGCGCTTGGAAATGGAAAAGTGCATGTTGGTATTACTACAATATTATGAAGTAATTCTTAATCTGATTCTTCACACAAGGTAATATAATCTTTTGGAAGTTCTTGAACTTCTATACCCAAATTTAATGCCAAGGAAATATCTGCGCATGCTTCGCTGATCTGATTAATTAAAACGTAAGTACTTGCTCTTTCTGAATAAATGATTGGATCATTTGGGAATAATTCTAATGATTTAGTGTAGTCATCAATTGCACCAACATAATCGTCTAATTTAACCTTGGTGCGTGCTCTGTAATCATAAGCCTCTGCATTTGTTTGATCGGCATTCAAGAGGTCGGTAAAATTAATTAGAGCTTCACTATAATTTTCAATATAATATTGATTTAGACCTGTATAGTATGGTACTCTTAAATCATATTTATTAATGGCATAGGCTGTCTCAAAAGCTTTAATTGATTCTTTATAATCACCTAATTCATATAATGTAACACCAATATTGGCTATGTATTCGAATTCGGTACTGTCAAGAGAAAAAGCACTTCGAAAATTTTCAATTGCTTTATCCAAATCACTTGAACTATAATAAGTAATCCCAACTCTATTAATGATACTATGATCATTAGGTACCAAAGCTAAATAAGAGGTATAATATTTGATAGCTTGAGTATACAATTCCAAATTTTCATAACTAAAACCAATATTTTGATAAGCATTTGAGTTTGTACTGTCTATATCTAGAACTTTATAAAAATCGATGATTGCTTTTTCGTACTCTCCCATTCCCACGTATGCAAATCCGCGATTGTTATATGCAGCGAGATATAGAGAATCTATTTCGAGAGCACGATTTGTATATTCTAATGCTTCATAAAACTTCCCTAATTCAGCATAATTTTGCCCTAAATTACTATATGCAGTTACATTTGTAGAATCGATTGATAAAGCTTCTAAAAAATTTTTCTCAGAACTTATGAAATCACCTAAATACATTTTTGCAAGACCAAGATTTGAGTAAAAATTACTAATCGTGGAATCGATTTTTATTGCATTTTGAAAATCAGATATAGCGCCATAATATTCTCCCAATTCAAGCTTCGACATACCACGTATATTGTAAGCACCTGCCACTTCATTGATTTCAAGAGCCTGATTCGTCTTTGCAATAGCTACATTATAGTTTCCTTTCTCATATTCCTTTTCTGCATCAATAATTAAATCAAGAAATGAATTATTATTATCTATGTTACTCTCAGCCATGGCTTGCATTAATGTAGGTACTAATTTCGGGCATTGACTAATTAATTCAGCCATAAATAAAGGAATGATATCTCGTTCCAAAAATGCCTGATTTTCACTATCACTAAGGGTGGAATCCACAAACATATTTACGAATTCCAAAGAATCAAGTCCTGATTGATTCAAAAAACATTCTTGCATTTTTTCATCATCAAAAATTGACATTTCAAATGAATCTTCATCAACACAATCACAAAAAACATTTACTGCATCGCTTACTTGTTTCTTTATAGTAGGATTAGTCTCTGTGGTTGTAAAATTTTGGGCATATGATGTTGATGGGAAATAAATAAAAAAGAAAAAAATTACTAAGATTCTATATAACATAATTATGATACTTAATGATGTATTATTATAAGAACTTTGCTTTTAGTATTCATTTAAATTTTGCTTCATAATTAATGTGCTCGTTATACAAATTATATATTCAAAAGAGAGAGCAAATGATTTAATTGTTTGATGTAAAATCCGATAATTGGAGTGAAAGTAATATTACCTTATCTTAATCATATAATAGCTTATTAGGAAAGACGGAGGGAATGGGCCCATCGATGTCTTGGCAACCTACACTAAGGTGCCAAATCCCACTCAGAATTGGACTCTGAGATAAATAAGTGAGTTTTTTCTTCACTCTTTGTTAATATGCCAATCAATATCAGAGTGAACATATCAGACCTTTTAAAAGAACGAGTGTTAGTATTGGATGGTGCTATGGGTACCATGATTCAACGCTATACACTTACCGAAGACGACTTTCGAGGTGATCGTTTTACGGATTTCAACGTTGAATTGAAAGGGAACAACGATATCCTCAGTTTAACACGTCCTGATATCATTCAGGAAATTCATGAGGAATATTTGGAAGCAGGGGCAGATATTATTGAAACAAACACTTTTAGTGGAACTTCTATAGCACAAGCTGATTATGAGCTACAGAATATTGTATATGAGCTCAATTTCGAATCGGCTAGAATAGCGAAAGAAGCTTGTATCAAGTACACCGACCAGAATCCAGAAAAACCAAGATTTGTAGCTGGAGCAATTGGTCCAACTAATAAAACCGCCTCTCTTTCACCGGATGTAAACAGGCCAGAATATAGAGCCATTACCTTTGATCAACTTGCTGAAGCCTACAAAGACCAAGCAAGAGGTTTATTGGATGGTGGAGTAGATGCTCTACTGATAGAAACCATTTTTGATACGCTGAATGCAAAAGCAGCGCTTTATGGTATATCTGAATTGTTTGATGAAATCGGGAAAGAGGTACCATTAATGATTTCTGGAACTATAACCGACAAAAGTGGCAGAACGTTATCTGGCCAAACGTTAGAAGCCTTTTTGATTTCTCTTTCTCACATGCCTCTACTTTCTATTGGGCTTAATTGTTCGTTTGGGGCTCGAGATCTTAAACCTTATTTGCAGAATATTGCCAGTAAATCTCCTTTCTTTATTAGTGCGTATCCAAATGCGGGACTTCCCAATGCATTCGGTGAATACGATCAAGATGCCGATACGATGGGGGAAGAAGTACGAGCATATCTGGATGAAAACCTTATCAATATTATTGGTGGATGTTGTGGTACTGGTCCAGCTCACATTAAAAGGATGACGGAGATTGTGAAGGACTACAAGCCTCGTTTTATCGCTATGGAGCACATTAGCTAATGAAACCTAATCCTATCACATTAAGCGGGCTAGAACCTCTGGTTGTAACTCCCGATTCTAATTTTGTAAATGTGGGAGAGAGAACCAATGTGACAGGGTCCAAACGTTTTCTGAACTTGATTAAAGCAGAGGATTATGAGACAGCATTGGAGGTAGCTCGTGATCAGGTAGAAGGGGGAGCTCAGATTCTAGATGTGAATATGGATGAAGGGATGTTGGATTCTGCTCTGGAAATGACCACGTTCCTGAATTTAATTGCTTCAGAACCAGATATCGCTCGAATTCCGATCATGATAGATTCCTCGAAATGGGAAGTGATTGAAGCGGGATTGAAATGCATTCAAGGCAAAGGAGTAGTGAATTCTATCAGTTTGAAAGATGGGGAAGAGGAGTTCATCCGAAGAGCTAAAATCATTAGTCGTTTTGGTGCAGCGGTAATTGCCATGGCTTTCGATGAAGATGGTCAGGCAGATACTTTATACAGACGTATCGAAATCTCCGGACGATCTTACAAAATTCTGGTTGAACAAGTTGGCTTTCATCCATCGGATATCATTATCGACCCGAACATATTTCCGGTGGCTACTGGAATGGATGAACATCGACGAAATGCACTCGATTACTTCCTAACTGCAAAATGGATTCGTGAAAATCTTCCAGGAGCCCATGTAATTGGTGGAGTGAGTAATGTATCATTCTCTTTCCGTGGAAATAATCCTGTTAGGGAAGCAATGCATTCAGCATTTCTATACCATGCTATCCAGCATGGAATGGATATGGGGATCGTGAATCCCACTCAGCTGGAAGTGTATGATGAAATCCCTAAGGAATTACTGGAAAGAGTTGAAGATGTATTACTCGATCGACGAGATGACGCTACTGAACAACTTCTAGAAATCGCTGATAAGTACAGAGGAACTGGTGAAACCAAAGAGAAAGAGACTCAGGAATGGCGTAATGGAGCTGTAGAAGAGCGTTTAAGCCACTCATTAGTGAAAGGGATCACAAAGTTCATCGAGTCGGATACCGAAGAAGCACGATTAAAAATTGGCAGTCCATTGGAAGTAATTGAAGGTCCTTTGATGGACGGTATGAACATTGTCGGTGATCTCTTTGGGGAAGGAAAGATGTTTCTACCGCAGGTTGTGAAAAGTGCGCGTGTTATGAAGCAAGCCGTGGCTTACCTGACTCCATTTCTGGAAGAAGAAAAAGCTAAAAATAAGAGTATAAAAGAGCGCTCTAAAGTCTTGTTAGCAACGGTTAAAGGAGATGTTCATGATATTGGGAAAAACATTGTGGGCGTAGTTTTAGCATGTAATAATTTTGATATTGTTGATCTAGGAGTAATGGTTCCAACAAACATGATCCTTGATAAGGCACAGGAGATAAAGGCAGATGTAATTGGCTTAAGTGGATTAATTACCCCATCCTTAGATGAAATGGTTGGTGTTGCAACCGAGATGGAAAAAAGAGGGATGAAAACCCCGTTAATTGTTGGTGGAGCTACAACGTCAAGAATTCATACAGCAGTTAAAATTGATCCAACCTATTCGGCTCCAGTCATACATATAAATGATGCTTCGAGATCGGTAGCTATTTGTAGTGAACTTTTGAGTGATAAATCAAAACCGTTGACTGAAAAGGTGAAGTTGGAATACGAAAATCTTCGGATTGATCATTCAAATAGAAGAGAAAAAAAGGTTTATCTAAGTTTTGATGATGCAAAGAAAAATAAATATCAAATAGATTGGGAAACACAAACTCCTGCCAAACCAAAGAAAATAGGAGTCGAAATTTTAGAGAATGTTGATCTTAATGAACTTCGCCAGTTCATCGATTGGTCACCTTTTTTTAAAACTTGGATGCTTACAGGAAAATATCCGGCAATCCTTAAGGATGAAACGGTAGGAACTCATGCAACTGAACTTTTTAATGATGCGAACCGGATGTTAGATGATATCATAAAAGGTAAAAAGTTAACTGCTAAAGCGGTATTCGGTCTTTTTCCAGCATATTCATTTGGAGAAGATGTATCAATTTTTGAAGATGAATCGAAAAATAAGCACATAAAAACCTTCCATTTTTTGAGGCAACAGGTACAAAAACGCTCAAATCAACCCAATGTATGTTTATCTGATTTCATAGCCCCAAAAGATTCAGGGATGGATGATTACCTTGGATTATTCGCTGTAACAGCTGGACTTGGTATCGAGACGATGCTTCAAGAGTTTAAAGCAGATCATGATGATTACAGTTCTATAATGGTAAAAGCTATAGCAGATCGATTAGCAGAAGCACATGCAGAGTATTTACATTATAAAATTAGAACTGAGTTTTGGGGCTATTCTAACGAACAATTTGATAATGACGCTTTTATTGCCGAAAAATACAATGGAATACGACCTGCACCAGGCTATCCCGCATGTCCAGATCATACCGAAAAGAAAACGCTGTTTAGAGTGCTTGATGTGAAAAATAATATTGGAATTTCACTCACAGAATCTTGTGCTATGTATCCAGCGAGTTCAGTAAGTGGATTTTATTTTTCTAATCCTAATTGTAGATATTTTAATGTGGGAAAGTTAAAAAAGGATCAAATGGAAGAGTATTCGAAACGTAAATGTCAATCAATTGAAGAAACCGAGAAATGGCTAGCTCCAAATTTAGCTTATACTAATTAGCAATTTATCAATTATCAATTATTCAATTTTCAATTAAGAATTACTCAATTAAGAATTACTCAATTAAGAATTATACAATTACACGGTTATTCAATTACGGATGGATAAATTAAGAAGTGGAAGTAAGTTGTGGATTATGCTAAAATAAATTTTTGATTGCAGAAAAGAACATAGAACCAACAAATAATGAAAGTAACGGAGTATTTTAAACAAGCAAAAGGTAAGACCTTGTTTACTTTCGAGGTATTACCACCTCTCAAAGGTCAGAATATACGAACGCTTTTCGACCATATGGATCCTTTAATGGAATTTAAACCACCTTTCATAGATGTGACCTATCATCGTGAAGAGTATTCATATAAAAAGCATCAAAATGGTCTTTTAGAGAGAAAAACAGTGCGTAAAAGACCTGGAACAGTTGGAATGTGTGCGGCTATTCAAAACCATTATCAAGTTGATGCAGTACCTCATATTATATGTGGAGGATTTACAAAAGAAGAAACAGAAAATGCGCTCATAGATCTTAACTTTCTTGGGATTGACAATGTGCTAGTACTTCAAGGAGATGTTCGTAAACCAGATCGAGATTTTATTCCTGAAGAAAATGGTCATACCTATGCTTCTGAATTATTAGGTCAAGTGGTTGATATGAATAATGGTATGTATTTGGATCATGAAATTGAAAATGCAATGTCATCAAATTTTTGTATTGGGGTAGCAGGGTATCCTGAAAAGCATGTAACTGCACCTAATATGGAAACCGATCTTAGATATTTAAAAAATAAAGTGGAAGGTGGGGCTGATTATATAGTAACTCAGATGTTTTTTGATAATCAAAAATACTTTGACTTTGTACGTGCATGTCGAGCAACTGGCATTGATATACCCATCGTACCTGGCTTAAAACCAATTACGACTAAGAAACAGGTTACATTACTACCTCAATTATTTCATATTGATCTTCCTGAAGCTCTAAGTGTTGAATTAGAATATTGCAAAGATAATGATGCAGCCCGTGAAATAGGTATCGATTGGGCAATTCAACAATCAAAGGAATTGATAGAATTTGGAGTGCCTACCTTACACTATTATTCTATGGGTAAATCGGTTTCCGTATTTGAAGTAGCAAAAGAGGTGTTTTAGAAAACACCTCTACAATTTTCTGTTAAGGATACGGTTACACGATCTACTTCATTTGCTCCAGCAGGGATTTGATCCTCTGTAAGTCCAGGATATTGTAAAGTAAGTTTCCAGTCCTCAATGGTTTTTGTGAAAAAAGCAGATGCCTCTTCATCGGTTTCATAAACGATAACTTCGTAGTTTTCTAAAGCGTCACCACCAAAACGGGTGATAACTTGAAATTCTCCATTTCTCTTAAAAGACGTATTTGTGTGATCAGATTGGGGATAATATTTTTCATCCGAAGGGAGAAGAAGAACCCAAATATCTTTTGTATGATTTTCAGGATAAACACCCATTGTTAGTGTTCTACATTCAACGGCATCACCCATAATAGGAGAGATAACTTGGACATTTTGTATTGGGTAAGCGATTTCCTTTACAGTAGCAATTTCAACTTGTTCAATTTGACCTTGGAGATTGATAGCACCGTAAGAATAGCCACCATATATTACCAAAATAATACCGAGAATTCCGACTGGGATTCTAATTTTTATACTTAATAAATCAAATACTGCGACGATTGATAATATTGAGCCCGTAATTATGAGAATTAATTCGATTGACATAGTTGTAATTATTTTGAAACCCTTAGTTAGCAGTTGTGTTGAAATTAATTACTTACATTATTTATTTAAAGGCAATGATAAACTTTTTTAAGGGGTAAGATTTTATTTTCAAAGTATAAATCGCCTATAAGTTGATGATTTGTACATTAGATCATAATATTTAGTTTCTTTTATAAATACTGTTGCATTTTAATTGAAATTAGATCGAAGGTAATTCAAATCCTTTGCGATATTCTTTACCAAGTTTGGAATTTGCATAATCATCATTTATAAATTTTTCGTTGTCTGGGTCCCAGTACAAAGAACGTCCTAGTTGGTAAGTTATATTTCCAATATTACATATAGTAGCGGTTCTATGGCCAATTTCAACATCAGCAACGGGTTTGTTTCTAGTTTTGATGCAATCAATAAAATTTTTGTAATGATTGTTACTCCATGTTATGTGTTGGTCATCCTTATTAAACTCTTTTTCAGCCAACATTGGGATGCTAGTTTCAAGAAATTCACGACTAACTGTTAGGTTTCCTTCAGTTCCTTCAAATTTAACAGCATATCCTTTTCCAAAATCCATGTGCTTTACTCTTACTCCATTTGCGTAAGAAAAATTAAACCCACGTTTTTGACCTTTCATTTTCGGGGGGTTAAAAACGATAGGACCAGTATCATCCATTCCTAATGCCCACTGTACAATGTCGAACATATGTGCTCCCCAATCTGTGAGACCTCCACCACCAAACTCATTGTAGGCTCTCCATAAAGGCCATTTATCTAATGGTAAAGGAGGTGCTAGAATTGAATTATAATATTGGTAAAAAGCAGGGCCAACCCATTTATCCCAATTGATTTCGGGGCGAATATTTTCTTCTTTCAAATTATATGGAGAAGATGGTCCTCCAACATTAACTATAACATTTTTAATTTCACCAAGGTAACCCCCACGAACAATTTGGCAAGCTTTTCTAAAATCTTTCCATGAACGTTGCATACTACCTGTTTGAAAAACGCGATCATATTTTCTCGTTGCTTGAACCATCGCACGGCCCTCTATGATGGTATGAGAAAGTGGTTTTTCACAGTATACATCTTTACCTATTTTAAGCGCTTCAATAGCGGGTTTTGCATGCCAATGATCGGGGGTGCAAATTATGACAGCATCGATTTCTTTATTGGCCAAAAGATCTTCATAATCGGTGTAACCTGTACATACCATTTTTTCGTTATAGAAAGCCTGAACATGTTGTTGAAATTTTGCCAGTTTTGATGAATCCACATCACTTGCAGCGATCATTTTTATTTCTTCTAATTGCATAAAATAATTACTCAGTATTGGACTTTGTTTGCCACATCCAATGAAACCCATTGTGATTTTGTCTGAAGGAGCAATATGATTTTTTCCACCAAGTACACTAGCAGGGATAATGGAAAATAAACCAATGCCTAGACCAGTTTTTTTTATGAATTCCTTTCGTCTGATATTTTCTTTCTTAATGGACATTGCAGATTATATTTTTTGAAAGTTTACATTAGACTAAGTTCAACCTAATTTTGAAGGGTCTTATGAAGTAAAGGAGTCAGAGCGGGTCTTTTCTGAGCCTTTTAAGCATGGTATGATATAAGTTATCATTTCGGTGATTAAATCTAAATTCTGTTTCTTTTAGGTGCAGATAAAATGAACGTGTTGGAATTCCATTAAACTGAGCTAGCCTTCGTTTTGCGAAGCTCCAAAAAGACTCGATCCCATTAATGTGGGAAGTTCCCCGGACAAACTCATCTTGGCCATGATGCACCCGGTAATGTTTGTCATAGCCTACATCCACCAGACCATTATAGCCCCTCCAGCCATCAGAATGAATCACACTTTCTAGGGCTACTTTCCCTCGTATAATAGCTTGTAAGGTCTTTTTACGTGCATCAGGCACTATCTCTGTGTATACCTTTCCTTGGCGTTTAAACACACCAAATACAATGGTTTTACCCGAAGCCCCACGTCCGCGTTTACCTGGAATGCGTCGAGGCCCAAAATAGGATTCATCGACTTCTATTATTCCATCAAAAGGAGTTTCTTGTACGCACCAATAGGCGATCTTTTTGCGGAGTTTATCAAAAATAACCGTTACCGAACGCAGAGAAACCGAACTCAACTCCGAGGTTTCAGTCGCTGTTAAATCTAGGGCAAAACATTTAATTATGTGTCGGAAATGTGCTTCAGAAATTTTAGAACGCTTATAATATTTGTTTCTCATTGAATAGCAATATGTTACAACTCATCATAACATGCTATACTTCATAAGACCCTTTTGAATTTAAATCCATTCTTGATCCGATTCATGCACGGTCTTATCTGTTATATGATCTCCAGTATGGCTTGTTCCTTTTGGTTCAATGAGCATTACCCAACATTCAGAATCTGCTACAGGTAAATGATCAATAGATTTAGGAACAATATGAATTTCTCCTTCTTCTAATTGAACATCTTTTGTTCTATATCTCATTAGAAGCTTACCTTTCACGATGTAAAATAATTCATCTTCATTCTCATGATTATGCCAGATGAATTCTCCTTTCAATTTGGCGATTTTTATTAACTGTCCATTACATTCACCTATAATCTTGGGTGTCCAATATTGATCGAATAATTCAAATTTTTCTTTTAATTGAATTGATGGCATTATCATAGATCATTCCATTTTTTTACACATAGTTCACTTTATCAAACAAACGAAACCACAATTATAATCAACAATTACCTTATTACTTCCAATAGTCTTCATTGATGACTAAAAATTTTTACATCTCGCTGAATTAATATCTTAATGTATTTGTATAAATCGAACAAAAAAAGAGAAGCTTGCATGATATGTTCTGAACAAACATGTACTGTTTATTCTTTCTCATCACTAAAAGAACTAAAAGTAATGGTTTAAACAGAGTAATAATCGAATTTTAAGGATTATTTTAAAAATGCACTTGAAAGAGGTTTTCAATCATGCTAATAAAAGAAAAGGCTGATAGTATACTACCAGCCTTGAGCAACAAAAGATTAGTTAGTCTAAGTTGTATGCAGCAATTACTTCTTCGTAATTATTGTAATTTATTCCTTTGCTTTTAAACATTAACGAAGGTGGTATGGCAATGACTCTGATTATATCTCCGTCAAAAAGGTCTTCATTTAAATCATTATTGTTAGCTGTTTCACCCTCAATAATTAAATCAAAATTATCTACATCAAAACTATACCGAAGTACAACAACATCATTTTCGAATGGTGTTGATAGAGGCATTGAATGCCATGCTGTATTTCCATCAAAACGAATGTAAGCTAAGACAACTCCATCATCAACTGTAGAAACATCTAATACATCCCATGAATATGAAGCAATCGAAATATATTCATCAATCTCCCCAAAATCGTTATCCGAGTCTATTGTGAAT
This sequence comes from Balneolaceae bacterium, assembly GCA_963691715.1. Lineage (GTDB taxonomy): Bacteria > Bacteroidota > Rhodothermia > Balneolales > Balneolaceae > HXMU1420-13. The sequence continues at coordinate 702,403 of OY829281.1, forward strand.
GTGCCACTATAAATTTCTACTTGTCCATCTTCTCCATCCCTTCCATCCAGACCAGCCGGACCTTGAGGTCCAACACTCATTTCGCATGAAGCTATTAATAAACCCAACGCACCAATGATGATCATCTTTTTTTCTACTCTCATATTTCACTCCATTATTATTAAAATTTAGATGGAACTTACTACGTATAAAACCTTCATTATATCGCATCTTAGAGTTAGGCAATTCATGCGATAAGTTGAATAAGCAGTTGATCTCATTTAAGGCTGTTAAACAGTTTATCACTTGGTATATTTTCCATAACTTGTTATGTAAGAGTAAATACGTTCAGTTAAATAGGTAAGAATCTTGAGCAAAATTTTGATGGACATTCTAGGTCTTTCCACAAGTCCAAGTAGTGGGGGGGCATATGCATTAATTTTAACCGAAGTAAATGGATCTAGAAGGCTTCCAATAATTATTGGTTCTTTTGAAGCACAAGCGATAGCGCTTGAGTTAGAAAACATCAAACCCCCGAGGCCTATGACCCATGACTTATTAAAAAATATGGTACAAGGTTTCGACGCAATTGTTAAACATGTTTTCATTAGTGATTTATCTGAAGGGACATTTTATTCAAAAATTATTTTGGAAAGGGGAGACCAATTATTCGAAATAGATGCAAGACCAAGTGATGCAATTGCACTGGCTGTACGATTCGGTTCTGAAATTTATGTTAATGATCGCATTTTAAAAGAAGCTGGAATACGTACTGAAGAAGAACAAAGTGGGGCTTTACCTTCAAAAAAAGATCATGCTAAAGAGATATCTGTAGAAAATAAGATGTCGAAGCTAGATCAACTAGAAGATGAGTTAAGAACAGCTGTAGAGACAGAGAACTATGAAAAAGCAGCTAAGCTTCGAGACCAAATCTCAAAATTAAAAGGATAATAAGTGGAAAAAAGTACATGTTCGTTTTCTAAGCTTCCATTTTCTAAACTCTTTTCTACTTACGTTCATGATTTTTCAAGAGTAAAAGATTTTTTTAGTACCAATCCATTCGATGAATTAGAAATTGCAAATCGTATATCACGAATTTCAGACTATTCGAATAGAAGTCAGGTAGTAAATGCATTGAATATATTCCATCAAAATCTTGGGATTTCTCACCATCAACAAAACCCTTTACTCAAATTTTCAGATTCTGATGCCTTGGTAATGGTTACTGGTCAACAGTTAGGCATTTATGGTGGGCCACTTTTTACGATCTATAAAACGATTACTACTATTTTGTTAGCAAGAAAGTGGGAAAAAAAGTTAAATAGACCAGTTGTACCTGTTTTTTGGCTTGCAGATGAGGATCATGATTTTGAAGAAATCGCCTCGGTGGGATTACCAGGGAGTGATGGTAAAATAAACATGCAAATTTCTCAACAAGGGAAAGGAATTCCTGTTTCTGAAGAGATTATCGATCCTTCGATTTCATCTCTAAATGAGAGTTTAAAGTCCGCACTTCAACAAACAGAATTCTCGAATAAACTTTGGGAATCATTAGAGAACTCATATCAAGAAGGGATTACCCATGGTGCAGCTTTTGCAAATTTATTAAGTTCTTGGTTTTCTGATTATGGGTTATTAATTGCAGGAAGTAATGAAAAAAATCTAAAATCATTAGTAAAAGAAACATTCAAAATATCTGTAAAAAAGGCAGATTTAATCCATCAAGTATTAGAATCGCAAAGCTTAAATCTTGAAAATGAATTTCATCGACAAGTTATTGTTAATGATTCTAATCTATTTTTCTTGAGTGAAAATGGAAGAACAAAATTTCATAGAAACAAAAAAGAATGGCTGTTAAACGACATCTCTTTTTCAGAGGATAAAATAATATCTCTGATAGACTTAACACCTGAAAAATTTTCACCAAATGTTTTTTTAAGACCAATTATACAAGATGTATTACTACCAACCATTGGGTACATTGCTGGACCTGGAGAATTGGCTTATTATGCTCAAATGAAAGGTTATTATGAGCAGTTCGACATGGAAATGCCCATTATTTTCCCAAGAATGAGTGCAACATTGATAGAGAATGGCATCAATCGTATAATGGAAAAATTACCCTTCGAATTATGTAGCTATAATCAAAGAATAGAAGATTTAGAATCCAAATATATAGAGTTAAACTCCAACATCAATATTGATAAGATATTTAATGATTGGACTTCTTCAGTAAATACCATTTCAAAAAAACCAATATTTCAAACCCAAGAAATAGACCCATCATTAAAAGGAGTAATTGGAAAATTAATGAATGGCTTTGAAAATGAGAGAGCAAAATTGAAAGGACGTGTTATAAAGTCCTTAAAGCAACAAGAAGAAACACAGCTAAAACGAATAGCTCGAGTTAAAGCTCAAATTTTCCCAGCAGGTCTACAAGAAAGAGAGATAAGCCCTATTTATTTCATGAACAAATTTGGAATGGATATATGGGACCGATTACTTCATGAATTCCAAAAAAATGAGCTAGATTTAAAGCGGCATTACGTTATACAGTTGTGACAGATTCTATACATACCCAAAAATCAAAACTCAGAAAAAAAATTAAATTTGAAAGAACTCAAATTCCATCAGATGTATTCAATGCTCGGAATGAGTTAATAAAACATCATTTACTCTCATTAATTTCAAAAAGAAATATTAGTACTATTCATTGTTTTATATCAATAGAAAAATTATATGAAATTAACACTTTTACCTTGATTAGTGAACTTTTGTTGTTAAGAAAGAAAGTTATTGTTCCTATAATGAATTCAGATGAACTTACTCACAGTGAATTGACATCTATCGAAGAAATAAGCATCAATCAATGGGGTGTTATGGAACCAAAAACTAAGATAAGGACTGATTTAGATGATATAGATATTATTTTAGTTCCCTTACTCGCTTTGGATAAAAAAGGCAACAGATTAGGGTATGGAAAAGGATATTATGATAAATTTTTAATGTCGAGTAAATCATTAAAAATTGGGTTGGTATTCGAAGATTTCGTTCATGATACCATTCCATACGAAAATCATGATGTAAAATTAGATGGATTTGTAACCGAAAAGGGGATACAATTTTGCAACCATAAAGTTAACTTTCCGTAGCGATTTCACGGAGGAAAAAATGACACAGAAGACCAGAACTAAAAGTTTTTCAAAAGAAGGAACAGATTCACTTGAATTTGATGATTTCGAATTACATTCTACGATGCAGAATTTCTTGCAGGAGGAAGAACAGAAAAAGGATACTGGAAACGGTATTTGGAATCTTGCTACTATTTCAGGCCTTTCAATGTTAACTATAGGATCGATGTTTATGCTCTCTTGGGCAGGGCTACCAATGGGTGATCTTTCTGAGTTTGCACTTAGATCTATTCATTTACTTCCTTTCATAGGTGGAGCTTTAGTATCCTTAATTGGCTTTGGATATTTAGTAGGGGATAGAAAAAGAGTTAATAGGTACAACCGTAAAATCCGAAGAGAACAAAAACTTAAACAAAAAGCTGCAGGATTATCTAATACAAAATCTACATCCGCAAAAAATTCCTATAAGAATATGAATGATATACATGGGGCAGATGATACTTTCGGAAGCACATTTAATACATTAAGAAATGATCTAGAATCAGATTTCAACAGTAGTACCTCCACTTACAGTAATTCAAACTTCGAATCATTTGCTTCAACGGAGTATGGGTATAAGCAATCAAAAAAACTTATGAAATCTAGAATCGATAAAAAATTTACTGGCGTTTGTGGAGGTATCGCAAAATACTTTGGTATAAGCTCAACCATAGCTAGACTTTTATTTGTAATTTTATTTTTTATGTCTGGCGGAACAAGCTTACTTATCTACATTGGTTTATCTCTGGTAATACCCAAAGAACCATTAGAACCAGGTGAAGATTTTTATTTTTAATTTATCGAAAAATTAAATTTATGCTAATAAGTTTTGAAGGTATTGATGGCAGCGGAAAATCTACTCAAATCAAGTTACTTAGAGAATATCTCGAAAAACAAGAACAACAAGTAAGTGTTTACAGGGAGCCAGGTGGAGTATTGATATCTGAGCAAATACGAGGGTTACTTTTAAATCAACACATGGAGATTCATCCAACTACAGAAATGCTTTTATTTTCAGCCGCTAGAGCTCAGTTGGTTGCCGAGAAAGTTGTTCCAGATTTAGAAGAGGGTAAAATGGTTATTCTAGATCGCTTTTATGATTCAACCACTGCATATCAAGGATATGGTAGAGAAAATGTAGATTTGGAAACAATCCATCAAATTAATTCAATAGCATCATTAGGAAAAGAACCAGATATAACATTTTACATGAGGTTGAGTTGGGAGGAATCCAAGGAAAGAACTAGGCATTTAGAAGAAGATAGAATGGAGAAAGCAGGCGAGGAATTTTTCAAACGAGTTATACTGGGATTTGATTATCTTGCAGAAAATCTACCAAGGTTCATAAAAATAGATGCTAATAAAAGCATACAAGAGATACATGAGAAAATTTTAAGAAATTTGGAAGCGATACGATAAGTCCATTTATACAAAGACTTAAGCTTTTATGTAAAGATAAATAGAGGTGTTGACTTTAAAAATTTCACTATTTTATGGGTATAATCATTGAGGCTTAATCATATTATCCGTATTTTATCACAAGATGGATGAATCCTTCCTTTAATATCAAAAAACCATCTCATCGCAGTTAAAACCCAAAGAATAATACTTCCAAGACATCTATTATGGCCCACGAAAGAATCGAAATTGATTTGCCACTTGCTAAAGTTTATGAATTACTAAGTAATCCCGTTGATTTTCCTAAATTCATGAACCGCGTTGATTCAGTTGAACGCATTAATTCTCAAACATTTGAATACCATACCCAAATTGGTAACGAAGAATTTGTTTGGACAACAAACTTAATTGATAATCTAAGAAACACCAGATTTGCTTGGATTACAATTAATGGTAACTTAAATCAAACTGGTACTATCCGATTTACACCCCTCGATAATGGAACACGAACTCGTGTAGAGTTTTCTCTCGATTATCGAACGTTTTTTGGAGATCCTTCTGAAGAATTAGCCACTTTTATTGAAGGGTCACCTGCTCAGTTAGTAAAAGATTTAGAAGCATTTAAGCAATTGGCAGAATCAGACACTTTTAAAGAGGCTCAATTAGAGCCTAAAGAAGAAGTAACAGCCTAAGAGTACTTTTTTTATTATATTAAGCGCATCAAGTTTGATGCGCTTTTTTTTTGTCCAAATCATAGGTATGCAATTCAAGGAATTCGTTGATTCAGAGTTTATAAATCACCCTCATTTTCTATTAATTGGCAATCCTGTTGGGCATAGCATTTCTCCAATCATGCATGAGACAGCTCTTAAATATCATGATAATGATGCCAACTATATTGCTATTTCCGTAGAGTTTTCTGAATTACATTTACTGGCCTCACATTTTAATAAACCAGAGTTTTTAGGCGCTAATATTACTATTCCTTATAAAATGGATCTTATCCCATATATGGATGAACTGTCAAGTACTGCTCAATTAATTGGAGCAATTAATACCATTGTAAAATTCGATAATAAATTAATTGGGGATAATACAGATGCATGTGGATTTAAAGTACCGCTAATGCAGTATTCAGATTTAGCGACCGATCGTGCGATCATTTTTGGTTCGGGAGGTGCTACAAAAGCAATTATTTTTGCACTGAATGATTTTGGATTTAATGAAGTTTGTATTGTATCAAGGAAGCATAATATTAGTGTAGATCAATCGAATTTGATAGTTTGCTCATACGATAGTTGGCAACATTTCACTGAGGATACATCCCTTTTTGTTAATGCTACTCCCTTGGGTATGGCACCGAATTTTGATTCTTCGCCAGTAAAAGATTACGAAATAGACTATTTAACAGGTAAATTGTGTTATGACATAGTTTACAATCCAAGAGAAACAAAATTTTTAAAACAAGCTAAGAATGCTAGTGGAATTCCTATAGGAGGACTTGAGATGTTAATTCATCAAGGAGATGAATCTTTTTATAAATGGACAAATAAAAGATTTCCAATCAGCTTAGTGAAAACGAAATTAAATGAACTTTTTTCAATTTGATTTATTAAGACCAGATGGGTTAAATAACTCTAGAATTATGTCTTGGTTTACTTATAAAAATCCAACATTTGATGTGAGAGACGCTGTTATACCTGGTTTAAATCTTGGTTTTAGTTCTAAGGAAAATCAACATATTGTACTTAAAAATATTCATGAGTTGTGTAAATCAATTGGTATTAGCCACCGTGATTTAGCCTTAGCGAATCAAATACATAGCGCCAATGTATTACAGGTAGATAAAGGTGGGGTCTACCCTAATGTAGATGCATTTGTGTCTAAAACCCCTGGAGTAGCTTTAGGTATACAAGTTGCGGATTGTGCTTCTATCTTGTTTGGAGATTTTGAAAATAAAGTAATTGGAGCTGCACACGCTGGTTGGAGGGGAGCTTTACAAGGAGTAGTTCCTGCAACAATTAATAAAATGGTTGAATTAGGAGCTAATCGTATAACAACTAAAGTCTTCGTGAGTGCATGTATAACAAAACATAATTTTGAAGTAGATTATGATGTCGCAAATCAGTTTCCTGATCATCTTGTTCACTCAGAAGGATACAATAAACCACATTTAGACTTGAAAGGTTTACTATTTGAACAGCTTATCGACTCAGAAATTCTAAGCAAGAACATACAGCTTGATAGCCGTTGTACCATTGATGAACAAAATATCTTCTACAGTTATCGTAGAGAAAAGGAAATGAGTGGTAGAATGTTAGGTGTAATAAAACTTAATAAATTCTAAAGTACTGATTATTATTAATATAAATTCTTATTAATAATATATTGATTGAACAAATCTTAATAAATGTTCAAAATTTCATCAAAATTGCAGACTCTAAATATCACGTTACTGAACTTTAATTTATATAAAGAAGGATTATCTTTTTGAGCCAAAAAAATGATAGCTTTTTTTAACAATGCTTTTCAGAAAAAGTTTATGTGATAAAGTGAATTGTATGTATACTCTTACCGAATAAATTCTACCAATTGGAAAAACAGAAAATTGCAATTTTAGGATCCACTGGTTCTATCGGGACACAAGCACTGGACATTGTACGACAGCATAGTAATAAGTTTGAAATCGTTTTACTTTCAGCAAATTCAAACGTTCATAAACTAATTAAGCAAGTTCAAGAGTTTAAACCTACCCATGCTGTTATATGTGATGAAACTTGCTATGAGAAGTTAAAGACCAATACTTTGCCAGAAACAAAAATTTACTCTGGCTATGATATCTTAAATGAGTTAGTTAAAATTGAAGAAATAGACATTGTTCTAAATAGTTTAGTAGGCTTTGCTGGTTTCCAACCCACTTTTAATGCTTTAAAATCAAATAAAAGAGTTGCCCTTGCAAATAAAGAATCACTCGTTGTAGGAGGTAAATTAATAACATCAGAATTAAAGAACTCCGATTCTGAATTAATCCCTGTAGATTCCGAGCATTCAGCCATGTTGCAATGTATTGTAGGAGAGCAGAAACAAAGTATTGAAAAGATAATAATCACTGCAAGTGGAGGGCCATTCCGAGATTTTTCTCTTCAGCAAATGAATTCAATTACAGTTGAACAAGCGCTAAAACATCCTAATTGGTCTATGGGAGCTAAAATCACAATTGATTCCTCAACCATGATGAATAAAGGACTGGAAATAATTGAAGCGCATTGGTTGTTTGATCTTCCTATTGATAAAATTGAACCTGTAATCCACCCGCAGAGTATCATCCATTCTATTGTTACATACGAAGATGGTTCTAGTAAAGCTCAACTTGGACCTCCAGACATGAAGGTTCCAATTATTTATGCGTTAACTTATCCCCAAAGATTAGCATTACATACTCCAAGGATGGATTGGTCAATGGCGCATAAATTAAGCTTTTTCCCGGTTGATTTTACTAAGTTCCCATGCATTAAACTTGCTATGGATTCACTAGAACAAGGAGATCTAGCACCAGCCATCTTGAATGCTGCAAATGAAGTTGCAGTTCATCGCTTTTTGAATAAAGAAATTGATTATATTTCTATACCAAAAATTGTAGAAAAGAGTTTAGAGAAATTAACAGATAGTACAGAGATTAGTCTTAATAATCTCATTAATATAGATAAAGAAACTAGGGAATACGCTTTCCGTATTAAATAATTACATGGATTTTATAGATATACTTCAAACGATTGGAATTTTTGTTGGTGCGTTGATGATACTCGTGTTTATTCACGAACTAGGACACTTCTTAGCAGCAAAAGCTTTTGGAATGCGCGTAGAGCGTTTTTCGGTGGGTTTCCCACCTCGAATATGGGGATTTAAACATAATGATACCGATTATTGTATCGGTGCTACTCCATTAGGTGGATACGTCAAAATATCTGGTATGGTAGATGAAAGTATGGATACCGAATTCCTAAATAAAGAACCTGAACCTTGGGAGTATCGCAGTAAACCGGTTTGGCAGCGTATGGTTGTAATTACTGCTGGGGTAATTTTTAATATGATTTTAGCTTTTATCATATTTACTGGGATGACTTTAAATGGCGGTAAACTTTCTTTGCCATTAGAAAAAGTTACTGGAATGTATATCCCAGAAAATAGTATGATGTATGAGATTGGCTTTAGAACCGATGATCGTATTGTTGGTGTGAATGGAGAAGCAATAGCAAATTTTGAAGATTTAGTTGCACCCTCAGTTATTACTTCAGCAAATCTTACCTATCAAGTGATGAGAAATGGAAATGAAATAGATATTCCTGTTACTCCAAACTATTTAGATAGCCTTCAAACTAGAGATTTTATTAGTCCCATACTTGCCTTTCCAAGTACCATATCAAGTGTAGCGTTAGGTACACCCGCACATAAGGCTGGATTAATGGCAGGAGATACATTTATCTTAGCCGATAGTTTGGAAATTAAATATTGGATACAACTTACGGAAATAATAAGAGCTGCCGAGCAACCAATTAATTTTACAATTTTACGTAGTGATTCAGTTTTTACGGCTACTATAATGCCAGAGGATAATGTAATTGGAATTGCTTCACCAAATCTTGAAATGGCAGGTGGTGTAAGGTTTGAATTAGGATTATTTGCTTCTATTATAGACGGTTGGGATCAAACTTGGGAGCAGACTACTGGAATTATAGGAGGTTTTTCCAGAATGATTTCTGGAGATATTTCAGTAAGACAAAATCTTGGTGGACCAATAGCCATTGCAAATATTACAAAAGAAGCAACCGATCAAAATGGATGGAATGGGTTTTGGACCATCACTGCATTATTAAGTATAACCCTAGCCATAATGAATATACTCCCTATTCCCGCATTAGATGGGGGACATCTTGTATTTTTGATTTATGAAGGTATTGCTCGAAGGGAACCATCTGAAAAAGTTAAAATTGTTGCACAAAATATTGGCTTTGTTATACTTTTAACTTTAATGGTTTTTGTGATTTTTAACGACGTATTAAAATATTTCTAAATGTTTGCAAAAGAAGGTTATCCAACCATGGCATTAGTAACAGCTGTATTGGCTGTTATAATTTATGTTACCCTAATTTTTTTAGATCATTGGATATCTTATTTGATTGTTACCACTGTCTTTATTCTCTGGGCAATAGTTATTTATTTCTTCCGAGATCCTGAACGGACTCCCCCAGAAGGCGATAACTTAATAATTTCCCCTGCTGATGGAAAAGTAGTTTTAATCAAAGAAATTGAAGAAGATATCTACATAAAAGGCTCTGCTACACAGGTAAGTATTTTTTTATCTCCATTGGACGTTCATGTTAATAGAAATCCAATTTCAGGTAAACTCGAATATCTCAAATACCATCCTGGTAAGTATTTAATGGCATGGGATGAAAACGCTTCTAATTTAAATGAACGCGCTGATTTTGGTGTTCTACATTCTAGTGGTACTAAGCTTTTCTTTAAACAAATTACAGGTTTTCTTGCACGAAGGATTGTCTATCATATTAAGGAGGGAGACCATTTGGTTGTTGGTGAGCGATTTGGAATGATGAAGTTTGGAAGCAGAATGGATATTATTGTTCCTGATAACGTTGAAATAAGCGTAAAAGTAGGGGATAGAATTTGGGCGGGTACTTCAATATTAGGTACAATAAAATGATATGAAGTATCCAATTCAAAAAAAGTATCAAAATTTCCGAAAAAAACGAGAAACCTTCCGTGCAAGTAAACCACCTGTAAATAGAAGGATTGCAGTACCTAGTTTTTTTACTTTGATGAATCTATTTTCTGGGTTTTTAGCAATTATTGCGATAGCTGAGGGAGATTTAACCAGAGGGGCATGGTTAATTTTGGCAGCTGGAATGTTCGATGTTTTTGATGGGATGATGGCACGCCTTGCGAATGCACACTCAGACTTTGGGATTGAGCTAGATTCCTTAAGTGATATGGTTTCTTTTGGTGTTGCTCCTGGTTTTTTAATCTATAAATTCTCTCTGTTTGAACTAGGAAATTTAGGACTTTTAATAAGTGCTATTCCTCCTCTATGTGGTGCTGTACGATTAGCTAGGTTTAATGTAAATGCTCGTTTAGAACCAAAATCAGATGTTTTCAGTGGGCTACCCATTCCGTCCGTTGCTATTATAATAATAGCCTTTTATTTGGTATTTCAAGATGATTTACATTTTTTTGATTTCTTCAACAATGGTGTAAATAGCGTTGTAATACCCATGGTTGTTATCGTTTCTTTATTGATGGTGAGCTCTGTTGAATTTGAAAAAATACCACGTTTTGATAAAGATTCTTTAAGAGATAAAAAATGGTCTTTTGTTCTTTTCTTTTTTTATTTGATGTTGATATTAATAAAGCCAGACTATGGGTTAATGGCGGTTATACTCATATATGTTACAAAAGCTATAGTACAAAATACTATACGTTTTTTTAAGGATGAGTATAATGACGACAATTTTGAGCTATATTCATAGCATTTACATTTAGTCCCTGAATTTTTTAATTCAAATTTTAAGTAACGACTTCTTTTAATACAATTTAACTATGAAATTATCACTTGCACACATATCGAAAACGTACAAAAACGGGGTAAAAGCATTAGACGATATTACTATTGATATAGATGCTGGAATGTTTGGGTTATTAGGTCCAAATGGTGCTGGGAAATCCACCTTAATGCGAACTATTGCTACCCTACAAGCTCCAGATACTGGAAGTGCCATATTTAATGATATTGATATACTTACAGAGAAAACCAGATTAAGAGAAGTATTAGGATATTTGCCACAGAGTTTTGGAGTATACCCGAAAGTAAGCGCTGAGGATTTATTAACTTATTTTGCAAAACTTAAAGGAATAAAAATTAAAAAAGATATTCAAGAAATGGTGAATACCGCTCTTGAAGTTACAAATTTACTTGATGTTCGAAACAAACATGTAGCTGGCTATTCTGGCGGGATGAAACAACGCTTTGGTATCGCTCAGCTGTTACTGAATAACCCACAACTAATTATTGTTGATGAACCTACTGCTGGGCTGGATCCTGCAGAGCGGCACAGATTTCTGAATGTATTAAGGGAAATAGGAACCAACCATATTGTCATCTTTTCAACTCATATCGTGGATGATGTGAAAGAGTTATGTACCGATATGGCCATAATGAATGGTGGGAGAATTCTTTCTCATATTACCCCAAAAGAAGCTACTAAATCATTGCAAGGTCAAATATGGACAAAAAATATTATCAGGGATGAATTAGATGCTCATGAAGCATCATTTAATGTAATCTCCTCGAATTTTAATGATGATAACACACTCAACATTCGAGTACATGATTCCAATCAACCAGATGATACTTTCTCGTTAAAAAATCCTGAATTAGAGGATTTTTATTTCGTGATGCTTAGAAATGATGAGCCTGCACTTATTAAGGAGCATTAAAATGTTTTTCCATATCTATTCCTTCGAAATTTGGTCTTGGTTTAAACGACCATTATTGTATATCTATGCAGGGGTGATGTTTTTGCTTGCCTTATTCACGATGGCTGCAGCTGCTGGTTTTTTTGAGAGTATAACTGTAAGTATCAATTCTATAAGAATTGTTAATTCTCCAATAGCGATTAATGGTATTCTAAATGAATTAAATCTATTTATTTATTTTTTTCTACCGTCTTTAATTGGAGGTACGATAAGTCGTGATTTTAAATATGATGTTCATTCTTTAATGTATTCGTACTCTTTTAAAAAATGGGAGTATTTATTTGCCAAATTCTTTGCTGGTATTACTGTTACAATAATGGTTATTCTAGTTACAGCACTAGCTATTATGTTGGCAACATTTTTACCTGGTACCAATCCAGATTTACTAGGCCCATTTCGATTAGAAGCATATGTACAGTCTTTAAGTGTTTTTGTTTTACCTAATCTATTATTTTACGGAGCAATAGTATTTGCCGTTGTTATTGCAACACGTATTGTGAGTGTAGGATTTATTTCTGTATTGGCGCTACTAATTATTCAAAGTATGGCTCAGGTACTTACTGTAGATTTGGATAATAAAATACTTAGTGCATTTTTGGATCCATTTGGTTCACAGGCATTAAGTTACTACACAGAATATTGGACTGTTTACGAGCAAAATGAAAATACTCTTCCTTTAGGTTCAATTGTATGGTATAATAGGGCGCTGTGGTTTGGAATTGGATCATTAATTTTTAGTGCCATTTATTTCTTATTTGGTTTTAATCAACAACCTATTTCGTTTAATTTTTTTAAAAAACAAACCCCACAACGATTTTCAAAATCGAATTTTGGAAGTATTGTATCTATAGATTTACCTAACGTAGAATACGACAATGGTTTTATTCAAAACTTTAAAAGATCGTGGAGTCTCTCTCAAATTGATTTTAAATATATCGTTAAAGGTTGGCCTTTCATTATCATTTCGATTTTAGGGATTTTAATATCGCTACTTACGATATCAGTAGGTGGAGAAATTTTTGGAACGGATACCCTTCCTGTTACATGGCAAATGCTTGAATTACCTGGAACATTCTTTTCTCTATTTATAAATTTACTCACTTTTCTTTATGCTGGAATTCTACTTCATAGAAGTCGTAATTACAACATGGATCAGTTGATCCACACCACCACGATTCCTGATTGGGTAATTTATTTATCCAAATTTTTTGCTTTGGTGAAAATGCAAGCGTTATTGTTGGGTACAATTATGTTGGTTGGTATCGGAGTTCAAATCTATAGTCAGTTTTATAACTTTGAAATAGGATTATATCTTTTTGATTTATATGCAATAAAACTTATTCATGTGATCATATGGGGTTTGTTTTCTTTATTCATTCATAGCTTCTTTAAAAATTATTTTAGTGGTTTTTTCATTCTTCTAGTTATTTCAATTGGGATGAATTTCCTTGATACTATAGGTATTGAACAAATACTGTTTAAATTTAATCAAGCTCCACCAACGCCTTATTCTGATATGAATGGATATGGGCACTTTCTTGAATCTTATTATACTTACAAGTTATACTGGCTGCTTTTAGTAGTAGCTTTATGTGTATATTCAGTGACTTATTTTAGGAGAGGATTACCAGAATCCATTAAAGAACGCTTTAATGACATAAAACAAAGAGCCAATCCTATCCTAAGATCAATTTTTATTCTTTCTTTTATAGGATTTATAGTACTAGGTAGCTTTATTTGGTACACGAATAACATAAAATATGAACGTTTATCTTCCAAAGAGCAAGAAGCTTCATTAGCCCAGTGGGAAATTAATTACGGAAAGTTTAAAGACATCCCACAACCTAGAATAGTAAGTACTTATGTGGACTTAGATTTATTCCCAGAAACTAGAGATTTTAAGGCTTCTGGCACTTACACGTTAAAGAATAAGACTTCAGTAGCTATAGATAGCATTCATATAGATCATGGAAGTTTTGAATATACATTTACTTTTGATGGTGATTATGTATTAGCAATGGAAGATGATTCGATGAATTAAGACATCTATCAACTAACCAATCCACTACAACCTGGAGATTCTATAAAATTTGATTTTACCGTTTCTAATAAACCGAATGAATTTTTAAAAAATAATTCTCCAATACGAACAAATGGTACTTTTATCAATAACAGTATCTTTCCTCGTATAGGGTATAACAAAGAAGGGGAGTTAAGTGGAAAAGAATCTAGAGAGAAGTTTGGATTACCACCAAGAGAGCGGATGATGCCTCAGACAGATCGTGCTTCTCTAATGAATAATTATATTTCTTACGATTCTGATTGGATAGACTTTGAGACCATAATCAGTACTTCTCCCGATCAAATTGCGATTGCTCCTGGATATTTACAACAAGAATGGATAGAAAATGGGAGGCGTTATTTTCATTATAAAATGGACAGTCCGATCTTAAATTTTTATTCATATATATCCGCAGAATTTGAAGTAGAAAGAGATTCTTGGAATGATGTAGCCATTGAAATCTACTATCACAAAGGGCACGATTATAATGTGGAAAGAATGATACGTTCTATCAAAAGTTCTTTAGATTATTACACAGCAAATTTTAGCCCCTATCAACATAAACAAGTTCGAATCATCGAATTTCCACGAACCAGCGGTAGCTTTGCTCAATCCTTTGCCAATACTATTCCTTATTCAGAGTCGGTTGGTTTTATAGCCGATGTTGATGAAACCAATGAAGATGGAGTTGATTATCCCTTTAGTATAACTTCTCATGAAATTGCTCATCAATGGTGGGCTCATCAGGTAATTGGAGCAAATGTACAAGGTGCAACTGTAATGAGCGAAAGTTTGAGTGAATATAGTTCTTTGAAAGTGTTAGAAAAGGAATACGGAGCGGACCAAATGCGCATTTTTTTGAAAGATGCGTTAGATAGATACTTAACCGGAAGAACATTTGAATCTACCAAGGAAAAACCTCTTATATACAATGAAAATCAACAATACATTCATTATAACAAAGGCTCATTAGTGTTATATGCATTGAGTGATTATATAGGTGAAGATATTTTTAATCAAGCGTTAAGTCGATATATAAAGGATGTGGCTTTTCAAGAAGCACCTTATACCACCGCTACTGAATTCAAAAATTATATAGCAGAGGTTACTCCAGATTCTCTTCAATACTTGATCACTGATATGTTTGAGACAATTACCTTGTATGAAAATAGTATTGTAGAAGCAGAATTTGAGGAAAAAGAAAAAGATAATTATGAAGTTACCCTTGTAACTAGAACGATGAAGTATAAGACGGATGACCAAGGTAAACGCATTTTTAAAAATGATTCTGGAGATAGTTTGTATGTAGAAATTGAAGGTAGGCGTACTCCTTTACGTTCTTATCCATTGAGTGATTGGATTGAAGTTGGAGTTTTTGGTACTGGTGATGAAGGGGAGGAAAAAGTTCTATATCTAGAAAAACGTAAATTTAATTCCATACAAGACACCTTAACGATTACGGTAAATGAAATGCCCACTTCGGTTGGTGTTGATCCCTACAATAAACTAATTGATACTATATCGGACGACAACAGAAAAGCTCCTAGAAAAAAAGAAGACATAGTTCGTTTAGAATAATCATATCTATTTACTTTATTAATAGTTAGAGTAAATGTGTGTATACTTCTTTAGTTTTTTGAGCGACTATCTCCCAAGTATAGTTCTCCACGATCCGCTTACATAAATGATCAGACTGGTTGTTATGTAAGCTATTGTTAACAGTGGTACTAATATTTTGAGTAGAATTTGGATCCACATATAAAGCAAGGTCTTCAAAATATTCTTTCGTACCACCATGCTTTGTTATAACAATGTTTGCACCAGCTAATGCAGCTTCTAATGCAGCTATTCCTGGAGTTTCGTACAAAGAGGGGAGACAAAATACTTTACATGCAGCATAAGCGCTTTCTAGTAATGGATCATTATGGTCCATACTATTTAATAGCAAAACATTATGTGCAGATTCTGCCATTTCTAAACACGTTCTACTGTAAGTATCGTCATAAAAATCGCCAATTATTACTATTTGAGAATTTATATTAGGTGCTGACTTTAATAACTGGATTACATTTTTTCTTGGGGCACCCGCTTGACCCACAAATAAGACAAAATCTTTTAAACCATATGTATTTATAAAATGATCGGGTGTGGCTCTTCTAAATCTTGATTCAACTCCATTAGGTATAATTTGAAGCTTTTCTCTATTTACTTTTAGCCCATCACGAACTAATTTTAACTCAGAGAGGGTGTTCGGTAAAATCATATCGGCATTTCTACAAATTTCAGACTTGATTCCGAAATCTGAACGTATTCCTTGTCCCACAAAAGATGCCATTCTTTCAATAAAAAGCGATAATGATATAATCGAAGAGTTTCTATTCGAATAAAAAACAGGGGATACGACAAGTTTAATACCATTAGATTTTATTTGATGTGCAATTCCAATAGTTTCAGGACTTGCGGCAAAAATATGAACAAGATCAAAATTAAAATGCTCTTGATTGAATTGAATAAATTCTAAATCAACATTTAGCAACCGTAAATGGTGTGCGGTTTGCAAAACCTGTGTACGTACACCTCCATTAACAGAGGCAAGGCTTAAAGGTGCAGCAATTCCGATCTTCATAATTTTTTTCTGTTTTTCCAATCGAATATAGAAGTTTTTAGAAGCTTAAATCGATTTCCATTTAATTCTTGAAGAATTTCTTTCGTGTGATAGGATATTTTTGGGGAGGGAAAAGAATTAAAATCTGTAAGTGGTTTATGTACTTCTGAAGCTTTTAACAAAAAATATTCTTGGAAATTTACCGATACATTTAGAAAATAATTAAAACTGTTTTCTTTACAAGTAAGGGTTGAGGTTGCTTTATCAAAATATAGATGTAAGCTTGCCTCTTTACGATGTGCCCAAAAGTTAGCGATCTCTGTGAATGTAAGTGTAGCTAATCTAAGTTTATTTACTTCCTCAAATATACTTTTCCATAGTTGTGTTCCCTTTTGCATGGGATGATGATAAAAAATAATATTCTGCAATTGCTTAATCTTTGTATCTAGAACTTTTTTAAAATAATGACCCATTTCAGATTCAGGTACATTTAATCGATTCAGGCTTCCAGTACAAATAGGATGGATTGGAATTTGTAAAGTTGGATGTTGATGTTCGTTATGAATCGGATGAAATGGAGTAGTGTCATAACCCAAAGTAAACTCAGAACTGTATTTAAAATTAAATGTAGCTAAGACATCGCCTAAACTCTTATTCCAAATTGCATATGGAACGCAAAAACCTTCTGGGATTAGCCCAGCATCAGTCATTATTTGTTTTCCTTGCTGAATATTATTCATGATATGCTCATAACTAGAAGAAGTACCATGTTCATAGCCATGTAATGCTATTTCCTGCTTTTCCAAGGAATTAAAATGGTGCATCCATTCTTCATGTGCTTTTACATGTAAAAACCAAGTAATAGGCACTTGGTAGGTTGAAGATATGCTATAGAGTTCATCTATTGTATCTTGGGAGCCATAATCGGTATCTACTCTAAATGCAAAAAATGGTTGTCTTGATGGTGAATGCCACTTATTTACATAAGGGAGATTTCGATGGAAATGAAGTTTTTTAATTAGAATCTCGATAGTTAATCTTAGATTCTCATGGTTTACTGAACTTACGATTTCATCTGGATGGCAACCCTTTTTGAACGGAAATCTCTTTCTTTTATACTTTGTGCAAGAAAATTCTACGTCAGGATTAAAAGAAATAGAAAACAATAATCCATTACCCAAATGATATTGTTCGATAGCATTTGAATAATCAAGAGGTAAAGAGATTGGATGATGGGATTTTATTTGTTCATGAACAAAGATGGATCGAACATTTTCACATAAAATGACACCTCCATTTCCCTCATCAAGATATCTGTAAATTTCTTTTTTATTTTCATTATTTAGAGTGGAATTAATTATTAAACAAGAATAATTATTTTCAAGAGGGGATGAAAAATCAATTTTTTCAATGTTAACTCCTAGCTGATCAAAAAGACTACACCATGCAGCATTTAGAGACGATATTCCGACACATAATCGTATCATTTAGTTAAAATAGTAGTTAACCATTTAAGATCATCAACACGTAGAATCTTAAAGAGTAAAAGGCTCCCACATAAAATAACAGTGGCAATGCATGCTTTAATTGCGGGAATGATAGGGAACAATGTTGAACCAAAATACACAATCAAACCAAGTATTAAGGTTATTAAAAAAGGATGTATATAGTTAAATGATGATGTTTTATTAAACATATAAAAACAAATCATCGCAATGATCATTTCGCTAATTGCTACTGCAAATCCCACCATAGCAGAATTTAAATATATCGAAGAACATACAATTAAGATAGTTGCAATAATGCCTCCATAACTTGCAGCTTTTAAAAATTCACTATCTTTACCAACGGCTATTAAGCCGTGAGAAAACATACTGTTTTGAAAAGTAAAAAACAGGAATAAGCTCAGTGAAATTATGATTGGTGCAGAAGCTATAAAATCTTTACCAAAAAGAAATGATGAGAAATCATCAGCTCCGATAGCGGTAAAAACAGAAACAAGTACACCAACACTTAACATGATTCTGCTAGTATGTTCCAGATTTACTAATGCTTGTTCTTTATTTTCCACCCATTGTTTAGAAAGATTTGGTATCAATAATTGTACAAAAAGTCGATCTAGAAGCATGCCAATAAGAATTAAACGAAATGCTGCTCCATATAATCCAGCTTCTGATTTAGACATGAAAATACCAATCATAATTGGAGGTAAAAGCTGAATCACATTCGTAAATAATAATCCAAAACCTAATGAAAAAGTTGTGCCAAAAAGATGTATATAGGTTTTAATAGAACTACTCTTATATGCAAATGCATTATTTTTAAACGCCAAGCTTATTAATAGTACAGCGGATATAAAATATCCGGAAACGTAAAATATGGGTAAATGAAGGATATCTGAGAAATCCTTAATAAAAATTATGGCGCCTAAAGTATATATTGCCATCTGTATCGTACGAGAGATGGCGTTAATTTCAAACCGTTGTATTCCATTAAAATACCATTCGATTAGGTATGCATGAATCAGCATAACAATTAAAAATCGTCGCGTGAGAACAATTTGTTTTGGGTCTTCAAAAAAATAGGGGAGTATGATCCACGCCACAAAAAATACACTGGTTGCTAATAGCATTCTAGAAACCTGAATATCAAACGGATGAAAGTGTCTTTTTTCAGGCGATTTTGCTACTTCTCTTGTACCTATACTAAATAATCCAAAATCTCCGAAAAACACACAATAACCAACAAAGGCAATGGCTACCGTAACCATTCCAAATCCTTCTGTTCCTAAAATTCTAGTCAAGTAAATGGTTAAGATAAACCCAAGCCCTTTACTAGCTAAATCGCCGGTAACAATATGTACTATTTTTGTTGCTAATTTGGACAAAAGTTAATTCAATAAATGTTTCAAATGAGATTTCAATTCTTCTTCATTAGAAAATAAGTGAGCACTTTGTGTAGGTTTTAAATCGATAAGAGTACCTTTTCTAGGTAATATCATTTTTTTATCATACGATTTTGCTAATTCCACGCCCCCTGAGGTGTTAATATCCTTAAAGTTGAAAAGGCAGATATCTATAGAATTCATAATAACAGGTATATCAATTTCTTCAACAAATCCTGGTTTATAAACTAACCATGTATGTTTATTAGATAACTGGATTAATTGAGCATGCAATTCTTTTTGCCCTTTTTTCACATATCCAAAGATTAGATATTTGCCCTTAAAATTCAGTTCATCTAGAATACGAATATTCTCTAACAGATTTTTATAGTTACTTATAGCACCAAAAGAACCTATAATAGTTAAGTTATGATCTATGTTTAATTCAAATTTTGAATTTAAAAGATCAATAGCTAATTGTTTTTCAATCTGTTCACTTGGAAAGGTAGGGTGAGGAAATACTATGATTTTATGTTCCTTAACACGATATTTTTTAGCTACAAGCTGTACTTGAGATGCTGAATGTACCAGAATTATGTGTGCCTTTTTTGCCATCCAGCGATGTAATCGTAGATGTAGATTCAACCATCTTTCATTATGTGGTTTAATGTTATGAATGGTCCAAACAAGTTTCCCTCCAAAAAATGTATACAGCCATATTATTTTCACCTTATATATCATTCCAAGAAGTGCTTTATAATCTTGAAATTCAAGCCAATGATAATGGAGTATTGGTTTTTTGCCAAGAAGTTGGGCTAATAAAAATTTAATATGTCCTATAGCGGATGTACTATGTACATATATATTTGGGTGTTTTTCTATTAAAGAGGCATATAATAGATATAGATAATCTGTTTTAGGATAATTGAAACGAATACATGGGACCACAAACACATGTTTATAGCCCAAACCTATACGGGAGAACATTTCGTGAATTGAATGAGGTGTCATTCAGATTTAATAGTATCTACAATTCATATTGAAGTCCAATAGAATGTACTGTTCCAAAGCCTGTATTGAAAGGAATAATTGCATAATCAAATGATACTTTTTCAGCGATAAAACCTATACCATAAGACATAGGTCGAACATTTTGTTGAGTTCTATACCCTATATTGATTTTAACAATCTGAGATACTAATAGCTCTAAACCAACATTAAAGTATGATTTGATAGGTATAAAATCCTCCTCATTACTAGAAATAGATTCTATGGGTTGTACAAAATCTCCCATTAAGGTAAAAAGAATCGGTAGTTCAGGATTTTTTTTATGGGTAAATTCTAAAACATCAACAGCGATTCCTAGATTAAAAGTAGATGGAAGTATTGTTGCAGTTTCATCTAATTTTTCCATTGTACCTATATTCAGGATTGAAGAACCCAATCTAATACCTCCGTTTGATAAAGAAGTAGATATTCCAAAATTAAATGCATAACCCGTAGCTCTAAATGGGTAAATATCTTCGGTTAAAAACTGAGTCGAGAAACCGACATTAATTCCTTTTAAATTAATAGCATATGCACCAGATATTGATAAATATTGGATGCTAAAGTCACCATTTGACTCACCAGGATTATTCCTTTGTTCAAAGCCTGATATTCCTGATGTATAAAATGAAAATGCAAAAGCTCTATTTCCACTTTTTAAATTAATACCGCCAAACAAATTTTTTGTATCCAAAATCCAATTTGTATAGCCAAAGCTTAAAGAAGGGCGATCTTGAAGTACAAGTAATGATGGATTTGTATAAATAGATGAAGCGCCATTAGGTGTTGCAACCGCGGCCCCAGAAAGTGATAATTCAGCTGCTGTTGGACCAATTTCCAAAAATTGTATTCCACTTGACTGTGCATTTAGTTGACTAAATACAAATACAAGGAATAAAAATGTAATCGTTAATTTCATAAATTTAAACGTAAGGCATACACATGGATATTAGAAATACCATATGGTTCTGAAACAAAGGCATAATCAAAAGATGGGGAAAAAGTATCAAAAGGTAAATGGATAGAAAAGCCACTACTAAAAGATCCACTGTCGGATTCATCAGAATCCGTTATTCTGTAGCCTGCTCGCAAAGAAAATCGCTCATGGGCATGCCATGTACCACCAAATTTTAACGCTCCTGTATTTGAATTAACCGAACTTATTCTACTTATTTGGGCAGGGTTTCCATCACTATCAATAAATGTTTCATAATTATTAATTTCACTTTCAAATGTTTTTAGTTCATATTCTGCTTGTAATGCATATTTTCGTCGTTCATATGAGAATGCCCATTTATAGCGAATTGGAAAATTATTAACCACATTTCTGGATTGTGATTGGTTGTATAAATCGCCAGAATTCCATGTATAATTTGCGAACATATCTTGAATCGCTACAGCAACATTCAGGTGGTTTCCAAATTTATAAAGAAACCCAAGATCAACACCAACCGCTGTGGTAGAATTTAGTTCTTTGTGGTAGTTGGCATAATTAAGTTTAAAACTAATCCCAGCTTGAAAACGATCGCTAAAGCGTAATCCAAATGACGTATTGATCTGATACTCTGCAATATCAAAAGTACCAAGTGGATAACCGCTTTCAGATCTTTCGCTAAAATCGTTGACTCCACTTCTAATTATACCAATAGAAATTCCCGCATTGGGAGGCAATTGGAAGGTAGAACCAAATGTCTGATAAACTCTATCAAAATCTAAGGTAGATACTGACATATCAAGTTGGTTACCATTTAATTTCTGGGCTGCTAATGCAGGGTTGTAATAAGGATAAATCCCATCAAATGTAGAGGCGGTCATAGCGTTTGAAACGGCCATACCTCTTGGACCATAACCGAGACTTAAGCTAGCACCAGCGGTTCCTCCATATTGTGAAAATGCTGATGTAGATAGTGTTAACAGAAATGTAACGAGTAGAAATGTAAGAGTACTTTTTGTCATTCGATTAGGAGGATTTTTCCATCTATAGTTTTGTTTTTTGTTTCAATAATGTAAAAGTAAGGGCCATTAGCTACTTTTCTACCAAGATTATCCATTCCATCCCATATTGATTCATAAGATCCTTCCAAGCGGTATGTATTTTCAATATCTCGAACTAAGTTCATTCCAAAATCAAAGATTCTTACTTTTACATTACCCTCTTTTGTAACATCGTATCGTATTCGTACTATTTCATGCTCATTTGGTGAATAAGGGTTAGGATAAGCATAAGTTAAGACCGATTTTGCATTTGGCGAATATGTATTTCCTCCTGATAAAGGGAAATTTACTCTTGTTATTTCCCAAGTTTTACCAAAATCATCCGTTGAGATTAATCCATCTGTGGTACCAATCCATATTCGATTTGTACTAGTGGTTGCCCCATTAAATCTTGTTGAATTTTTTAAAAACGTATTAGCAGATCGTATTTGCGGACTTTGAATCCATGAATCTCCACCATCAGAAGAAATAAATAATCCATCATCACCACCAGCAAAAACATAACCATCCTTAAATGTAATAGCTGAAATTCTACGGTCAATTAACCTTCTTTTAAAAGTATAACCTCCATCTTCAGTAAATACTATCCCATTCCTATCAAGTCCTTCAAAGGGAGAACCCGTTCCTTCTGCTTTCCAATTTGTCATCCAAACTCTGCCTGTTGAAATATCTTCTTTTATTTCAATAATCCATCTGGCAAGTAGTCCTTTATTTGAATTATCAAAACCTACATTACGCCATCTAATACTATCAATGGGAGCAGTTAATGCATTATTTGAAATATTAATGCCACCTGCACTACCATACCATACACGATTTTTTGAATCAATTAAAACTGAAAACCCTTTAAGATTATCATCCCTTACGCTATTATATATATTTACGGGTTCACATGGGTTAGAGCTTGTAACTAAACAATCTTGCCAGAAATAATCGTTGTTTTCTGGGGTTAATTCAGAAACTCCAAATGGAGGAAGAACAACTCTTTCCCAAGAATCACCAAAATCGGTACTTCTCAAAAGCCCTGAGGCCCAATTTGCAGAAAACACAACATCTCCTCGAAATACTGTATTATATGGTGGAGATTGTTCTGGAACTATTATTCGCTTCCGAACATATGTATTGCCCCCGTATAGGAAAGTAGTGTCTTCATCTACGGATAAGTCTAAGAGAAAATCGCTGAACCGCCAAGAATTTCCACCATCTACTGAAAAATAGTACCCAAATCCTGCGGGTTGAAGTCCAGCAAGAGTCTCGGATATGAACCCAAGTCCAGCTACCACGGTATCTCTATTAACATCCAAAGAAAAGACTCTAGCGTTACTTTCATCAATAAAATCAATACCAACTGGGCGGAACCATTCTGGTGAATTATTGATGTTTCTATTTAGTGATGGACTTATCCAAACAGTATCACCAGTAGCAGCAATAGAAGTTACTCCGTTTTGTCTTATTGAATTAAATTCTGAAGAAATTTGGCCTGTAAATTGTGCAAAAATTGTGCTAGGTACTAGCAAAATTACGAATTGAATAAAAATTTTCACTGATTATTTGTGATTTTAAAAGTCGTAGTTGTTGTGTCGCTATGAATACCGCCTTGATCTATGGCATAATATTCAATGTTATAAGATTCAGTTGTTCGTTCAGAGTTAGCCTGAATAGGAAATGTAATTGTAAATACTGAATCATTAGCGAATGTATCATTATATGTGGTACCATCATCGAACATTTGATAAGGGCTAGATGGTAACTCATCACCAAAGACATCTATAATGCGTACTAATACTCGATCTATAGTCTCTTGTCCATCTTGGTCGGTTACTTTTGCGGTGAAAATTGTATTGAATTGTCCACTTTCCGGTCGGTTTACTTCTAAGGGATTTTCGACCATAAGGATTTGAGGCTTCGCATTGGAAAAACCAATTAATTCGATATTATATTCCGCAGAGTTAAAATTTCCATATTCATCATAAACGGAAACTTGCACTATGTAATCTTGTATTTGAGTAGTCGAAGTATTTAAATCAAATGATGCGATGTAAAAATTATCTTCAGTATTAGCTAGTGTTCCAGATGCTATAGTTTCCCTTGTAGAACTTTTTTTTACTACATAATCTGATATCTCTGAACTTCCTAGAACAGAAATTTCTGTTTGGATTTCAAAGGTTAGCGTCGTGTCTTTATATCCATCATCCTGTAACGTAAACTGAACGAATGATGGGGTGACATCAATAGATAAGATTGATGATTGATTTGAGGTAACAGCTTGAGGAATTGAAGTATCACAATGCACATAAAACAGTGGTAATAAAAACAAAAATAAAGCAGAGTGTTTTAAAGGTCTCAAAACGATTTAATTGCGGAATTATGAATTGTTTAGTTGCAGGTTTTCTTTCAAAGCCACTGAACGAAATTTATAAATTAAAATTGTTTCTAAATATTCGTTGCTTTTAGAAAAGTGCACTTTTATATTAAAATTTATGATTCAAAAGGTACAAAATATTATAACATGGTGGTGGCTGTCTTTTTTAAATACAGCGGGTAATTTTTGTTAATTTTGTCTTAAATAAATTGATACGATTCCCGCTGTTCAATAGAGAGTGGGTTTTTTTTTGAACTTCACTCTTTGGATAGTGGATTCAAAAAATATATTATACATTGAATAAACAAACTTTTTACTCACTCGCTAAAACCTATACGGCTATCCCAGTTTATAAAAGGTTATTAGCAGATGTATTAACTCCTGTTTCATTATTTATGAATATTAGGGAGGGGGCAACATTTCCGTTTCTGTTAGAATCTGTAGAAGGAGGGGAACAACTTGCACGATATTCATTTATCGGATGTAACCCCTATCAAGTATTGACCTATAACGGAACAACAACTCTTACTGACAAGCAGGGCAACGTTGAAAAATTTGAAACGAATTATTTCGACGTTCTAAAAAATTTAACAAGTGCTTTTTCTGAACCTTATTTACCTGATTTACCTAAATTAACAGGAGGTGCTGTTGGCTTTTCATCGTACGATACATTTAGATTAGTAGAGTACTTACCAAATATACCTTCTGATGACTTGAATTTACCTGATGCAATTTGGTCTTTTTACGATGAAATTTATGCTTTTGATCATGTGAAGCACCAGGTAGTACTAATAAAAACTGTTTTTATTGAAGAGGATTCAGATATAGAAGCGTCATATGAAGATGCTATTAGAGCCATAGATCGAATGGAGACTGTAGCATCAAACATTAAAGCTGAAAAACGATCATTTAAAATTCATCCCGAAAGTTTGTCTTCTAATATGGAAGAATCTTATTTCAATAATATGGTTCAAAAAAGTAAAGATTACATTTTTGAGGGTGATATTTTTCAAGTTGTTCTTTCCCAGCGTTTTGATGCAAATATGGAAGGAGACGCATTTATGTTGTACAGAGCTCTTCGTATGGTAAATCCTTCTCCTTATCTGTTTTTTTTAGATTTTGATGAATTCCAAATTGTAGGCTCTTCGCCCGAAGTTCTTGTAAGTGTACAAGATCAAAAAGTAAAAGTCCTACCTATTGCTGGTACTAGACCTAGGGGTGCTACTCATAATGAGGATCTTGCATTTGAGAATGATTTGCTTGCCGATCCCAAAGAACTTGCAGAACATGTAATGTTAGTAGATTTGGGTCGAAATGATTTATCAAGAGTGTGCGAAGCAGGAACTGTACAAGTGATCCGAGATCATATTATAGAACGATATTCCCATGTTATGCATATAGTGAGTGAAGTAGAAGGTATTTTGAAGAAATCGTATACTTCTGTTGATGCCTTAATGCAATGTTTTCCAGCAGGCACAGTAAGTGGAGCCCCAAAAATTCGAGCAATGGAAATCATTGATGAATTTGAACCCACAAAACGAGGTGTTTATGCCGGTGCAGTAGGGTATTTTGATTTTTCAGGCAACATGGATACATGCATAGCAATTAGAACTATGGTTGTAACTAACAACAAAGTATATATTCAAGCTGGTGCTGGAATCGTTGCTGGTAGCGATCCCCAAAAAGAATTTGAAGAAACTCAAAATAAAGCTGGAGCCTTAATTCAAGCTCTTAGCATTGCATTAGAAATACAATGAAAAAAAAGACAACTATTTTATCGGGAATTCAACCTTCTGGGAAACTTCATATTGGAAATTATTTTGGAGCTATCCGGCAGCATATTGAAATGCAAGAACAAGGAGATGCATTTTATTTTATTGCAAACTATCATTCATTAACTACTCTAAAAAATGGGGACAACCTTTATCGCAATACCATTGATGTTACCTTAGATTACTTGGCACTTGGATTAGATCCAGAAAAAGCAACATTCTTTGCACAATCGGATGTTCCACAAGTGGTAGAGTTAGCATGGATGTTAGGCACCTTAACCCCTGTAAGTTTGATGGAAAAAGGAGTGTCTTACAAGGATAAAATAGCTGCTGGTCTTAGTCCTAATATTGGATTATTTACTTACCCAGTACTTCAGGCAGCCGATATTCTAATCTATCACTCTAATATTGTGCCTGTTGGTGAAGATCAAAAACAAAATATTGAAATATGTCGAGACTTAGCTGGTAAATTTAATAGAACTTATGAAGGCGAGTTTTTAGTGATTCCAGAAGAATATATTGTAAAATCTGTGGCCATTGTTCCAGGAACAGATGGTAGAAAAATGAGCAAAAGTTATGGTAATACGATTCCAATTTTTGGAGAAGGAAAACCTCTTAAAAAAACGATAATGTCCATTAAAACAGATTCAACACCTCTTGAGGCTCCCAAAGATCCAGATACGGATACTGTTTTTGCACTTATCAAACTTTTTGCATCTGAAGATCAAAAAAGCGAAATAGCTAGTAAATATCGAGCAGGTGGTTATGGGTATGGCCACGCAAAAAATGATTTACTTTCATTTATAAAAGAGTATTTCGGCGATGCCCTAGAGAAAAGAAAAAAACTTGAACAAGATTTAGACTATGTAAAAGACGTATTGGCCGAGGGAGGGAGAAAGGCTAGAATACGCGCTGAACAAGTAATGGAACCCATTCGTGAGGTTTCTGGAATTGTAAGGAGTTTTAAATGATCTTGGTTATCGATAATTACGATTCGTTCACATACAATCTAGTACATTTGATTGCTTCCGAAGGGAATGATTACAAGGTTATTAGAAATGATGTATTGTCAATGAGCGAAATACACGCATTGAAACCTTCAAAAATTCTAATTTCACCCGGACCAGGAAGACCTGAAGATGCAGGAGTTACTAAAGATGTGATTAGGGAATTAGGAAAAGATATACCGATTTTGGGTGTCTGCTTGGGTCATCAAGCAATTGGTGAAGTATTTGGTGCAGATGTGGTGCATGCTCCAAGCTTAATGCATGGTAAAGTTTCAAACGTAGATCATGATGGAGAATCCATTTTCCATAATGTAGAAGAGCATTTTATTGCTACTAGATATCATTCCCTAGTATTAGATCCTTTATCAATTCCAGATATTCTAAAAATTACCGCGAAAACAGGAGATGTAATAATGGGTGTTCGTCACAAAGAGCTTCCAATAGAAGGTATTCAATTTCACCCTGAAAGTATTTTGACTACTGAAGGACCAAAAATGATTTCAAATTGGGTGCATCAATAATGGATTTTAAAGAGATACTAGAACAACTTTCATTCTCGGAAGATTTATCACCCGAAATCGCTGAATCGGCACTGCAACAAATTATGTCTGGAGTTATTCCTAATGAACAAATAGCAAGTTTTTTAACGGCTCTGCGAATAAAAGGAGAAACTCATCAAGAGTTAACGGCTTTTGTAAAAGTAATGCGCGAAAAGTCAATTAAGGTAAATATTGATGTTGAAGGAGCGATAGATCTTGTTGGAACAGGTGGAGATAAATCAGGTACCTTCAATATTTCAACCATTTCTTCATTTGTTGTTGCAGCTGCAGGTATTCCTGTAATTAAACATAATAATAGAAGTGCCTCTAGTAAATGTGGTAGTGCAGATGTTTTAGAGGCATTAGGAGCAAAAATAGAACTTAATGCAAAACAGGTTGAAAAAGCATTTAATGAAGTAGGTATCGCATTTATGTATGCCCCTATGTTTCATCCCTCCATGAAATATGTGATGCCTGCTCGCCGTGCCTTAGGTTTCAGAACATTTTTTAATATCCTAGGGCCATTGTGTAATCCAGCAGCAGTCAAACGATATGTAATAGGTGCTTTTAGCAAAGAAGTCGCAGAGAAAATGGCACAAATCCTTGCAAATTTATGTACAGAATTCGCATATACTTTTAATTCTCACGATGGATTAGATGAATTAAGTTTAACTTCCAAAGCTGATATTTTTGAGTTAACAGATAATGTAATATTCATGCCCATTTTGTTCGACCCAGAATCTCTAGGTCTAAGTTATCAATCAATGGCTGATCTAATTGGGGGTGATGCTCTTCAAAATGCCCAAATTTTTCAGA
The DNA here is from genome assembly GCA_963691715.1 of Balneolaceae bacterium. Lineage (GTDB taxonomy): Bacteria > Bacteroidota > Rhodothermia > Balneolales > Balneolaceae > HXMU1420-13. The sequence continues at coordinate 731,590 of OY829281.1, forward strand.
ATATACTAAATAATACATCCACCAAAGCTCAACAGGAAATTATTGTATTGAATGCAGCATTTGGTATTCATGCATCAGGAAAAGTAGATGGTTTAAATGAAGCAAAGAAAATGGCAATCGAAAGTCTTGAATCTGGAAAAGCCCGTAAATTGTTTGAAAGTTATAAGGAGGTAACTCTTAACGTTTAGAATGAAAACGATTCTTGATAAAATAGTAGTTCAAACCTCGTACGATCTTAAAAAAAGGATGAATGAAGTTAGTTTCCATGAACTTCAATCTTTAGAAGGATTTGAAAAAAATAGAATATCGTTTAAAAATGCACTAAAAAATCCCGGTGTTTCAGTAATTGCAGAAGTGAAAAAAGCTTCTCCATCAAAAGGAATAATCCGTGCTGATTTCAACCCAATTGATATTGCACTCCGATATGAACGTGGTGGGGCGTCTGCTCTATCTGTATTGACTGATGTTCCTTTTTTTAAAGGGCATTTAACATTTTTGTCAGACATTGCTAAGGAAGTGGAACTCCCAGTATTGAGAAAAGATTTTATCATTGATCCATATCAAGTGAAAGAAGCTCGTGCTTTTGGTGCGGATGCATTTTTAATCATTATGGATATTGTATCGGATGCTCAACTAGATGAACTTTTAGCAGCAGGTCAAGAATTTGATCTCGATCAACTTGTTGAATGCTATAATATACATGATTTTGAGCGTGTTCCATTTGAAAGAGTTGAGATTTTGGGTGTTAACAATCGAGATTTACATACCTTTGAAGTAGACGTGCATCGTGGAAACGCAATTTTAAAACAGGCTCCTAAAGGCACAATTTTAGTCTCTGAAAGTGGAATTTCGAATGAAAAAGATATTGCACTATTGCATAAAGAAGAAATTGATGCTGTATTAATCGGTGAGTTTTTTATGAGACAAAGCGATCCAGGAGAAGCCGTTTCTAAACTAATAGAGCTCGGTAACATTGAATTTGAGAGGATATTCACGGATGAATGATCAAACCAAAGTAAAAATATGTGGCATTACCAATTTGGAAGATGCTAGGTTTGCGTCAGGTGCAATGGTAGATTACTTAGGATTTATTTTTACTAAAGAAAGTAAACGTTATATAGATCCAGAGAAAGCTGGCGCCATCATCAATTGGGTGGAAGGACCAGAAAAAATAGGAGTGTTTATGGATCAACCATTAGATGATGTGAATATTCTAGCTAAGTTTTCAGGTATTGATTATGTACAATTGCATGGACAGGAAACCGTAGAATATTGTCAGCTCATTGAAAAACCAATTATAAAAGTTATTCATTTAAATGAAGCCTCAACTCCAACCGAGATTGAAGAGAATGTTACGTTATATTCAGAAGTAGTGAAATTCTTTTTGTTCGATACTAGTCATGAAGGAGCATTTGGAGGTACCGGTAAAACATTTAACTGGAGCTTATTGGATAACCTTAATATCGATACCCCTTATTTCTTAGCAGGAGGGTTAACCCCTGAAAATTCATTAGATGCAATAGATAGAGTAAAACCCTATGCTATTGATGTAAACAGCGGTGTAGAAGAAGAACCTGGATTAAAAGATTTTGAAAAAATTGAACTATTGATGACTCATATGAAGTCATATAAAGTATAATTTAAAGAATGGTATACTGTAAACACTAAGTATAATAACTTTGTGTTTGCTTTTTAACGTTTTGAACAACAACATATGCAAGTAGAAAAAATCAAATCATTATATAATCAACCAAACGACCGCGGTTATTTTGGAGATTATGGTGGGAAATTTGTACCAGAAATCTTAATCCCAGCAATTACTGCTTTAGAAGAGGAATATAAAAAAGCACAAAATGATCCTGAATTTTTAAATGAATATCATGAATTGTTGGAAGAATATGTAGGTCGACCTACGAAGCTAACTTTTGCTGATAAGCTTACAGAGCATTATGGTAAGGCAAAAATATATCTGAAAAGAGAAGATTTATGTCATACAGGAGCGCATAAAATAAATAATGCAATAGGGCAGATTTTGCTAGCTAGAAGAATGGGTAAAACTAGAATAATTGCTGAAACAGGTGCAGGTCAACATGGTGTAGCAACTGCTACGGCTTGTGCAAAGTTTGGAATGCAGTGTATTGTTTACATGGGAGCAGAAGATACGGTTCGACAGAAATTGAATGTAGATCGTATGCAATTGATGGGAGCTGAAGTAAGGCCTGTCACTAGTGGATCACAAACATTAAAAGATGCAACCAATGAAGCCATTCGTGATTGGGTGACCAATGTTGACGATACATTCTACATTATAGGGTCTGTTGTTGGCCCTCATCCTTATCCGATGATGGTTAGAAATTTTCACAGAATAATCGGTGATGAAACCAAAAACCAAATTTTAGAAAAAGAAGGAAGACTTCCTGATTATTTAATTGCTTGTGTTGGGGGTGGTTCAAATGCATTGGGTATATTTTATCCTTTCATGGATGATGAAGTTCAAATAATAGGAGTTGAGGCAGCTGGATATGGGGTTAATTCTGGTCAAACAGCAGCTACCATCACAAAAGGAACACCAGGAATTTTACATGGCTCATTAAGTTATTTACTTCATGATCAAAATGGGCAAATTGAATTAGCACACTCCATATCAGCTGGTTTAGATTATCCTGGTATTGGACCAGAACATTCTTATCTACATGATTCTGGAAGAGTACAATATCATGCAGTTACCGATGATGAAGCTATGGATGCTGTAAAGCTTTTGTCTCAAAAAGAAGGGATTATACCAGCATTAGAAACTGCTCATGCATTTGCATGGTTAGAATATTTAATGCCTAATACTACAGAAGATCAGATTGTTATTCTAAATTGTTCAGGTCGTGGAGATAAAGACATGAAGACCATTTCTGAAAATCTTTAAGCACAATGAATAGAATCCAAAAAAAGTTTGAAGAGAAAGGAGCGAATGAAAAATTAATGAGCTTATTCATAACAGCAGGTTATCCAGATCTTGAATCAACGGTAGATTTAGTACTTGGTTTTGAGAAACAAGGAGCTGATATGATTGAGCTTGGAATGCCATTTAGTGACCCTTTAGCTGACGGGCCAACCATCCAATATTCAAGTGATATAGCCATAGGTAATGGTATTAATATAGAAAAAATCATGGAGATGGTGTCTAGTATTCGAGAGAAATCAGACATACCTATCATTTTGATGGGGTATATGAATCCAGTACTGAAATATGGTGTTGCAAAATTTTGCAAACGTGCTAAAGAGGTTGGTGTAGATGGATTTATTTTACCTGATATACCCGTAGAAGAAGGAGGGTTAATTGAACAAGAAGCTACTAATGTAGGTATACCTATAATTTACTTAGTTGCGCCAAACACAACAGATGCAAGAATGGAATTAGCAGATAAAAAATCAGGCGGTTTTGTGTATTGTGTATCGGTAACAGGTGTTACAGGAGCTAGAAGCGGTGAAGAAGTTACCCAATCTGTAAATCAATTTATTTTAAGAGTTAGAGAAAATATTGTAAGTAATCCAGTAATGATTGGTTTTGGAATAAAATCTTATAATGATTCCCAAGAAATTTCAAAATATGCTGATGGATTTATCGTGGGAAGTGCACTTATAAATCAAATAAAAGAAGATTATCCAAAACAAAACTGGAAAGAAAACGTCTTTAGCTTTGTTCATTCATTAAAATACGGGTACTAAAAATATAAGTCATGCAGCAAATTAGAAATCTATTGTTTGTTTTATTAATAGTAACAACCATTGCTTGTGAGGGAGACTTCAGAGAAACTGCAAAGGGTAGTCCTAGAGAATTTATTGTAGTTATGGATTCATCTAAATGGGAAAGCGCTACAGCTGATGCTGTAAGAAATACTTTTGGTAAACTCATTTATACCTTGCCTAATCCAGAACCTAACTATGATCTATCTTTCATGCCAATTCGATCTAGAAGCCAATTAGATCGAATCAGAAAGAATAAAAACATCATATTTGTAGCAGCATTAGATGAAGAAACAAATGTTGGGCGTCAAATAAGAGCTTTTTTAGACGACGGAACAAAAGCCAAAGTTAGATCAGGCGATAGTTTTGCTTTTCCTGTAGAAGATCAATGGTATAAAGATCAATATGTAATGATTTTGACCAGTACTTCTGATTCATTATTAGCAAATAAAATAATGAACACAGAAAAATCTCTGTTATCGAGTGCTATGGAAAAAGAATTAATACGTTGGCACTATGATGTTTATGAAAAAAAGGAACAAACACAATTCTCTGATTATCTTTGGATGGAACAAGGTTTTATGATTCGTTTTCAACACGATTACTCAAAGGGAGTAGATACAACCAACTTTCAAACATATCGTCGATTGTTACCCGATAATGAGCGCAGAATCTGGATTTGGTGGAAAGATAATGTGAACCACATTAATTTTTTGGATAACGATTGGATAAATGATACTCGTGATAGTTTAATGCAACAACATATAAAAGGAAGTAGAGACAACATGTATGTTTCTACAGAATATAGACGCCCCGTGGAGACTACAACATTTCAGAAAGGAAGATTATTTGCTTATGAAACTTTAGGGACTTGGCACATGATTAATGGCGCGATGGGTGGACCATTTGTTAATTTTACCTACTACGATCCAGATACTCGAAGATTGTTTATGATAGAGTACAACCAGTTTGCTCCACGTGTTCGAAAAAAATTACCTTTTGTACGACAATTTAGAGCTATGGGTAGAACATTTGAAAGTGATTCTACCTGGACATCATCAAATAATTAAAGGTGATTGATAAAGAAATAAAGTACTCATTTATACAAAAAGCGTTAGATCAACGTATTAGTGATCATCGTTTACGAAGTCTTACTTCAATTGAAAATTCTTTAAATAACGCTGAAATAGAAATCGATGGAAAAACATTCATCAATTTTTGTTCAAACGATTATCTAGGACTTGCATCACACCCTGCGGTTATTAAAAGATCCAAAGAATTTTTAGAAAAATATGGTGCTGGATCATCTTCATCTCGATTAATATCAGGTACATATTCTATTCATTCTGCTTTAGAAGAAAAGCTTACTTCTACGTTTGGCTTTGAGTCTGCATTACTCTTTAATTCTGGTTTTCAAGCTAATCTGTCAATTATATCAGCCATAGTAGACCGAAATTCTTTAATCTTAATGGACAAAAAATGCCATAATAGCCTTGTAAATGGTGCAATCTTAAGTAGGGCAACCATTAAAAGGTATCATCATAATGATGTAAAACAGTTAGAATCATTACTAGAGAATGCTAAAGGTATTAGCTATAATCGTGTTTTGATACTTACTGAAACAGTATTTAGTATGGATGGAGATTGTAATGCTCTTACCGAATTGATAGGGCTATCAAATAAATACAATGCGTTATTGTATTCTGACGATGCACACGCACTAGGCGTTCTTGGTGATAGGGGATTAGGTTTAAATTATATGAAAGATGGTATTGATTTCAATCTCGGTACTTTTGGGAAATCTTTTGGAGGTTTTGGTGCTTTTATAGGTTGCTCAAAACTGATTAAAGAATATCTTATAAATTTTGCTGCAGGCTTTATTTATACTACCGCTTTACCTCCTGCAGTTATTGGTGGATTAGATGCCGCTTTAGACCTTATACCAACAATGAATAAAGAGCGAATGCATTTGTTTGATTTAATTCGATTATTTAAATCAGATTTAAAACATTCATATGAGATATTACATTCAGAATCACAAATTATCCCCATAGTAATAGGTTCAGAATTGAAAACTTTAAAACTATCAAAGCATCTACAAGACAATGGATTATGGGTATCATCTATACGGCCTCCTACAGTTGAAAAAGGTGCGTCGCGACTACGGATAACATTTACTGCACTACATACAAAAGAACAAGTTAAATATTTGATTAAGACGTTAAATAATTGGTCAAATGATTGAAATTCATGCCTACCATGGATGGGGATTTAATGGAAAGTTCTGGGATAGATTAAAAGCAGAGTTCCCCGCTTCGATTCTTTTTAAAGCTGCAAATAGAGGGTACTTTGAAAAGCCGTATGAGCCTATATTTTCAAGTGAATCGTCAATCAAAATTATATTCACCCATTCGTATGGCTTACATTGGTGCCCAAAAGAAAAAATTGGTAGCTGTGATTATTTAGTGATTTTTAATGGATTTAATGAGTTTCTTTCTGAAGATCGTTTTGAGAGAAAAAAAGAATTGAAAGTGCTCAACAAAATGCATGTTCAATTTCAAACAAAACCTTATGCTGTTTTAAATGCATTTTATAATAATTGTTTTTATCCATACTCTCCAACAACATCTAGTCCAAAAATAATTGATAAATCATTGTTAGAAAGTGATTTACAAGATTTAAATAAAACAAATTTTACATATTCAGAAGCGTTTAATATCCAAAAAATAGTTGTTTCTGGGTTAGAAGATCAGATTATTGCAAAGCAAAAGACTAATGAGTTAATTGAGCATCTTAAGGTTACTGAATTCATGGAATATCAGGGCTATGGACATGCATTACCAATTACAAATTCGTCAAATTGTTGGTCGTATCTGAGTAAGGTACTTCCTATTTTAAGGTAAGTATGCGAATTAGTAAATCTTCCAGTAAACATATTGCTCATTCGTTTGGGCGTTCAGTAAAAAACTATCATCAAAAAGCAGATATTCAACGAAAAGTTGCAGATGGTCTGGTTGCATCCATACGTCCTTGGAAAGATATTATTCCCCAGGGCCCTATTTTAGAAATTGGATGTGGAACTGGTATTTTGACTGAAAAAATAATCTCTGAATTTCCTGCAAGAGATGTAGTAATAACAGATATTTCAGATCATATGCTCTCATTTACCAAAGAGAGAATTGGAACTAAGAGCAATCTGGAATATCAAATTCTTGATGTTGATCAGTTGATTGAATCAGATCCGAAATTTTCTTGTATAGTGAGTAATTTTGCAGTTCAATGGTTTTCCGATCCTGCTTTAGGTCTTGAAAAGTTAGGTAAACTCCTTTTACCTGGTGGGTTATTACTGGTAACTTTTCCAGGTAGTAATAGTTTTATTGAATGGTATGAAAAATGTCTTGAATTAGGATTACCTTACACAGCGAATTCATTACCTGAAGTGGAGGAAATGATCGTTAAGTTATCACTTGGTCCATTTCAAATCGATTATTATGAACATGATCTTCATCAAAAATTCCGAAAGTCCTTAGATTTTTTCAGGCATCTAAAAGAGATTGGAGCTGCTTATTCATTGACAGGCAAATCACTTAATAGCAAGCAGATAAAGCTATTAACTAATTATTGGGATAGTACAATTAGTCCTATATCTGTTAAATGGCATGTAGTTTATTTAGCTGCGAAAAAAGATATGATATGATTGAAATACCTAAACAGTTTTTTGTTGCTGGTACCGATACAGGTATTGGTAAATCTCTTGTTTCTGCAATGCTGATGTCTAGTCTTGATGCAACCTATTGGAAACCTATTCAATCGGGACTTGATGAGGAGACAGATTCTGAATTTGTCCAAAGGGTGTCTGAAGTGGATGATTCTAAGATAATTGAGGAACGATGGAGGTTAACGGCACCGATGAGTCCTCATGCATCTGCAGATATTGATGGCGTATCTATAGGGCTTAATGATTTTAGTTTGCCCCAATTTACCACAAGACATATGATTGTAGAAGGAGCCGGAGGATTGCTTGTTCCTATAAATTGGCAGCATACTATGTTAGATCTTATTGATCATTTAGGCTTACCTGTTCTGTTAGTTGCTAAGAGTGGACTTGGAACGCTTAATCACACACTATTATCCTTGAAAGCACTTAGAGATCGAAATATAACTGTTTTTGGGGTGATTTTATCAGGCACTTATCATGATAGCAATAGAGAGACGCTTCGTCATTTTGGAGGGCTATCAATTTATGAGGTTGGATATTTTACATCAATAAATAGAAAAACATTGCAAAGTGCTTTCAGTCAGTTAGTTAGCTTAGAAAAATAATGACACATAAAAATATTTGGCAGCCATTTACTATTTTAAAAGGGAGTCCTGATCCATTAAAAGTTATTTCTGGTAAAGGGGCTTACCTTACTCTTGAAGACGGTAGAAAAGTGCTTGACTGCATATCAAGTTGGTGGGTTAATTTACATGGTCATGGGAATCCCGTTATTGCCAAGGCTATTTATGAGCAAGCCCAGAAACTAGAGCATGTGATATTTGCAGGGTTTACGCATGAACCTGCAGAGAAATTAGCGGAAAAAATCACTTCTAAGCTCCCAAAAAATTTAAATAGAGTATTCTATTCAGATAATGGGTCTACGGCCATTGAGGTGGCATTAAAGGTGTCTTATCAATATTGGCAGAATGTTGGTGAGAATAGAACTACCTTCATCTGTTTTGATGGTGCTTATCATGGTGATACCTTAGGAGCAATGTCGGTAGGAGAGCGTGGGAATTTCTTTGCTGATACCTTTAATGATCTTATGTTTGATGTTGAGGTAATACCTTTTCCAGAAACTTGGGATGGTGATATAGAAAGGGCAACAAAAGAAGATGCCGTTATTGAAAAATTAGAAGAACTCCTTGATGTTAATCCTTCTAAATATGCCGGTATAATCATGGAGCCATTAATTCAAGGTGCAGGAGGGATGCGAATGTGTAGTGAAGAATTTATTCAAAAAATTCATTGGGTAAATCGGCAATTTGATGTTCTTCTTATCTTTGATGAAGTGATGACTGGTTTTGGAAGAACGGGTGATTATTTTGCATGTTTAAAAGCGCAAGTTGAACCTGATATAATTTGTCTAAGCAAAGGAATTACGGGAGGTTTTACTCCATTAGCAGCAACAGTTTGTAGTGATCATATATATAATACTTTTAATACGGATGATCCCTTAAAAACATTCTGGCATGCCCACAGTTATACCGGAAATCCAATAGGTTGTGCTGCGGGTTTAGCATCATGGGATTTACTAGTACAAAATGAAGAAAGATTTAAAAATTTAGAGCCTGTTCACTTAAAAAATATGGCTAAAATAGCCCATCACCCAAGGCTAAAGAACTTTCGTGTTAAAGGTACGATAGCTGCTGTAGATATAGTTAATGATGAAGAAGATGGATATTATAATTCCATTGCAACCTATATTAAAAAGGAATGTTTAGATCTTGGCTATTTATTTAGACCGTTAGGAAATACTTTTTATCTGATGCCTCCATACTGTGTTTCTAATGATGAAATTGATGGGATGTATGCTGCTTTAGAGCAATTAGTAGGTAAATAAGTTTGAAGGAAGAAAAATGTTTATCGATGTTTAAATAGTGCCATATGCTTTCAATATCTTATCCATCATTGCATTCGTTTCTTCTTTAATAATCATTCTTTTCGGATCGGCTTCAAACCATCGTAACGTTTTTTTTATGCCTTCCGAAAATGGAATAGTTGCGGTATAATCAGGAACAAAACGTTTAATTTTAGAATTATCAAACAATCCACAATGGGATTTATCACCCCAAAGGCCATCTTTTTGACCTGGAATAATGTTATTAATAAAATCGGTAGTTACATGAACGGCTTGGAGTTCTATACCAGCTGCATTTGCTACATGAGCATAAATCTGATTCCATGTTAACCATTCGTCGTTTGTTATATGGAAAGCTTCGCCAATAGCATTTGAGTTCCCTATTAAGCCATTAAAGCCTTTTGCAAAATCTTCTGAATGTGTTACCGTCCACAAAGAGGTCCCATCACCATGAATGATTATTTTTTTGCCCTTTTTCATTCTGTCGATGATAGTGTATTCTTTCCAACCCCCAATTGCAACCGGAATCACAGTATCGTAGGTATGAGAAGGTCTAACAATTGTAATTGGGAAGTCTGATAGTTTATAAGCATTCATTAAAGCATGTTCACAATTAATCTTATCTTGTGAATATTTCCAATAGGGATTGAATAATGGGGTTGATTCAGTAATTAAGGGGTGTAATGGTGGTTTTTGATAAGCTGAGGCTGTACTAATAAAAATATATTGCTTTGTATTTCCTGAAAATAATTCGATGTCTCTATGGATGTCTTTTATAGAAAATGCAATCCAATTTACGACTACATCCCATGTATGATCTTTTAGGATAGCTTTCACATGTTCTATGTTGTAAATATCTCCTATTAACGATGTAGCTCCGGGTAATTTTACTCCATTTGTTGCTCTATTTAATACATATAAATCGATACCATCATTTATCGCTTTGATGCTACTAGCTCTGCTAATATTACCTGTTCCACCTATATAGAGAACTTTCATAATTTGTGTCCATCAGCGAAATATAGAGTAGCGTCGAGATCAAGTACTTTAGCATATTGTAATATAATTTTCTTCTTGTAGCTCAGTATGTTATGGAAGTTACCTAAGATAATTTCTTTGATAATTTTATTGTTTAAAATCATAATTTTCACATGTTCGCCATATTCTTTTTCAATTCCTTTTTGAATGGGTTTGAAAAAATTCTGTTTAGCAAATTTCACTTTCATTTCTGTTGACTTCCATTCTTGATATTCTTCTTTTGAAATACGTTTTGCCGCCCGTTTTCTAGAAGAAAGACCTAATTCTGAAGCTTCTTCGAGTGCAGATGTTACAGTAATATTTAATTCTTCAAGGAATATTGAATTTTTTGTGCTTTTATGATTTGATGAAATGGTTGCCCAATTAAATCTTTTCTCTGGAAACTTGGCTATCTCTGTTAATGTTTTTCTTTCTGAAATTTGATAGGGAGGACGATTAATTTCTTTAGCCTTGCGTTCTCTTAAATGTATTAATTTGGTTAACACATGCCATTGTATTTCGGTTAGATCAGCTTTGTATTTTTCTTTTAATAATTCATTTTGTTCTGCTTCTTGATGATTAATTGATTCAACGTGGTGCATTTCTTGATCCATCCATGATATAATATCTTTCTTCACCAGTTCAGACTTAAATTGAGTATAAATTAGAGGAAGGTAAATTACATCAAGAATAGCATATTCTATTTGTTCTACTTGTAGTGGTCGCTGAAACCAATTACTTTGCTGTGAACTCTTCGAAATATGAATTTCAAGAATACGATGGATTAAATTCGCAAGTGAGCTAGGAGGGAAATTCAACAATTGAGCTGCTATTTGTAAATCAAAAAGATTTTTTGGAAAACAACCTAGAGAATGTAGCAGCCTTAAATCTTCCCCAAAAGAAAAAACAATTTTGATGATATCTGGGTTTTCAAAAATTCCAAAAATAGGTTGCAAATCAATTTCATCCACCAAAGGATCAATTAAGTAAGTGTTCGATCCATCATAGATTTGAATGAGACACAAATTAAATCCATATCGATATCGGTTTTTATCAAATTCTAAATCAACGGATATAAAAGGTACTTTCTGTAATTGGATGACACACTCTTTTATAAGAGTGGATGTATCAACATAAATAAAATTAGTTCTTTCATGGCTTCTCATAGTTTGTGAGTATACTAAGAAAAGGTGTTATTTGTGCCCTTCAATTGCAAAAACTACCCATATACTTTATGATTTTGATCGAGATGATATCAACTCATTCAATTCTAAACCAATTTCAAATTTTTGAAAAGGGTAAGAAACAATTTTAGTGATAAAATTAGACCGATAGCACTTTGTTAACTAGATCAAAATTTATAATAATAAGATATCATCAACGATGATTTTCGTAGTTAAGTAGGGGTAATATATTTGATAATCTTGCTAATTTAGATTCACTATTATTAACATATGATGCATTTATAATAGATTCTAATTGCTTTGGCGTTCGAATGCCAACAAGGGCAGAAGCTATTATTGGTTGATTCAATACAAACTGAATAGAGGAACTAAGCTCATTACCTAGGGTTGATAATTCTAATTGTAGCCTTTTTACTTGGTGTTTTGAATATCCAAGGTATGCTTTGGCATTTCTACCTACTAGTAACCCTTTAGAAAGGGTGCCGCGTGCAATCATGGAAACATTCTTCTGCATTAGTGCATCAATCATTTCTTCTTCAGGCCGGCGGTCGAATATGCTATATTGCATCATTACAGATACCATATTTGAGTTATCCAACCATTTACGGATTACATTTGGGCGAATAGATGATATTCCATATTCTCGAATTTTGCCCTGCTCTTTCAGTATTTCAAAAGCCTCTATGCTTTCATCTATTGGATCATCGATGGTTCCACCATGAAGTTGATATAGATCGATGTAGTCAGTGTTAAGCCTTTTTAGAGACTCTTCAACTGCGTATAAAATATATTTTTTTGTAGGATTCCAACGCCAGTTTGAATGTGTATCGGTCCATTCATTACCTACTTTGGTAGCTATTATTACTTTATTCCGAACCTCTTTGAGGGCTCGGCCAATTAGTTTTTCATTTTCTCCATACTGATATAAATCAGCGGTATCATAGAAGGTTATTCCAGAATCAAAGGCCTGCTTTAAAAGAAGTTCGCTTTTTATGGATTTAACATCTAGAGACATACATCCGCAGCTAATTTCGGAAACATAAATGTTAGAGGTACCAAGCTTCCTTTTTTTCATTTATTTCTGATTTATAAAATTTATACCTACTTAATCAAAGAAAAATTAAATACATTATACACACAATAAAATTGAAAAATACTACAGATGAGCATTACAGAACTAATTATACTTGGAGCATTTGCAATGCCATTCTTATTGGTAGGTACATTTATTTTTGGATATTTTTACATCAAGAAAATTAATACCTCTGTTGAAAAAAATTCAAAATCCTTAAAAACAAATATGAAATCGTGGGAGAGTAAAATATCAAAAAGCTCGGACGATGTTAATGACGTACAAAAAAGATTAGAGCATTTAGAAACTATTGTAACTAGTGAGCTATGGGATGAATTTCAAAAAAAGGGGATAGATTCAGATCTTGGGTTTTTAATTGATGACACAGAAATTGAAATCTCAGAATCAAAAAAAGTTGAAAAAATGGCGAATAAAATTCGTTAAGTAATATTCTTTCTAAGGCATAAATTCTCATCAAAATTATAGTGAGTTACTTCTCAGTCTTTTAGAAGAGGTTGTAAAGCAATATTCTTTGTTTGATTTTGACTATAGATAATACTGGAATACGATTTCCGTTCATGTATATTAAATATTTTCAATCAATTTGCGAACAATGTTTTTGAATTCCTTTCTTTCATTTTCTTTGTGTACAATTCTTCTTTTGACGGCATGCACTTCTACTAGAATTTCTATGAATACTCCTTCGGAGCGTTCTATAAAAATGCTTAATAATGAAATGAATAATTCAACAACGAAAGTTTATTTGAAAGATGGGAAAACATTAAAAAAAGGAACATTCCACATTATTTCGGATTCTTTAGTGCATGTTACGCCCAACTTGACAAAGAAGTATCATATTTCAAAAATAACATCCATTCGAACGGTTGGCAATCATTCATCTACAACATTAATAGGAATAAGTATGGTTGTAGGGGGTGTCATTATTTTTGATTCAGTAGTTGAAGAAGAAGTATTTTATGCAAGCCCAAATCATTCACATAGAGAAGAAACGGATGATTCAGGTATTCTTAGTTTATCTGATCGCTTGAAGAGTAATTTATTGGGATCAGCTTTAAGTATTTCTGGACTCATTATAGCCCTGAATGGTATAAAAAAAGCGACAAAAATCTATTCTTTTGATTAAAAGTAGCTTGTTAGATTATTTTTATCATTAACAAAAACTCTTAACCAGTGTTTCAAAGAATTAGTGGGTTTGATTGTCCAATTCAGTTAGTTACTGTAATTCCATTAAGTCAAATATTGCATCAAAGTCATTAAAAAACTCTGGAATGAGTTCAACTGCATAGCTCGTATTTGAATGAAACAAAATGCTGATACCTATTTGTTTTTCACGGTCAAATGCAATTTCACTACGATATCCATTTACATATCCACCATGATATACAATAGTTTGGTCATCGTTATTTAAGGATCGCCATCCCATTCCATAATATGAACTATTCACTCCTTTCCAATATCTACTAAATCTTTTATTCGGTATTTCAGAAATAGGTTTAAAAATTTGATCTAAAGTTTCGTCTTTGATAAGGTCGGGTCTATTTCCTGTAAGTAGTAATAGCCATTGTCCCATATCTGAAATGGATGCATTAATACCACCCGCAGAAACGGCATTAAAGTAATTATTTTTAAGAGGAATCATAATGCGTTGTCCAGCTCTTCGACTGTACAAATGGGGAAGGGCTTTATTTGGTGTATTCCCTAATGCCTTGAATGTAGTAGATGCATTTACCATATTTAAAGGTTCAAAAATCTCCTCTTTTAATAGGGTATTAAAATCTTCGTTGGTACAATGTTCTAGAACCTTTTCAATTACAGCATATGCCGCATTGGAATAAGCTTGTTTTTCACCTTCTAGGCTTATTAAAGGAACGTCCTCGAATAGTGGGATAATTCGTTCTAGGGAAAGGCCATCCTCAACTAGATTGGTATACGCATGCCTGGGTAAGCCTGTAGTATGAGAAAGTAAATGCTGAACTTCAATTCTATCGGTTTGATCTGAATTACTCAATTTAAAATCGGGTACAATTTCATTTACTGGGGTATCAAAATTAAGTAAACCTTGTTCAACCATCATGCCTGTGAGAATGGATGCAAATCCTTTGGATACGCTACCCAATCGAAATACGGTGTGCTCGTCGATAGGATATGAAGAAGCAACGTCACGAGTCCCAAACCCTTTTGCAATTACAACTTCATCTTTATATGTGATTACAAAAGCACCACCAGGTAATTTTTTATTTTTAGCGCCCTGAATTAATTTAGCTTCGAATTGCTCTATAAATTTGGTTAATGAATCTTCAGCTGGATTTGAAATCAATTCATGAATTTCGATTTCTGGTTCTTTTTTTTCTATCCTTGTAAGGCCAAAAATGATTAAGAGAACAACGCTTGCTATTAATGCTTTTGACAAAATAATCTTAGTTCAGTTTAAGTATTAAATTTAGGTACTTATGGAAATATGTGAAAATAATATATCCTAACAATTTTATGGTTGGAGTTTTTGGTTGAATTCAAAATTTACTTAGTTACTTTTTTGTAAGTAAATTTTAAAATCTTCAAAATTCTTGCTGAAAGTGATACTCTTTTTTTCGAGATTTGTTAACGAAACATGTTCTGGCATTGGAACTTTGGTTTTTATTTGTTCTTCCACTGTTTCTCTAAATTTTATTGGATGCGCTGTTTCTAGAACTATACCTGTACCAGTATTTTTCTTATAGTAATCCATTAACCCTAAATATCCAACTGCGCCATGCGGATCTAGAATATATCCACTTAATCCATATGTTTTTTGGATGGTGTCTCGAGTACTCTCATCGGTATATGCGTATCCATTAATCTTGCCAATCATCTTTTGATACGATTGATCAAAGAGATCTAACATTCGAACAAAATTACTTGGATTACCTACATCCATGGCATTTGAAATGGTAGCTATTGAAGGTTTAGGCTCAAATTTTCCATTCCATAAATACATGGGCACGGTATCGTTTGCATTGGAACATGCGAGAAAATGTTTTACGGGTAAACCCATTTTATGAGCTATCAGCCCTGCGGCTAAGTTTCCGTAGTTTCCACTTGGAATAGCAAAAACAACCTCTTCTTTTTCAATTTCAGACAATCGCGACCATGCATAAAAGTAATAGATACTTTGTGGTAACAATCGAGCCATATTGATTGAATTGGCTGAGGTAAGATTTCTATCCACTCTTAACTCATCATCTAAAAAGGCTTGTTTTACTAAATATTGACAATCATCGAAGGTACCATCAATTTCTAAAGCGGTAATATTTCCACCTAAAGTGGTCATTTGTTGTTCTTGAAACCCACTTACTTTTCCTTTGGGATAAAGGATAATAACATTAACTCCTGGAATATTATAAAAACCATTTGCCACGGCGCTACCAGTATCGCCAGAAGTGGCTACTAGTACGGTTAATTGTTTTTCATTTTTACGTGTAAAATAACTCAAGCATCGTGCAAGGAATCGGGCACCAACATCTTTAAATGCTAATGTTGGTCCGTGAAATAACTCTAGAGCATACACGCCTCCTTTAATCTCAGAAAGTGGTATATCGAATGAGAGAGTGTCTTCAATAATTAATTTTAAAGCATCATTTGGAATTTCACCATCAACAAAAAGTTTTAGAATTTCATAACCCATCTCTGGAAGGCTCATCGTTGGCAAAGAGCTTATGAATGAAGAGGATAGGGATGGAATACGTTCAGGCATATAAAGCCCATTATCAGCTGGAAGTCCACGAAAAATAGCTTCTTCAAAGTTGGCAGGATTAACTTGATGATTTGTGCTGTAATAGTTCATGAAATTACTTCTGTACCTTTGGTATTTATATTTGAAAAATATACATGTGCACGCATACCATTCGTTGTGTACAATTTATCTAACGATGTGGCAATCTTTTGAGCAACATTTTTTGATGTTGAAAGTGCAAATATAGACGGCCCTGATCCAGATATACTCCCACCAAGAGCACCTTCATTGATGGCTATTTTTTTAGCTTCCTTAAATAATGGAATTAGCATTGATCGTGCAGGTTCTGCAATAACATCTTTTAACGATCTGCTTATAAGATCATAATCGGATTGTGCGAGCCCGGCAACAAGACCTCCTAAATTACCTAGTTGGATAATTGCATCTGACAAAGGAATTTCTTGTTTGATAATTTTTTTTGAGTCGGAGGTTCTAATTTCTATTTGCGGATGAACAACACTCACATACAAAGAATCTGGATAGTCTAAGGATATGATATCTAGTGGATTATAACTTCTTACAAGTGTAAATCCACCCAGTAAACAAGGAGCTACGTTATCAGCGTGTGCACTTCCCGAAGCAGCTCGTTCACCTTCCATTGCAAATGGGATAAGTTCCTTTTTTGTAAATGGTGCACCTAATAACTGATTTACTCCAAAAACAGCTGCTGAAGAACTAGAAGCACTTGAACCTAAGCCACTCCCTGCCTTTATATTTTTTGATACTTCGAATTTAAATCCGAAGTCAATATCCCGTCCTAGGGTGTTCAATAAAGCTGTGACAGCAACACCAATTACATTTATTTTAGGGTCGGTAGGTAAACCTTCACATCCAACACCATTTTCAATTTCCCATGTTTTAGATGGGGTTTTTTTAACTATTAAGGTATCCCCAATATCTTTCATTGCAAAGCCCAATACGTCGTATCCACAAGCTACATTTGCTACTGTTGCAGGGGCAAATACTTTAATTTCTTCCATAAATCAGGCAGAAGTTATTCTCATTACATCAGCAAAAATACCAGAAGCAGTAACTGCGGCACCAGCTCCCGCGCCTTTCACCACTAAGGGTTGTTCACTGTATCGTTTAGTGTAGAATAAAACAATGTTATCTTTTCCATCTAATTCATAAAATGGGTGTTCTGAACCAAATGACTCTAGTCCTGTAGTTGCTTCATTATGTTCAAAACTAGCAACGAATTTTATTCTTTCATTTTTTGATTTAGCTTCATCAACTAACTGTTGGAATACATGATCATGTTCATCTAATTTTTTATAAAATTCTTCTATGGAATCAGTTTTCATGCATTCTTCTGGGACAAAACTTCTATTACTGATATCACTCAATTCCATTTTATGACCACTTTCTCTTGCTAAAATTAATATTTTTCTCATGACGTCAACCCCAGAAAGATCAAGTCGAGGATCTGGCTCGGTATATCCTTCTAATTTTGCGAGTTTAACTACATCACTGAATTTTTGACTTCCATCATAGGTATTGAATAAGAAGTTCAGAGTTCCGGAAAGAACTGCTTTAATTTTAAAAATTCTATCTCCACTTTTTAGTAGATCACTAAGGGTTGAGATAATGGGTAATCCTGCCCCTACATTGGTTTCAAACAAAAATTTTGTTTGAAATTCAGTAGCTGTTTTTTTGAGGTTTAAATATGAATCAAAGTCACTAGAACAAGCTACTTTGTTGGGTGTAACAACCGCAATACTGTTTCTTAGTATTTTATTGTAGTTGTTCGGTATGTCATTATTTCCAGTACAATCAATAAATATACTGTTTCTCAGATTTAAAGAGGTCATCTCATCAACAAATCCATCCAAAGTCATGGGTATTCCTTCATTTTCTAACAATTTTTCCCATGAATCTAGTTGAATCGGCTGTTCTCTTAAGATCATTTTTCTGGAGTTAGCTAATCCAGAAACTTCAATTTGCACATTAAATGCATCGGAAAGAAAGTCATTTTGTGATTGGATTTGCTTAATGAATTCTTTCCCTACATTGCCGACACCAATCATAAATACATAGAATTTTCTTATATCTGATAGAAAAAAGCTTTCATGTAGAGAGTTTAATGATTTGCGCAAATGCTTTTTATCAATTACTACAGATATATTTAATTCTGTAGAACCTTGAGCTATGGCTTTTACGTTAATTCCATTATGTCCCAGTGTTTCAAAAAGTCCAGCACTAACCCCAACTTGTTGTCTCATACGTGTTCCTACTAGGGCAATTATTGAAAGGTCTTTTTCTACCACAAGTGGATTTACTTTGCGGAGTCTAAGTTCATTTTCGAATTCTTTCTCTATACTTAAACGTGCTTTTTCAGCATCTTTATGATCAATTCCAACGGTGATGGTGTGTTCAGAAGAGGCTTGAGTGATCATAATTACGTTAATCGACTCTCTACTTAATGAGGCAAATAATCGAAAAGAAAAATTTGGAACAGCTACCATTCCAGATCCTGATAATGTACATAAGGCTACATCTTCAATACTTGATAAACCTTTAATCCAGCGTCCGTTTGGATCACCTTCTTTTGTTATTAAGGTTCCAATATCTTCAGGAGCAAAGGTGTTTTTTATTTCTACAGGAATCCCTTTATCAAGTACTGGTTGAATGGTTGGGGGATAAATTACTTTTGCTCCAAAATGCGATAGTTCCATTGCTTCTTCATAGCTTAAATGAGCTATAGGATGAGCTAAAGCTACCATTTTAGGATTTGCCGTCATCATTCCTGATACATCTGTCCAAATTTCTAATTTTTCGGCGGTTAACGCAGAAGCAAGCAGCGATGCCGTATAATCCGAGCCACCGCGACCAAGGGTAGTAGTTAGGTTACCCTCATTAGACGAAGCCATAAATCCAGGAACCAAGGTTACTTCTGAGGGGTTGGTAAATGCTTCTTTAATGTTTTTATATGTTAAAGCTTGATCTACAACAGCATTACCAAATTGTGCATCAGTTTTGATGATTCGCCTTGGGTCAAAAAGGATAACATCTATACCACTAGTAGAAATAAAATCGTTTAATATCACCGTTGATAATTGTTCTCCATAACTCAAAATTCTATCGCTAGAACGAGCTGAAAGTTCTTGAATTAAGAATACACCTCTACATATATCTTCAAGGTCGTTAACTAGTAATTTAATTTCTGTTATTGTTCCACTTCTTTTCTTAAGGGGAATCAATTCATTACATAGTTCAATATGCCGATTTTCAATTTCCTTTAAAAGATCTTTGTACAAAGGGTTACTTTTCTCGGCGCTTTCTGCAACCTCTATAAGTTTGTTAGTAACCCCACCTAATGCAGAAGCTACCACTGTCTGTGTGCTTCCTTTTTGAGCATGAGATTTAATAATCTGAAGTACGTTTTTTAAACTTTTGGCAGAACCAACGGATGTACCTCCAAATTTTAATACTATCATAATTGAAAATCGATGAATGAGAATGAAAGAGAGGCGTAAGTTAGCAAACTCTGAAAACGGAAGTAAATAGATTATTTAAACTAATTAGAGAAAACCAGTTAATAAACATCGAATATATAGGTGAAATATCTCTGCGAATTTTTTGATAATTAAAAACCTGAAAGTCTATAAACATCTTTTTATTAATTCCTTCAATACTATTAGATAATAAGAAAAAACTATTGGTCCTAATTCATCTAGAGATAATAGTAATAAAATTTACTGAAATAAGATTAATAAAATCAGTTATGTATTAATGTGTATAGAAATTTAAATCGTTCCTGCTTAACGATTTAGCCATTTATCCGATAAAGAAAATATCTCACATAACTTAATCATATAGATATGAATTCGACAAAAAAATCATTGCGACTAATGTAACTCGCAACCACTTTTTCGATCGGTATAATTCCAGTATTACTTTTATTCATAGGGATTTATCAGTTGGTAAATAAATCGGTGGAAGAAAGTGTTTCGGGTCAATTAGCAGCAATCCAAACATTAAAAGGACAACAAATAGAAGATTATTTTCAGACTATTGATTATCACATCAAAACTATAAGTGTAAATAATACAACCATAGAAGCCATTAATGATTTCAGTGATTCTTGGGAAATATTAAGACAAACAGTAGAGCCAGAGCAGTACCTTAAAGGTCTATATATAGAAAATAGTCCTTATCCAATTGGAGAAAAGCATGAGCTTTTTAAAGCAAATGACGGGAGTTTATATTCAGATTATCACGGTAAATACCATGATTTTTATTATCAAACTCAACAAAAATTCGCGTACTATGATATATTTTTATTCGACGATAAAGGTGATCTAGTATATTCTGTATTTAAAGAACTTGATTATGCAACAAATTTTTATGATGGTGTTTATGCAAGCTCAGGATTGGGTCAAGCTTTTCAAGGTGCTATAAAATTAAATAAATCTGAGAGCATTTTAATCGATTTTGATCCATATGCTCCTTCTTATGGTGCTCCTGCTTCATTCATAGCATCACCAGTATTCGATGGAAATGAAAAAATAGGGGTATTGGCATTTCAAATGCCACTTGAAAAAATTACAGAAATTGCAAACGCACGGGCTGGTCAAGGGGAAACAGGAGAAACTTACTTCGTCGGACAAGATTTAAAACTGCGTTCGGATAGTTATAGAGATCCGGACAATAACAATGTCCAATTAAGCTATTCTAGTAATAATAAATTGCCAATAGTGTTAACAGAATCAGTAAAAGAGGCTTTAAGTGGCGGTAAAGGTGTAATGCAAAAAAGGTCTTACTTAGGTGATGATGTTATTTATGCTTACGGCAGTTTCCAATTTAAAGATATGAGATGGGCTTTAATCACTGAACTTACCACTGATGAAAGTTTTGCAAGTCTCAATCGATTGGTAACACTTACACTAATAAGTTTAGTAGTCATCATAGGTTTAATTGTATTAGTTTCATTATTTGTGACTAATAAAATATCTGAGCCGATCAAAGATTCTGTTCAAGTATTTACCGACAGTTTCCATAGATTCAGTAGCTTCTCAACCCAATTGGCTTCAAATTCTGAAAAATTATCATCTGGAGCTACTCAACAAGCATCTACTTTTGAGCAAATATCAGCTTCGGCTAGTGAAATTAGTTCACAAGCTAAAATTAATGCCGATTTAAGCGATAATGCATTACAGGATGCAGAAAAGTTATCAAAAATCTCTTCAGATGGTGTTGGAACGCTTGATAAATTAAAACTTTCATTTACGAAAATGAAAGATGGAGCAACTGAATCCACAACCATTATTGGTAGAATTAACGAAATTGCATTCCAGACTAATTTACTCGCATTAAATGCTGCTGTCGAGGCGGCTAGAGCAGGCGAAGCAGGTAGTGGTTTTGCAGTGGTTGCAGAAGAAGTTAGAAACTTAGCTCAACGAGCCTCTGCTGCAGCGGCAGAAACGGAAACAATCATTGCTGGTTCAGTAGATGCAGCCGAGGAAGGTGAAAGTACCTTAGCACAGTATGAAGAATGGTTTGAAATGATTAGTAATCATACAGAAAATATAAAGGTCAAACTCAATGAACAAGCGGCATCAGTAGTGGATCAAGCTAGAAGTACAGAACAAGTGTCGATTGGTGTAATAGATTCAGAAAAAGTTGTTCAAGAGAATGCAGCTTCTGCTCAGGAATTAACAGCTGCAGCTCAGGATATGCAACATGAAAATGAAAACATCAATAATGCGCTTTCAGCCTTAAAATTTTTAGTCTCAGCAGGGTGATATGAAACGATTACAAAAAATAAATAGCAGATTGTTAGTATCATTGCTAGCTTTTACAATTAGTGTTTCGGCTTATGCACAAGATATTGAAGTTAATACAGGTGTAGATTTTTATAGTACCTATGTATTCAGAGGTATTGCGTTTGATGGGCCATCTTGGCAGCCATCTATCGAACTAAGCACAGGAGGATTTTCTCTTGGAGCCTGGGGTTCTCAAGGAATAAGTTCTGCAGCACTTCAAGAAATGGATCTATATGTTGGATATGAATTATCTAATGGTTTATATCTTGGAATTACTGATTACTATTATCCAGGTTCTGCTTGGGGAGCTAGCGACAGTCATGCCTTCGAAGTTAACGCAAGTTTTTCAGCTGGTGCCATGAATGTTGCAGGAAATTATATTCTTAATGGAGCTGCTGATGCTGGCTCTGTGGGCGAGGATATGTATTTCGAACTGGGTTATTCACTGGAACAAGCAGATATATTCATAGGAGCTGGCGACGGTTGGCACTCAACTACTAATGATTTTACGGTAGTGAATGTTGGTATTACCACAAGTAATAGTATTGAAGTAACAGACTCCTTTTCAATTCCAGTTAGTGGTTCAGTAATTTTAAATCCTGACACCGAACAATTCTATATTCTTGTCGGTTTTTCATTTTAAATAGTGTACCTAACTTTACTTATAAACCTTCTTATTAACAATAAGAAGGTTTTTTTGTTCATTTTTTTTAACCATTACCTTATTACAATAGCTGAAATACCATTACTCCATACTTATTCATTTAAGGTTAATGAAACAATTTTATCCTAATAAGAACAATTTGTCATAATCTTAACCCAATATTATATTGAACACTTTATTGATCATAATGATCAACGAGTTTCTAGTCAGTTTTACAATAAATTAAACGTTGGAGTATGTGCAAAAATGAAATCGTCTCAAAATAAAAAACAAGACCTATCACGTCGAGGATTTCTAAAGCAAGCGGGTGCATTAACTGCTGGAGTAACTATTCTTCCAAGTTCGGTTATAGGTGGTTTAGGCTATAAAGCCCCAAGTGATAAGTTAAATATTGCTGGAATTGGTGTAGGAGGAATGGGAAGGCGTAATTTAATGGCAATGAATGAAGAAAATATTGTAGCTCTATGTGATGTAGATTTTAAATATGCCGAACGCTGTTTCAATGACTATCCCAATGCGAAAAAATATTCTGATTACAGAAAAATGCTTGATGAGATGGATACTGAAATTGATGCGATTATGATATCCACGCCCGATCACACGCACTATGTATCAGCTGCTGATTCGATGAGGGCTGGTAAGCATGTATATGTTCAAAAGCCGTTAACACATTCTGTTTATGAATCTCGTATGTTAACTAAAATAGCAGAAGAAACTGGGGTTGCCACCCAAATGGGTAATCAAGGCAACTCTGGTGAAGGAATCAGATTGATTTGTGAATGGATTTGGAATGATGAAATAGGGGAAGTTACGGAAGTTCATGCATGGACTAATAGACCTATTTGGCCTCAAGGATTAATGCGTCCGATGGAGACTCCATCACTACCTCCCACCTTAGATTGGAATAATTTTATAGGTCCTGCCCCTTGGAGACCCTATCATCCAGCTTATACTCCTTGGAATTGGAGAGCATGGTGGGACTTTGGTACAGGAGCCTTGGGTGATATGGGATGCCATATCATTGACCCGGTATTTAAAGCATTAAATTTAGGTCAGCCAACCACCTTAGAAGGTAGTTCCACCCAGGTTAACACGGAGAGCGCCCCTATGGCTGAAAAAGTGATTTATCATTTTCCTAAAAGATCTAAGATTAAAAAAGTAAATATGCCTGCCGTAACATTCACTTGGTATGATGGTGGATTAATGCCCGAACGGCCACAAGGGTTACCTGAAGGACAAATGATGGGTGATAGTGGAGGAGGAGCCATGTTCATTGGTACTAAAGGAACACTTATATGTAGTACCTATGCACGTAATCCATATATTATAGGCAGAGAACATGAACCTCCAAATGTAGCCCAAGAATTTCGACGTGTCACAACTTCACATGAGATGGACTGGGTAAGGGCTTGCAAAGAAAATTCCAAGGATCGTGTAAACCCAAGTTCACATTTCGGATACTCAGGGCCTCTAAACGAGGTAGTTGTGATGGGTAATCTAGCAGTTAGGCTACAAGATTTAAAACGTCCATTACAGTGGGATGGAAGCAATATGAAAATTACCAATATCGATGAATCCGAAGAAATAAGGGTGGTAAGCTCAGATATATTTACTGTGGTAGATGGCGACCCACAATTTGATACCGAATATGCAACTATAAATGCAGCGGAAGCAGCAAGAAACTACATTAAACGGCCATATAGAAATGGTTGGAATTATTAATCGTTTAACAATGAATCAATGAAATTAATTACTAAAGCAATTTCATCCCTTGCACTCATACCTTTACTAATACTTGGATGTAATAAACAACAAAAAACAGCTGAGTCACAAATGATAAACCATAACACATTAACTCAAATAGAAATAGATGATGGTTGGATTCTCCTTTTTGATGGTAAAACAACGGATGGTTGGAGAGGATACCAAAAAGAAACATTTCCCAATGCTTGGAAAATTGAAGATGGATCTATAAAAATACAGTCTAATGGAAATCGAACAGATGAAAACCAACAGGGTGGAGATATTATTTTTGATCGTTTATTTTCCAACTTTCATTTAAAGATTGAGTGGAAAGTATCAAAAGGAGGGAATTCTGGTATCTTTTATAGAGCAAGTGAAGACAGCACTTTTGATTATATCTGGAAATCAGCTGCTGAGATGCAGGTATTAGATAATACAAATCATCCTGATGCAGCTTTAGGTAAAGATGGTAATCGACAAGCGGGCTCTCTTTATGATTTATTTCCTGCTAATCCTCAAAATGCATATCCCCATAATGAGTGGAATTCGGCAGAAGTAATTGCACAAGGAACAAATATTCAGCACATCCAAAATGGTGAAGTTGTAGTTGAATATACCATCGGATCAGATGAAATGAATAAACGTATAGCTGTTTCAAAATGGCCAAACATAAATGAAAATTGGGGAGATCTTGCTTTAGAAGGTATAATTGGATTACAAGATCATGGAGACGATGTATGGTTTAGAAATATTAAGATAAAAGAATTGTAATACACCACTGCATTTAATTATTAATGTATTAACCATTCACATAATCTGGCTTAAATAATAAGTGCAAATAAGCTAGACTCTGAAATATGTAATAAATGAAAATAAAATTAAGTTTTTGGCAGATTTGGAATATGAATATTGGATTTTTGGGAATTCAATATAGTTTTGGATTACAACAAACTGCAATTAATCCTATTTTTCTGTTTCTTGGTGCTTCAGAAGAAATGTTGCCCATACTAAATATTGCGGGACCTGTTACGGGATTATTAGTTCAACCCATTGTTGGAGCTATTTCTGATAAGACGTGGCATCCGAAATGGGGGAGAAGAAAACCGTTTTTTTTGATAGGAGCTATAATTGGAAGCCTATCTTTATTTGTATTTCCTTTTAGCCCTACATTATGGTTTGCTGTTGGATTATTGTGGATTCTTGATGTTGGAAATAATATGGCAATGGAGCCTTACAGAGCTTTTGTTGGGGATAAACTACCAGATGAACAACTTAATCTTGGTTATTTAACGCAGAGTTTATTCGTGGGAGCTGGAATACTCTTAGCTAATGGATCCATCATTCTATTTCAGGATATATTCGGTGGAGAGGAAATTTCACAGGCCGTTCCTAAGTGGATGTATTATTCTTTCTTTATAGGTTCATTTTTATCGATATCTACCATCTTATGGTCGATGGTAGAAACATCAGAAATATCACCTAGTGATGAAGAATTAAAAACTATATTAGAAAACAATGCAAAATCCTTTGTAGCTAAATTTAAGGCTCCATTCATCGAAATTGTTGATGCTGTTAAACAAATGCCAAAATTTATGTGGCAATTATCTTCTGTGTATTTGTTTCAATGGTATGCGTTGTTTTGTTATTGGCAGTTTATAACTCCATTATTTATGCAGACTATGGGATTTGATACCTCGGAGGCAGCTGCACAAGCTGCCAAAATGAGTACCACTTATAACATTGTTACTACGACGGTAGCTCTATTTTTAGTTCCTTTAACCTCAAAGTTTGGTGGGAAGAACATATATTCAATCTGTTTATTCTGTACAGGTGCTGCATTACTGGCTATTCCAAATATTGATAGTTCAACATATGTGCTTTTCCCAATGATATTTTTTGGTATTGGATGGGCAGCAATGATGGGTATTCCCTATGGGATGGTTTCTAAGATAGTTCCTAATGAAAGGAGAGGTGTATATATGGGGATTTTAAATATGATGATTGTAATTCCTATGGGAATTCAGACATTATCATTCGGGCCTATCTATAAGTATTTACTTGGTGGCAGCGCTGTTAACGCTATTTTATTTAGTGGGGTATTTTTTATAATTTCTGCAGCATTAGCTATCCGATTAAAAGAGATTAAAGATTGATTGTGTAGGCTTTATATCTCTTCTGGTCTATTTGCACCATAGGTGTTACTTCCCGAATGTGTTCGGGATTCTGCTCAAATAAATAAAAAAGTCAGAACAAGCTAAGCATATTCTGACCAATACGTACCAAAGGTGGGACTCGAACCCACACTCCCGAAGAAACACGATTTTGAGTCGTGCGCGTCTACCAGTTCCGCCACTTTGGCTCTATCGATCAAATATACGATAAGATTATTGTAATCGTCAAAAATCGTTGTATCATTTTTTAAAATTAAAGAATGGTAGAATTTTACAATCATTCTAACTCAATATTATTACTTTCAATCATACATTAATCACATCATTAACTATATGTACATCAGAGTATTCCTCTTTTTGCTAATCACTTTTATCTATAGTGATTCAACGTTTGCTCAAATTCCATTTCAAAGACTTGATGTTTTTGATTTACAATGGGTAGATAATCCTCAAATTTCTCCAAATGGTAAACATATTGTATATCAGAGAAGAGGAATGGACATTATGTCCGATCGAAGAACGTCTTCACTTTGGCTTATTGATGTGGATGGTACCAATCACCAGAAATTAACGAGTTTTTCGGGTAACGAACGTGGAGCTTTATGGTCTCCGGATGGCTCTAGAATTGCTTTCATAACCTCTGATGATACCCATGGTGCTGAAATATTTATGTATTGGGTTGAGACGGGTAAAGTTGCTCGAATTACTCAATTAGAACGTGGTCCATCAGGAATGAGCTGGTCACCCGATGGAAATGATATCGCATTCACGATGAAAATAGAAGAAAAAAATCCTGTTCTGGTAAAAGCTCCCAAAAAACCTGAAGGCGCACGTTGGGCAACACCTCCTAGAGTCACAGATCGTTTTAAATATGAACAAGATGGCGCTGGTTATTTGGATCCAGGCTTCACTCATATTTTTCTAGTTAATGCTGATGGCGGAGCCTTAAGAAAGCTTACATCTGATAATTTTAACCATAATGGAACTCTGGAGTGGTCACCCGATGGTTCGACTATCTATTTTTCCACAAATAGACATCCTGATTGGGAACGCGTACGAAGAAATTCTGAAATTTATGCGTTGGATGTACTAACAGGAGATATACAGCAACTTACCGACCGATTTGGACCCGATTCAAGTCCAGCAATTTCTCCCAATGGTAAAACACTCGCCTATCTCGGTTACAACGATCAAATACAAACCTATCAGGTTGCTAACCTTTATTTGATGAATGCAGATGGTTCAAACAAAAGAGAGTTGAACTTAAATCTAGATCGATCTATAACCAGAGTAACATGGTCATCCAATGGAAAAGGATTGTATGTTCAATATTCAAATGAAGGTGTAACCAACATTGCATATACAGATTTAAAAGGAAGAATTGAACGAGTAGCTGAAAATATTGGCGGGAATTCCATCGGTCGACCCTATGGAGGAGGTTCTTTTAGCATCTCAGGAAATGATGTAATCGCTACGAATGTTGCTTCCCCATATCATCCAGCAGAATTAGGTGTTGTTAAACGAGGTGAATCTTTGCAGAAAATTACCACCTTAAATGATGATTTATTTAGTAATCGAACTCTAGGGAAGGTGGAAGAGATTTGGTATCATTCTTCGGTAGATGACCGCAAAATACAAGGATGGCTCATTTATCCACCATATTATGACGAGTCGAAAATCTATCCTCTTTTAGTTGAGATACATGGTGGGCCAATTTCACACTATGGACCACATTTTACGCCAGAATTTCAACTTTTTGCTGCTGATGGTTATGTTGTTTTTTATCCAAATATGAGAGGGAGTACCAGTTATGGTGAAGAATTTGGAAATCTTCTCTATCATAATTATCCAGGAGAAGATTACAACGATATTATGGATGGGGTAGATGTACTCATTGAAAAAGGAATTACCTCAGAAGATCATTTATTCGTTACTGGAGGTAGTGCGGGAGGAATAATGACAGCATGGATCATTGGTAAAAACAATCGTTTTGAATCTGCGGCAGTTGTTAAACCTGTAATGAATTGGATAAGTAAAACACTAACGGCAGATAACTATTATGGATACTCTGAGTATAGATATTCAGGGCAACCATGGGAAAACAGTGATGAATATTGGAAATTCTCGCCCATTTCCCTTGTTGGTAACATAGATACTCCAACCTTGGTGATGGTGGGAACTAATGATTTGAGAACGCCTTTATCGGAAGCAAAACAGTTATATAATGCGCTTCAAATTAGAGAGATAGAAACGGCATTAGTTGAAATACCTGGTGCGTCTCACTTTATTTCAAATAGACCAAGTCAATTAATAACCAAGGTTGATCATATTTTAGCATGGTTTAAACGTAGCAAATCATAAAGACTCAATACCAAGTGGAATTTTACTCAGTCGTACGTGTTGAAGATAAATGGCTCTTCGAATTAGTCTTCATACCCATTTGGGTTGTTTGATTGCCATCGCCAAGTATCTTCGCACATTTTTTGGATGTTGAACTCGGCTTTCCAAGAAAGTTCTTGTTCAGCTAATGAAGGATCAGCATAACATTCAGCGGCATCACCCGGTCTTCTATCTACGATGGTGTAAGGGATTTCTACCCTAGATGCTTGTTTAAAAGCATCTACCATTTGCAACACGGAGGTGCCTTTACCTGTACCTAGATTGTAAGTAACCACCCCAGGATGTTCTTTCAATTTTTCCAAGGCTTTTAAATGCCCCTTAGCAAGGTCCACTACATGTATATAATCACGAACACCTGTACCATCAGGGGTCTCATAATCATTACCAAAAACTGAAAGTGTATTTAATTTACCCACTGCAACTTGGGCGATATATGGTAATAGATTATTGGGAATTCCATTGGGATCTTCACCGATTAGCCCACTATGATGGGCCCCTATGGGGTTAAAATATCTTAGAAGGGCGATGTTCCAAGCATCATCCGATGTATGGATATCTTTAAGTATGTATTCGCTCATTAACTTAGTTTGACCATAAGGGTTTTGAGCTGAGGTTGGAAAATGTTCTTTTATTGGAACCTGTTTGGGTTCACCATATACCGTGGCAGACGAGCTAAAAACTAAATTCTTAACTCCATGTTTACGCATTACATCGCACAGGTTTATCGTAGAGTCCAAATTATTACGATAATACCGAATAGGATTTGATACAGATTCACCCACTGCTTTAAATCCAGCAAAGTGTATTACAGCATCTATGTGATGAGAAGTAAAAACCTTATCTAAGGCGGTTACATCTAGTAAATCGAACGTATAGAGCAAAGGTTTTCTACCGGTTATATGAGCAACTCTTTCAAGAGACTGTGTACTACTATTCGAGAGGTTATCTATAACAATTACCTTATATCCTTCTTCAAGTAATTCAAGTACAGTATGTGAGCCTATATATCCAGCACCCCCAGTAACTAAAATGGTCATATATTAACTATTAATGATTAGGTCTCTAAACTAAGGGTGATTTAAGAAAAAAGCTTAATGAACTTTTCCAGAAAAGAAGTAATGGAAATAGTATTTCCTGTGTGCTGGGTTTAGCTATGCCCAGTCGAGTGTACGTTAGTCATGATCCAGCACGCCCATCCTCGAAAAATAGGCATATTGGGATTTATATTCGGAATGATTTGCGATGAATGTACCTACATATTCCGAGGTTTTAAATTGAAGGGTCGTTTCTTTAGATATGTCCGTTTTTATTAGATTCAAAACTAATGTTTCTATGGTACCAAAACGAATAAGAACAACGCGCTGATAGTTACTTCTATTCACGTACAGCGCTAATCCTTGTTCATGATGCTGGAAAATGCCTTTTGAGTCTTCCCATATCAGAATCTCATTACCATCATGATCGGTGAGTTCTTTTATAAAATAATAACACGATCCTGTTACTGTAAACCATTTTTTGGGGTCTTTGAATGGTTTCCCTAGGATGTCATGTATAGTTTCTTTATCGATCTCGCTTTCTTTTAAAATCATAGAATCAGTGTTTCTCTGAATATAGTAATTAACTATAGCTGAGAGTCGTTCCCAGAATGTTCACATCTGTTATCTATGCGTAGTGGATGAGCAACGATGATACTTCTATTTAGGGATCCCATGAACACTTACTTCATGCAATTCCAAAAGCACTTGGTCAATAATTGTGTGAATTCTTTGTAAGGAATTTGAGATTGCAAGGTCAGAGCCTTCTTGTTCTATCAACGCTTTTCCAATTTCATATTCTTCAAGGATCATGGTTAATCCGAGCATTTGAGCCACAGGTTTAATTTTATGCCCCATTCTTCGAAAATTT
Organism: Balneolaceae bacterium; assembly: GCA_963691715.1. Taxonomy (GTDB): domain Bacteria; phylum Bacteroidota; class Rhodothermia; order Balneolales; family Balneolaceae; genus HXMU1420-13. Next base: position 762,660 of record OY829281.1, read on the forward strand.
ACTTCATCCCGATCTTTTAAATATTGGGCAAAGTTATTTTTAAACTCGTTAAAAGAAATAATAGCCGCATCTGCAAATTCCTTTACATATTTCACCTCACCAAATAGCATTTCGTTTATGGTGGTGAAGTCAACTATTTTATTCGTTCCATTCACAATTTATTTACTCATTTGCAGGTTCCGTTACATGATGGGGTATGGGGGAACCATGTTCATCGATATTAACAAATACAATTCGATCTATGGTAATAATCGTGTCATGTTTAAATTTTGTTCTCACTTCCGATTTCACAGTGATGGATGTGGTGCCAAATTTAACCGTTTCCATACCAATTTCTATCACATCTCCTAATTTAGCTGAACTTACAAAATTAATTTCCGACATATATTTTGTAACTATTTTTCCTTTGCCTAGTTGGCACAATACATAAATAGCAGCTTCTTCATCGATCCAACTTAGTACCGCTCCACCAAATAATGTGCCGTTGGGATTTAAGTCTTGTGGCTTTACAATTTTTCTAGAATAGAATCTCATAAATAGTGGTTGTTATAATTCCATCAAGGTAAGAAACTTCATATTCATTGGATAGATCGGGTAATACATAGATTGAATTAGTGTGCTGTAATTTTGGTATGCTTATTTTCGGATTCAAATACCAGAATATTAAATGTCTAGGATAAATGATGTGCCACGCATTGGTTGAACCATTGAGGGTGTGTTTTTTTGGCGATTCATTATCTTAACGGATGCAGTTGAAGAGTAGGAACAAGTATCGCATGTAAGCACCAAAACGGGGTAACTCCCCAAAACTTTATTATTATGAATACGATTAAACATTTACACTATGTAGATATAGCTGATGATCTATTAACCCATTTAGATAAAGCTGCTGGTGTATATGCAGCGAATGCAAATATTACGTTTAAAATTTTAAAATATAATGATTCTGATTTGATTGTTGAAGTTCGGCAAGGCAAAAACCAAAGAGAAAAATATCAAGATACTAAGGGATTAATTAAGCGAGGAAAAGAATTATTTATCAAGTTTTTCCCAGACCACAACATTCACATACGCCCAAAAACGTATAGTTTGCCAAAAGTTGATGTTGTAGATTCTGAATGGATTCAGAATAGGATGAATGCGAATCGTGTTTCTTTGAAATCGATTGAACAATTTACTGGAATTAGTAAATCAAACTTATCAGCGTATGTAAATGGTCTTCGCCCTATGAGCCAGCCCGTAAAAGCCATGTTCTTCTTTATGTTTTCAAACTCGAAATTTTAAGAGTTGGAAGCGCCAAAAAAGAGTGAAGTGAATTCTTCTCCAACGGTCTTGTGTATGGTGTCGTAGCATCCCGTAGGGTGCTATGCACTATACATTTTGTTAGGCAAAGTTTTATATTAATTCAATTTTAACTTTAGGGCCGGAGATTGAAGGTTCACTCAGAACTAATATCCCTTCTTCAGCCATACTTTCTATTTCTCGAAAAATTCTTGTTGGACTTAAGTTATCAATCTCAGCCCAGTCGACAAAATCAGCAGAAAATACATGACGGCTTTTCCTTTTAGCCAGTCTTAACTTACTTTTAATGTATACTCTAAGAGTTTCTTCCCTGGCTTTTAATTCGGCATCTCTTGATTCAGATATGGCCTTTTCAAACAAGTTAGAGAGTTCGTCTTTTATACCATCAATTTTCTCTTGAGTTATTTGTCGGTCAATATGCTGTCTTTTCAGGATGACCGACAATTCCTTACTTATTTCTTTTTTGATTTCACTTATTCTACTTTCAGCCTTTTTTTCAGCTTCTTCCTCAATCTTACTAACACTATTATCATCTTGACTATCAGACCAAAGGTGTTTTCTCATGTCAGAAACAGTATCCTTCATAACAGAGAATGTATCACTGTATAGTTTATCAAATAACTTCTCCAATCTCTCTACACTGGATGAAATTCCTTTTGAGGCTTCATTAGTCTTTTCTGAGGCTTCATTAGATTTCTCAAAAAACTTAAAAGAGAACCAAATGGCCACAATTGCCAAGACTAAAGAGGCGATTGAAGAAACGAATGATATTATGTCGAATATTGTGAGTGCTTGTTCCATATTCTGGCTTTAAATTTTGCCTAACAAAATGATAAATTGAACTTAATTCACTTTCTCCCTATTTAAGTGTTATTCATTTTATTGCTTTAAAATATAGGGGTTAAATGAATAAAATTATAGTAATAACAAAGAGAGAAATTAAATTTATATACCCCTAAAAACCCAACGCCGTTGGGTTGACATCTACTTAAGTACATGATAGCTTCTATCAACATCAAGAGAGAAGCAATATTCTTCTTTATGTTTTCAATCCTTCACAAGGTTTATTTTTTTTTATATAAGTCTATAAATAATAATTTCGAATGAGTAACAAAAAAAGAAAAGAATCAAAAGTAGATTCCAATACAAAACTTCCAGAATACAAACGATTAGAGCCGATTTCTAAAAAACTTTCAGAATGTAATAGTGGAGAATTACAAGGTTTGATAATTCAAAGATTTATTCAAATAGAAGATAACATAAACACTATAATCACAAATTATTTTAAACCTGAGAATGAACGTTTATTCCGAACAGTCGTATTAAATAGTAGAGTCATTGATATTGGAGGAAAATTAAAAATATTGAATAATATTGGATATAAAGGCATCATTGAAAAAGTTAGAAATCTATCAAATATAAGAAATGCGTTTGCGCATACTAGATTTCCAGAATCGGTACATATAAAAGTGTTTGGTGATAGTACAGAGGAAGAGCGTTGCAAAATTGAAGTAGATAGTATTATTCCAGTCATGAACACTAATGGAAAAATTATAAATAAAAGCGCTTATCAATATGCGAAAGAATTTTTGGATGACGAGATTTTATTAATAAAAGAATTAATTCAATTAAGAAATGAATCAAAAAACCCAATGCCTTTGGGTTAACATCTACTTAAGTACGTGATAGCTTCGATCAACATTAAGAGAGAAGTTATGGTCATAGAAGCATAATAGAGACCTTAGATCTCATTAACATTGATAATCTCTGCTCTTTTCTATGTTACATTCGTTCAGTTCTATGAAGCTTTAGACTTTGATTTCAAGTGTCAGAATTAGCGTGCCGAAATGTTGTTGAATATTTAATAGAGCGGTTCTTTACAAATCTTCATTATCACTAAAGATAGACAATAGTTGGGAATAGACATTAGTAAAGATGTCTTTGATGTTTGTGATAATAGCCACCGCTTTTATAAGTTTAAAAACAACCATGTTGGCTTTAAGAGGCAGTACATCCTAATACAGCTGGAGTGATGGAAACCACGGGGTACTATCATATTCGGTTGGCTTTTTTTACTCGAAGCAGGTAATGGAGTTAGTGTTGTAAATTCCTTAAAGATTAAGAGCTATATCCAAATGAATCTCTCGAAAATAAAAACCGATAAGAGTGATTCAAAAATGATACAGCAGTACGGAGCGGATTGTAAGCCTAAACTTTGGGATGGTGAGTCAAAAGCCCAACAAGCATGCTTACAATTAATTCGTTTGCTAAGTGTGTACAGCAAACAAAGCACACAGCTAAAAAATAAACTTCATGGCGAAGAAGTCTTAGAAAACCATTAAGAGTTATGGTAAGTTATTTTTAGGATTCGCAACTGCTACAAGTTACTAAATTGGTTATAAACTCTTTGGAAACACTTTGGCTTCTTTGATAATACAATGTTTTAACACCTAAATGCCAAGCTTCTATCAATAATTTGTTCACTTCTTTTATAGGCAAGTTTGCCGGAATATTTAAGTTCAGACTTTGCGATTGGTCTATAAATTTTTGTCGTACAGAAGCTTGTTGGATAATCTCTAATTGGCTGATTTCTTTAAATGTTTTAAATACCATTTTTTCATCAATACTTAATTCTTTCAAATGTTGCACACTTCCGTGATTGAGCATAATGCTTCGCCAAGTTTCTTCATTATTCATTCCTTTTTCTTCTAATAATGCTGTTAGGTATTTATTCTTTCGCATAAAATTTCCTTTAGACAATCCTGCTTTATAATAATTGCTACTAAAGGGTTCTATGCCAGGAGAGGCTTGTCCGAGAATGGCTGAAGATGAAGTAGTAGGTGCTATTGCCAATAACGTGGTATTTCGCATTCCATATTCTTGCAATAATTCTGGTTCGCCATAAATTTGTGCTAATTCTTTACTGGCTTTTTCTGCTTCTATTTGAATGTGTTCAAAGATTGTATTAGTGAGTTGTTTTGCTTTCATTCCCTCAAAAGGGATCATGTTTTTTTGCAAATAAGAATGCCAGCCTAAAGCACCTAATCCCAATGCTCTGTGATTTTTAGCAAATTGATTGGCAGATTTCAGATAGTAATTTCCTTCAGTTTTTACAATAAATTCCTGCAAAACGGCATCTAAAAAGAAAATGGCTAATTGGACCGCATTGGAATCTTTCCATTCGTCATATAATTCTAAATTCATTGAAGACAAGCAACAAATAAACGACTCTTGAAAGTTGGACGGCAACATTATTTCCGAACATAAATTGCTGGCATTTATTTGCATATTTTTGTCTTTATAAACCTTTGGTTTATTGCGGTTAACATTGTCGGTAAAGAAAATATAGGGTAAGCCTTTTTCCTGACGGCTTTCCAAAACCTTTGCCCAAATTTCTCTTTTTTCGTTGTCGCCATCAATCATATCCTGCATCCAATAATCGGGGACACAAACCCCAAAAAATAGATTTTGCAAGGCATTACCAATACTTTTAATTTTCAAAAATTCTAAAATATCTGGGTGGTCAATGTCCAAATATGCGGCAAATGCACCTCTACGAACACCACCTTGAGATATAGTATCCATAGCCGTATCAAACAATTTCATAAACGAAACTGCACCACTACTTCTACCATTATCGGTAACAGCAGAGCCACGACCACGCAATTCACCAAAATATCCCGAAGTGCCACCGCCAATTTTAGTTTGCATTATTACTTCGCCCAGTTTGTGCGTAATACCTTCTATATAATCTGGAACATTAACATTGAAACAAGAAATAGGCAAACCCCTTTCCGTACCCATATTTGCCCAAATGGGCGAGCTTAGGCTCATCCATCCGTTTTCTATTAATTCAATAAATGGTTCTTTTAATTCGGGTTTGAATAATCTCTTAGAAGCTGCTTTAGCAACTCTTTCAATGGCTCCTTGTACGGTTTCACCTTTTAATAAATATCCTCTATTGAGTATTTGCTCACTCTCTTCGTTGAGCCACCAAAGTCTGTTCATAATTTTATAATATCGAAATAGGTTTTTTGGTTTCGTCTAATGCTACAAATGTGAATTCTCCACTTACTGCTTTTTCTTTTAGGTCTGAATACATTTGTTCTATAAAAATGTTTACCCTAACTTTTAAACTGGTATTACCAATGTAAGTAACTCTTCCAACCAATTCTACTATGGTTCCCGATGGAATCGGTTTCTTAAAATCTATTCTATCGCTGCTTACGGTAACCATTCTTAATCTACTAAATCGGGTAGCTGTAATAAAAGCAACTTCGTCCATAAGTTGCATGGCAGTTCCACCAAATAAAGTATCGTAATGGTTGGCGGTGTTAGGAAATACTACTTTGAAAATGCGTGTTTCGGATATTGATATTTTTTCTTCTTTTGTCAAAATGGTAATTGATTAATAGCTGGAAATAAATCACAAAACCAAAATCCTTTTTTTGTTCCGTCATGGTCGTATTCCTTAAGTACTTTTTCGCCTACAAAAAATTGAATCACGTTTTTAAAATAGGATGCGTCAAAACAAAAGGTATGTATCTTTAAGTTTTCTCTGCACGAGTCAATGCCCGAAGGCATATCGTTCATAAACTTTTCGTCAATCTTTAGTCCTAAAAAATCCTGGTTAGGTAATGTGGCATTTACACAAACTACGATTGCTTTAAATCCTAAATCAATAAATTCTTGCATCAATAGATTCATATCTTTTTGCCATAGCGGAAACAGCGTTTTGATTTACAGAGCTTGTAATTGTTGCTTATGATATTTTATAAAAATTTATAGCTAAAGGCAGTATGTTTAAAGCCGTCTTCTTTAAATTGATTCATTTTGTTGCCCACTGATTTTTCATAGTCTTTATTAGTCGATTCTTCAGGTAATGCTGTAAATCCGTAAGGAATACCTATTGCTTTTAATTGAAGTTCCAATAATTTTATTTTCAACCCGTGCATATTTACTCTTTGGTGATGCTGGTTGATAGTGGTCAATTAAAAAATCAACACTAAAAATTTGATCTTTCAATAAATAATGTAGTACCATAGAATAATCTTTGCCTCTGATCCAATGGAAATATGGTTTGTACTTAGGCATATTTTAATTGCAATACAGGAAACTGCTTTTGTGCTAAAGCAAATGAACCGAACAATACGGCTGAATAAAATAAATCTCCAAATAACGTTCCTTTCAAGAAGGGTATGCCTTTTGTATAGCAGGTCAATAATCCTTCTAAAGTTAGTGGGTACATTGTACCGCTTGTCCAAACTCCGAAATTGGAAACCAAGAAAAAAATGAGCGCTGAAGCTAAAGCACCTACAACTACTCTTTGCGTATTTATTTTTCTGAATATAGAAATACCTACAAGTGCGATTAATAAGTAGCTTCCATATTGCCAATAAAAACCTTCATAAAACCAAGTAAATTTCAGATAATACTGTGCGTAGGTTACATTGTTAATAAACAAGTCACTCAACCAAGTTGCTGTAATGGGTATTAAAAACGCTTGCCATTTTTTTGTAAAATGTGCTGCACCAAACAATCCGATAACAGCCAACGGCGAAAAGTTAGGCATATGTGGAATCAATCTGCTGAATGTTGCTAATAAAATCAAGAACGCCAATACTCCAAATCTTAAATTGAGTTTATTTTCTGAAGTCATTTTCTGAATTGAATTTTTAATTTTAAAACAAATCTGAGGCAGTTATACTTTTATCGTGTTTGGTGTAATCCACCGGTCTTTTAGCAAAAAAATCATCTAAGGAATTCGCAAAAACTTCTTCTTCAAACCATTGCATTGGTCGGTATTGCTCGGTAGAAATATGATAGATTTTACTCATTCCGATTTCTGCTATGCTTTCATCTGCTCTGAACTTCATAAAGTTGATTAAATCTTCTTTGCTGATATAGTCTAACTCTCCATTGGAAAAAATCCAATCCAATATTTCAATTTCCACTTCTATAGATTTATGAACCAAATTTGTAATTGCATTTTGCGTTTGTTCATCAAAAAAATCGGGAAATTCGTTTTTGATTTGGTTGATAATATAAATGCCTGCATTGGCGTGTATTTGTTCGTCCACAGAAGTCCAAGCTATAATGTTGCTTACATTTTTCATGTAACCCTTAAAGCGGGTAAAAGATAGAATAATTGCAAACTGGCTAAACAAAGAGACATTTTCTATCAATATTGAAAAAAGAATTAGAGAGAACACATACTTTTCAAGCCTTTTAGAATGTGTATGTGCCAATGCTACTTGTAAATATTCTATTCTTTTTTTTATAACTGGTTCTTCTACAATTTTTTGAAATTCATTGTCATAACCTAATACGGTCAATAATCTGGAATATGCTTCTGAATGTCGAAACTCACATTCAGCAAAAGTGCTTCCCAATCCATTAAATTCGGGTTTAGGTAAGTGGTGATATAAATTGCCCCAAAAAGATTTTACAGCTACTTCTATTTGGGCAATAGCAAGCAAGCTTTTCTTTACGGCTTCTTTTTCGTGAGTCTCTAAATGCGAATGAAAATCTTGCACATCAGCTGTAAAGTCCAACTCGGAGTGAACCCAAAAAGACTTATTGAGCATTTCGGTATATTGTAATACTTCAGGATATTCAAAAGGTTTGTAGTTGGTTCTTTTGTCAAAAATGCTCATAATTTTAGATTTTAATTTTTATTAAAAACACGGAAAGCATCAATGAAAAAGTGCTGGAATAGTACTCTCAGATTTGCTTTTTATGCGAAAACAAATCTTAAATTGTTTAAGTAGGTAATCTGACTTATCCGCCTATTAAGGCAAACTTACAGTTGCGCAACAGCTCGTGAATTTCACACGATTCCCCTGTTTTACTTTAGATAAAATTATCTAAAGTCTTTAACAATTGAAGACGGAACGAATGTAGGAAATATCCTTTATTTCTTCAAGAAGAAGTTATAATTACTTATCCACAGTTGTGGAAAATGAGCGGAGCGAATTCTTCTCTACAAATTAATATAATAATAGTAGCGGATTTCTAATCCCTAGTTTTTTGGTTTTAGACGGATCTTTATTTTATATACTAAACTTTGTTTTATCATTTAAACCGCTCTTACTTATACACCGTGTTTTACACTGGTATTTTTTCTCATAAGTATTATAATCAGTCCTACAATTATAAAAGGAATACTTAAAAATTGCCCCATATTTATTGCCATACCGTCCTCAAATCCGACTTGGTTTTCTTTAAAATATTCAATTATAAATCTAGTCAAGAAGATTAAAATTAAGCAAAGACCAAAAATTATCCCATTATGTCTTTTGATTGAATTTTTTTTGTATAAGTACATTAAGATTCCAGATATCAAAAGATAGGATAACGCCTCGTAAAGTTGTGTAGGATGTCTTGGGATTAAATCATCTCTTTCAAAAATTATACCCCAATTTCCCATTGTCGGTTTTCCATAAATTTCTGAGTTCATAAAATTTCCTAACCTTATGAAAGCACCTACTATTGGTCCAACTATTGCGATTCTGTCCACTAACCATAAAAAGTTTGTCTTGTATTTTTTGCAATAAAATATAATTGCAATTAAAACCCCAATTGTACCTCCGTGACTAGCCAATCCTTGAAAACCGATAAATTTATAGGATTCTCCAATTTTTTTAATTGGAAGTAAAATTTCGATTGGATTGTTAAAATAATATCCTGGCTCGTAAAAAAAGCAATGCCCAAGCCTCGCACCTAAAATTATTCCAATAAAGACATACATAAACAATTGTTCTAATCTCTCAACTGGAATGTTTTCCATTATATAAATTCTTTTTTCAATTTTGAGAGCAATTAGAATACCTGTAGCAAATAACAAACCGTAATATTTTATAGGAAATGACTCCGTTATCCAGAATATTTCAGGGTCAACATTCCAATATATTATTCCACCGTTCATATTTTTTATCGTGCGTTTTTTTGCTTTGTGTACAACAAAATGATAAACTGAACTGAGTTCACTTTATCCTAATTCTATCTTTAAGTGCTATTCAGTCTACCTCTATAAATAGTAGGGATAAAATTAACATAATTAAAGTAATAACAAAGAAAGAAATTAATTTTATACCCCCATAGAAAACCCAACCCCGTTGGGTTGACATCTACTTAAGTACATGATAGCTTCGATCAATATCAATAGAGAAACCATGGCCAAACAAGCATTGGATTCAGTATTGAAAGACAATCTAAATTATATGATGTTCTCACCTTTAGCTCAATAAAGCTCGAATTCGAGTAAGCGGCATTCAATAATTGAATTATATAGTTCTATGCGGCGGGAGGAGCGGAGGCCTATTTTCTTGGCGAGTCCAAAGTTACCTGTAAAAATATAGCCCCATTTACCTGAGCAATCTTGCTTAAAAAAATCACCCATGGCCTTATACAGCGGAATTTGATCGTCGTCGTCTCCTAAGCGTCCACCGTAGGGCGGATTCATCACCACCACGCCATCGCCATAAGGAATATCAGTATCTCTAAAATCGCAGACTTTAAATTCAATAAGATGATCAACACCTGCGGTTTGTGCATTTTTTTTGGCAGCTTCTATGGCTCTGCGATCAATATCAGTGGCAATAATTCTCCCTTTGGGCTCTTTGATGGAGGCTTGTCTTAATTCGGATCGCAAGCTTTTCCAAGCAGATTCTTCAAAACCAAGAATGTGTTTAATCCCATAGTTAGGGCGTAAGAGTCCTGCTGCTTTTCGTGTGGCAATTAATGCCGCTTCGATGGCTAAGGTACCAGAACCACACATGGGATTAATAAAATGCCCATCGGTTTCCCATTGGGTGGTTTGAATAATGGCAGCCGCAAGGGTTTCTTGCATGGGTGCCATATGGCTTTCTTTGCGGTATCCTCGTCGGTTTAAAGATTCCCCAGAGGTATCTAGATACACCATTGCTTCAGAATCTTTCCAAAACAAGAATACGACGGTTTTATTCAATTTAGAACCAGAATCGGGGCGTGCGCCTTTTCTCATTCGAATACGATCTACAATGGCATCTTTGGCCGTTAGATTAGCAAACTGTGTATTCTTTATGGTTTTATTTTTGATGAACGAGGTGAGACTTACATACCCATGCTTATCGATGTAATGTTCCCATTCCACCGATTTTAATCCATCTGATAATTCTTGGGCATTGTTAGCTTTGAATTTCTTTAATAAAAAATGTATACGATGAGCGGTTCTTAATGTAAGATTTAAGAACATACAATCCTCTAACGAACCTTCTATTTCTACCCCAGCATGGCGTGTTTTCTGTATTACATATCCTAATAACACAAGCTCGGTTTTAAGCATGGGAACCATACCTTTGGGGCAGGTAATAGAGATGGTGGAAGAAGAAGAGAAATCAGCCATGGTGTTATTTAAAACTCGTTAGAAGGCACACTATATATTCTTAGCACGCATCCCTTTAATCAAAAACTAGGAAGCAATTTCAACGACTTCAATGTTAAAAGTAAGGGTCTTCCCTGCTAAAGGATGATTTGCATCGATAGTCACTGTGTCACCTTCTAATTTAGTGATTACACAAGGAATAGGGGAGCCATCTGGCTGATTCAATTGTAGTTGCATTCCTATTTCTGGTACCATTCCTTCGGGTAACTGATTTTTCTCTACCGTTACTTCCATTTGGGGGTTATGCTCCCCATACGCTTCAGCTGTAGGAATGTGAGTGGTGGTTGAGTCACCAACGGTTAATCCAATAATAGCTTTCTCAAATCCCGGTATTAGTTGTCCTTGACCTAGCGTACATGAAAGTGGATCTCTGTCTAAGGAAGAGTCGAATACTTCACCATTATCTAAGGTTCCTATGTAATGTACTTTAACTGTATCACCGTTTTTAATAGTAGACAAAATGTTCCTTTATTTGAGTAGTTTAAAAGGTGGCAAATATACGGAACCTTTCAACCAAAAAATCACCTAAGAATGAGCAAAGAAAAACATCCTAATCCCCAATTAGTGTTAAGAGAATCAAAAACGGTTGCCATAGTGGGATGCTCGGCTGATCCTTATAGAACTAGCAATTATGCGGCGCATTATCTTCAAAAAAAAGGATATAGAGTCATTCCTGTAAATCCGCGAGAAACAGAAATACTTGGAGAACCTTGTTATGCCCGTCTGGCCATGATTCCTGAAGAAATAACAATAGATGTTGTAAATATCTTTAGAAATAAAAGATATACAGAAGGTGTAGTCGACGAGGTAATCGATTGGAAAAACAATACGGGGCAATCGCCAGTGATCTGGACTCAGTTAGATGTTTCTTCAAGCGAAGCAGCGTTAAAAGCTGAACAAGCTGCACTTCCCTATATTCGAAATGTATGCATTATGGTAGAATTAGATCATTTGAAATAAGAGCAAAAAAGGTGTCCAGCAGCTGTACTTATTTAAAATTTACAAATTGCAGCGGTACGCCCATATCTTTGGACTTTAGATGTGCGATTGCAGCCTGTAAATCATCAATCTTTTTTCCGTTAACACGAACCTTATCATCTTGAATTTGAGGCTGCACTTTCATTTTCATGTCCTTAATCTCTTTCACAATCTTTTTTGCTTGCTCGCGATTTATACCTTCTAATAATTTCACATCCATCTTTACATGACCTTGGGATGTACCTTCTTCGGTTCCAAATTCTAATACTTTAGAATCGATGCCTCGCTTCACAAAATTACGAATTACCATCTCTTTGATGGCTTGCATTTTCATACTTTCTGCTGCAACCAGATGAATTCTATGTTCTTTTTTGTGAAAAGTTACCTCAGAATGAAGTCCTCGAAAATCATAGCGGGTACTAATTTCTTTTAACGTATTATTTATCGCGTTATCAACTTCTTGCGCGTTAATTTCATTTACAATGTCGAAGCTAGCCATATTCTATTATCGGTGTTTCAATTAAGTATTAAGAAGGAAAGGTACGAATTACTTAGTGCTAATAGAAGAATTGATCATTGAACTTTTCTTAATTGAACATTGAATAATTCTTAATTGATCATTGAACCCTTCTTAATTGATCATTGAATAATTCTTAATTGATCTTTAAACCATTCTCCGAAACTTTTTCCAACATTTTAGCTCTCAATACATCCTCTATGATACGTTGATCTTCAAGTGGAATAGAGGTCTTAAAATATTTTATGGTGTCATTAAGATTGTATTCTACCTCAATGACGTCTTCTAAAAACCATGAATAATTTAAGAAATCAGTCCACGGAATTTTAAAGTCTAATAGGATAATCCCATTGCTTCTAAATTCTGGGACAAGCCTCAATGTTAACCCCCATAAACCAAATCCGATGAGGGATAATCCAGAACTTACGCGAATCGGTGTAATTGCTAACTCAGTAAAAATGGATGTTCGATACATTCCACACAGTATAATAATAAGCGCAATTATTACAGATGCATGATCACTTAAAAATGATCGATGGCTATACAGAATATCACCAGATGTTTTCTTAGTTCGATATTGATGGAGTGCAGCGCCACCAAAAAAACCTGTTACTGAAGCGTAGACATTGGTAATGATTGCCGCTCCAATATCTTCGCTCATTAGTTCAATGTGAGATAGGAAAATCATTATAGTACATATGGTAACCCCAATAGCTCCAGTAATACTAAGATTTCTTATCCCTAATTGGTGCACATAGAGTATTTTTTTATAGCCTAATAGACTACTTAGTACCATAGTCGCAGAAGCTGTGACTATTATCCATAGCATTTCGTAATTTTCCATGGTGTAACGATAAAAATCATATATGCTCGAGTCAACAACTGCGGTTGGAATAGATGTATTTAATGAAGAACAATTTCTAGAAATTACTTGGAAAGATGGCATCGTTTCAAAGTATCCTTTGTATGGCCTTCGAAAAAACTGCCCTTGTGTGATGTGTCGTGGGGGGCATGATAAAATGCAACAATTTGAACCTGAAGCTTTTTTTATAGAACATCCACCAAGAATAAACATCAATACGTTACTACCAATAGGAAATCATGCGCTTCAGATTACTTGGAACGATGGTCATAATTCTGGGATGTACCGTTGGGATACCTTACGATGGTTAGATCCTGAGAATCATAGGTAGCTATAACACATTTTTTAGCCCTTCGAAAGTAAAGTATGGTCTATGCAAAGGTTACTTCGAGTATGGGATGTGGGCTCTAAATTGTTTCTTTAAAAGACTCTGAAAATGGTAGACTCCGAGCTCTCTTTTTACTGAAAAACGACCTTTATTATATGCTTTAGATTGTAGACCTAGCTGAACTGCTTCACATATCTCAATATCTTCCTGTTGAATCACTTCGCTGTATTCTAGATCATCGTTAATGATACCTGCTTTTTCTTTAGCAGTAATATCATCATAAAAGTACCAAAAAAATACTTTACATTCAGTTGTTGAAATAGGTTCCACTACGTTAACTTGCAATCTACCAGGTAGTATGTTCAACATCATGTTGGGGAACAGGAAATAGTAAAAAGCTTCTCCATGTTCAGTTTGGTATACATTGTTTTCACTTTTAAATGGACTATATTGAAGTGAATACATAGGATAAGCTTCTGTGACGTAATTCTCGTAGTCCAATAAGTTAGCAAGTTCAGGATGAACAATGGGTATATGATATCCTTCTAGATAATTATCTACATACACCTTCCAATTACATGCGATATGATATACCTCTTCTTTATAAAATTGGAGATGTTTCATAGAAATTGGAGCGATTCTTTTCGTAATTCCTTCTAACATTTTCTCCAATGACAAGCCATCAGGTTTTATTCTTGCAAAGATTAACCCATCCCAAAAGGAAAGTTCAACTGGTTCAAGTCCAAAGTCTTTTTCATCGAATAACTCCACAAGATTCCAGTCTGGAACTCCTCTTAGGCTACCATCCGTTAAGTAGGTCCACCCATGATATTGGCATTGCAAAACGGTAGTAGTCCCTTTTTTTACTGCTAATGGGCCACCACGATGTTTACAAACATTGTAAAATCCGTTAATTGCTCCATCCTTTGTTTTGATTAACAAAATTGGATTTCCAGCGATGGTAGCATGAATTACATCACCAACCGCATTTAATTGATCTTCATGACCTACATATTGCCAGTTTCTTGAAAATAAAGCTTCTTTTTCAAAGTCATATATCTCTTTATCATAATACCATTGTGATGGGATCGTCGAAGCTTGTTCGATGGGATATTGTTCTAAATCATGAAGATTATCCAATATGCTAGCTGGGATTTTCATACGGATATTCCAAATTCACATTTTAAGGCTGATTTTGCTGCATGATACCCACTCATACCGTGTACTCCTCCACCAGGAGGGGTAGATGACGAGCACATATAAATACCTTTAGCGGGGGTTTTGTAAGGATTCCATCTTAGAACCGGCCGACCTATTAATTGCTTTAGAAATTGTGCACCCCCATTAATATCACCACCAATATAATTTTCATTATATGCATTCATGCTTACGGCGGTCATGGTATTGTACGAAATAATGGTATCCTTAAATCCTGGAGCCCATCGCTCAATTTGATTAATAATTTCGGTAGAACAATCTTTATCGGAACCATTAGGTACATGACAATAAGCCCATACTGTATGTTTTCCTTTTGGAGCTCTGGTTTCGTCGAAAATGGAGGGTTGGGATAAGAGCACATAGGGCTTTTCTGTATGCTTACCATTCCAAATTTCTCTTTCCGAACGTGCTAACTCTTCTAAAGTTCCACCGAGATGAACGGTTCCTGCTTTTTTAGTTTCTTCATTAAGCCAAGGTATTGGCTCAGACACTGCTATATCAATTTTACAAGCACCCGGACCATATTCGAATGCCATTAATTTCTTTTTGTAGCCTGCTGGTAATTCTTTTCCACAAATTCTAGCAACTTGATGTGGAGTTAAATCAAATAAGATAGATTTCGTTGTAGGCAATTCACCCAGTGATGTAATCCGGTTACCTGTTTCAATTGTTCCTCCTAAAGATTTAAAATACTCGGCCATCGCTGAAGTAATCTTCGCTGATCCACTTTTTGCGATTGGCCAACCAACGGCATGCATTGATGTACATAATACTAATCCAAAAGAAGAGGAGAAGGCTTTTTCTAAAGGAAGGATACTATGGGCTGCATGTCCTGCAAAAAAAGCTCTAGCTTCTTCTGTTTTAAACAAAGAATGTGCTAACCTGGTAGTTGATTGCATACCGAGAAGTCCAAATTTTGCCATCCTTAAGGGATTATTTGGAATTCTGAGAGTTCCAAATAAATCTACTTTTAAGGATTCCCATGCGTTTACATATCCTTCAAAAAGCTTTTTATATCTTTGGGCATCAGAACCAAGTTGTTCCATTGTTTTAGTTAAAGATGTATAGCCTAACACAGCTCTACCATTGCTTAAAGGATGGGAAGCCGCTACATCAGGATGAATCCACTCTAACCCATACTCATGAAGCGGAAGGGTAGAGAGGTAAGGGGATGCAACCGCAGTAGGGTGCACTGCTGAGCAAACATCGTGTAAAAAACCTGGTTCTGTTAATTCCTTTGTACGAGTGCCTCCACCTATGGTATCTTCAGCCTCTATAATATGTACGTCAAGTCCCTGTTGAGCCATTAATATGGCCGCAGACAATCCATTTGGACCTGAACCAATAATTATGCAATCGTAGTTACTCACTAATTACTTAATTCTTCTGCTCTTTTAAGTGCTTCATAAGCATTTATAATTCCACCAGAAACAGACAAATCAGAAAAAAGTACATTTGGTATTTGTTCGGAACTACCAGGTTTTAATACCATTAAATTGGAGGGTTTAGTTGCAGTTTCCAATAAAATATTTTTGATTTGAGCTGTTGATAAATCAGGATAATACGACATAATTAGAGCTGCGATACCAGAAACAACTGGTGAAGCCATACTAGTACCATCTTGGGCTTTATATTCATTTTCTGGCATTGTCGAATATATCTGAACACCTGGGGCAAATATGTCCACTTCCGTTTTTCCGTAATTACTAAAAACTGCTGTAATTGCATCTCCACCTTTCCATGAAGAAGCTCCAACTTCTAGATAATGGACAGCAACAGAGCCATCCTCAAACGTATTATTAGGAAAATTTGCAGTGGAGTCATTATTTTCAGCGTCATTACCAGCTCCATGAACCATCAATACTCCTAAGCTGTCGGCGAATTTAATGGCAGCATCTACATACCATTTTTCAGGCGAATAGCCTTTTCCAAAACTCATATTTATTACATGTGCTCCATTTTCTGCAGCATATCGAATCGCATTGGCAACATCTTTATCTCTTTCATCGCCATTTGGTACGGTTCTCAAAATCATTAGCTTTACATCCGCTATACCGTCTATTCCTAATCCATTATTACGAACCGCTCCAACAATACCTGCCACATGGGTTCCATGATCACTTGTTGGGCCAGATACATCGTTATTTCCATATATTCTGTCCGTTAAATCTGTATAGACATCACCAACGATATGACGAGGATCAAAGTCGGGGTTCATTCCAAAATTTGACAGACTTTGGAATTGATCCTTAGCTTCAAATATTTCGTTTTCTGTAATATTATTGGATCGCATATAATTCACAAGCCCCTTAAATTGAGTAACCTGCTCGGAATCAAGACTATCTGGTTCTATGTCAACGGAAGAAAGCGAATCCAAACTTGAAACATTAAAAACTTGACGTGCTACCATTATGGCTTGCTCGAATCCATTTACATTTTGTAAAATTTGATTGATTTCTCTTCTTTCTGAAAGAAAATCTGATGTAATCTGAAGGTAGTAATTATACTCTTCGATTTGGTTAGTTTCTAAATTACTACTATCTGCGTTTTCATATTTAGTGTGGAGTTTAGTATATAATCGAGTAACCTCATAAGTGTCGTCCGTTACATGTGTACTATCGGGACCACCAATGAAATTCCATCCATGCATGTCATCGATATATCCGTTCCCATCATCATCAATTCCATTGTTAGGGATTTCATCATCATTTATCCAAATATTATCAGAGAGATCCTCATGATGTATATCGGTACCAGAATCTATAATTGCTACAATGACTTCTTTTTTTGGCGTTTTGTTAATTAATAATTCATTGTAAGCCTGTGATACACCTGTTCCATAGTATGGATCATTATTAGGAGACTGTAAATGCCAATCTTCAGTTGGGGCAAGAATTTCAACTGATATTTCTTCTTCGATACGGTCAGGTTCTTCTGTGTTTTCTATCGGAGGAATTAATTCAGAGGTACTTGAACAACCAATAAAAATAATACCTACGATAAGTATAAATGAAGGGGGAAATAAAAAGAATTTTTTCATGTTGATTGAAAATGAATGTGGTTAGTTAGGCGAAAGAAGTAACTAGATAATAAGCTATTTTTAGCTTTTTAATTTCATTAATATAAAATCAAGAATAACGATTAACCCTATGATTAGTATAAGAAGAGAAATACTTGGTATGGGTTTCCAAATAATAAAGCCGCCAAGAGTACCTAGAACTGCGCCTAGGTATTGAATATATCTTAATTGTTCATTCGAGGCATTTTTTATTAATAACTCTATTCTTCTTTCATCATATTGTCGGAGGTTATCCTCGACTAGAGCATGAACATCAAGTTGATTAATTAAACGATATATGACATTCGTAACCACTTCCTCTATAGTATCACTATTATTCTCAATTGTTTCTGGAAGTGTGTCTAAGAATTCATCCATTTTGATTAATCCCTTTTCGAGCCCCCCAGGTAGTTTCGTTAAGGCATTTTCTACAAGATCTAGCATTTCTTGGCCTTTTATAAAACTGTAAGCTTTAATAGCAACTCGTTCGAATGAATGTTCATCAATGCTTTGATTCATTTGATCAATGATCGCTTTAGCTATCGAAGAGCGTATTTCAGGTTCAGCAATCATTTCATCAACATAGCTTACTAACAAAATCTTAAGTTCACTTCTGAACTCAGAGTCATCGAGTACTTTTTTTATGTATTCGGTTGCTTGTTCTCGATATTTTGAAATCGATTTAGAATCTTGAATTTTTTGTTTTATGATTTCAGGATTAATCAAATCATTAGAGACAGCTACTGCTAATCGATATGCGATACGGTCTTTCTGAGCGGGAATTAGCCCTTGTCCTAAAATGGGGCGTTTAAAAGTTGGGCGAAATAACATTTTTATAGCTACCCAATTTGTCATAAAACCAATTAGCCCTCCTATGGATAGGATTTTTAGTAACCCCTCTAAGTCAATGATTGAGCCAAAGATCGATAGGCTAATACCAGTGAAATCCCACCAAAAAGAAATAAAAAAACCAGCTAATAGAAGAAATGGGAAAAAAAATAAAAGGTTAATTAACCATTTTTTTTTGGGATATACATTCTGTGTTGCGTCCTGAGAGAGAACTCTTTCATTATTGCTAATTTCTTGTTCAAATTGGTGTGCAATTAAGCTCCACAGTTGATATGCATATTTTTTAGTGTTTTCTATAAGGATATTTTTTTCATCGATGTTCGCCATGCAACTCACTACGAAAAATAGGTTAGATTGTTGAGTAATAGAAGATATCAGTGATCAAGTATTTTAAATAAAATAAGGATTGAGATGAAAATAATTCTAAAAGGGATTTCGGAATGAATTCTGATACCAGAATAGCGCTCTATGCGGTTCACAAGAACAAATACAAGCAGAATCTTTACCTAGTTAATCATGGATTAGAATTATTTTGAATTGTAATAAAGATCTAAAAAATAGTCTTCCAATGTCGTCATTGTCTTTTTTTCTTCCAGTGTTTGGTCACTATACCCAATAAGATGAATAAAGCCATGGATCATTACCCTCAAAAATTCATCTTTTTTTGTTTGATTGAATTCAGATGCTTGTTCACTTATTCGTTGCGCGCAACAATATATTGTTCCTTCAATGGCTGAATTATCCATTCCATCATCTAATCGAAACGTTATTATATCTGTAACATAATTATGATTCAAATAGGTGTTATTGATTCGAGTGATTTCTTGTTCATCCACAAAGACCAATTCGATGAGTTCAAATTCGCATTTTTGGTGAGCTTGAACAAGCTTGGAAATAAATATGGCATCAGATTCTTTGATGGGAATACTGATGCCACTTATGTTAAATATTTGAACAGGAAAGTCTGTACTCATACAGCTTATAAGCTGAAGTCGTCATCCATAGATTCTGTTAGAGAAAGAGCAATGCCACACATCATTAAATCTTCAGGTAAAGCGGTGAAATCACCAGATATTATAGATTCGTCTACATTAGCATAAATACTACATCCTGCTGCTTTATCTACAATAAGACCTGAGGTTCTATCTCCCGATTTACCGAAAAAAGTAACTTGTTGCAGCATATCGCTTGCTATGAATGCAGTGCAATTCTGTAGTTGTAGAAAAGTGTTATGTGAATAAACAGAAACGAGGTTCATTTGTTTACCATTAGCTTCTAATCCTAGATGAATTTCCAAAGCTAGTTTTGCACTTTCTTCCTCATTGATAACTTCTATTCTGAAAACGTCATCACCTAATGGTTTAGGTGTTGCTCCTAGTACGGAGCCAATGCTTTCGATATTTTCTTTTGTAAACTGATGTATCATATTTTCGGTATGTAGGCTAAATATAGCAAAAACCTTAATTAGTTAAACCGTATCTACGCATTTCAAGTTCACTTTCTTCAATGGTTGTTGGCAAAGTAGGAAAGGGGGTTCCTTCAAAGGATAGATTCACTAAATTTATAATTTCATTAGCTTCTTCTTCATTACCAGATTTAAATAATGTATAGCTGGTAATTGAAAGATATTGACGAACCTGCATAAGTTGATCACCGTAGCTTTGACGACGTTCATAAGTAGTATTGATTCTACCACGAAGCTTTCGTTGGGTATTGATATCACCTTCACGGCGAGCAGTTTCAAATTCGTTATTTAACTGTTGGAATTCTTGTTCGGCTCTGAGATAAGATGTATATGCACTTTCGAAATCTGACTCAATAACTGGTTTAATACCATTTACAACTCTTGCTGCATCATCAATTCTTCCTAATTCTATGTAATTAATAGCAAATAAAGCTTGAAGATTATATCCTTCCTCATCGGAACGGAATGGTATTAATTCTTCTGCACGGTTTAACCAATATACTGCACTATCAGGCTGATTCTGTTTTATAAATGTTTCTGAAAGTTGGAGAAAACTAAATCGGTAGTTGCCAAGCATCCTACGGATGTTTTCATCCAAATAAACATCTGGGTTATTCCATTCTTTAAAACTAAAATTATTTAGTCGTTGAGTATGGATTTTGGTATCAATATACCCTGTATATTCAGAATCGAATTTTTTAGGCATAATTCTATATGCTTTACCCTCAGTTCTGAAATAGTCTTGTAGACCTAACATGCTTTGTGATGAAACAGTATTAGCAAAGTAAATCGGACGTAACCATTCATTGGTTTTTAATAAGTCTAAAATCATAAGATCCTGCACCTGCATGTAATAAACACCTTCGCCTTGAGCGTCATTACCATAAAAACGGCCATTCACTTTCCAAGAAATTTCATCATCAAGATTATCAACCGGTATTTCGAAATCTGTTCCAAGCTTTAATATTGGCAAGGAAGTATCTGGTTTTACACCAATTGCTTCTTTGTATTGATAATCTTCAGAAAATGCTAGCTTTAGCATATCCTTATCCACTGGTATAGTGATATTTTTAGGTTCCCAACGATCAATTCTTGAGGTGATAAACTCAATTTCTTCATCCGTATAACTTATTGGGAGAGGTGCAGATTCATGCGACCATTGGTATTTCATTTGTCGTATGTACCAGTCGGTATTTAATAGACTAAGGCATACAATTCTTACATCTGTTCGGATTCCCTCAACTTCTTGAGCATACCAAAGAGGAAAGGTATCGTTGTCTCCGTTTGTAAATACAATAGCATTTGGAGCCAAAGATTCTAATAAATTTTTTGCATAATCAGGGGCTACATATCTATTAGAACGGTCGTGATCGTCCCAATTTTCTGAACCCATCAAAATAGGAGAACCTAACATGCATAAAAGTATGACTGCATAGCCTAAAGCGGTATTACTTTTTGCATACGTTTTGATGAGTTCAATTAGACCTGTAACACCTAGTCCTATCCAGATAGCATATGCAAAAAAGGAACCTACATACGCATAATCTCTTTCTCTAGGCTGATAGGGGGACTGATTTAGGAAAACGATGATAGCTAGTCCAGTGACAATGAATAGAGTAAAAACTGCAAATGCCCGCCTCCAATCGGAGTTAAAATGATAGAAAAGTCCAAATAAGCCTAATAAAAAGGGAATGAAGAAATAGGCATTACTTGCTTTATTTTCTGGGTATCGTTCTTCTTCGAACCCAGAACGCCATCCAGAATCCTGTATATCCGATTCCCTACCTATAAAATTCCAATTAAAATATCGAACATACATATGGTTTATTTGATGAGAAATAAAGAACTCAAAATCGCTATTGTAACGTGCATAAAATTGCATGTGGCGAGGGTCACTGGAATAGCGTCTGGGAAACAGTTTTTCATTTTGTGAAATCTGTGCTGTAGCATCGTCGTAATATTGTCCTTTAAGAATGGGAGTATTCCCATACTGTTCGCGCTTTAAATAGCTCACAAAGTCTTCAAAGGTTTCTGGATCATTCTCATCGATGGGTGGGTTTGCAATGGATCGAATCATAATCACTGCATAACTGGAATATCCAATAAGAATCATGGCATAGCTTATGAGCGCAATATTGGCGATACGATATTTTTTCTTGTGGGTGTAATAAATGGCATAACTCAATGACCCAACAATGATCAACAAATAGGTAAGTGGACCGATGAGCCCATAGGTTTTATCCCCAATTTTATCTGCCCAATCAGGTAAAAATTGAATGGTTAATGGATAAACTAGAAAAAATGATAATACAGATATCACCCCCATTATTGAAAAGGTTATCAATGTGAAATCTCGTTGCTTGAAATAGACGATTAAGGCCACAAAGAAAATGGCTAATAGATTAAGAAGATGCACACCAATCGCTAATCCAAACATATATGCTATCAGTACTAACCATCGTTCATTATAGTTTTCTTTATGATGCTCTGACCATTTCAAAGCAAGCCAAACTACAATAGCTGTAAAAAACATAGACATAGCATAAACTTCCGCTTCGACCGCATTGAACCAAAATGTATCGGTTACTGCAAAAGTTAATGCTCCTACTAAAGCACCTCCGTACATACCTATTTTATCGATTAAGGGCATTTCATCTGGGTGACCTTTAAATTCTCTAATTAATCTCACTATAATTAAATAGAGTAACATTACCGTTAAAGCAGATGCTAATGCACTTAAGAAATTTATGCTAACCGCAACGTATTCTACGGGCATGAACATAGATGCAAGCCTACCAAGTAAGGAGTAGAGAGGAGCTCCTGGAGGGTGATTAACCTGTAAGCCATGCGCCACAGCTATGAATTCCCCTGCGTCCCAAAAACTTGCAGTTGGTGCCATGGTTAGTACATAAATAATAAGTGATGTTATAAATGCAAAAAGTGCTAAATATTTGTTCGTCGATTTGTGATTTAAAAACATGAATTACGCATTCAGTTATGAAAAATTTTTGGATAGTCTATATATAACCTGTATGATTGACCTTCAATGATATGCATAGCCTTAATCACATGAAAGTATTACTTAATATAGTGAGCATTTGCCTATTGAAACGAGCAAAATTACATCCTATTTTTTAATTAACATTTATTTGCATGACTGGTAAAACAACAGAAACATTTTCTACTAAATTAGGACTTATCGTTAGTGTTTTAGGTATCGCTATAGGTACTGGAAATATTTGGAGATTTCCTAGAATAGCAGCTCAGAATGGAGGGGAGACCGGTGCAGGTGCATTTCTTGTAGCCTGGTTGTGCTTTTTATTCCTATGGTCGATACCCCTAATTATAGCGGAATATGGTATAGGAAGAAATGGGCGAAAAGGAATTATAGGTTCTTTTAGTGATCTAATTGGTAAAAGGAAAGGATGGATGGGGGGATTCATTGGCTTTGTCGCAACTGCCATTATGTTTTATTATAGCGTTGTAGCGGGCTGGTGTTTGTATTATTTATTCCAATCATTAACAAGTTCATTACCTAGCACTTATGAAGCGTCTTTACAGCTTTGGGATAATTATCATACTGCTGGATTACCAGTGATTACTCATGCGATAATTATGGTGTTTGGCGGTTTGGTGGTTATGAAAGGAATTTCATCAATTGAACGCATAAATAAAATCTTAATCCCATCTTTACTAGTAGTATTATTTATATCACTAATAAGGGCATTAACATTGGAAGGTAGTATGGATGGCATTAGATACCTTTTTACCCCTGATTGGTCTACCTTAAGTAGTCCAAAAATTTGGTTAGAGGCTTTAACACAAAATGCATGGGATACTGGAGCAGCATGGGGTTTAATCTTAACCTATGGCGCTTATATGCGAAAGCAAGATGATATTACTATAAGTGCTTTTCAAACTGGAATAGGGAATAATACTATTTCATTATTAGCTGCCATTATTATCTTTAGTACAGTATTTGGTACTTTAGGTTCTACCATGAGTGATTCTGAAATTCTTGATGTAATGAAAACCTCTGGACCAGCCAGTACAGGATTAACCTTTATTTGGATGCCTCAATTATTTGCTAGTATGGAAGGTGGAGGTATTTTTTCAATATTGTTCTTTCTAGGGCTCACTTTTGCCGCTTTTAGTTCGCTAATTTCCATGATAGAACTTGCCGTTAAAGTATTTGTTGATACCGGAATATCTCGTAAACAAGCTACTTTATGGATTTCTGGAATAGGATTTTTATTTGGAATTCCTTCTGCTTTAAACCTTACGTTTTTTGCAAATCAAGATTTTGTATGGGGGGTTGGATTGATGGTGTCCGGTGCTTTTATATCCTACGCGGTTATCAGTTTTGGAGCAAAGGATTTCCGATTAAAGTTGGTGAACTCCTCTGAAAGTAAAACCAAATTAGGGAGCTGGTGGGATATCATCGTCAAATATTTGATTCCAGTACAGGTAATTACATTACTTAGCTGGTGGCTCTATCTGTCTGCTACAGAGTACGCTCCCGATACTTGGTATAATCCATTAAGTCCATTTTCTGTAAGCACAGTAATACTTCAATGGATACTTGCATTAAGTATTGTTTGGTTCTTTAATAAAAGAATGCAACCTAAAAATAATTAGATTTTATTCTTTTAAGATTTTTTGTTCAATATTCTTAATTGATGTTCGAATCTCGTTCAGAATATCAATAACAGAATCAGAATTTAATAAAGAATTGGAGGTGTTCGAAGTAACGTTATCTCGTTGATCAAATATCATTTTTCGAAAATCATAGGCATCAATAATTCCTATTAAATTTAAGTCAGCAGCTGTTGTTCCTGAATTCCCAGCAGTTTCAATTTTTAGGATACTTAACCCAAAAAATCGAAGAAATGGACCTTCTTTGAAAGTTACATCTTGAATTTTGTCTAATGGAATTGTTTTCTCAACTTCAATAAGAAAACCCTTTTTAAACCGTAACGACCGTGTAGTCAAATCACACTCTAATCTTTTAAAATATTTATTGATCAGTATAGGACCAAAAATAAGCCATAATGGAATCAGTGGGATGGTTAGGATTGCAAAAAACAACGAAAAGGTACCAAGAATATAGTGGTAGGTTTTTAATTTTGGGTTGAATTCTGCCTTCCTTAGTAATTTATATTTTGACATGATTTAGGATTGTAGGTGAGTGATACAAACTAAGTTAATCTTTTTTCTATTACATCAAAAATGACTACTAGCGCTATAACTAATCACTCTGAGTGGATGTTCGTGGTAAGAATTTCATTGCTGCAGAATTCATACAATATCTTAATCCAGTAGGTTGTGGACCATCATCAAATACATGCCCTAGGTGCCCTCCACAGTTAGAGCAGACGATTTCTGTTCTAACCATGAAAAAACTTCTATCCTCTAATTCAACTACTAAACTATCAGAAATGGGTTTCCAAAAGCTTGGCCAGCCAGTACCACTTTTGTATTTATGCTCAGAATCATAAAGATGTTGCCCACATCCGCCACAGACATAAATTCCATCATCTTTTAAGTCAAAATATTCGTTAACATATGGTATTTCTGTGCCTTTTTTTCTTAATATCCGATACTGAGAAGGGGTTAATATTTCTTTCCATTCGGCTTCTGTTTTTTTAAATGGAAATGAAGGTATTGTATCAATGAGCATAGGAGTTAATGGTCCATTAACATTTGATGAAGCTAAATATCTGTTTGATTCCACATTATCTATTGAAGTGATTCCGAAACTAATTAAAAGAAAGGTAATTGCGAGCAGTAATTTCATCGAATTTTTTTTAATGGTAACGAACCTATATTAAATTTCAATCCAATTTAAATGAACAAAAGTATATTAAAGAAAACTCTTTAATTATTTCGTGTACTTTTGATGCTATATTCCAACAGAGGTAGGTTCTTTTGTTTAAATATTCTTAGACCTGCTGTGAAGCCCACCCAAAATTGATAATTTCTACCTTTTCTACTTGGCGACCATAAACTATATAAGCTGTAATCTTCTGCATTTTCTACCCGGGTTACTTGCATATTAAAGCTAGGCCCTGCATATACAGATATACCATTACCAAATCTATTACCAATCAAATATTTATAAGAAAAGATATAGTTTAAAGTACGATCCCATTCATCCTCGAACATATGATATACACTGAATTCCTGATTTACAAAAATGGTATTACTTCTCAAGTTTTCGAACGAATCTTGAATATTTTTTTCTAACCCAACTCCTAATCCTATTCGAAAAACATCTCGGTCTAAGGATTTGTTATAACCAAGTATTGCCATGTTATATACTCTATGCGTGCCAGTTGTAAATGCATAATCAACAAAACCT
Organism: Balneolaceae bacterium; assembly: GCA_963691715.1. Classification (GTDB taxonomy): domain Bacteria; phylum Bacteroidota; class Rhodothermia; order Balneolales; family Balneolaceae; genus HXMU1420-13. The sequence continues at coordinate 789,022 of OY829281.1, forward strand.
GCATCAGAATAACGAGCATCAATATTGTACCTACCGTTACCATAAAGGCTCAACACACCTATAGAAGCCCCATCAAATTCTTTGGCAATATTTAGAATACCAATTTGAAGTCCTGATGCTGAATTTGATACATTTATAGATGCAATTTGTAGTCCAGACGATTCAACCGATAGGTTTCCTATCCCTGCAAAAGTAAATCCTTCAATTTGTTTTGATGCATTAACTACACCTGATACGATGAGTCCATCCATAGATTGAAGAGATACATTTGCAATCCCAGCAACCTGCACTCCATCCATATCAGCAAAAGAAGCGTTGGTAATACCTGCAACTGTTAACCCTGATAGGTTTCGTTTTGCTACATTAGTGATTCCTGCAAAAATAAAACCTTCTACTTGTTTAGATGCATTAACTATACCTGATACGATGAGTCCATCCATAGATTGAAGAGATATATTTGCAATTCCTGCAACTTGCACTCCATCCATATCAGCAATAGAAGCATTAGTAATACCTGCTACTGATAACCCAGATAGGTTTCGTTTCGCTACATTAGTGATTCCTGCAAAAGTAAATCCTTTTATTTCATTGGATGCATTGGCACCACCAGATATAAAAAGGCCAGACATATTTGTACGTGAAAGATTAAATAGCCCAGACAGAAATAATCCGTCCATTTTTTCAAGTGCTATATTTGCTCCAAAAGTTGCTTGAATACCAGATATATTTTCTCCCGCTAAATTAAAAAAGCTTGCTGCTTGTATTCCTTCGACATCTTTTCTGGCCAAATTAAAAATACCAGCTACTTGAATTCCACTTATTTCTTCTCCTGCTGCATTAAATATTCCCGCAGCATGTATTCCTTCGATAGTTTGTTTACTTAAATTTCCTACTCCAGCAAATTGCATCCCAGAACTCGAATTTCCTGAATAATTAATGCCAAGTGTTCCCTGTATACCTTTCATTGAATGTTTACTATAATTACTTATACCAGAAAATTGTACCCCCGAGATCGATCCTTTTGATCCATTCATTAAACCTGCAAAATTAAGCCCTATTATATCACCAGATGAATAGTTTACACCACCAGCAATCTGTAATCCTCTTGTATATTTTCTCGTGGCATTAAATAATAAACCAATTTCCCATCCATCTAATCCCCCATGATACCCACCCATTATATTTATTGATCTTCTGGAACTATAATTAATTGCATCAACTCCGTGTGTTGATAGTGGGGGAATCAAAGTAATGCGCCACTTACGAAATTCTAAATCATCTTTATATCCTTCTTGTGCATATACATCTACATTTAAAAGTACTGATATAAAAAACAGTAAAAGGCTATAAAATTTTTTCATTTTTATTCGGTATTAATTAATAAACATGAGCTTAGACCGTAAAATGAAAAAAATTTTTCAATCTTTAAATTTAGCTATGTGTTATGATGGTTTCAGTCCATCGAAAGTATCATCCAGTGTTTGGTTCCACATTAATAATTCAGGTACAGCTTTATATAATTCAGAGACATCACCGTCAATAGTGATATTTTCAATTTTATCGCCCTGAACGATTGAATTAACAACGGTTTGATCATCTTCAGAGATCACTTTCCCAAAAACTGTATGACGACCATCCAACCAAGGTGTTTCTATATGAGTGATAAAAAATTGGCTTCCATTTGTTCCTGGTCCTGCATTAGCCATGGATAGAATACCAGGAGTGTCATGTTTAAGTTCTGGTACAAATTCGTCTTCAAAAGAATATCCAGGTCCACCATTACCAATACCGTTCGGGCAGCCACCTTGAATCATAAAATCGTTGATTACTCTATGAAAATTCAATCCATCATAATATCCACGAGTTGCAAGATTTACAAAATTTGCTACCGTTTTTGGTGTTTCAGAATCATAAAGGTTAAGATGTATAGATCCTTTTGATGTATTAATTATTGCTTTAATCGACATTGATAAATTGTTTAATGCTTATAAAAATAAAGTTAGAATCAATTCCAGGATTTTGAGTGCCTGTTTGCGCATTCGAAATATGATGAAATCGATATCCTAAAGATAAGGAACTATTATTATGAATTGCTTTATTAATGCCAAATGAAACATGAAAGCTATAATTTAATCTCGTTCCCTGATCCGTAGGAAAGGTCTTATTCATATATATAATTCCTGATTTTATACCTAAAAGAAACATCCATCTATTGTACGGTATAAAAAATTTGTAGCCTAAAGGTGAAATTCCAAAACCATTAACAAGATCTTTTTTATTCCCATTATCTCTTTTTGGATAATTATATTCTATAAAGGGAATTACCCCTCGTGTAACATATACCTGAATATCACTATTAAGTGTGTTAATTTTTTTACCGTATCCTAAATAGGAGTACAATGACCGGGTATCGGGAGTTTTACCTAGTAATTTTACCGAATTTTGTGAATTAGCAATATCTGTAACAAAATAAAATTTTTCTTCTGATTTAGATTGTTGAGCAAAGATACTGACTGATCCTACGAGTAAGATAATGAATGAATACCTTACAATAAATCGATACTTCTTCAAAGGTTAACTTGTTTTTTTTGCAACGTGAGACTTAAGCATAGGATAGGAAGATAAAACCCAAATCATAAACCAGGTTGAAACTAAACTATAATTTTTAGCATAAATTAAACAAGATATACTTAAAGCATAAATTATTTGATAGAAATATACAGGAGCAGAAGTTTTTGAAGTTTTCGTTTTTAAATATTTGCTAAATAATAAAGAAAGTCTACCGGTCAAAAGTAGTAGACTGTATATCCACAAAATAATTTCTAAAGTTCGATTTTGATTAAAAGCGAATACAAATAGTACAATAAGAACTATTAAGTCAACTAGAGAATCTCTAATCCAACGATTCATAGGTTAAGTTGGATCGACATCACTTTCGAAATTATTAGTCAATGTAACGTCTTTGGCTAATAAGCCCTTATCACCATTGTGTAATATGAATTCAACTTTCTCTCCACGTTTTAATTTTTTGAACCCGTCACTTTTGATTTCACTATAATGAACAAAAATTTCATCATCAGAATCAGAATTAATGAATCCATATCCCTTGATATTATGAAACCATTTAACGGTGCCTATTTTTCTTGATGACATACTTACTTATATAACTTTAGTTAAACAACAAAATAATAGCTTATTAAAATTCATTTCAAGTAAATTATAGAAATTACTAATTATTTAAATAATTCTAATAAATCTAGTGTTTTAAATGAAAAAAATATTTCACAACTATCTAATGAAATAACGAATTTATTCAAAAAATTTTCTAATAACTTGATAGATAATTACGAGGGTAAAAGTTTTTTAACCTTCTGTATAAAAATGATAGCTTTTAAAATTTATCATAATGATTATACACTTATATGGTATAAAGAGATGTTATATTAATGCCTATCAACCCCGCGTTTAACCTGCCTGCCGGCAGGCAGGGCGGCGCAGGGGTTGGTTTTTAGTTTAAGTAACGATTTTATTTTCAACAACACAATACAAAAGTGCGGCACCGTCTGCGTCCGACTTGTCCAAGGGACTCCCACGGAGAAAAGCTTGTTATAAGGCATTTTTTGGAGGATTAAATTCAAACTTAGTTCTGTTTTCTTTTGATACTACTTTTCCAATCCATTTTTGATCACGAGCACCAAATTCAATAAAGTTTTTGCGAGCTTCTCGTAAAGTTAATCCATGATTTGCTACAGATTCTAAATCAATTTCTGAGTCCCATTTTATTCCTTCATCTTCCCAATAACAAACCGGACAAATGTCATAAATATCCCGCTCTGCGATTACCTCATAGTAACAGCATGGACAAGTTACATTTAATGAGGGTTTGGAAATTGTATTAGACATTGTGTTTGCCTGATATCAATCTATTATACCAATATCAAAGAAGGCTATCTAAAATCCAAAAATTCGATTTACATTAAATCCGAGTCGAAAATCGCTCTTAAAAAAATCAGTGGTTGTTCTAGTAATTAAATGTTGTTCGGTAAACCATTTACCAGACATAAAAAACATTTGAAAAACATGACCACCAGTTTCAATCTCATATCCTAAGGCAAAATGGTTTTTTGTATCCTGTATTTTTTCACTTATGACGGGTATAAATTCAAAAGTAAGAGACTTTCTTTCGCTAAGTTTAAGTCTGCCACCTATGCCTAATGCGAAATGAGTATTAATTGGTTTTACATTTTGAGTTTCGATAACTACCGTATTGAAATGAGAAAGCATAGGTGCAATTTGTAGAGTAATCTTCTTATTAAATTTCCTAGCAACCATAATAGAACCAAAATAATTAAGCCGTTCTTGAAATAAAAAGTCATCAAATCGGGTATTTTTTTGTGTATTAATACCTAAATCACCTTTAACCGCAATTTCTACTGGAATTTTGTCTGAAGTTAATTGTCGAAGAATAGTATACTTAAACCTTACATCCACATTGTCCTCAATACTAGTTCTTCCAATTCCAATGGATAATCTATCTGATATCCCAAAATCAACCCCAAGCCTTACTGCTGCACCCTGATCTAATCCCCAGAATTCTTCGATACCTGTACTTACTAATCCAAAGTTATGCATTATAACACTATTTAAATCTCCCTTTTTTAAATTTGTTACTGTGCTCATTCCTGCAATAGAGCCTGTTAAAAATAATTCGTCAATTGGAGCATCTTTTACAGCTTTTTGTCGCTGCATCTGTGCTTGAGTAAGCGAACTAAAAAATCCAATAATAATAAAGAGAACAAAGAAATTTTTCATTTATTCACCTTCATATGGAGTTAATAAGATTTCAATATTAATTTCTTGATTTTCGTCTACTTTTATGATCAGGAGTCGAGGAGGTACGATATCATAATCAGTAAGATTGAGTATCCATGAAGCTTTTAGTAATAATCCATCATCTTTCTTCTGGAGTGTACCTTCAATTTCTACTTCTTTAAAATTTCCATGAATTTTGAAAATTCCTTTTGCAATAGCTAATTGAGGTTCAAGAATATTTATGTCAAAAGGGGAGGATAACGTGCCATAGAATTCAGCGAAAGGATATTCCTCTGTATTAAGAGTAAGTCTCATATCCTTATCTCGTTTTCCGTTACCAGTGTCGAGTGTTTCAAGATCTAAATAGAAATCAAGAATGCTATCATTAAGGTTAATCAAACCAACGAGATTATTCGAATTACCTTCGAAAGAATGTAACGGTACCTTAGATAAAAATAGGGCTTTACCATCATCTGCAAAGTAACTTTGCGCTATACTAAACGGTGAAAGCAAAATTAAAGAAAAAAATATTATAGAATACTTCATAATCAATTATTTAGTGCGCCTTCATTGATCCATGCGCGTATTGTTTGTATTTCATTGCCACTCAGATAATTACCACTGGTCGGCATTCTTTCAACAAATTTTGGGTTTTCTTCAATTACATCCACTAAACCACTAGCATCTGCATCGCCAGCTACGACAATATTTGAACCATAATTATTTCCAACGCTATTTATGATTGAAGTATAACTACTAAAATTTAAACTTCCAGATGAATGACATCCAACACAACTTCGATTTAATATTGGCTGTACTTCTGACTTAAAACTAACATCAGATTGTTCAACACCGGAAACATCTTCTACATTATTTAAACAACCAAGTGATAATAGGAGTAAAATTACTAAGTATTTAAATCTGGGCATTTCCTTATCGTTTTGGGATGTTTGATTTGGTCTTTCTATATACAGAAAAAATTTATAAGGTAGAAATATATTACGATTTGATTTTTACCTTTATCAAATTAGATTGAAGTGTTAGTTCCTATTTGAATGCAAGAATTATTGGATAAGAAATTACACCGAAATTACATTACAAATACGATCTGGGGAGCGGTAGGATTAAAAAAACATACAGTCAAATTATTTTAAAAAATAAACCCGAACCGTTCAAAGTTCGGGTTTTCAGGGCATTTGGTGCATTGATGCAACCAAAAGCTTTTTGCTCTTCAAACAACAATTACGTGGTACCATTATTTAGGTTGCGAACTTTTTCCATCGTTCTTAGCTTCTAGCGTTATGATCCCTTCATTATTTCATTGGATTTTTTTTCTACATGAATTTTATTCAACATTTACCCCTTCGGAAATTTGAACTAGTTACTGGTTTACTTGTATTATTTTTCATTTTTTTCTCTGTTTTTGGTTCTAGACAATCAAGATTAGCTGGTAATAGAGCTCTTGTGTTTGATAAAACGTATACCATTCAATTAGATCAAAACAAAAATGTTGAAGAATTGATAGTCATGTTAAGTAACGAGCACATCGAATTTGATGAAGATGATTTCCGGTGGGCGACTAAACTATTAGGATGGAGAGCATTTAAAACAGGTAGCTATGAAGTTAATGGGAAATATTCGTATCGATCATTTCTTTCAAAATTAGCTTTAGGAATTCAAGACCCCGTACATGTTGTGATTTTACCAGGCATTACGGAACAAAAATTAGTTGAATCTTTGTCAAACCAACTTAAATTTGATTCTACAGAGATTGCGACGATATTCACAGATAGTTTATTCTTGGAAGAATTGGGACTCTCCAACCATGAATTATTAGGAAGAATGTTGCCAGAAACCTACCATATGTATTGGACAACAAGCGCAACATCAGTAGTTCGACGTATTTTAAAAGAATTTGATGACCAAGTTATTTATTCATTGAGTGAGGAAGTAAAATCCAAGGGGTTAGAAATTCACGACATTCTTACAATGGCTTCAATCGTTGAATGGGAAGCAAAAATTGAAGAAGAGAAATCTATAATTAGTGGACTCTATTGGAATCGTTTAAATCAGCGAATGCGACTTGAAGCTGATCCAACCGTAAATTTTGCGCTAGGGGAGCGTAGAAGGTTACTTTTTGAGGATTATAAATTTAAACATCCTTTTAATACGTATTTAAATAGAGGATTACCACCAGGTCCCATTACTAATCCAAGTTATAGTTCAATATTAGCAGCACTAAGACCCATGGATCATGATTATTTGTATATGGTTGCAAATCCAGAGGGTGGTCATGAATTCACCAGAACTTTTGAAGAACACCAAATAGCATCCGAGAAGTGGAGAAAATGGTTAAGGGAACAATACAGATTAAAACGAATTCAAGACGAAATGAACCAAGAGCAAACTAATTAGCTCGAATCAAAAAATTAATTTTTAGCAATCATGAAAACTATTATTGCAACTTTTTCTTTTATTCTAAGTCTTGCTATGTTTTTTGGATGTTCTTCGTCTATGAATAATTTAGAACCATATAGTGGAAGTTCATTTTTAGCAAAGAATAAAATTATTTACCAAAATGATGCTCCTACCGATGAAAGACTTAATAGAAAAATTCTATACACAGCAGATTTATCTATAATTGTAGAAGATATTGATAGTACCATTTCCAACTTAAAATTGATAGCTAACTCTCATCAAGGATATGTCCAACACATTAGAAATAGTTATACTGTACTAAGAATTAAAAGTAACCAATTAGAAAATGCTGTGGATGCTGTTTCTAAACTAGGCACTGTGACTAGAAAAAATATTAACGCACAAGATGTGACTGAAGAACATCTGGATTATCAAATCAGGCTTGAAAACGCAAAAAAATCGAGAGATAGGTACTTGGAGCTTTTAGCAAGAGCAGAAAATGTATCCGCCGCTTTAGAAGTAGAACATGAATTAGAAAGACTTAATGAGATTATTGATCTCTACAGTGGTAAAATCAAAAGGTTAGAATATCATTCTGAGTTTTCAACCTTAACAGTTAATCTAGATAGGGAACGTAAACCCGGTTTAATCGGATATTTAGGTATTGGACTTTATAAATCTATGAAGTGGTTGTTTGTAAGAAATTAAATTCCAGATTTAATCATTAACAATATCCTCTTTTGTATTTAGCTTTTCTATAGAATCGGCTTCATTTACATGTGTACCATTAAAACTTACATCAATACTCAAGCCCTTATATCTTTTTATTGCTCTTAAATAGGGCCGTAGATAAGCCGGATTTTTAGCTAATTTTAGCTGATCAAGAATAATTGATGCTACATCAAAACCAATAAATGCGAATTCATTTGGCTCTGTTTGAAATCGAATTCGAAATTCTGAGATGAATTGTCTAGCAAGTGTAGAACTAGTGTCTACATCGAATGATTTGGAATAGTAAAGTTGTGTGGAATCTAGTCTTCGTGATTCAATATTAACATCTCTCCATTCCTCTGATCCTAGAATGGCTACCTCACTTTTCATAGCTTCTAAATCAGTGAGTAAACTTTGAATCAGGGTTTGGGCAATGGTACCAGTAAATGGTGCATATATCGCTTCTACCATTGCAACAGAATCTAATGTATCTGTGGTAAAGAACTGCGTAAAATCACGAATATCATATCCAAGCTCTACAAAATTCTCTTCAAAATAGTATTCTACAAAACCTCCTAACCGTTCAACTTCATGACGAAATGCCCTTGCTGCAGGTGCGCCAAGGGATTGCTTCTCAACAATAACACCTACAGTATCATAGCCTAATTCTATAGCTTTGTTAGCCATAATTTTTCCTTGTGCACCAAATGTTGGATTAATTTGAAACACATAATTATTGAATAAATCAAGACTATCTGCATTTGCTAGTGGTAGAACCATAGGAATCTGAAAATCTTCAGCAAGATTTGAAAAATCTTTTGCTACTTGTGAAAATAGGGGACCTATTATAACATCAACTCCTTTGTTATATACGAAGTCCGACATTATAGCATCGCTTGAGAATCCTTTATTTGTGCTATGATAGGTTATAAAAGCCTTTTGATCTGCATTTTCTCTGTTAAAGTTTTCAATGGCCATTTGGATTCCATAGTAAATGTGCTGTGGAATTTCATATTCGGGAGAGTCGTATTCAAATTGAGGTAATACCACTCCGACATTATATGAAATTCCTGTAGGTGCATCATGATTTCTCCAGCTTTTAATCTTTGAGGTGTAGGTTAAAGAATCTAAGAGTTGTGTTTTTATTCTGTTAAGCTGTAGATCATTACTTTTTAGGGCTGATGTTTCATACAGGTCGAGTAAAGAATTTGCTGCATTGTAGCTGATAATACCGGTAGAATATTCTAAAATATCTAATCTGATTTCATCATTTGATACAGATTTGAAAGTATCAAAGAGTTGTTTAGTGGTTAAGAAACCAATAATATCAAAATAGGTGGTCTTTGCCTTTTGAGTTATGGATGATGAATTAGGTGTTTTTATTACATAGTGTAGTAATTCTAAAGATTTAGCATAATTTTTTAATTGAAAATGGGCAAGCGAAGAGGTGTATAAAGCATCATGCAAAAATAAGAGAGGAGATTCATCATCAAATGTTGAAAGTATATTGATAGATTTTAAATAATTTCGTTCAGCAAAGTAGCTTTTTCCAAGAAATAATTGCGATTCTAACGTTTCTATATTTTCAAATACTAAAATCGCCCTTTTGTAGTCTCCTTGTTCATATAAGGATTTACCTGTTTCTATACTTTGCGCACAGATAATTTGAACAAGGAATAGGTTTAGCAATAAAAATGAGGATATTTTTTTCATGGGGATATAGTTTTTTCCTTACACTTACGAAGATATAAAATGTTCGCTATTCCCATTCTATAGTTGCTGGTGGTTTAGAACTTATATCATATACTACGCGATTGATCCCTTTAATTTCATTAATAATGCGATTAGACACATGAGCTAGGAAATCGAAAGGTAAGCGAGCCCAGTCTGCAGTCATTCCATCTATACTTGTAACTGCACGCAAAGTAACTGTAAATTCATACGTTCTTTCATCTCCCATTACCCCTACGCTCTGTACAGGTAGTAGAACAGCGAGAGCTTGCCATACTTGATCGTAAAGTTGATTTGATTTGAGTTCATTAATAAAAATTTTATCGGCTTCTCTTAATAGATTAAGTCTATCTTCACTTAAGTCTCCTATAACCCTAATTCCAAGACCAGGACCTGGAAAAGGATGGCGACTTATAAAATGTTCAGGTATACCGAGTGTTCGCCCTACTTCACGCACTTCATCTTTGAACAACTCTCTTACGGGTTCAATTAGTTCTAGCTTCATTTTATCTGGAAGTCCACCAACGTTATGGTGAGACTTAATAGTAGCAGATGGTCCTTTAAATGATACGCTTTCAATCACATCAGGGTAAAGGGTTCCTTGAGCTAGATATTTAAATTCCGAAGAATCTCCAATTTCTTGTTCAAATACATCTATAAAAGAGGTGCCGATTATTTTACGTTTAGTTTCAGGGTCTGAGACTCCATGTAATCTCTTCATGAACAGTTCAGTAGCGTCAACTCCACGAACTGGGAGGTTTAAGTCTCTAGTGTAGAGTTCTAAAACATCGGTAAATTCATTCTTTCTGAGTAAGCCATTATCTACGAATACACATTCTAATTGATTACCTATGGCTTTATGAATTAAAGTTGCAACAACCGTAGAGTCAACCCCACCTGAAAGTGCACACAAAACCTTATCAGATCCAACTTTAGTTCTTATGGCTTCAATTTGTTCGTCTATAAAGGAGGTAGCTGTCCAATCTCCTTTTAATGAACATATTTCATAAGCGAAATTTTTTAGAAGGTGTTTCCCACATTCTGTATGGGCAACTTCGGGATGAAATTGAACACCAAATATTGGTTTCTGTATATGCCGTACAGCCGCTACTTCTGCATTTTCGGTATGCCCAATAATTTCATAGGAAGGAGGTAAATTGTGAATGTGATCTCCGTGGCTCATCCAAACTACCGAATTATTTTCAATTCCTTTTAGTAAGTCTGCAGAGTGGTCTATAATTAGATGCGCTCTACCATATTCACGTTTATCAGCTTTTTCAACACTTCCTGGAATTTCAGTATGTGCTAATAATTGTAGCCCATAACAAATGCCCAAAATTGGAATATTCCAGTCGAATATCTCTTTTTGTAGATGTGGAGCACCATGTTCGTTAACACTCATTGGCCCCCCTGAAAGAATTATTCCTTTTGGCTTAGGGGTCAGCACATCTTTTAAATCGACATTGAATGGGTGAATTTCACAATATATGTTGTGTTCCCGGAGCCTTCGTGCGATTAATTGGGTGAATTGGGATCCATAATCAAGGATTAAAATCCATTCGCTATGTCGACTCATGTACTTCCTTTAACCAATAAGTTCGTTGTAAGAGTCTGATGAAAGAAGAGAATCTAATTGTGAAGAATCAGATAGTTTCATTTTGATCATCCATCCATCACCATAAGGATCATCATTTACAAGCTCAGGATTATCTTCTAGGGCTTCATTTAATTCTGTTACCACACCATCAATGGGAGCAAAAAGGTCAGATACTGTTTTAACTGCTTCAACGGTGCCAAATGTATCGTCTTGTGCAAATTCAGAATCAACATCTTCTAATTCTACAAAAACGATATCACCAAGTTCGCTTTGAGCGAAATCAGTGATTCCGATGGTTACCGTACCATCGCCATTATCACGAATCCACTCGTGTTCTTTGGTATATTTTAATTCGTTCGGGGTATTCATTCTGAATCCTCTGGTTTAAAATTAAATGACGTTTCTAAATATTTTGTAGTAATTGATCCTGCATTAAAATTGGGATCATCCAATAACTGAATATGATAAGGAATTGTGGTTTTAATGCCTTCAATGATAAACTCTTGTAACGCTCTTTTCATTTTAACAATCGCTTGCTTTCGGGTTGGAGCAGTAACAATTAATTTAGCAATCATGGAATCATAAAAAGGAGGAATTCTATAGCCAGAATATGCATGCGTGTCTAATCGAATGCCATGCCCACCAGGGGGGTGAAATACTGTAATAACTCCAGCGGATGGTCTAAATCCATGAGCTGGATCTTCAGCATTTATTCTACATTCTATGGAGTGCCCTTCAAGTTCTACTTCCATCTCTGCGATGGATTCACCAGATGCGATTCGAATCTGTTGTTCAATTAAGTCATACCCAGTAATTTCTTCAGTAACGGGATGTTCAACCTGTATTCGAGTATTCATTTCCATGAAGTAGAAATTGAGGTCATCATCTACAAGAAACTCAACCGTTCCAGCCCCTTCATACTGCACAGATTTAGCTGCATCTACAGCTGCATTCCCCATTTTTTCTCTTAGTTCTGGGGTAGAAAGGGGTGAGGGGGCTTCTTCAAGTATTTTTTGATGTCTGCGTTGAGAAGAACAATCTCGTTCACCTAAATGTACACCATTACCATGTTGATCCATCAGAATTTGAATTTCAACGTGATGTGGGTTTTTTACAAAACGTTCGATATATACTTCTGGGTTGTTGAATGCGCTAGCTGCTTCACTGGTACACATTTCGAAGTTCTTTTTTAGTTCAGATGCTTCTTCGACCACACGCATACCACGACCTCCACCACCAGCAGATGCTTTAATGATGAGTGGATATCCTATTTCCTCACACACGTTACGTGCATCTTCATAGGTTGCAACTACACCATCACTACCAGGAACAACAGGAACTTTATTAGCAATCATTGTTGCTTTTGCTACGGCCTTGTCTCCCATTTTTGATATAGCTTCAGGAGAAGGTCCGATAAATTTTATATCATGTTCTGCACAGATTCTTGAGAATTCAGCATTTTCTGCCAGAAATCCGTAGCCTGGATGAATAGCTTCTGCATTTGTTATTTCGGCAGCAGAAAGTATACTTTGAATTTTTAAATAACTGTCTTTACTTGATGGTGGGCCTATGCAAACCGCTTCATCTGCGAATTTTACATGTAAACTATCGGCATCTGCAGTTGAGTAAACTGCAACTGTTTTGATACCTAATTCCTTACATGTACGAATAATTCGAAGTGCGATTTCACCACGGTTCGCAATAAGAATTTTATTAAACATGTAGGTTTAGTTTTTTTCAATAATAAATAATGGTTGATCGAATTCAACCGGTGTACCGTCAGAAACAAGGATTTCACGAACAGTTCCATTGAATTCAGCTTCAATTTCGTTCATTATTTTCATCGCTTCAATAATGCATAGAGTTTGGCCTTTTTTAACTGCATCTCCAACTTTGCAAAATGGATCAGATTCTGGTGAGGCAGCCTGATAAAAAGTTCCAACAATTGGTGACTTCATAGTATCACCTTTTGATACTGGTTCTGGTGAAGCAGCAGGAGTTGGAGCCACAGGTTGAGCAACAGGCATAGGTGCAGTTGGGGGGGCTACTGGTTGGGTATAAGTAACTTGCTCAATTGCACCAGTTTTTTTCACTTTAATTTTAAAATCTCCTTCTTCAATGGAAACTTCGTTCACATCACTATCTGAGATTAAATTGAGAATGTTTTTTATAAGTTTTAAATCCATTAGATATTATTTTGCTCGTTCTAGATAACTTCCAGTTCTTGTATCAACTCGAATTTTTTCGCCTTCTTGAATAAATAAAGGAACATTTACCACCGCTCCAGAATCTAAAGTTGCAGGTTTTGATCCTCCTTGTGCAGTATCTCCCTTAACTCCTGGATCGGTCATTTCTACTGTTAAAACCAAGTGATCGGGTGGTTCTGCATAGAGTACTTGTTCATCATCGGCGTTAAAAAGTACCTTACATATTTGTCCTTCAATTAAAAAATCTTGTCGCTCTACTTGATGAGGTGCTATGGGTATTTGTTCATAGGTATCATTGTTCATAAAGTAGAACATAGTACCATCGTTGTAGAGGTATTGATATTCTCGATTTTCAACACGAATAGACTCAGTTTTTTCACCTGATCTCCACGTTTTATCAATGTTCTTTCCGTTTACAATACCTTTTAATTTTGTTCGTACAAATGCTGGCCCTTTACCTGGTTTCACATGTTGAAACTCTGTTATTGAATAGAGTTCACCATCCATATTTAGTACTAGACCGTTTCGAAAGTCTGCGGTTGAAACTTTTGCCATTAAAATTATAACTCCATTTTAGGTTACCCAAAAATAGGGGGTGTAGTCTTGGATAACAAGTAGTTTAAATGAAATTGGAAATGATATTGTAAAGAATTGCCGCAGGACATACGATATAGATGAAAATTGGCCAAACTTTTGCAAATAAACTTTGTTTTATTCCTGTAAAACCATGTTCCATTTCACTCAATGCTGAATCAGTTTTCCAAACAAACGAAACAAAAATACAAGTCAGCACTCCACCTATTGGAAGTCCTAGATTACTGAATATGTAATCAAAATGACCAATAAGTGATGGGTAGAACGCAATAATCATTGACAAAGAGGTAACACCTAAACCAACTCCCCATGCAGCTTTTTTACGTGGAACGCTATGTTCATCTATCACATAAGCTACCGGAACTTCCAGTAATGAAATAGTTGATGTTAGTGCAGCAATGCTAAGCAGTAAAAAGAATACTACTCCCACAATTAAGCCTACAATTCCGCCTATGGAATGAAATAATGCAGGCAAGATCTGAAAAACTAAATCAGTACTTGAAGCCAATGAGCCACCTACAAAAATTTCAATACCTGCGGCCTGAGCTGCATACATGGCTGGTAAGATTAAAAGACCTGCTAAAAAGGCTATTCCAACATCTGCAAGGGTTACAAAAGCGGCCGCTTGTGGTATATTCTCTTTTTTGTTTAAATAAGATCCATAAGTAATTAAGGCACCCATCCCAAGTGATAATGAGAAAAAAGACTGCCCCATGGCTGAAAAAATTAACCGTGCATTAATCTTACTAAAATCTGGGAGTAAATATTCTCTTACTCCATTAATGGCACCAGGTTGAGTAAGCACATATACAATCATTACTACAATGATTCCAATAAGAAGAGGCATCATTGTTTTAGTAGCTTTTTCTATTCCGTCACTAACTCCACCAGTAATGATTTTAATAGTTGCTATCATAAAAAGAGCTGCGATAATAGCATTTTTAAACCCATTTCCTGTGTTAGAAAGCCATTCAGCCCCATCATTCCATTCTAAAAAATAGAATATCTCTTCAAATGCGAAACCAAAAGCCCAACCTGCAATTACAGAGTAAAAAGAGAGAATCATAACTCCACAAATAACGCCCCAGAGTCCAACCAATGGAAAAAATTTATTCGAGGAAAGTGCTTTAAAAGCTCCTACTGGATTCTTACCTGACTTTCGACCTATCGATAATTCAGCAACCATAACTGGAAATCCAATTAAAAAGGTGCAGAGTAAATAAATAATTAAATAGGCTCCACCGCCTTCAGTTGCTACTTTTGTTGGGAATCCCCAAATATTACCGAGCCCAACAGCCGAGCCAGCTGCGGCCAATATAAAGCCTAATTTGGAATTCCAAGACCCACGTTCTGTAGTTGATGTTGATGCCAAGAGATTATCTCCAATTGTTTAAATTTTTATGCACAGAAAATATCTAAAAGAGTACTTCTAACGCAACTGTCTAAGTATAACACCTGAAGATGCTAAAACTTGGTAGTTATTTGCTATAATTTCGATGTTTTCTAAGTCACATTTTCGTTCATTTGCAATCATTTCCCAATTGCCTTCTGGTAATTCAATGTCATGAGCTATGTTCATATTTCCATTCAGTGAAACAAAATAGTTGTATCTATCGCCACTATTTTTTCCATGTATTGAAAAAGTGATGTGTAAAGGGTCGTTATATACCTTAAATACGATATCAGATGGTTCAGCTTTTCGAAGAGCAGGGGACTTTAAACGTAATTGAATAAGAGCCTTATAGAATTCATAAAGTTCAATATTCTGCTGGATTTCGTTAAAGTTCAACCAATTCGTTTCATTATCTTTGTTGTAACTATCATGATCGAGTTTACCAACATTTGGATCCATACCTTTATGATCTATGATTACTTTAGAGCGGCCCCATTCTTGCCCTTGGTGTATCATGCTTATTCCTTGACTTACAAAAAGAACAAGTGCGCCAAGTTTAGCTATCGCTAGTTCTTTTTTCCCTAAAGTATTTGCCTCCGATAGAGATTTATATATTTTGTCTATTCGGGAATGGTCTAAAGCGATTTTAATAAAATCGGCAAATGTATATCCATCATGAGATTCGATATAATTTACAGAGTGTTTTGAGCTTGAAAACAATCCATGTTCTCCAGTGAGAAGAGTTCCACGAATAAAATTTTCAACTGAATGCCTGTTACATCCTTCATGCCATGCTCCAAATAATAATCCGTTATTATTGACAGGGTGATATCCTTTGAATCCATTTCTGAATTTATCATTCCAGCTTGACCACCCATGGTTTGAAAATCCGGATGGTTTATACTCACCTCCCCAAGGTTCAGCTATCAGAATAACCTTTGGATTTATCTTTTCTGCCTCTGTTCGAATTCTGTCTATGGTTTCCCAATCAATAATGCCTGCTAAATCGAATCTAAACCCATCGATATGATATTCAGTCATCCAATGCTTCACTGATTCGATGATAAGTGCTCTTGAATACTCATTTGCAGTATTGATATCGTTTCCAGTCCAGCTATCATTGATGTAGTTGCCTTTTTCGTCAATACGGAAATAGTGGTCTTTTGCTGTAAACCTTAGTGGATTCAAATCATATTGGGAAGCATGATTGTAAACGACATCCATTAACACAGTAATATTTTCTTGATGAAGTTTATTAACTACATTCTTTAATTCACTACTGGCATTGGTTTTACGTCCTATAACTGATCCATGATTTATATTCCCATCTGATGCATATATCGTTTCTGGTGATAAGAAAAAAGAAGTCATATATCCCCAATGATTTCTCGCATAGGTATTCCAAGAATTTCTTAATCCATTAGAAATGGTGGCATCAAAAGGGGGTTCCCAATATGCAAACTTTTGAAGGGGTAAAAATTCAACACAATTTACCCCAAGGTTTTTCAAATGTGATAATCCACCAACTTCTGCTTGCCAAAAATCATTGTAAATTCCTTGCACATAGGTTTTTGCTGAAGGGTGAGCTACCATATCCTTGATATGGGCTTCATAAATGATCAAATCGCGTGGATCGGATACGCCTTGGAAATGTTCATCTTCCCATTCAAATTCAGAACATTCCGTGATGAGAGTTTTATGAAATCCTAAGTAATGATTTCTAGACGTAACATGTTTACTCCACGGATCAGCAATATATTTGTCTGTTCCCTCAAATCTTGGTGACTCTTCATCACCTATTATTTTATAGGCATACCATTTACCGATCAAATTCAATTCAGAATGAACATACTTCCATCTCCCATGTTCATCTCTTTTCATACTGTAGTACGTACCTAAAGTATGTTCATAACTATCAAAAACTACTAGAAAAACCTGATCTGCTAGAGGAGAAAATAATCGAAATACAATTCCATCACTTGAAATAGTGCATCCAAGGGGAAGGTTATCTACAATTGAACTCTTAGTTGTATCCTTCCTAAATGATGACCTTTTAGGAGATGCCACTTCCATTTTCTGCCTTAGTGTCAACAAATCTCAAATTTCCTTCGCTATCTTCAGCCATTAAAATCATCCCTTTACTTTCTACACCCATTAATTTTTTAGGTGCTAAGTTAGCCACTACGCATACTTTTTGTCCCACAAGTGTGTGTTCATTTACATGTTTTGCAATTCCTGAGACGATAGTTCTTTGTTCTATACCTAAGTCAACATGAAGTTTTAACAGTTTGCTAGATTTAGGGATTCGTTCGAAAGAAATAATTTCACCTGCTCTTAAATCTATATTCATGAATTCATCAAATTGAATATTATCTTTAATAGGTGGAAATGAGCTTTTTTGTTCGCTATCCATAGCTCTTTCTTCTAATTTTTTGATTTGTGCTTCAATCTGTTCATTCTCTACTTTAGTAAAAAGAACCTCGCCTGCTTCAATTTCTGTCTCACTTTGAATCATGTGGTCTGTGATATCATCCCAGCTTAAAGTATCAGAAATAGCTAGCTGATGTCTTAATTTCCGCATAGAATCTGGAAGAACGGGTTCCATCAGCATGGAAAGGGCTCCGCATAATTGGTTACTTACATATAACGTGTTATTGCATGCCTGTGGATTCTCTTTCCTTGTTTTCCAAGGTTCCGTTTCGGTAAAATATTTATTTCCAATACGGGCTAAATTCATGCTTTCTTGAATTGCTTCTTTAAATTTAAAAGCCTCGTAAGCAGTTTCTATTTTTTCTTTTTGTGTGTTGATTGCAGCAAGCGCATTTAAATCCGTCTCGGTTGGATTAATCAATTCTGGAACAATGCTATTAGAAAATTTTGCGGTAAAAGAGAGTGCTCTAAATACAAAATTACCGAACACTGCAGCCAGTTCGTTATTAACGCGAGCTTGAAAATCTTTCCAAGAAAAATCGGAGTCTTTACTTTCGGGTAACGTTGTACCCAACGCATAGCGCAATAAATCAGGTTCAAAATCTTCTAAATATTCATGTAACCATACCGCCCAACCCCTAGAGGTAGATAATTTTTTTCCTTCGAGATTCAGAAATTCATTCGCTGGAACATTTTTTGGTAGTACATAGTCGCCATGTTCCATCAACATGATAGGGAACATAATGCAATGGAATACAATATTGTCTTTTCCAATGAAGTGATAAAGTTCACATTCCTGATTTTGCCAATAATCTTTCCATTGGTTGGGAGTTCCTTGTTGAATCGCCCATTCTTTTGTCGCCGAAATATAACCTATAGGGGCATCAAACCATACATAAAGCACCTTACCTTCAGCTTCTTCGAGAGGCACGGGAACTCCCCAACTTAAATCTCGAGTTGCAGCACGATCGGCTAGTCCATCAGTAAGCCAACTTTTTACTTGTCCCATCACATTGGGTTTCCAATGTTCTCGAGTATTTAGCCATGTTTCTAGTTTTGGTTGAATATCCCCTAAAGGCATGTACCAGTGTTCTGTTTCTTTTACTTCTGGTGTTTCGCCAGAGAGTGCGCTTACTGGATTTATTAATTCAGTAGGAGAGAGACTTGTTCCACATTGTTCACATTGATCGCCATAGGCTTCCTCAAAACCGCAATTAGGGCATGTTCCTTTAACATAGCGATCGGGTAGAAACATATCTTTTTTGGGATCATAAAGTTGTTTTTCTGTCTTTTTTTTGAAAAACCCTTTTCTATATAGTGTGTTAAAAATTTCTTGTGATGTTTCATGATGAATAGCAGAAGAAGTACGCCCATAATAATCAAATGAGATTCCAAAATCCTCGAACACTTGTTTATTCATTTCATGATATCTATCTACAATATCTTGAGGTTGAACCCCTTCTTTTTCCGCAGCAATGGTTATGGGAACTCCATGTTCATCTGATCCACATATAAAAACAACATCATCCCGTTTTAAGCGCTTGTACCGTACATATAAATCTGGTGTGAGATACGCTCCAGCTAAATGACCTAAATGTATAGGACCATTTGCATACGGAAGTGCGGCAGTTACTAAAATTTTCTTTTTTTGCATGAAATGTAATACACCAATAATTCAGAGTGAATGCATAAAGATAGTGAAAGGAAAAGTTAATTATGCTGATCAATACTTCAAATGTAAGTAGTTTTCATCTAGGCTTGGTTTATCAATAATTCTAATGCCCACTATGGAGTCGAGATGTTGTCATTTCGATCCCGATTCATCGGGAGAGAAATCTAGAGATTTAACCTAATGTAGAGTATTAGTTGTTACCTTTAACATGTATTAACCACCCCGTCGTCATTCTGGACGTGATCCAGAATCTGTAAGGAGTGATACTGGATCAAGGGCTAGCCATATATCAAAGCCATGCACCACAGATGCTGAATCCCGTTCAGCATGACAACAAAATAGAAAGATATTTAAGCTCTAACCACGAAGCGTAGGATATAAATCAATTAGTTCAGGATTTAAGTTTCTAATAAGTTCCCATTTCCAAGCCTTTTTCCATTGTTTGAGTTGCTTTTCTCTGGTTATTGCGTCAGAAATTGTTGCGTGTTCTTCTGCATAAATTAAAACTGTTAGCTCATATTTAGAAGTAAATTCAGAACCCTTCAACACACTTAAGTTGCCAAACTCGATGGCTTACATTGTTTGTTACACCAATATAGAGTGTGGTTCTTTGAATATTTGTTAATATATAGATATATGCACTTTTCATGTCAATAAGACTCGTTTGAGGGGCATTCCTTACAAAAAAAATATGTCGTCATTCTGGACGTGATCCAGAATCTGTAGGGAGTGATTCGTTGATCGAGGGATAGCTGTAAACCAACGCTTTTTCTGGTCCATACAACTTATAGGTTTAGGGTATTACGTACTTTTGGCTTGACCCAAAAGTACCAAAAGCTGAAACCTGCCTGCCGGAGGCAGGGCTGTAGAATTATTGATGCACCTCGATTCCATTCGCTACCTATCTTCAAAGGTCCATGTTCTTTCGTACAATTTTAATACCTCATGACCGGTGTGAATCTAGGTGTCCCGAAGGTATTCGGGACCCGCTCTTTGCATCTCGGCTTGGTTCATCAATAATTCTAATGCCCACTTTGACGCCGAGATGTTGTCATTTCGATCCCGATTCATCGGGAGAGAACTCTAGCATGTATTCTAGAATGAACCTTCTGTTTCGTTGATCACGGGCTAGCCATATAACAAAGCCACGTACCATAGATGTTGAATCCGTTTTATTTTCCTCCTATTAATGATATTATTTTGTACTGATTCTTATTGATATAAGCATATTTATTTGGTAGATAGGTAAATTTTAAATTTTTGGGATTATTTTTTATCGACCATAAATTAAAATCACAAGAGCTAATGTTAACCTTCGTAATAGCGCAATATAAATGCATTTCAAATAAACTGAGATTTATCCCGAAATACATGTTGGGTTTAAAAATATCAATTTGGTGAGCCTTGTTCATTTGAGAATTATCCTACATATTCTGTTAGCTTTCATTTCTTAAATCATGAATCCAAAAAAAATTATAAATCTCGCTATTAAAGAATACGAAGAGGGATCTGCTCTAGCATCAGTATTGATTATTACAACCATTCTATTTCTCTTCATTGGCGGTATTCTATCAGCTTTTATGGTTCAAAGTAAATTTATTCAGCGTGATATCGATCAAACCCATGCTATTTATTCAGCCGAAAAGCAGTTGTATGAATATTTTTATTATAAGCAGCAGAAGATTGGTCAAAATGTTATTCCTGAGTATTTGCAAACAAACGTTAACTCAAAACAACACGGTCTTTATGATCTAGTTGAATCTAAGAGCATCAAAAAGAATAGAGTATCAACTTTAAAAACGATAATTGGCTCAAATGCAGACCAATTACTCAAATTTGCAGTTGTACTAGGTGATACGAATTCTGCGCTTACATTAACTGGTAATCCTAAAATTGTTGGTAATATGCAGGTGGGTGCTAAAGGCATTCGAAATGATAATTTTCGAGGCATTCCTTTTAAAGGCTCTTTTGTGGGAGAACGTGTAACACCAACAGATTTATTTGAATCTTTCAGAGAAATTGGAGATGACATCGATAGTTTAATAAATCACTTTAACTATCAGTTACTTAATGCAAGGAGAAAGAACAATGTGCTATTAATTACAGATGATATCTATTCTGGTACATTTAATTCTTTTTCCGATAGTATTTCCACTGTGATTATTCAAGGAAATTTTACAATAAACTCTGCTATATCATTTCCTGACTTCAGCACTATTTTAGTCTCCGATACTCTCAAAATATCAGAAGAAGTGAGTGGAAAACATTTAATTTTCTATGCTGAAAAATTAATTGAATTATCAGAAAAAGCAGTTGTCCAAGCTCAATTTTTTACTGAACGAAATATTGTTGTTAAGGGGGAAACCCATTTAAGGTATCCAAGTATTCTAGCTAATTATTTCAAACCACGAGGTTTTGAAAATGAAATACCAATTTATTTAGATGATAAATCAAGTGTTGATGGTTTAATATTGACTGTTCATGATTCTCCACTTAGTACAACTAACAAAGATTATAAAAATATTATTGAGGATCAGGTTGAAGTGCGCGGCGCCTATTTTAATACTGGAATAACCGAAAATAAAGGTATAATTATGGGAACTATTCTTACTAGTAATTTCCAATTTTACGAATCGCCAACCAGCTATATAAACTGGATACGTGAAGGCGAAATTGACAACACACAAAGACCCGAAAAATTTGTAATCCCCATTAGCATTGGGGATTCCTTGTTAATTGAGGTTCTAGATTGGAGATTAATGAATGAGTAACCAGCAGAAAGAAGATGGGTATTCATTAGTAGAAACATTAGTAGCTATGGGTATCCTACTAGCGGTGTTAATACCTAGTGTAATGTTCCTTACGTACATTGGCAATAATCACTTAGTAAGAGATAAAGTGGAAAGTTATCAGATCGCGCGAAATGAAATGGAGCTAATTATTGCAACAGAGAACGATTCTAGCATGATAAATAAAAGAGGAAAATGGCTTGTTAAAAGAATGATTTCAAATACTAATGAACTACACTATCTTGCAGTTGAGGTATTTAAGAAAGATACATTGACTGCTCCAATAATACGATTTGAAACGGCTAGAACATGGAACAAAAATTAAACGCAAATGAAGAAGGATATACTATTGTAGAAATTTTGGTTTCTATCATGATTTTCACCGTCGTTGTCACCATAATAGGATCCCTATTTATTTTTAGTTCTAAACAAATGAATAATTGGAGACAATCTGTAAATACCATGAATGAAATCCATATATCCTCAGAAATTTTGTTTAAAGATTTGATAACTGCACAAACAATGTATCAAACAGACTCAACACTTATCATAAATGAAAATGATAAGAGGGAATTAATATACACGGATATGAAAAATGTTTTAAGAAGAAATGGGATGCGTATCACAGATTATGCTGATAGTCATTATGTGAGTGGAGTTGTTATTAGCGATTCTATTAGCGTGATAAGTACTTATTTTAAGTATGATAAACAGTTGGTAAAAAATGAATTAGTTGTGTCAAATCGACAGCCAACACTGTGGGGGACATCGAATAAGTAGAAAAATGGCAGGATTACCACCAACACTAAAAAAGAATAATCGAAAAAAGAACAAAAATTCAAATAAGGATTTTAAGATCCCTTTTTTTGCATCTATTCCAGAAAAACTTGTTATTGAATTTACTCGAAATCTAGCGGTGATGCTGAGGGCTAAATTGACCCTTTTAAAATGTTTAGACACTTCCATTCAACAAATTTCGCATACTAAATTTCTTGACGTTTTAAATAATATACGTTCAAATGTGAAACGAGGAAAAAGTCTGTCACTAGCAATATCTAAGCATCCCAATGTTTTTGATACAGTGTTCATTCAATTAACTAAAGTGGGTGAACTATCTGGGAATTTAGAGGATGTTCTTTTGAGGATGTCGAAGTATCAAGAAAAAGCATATAAATTAAAGCAATCCATTCGAATGGCTTTGGTTTATCCTGCGATAATAATAACGGTGGCTGTTGCAGCAGTAAGTTTTTTACTGGTTTTTGTTGTTCCTACTTTTGTTGATATGTATAGAGATTTTGAGGCTGAACTCCCTGCGCCTACTTTGCTTATTCTTTCCATAAGTGATTTTTTTATGAATTTTGGTATTTGGATTCTTGGTGCTTTGATGATCTTAATTTTTCTGTTCAAAAATTATGCAACTACTCAAAATGGTATCAGAAATATTGATTCAGTAAAATTGAAAATTCCATATTTCGGTAAAATGTATCAGAAAGGCCTTATTAGCCAGTTCGCAGAAACACTTTCCACATTATTGTACAGTGGTGTTACATTGATGGATGCACTAGTAGTGTTGCGAGATTCATCTCCAAACAAAATTTTAGAAGAAGAGGTTAGTAGTTTATTGAACGCTATAAAAAAAGGAAAAAGCATTAATAAAGCATTAAATAAATCCTCAATTTTTCCTCTCATGGTAACTCAAATGATTAGTGTTGGAGAAGAAACAGCACGACTTGATGATATGCTCAAACAAGTTGCACTACTGTATGAAGAGGAACTAGATATGATGGTGGAGGGTTTAACAACAGTCATTGAACCTGTTTTAATCGTTTTTATAGGATTGATTATAGGTGTTATTATTGTAGCCTTGTACTTGCCGATTTTTGAAATGGTAAATGTAATTGGCTAAATTTTTAAACTTTGAGATTAACATATTACATTGCACTAACATCAGTTATAACATAGTTATGAATGTTTGATCCCGTTATGTTATGTAGAATAAAGATCTCTATTTTAAGTTTAGTACCAAGCAATAAAGAATACTTTACCTATAGGCGAAAAAAACTATACCTTAAAATTACTCTTGCTAGAAGAATTATTTATAATCTTGAATAACGTTAATGATACTTGAACTTAAAGGCTCTATAATTTCTCAAGTAGATACCTGTATCCACAAGGCCATAGAATATGGAGTGAGTGATATTCATATTGAACCCTACGAAAAAAAACTTCGAGTTCGATACAGATTAGATGGACAATTGGTAGAAGTAGCTGAGATTCCTACAAAGCAAAAAGAAGCCATAGTTTCTCGAATAAAGGTAATGGCATCATTAGATATTGCCGAAAAAAGGCGGCCACAAGACGGAAGAATTAAAATTCAAAAAATAGGCCAGTCTGATATTGATCTAAGAATCTCTATTTTACCTGTTCAGTTTGGTGAAAAAGTTGTAATCCGGATTCTAGACCGTTCTAGATTAAAATTAGAATTAGATACCTTAGGCTTTGAATCAAATGAATTAGAAATATTTCGTAAATCAATTGTTCAACCCTTTGGTTTAATTCTTGTAACTGGGCCCACGGGATCAGGAAAAAGTACAACGTTGTACTCCGCACTCAATGAAATTAATACGCCCGAAAAAAATATTATAACCATTGAAGATCCCATTGAATACAATTTAGAAGGTATTAATCAATCGCAAGTGCATGAAGAAATTGGATTAACGTTCGCATCTATCTTAAGATCAATACTTCGGCAAGATCCAAATGTTGTTATGGTAGGAGAGATTAGAGATAAAGAAACTGCAGAGATTGCGATCCGAGCCTCGTTGACAGGGCACCTTGTATTTTCAACATTGCATACTAATGATTCTATTTCTGCAATAAGCCGATTAATTGATATGGGGGTCGCTTTTTTTCTAATCGCTGCTTCTTTACAATTAGTTGTAGCTCAAAGATTAGTTCGTAAATTTTGTTCTAGATGTAAAAAATTTGATGAAATAAAAGATAAATATGTTACCACAGGATGTGAACATTGTAACTATTCTGGATACAAAGGTCGTACTTCTTTAGTTGAAACCCTAAATGTTACAGAAGAATTGTCTTTGCTCATAACTGAACATTACAAAGAAAATGAATTGCGTGAGAAAGCAATCCAATTAGGGTTACAGGATTTGAAAAGTGTAGGAAATGTTAAGATTAAAACTGGCATTACATCATCTGAAGAAGTAAATAGAGAAACAATTGCTTATTAGGATACTATGATTCAAAAAAAACAAATCAGTTTTCAACACTACTTCAGTTATTTTTTATTTTATTTGATACATAAAGGGCAAATTAGCCTATACTTACAACAATCAATTTATTTTCATAATGTGTTAATAGAATTCCGAAGTTAAACTACTAACTATACATGCAGAGTTTATATTTATGAAATTACTGACAAATTTTAAAAAGAGTGCTTTTATCACACTTTTAATCTTTTTATATATGCAGCCCAGTATTTATAGTCAGGAAGAAGTGATCACAGTCGATAGCACAGTAATACAAAATAGGCTTGAATATATTGAGTATTTACAGAGCTTAATTGATACGAATAAAATTAAACTTGATTTAACTGCACTACCCGAATCAGTATTTCAAAATGTAGATGAAGTGATCAATGTAAAAGATATAGATGCTCGAGATTTTTTAAGAGGTCTTGGTAGGCAATACAATGTAAATATCATTGTTGATAATCGATTAAATAGACGTTTTACATTTCGTTTATCTCAAGTTAGTGTAATAGAAATACTCATACAGGTTGTACAAGAAAATAATCTTACCGTAAACCAAAAAGGTCAAATTTTTCGTGTTCGAGAATATGTCGAACCAGTATCAAAACCTATTATTGTTGAGCCTACAATCCGTTATGAAAACAATTTATTAACGGTTGACCTGCAAGAGGTTTCTATTGCAGATTTTACCCGAAAACTCACCCAACTAACTGGTAAAAATATAATTATACGTAATGGTATTTCTGGTTCAATTACTGGGTATTTAAATGATGTTGAATTTGAAACTGGGCTTGCTAACATTCTCATAAATAATGGATTTTCATTACGAGAAAATAACCAAATTTATGTAGTGGATAGAATTGGATACTCTTCCGATAACACTGGGAGTGGAGGTAATTTTTGGATTACTGTTAACGATGGCCTAGTTAGCATGGACGTAGTAGATGCAAATGCAACCGATATTATTAGAGAAATTGGATACCAAAGTAAGGTAAACATGATAACCTATGGGTTGCCAAAAAATACAATCACTGCAAAGGTTAACAATCTTACCATCGACCAAATACTTACCTACATATTTAGAGGAACATCATTTACATACAGAAAAGAAGGAGAGATATACATAATTGGTGATAAATCTACGAGTGGGATTGCCTCTAACAAGTTAATTAGGCTTAATCATCTACGATCTGATGTATTGGTTGATCTTTTACCCAAAAGTGTCATTAATAATGCTTCGGTCGAAGTTATAAAAGAACAAAATGGACTTATGGTTATAGGTACCAATGATGTTATTGTAGAGCTCGAAAACTTTATAGAACAAATCGATTTCCCTACTCCACAGATTATGATTGAAGCCTTGGTAGTAGATGTAAATACAACAGATATGTATCAATTAGGAGCTAGCCTTGTTTCAGGTAGAACAGGATCTCCAGATAGTTCATTTTTTAATCCTTTCACGGTATTGTTTGGCAGTGAAAGCCAAATGTCAGACGGTTTAACTATACAAGGTGGGGGTGCCGATATCAATGCTGTATTTTCTCCAGGAGGTAATTTATTTGGTATTCGAAATCTTGGTAAACTTCCTAAAGACTTCTTTTTTCGAATTCAAGCCCTTGACCAAGAAGGGTTAGTTACAGTTCAATCGCGTCCACAAATATCTACGCTTAATGGGCATTCTGCAAGTATTCAAATCGGTACAACCCAATATTATTTGCTAACTTCTACTACTCCAATTCAATCACCCAATCAGATTGTAACACAAGAATCCCAGCGATTTGAAACGATAGAAGCAAATGTAAAATTGGAAATTACCCCTTGGGTAAGTGCTTCGGGAGATGTAACGGTGGATATAAAGCCAGAATTTAAAACGCCTGTTGGTAGTTTAAGTTCAGAGGTTCCGCCTACGATTAACAGTAGAATTTTAGATTCAACCGTTCGACTGAAAGATGGGGAAACCATAATACTAGGAGGATTAATTCAAGAATCAAATGTGGATAATGTCAACAAAGTACCTATACTAGGTAATATTCCATTATTAGGTAGATTGTTTAGAAATAAGAGCACCAGTACAATCAAATCGGAATTGGTTGTTTTTGTTACCCCCCATGTATTTTATGGAGATGGGGATGATGCCTACCGATGGAGGCAGCTACAAAATGATATGGAATTAAGTATCGATAATTAAATGCTCAAAATCCCATTCATAGAACACACCCTGGTTGGCATCCACATTGAAAACGACCATATCTACTGGGTACAGGTTAAGAAATTAGTTAACAAAATATCGCTAGTGGCTTGTGGGAGTATCAAAGTTCAAAATACCTTAGAATCAGCATTAGAAGAACTGAAAGAAGAAATAGATAGTGATGCGTATTACTTAGCAATTTCTAAATCTAATTTTCTTCGGACCATCCATGTTGAAGAAGTGAGTATTCCAGAAGATGAAGCAGAGGAATGGATTAATAATTATAATAAAAATAAACGTATAGAAGAACATAGCAAAAGACACTCTGTTGCATTAAGCGAATGGGTAGAACTCGAAGAGGATGTATTCAGAATTATACATCTTGAATATGATCAATCAGCAGTAGCAGAAATTAAAAAAATCTTTGAACAGCATGAATTAATCCCTTCTTGTATAAGTTCAGGTCTTTTTGAAAGTGGGTATTCTCAGGTATTAAATACGGAATTTATAGATGGATTCTCTGCCATACTTTGCGATCACCATAAAAACCCTCATCTAATTATTTATAAAGAGGGCAGAGTGTTTCAAACTCATAATTTAGATCCTTATGAATCTATCAATATCCTTATAGAACAATGTGATTCTTTGTTAAAAACAGAGGAATTAAACGCTGAATTAACCTTAGATTCCATTCCCCTTTATGTTTACAGTAGATCAGATAATACTCTCATTAAAAGAGATATTAAAGACCTTACGTTTACACATCTTAGTAAAAAAGAATCCAGTGAGAAATTTCATCCTATTGCATTAGGGAATAGTATTAAACTAGCTTTCCCCCAGTTGGATTCCATCAATCTAGTGAAAGAACATACTCTACTTTCCGCTCAATGGTATTACACAAAGAAAGAGTTGATTAGACTAAGTGTTTTACTATTTGTACCATTAATTTTAATCACGTTGTTAACTTACGCTTCTCATAAAATTATCGAAACGAATCTATTTGAATTATCTCAAATTCATGAACAAGTATCTGGGAATCTAGCTTTAGTGGAAACCGAATTGGAAGAAGTTGCAGAACTCCAACAAAAGTTTCAAACTCTTAAAAAAGATGTTCAACAGAAAGTATATGTAACAGAGGTGTTCGAACTTGTGGCCACTATAATTCCAGATGATGTATGGTTAACAGATTTTAAAGCATCTACAGATAACAATGTATTGAAGATTGAAATATCGGGTATAAGTTCAAATGCTTCATCAATAGCTATTTTTCAACGTAAATCTCAAGATCTTGAGCAAACACGTTCTGTGCAACTCTTATCCACTGAATTAGTGAGTGAAAATAATACTCTCACATCCCATGTAAAATTTAAAATGAAGGTGCATTTTTAATATGGAAGGTTGGTATAAACCAATATATGGAAGACTAGCCATAGGTGGAATCCTATCCTTTTTTTTGGGTATGAGTTGGTTCTTGGTGCTTCCCTATGTGGTAAATACGTTTGAAAAAAATCAGGTGCGTAATGAACTAACAGAACGCATACATTTATTAAGTGATTGGGAAGACCGTTATTATTTACTTACAGAACAAAACCAGAAATTATTTGAAGCTATACAAAAGATCGAATCCAATGCATTAAATCCAAATCTAAATCACCTAATTACAGAAAAAATATATGATGCAGCCCAAGAGTTGAAGATTAACATTAAACGATTAGTGCCTAATAATTTGGTTTATACATCGGATAAAAGTACGCAAGAGATAGAGATTGATTTAGAAGGGAATTATCATTCAATTGCGCGCTTCATACAAGAGTTGGAAAAAAGCGACTACAACATCGCAATTAAGACCTTTAATTTGCGAAACCAAAATAATTCAACTCAGATTGAAACTTCACTAGTCATAATGATCACCTATCTAATGTAACCATGATACAGTTTTTAGAAACCCCGGTAGGAAAAATTATTCTGATGGTTATTGTAGGTTTAATTTGGGGATTGAATGTGATAAATTTCTCAAATATGGCACAAGAACAAAAAGTTGCTTCCATAAGTGCAGAATTAGAATTAATTGATGTTATGGTTCCAAACAGTTATGTATACAGTTATACAAAATCGAATAGAGATCCATTCATTAGAGGTAATATACCTATGGAACCTCCACCTCCAGAAATACAACCAGAACCAATCATTTCTAAGCAATTGCCAAATATTAAATTAGTAGGAGTGATGGGATCAATAAGCATCCTTCAACTTGAGAATGGCGAAACAGTAATGAAAAAAAAAGGTGAACAAATAATTATGGGTGTACTACTTGAACGCGTATATGAAGATTCTGTATCAATACAAGTAAATGACGAATCAATTACATTAACATTACATTGAAAAAAATGAAGAAATTAATTAAAGATGCTATTCAAAATGAAGAGGGCTTCTCTTTAACCGAATTATTAATTGTATTAGCAATTATAGGTATTTTAATAATGATTGCCGTACCAATTTATCAAAATGTAACCACACGAGCAAAAGCTACCGAAGCAAGAACACAACTATCATTTATTCACACACTTCAAAAAGTATATCATTTAGAAAATGATACCTACGCTACAGACTTTAATGCAATAGGATTTGAGCACGAAAAAATGATAACAGAGGGAGGACGGGCACGGTACACCATCGAAATAGAAAATGCTAGTCCAAGTAGTTATCTTGCAACTGCTACGTCTATCATAGATTTTGATAATGATGGGGTGTACAATAAATGGCAAGTGGATCAAAATGGAACTATTGAACAGGTAGTTCCAGATTAATTAAAATGGGGATTCTTATTTTTGTTTTTCCATTACTTTTCAGTTACGTATCGGTCTATCATCCACACAGTTTCTCAAAAAATATTCAGCCACTAGATACTACTGCTAAGAAAGTGCTGATGATCGCCATTACATGGGGCTTTTCTTGTGCTTGGATAGGGATTAATTACCCACTCGAACAGAGTGATCCAATTATACTAGTCATCGAGCTTGTGTTAATTCAAATTGCAGGTATTGATGGGTATTCAAAAATTATCCCTAATCGATTACTTATGGTGCTTTTCATTCTGATAAGCATAAGACTGATCATCGATCCGATGCCATCCGATTGGATCATAATTTCTATAATAGGTGGTTCAATTATAAGTGTTCAAATAATTGGTAAATTTTTTTTGGGCAAGTATCTGGTTGGTTGGGGAGATATTAAATTACTCCTTATCCTTACCCCTAACTACGAATATAATGTGGTGGTGATTTTATTTTTCTCATTTATTCTAGCAGGGGTGGTTGCTCTAGCTCTACTCCTCATCGATCGTAAATACCGAACATGTCGTATTCCATTATCTCCTTTTTTTGTGATGGTCATTTTTCTACTCTCAGAAAAAATAGAATACAATATTAAATTATTCTCATACGTTTATTAAGCGTTAAATTAGACGTAAAATATAGTTGTCGATAAAAATAAAATTTTGCTATAATCAGCAGTAAGAAGCTTTAGGAAGTGATTATTTGACGTAACACTCAAACTCAAATCACTTATGTTTACATACGGTTGTTTTACAATATTACGGTATAAGGCGAATGCTTTTAATATCTATCACTACAATACGCACTTTCCACACAGTAATAGAATACGTCCCCTTTTTTCTAATTTAGGTACTAAATTACATATGCTTCTCAAGAAATATCATTTTTAGAGTTAACCAATTTGTAATTAACTCCTTTCGTCTAAACTGTACTTCTAATACACCAAATTTTTACTGACTAACCGTCTCAGATAGATGTTCAACAGTGTTCATTTGATGTGTTAAAATGAACCAAAAAAAAGAAAGAGTATCATGACCAAAAAACATAAAACTTTAATAGTATTTATTGTATTCCAAATTTTCATCTTATCTAAGGTGTACGCACAATCAAATACCTTTCCAGGCTCTGGGAATGTGGGAATTGGGACTATTTCACCTAGTGAATTACTAGATGTTGAGGGAAAAGCTGAGTTTGGTTTAGGAACAGGAGTATTGAAAATAAAAAAAGGCAATTTCACATTTGATGGACAAGAAAGAACTTATCTTTTTCATGATAGTGGAACTAACAGGAAAATAGGTCTTGGCATTACAGATGATGGCACAAAACGGAATTATACAAAACGGAATTATATTGAACTTTTTGAAGGAAATTCGCCAGCAACACAGTATATCGATTTTGATATAAATGGCAATTCAACCATGAGAATTAACTCTAATGGGGATATTGGAATTGGAACTATTGGTCCTAGTGAACTACTAGATGTTGAGGGAAATGCAGAGTTTGGTTTAGGAACAGGAGTATTGAAAATAAAAAAAGGCAATTTCACATTTGATGGACAAGAAAGAACTTATCTTTTTCATGATAGTGGAACTAACAGGAAAATAGGTCTTGGCATTACAGATGATGGCACAAAACGGAATTATATTGAACTTTTTGAAGGAAATTCGCCAGCAACACAGTATATCGATTTTGGTATAAATGGCAATTCAACTATGAGAATTGATTCTTATGAAAATATAGGCATAGGTACCACTACCCCTACACAAAAATTAGATGTAAATGGTACGATCAAATCCGATAAAATTATTGTAGATGATATTGAATCTACAGGAAAAGCGAGTATATCTGGTCTAGATTTAAATGGAGATAGAAATCCTAATGCATCATCTATTGGGCTAAACCTTTCAGCTAGTAATTATACAAATATACATATAACACATGATATATGGAGCGGTTCACATGGACTACTTTTTAATTCCTATCAAGCAGCATCAAATCCAACGGGTAATCTGAGTGTTTTAGGAAATACAAAATATGCAAACGATGTAGGTTCCTTTTCTGGAGGTGCTGGGAGCATTATGTATTTTGGTAATTATGGTAATATGGGATTTTATATTTCACCAACATCTACAGGAAAAGATGACGATGTGATTTGGGGAGAACCTAAGTTATGGCTAAAACGAAATGGCAACGTTGGCATTGGCACCACTACCCCAAGCCACAAATTAAGTGTGGCGGGTACGATTAACTCCGAAGAGATTATTGTAGAGGAAAATGTGGGGGCCGATTTTGTATTTGAGGACTCCTACGACCTCCCTAGCCTGCAAGACATCGAAGCCTTCATCGAGCAGAACCAGCACCTGCCAGGTATCGCTCCCGCCTCCCAAATGATCGAAGAAGGCGTAAAGGTAGGAGAGCTACAAATGCAACTCCTCCAAAAAATTGAGGAAATGACCTTAATCATGATCAAAATGGAAAAACGAATTCAAGAATTAGAATCTTTAAATAAGTAGAATATGAACCCTTTTTTATTAGCCATTATCTCTCTTTTTATATTTTTCATAAATGATTTAAAAGCACAGGATGGCGTTCAATATCTGAATAAAGAAACTAGTGACTATGTTTCTTCGATGAAAAATAGTAATTACACATATCTAGTATGGGACAGAAATGACGATGCAGATGGTCATTTTATTGATCATACACGACCAAATTTTTTCTATTGGGATCAAGATGATGCTAAACTTCATTTCTTAATCGATACGGGAAATATGGAAAAACTTAATGCCTTTTTTAATAGTCTTGAGCTAAAAAAAAATTTTTATGCTGGTACTTCTAATGGAAAGACAGGGATAACAGATAACACAACATTTAACAATCCAGCTGGTATTTTTGTTGGTGATGGTGGATCAATCATAGACAATAATGATCTAGGTTTAAATATTATTTCAAGAACCAATATGAGATTTTATGTTGATGAAGGAAGTGGAACTGCTCTTCAGGCTATGTTCATTGATTACTCTAATGCCAACGTAGGCATCGGCACGACTACTCCAAGCCAAAAATTAAGTGTGGCGGGTACGATCAACTCCGAAGAGATTATTGTAGAGGAAAATGTGGGAGCCGATTTTGTATTTGAGGCCTCCTACGATCTGCCCAGCCTTCAAGACATCGAAGCCTTCATCGAGCAGAACCAGCATTTGCCTGGTATCGCTCCCGCCTCTCAAATGATCGAAGAAGGCGTGAAGGTAGGAGAGCTGCAAATGCAACTCCTCCAAAAAATCGAAGAGCTCACGTTGTACACCATTGAGCAAGAAAAAAAGATTGAATTTCTACTTGAAACGAATAAGGCTTTATTAACTAGAATAATCGAATTAGAATCTGATTAAATTGAACACTAGATATATCCTACTAACAAATTTAATATTAATTTTTTCTACTTCATTAACTTTTGCTCAGTATCAATACAATTGGTCGCTATCTAATTCTAACGTATATCCAGGTGAGCGTGTAATCGCAATTATTGACGCTGGCGCGGCTGGTAATTATGAAGGTATAGGAATTATTGGAGAAGTTGTTGACGATAATGGAAACTGGGGACAGGCATTACCCAGAAGGTCAGATTTTCAAATGCATCTTCGTTTTTCTTATGGGATGAGTTACAAAATAGTTCAAGATCGAGAGACACCAAATATTGTTCTTAGATTAAGAAAAATCTCAGACCGTATATGTCACTTAACAGCCAATGTATCCAGTAATCATAAGTCAGTGTCTGTAAATTTTGATGTTGTTATTTCTAATGGCATAGAATCATTTACCCTTGGGAGTACTACTACGATAAATGATTCGGGTGATTTAGTGATACCTCAGCCCGCTTATGAAAGCTCTTTTTCAGGTAACGTAGGCTTTGGTACAACAAATCCTTCATATAAAATAGATGTCAACGGCGGAAACTTTTACGTTAAAGGAACAAACAGGGATTGGGGTGGTGCGAGAGGCCTAGGTACCCATATTGGTACTGGAGATTTCGATATTTATAGTGGCAACCCTGGTTCTGGGACACATAGATTAAGAGTTTCAAATGCAGGCAACGTAGGCATTGGCACCACTACCCCAAGCCAAAAATTAAGTGTGGCAGGTACGATCAACTCCGAAGAGATTATTGTTGAGGAAAATGTGGGAGCTGATTTTGTATTTGAGGCCTCCTACGAGCTCCTTAACCTGCAAGACATCGAAGCCTTCATTGAGCAGAACCAGCACTTGCCTGGTATCGCTCCTGCCTCCCAAATGATCGAAGAAGGCGTGAAGGTAGGAGAGCTACAAATGCAACTCCTCCAAAAAATCGAAGAGCTCACGTTGTACACCATTGAGCAGGAAAAGAAAATAGAAGCCCATAAAAATGAAAATGAATCACTGATGATGTTAATCAAAGATCTTAGTCAACGCATAAAACACCTAGAAGAACATGAAAACTAGCATTTATACCTCTTTATCCTATATCGTAATCGTTGTCTTACTTTCATCAACTCAGCTACAGGCACAATCTAATACCTTTCCAAGCTCTGGGAATGTGGGTATTGGGACTAGCTCTCCTTCTTATCCTTTAGAAATAACGGGTGTAACTAATACCCTATCAATTTGGAAAGGTAATGGTCATGCACCATTACGTTTTTATTCGTCTGGAGATGGTACACATAACAATGCATCAATCGATATATCTAGTTATGGTTGGGGAGGAAGTGAAGATTTACGTTTTAAAATAGGTAATTGGGGAGGGAGTTATTATTTCAAATATGGTTCAATTAATGGTGGTGAATATAATGCTGTACGTATTACAAGAAGTGGGGGTGGTTCTGGTGGAGTTAATGCTGGAGCTGGAATTATAGATGTGTATACCTTAAACCAAGCCATAGGTATTCGACTTCATGGCAATGGAAGTAGTTGGATCAATACTGGCAACGTAGGCATTGGTACTTCTTCTCCGAAAAATAAACTCCAAATAGGTAATGCATTTTCTTTTCATGATGGAGGCCACGAAGTAATAGGAATGGGTTGGGCACACGGAGGCGGTGGTGGTGATCTTAATTCTAATGAATATGCTGCCGAAATACGATTAGATCCAAATGCAGGAAATCTTAGATTAGGAGTTTCAAATTCAAAATCTTCTGCACCAACTTCTATTATGACGATGAATTATCAAGGCAACGTAGGTATTGGTACTACTAATCCAAGCGAAAAGCTTACCGTACATGGTACAGACGAATACATTGCAGCTTCTCATAGCAGCTTTCCGTGGGGAGGTACAAATGTAATTGGTGTAAAAATGGGTGTTAGTAGTGCAGGAGTAATTGATTTTAGACGATGGAAAGGTACAGCAACAAACTATAGTAATGCTTTGATTACTCAGGTTAACAGTAATGGTTACGGACTTGATTTTAGGGTTGATAATGTATCAACTAACACCCCAGCTTCAACTAGCAGACTATTTTTAGCTGCTTCAGGCAACGTAGGCATTGGGACGACTGCTCCGAAAAGTCCAATTGATGTTAGGATCGGTGAAGAGAGTGGTGTTGTCGCAAATTTTTTAAGTGATGCCTCAATTAATGATGAAGTAGATCATAAATGGACGATTAGAACAGGTAGGAATTATGATTATCCAAATCGCACTCTAGATTTTGGGATGATATCAAATAGTTATGGTCAAAATCCTTCTTTTTATGTCGCACCAAAAGGAGAAGAAGTATTTCGAATTACTGAATTAGGTAACGTAGGCATCGGTACCACTACCCCAAGCCAAAAATTAAGTGTGGCGGGTACGATCAACTCCGAAGAGATTATTGTAGAGGAAAATGTGGGAGCCGATTTTGTATTTGAGGCCTCCTACGATCTGCCCAGCCTTCAAGACATCGAAGCCTTCATCGAGCAGAACCAGCATTTGCCTGGTATCGCTCCTGCCTCCCAAATGATCGAGGAAGGTGTGAAAGTAGGAGAGCTGCAAATGCAACTCCTACAAAAAATCGAGGAGCTTACGTTGTATGTCATTGAACAACAAAAATTAATTGAGGCTACTCTTGAACAAAATCAATCATTGGTTCAAAAAAATTACCAACTAGAACAGCGAATTCAACACCTAGAACAACATGAAAACTAGCATTAAAACCTCTTTATCCTATCTCGTAGTCATTGTTTTACTTTCATCAACTCAGCTACAGGCACAATCTAATACTTTTCCAAGCTCTGGGAATGTGGGAATTGGTACGACTTCCCCTCAGGAGACCTTACATATAAATGGTAGTATACGTGGTAACCAATCTGGCGCATTAAGAATTAATACGGATTATGGTTGGATGGATTTAGGGTCTAAAAATACCAGTTGGGCTCATTTTTATACGGATAGACCAAGATTTTACTTCCAAAAAGAAATTCGTGTTAATTCAGGGTATATAGGGAGCTATGATGAAGATTTAGTACTAACAACAGCTGGAACCCAGCGTTTAAGGATCAATAAAAATACTGGCAACGTAGGCATTGGTACTTCTTCTCCGAAAAATAAACTCCAAATAGGTAATGCATTTTCTTTTCATGATGGAGGCCACGAAGTAATAGGAATGGGTTGGGCACACGGAGGCGGTGGTGGTGATCTTAATTCTAATGAATATGCTGCCGAAATACGATTAGATCCAAATGCAGGAAATCTTAGATTAGGAGTTTCAAATTCAAAATCTTCTGCACCAACATCTACTCTGACGATAAATTATCAAGACAACGTAGGCATTGGTACTTCGTCACCTTCTTCTAATTTACATATAAGTTCGGGTACGTCTGGTGATGCTGTATTAAAACTCGAATCAGATACAGATAATAGTAATGAAGGTGATAATAGTAGAATTGAGTTATTACAAGATGGGGGGGCTCATGGCGCTTTTATAGGATTTAATAGCAATTGGAGTGGTTCAGAGAGTGATAATTTATTTCGTATTGTTGCGAGAAGAAGCAATACCAATGACGACAATGCATTTGTGATCAAAACAATGGGTAGCGGTCCAAATTTGATTAGCCAAGTAGGCATCGGCACCACTTCTCCAAGCCAAAAACTAAGTGTGGCGGGTACGATCAACTCCGAAGAGATTATTGTTGAGGAAAATGTGGGAGCCGATTTTGTATTTGAGGCCTCCTACGATCTGCCCAGCCTTCAAGACATCGAAGCCTTCATCGAGCAGAACAAGCACTTGCCTGGGATTGCTCCCGCCTCTCAAATGATCGAAGAAGGCGTGAAGGTAGGAGAGCTACAAATGCAACTCCTACAAAAAATCGAGGAGCTTACGTTGTATGTCATCGAAATCAACAAAGAAAATAAAGCGCTTCGCGAGGAAGTGGAAGCCCTCAAACAAGCCTCTAACTAACACAAACACCCCATCACCATAATGAATTCAAAGACAACCTCCTTCTTGGTCATAGCAGCCCTTACCCTATCACTGGTCTGCCTTGGGCTAACTGGCTACATGCTCTCCACATCCACGAACGTAGCCTTTGTGGAAAGCAATATACTGCTGGCAGAATACTCCGAATCCAAGCAAGCCCAAGAAGAACTTGCGGCCAAGATTGAGGAATGGTCGGGCAATGTAAGCACCTTGCAGCAGGAGCTGGAAGCCTTGAACAACACCCTAATTGAACAAGCCGAAGGATGGAGTACGTCCCAACGTGAAGCCCACTTGCAGCAGATGCAAGCCAAACAACAAGAACTAGGGCGCTACAGCAATGCGGTGAACCAACAAGCTGCGGAGTTAGAAGCCGAGCTCATGGAGCCAGTGTATGCCACCATCAACAACCGCATAAAAGCCTTTGGAGCACAAGAAGGCTACAGCATAGTCTTTGGCACCGTGCAAGGCGGGAATATTTTGTACGGCACGGAAGCCGTAAACGTAACGTGGGACTTTATTCGATACCTGGAGGGCGATGAGTAAACTCAATAGTATCGTAATTGTAACTGCCCTCAGCCTAGGTCTTCTGGGGGGATGCCAAGATATAACCATCGAAAGCGTAGAGGAATTAGAACGCCTTGCCTACGCCGAGCAGAGTCCGTTTACCAGTACGGTGGAGCAGGCAGGCATTGAGTTTGAGCTAATCTACCAGCCCCCGCAACTCCTGCTGGTGCATGAGTACAAATACTTAGAGCAGCTCATTGCTGAAGGCAAGCCAGAAGCCGATATACACGCCCAGCGGCAGAACCTGGCCGCCTACACCCAAAGTTTTGAGCACTTGATTCAATACAAACTCATTATAACCCCGACAGATGCCTCCGACTTGGTGTATGCCCAGTTGGAGAAAGGCTTTGATGTATACAGCGCGTGGCTGCAACGCCTGCTATTTGGGCTGCAGGATGAGATGCAGCTGAAACTCGCCGATGGCACGCAAGTTCCGCTAGCAAGCTACCAGATGGACCGCAACTATGGGGTATCCCCCTCGCGCACGTTCATTCTGAGCTTCCCCGCACACTTTGAAGGCAAAGATCTTTTGCAAGAGAAGAGCTTTCGGGTAGAACTCGCAGAATTTGGGCTAGGAACAGGGCGGGTGCAGTTCAAACAGGAGCTGCCTTACCCGCGCATACAACTCACTGGAGTATAAAAACACTAATTATGAACAGAACCGACGACAAAACCACAACACGAGCTATGAAACAGAGACATCTATTCTTATTGGGGATCTTTATAAGCACTATATTGGGCGCCCTACCCGCCTATGCACAGGGGCCGGTACAACCCGAAGCCATGCAATTTGAACCCGTGGATGTAACCGATGTGGTAAATTTAGCCACAGGTGATTTTGTGTACACCATCCCAGTAATGAGTGTACCCGGACCCGCAGGGGATTATCCTATCGTACTAAGTTACCACTCTGGGATTGGCCCCAACCAACCAGCCACATGGGTAGGTTTGGGGTGGACTCTAAATGCAGGGGCAATAAACCGAACCCTCAGTGGATACCCCGATGATTATAATGGAGACATCATTATTACTGATTACAATGCAGAGTCAAAGAAAGGATGGGGATTAAGTTTGGGAGCGGGATGGGGTCCTGTTGGTGTAAATATGAACTATGATTCTGAATCTGGAAAAGTGGGAGTAAATGCGATGATTAGTGTGTTTTCTGCACTTGGAATAGATGCAGGACCTTTCGATATAAATCTTTCAGGAGGTCATGGCGGGTTTTCTGCTAATGCTAGTCTAAGTGGAGGAACAAGACTTGGTGGTGATCTTATTGCTGGGGCAAACATAAGTGCAGGCACCAACGGTGTTGGAATTGGAGGGGGATTAAGTCGTGGAACGGGAAAATATGAAGAGGATGGAAAAACTAAATATCATAATAGTTTGAGCCTCATATCAGTCGGGGCATCGTTGACTGGTCAAGGCCTAGGGGGCAGTTTTAGTGTTGCTGGTACAGGATTTAGTTCGGTAACTTCTTCAAGTGGCGGAGATTTGAAAGTTACTAGCCGTTCGATAAAGATACCACTACCCGGTAAAGCATGGGTAAGCTTAGGTTTTTCTAGATGGAAATGGAAACTTGACGAAACCTATGAAGAATCAAGCTACGGAGTGTTGTATCAAAGACCAAATATTGCTGCTGATTGGTCAATAAATAAATCTTTTAAAAATGAGCGACATGCCACTGAAGAGGTACTTTTTCCATCTAAAGATGCATATAATGTTTCGGCGCAAGGAGTGAGCGGGGCTTTTATGCCCGTCTTCGACCATCCCTATAATTTGGTGGATAAAGTAGAACATGATGAAAAGGGATACATTGATCTTTATCAATATAAACGCCCTTTCTACGATAAAGCTACGGGTATATTTCACAGCGAATCAGCACCCGTGAGAACGTTAAAATTTGATTCAAATACCCCAAAATTTCGATTCTTAGATGATACAGGGTATAATTTTACCAATAAAGGCACATACACCTTTCAAGGTAAATATACATATTCATTAATTGATGATGAGCACTTTGGAGGTAAGAAAATTACTCCAATTATATTCCACGAGTCTGGTAAAATACAAGGTTTTACCATTACCACTGCTGATGGGATGATATATGAATTCATCCAACCTATAAAGAATTTGTATCAGTATAGCGAATCTAAAGTAGGAAATGTTACTAATAAAAATGTCATGAATAGTTCATTTGCAACATCATGGCTACTAACAGCCATAAAAGGACCCGATTATGTAGATAGGGGTACTCTTGAAAAAGTAGATGAAGAGGATTGGGGATATTGGGTTCGATTTGTGTACGACAAAATGAATGATGTTAATATTTGGAGGGCTCCTTACAGTGGAATGACGGAAACTGTATCCGAAGAGGATGAGATCATACAACAATACTCTACAGGTTTGAGAGAAGTTTTTTATTTGTCTTCAGTGGAAACTAAAACACATAAAGCGGTTTTTGAATCTGATATATCACTTAATGGTAAAAATGCAGATGTTGATTTATCAGCTTTAGAGTATACTCCCGATTCTGAATTATCGATCTGGAGCAACAATGGAGCAGGCCCCGTTGGGGGGTTTTTCTTGTTTGATGCTAACTATGAATGGGTAATAGATGTAGCTAACCCTTTCGAGACAATTGTTAGTGGAGAAATATGTGCATATAGTCCACAACTTGGAGATCAATGTACAATTAGAAATTTTAACAAAAACCAAGTTCAATTTGAATATGTACCTGCATTAGATCAAACTAAGGTAACACTTTTAGAAAGTGCATTACCTCCGGATAATCATCCAATTTATTATGATTTTTGGTCTGGTGGAACTGCAAGTATTATCGTTTCTAATGCAACTAATTCACAGGCAGTAATCCATAAAAAATTAAATGCCATTAACTTATACAATAAATTAGATCTTAATAACGAAATCAGTAAGGTAGAGTTTGAGTATGATTATAGTTTGCGACCAAATAGCAATGGATCAACAGCGCCAGGTAGGGGGGCATTAACGTTGAAGTCGTTATTTTTTTATGGAAAAAATGATTATTTGGTAAGTCCTCCTTACCGTTTTGAATACGCCTATGGTCGGGAAAATGAGAATACCTATAATCCCATGTATATTAAAGATAATCACGATTTTTGGGGAAGCTATAGAGCAAATCCTGATTTCCAACACGTACGTTTTCATAAACATCATCCACATCAAGACAAAGCAAAAGCGGATTTAGTAGCTGCTTGGTCGCTTACTGGAATTACAACGCCCACTGGAAGCAACATACAAGTAGAATATGAAAGTGACGATTTTTTTCATGTAAATAATACCTTTTACTTAGCCGATGGAATTGTGAAAGAAGTAGATAAAGAAGCCTCTAATGAGCAAACTTTGGAGTTAACCAGCCCTATTGATGAAACAACATTTGAAGAAGGGGATTATTTTTATCTAGTGGAAGAAAAAAAAATAACTAGAAAATATAGATCAGAAATCCCTGGCCCTGGATATGGTGAATGGGAAGAAATGGAATTTTTTAATAGAACACGATTTGGACCTTATTTGTTTGCTTCTGTAGATGCAGTTAACAATTCGATATCTATTGATGGAACATTTCCAACGTTCAAAGAAGATTATACGGAACATGGTGATGATATTTATACATATAATTATACCTATTCCATAATTGCACTACCGACCGTATATGGTGGAGGAAGTCGGGTACGGCAGGTAGCTACCTATGACGGAAATGAACAAACCCGCACCCTGTATACCTACAAAGATGGGAGTATCTCTTCGGGGGTAACGGCCTCTCTTCCCGCCGACTATTCTGAGGTAGGCACTGATACAGAGATAGATGATCAACTTGAGTTTGTCGAGGAGTATGAAGCGGTATTTATGGATCATAAGTACGCCTATGGTCGGCCCAATCCAGGTATTATCTATTCCAAAGTGCAGGTTATAAATGTAGATGAGGATAATCTACCTATCTCTGGGATGACGGAGTATGAATTTTACACCGCCAAAGATTATCCATATAAACCACAAGTAATTGATGAATTTAGATTCTATATAGAAGATCGTTCAGGGATATATGGAAAACCCAAAGCGACCACCTATTATGAACAGCATACCAATGAAGGAGCAATGGACTATCGCCCATTAAAGCGCACCGAAATGTTTTATGCTTACAGCGATGAATTGTTGGATCAGGCTCGTATATTTGTAAATGATACTACTGAAATAGCGGATACAACCGCTCCTTTAGGAGTTACTCTTGAAGCTCATGCATCTTACATTGCAATCCCTGGTGGTGGTTCAGGAAATGATCATGACTATGCAGTAGAACGTACCTATTTTAATGTCTATGGCATGGGGCAAAAAGTAACAGAATACTTTTATGAGGACGATGGGAGTGCTACCTTTTCGAGTCAGCTTGTTTCGCAGGGCAAAACCCTAGCGCTTAATGTACAAACGGGAGCGCCAATAAAAACTGCCCAACAAAGCGCTACCGATGATAAAGTTCTCATTACGGAAACCACGCCTGCGGCTTGGAAATATGAAGCCATGAAGGACAAGAATATGTTGTCTCAGACCTATCAGGAGACCGCGTATCTTGCTGATGCCAGTATTGAGGATGAACATATTAAAGATCAACCTGATATGAACGCTAAGGTACTGAGTTCCTCGGTAACCACCTGGAAAGAATGGGACGTAGATATTTGGCGTAAAAATGATAGCTATTCCTATGTTACGGGCACGCCGTATTTGGAATTTCCTGACGCTGATCCTGGAGCGCAGAGTGGGGAATATCCGAAGGTGACGGATGCTTTTCCCTGGAAGAAAACTTCCGATATTGTGCAATACGATGTCTTTGGCCATGCCATTGAAACC
This sequence comes from Balneolaceae bacterium, assembly GCA_963691715.1. Classification (GTDB taxonomy): domain Bacteria; phylum Bacteroidota; class Rhodothermia; order Balneolales; family Balneolaceae; genus HXMU1420-13. The sequence continues at coordinate 832,533 of OY829281.1, forward strand.
GTAAATGAAGACGGTACCTACCAAAGCGTATTGTATGATCAAGATAATATGAGTTTGGTGCTTGCCGTAGCCTCCAATGCGAAAGAAAGCGAGGTGAACTACTTTAATTTTGAAAATGGAAACATTTCCAACTATTACTATACGGGGCAGCGTAGCGTGAGTTCGTTCAGCGAAACTACTCCTTCTAACCCTCCAATACATGGCACAAAATATAAAGTAGGGGTGTGGGTAAGAGGGAGCTATGCAAAGGTCAACGGTATACCAGTTCCTGGTAGTAATAGTACAGGCTGGGTTTATTATCAACTGATGGTTAACCCAGGTACAACTGTTACCGGAGTGAATGGCTATTTTGACGATCTCACTATGGTTCCAGCCTATGGGGCAATAAGTTATTTTGCTTACGATCCACTCACGTGGAAGGTAACCGCGATGACTGGCCCAGATCATCGTACTTCGTTCTATGAATACGACGATGCAGGGCGCTTGATGGGAGTGCGCGATCAAGATGGAAAGTTGTTACAAACCAACGAATACGCCTATGGTCAAATGCATTACATAGACACCGAGGCCAATAATTACGAATTGTTTGATGAAATCACCTTTACCCTGAATACCGTGGGCTCCCCAGTGGCTGCTGCCACTCCTTACACCTGGAGTTTTGGAGATGGAGTACAATTCCAGACGACCGACACCACAGTCACTCATTTTTATCATGTGGGTGGGAGGTATCCAGTATCTGTAAGTTATGATGATGAAAACAATATTACCCAAAGAACGTCTAAAATTCTGAATATTGCAGGTGAACTAGATATACAGATATCTCTATTTAGGGTGGTTAATTATGGGGAACCCAATGGGGATCATTATTATGTAGTGGATATGCTTTCGGATAGAGAAGGAGGTTTAGCCCCTTATACTTATAAGTGGTATGCCCAAGATCACGATCAAGACCCAGACGACCCACAGGATTGGACCTTAATAGAAGGGCAAGATGGACCGAATGGAGAGGTGGGTTGGCGCGTTACTGATACGTCTAATCCAGCGCCTTTTAGAATTAAACTAAAGGTAACCGATGCACTGGGAACATCAGGTGAGGCGATATACACCGTTCAACGCGTAGAAGCATTCGAATAAGGAGAACAGTAATGAAACATCTAATGAAATACATCTCAGTAACGATTTTTTTAGCGATGCTTAGTTTTTCTAGCTCGTTATTTGCCCAAGACCAGATTTATTCGGTGTCTTTGCCTTCCTCTTCAACCACATGCCAAGGAGGAACTGTTTGTTCCATTCGATGGTCATATAATTCACTAAGTAATCCTTATGAAACCCTCATAGGTTTTAAATTAGAATATCAAATACAGGGTAATACCACTGTTATAGATGCATTTGTTACCCCATCTACTACATCTGGTACCCAAGTGTATATGGGTTGGATACCTCCCGTAGATGCGGATGGAAACAAGTATAGGGTTGTGGTGAGAGAAATAGTAGAAACAGAACATGGTGAACATCCATTAGGACTAAATAATATGAACAGCGCTAACAATCTCATATATAAAGATGGCCTTAAAAGCGAAGAGTTTACTATTGTACCGGGGAAGTACATTGATATTACCGCTCCAAATGCTGGGCTTTTTACCCACGGTGAGACAGTTACGGTGCACTACACTACTACAGATTCAAATATTGAATTTTTTCTAAGAAATGCCAACAATACTGATACGCCTATTTCCTTGAATGCAAGTAATGCATTTACCGTCTCTTCCTCTATAGCAGAAGGAGAGTACCGAATTTTTGCACAAGGTGATCAATCATCAGACCTATCTGCTCCATTCCGAATAGAACCCAAACGTATTATAATTACCTACCCTTACGATGGATTACTATTTGAACGTGGAGTAGCAGTACCATATATCAAATGGACGGCTAATTATACCCCTACTGAGCATTTCAAAATTAACGTACAAGATGCCTCTGGAAATCTACCTTCAACTACAATTACCTCTATTGCTGGACCTGGTTCTATTAATTTAATTGGTGCAGATGAGGATCAATTTAAATGGACTATTCCATCTGATTTCGCATTAGGAAATACTTATGAAGTGTATATTGAAGACAATCAATTCCCCTCGATTAACGACACCCAAGACGGTACGTTCTCGGTGGTGGAACCCTATGAGGAATCCTTTACCTTGAATTCCGCCCGAAGTACTTCGGTGAGTGTTCCTATTGATGACTACGCCCAAATCGAGGGCTTATCGGTCTCCGAGAAAAGCCAGAGCGTGAGCTATGTGGATGGAATGGGTAAAATACGCCAAACCATCTCTCTGAATTCTTCCCCTGGCCAACAGGATATGATAGGCTTTGCCGAATACAACGATTTAGGCCAAAAAACCATCGATTACTTGCCCTATGCGGGCAATTCGGTGGATGGCTTATACGTAACCACGGCCAAAGAAGAGCAAGAAGACTTTTACTGTGTGGATAACCCTGTAGGGTGTGCGATTACCCGAAATACCCATCCCTACTCGAAAACGGTAGTGGAAGCCTCCCCGCTACAAACGGTGAAAGAACAGGGAGCGCCCGGCCAGCAGTACCAGCCCGGAGTGGGTAATACCATACGCTACGAAACCCATGCCAATGTTGAGGGTGATGCCCTCATTCACTGGACCCTAAACGGCAGTAATCTTGTAGGTAATGGGTTTTATCCCCCCTCTACGCTGGCTATTTCAAAAACCATCGACGAGGACGAAAACACCTCCTATGTGTACACCGATCGCGAAGGAAGGGAAATATTAAAAGTAGGTTATCAAAATCCATCTACGCCTGTGAAGACCTACTACGTGTACGACGACTACGGCAACCTGCGGTTCATCATCCCACCCGAAGCCGTTGATGCAATCGAAGACCTGCCCAATTACCAAACCACGATCTTAACCACCTCCAGCCAGATTCGAACCACGTGGTTGACTGAAATGAGCTACGATGGCTACCACCGCGTGGTGGAGAAGAAGATACCCGAAGCCGAGCCCGTCTATACCGTTTACGACAAGTTTGGCAGAGTCGCCCTCACTCAAGATGGGAACATGCGGGTGAACAACGAATGGTTTTTTATCAAATACGACATCCAAGGTCGAGCCGTGCTAACAGGGGTCTATACCGAGCAGGATCCCTCGCGCCACACTCGCGCGGGCATGCAGGAGCATCTGATTAACTCCCCAGGCGCCCCTTGGGAAGACCGCACCGCCGCGAACTTTGAAAGGCAGCATGGCTACACCAATAACAGTTTTCCAAATCCAGCAGACATGGAAGGGATGATGCTGTGGTCGGTGACCTACTACGACGATTACGATTTTAACAACGATGGCACCCCCGATGAGAGTTATGTGGATAATCCCGCCTTTACCGGGAGTGCCGACGGGAGCATCACCAACCCCGAAGCCGATCTGGTGCGCACCCATGGGATGGTAACAGGGAGTAAAACCAGGATTCTATCTATCCCCACTGTAGTAGAACATTCCACAGATGTTGAATACCACAGCCATGACTATGAGGATAAAGAGGTGTATTACATAGGCAATGAAGGAGCAACAATTACGCTGCGCCCTGGCTTTCGTACTAAACCTGGGCAGATGGTGGTCATCGGTAATGAAAATTCCATCCCTACCGATGTGTTTGATTCCTACACAGAGGGCCAGTGGCTAGAGGGGGTTAGCTTTTACGATAAATACGGGCGAACCATCTACAGCAAAAGCACCAATCATGTAGGCGGGCAAGACCAAAGCTGGACCCAATATTACTTCGATGGCAAGGTAGACCGCACTAAAAGTGTGCATTCCTCCTCCAGCGCCACCACAACCATCCATCAGCGTATGGAATACGACCATGCGGGTCGGGTGCTGGCCGAGTACCACACCGTGGACGGGCAGCCAGAGAAGAAAATAACCGAGCACACCTACAACGAGCTAGGGCAGCTCGTGAGCAAAAAACTGGGGTATACCACCGGGCAAGGAGGCTCGGGCTTCCTGCAAACCCTCGATTATAGCTATCACTTGCGGGGATGGTTAACCAGCGTGAACAATCCAAGTGCAATGGGCAGCGATTTATTCGCCTATCGCCTATATTACGACAGCACTCCATCGGTAGCACAAAGCTTGAAGAAACACAACGGAAATATCGTAGCCATGGACTGGCGCACCAAAACCCCCGGCATGGCCGAACGCCACCGCTACGATTACTCCTACGACGGGCTTAATCAGCTAACTACTGCAAAGAAAATGCGCTGGATTCCAGAATGTGCGGGTCAAGCACCATGCAATGAATGGACCAACTACTACGAAGGATGGAGTGGAAGCTACAGCTACGATTTAAACGGAAACATCCAGACATTGAATCGGGCAGGAACCACCTATTACAGTGATGACCGGCTCAGCTACACCTATGATGGCAATCAGGTTCAGTCCATCGCCGATAACGCTTATGGGAGCAATAAAGCCAATGGCTTTGTAGATGGAGTCACTGCCGCCCAAGAGTATTACTACGATGCCAACGGCAACATGCACAAAGACCTAAACAAAGGCATAGAACACATACGCTACAATCGCATGAACTTGCCTGAGGTGATCGTCTTTAGCAGTGGCCATGAAATCCATTACCTGTACGATGCGGCAGGTACTAAGCTGTCGAAAACCACCTATCCAGCGGGGGGAGGGGAAACCACCACCGACTATTCGGGTGGGTTTGTGTATAACAACGAGTCGTTGGACTTCTTTGCCTTTAGCCAGGGGCGGGTGCGTAAAGACGGAAGTGATTGGCAGTATGAGTACGACCTGAAAGATCACTTAGGCAATGTACGCGCCACCTTTACCGAGAACGACGCCGAAGCCGATCTACTACAAGCCGACAGCTACTATCCGTTCGGCATGAAAATGCCAGGACTATCCTACATTGCCAATGGCGCTGATGAAAATAAGTTTACCTACAATGGAAAAGAACTCGAAGATGAATTCGGTCTGGATTGGTACCATTATGGAGCCCGATTCTACGATCCTGCCGTGGGAAGGTGGTGGGCGGTGGATCCTGCTTTGCAATTTCATAGTCCATATCTTGGATTAGGTAATAACCCAGTGGTTTATGTTGATCCAGATGGAGAGATAGTAATACTTACAACCGTTCTTGTTATTGGTGTAGGTACATTGATAGGTGCGGGTCTTTCTGCATGGCAAATTGCTGAGGAAAATGGAGGCTGGGATAAAGTTGATTGGCAAGAATCAAAAAATGTCGGACGAGTAGTTCTTGGGGGAGTATCTGGAGGATTAATTGCCAGTGGAGTTGGAGGAGCAGCGGGTGCTGCAAGTATTGCATTTACATCATCATTAGGAGATTCATATTTAGCCAGTGATGGGAGTTTAGAATTTTCTGATTTTGTTTTTGCAAGCTCAAGTGCTATGCTTACTGGAGCTGGATCAAAGTTTGTAAAAAAAGGATATGGTAAGTTAGATGATATATTAGATAGAAGTGCCCTTAGATCGGATAGACTACTGAGAGATACTGGATATGGAAAATCATACAATAAACTAGTATTTACTAGACGATTTGAAGGTCCAACAGTTTCTACCATGAATGGATTATGGGATTTGTTTAAATTTCAATTCATGAAGCAATTTAACAATGGGAAGGATGTACCTAAAGGCGTAGTGGAAATAGGTGATTTAATCTACGAAAAATGTTTAACTTGTAAAGTTGATTAATTGAAGGTATAAATTCCAAATATGATACTAATTTGTAAAGTTGACAAATGTGAATAGATATAAAGTTCATAGATCTATATTTCATAGCTACCGTTCATTAAAATCTACTAAAGAAGAGTTTTATAGAGGATTTCCATTTTTATTATATTGTGTAATACTAGTCTTATCATACTATGTCATTCCTGATTATTTTCTTTTAATATTATTAATCGGTCCCATTTATTACTTTTTTTTTGGTCTTTTCTTCAATTTTTATGCAGATACGTTGCTAGAAATTAATCAAGTAGGGATAACTCTAAAAAATAATAAAGAAGAGTTAAGATATATTTGGAGTGATATCATGAAAATTGAAGTCATAAAAGATAGGTTACCAGATGATCCACAAAAAACGTACATAATAGTTCTTTATCTTATAGATAAAAATGTGTTTTACTTTGCAATTAAAAATCATCTTTTCGTTTCTGCAAGAATTAGGTTAAACAAAATTTTGATGACTTTAAATGAGAAGAGTTCAAACAAATATCAGTTAAAATTAAACTTACATTATAGTTATACAGATTCACTAGGACTATTTAGAGAACTTGACCGAGATTATAATGTTATATACAAACCCTCCTAGCGCATCTATTTCCCCAATCTAGCGCAAGCATATGAACGAAAAAAACTGGCGTCCCGAAAGCTTTCGGGATGCCTTTTTGTTTATCCCCACCTAGTCTCGGCATGTGCTTAAAAAACCTGTTTATGCGGGCAGGCTAGCTTCCCAAAGATTCGGGATGCTTTTTTGGTTGGAGCTACTAAAGGGCTTTAAGTTTGGTAGCTTTGATGAAATTATCGATAGTAAGCAGGAGGGAATTGCGGTCGGGTTCGGGGAGGTGTTGTATTTCCTCTAACCGCTTTAAGGTTTGCTTGTCCACTTCTACGGAAGACTTGCCTACTAAAAAATCTATACTCACTTCTAAGGTGTCTGCGATATTTATAATTACCTCAATAGAAGGAGTAGTAAGCCCTCGTTCATAGCGCCCTATAATATCACCAGAAGTACCAATGGCTTTGCCTAAATCGGATTGGGAAAGGTGTTTCTTTTTACGGAGAAACGTAATGTGTTCGCCAATAGTCATGCTAAAATATCCTTAAAACTACTATTATAAGTTCAGATACACGAAAATAGATGAACTATAGGTCTTAAACAATATAAATAGCCCTTGTATGAATCCGATAGATATATTACTTTTACGACTAATAGGTAGTAAAAAGAATTTTTAAAAATATGTCTAACTCTTCCACCTTCAACACTCAAAACCCCGAAGCCCCGATATTCGCTGGCCAAGAAATACAGATCACCGTGTTAGGCGGGGTAAAGCTGGGCGGGTTGGATAAGCTGCGGGTTACGTTAAAAGTAGAGCATGAAGATAATCCACCGATCAGGCAAAACTTAGATCTCTACCATTCCAACCAAGTCACCAAGCTGGTTGAACAGATTGCGGGACTCTACGGGCTGCCCACCGAAAGTATTCAGCAAACCATCGAGCAACTCACCTCCGACTTGGAAGCATGGCGAATGAACCAGTTAGAACTGCTCTCCAAGCCTAAACAAGAGCAACCCACCTTAACGGCCACAGAAAAGACCAAAGCCACCAAATGGCTAAAGGCACCGAAGCTCATGGAACGCACGCAGGACTTACTCGGGCAAGCGGGCATGGTGGGGGAAGAAACCAACCGCCTTTTATTGTGGCTGGTGATGAGTTCGAGGAAAACAGCGAGGCCGCTCCATGCGGTGAGTCTGGCCTCCAGCGGAACCGGAAAAACGCACCTGCAACAGACCCTGGCCGGGCTGCTTCCACCCGAGGATGTGCTGGAAGTAACTTCCCTGAGCGGAAACGCCCTGTACTACTTTAAAGGGGACGAACTGAGGCACAAACTCCTGCTGATTGAAGATTTAGACGGGGTGGGGAACCTGGCTGCCGGAGGCAGTGGGGCGCTCTATCCCTTGCGTGAACTCCAGAGCAAAGGCAGGCTGAGTAAGACCGTAGCGGTGAAAGGGCCGAGGGGGACGCTGCGAACCGAAATCTTGGAAGTGGAAGGTCCGGTGAGCGTGGCGGCGGCTACCACCAAAGAAACGATCTATACCGACAATGCGAACCGGGCGTTACTGCTCACCCTCGATGAATCCGCCGAGCAAGACCAGCGGATTTTGGACTACCAGCGCAAACGGGCCAGCGGAGCCATCAACAGGAAGCAACAGCATGAAGCGAGGGAATTACTACAAGCCACCCAGCGATGCTTGGAAGCCGTGGAAATCCAGAATCCCTTTGCGGAAAGCCTCCAACTTCCTTCCCAAGTGTACACCCAACGGCGAGCCAACCAACTCTATTTAGACCTCATCAACGCCATCACGTTTTATCACCAGCACCAGAGACGACGCACGACAGGGGACGGCGGACGGACGATCGTGGAAACCGCGCCTGAGGATATTGAGTGGGCAAACCAGCTGGCGGCTCCCGTGCTCTTGAAAAAGTCGGATGAGTTAAGCGGAGCCTGCCGTTCCTTTTTTGAAGAACTTAAGTTCCATTTAAAGCGCAACAAACTGGAGAGCTTCACGAGCCACGAGATCAGAAAGCCACTTCGAATTCCCTATTCCACGCTCAAACGGTATTTGCTCCAGTTGCGCCAGTATGGGCTGCTGGAAGTGGCCGGAGGAGATCGTAAGAATGGATTTTGCTACCAGATTACCGAGCCGGGCGAATACGACCAGCTAAAACATGGGGTACAAACCGCGCTGGAGGAAGCTTTAAATAAGCTACTAAAACAGGGAAAGGGGGAAGTAGCCAAAAGTAGCTCAGTTAAATAGTGAGCCACTTAAATGAAACAGAAACAAACAATCTAGCTACCAAAAATGAAGTAGCTCAGTGGCTCAAAGAAACGTTAGAGGGTAACGAAAAACATGAAGGCATTAATCCCCACCTATAAGCAAACCATTACCGCTTTTAGAAGTTGGCTGGAGGTGATCGGCTACGCCGAAACCACCCAAAAAGGGGTTCCCGAACGGCTGGCTGAGTTCTTAAAATGGTTGGAACAAAGAGACATCGAATCCATTCACCGGATCGATCAAACCCATATTGAAATGTTCCTGGCCGAGCAAGAAACCCGCCCCAACAAGCGGCGAGGCGGAGGCCTGAGCGCTTCCTACCTGAACAAATACGTGCAGGCGTTGAAGCTCTGGAACTCCTTCCTAGCCCAAACGGGTACGGCACACCTTGAACTCACGCTCGACTACTACGAAGCCAGCCCCGAACTGCCCACGGTACTCACCGAGTTCGAAATCCAGCAGCTCTACCAAGCCTGCACCGAAGATGAATACGGCCTTCGAGACCGTGCGATGTTGGGGGTGTATTACGGGTGCGGGCTCCGAAGAAGCGAAGGGGTGGCCGTCGATGTTCCAGATGTGCAATTCTCTCGAGGATTGCTTTACGTGCGAGCTGGCAAGGGCAGCCGCACTGTGCGCCACAAAGAACGGTATGTACCGTTGGCGGGGCAGGTAGCTGAAGATCTGCGGTGATATGTGATTGAGGCGCGCCCGAAACTGTTAAAGTCCCATAGAACCCCCGCACTCCTTGTGAGTAAAGATGGCCAGCGCGTAGGGGGGCAGGCTCTGGGGCTGCGCCTAGCAAGGCTGGCGGAGGAAGCAGGGATCGTCAAACAAGTGGGACTGCACTCTCTGCGGCACTCCATTGCTACGCACCTGCTGGCCGCTGGGATGCCTCTGAGCGAGATACAACGCTTTTTAGGACATTCGAGCTTGGAATCCACACAAATGTACACGCATCTGTGCCATGGGAGGCCTTTGGTAAAACAGCAGGGTGTTTATGAGCTTTGAGCAGTTTCTTGTTGGGCATGGTTTGTCGGCGAGTACGCGGGACAGTTACGCCTATCAGGCGGGCTGTTTTGTGCACTGGCTCCATGAACAGGGGAATCCGGAGGTGGAGTATACCCTGCTGCTGGAGTACGTGAAAGCCTGCCGAGCGGCGGGAGATTCCGAGCGGTATTTGGCTGCCAAACTAACGGCGGTGCGATGGTGGCTAGGCTGGCAAAAGGACGAAGGGGTGCGTGCGGACAACCCTGCTGGATGCCTACGGCTTAAAAGCCGCACCCACCGCCTGCCCCATGATCTGTTGGATGCCGAGCAGCTGGATATTCTATATCAAGGATGCGCTACTGATACTCGCACCGATCAGCGCAATAAAGCAATGCTAGGGGTGCTTATCCACCAAGCAATGACCACTGCGGAACTGGGGAGGCTTGAGCCTACTCATGTTGATGTGCAAAACGGAACGTTGCGCGTGCTACCTACGAAGCAAACGGGTGGCAGAAGCCTGCAACTCAAACCTTTCCAGGTGTTGGAGTTGTACACATACCAGTTGGAAGTTCGCCCGCAACTCCTGAAAGAACGAAGCACGGAAAACCCCAAGTTATTTATCTCTACGGGAAGTTCGGATAAGCTCCAAAACACGCTCCAAGTTCTTTCGTGCCAGCTTAAAGACCAGTATGGATTCTTCACTGGATTCTCGCAGATCAGAGCCAGTGTAATTACGAACTGGCTCAAAGTGCATCCACTGCGGCAGGTGCAATACTGGGCAGGGCACAAATACGTTTCCTCCACCGAGCGGTACCTTTTAGGAGGCCTGGAGTCGTTAAAACACTCCGTAGAACGCTTCCATCCACTCCGCTGAACCTGTACGCCGAAGTTTCCATGTAGGAGAAGCTCTGGGAGGCCGTCCCAAAGGGAGACAGGCAGGCCATCCGTTGAAATAACACAAGGTCAAACACACGGCGAAACTTCGGAGCCCATTCGGGTACATAATGGGTAATTATGCGCTGGGCGCGGGGTTCGCTCCACCAGCTCTGTTGCGGGCTGGTTCTACCAACGGTATCCCTACGGGGCACTCACGACCAACGCCCGCCCATAACGCCATTATGTTGCCATAGGCATGCCTTCGGCAAAAGTTCGCCTCCAATCCCAAGCCTCGCGATCATTTCTGAAAATCCTTTCTCGAAACCTTTCCCTTTTTTGCTTCTCTCTAACAACGCTCAGAAACCGCCCCACCCCGAACGCTTTCGGGGGATACTTTACATAACCGGTTTATGGGAGAACCCAGCGAATGCGTGGCTGACGAAGCGGCCCAGCTAGCTAGCGGAAGGCCATGAGCGGGGTTTACCATAAAGGCTGCACGGTTATGTAACAGTAGGGGCAATAGAGCTCCCCAAGCTCATAAAAGATTAAGAAGTAGCTTGCCTTTGAAAGGGCGATTATCGACTTTAGTTCATGCTTGGGCGTGAGGTACATACCAATTTTTGCGCTGTTCTTGTCTGGGAAATGCAAGAGCCTCAAAATTACTGGTCTTCTCCTCAGCAAAGCACCAGCTACTATCCGTTCGGGCTCAAAATGCCTGGGCTGTCTTTCGTAGCCACAGGCGCCGACGAAAATACATTCACGTATAATGGGAAGGAACTGGAGGATGAATTCGGCCTGGATTGGTATCATTATGGAGCCCGATTCTACGATCCTGCCGTCGGCAGATGGTGGGCGATTGATCCAGTGGATCAATATTCGAGTCCATATACCTATGTGGGAAATAACCCAGTAATATTTATTGACCCAAATGGAATGTTTGGGGACTATTTTGATAGAGATGGCACTCATCTTGGTTCGGACGGTATTGATGATGGTAAAGTGTATATTCGAGATGATAATGGGAGTGTTGAATTTGGTGTTGGTGTATTAGAAAAAGGTTATCTATTTTCTGAAATAGACCTTAAAAGTGATTTAGGATTTTTGGCTCGTATAGGGTTTGCCGAATTTAGAGGCAGTAATATCATTGAACAGCAACTTGGTATGGGAATTGTGTTGAATAGAGTTGAGAGTAATAGATTTCCAAATGAAATCGAATCAGTTATAACTCAAAGATGGCAATTTTCTGCTTTGAATCCAGGTGATCCTAATAAAAAATATTATGATGATCCCGTCTCTCAAGTAATTGGTTCTGAAGTGAATCACTCAGCTTGGGTTAGAACAGTCTCTAATGCAATAAGAGTTCAAAATGGCTCAGCAAGGGGGATTAGCCAAGGTGCAATTCTATATTACAGTCCAATGTCAATGGATCCACCATATTCTTTACCAGATTGGAACTTTAATTTATTGAGAGAATTAAGTGCTTGGGGAGCAAGATCTTCACATATTAGAATGTTTGATTATAAGTAGTATGAATAGAAGTTTTTATTTAGTGAGTTTGGTTTTAATTTTTTTATTTAACACAAGGTTCATAGAAAAAAAATATCCACAGTTTAAAGAAACCATAACTTATCCAGACATTTCTGATACAACAAAAATCTTTATTGAAAAAGACGAATCGGGAAAACATTGGATTGATATAATTAGTGACTCAAAAGAAAATTTACTTTATGTACGTACTGGTTTTTCTAAAGAAGTATTATCCATTGCAGGTTTTAGTAATATTGATATTTCGAGAAATGACGCAGGTCAAATACGATTAGAAAGGTATGATTTTGATAATGATGGTATTGATGAATTTATACTAACAACCTATGTAGTTGGTTCTACATATGGAGCCTCGGTATACTTTATAATTTATAAGGATGCTTGGGGTACTTATGACATTTATAAACTACCTTTTAATAGAGTTTCTATTATTCAGGAAAAGAATTCTAATAATTATATTATAAGTAGATATTTACCAGCTGGAAATATCATAAATTATAGATTCAGCTTTGGGATATTAACACCCATATAACACAAGCATATAAACGATAAAAAACCCCTTCTAGCGCAAGCATGTGAACGATAAAAAACCTGTTTATGCTGTCAGGCAGGCTGGTTTTTCGAAGATTTGGGATGCCTTGTTTGTTTGGTGCTACTAAAGAGCTTTAAGTTTGGTAGCTTTGATGAAATTATCGATAGTAAGCAGCAGAGAATTGCGGTCGGGTTCGGGGAGGTGTTGTATTTCCTCTAACCGCTTTAAGGTTTGCTTGTCCACTTCTACCGAAGACTTGCCTACTAAAAAATCGATACTCACTTCTCCGGAGAATATGGGCAGCGATTTATTCGCCTATCGCCTATATTATGACAGCACTCCATCGGTAGCACAAAGCTTGAAGAAACACAACGGTAATATCGTAGCTATGGACTGGCGCACCAAAACCCCGGCATGGCCGAACGACCCCAATCTGGCGCAAGCATATGAAAGAAAAAAACTGGCGTCCCGAAAGCTTTCGGGATGCCTTTTTGTTTATCCCCACCTAGTCTAGGCATATACTTAAAAAACCTGCCAATGCGGGCAGGCAGTTTGATTTCCGAAAGTATTCGGGTTGCCTTTTTTGGTTGGAGCTACTAAAGGGCTTTAAGTTTGGTGGCTTTAATGAAGTTATCGATGGTAAGCAGCAGAGAATTACGGTCGGGTTCGGGGAGGTGTTGTATTTCCTCTAACCGCTTTAAGGTTTGCTTGTCCACTTCTACGGAAGACTTGCCTACTAAAAAATCTATACTCACTTCTAAGGTGTCTGCGATATTTATAATTACCTCAATAGAAGGAGTAGTAAGCCCTCGTTCATAGCGCCCTATAATATCACCAGAAGTACCAATGGCTTTGCCTAAATCGGATTGGGAAAGGTGTTTCTTTTTACGGAGAAACGTAATGTGTTCGCCAATAGTCATGCTAAAATATCCTTAAAACTACTATTATAAGTTCAGATACACGAAAATAGATGAACTATAGGTCTTAAACAATATAAATAGCCCTTGTATGAATCCGATAGATATATTACTTTTACGACTAATAGGTAGTAAAAAGAATTTTTAAAAATATGTCTAACTCTTCCACCTTCAACACTCAAAACCCCGAAGCCCCGATATTCGCTGGCCAAGAAATACAGATCACCGTGTTAGGCGGGGTAAAGCTGGGCGGGTTGGATAAGCTGCGGGTTACGTTAAAAGTAGAGCATGAAGATAATCCACCGATCAGGCAAAACTTAGATCTCTACCATTCCAACCAAGTCACCAAGCTGGTTGAACAGATTGCGGGACTCTACGGGCTGCCCACCGAAAGTATTCAGCAAACCATCGAGCAACTCACCTCCGACTTGGAAGCATGGCGAATGAACCAGTTAGAACTGCTCTCCAAGCCTAAACAAGAGCAACCCACCTTAACGGCCACAGAAAAGACCAAAGCCACCAAATGGCTAAAGGCACCGAAGCTCATGGAACGCACGCAGGACTTACTCGGGCAAGCGGGCATGGTGGGGGAAGAAACCAACCGCCTTTTATTGTGGCTGGTGATGAGTTCGAGGAAAACAGCGAGGCCGCTCCATGCGGTGAGTCTGGCCTCCAGCGGAACCGGAAAAACGCACCTGCAACAGACCCTGGCCGGGCTGCTTCCACCCGAGGATGTGCTGGAAGTAACTTCCCTGAGCGGAAACGCCCTGTACTACTTTAAAGGGGACGAACTGAGGCACAAACTCCTGCTGATTGAAGATTTAGACGGGGTGGGGAACCTGGCTGCCGGAGGCAGTGGGGCGCTCTATCCCTTGCGTGAACTCCAGAGCAAAGGCAGGCTGAGTAAGACCGTAGCGGTGAAAGGGCCGAGGGGGACGCTGCGAACCGAAATCTTGGAAGTGGAAGGTCCGGTGAGCGTGGCGGCGGCTACCACCAAAGAAACGATCTATACCGACAATGCGAACCGGGCGTTACTGCTCACCCTCGATGAATCCGCCGAGCAAGACCAGCGGATTTTGGACTACCAGCGCAAACGGGCCAGCGGAGCCATCAACAGGAAGCAACAGCATGAAGCGAGGGAATTACTACAAGCCACCCAGCGATGCTTGGAAGCCGTGGAAATCCAGAATCCCTTTGCGGAAAGCCTCCAACTTCCTTCCCAAGTGTACACCCAACGGCGAGCCAACCAACTCTATTTAGACCTCATCAACGCCATCACGTTTTATCACCAGCACCAGAGACGACGCACGACAGGGGACGGCGGACGGACGATCGTGGAAACCGCGCCTGAGGATATTGAGTGGGCAAACCAGCTGGCGGCTCCCGTGCTCTTGAAAAAGTCGGATGAGTTAAGCGGAGCCTGCCGTTCCTTTTTTGAAGAACTTAAGTTCCATTTAAAGCGCAACAAACTGGAGAGCTTCACGAGCCACGAGATCAGAAAGCCACTTCGAATTCCCTATTCCACGCTCAAACGGTATTTGCTCCAGTTGCGCCAGTATGGGCTGCTGGAAGTGGCCGGAGGAGATCGTAAGAATGGATTTTGCTACCAGATTACCGAGCCGGGCGAATACGACCAGCTAAAACATGGGGTACAAACCGCGCTGGAGGAAGCTTTAAATAAGCTACTAAAACAGGGAAAGGGGGAAGTAGCCAAAAGTAGCTCAGTTAAATAGTGAGCCACTTAAATGAAACAGAAACAAACAATCTAGCTACCAAAAATGAAGTAGCTCAGTGGCTCAAAGAAACGTTAGAGGGTAACGAAAAACATGAAGGCATTAATCCCCACCTATAAGCAAACCATTACCGCTTTTAGAAGTTGGCTGGAGGTGATCGGCTACGCCGAAACCACCCAAAAAGGGGTTCCCGAACGGCTGGCTGAGTTCTTAAAATGGTTGGAACAAAGAGACATCGAATCCATTCACCGGATCGATCAAACCCATATTGAAATGTTCCTGGCCGAGCAAGAAACCCGCCCCAACAAGCGGCGAGGCGGAGGCCTGAGCGCTTCCTACCTGAACAAATACGTGCAGGCGTTGAAGCTCTGGAACTCCTTCCTAGCCCAAACGGGTACGGCACACCTTGAACTCACGCTCGACTACTACGAAGCCAGCCCCGAACTGCCCACGGTACTCACCGAGTTCGAAATCCAGCAGCTCTACCAAGCCTGCACCGAAGATGAATACGGCCTTCGAGACCGTGCGATGTTGGGGGTGTATTACGGGTGCGGGCTCCGAAGAAGCGAAGGGGTGGCCGTCGATGTTCCAGATGTGCAATTCTCTCGAGGATTGCTTTACGTGCGAGCTGGCAAGGGCAGCCGCACTGTGCGCCACAAAGAACGGTATGTACCGTTGGCGGGGCAGGTAGCTGAAGATCTGCGGTGGTATGTGATTGAGGCGCGCCCGAAACTGTTAAAGTCCCATAGAACCCCCGTACTCCTTGTGAGTAAAGATGGCCAGCGCGTAGGGGGGCAGGCTCTGGGGCTGCGCCTAGCAAGGCTGGCGGAGGAAGCAGGGATCGTCAAACAAGTGGGACTGCACTCTCTGCGGCACTCCATTGCTACGCACCTGCTGGCCGCTGGGATGCCTCTGAGCGAGATACAACGCTTTTTAGGACATTCGAGCTTGGAATCCACACAAATGTACACGCATCTGTGCCATGGGAGGCCTTTGGTAAAACAGCAGGGTGTTTATGAGCTTTGAGCAGTTTCTTGTTGGGCATGGTTTGTCGGCGAGTACGCGGGACAGTTACGCCTATCAGGCGGGCTGTTTTGTGCACTGGCTCCATGAACAGGGGAATCCGGAGGTGGAGTATACCCTGCTGCTGGAGTACGTGAAAGCCTGCCGAGCGGCGGGAGATTCCGAGCGGTATTTGGCTGCCAAACTAACGGCGGTGCGATGGTGGCTAGGCTGGCAAAAGGACGAAGGGGTGCGTGCGGACAACCCTGCTGGATGCCTACGGCTTAAAAGCCGCACCCACCGCCTGCCCCATGATCTGTTGGATGCCGAGCAGCTGGATATTCTATATCAAGGATGCGCTACTGATACTCGCACCGATCAGCGCAATAAAGCAATGCTAGGGGTGCTTATCCACCAAGCAATGACCACTGCGGAACTGGGGAGGCTTGAGCCTACTCATGTTGATGTGCAAAACGGAACGTTGCGCGTGCTACCTACGAAGCAAACGGGTGGCAGAAGCCTGCAACTCAAACCTTTCCAGGTGTTGGAGTTGTACACATACCAGTTGGAAGTTCGCCCGCAACTCCTGAAAGAACGAAGCACGGAAAACCCCAAGTTATTTATCTCTACGGGAAGTTCGGATAAGCTCCAAAACACGCTCCAAGTTCTTTCGTGCCAGCTTAAAGACCAGTATGGATTCTTCACTGGATTCTCGCAGATCAGAGCCAGTGTAATTACGAACTGGCTCAAAGTGCATCCACTGCGGCAGGTGCAATACTGGGCAGGGCACAAATACGTTTCCTCCACCGAGCGGTACCTTTTAGGAGGCCTGGAGTCGTTAAAACACTCCGTAGAACGCTTCCATCCACTCCGCTGAACCTGTACGCCGAAGTTTCCATGTAGGAGAAGCTCTGGGAGGCCGTCCCAAAGGGAGACAGGCAGGCCATCCGTTGAAATAACACAAGGTCAAACACACGGCGAAACTTCGGAGCCCATTCGGGTACATAATGGGTAATTATGCGCTGGGCGCGGGGTTCGCTCCACCAGCTCTGTTGCGGGCTGGTTCTACCAACGGTATCCCTACGGGGCACTCACGACCAACGCCCGCCCATAACGCCATTATGTTGCCATAGGCATGCCTTCGGCAAAAGTTCGCCTCCAATCCCAAGCCTCGCGATCATTTCTGAAAATCCTTTCTCGAAACCTTTCCCTTTTTTGCTTCTCTCTAACAACGCTCAGAAACCGCCCCACCCCGAACGCTTTCGGGGGATACTTTACATAACCGGTTTATGGGAGAACCCAGCGAATGCGTGGCTGACGAAGCGGCCCAGCTAGCTAGCGGAAGGCCATGAGCGGGGTTTACCATAAAGGCTGCACGGTTATGTAACAGTAGGGGCAATAGAGCTCCCCAAGCTCATAAAAGATTAAGAAGTAGCTTGCCTTTGAAAGGGCGATTATCGACTTTAGTTCATGCTTGGGCGTGAGGTACATACCAATTTTTGCGCTGTTCTTGTCTGGGAAATGCAAGAGCCTCAAAATTACTGGTCTTCTCCTCAGCAAAGCACCAGCTACTATCCGTTCGGGCTCAAAATGCCTGGGCTGTCTTTCGTAGCCACAGGCGCCGACGAAAATACATTCACGTATAATGGGAAGGAACTGGAGGATGAATTCGGCCTGGATTGGTATCATTATGGAGCCCGATTCTACGATCCTGCCGTAGGTAGGTGGTGGGCGGTGGATCCAGTGGATGAGTTCATGAGTCCGTATGCTTATGTGGGGAATAATCCAGTAATGCTGATCGACCCTAATGGAATGAATTCGGATTGTGCAGATAATGGATGCCCACCGCCAAGTTTTTGGGGATTTATAACTGAAAAAATAATGAATCCAATAAATGATTTCTTTTCGGGAATGAAAGATTGGTTTTTTGAGAAAAATACATTTCTTGAAGAACATACTGATTATGCACCACCTGTGGGTGAGAAAAATATTTTGAAAACAGCTGGTTATCAAACGGCAGCATTCTCTGATTTCACAACAAATGCTAGTTATATGCCCTACATTTCATTATCGGCAAGTAAAAGTGACGCTATAGCTGGTGTACCTGGTTTTGCTTCAATTACGGTGACACCTTTAAATATATATGGAACATTAGGAATGGATTATCAACGCTCCTTATCATATTCAGCACTCCCGATTGGATTTAGTGCAGGTGTATTTGTAAATCCTTCAGGGAGCCCTAGCTTTTCAAGTGGTATAACAGGTCATTCAATGGGATTTACAGCAGGAAATCTAATTGGTTTTGAGTATAGTTCAAGTTTGCAAGGTTATCTTAATCCAAATAATAATACACATCAAGTAGGTTTAAGTTTTGGTACAGCTGCTTGGGGAGGAATAACAGAAGGTAGGACTCGTAGATTATTTGGAAATCCATATTCTCCATTATTTAACTATTGATACATGTTTAAAGGAAAGTTTTTTTTAATAAAATTAGGATTTTCAATCGGTTTTCCATGGATTGCTATTACAAATATTTTTTCTTTGTTAAACATAACTCTTTATGAAAATTTTGAACAATGGTTTTCTGGATTTTTTGTTTTAGGAGTATTATTACCAATAATCTGGAGTATTCAATATTCATTTAAAGTGAATAAAAAAGAAAATGTTAAAGCAAATGATATATTTGATGATAAATTCTTTAAGCTATTATTCATTTTTTTATTTATCGAACTGATCTTTGCTTTTATTGGTATTAACCCCCAATCTACCGCAAGCATGTGAACGATAAAAAACCTGCCTATGCCGGTAGGCAGGCTAGCATCCCAAAGATTTGGGATGCCTTGTTTGTTTGATGCTACTAAAGGGCTTTAAGTTTGGTGGCTGTAATGAAGTTATCGATGGTAAGCAGCAGAGAATTACGGTCGGGTTCGGGGAGGCGTTGTATTTCCTCTAACCGCTTTAAGGCTTGCTTGTCCACTTCTACCGAAGACTTGCCTACTAAAAAATCGATACTCACTTCTCCGGAGAATATGGGCAGCGATTTATTCGCCTATCGCCTATATTACGACAGTACCCCACAGGTAGCACAAAGCTTGAAGAAACACAACGGAAATATCGTAGCTATGGACTGGCGCACCAAAACCCCTGGCATGGCCGAACGCCACCGCTACGATTACTCCTACGACGGGCTTAATCAGCTAACCACTGCAAAGAAAATGCGCTGGATACCAGGTTGTGCCAATAACTGTACGGAATGGACCAACTACTACGAAGGATGGAGTGGAAGCTACAGCTACGATTTAAACGGAAACATCCAGACATTGAATCGGGCAGGAACTCTGTATTACAACGACGACCAGCTCAGCTACACCTATGATGGCAATCAGATTCAGTCCATCGCCGATAACGCTTATGGGAGCAATAAAGCCAATGGCTTTGTAGATGGAGCCACTGCCGCCCAAGAGTATTATTACGACGCCAACGGCAACATGCACAAAGACCTAAACAAAGGCATAGAACATATACGCTACAATCGCATGAACTTGCCTGAGGTGATAGTCTTTAGCAGTGGCCATGAAATCCATTACCTGTACGATGCGGCAGGTACCAAGCTGTCGAAAACCACCTACCCAGCGGGGGGAGGGGAAACCACCACCGACTATTCGGGTGGGTTTGTGTATAACAACGAGTTGTTGGACTTCTTTGCCTTTAGCCAGGGGCGAGTGCGTAAAGACGGAAGTGATTGGCAGTATGAGTACGACCTGAAAGACCACTTAGGCAATGTACGCGCCACCTTTACCGAGAATAACGCCCAAGCCGATCTACTACAAGCCGACAGCTACTATCCGTTCGGGATGTGGCGTGCCATCCCTTTGGGAAAAATGCCAGGATTGAGTTACATCGCCAATGGCGCCGACGAAAATACATTCACCTACAACGGCAAAGAACTAGAGGATGAATTTGGTCTGGATTGGTACCATTATGGCTGGCGGTTTTATGATCCTGCCGTCGGCAGATGGTGGGCGGTGGATCCTGCTCTAGAATTTATTAGTGGATACAATTATGTTGGAAATAATCCAACCTTGTATTTTGATCCAGATGGAGCAAAATCACAAAATTGTTGCCCACCGCAGTGGGGATTGGATTATGCATATGCGCACAAGACGAATGGAGCCGAAGGTATAAAGCAATTACAACAATTAAAAAACGCAGAAGCTACTGGTACTATAATAGGTGTAGGTGCTTGGGTAGCGCCTTTAGCAGTTAAATATTTTGGCTGGAAAGCAGTAGCAAGTTTCCTTGGACAAGAAATACTTGAAACATCTTTTGAGGAATTGACAGGAATACCAATTCTTTTGGATCCGACAGATTTCATTCAGTTAACTTATAAGAGAACAGGTAAAGCAGTAATAGGGCATATGGAAGATGAATATTGGAAATTTGCAGAAGAAATTGATGCAAGTGTATTCCATTTTGATAACTGGGATGAATTGCTAGAACAAGGAGTAGATATGACTGCTCTAAACATGGAATTTCTTGATGAAATAATAAAAAACACTGATGATGTTATTTTATCAAGAGCTAATAAAGACATAAGAGCAAAATCTACATTGAGAATGGAAGTGGATTATTTATTGGATAATGGCTATAAATGGTCAGATGAAACACAAACAAAATTAATTTATGACCCAGATTAATCTTAACAGAATACAAAAAAATATAATTGAAATGTTACAGAATGACTATGGATTTAATTTAATCCTTGAAAAAAAATATGGTTCTATGTCAGGGATTAAAATATTAATGAATGAGACTTTAAAAGTTAAAACAATAAATGAACGAGGTCGGTTTTATCTAGAATTTGGATTTAAAAACACCGAATTTTGGATTGATTTAGCATTATTAAGGTATTTTATTGATAAAATTAAGGTCAACTACATGGAGTCAATAGTTATTCAAGATTACTTAACCTTTAATTTTTCAAAAATTCAAAACATTTTTTCTGAACTAGAAAATTTGAAGTTACTGGATCAACTTAAATATAATTATGCGAATAGGTTGCCTCTCTGAAACTCAAAGTATTAACCTAGCTACGGAGCTCGGCTCCGTAACAGATCAGGCATGAGCTTATCCCCCAATCTAGCGCAAGCATGTGAACGGAAAAAAACCTGTTTATGCTGTCAGGTAGGCTGGTTTTTAGAAGATTCGGGATGTTTTTTTGGTTGGTGCTACTAAAGGGCTTTAAGTTTGGTAGCTGTAATAAAATTATCGATGGTAAGCAGCAGAGAATTACGGTCGGGTTCGGGGAGGCGTTGTATTTAAAATCGATGCTTGCATAACCATCCAGATCCCGGCTTTCGCTGCGGGATGACGTTGAATTAGGAACCTAGCAAGTAATGGTCATTCCCGCGTAGGCGGGAATCTAGATGCATAAAACTCTAGTCTTACCCTAAACCACCCCGTCGTCATTCTGGAAATTATCCAGAATCTGTAAGGAGTGATTCGTTGATGATGGGCTAGCCATGTAACAAAGCCACGCACCACAGATGCTGAATCCCCCAAAAGGGTGCCTTTGGCAAAATTCAGCATGACTACTAAAAAATAAACCCTAAACCAACCCATCGTCATTCTGGAAATTGCTGGGCATCCCCATGGGATATCCAGAATCTGTAAGGAGTGATTCGTTGATGATGGGCTAGCCATGTAACAAAGCCACGCACCACAGATGCTGAATCCCCCAAAAGGGTGCCTTTGGCAAAATTCAGCATGACTACTAAAAAATAAACCCTAAACCAACCCATCGTCATTCTGGAAATTGCTGGGCATCCCCATGGGATATCCAGAATCTGTAAGGAGTGATTCTTTGATCAAGGGCTAGCCATGTAACAAAGCCACGCACTACAGATGCTGAATTTCTACGGAAACACCCCTAAAAAATATCAAACCTAGGGATGAACATACCCTAAAACTAACTTTTATTCTACATGGCTGGGTATATATAGTTTGCCTCAAAACTTAGTGGAATTCCAATCCACCAGTAAAGGAGCAAGAAGATCGTCCAAGTGATCCCAAAAATGATAGAGTAAGGAAGCATCATAGAAATAAGTGTTCCAATACCCGTATTTTTCACATAACGTTGACAGAACACAACAACAAGTGGGAAATAAGGTAGTAGGGGCGTAATTATATTTGATACTGAATCACCCACACGATAAGCGGCTTGTGTTAAATCCGGAGAGATTCCCAATTGCATAAGCATCGGAACAAATATTGGAGCAATTAACGCCCATTTTGCTGATGCGGATCCAACCAAAAGATTCACAGACGCACTTAGTAGAATAATTCCTACAATGGTGATTTGACCAGGAAGAGCAAGGGATTGCAGAAAATTTGCACCTTTAAGGGCTATTAACAATCCAATATTTGAGGAAGAAAAGGCATCAATAAATAGTGCGCAGAAAAAAGCCATTACGATGTAATATCCCATACTTTGCATCGACTTAGACATGCTGTCAATCATATCCTTTGATTTAGAGTATTTACCCGATGCAAAACCATAGACCACCCCAGGTATAAGTAGTAGTACAAAAATAAGGGGTACAATGGAACTCATAAGGGGAGCCTTAAAGGATGTGAGAGACATCACTTCAGGATTAATCATATCAGGACCTCTAAGTGCAGAATCAGCGGGAATAGCCCATGCAATTAATCCAACAATCCCTACCATCATTGCCCCAAAGCCCATCCAAAAAGCCTTACTTTCTTTAGCACTTACTTGTTCCATTTGGGGCATATCTTCTTCATCTCCATCTATTTTGGTTCCAACAAGGCGAGGTTCCACGATGTTGTCGGTAATGAACCATCCTACTAGAATGATAAGCAAAGAGGACAGTCCAGTGAAATAGATATTGTTTAGTGGATTTAATGTAATTTCTGCATCAAGTATTTGTGCAGCTTCTTGGGTAAAACTCATGATCAAAGGATCAATGCCAGAAGGAATAAAGTTAGCTGAAAATCCACCAGAAACCCCTGCAAAAGCGGCAGCGATACCTGCGAGTGGATGTCGTCCAACGGCATAAAATATGACACCACCTAATGGAATCACAAGAACATAACCCGCATCAGCGGCGGTATGACTGACAATACCAATTAGAATTAGCATTGGAGTAACTAACATTTTAGGAGTCGAGTTTAGCATTTTTTTCAAACCTGCATCAATCCAGCCCGAATGTTCTGCAACCCCTACACCTAGCATAGCAACGAGAACAATTCCTAAAGGTGCAAAACCAGTAAATGTTCCCACCATATTCGCAAGGAAGTTCGCTAAGGCAGCACCTGTAAGAAGATTATTAATGTTTAGTGGGTCTCCAGTTCTTGGATGGACTTCCCCAAAATCGATAGGAGAGAGTATGGCAGATAAAATCCATACAAAAACCATTAAATAGAAAAAAAGAATGGCTGGATCTGGAAGTTTATTCCCAGCCTTTTCTATATAATTAAGTAATCGATTTAACATAGAATCGGATGCCGCTTCTGTACTCATAAAAAAATAAAGTTGTATTATAAAGTTAGGTTAAAATAAGTGCTTTCTGTCATTTGACAAGAAATTTTTTTTGAATAACTAGTATCACTACAAGTTAGCTGTTTTGGTCTTTCACAATGATTACTCGTTGTGTTCATAAAACTTTTGAAGCAGTGCATAAAGTGTTACTCCAGTGGCAACGGATACGTTTAGTGAGTGTTTTTGCCCAAATTGAGGTATTGCTAAGCATTGGTCAAGATGAGGAAGGATTTCGGTGTCGATGCCTGTCACTTCATTTCCCATTACGATGCATACTTTATCAGTAGCTTTTAAGCGATGATCTAAGAGGGAGATACTCGAATCGGTCTGTTCGAGACCATATAAAGTATATCCTTCTTTTTTTAGCGATTCCATTTCAAGTAAAGGATATTCAATGTATCTCCAATGAACAAATGCTTCGGCCCCGATGGCTGTTTTTGTGATTTCTTCACGTGGAGGAATAGGGGTATATCCAGAAAAGATGATCTCTGAGATACCAAAAGCATCTGAGGATCGAAATACTGATCCAACATTATGCATACTTCTAATGTTATGGAGTATGATCTTAACATTCAGCATCCCTTTGGGGGGGTGCTGGGCAAGATGTTCTTTAAGAATTTCTTTTGTTGATAATTTTCTAAATGTTCCCACTACATGCTTTTTTGTTTTCGTAGGGATATTCCGTTTAAAGTTAGTTATTTCAAGTACAATAGTTTTGATAATGTTTCATTCTACCTGTTAAGAATATCATGGTTAATGGTAAAGATACTGTAGTGTTGATGTGTACTCTGTTTTGCTGAGAAATTTCTTTTCTAATTGAGTATTATCAGTTAAATAATTACAGAATGATAAAACTCTATAAAGCTTGTAATTTAACAACTCTTGCCCTTGATTTAGCTAAGGATGTAAAAGGTTCTATGATGAATTCCGATGCGTTTGCTCAGGATTGGATCGTAGTTCAAAACAAAGAAACTCAACATTGGCTTCAATCAGAGTTAAGTAAATTAAATGGAGTATCGGCTAATATAAAGTTTCTGTATCCATCTGAATTAGCTTGGCAACTTATCAGGCTGTATCACCATGATCTACCTATTGATCTGCCAACGGATAGGATCGCTTTGCATGCTAGAATTTTTGATCTACTCATATCCAATGAATCCGAGCTTTCGAAGTATGGTCTATCTATTCCACACGATCTTAATTCTAAACTAAATATAGCTGAAAGTATTAGTGATGTTTTTGATTTGTATCAGATGTTCCGATCAGGTTTACTAAAACAATGGACGCAACTTAAAGTGCCCATAAAAAATAATGAAGCATGGCAATGTTTGATCTGGCAACAATTAACAAAGGACCTTTTAACAGAATTTCCTGATATACCTCATCGATTTGAAGTCAATGATTTAGTCCATGAGTTATTACAATCTGATCCTGCACCTATTCCTAAACAGATATTTGTTATTGGGTTATCACATTGGTCGACTTCTTTTTTTGATTGTATTACTACTATTGGGAAACACAGTGATGTTCATTGGTATGATCAACAACTAATTCCAGAAGACTCTTTATCGTCTAGATATAGAGCATGGAGTAACCCAAAGTTGGAGGTTCAACATTTATTTTCGAATATTCATCATGTTCAAATTGAACGCACTAAAACCAATGATTGGGCTTTAGTCAGTTCGAAGTTTCATATCCATTCCTGTTATACCATTGAAAGGGAAGTTCAAGTCTTAAAA
This sequence comes from Balneolaceae bacterium, assembly GCA_963691715.1. GTDB lineage: Bacteria > Bacteroidota > Rhodothermia > Balneolales > Balneolaceae > HXMU1420-13. The sequence goes on from OY829281.1 coordinate 858,044, forward strand.
CATGAACTATTACGTTTTTTAGATGAACATAAGGAGTATACTGTGGATGATGTTTTGATCATGGTTCCAGATTTTGATCAATATGCCCCTATCATAAAACATGTATTTGAACCTGCTGGTGTCTTCCCAAAAATTCCAGTTCATATTCCAGAACATTCGCTTGATTCTTCGTCTGATTTTTTAATTCAGTTGATCAATTTTTTTCAAACTGGTGAAAAAATCACAGATTTCATAGAGTTATTAAATCACCCCGTTGTTAAGCAAACATTCGATATTTCTGAATCTGAAATTACATTTTATAGTGCTTGCTTTGCCAAAATGAATATTCATTATGGTTTATCAAAACATAACAGTGAATGTAGTATTGAGAAGGCGATTCATCAATTATTTCTTAGTTTCTCTATGGAAAAAGGAAACTATGATAGCATAGAAGACTATATTTTAATTGATATACGATCGAGCATAAACTCCAAATCTTACATTACAAAATTAGCTCAAATCCATAGAATTTTTTGTTCATTTCAAAAAAATTTAGAGGGAAGTTTATCCTTATTCGATTGGGTGAAACGAATACATGAATATATTCTTCAGTTCTTTTCAGAACAGAAATCAATTGTTGGTAAGTTAGAAAAATTGATTCGTCAATTATCGTTGTCGAAATGTGTAACAAAAGTGCCATTTGATGTATTTCAACCTTGGTTAGTACAGCAATTTAATGAGGTTTCTGCAGCATCTACAAAAATGGGAATGGGGGTGACTGTGAGTACGTATATTCCTTACAGAAATATTCCTTTTAGGTTTGTAGCCATGTTAGGTCTTAATGAAGGAATGTTCCCACGAATTACACATCGACCAGATTTTGATTTGATCCATGCTAATCCACAACCAGGAGATCGAAGTACTAAAACTGACGATACCTTACTTTTCTTTGAAAGGATATACTCCACAAAAGATCATATACATTTAAGTTATATCGGTGAAGGAAAAAAAGGAAGTATGCCATCAACCTTAATCCAAGAGTTGAATGAAATATATCCAGAATTACACCATCAACACCATCCATTACATGGCTTTAATCCATCTAAAGATAGTTCGGAAGTAATGTATCCAAGTTTAGAAACTCACCTGTCCCAAGTTTTTAACACTTCATATACAGAAATTGATGATCCTTTTAAAGGAACATATCATATTCCTTATCTACAAGAAATCAGTCTATCTAGTCTAAGTACTTTTTTTAGTCATCCCGCTAAACATTTACTTAACCATGTTTTGAGATTAAAAACAGTGTTTGGCGAAGATCAACCCGTTGATAGAGCCTTATATGACTTAACTGGCCTAGATGCATATCATCTAAAAAATGATCTCATTGATTTATACAAACATTCAACTCCTTTAGACAAATATAAATCATATTCATTATTAAATGGGAGTTTACCACGCGGTCCAATAGGACAATATCAATTCAACGAACAAGAGGCTAACGTACAAACAGTGCAACAGCATGTTCAAGAGTATCTGCATACCGAAGAGAATTCTTATGAATTAGCATGTTCTTTATATGGGTTAAAAATATTTGGAACAATCAAAAATCTTTATGGGAATGAACAGGTAGTATGGAAAATCAACACGATTAAAGATAGAGACATTATCCAATTATGGATCAACCATCTTCTCTTGAATATTAATGAAACGGAATCATATACCTCAAAATTAATTGGTTTTTCCGGTAAGAAAAAAGTGCGTCATCTTCGTTTTGATGACGTAGAGAATCCTTCCGAAATACTTAATTCTTATCTTGAACTGTTCACAAAAAAGCATCCAAGTAAATATCATTGGAGTTGCATCCCATCCTTGGCAGTTAAAGCCATAGAGTTAAAAGATCATCCTGAAAAAAAGGGTAAAGCTTTCATGAATGAATGGTGTTCAAATGAGTATAGTAACAAGGAAGATGCTGATGTATATAATCAACTACTTTGGAAGAACGAACAACCATGGGATAATGAATTTTTTCAACATTATGCAGAAATAATCTGGGAACCCATTGTATCACATTTAAAAGAGGAGAAGCGGTGTTTCCATCTTTAAATTTATTCGAAGTTAAATTTCAAGGACATCATTTAGTAGAAGCCGCTGCTGGTACCGGAAAAACATATAGTATAACCGCTTTGTATGTTCGTGCATTGATTGAAAAGCAGTTATTGCCATCACAAATTCTTGTATTAACTTTCACAAATGATGCGACAGCAGAATTACAATTACGTTTACGAACACGTATTAAAGAATTAATTCATGTTGCGGAAGGAGGGAAGAGTTCCGATCAGTTTGTGAATACATACATCCATGAGTTATCACCACGTCAGATTGAGCATCTAAAAAGTTGTTTGTTCTATTTTGATGAAGCAGCCATATCTACCATCCATGGGTTCTGCCAAAAAATATTATCAGAAAATCATCTTGATTTTAAAATCAGTTCAAAATTTGATGTAGAGACTAATATTTATCCATTAATTTTAGAAGTAGTGGATATATTTTGGGAACAGTACTTTTTTAAATCGAATCCAAATGATGAGTTCGAAGCGTGGTGTTTGCATCATCTTAATGTAACATTTAAGTCGCCAGATCATCTACTAAAATCAATTTATCCAATCATTGAGAAAAGTGAAGTTGAAATTTTTCCCAATGAGGTCTCAATGGATAAATTTGAAAACATTTTTGAGAAAGTTAGAACAACATACCTATCGATAAACCAATATTTTCATTCAGAAAAAGATGCTTTTCATTCTTTCTTTTATTCTGATGCTCTGAATAAATCGAGCTATCGCAATAAAGACCAAATGTTATCTGATTTTGAAGAATGGATGAATCAAAATCATACGTGTCCAATCACTTATGATAAGTTGAAATTCTTTGGTTCGGTTACGTTAACTAATCGCACAAAACAATCACATTCGGCGCCAAATTTCACTTTTGCTAATTTCGTTGATGATTACATTGAATGCTATGAACAATTAAAAGGCATTGAATTAGCATTTACATGTTTAGCTATCAACAAAATTCGATGGAATATTCAAGAGTTAAAGAAAAAAAGAGGGATTGTTGGTTATGATGACTTAGTACTTCGTGTTAAAGAAGGATTAACAACATCTTCAGTTTTGTGTAAAAAACTAGCCCATAAATTTCCTATCGCCTTTATCGATGAATTTCAGGATACAGATCACATTCAATATTCAATATTTAAATCCATCTATAAATCGGAAGAGGATACCTGTCTGATTATGATTGGTGATCCCAAACAAGCTATTTACCGATTTAGAGGAGCTGATATTTATACCTATTTGGCTGTGAGAAAAACCATTCCTTCAAATAATCGATATTCCTTGGTTAATAATTATCGAACATCAAAAAATTTGCTGGATGGAATTAATGCTTTTTTTAATGGTAAAAGCAATCCGTTTATGGCAGAGGAATTAGAATTTACATCGGCAAAATTCCCAGATGCTAACACTAACCCTATAGTGTGTAAGAAGTCTAATGAAGAGGCTCCATTAAAACTTATAGAATTTAAATCTTCTGATCGATCCATCGAATATATAAAAAATGAGATTGCGAATTCGGTTGCTTCCGAATGTATAAAATTACTTCATAGTGATTTACATATTAATGATAAACCATTGCAAGAAGGTGATATAACAATTTTAGTTGATACTCATAGTAACGCGCAACTAGTACAACATACCTTATGGGAGTATGGACTTAGAAGTATTATTCGAAATAAATCCTCGGTATTTAATTCAGAATTAGCGAATCAGCTCTACCTATTACTGTATGCTATCAGTTATCCTAAGGTTAATGGCTATATAAAAGCATCTCTGTTGACTAGTTTTTTTAATGTTGATGCCGTTCAACTTTTAGAACTGACGGATGATGATAAACAATGGGAAAAGCTTCAATCTTCTTTTACCGACCTTAATGTACAATGGTCTAATGAGGGTTTGAATTCTGTATTTAGAGCTCTTGAGTATGAGTTTAACATCTTAGAAGCATTGTCAAAAAATAATAATCCTGAACGTTTAATCACCGATTACAAACATCTGAAAGAATTACTTTTGAACGCTGAACGTAACCATAATTTCTCAAAATTTGGGATTTTAAGACATTTTAGTTCAAAAAAAGAGAAAAAAAAGAACGAAGCTTCCGAGGATGAAATAATTAGGCTAGAAAGTGACGAACAGTTGATTCAAATAGTTACGCATCATGCAAGTAAAGGACTGGAGTATTCCATTGTTTTTTGTCCCTTTTTATGGAATTTAACTCATAAAAAACAATCCATTGTAACAACATCTAGTGGGCTATCTCATTCCGTTTATTTAGATGTTAAGTCAAATAAATACCATGAATATCAGGCCCTAAATGAGAATGATATTAAAGCTGAAAAAATACGACTTGTATATGTAGCATTAACCCGTGCTAAGGCAATGTGTTATATCTATCATAACAATGCAGAACAATTAGGAGGAAAAGGGTTTAATGCCATTCACTATCTAATGGATCAAAACGAGGAATTAGAGTCATTACTCTCGAATTCATCCATTATTGAAGCAAAAATTATAGAAGTGGATGACTCTAATTATGATTCAAGCGAAACTGGAGGCAGATATCCCTTAAGAAGTGAAATTAAAACTAAAGACTTCGAACGCTTTGACCTCAATGACTATAACAGATGGTTTAGTTTTTCTTCATTAACTCATCAGAATAATGAAAACTATAACTCAGAGGATTGGGGATTTGATTTTGATGAGGATTCAAGGGAAAACAATGAGTACGCATCAGTCATATTAGATAATTTTTCATTGCCAAAAGGTAAAAACACAGGAAATCTACTCCATAACATATTCGAGCATATTGATTTTACCGATGAACATTCGATTCAAAAGGTGATAGAAGAACAATTTCAACAATTAGCATATGATGAACAATGGAAACGAAGTGTTCATAAAATCATACTTAATTCTATTAATCATGCTCTAACTGAGCAGGTATCATTATCAATAATTAAACATGATGATCGCTTGGTTGAAATGGAATTTAATTTTCCACTAAATAATTTAAACCCCACAAAACTGGGTACAATTCTAAATACCAATCTCACGGTGAACAAAGAAAGCTTAACAGGATTTATGAAAGGCTTTATCGATCTAATATTCCGGTTAGATGGTAAGTACTACATCTTAGATTACAAATCTAATCATCTTGGAGATACTTTTGAGTCATACTCGAATGAAAAACTTTCTAAAGAAATGTTTCTCTCTCGATATACTATTCAATATCATATTTATTTGATTGCTTTCCTTAGATACATTCGACTTAAACAACCAGATTTTGATTACGAACAAAACTTTGGTGGCATAATCTATCTTTTCGTGAGAGGCGTAAATCCAAAAATACCTGGTTCAGGTGTATTTTTTCACAAGCCAAAACTACACCTTGTACAACAACTTGATGAATTAATGGGAGGTTTAAATCACTGATTATGACTTCTGTTTTTTCATTACTATCGCATCTTAAAGAAAAGAATTTCATTCAACAAGAAGATATTGAGTTTGCGCATTTTTGGATTAACCTAGATCCAGAATTGTCCCAATATGAACTTCTTATTTTTCTATGTTCTCTCTTCAACCAAGGTAATGGGCATATAGCTATAGACCAGCATATGCTTGATGATTATCTAAAAAAAATGGATAGTAATGAATCTATTAACCTTGTAAAGACATTGGAAGATTCGTTGCTGGTTGGAAAACCAGGTGATTTCAAACCATTTATCGTCTTCAAAGGTTTATTATATCAACATAAAAGCTTTGTTCAAGAGAACGAGTTAGCTATATGGCTTACAAATAAATCCACTACACAAATCAATGTAAAAGAAGAATTTATTCAACAAATTCATACTAATTTTGGAATGAATGAGGATGATCTTCAGAGTACCGCTGTTTTCAAATCTTTTTTTCAATCTCTACTCTTTATAACTGGAGGTCCTGGTACAGGAAAAACGTTTACTGTTAAACGAATCATTGAAGCTCATCAATCTATTTTTGGGGATTCCTATACTATAAAAATAGCTGCTCCCACAGGAAAAGCTGCACAACGTATAAACGATAGTTTAGAATACGATGAAAATGTTGGGTTAAAAGCTGTAACTATTCATCAATTACTCGGATCTACTGATCTATTGAATGGATTTACCTACCATTCTGGCCATCTTTTGTCGGCAGATTTAGTCATTATTGATGAAGCCTCGATGATGGATTTAGGCTTATGGAATGCTTTAACTGATGCTGTATCCATAAATACTCGATTGATCATAGTTGGTGATCCATTTCAGTTAGCATCTGTAGAATCTGGTTCTGTATTGAGTGATATTTGTACAATAACTACCACATCTTCAATTCCTAAATCCATTTCTGATTTAATCATTAAACTGGAGAGAAGGTATAGATTCAGCCAAGAAAGTGGAATTCATCGTTTTGCGGATGCTATCAACAGATCTGATGTAACCTCGGTTTTAAAAATTCTTAATGATCCAAATATTAAAGATGTTAACTGGATTGAACCAAGTACCGGTACTATTGGGGATATCATTAAGCAGTATGCCATTGAACCAGTTTTGAATAATGAGCAGGCAATGGTTAATACTCACCAATTACTTTCTGCTTTGAGAAGCGGTCCATTTGGATGCAATTACCTAAACAAAATTATAGAGATCGAAATAAAGAAGAGATTACATATTTCACAATCTAATGTATGGTTTCGTAGTAGAATTATAATGGCTACTAAAAATGATTATCAATTAGGGATACAAAATGGAGAAATTGGTTATTACGATGAAGCCAATAACCATGTAAAATTTTCAAACCAGAAAACTATTTCTACTGAACAGCTTACTCATTATGAATCTGGATATTGCATTACCATTCATAAGAGTCAGGGTTCTGAATATGATCATATTGCAATTATTTTACCCGATAAACAAAATCAAATTTTATCGAAAGAACTATTGTATACAGCCGTAACAAGAGCCAAAAAAAGTGTGCTTATTGTAGGGAAAAAAGACATTTTGAAACAGTGTATCTCCAAAAAATTGATAAGAAAATCTGGACTTATATCTCAATTAGCCAGCCCATAAAAAAGGGTTCTGTGTAATCACAAAACCCTTATGTATAAATTATGGGAGAGAGCATGCTATCAATGCGTACACTTTATGTTTAATTATTGTACAATATCCAGTAGTTCAACTTTAAAAATTAAAGCATCACCAGGCTTGATAATTCCACCAGGACGTGGGTTTTCACCATAAGCCAATTCATTAGGGATATAAAACTCAAACTCAGAGCCTATACTCATTAATTGTAGCCCTTCAATCCAACCCTGTATTACTTGACCCACAAAGAATTCAGAGGGAGTACCACTAGTATAATTTGTATCAAAAATTGAACCATCAATCAATCTTCCTTCATACATAACAGAGACTTTATTTTGTGCAAAAGGCTTTGCACCATCTCCTTCTCTAATTATTTTGTATTGAAGACCACTTTCGGTTTCAATAACTCCTTCTTTGTTTCTATTATCAGCAAAAAATGCTTCTTCCTCAGCCTTGTTTTCTATTAAATCCTTATCTATCAAATAAGCATTTAGTCGTGTAAATAATGAAGTAATTTCTGAATTATCAATCTTTATTTCTTCTTCTTCTATAGCTGTAAGAAAACCAGCCATATATTTCTCTGCACTAATTTCTTCAAATCCACGGCTATAAAGTTGGTTCCCTGTCTGAAAACCAACCACATAACTAGCGCTATCAATTAATGTATTTAACTCAGAATTAGGTGAAAATTGGTCTTGCGATTGTGAGCAAGCAAGTGTTGAAATTAATAGTACAAGTGTAGATATACTTAGGTATTGATTTCTCATTTAGAATAGGTTTTTTTTAATTTTAATATATCGATGAAAGATATAAGAATTGTGTTTATAAAACACTTTAATATGGTTCTGTGTATATTAAAATTGTTAAGAATAATTTTTAAGGAAAACTTTGACTTTTAAAGAATTTGACCTCCATGAATCACTTCAAATGGGGTTACAGGACATAGGATTTACAGAACCCACTCCAATACAGGAACAGAGTATTCCAATCGTTTTAAATGGCACTGATGTTTTAGGTGCTGCTCAAACTGGAACTGGTAAAACCGGTGCTTTTGTAATTCCTGTGTTACATAGGATTTTAGATCAACCATCAGAAGGAACAAAAACACTTATTTTATCCCCAACCAGGGAGCTGGCACAGCAAATTGATGAACAAATTTTTGCATTAGGTTATCATACTGGTCTTAGTTCAGCTACTATTATAGGTGGTGAAGATTTCGCTAAGCAAGCGGAAGCTATTCGTGCTGGGGTTGATATAATTGTTGCTACCCCAGGCCGTCTAATTGATCAAATGAAAGTGTTAGATGTAGATTTTAGTCATATTAAATGTTTAGTATTAGATGAAGCTGATCGAATGTTAGATATGGGATTTCTCCCAGATGTAAATCATATCATTGATAAACTACCCAAAGACAGGCAAACCTTACTATTCTCGGCAACCATGCCCAAAGAAATCCAAAAACTAGCTAAAGAGATTCAAAATAAACCTCAACTTATACAGATTGAAGTATCTAAACCTTCAAACAGCGTTATACAAAAAGCGTATCAAATTGATGGTCGAGAGAAATTAAAATTGGTTCAATATTTACTAGATGATCTTGAATGGACATCATGTATCATATTCACTGCAACAAAACGCGGAACTGATCAGTTAGAACGATTATTGGTAAAAAAAGGAATTAGTGTAGCAAGTATACATGGTGATCGTGATCAAAACGAAAGAACCAAGGCTTTGAATGATTTCAAAAATGGAAAAGTACCAATAATAGTAGCTACCGATGTATTAGCACGAGGAATTGATATTGCTGATATTTCTTTAATCATAAATTACGACGTACCTCAGGCAGTTGAAGACTATATTCATCGCATCGGTAGAACAGGAAGGTATGATAAAACTGGAATAGCAGTTACACTAGTAGCAAAAAAAGACATTAAGCTATTTAAACCTATACGAGAAAAAGTTGGGAATGCATTAGAAATAATAGATGGAGATGCTATTTTAGAAGTTGGACTAGATATTGAAGCAAAACCAAATTCAAAAAATCAAAGTAAGGAAAAGCCAAAAGCCAGTACAAACAGTTCTACTAAGAAAAAAGATGTAAAGTCAGATATTCGTCCAAATTTCTCTCATGTAAAAAATATAAAGGTTTCTACCAATGAAGATGGTAAGTTCATTATTGAATTATTGAATAAGCCAACTGCGGCAGCTAACGATGAGAAGAAAAAACCTATTAAGAAAATTACTGTAATTCCTAAAAAGAAAGATTCACCAGTTTCAAAAAATCAAAAAACGGTTAAAGATTCTAATAATAAAGCAAAACCAAAAAAACAGGCTTCGAATAGAAACAATAAAAAAGGCCAACCTAAGCGACCACCTGTAGAAATTAAAAAAATTGATAAAGCTGCTGAACGCAACAAAAAATCTAGGAAACCAGCTAAAGGAATTTGGGGACTTATTAAAAGTATGTTACCTAAGTTTTAAGTTTCAATTACAGCTTATTAAAATATTTAAATAGAGTAATTCATGCGTATAATTACATCGATTTTATTTTTTTAATTTTCAACAGTTCAGTATCTGCATTTCAAAGTTTTAAAATAGATACTGTAAGTGTTGCACCAACTAATGGTGTAGCGCTCGAAAAGTTGCCATTAGTAGAAGATAGACCTATTAAAAATATTATCTTCATAATTGGTGATGGGACTGGTTTAGCTCAACTTTTTTCAGGTTAAATTAGTATTGCAGGATTTGATGGAAGACTACATTTGCAAAGAATGCCTATAACTGGCTTGGTCAATACTCATGCCGCTGATCAATACATCACCGATTCAGCCGCAGGTGCTACTGCATATTCTTGTGGTGTAAAAACAAATAATGGAATGATCGGACAACTTCCCGATAATCGACATTGTAAAACAGAGTTAGAACTTGCTGAGGAGCATGGTAAAAGTACAGGTTTGATTTCAACTTCAAGCATCACACATGCTACCCCCGCCAGTTTTGCAGCTCATATAGATTCTCGAAAAAAAGAAACTGAAATTGCAACACAGTATCTTCATTCCAATATTGAGATTTTACTTGGAGGAGGGTTAGAATTTTTTGTACCACAATCAAAGGATAATAGTTCAAGAATCGATGATCGAAATTTGGTTCATGAATTTCAAAATTTAGGTTATGATTTTGTACAAAGTTATGAGGAGCTTGATACATCGCCAGCTAATAAAATCTTAGGACTCTTTTCTAAATCTGGATTACCAACAGATGATCGATCACCTTCACTGAAGCAAATGACAGAGAAAGCGATTAATGTTTTAAATACAAATTCTGAAGGGTTTTTCTTAATGATTGAAGGTTCTCAAATTGATTGGGCTGGTCATGAAAATAATTTCGAATACATGCATCGTGAGTTATCAGATTTTGATGAAGCGGTAGCGTCGGTTCTAGATTTTGCCGTAAGTGATGGTGAAACATTGGTCATTTTAACAGCAGATCATGAAACAGGAGGGATGAATATCGTATCTGGTTCAACTCAAGAAAACATAACCATTGTTTGGATTACGGAACATCATACAGGGATACCAGTACCTATCATGGCGTATGGACCCAAAGCCATCAATTTTACTGGTTGGTGGGATAACACCGAAATTGGTATATAGATAGCATAATTATCGGGCTTGGGTGTGTTACCTCAGATTATCGAATAATTACTGTTTTTATGCTAGGTTGATTTCCATCTATGTTTGTCCACGCTACCATTAAACCATCTTTGTAGGATGTGAGTTGAGGAAAGCCAGTAGATCTTGATGGATTGATTTCACCAATATCATATACTTTACTGGTTCCATCCATTTTAGATATTTTAGCTAATTTAAGTAATGCTGAATTATCAGTTCTAGTAATCCAACTAAGCCAAGCTGTTTCGTTATTGCTTAGTACTATATCTACACGTCCAAGAGGTACTTTCTCATCAACAACTATGGGATCAGAAAACGATACTCCTGCATCATCGGAGAATGAAAGTTTAACTTTAGGTTGATTATAGGCTCCTGTAAACCATCCAATAGCAACATGATTGTCTGTGGCAGCCATCATTGGACCATTAACTGGACAAGCAGCAATTTGCCAATTATCGGAATGTATTGGTCTAGAAACCGACCATTTTTTAAACTCATTTGAATATGAACTTACATGTATATCCCTTATTTCTTCATCGGTTCTATTTCTGTATGCTGTTAATAAACCATTTTTAGTTGTTACTAACGAAGTATTACAACATTCACAGGTACTGTTATCAATTTCTACCTCAGATTCTTTAACACCTGATTGTATAAAAGCACCACGAATAGTCATCGCATTAGATAAATCGCCAAATTCTTCTAAATCAGATGAATGTCCATGACCATTTAACATATTTCTACCATCCAGCCAAACTACATAGAATGAGGAATCTGATAGGGGAACCATACTAACAAAACCATGTTCTGTTGGTAGAGAATCAGAATGTATAATAAATGGTACTTCAAAATTTGAAGCCGAAGTTGATAATTTCACATCGTAAGAATAAGTGCCTTCCGATGATTTTTGTAGCCAATGAGCAGCAAGAGCTTTTCCATTGTGACCAATAACAGAAGAAAAATCAGCCCAATTAACAAACCAATTATCAGATTGTGCTAATAAGATGGGTTCATTCCAATTATATCCATCGTTTAAACTATAATATAGTTGTGTAGTGTCTCCTACAGTATTGTACCAACTCATATATACTGTACCACTATTATCAGTGTAAAGTCGTGGATATTTTCCTAGATCACTCGCAGGATTATTTACTTCTATAATTTCAACATTATTTGAACAGGTGATAAAGAAAATACTAAGTATGAGAAGCTTGTACATTTGATTTAATTTTTGTGTAGTAGGCAAGTAAAAGAGCAGTACCTTGAAGCAAAGTTATACTAATTGTATATGAAATAGACGGTTCATTCATCCCAAAAAATTCACTTATCCTCCAAAATGTGATTATGAAATATAGTAAAAGGAGATGCTTAAAAGGTGAATAATTGATTATGGTGACCGTCAACATTCCTGAGATCCATGAAGACACGAACAAGCCAGCGCAAAATATAACTATCCAATTCGTACCTGGGATACTTGACAGACCTGAAAATATCCATTCCGTTTGATGGTAAAATACAATCACAACTCGAATAAAAAATTCAAAGAAAAGTCCAAATAGAAATGTTACAAAGAGTGTAAGTATACTTTTCATAGATATTAGAATATATTATAAAAAATCAAGGAAATAAGATTGTCTTTTCTTTCTTATTTTTAAACAAAAATTATACTTAAATGCGATACATACTATTTATATTTTTATTTTCCTTTTATACCAATTCCTTTGCCCAGAACACTGATTCTAGTAGCAATAGTGTCTCATCATTTGAAATAGAACATTATGATGTGTTTGGGGATGAGAAAATTTTGGGAATTACTGATGATGCATCAACTTTATCCAAAGTAATTTCTGAAATAGACAGCAAAACTGAAGTGTTTGTACAAACAAAAGTTAATAAAGTGTGCCAAATGGATGGGTGTTTTTTTATAGCAATAGATGGGGAGTTAACCGCTCGTGTTACATTTAAAGATTATGGATTTGTTATACCTACTAATTCAACAGGGAAAGTAGTTTTTTTGGAAGGTATATTGTCGAAAAAAATAATTTCGGAGAAACAAGCCAAACACTTTGCAGAAGATTTAGGTGAAGAATCCGATAACATCGTGGGTGAACAGGTAGAATATTCTATAGTTGCTACCGGTGTATTAATTCCTAAATCGAAGTAACACATGAATGATAATGAATTTCTAGCTCCTGTAGATGTAATCTCTACCGATAAACAACTTATGGAGTCACCTGAATTAGAGACTATATCAAAAAAAATTATAAAAGAATATAATCTTGATTTTGGTCCTGCTGAAATAGGATTTTTTCTGGTATATCCAAATATTTCGAAGCAAAGAGCTGCAAAATGCATGAAAGCAACACGAGAAGTGAAATATTATTCTGGTAATGATTATTTGATAGAAGTTTCTGGTGAATTATGGGATATGCTTGATGCTAAGACTAAAGAAATGATGATCTATCATCAGCTACTTCACCTAGATCCTTCATTTAAGTCGAAAACTCAGGAGTGGAAAATGAATCTGAGAAAACCAGATTTTTCCGATTTTTATGCTATAAACGACAAGTTTGGAAATGAATGGTACAAAACAATTCAAGCAACTGCATCATCATTGTATGATTTGGATCCACGCCAAGAAAGTAAAGTTACCCTTTAATTGGTTAAGAAATGGTGTAACCTTCCTTTATTAAAATTTGTTGTACTTTTGAAACGTGATTTCCCTGGATTTCAATAATTTTTCCTTTAATAGTTCCTCCTGTTCCTAATTGTGACTTAATACTTTTTGCTAGTTTTTCTATCACTTGAGGATTATGAGTTAAACCACGAATAACTGTTACTTGTTTACCTTTTCGACCTCCAGTCTCTTGTGCTACTTTTAATTTCATTTGAACTATTTAGGTTATTTTTGAACTTGATTCAAGTTCTCTCGCCGAACAGTAAAATATTAAGATTTCCCGCGTAACATCTATATATGATTAGTTTACCTTTGAGCAATGATTAAATTTTGATTTATATTCAAAGAACTAAAATTATAGATCTATCATTTAATAAATCATAAATCTATAATTAATGTACCAGGTAATTACTTTTAAATTATCAAGTGAATATTGTTCATATCAAGTCATGTATCTATCATTCTAAAATAGTCGTCTAGTTCCTGTTATAGGAGTAAGAGATGTTACATTTCCACTTGGAGAAGTAACAGTTATTTTTATTGATAGTGGTGCAGGATCATTAGATTCAGGATCGGTGTCTCGAATTGAAAATGTAAATTCAGTTGCACCAGGTCCGGCAAAAATATGATTACCTAAAGTAATGTTACCATCTCCAGATACTTCTAAATCACCAGCATCTATAACAATTGTAGTTCCTGCAGCCATAGGGTTACCATTAAGATCTGTCACAGTATAATCAAAAGTTTCTCCTCCATTTGGATCGAGATCAAATGTTGTGGAATCCGTTGAAATGATAGCAGCTGATGTCGAAAAAACAACATTAATTGATTTACTAATTAAGTTATTATCCTTGTCAACAGTCGATGCTGTAATTGTTGCTAAGCCATCATTGGTAAAAGGAGTTCCATCAACGGTTTCAGTATCATCAGGTCTTGGGCCACCAGATATTAGTTCTACATTTACAAAGCCTTGATTGTTGGTATTTCCTGTACCAGAACCTTCAATTATACCTCCAGTTGATGAAAAATAAACGGCTGTTCCAGGTTTTACAGGATTACTAAACTCATCACCTATTATTGCTGTAATTTCATTTGTATTTCCATTTATAGTATATCCCTCAAAATTATATTTCGCAGGAGCTAAACTGAAATGGTCTTCATCTGGAAAACCTCCATGAATAGTAACAGCAATAGGTGTTGAACGAATAGTTAGTGGGGGAGTTAAATCATCACGAACAATTTCAGCTTGTACTTGTACAACTCCTGCCTTAGTTCCTGAAAATAGCGATGTTGTTACTCGACCTTCACTATTAGTCATAGCAGATTCCGGTAATAAGCCTTCACCTCCATCAGGTCCAACTAAGATGCTAAAATTTACTTCAATTTGATTGTCTAAATCTAATGTGCGACCTGCGCTGTCTTGTACTTCAAAAGTAAATGCAGAATTAACTTTACCACCTGTACCTTGAATATTTATTACTTCTTCCGTCACATTGGTAAGGATAATGCTTGCCGCGCCAGCAGGAGGGCCAGCGACATCATCATCAGAATAAATGGATACAGTTATATCATTATTTATTGTTTCTATCCCATTAACAGGGGAGGTTACTACGATATCAATATCTACCTCTTCAGATTCAGAACCATTGTCAAGTAAACTAAAAGTAAATTCAGTTCTTCCTGTACCTGAATTAGAATAATCTCCTAATTCTACTGAAAAATCACCTTCTAATGCAACATTGCCATTATGCACAACAGATATTTGAGTGCCTTTTGGCATAGGGTCACCATTAGTATTTGTGACTGTAAAATTGAATTCTTGTGATCCACCAGCAGTTATATCAACGGCGGTAGGGGTAGCTGTAATTAAAGCTGTAGAACTAGAGCAAATGAACGGTATATCAACTGAAATTTCATTTTCATTCGCATCTGCAGTTGAGGCGGTTAAAACGCCACTTCCACCATCATCAAGATTACCTAATCCAGAGCACTCTAGTGAAATACCTTGTATTTTGCCATTATTATTCGTGAACCCATTTCCATTTACAATCCCTAAATTTGTACTAAAATAGACTGCTGTTCCTACTTTTACAGGATTCCCGAATTGATCGGCAAGCGTTACTATTACCGGAGAACTACCTTGTCTTTCAATATTTTTGACATCAAGTTTAACGTCAAAACCTTCAAGCACAGGGAACCCACCTTCAATGACTATTGCAATAGGATTAGACTCAATAATTAGTCCTACATCAGTTCTTTCAATAATAGCCTTAATTTGAACCACTCCAGCAGAATCACCTGAAAAGAAATTAGTTATCGCCTTGCCTTCAGAATCAGTCAAAACTGTTTCTGGTGAGAATCCTTCACCGCCTCCTGGGCCATTTGCTACTTCAAACCTTACCTCCACTTGGTTGGCAATATCAATGGCTCTGCCAGAGGAATCTTGAACCTCAAAGGTCAACACTGAATTAGTCGTTCCTCCCGTTTCATTGATGTTAATGGTAGTCTCAGATATCGACTCTAACGTAATTGAGGCCGCCCCAGCTGGATCCCCAGGAACCACTCCAGAGGATGCAGATCCGGTGATATTAAAAGAGGTAATGTAGCCTGATGGAGCGGTTACATTGATTGGTATGATGATATCCTCATCCTGTTCACCAAGAAATTCTAACACAAATTCGAAGTCTGTTAATCCCGCTCCTGGTTGAATGGTATTGGCAATAGTTACAGAGGTGTTTCCAGTCAACACATAACTGTCACTGCCGTCTTCAATCTCCACGGTACTACCCGCTGGCATCGGATACCCTTCTATGTCGGTGATGGTGAGTTCAAAGAGTTGGGTTTGTCCCTGCTCAATGGTGAATTCCGATGGGGTGGCCACAATAAGAGCTTCACTGTTGGAGCAAATAACGGGTAAACTAGCCGTTATCTGTTCATTATTGGCATTCACCGTAAAACCAGTTATCGTGCCTGATCCTGTATTCCCATCGCACCAAAAAGCTACAGAAACTTCGCCATTCTCATCACTTTGAGCTGCGTCAGAGCCTTGGATGGAACCGATATCGGTAGTGAAGTAGACCGCCGTGCCCGTTTTAACAGGATTGTTAAATTCATCAACTAATTTCCCTGTTATAACGGTTTCTTGAGAATTACTAGATTCTAAATTGGTGATATCGGAAGTAAGAGAGAATCCTTCTTGGGTTGGGAAGCCTCCGGTTATGGTAACAGCAACCGGACTAGATTGAATCGTCAACGGAGGGGATAGGTCGCTGCGAATTATTTCGGCTTGTACTTGAACCACCCCAGCTGTGTTGCCACTGAATAAGTTCGTACTCACTTGTCCCGCACTATTGGTCATCTCAGACTCTGGCAATAACCCTTCACCGCCTCCTGGACCAGAACTGATACTAAAGGTTACCTCCACTTGGTTGGCAATATCAATGGCTCTGCCAGAGGAATCTTGAACCTCAAAGGTCAACACTGAATTAGTCGTTCCTCCCGTCTCATTGATGTTAATGGTAGTCTCAGATATCGACTCTAACGTAATTGAGGCCGCCCCAGCTGGATCCCCAGGAACCACTCCAGAGGATGCAGATCCGGTGATATTAAAAGAGGTAATGTAGCCTGATGGAGCGGTTACATTGATTGGTATGATGATATCCTCATCCTGTTCACCAAGAAATTCTAACACAAATTCGAAGTCTGTTAATCCCGCTCCTGGTTGAATGGTATTGGCAATAGTTACAGAGGTGTTTCCAGTCAACACATAACTGTCACTGCCGTCTTCAATCTCCACGGTACTACCCGCTGGCATCGGATACCCTTCTATGTCGGTGATGGTGAGTTCAAAGAGTTGGGTTTGTCCCTGCTCAATGGTGAATTCCGATGGGGTGGCCACAATAAGAGCTTCACTGTTGGAGCAAATAACGGGTAAACTAGCCGTTATCTGTTCATTATTGGCATTCACCGTAAAACCAGTTATCGTGCCTGATCCTGTATTCCCATCGCACCAAAAAGCTACAGAAACTTCGCCATTCTCATCACTTTGAGCTGCGTCAGAGCCTTGGATGGAACCGATATCGGTAGTGAAGTAGACCGCCGTGCCCGTTTTAACAGGATTGTTAAATTCATCAACTAATTTCCCTGTTATAACGGTTTCTTGAGAATTACTAGATTCTAAATTGGTGATATCGGAAGTAAGAGAGAATCCTTCTTGGGTTGGGAAGCCTCCGGTTATGGTAACAGCAACCGGACTAGATTGAATCGTCAACGGAGGGGATAGGTCGCTGCGAATTATTTCGGCTTGTACTTGAACCACCCCAGCTGTGTTGCCACTGAATAAGTTCGTACTCACTTGTCCCGCACTATTGGTCATCTCAGACTCTGGCAATAACCCTTCACCGCCTCCTGGACCAGAACTGATACTAAAGGTTACCTCCACTTGGTTGGCAATATCAATGGCTCTGCCAGAGGAATCTTGAACCTCAAAGGTCAACACTGAATTAGTCGTTCCTCCCGTCTCATTGATGTTAATGGTAGTCTCAGATATCGACTCTAACGTAATTGAGGCCGCCCCAGAAATCGGAACAACAATGTTATCATCAGTAGAATTACCATTTAAATTGTAGATTGTACGTTGACCAGAGGGAGATGTGACTTCTATTGGAATAATTAAATCTCCTCCATCAATGCCAAAATATTGCATTACAAATGAAAAAATAGTTATTCCTGATCCAGTTTCAATGGCATCTGGTATAACTAAATTTGTGTTCCCTTCTATGCTATAATTATTATCATCAGTGTCTAAAACTTTAACTGAGGTACCTCTAGCCATTGGCAATCCACCATTATCAGTAATAGTGAAATCGAAGCGTTGAGATTCACCATTGTTTATTGTAAATGTTGATGGCGTAACTGAGATAATTGCATTACTAGATGAACAAACCACAGGTAAGTCTTTGGTGATTATTACATTATTATCATCAACAGTCTGCGCAGTAATAGTTCCGCTTCCTAAATTTCCATCACACCAAAATTTTACTTCAGCTTCTCCATTTTCATCACTTTGTGCAGCATTAGACCCCTGAATAGATCCAATGGAAGTACTGAAATAAACCGCTGTACCTGGTTTTACAGGATTGCTAAATTTATCAACCATTTTTGCAATAATAATGCTTTCTTGAGTATTACTACTTTCCAAATTCTGTTGATCAGTAGTAAGATAGAAACCACTTTGACTTGGGAAACCACCATGAATTGTTATTGCTACTGGTGTGGATTGAATGGTCAAATCTACATCTTCTCGAATTATCTCTGCAAGAATTTGGGTCACTCCAGCCTTATTACCTGAATATAAAGTCGTTTCTGCTATTCCGTTGGCATTTGTTTTAACGGTTTCTGGTAATACACCCTCACCTCCATCAGGGCCAGATAAAATGCTAAAATTTACATCAATGGAATTAGATAAATCTAAGTTGTTTCCTGATGAATCCTGTACTTGAAAAATTAATTTAGAATTATCAACTCCACCCGTGCCTGTAATGTTGAGAATAGTTTGTTCTACTGATTCTAAAAGAATTCTAGCGGCTGGTTGTGATGGGCCAACTACCGTTGTATCATTAATAGTTAATCTTATGGGTTGGTCTAGCTGTATGTCTAGTCCACCAGAAACAGGAACATTTATTGAGCCCTCTTCATATCCAGATTTACGAACTAAGATTAGTAAAGTCGGTGATTCAGAAACTGTAAGGTCAAATTTAAATGAACCATTTTCATCGGTAACTTTTGCAGTACCGGAAAATTCTTCAGGTGATGTGATTTCAACAATTGCCTCTTGTATAGGGGTCCCACTCTGAGAATCTATTACTGTTCCAGAAATACTAACATCATCGTTGGAATTCGTTGTTTGACATCCTATAAAAATAGATGTGCATAATATACATGTAACTAGAATTTGAAAAGCTCTTTTCATGTCTACTTTATATTAAGAAAAACTTTGGTTGATCAATTACGACAAAAATTGATATTTCGTTAATAATTTTCTGAGTATGATTTTAGGCACTTAAATCATTGTATTGGAATATTTAACTTTGGTTCAGGTACATACTTCCAAACTATGATGGCAGTGAGTATTATAGTAAATGTTCCAAATAAAGTGTTAGCAAAATATCCGATGAATTCAAACAGTGGGCCTGCTATAGCTCCAGCGATCCCAGACCCTATATTTCCAATCGCAACCAATAAACTCATTAATGTTCCCCGGTTATTAGATTTTACAAGTTCGCTTGATAGGGCTTGAAAAGGACTAATTCTCATGGCTATTAATAACATTGCAAGTGGAAAGACTATAAAAGCGATCCAAAATTCCACCACTAAAATGGTAGTTAAAGCCATCAAAATTGCTAATCCAAGACAAGACCAAATAATAATTTTTTTTCTTCCTAATCTATCAGAAATCTTTCCTGCTTTAGGACCTGCAATTAGGTTCATGACGCCACCAGCAAAAAAAATCCACCCAATTTCTGATACAGTTGCGTTAAATTCTAATTCCAACCAAGAAGAAAGATAAATGATAAAAATGGAAAGACTTAAGAACATTAATAGATAAGAAATTGCAACAGCAATTATATCTTTGTCCTTTAATAAATTTTTATACTTACCGAACGTACTAGTAAATGTAATTTTAGTTTTTTGAAGTTTGACATTTGGCTGAGGAACAAAAATTAGGATCAAAAAAAAATTTAAAAACATCACCACACC
Source organism: Balneolaceae bacterium (assembly GCA_963691715.1). Taxonomy (GTDB): domain Bacteria; phylum Bacteroidota; class Rhodothermia; order Balneolales; family Balneolaceae; genus HXMU1420-13. The sequence continues at coordinate 878,346 of OY829281.1, forward strand.
AAAGATGACAAAAGGAAATTTAAACCCTAATTCTTCCGCTAAAAATGTGCCTAAAGGAATACCGATAATTTGACCTAAAGCGATTCCACTCATGACCCAACCGTTAGCCCATCCTCTTTTTTCATAGGGAAAGTAATCACCCACATAGGCTACTGCAGCACCACTTAGTACTCCTCCTGCCATTCCTGAAGCTGCACGAAGTAAAAGGAGTGAAAGAAAAGTATTAGCCATGCTATGCATTAATAAAAACAAAGACATGAAAAAGCTTCCAAAAAGCAAAATTTTTCTTCGTCCAATTTTATCGGATAATGGACCAACTAAAAGTGCACAAATACCGAGCATAAGAGCGTATACAGTTACCAGGTAGCCTAATTGTTCTTTTGAAGTTTGTAGTTCTATTCCAATTTTAGGCAAAATAGGTGCTATAATCATTACTTGACTACTTGCAGCAAAAACGAGTAAAGAAAGAGGTAAAATTATAAGATACTGAGATCTCTTGGTGTTGGTCAAAGAGCGCTGTTTAGTAGGTGAAGTGTTTTTTCTTTTTAAGACAAAATAGTATGGTTTTTTTATATGAAAAATTAATTTTTTTTGTGGTAGTTTGTAACACTATAATAAATTTGAACTCTTACAAATAGTTCAATATACTGTTTAAAAATATTCTAATTTTTGTTTTAGAAGAGTATTTCTGAATTTTAAGTACAATAAAACACCAAATCAAAAAAAAACTACCTAGGAGAACATCATGGGTCAACAACAATTACTTCTTGTAATTTTAGTAACTATAATAGTGGGTATAGCTACCGTAGTAGCAATAAATACTTTTTCAAGCGCGGCAGATTCTGCTAATTTAGACGCTGTTCGTCAAGATCTTGCTCAAATCGGATCTTCAGCACAAGCGTATTACATCAAGCCAACCATGCTCGGTGGGGGCGGTTCAGAATTCACTGGTATGAATTTCAACCTAATTTCATTCCCATCCGATAGCATTTATGCTGCGGGATTAAACGCTGCAAATACTAATGGTGTGTACGTTTTAACTACAGTTGATGCTCAACAGGTTGTAGTTACCGCAACGCCAGCTAGTGGCGCTGTTACAAGCATTGCTGCGACCATTACACCCGACAATATGACTCAAGTCACTACTCAGTAATTTATACTTTGCATTTGTGAAAGCTTCTTCTCTTCGAAGGAGCTTTTTTTTGGACTTCTGTATTACATTAAACGCAACTATTTTGGGTTCTACTACTAATCGAATTATTAGTTCTATATATACTACTTGAATATTTTTTTAAAGTATTATTTTTCATAAATATAATTTATGTAGTTTTAGAATTTTTAATTAAACTATTAAACAGGTTATGGGTCAAAAAGAGCTTTCAATTCTTGTCGTTGGAATAATCATAACAGGGATAGGAATTTTATTTTCACTTACTTTATTTTCAAGTGCATCAATATCAGCCAACGACGATGCCGTACGCCAAGATTTAGCATCCATCGCATCTTCTGCACAAGCTTACTATATAAAGCCTTCTATGCTTGGTGGTGGTGGTAAATCATTTGCAAATATTGATTTCTATCACATAGTTTTCAACCAAATATCATTTCCATATGATTCCATTTACGATAATGGTGCTAACGCTGTTAACAAAAATGGTATTTATCATATCCGTTCAAAAAATAATGGCCAAGTTATATTTTTAGCAATCCCTACGAGTTCTTCATATATAGTAGGATGACCACTTGCAGCTTACAGAAGAATTAGAGCTGTTGTTAGACCTGATGAAGTAATCATAGACCTTCTTGAAGCTCCTTAATGCATTCTTAAAACTATACAATTTTAATCCATTCCTACATATGATATGGGACAACAACAAATAATGTTAATGCTTGTTTTGGTAGTAATTGTTGGAATAATTACAATTTTAGCTATAGACACATTTACAATTTCTCGCAATGAAGGAATAAAAGACATTATTAGACAAGATGTGATGGAGGCTGCGACTTTAGGTCAAATGTACTATAAAAAATCTTCAATTTATGGAGGTGGGGGAAACTCATTCAAAAACATCACACTTTTTGATATACAACTTGACAGTTCTAATGTAACCTCAGAATTTGTAATTACCGAAGCACAAGCAAATTATTTCAAATTAAAAGCAATTCCCTTCGAAGATATTTCATCTTTTACAGCTATCGTATATATTGATAAGATAGTTTGGGAAACACATGAATAAAACTTGTTATGGCTCAATTTCGACTTAAGGCGGTATCGCAAAAGGGTAAACTTGTTAAAACAGAATTTGAGGCATCGAATAAAAAAGAAGCAAAATTAAAAGTAGATCGTTTATCAAAATCTAGCGGTTTAAAAGTACAAGCATTAGAGAAGAAGTCTCACTTCATTTATAAAATTAAAAAAGGTAGTGACAAAATTATCACTGGTAAGCAAGAAGCTTACGGCAAAGATGAGTTAGAGAGAGCCCTAACAAAACTTGGCTACGAAATTGTAAGTGTGAATAAGCTATTGTTTAATTTTTCAGCGGGTGTACCAATGACAGAAGTTGTTACATTCATTAGTCTATCTGCTGATTTATTAAAGCAACAACTAACATATGATGAAATTCTTAATCTCCTTTACGAAGACACTACAAACAAAAGAATGAAGGAGGTAATAAAAGAAATTCAAAAAGATTTAAAAGAAGGAAAAGAGGGCGCCTATGTTTATGGTAAACATGAAGCAATTTTTGGTAAATTTGCTGCTTATATGCTAAGTGTAGCATCTACATCTGGTAACATGAGCCTAGTATTCGAAAATACAGCAAAATTCTTAGAAAGGGATGCTGCGTTTAGAAAAAATCTTAAACGTTCTTTAATGATGCCTGCTGTAACTGTTATTGCTGTGGTCGGGGTAGTTCTATTTTATGTAGGATACATTTTTCCTTCAACTGCGGAACTTTTTGTTGAGATGGGTATTTCACTTCCGCCAATGACACAAACTACACTAGACTTTAGTTATTGGTTGAGTGATAATTGGATCGTTATGGTTTCTTCTTTTTTAGTTTCAATAATTGGATTTATTTTGTTCGCAAATACTGTAAATGGAAGATTATTTATTGATAGATTACTCATTAATATTCCAGTCATCGGTGATTTATTTCACAAAACCAGCATTGAAATTTTTTCGCGTGTTTTTTATACACTTTATAGTGGATCGGGACAAAATATCGAAGTCATTCGTGTAGCGTCGGAAGCATGCCAGAATAAGTATATGGAAAAACAAATAAAAGATGTGGCAATTAAAAAAATGTTGAAAGATGGAGCTGGCTTAATTGAAAGTATACAAGAAACTGGAGTGTTTACTCAAACTGCACTAAGCCGCTTTCGGTTAGGAGCTGAATCAGGTGCTTTAAGAGAGAATGCAAAACAATTGGCTGAATATTATGAAATACAAACTACATATAAAATACAATCTGTAATTGAACTTATAAGCTTATTTGTAAATTTATTTATTATGGTAGCGTTAGTTGTTATTACAATTATATCTTCAGAGACAGCGATTATAAAACCAGAGGTTTAATATTATTTCTGAAATTACACATTATGGGGAAGATCAATATTAGAAAACATATTGGAGATATTCTTGTTAAAAAAGGGGTTATTTCTAAAGAACAATTTGATGAAGCATTTAGAATTCTTCATAATGAGCCAAGCGATAGTTCCAGAAGATTAGGTCAAATTTTGTTTCAAGACATTGGACTTAATCGACATTTGATAATGCGGGAGATTTCAAAAGTTTATGCATTTAGAGAAGTATTATCAGACATAGAAATTGTCCCAGATTACTTTATCGAGACTATAAAAAAAATTGTTGCAAGCTTACCAAAAGAAATAATTGAAGATCTAGTAACTCAAAAGGCAATCCCTTATCGATTAGCAAATGGAGGTTTGACAATTGCAGCAGCAGATCCTTCAGATCCAAAACTTCAATTAATTATAAATAAACTCAATTATAAACAAACTGAATTAGTTTACTGTAATTATGAATTGGTTGAGCAAATCTTAGAGAAAGTTTACGAAAGAAAAAATGAATTCCTAGATTTATTGGAGGAAATCGAGTATGAAGAAGCAATCATTGAACCTGAAGAAGAAAATGTAGACGAAGATGAAATTGATGCGGAAATAAATCAAAGTATGCTTAATTCACTGGTTGAAGGTATGCTAATTGAATCTGTTCGTGAGGGTGTTAGTGATTTACATATTCTTCCAAGTGGTCCAACTACGACTGATATTCGATTTAGGATTGATGGAAAACTACAATTATGGTATCAACAAAAAAATGTTAAACCCGAAGCAATTTCTGCTGTTATAAAAGATAAAACTAGAAATGTTGATCGTTTTGAACGCGACTCATCTCAGGATGGATTTATACAAAGATTTATAGATGGCTTCAATATAAGATACAGAGTTTCAATTATGCCTATAGTTGGAAATCAGTATGATAGGAAGTTTGAATCGATTGTAATACGAATTCTTGATGATAGGAAAGTAATTCGGGATTTAAATCTCCTTGGCTTACAAAAGGTTGCTAAAGATAATTTTCTCAAATCTATTCAAAAACCATCAGGTATTGTAATTATAACTGGTCCAACTGGTAGTGGGAAATCAACTACCCTAGTGGCTGCACTTTATTATGTTATAGATCCTACCAAAAATGTTTTAACAGTAGAAGAACCTGTTGAATATATAATTGACGGAGCTAGACAATTAAAAATCTCTCCATCAATGTCATATGATCAAAGCATTCGTGGAATTCTTAGGCATGATCCAGATATTGTACTAGTAGGAGAAATTAGAGATTTAAAAACTGCTGAAATTGCAATTAAATTAGCTAATACAGGACATTTAACTTTTTCTACACTACATACAAATGATGCACCAAGTGCTGTATCACGTTTATTTAAAATGGGTGTTGAGCCATTTTTAATTGCTAATGCAGTAAATTTAGTTATGGCTCAACGTTTGGTTCGAAGATTATGTAATGAATGTAAAGAAGCATACACCCCGCATCCAGAAACAGCAAAAGGCATAGGGTTTAAAGAAGATGAAATTAAAACAACAACTTTCTATAAACCTGTAGGGTGTAAGAAATGTAGTGGAAGTGGTTATAAAGGGCGAAGTGCAATCCATGAAGCTCTTTTTTTCTCAAAAGAAGTAAAACAAATGATTTTAGATGCTGGCGGTGATATTGATGAAGGAGCAATTAAAGATTTAGCGATTAGTCAAGGTATGTTAACTCTTAGAGGCTCTGGTCGTGAACGTATAAAAGAAGGAATTACTTCAATTGAGGAGGTAATTGCATCAACCATTGAAGATTAGGAAATATTGGTGTTTCATTATTGCTTATTTTCATAGATATTTAATAACTCATTTTAAATTAAAGAGGTTTTATGGGTGTTAACTCTGACGCATCATCTGAATGGATAGCTGATTACATAAAAATATTTTTAAAAGATCCTCCTTTATTACTAAAAAACTTTCATTATGAGGATGTACAGGAGTTCCTACAGTTAGGGTTAGAAGAAAAATTCCAATCTGATCATGTAATTATCAACGAGTCTGAATATGTAAATTCTGCATATCTTGTCGCAGAAGGAAAAGTTGCTATTTGGAAGGATAATATTCAATTAGCAACTCTTTCTAGTGGTGAGTTCTTGGGCGAAGCTTTTTTATTTAGCAAAAATAATAGAATGGCTAAAGTTACAGCTGAAGGTGAGTGTATTTTGTTGAGATATGAAAGGTACGAAGCTCTAAATTTTTTCAGAAAAAAACCCGAAAAATTATTCAATATCTTCACAAAAAATATTATTGAAATTCAACAGCGCAAAATTGGTAATATGAATATCCAATTACTAAATCTAAAAAAACGATTATTGAAAGATTTAAATTTGTAGTTTGAATTGATTAAATCAAATCTAAATTTATCAGTTAACTATGCCAAAAGTTTATTCTAACTCTAATAATAAGCTCTACAAATAATGGCAATATTCGATTTAGATAAATTAGAAAAGTTTACAAATATTATAAGTAGTTCAGTTCCAAATAATTTAATTGGAATAGAATGGCATACACATATTGGTAAATTAATTCAAGATGCAGAAAAATCGTTAAGACTTGAATTAATAATTATTTTTGAGACATTATTATCAAACATGATTAGAATGAATGCCTCAGATATTGATGTAGGAGGTCCCGGTTGTGCAGGTAAAATTTGGTACAGAGTATATGGAAATAAAACACCCGTTAAATTCTCAAAAAAAATTCCATATTCGGTTACCGACATTCTTTTGAATAATATTTTAAATAGCTCTCAACGAAAATTATTATTTAAAAATAAAAATATTGATTTTTCCTATTCTTTAGATGTGGGATCAAAAAAGAAAATACGTTTTCGTGCAGACATGTATTTTGATTTGGGGCATTTAGCATTGAATATGAGAAAAATTGATAACTATATTCGCCCCTTCAAATCACTTGGTGTTCATAATAATGTAGCAAAAGTTGTAAGCCTTAGACACTTCAAATATGGTTTAACGCTTATTACAGGAATCACCGGAGCAGGAAAATCATCTACTTTGGACACTATCATCGATGCTAATAACAGAAGTATAGATGCTCATATTGTTATAATTGGTTCTCCTATTGAATTAATACACGAACCAGTTCGGTGTGTTGTTAGGCATAGAGAAGTTGGAATTGATGTTCACTCCTATAAAGAAGGAGCAATAAATGCTTTAAGGCAAGATCCAGATATAATAGTTATTAGTGAATTAAGAGACTCAGAAACAATTATTACAGCATTAGAAATTACGGATTCTGGCCATAAAATTTTTGGTACCTTACACACATCATCAGCAATAGAAAGTATAGAAAGAATATTAGGTGAAGTATCACCAGCAGAGCAGAATCGTGTTCGAAATCGTTTATCAGATGTTTTAAATTGCGTGATAAGCCAAAAATTAGTACCTAATTCAGATGGGAAGTTAATACTTGCAAAAGAGGTATTATTGGTAACACCATCGGTTCAAGCGGCAATTCGGAATAATAATATCGGTGAAATTTATCAGATGCTAATGGAGGGTAAAGAGAAAGGGATGAATACAATGGAGCAAGACCTAAAACGTCTATTTAATGAAGGCAAAATAACAAAAGAAACTGCATTGAATAATTCTAATAATAAAACTAAAATGCTTCAATTATTAGGTGAGATTGGTAAATAATGGCAAATAAAAAGCTTTTTACAGGAATCAGTTTAGAAGGAGATACGCTCAAATTTTCTGTTATCAGAATAAATAATAAAAAAGTACAATTACTTAGTGTTGATAAACTAAAACTTACAGAAAAAATTTATGCTTCCGTAACTGAAGACTTTTCTGGAGATGTTTTTGGAAATTATACAACTGATGATGATATTTTTGGAATCGATTCAATATTAAATCCAGATACCGAAGAATCAGAAGGGGATTTAAATCTTGAAAATTTAAGTGATAATATTTTAGAAGAAATAAGTGATGAACTTAATTTTGAGTTAGATGGGATTGAATTTCAAGATGAATTAATTGAAACAGATAGTGTTAATAATATCAACAAGACGATATCAAACGAGATCCAACTTTACAATTTTTTTAGCTTAATCAATTCAAAGCGCATTAATCTCGGATTAAATATACCTACTGGAACAACTTTTATTCAGGTTTTGGATGAGAATGATTTCTCAAAAATGAAAAAAAAAGATCTTAATGTAATTATTGATGATCGATTAGAATCCTTACATGGTGAATCAAAAATCGAAGACTATTTTTCTTATACGATAAGGGAAGATGGAGCTTTATTGCTATCAAGCATAGAAGGTGAGCCAAAGTTACTATCCTTAATTGATCGTACTCAATCGATTTACAGAGGAAAAATTTTCGTTGAGGATATACTTCCAGACGAGTTAATACTTCATGGGTTAGTAAAAGCAAACTATATATTAGAAGAAAAAAAAATAACTTGTATTGTTCAATTTTCCGAAACCAATTGTAGAGTTTTTTTTCTACAGGGAGAACATATATTGTTAGTTTCACCCATAATATCTGAAGGTGTTCGTTCACGAAAATTTCTTACAACTGTTTTTTCAAAAATACTTTTCCAGCTTGATACTGGTGAAATCCCTAATTTAGATAAAATTATTATTTGCAATAATTCATTAGGAAAGGAAGGGGTAACTTTTTTTAAGGATAGATTTCCTGACATTGAAGTTTCAGAGTTTAAATTTTCAGAAGATCTTTTCGAACCCTTGAGTAATACATCAATGTCTTTATCTGAGTATACAACATCAATAGGTATTGCTTGGGCAGCTTCTAAATTTAAAAAGGAAACATTTAATAACATTTCTTTTTTACCAAATCATGTTATTGAAAGACAAAAAATATTTAAGTTACAATGGCATGGGATCTTTTTACTATTATTAATATTGTTTTCATTTCCGTTCATTAATTCTGTTTGGCAAAAGAGTTTTATTCAAATTAATATTGCGAATAATGAAATCTCAGTGCTTGACAACGAACTACAATTTTATAGTAATACTGTGAATAATTTTAATAGAGTTACTAGTTTGTTAAGTCAAATACAAGATCAATTTATTTTGATGAATACCCTTTCAAAAAATTCCAAAACCTGGTCGGTTAACCTAGATTTAATTAATAACGGTATTAGCGATATTGGTGATGTTTGGTTGCAATCTATAACCCCTGGTGACACCCCAAATTCTTTGAGTATTCAAGGTATAGCTCGAAATCGTGAAAGCGTGTCTAAAGTAGCTGAACTATTCGCAGAAGCTACTTTATTAGATGCAACAAGATCCAATATTAGAGATGTTGAAGTGTATAATTTCAGTTATTATGTAACAAAAATAGTATCGAATACTGAAATTCATACACCCGAAAATTTACAAAAATTAGACGATCTAACGGGAGAATAATGTCTTATGGTTTAAGAAATACAATTATTCTTTTAATAACCTTATTTTTAATACTAGGGATGGGTTTTATATATTCTGAATTTATTTTAGATAGAAAGTTAAATAATTTAAAGAATAGTATAACCTTAAAACGAAACGATCTGAATTCCAAACAAAATATTAACATACAGTTTAATGAATTAAATGAACGTTATAAGGCTGCGTTAGAAGTTATGGGGAATTATGACAAAATCTTATTCTCTTCCAATAAACCCGATGATGTATATGATTTTCTTAACAGAGTTAATGCAGCAGGCGGTTATGAAATTAACTTTGATTACGCTTACTCTGATTCTTCACCCAATATCGACTATGGAATTATTAATTCTTCAATAGCTGGCTCTGGAGAATATAGGGCTTTGACTGATTTTGTTAATAGAATTGAGCATAGCCAACTATTGAACAAAATTAACAATCTTACAATTTCTCCTGCTCGCCAAGAAAAAGAATTAACTAAAGTTAATTTCTCTTTTAATCTTGAAAGCTATTACGAGAAAACTTCAGTTTTTGATTCTTTAAATAAAGATGTTACTATTGCATTAGATAGTGATATTTCAACCTTTAATCCAATTTATCCTTTAATTCAGCCCACAATACCTTCAAATGTTAAAGGATTAACAGATGTTAGAGCATCGAAAATTATAGGAATGACGAACAAAAAAGTATTTTTGAGAAATCAAGATGGGAGAATTATATCTTTAGGAATAGGTGATGATGTATACCTTGGAAAATTAATATCAATTGATTCAAACAATAAATCTGCCGTATTTAATTTAGATGTAGGTGGAATAGAAGAAGTGATTACCTTAGAGGTTACACAATGAGTTTTTCCATAATGACTAGAACTTATTATTCGCATCTGAAAAACCTTCTTGTAATGTTGGCTTTGATAGGAAATTCAACATTATTATTTGCTCAGGATCAATATCCCCGAGAATTTACAAATCCAGACGAAATTGTTGCATTCGATAGGAATACCTCTTATAACGAGGCCATAGAAGTTCTAAATCAATTTTATCAAGATTATGAAAATAAATTCATTATAGATCAAACAAGAACTTCAGGTGAGATAGGAGTAAGCTTACCAGCAATGCATTGGGAAGATGCATTATCATTTATCTTGAGGCTGAAAAATTTGACTCTAATTGAAGAAGAAACCTATGTAGAAATTGTAACTATAAACTCTCAAGTACAAGAAGAAGAGCCTGCAACCGATTGGAATAATTCTTACAATGGACAAATCAATTTAAAGACAAGAGAAGTTAGGATTAACGCCACCTTTTTTGAAGGTAATAGAAGGGCTCTAAAGGAAATTGGAGTCGATTGGTCTACTCTTAGAGGTAATGTACCTGAAGATTTAAACCAAATAGTTTCGGGAGAAGGTTCAAATTCAGAGGATGGTCTACCCAATTCAACCTTTACCGACCAATTCGTGTCTGTTAATTCATTTAATGCTTCTTCTGTTTCTCAAAACGTTTTTAATGCGTTAGTCAATATAGGTCCCTTTGGTCAAGGAGACAATCAAGTAAGCGTTCAAGCACTTTTTAGTGCATTTGAAGCTGACAATTTAGGTGAAGTATTAGCCACACCATTTACAAAAGTTGTTGATGGGCAAGAAGGACGTGTTCAAGTTGGTCAAGATTTTAGTATTAAACAACGTGATATTGCAGGAAATGTAACAGATCAATTTTTTAGTACGGGGACAATTTTAAATGTAATTCCGACAGTAATAGAAATCAACGATACTTCTTTTATTCATTTAGAAATTGATGTTGAAAGGTCTTCCGCTCAACCCGATGTAGTAAGTACTATAATTAACAAACAGGAGGCATCCACTCAAGCTTTATTGCTAAATGGTGAGGCAACTGCTATTGCGGGTCTCTATCGATCAGAAGAGACTAAAGTAAGACGAGGAATTCCTATTCTTAAAGATTTACCACCTTGGTTTTTTGGACTAAGGTATTTATTTGGATTTAATTCTGATGATATTGTTGAAAATGAATTGGTAATTATTGTACAAGCCTCCCTTGAAAAGACATTAGAAGAGCGGTCCAATGAACAGTTTTTATCAAGAAGAAGCGTATTAGATTCTGAAAGAACTCTTATGAGTACAGGCTTAGATGCCGTTTACCTAAACACATTATTACCTCCAATTCAGCCATCAATGAATGAGATTTTGGCAGAAGTAATGGATGATGAATTACAAGATGAGATTTTGGTAGAAACAATAGAAGATGAACTGCCAAATCAGGTATCAATTGAAGATGAAAAAGTTGTTGTAAATGAAAGTGATCTTGAAGATAAAACAGTCATTAATGAATTTGACAATTTTAATCCTATTGTAACCCCAATTGAAAAAGAAGAAATACTTATAGAGGAAGTTATTGAGCAATCAGATTTAGGACCTGATTCATTATCTAACTCATTTAAAGAATTAGTAAATGAACTTAGACTTCCAGTCAAAAGCCCCGAATTGATGATTGTTGTTCCAAGAGCTGTTAGCTTAGATGAATTCCTTTTGAATAAAGAACATGGAGACCAAGAATTTAAAAAACCGACAAAAGGTTCAAAACTTAATCATTTTGTAATAGGGGGGTCTTTCATAGTTAAATATAATGCCAACAAGTTCTTCGAATCACTAAATACATATGGATATGAATCAATAGTTTTGTTTAACCCTGAAACTAGATATAATTATGTTGCCTATGGCGGTTTTTCTCAGCTGAATGAGGCTTTATTATATCTTATGAAAATTCGAAAGAATGTAAATCCTGATGCATGGCTATTTTCTATGCCATAAGAAAGCTAAATGGAATTATTCTCTATAAATTTAATTGATATCTTATTGAAATCTCGTGGTTTTTCTACATTACATACATGGCCACAATTTTCAATAACTTCTAAGGTTGAATATTTATGTTGAGCTACAATTTGTTCAACCGGGGGTAAAAACATATAATCTTCCCTACCCATAATATAGAGCGTAGGAGTGGATATCTCTGTCTCCTTAAAATATCGAAGAAGAGGATTAATAGAATTGGTTAATTTAAACCATTTTAAAAATTCTTTTTGATAAAGTTTTTTAGCTTCTCTGATAAATAAATTTCTTGCTTTTGCATGTCTTTTACGAGGCATTATAATCCATGCAAAAAAACGATATAACCACATATAAGGAATTAATTTTTTGAATGTATTTCCTAAGAATACCAAAAACCGTGACCTAATATTTAATCTTGTAATTGCTCCACACAAAATTGCTGTTTTCACTCTATCTGGAGCAAGCTCACTTAAGTTTCTTATTATGATTGTCCCTAACGATACCCCAATAAAATGAGCTTTTTCTATGCCTAAATGTGTTACTACTTCTAACACATCTTTACTAATATCATCAAATGTATACTCTTGTTCATAGTACAGCTGCAGTGCATCCTTAGATTTACCATGACCTCTTAAATCAACTAATACAACATTAAAAAGGGCCCTAAAGGCTTTTAATTGTTGAAACCATATAGAAGAACTACCTCCAGCTCCATGTACAAATATAACCCAATCATTGTCAGGTTTTTTTTCAAATGTTTTATAATAAAGCACAGGTATCTAGATATAATTTTTAAAGATAAATATGTTTGTTGGTAAAATAATGCTTTTAATATAAGTGCATTGTGGATAACGTAACACAAAACAAAAATAAGTGAATTATTAATTCCAGATTATATTTTTTCAGAAAAATTTACATTTATTGAGTTAATATTTTTGAATTGCAAACATTTATATTCCAAAGAATCAGTTTCATAATTTATGAATTACTTTTCCTACTTTTACATATGAAAAATTTTCGAGCTGCAAGTAAACTCATACGGTTTTTATTTATTACATGGTTTTATCATTCATTAATTTTATTTGGAAATCTTTTAGCTTTTATTGGCTTTAAAGTTGGTGGTTGGGTTCCAACAATGAGATCTCAATGGGCTAAATCAGTGATGAATATACTTAATATGAAATGTACAGTTAAGGGTACTACTCCCAAAGCTCCGTTTTTTTTGGTTTCAAATCATCTTAGTTATTTAGATGTTTGGGTATTATTTGGTTCTGCAAAAGGTACCTTTATCACGAAAAGTGAAGTTAAAAATTGGCCGATTGTTGGATTTGTGCTTTCCTCGTCTGGGATGATTTTCGTAAATAGAGATAAAAAAACAGATGTTAAAAGAGTAAATGAAGAAATTTCCAAGAATATTACCAAATATCAGGGCGTATTTTTATTTCCTGAAGGAACTACATCCCCAGGAAAAGAAATTTTACCTTTCAAATCATCTCTTTTCCAGTATCCTGCAGTTGAAGGTATTGAAGTTACTTCAGCAGCTATTACCTATCGATGTGATGACTCAACAATAGATACTGCATCTGAAATTTGTTGGTCAACTGATATAAAATTTCCAGCTCATTTTTGGGGGCTTTTAAAAATAAAGGAATTCGAAGCCTCCATTACATTCAGTGATCAAAAACAAGTAAATTCAAATAGAAAAGAACTCGCTTTAACAACTTCAGCTTTAATAGTGGATATTTTTGAGCCTGTTCAGCAATTAAATACATCGGATTGAAATGTTAAGAAAATTGAACACATCCAAGGTGTAAACTCTCTTTAAATTAAGGATAATCAATTACTATTAGATCTTTCTCAAATTTTCATTCGCGTTTAGAAGAAAAAAAAGATTTTAACAGGAACTCTGAATCTTGTTCCAATATGCCTTGTATAATCTCTGGCCTATGATTAAAGTCTGAATTATTCAGAATATTTAATACACTACCACAAGCACCCGCTTTTGGATCTGAAGCTCCATACACTACTTTATCAATTTTCGACCATACAAGAGCTCCTGCACACATTGGGCAAGGCTCTAAGGTAACATATAGTGTGGCATCTTTTAGATATTTATTACCAATTGTATCGCATGCTGCTGATAACGCAATCATTTCTGCATGAGCAGTAGGATCTTTTAACTTTTCTACCTGATTATAACCTTTTCCAATAATTTGATTGTTTAATACAACAATCGCTCCAACAGGAATCTCGCCTTCTTCATAAGCCCTTTCTGCCAGTTGTAAGGCCTTTACCATATATCGTTGATGTATGTACCACAAATTTTTGTTTAAGTCACTCATTTTCGTTTGATTGATCAGTTACTTTTTTTCTACTTTTGGTCTCATAATCAAAATCACGATCATGCCGAACATAGAAGACAGTATTAAAGAATATTTAATGGAAAATATCCGAACTATATCAGATTTCCCCAAACCAGGTATTCAATTTAAAGATATAACAACTCTTCTATTAGATAAAAAGGCATTACAATTAACAACGTATTTATTAACACAACCATATCACCATAAAACTGTTGACATCGTTGTTGGGTTAGAATCTCGTGGTTTTTTATTTGGTACAAACATAGCCCATACACTTAATGCTGGCTTTGTCCCGGTAAGAAAACCAGGAAAATTACCATCTGAAACTATTCAAGAAGAATATCAACTGGAATACGGTACTGATATCTTAGAAATCCATTCTGATTCTATTCCTAAAGGATCCAAAGTTTTAATACATGATGATTTAATCGCAACCGGTGGTTCCGCCAAAGCAGCTACACAACTTGTTCAGCGCTTAGGTGGGGAAATTATAGGTTATTCTTTCATCTTGGAACTCAGTTTTTTAAATGGCAGAGAGTCTTTAAAAAATATCGCTCCAATAGATTCGATATTAATAATTTGATGGAAACAAATTTTCTTTCTTGAACTTTTACTCTATATCACAATTTAATAGAGAGGAGAAGTTATGAAAGTTTTGCACGCTATTTTTTTTTATACATCATCAATACTATGGATTACTTCATGCAATAAATCATTGGTTATTGAAAATGTAAATTATGCACAAAATATAGAATCTGTATTGGTACCCGATGAAGAAGGTATCGTAATTGATATTAGAAATAATATCAGTTTTTCGATCTTACCTTTAATTCATAGAGAATTTGGAAATAAATCATCCATAAGCATTAATGAAATTAGGCTTATACGGAATCAAAAAGGATTTTACTTCATAACAGCTCATCATTTTAAAAATGTTTATGTATTTGAGCCCATCGAAAATGAATTAAAACTCAAAAAAACAATTGCTATTTCTGATAATGAAATACATAAACCTATATTCAATTGGAGAAATCCCTATATAGAAATTCTTTCTTTAGAAAATGGAAACTCACTTTTTCTAACTGAAAAAGGAATTATTTCAACTATTCAAGAGGAGGAGCAACTATGAAAAAAGCAGTTTATCTATTCTTATTTTACTTCATCATAACCGTTAAAGTACAAGCTCAACAAAGCGACTACTATGTGGTTGAAGAATTTAAATCCAAAATTGAACAATTTAAACATCATATTGACAATGCAATTACTTCAAAAAGATTGGAGCATTTAGAAAAAGAAATTGATCTTTTCAAAAATGAATATGATAGTTATCAAAATATCATTGATTATGCCTTGTATCCGTCAACTTTTAAGGAGGTAATATCTAGCTTAACTTTCACATTATTGATTAACGAAAATCGGTTGGTTTTAATTGAACATCAAAGAGAACAATTAGTTCATTTGAGTAATAGAATTACTGCCCAAAGAACAGAAATAAATAGATTATACAGTATAACAGACTCATTAAAAACTGATTTACTTACTTCGAATAATAATGAAAAACAGTTATCTGAAAAGTTATCATATTATAGAAATAGCGTAAAAAAAAGGGATAATCTAATTTTTCAAATGATCGATTCCTTATTTATAATTAATGAAAATATAGCATTTGAAAAGATAGAAGATGGAGAGATTAAAAGTTATAGCATCTCAAACTCTGAAAATCCATTAATCTGGATTGACCTACTATTAGAACAAATTATTGCACAAACAAATGAAAAAAATAGATGGTTAGATGTTGAGGATTATATAAGAATGTATGCACTTCAACTTCATTTAGAAGAGGTATGGAATAAAGTAGCTGAAAACCTTTTGTTAGTATATGGAGGTGATCAAAAATATATCTACGAACAATCAATTAGATCATCTATTGAAAAATGGGGAGTTTCATCTTCTAAACAAATGTGGTTAGCAATTGATAGATATCTAGCTTATAATAACATTAACTTAGATATGTTTAATACCAAAGAAAGTTTTTTTATAGCACTTCAAGATTATATAAAATCAGGAAGTGTATTAAGTGAGAAAGAGATCTTAACTACAAATGGATTTGATGAATATAAAAAGTTGAATGGATTTTGGGATACTACTTTCAAATCTCAATGGATTCGTTTAGATGATAAATCAATTTTGTTGACAGCTGCTGATATTGCCAAAATTGATGCCTCATTAATTCAATGGGAATCCATATCAAGACCCATTCATCCAATGTTTATATCTGTATGTACCTTAATGTTTGTGAGCTTGTTAGGATTTATTTTAGTGATGATTCGGGGGAAATCAATCTAAGAGTATTCAAATCCTAGGCTAGGGTATTGAATAAAATCGGCGAATCAACCACTCAGTTCCTAGTAGTAAAATTAATAAAACAAACCATAACATTGATCTAACAGGATTGTAGTAAGAAGCGACCATTTCAGTTCTATTTTCTAGTAAATTAGCATCTGAAATGATATCCCAAAAATTATTCACGGTGTTAAAAGTAAAAAAATTACCTTCAGTTTCATTGGCAATACTCGTTAACAAGAAATCATCTCTGAGAATATTGGTCAATTCGTTATTTGAATTTTCAATTATAAACTCTCCGATTTGTTCATCAATGACACGAGAATTTTTTCTTGCTGTAGCTTTAAATGAAATTAAACCAGAGCCAACTTCATCTAGAGTTATTGAATAATTACCAGCTCCTAAATTATCCAAATTTATTATTTTTTCATTATTGGTTTCTGAGCTAACAACTAATTCTATTGTAGCATCAGTTTCAGGGTTACCGCTTTCATTCATCAAGCTAGCATTGATTAGTACTTGTTCAGAACTATTAAATGAGTTCTTCGCTGGTGTTATTTTTAAAAGTCGATGATCAGGATTGTTCGAAACCCAACTTATTAGATTTGTAAACAATTGTGATACGAATTCTCTCTCATTTTTATTTGGACTTTGATATAATTTATGCCATCCCCATGAAGAAATATGTGCTCTACGAATCGTTGTTTGTTCAGATATTGCAATAATTGGATGTTCTGTTTGAATTCCTTGAAAGCTTATAAAAAAAAGGGGAATAAAACTATCTTCTTTTAATTCTGTATTTATCATTGATAAAACAGGTGCAAGGGATTCATAATTTATTTCATCAAGTTCAAGAATAGGGTGACTTTCGATCGTATTTGATGGATAAATATTAGTCTCAAATAGTTGATAACTTTGTTTTGATATTAATTCAAAATAGTTGTTTTGGTTATTTAATGTTCTTGAGTTAGGTAATTCAAGAAAAAGGGTTGGTTTATCAGAAATAGAATGAAATACATCAAGTGATGAAAAATCATCTGGATTACCGTGTAGAATAATCAAATCAAGTTCTTCAGTTCCTGGTAATTTTTTTTCTACAAAGTTATTACCTCCTAACCAAGTAAGTGTCTGTAATTCAATACTTACATCAGTAGTAAGAAGAGATCTAAGAAATTTTACATCAGGATGAATCTCTGCACTTATATGCAAAATTCTTGTTTTGCTATCTTGAACATCAATTACAAATGTTTGTTCATTATTTTTAGTACTCCATTCTTCATCAAAATCCTTTATTGAGACGATAAAAGGGGTTAAGCCTTCACTTGATAATTCTATGATAAATTGTTCAGTGATTATGCCAGTATTATTATCTAGAATGCGTTTATTTTCTGAAATAACTTCTCCAAATTTATCAGAAATTTGAACGGTTATTGTTTTGCCTTCAAACCCATTATGGGCTATTTCTACATCAACAGTCTGTTTTGTGTTGGTATAACCAATAGCGTTTGTAATAATATTATGTACAGCTAAATCAAGTACTTTTGAGGTATCACCAATACCTATAGTATTGATAGGAATATTTACATTGGTACTAGTTATTAATGGATTACGACCATAGGTTAAAATACCATCCGATATAATTACCGCCGTCGAATAATCTTCTTCAAGTTCCTTAATCTGATTAATGGCATCAATCAAATTGGTAGAAGATTCTGAATAGGTAAGAGAGTCAATATTTACTAAGGGTTTAGTTCTATTTCCGATAGTGAAATAGTCAATTTCAACATGTGTTGGTTTAGATTCGATTAAAAAATTTAAAATTCTACCGTAATCTTCTAAACCTGAATATATTCCTTTTTTAACTGCTACACTCTCTGAGTTATCAAGTAGAAATAAAATTTTAGGTTTTAAATTTTCTTCAACATTCGATAAAAAAATTGGATTAAGAATCAAAAATATAATCACAAAAAAAATAATAGACCGTATTATGGATAAGATAAACTTAACGGTTGGAGGGAGTGCATTAAATTTTTTGTATGAAATAAAAGCGAGAATAATCAGAAAAATTGAAATAGGTATGGCAAGATATAGAGAAAGTGCACTTTGAAAACCTTGATATTCCAATTTGAAAAAATTAGTGATCGTTAGTAAGTAAACGTTTAATCAACTTGATAGTTGTAAACCCATCCGCCTCAGCGGCATAATTGTTTACAACTCTATGGCGTAAAACAGGAATAGCAAGTTCATTAATATCAACTTCATTTACATTATAACGTCCCTCTGAGAGAGCTCTCGCCTTAGCACCAATGATCAAATATTGGCTTGCTCTTGGGCCAGCACCCCAGCTCATATATTTTTTTATATATTCTGGGGCTAAGGATGAATTAGGCCTTGTCATGCTAACTAATTTAACGGCATATTCAAGTACCGAATCAGGAACTGGAACTTCTCTAACAAGAGATTGTAGTTCTATAATCTTCTTTTTCGATATCACTGGTTTTATTTCAAACTTAGTACTAGAAGTTGTTTTGCTTACAATTTCTTTTTCTTCCTCAAAACTTGGATAATCAACCCAAATATTGAACATAAAGCGATCAAGCTGGGCCTCTGGAAGGGGGTAAGTTCCTTCTTGTTCAATTGGATTTTGAGTAGCTAAAACGAAAAAAGGTGGATCCAAATGATAAGTTGTACCGGAAGCTGTTACATTATATTCTTGCATACCTTCAAGCAAAGCAGCTTGTGTTTTAGGAGGTGTACGATTGATTTCATCAGCAAGAATAATGTTGGCAAATATCGGACCTTTTATAAATTTAAATTCTTTAGTTCCTTTATCGATATTTTCTTCGATGACTTCGGTTCCGGTAATATCTCCAGGCATCAAGTCGGGAGTAAACTGGATTCTATTAAATGTAAGATTTAGAGTATCTGCTAATGTTTTAATGAGTAATGTTTTGGCTAAACCAGGAACACCAATTAATACGCAGTGGCCATTAGAAAATAAACTAATTAATAATTGGTCAATGATTTTTTCCTGACCAATAATAACCTTGCCAATTTCCTTTTTAATTAAATCATAAGTAGCCTTGAATTCGTCTGCAAGAGCAACTATATCCTTATGGTCTCCACTCATTAATTTTTCCTCAATCCAGGCATAGGAATCCTATATTCTATATACACTTCAGACTTTAATTCTTCTATCCATTGTAAATACTCTTCGGCTTGTTTTTGTTGAAGAGCTATACTCTTAATACGTTCATAGTCCTGATTAATATTGGCCACATGCTCAGGAATTTGTTGATCTAGCTTTACTATACGAAATGCTTTACCACCGGTAACTAAGTTAAATGGTTTGGGATCTGATATTGAACCTTCTTCATCCATCAACAAAACAATTCGATACAATGCTGGATCAAGTCGATTTAATGGAATAAGTCGTTCTCTTGTTTGAGGATCTAAAATTTTACCGCTTGTTACTTTAGTAACCGGATCTTCAGATCGATATTTAGCCATAACCGAGAAATCAATATCAGAAATAGTTTCTACTGAGTCTTTAATTTCTGTAAGTCGTGTTTTAGCATAATTGTCATCCAATTGTTCTGAATCTACATTAAGTAGTATATGTCGTGTTTCAATTTGATCTCCAATTCTTCGAATAAGTTCAATAATATGGTAACCAAAATCAGTTTCAACAACTTCAGAGATTTGTCCAGGTTGAAGAGCAGAAGCGGCGGCAGAATACTCACTTACTAATTCGTCTAATCCCATCATTGGTAATAAACCTCCTCTAGGTGCCGAATTATCTTGCCCATGACGTCTTGCGAGTTCTTCTAGTGTTTTTCCATGATTAATGATAGAATCTCTTAATGATAATGCAAAAGAATAAACTGCTTCTTTTGCATCTGCTAAAGGAGGTGGGACAATTACAATTTGAGATAATGCCACTTGCTCTGGAATGGTTGGTAAAGAATCTACTGGAATAGAATCAAAAAACTCTTGTACTTCTGGTCGGGTAATTTGAATTTCTTGAAATTTATTCATTCGTACTGTTTCTGTAAGCATCTGTTCGCGGAAGTTTTCTCTAAATTCTTCTTTTAGTTGAATGATAGACTTCCCAAAAGCTGCCTCTAATGCTTGTTCGCTTCCTGCTTGTTGAATTAGCTGACTAACTCTTTGATCCATTTGGCGATCAACGCGTTCGTCAGGAACAGTAATTGAGTCTATCCTGGCTTTCTCAATAAGAAGTAAATTTTCTATAGATGCATTTAAAAACTCATACCAAAGTTCTTCAGAAAAGGGTATAGGCTGTCCCATATTTTGCGCTTGTCTCATATAAGCAGTGACATCTGCATCAACATCTGATTTAAGAATGATATTTGTGTTTACAATGGCTACAATTTGATCAGCAGGTTGTTGTGCATTTAAAGTGTTAGTAAATACAATTATAGCTGTGAATATTAGCGTAAAAAAAGAATATTTCATTTAAGTAATAATGGTTGAAAAGGCTATTTGCTAGTTTTGAACGTCGAAAGTTTTAATTTCATTATTTGCCTGTGCTTGAAGATAAAGATTCTTTAGATAGGTATTGAAAGCAATCCGTTTTTTTTCAAGGATTAACCAATCAGTAATTTGATCAATAAGCCATTCTAAATCTGGATGATCTCCTGCGGCTCTTTCCTCTAAAAGTTGAACAAAATGGTATTCATCCCCAATTTTTTCAATTATTGAAATTTCAGATTTTCCTATAAGTTGTAAATATCTATTCAATATTTCATAATTACTTAGAGCGAGTGATTCTGGCCAAAACCTTTCCGATTCACGTAATGCTACATCTGGATTAATAGAAAAATTATCTAATACTACATTCCATGATATACCTTTCATTATATCACTACGTGCATCATTTGCATCTTTTAAACTTGATGCAATTAAATGGCGAAACCTTATATATCGCTCTTCTAATACAAAACTATCTTTATTTTCTTGATAGTAGCTACGAGCTTCATTTTCAGTAACAGTGATATCTTTACCTAATTCTGCTAGTATATATTCTTGAGTTGATTTTGCAATATAGTCACTTTCAATCTGTTCAAGACGATCCATAATTTCACTTTTACGATGTATTCGTAAACGATATGCCTCTTGTAAGAGTATTTGTTTCTCAATCCATTTATCGGTGTATTGCGTATATGCACCTATACTATCATTTTGAAAAATAAGAGTAGGGATATTTGCTTTTGCCTCCGATTTAAGCAAAATGGCAGGACCTACTTTTGCAAGAGCTGGTTCAGTAAATTCAGCTTTTCGAGTGCAAAATAAATTTAAAAATATTAATAATATAATCGATATCGACCGCATAAATTATTCGATATTTTGATCTACAAAGAAATGATTTTTTATAACATCAGGGTATTGTGTGATATTGTATGTTTCACGTATTCTTTCTAACCACCTTTGTTCTCTTATAGGTTGAAATTCAGATACTATACGGTTGAAAGCTTCCTCAAAAGTCATTGTTCTTGCAGGTAGTTTATCCATAAGAATAAAGTGACCTTTGCGGTTTGAATATTCGAATCGATCAGAAACTTCACCTATATTCATGGTTGGTAATATATCAAAAGGTTCTCCTTTAAAAATACCAGTTGAATCAGAGTTTACACCGACTCGAAACCCACGTGCAAATAAACTATCAGGTGAATTTCCTTCTTCGATAAATTTTATGGCGCGGTCAAGTGAACTATCCCTACTGGAGGTTATCATATAATAATAAAATCGTTCTTCGTATTGATAATCATTAATCTTATCAGAATAAATCTGCATTAAAATGGTTGTATCGATTGTTGCAGAACTCCAAACAGAATCTTCATTCATTTGGTAAACTACCAAACCATTTTTGTAATTGATTGTTTGATTATTGAAGTCAGGGTATTCCTCTAAAGTTAAAGTAGTTAATAGTTCATCAATTTTAGCCTCCTTAAATCGACCTAACCAACGGTTTGAAAATTGTTTATTTGAATAGTTAGGATACGAATCAATTAAATAATTTTTAAAGTCAGATATTTTGAATTCAAAGGATTTAATACGAAACAACGGAAGTGTTAATATTGAATCTGGTGTAGAGATTTCATCAAACTTAAGTGTATCCTCAAAACTTATAGCAGCCTTAAAAGTATCTAAATTATTATCGAATGTAATAGCATTATATTTATTTAAAATATAATCTATCACATATTCATTATTCTCTTTAAATGTAGACGAATTCTTTAACAGCTCCATTATGTGTTCATCCTTGGCCTCTTCATCTTCAAATGTTTGAATAGAATCTATACGGAAAATATGATATCCATAGGTTGTTTCTATGGGTTTAGAATATGGAAGAGAGCTATCGATGTTCATCACTGAATCCGTGAATGCTATTCTATATCTCCCTCCATAATTTACCCATCCAATAAGACCATTATTTTGAATACTGGGTGTATCTTCGGAGTACTTAACTACTACATTTTCCCAAGAGGATGAATCATTTAAAGCTTCATAGGCTTCGACAATTTTTGTTTGATCAGAATTTCTTCGAACAAAAATATGAGATATTTGTCTAGATGGTTTTCTTACTCTTTTATCTTCTAAAAGTATGATATGGTATCCAAACTGAGTTCTTACGGGCTTTGAAATTTCATTTATCTTCAATGAATATAAAGCATTTTCAAATTCTGCTACGGTACTACCTACACTAAACCAAGGTAAATCACCACCCATCGATCTTCCATTTCGTTTACTAGAATATTCCATATCTAGCTCTTCTAATGACTTTCCTTGGAGAAATTCATCACGGGCGGCCATTATTTTGTTATAAGCCTCTAACGTGTCTTCTGGAGATGCAGTTTGCTGGACAGAAATCAGTATGTGTTTACTTTTCAATTCATACATATATCTCTGTTTAAATTCATTGAATTTAGTTGGTTTAATTTCTTCCTCCATCCAGAACGCATAAGCTGCCTGTTTAGAATAAAGCTGAAATTCATCTTTTATTCTATCATCATCGAAATAACCAATTGCTTCAGCGTCTAAGAGTTTTCCTTTATAATCAAGATATACCGGTAAAAAATCTATCAAATCTTGCTCGGTGTATTTTTTATCTGTAACCCCAGAAATATAATTTTCTTTTAATTCATTAAATGATACGTATTGATCTCCAACTATGCCTACCGTTCTATCAGGAATATTAATACTGAGAGATGATTCCTTAGTACTAGTACAAGAAAGTACTAGTAGGATTATTCCTAAAATTGAAAAAGAAAAAAGTAATCTATTCATTTATTTATTTACAAAAGTTAGTATATGTTAAGTTAAAAAAGCATTCCAGCTATTGTAGCTGTCATTAAATTTGCCATTGTTCCTGCGAATACTGCTTTTAACCCAAATTTTGCAATATCTGATTTTCTAGAAGGGGCTAACCCTCCGATACCGCCTATTTGGATAGCAATTGAAGAAAAATTTGCAAATCCACATAAAGCAAAAGTAGCCATAGCTATTGTTTTAGGGCTAATGGTAGCTGCAGCTACTTCTTCTGCAAGTTTTAAATAAGCTAAAAATTCATTTAATACAATTTTAGTACCAAGTATAGATCCCATATTGGTAGCATCTTCCCAAGGCACACCAATAACCCATGCTATTGGGGCTAAAACCCATCCTAATAGCATTTCTATGGTTAGTTTGTTACCAATAATTTCAGTAAATCCGAACAAATCACTTATCCAACCAGTAAACCCATTAATCATAGCTAATAAAGCTACAAAGGCAAGTAGCATAGCACCTACATTTAATGAAAGATGTAAACCTGTACCAGCACCACTTGCTGCAGCATCAATACCATTGGCCTCTGTCTTTTCTACGATTAAAGAAACATTACCAGAAGTAACGGCCTTTTCGGTTTCTGGTTGCAGTATTTTAGCTATTACCAGCGCTGCAGGTGCAGCCATTAAGCTGGCACCTAACAAGCGTTCTGCAAATAGTTGTTGGGCTTCTGATATCTCCATTCCATTTGCTGCTGCAAAAGATGTTCCTAACATTGCTATATATGCAGCCATTACTCCACCAGCTATTGTAGCCATACCACCGGTCATTACTGCTAATAATTCAGATTTAGTCATTTTATCTATGAAAGGTTTTATGACTAAGGGGGCTTCTGTTTGGCCCACAAATATATTTGAGATAACCGATAATGTCTCTGCTCCAGAAGTACCGAGTAATTTCTGCATCCCTTTTGACAGGTATTTCACTATTGTTTGTAAAATACCGTAGTGGTATAAAATTGATGTTAAGGAAGCAAAAAATATGATGGTAGGAAGTACCTGGAATGCAAAAATGACTCCAACACTGTCTTGAAATTCCGGACCTCTACCTAAAAAACCAAATAGAAATCCAGCACCTTCAGTGGTATATTTGAGTACTACTACAAAAAAACCTGCAACTAGTTCAAAAAATCTCATAGGCCATCCTAAAGGAGACCAATAAGAGCTTAATAAATCTGCCTTTAGTATAAATATTGCTAGAATAAATTGGATAGATAAACCGGTTACAACTAATTTCCAATTAATATTCTTACGATCTTTACTTAGGATGTATGATACCCCAATTATAGCTACCATACCTAGTAAGCCACGAAAAATATTTTCCATTATTGATTGGTCTTATTTTGAGTTTCTATGTGTTCTTTTTCTGTCTTTGGTATTAAAAAAGGTCGAATTGGCTTTCCTCTTCTTTTATCAATAGAAGGACGAAAACAGTGTCTTGCTCTAGGTTCATATACATCATATTCACCAAGCAATACAGTTTTATTATCTTCAACAACTCTTTGAGAAAAATTTGCCATTGCTCCACTTTCACTGCAAACTGCGTGTAACTTTGTTACAAATTCAGCAATGGCTAATAGATAGGGCATAGGTCCAAACGGTTTTCCGTTAAAATCCATATCTAATCCTGCAATAATGACTCGTTTTCCATCATTAGCTAGTGTATTAGCAACGTCAACTATCCGATCATCAAAAAATTGTGCTTCATCAATACATACAACATCAGAATTACCTGTTAAAAGAATAATTTGATCAGCAGTATCAACTAAAATACTTGGTAAAGAAGTATCATTATGAGATACAACCTCAGTATCGCTATATCTTTTGTCTAGGGCTGGCTTAACAACAATAATATTTTGCCCTGCAATATGCGCACGCTTAGCTCTACGTATTAATTCCTCAGTTTTGCCGCTAAACATTCCACCGCAAACTACTTCAATCCAGCCAAATTCTTTTGGTGCTAACGAGGGTTCGTTAATCATTCGAAAATTCCAATAAGTATATTTTTAGGCTTCAAATATATCGGGCTTAAGCATGAATGGAAAGGAATATATAACAGATGATAGGGAAAAATTGTACATTAGTACACATAATATTTACATATAAATTGGTTTTCATACTACCCATATGAAAAAATTTGTTCTAAAAAGAGATTTATCTACGCAAAATAATTCGAATTATGTAATTAATTACAATGAGTTACTTAATTCAAATCAATTAGAAGCAGTTATGTTTGATGAGGGTAATGCATTAGTTGTTGCAGGTGCAGGTACAGGTAAAACTAGAACTTTAGTCTATAGAGTTGCTCGGTTAATTGAATCTGGTGTGCATCCTTCATCGATCTTATTATTAACTTTTACTAGAAGGGCAGCTTCAGAAATGATACAAAGAGCATCACAACTTCTTGACAATCGATGTAAAATGATAAAAGGAGGGACGTTCCATAATTATTGTTCTCAAATGCTTTACAAGTTTGCAAATGAAATTGGGTATCCTCAAGGATTTACAATAATTGATGCCAGTGACTCTATTGATATTATTAATCATGTGAGGGCAAAGTTAGGGTTACATAAAAGAGCCGAAAGATTTCCAAATAAAAATACTATCCACAAAATAATTAGTTCCGTAAAAAATCGAGATCTTGACATAAAAGTGGTATTAACTGAATTATATCCTCAGTTTTATAAACATTTAGATAAGATCGAAGAAATATTACGTGAATATGATGCATATAAATCTATGAATAATGTTATGGATTTTGATGATCTGCTAATTAAAAGTGTAAACTTATTGTCAAATAATGAAGACATTCGAAAAAAAGTGGCATCAGAACACCGATTTATTTTGGTGGATGAATATCAAGACACAAATAAACTTCAAGCTACATTAACAAAAATGTTGTCTTCTTTTCATGGAAATGTAATGGCAGTGGGTGATGATGCCCAAAGTATATATTCTTTTCGAGGAGCAGATCACCGAAATATTATGGCTTTTCCTGAATTATTTACCGATACAAAAATTATAAAATTGGTTCAAAATTATCGTTCTCAGCCTTTTATATTAGATGCAGCCAATAATTTATTATCTCAAGCATCTCATAAGTTTGAAAAAATATTGTACTCAGAAAAAGAAGTAGGGGACCTTCCAGCGTTAGTTAAGGCAAATTCTGAAAATGAGCAAAGTCAATTTATAAGTCAAATTGTACTTCAATTGAGAGAACAAAATATATCTTTAAGTGATATTTCAATTCTGTTTAGAAATGCACGTGATTCTTTTGATTTGGAGGTTGAGTTAAATCGTAAAAATATTCCATTTATTAAGTATGGAGGGATAAAATTTACAGAAGCTGCACACATTAAAGATGTTCTGGCTCATATTAGAGTTTTGGCTAATCCAAAGGATACAGTTGCATGGAATAGAATTTTATTACTCATTGACGGTATTGGTCCTAAAACAGCCCAAGACTTGTTTGAATGGATTAGACTCGCGAAAAATCCATATATAATCAACTCATCCGAATTCGTGAGTAAAACATATTTTAATCAAATTAATGAATTAAGTAAATTGTTAAAAAAATTGAATAGCAATGAGTTAGATGTTCCATATAAAGTTGAAAGAGTGGTAGATTATTATAAACTTTTTTGTAAAAAAAGATACGATGACTACCCCAAAAGACTCAAAGATTTAGAAGTTTTGGTAAATATTTCTGAACAATACTCAAACATTTCTGATATGTTAAGAGAATTAGTACTAGATCCAATATCAGCCTCAGCAGTCGATACAGAGCAAATTCAACATGAAGAACCCCCTTTAGTGTTAAGTACCATTCATTCATCTAAGGGTCTTGAATGGAGACATGTATTTATAATTCAATGTTTAGATGGAATTATTCCTTCTGCTTATTCAATAGATGATGAAGAAAAATTAGATGAAGAATTAAGGTTACTGTATGTCGGAGTAACCAGAGCTAAAGAAATGCTGTATCTAAGTTATCCTACTCTAGCCGAATCTGCCCATGGAGATTATTTTACAAGACCTAGTCGATTCATTGAATCTATGAAGGATTCTACATTAGAACCTTGGTTACTTTCATATAGTAATGAAATTACTACAACAAATTCTTCAGACAAATTAATTACTTAGCTTCTTTCTTGTTCATAAAAAAATATTGTTCCAATATGTCACGAATCAACCAATAAATAGGATAAATTGGAATTAGAATCGCAACAAGAACTTGTAACTTATTAGACTTAGGTTTTCCTCCGTCTACGGGTATTGTAATTCCCGCAAGTCCTGCCAGCCACAAAATAAAAAGAAGGAAGAGTGCTAAAGAAAGAATTAAAGCACCTAAAAACCCAAATAGTTCAAAGAAGCTTTTAAGCATACTACTGTGATGAGTGTTAAATTGCGTATTATTAGCTAAATTAATAATTCAATCTATTAAATGCTTCCAGTAGTTTCCGTTGTTGGCCGGCCTAACGTTGGTAAATCAACCATTTTTAATCGCTTAATTGGTGAAAGAAGAGCTATTGTTCACGATGAATATGGTGTAACAAGAGACCGTCATTATGGTGAATCATACTGGAATGGGCGAGATTTCACGGTAATTGATACTGGCGGTTATTTACCTGACGATATGAATGTTATGGTAGTTGGCATAAGAGAGCAGGTTCACATTGCATTAGAAGAAGCTGATGTAGTGTTATTTGTTGTTGATGTAGAGTCAGGAATCAATACGCTAGATAAATCAGTAGCAGCTATATTACGCCAAGAAAAAAAACCAATCATAGTTGTCGCAAATAAAGCAGATAATGAGTTCCGAAGACTTAATTCTACAGAATTCTATGAATTAGGGTTTGATGAAATTTTTCCAATTTCAGCGATTAGCGGTTCTGGAACTGGTGAACTGTTAGATAGGGTAGTAGATCTATTGCCTGAAAATATAGAAGAAGACATTGACGATGCTCCAAAAATTGCATTTATTGGAAGGCCTAATGTTGGAAAAAGTAGTCTTGTTAATGCACTTTTAAATGACGATCGCTCAATTGTTACTGACATTGCAGGCACTACAAGAGATACTATAAATAGTAAACTTAATTTCAATGGAAAAGAATATAATCTTTTAGATACAGCAGGCTTGAGAAAGCGTGTTAAAGTTAAAGAAAATATTGAATTCTATAGTACGGTTAGAACCGAAAAAGCCATACGCGAATGTGATATAGCTGTATTAATATTAGATTCAGAACAGGGTTTTGAGGACCAGGATAAGAGAGTACTCAGAGAAGCAGAAAAGTTTAATAAAGGATTAATTATTGTTCTAAATAAATGGGATCTCATCAAAGAAAAAGATACAAATACTGTAAAAGAATTTGAGAATTATATATATGAAGCTGTACCTCAATTAAGTTACATACCAATTGTTACGATTTCAGCTTTAAATAAGAAAAGAATTCATAGAGTTCTTGAAGTAGCTGACTTCGTACTTAATGAAAGATTAAAACAAATAAGTACTTCAGAGTTAAATGACTTCTTAGAAGATATACTTTCAAGCCGACCGTTACCAATGAAGAGGGGAAAACAACTTAAGATTAATTATATGTCTCAAGTAAAATCCAATCCACCTGTGTTTAAATTTTTTATGAATAACCCTCAAGATATGCCAGCAAATTATCGAAGATTCTTAGAAAATAAACTTAGAGAGAGATATAAATTTATTGGTGTTCCTATTACTATGACTTTTAAACAAAAATAATCTTTTATGCTTGATTTAAATTGGATTGATGTAATTCTTTTTGCTACGTATATACCAGCTTTGTATCTAATTTTTGTTCAAACTTATACTAATCAATCTTTATCGAATCTTTTTTTTGGGTTTTCAATTTTAAGTCTCTTTTTTGGTTTAATTTTAAGCTATTTTGATTTTTTTAAGTCCCTACCCATTAGAGAGTGGGGGAGTCTTGTAGCGATTACCTGTGTTTTAACTGCGTTATTTAATTTAATAAGGGATTTCAAACCTAAGTTTGTTCGATTTCCTATTCCGATGACTTTCTTTCCTTTGATTGGTTTATTTTTTTATCCATTAGTAATCAATAATAGTGTAGTTAAAGATTTACTCCATATAACATATCAAGGAGGAGCATTATCCGTCAGTCTTTTAATCGTATCCTTGAATTATGTTCTATATAAACAAAGAATGTTACTAATGTTCTCATTGTTATTTTTTTCGATAGCTTATTTATTTAATTGGTTCCCTCAACTTTTTACTGTAAATGATTATACACAAACTTTTACTTCTATTTCGATGTCAATTGGAATTCTGATAGGAGCTATTGGATTGAAAAAGTTATCAATAGTAAAATAAAATTGTTCCATGAGTTTATTAGGATTAAAAGCACCAGAACTAAACCTTCAAAATGGAAATTTTGAATACATTAATTTATCCAATTCTAAAGACAGTAATATTGTTCTTTTATTTTATCCATTAGCATTTTCAAGTGTATGTACCACTGAATTATGTTCTGTGAGAGATAATATGAAAATATATAATTCACTCAGTGCTAAAGTTTATGCTGTTAGTGTGGATAGTTTGTTTGTTCAAAAAGCATTTAAACAATCCCAAAATCTTAATTTTGAATTATTGAGTGATTTTAACAAAATAGCATCAACATCATTTGGATGTTTAAATAGTAATTACTTTGGTATGATAGGGGTATCAAAGAGAGCTGCTTTTGTCATTGATAAAAAGGGTATGGTAAGATATGAAGAGATTCTGGAAAGAGATGATGTATTACCTGACTTTTCAAAGATACAGAACACTCTAGTACAATTGGAATGAGTTGTAATTAGATATTACTTTACATAATATATATTATAGGAATTCTGTAATATATTTAACTAATACAGTTTAATAAAACTCTTTGAATTTTTTAATAAATGAACAAAGGTTAGCAATTAGATATTATGAACCTTAAATTTGATAATGATAAATATTGTCTTAAATCTAATCTTAGTTAATGAATAAAGTTCTCATTGTTGAAGATGACAAAGTCCTATCACTTTTGCTCACTAAAATGATGCAGAAAATGGAAATGAATGTAGTTGCTACAGTAACTGAAGGTCGAGAAGCAATAAGATGTGCAAAAGAATTAAATCCAGATTTGATCCTAATGGATATTATGCTGGAAGATGATGTTGATGGCATTGATGCTATAAGCACTCTTCAAAGCGAAAAAGTAAACATTCCTGTAATTTTTATAACTGGCAACTCAGATTCTTATAACCGTGAAAGAGCTAATGCCATTGAATATGTTGATTACTTAGTGAAACCAATTAATTTTACAATACTTAAAGAATCAGTTGCAAAAGTAAATTCATGAAGATTTGCTTATAATCAGAAACAATTTAAATTATGTTCAAAGATTGATTTGAATGTCATCAACAAAAAAGATCTCTATAAAAAATTAATAGAGATCATGTATAAATATGTTTATTTCGAATTTAATGTGAAGTTTATAGGCATGCTATAACTCACATTTACTGGCCTTCCACGTTGATAACCAGGTTGAAACTTAGCAGTCTCTAAAGCTTTTAATGCTGCTTCATCACATCCACCACCAATTCCTCTTATAATTTTTGGATCTGAGATATCACCTTCGCTAGTAACAACAAACTGGATTACTACCCTACCCTCAATACCTGCATTTCTAGCTAATTCTGGATATTTAATTCGTTGTTGAACACTGGCTAAACCACCGATAAGTATAGGAGGTTGTTCTACAACAATAAAAATTTCTTCTTCATCATTATTTGCTTGTGGTGGCGGTGGTGGCAAGTTAATTGGTCCATCAAGTTCAAAATCCAAATCTAAATCAACAATATCATCATCCAATATTTCATCATTAGGAACTTCAATAGGAACTGGAGGTCGAGGTGGTGAAGGTGGTATTGTGATTTGTTTTGTTTGAGCAACTTCTTCTACAAATACTTCTTCTTGCATTTCTATAATTAAAGGCTTTGAAGGATCTGAGCTAATAGAAATATTAAATAAAATCAAAAATATAGATAAGCTACCTATGTATCCAATTTGTAATCGCAAACCATAATTCTTTTTATAATCATTAATTCTTTTAATTCTTGTTACTGGTTCTCTCATTTTTACTCCGCATAGTTATTTGTTACTATGTCTTATCCGAAACAAAGATGAGTTTGTTACATCAAGAATGTGAAATAATTGTTAACTATTTTAGGGGGATAAAATAGTTATAGCATTTTTGATAACAGAAAATTTAAAAAGTGACTCAGGCTGCAGGACTTCACCATCAGAATGTGAAATAATTAAAGTATCGACTTTAATTGAAGCATTTTGAAAGGAAATACTCTTAAACTCTTTAGAATCTAACATATTATTTATGTATAGGTTAAATAATTGTTTTGTTAATGCTCTTTTATTCTTTGATAAACTTATCAGCATTTCAAGTTTTCCATCAGAAGGATCTGATTGTGGTGAAATAAAAAAAGAACCTCCCTCCCATTTACCATTACATATCACAACCATATAACTAGAAAATATTTCTGTGCGAATATCATCTATTAATATTTCAAATGTGCGTTTTTCTAATTTATTTAATGCCTTAATAGATCCAACTAAATATTTTAATTTGCCAATTGGAAGATTAATTTTTGTGGTGATTTCATTTGCCATACCATCGAATCCAATACCAAATGTATTGATACAATATGAGT
The DNA here is from genome assembly GCA_963691715.1 of Balneolaceae bacterium. Lineage (GTDB taxonomy): Bacteria > Bacteroidota > Rhodothermia > Balneolales > Balneolaceae > HXMU1420-13. The sequence goes on from OY829281.1 coordinate 911,019, forward strand.
CATCATTTACTTTTATAAGATCATATTTCTTTATTTTTTTGGCCTTAATAATCGATAAATAATTCGAAATTGATAAATTTAAACCGAAATTTTTTGAAAAATCATTACCAGTCCCTAAGGGTAATAGACCAATAATTTTATTTTTTTCGAATAGTTCACTAGCTATTAATTGAAGAGTACCATCTCCTCCACAAGCAACAAATACATCAAAATTGTCGATATTATTATTTATAAAATACTTTGCCTCTTCTTTCGAATATGTTTCTTTACATTCGAAGTAATCACAAATTTCTTCGATTAAAGGCTGTATACTAGCAAATAACTTTTGGACTGTTTTTTGTTTTTTTGAACAGTTCAAAATAAAACAGTATCGATATGGGAGATTCTGGTTAATCGAAATGTTTAATTCTTACTTTAAATAATCCACTTTTTAATTTTTTTAAAGTAATTCGATCTATAATGGCATCTATGGTAAATTTACCTTGGATAGAATAGTATTGAATATCATCAGTTTCAATTTTTTTTATCGGCTCATGTATCCGTAGTGGATCAATTACCAGTAATAATAATTGATTGGAATGGCTATGATATTCATTGGCAAATTTTTCAGCAAACTTACCTTCAAAACAAGTTATATATCCTTTTTCTGATAATTCTTGAGGTGTGAAATAGCCTGATTCTGTATAGCTTTTCCAGTTTTCTTTATTAATGCATGTAAATAATAGATCGTATTCCAAAATTTAAACTTACTAGGATGATTTGATTATATAGAAGGGTCTTATGAAGTATAGCATGTTATGATGAGTTGTAACATATTGCTATTCAATGAGAAACAAATATTATAAGCGTTCTAAAATTTCTGAAGCACATTTCCGACACATAATTAAATGTTTTGCCCTAGATTTAACAGCGACTGAAACCTCGGAGTTGAGTTCGGTTTCTCTGCGTTCGGTAACGGTTATTTTTGATAAACTCCGCAAAAAGATCGCCTATTGGTGCGTACAAGAAACTCCTTTTGATGGAATAATAGAAGTCGATGAATCCTATTTTGGGCCTCGACGCATTCCAGGTAAACGCGGACGTGGGGCTTCGGGTAAAACCATTGTATTTGGTGTGTTTAAACGCCAAGGAAAGGTATACACAGAGATAGTGCCTGATGCACGTAAAAAGACCTTACAAGCTATTATACGAGGGAAAGTAGCCCTAGAAAGTGTGATTCATTCTGATGGCTGGAGGGGCTATAATGGTCTGGTGGATGTAGGCTATGACAAACATTACCGGGTGCATCATGGCCAAGATGAGTTTGTCCGGGGAACTTCCCACATTAATGGGATCGAGTCTTTTTGGAGCTTCGCAAAACGAAGGCTAGCTCAGTTTAATGGAATTCCAACACGTTCATTTTATCTGCACCTAAAAGAAACAGAATTTAGATTTAATCACCGAAATGATAACTTATATCATACCATGCTTAAAAGGCTCAGAAAAGACCCGCTCTGACTCCTTTACTTCATAAGACCCTATAGAATTTAACATATTAAGATACGTATTTACGCATTACTTTTAATCTTTCGTCTTTTGGATGGTTTTATTATTCTTTCTTCAGTTTTTTTAACTACATAATTAATAATAGCTCCTGCAATGTCTTTATTGGTTGTATTTTCGATACCTTGAAGACCTGGTGAAGAATTAACCTCAAGAATTAAAGGTCCACGATTTGATTGTAATAAATCTACACCTGCAATTGGTAAATCCATAGCTCTTGCAGCAGTCAATGCCGCTTCTCGTTCTTTTTTTGTTAATTTTATAAGGCTACCATTCCCCCCTTGATGAAGATTTGATCTAAATTCACCATCTTTACCTTGTCTCTTCATCGCACCCACAACTTTACCGTCAACTATAAATGCTCGTATATCAGCTCCTTTAGATTCAGATATATATTCTTGAACAATAACTCTTGCCTTCATACTATGAAATGCCTCAATCATTGATTGTGCAGCTTTTTTTGTGGGGGCAAGAACAACTCCATATCCCTGTGTTCCTTCTAACAATTTTACAATTAATGGAGCTCCCCCAACAGAGTCAATTAACTTGTTTACTTCTTTGGAATAATTTGTAAAAACAGTTTTAGGTAGACCAACACCAGAACTTGCAAGTATTTGAAGGCTTCTTAATTTATCTCTTGACCGAACAAGTGCCTGTGAATGTACGGCTGTAAATTTGCCCATCATTTCAAATTGTCTAACAACTGCGGTACCATAAAAGGTTACTGATGCTCCAATTCGTGGTATAACTGCGTCTATATAATCTAATTTTTCTTTATTGTAATATATAGTCGGAAGATCTTGCTCCATTACAATATCACATTTTAAATGATCAATCACTTTAGGAATGTGCCCTGCCTGTTCTATAGCTTCAATTAATCTTTTAGTTGAATATAAAGCTGCATTTCTTGATAAAATTCCAATTGTAAGTTGCACGCTAAGATCCTTTATTATTTAACGATAAGTATTTTTTTGACACATCCACTATAAATCGATCGTTCAAGAATTTCCTACCTAATAAAATGGGATAATTCATTTCAGATCTATCACTTAATGATAAATCTATAGTATAAGATTTTCCAAATATTTGAATATTTGTTTGAACGAAAAATCGCAAGGTTGATCGTCCATTTGAACTCTTTACTTTTCTTTTATCCAATAATCGAAGTTCAATTATTTCATTATTGTAAGAAGGATGCTCCGGATCTAGTAAATTAAACTGAACATGAGAGACGCCGCTTTTTTTTATCTCCTGAATATTTTGGCAATGAATACTTGAAGTATATGCACCAGTATCAATTTTTGCCTCTATGTCTTTCATATTCCATAGCGGAAAATTAACCCGTTCAATCCTACCTATTAAAGTCATTAATCTAGTTTCCATATTTAAATGATAAGCGAATTCTTTATTCAATGCACTATGTATCGTGAGATTTTATATTTTGGTAATTTTAGTTATGAAGTATCCTATTCTATTTTTAAATAAAGCCAAAACATTAAATAACATTAAAATAATGTCCGATAAGGCAAACAATTTAAATTTAGCATTTCGACCGCATTTTAAAACACATCAAAGTTATGAAATTGGTAGTTGGTTTCATGATTATGGGGTTACTGGTATAACTGTCTCTTCTATTTCGATGGCAGAATATTTTGCACATCAAGGATGGAAAGATATTACTATCGCATTTCCAGTTAATATTTTGGATATAAACAGGATTATTGAATTAGCACAATTAATTCGCTTTCGGTTAATTATTAATTCAATTGAGGTAGCTACTTTTTTGGATAAACATCTGAGTTCTAATATAGCTGTATATATAGAGGTCGATCCTGATTATGGGCGAAGTGGTATAAATATTTACAACAATTCCTTAATAGAATCTCTTACTTGTTTTATTGATTATTCAAAAAACCTTTCTTTTGAGGGATTTTATGCTCATGCTGGTCACACTTACAAAGCTACAAACAACTCTCAAGTAGAAGCATTAGCAAACCCTCTACTCAAAATTTTAACTAACCTAAAAAGTAATTATGGAGGGAAATTATGCTGGGGTGATACCCCTTCATGTTCAATTTTGAATAAATTTGAGGAGATTGACGAGCTAAGTCCTGGTAATTTTATTTTCTACGATTGGATGCAGTATAGGATTGGAACATGTAATATATCAGATATTTCAGTAGTAATGAAATGTCCTGTAGTAGCTAAATTTGATGATCGTTTAGAATTGTTAATACATGGAGGAGCGGTACATTTTTCAAAAGAGTATGTTATGCATGAGACAGGGAAACCTAATTATGGTCAAGTTATTAATCCATTAGATTCAACAGATACATCAAATTTTATACGATCGTTATCACAAGAACATGGAATTGTTGAATGTACGAACGATTTTTTTAACAGAATTTCAATTGGAGATATCATTGATATCTATCCTATCCATTCATGTTTAACTGCTAATTTAATGAAAGCTTATGTTACTGAAACAGGAGAAAAAATTAGTCATTTCGGATCTGGCGCTCCATTTACTGGTTAAAATAAAATTTGAAATCCGAAGGCATTACCAAAATCACCGGAAATTCTTAGACTATATTCTGCATAAAGAAATCCAAAAATTTTGAAAGCTGCTATTCCTAATTCTGCTTGTGTTTGTGACTTCGAATAAGGAAAAAGAGGAATTAAGTCAGATTTATCGTCAACGGTACCGATTGTAACAAAAGTTGCTAAATGAATTCCACTTTTTTGTATAAAAGAGAATGGTGCTTTCCTAGTTATTGAGCTACCAAATTTGTACTTAATTTTTAAAATCGAAACCCTATTACCTATTGGATCCTTAAATGAAACGGTATTAAAGGGGCGCTCCCGAACATAATCATCTAAAACAAAGCCATTATAACTAAAGAGACGTTGTGATGGAGTTCCTGAACTTGAGGCTGCAACAATTAAATCGGTTTGAATAAAATGTGAACTAAATATTGGCATATTCACTTTAACTCCTACTCTATATCTATTGTATTCAAAATTACTTCCCCAACTAGATATTCCTTTTTCTAATTTAGCATCAAATAACCAACCTAAATCTCTTATATTATAATCTCTTAAAAATTGAGTACGAAGGTATTTCCTAGTATCATGATGCACATGGATAGAAATACCGGTGAGATTTCCTTCATCAATAGGATTATTAGGGTATAATTCTGATGATCTAATATCATTAAATATTGTGTAATGAGTATTTGTACTTACCGAATAATGATTTTCATTGAGATACAAAACCCGCAAAAATGATTCAATATCGAATCGAAATCGTAGTCCTAATTGTAATCCTTCACGTTTGAAATAATCGTTAATAGGACTACCATTAATTAAAGCAGACATGCTATGACGAAATTCATAAAAATCTAGTGGAGTGCGATTATATTCATAGTCCTGATATTGTTGTACTATATCTCTCTGAAACGCTAAATCAGGAGCAAGATTAAAAGTTTTGTAAAAATGAAAACCACTTAGTTTATACGTCCATTCTTTGTTTCCAAAACCATATCCAATATTCCCTCTATATTGAAAATTATTATTGATAGGAGTTCTTAAGCCAAGTCCAAAAGTATGGCCCTCTACCCTATTATAGTGATATAAGTCGCTTATATTTGTTAGATAGAATTGTTCTAGTTGGTAAGGTAAACGAAAGAAACTACTCATCATACTCATTCCTAACTTAAGAGTAGTATTTTTTTCATTATATAATTTCGCTTCCTCTAATAATGAAAGGTTATCATTAGCTGATTCAATACTAAGACTATCCCAAAAATTAACATTTTTATTATTTGATTCAGCATCAAAAACTAATGTATTTAAAGATAAATCTGCTGTATTTACATCGGTGTTAATTTTATGATTAGACCAAGACCATTCATCGATATAAGTAATAGTAGATTTTGAAGTTATAAATGTAAGATCTGCAGAAAGTTTTGTATTATCGGGCAGCCAGTAGTTACCAATATTTATATAGGTTTGTTTATAATTTAAATTTGAAATACTAAATAAACCCGTATTTGTAGAACTGTAGTCATTAAGTGCTACATCGATACCTAGTATAGTGGATGTAATTTCATTGATCCAGACACTCCCTTTAAATAAAGGTCGATTATTTTGTTTAGGAGAAAAAGTAATTACACGAGTTCCTTCAGGCCAATCATCCCCAGCTTCATCATCATCAATAAAATAAAATTTTCCGGCTCGTTTAGATATTGGGCCAATAACTGTTATATCTTCAGAAAGTATACTTAATGGAATTAACTCCTGATTTAGATTTAAAGGTGGGCCACCTGTCGAAAAAAAATCATATTCACTAAAAAAATTTTTACTTGCTCTATGTGCAGATATTGATTCTGAAAATCGTTCAGGAGAGATGATATGACTCACTCTTGAAACTCTTTCTGAAAATGCTAAAGGTGTTAACTCATTTTCTTCTTTTATTTTTTCCTTTCCTAAAATTGCAAGTTTGTATAAATCAGCAGTATAAGACTGTAAGTTTCTATTATTCTTATCTCGGAATACAGCAAGTTGTTGTACCATTCTCACCGATTTATCTGCACTAACAACTATTTCATCTAATAATAATTGGTCCTCTTTTAAATGAATCTCTAAATTTAAGAACTCATTAGCGTTAATTTTGATTTGCAGTAGTGTATCATTGTAAGCGAGAGATGAAAACTGTATAGTATGTATTCCAGGTTGCAGATTTAATTCAAATTGACCTTGATCATCACTGTTTGTCCCTATGGTTGTTCCTACTTTAATAATGTTAACAAACGGTATTGACTCTTGAGAATTAACATCTTTAACAACCCCTTTTATACCAGAATCTTGAGCATTCAATGTGGATACACATAAAACAAAAATTAAAGCTTGAATAATGTAAATAAATATAGAAATTTTGAAAAAATTCACTAAGTATTAACTAACGGTAAAATTTATTGTACCGATGGCTCCAAAATAGAAATTGTTCGGTTGTCTGCATTAATAGATGCTTGTATCCCTACCGGAATTGTCAAATTTTGTTCCTCATGACTTATCATCGCCCCATAAAATGCTGGAATATCTAAAGGTTTAATATAATGATCTAAGACTTCGTTAAGTGATAAACTATAAGTCGACATTTCACAATCGGTACATTTACCAAATACAAAACCATGTAGTTTGCTAAGTATTCCATTTAATGCAAGTTGCGATAACATACGATCAACTCTATAAACATCTTCTCCAATGTCTTCTAAAAAAAGTATGGCTCCATCAAATGGAGGTAAATAATGTGAACCTAACAATGAGGTTAATACTGTTAAATTCCCACCTAATAATTTACCTTTAGAACTTCCAGAACATATTGTAAACTGATTTTCATCACCTTCGGGTATATAATAAGTTGGACTTTTTGCATGGTGTAAAATTGAATTCCAAGAATCTAATGTAAATGAATTCCAATCTGACTTTCCTACAGGTCCGTGAAAAGTAATTAACCCTGTTTTTTCGTAAATAGCTAAGTGTAAACTTGTAATATCACTGAAGCCAATAAATGGTTTTGGATTTTCCTTTATGATATCAAAATTAATCAAATCTAAAATTCGATTACTTCCGTAACCTCCTCGCACACATATAATACCGTCGATCATATCATTCATGAACATATCATGTAGATCTGATACTCGATCCTCATCTTTCCCTGCTAAATATCCATTTCGATCGTTTACATGATTTCCAAGTACTATATTGTATCCCAATGTATTTAAGGAATCAATCATAGAATTAAAAATATTAGCCCCATAAATTGGACTTGCTGGAGCAATTAATCCAATGGTAGCATTTTTTGGAAGTTTTTTTGGTTTAATTATAGAGCTCTGAACATTAAACTCTTTATTTTCTTTACCAAAAATAAGAGAGCTTACCCCCATCAAAGAAGTCGTTAAAAATGATTTTCGTGAAAAAGTCATACAAATAAGTATTAATTATACAAATGATGAGTTTTAATATAATTCTCAACATCAGTTTGTACTAATCCTTTTATAGATTTATTACTCTTTAATGACATTTTGATATTAGTCGAAGAAATATCCAAAGGGTGATGATCGATCAAGGTAGTTTTGTCTAAAAATGTTTGATCAATAGAGGTAATTTCAAAACCTGGTCTTTTTGCAACTAATAAGTCAACATAATTGAGAATTAGTTTGGGGTGTTTCCATTTATGTAAATTTGTAAGACTATCACTACCCATACAATAAAGAAAAGAGGTATTTTGATTTTTTCTAACTAAATACTCGACGGTTTGATAAGTAAATGAGGGCTTAGGTAATTCAATTTCAATATCTAATATTTCAATGTTTTTAAAGCTAGCAAAAGCTAACTGAAGCATCGATTTTCGATGTGAAAAATCTGTGATATTACTATGTTCTTTGTGCGGAGGATCGGGGGTTAAAAGAATCCAAATTAAGTCTATATGACCGGAATTTAGAAAAGATCGAACCAGGGAAATATGCCCCTTGTGAACTGGATCGAAGGTTCCTCCATACAATCCAATTCTCCTTTGCATTAATTAGTACCTAAGGAATCATCTATACCATTAGAATCAACATTTGCAATTTTTTTTATTGCATCGGAATACATGCTTTCTGCATTTCCTCTATTTTTGCTTTGAGGGAATAACTGTATAAATTTTTCATAATTATCAACTGCTAAAGTATAACGCTCTACTTGTTTTTCAGTGATACTATTATCAGCATATGTAATATATGTCTCAATTTGTTTTAAAAGGGACTGTTCTGCCCATTTAGATTCTGGATACTGGTCAACAACTTGATCAAAATAGATAGAAGCGGCAACATATCGAGAAGTTCTTAGATAGAATTCACCAGCTTCAAATGATTTTCTCGCCAGTTTATTTCTTAATTCATCAATTTTTTGGGCTGATTCAACAACAAGTTCACTATCAGGATATTTATTATTAAATAAACGAAACAGTTGTATGGCTCTACGTGTTGGTGTTTGATCTAACCTATACCGGGGGCTTTGTTCATAAAAGCATAACGCAAGTTTATATTCTACTTGTTCCCGTTTTTCATCTTGAGGATAGTAACTGATAAAACGTTCATACTCAGATGCTGCTAAAATATATTGTCGATCAAAAAAATAACTCTCTGCTAGAAAAAATTGAGCATCTTTAGAAAAATTAGTGCCCCTTCCCATTCTAGTAACAAGGTCAAATCCATAAGCTGCATCATCATACTTTTCTTCTTCAAATAAGGCTAAGGATTTATCATATGCAACGTTTAGTGGATCCCCAGGCCTAATTAAGTCTTTATTTCGACAAGCAGTAGTTAAAATTAGTAATGTAAAAAGCGTAATAATGATTGAACGCATAATAGATTTTATAGCTATTTAATGATCACGATGTTGTAAGAAGATAAGGAGATTTTTTAGTTCTTTCCTGTATTCTGTGGAATCAAAACTGTCGATATATGAAAAACAATTCTTATAATGGTCTTGTATAATATTATAAACGTCTGAAATCACATCTAGAGAATGCATTATGTCTAAAACTACATCAACATCACTTTGAGTTGAAGTAGGATCTTCCAAAATTCGTGTTATGGTTTCTTGTTGAATTTTATCTGCCCGTTCTAACGCAAGAATAGTCAAATATGTTTTCTTGCCTTCTATGATATCGCCACCAGGTTTTTTACCAAATTTTAAAGGGTCTGCAGTGGCGTCTAACAAGTCATCTTGAATCTGGAATGCAACACCCATTTCCATACCTAAATCATGTAAAACATCTTGTTTTTCTATAGAAGATCTGGCTGCAATCCCTCCCATTTTTAAAGCTCCAGCAATCAAAGCTCCAGTTTTACCAGCAATCATAGTAATGTATTCTTTAAGAGTTACATCGACTCGATTTACAAATTCCATGTCGTATGCTTGACCTTCGCATACTTCAATAATGGCTTGATTAAAACTTGAATTCATCAGAAAGTAATCAGCTTTAGAAAAATCTTGATGCCTACCGTAATAGTTTAGCAATTTATAGGCTTCTGCAAACATGAGATCACCAGTTAAAATTGCAACATTTTCGTCCCATTTTTTAAAAACACTAGGTTTTCCTCGTCGAGTATCTGCCGAGTCCATAATGTCATCATGAACAAGTGTAAAATTGTGAAGAATTTCTACTGCCAAAGCGGCGGGTAATGCATCTTCTTTTTTACCCCCGTTCATACCGCAAGCTAGGAGTGTTAATAGAGGACGTATTCTTTTCCCCCCAACCGACATAGCATATTGATAGGGGTTATACAAGCTAGACGGTTGCTCCTTATAATCAATATTTTTGAGCTCAATTTCTATAGCTTTTATTAGGTCTTTGTATAGGATGTTTTCTTCCAAATGAATAAAAATTTAAGGCTGTCGAAGATACATAATTATTAAGCAGGTTTAATCTTTATTTTTCAAGCAAGTGTGATCGATTTAATTCATGTGGAGACGAGCAGCCTAGTAACAAAAGAAGGGTTTTAAAGTCTTTAACCAAAGATTTATAATAGGATTCTAATCCATCATATCCGTTTTCAATTACGGCTTTAATAACTGGTTGAGCTGTTGCGGTAAAATTTGCTCCAAGACACAACGCTTTACCAATATCTAATGCTGATCTAATGCCTCCAGAAGCAATTAATTCAAAATCTTCTTTCCATTCTATAGAAGAAATTTGACGAAGACATTCGACAGTGGGAATACCCCATTCATCAAATAGATGTTGAGGGGTTTTATTAGATGCACGTTGATTTTCTACTTTTGACCAACTTGTTCCACCAGAACCAGATACATCTATTACTTGAACACCAACATTAAGTAATCTTTCTGCTGAATATCTTGAGATCCCAGCACCTGTTTCTTTAACAATAATAGGAATTCCAGCATGTTTAACCAGCGTTTCAATTCCTTGTAACACTCCAATGAAACTCCTATCCCCCTCTGGCTGCATTAATTCCTGTAATGGATTTAAATGTACGATTAGTGCATTTGCTTCAATAGAATCAATAAGCTTTCTAGTATGCTGTATAGTCCAATCTTTGATTAATTGCACCCCACCAATATTTCCTGCAATAAAAGCATTTGGAGCTTTTTTCCTTGCGATAGAAAATGAATTAACCTGATTTTCATCCACTAACATTGCGCGTTGACTCCCCACTCCAAAAGGAATGTTATTGACCTCACAAAAAATGGATATTATTTCATTAACCGGTCCTGCATCAGTATAACCACCCGTCATAGAAGAAATAAATAGCGGAAAGGAAAACGAATTATTTAGAAGAGAAGCTTCAGTAGAAATCTCATCGAAATTAATCTCTGGAAGTGCATTATGTTGGAAATAAAACCTTTCAAACCCACTTGTCATTTGGTATTGAGTTTGATTAGTTATTGTTAAATCAACATGATCTTTTTTACGTTGTGAGATATTTGACATAGATCAAATTCCTATTTCCAATAATTAAATTAAATAACTCCCAGAGTTTATGTGAAATGTTTGCCCCGTAGCATGAATTAATTGTCCTTCAGCTAATAATAAAACTAGGTTTGCAATTTCCTCTGGAGGTGCAATATTGTTTAAAGCAAGTCCTTGAGTTAAATATTCTTTTCCATACACTTCAATCGATTCCATAGCCATATCCGTTTCTACGAATCCAGGGGCAATGGTATATGCAGAAATTCCTTTTTTCCCAAAACTACGAGCAATACTTTTGGTTAATCCAATCATTCCAGCTTTACTTGCAGCGTAAGCTGCATATTCTTGAGTATCACCTCGCATACCTGCTCGGCTTGATATATTTATAATTCTTCCTTTAATACCCTTATTTAACCAGCTATTTACAGCCCATTTGCATAGTAAAGCAGCCGCCCGAAGATTCACTTGTTGTGTGACATCCCATGTTTCTAACCACTCTCTATCTGAAATACTAAAATCGGCATCTCTGAACATGCCTGCATTATTGATTAGAACTTGAGGGGGATCTTGGTGGTCAAATATTGATTTTAAAAGCAATAGTTTTTTCGAATCACTTAAATCACAAAAATGGTGAGAATAATTTGCATCTTTAGTTTCAAAATTAGTCTTCTTTGAGGTACCTATAACCTGAATATTATTTTTAAGAAATAAGAGTGTAATAGCTTTTCCTATTCCACGAGAAGATCCAGTCAAAAAGGTTTTCATGTATTAAAAGGATTTACATACTTCAATTAAATTTATTTCAAATAACAATTTTCCAATAATTCTTCAGCTTATTGCTGAGGATAAATTAAAAATCGTATTCAAATTAATGGAAATCAGTTTATAAAACTAGTTTTTCCAAACAGGTACAAAACTACAAGCTTCGCCATACATCATTTTTTTAGCTGTTTTCATTAATTTATTGGTAGCCAATAAATAAATTGAATCAGGAATATGGATATCGCCGCATCCTTTAAGAAGAATATACTTTCCTTTGTATTGATTCCAATCATGCATATTAATACCTCTTTGATATATTTCATGAATGATTTCATTTGGTGAAAGATGAAATACCTCTTTGGCAAAAGGTGAGGCATGAGTGGTTATCAACATCCAGGCCCACGGGGGTATAATTGCATCTGTTGAACAAATAACACTCAAATATTTATTTCCAAATTGATTCCAATCATACTTTTCAAGATATGATCTAAATTCAACTTCTCTCAATAATAAACCCATATGTAAAAAGTCTTTGATATCTAATACAACTATTGGAGTATCATCATAAAACATATCCGCTAAATCTATTGAAATTAATTTAGTATTAGCTTTGACTTTATTTACAATTGTTTCTTTGCTCATTGTATATGTAATTAATACTGAAATAGAGTCAACATCCTTTGTTTAAAATTAAACTATAACTGAAATCAGTAAATGGTTAGATAATTTTAAACTGAAAATGATTCACCACATGAACATGTTCTATTTGCATTTGGGTTATGGAAATGAAAACCTTGACCATCGAAACCGTCTGTATAATCTAATTCAGTTCCTGCTAGATATAAAAAACTTCTCATATCTATGAGTACTTTTAGTCCATTAATAACAAAAACTTGATCTTGTTCATTAGGTTGAACATCGGTTGAAAAATCTAGATTATAGGTCAATCCGGAGCATCCTCCTGAAACCACACCTACCTTTAGAAAAGCCTCATTTGCGACATTCTGATCCTTTCGGATTTCATGAATCCGCTTTTGAGCTCGTTCACTAATGCTAATCTCGCTCATACTTTATTAGATTAAACCGAAATTACCTGAATTTCTGGATCAATTCGTTTAACCATACTCTCAATAGCATAAAGCGTACCTGTTGTAGCTGTAGGGCAAGTTCCACAAGCACCCTGATAATGAACTTTTAGTCTATTATCATCCAGACTTAATACTTTTAAGCCACCTCCATCTGCTAATAAATAAGGACGAACCTGTTCATCAAGCATCTGATTGATTTCTTTTAGTCTAGGATCATCTGAATTAGCTGCTTCCTCGCTTACATGAACGTCACTATCAGCTTCTAAATCTAATTGTGGGCTTGCTTCACGTATTGGTGGAGCTAATTTTCGTAATAATTCAGACCAAACGGCTTTACCATCCTGGGTAACAGTTATATATTTATCCACATAATATACATTAATTACATGTTCGATCTCAAAAAGAGCCTTTGCAAGTTTATCTTGTTCTGCATCGACACTATTTTCATACGATCGAGTAACTCCATTCGTAAGTGGTTCAGCAAGGACAAAGCGCATTGCGTCTGGATTTGGAGTACGTTCTATTTCTTTAATTTTTGCCATGATGTATCCGTTTATGCGAAAAATTCCTGGGTATATTTAATTACTTCTACTAATCTATTAATATCGTCTTCATTATTGTAAAATGAAATGGATGCTCGTAATGTGCCTGGAATAGTATAATAATCCATAATGGGTTGTGCACAATGATGTCCAGTTCGTACTGCAATTCCTTCTTTATCCATAATGGTTCCAGCATCTGTGGGGTGAATACCATCTAGCAGAAAAGAAATTACACTTGCTTTATTGGTTGCTCGACCGATGATTTGAACACCTTCAATTTTGTTTAATTCAGATGTAGCATATTCTAGAAGTTCATTTTCTCGAGCAGCTATTTGATCCATTCCAATGTCATTTAAGAACTGTATTGCAGCACCTAATCCTATACCTGCCGCTATAGGAGGTGTTCCAGCCTCAAACTTGTGTGGTAAATCATTGTATGTAGTTTTCTCAAACGTCACTTTATCAATCATGTCCCCACCACCACGATAAGGAGGCATCTTATCAAGCAATTCTCTCTTACCGTAAAGTATGCCAAATCCAGTGGGGCCACACATTTTATGTGCCGAGAATGTATAAAAGTCTGCGTCTAAAGATTGCATATCTACAGATCGATGAGGTGCAGATTGAGCTCCATCTACCAACACAACAGCCCCTTTCTTGTGAGAAGATTTTATTATTTCTTCAACTGGATTAATGGTTCCAAGTGCATTAGAAACATGAATAATTGCCACCATTTTGGTTCGTTCAGAAAGCAACTCATAGAATCTATCCATAATCAACTCACCATTTTCATCCATTGGTATCACTTTGAGGATAGCACCTGTTTGGTGAGCAACCATTTGCCATGGAACAATATTGGCGTGATGTTCCATATGAGACACTAATATTTCGTCACCTTCTTTCAAAAAGGCCGCGCCATAACTTTGTGCAACAAGATTTATTGAATCAGTGGTACCCGTTGTAAAAATTATTTCTTCGAGAGATTCAGCATTTAAAAATTCACGAACTAGCTCGCGAGTAGCTTCATATTCATCGGTTGCTTTTTGACTCAGAGAATGTATTCCTCTATGAACATTGGCATGTTCAAAACTATGGTACTTATTAAGTCGATCGATTACAGATTTTGGCATTTGGCTTGATGCGCCATTATCTAAATATACCAGGGGTTTACCATTCACTTCCTGCTTTAGAACAGGAAATTCAGCTCTTATTGCATCCCAATCGATGGTTGTTGATTCTATATTTTTTATAGACTGTTGCAACTATTAATCTCTTGTTGTGTATTTAATCACTTCATTTAAAAGCAGTTTTTCAACTGATTCAACTTCCATACTTTCAACACTTTCTAGTGCAAAAGCATACACAAGAAGTTCCCTCGCTTTTTGTTCAGTCAAACCACGAGAATGCAAATAAAAAACTTCATTGTCGTCGAGGTGGCCAATAGTTGCACCATGTGAACAACGAACATCGTCAGCAAAAATTTCTAACTGTGGTTTAGTGTACACCTTCCCTTCTTCCGACAATAATAAGTTTCTATTTTCTTGAAAGGAATCAATTTTTTGGGCATCCTTAGCCACAAAGATTTTACCGTTAAAAATGGAAGTTGCATTATCATTAACCACCACTTTATGTAATTGATGGCTATTTCCATGAGCAAATCGGTGATCCATAATTGAATGGGTATCTGCAATTTGCTCTCCATCAATTAAAACCAAACCATCAACAGTGAAATCTACTTCTGTAGCATTTTGGATTACACGCGGATCATTTCTGAATAATTTTGCTCCTAAACAAATGGTATAGGAATGATATTCTGCATTCCTATCTAGCATCGCGATTGGTCGAGAAACATGAATTGCTTGTTTCGAATCGCGCTGTATTCTTGCATGATGAACATGTGCGCCTGCAAACAAACGAAACTCTGTTATGGGTACGTTCAGATACACATTGTCAGAAAGTCCGATATGTTCCTCAATAATAGTAGCCTTAGAATACATTTCACCTACAAAGAGTAACCTAGGCGTAGCATAAAATGCTTTGTCCGCATCCGTAAATATATTTAAAATATGAATTGGAGCTTCAACCGCTGTTTCTTCTGGTAAATAAATAAATGCAGCATCATCGAAAACAGCATCATTAAAAGGAGCAAACACATCATTTTCAAAATTTGTAATGTTGCCTAAGTGCTCTTTTACAGCTTCATGATCTCCATATTCATTCATATTACCCACAATAACATGATTTGGTAATTCACTTATCGAGGATAATTCGCTGTTATACTTACCATTTACAAACACTAAACGAGTATTTAGCGCCTCAGGTAGAATGTATTCGGTTATATTGTCGAGGGTAGACGGATTAGAGTCTGATATAGAATGAAAACTATTTTTTTTGATCGCATTAAGATCAGTAAACCTCCAATCTTCATCTTTTTTAGTTGGAAATGATAATTCTTCCAAAGCAACCTGGCCTCGTACATTGATTGCTTGAATGGCTACAGAACTGGCTTTATTAGTTAATTCACCATTAATAAAAGATAATAATGTTTCCTTTTGAGCGATATCACTCATTTTATGCCTCTCCATTTGTGGCTAGTTCTCTTTCATATTGGTCGTATCCTTCAGCTTCAAGTGATTCTGCTAAAGATATATCACCTGACTTTATGATTTTACCATCCATCATTACATGTACATAATGCGGTTTGATATAATTCAGCAACCGTTGATAATGGGTGATCATAACGATAGCATTGTTATCATTAGCAATTTTATTTACACCATCAGAAACTACTTTTAAGGCATCAATATCAAGTCCAGAATCGGTTTCATCCAGAAATGATAAAACAGGATTGAGTACTGCCATCTGAAATATTTCATTCTTTTTTTTCTCACCACCAGAAAACCCAGTATTGATGGATCGGTTAAGAAATTCATCCTTCATTTCAATTACATCTAATTTACTTTCGATGTAATCCTCGAACTCTATAGGATCTAATTCTTCACGGTTGTTAGCTCGAGCAATAGTATTGTATGCCTCTCTTAATAATGTTCTATTAGTGATACCTGGTACTTCAACTGGATATTGAAAGGCTAAAAATAAACCTAGATGTGCACGTTCATCAGCATCCATTTCGGTGATATTTTCTCCATTAAATAGAATTTCTCCATCAGTAACTTCATATTCTGGATGACCAGACACAACTTTTGATAATGTACTTTTACCACTACCATTAGGACCCATTATGGCATGTATTTCACCAGCATTCACTTCTAAATTAACGCCTTTGAGAATTTGAATATCTTCACCTTCTACTTTAGCATGTAAATTTTTTATTTGTAGCACTTTATAATTCTTTTAATTGTTTAATTCTTTTGGTCGGCCTTATTTTTTAGCCCACACTTCCTTCAAGTTTAACATCTAGTAATTTGTTTGCTTCTACAGCAAATTCTAGAGGTAATTCCTTTAATACCTCTTTCACGAATCCATTAATGATCATTGAGATCGCGTCTTGTTCACTTATACCGCGCTGCATCAAGTAAAAGATTTGTTCTTCTCCTACTCTAGAAGTTGTAGCTTCATGTTCTACACTACTACTTGGATTCTCACTAGAGATATATGGAAAAGTGTGAGCCCCACATTCTTGGCCAATTAGCATAGAATCACATACCGAATAATTTTTAGAACCATGGGCTTTTTTCCCAATTTTCACTTCGCCACGATAACTGTTTTGAGATCTCCCAGCAGATATACCCTTTGAGATAATTGTGGAACGAGTATTTTTCCCAAGATGAATCATTTTGGTTCCAGTATCTGCTTGCTGCATTTTTGTAGTAACAGCTACAGAATAAAATTCACCGATAGAATTATCTCCTTTTAAAATTACACTTGGGTATTTGAGAGTTACAGCTGAACCAGTTTCAAGCTGTGTCCAGCTAATTTTTGAATTTTTACCTTTGCAAATACCCCGTTTAGTAACAAAATTATAAATTCCACCCTTTCCATTTTCATCGCCAGAATACCAGTTCTGGATGGTTGAATACTTTATATCTGCATTATCTAAAGCAACCAGTTCAACTACAGCAGCATGAAGCTGATTTTCGTCGTACATGGGTGCAGTACAACCTTCAAGGTAACTTACACTCGAACCTTCTTCAGCAATAATTAACGTTCGTTCGAATTGCCCCGATTCCATATTATTTATTCGGAAGTATGTACTCAACTCCATTGGACACACAGTGTTCTTTGGTATGTAACAGAAAGAACCATCAGAAAATACTGCAGAATTTAACGCTGAGAAATAGTTGTCTCGAACTGGAACAACCGAAGCCATGTATTTTTTTACTAATTCAGGATGTTCATGAATGGCTTCAGATATAGGACAGAAAATTACACCAGCTTCAGCTAGTTTTTCTTTGAAGGAAGTGAAGATAGAAACACTATCAAAAACAGCATCAATAGCCACATTTGATAACATTTTTTGCTCTTCTAATGGAATTCCTAGTTTTTCATATGTTTCGAGGATATTCGGATCAACATCGTCTAAGCTATCAAGTTGAGGTTTTTGTTTAGGAGCTGAATAATAAAGAAGATGTTCATAATCAATGGGCTCATAGGTGGCATTAAACCATTCAGGCTCTGTCATTTCTCGCCAAGCATGATATGCTTTAACACGAAAGTCAGTCATCCAATCAGGTTCATTCTTTCTTTTTGAAATTTCTCGAACAATTTCTTCGCTTATTCCTTTTGGAAATTCTTCATACTCAACTTCGGTAGAGAAACCATATTTATATTCCTCTCCAATCATTGATTCCAACGCTTTTACTTCGTCACTTAACTCTTCGCTCATCTAATATATATTTGATCGTTAAAAGCATGCAAAACCAACCAACTGTTCTAGTTTTGCATTCAAACAGGTTTTCCTTATTTGAATGTCTTAAATATACTAAAACCCTATCTCATAATTCATTGAGAAATCTTATTAAGGAAATAGATACAACTACATTTCAATTCGGTAATGGAATCTTAACTTCGAGAAATTTTGAACTCATTAATGGGTTCAAAATAATTGCATTTAACGCATTAGGGACTAGTATAGAATCGCCCAGTTTATAGTTTATAGTACCACCATCATATGCTATACTACCTTCTCCTTCTAAACACATCAAAATTACACAAGAATCATAAGATGCATAGTTTCTCTCCTCTTGATCAGAGATATGAAGTTTATGGGTAACAAAATATTGACTTCTACCTATTTCAACATCAGTGCCTAATTTATCATATGATGTTTTGTACTCACTGTAAAAGTTATAATCAATAGCATCGACCGCTTCTTCTATATGAAGTTCTCTGCCATTGCCGTGTGCATCTACACGATCGAAATCATAAATCCGGTAAGTAATGTCTGAAGTTTGCTGAATTTCAGCAATTAATAAACCTTTGCCTATGGTATGAACACGACCAGCAGGAAGAAAAAAAACATCGTCATCGAAAACATCCTCACGGTTAAGTAATTCAACAAGTTTGCCAGATTCAAAATATTCTAAGTATTCTTCCTTATTCGTTGGTTTGTTAAAACCTGATATAAGAGTGGCACCTTTATCCGCTGAGACTACATACCACATTTCTGTTTTTCCAAATGAATTATGCCTTTTCATTCCTAATTCATCGTCTGGGTGTACTTGAATACTTAGATCGTCATTTGCATCAATGAATTTAATTAATAGTGGAAACCTATTTCCAAATGTATTAAAAACAGAATCTCCAATAAGATCGCCTTTATACTCTTCGATCAGATCAACAAGTGTTTTCCCTTTTAAATGTCCATTTGCAACCTTCGAAATATCACCATCTACTCCTGATATTTCCCAAGATTCACCTGCTTGTAATGATCCGTCAGTGGGTTTATCCAACACCGTATTTAATTTTTTTCCTCCCCAGATTTTGTCTTTTATGATTGGAGTAAATTTTAATGGATATAAATTCATAATTCGTAGTTTGAATTTGGTTTAATTACTTAATAAAGAGGCTACACAAGCAACATTAACAATATCTTCCCAACTACATCCCCGCGATAAATCCATCATTGGTTTATCTAAGCCTTGTATGATGGGGCCAGTTGCTGTGGCTCCTCCTAATCTTTGGGTAATTTTATAGCTAATATTTCCAGCATCTAAATTTGGAAAAATAAATACATTAGCATTTCCCGCAACTTTTGAAGTAGGCGCTTTTTGTAATCCTATGCTCTCCACGTAAGCCGCATCAAATTGTAATTCGCCGTCAATTTCTAATTCTGGATTATTTATCTTTACCATATGGAATGCATTTTTAACTAGATCTACCCTTTCATGTTGGGCACTTCCTTTAGTAGAAAAGCTAAGCATTGCTACCTTTGAAAGCTCACCAGTTAATTTTGTGTGTGTTTCTGCGGAATCAATAGCAATGGTTGCTAGTTGTTCAGCACTAGGATAAGGAACCACTGCACAGTCACCATAACTTAGTACACGATCATCCTCAAAACTCATCAAAAAAATGGATGATACGACACGTGAACCCTTTTTTAAACCAATGGTTTGTATGGCCGCTTTTAACACATCACCAGTTGATGATATTGAACCTGCAACACCTCCATGTGCATGATCTGATGCAATCATTGAAGCAGCAAAATACAAAGGATTATTTACCATGGAAAAGGCTTTATCGAAAGTTATGCCTTTATGTTTTCTTTTTTCATAGTATGATGCGGCATATTCATCTAGTTTTGGAGAACTCTCTATATTGATCATGTCAACAGAACTCTTCAAGCTATCCTTATTTGTAAGCAAAATGGGATGGCACAATTGGTTAATTTTCAAGTATTCGGCAGCTCGAATAACTCTTGGATCAGAAGATCTGGGAAAGACAATGGTCTTTAAATTTTTTGATGCCTTTTCTCTTAAAATCTTGATGATGTTCATTTCAAATTACTAACAAAATAATTGCAAATATAGCGAGGATTATCCCCCAAAATTGTTTCAAAACCAATTGATCTCTCCAATAAAAATAACCTAGAATTGTCCCCAAAAATACATTTAACAAATTAGTTATAGAAAAAACTAGCGCGCCAGATAATTTTTCTAATGCTGAAAGTAAGAAAAAGCTGGAATAAAGATTAACAATACCTATTAATATTCCATAAATAATACTTTTTAAATCAAATTTTAATGCCTTTTTCGCAACTAGGTAACTTATACCTACAAAAAATGCAGCGATGAAAATCAAAAATAAAAAATGATCTTTCGAGAGTATGGATGCAAACTCTCTTTCATAGATTTTTAGTAATACATCAACAAATCCATTCAGCAGAAAAATGAACATTAATGACACTGAAAAAGTAATTCCTTTTGTTTGTTTCACCGTTGGTATGAGAAGTAAAAGTGAAATCAATACGAATAGTATGCCCAGGTAATTGTAAGCCTGT
The DNA here is from genome assembly GCA_963691715.1 of Balneolaceae bacterium. Lineage (GTDB taxonomy): Bacteria > Bacteroidota > Rhodothermia > Balneolales > Balneolaceae > HXMU1420-13. Next base: position 931,893 of record OY829281.1, read on the forward strand.
AATTTTTCATTATAAAACCATACACTTACAAAAACAGGTAAGACTAATGATAAACGCATAGCTGCAATACTTATACCTACTCCATTTTTTTGAAGCGAATAACTGTAAAGAAAAAAGTTGATTATAAATAAACTTCCAACTGCAAATGCAAAAAATAATGTGGTGTAAGAGGTTTCATTTATTATTACTTGGATATCCGTATTCAACAAGCTTAATCCTGCCGCAGTTATATAATTTATTACAAGAATTGGAACTATAGATACATGTTCTCTTTGTACTAATTTTAAAAGATGAGCTATACAGAGAGAACAACAAATACTTAATAGTATAAATATAAGACCTGTCAATTGATAAAACTTAACTCCGAGTTACCAAAAAATAGGATGTGTTGAGGCTCATCATGTAATCGTCTTGATGTATAATCAACATTTCTTTGCAGATGATTTAAAATTGAAGATACATCTGTTGCTCCTTTTTTTATTGCGTCTGCTATGAAATAAGAAAAAATGCTATGACGCTTTTGTTCCCCACTTGAGCTTGTATAGTCTCTAGATCTTTGTGTTTCAGTAGAACTAACTAAAAGGGCAATATTTTCATTATTATCTAATATTTGATCAGCAAGAGGTTCAATTATTTCTGTTTTGATATCCCTTACATTATCGATGTCTAAAAGAATTATTAATTCTTTAAACGGCAACTGTAAGACCCCATTAAAAAAAGCATTTAAATTGATATTTCTAGATAATGTGTTTCCAGTTCCAATCAATTCAATTTCACCATTTTCTCCTGCTTGAACATATCCTGATAAATAAATAACCAGTTTATCCTGCTCTTGTCGAATGTCATTAGCTAGTCGATTATATGCTAATTCAAGCTGCTGTTGATTCTCAATATTTGTAGAAACCCTAACATTATTGGTTCTATATCCAAAGGATTTATTTAAGTACGTACTTATTAATTCTGCATCTCGTTCGGCATAAATTCTTTCAGAATAAGTCCCCATATATTCTCTATTAGCAATTATAAAGCCATAAGCGTTTTCCGTTCGATCTATTAATGCTGGTATTTCACTTTCAACGTCAATATTACCAAAAGGAATATTAGGTACTGTTATGATAGATAATTGAGATGCGAACTCAGAGGGGCGCCAAATAAGTTGTGCATCGGTTTTCGAAATGTAAGTTTCAGAGATTCCATAATTCACTTTATACCAATTATCCAGAGAACTTAGGTATTTAAGCTGACTTCCACGTGCTAAGTCGGTTAATACAGTTCTTGTATTGAGTTCAGGTTCATCTCTTAGGGCTGTAATTTCCGATGTTATTACAACAAATTGCTCTAAAAATGAGGAAATTGGTATGGTATTGATATAAATATCATCGTTAAAATAGATTTCTAAAGTAACTACATCGTCCAAGGAGTATTCCGCATCTTCTGGATTAAATCCTTCTAGCAAATTAATGGTGTATCGATTATTTCGATATTCTAGATCATTACCAAAAGCAATAATTTCACCGTCAAAATATATGGTGTAAGAAACATCAACATTGTTCAATGGTTCTGATCTAACGGTATCAATTTCAGTTACTTCCCCAGTTTTTCTAAGTAATCGGACTTCACCTGTTGGGTTAGCTTCACCGCTTGGCTTTACATTTAATAAAGAGGAAAGAGTAATTAATCCTGCAGTGCTATAAAGTATAAGCTCTGTATTTCTTGAATCTCCGCTAGAAACATCCTCTGCATATACTGCGGATGCATATGCTAATCCACCCCCAGCAACGCCTAACAAAATTGATCCGAGAGATGGCTTATATCTTTGAATGTAGCGATCGGTGCGAACTCTTTGTGTATACTTAAATGTATTAGCAGCTAATAATTCAAATTGAATGATGGGATTCTCAGGACTAATAGTTCCTATTCGTTGTAAGAATTGTTTGCTATCAACTAATTCAAAATCATTTCTGTCTATTTCAAATTGATTTTCAACAACCCATTTTGAACTAGAACAAGCTGTAGCAAAAAAAAGAACTATCAATACAGAATATTTTTTCATGCCCATGGTGTCTGTTTAGAAGCAATAGCTATTTTAGCTGCATCTATAGCTATAACTAACTCTTCATTGGTAGGAATAACCATGATATCAACATTTGAATCTTTATGAGCTATACGGTACTCATTTTCACGATTAAGATTCAAGTTTTTGTCCATTATTATGCCGGCATACTCCATGTCTTCTAAAATATTGGATCTAATTAATGCAGCATTTTCTCCTATTCCCCCTGTAAAAATAATTGCATCTACTCCATTCATTGCAGCTATGTAAGAACCAATATATTTTTTTGCTCGATAACAAAACACCTGGATTGCTTCCTGACATCGTCGATCGCCTTGTTCAGCTTCTTCAATCAAGTCGCGCATGTCGCCAGCATAACCACTAAGACCAAGCAAACCAGAATGCTTATTCAATAAAGCATGAACATTCGCTAGCGATAATTCTTCTTTTTCAATCAGGTAAAATAGTATTGATGGGTCAATATCCCCACTTCTGGTTCCCATGACTAACCCTTCTAAAGGCGTAAATCCCATGCTGGTATCTATTGAATAACCATCCTTGATCGCTGTAATTGACCCTCCATTACCCAAATGACAGGTAATAATTTTGGATCCTTCTTTGTTCTTCCCACTAATTTTATAATACTGACGACTTACGTAGTAATGACTTGTACCATGAAATCCATATCGTCTAATTTTATATCTGCGATATAATCGATTTGGAATTCCATATAAATAAGCATGTTGTGGTATGGAATGATGAAATGCAGTATCGAAGACTGCTACGTGTGGTATGTTTGGTAGATGTTCTTTTGCAGCTCGTATTCCTTGTAAATTTGGTGGATTATGAAGTGGTGCAATATCGTAGGCAGATTGTATGGCCTCTTCTACATATTCATCAATAAGTACAGAGTCTTTGAAGGTTTCTCCACCATGAACAACCCTATGACCAACCGCTTCAATTTCATCTAAGGATCTTAGATGATTGTTGTCTGCAGTTAATAGTAAATCCATTATGGTTTTTAAAGCTGAAGCATGGGTATCTAATGCAATAGATTTTTTTAACGGTTTTTCACCTTTAAATTCCTGTTTAATTATGGATGTAACCGCTCCTATACGTTCTACAATACCCTTGCAAAGGGTTTCTTTATTGTCAGAATCTATCAATTGATACTTAATGGAAGAGCTACCGCAATTTATAACTAGTATTTTCATGTCTAAAAATTAAAAATTGCCCCTATACCAATAACACTTCGAAATTTGATAGTATTCTCATTGTTTGATGGCGATGATAGCCAAAAAGGCACATCATATCTAATGAATAATCCCCGATCTTTACCTAAATGATCTGGAATATTGGCTGATAATTGAACTCCTAATCCTGCATCAGCTAGAGATCCTGTATTTGATAATACTAAATCATCTGGCTTTTCCTCCGAGTTTGAATAAAATTGTTCATGATCACCCGCACCAATATCAAAGAATACATAACTTTTAAATTCAAGAATTTCTGAAAAATAGGTGCTCGATTGTATAATACTTTGGATAGGGTTTAAAAAACTAAACTCCATATTTAGTGCATATACAGAATTGTAGTAGGAAAATTGATTTATATACCCTCTTAAATTTGCTCCACCCGCAAAATGAAGAAATCCCTCTGTTATCCATGTACTAGGCACAGTCCCTTTTGCCCTTTGATATCCATTTTTGTTCCAATTACTTTCTGGATTAGTCCAGACATTACCTAAGTATTCACCAAATGCATTACTACTCGATCTATGTACATATACGCGAGAATATATAGAGGTATGAGTGGCAAGTTGTAATCCATTTGAAATATCTATGCTTAGTGTGTTAAATCCAGCATGTAATATTCTTTGGAGTGATAGTTCTGCTCTAAAATCAACACGCTCTATAGATCTAGAAAAATTAAATACAGTACCTAGTATTTGTTTCCATTCGGAGGACCAATGTTCTGGATTAAGTCGGTATGAAGCATCAAAATTCTTTTCGTATGAATTATAAAGAGAAACCTCGACGTAATTGAACTCGTTGAATCCATGTTGCCAACGTTTATTTAAACTCAGTGAATGCTTAGCGTACCCAGTTCTTGATAAACTTTGAATGTGTATATTACCTTCACTTCCAAATTCACTAATAGCCGTAATAGGCTCAGTGAAAGATATGTAGTATGAAATAGGATGAGTAGGAAGGTTCGAACCTAGCCATACACCTGCATCAATTCGATGTGGTCCATCTTTAAAAGTACCTTCAACTTCACCTAAAAAGCGCACGCCAAGTCTAGCGCCATCAACATCATTATACCAAAGATCAGGATATGGGGAAACTTTATAATGTTGTGCCTTTAAATTGGTAGATAAAACGACTACTGCACATACAGAAAGTAAATTTATGATAATTCTATATGCCACTCTGGGATGATTTGTTGATTACGTAACAACTGTTCGGTTAGTCGAATTAAACGCTTTTGTTCCGGCCAAGCAATCATGTGTTCTATATCATCTACTGTAACCCATCTATAATGCGTATGTTCATCGTCTAATGTGATCTTCTGTACAGAGATTTCTGCAGCAAATGCAGGAATGTGATGTACATGATCAGAACTTGACTCATAAAAGGTGTTAACAGAGGGAATAACCCAAAATTTATCAGGCTTTAAACCTAATTCTTCATTTAACTCCCGAAGTGCAGCTTTCCAATAGGTTTCATTCTCCTTAACCTTTCCTCCTACCATTCTCCATTGATTTGCATAGATTTTATTCTTGGAGCGTAAAAGAAGAAGGAATTCAGGAAAGCCAGAATTCATCCGATAAACATACACATCGATGAGTCGTTTCATCGAGTACCTCGTTAGATTTCAATATTTTTAATCTCTAACTCTAACAAACCTGCTGGTACCTTAACCTCAACGGTTTCGCCAATTTCTTTTCCTAAAAGTGCTTTTCCGATGGGTGAATCTACAGATATCTTTCCTTTTGCAAAATCAGCCTCGTTCGCAGAAACCAATGTATATTGCATTTCTTTATTCACCTTTTTGTTTAAGATAGTCACCTTAGTAAGTATTCGAACTTTCGTTAGATCTAAGTCTTTAGCATCAATAATTCGTGCATTCGCTAATATATCTTCTAGTTTGGTAATACGATCTTCCATATGACCTTGGGCTTCTTTAGCTGCATCATATTCAGCATTTTCGCTCAAATCACCTTTAGCACGTGCCTCAGCGATATCAGCTGCAATTTCCCTTCTTCCTCTCGTTTTTAAGTCCTTTAATTCAGCGTCTAAGTTGTCGTATCCTTCTTGTGATAAATATTGAACTTTACTCATTCTTTTTTCTTGTTGTTCTAATAAAATAAAAAAGCACTGTCGGCTCTATGATCTATAATTGGTCAATGTTTAAAAATACACTGTTTCTCGATGTTTTTCTAATAAAAATCGTGTGTTTTCAGTTTGATGAAGGTTCAATTCTTTTTCTTTTAATTACAAATACAGCCCCTATGAAAGAACCAAAACATAATACGGAACCCGCGATAAAAGCTGCTCCTGGTAATTGAAAAATAGCGTTGGTTGATGTGAAGTATCCAAATAATCCAGTCATCATAGGAGGACCAATAATTGCAGTCAAACTAATTAAGCTGGTTAATGCACCCTGTAGCTCCCCTTGTTGGTTATCAGCTACTCCATTTGAAATAATTCCTTGCAGGGCTGGTCCTGCGAATCCTCCTAATGAAAAAGGGATGATCATTATCAAAAACAACCATTCGGTAGATACCAAGGCAAATCCTAGAAAACCGAAGGTATAAAACAATAACCCTATAAAAACTGAATTTTTTTCTCCAATTTTAGGAATAATTATTCGTGTTAATCCACCTTGAACCACAGCAACACAAAGACCAACAATACCTAAGGACAATCCAATCTTAGCTTCATTCCAATCGAATTGAAACATTGTGAAATAAGTCCAAGTAGATTGTGTGGCATGATGAGAGAGGTGAAGTATGAAATATACAAGAACGAGGGCAGCGATTGCAGGGAATTTCTTAATCTGAAGAAGTGATCCAAGAGGATTAGATCTTTTCCAATCAAAAGAACGGCGATGTTCTACTTTTAAAGACTCGGGAAGAATAAAAAAACCATACAAACAATTCACGAATGCTAATCCAGTCGATGCAAAAAATGGTACTCTAGACCCATATTCCCCGAGTACACCTCCGATCACGGGACCTAAGATAAAACCTAAGCCAAAAGCGGCTCCAATTAATCCAAAATTTTGTGCTCTTTTCTCTGGGGAACTAATATCTGCAATATATGCCGTTGCAGTTGTATGCGAGGCTCCAAATATTCCAGCAAATATACGTGCCGCAAACAGCCAAGCGATAGATGGTGCAAATCCAACAATTAGATAATCTATCCCAAAACCAGCCAAAGAAAGTAATAAGACAGGTCGTCTTCCAAATCGATCGCTTAATCCCCCAATGATAGGAGCAAAAAGAAATTGCATGAATGCGTATACAAACATTAACCATCCACCATACATAGCGGCTTTACCTAACCCCTCTCCTGTTAATTCCATAATTAAAGCAGGAATTACAGGTATGATAATTCCTAGCCCTACAGTGTCCAGAACAATGGTAATGAAAATGAAAGGTAAAGCTGCGGTTGGATTTTTCTTCAAAGGCATAAACAGATTTGGGCTAGAAGGTACTTCTAATAAATTCCTGTTAAAAGACCTAAATCATCATAGATTCGCGTATATACAAAATCATAAGAAATTGAGCTCAATAGTTAATGAATAATTTCATTCATTCAAGAATACGTGTTCGGTTTTTCGTTGCACTTGAATTATAAAAATCTCAGTTTTAGTTTTTTATTTTCTTTCTTTGTCATTTCGATCCCGATTCATCGGGAGAGAAATATAACCATCTGTTTTGCTATGTGGCTTGCGCGTGATCAACGAAACACTACCTACAGATTCTGGATATCCCGTAGGGATGCCCTGCAACTTCCAGAATGACGACGGGGTGGTTTTGGGTAAGACTAAAGTTTTTATGCATCTAGATTCCCGCCTACGCGGGAATGACCATTACTCGCTAGGTTCTTTATTAATAAGTCATCCCGCAGCGAAAGCCGGGATCTGGATGGTTAAGCAAGCATCGATTTTTATATACATCTAGATTCCCTCTTTCGAGGGAATGACGGTAACTATGGTTTGGAAGCTTTACTATTTACTATTGGATGACTTGCATGCCTACTTACCTTTCTAGAGTCACTCCGATCCCGATTCATCGGGAGAAGAGTCTTTACATTGGTGTTGCGCCAAGAAATCTATTCCTAAGCTTTAAGCACATTCTTAGATTTTGTATTTACTAGTATTCATATTGTATTAAGGTCAGTTCTTCAACCTTTTTGAATTCAACATCTGAGGTAATTAAAGGTAAATCCAAATACAATGCACTAGCAATAATTATACTATCGGGGAGCTTTGTTTTATAGTGTTTTCTCACTCTAATAGTTTCTTTTTTAATGGAATTATTAAGCGTTATTACCTTGCATTGATTCACAAAATCCTCAATAATTTTTTGTTCTCCCTCTGTAATGCCCTGATAAGCTAATAATTCAAGTTCTGTGATAAATGAGATATACAATTGCTTTTCATGGAGTAATTCGGCTAATGTTTGATCTCCATTCAGTAGATATAAAACAATATTAGTATCTATAAATAACTTATTTCCACTCATCTCGAAGAGATTTCTGAATACTTAAAGCATCTTCATTTAAGTTGATTTTTCCTACAAAGTGAAACGCATTAACTCCTTTCGGTTTTGTTTGTTTCGTTAGTTTAGTTAACATCGTAGTAATGCTTTTTTTGGTAGCTCCTTTTCGTAGTATGGTTACCATTGTTTTCTTTTTTTATGAAGTAATATTGCATTTACAATGTATCAAAAATGAATTCAATATAAAATTCATTAGCGCTTTTATATTAAACTTTCTAGCTACACATCTGTATTTAAAAAACACACTGTATTGTGGTACGTGGCTTTGATTTATGGCTAGCCTACGATCAACGAATCACTCTTTATAGATTCTGGATCACGTCCAGAATGACGACGGGGTAGTTTGGAATGTGTTTTTTATAGCCCCCAAACTTAAAGCTATTCAGTAGCTCCAACCAAACAAGGCATCCCAAATCTTCCCGAAACCCGCCTGCATAAACAGGTTTATTTCTTTCAAATGCCTACGCTAGATTGGGGGCAGGAGCCTCCCACATCAGCTACGGAGCCGAGCTCCGTAACTAGGTTAACTTGTTGTCCAATAATTGATTCTGGAAACACTAAAGCAAATAAATAAAATAAAACCTTATATTGGTGATTTCTTATTCCAAAGTTCATATAAAAACTTAAATAAACCTTTTATCGTTTTTTGGTTTTCTACTATAGAAACTATTAATTCAAAGCTTCCACCTGATTCCCAAAAATGTCTATCCTTTTTTAAATTTTTTATCACTTCCTGTTTGATACTATCAAGCGATAATTCAGATTTTGTGTTTTTCAGTTCTAATTCAATCCTAATTTTTTGGTTAAAAAATATATTGTAGCCTCTAAAAAGACCAACCCCTCTCACCTTTTTTCCGCGTACAACTTTCCAAGCTTTTCCTGTACTATCAATCAATTTCACATTAGTAAATAATCCACTTTTTAACCCAGCAGAAGTTGTTTGTGTGAGCTCATCTTCATTCAAATAGACATTAAATGAATATTTATCAAATAATAAAACTGGATAATCAAATGGATACGTCATTTTAAAAATCAATTAAAATTCTCTAGTAAAATTTATACTTCTCCCAGCCCAATATATCGATCCAACCTTAAACCAAATACGTGAACCAAAATATATTCTTTTAAGAATATTTAAATCTGCATAACCATACAAATTATAAATATCGCAGAAGTCTTAGAAATAAGTATAGATTTTTAGTAGGCAAGTCTTCGATAGAGGTGGACAAGCAAACCTTAAAGCGGTTAGAGGAAATACAACACCTCCCCGAACCCGACCGCAATTCTCTGCTGCTTACTATCGATAATTTTATTACAGCTACCAAACTTAAAGCCCTTTAGTAGCACCAACCAAACAAGGCATCCCAAATCTTCCCTAAACCCACCTGCCTACCTGCATAAGTAGGTTTTTTAAGCACATGCCTAGACTAGGTGGGGGTAAAAAAAGGCATCCCGAAAGCTTTCGGGACGCCAGTTTTTATCGTTCATATGCTTGCGCTAGATTGAGGGCATCGTGGAATAATTATATGGTCCATGCTCAACATCTTTAGGATTTACAACCCACCACATTCCTATTACACCATCAGTTGGTTAATTCGTATAAAAGATAAAGTCTTCTAAGCTAAAAAAACTTGATATGTCAAACCCAATCAGAGTCTTTTGCAAAATTGAACTATTAGCTAAATAAATTTCATCGCTAAACGACTCTGCATTAATAAAATTTATATAAGTAAATTTACTTAACAAGCGCTTTATATTATTTATAAATGGTTTTTTAATAATTATTAACGGGTAAGAACTCCAAATATATCCAATCAATTGATTATTAAATCCAATTGAGGCCCATTTTTCGTCACCCTCCCAAAAAGAGACCGTAAAGACATGATTTGATATAATTGTTTTTACCTCATAAAACTCAGAAACAGACCATAATGTTTCTTCATTTAGAGCTTTCAAAATTTCTTGAGTAATATCCATTTAAATAATTATTTCAATTAGACCCAGGTGAACCATGAAGGTCTCCTGATCGTTTTCGATAAATATTAATAACATTTGTTGGTTACCCGTTACCTAACGTTCCAATATTAGTATTTAGAACCGGAACTTTTGCTTTGGAGCCTTGATTATATATCCAGAACCCCATTTCATCAGCGTAATTAACTGCTTTTAGAACTGCATTATTTGCGTCAACCGTCGGATAAAATATCCTTCTTCCATGCTTACTGTTATAATAAAAATCATCAATTTCATATAATTTATCAACATACTCATATATCTTTTCAAAATTATTTATAGGATCATTACCCCTATTTACATATATACCATTGCTTCCTTCTTGAACGATACTTTCCTCGTCGAAATCTAATACCAAATACAAACACCGAATAATTGCATATTTCTTCTGATTTATATGTTCAATATTTAAATCTGAAACTGAGCCGGTTACTCTTTCTTTCGAAGCAATTACAAATAGAATTGATGAAATTACTAAAGAAATTAATATACCAGTTATTCGGTAAACCATAATTTTCCTACTCCTTTATTTAAAAAATAGCTGTGTGAATAATTGCCTCCTAAACGCTTACTTCCATTCCAAAGCGTTGCATGTCCAGTAGCATCACGCCAGAGACTACATGTATTATAAATTATAATTCTTTTGAGATCCATAAATTGTGAAGGATTAGCACTAACTACATAGGGTAGTCCATACGTTTGCCTTCATTCCTTAGCTCTGCTCCTATCTATTCTTTGCATTTGTGCTAGGTTGGGGTATTTACTCAATCAATTTTAAATTAATAGTCGCAATAAGACTCGTGTACTCCTTAGAAAAAAAATCAGAGTTTTCTCTTTTAGCTTCATACAAATTGATATAAATAGAATCTATGGAATTAGTTTTAATTTTTCCGTGAATTCTACTCCTTTTTGTCCAATAGGTGTAGTGATCATAACTCGAATCCTGATATATAGCCCGCATTCTATGAAATTTTTCTCTATTTATATCACCCAAATATAAATTAAGTAAAGAAGGATTTTCAAAATATAAACTGTATCTATTTGAGTCCGATATATGGGTTTTGTAATGCCAAGCTGAATAATTCCAAGCTTGTTCGATCCATATTTTTTCTGCAGATAATTGTACATCGTTCTTCAAAGAATCTACATACTCAATATCCATTTCTAAGAAACCAATAAATACATTTCTTTTCTTTGATTCTTCTATTGATTTTGAAAAAGCTGGGGGATGATAACCCCCTGAAAATTTCCAATTATATCTTATATTTTCAAAAGGAATGGATAAGAAAATATATACCACAAAAAGTGCGAATACACTCCCAACAAAAATTAACAATCCATTAATTAACTTATATAATAACTCTTCCATAATTAATCCTCTTTAGGGCCTAAAATTTTCATATCGTACAAAGGACCAACTACTATATAACCTTTTGGAATAGCTTCTTTGAGCATAAAATTAAAGTTATATAAATAAGAGTAAAATATTTCAAAATTTTTTTTGGAGATATTTCTCGATTACCCTAGTCCGTAGCTCTGCTCCTATCTATTCTTTGCATTTTGACATTCCTCTGATTCATATCGTGTAATTAAGTCCCAAGTATCATCTAATTAAAGCTCATGCCTGGTCTGTTACAGAGCTGAGCTCCGTAATTAGGTTAATTGATATTGCAAAAATCTATCATTTATTGAGCCAAAAGCCTTTTGATATCGATATAGAATGTACTGTTGTGGAAGTTAGTTTTTAAAAAAAGTACTTATTTCATATTTAAAGACAGTAGAATCCTGCTTCTTTAGATAAAAAAACTCACTGTTAGATTCCTTAAAAAGAGAATCACCTATTTCAATTCTATTAAATATCCTATTAGTCTTTTTTCCCAAAGGCCAAATAGCGTATTCAGCATTAATATTACCTTTAAAATGTAAAAACATCATTCCTCGATCAGTACGATAATCTGAAATTTCTTCGTTCAGACTATTTTCATAAAAAAGAACAAAACTAGCATCATTAAAATCATCATTTGAATGAAGAAATTTATTTACACCATCTGCCAATAACCACACTAACAGTAAACCAATAACTACAACGTATTTATTTTTGTAATTAATCATCAATATTTTGATTTGCCCTAGTTCCGTAGCTCTGCTGCGGGACGAGGAGAAAGACATTAAATCCAACTATTATATACATTTTCTTTAATCACCTTTTTTTCCCACGGCCATGTCATTTTAAAGAATGAAGAGTATTCTTGTTTTATATTATTCTCGCCTATGTTGTGGAGAACTTTGTAGGTCACACTGGCTATATTCCCGTTAGAGCAAACAACCTTTTCTTCAATTGAGCTTGTTAATAAGTCCCGGATCGCTTGTCTAAATTTATGGCTATCATCAATAGTTGTTATTTCTTGCATGAACAAAAATTCTCCGCCACTTCCAAGTTGGATATCAACAATATTAGGAGAAACAACTTCAAAATAGATTTTACAATGATTTTTCATCCCTACTAGTACCAAGTTAATATCCATATCATTTTGAGTGTATGATGAATTTTCAATATCTATTTGAGCCTCATCAATATTTAACAACTCTTCTATTAATATCAGAAAGAGTGACATCTCATTTATGCTATCCAGAAATACCCGTTCCTTTGACTTTAACCTACTATGTATTTTATGCAATTCTAACATTAAAAACACGCCGGTACTTTTGCCCTAGTTCCGTAGCTCTGCTGCGGTACATTCACAGGAGCTCTGCTCCTATCTATTCTTTGTATTTTATCATTCCTCTGATTCATATCGTGTAATAAAGTCCCATGTATCATCTAGTTTAAGCTCATGCCTGATCTGTTACGAAGCTGAGCTCCGTAACTAGGTTAAATGTATTTCTTCTCAACACAAAAAAGCCCAACTAAATGCCAAGACTCTGGATGTTTTAGTTTTCTAAGACCATTAAGAGGGATTCATTTTCTCACTAATGTATCTTAAAACCGAAGCAAATCTAAATTAGATTAGTATTAGAGAATATTTTTCTTGATTTCCTGTCACTTTCATTTTCAACAGGCCCTAATATTTGATCAATAATTGCTTCGTTTTCCAGCGATCTAGGATAAATTCTTGTTGAAGAATACACTTCTATCAAATCTTCAGGTTCATCATATAGCTCAATTATATCTAAAGACTCCATATACTTTGTTTTGACAATCTGTCCATATGAATTCTCATATTCATATTCATATTCTTTAGCATCTTTTTCAGCCTTTTTAATAGCAGTATCTTCAGATAGCGCCCTTATTAAGACTATTCTTTCTTCTACTAAATCAATGTCATCCCTAAAAAATATATCCTGAGATTTGGGGATATTAAAGCATGTAGTTCTAAAAACTGTTTTAGCTGAGTACCATTTCATGATATTTTATTACTAATTATTTCCTTTTTGTTTATTGCTCCATTTCCTTGCCATTTCGATCCCGATTCATCGGGAGAGAAATCTAACCATCTGTTTTGCTATATGCCTTGTCCTTGATCAACAAATCACTCCCTACAGATTCTGGATATCCCATGGGGATGCCCAGCAATTTCCAGAATGACGACGGGGTGGTTTTGGAATCTATTTTTACAGCTACCAAACTTAAAGCCCTTTAGTAGCACCAAACAAATTAATGTCCCGAAGATTCGGGAAGCTAGCCTACCTGCTCGCATTGGCAGGTTTTTTATTCGTTCACATGCCGAGACTAGGTGGGTTTTTAAAACCTTTATATCTGCTAAGGTATTCTTCGTTGCCCTCAAACTCATCTTCAGGTTCCATGTTTTCTCTAAACTTTTTTTCAAATAAAGCTACTGGCACTTCATCAAAAGTTAAAGAATCAATCTTCTCTTTCTTATACTTTTTTTCGCCAAAATCACTTAAAACTTGATATATTGCATAAAGCATCGAGAATTCCCACCAAGAATAATTGCTCTTTCTTAATTCATTATCTAACCTATTCCATTCATTACTTATATCTTCGATATACGTTTCCGTTTCTTCAATGCCATCTAATGAAAACTCTTGTTTCCATAAGGGAGCTATCTTATTGTAAATATCTTCAAAATACATTTTAATTTTTTATAATTACCAATTGACCTAGTTCCGTAGCTCTGCTCCTATCTATACTTTGTATTTTGTCATTCCTCTGATTCATATCGTCTAATAAAGTCCCAAGTATCATATAATTAAAGCTCATGCCTGATCTGTTACGGAGATGAGCTCCGTAACTAGGTTAAATGATCGGTGAGATTAATTTATTTATATTTCTTTGCTCTAAGTTTAACGATTTTTTCAATTTGTGGAAAGATATCAAAATCTCCATTCAAAATTTTATATCCATATTTTTTTAAGTTAACAGCGAATGCTTTTATATATTTTGAAAATCCATCTTCATTATTTTGAAATATTGAAGTAGAATCGTAGGTAAATAATGGAGCAAGAAGATCAGTTTTATGTTCAATTCGAATAATATCATCTAAGCTAAATCCAAAAATTTTAGTATTGTCATCTATGCTTCTTGGTGATTTAAGAATTTGACCATCTTCAAGCATATGTACGCTAATAAATAGATAAGCTTCTCTATATTCGTATTTAATCAATACACCAGTAGTTGAATTTTTATAACCTAATTTCCAACCCCAGTCTGTATCTATTTCTTGATATAACTCAAAAGAATACTCCTTAATTAAAAATTTAAATTGATCTATTGCAACTTGAATTGTTCTATCTTCCATTTTAATGGTTTTAGGTTTTATTTTACTTACGGGATAATTGCAGTGTTCTAAAATTGCTTTTTCTACTTTATACCAAATTGATCCATTTGACTAACCTGTTATGTCTGGACCAATATCAAAGATTTTATATCCTTCTTTTATTTTTATGGTTATCCAATGAGCATTATTCTTTAAATTTCTTATGGCTTCATCCATAGTTAGATTTTTCGGCCAACTTTGATACCTTTGCCCTAGTTCCATAGCCCTATTAAGCTCATGCCTGATCTGTTACGGAGATGAGCTTCGTAACTAGGTTAGATGTTTGAATGAGGTTGGGTCAAATTTTCAAGATTGATTTGAATCAATTGTATTTTAGAATTCTGATTACTTTTTAGTAGATAACCGAACCCATCTTTATATTTAAAATCAAGGAAATGTTTTTTTTCAATATTGAATATAATATCTAGGTATGAATTAAAATAAATTATCTCACTTTCTGACATACAACTCATTACTTTAGGATGAATTGGGTTATATCCTGGGCTAGTATTACACAATATTTTATTTTCATTTAATGTATTATAAACTATGTACATACCTTGATCAAAAATTATTGATATCTCGTATGTATCAAAATATAACTGATCAAAAAATTGTGTCGGGTTACCTTTTACTTGGAATAAATTGGATTTTAGTATACCAACATGTATATCTCCATTTAAACTAATTATTTTATAATACCCCTGCTTATACTGATAACTTTTTTGAATAAAACCTTTTTCATCAATTAAGTAAATCATATCATTTTTTTTTAGCAGAAAAAAATCTTGATTACGAATTCTTTCGTATGATAGTATGGAATCATATTTCGATTCAAGAGTAATTAAATTTTTATTAGTTTTAATCACCCCATTTTCTAATTGTATTATATTTAATCCATATTTCCCATGATGGAGAAAATTCTTTGAGCTTGATTGAATAATTTTTGCTAATGAAAAATTATCCTTAAATATTTTTAAAGAATCATTCACACTAATAATAAAATAATGTTGACTTGAGTCTCTAAAAACTTGTTCATAAGACTCTTGATGATTTAGAAAAAGTGTATCATTATCAAAAAAGTTGTATATGTACGTATCCTCATTATGCCCTATCATAAAAATTGATCCATTAGATACACTCAAAATTTGCTCATCAATAATATTTATTAGACTGTCATTATAGCTTATTAGCACGCCAGAATTGACATCATATTTAAAATAATCAAGGTCATTAAAGATTATATCAGGCTTGAAATCTAAAATTTTTACTAAATGACCATCAATATTATAAAGAGCAGTTTTCTTATCTAGTTTTGCAGTATAGTAAATTTCATTCTCTAGAATAAATACTCTTTCTGCATTTGGATAAAACTTTTGACAGGCTGTTAAAAAAATTATGAGTAACAATAAAGTTATCATTAATGCTCTATTCATTTTCTATAACATCTGTTTTTAAAGGTATTTTTAAAATTTGCCCTAGTTCCGTAACTCTGCTGCGGGACATTCACAGGAGCACTGCTCCTATCTATTCTTTGCATTTTGTCATTCTTCTGATTCATATCGTCTAATAAAGTCCCATGTATCATCTAGTTTAAGCATGAACTAAAGTCGGTAATCGTCTTTTTAAAGGCAAGGAACCGCATTTTTTTTGGCAGGTGGAAAATGACCCTCATCGACAAATATGCATTTTTAACATTCCTTGGGAATGGCATGCTCTAGTATATCTGTTGATCCATGCATGAAAACGGCCAATGATATCAATCCCACAGATAAGCATCGCATTATTGAAATGGCGTGGGAAGATCGTACTCCTTTTGATGCCATTGAACATCAATTCGGTATTCCAGAGAAAGAAACCATTCGATTGATGCGCGCATCTCTAAAACCATCCTCTTTTCGATTGTGGCGCAAACGAGTGAATGAAGGAGTAAGCCTGAAACATCGAGAAAAGAGAAATCCTGAAATAAATCGTTTTAAAAGTAGAATGCAGAAATGAACTTCCCGACTGACCTAGAGAGTATTTATCAAAGAGTAGCATCCATCGAACCCATCAAATATGGAAAATCTAGAAATTTCATTGATGGATCGGTCACTTATTTAAGCCCCTACATTTCTCGGGGCGTTATTTCAACTAAAGAGGTATTTGAATCGGTATTGCAACGAGGATTTAAACCCTATTCCATCGAAAAATTCATTCAAGAATTAGCCTGGAGAGATTATTGGCAACAAATATGGATTTATAAAGGCGATGAAATAGATACTGATCTAAGACATGCGCAAGAACCAGTACATCACTATAAAATCCCAAAGAAAATTCAAGATGCCGATACTGGGATTTACGCTATTGATGAGGCTATCGACGAACTTTACACAACGGGATACATGCATAATCACAATCGTATGTATCTAGCAGGAATTACATGTAATGTGGGTAGATCGCATTGGTATCAGCCAGCCAAGTGGATGTATTACCATCTATTTGATGGAGATTGGGCGAGCAATACATTAAGCTGGCAATGGGTATGTGGATCCAACAGCAACAAAAAATATATCGCCAATCAGGATAATATCAACACATACACCAAGAAATTTCAAAAAGGGACTTTTCTTGATAGATCGTACGAAGACATTACAGAAATGAACGTTCCAGGAGTTTTAAAGGAAATCACGAGTCTTGATTTAACAACTAAACTCCCCCAAAGTGATCCCATCAAGATTGAGGCATCATTACCAACGTTGGTTTACAATAGCTATAACTTAGATCCAAAATGGAAGTCAGACATCCAAGCGAATCGAATTCTACTACTCGAGCCCGATCATTTTAAGAAATACCCAAAATCAGAGGCATTCATTGAATTTATCCTAAGTTTAAGTGCAAACATAAAAGGAATTCAAGTATTCGTGGGCTCTTTTGAAGAATTACAACAAAAAGCTGAATCCAGTCCTATTTATTACAAAGAACATCCTTTTAATAAACAATACCAAGGCATTGAAGAACCAAGAGATTGGATGTTTTCAGTTAAGGGTGATTTCCGGTCATTTTTTGCGTTCTGGAAAAAATGCAAAAAAGAAATGAAAACGAAACAATTACAGTCAGAACTTTTTTAATGAAAAAGGAGCATCTACCCTCAAAAATGTGCCCTGTATGTCATCGCCCATTTAACTGGCGGAAAAAATGGAGGAATTGCTGGGATGAAGTGAAGTATTGTAGTGAAAGATGTAGAAGAAATAAGGTGAATCATCTTGAAAAGGATGTAAAATCCATGCACCAGACTTAAATAAAATATCAAATCAAGATTCTTAATCCAATAAGTGGAATCTGAATTTTGATGATTTGAATACACATTATGAATCAACTAAACTTAGTTTTTCCCCATCAACTTTTTAAAGAAAGTCCACTAATTGATAATGGGAATTCCTTTATCATCGTCGAGGAAGAGCTTTTTTTCAACCAATTTAACTTTCATAAACAGAAGATAGCCTACCATCGGGCGACGATGAAATTCTATCAGCATTTTTTAGAGAAATTGGGTAGAAAAGTGGAGTATATAGAGAGCTATTCTGAAACACATGCTGTTTCTGATGTACTTCAATACGTAGCTCAAAAAGAGATCGATCAAGTTCATGTTATTAATCCCGTTGATAATTGGTTAGAACGACGTTTAGCTGAAGGATTGGAATACAACGATATAGAGATTATATATCATGAATCTCCCATGTTTTTGAATTCAACAACCGATCTTGATCGTTTTTTCAAAGCAAGTAAGAAAAAATACTTTCAAACTGCTTTTTATAAAGAAGAACGAAAGCGATTTAATCTTTTACTAGAAGATGATGGAAGTCCGACCGGAGGAAAATGGACCTACGATGCCGATAATCGTAAAAAATATCCTAAAAAGAAGATTCCCCCAGCTATTGCCTTTCCCCCAGAGGATGTATTTAATCTCGAAGCCAAATCATACACTTTAACACATTATTCTGAGAATTTTGGCGCTTTAGATCGATTCCCACTCTACCCTAATACGTTTGATGATGCAGAGATTTGGCTCCAACAATTTTTAGAAACTCGATTTCATGAATTTGGTCCTTATGAGGATGCCATTGTTCAAAACGAGTTGTTTTTGAATCATTCTGTGTTAACCCCTATGCTTAATGTTGGACTCCTTACCCCGCATCTAGTAATTAGTAAAACGATGGAGTTTGTTCAAGCTAACGATGTTCCATTGAATTCTTTAGAAGGCTTTATTCGACAGATTATTGGCTGGCGGGAATTTATGCGTGGCATGTATGTGGTAAAAGGATCGGAGCAGAGAACAACCAATTATTGGGGATTTACTCGAAAGATACCCGCTTCTTTTTATGAAGGAACTACCGGCATCCCCCCCATTGATATCACCATCAAAAAAACACTAGAAACGGGATATTGTCATCATATTGAGCGATTGATGGTACTTGGAAATTTCATGGTACTTTGCGAATTCGATCCCGATGAAGTATATCGTTGGTTTATGGAGCTTTTTATTGATGCTTACGACTGGGTGATGGTACCCAATGTGTATGGCATGAGTCAATTTGCGGATGGTGGACTTTTATCCACTAAACCGTACATCAGTGGCAGTAATTATTTGATGAAAATGAGTGATTACCAGAAAGGCGAATGGCAACAAAGTTGGGATGCTCTTTTTTGGCGGTTTATGAATACTCATCGAGATTTTTTCTTGAGTAATCCACGACTGGGTATGTTGATTCGTACTTATGATAAGTTTGACGCGACTAAAAAGAAAGAGATTGACATACGAGCCAATGAATTTATAGAGTCGTTGACGGTATAATTAGGTTCTTATTTTTTTGTGTGTATTCCTTGAAGTGGCAGATGAATATGTTGGTCGATTCCTTCTTATAACTCTTTTTTTGTTTTCTATCTTTGTCATTTCGATCCCGATTCATCGGGATCGAAATCTACAGGCGGCTTTACTACATGGCTAGCCCTTGATCAAAAAATCACTCCTTACAGATTCTGGATCGAGTCCAGAATGACGACGGGGTGGTTTGGGGTTTATTTTTAAAGTTGTCATGCTGAACGGGATTCAGCATCTGTGGTGCATGGCTTTGTTACATGGCTAGCCTGTGATCAACGAATCATTCCCTACAGATTCTGGATCGGAGTCCAGAATGACGACAAAGTGGTTTAGGATGTGTTTTTTCGTAGTCATGCTGAACGGGATTCAGCATCTGTGGTGCGTGGCTTTGTTATATGGCTAGCCTGTGATCAACGAATCATTCCCTACAGATTCTGGATCGGAGTCCAGAATGACAACATATTTTTTTGTAAGGAATGCCCCTAAAACGAGTCTTATTGACATGAAAAGTGCATATATCTATATATTAACAAATATTCAAAGAACCACACTTTATATTGGTGTAACAAACAATTTAAGCCATCGAGTTTGGCAACATAAGTGTGGTGAAGGTTCTGAATTTACTTCTAAATATAAGTTAACAGTTTTAATTTATGCAGAAGAACACGCAACCATTTCTGATGCAATAGCCAGAGAAAAGCAACTAAAACAATGGAAAAAGGCTTGGAAGTGGGAACTTATTAGAAACTTAAATCCTGAACTAATTGATTTATATCCTACGCTTCGTGGTTAGAGCTTTAATATCTTTCTATTTTGTTGTCATGCTGAATTTAATTCAGCATCTGTAGTGCATGGCTTTGTTATACGACTAGCCTGCGATCAACGAATCACTCCTTACAGATTCTGGATCTCCTGTGGGATGCCTTTGGCAGGAGTCCAGAATGACGACGGGGTGGTTTAGGATGGGTTTTATCGTAGTCATGCTGAAGCAATTCAGCATCTGTGGTGCATGGCTTTGCTATATGGTAACCTGGGATCAACGAAACAGTATGCATAAACAGGAATATGTGCTAAATCTACATTGTGCAGATTCTTCACCCCATAAATCGTATTCTGGATGACCATTATACAATTACCTTTTTAGAGTCACTCCTTTCCCTATTCATCGGGAAAAGAGTCTTCACATTGGTGTTGCGCCAAGAAATCTATTGGGAAGCCCTAACCATACCGCAATTCCCTCCTGCTTACCATCGATAATTTTATAAAGGCCGCCAAACTTAAAGCTATTCAGTAACCACTGGAAGCTGGAGCTTCTTCCGATCCATCGGTACGTTGCGCAGCGGAGCTACGCAACGAGATTGAATTATATTCAACCAACAATAATATTATATGAATAATCATGAATAAATTAATTGTCACATTTACAAAATAGAATTCATTTAAACTAGTATTAATTAATAACGATGGTGTATTAAAAAATAAGCCAAACAATATATCTCCAGTATTAGAAAAACTTAAAGGAATTTCAATTAAAAGAGAGGGAATAAACTTCAAACCATTTAAATCAAAACCAATTGCTAATAATAAGCTGCAAAATATTATTGGTAAAATTTCTTTTTTATAGTAGTATCTGTTTACTGAATAAATATCTAGAGAACAAATAATTAATATCAAAGTAATACTTACTAAAATATCATTATTAATTTTAACTGAAAAAATTTGCAACAACGATAATAATATGGGAATAATTAAAGAAGCATGAGTTAATGTGATAATTATGCTATTTATTTTTCTCAAAATCATTACATGCCTCCTTATGTTTTAAATATAAAACTAACGAATCATTTAACTGTGAATCATTGGTTTTATTAATTTTTTTCAACATATATTTTGAATGGCTTTCACAATAATTGAAAATGATAAAATCGATAAATAGAATTATACCAAAATGATATAATACTTTATCATTTGTTTCTGGTTGCATAAAAACCATATATAGCATAATAAATAGAATACTACTACATACTAAGTAAAATAAAATCGTAACTATTAAAGTTTTCCGAATATTCTCACACACGAAATTTTTATTGTTCATACATAACTCTATATAAAATTCGAACTTTCTGGATTAGATACTGCATAAAAACCTAGTCTTACATATTTTCCAAACCCAAATGTAATATCACGTGTATTTTCGTTGAAACCAAGAATCACTGCCTTATCCACCATACCGTATGATCAAAACTAAAACCTACTTCCTCTAATCCAAGTATCTGACCTTGCCCAACTAGCAGCAAACTTAGCTTTTAGTTCCGCGTCTTCTATCCCCTGGCCTTCCAAAGCTTGGAGTAATCCATAATATGACCATCCATTATTTGGGTGATCTTCCAGTTCCATGCGATACACTTCTTCGGCTTTTTTAAACTCTTTGATGTCTATGTATAGCGCACCTAACCAATGGCGTGCTGCAAAAATTAAGGGTTCAGGTTCATCATAATCTAACTGATCTTCCAATTCCACCGCTGCTTCAAAAGCTTCGATGGCAGATGTAGTATCTCCCTCTAACCATGATAGTTCCCCCTGTAAAATTCCAGAAACAGTACCTAACAAAAGTGCTCCAGAATGAAATCTAAACTTAGATTCCGTAGAATCCGCCAAATCCAATAATCGGTTTAAATAAAATGTAGCCGAATCGATCTCCCCTTCTTTGGCGAGTGCATATCCCCATGCAAAATCAAACATTCCAGCTGCAACATCATATGAGGAGCGTTCTTGAATTCGGAATACCTCATCAAAGCGACCAAATCGAATTAGAGATTGAAGTTCATACATATTGTTACCCGTTAATTTGGTGTAATCACGTGCCGCTTGATTGGAAACTCCACCTTGACCATCCATAGCGCCAGCAAATACGAGCATATGAAGATTGTGGCTCGGATAAATGGCAAATCCCTCTCCAACTGCTTCTTTCTGATCGGAATGCCAAGCCATAATATTAGCAGTAACCGCATCACCCCATCGTCCCATTTCATTCCATGTATGCGAAGGCATATGATTAATATGACTTGCCCCAGGAATAGAGGTTCCAATAAATTCGGCACAGGCCTCTGCTTTTTCTGGTTGTGTAGTTGATTCGGTGGCATGAATATATAAATGACATGCTCCTGGATGCTTAATGTCTTTGGCTAACACACTTTCTAATACTTGATGAATTTTTATCACATCTTCATCAATAATATCTCGGTATCCACGTCTTGGCTCTAGTAGAAATAAAGCTTCTCCATACAATGTGCCTGCATCTAGATCATTAGGATATTTTTCATATAAACGGCCTGATGCAACTGCATATAAACTATCTCGCTTTTTTTGTTCTTCTTCTACATAATCAACCGCATACCGAACTGCCATGGTGTTTATGAATGCTTTCTCTTTTTCTGATGCAAATCCTGCATCTGCTAATTCAATAGCTTTCTGTATGGAAGCATACGCTCGAGGTGAATCTTCGGCTTTCATGCGTCCATTAAGATAAGAGCCCCATGCCCAAGCTTCTCCCCAATAACAGATAGCGCATTCGGGGTCTAATTTCCAAGCTTCACGAAAAGAACGAGCAGCGTCTTCTGTGGTAAATGCATACATCATTTGAAAGCCTTGATCGAAGTAGGTTTGTACTGTTTCATCTTCAGATGAAATGGGGTGTGTAAAATCGCCTAGAGCTTTTTCATAGATTGGAAATGGATCATTAAATCCATCAGGATAAGTGCTATCCATCGTTTGAGCGCATGCGGTAATTGATAGAAAAACAAAACAGTATAAAATTGGAGAAATTAAATTTTTCATGAAATAAATTTTTTTGAAAACTAGGTGAATCTTTAAGCAGCTGCAATTCTAAATTATCTTTTTATGAGTTATACTTAAGCATGTTTAGCTATCAATTGCACATAAAAAATATGGTATGCGACCGATGCATTAAAATAGTGCATGCCCTGTTAATTAGCGAAGGATACACTGTAATTTCCATCGAATTAGGTAAAGTACACATTAAAACAAGTTCTAAGTTATATTCCGAAAACATTGCCATTTTACTAGCAAAAGAAGGCTTTGAATTGATTGATGATGATCAATCAAAACTCATCAACTTAATTAAAACAATGGTTATTCAGCATGTTCATCACGCATCTAGTGAGATAGAACAAATGAATATTTCTGCATTTCTAGAGAAAGAGTTAGGAAAGAGCTATTCCTATTTAAGCTCGCTGTTCTCGAAAGTGGAAGGTCGAACCATTGAAAAATATGTTATTCTCCAACGTATTGAACGAGTCAAAGAGTTACTGATTTATGGTGATAAGACCATTTCTGAGATCGCTTTTGAATTAGGTTATAGCAGTTCACAATATCTGTCCAATCAATTTAAAGCCGAAACAGGTCTCACTCCAACTGAATTCAGGAATCTTATGGATAAACCTCGAAAAGCTATCGATAAGTTATAGTACTTCCAATGCACCTAATACCATAATTAGTTATTCCTGCGAAGGCAGGAATCTTGATATCTGAAACACAGGTATTTTCATTGATATAGATTTCCACTTTCTTGGGAATGGCTTTGAGAATTAAATAATATATCTGGTATTCAAAAACATTACACACATTCATTATAATTCTATACAGTCTTACATGCGGTTTTTTCCGATGTTTCGATATCAAATTAGATTACTATGGAAAAGACATACAATATTGATGGCATGACTTGCAATGGCTGTCGAGGTCATGTTGAAGAAATTCTTTCAAAGGTTAAGGGGGTTGAACAAGTACAAGTACTTTTAGATAAAGCAGAAGCACAGATTTCTGGAAATGTAAATCTCATTGATTTACAGAATTCACTCAAAGAAGATGGTGATCATTATCGCATTCGAAATGTAGAGGATGCACCCATTGAAAAAGAAAAAATACCTGAAGAAGCAAAAACTGGGAAATATTATTGCCCTATGCGGTGCGAGGGTGACAAACTATACGATAGTCTAAGAGATTGCCCCATATGCGGAATGGATCTAGTTCCAGAGCTTTCAAATACAGTGGGTGATGTTGAGCAGGCAAATTATCAGCATCTAAAAAAGAAACTATGGGTGAGTTCAGCATGTACCCTTCCTATTTTTATGATTGCAATGTCTGAAATGATACCAAATAATCCATTATATATGATATTTGATATCGCTATTTGGAACTGGATACAATGTATACTCACTATTCCTGTGATTTTTTATAGTACAAGAATTTTTTTTGAGCGTGCATGGCGATCATTAATTACTTGGAAGTTAAATATGTTCACCTTAATTGGAATAGGTGCTGGTATTGCTTGGCTTTTTAGTTTTATGGGACTCATAGTTCCAACCGTTTTTCCTACTGAGTTTAAAAATATGGATGGTCATGTATTTCTGTATTTCGAAACTAGTGTAGTGATCTTAACTTTAGTATTAGTTGGGCAAGTGTTAGAGGCTAAGGCTCATTCACAAACAAATAGCTCTATTAAAGCTTTATTAGAACTATCACCTCAAGATGCTATCCGAATTTCGGAATCTGGTTTAATGGAATTCATTAAGGTTGATGAAATCCAAATTGGAGATCGCCTAAGAATAAAACCTGGGGATAAAATTCCTGTGGATGGCTATATTTTTTCAGGGGAAGCCACTATTGATGAATCAACCATTACTGGAGAGCCCATGCCAGTGACTAAGAAAAAGGGCGAAAAAGTTATATCTGGAACCATAAACACAACCACTAGTTTCGATATAGTTGCTGACAGAATTGGAAGCGATACCTTACTTGCACAAATTATTGAAGTAGTTAAAAAAGCAAGCGCAAGTAGAGCGCCTATACAACACCTTGCAGATCGTATTTCAAGTTACTTTGTGCCAGCAGTATTAATGTGTTCAATCATAACATTTCTACTATGGGTACTATTTGGACCAGAACCAACATTACAATATGGACTTATGAATGCGATTGCCGTGCTCATCATTGCTTGTCCATGTGCTCTTGGTCTTGCCACCCCAATGTCTGTAATGGTTGGAATGGGAAAAGGAACCGAGTATGGTATATTGATCAAGAATGCAACCATATTGGAAGAACTTGAGTCCATCAATGTTCTTATTGTTGATAAAACTGGAACTGTTACCGAAGGAAAACCAAGTATTGATTCTATTGAAGTGTTAGATTCTGAATGTTCGACGCATGAAGTGCTTCAAATGGCTGCATCCTTAAATGCTTACAGTGAACATCCATTAGCATCGGCTTTTCTTGAAGCAGCTAATGATGCTGATATAGAATTACTTGAAGCTGATAAAGTAATAAGTACTTCAGGAGAAGGAATACAGGGAACGATCAAAAACAAAAGTATTCGACTAGGCAATGATACGTTCATCAAACCTAGAAAAGAAATTCATACCAAAGATCAAAATAAAAGTATCTCTTGGCTTAAAGTAGAAAATGATGTTATTGGTTATTTTTCAATAAATGATAAAATTAAGCCATTGGCTTACAACGCAATAAATAATATACTTGAAAATAATATTCATGTAGTCATGCTTTCTGGTGATCAAGAAAGTGTTGTAAGTGATGTGGCACATCAGTTGGGAATTAAAGAGCACCAATCTAAATGTTTGCCTATTCACAAATTTGATAAAGTTATTCAGCTTCAAGAAGCTGGACTTACCGTTGCGGTTGCTGGTGACGGAACTAATGATGCACCAGCTCTAGCACAAGCAAATATTGGAATTGCTATGGATTCGGGTACTGATATTGCAATTGAGTCTGCTGATATTACATTATTACACGGAGATATATCTGCAATATATAAAGCAATAACATTAAGCAAATCGGTCATGAGGAACATCAAACAAAATCTTTTTTTCGCTTTGATTTACAATGTACTTGGTGTTTCAATAGCTGCTGGACTACTTTATCCCTTTCTTGGAGCACTTCTATCCCCTATGGTAGCAGCAATGGCTATGAGTATAAGTTCTGTTTCCGTAATAGGAAATTCTTTACGATTGAAATCTGTTAGTTTAATTGATTAAATTATCATAATGCAGTTTAAACATTCTATATCAGTTATTTCAGCTTTTGTAAGCATGGTTATGGCTCTTAACATTGTTATACCAGCCTTATCTCATTGCTTATTGCTTACAAACTGTGACATGATGGAGATGCCAGAAGCAACCCCATATTCATCCATGAATCACACGATGGATATGATGAATGGTGAACATCAAGCGGATGAAAGAACATCTGATCATTGCGAGTCAGGTACTGATGAAATACGCTATTCACTTACCCATCAAACACTTATGGAATGTGTATGCCTCAAATCATCAGATACTTCTTTAGCATCAATTCATATTCCTTCAAAAACTAAGATTTTAGCACCTTTTGTTGGAAATTTGGATATTAATTATCCACAAATAAGTGATGTAATAAGTGAACATAATTTATATTCCTTTGCATCCAATCATCCCCCTCCCCAACTCTTTATCAAATATCAGTCTTTATTGATGTAGCGAGCTTAGACTTTTCGCTCTTTTCAAACATCAATCAATAAAAATTTATTAATACAATGAGATATCTACTCACTGTGGCTATTGTATTTTTAGCTACGGTCTCAAACGCTCAAGAATTACACCCAATCATAAAAGGCGACAGCATCATTTATAACTTAACAGTAAGTGAACTTAAAGTTAATTACTCAGGTAAAGATCGTAAAGCAATGGCTTTCAATGAATCAGTGCCAGGACCTACATTACATTTTAAAGAAGGCAAACATGCTGTAATTCGAGTAAAAAACAATCTAACCACTCAAACATCGGTACATTGGCATGGTTTGTTGTTACCGAATTATATGGATGGAGTTCCATATTTGACTACCCCGCCCATCAAACCTGGAGCAATACAACAATATGATTTTCCATTAATTCAATCAGGAACATACTGGTACCATTCTCATACTGGATTTCAAGAGCAAAAAGGGGTATACGGAAGCATAATTGTCGATCCGATCGAGGAGCAGCTCGAATACGATCATGATTTAGTTCTCATACTATCTGATTGGACGGATGATAATCCAGCTAGAATTATGAAAAATCTAAAACGCCACAATGAATGGTATGGAGTAGAGCTGGGGAATGCGCCTTCTGTATTAGATGCCATTAAAGCTAATACACTAGCTTCTCAGATAAAACTTTGGAAAATGAAAATGCCAGGAATGCATATCTCTGACATTCCTTATGATGCTTTTTTAACCAATGGAAAGAAAGAGGTTTCCTATTCAGACTATAAGGCAGGTGACAAAGTGCGCGTAAGAGTGATAAATGCAGGTGCTTCCACCTATTTTTGGCTTCAATTAGCTAACAAACATTTAAACGTTGTTTCTGCTGATGGGATTGATATAGAACCTTTCCACACAGAAAAACTACTTATAGGATTAGCTGAAACTTATGATTTTATAGTGACGGTAGAAGATGGAAAATCCCTTGAATTTAAAGCTACTGCTCAAGATGTAACAGGCTCGACAAGCGCCTACATAGGCGAAGGAGACAAAGTATTTGCGCCAGCCATACCTATACCAAATTATCAAGTGTTAGGTGAAAAAATGGCTGAAATGCATTCCATGGACGATCATGATATGACATTAGAAGCAGAAGAGTCTGGTATAATGACTCCCAATCCTGATTTTGATCCACATGCTCATCACACCATGCATATGATGCCTAAGAAATCAATGGACATGAATCATCAAAATCATGACCACGATAACATGGATCATTCCAAGATGGATCATTCCAAGATGGATCATTCCAAGATGGATCATTCAACAATGGATCATTCAACAATGGATCATTCAACAATGAATCATCATGGTCATGGCAATCATTCGATGAATCCTATTGACCCTATGAATATGTGGAATGTAGGATACGACTTTTCAAGTGTTCGAGCTAAAGCATCCACCCTAATCCATTCTTCCGATTCCATACGGTCTTTAGTATTTAATTTAACAGGTAATATGTGGAGGTATGTATGGAGTATAAATGGCAAAACACTATCTGGTGCTGAAGATATTTTAATCAAGAAAGGCGAGATTGTTCGCATAACATTGAACAATTCCACCATGATGCACCACCCCATGCATTTACATGGCCATTATTTTAGAGTTTTAAATGGCCAAGGCGAATTTTCACCACTAATGCATACCGTAGATGTTCCTCCAATGAGCAGAGTAACCATCGAATTTGAAGCCAATGAGGAGAAAGACTGGCTATTTCATTGTCATTTACTATATCACATGATGTCGGGTATGACCAGGGTATTCAGCTACGATGAAAGTACACGAGACGATCGTTTAGCTCCCTACCCCGTTGCCACTATGTATAATCATGATAAAAAGTGGTTTACTTGGGGAAATATAAGTCTTGCAAATCATTTCGGCGAGATAGATCTAACACAAACAAATACCTATGGAATATTTAATACAACAGTGGATTATGGCTTTAATCAAGAATATGAGCTAGGTATTGACTATGCATACTTTACTGGAGATTATTTCCGTGTATATGGCGGTATTAAATCGGAAGGTTCGTTTGAAGATGAGTTAGATGTTGAAGAAACCGTTGGTGTTTTTGGATTTAGATATTTAATGTGGTATATCCTTGACCTAGATTTCCACATAGATCACAAAATAAGGCCACAAATAGGCTTTGATTCCCACATCCCACTTACACAACGATTTATGCTTACAAGCCATGTAGAATCAAAATTTGGGCCTGAAAATAACACTATGTTTGAATTAGATGATAATTTTGAAATCAATATGGAATATCAAGTTGGTTTTGAATATTTACTGAACGAATATTTAAATATTACCTCAAGCTATCATTCACATTATGGATTCGGAGCTGGAATAACATGGCTTTTTTAACCATCTAATTTTTCATGTTCTATCATTCACTACCTCAATCACTAGAGAAATGTATGTTCATTTCCTATGATTGGGGTATTTATTGCTTTATTTCTAATAAAATAATGCATGTTATTTTTTTCTGATAATAGATAACCCATCTCGTATAGGCAATAAAATAACCTCAACTCTTGAATCTAACTTCATATTTCTGTTAAAGTCTGCAATCGATTGGGATTTATGGTCTTGTGGATTTAAAACTGCCCCATCCCAAAGTACATTATCTGCAACTATCAGTCCACCAGAAATTAATTTTGGAAGCACTTTATCTACATAAAACTGATATCGTAATTTATCGCCATCTAAGTAGACCAAATCAAAGGTTACATCTAATAGATCTAACGTTTGCTGAGCATTCCCTTTTATCAATCGTATTTTATTGGCATGCAATGATTTTTTAAAATGAGACTCTGCAATTTTTTGATATTTCAAGTTCATTTCTAATGTATAAACTTCTCCATCTTCTGGGAGTGCTTCAGCCATTTTAATGGCCGAATAACCAGTAAATGTTCCAATTTCAAGAACAGTTTTAGCTTTAGAAATCTTTATTAATTGTTGAAGTAATCCCCCAACGATAGGTCCGCTTAACATATCGATATATTCGAGCAACTCATTACTTGACGCAATGAGATGTTTTAATTCATCAGAATCACTTTTGGAATACTTCTCTGCATATTTTTCGATACGTAAATCTGAGATTGGAACTATAGGGTTTCCTCGATGTTTTTTCATATTTGTAAGATACGTGCAACAACCCTATCATCTCCAAAAAAATAATTTTGCCTTTTATTCCCACTAAAGAATCCCCTTTATTAATTTCTTTTTTCTATCGATACATAGAATTTCTACTAAAATTGAGATTCCATTCAGTAAATGTTGTCCAAAAGTATACCCCCTCTAAGGAATCACGAACCGTATATTTTTTAAATCATAATTATTGGTGGGATGGATTATTACCACTTTATCTATCAAAAAAATACTTTAATCAAAACACACGTGCTATAATGGAATACACTCAAATGAGACGATACCGCTTTTTTTCCAGAATTGGCGCCTTCTCAATCGATCCTACTTCGCCAAAATCGTCCATCAAGACGTTACGGTATGCACTTAATTTTTTGACCAAGAAAAAATCTTGTTTATATATTTATCCGGAAGGCAAGATTGTTCCAGTCACTGAAAAAACATCCGCTTTTCAAAACGGATTATCATGGATATATCAACATACAGACGGGGTTGATTTTGTACCAATAGGAATATATATCGATCATTCAAAATTCAGTAAACCAGAATTAAATATATATATTGGAGATTCAGTTGATCATTTTAAATTACTAAGTAGAAGTAATTTAACTGAATTATTTAAAAAGAATTTGGATATAGTTCTTGAACAATGTAGAACTATGAGTTACCAAGTCCATTCATAGAACATTTTCGATTTTTGAACCCAATGTGCTTTTTCCCTCAAATATCGTAATCTCATCCTAACCATCCACCAATATTTTTCTTCTTCTATTCTACTTGGATGGATATATTCAGAAATACCAGTTTGAACAATAGATCCTGAAGCATTTGTAAAAGTTGCATTAGACAAAAACCGCTGGTAGAATGGTCCATCGTCAATTATAGCATCATTTTTGATCTTTAGTGTTCCAAGTTCACCTGAAAGTTTTATTTCTCTGAATGACTTTAATCCTAATAAATTTTTCTTTCTAGAATTAAGTTCAATAGTGTCGAATGCACCAAGCATCTTTTTATTATCTCGAGAAATCAACCATGCTTGATGTTGCTTGGTATGATATCCATTCATTATGTAGTAAATAATAGTGAAATCAGGAAAGTGAAAACGCCCCCAATACCAATCTTTAAAACTTTCACTCATCATTTCATGCCCAATATTATGATCATGATATCCATTCCCATGAAAACCTACATGATACGTATCCGTTTTGCCTGCAATTTTAAAAGATCCAGCTACTTTACTTCGAGGTTGCAACAGATTCCAATAGTGCTTGTCCCCCGCTGATTCCTCTTCTATGAGCGACCCAGAGAGTCTGTCACTTATAAATTTAAGTTTCCCAACTATGGTATGACCTGATTCTAGATGTTGATTCAAAGTTAATTCATACTCAATGGTATCAGCTAACGTTTTTCTTCGAAAAGCACAACCGCCAATTGATACATGAATATCATGTTCATCTTCGGCAAATAGAAATTGAGATTTAGGAAATTCAAGAAAACTATAAAATTCGGGGTTCTTATTTTTATAAACAGATATACTTAACGCAGGGTATTCATCACTTTTCTTTGAATATTTTCCTTCTATATAATTGGTAGAAAATGGGTTACCTTGATAAAATATTATGACTAAAGACCATTTTTTATCCGTTGAAATTGCATCAAAATACCACCATTCGTATCCTTTTCTAGGTTTTTCAGCATCTAAACTCTCATCGGATATTTTAGTTGAAATGTTCATTTGGTTTTTTTCTGTTACAACAGAGAACTCTAACCCTGCGTGTATTAAATTTCGTTCAATATGATTTATATTTTAAGCGCAGCTTTATTTTTTATGCTTATCACTTCTTTAGTTCTCGCAAGGAATAGATTTGAATTTAAATCGATCAATGCCCCTGGCAAACGTATAGCGTCTTATACGCCTAAGGTAAGCATTTGTATACCCGCAAGAAATGAAGAAAATGTAATTCAACGCTGTGTGGAAAGCGTGTTAAATCAGGATTATGCTAATTTTGAGGTTTGTGTTCTTGATGATAATTCTGAGGATAAAACTCTTTCAATTTTAAACAATTTAGAATTAACCACTAACAAACTTTCGGTAATACATGGTTCTCCAAAACCAGACGACTGGTTAGGTAAGCCATGGGCATGTCATCAACTAGCAAATAAATCGGATGGGGAAATTTTGATTTTTGTGGATGCTGATGTATGGATGGAACCATTTGTCATATCTAAAACTGTAACAAACCTTCACAAAAGGGATGCTTTAACAATTTGGCCAGAACAAAAACTAGACGGGTTTATTGAAAAATTAGTGATACCCACTATTATGTTCACATTAACCACACTATTACCTGCTGTATACACAGAACGACCTCCAAGATGGATGCCAAATTTTATATATAAAAATTTTAAATCTGATTTTGTTGCTGCATGTGGTCAATTTTTTGCCATACAGAAAGCTACTTATAAAGCAATTAATGGTCATGAAGCTGTCAAAAATCAAGTTGTTGAAGATGTCGAATTAGGAAGGATATTAAGAGAAAAAGATTTTTCATTAGTAATGAAAACTGGAGTTAGCGCGGTATACTGTAAAATGTATGATTCTGCTTCGGAGGTATGGTCTGGTTTTCAAAAGAATTTCTATCCAGGTTTTGGTAATCTATTTACGTTTATATTTGCAGCAATCATTCATTTTTTATTCTTTCTATTTCCTTTTTATACCCTCTTCTGTTCTTTTTTTACAGATGATATTCAAATCACCCTAATCTCATTATCGATAATAAGTCTTTTCACTGTTCAAAGGCTAGCTCTCAACTTCTGGTATAAGTTAGATTGGTGGATGGCTTTTATGCATCCTTTTGCGGTTCTTTGGTTTCAGGCATTAGGGATTAAAAGCTTGATGAACAAAATTTTGGGAATAAAAACCACTTGGAAAGGTAGACCCGTATAATTATCCCATAAAGAAAATACGTAGTTTCATTTTATCTAACAGTTAAACATATTTCAACTGATGGAAAAAATGATTGAGAAATATTTGCGATACTTAAAGATCGAAAGGAATGCTTCAGTACATACGATTACATCGTATAAGAATGACCTTACTTCTTTTAATAATTTTTGCAAAACACAATTCGAAATTGCCCCTTCAAATGTTGATATAAATCTGGTAACTAGACTCACATTAAGACTTTGGTTAGGTAATTTATCGGAAGAAGGATTGGCTAAGAGTTCTATAGCTCGAAAAGTAGCAGCTTTAAAATCATTTTTTAAATATTGCTTTAAAAGAGGTTATATCGAAAAAAATCCAGCACACTTACTCGTAATACCCAAGAAAGAGAAAACTCTACCAAAAACTGTTACTCCAGACGACATCGTACGACTTCTAGAATCTATAGACATATCAAGCCCACAAGGCCTTCAAGATCGCGCAATACTCGAAATTTTGTATAGCACGGGTATCAGAGTAAGCGAACTGGTTAGCTTGAATATCTTAGATGTTGATCTCACATCAAGCCAAATATCAGTAATTGGTAAAGGAAATAAGCAAAGAATGATACCCATAGGTTCAACAGCTCATCGTATCATAAAAGAATTCTTAATGGAACGAAGTAAACTATATGGAAAGAGAACCGACGCAGATGCACATCGTGCACTTTTTTTAGCAGCAAGCGGTCAAAGAATTTATGATAGATCCATAAGGCATACAGTAGAACGATATTTAAAAATTCACAGTGAAGTCACCCAAAAATCACCTCATGTATTACGGCATAGTTTTGCAACCCATATGCTTGACAATGGTGCTGATATTCGCATAATTAAAGAATTCTTAGGTCATTCAAATCTGGCTGCAACCCAGATTTATACACATACTAGTGTTGAACGGCTAAAAAATGTTTATGAACAAGCACATCCAAGAGCAAAAAATTAAGGAGTAAATCATGACTATAAATTTCACAGCACGTCATTTTGAAGCAAGTCAACAATTAAAAGATTACGCATTTGAAGCGGTAAATAAACTTCCTCAATATTTTGACCGAATCGTAAGTTGCACCATTGTGTTAGCTCCTACTGCTTCAACAAAAGATCCACAAAAAGCCGAAATACATATAAAAATTCCAAACAAGACATTAAAAGCAGAAGAGCAATCAAAAAAATATGAAATAGCAATTTCTAGTGCTGTTGATAGCCTTTCCCGTCAACTTAAACGTTATAAAAAAAAGAAATTCACGCATTAATACATGTCATTCAATACACATCCCCCTATCCCAATCAAAGAAAAAATAAGTGTTAAATACATCGTCGATAATCTTAGGGATAAAGTAAATATCAATATTGTTGCTTGCGCAGCAAAAGATTGTTGCTTGGAAAAACATGTTTATGAAGCCGACCTACATCGGCCGGGATTAGCTTTAGCAGGATATGTAAAACTGTTTACTCATAAACGAATTCAAATACTTGGAAATACTGAAAACCAATTTTTGGAGAACATGTCTAAACAAAAGCAGATTTCTACCTTTCGAAATTTACTAAAATTTGAAATCCCAGTTATCTTTCTAACCGATGGAAATGAACTTCCCGATTATCTATTAATTTTAGCAGAAGAAGCAGGCATTCCAATTTTTACTACTCCCTACGAAACTACTCGTTTTATGCAACTCCTAAGGGATTATCTAGAAGATCAGTTTGCATTACAAACTGTCGTACATGGTGCAATGGTAGATGTATATGGAATTGGAATATTAATTGTTGGACGTTCAGGGATTGGAAAAAGTGAAGTTGCTTTAGATTTAGTTGAAAGAGGACACCGCTTGGTAGCCGATGACGTTGTAATGCTTACCAAGAAAAACAATGTTTTAATGGGTGCTGCTACCCAAATCAGCAAACATTTCATGGAAATTCGAGGATTAGGGATCGTAGATGTGATGAAAATGTTTGGCATACGATCTATTCGCTATCAGAAACGGCTTGAAGTTGTCATGGAGCTTACCCTATGGGATGATAACTTAGATGTGAATAGAACTGGATTAGATCATGATACAGTAAATATGTTAGATGTGGAAGTGCCTTCTATCCAATTACCCATAACGCCTGGGAAAAATATAACGGTTATTGCAGAAGTAATTGCAATGAATCATTTACTAAAGCATTATGGTTATGATGCAGCTCAAGCATTTCAAGATCGAATTCAAAATAGTATCGCATCAAAAACTCAAGATAATAATGATACCTTTAAAAGAGCTATTGATTATTTTGAAGGAGATATTGAATGAGGACTCGTAAAAAAGCCCATTTTTTTATTTTTTATAGAAACTAGATATCTTTGTCTAGTCAGTAAAAGATTTTATGTCATTAAACAATCACTATTATTATGATGAAGAATCGTGCGATTTTGTACCAATCAAGTATAAACGCCGTGAACAAATCGTCTACAATCTTGCTATATGGATCCTTAATGGTGTAGTGATTGCTGGAATAGGTATTATTTTACTTTCATCAAAAATTGGGACCCCTTCAGAACTAGCTTTAAAAGCTGAAAATGAAGCTTTAATCGCTCAATTAGAGGAAACTAAAGTGGCGCTAATTAACATCGATGAAAAACTTAGTGAAATCGCTGCTAGAGATAATGAGGTTTATAGATCTGTTTTAGGATTAGATTCTATTTCTTTTGCTGAACGAAAAGCCGGTATAGGGGGAGCAGCAAATTATGAACAATACGAACTTCATAGTACACCCACCAATGAATTGCTGAAATGGACTTCTGAGAAAATAGACAACTTAGAACGCAAAATTGGAATACAAAATCTTAGTTTTGAAGAATTGAAACATCAATACAATAAAAACTCAGAGAAAATGAGACATATTCCTGCAATTAAACCAGGCAGTGGAATTTTACTAAGTGGCTATGGTATGAGATTTCATCCAATTCTCGGCTATGAGAAACCACACAACGGTTTAGATTTTAGAGCTAATGTTGGAGCGCCTGTTTATGCAACTGGAGACGGAAAAATTAAATATGCAGGGAGGCAAGGCACGTTAGGAAAAATCATCATCATTGATCATGGCTACGGATACGAAACGTTATATGCCCACCTTTCTGATTATGAAGATGGAATAAAAAGTGGAACCCTTGTAAAAAGAGGTCAACAAATAGGAAAAGCAGGAGAATCGGGTTTGGCTGAGGGTCCACATATTCACTATGAGATACGTTTAAACGGCAAACACGTAAATCCACTATACTATTTATTTGCTGATACCTCTCCTGAAGAATATCTAATGTTTAAACGTATTTCAGAAACTAATACGAAATCGCTAGATTAACGAAGTTCTAAGCTCTTTAGATAAGATCAATTTTTTTTAACCTGAAATTTCTCACGTTAAATTTATCAAGTGTACTTTCTTTAATAGTAAAGAACTCATAACTGATGATCTTCTAGAAACTTTTCTACTAGCTTATCACCAGCTTTAATACTTTGTTTAATCCAATAAAATTTAAGTTTTATTTTGTAATCATTATCTAATTGCCAGAAATCATAGTCATTTCTTATGCGAGTGGTCAATTCATACATGGATATTGCTGCACTAACTGAAATGTTAAAGCTCTCGCTAAAACCAAACATAGGAATTTTTACAAACCCATCTGATTTACGAATAACCTCATCGCTTACACCTTCAAGCTCAGTACCAAATACCAATGCAGTTTTTTTTGTAACATCAAGCTCTCTGATATTTAGATCCTTTTCATGTGGAGTAGTTGCAATAATTTGATAATCATTCGCCCTCAATGCTTCAAAGCATATATCAATGTTATTACATACATCTTCATTATATCTATTCAAAGTTAACCAACTATGTGCACCAATAGATACGGAACTATGTTCATCAAATTTATTCCGATTTTCGATGATATGAACATCTTGAATACCAAATCCATCACAGCTTCTAAGCACAGCATTAGCATTATGTGATTTGTGTAAATCCTCCAATACTACTGTTAAATGATTGGTACGATTATCCAACACTTCAGAAATTCGTTCATATCTTTCTTTCGAAATAAAATCTTTTAAATATTCAATAAGGCTTTGATAAATCTTTGTCTCTTTCATAAAACAAAAAAGGCTGTATCGATAAACGAAACAGCCAATATAGTTAACAATAGTAAGCGATTAACCACAACGAAAAGTAAACCCCTTCTTTCTAATGGTTTCAATATAATCGTTGTCGGTATGTTCTCGAATTTTTTTCCTTAAGTAACTTATGTAAACATTGATATAATTTGTTTGGGTATCAAAATGTATATCCCATACTTTTTCGGCTAATTCTTCCTGTGTTATCACTTTATTTTTATTTCGTATAAAGTATACAAGTAGGTTAAATTCATTGTTGGTAAGCTGAATCTTCTCTGAATTAATCATGAATTCTCGTTTTAATAAATCCACTTTTAACTCACCACAATTTAGCACTTGGTCACCAGAAGAATCTGTGCGTCTTTGTATAGCCTCGATGCGCGCGATAAGTTCTTCGGTATTAAATGGTTTTGTCAAAAAATCATCAGCACCAACTCTCAAGCATTTTACTCTAACGTCAGCTTCTTGTTCTCCTGAGAGTATTAAAACTGGGGTCTTAACATTCTTGTCTCTAATACTTTTGCAAAGTTCGTATCCATCTCCATCAGGTAAACCAAGATCAAGTATAATCATTTCAAAGCTGCCTTCGGTTGCAGCTCTTTCTCCATCAGCTACAGTATCTTCAGTGGTTACATGGTTACCATTATGTTCTAAAATAGCTTTTACTAACGTTCTTACTGAAGGATCGTCTTCAACAACTAATATATTCATGCGCTACGAATACTGAAATAAATATGTGATGATTTTATTCCGCAAAATTAAATATAATTTACGGCATTAAAATAATTTAACAAACATTAGAAAACGATCAAAATTTCTAATTGAAAGTATTGTTATAATTTTTAAAAAGTGTTGAATTCGATTCCTTTTAAATAATTAAACCCATCTTTTGCATTTTCTAACGGGGTATTTAACCTTTCATCTTCCACAAATACATACTGAATACCTGCTTTTTTATTTTCTGCTAAGATTGATTCGAAATCAATAATACCTGTTCCTATTGTAGTCTGGTCTAAATCTTTGTTTGCATCTTTTATATGATATGAACAAAAACGACCTGGGTATTTTTTTATATATTCTAAAGGATCTACACCTGCTTTTTTAAACCAATACAAGTCTGCTTGAAAGCTAACATATTCAGGATCAGTATTATCCATTAAAATCTCTTGAGGCACTTCGCCTTCCTCGGTAAGATCAAATTCAAAATCGTGGTTGTGATAACCAAAACCAATACCCGCTTTTTTAAATTGTTCTCCAATTGCATTTAAATTCTCTGCAATTTTGTAATACCCTGATCTTTGTTCTTCGCTAAGCCAAGCAATTACCACCCATTCCACTCCAAGACGGTGTGCTATTTCGATTCTACGTGATGCTTCATCTGCCTGAAAATAAGAGGCATGACATGATGCTATTCTCATACCATTCCGTGCAACTGTTCTTTCATATTGATTAGCTGTCACCAAACCTGGGAAAATCCCTTCATAATTTAAACCATAACCTTCCACATAGTTAAATCCTATTTCAGCGATACTAGCAATTGCTTTTTCAAAATTTTGATCCATAAATTCACGTATAGACCAAAGTTGCACCCCAATTTCTTTCTTATTTGGTTTTGTAGGAGAAGAACAACTGATTAAAGGTAAAGTTGAAGCACCAGCCATTAAATAGGCAGATTTTTTTAAAAATTCTTTTCTCGATTCTTTCAAAATATTCAATATTAATTAATTTAAATACAGTTTAATATAAAGTAAACTAATGAATCAAGATAATCATATTGGCATTTGGTTGGAATCACCTTAATTTACTTACTTATAATCCATCTAAATAAAGTCAAAATGCCATCATTAATTCGCCATAATTGGACAAATGAAGAAATTAGCGAAATTTACAACACTCCTTTAATGGAGTTAATTTATCGTGCCGCTACTGTTCATCGCGAATATCATGAAACCGGTGAAGTTCAAGTTTGTACTTTACTATCAATTAAAACTGGAGGATGCTCTGAAGATTGCTCTTATTGCCCACAATCTGCCAGATATAACACGGGAATAAATAGTGAAAAACTTATGCCAAAAGAAATGATACTAGCTGCTGCTGAGAGAGCAAAAGAAGCAGGAAGTACGCGCTTTTGTATGGGAGCTGCATGGAGAAGTGCTCGCCAAAATAAAGATTTTGATGAAGTATTAGATGTAGTTTCCGGAGTTGCAGATTTAGGATTAGAAGTATGTGCTACTTTAGGAATGCTAACCGATGAACAAGCTGCTCAATTAAAGGAAGCAGGACTGTATGCCTATAATCACAACCTGGATTCGAGCGAAGATTTTTATAAAAAGATTATTACAACTAGAACATACGAAGATCGCCTAGATACAATAAAAAAAGTACAAGACAACAATATATCTGTATGTTCTGGTGGAATAATAGGCATGGGTGAAACTCATGAAGATAGAATTGGATTACTCTACACATTATCAAATTTAAGCCCACATCCAGAATCAGTTCCAGTAAATGCATTAATCGCTGTAAAAGGAACTCCAATGGAAGGACAACCAAAAGTACCTAGCTGGGATATGGCAAGAATGATCGCTACAGCTCGTATTTTAATGCCCCAATCAATGGTAAGACTTTCTGCAGGGCGAGTGAGAATGAATTATGAGGAGCAAGCACTATGTTTTATGGCTGGCGCTAATTCTATATTTACTGGAGAAAAATTACTCACTACCCATAACAATGAATTGGACGACGACATGCAGATGTTTAAACTTTTTGGTTTAAAAGCACGACCAGCATATAAAGATGCAAAGCCTGAGCATATTCCTGAAGTACTCGAAAAATAATAGCGTGCATTCTATTCATCTCTCAGTTTGTTTCACTTAATAAGCGAATCCCTACGATCATTTATATTCACTTTCCTTAAGTGAATATAAATTCCTATTCAAAAATTTGTCTAATCTAAGACGATAACTAGATTCAATTCTTACTTAATTGATTTCTATGTATCTTTGACTAATGAAAAAAGTAGCTTTTGAAACTTTAGGCTGTAAACTTAACTTTTCAGAAACCTCATCAATGAGGCGTGAATTCGAACATGAAGGATTCGAACTCGCAGAGTTTACCGACCCCGCTGATATTTATGTTATTAATACCTGCTCTGTTACTTTAGATGCGAATAGTGCCTGCCGAAAGACCGTTCGACAGGCATTACGGCGTAATCCAAATGCATTTGTTGCTGTAGTGGGATGTTATGCACAATTAGAACCAGAAGAAATTGCACAAATTGAAGGTGTAGATGTTGTTTTAGGAGCAAAAGATAAATTCAAATTACTCGATCTCTTCGATGATTTTGTTAAACAAGAAAAAACTATTATCCATAATACAGATGTAAATGAGGCTGTTGATTTTCATAATGCATTTTCATCGGATGATAGAACTCGTGCTTTTTTGAAAGTTCAAGATGGCTGCAATTTTAAATGTTCTTTTTGTACCATTCCATTAGCAAGAGGAGCATCAAGATCACCAAAAATTGCTACAGTAATAAGAAATGCCCAGCAATTAGTCGAAGAAGGCTTTCATGAAATAATAGTTACTGGTGTTAATTCCGGCGATTTCGGGCATGGCACAAATGAAAATTTTTTCCAATTACTTCAAGCCTTAGACAAAGTAGATGGGCTAAAGCGATTACGTGTCTCTTCCATAGAGCCAAATTTACTACATGATGACATTATACATTTCGCAGCAGAATCTGAGAAATTACAACCACACTTTCATATCCCGCTTCAAAGTGGTTCAGATGACATGCTTAAGATGATGCGCCGCCGATATAGAACCGACTTATACAGAGCAAAGGTTGAATTAATTAGATCATTGATGCCCGATGCGTGTATTGGCGTTGATGTAATAACCGGTCATCCTGGAGAAACAGAAGAATTTTTCCAGGATTCATTTAATTTTATTCACTCATTATCCGTCTCTTACTTACATGTATTCACTTACTCAGAGCGGCCAAATACTCATGCTTTAACCATTAAACCCTTTGTGAATAAACAAGAACGAAAGAAAAGAACACATCAATTAAGAAGACTATCTGCAACCAAACGATTTGAATTTGATACA
Organism: Balneolaceae bacterium; assembly: GCA_963691715.1. Taxonomy (GTDB): domain Bacteria; phylum Bacteroidota; class Rhodothermia; order Balneolales; family Balneolaceae; genus HXMU1420-13. The sequence goes on from OY829281.1 coordinate 973,370, forward strand.
CAATTTAAAGGCCAATATAGACCTGTGTTATTCGAGGAAGAAAATAAAAATGGATTCATGTATGGTTGGACAGACAACTATGTACGTATCGCAACCACTTACTCTAGACGACTAGTAAATACTATCCAAACCATAAAAATTGGGAATTATTCAGACAATGGATTCCATTTTGGAATTCTTGATACCCATTTACAAAGAGAAGAGACCGCCATCGAAGAACTCATTGAATGATGGACTCAAGAAATTATACCGAAATACTAGAAAAAGTAGCGCGCTTACTCAAACAGCAAAAAGAAATGTATGGCGACTTTAACCCTCAGATAAATACGAATAGCCAAGATGTTTTAGCTGAATCTGAAAAACACTCAAAGGTAGAACTATCCATAGAGGAACAGTTAGCTGCTTGTACAACACTTGATCAATTAAAATCTTTATGTGCACAAAGTAATGTGTTGAAAACTGATCTCATCAATACAAATTTAGTATTTGGTGTAGGAAATCCTAATGCTGATCTTATGCTTATAGGAGAAGCACCCGGTGAAAATGAAGATATACAAGGGGAACCCTTTATTGGAAAAGCTGGTCAGCTTCTAGACAAAATCATCGAAGCTATCAATTTAAAACGATCAGATATTTATATAGCAAATATTTTAAAACATCGCCCCCCAGATAATAGAGATACCAAACCTGAGGAACGACAAAAAAGCCTTCCTTTCTTATTGAAACAAATAGAGTTAGTGAATCCTAAACTTATTCTCTGTGTTGGTAAAATATCTGGAACAACATTATTAGCTAAAGAACAATCACTTAAAGAAATGAGGCAGAAATTTCATGACTTTGATGGTAGAGAATTAATGGTTACTTACCATCCCGCAGCTTTATTAAGAAACCAACAATGGAAAAGACCTACCTGGGAAGATGTTCAAAAGCTCCGGCTTAGGTATGACGAATTAGGTTGCAAACCATAATGTTGATAACTTGTGCAAAGCTTGTTGAAAAGAACCTAAACTAAGCTAGTTTTAATTATTTATTTTGGTTTGTACAATTCAGATTGGTATAAATTTTGGCTCAAAAAAAAGATAAAAATTTTAAAAAAGATAATTACTCCAAAGATTCTAGCATATTAGAACAAGAAGGAAGGGTTCCCCCACAAGCAGTGGAAGTCGAAGAAGCGGTATTAGGAGCAATGTTAATTGAACATGGTGCAGCGACTATAGCTTTGCAAATGTTAAAACCAGACGATTTCTACAAACCGGCTCACCGATACATTTTTGAAACCCTTTCAAATCTATTTGAACGCGATAACCCATTGGATCTTTTAACTGTTGAAAATGAACTTAGAGATAATGGATTACTCGATATAGTAGGTGGTCCTACCTATCTTTCTGACTTAACCAGATCTGTAAGTTCTGCAGCAAATATAGATTATCATGCACAGATAATTACAGAAAAAGCGATTAAACGCCGTCTAATACTGAGTTGTACAGATGTTATAAAAGAGTCGTACGATAGCACTACCGATGCTTATGATGTACTGGATGAAGCAGAACAAAAAATCTTTGATCTTGCAAACCAAAAAAGTAAAAGTAGCGCTTTACCAGTTGCTGATATTTTAAAAGATACGTTAGCTTATCTAGAAGATATGCGAGGTAAAAAATATGGAATTACAGGTGTTCCTACTGGTTTAGCGGTTGATCAAATGACCGCTGGATGGCAAAATGGAGACTTAGTTATCATTGCTGCACGGCCATCTATGGGTAAAACAGCTTTTGTTTTAACAGCTGCAAGAAATGCAGCCATGCATCCAGACGAGAGCTTACGTGCACCTGTTGCTATCTTTTCATTGGAAATGTCAAAACAATCGCTAGTTCAACGTTTATTAACAATGGAAGCCCGGGTTCGGGCAGATGAAGCACGTAAAGGAACTCTAAACGATGAAAGTTTCAAAGATTTAATAGAAGCTGCAGGTAGACTTTTTTCAGCTAATATTTTTATTGATGATACACCAGCTATAACCTTAATGGAACTTCGTACCAAATGTAGGAGACTTAAAAGTGAGCATGATGTTGGTCTAATAGTCGTAGATTATCTACAGTTGATGCAAGGTTCTTCAAAAGATACTGGGAGTCGTGAACAGGAAATAGCATCTATATCCAGAGGATTAAAATCTTTGGCAAAAGAACTAGATGTTCCAGTAATCGCACTTTCTCAACTTTCGCGAGCAGTGGAACAACGAGGCGGAGATAAACGACCACAGCTTAGTGATTTACGTGAATCAGGATCTATCGAACAGGATGCCGATATTGTTATGTTTTTATATCGACCCGAATATTATGGAATTACCACAACAGCAGAAGGTCAATCAACTGCTGGACTTGCTGAAGTTATAATTGGTAAACAAAGAAACGGACCTGTTGGAACTAAAATGCTGTATTTTGTTAAAGATTACGCTCGATTTGAAAACCTTACATCAGCAGAAGGTTCTGTAAATACTGGCCTAGCCCCTGTTTCAAATGATATGCTAGAAGCAAATTTTACCCCATCAGATTCACCGATTCTGCCTCATAATCCTGCTCCAGACGAAGATGCACCTTTTTAAATAATACATGAAGATTAATCAGATTACTATACTGATTATTGTATGTATAGCACCATCTGTAGGCGCTCAAGAAATCGAATATGCAAGGGAAATCGTTAATATTTTAGCCTCCGACTCATTATTTGGGAGAGGCTATGTGAATGATGGAGACAAGAAAGCTGCACATGTAATAAAAAAAGAATTTGAACAGTTCGGTGTTCAACCATTTAATGATTCGTACTTTCAAGAATTCTATATTTCAACAAATATATTTCCTGATTCTATTTTTTTAACGGTAGATGGAAATGATCTAAATGTTGGCCAAGATTTTCATGTTCTTCCCGGTTCTCCATCAATAATTGGTGATTATGAAACAGAATTTATACATCATAAAGAGATTTTTGATCAAGAAACGCTATTAAAAAGGATAGCAAACTCCTCAGGAAAATTTATCGTACTTGATGAGTATCCAGTCTCACTTCTCGATCAATCAAAAAAAGATCGACTAGAAGAAATAAAACAATTTTTAATTTACCATCCCAGTAACCCAGCTATTGGGACAATTTTTTTAAGTTCCGATAAACTAACTTGGTATGGAAGTCGATTCATACATTCTAAACCGAGTATATATTTAAAAAAAGAATTCATACTCCCATCATCTAAACATATATCAGTTCACATAAACAACCATTTTATTGAAAAATATAAAACTCAAAATGTAATAGGTCTTATTGAGGGAGAACAAACAGATTCGCTAATTGTTTTGACGGCTCATTATGACCATTTTGGAATGATGGGACAAGCAATTTTTCCAGGAGCCAATGATAATGCAAGTGGTGTAGCCATGTTATTGAGTCTTGCAAAACACTTCAACACCAGTAAGCCCAAATACTCAATGATGTTTATCGCATTTGGAGCTGAAGAACTGGGACTTCTTGGATCATCATATTTTACTGAACATCCAATAGTTGATTTGAGTACTATAAAATTTTTATTGAATTTTGATATTGCTGGTACTGGCGATGAAGGCATTCAAGTAGTGAATGGTAGTGTTCATAGAAATGAATTTGATCATTTGGTACATCTAAATGAGCAACATCGTTTGTTACCAAGAATTAAAATTAGAGGGGCAGCATGCAATTCCGATCATTGTAATTTCACAAAACTTGGTGTGCCTGGATTCTATATATATACCTTAGGAGGGATAACTGCGTATCATGATGTCTATGATCGAGCAGAGACTCTCCCACTTACCGAGTTTGAAGATTATTTCAATCTAATGATTTTATTTATTGAAGGGTTAGAATAGCTTAAACAAATACAGTTCCATTACATCAAATTCCAGAATGGATTATCGTAATTTAATTGAACATAAAACCTATTAAAAGTGATAAGGCATGTATTTTCAATAGACCTTTTGCGATAAGTAAGCACTTACTGATTACGTTCAAATGTACTATAAGAAAAATCTAAGTCTTGACTAAATTCTCGAATAATCGGTCAAATTTTTTATACATCCTACTCCAATCAAGATGTTTATTGATATTTTGAAGTGTTGGTTTTGGAAGAGGTTTTGTTTTTTTCTCTAATAAATTTTTTAAATACTGAAAAAGTTGATCCTCATCTTCATATAGTACTGGAGCATGTAATAATGGCGAATGTAAGGACTCTGGAATCAACTCAGGATAATGTAAAGTATTAGGAACTAGTGGATGACATCCACAATAAATAGCTTCCATGATAGATACACAAAAAAACTCATAAGAAGCAGTAGAAACTACAATATCACCAGAGTGTAAGAGTTTACTGTATGCTTCTTTGTCATCTACGTATCCAAAATGTTGGATTTGTGAACCAAAGCGTTTCCAAGCTTTTTGAAATTCCGCTGGTTTATCATGCTTACTATCACCTGCTAGGATTAATTCAAATTTTAAATCAATATCATTTAACCGATTTAAAACTCTAAAAAACATGGCTGGATTTCGATCAAACTGCCAGCGTTGATTCCATACGATTACGGGTCGATTATTTTGTTTTCTTGTGTCAGGATGCGCATCAAAGTACTTCAAGTCTAATCCAGGATGCATTACTACACTTTTATCCCTAATCTGATCGACAGTATGATAGTGTTTATCTCCTGGATAATTGTCCAAAAATTCTGGTAACGCTTTAATTAAGTCATCTAATTGAAATTGTGATGGAAACAATAATAGATCTGCGGTTAACATACTCAAATAATTAATATAACAGTACGTCATATCCCGCGACTCACCCTCAGGAATTGGTCGAGTAAACTGATTATCATGCATATACATGATTTTAGGCGTATGAGCAAATCTTGGGTTATTTAATGTAAGAAATGCTGGCAAATTAGTCATGCTACTCGTCATTAACACATCAATAGGTTCTTGCACTTGTTTGGTAAGTTCTGCTAGGGTTACAGAATCTCCGTGCATTCGCCATTTCCATCCTTTATAATTCAGTTTAATAGGAATTATTTTATGAACTGAATGTTTTTTTAGGCCTTTCAAAAATGCTTTATGTGAGCCACTGTAATAAGGTTCAATAGCTAGTATATTCATCTAACGGAAACGAGATTCAATTTCATCAAGAGAAAGATACACGATAGTTGGTTTTTTCAAAGGATCTAGATAAGGTTGTTCACATGCAAATAATTGATCTACTAAAGCCTCCATCTCTTCATATTTAAGGTTTTTTCCTCTTGGTATTGCGGCTTTTGTTGCAAATGCAATTGCTAATCTTTCTCTAACTTCTAAATTAATTTTTTTGCTTAAATCTTGGTATTGATGTAGCATAGATATAATTACCTCTTGTTCATTACCAATATCAATATCTGCTGGAACACCATTAATCATTGCGGTATTACCACTTAATAATTGAATAGAAAAACCCATTCGTTGTACAATAGGATGTAATTCTTTTAGTAGGGTAAAATCTGATGCAGATAGCTCGATCGTTTGTGCAAATAATAATTGTTGCGTACTTGGAAGTGCTTCTTCAGTTGCATTGATAGCTTTTTCATAAATAATTCGTTTATGAGCTAAAAACTGATCAATCATGCATAAACCAGTGCGAGTTTGGGTAACAATGTATGTATTATGAAGCTGCCAAAATGAAGTCAATTTTGATGTTTTATCAGCATCAAAATTTAAACGTTCGGTGTTATCTTTCGAGCCATTACTTAATTCTGATTCTGAATAAAGTAATTTTGAGAATGTATCGCCTTGATGATCTAAAAATGGTTTATTTATTCTTGATGGAACGTTATACTCTCCAATACTAGAGGATGGATATCCCTTTGCTGGTGTTTTAAAATTAAAGGCTGTATCGAATCCTTTTGTAGCTTGATTACTTAAAAAAAGATCCTCATCAGAGGGAATAAGAGGAACTTTAAAATGGTTATTAAGTGCTCTATTTACCACCGATTTAGCAAGTTGAATTACACTACGTTCATCTTCAAATTTAACTTCCGTTTTAGCTGGATGAACATTTACGTCAACTTTGCTAGCATCAATTTCAATAAATAAAGAATAGAATGGATATTCATTATTATGAGTCCAAGCATCATATAAACTCAATATAACATGCGTGAGATAACGATGTTGAAATGGGCGCCCATTCACAAAAAGAAACTGCTCTCCCCTACTTTTCTTTGCCAATTTCGGATCAGAAGCAAAACCAAAAATTTTTAAATAACTTGTTTCTTCTTCAAATTCAATCAAACTAGCATTATAAGCTGACCCAAACAGAGTACCTATTCTATTTTTTAGAGAATCTTTAGGTAGATTGTAAACATGTTCTTCATCAGATATTACTAAAAATGATATATCTGGAAATGCTAATGCTGCATATTGAACAGTTCTGAGGATATGCCTTAATTCAGTAACGTTTGTTTTTAAAAATTGACGCCGAGCGGGTACATTAAAAAATAAATTTTTTACAGAAATATTTGTTCCTTCTGGTGTAGCAATCGGAGCAATGGGTTTTTCTTCACCTCCATCAATTTCTAGTTCCCAGCCATTCGTATCTTCTATTCTTTTCGTTCGAACAGCTATTTGACTCACAGATGCAATCGAAGCCATAGCTTCGCCTCTAAAACCCATTGTTTTGATCGAAAACAGATCATTAATTGAGTTAATTTTTGATGTTGCATGTCGCTCAAAGCATAGGGGAAGATCATCTCTACTCATACCACATCCATTGTCTATCACTTGGATAAGAGTTCTACCAGCATTTCCAATGATCACTGTTATATCATCAGCTCCAGCATCTATGGCATTGTCTAAAAGCTCTTTTACAACGGAGGCAGGGCGTTGAATTACCTCACCAGCAGCAATTTTATTACTGATTTCAGGAGATAATTGATGAATTATTGAATTTGACGTGCGGAGTTCGCTCAAGAAAAAATATAATTATAGTATGCTAATTAAATAAACAACCAAAGATAATAATAGTGCAAGAAATAAAACTCTTATACTCTGTTTAGGTTTTACTCGATTATGTGTTTGAAATTTTACTCTTCTTCTTGCCCTATTTTTCTCCCTTTCTTCTTTTTCAGGATCATAATAACGAAGTGGTAGATCGAATTGTTTAGGTTTCGGTCTATAGCCGAACATCGGTTTAATCATAGTTCTAATTCGAAGTTAACATTAAGTGATAAAATTAAGTATGCTTCTATCATTTAAAAATAACTAGCAGCGAGAGGTAACTCAACTTTAAATTTCGATCCTTTTCCTTGCTCTGATTCCACCCAGATCTTCCCTCCTATTTTCTCCACCGATTTCTTCACAATCGGCAAGCCCAGTCCTGTCCCTTTAACGCCTTCTGTATTCGAGGCTCTCTTGAATGGCTCAAAGATCAAATTTAACTCTTGCTGCGGAATCCCTATCCCATAATCTACACACTCTACATGTACCTGTTCTGAGGTAAACTCAAACTTAAAATCTATCCCAGATTCAGAATACTTACACGCATTCTCTAACAAATTCCTAAATATAAGCTCCACTAAACTCAAATCGCTATACATCAAGCGCTCATACTCCATTCCTGATACATGTATTTCTCGGTCTTTAAATCCCATACTCCGTAACATCTTAATCGTATCATCCAACACTTCAGAAAGCTTAAACTTTTGCATGTTTTCTATCACCTGTGTTGAATCCAATTTCCCTATCGTTAACACATCTTCAATTAAATTCTCCATCCGGATGGAAGAGGCATGGATACGCCCTACTCTTTTCTTTATATCTGCAGGACCGTAACTATCTGAAAACTCCAATAACAATTCTGCCGTCGAAAATATACTCGTTAAAGGGGTACGGAACTCATGCGACACCATCGACACAAAGTTCTTATTTAACTCATTATAACTTCGCTCCGATTCTAGCGCTCTTAATAACTCCTTTTCGGATTTCTTTCTATCGGTGATGTCTCGGTATTGCCATACAGTACCATATTGTACCCCACCATATATTATTGGAATATAATCGCGTTCTAAAATGCGACCGTTCATCAGTTCTAGTTCTTCATTTACCGACCTTTTATTCTCTTGGCCTAACTTTATCGTAGATGCTACAAACTGATCAGGTGCTTCAAAATACCCTTTCACTTGTTCCAATGAGGCAACATAATCTCGTCCCATTAAATCCGAAGGTTCAAAGGCATTACCAAATAAATCACAAAATTTATCATTCGCATGAACAATCACTCTATCGGACTGCTCCATCAAAACACCCGTATTCAAATTATTGAGTAGGGTCGATAATCGCGATGACAATTGAATCAATTCTTGCTCTGACTTCTTCTTCTCCGTGATGTCCCTTAAAACTGTTTGAATGGCGTAAGCACCGTTATAAAGTATTGTATTCGAATTAGCTTCAATATGCTTAACATTGCCTTTTACTGTTTTGATTTGAAACTCTGTGGGCTCGATAAAACCTTTTTTTTGGAGAATTGCTAAACGATCCTCAATAAAATTTGAATTCACATTAAGTAAAAACCCTCTTAAATCCTTCCCCATCATCTGTTCCATATTGTTAGCTTCATAAAGACGAAGAGCTGCCGGATTCATATATACAACTCTGCCTTCAACAGAAATTTGTAGTGCTTCGGGCATATTTTCAACTAGATTTTGCCACCTTTCTTCACTTTCTTTTAGTGATATTTCTACTTCTTTTCTTTTTCTAGAGTTAATTGCACTATTGATTTTTGAAGAAGTTAAATTTGCAATAGTCGTAAATGCTTCTAAATGTTCTTTTTGATAAAAATTCCTTTGATGATGCTCTGAGTCAATTACTCCGATGACATTACCTTCATAGACAATTGGTACAGCTAATTCTGAAAATCGAAAATCGTCATCTACTACGTAAGCTTTATCCAAAGAGGTATCATTAACTAAAACAGGTTTTTTTGTAGCAGCAGCCCTCCCAACGATACCTTGCCCTACCTTAAGAGATATTTCATTTTCAATTCGTTTACCATCTGGATTTTTGGGACCGTAAGCAGCAATTTGATTTAGTTGATCTTTTGCAGAGTCTAAAATGTATATAACACAATCTTCCAATCCCAAAAGCTCAATAGTATTTTGTGTGATTTCCCAAGCAATTTCTTCAAGCTCGTTTTTACCCAATAAAGAAATGGCTAATTTATTGATTGCATTTAGGGTAACTTGAGATCGTTTAGTTTCTTTAAGATCTCTGATGAAATAAATAAATAAATAGTCGCCGTCAATTTTTTTTGGAATTATAGTAAGCTCAATTGGAAATTGAGTTTTTCGTTTATTTACTGCAGTTATTTCAAAACGTTTATCAAATGCTAGTGCTTTAGAATGATTAAAAAAATGACTAATCTTTCCAGTGTAAACTGATCTGTGATTTAATGGAATAATAATCTCTGGTAGAAGTTGCCCAAGAATTTCGGCACGTTTCCATAAGAATATATTCTCGGCTTGATAATTCCATTCTGTGATCCTACCATTTGAATCACTAATTATAACAGCATCAAATGCAGAATTTATTACAGATTGTAAAATCGATTTACTTTTTTGAAACTTAAAAGAAAGACTATTCATCAAAAAAGAGTATTCATTAAAAATGTGGATTCCATAATAATAAATTATACAGTAATAAATAAATAATAAATATTTTATATATATATTCATAAATTATATTTTTTGAATATATTTTAATATTTATATATAAATAAGTAAAAACTAAATTTATGTATTCATATATTTTATTTATTTATTTCCCAATTTTTGTTAGCTAAAATTATTTTATAAAAACATATTCATTAATCAAATTTATCGCGAAAAAAAATTCATTTTCATTAGATACTATAATTCATTAATCAAATGAGTTTTTAATGTTATACATAGAATTTAAATTGGATATTCTAAAAAGAATTGAGATCCAACATCTGTATAATGTTTCTTTATAGTACCTTCTAATTGTTTCGCATAACTTTCAATAAGTAATCCTTCAACATTGTTCCATAGATTTGTAATATCTAGTTCTGTGTCAGCATTAATAGAAATACTTAAACATCCTTTTTCTACTGTCAAATAAGAATTCAGACATATCCTTATAGGGGATTTTAAATATTTTTGATTTAGTAATAACGTTAATGTCTCATAAATGAATAAACCTAAGGGAATAGCCTTCTCAACATTTAAATCAAATTTTTCAATTTGAGATACTAATAAAAAATCCTCTGCGTCAAATAAAGAATCAATGATATTACTGATTAGTTTATGTGAGTCCACCCTACATACTAAATCATTGTGATAAGCATTTTCATGAACTGAAGCCATAGCTAATATCCTATCTTTTATAGTGTGTATGAAATTTGGATCATTAGACATTTCACCTAATTCAAAAAATGCTGTAACCACAGCTAAATTATTCTTTACTCTGTGGTGCATTTCCATGGTAAGTGTTTCTCTTTCCTCGGCGTACACTTCGTTAAGCTTATCAAATTCTTGAATTGCTTGCTGAGCGAATAGTTCTTTACGGCTTGAATACTTTTCGTATTGAGTAGTAATTGCCCTCAATAATTCTTTTCGAGAAAACGGTTTAGTTAGGTAATCATCGGCGCCTAAATTCATTCCCTTTCTGATGTTTGTATTATCTGCAAATGCAGTTAAAAATAGAAAAGGTATATTTTTGTTATTTGGTAGATTTTTATAATTCTCTAATAGAGTATGACCGTCCATAATCGGCATCATTATGTCACTTATGACCATATCAGGTTCGGAATGTATGAGTACATCGAGAGCTTCTTTGCCATTTCTTGTTTCTGTTACCTTAAACCCTTCAAGTAATAATAGCTCTGTTAAACCTTCTCTTATTGCATCATCATCTTCCACAACCAACAATTTTACATCTTCTTTTATCATTCCTATATATTTTGGTTCGAGGAAAATTTCGATACTTTTAGGATAACACATCTGCCAGATTTGTGCAGTTTTCTGCCAAAACCATTAGACTTCGTTAATTTTTATTTCGAAAAATCTAGTTAGCTAACAATTTTAAATTTGTCTCTGTAAAGCCTTGAAAAATGTGAAATACTTTTAAAACCTACTTTTACAGCAGCTTCTGATATGGTTTTAACCTTATTTTCTGTTAATAAGTCATGAGCCCTTTGTAATTTAACTTCACGTATATATTCTGCTACAGACATGTTTAATAAATCATTAACTCTACGGTATAAATTACGTTCACTAATTCCTAAATCGGTAGCTAAATTTGAAACTGAATATGAACTTATTTCAATATTTTTTACTACATAGTGATGCAAGTCTTGAATAAATTTCTCATCAATATTTGGATTATCATTAAAGGATTTAGATAAAATACTTTGCCATGAATTAGATTGAAACGCTTTTTTGTTAGAAAGAATGTTCCCTATTTTGAGTACCACTTCATTGTTATTGAACGGTTTTTTAATGTAGTCTACCGCACCTGCATGTAGTCCTTTTATTTTTGATTCATCCGCAACATCTGCTGTAAGTAAAATGATTGGTACATGTGCAAATGTTGGATCACTACCAACTTTCTTGGTAAACTCAAAGCCATCCATGATGGGCATATTTACATCGCAAATTATTAGATCCGGCATAGACATCTTAAGTTGATGTATTGCATCTTCTCCATTTTCTGCCCAGCTACATTCATACCCATGAATTCGCATTAATTCAATTAAAGTAATACGAACTGCGCTATCGTCTTCAATAATTAAGAGTTTCAATGATCTTGCCTACTTTGAATCTAATTTAAAATAGTTTATTCCTAAAATATTTACAGCTATATATTCATTATAGGATATTGAAATCGAAGATTAAATAATAGTTAGAATATCAACTATTAGAAGTTAAAATTTCATATAGAGAGTAATAGATCTTTATGTACGATATTAAAAATAACTAGCAGCAAGAGGTAACTCAACTTTAAATTTCGATCCTTTTCCTTGCTCTGATTCCACCCAGATCTTCCCTCCTATTTTCTCCACCGATTTCTTCACAATCGGCAAGCCCAGTCCTGTCCCTTTAACGCCTTCTGTATTCGAGGCTCTCTTGAATGGCTCAAAGATCAAATTTAACTCTTGCTGCGGAATCCCTATCCCATAATCTACACACTCTATATGTACCTGTTCTGAGGTAAACTCAAACTTAAAATCTATCCCAGATTCAGAATACTTACACGCATTCTCTAACAAATTCCTAAATATAAGCTCCACTAAACTCAAATCGCTATACATCAAGCGCTCATACTCCATTCCTGATACATGTATTTCTCGGTCTTTAAATCCCATACTCCGTAACATCTTAATCGTATCATCCAACACTTCAGAAAGCTTAAACTTTTGCATGTTTTCTATCACCTGTGTTGAATCCAATTTCCCTATCGTTAACACATCTTCAATTAAATTCTCCATCCGGATGGAAGAGGCATGGATACGCCCTACTCTTTTCTTTATATCTGCAGGACCGTAACTATCTGAAAACTCCAATAACAATTCTGCCGTCGAAAATATACTCGTTAAAGGGGTACGGAACTCATGCGACACCATCGACACAAAGTTCTTATTTAACTCATTATAACTTCGCTCCGATTCTAGCGCTCTTAATAACTCCTTTTCGGATTTCTTTCTATCGGTGATGTCTCGGTATTGCCATACAGTACCATATTGTACCCCACCATATATTATTGGAATATAATCGCGTTCTAAAATGCGACCGTTCATCAGTTCTAGTTCTTCATTTACCGACCTTTTATTCTCTTGGCCTAACTTTATCGTAGATGCTACAAACTGATCAGGTGCTTCAAAATACCCTTTCACTTGTTCCAATGAGGCAACATAATCTCGTCCCATTAAATCCGAAGGTTCAAAGGCATTACCAAATAAATCACAAAATTTATCATTCGCATGAACAATCACTCTATCGGACTGCTCCATCAAAACACCCGTATTCAAATTATTGAGTAGGGTCGATAATCGCGATGACAATTGAATCAATTCTTGCTCTGACTTCTTCTTCTCCGTGATGTCTCTGTACTCCCAAAGATGCCCCAAATACTCTTTTTCTAAATAAATGGGTATAAAATCTCTTTCATAAATTCTGCCATCTTTGAAATGAATTTCTTCATTAGTACGAATTTTTTTGTCTTTAACTATCTGATCTATTTCACTGACAAATTTTTCTGGTTCTCTTAAAAGGTGTTTACTTCGTTCACCAGAATTTGAACAATCAATTCCTACCAGATCTTTGGGATTCGCATTGATATTAAAAATCGAACAAAATTCCTCATTAGTAACAAGTATTCTTCGATTTTTATCTTCTAAAAGAATCCCACTATTAAGACTTGATATCAAAGTTGATAATCTGGTAGAGGTAGTATTTAATTTGAGATTCGTTTGTTTGATATCTGTAATGTCTACACCATATCCAATTACCATTTCAAGTTCTTCATCTTTATCAAATACTGGGAATAAATTTCTAAGCTTCCATTCTTCACTTCCCTCTTTTGTTACAAACTTTTCCTCAAAACTTAGCGCATTTTTATCTTCAGTTACTTTTTTAAAAATAGCTCGCCGATTCTCAGCAATCAATTTTGGCTTATTTCGATATTCAACATATTCAAAATCATCTTTATCTATAAGCCACGATCTAATTTTTGGATCTTGAATTGCTATTGGATTAACAAACTTATATCGATGATTTTTATCAAAAACAACTAGATCAGAGGGTATAGAATTCAAAACATTCTCATAAAATGTTTTCTGTTCTTCGAGTTTTTTTCGTGCTTCAAATTTTTCTAAGACTGACTCTACTCCAGCTGCATACGCTAAAAGAATTGCCTCATCATTCTCAGACCAATCATATTCAATATCAATTAATTCAAGACTAATAATTGCTCTAATACTTCCCTGATATTCTATTGGCATTAGAACCACTGAACTTAACCCGATAAGGTTCATGGTTCTGGTTACTAATTGATGATTATTTTGACTTGAATTAAATTTGACAAGCTTATTACCTTTTAAAAAAATTTGAGAAAATCTATAAAATAATCTGTCGAGGCTACGATGTTTCTTTAATAAATTATATAAAGATTCAAATTTCCTATTGGCATGGAAATAATTTTTTAGTAACGTGTATTTATTTTCGTTTTCCTCCAATGTTGCTATACTAAATCGATCTACCTCTAACGTAGCTCCTACAATTCGTATTGACTCAGTAAGCGCTTGATCAAAATCATCTTCTTTAAACAATACTATTAAAGCTTTGGATATAGCTTCTAATAATTCATCTTTGGTCTTATAAAGTTTCTGTAGCCGCTCATTTGCTGTAAATAGCTCTAGTGCTTTTTTTTCAAGTATGTATTCTGCTTCTTTCCGAGCTCTTCTCTCTCTTTCTATCCTTCTTTTGTAAATCAGTAAATCTGACATGTTATCCAATAACAAATCTCACTTTTGATCCATCTTCAGCCATGGTCTCCTTTTGGATAGGCATATCTTCAGAATAGTATTCTACAGTTTTTTCAATTAAACCATGCGCCAAAGCAGACATACTTCGTTCACTGATATAAATCATGGACATCTTCCCATCATTGATTTCAGTTGTGAATCTCGGAAGAGTTGCGTCTGGATATAGCTTTAGAACCTCAACGTGAATGTAATTATCAATAGATTCTAAAAATTCGAAACTTGAAGAACAATTATCAAAGAAAACTGGGTATGATTTTACAAAAGTGTCAAATATGTAACGCCCGAATGCATGCAGTAGAATATCAATATCGGTGTTTGTTTGCTTTGAAAGATTTACTACGAGATTAACGATTTCTGAATGATCGTAGGTACCAACAGCGGTGTAAACTCCACCAGATTTAAGCTCAGTGGTTTCAATTAGAGTATCAACCATGTCATAGCCAAAAGTTTCTTCAACCATCTCTAAAAATTCAGTAAATACGATTCCTTTCATTATTATAAAAATTTGTTTTGATTTAATAGTAGCAGTCTTAAAAAGTCTCTTTATTTGATTAAGTTAAGGCTTAAATGATTTTCAACATATCAATAGTGATAGTATAAATTTTTATAAGTTCGATCATATATCCTTAAAAAAATTCGACTCAATTACCCTAACAAATTGTTTTATTGTACCAAGTATAAAATCACAATAACACAATCGGTAAATTAATTCAAATATTAATCATCAAAATCTCTTTTTTAAAAATCATTGTAGAATTATCTTTTTACAAGTTAATGAGCAATAGTAATTTATTTCAATAACTGAATTAATATTTAAGGAAAAAATTTTTTTTGTAGTACAGTTGGACTTTGTTTTTTCGTAAACTTCAGTTACCGATCAAATAAAAATTAAGAAATATTATTTAATGACTTCAGATAAAGCAAAAATTATTTATACATATACTGATGAGGCTCCAGCATTAGCAACACATTCATTTTTACCAATTATCGAGGCTTTCACAAAAGCAGCTGGTGTTACCGTCGAAACTCGAGATATCTCTCTTTCTGGACGTGTAATTGCGAATTTCCCAGATTATTTGACTAAAGAACAACAAATTAATGATGCTTTAGCTGAGTTAGGCGAATTAGCAAAAACTCCTGAAGCAAATATCATTAAATTACCTAATATAAGCGCATCTGTACCTCAATTAACTGCAACAATAAAAGAATTACAAGATAAAGGTTATGCCTTACCAGACTATCCAGAGGAACCATCTAATGATAATGAAAAAAAAATTAAGGCAAGATATGATCGGGTTAAAGGTAGTGCAGTTAATCCAGTTTTAAGAGAAGGAAACTCTGATCGTAGAGCTCCCAAAGCTGTAAAAGAATACGCACGCAAAAATCCACATTCTATGGGCGCATGGAGTCCTGATTCTAAATCACATGTAGCAACAATGTCTAATAATGATTTCAGGTCAAATGAACAGTCAGTAACCATTGCTGAGGCTACTACTGCATCAATTATTCATACATCATCTGATGGTATCCAGACCGTTTTAAAAGAAGGTATTGCTCTTCAAGCTGGGGAAATAATGGATTCATCATTTATGAGTAAAAAAGCACTTATTGCATTTCTTGAGAAAGAAATTAAAGATGCAAAAGCAAACAATGTTTTATTCTCATTACACATGAAAGCTACAATGATGAAAGTATCTGATCCAATAATTTTTGGTCATGGTGTAAAAGTATTTTTTGCTAAGGTATTTCAAAAACATGCACACACATTAGAACAACTAGGCGTTGATCCAAACAATGGATTTGGAGATTTACTTAAAAAAATCGAAGAACTTCCGGTAGATAAAAAAGCAACTATTGAGAACGATATAAAAGCTTGCTATGAAGATGGGCCAGATTTAGCCATGGTAAATTCTTACAAAGGAATTACAAATCTACACGTTCCATCTGATGTAATAATAGATGCCTCAATGCCGGCAATGATCCGAACATCTGGCTGCATGTGGAATAAAGATGACAAAATACAAGATACTAAGGCCGTAATACCTGATAGTAGTTATGCAGGCGTTTACCAAGCGACAATTGAGTTTTGTAAAAAGCATGGAGCTTTTGATCCAACTACTATGGGTTCAGTTCCAAATGTTGGTCTGATGGCTCAAAAAGCAGAAGAATATGGCTCTCATGATAAAACATTTGAAGTATTTGCCGATGGATCTATGAGTGTTATCGATGCAAGTGGTAACATATTAATGCACCATACTGTTGAATCAGGTGATATATGGAGAGCTTGTCAGGTAAAAGACGCGCCAGTACAAGATTGGGTAAAGCTTGCTGTGTCAAGAGCTAAAGATACCGGTTCCCCTGCTGTATTTTGGTTAGATGAATCACGCGCTCATGATGCAGAACTCATTAAAAAAGTGAACACGTATTTAAAAGATCATGATATACAAGGCTTAGAAATACATATCATGAGCCCTGTTGAAGCCACTCAATTTTCATTAGATAGAATAATAAATGGAAAGGATACTATTTCAGTTACTGGAAATGTACTTCGTGACTATTTAACCGACCTCTTCCCTATACTAGAACTTGGCACATCAGCAAAAATGCTTTCTATTGTACCTTTGATGAATGGCGGAGGATTATTTGAAACAGGTGCTGGAGGTTCTGCTCCAAAACATGTGCAACAGTTTGTAAAAGAGAATTATTTACGTTGGGATTCCTTAGGTGAATTTCTAGCATTAGCTGTATCTCTAGAACATTTAGCTAAAACCTTCAACAATGAAATTGCCAAAATACTTGGTGAAACTTTAGATACAGCAACTTCGAAATTATTAGATGAAAATAAATCGCCTGCTCGAAAATTAGGCCAAATTGATAACCGTGGTTCACATTTCTACATAGCTATGTATTGGGCAGAGGCACTAGCCAAACAAACTAAAGATGCTTCTTTATCACATCGATTTAAACCTGTATTTGAGGCATTAAATTCTAATGAAGATGTAATAAATTCTGATCTAATTGGCGTTCAAGGTAATTCTGTTGAAATACATGGGTATTTTAAACCTAAAGGTAATGCAGTAGATAAAGCAATGAGACCAAGCCACACATTTAATGATATCCTCGAAAAAATATAACATAACGAGTTTGAAATTTTTTCAACTTTGGTGAATTTTTTATTGTTTGTTAGGACAGGTATGTAAAGAACAAAAATGAAATATATTCTCAAGATTTAATATTATGCATCTTTAACTACACCATATTCAATTTCAAAATTAAACCAATCATCCATATAGGTTTTTAAATCTAAATATAGATTGTGAATATCTATTAGATTTTCAGGTTCTAACTTTGTTATTCGAATAATTTGTTCATCTCTTAGAATAATATCTAATGTTAATCACTCTTTTGTAACCAACTCTTGTTCAATCAAAACTTTACCAGAATCAAAATTTGAGAATGAAAATTTTATAATTTCGTTAAATGAAAGCTTACGTGTTTTTATTTTTAAATACCCAAAAATTCTGAAATACAAGATTAAGGTATTGGTATCTGAATTGAACACATACTCCGTTCGAGTAAAAATCTTAATCAACGAAGCAAAAAAAACCTAATAATAAACATGTAAAAAGCGATATATAATCAATTAAAGTAAAGCTTTCCTCAACACTAAGAATAACATTTGGGTTTTTAAAATCTATAGTATAACGCATGGGATATAATTACTAAATCATAATATAATATTCTCAAATCATATCACCGTCGAAAATTAATTTTCTAACTGTTTCATAAACCTTTTTACACTTAAAAATTCTATGGCTTCATTCGTTATACATTCAATTGCTAAATCTTTTAGAATCTGACCAATTACTGGAACAAACTTAAAACCATGTCCGCTGAATCCCGTAGCTACTAGTATCTTTTGGTCTGAATTAGGTAAAAAATCAATAATGAATTGTTCATCAACAGAATTAGTATACATACAGGCTGTAACTGATTTTATTTCACTCCCTAAGTCGGGAATATAAGTATTGAGAATATGTTTGATTTTTTTCTTTTCCATCTCTGAATTATAATCTTGGAGGTTAAATGGGGTTATTTTTTCTCCCATAGCATGATGAGCAACTTTTAAAAGAATTCCATTGTTTTGTGGTTGGTTAGGATTAATTGGAAATCCATAGAAAACTCCCTCATATGCTTCATCTGCTATCATCCAGCAGGGAAATTCACCAAACTCAAATTTTGACCTCTTTGATGGTTCAATCCAAGAAATCAATTGTCTAGTAACAGTTAATTCAAACGGAGTATTCTCGATGAGTTCACTTAGGTACGAACCAGCTGTACATATAATCTTTTTTGCTTTGTAGTTATTAGCATCTGATATAACTGAAATAAAATCTGATTTTTGTTCTATGGATAAAACACGCTCACATGTTTTTATAGTCGCTCCATATTTTTTTGATAGTTCAATAAATGATTGAATAGCTAAATCCGCCGACACAAACCCAGCATTTGGTTCAAACATAGACTGCATTGGTTCTTGCAGATGGAATGGTTCGTAGTGATCCTTTGAACAATCCAATACGGGTATGTTGAACATTTGAGATGATTTCTTTACCCCTTTCATTACGGGATGGCTTTGTTTGCCAATGTATTTGAGTCCAGTTTTATAATAAACTTGAACTCCTAATTCTTTTTCTAAATCCATCCATCCTTTGTACGCATCTTCCAGTAGAGGAACATAATCGGGATGTTCAAAATAGGCTTTTCTTATAATCCTAGGACCTACCGAATGCGACCCTTTAGTATGAACAATATTGAATTGCTCCAATCCAAGAACGTTTAATCCTGCTTTTGATAGTTGATATAAAGCAGAAGAACCCATTGAACCTAATCCAATTACAATTACAATTACATCATACATATTCAATCATATCCCATTTTAAAGCAAGACCCTATCATTATTTTATTGAGTGTTTTTTAATGAAATGGTAAATAATAAATCCCCTTTATAAAAATATTGAGTAAGCTCATACAACTAGTTAACCAGTCTCTTTAAAGTATACAATGTATCGGTTGCACTTACTAACTCCCACCCATCTCGTCCTAATTCATTTAACGTTGCCTCTAATTCTATGGATAATAACTGAAGAATTCTTACAGGTATATCTATATCACTATTAGTAGAAGAATCAATCATTGATTGTCGATGTTCATGCAATATAGATCCAATGTTAATTATTTTATACTCATACTTTAAATTTTCTGGAACAGAGCTCATAGACATAAGCAAGAGTGAGCCAAAAAGTAATATCAATATGGCAAATAGCACCTGACTTTTATTCTTAAAAAAAATAGTTGTATTCATAGATTATACCTTCGTG
This sequence comes from Balneolaceae bacterium, assembly GCA_963691715.1. Lineage (GTDB taxonomy): Bacteria > Bacteroidota > Rhodothermia > Balneolales > Balneolaceae > HXMU1420-13. The sequence goes on from OY829281.1 coordinate 993,338, forward strand.
TTGTAATAGAATATGTAAGCTAAAAGTGTTATATACGAAAAAGTTGAGCACATTTCATCTTTACAAGTCTATTTTTTTAATCCCTTTCATTTATTGCATTATGTATATGCAAAACCATCTAGATTTATGGGATGTTATATCGAAGAATCTTTTTAAAAACTTTTTTAAAAAAGTTGGCTATTATACTTGTAATACTCCCGTTTTAAAATCAACAATTACTGGATTTAGATTTGCAACGTTAATGGCTTTCGAAATTCGTTCGCGCGTTTGGGTTGGATGAATGATCCCATCAATCCACAATCTAGCGGCAGCATAACGGACGTCGGTTTGTTTATTGTAGCGGTTAGTAATTTCATTTTGAAGTTCATGTTGTTCCTCTTCACTCAATGCTAGACCCTTTTTCTTCAAGGCTGCAACTTGGATTTGAGTTAATGTTTTCCCAGCGGATGCCCCACTCATTACCGCGATATTTGCTGTTGGCCAGGCATACATAAATCGTGGATCATAGGCTCTTCCGCACATCGCATAATTACCAGCACCATAACTGTTACCAATCACAAAAGTAATTTTTGGGACTGTTGAATTCGCCATTGCATTCACCATCTTTGCCCCATCTTTTATAATACCCCCATGTTCACTTCGTCTCCCGATCATAAAACCGGTCACATCCTGAAGAAAAATTAAAGGAATCTTCTTTTGGTTACAATTCATAATAAATCGAGCAGCTTTATCTGCAGAATCACTATAAATAACTCCACCAATTTTCATTTCTCCCGACTTTGTTTTGCTAATACTTCGTTGATTTGCAACTATTCCAACACTCCATCCATCAATTCTAGCATACATTGTAATTAATGTATTTCCATAGCCTTTTTTAAATTCTGTGCCTGTACCCTCATCGATAATACAATCTAATAGTTCATACATATCATAAGGCGATGTTCTTGATTCAGGCAAAATATTAAAAATATCACTTGAGGGTCGTTTTGGTTCGATTGCTTTAGTGCGATTGAATCCAGCGGTATTATAGGGTCCAAGTTTATCAACTAAATCGCGAATAGTAGATATACATTCGTTGTCATCTTTCATTTTATAATCGGTGACTCCACTTATTTCAGTATGAGTGGTTGCTCCACCTAAAGTCTCATTATCTACCGTTTCACCGATTGCAGCTTTCACTAAATAGGAACCAGCAAGAAAAACACTCCCTGTTCCATCAACAATTAAGGCTTCATCACTCATTATAGGTAAATAGGCGCCCCCCGCAACACAACTTCCCATTATGGCTGCAATCTGTGGAATCCCTTTGGCTGAGAGAATGGCATTATTGCGAAACATTCGTCCAAAATGTTCTTTATCCGGGAAAATCTGATCTTGTAACGGTAGAAATACACCTGCAGAATCTACTAAATAAATAACAGGTAAATGATTCTCAATGGCAATTTCCTGTGCCCTCACATTCTTTTTTGCGGTGATCGGAAACCAAGCACCAGCCTTTACAGTAGCATCATTAGCCACAATCATACACAATCTTCCAGAAACAGTACCTACACCAGTAACTACACCTCCTGCTGGGCATCCTCCAACATCGTCATACATTTCATAACCTGCCCATAAGCCAATTTCATAAAAAGCGCTTCCATCATCAATTAATAAAGAAATACGCTCTCTTGCTGTTAATTTCCCTTTTGCATGTTCTTTTTTGATACGTTTAGTACCTCCACCAAGTCGAAGCTGATCTTCTTGAATACTTATAGTTTTAATCAGCTTATCAAGCCAATGATCGTTGTTAGATTTTTCTGTTCTAGCCATAGTTTAGTTGACAATGATTTTTTATACTAATTTTTATGAAAATGACGTTCAAAATAGGAATTATAACACATCTAATTTATGTCTAATACATAGTAAGAGTTAAATAATCTATATATGCAAAAAAGCACTTTACTGATTTTCTCCTTAAGCTTTCTATTAAGTTCATTGGTATTCGCACAAAGATCCCGCGTTAATTATGTTGACCTAGTTAACCGAACATCTATTCCCCAAATTTTTTTCGATGATTTAATTTTTCCGACAGAAGAAGGAAAAACTGAAATAGCCACAATTTTTCGGTTTGATAATGATTTTCTTCCCTTCAAAAAAATTACAACTGATTTAAGAAATAGTGCACCTGAGTGGGCAGAATATTACACGATAATACAATTAAATAAAGAAGTTTTTAAAGGATCAACAAGCAGACGTGGTAAAAACAAAGATCTAATTGACGTTGCGAGCAGAGACATGTGGATTGATACGCTTTATACTTCATCATTTGAAGATACCGAAGTTAATACCTTATTCGCATCAGGGTCATTATCCACCGAAATTGATGCAGGTAAGTATAATACTGTATTGCAATTAAGTTTGATTGAAAACACCAACGATCGAAATTCAACGAACCGAAATTTCATAATTCCAGATTGGTCAACCAAAAAAACTGGTGAAATATATTTTATTCAACCAGAAGCATCAGATACCATGAAATTACCCTTAGTTAATATGGGTAAGAAGGTTTTATATGGAGAAGATTTCCAATCTTTGATTCGTATCCCTAATTACTCTACAGAGAATAAGTATACCGTTAGAATTCATAAAATGAATCTTGGCCGCAAAGATACTACCAAAGGTGATTCGATATACGAATACGTTATTGATCATGATGACATCATTCAAGATATGCGCCCTCAACTTAATGATGGATCTCAACCTTCTATATCCTTTGTAGAAAGTGATTTAGAATTTGTATACACCTTAGTGAAAATTCCTCATTCATCATTTCAAAATGCTAGTTATTCCATTGAATTAACTTCGGATGATGAAGAGTTGACCTTATCAAAAAATATGTTTCAATCATATTGGCCAGATATGCCTGCAAGTCTACTGAATTTGGATATTGCCATTGAGCACATGAAATTCTTCCTTAAAGAAGATGAATTAGGTAAAATAAATTCTGGTTCAACCCTCGAAAAAGAACAAAAATTTAGAGCTTTTTGGGATCGATTAGACCCTACTCCAAATACAGTGCTGAATGAACGAATGGCAGTATATTATAGAAGAATAGATTATGCTTTTAAACAATTTGGTAATCGTGGGAATTTAGCTGGTCATGAAAGTGATCAAGGCAAAGTATTTATAAATTTTGGTCCTGCAGACGAAATAGATCGTCAATTTCCTACTAATGGTAAAGTAATTGAAATTTGGAAATATGGTTCTAAGAATTTTATTTTCGAATCCAGTTCAGGCTTTGGAGATTTCATATTAATTGGAACCGAGTAACGCCTATAAATAAAAACACTACATTAGTATACATAATTAAAAATAATGCACCCTAAACTTGTAATTAGTATTGGCGATATTAATGGTATAGCACCGGAAGTGATCTTAAAATCTATGATTGATCACGATTACTCAAAGTCAGTTCCTATTATTCTATCCCCTTTTAAAGTTGTTAATTATTATTCTGATGCATTAGATATTTCCTTAGATATAAATTACTGCGATAATTTTGATGATATTTCTTTAGGAAGAGTTAATGTAATCTGGGATGATGCGTTTACCGATGATATACAACCTGGTATTATATCGGCAGAAAGCGGTGCTGTGGCTATGCAATCTATTGAAAAATGTATTAACTATTTGAAAAATAATGATGCACAAGCAATGGTAACAGGCCCTATTTCAAAAGAAGCTGTTCATTTGGCAGGTTATAACATTCCGGGACATACAGAGTTTCTAGCAAAAAAAAATGATGTAAATGATGTACTAATGATGCTAGTAAATAATAATCTACGTGTAGCTTTAGTAACTGCTCATATTCCAATTTCTGAGGTAAGTTTGTTCATTGAAAAGAATTTGATTCAACACAAAGCCCAACTACTTGATCATAGCCTCAAAAATGATTTTGGAATTGAACAACCGAAAATAGCAGTTCTGGGCTTAAACCCTCATGCAGGGGATGGTGGGGTAATAGGAAAAGAAGAAATTGAGGTTATTGAACCAGCGATACAAGAAGCGAGAAAAAAAGGCATTAAAATTGAAGGCCCCTTTCCAGCAGATGGTTTTTTTGGACATCAATTATATAATCAATTCGATGCAATATTAGCAATGTATCATGATCAAGGTTTGGCTCCATTTAAATTGTTATCATTTGGAAAAGGAGTGAATTTCACTGCTGGACTTCCCATAATTCGTACAAGTCCAGATCATGGAACTGCTTTTAACATAGCCGGAAAAAATCTTGCTAACCCCTCTTCTTTTAAACAAGCTTATCAATTAGCAATTGAACTGGTTCATCAACGTAATGTCGATTGAATCATCTCCCATTTACTCTAAACTAGCTCAATTATATGACACCTTAATGAGCGATGTTGATTATGAATCATGGGCAGACTATATCGATGAAATAATGCAAACTCATCACCCAGATCCAATAGAGATAATGGAAGTTGCATGTGGTACTGGCTCAATTACTATTTCTTTAGCTGAACTTGAATGCTACAAAATTACTGGTACTGATCTTTCACCCTCAATGATCGAAATAGCTCGAATGAAAGCAAAGAAAATGGGATTAACTCTTCCATTCGAAACTGCAGATTTTAACAATTTACATTATCACAATCAATTTGATTGCGTGTATGCTGTTTTTGATTGTATTAATTATCTACAAAGTGCACAGGAAATTAAAAATGCTTTATTATCTATACATCAAACACTTAAATCAGATGGCCTATTAATTTTCGATTTCTCGACGCCAAAGAATTCTTTAGAATCAGTTGATTTTTTAAATGAAGCTGAAGGAGAATCAGGTAATTTTCGTTTTTTCAGAAAAAGTTGGTATCTAATTGATGAAAAATTACACTTCAATGAGTTTGAAATACAAGAAAAAGATCAATATTCAAATAAAGTAATTCGTATTTGGCATGAAAAACATAAACAACGTGCATATACTTTATCAGAAATGCTATCAATTTTGGATCAAACACCCTATCATCTTGTAGCAAAATATGATGGCTTCGATTTGTTAGAGGCTGATGAAACCAGTTCACGTGTAACCATTGTACTCAGATGTCAGAAAATACAGTAATTGAACTTAATAATATTTCCCTGAGCTTTGATAGTCGTCAGGTTCTTTCAAATATAAATTTTAAGCTTCGAAACGGAGAATTCTGTTATTTAATTGGACCTACAGGTATCGGGAAAAGTTCAATTTTGAAAATGCTTTATCGAGATATTATTCCCGACTCTGGAACAGTCCGAGTTACCGATATGCCTGTTAATAAATTAAGTATGCGACAAGTTCCAATTTTAAGACGCAAACTAGGAATTGTATTTCAAGATTTTCAGCTTCTTCAAGACCGTAATGTATATGATAATATAGCATTTGCATTACAAGTAACTGGCGAAAAATCTAAATTCATAAAACAACGTGTATTAGAAGTTTTAAGTTTAGTAGGTCTGAGTCATCGTAGCAAAAATATGCCTTATGATCTATCAGGAGGAGAACAACAAAGAGTTGTTATCGCTCGAGCTTTGGCAAATGAACCGAGAATACTTTTAGCTGATGAACCTACTGGTAATCTTGATCCAAAAGCATCGAAAGAAATAATGGAAATTCTAAAACAAATCAATAATCGTGGAACTGCTGTTTTGATGATCACTCACGATTATTCTATTGTACGACATTACACTTATCGAACTGTGCGTATTTTGGACGGTAAAATCCAGGATTTAGCCTGGAAAGGAAATAAATTAGTTCCTGTTATGTCACCTATTTGATTCATCCTACGATGAATGCGTTAACTATTACACAAAAAATTCGGAATTTTGCTCTTTCTATTGGCTTTGATGCTTGTGGTTTTGCTAAAGCTAAAGAACTTACAGCCGAAGCTTCTCGTCTGGAACACTGGTTAAAAGAAAACCGTCAAGGAACCATGGATTGGATGGGGAAAAATTTTGATAAACGAATTAATCCTTCGGTATTAGTTCCAGGTGCTAAAACTGTTATATCGTTACTTTCAAGCTATCATCATCCTTTACATAAAAAACAAATCGGAACCATTAATAAGCCACAAGTTGCAAAATATGCTCAGGGGCGTGATTATCACAAAGTATTGAAAAAAAAATTGAATGAATTATTCAATTATACCACTGAAATAGTTGGCAAAGTTGAAGGTAGGGTTTTTGTTGATTCTGCACCTATATTAGATAAAGCATGGGCGGTTCAAGCTGGACTTGGTTGGGTTGGGAAAAATTCAAATATTCTCAATAAAAACTTGGGTTCATGGTTTTTCATTGCCGAGATGATCATTGATATCGAACTTAAATTCGATACACCAACTACTGATCATTGCGGATCTTGCACTCGTTGTATAGAAGCCTGCCCTACAGATGCTATTTACGAACCTTACAAGGTAGATGCCTCTAAATGTATTTCTTATCTTACCATCGAACATAAAGGAGACATCGAGGAACGCTATCATACAAATATGCAAAATTGGGTATTTGGTTGTGATATATGTCAAGATGTTTGTCCGTGGAATAGTAAAGCCAAATTAGCTCAATTTTTAGACTTCTATCCTCGTAATAAGGTACTAGAAGCGGCCGATAATCATTTCAAAAGTATGGATGAAAAATCTTTTAATGATTTGTTTGCAGGCTCACCTGTTAGAAGAACTAAATGGGAAGGTTTTAAAAGAAATTTAAGTATTGTAAATACGAATATTGAATAATATTCAGTTCTTTTACTGATAGCTAAAATTTTTCCTTTTTATCGATTAGCGCCTTATAGAGTAGCTCACGGGCACGAAATATATGTGCCTTAACAGTTCCTAGTGGTATATCCAGTTCAACGGAAATTTCATCATAACTTAGCTCTTCCATGTGCCGCATTTGAATAACCTTACGATATTTCTCAGGAAGATTTGCAATGGCATGTTGAACAATAGCTTTACGCTCACTTTTAATAATTGGTGCATCTGTTGCAAATGAATTATCCGGAAGTTGAACTTCCATTTCGCCATCTTTTGTTTTTACTGGATCACTAATTGAAATAGTCTGAAGCTTTTTCTTTCTTAAATAGTCGATGGTATGGTTAGTGGCTATTCTATATAACCAAGTAGAAAAAGCATATTCATGACTATAACTTTTCAAATTCTTAAATGCTTTAATGAAAACCTCTTGCACTAGATCTTCCACCATCTCATGTTGCTTAATCATTTTACGAATGTGGAAATAAATAGGCCGATCATATTTATCTACTAACTTCTTATAAGAATCTTCTCTACCTCTTAATGCTTCTGAAACATACTTATCGTCTTCAATGCTACTGGCAGATGCATTTTCACGAGGTTTATAATTAGTAGAGGGTTCTTTTTTATCCTGCATTAATAGAAAAAATTAAGAACTTAAAATACAAAGCTTAACATTAATGAAAATCTGAAATTTCAAATTTTTTCGCTTTTTATAATACTCCCATGCCGGATACCTCCAGTTGAAACTATAATTTCTGTTAGTTTATTAAATTCTAGAAATCCTTCTAGAATCAATAATCCAGCCAAAAAAATATCTACCCGACCACTTAAAACCTTTGGTGAAACAGACGTTAAATATTCAATATTATTAGAGCTAAAAGTATGAATATATTTTTTTATCGTGCTAAGTGAGAGTTCATACCCATTAAATTGATCTGGTCTATAACTATCTTGTTTCGTTTCCATAGCAGCTAAAGAAGTGACTGTTCCAGCTACACCAATTGCTTTTATCGGTTTTTGTACTGATACGGTTTGAGCATGTAACATTCTTTTAATTTCATCACGGCAAGCTTTTATTTGCCCTGAAGTAGGAGGATCATTATTCAGAAAACGTTCTGTAAACCGAACACTTCCCATATCGATAGAAGTATAATGTTTTAGATTTGAACCATATCCTACCGCTATTTCTGTACTTCCACCACCAATATCTAAAACAATATTTTTACTTTCTGATGAAAAAGATAGAGGTGCAATAGCACCATTATAGGTATAGATTGCTTCAGTATTTCCAGATAAAAGTTCCACCTCAATTCCTACTTCCTTCTTAACAAGATCTAGGAAATACTCTTTGTTTAGTGCATCACGTACCGCACTTGTCGCGGTTATTATTATGTGCTTACAATCTGTATACTCAGTTTTAATTATACTACGAAATTCTTTTAGTACTGCTATTACTCTTTGTATACTATCATGATGTAGATTTTTACTTGCATCAACTCCACGTCCAAGTCGTGGAATACGATATTCTTCTCGTATCACATTAACATTATTATTAAATACTTCACCAATTAAAAGAAGTACCGTATTTGTTCCAATGTCGATTGCAGCTATCATTTTTGGAGTAACATTGCTATCCATTCCTGTTCTTGCCTAGTGCCTACATGTAATAAATGTTCTTTTTTAGTGATTGATTTGATCTTGCTTTCATCTTCAACCAAAAGACCAGACAAGAGCATTTTCCCGTCTTCTTTTAGATAGTTGGTAAGGATTGGGATAAGTTCTAATAATGCATTCCGATTAATATTAGCAACTATAACATCATATTGTGCTCCCATTGGAATGATATCTACAGATCCTAATTTAACTTCCAGGTTTTCTATTTGGTTTAAAATCATGTTTTCACGGGCATTGTCTTCACTCCATTCATCGATATCAAATCCAAATGCAGATGCTGCTCCTAACTTTAACGCGCCAAGTGCTAAAATACCTGTGCCAGTACCTGCATCTAATACAGTATCATTCAGGGAAATAACTTCTGGTAACCATTCTAATAGTAAACGAGTTGTTGCATGATAACCAGTTCCAAATGCCATTTTTGGATCTATAATCAATTCAATATGATCATCAGTATCCATTTTTTTCCCCCAGGTTGGACGAACATAAAATTTACCAATAGTTTGTGGTACAATGCTACGTTCCCAAACTTCATTCCAATTTTGAGGATGTATGATTTCTTCGGTTAAAATTCTACTCCCCTTGCTGATAGTACATAATATTTTCTCAATCGATTCTCTTTTGGAGTCATCGAAATGATTAGTAGGTATGGTGGCTATCAATATATTTTCTTCTTTTTCTTCAAAACCGTCAAAATCCATATCAAATAATTCTGCAATCAAAATTTCTTGGTATTCATCAGCGATTGATATGGTAAGACGTAAATAATCCATTACATTACATTACATTCTATTGTAAATTAATTCCAATAATATATCCCCTACAGCCTGGAGTGTCTCTTTACTTATTATATCCATATTATCATTATGTGTATGCCAATACTCCCCAAAAATAGTATTCCCTTCTTCATCTCGCATATGATTGATTATATTGATCATTGCAATATCAGTATTTTCATTCACAACCCAATGATCATCTAATACTGTTGCACCTAATTCATCTAAAAACAAATCATCATATCCTTTTTTACTAGCGATATTCCATATTTCATTTACTAATTGTGGTGCATACTTTACAGATAATGCTTCTTTTGGAAATAGAGCTGTTTCTGCACCAACCATATCTAATAGAATTCCAAATCGAGGTGAGTAGCCAACAACAGGTGGGTTTAATGACCAATATCTTGAACCTAAAAAGTACATATCTAAATCACTTTGAACGCCGTAATCTTCTCCATCAAATAATACAATGTCAACGCCTATTGGTGGAGGGTTTTGTGACATCACACGACTTAATTCAATTAATACTCCTGTTCCACTGCCTCCATCATCTGCTCCTAAAATATATTCCGTTGTTCTAGAAGTATCCATATCTGCGCGAGGTCGTGTATCCCAATGAGCAGAAAGCATGATTCTATCACCTGCGTATGGATTAAATGAAGCGATAATGTTAGCCATCTTAAGATCATTGCCTTCATATGCCTTAGATGTGAATTCTTGGGCATACACAAATTTTTGACCTGCAAAAGATTTTAATTTGGACTCTAGATATTTGCGTGTTTGTTGGTGACCATCAGTATTTGGCACACGAGGGCCAAAATTAACTTGCTCTTGGATATAAAAATAGGCTGAGTCTGAAGAAAAATCGGGAACTAACATTCCTTTATCCGAAAACTGAAATTCCTTCTGATCTTTACACGCTCCACTCACGTATATTACAATTGTCCAAATTAAAAGCTGACTTAATCTCATTTTCGATACACCATCTGAGCAGAAGATTGAGCTACAGGTACAACTATTGAGTCCAATATATTAACATGATGAGGTCTGTTCGCAATGAATATCACAATTTCTGCAATATCATTTGCAGTAAGAGGTTTCATCCCTTCATAAACTGATTGAGCACGACGTTCGTCTCCTGAAAAGCGCACGTTACTGAATTCTGTTTCCACTAAGCCCGGTGAAACCATACTAACCCGTACACTTGTACCGTGAACATCTTTTTTTGTTGATTCAGTGATAGCTTTAACAGCATGTTTAGTAGCACAGTAAACAACTCCACCAGGGTAAGATTCATGACCAGCGGTGGAACCAATATTTATGACATGACCCTGATTATTCTTAATCATAGTGGGCAAAAAAAGTCTCGTCATAGCTAGTAAACCTTTTACATTTGTATCAATCATGGTATTCCAATCTTCAAAACTTCCAGATTGAACTGAATCCATACCTTTGGCCAATCCCGCATTATTAATCAATATGTCAATAGACTTATGTTTATATGAATCAGCGAATTGTTTACACTCTTCGATATCTCTTATGTCAAAAGAAGCCAATGTTACATCGGTAGCGTACTTTTTTTTAAGTTCCTCAGAAATAGTTTTTAATCGATCTAATCTTCTTCCTGTCAGAATTAAATTGCACTTACATTCTGCGAATTGTTCAGCAATTGATTTACCAATTCCAGAAGTAGCTCCCGTGACAAGAACTGTTTTCCCATTTAAACGATTAGTCATAGCTTACTTTTTAACAAGGAATAATATCTACAGTAATTCTACTAGGCGTCCAGCATTAATAATTTTTTCTTCTTGAAATAAATCACCTAAAAACTGTATACCAACTGGAAGACCATTATCATGAGTACCCGCAGGTACGCTTATACCACATATTCCTGCGAGGTTTGCAGTTATTGTGTATGCATCATTCAAATACATTTGTAACGGATCATTAATTTCAGAGCCAATATCAAAAGCCGTAGTTGGAGCTGTTGGACAAGCAATTACATCTACTTTTTTAAATGCTTCTTTATAATCTTTTTGAATTAATCGTCGCACGCGCTGAGCTTTTCCATAATAGGCATCATAATATCCTGCACTTAATACATAGGTACCAAGCATAATTCTTCTTTTCACTTCTGGGCCAAATCCTTCAGTTCTCGATTTCTTGTATAATCGAGTTAGAGCAGAATCTATTTTTGTAAGTTCATTTTCCAATGCTGTGTAGTCTTCATCCGTGGCCACTTTTAATTTAGCTTTAATATCACCTTCTTCTTTTTTTAATTCATCTAAAACTTCATTTTTATTTGCTCTATGGCCGTAGCGAATACCATCAAAACGTGCAAGATTACTGGATGCTTCTGCTGTAGCAAGGATATAATAAGTAGCTAATCCAAATTTGGTATGTGGTAAATGGATTGGAATAATTTCTGCACCCTTAAGTTCTAATTGTTGGATAGTAGATTCCACGATGCGTTTTACCCCTTTATCCAAACCTTCTCCAAAAAACTCTTCTGGAACGCCTATTTTAATATTATTTGAGGGTTGCTCTGCATATTTAATATAATTCGGTACGGAAATCTGTGCGGAGGTATTATCATGTTCATCAAAACCAGCAATAACTTGTAGTACATTGGCTGCATCATGCACTGAATGCGCTAAAGGTCCAATAGAATCAAAAGATGAAGCAAATGCTACCAACCCATATCGTGAAACTCGGCCATAGGTTGGCTTAATTCCAACTACACCACAATATGATGCAGGTTGTCGAATAGAACCACCCGTATCTGAACCTAAAGTTGAATTTGCCATGTCTGCGGCAACAGCAGCTGCACTACCCCCAGATGAGCCTCCTGTTACCTTTTTGGTATTATTTGGATTTTTTGCGGCTCCATATTTACTATATTCGTTTGTGGAACCCATTGCAAATTCATCCATATTCAGGCGACCGATTAATATAGCATCTTCACTTTTTAATTTCTCAATAACTGTAGCATCATATACACTTTCAAAGTTAGATAGCATCTTCGACGCGCAGGTTGTTGGTTTCCCACTCTCACAAATTACGTCTTTGATACCCATGATTGCACCCAATAATCGACCAGGCTCTCCAGAAGCAATTTTTTTTTGGATACGTGTAGCCTGAGCTAGAGCATCATCTCTATCCTGATAAACGAAGGCATTTATTTCCGCATTTTTTTCTGAAATTTGCCTAAAATAGTGCTCAACAATCTCTGAGAGTGTAAGCTTTCCATCCAGAATATGACTTCTGGTTTCTTGAATAGTCTTTGGAATCAAGGCTCTATTAGTATTATTTAGTTGTTTTCTTTTCTTCAGTATTAATAGCGTCTTCTATATCCTTAGAGCTTTCTTCAATCTCTCTTTTGATATCTTTTGAGGCTTGTCTAAATTCTTTAATACCTTGCCCAAGACCTCTAGCTAATTCGGGAATTCGTTTAGCCCCAAAAAAGACTAGTATAAAAACGGCAATGATTATAAATTCGGTGGCTCCTAATCCATTAAACATAAAATAAACCTTTGTGGAAATTGTTGATGTTTTTGTGCTAAGATAACAATATTTTCGGCACGATTTTTACAAGAAAATAATTCAATCAATACTTGAATTTAATAATGTTCAAATGTTTAATATAAAAAAACAAAAAATTAGAATACTAGAAAGGAACTCACTATGATTTGGACTGTAGAATTAGCTGCTGCTTTAGATGAAGCACCTTTTCCAGCTAGCAGAGAAGAGCTTATAGAGTGGGCGGAAAGAAATGGCTTGCCGAACCAGGTAATTGTAAATTTGGAAGAACTTGAGGAACTCGATGAAGGTGAAAATACTATCTATGAAGGTATAGAAGATATTTGGCCAGATTATATTAGAAAAGAAGACTTCTTCCACAATGAAGAAGATGAAGGCTTCGATTACGACGACGTTTAAGTTTATAAAATCAAATGCTCATTTAATGAGCAACACATTTCAATTTTGTTATATAAACATTTAAATAATTGTTTTATTTATGCTATCATAGCAATTGTTATGTTATTCCTTCCCAGTAAAAGCGAAGTATCTGCCCAATCCATAACTATTGAGCAGATACTAAATGAAGATGTCATTCGAAGAGTTCGATTTACTGGTAATAAGTATGTGAAAGATCGTACGCTTGAAAATTTAGTCCGTACTAAAACAAATAGAGAGTTTCTTAGCATACCTCGATTCACACCATGGTACTTTTTTTATAAAGCTAGTAATGGGCGTTTTGGAGAATCCCCTTCGTTACTTGACCGTGAGGTTATCAGCAATGATATAGAAAGGATAAGTCTCTACTATGAATCTTTGGGGTATAGAGAAGTTAAAGTAGATACTACCATCGTAGAATACAGAGATAATAAAATAGAGGTGTCTTTTATAATCACAGAAGGCGATCCATCAAGAATCGAAACCATTTCATTTTCAGGCTTTCCCTTTAAAAATGATCCAGCTAAAAGAAGAAAATTTTTTATACAAAGTGAATTAACTGGATTGGGTATTAACGACAGCACCTTTTTTGTAAATAAACAATTCCGAACTGACGATTTAAACAACGAACAACTTAGAATCATACACTTTCTTCGTAATAATGGATACGCTTCGATAGAGAGAGATTCTGTTGTAGCACTAGTAAGGAAAGATTCTGCGAATCAAAAAAATCTACATGTTCAATATCAAATACATCCTGGAAATACTTATCGCTTCGGTGATATTAGGATAAGACTTGCAGACAAAAATCCTCCGGATTTATATACTGAGCAACGGTTAACATATTTTCCATCACTTGGGAATGATTCACTTTCTCTATACTTACAAAAAGAGGAAAATTTAGACACTAAATTTAGTCTCTTAAGCGATCAACTTTTATTTCGACCTGGCGAAACTTATAACGAAGAACTATATCTTGAAACAGTAAAAGAGTTTCAGAACCTAGGTAATCTTTACATTAGAAGATTTGGACAATCAGAAAGAAGTGTAAGACCCGATTATTCCAAAACTACAATCCCCACATATTTCGATTTGGAAACATTCACAAAGCATAATATCAGCACTGAATTTTTCGGTATGAGAAGATATGGATTTGGTTCTGGATTAGGTATCGATTACACCAACAACAACGCTTTTGGAAAAGCTGAACAGTTAGTTATTGGAGCAAATGCAAGTTTTGAATTCGTAACTTCCTCTATTATTAAAGAAATCACTCCAAGCGATACGGTACAATCTACTTTATTTAGAAGCTATGAACTTAGATCAGAATATGCTGTACCTCGCATTGCCTTCCCTTTTGCTTTTTTAGATAATCGATCATTTTTTACTAATGGAATTACAAGATATAGTCTGGCTTATAGCCGATCAGATCAATTATTTTTTGATATAAATTCTGATGTCAGATTTAATTTCAGATATGAAGTAAAGCATAATGAAAGACTTTCCTCCTTTTTTGATTTACTTGAACTGGACATCGTTGATACGGATCCTACAGAAGAGTTTAGAAAAAGTTTAGAAGATGATTTTGGTGAGAATTCCTTCGAATTACAAAGAATTCTACAAGACTTTGATAATCAAATATCTTCTATAATTCGATATACTATTCGAAATCAGGATACAGATCCAATAAAAAAAAATAGAGGGTATTACAGTGAATTTTCAATCTCAGCGGCAGGCAACATCCCTTATGCTATTGATAAATTTATCGTAACTCCCGATACAGTTGAAGGTGAATTACCTGCTTTATTTAAGTTAAGTGGCAATACATTAGATTACAGCCGATTTGTGACTCTAACAGCAGATTACAGACGTTATTATGCTCTCTCCAATTCTTCAGTGTTTGCATGGAGAGTATTTGGAGGAATTGCCCATCCTTATGGTAACAGTACTTCTATACCACTAAATAGAAGATTTTTTGCTGGTGGAGGAAATGATATTCGTGGTTGGGGACCATTTCAATTGGGGCCAGGTTCAATTGCGGCAAATGATGTTACTATTAATGGTGGTGAAATCAAGTTAGCCGCTTTTACAGAATTGAGACAAACCTTTATAAGAGATTTAATAAGTGCAGATTGGATTGCAGCTTGGTACATTGATGCTGGAAATATTTGGTATGGACCAAGAAATGATTTTATTGATCAAACTAATCAAGATCAGCTTGAGAACGGTCGTTTTACATTTGATAATTTTTATAACCAAATTGCAGTAGGATCTGGTTTTGGACTGCGTTTAGATTGGGATTATTTAGTTGTAAGGTTTGATTTTACATTCAGGGCCCATGATTTAGAACAAGGATGGTTTAATAACTCAAAATTAAATTTTACTTTTGGAATAGGACATTCCTTCTAGTTAGATTATATGATATGAAAGAAAAACTAAAGCGTTTTAACAAGCAGGCAAGCATTGCATTTAAATCAAAGTTTCTAAAAAATTTTACACCTTTAGAGCGATATGAGTTTTTGCAGCTTTGCCATCGTAGAACTTTTAAAGAGGGAGAATTCGTTTTTTATAGAAATGATCCAGGAACCGGAATGTATTTCATAGAAGAAGGCGCTGTGGAATTGACTCTTTCAGTAAATGAAATCGATTCATCAGAAAAAGAAGGTTTTGTACTAGAAAGCCCTGATAGTTTTGGGGTTCTATCTATTGGTTATAACCTTAGAAGAAAATCGTCTGCAAAATGTATTACAGATACCACTCTTTTAGGATTTTTTAAACCTGATTTTGAAGTTTTGATGGAAAGACATCCAGCCATTGCCGTTAAATTTCTTCAAACACTAACAAATATTGCTCTTCGACAATTAGAAAAAGCCCAAATTAAAATCGAAGAATTAAGCGATGCACATACTGCTGTTAAAATAGAATTTGATGCATATTATGAACCTGATAATCCAGAATGAATCAGCCCATTAGCCTAAAAAAAGGAGTTGAATTAACCCTTAAAATCGAAGGAACTGCTTTTAAAGGAAAAGGGATCGGAAAAGTTGATGGGTTAGCAGTGTTTGTTCCAGGTACTATTCCAGGGGATATAGTAACCGCACGTATTATTAAACGAAAAAAGAATTACAGAGAAGCAAAGCTACTCGAATTAATACAGCCAAGTTCAGATCGAATACATCCCAAATGTGAGCATGCCAATGTTTGTGGTGGTTGTAGCTGGCAACATGCCCCTTATGAGAAACAACTAGAGTTTAAAACAAACCAAGTAACTGATCATATACGAAGAATCGCACATTTAGAGACGCCAGTACTTCCTGCAATAGGCTCAAATAATGAGTTCTACTATCGTAATAAAATGGAATACAGTATTAGTAACAAACGCTGGCTAACAGAAGAAGAAATTAGAAGCGAAAATTTCATTGATGATACTACCTTTGCAGCGGGTTTACACGCTCCTGGTAGGTTCGATAAAATTCTAAATCTAAAAGAATGTCATCTTCAACAAGCAGAATCATTTCAAATTCTTAATTTTGTTAAAGAGTATTGTATAGAACACAATATTGAACCATTTAATATCTTTGCGAAAGAAGGTTTTTTGCGTCATGTAATGATCCGCACTTCCTTTCACACTAAGGATTTTATGGTCAATCTAGTAACATTTAAAGATGAACCGAATATTGTCAATAAAATTGCAGAAGCATTACTCAAATCATTTCCTATAATCACTACCATTGTTAACAATGTAAATGATCAGCATAATCCTACCGCAATTGGTCGTTATGAAAAGATACTTTTTGGTCCTGGATTTATTCGAGATAAAATTGGTCCGTTTGAATTTAAGATACATCCTAACGCATTTTTTCAAACCAATACAGCACAAGCCGAGAAATTATATGAGATCGCCTTAGAATACGCAGATTTGTCTGAAGGTGATATTGTTTATGACCTTTATTGTGGTGTTGGCACGTTAAGCCTATTCATGAGTAAAAAAGCCAGTAAGGTGCTAGGTATCGAATTGGTTGACATCGCTGTAGAAAATGCTAAGTATAATGCGAAAGAAAACAATGTAAATAATGTTTCATTTATCTTGGGTGACATGAAAGATGTTTTTACCAATGAAATTGTAGAGGAATATGGAGCTCCAAATGTATTACTTACCGACCCCCCTAGAGCAGGTATGCACCCAGACGTAATTCAAAAACTATGTGATCTTAAAATTCCAAAAATTGTATATGTGAGTTGTGATAGCAGTACAATGGCAAGAGATTTATCAATTCTATCAAGCACATATGAGGTTGTAAAAATTCAACCAGTTGATATGTTTCCTCAAACCTATCATATTGAAGCAGTTGCACAGCTTCGTTTAAAATAATACTACTATGGTTTTCTATTATTGGTTTGATGAATAGGATTTTAATCCCTAATTAAAACCAAATGTATACATTAAAATTTTGTTGTTTGATATGTTAAGAATGTGAAACACTTAAGTGTATCTGTTGCAAATTTTTGTAATTCATCCTTTTTCTTTCATATTAAATGAATTTTTACATTATAATAGACAATCAATTCAATTTATCATTGATAAAAAATCAATTAACACATTATTGATAATGCTTTACCAAAATTTATCTTACCGATTGTTACTTCTTATTGCATTCTTAGTTGTTTCTGAAGTATCAAAAGCTCAAAGTGACCCAACGGGTAAATCTGCTGTAACTTCTACTTATGCAATTATAAATACCACTATAATTCCATCCCCTGGTGAAAAAATAATTGGTGGCTCAATAATTATTTCTGATGGACTTATAACCAATGTAGGCATCAACATAAATATACCTCAACATGCAGAAGTTATCGATGGCACCGATCTTTTCATCTATGCAGGATTTATTGATGGAATGGCACATACTGGAGCTAAACGACCTACCCCATTAGAACGCCCAGATAATTTATTTACTCCAGATCCTCCAAATGATTACGCAGGAATTACTCCTGAGATTAGCGTTATTGATCAAGTTGATGTAGAAGACAGTAAAATTGCATCGATGAGAAAACTAGGATTTACGATTTCTCACACTGTACCCTATGGAAGAATGCTGCCTGGAAAAGGATCATTACTACTGCTTCATGATGCCAAGCATCCTGATGAATTGATCTTAAAGCGAGAAGTTTCGCTAATCTCACAATTCTCCGGTGCCCCAGGTGCTTACCCTGGCAACACATTAGGTATAATGGCAAAATGGAGAAATATTTATAAAAATGCAGAATTAGCGAAAAAACATACTGAAATGTATGCCTCAAACCCAATTGGTATAGCTAGACCAAGCCAAGATCGTGTACTCCAAGCATTTTTTCCCGTAGTGGATCGGACTCAGCCAGTTTTCTACAATACTACGAGCTTATTAGAGGCTCAGAGAGCTATTCGCTTAAAAGACGAAATGGGATTTAAATTAGCCCTTGGGAATTTGGAGCAAGGTTGGTCTCTCACAAATAAGCATGATGATAATGTTACTTTATTTATGTCACTAAAAATACCCGATGAGCCAGTCTCCATAGATGATGATGCTTCAAATGAAGTAAAACAGTTGGCTGAACGTAGACTCGAGTTTTACAAAAGGCATATGAATCAATTCGATCAATTAACATCAGATGGAATTGTATTTGGTTTCTCTACTCTTGGAGTAAGTACATCCAAAATCAAAAAAAATATGATACAGATGCAGGATTTTGGATTTGATTCTACAGAGGCACTTGCTGCGCTCACCACAAATGCCGCAGAATTATTAGGAATAAGTGATATCGTCGGGACAATAGAGACAGGTAAGATTGGAAATTTAGTGATCACTACAGGACCATATTTTAATAGTGATTCAAATGTAAAAATAGTTTTTGTGGAAGGTCGCAAATACACTTATGAGATTAAGCAAAAGACACCGAATGATATCTCTAGTGAAAATTCATCAGAAATTATTGGAACGTGGGAATATAGTGGTGTATCTCCACAGGGTGTAGTTAGTGGGACTATAGTTTTTACTGACGAAACCGGAGAATTAACCGGCACCATTAATAGTGCACAGGGTATGTACTCTGATGTGATATTAACGAATATCAGCTTCAAAGAAGGTACACTTTCATTTGATTATAGTGTCGATTTTGGGGGGCAAAGCCTTGAACTAATTTTAACTGGTGAATTAGCTAATGGTACATTGGAAGGCGAGATATCTGTACCTGCCTTTAATGCTTCTTTCCCAGTATCAGCAACAAAAAAAGACCCTAATTAGGAATACAACCATGAAGAATATTATACTAAGTATAGTCGCTACAATTGGATGTTTAAATTTGTGTTTAGCTCAAGTTCAAACAGGTGATATTTTAATAAAAAATGGCACAGTAATAACTATTACTAATGGAACACTAACCAATACAGATATCTTAATACAAGATGGGAAAATCTCAGACATTGGAAAAGATTTATTAGGACAAGATGGAATAGAAATCATTGATGCAACTGGTAAATTTGTAATGCCAGGAATAATTGATGCACATTCCCATATTGCAGGCACTTCAATTAATGAAGGTACCAGCCAAGTAACAGCAGAAGTAAGTATGGAAGATGTGATTAATCCAATGGATGTCTCATTATACAGGGCACTTGCTGGTGGTGTTACATCTATTCATTTAATGCATGGATCTGCCAATGTTATTGGTGGGCAAAATGAAACTATGAAACTACGATATGGATCAATGAATCCTGATGATCTTAGGTTTGAAAATGCTCCAAGAACAATCAAATTTGCTCTTGGTGAAAATCCAACTCGTGGTGGACGAGCTAGAGGTATCCAGCCTCAAACGCGAATGGGTGTAGAAGCTATGATTCGAAACGCCTTTAACGACGCTATTGAATATCGAAAAGCTTGGAATACGTACAATACTGATACAAATTCTCGAAAAACAGCTCCTGAATATGATTTACGATTGGAAACAATTGTGGATATTTTAGAAGGTGAAATCTTAGTTCATTGCCATTCTTACAGGGCAGATGAAATTTATATGTTAATGAATGTTTTTTCAGATTTCGGAATTAAAAACTTAACCTTTCAACATGCAAATGAAGCATATAAGGTAGCTCCTGAATTGGCTGCTTTTGGTGCTTCTGCTTCCATTTTCTCTGATTGGTGGGCATATAAGTTAGAGGTATATTACTCTACTGCTTATAATGCTGCAATACTTACTAAAAATGGAGTTAACACTTCAATTAATTCCGATTCAGGAGAACTAATACGTCATCTCTACCATGAAGCAGCAAAGTCACAAAAATATGGCGGATTATCCGATAATGAAGCACTCGCATTAATAACACTTAATGCTGCAATGCAATTAGGTATTGATGATAGAGTTGGCTCTATCGAAGTAGGAAAAGATGGGGATATTGCAATTTTTGAGAATCATCCACTATCCATTTATGCGGTACCCCAAATGACATTCATTGATGGTGTAAAGTATTTTGATATTGAAAATGACCTTGCAGATCAACGTATATATGTAGATCCTGAATCAGACATTGAAGATGTGATTATTTTTCACCGAGAAGATCATGATATGTGCATGCATGAAGATAATATTCTCAATTTTTACGAACTTTTAAATGAGGAAACCCAATGAGACATTTGAACAAAATCTTCGCTCTTTTTATATCGATTCTATTTTTTGGGGTAACTTTTGCACAGACTGATCAAATTAATCGTACCATTGGTACTGGAAAATTTGCTTTAACAAATGCCAAAATATTTACTGTTACCAATGGTACGATTGAAAATGGTACCATAATTATCAATAATGGAATTATAGAGGCTGTAGGTAGTAATATTTCTATTCCTAGTGATGCCATTTTAATAGATTACCAAGGTCAAGAAATTTATCCAGGTATGATAGATTCTGGAACTCAATTAGGATTAGTTGAAATTGGAAGTGTAGAAGAATCAAGAGACTACCAAGAGTTTGGAGCGATTAAACCACAAATGGAAGCATTAACTGCTGTAAATCCAAATTCAGAAGCTATACCAGTGACAAGAGTTAGTGGAGTTACTACTGTAATTACGGCACCTTCTGGGGGTGTATTACCAGGAATAGCGGCAAGTATTAATTTGTTTGGATATACACCAGATCAAATGTATGCGGGTGCTAAAGGTTTAATTATAAATTTTCCTAATAGTGGGCGAAGATGGCGACAAACTCCCGAGCAAGCAGAAAAAGCAAAAGAAATTGCTCTTAAAACCTTAAATGAAACTTGGGATAAAGCTGAAATTTATTCTAAAATTTCAGGTTCTGAAGAATCGAAGTATTATCCTGAAATGGCTGCTATTTCTCGGGTAATAGATGGAGAATTAAAGGTATATATTGAAGTTAATGCAGCAAAGGATATTCTTAGTGCTATAGAATGGATAAAAGAACGTAAATTAAGTAACGTGGTTTTTACAGGAGTTTCTGAAGGCTGGAGAGTAGCTAATGAAATAGCTGAGGCAAATATCCCTGTAATTACTGGACCAGTACTTGCTGTTCCCTCTAGAAGAAGTGATGCCTATGATGTTGCTTACAAAAATCCCGGCATTATGCAGCAAGCAGGAGTCAAAGTGGCATTGAGAACAAATGACACAGAAAACTCAAGAAACTTACCTTATAATGCAGGTTTTGCTGCTACATATGGCATGGGACGTGAAGAAGCATTAAAAGCAATAACCATAAACGCTGCAGAGATTATTGGTATAGATGACACTATTGGGTCAATAGAAGTTGGGAAAAAAGCTAATTTATTTGTAGCAACAGGTGATCCTTTTGAAACGTCAACGCAAATTGTTGATGTATTCATTAATGGATATCAAGTTCCAATGACCAGTCGACAAATCGAGTTATATAATGAATTTCTAAATCGTGTACCTGGACTTAATGTACAATCAGTTACAACTGACGAATAATTTAATACACAATATCTAATTGTAGTGCAATCGGTCTAGACTAATACTAAATACTTCTAAGCATAAGTTATTTTTTAAATTCGGATGAAATAAATTATAGAACTTCATTTAATCTGTACTTATTACCGCCGATAATTTCGTCGTATTTCGAACCATAAAAATCGAATTTACGATTCATCAAAGAGGTAGTAAGAATGAAAAAAACAGATGTCATTATTTGCATCGACGACGAAAGTATTATTCTTCGGCTTATAAGAGCACAACTTGAAAACCATTTTGGTGATCAATATCAATATATGATGTTTCATGACGCAGAAAGTGCGTATAAAGAAATCATCAACCTTAAACAGAATAACCAAAATTTAGTAATGGCAATCGTTGATCAAATCTTACCAGGTCAACAAGGAACAGTTTTTTTAACGGATATAAGTAAAATTTACCCAAATGTAGTTAAGATACTTTTTTCAGGAAAATCTGATTTTTCTGCTATCATTCAAGCTATAAATGAAGCTGAAATATTCAGATATCTTATCAAACCTTGGGATGAACAAGATTTTTTAAATATTGTAGACCGGGGTTTACAACAATATTATGTTAAAGAAAATATCGAATTACAATTAGCGGAGATTCATCATAGAGTAAAGAATAATCTAACTATAATAACTTGTTTGTTGGAATTACAAATATCAGAACTGAGAGATGAATCAAGTAAACTTCATTTCCAAAATAGTATTAATCGAATTAATTCTATAGCAAAAGTACATGAACTAATCTATTCTTCTGAAGACATGGCTTCAGTGGATATAAAAAAATATCTAGAAAAACTTATACCAGCCATTCGACATTCAGTAAATGGACTTAAAGATGTTAAATTTGATTTCCATATACCAAGTCATAAATTAAAAGTAAATCAAGCAATTCCATTAGGGCTTATTTTTAATGAATTGATTACAAATTCAATAAAATATGCTTTCAAAGACTCCCATGATTGTACAATCTCAATACAAATGAAGGTTGAACACAATCGAATTACATTTGTATACGAAGACAGCGGTCAAGGATTTGATTATATCCCTGAATTTGAATCACCAGGTAATCTAGGGCTTACATTAATACGTTTACAGCTTCAACAGTTGGAATGTGACTATCAGATTGACTCAGAAAATAAATTTAAGTTAGAATTTGCGTTCGAAACAAATACGGCTAAATATATAAATGAATCGATAAAAAAACTTTATCCATTAGCATATTGATTATATTATAAATTATAAATGTTTTTGAATTTTACAATGAATAACTTTATATCCTAATGAATGAATTTTACAAAAAATTAGGCATTCATCACCCCCATCTTTTAAATTATATTTATTTTTGATTTCATTAGCATTTAAAGGATAATTTTTTGTAATCACATTTATAATTCCATTGCTAGCAATTTTTTTTATTATTTTTTTATTTGGATTGATGACTTCAATTACTTTAAAAATTCTTCCTGGAAAATCTTTTATACTTTCATTCGAAGTATATAAATGAGTGTGATGTTCAAGTTTGCATAGATTATATTTTGTCCCTATTAAATTAAAAAAACCTGCTTTTCTGATTGCTGAATTTGAATCATACAAATAGTTTTGTGGTTTTTTTATACATGGATTACAGTTCATCTCATTTGAATATGTTGCTGAAATATAATGATTCGTATCATACTCAAGATTTACAGCCTGTATAGTAGTTTCTTCTGTAATTATTTTTCTCATTTCAAATAATACTTCTTTCATTTCATTTCCTACCGCCAAGCAAATGACCTTCGACACATACTTTAATTGTTTTATGGTTCGCTTAATATCAACCATAGGTGATGCTTTTATTACTATGATTTCACCTTGAAGTATCAACCTAGGAAGCATATTGATTACATTAGGCGTGTAATCTTCAATTTGGATTACACGCTGTTTTGACTTATTTCTGCGTGATGGATCTAAATATAACAAATCAAAAAATTCAGTATTTTTTTCAATAAATTCTTCAGCTTTTGATTGATAAATATCTATTCTAGTTTCTAATTCATAAAAATTATGTTTTGCAAGCTCACATAAATATCTTTCTGATTCTACATATAATGTTTTCTTAAAATTCTTTGACATATAATATGCATCTATTCCAGTACCTCCAGTTAAATCGACAAGAGAGTTACCATGATATAATGTTGCTTTAAATTCTGCTGTTTTTTGTGATGAAGCTTGTTCTAAATATTCTTTTGCTGGAAAAACTAATCGTTTATTATTTACCCATTCAGGAATTTTTTTTATTCCTTTTTGACGAGATTCTATTTGTAATGCAATCTCTCGAATTGGTAGTTCTAAATTTTTTGCACCTTTTAATACAATTTCAGAGGGGTCTGAATTTATATTATCTTGAATGAATTCAATGATATCATTGTTTTTAAATTTCGAAATCATATAATAAGATACCAAACCTTAGGTAAAGACTTTTAATGAAAGTAACCATCATAGGAGCAGGAATTGGAGGATTAGCTTCTGCTGTTTTACTAGCTACTCAAGGTCATCAAGTACATGTTTTTGAAAAAAATGGTAGAGTTGGCGGAAAAATGAACTATGTGAAAAAGAATGGCTTTCGATTTGATACCGGCCCAAGTTTATTCACAATGCCATATATCTTAGATAAATTATATTCGAATATTGGCACAAAATTACAGGATGAACTTAAACTCTCTTCACTATCCCCTATTTGCAGATATTTTTATAAAGATGGTACCATTTTCGACTGTTTCGATAACAAAAATAAAACGTTAGAACAGATTAGAAAATTTGCACCTGAAGATGAAAATGCCTACTTAGAATTTCTTCACCATTCAGAAGCGCTATATAATAAAACATTAGATTCGTTCATTTTAAATCCCTTATATGAATTAAAAGATTTGAAAAACCTTGATATATTTTCATTCTTTGGGATAGATGCCTTTTCAACGGTAAGCAATAGAGTGGATTCGATATTTCAATCTGAGTATCTAAGAAAACTTTTTAAGAGATTTACAACATATAATGGTTCTTCCCCATACCAAGCACCAGCCACTTTAAACGTTATACCACATGTAGAGATTAATCAAGGTGGATTTTATATCGAAGGAGGTTTATACACTCTGGCAGATAATCTTTTTAAAATAGCAAAATCTAAAGGTGTTAAATTCAATTTTAATTCCAACGTTAATAAAATTGAACTAACGAGAAACAAGGTTTCTGGAATAGTCGTTAACAATAATGTTTTTCCCTCAGATATAGTTGTTTCAAATAGCGATGCAACTGAAACTATTGTGCGATTATTAGATACTCCTGCCGTATCACGATCAAAAAAGAAAAAAGCAATGAACATAGAACCATCATGTTCAGGGTTTGTGTTATTGGTAGGAATCAACAAAAAATATGATCAACTAGTGCATCATAATTTATTTTTTACCTCTGACTATAAAAAAGAGTTCACTCAAATATTTGATGAAAAAATAATGCCTGATGATCCCTCTATCTACATTGCAAATACAAGTTATTCTAATCCTAATCATGCTCCGGATAATGGATCAAACCTATTTATATTAGTCAATGCCCCTTATATAAGTAATCATTATCACTGGGAAACTAACTCTGAATTGTATGCAGATTTTCTTATTAAGCAACTTGAATCTAGGGGGTTATCAAATCTTAACGAACATATCGCATTCAGAGAAATAATTACTCCGATAGATTTTTACAATAAATATGCTTCTAATAAAGGCAGTATATATGGAACATCATCAAACAGTAAATTTTCCGCATTTGTACGACCAAGAAATAAATATTCAGATGTTGATGGACTTTACTTGGTTGGAGGTTCCACACACCCTGGCGGAGGAATTCCTCTGGTTGTACAATCTGCGTTAAATGCAGTTGAGTTAATCAACCGCCATGAAAATAGTTAGGTTGATACTGTTCTCATTGTCCCTAAATTAATGACTTCAACATTTTGAATCTTACCATTATCAATGACAAAACGAACAACTGTTCGATATTCTTGAAATCCTTGCTTTCCTGCAGCTCCGGGATTAATATATAGCATCTTATTAAGAGATTGATCTCTTGCAATTTTCAGAATATGGGAGTGACCACATATAAAAATGTCAGGTGTATTATTTTCTATTTCCCTTCTTATTGGTATACAATATCTGTTAGGTATCCCTCCGATATGTGTCATCCAAAAATCCAATCCATCCCTCTCAAAACGCTGATGTAAAGGGTACTCATCTCTAATATCCTTACCATCAATATTTCCATATACCCCCGTGACAGGAGCTATTTTTTTTAACTGGTCTGCAATTTTGATTGACCCAAAATCACCAGCATGCCAAATCTCATCACAGCCCTCAAAATAATCTAAAACTTGAGGATCGAGATAATTATGGGTATCAGAAATTAAGCCTATTTTGATCATACAATTTTGCTATCATAGAGTTAAGCAATAAAGCGCAAAAGAAACGACTTTTAAAGGAATTCTTCTACACTAAATTTAACCTGAATAATAAAATTTCAGTTCATTGAAAGGTTTCAGCATCATTATAGTTACTTGGAATGGTCTTCATCACTTAAAGAAATTTTTACCCTCAGTGATTAAGACTAAATATCCAAATTTTGAAATCATAGTGGTGGATAATAATTCAACTGATGGATCCATTGAATGGATTAAGAAAACCTATCCAGAAGTAAAAATTGCTGCTCTAAACCATAATTATGGTTATACAGGAGGTAACAATCGAGCCCTACCCTTTGCCTCCAAAGATATTTTAATTTTCCTGAATAATGATGTAGAAGTTACCCCTAACTGGCTTGATGCCATCTCTGATACTTTTGAGAAGGATGATTCCATAGCTATTGTCCAACCTAAACTCAAAAGTTATGAGGATAGAGATTTTTTTGAGTATGCTGGTGCTGCTGGTGGATTTATAGATAAATGGGGTTATCCATTTTGTAGAGGGCGAGTATTTGATCATCTAGAAAAGGATGAAGGTCAATATGATAATGTTTCAGAAATAACCTGGGCTTCTGGTGCTGCATATGCAATTAAAAGAAACATATTCGAAAAATTTGAAGGTTTTGATGAAGACTTTGAATTTCATATGGAAGAAATCGATTTATCTTGGAGAATATTAAATGAAGGGTATAAGGCAGTATTTACTCCAGATAGTACTGTTTATCATTTAGGAGGAGGATCTCTCCCAATGGGTTCAAAACGAAAGGTTTACTATAACTTTCGTAATAACTTAATTATGCTAACCAAAAACCTACCTAAATCTAAGCTCCTGTATACTATTTTTTTTCGATTAGTTCTCGATGGAATCGCCGCATTACGATCATTATTTTCAGGAAAATTAGGAGAGTTTACTTCAATTTTTAAAGCACATATTCATTTTTATTTAGCTATTCCCAAAACAATGAGGAAGAGAAAAAAACTTACAGGAAAAAGACATAATGGTATCCTGACTCCTATCACAATAGTATGGAATTTTTTCATTTTGGGTAACAGAACCTATCGAAAGATCCAGCCATGAAGGCTTCGCTCTTTAAAGTTTTAAAAATATTTTTAAATAAGCTTTGGTGGATGTCTATCATTATGTTATTCCCATCGTACCTCATTATCCATCAATTTTATTTAGTAATTACAAAAAATATTTTACTAACCATAAACTACAATTATCCCATTTTTTTTGATTTTTTTTTCTTCGTTTTAGATACAGTTACTTTATTTATTCATGAAGCAGGGCATACTATTTTCTCCATTATTGGATGGGATTTTTTAACAATATTCGGAGGTACATTATTACAACTAGTTATTCCATTTTTTATCCTTGTTTCGACTAAACAGAATAATCAAAATAAGCTTGCTCAATGTTCATATTTTTGGTTAGGGTACAGCTGGATGGATTCTGCAGCATATTGTGCCGATGCTATGTATAGAGACCTGCCTTTAATCGGAGATCTCCCTAAATCTTCCCACGATTTCTATAATCTGCTCACTATGACAGGTATCCTAGAGTATTATAAATTAATTGCATGGATTTTTTACTTGATGGGAGTTCTAAATTTGATTCTTGGTATTATATATCCATTCCTTGTCAAGGATAGTAATTCAAATAAAAATAACTTTATTGACCCTTTTATTTCCAATTCAAAGGCTTAATACATTTTTATAAAGGGAAATGAACTAATTGCTAGAAAACTATCTTAACCAGCAGTTAATAATTTAAAAGTGGTGCAAACCATTTAAATGATATTTTGTAACTTAGTAAACCTAATGAAGGATTATTTGTATTGAACCTAACCAACAAAATGAGTCAAACTGATTTTTCTTTAACCACACCGATTGATCACGTTGCTGTTGATGAGCGTGTTGCACGTTTGAACAAACGAAGCATAAAAAATGAATCTAAGGTTAAAGCTTTAACACTTGCTTTAAGCATGATGGATTTAACCACTTTAGAAGGGAAAGATTCTGTAGGAAAAGTTATCCAATTATGCCAAAAAGCAAAGCTACCA
The DNA here is from genome assembly GCA_963691715.1 of Balneolaceae bacterium. Taxonomy (GTDB): domain Bacteria; phylum Bacteroidota; class Rhodothermia; order Balneolales; family Balneolaceae; genus HXMU1420-13. Next base: position 1,022,080 of record OY829281.1, read on the forward strand.
TATGCTTCAATGCCAGAATTACCTAAAGTTGCTGCTGTTTGTGTATATCCAACTATGGTAAGAATTGCGAAAAAACAACTTTTAGACAGTGGGATTAATGTTGCCTCTGTTGCAACAGCTTTCCCAAGTGGCATGGCTCCTCTTTCTGTTAGATTAGATGATACCAAGTTTGCCGTTAATGAAGGTGCAGATGAAGTAGATATGGTCATTAGTAGAGGTGCATTTCTTTCAGGTGAATATCAAAAAGTATATGATGAAATATCGGCCATTAAAGAAGCCTGTGGAAATGCCCATTTAAAAGTGATTTTAGAAACTGGGGAATTACACACTTATGAAAATGTTCGAAAAGCGAGCGATATCGCAATGGAAGCAGGTACAGATTTCATAAAAACATCTACTGGTAAAATTAGCCCTGCAGCTACACAACCAGTTACTTTAGTGATGTTAGAAGCAATACGTGATTTTTATTATAAAAAAGGAAAAATGATAGGAATGAAACCCGCTGGGGGTATAAGAACTGCCAAACAAGCGATACAGTACTTAGTGCTTGTTAAAGAAACGCTTGGTGCTGCATGGCTAAATAATAAATTTTTTCGATTTGGCGCTAGTTCATTAGCTAATGATGTATTGATGCAAATTGTAAAACAATCAACCGGGCATTACCAAAGTGCCGATTATTTCTCAGTAGATTAACGTTTTTTTTATGTCTGATTCAACCAATACTAATAGTAGTTCCATATCGAAATTGTTATCTCATGAAGATAAACTAGATTTTAATTCGGTTTGGGAATATGATTCAGCCCCTGAAAGTATTTCACATGTAGAGATCAAAGAACATTATGAACTATTTATCGATGGTAAATTCATAAAACCTTCTAAAGGCAGGTATTTCCCTTCTACCAATCCAGCAAACCATGAGGTAATAACCAATTTTGCCGAAGCTACACAAGCTGATATTGATAAAGCTGTACAATCATCTAGAAAAGCTTTTAAAGGAAAATGGAGTTTAATTTCAGGAAAAGAGAGAGGTAAATATCTCTTCAGAATTGCCCGGATGATTCAAGAAAGAGCTCGAGAGTTTTCTGTACTTGAAAGTCTAGATGGAGGAAAGCCCATTCGAGAATCTCGAGATGTTGATATCCCTCTAGTAGCAGCTCATTTTTTTTATTACGCAGGATGGGCTGATAAACTTGAGTACGCATTTCCTGGAAAATCTCCTAAACCATTAGGTGTATGTGGTCAAATCATACCATGGAATTTTCCACTGCTAATGTTAGCGTGGAAAATAGCTCCTGCCCTTGCTTGTGGGAATACCGTTGTGTTAAAACCAGCAGAAACCACTTCACTTACAGCTTTAAAATTTGCCGAACTCATTCAAGATGCTGGGCTCCCAGCTGGAGTAGTAAATATTGTAACTGGAGCTGGACAAACAGGAGCAGAAATAGTAAATCATAAAGATATTGATAAAATTGCTTTTACAGGATCTACCAGTGTAGGAAAAATCATACAGAAATCGATTGCAGGTAGTGATAAAAAATTTACCCTAGAACTTGGCGGTAAAGGGGCTATGATTATCTTTGAAGATGCACCTTTAGATCAAGCTGTTGAAGGTATTATTAATGCTATTTTCTTTAATCAAGGTCATGTCTATTGTGCAGGATCTAGATTGCTGGTTCAAGAAGGAATCGCAGATAGAGTAATCCAAAAACTTAAAGATCGAATGGAAACACTAATTGTTGGAAGTCCATTAGACAAAAATACCGATATAGGTGCAATAAACTCTGAGTCTCAATGTAATTCAATCAAAAACTACATACGTATTGGTGTTGAAGAAGGCGCTAATGTGTATCAAAGTTCATGCTCGATACCTGATAAAGGTAACTTTATTCCTCCTACCCTTCTAACCAATGTTGCCCAATCTAATAAAGTTGTACAAGAAGAAATATTTGGACCAGTATTAACTGTTCAAACATTTAGAACAGCAGATGAAGCCATTCAAAAAGCTAATAATACCCCATATGGACTTGCTGGTGGGGTTTGGACCGATAAGGGATCGAAAATTTTCAAAGTAGGCTCTGAACTTAGATCTGGAGTAATATGGGCAAATACTTATAATAAGTTTGATCCAGCATCCCCATTTGGAGGCTTTAAGGAAAGTGGAGTTGGCCGAGAAGGCGGGTTACATGGGCTAGCAGCATATTCAACATTTTAATTTAAAATCTATGAGCCATTTAGAAGTTTTAAAAACCTATAAAATGTACATTGATGGTAAGTTTCCACGTACTGAATCTGGTCGCTTTTTTAAGGTTTTTGATAGTGAAGGTGATCTAATTGCAAATGCTTGCCTAGGAAGCAGAAAAGATGTTAGAAATGCAGTTAAAGCTGCACGGAACGCCTTTGAAGGTTGGAGTAAAAAGACAGCCTATAATCGTGGACAAATTTTATATCGAATAGCAGAAATGTTAGAAAGCCGTAGAATAGAATTTGAAAAAGAATTATCAAGAATTGGTTTTACTAAATCAGAAGCAGAGGCTGATGTAAATGCATCCATCGACAGGCTAATATATTATGCAGGCTGGACAGATAAATATTTACAAGTATTTGGGAGTATAAATCCTGTTGCTAGTGCACATTTTAACTTCAGCTTACTAGAACCAACAGGAGTAGTAGGCATTTTAGCAGCCGAGCATAGTCCACTCCTTGGTCTTATTTCAATGGTTGCGCCTACTCTAGCAGGTGGAAATACATGCGTTGTTCTTGCATCAGATTCCTATCCTCTTCCGTCTATTACATTTGCGGAAGCTTTAAATTCATCAGATGTGCCAAATGGTGTTGTAAATATAATCACTGGAAAAAAAGAGGAGTTAGCGGAACATTTCGCTAGTCACATGGATGTAAATGCTTTAAGTTATACAGATAATCTAGCACCCAGTTTAAAAAAAACTATTGATGAATTGGCAGCAGAAAATATTAAGAGAGTAATAAAAATCATGATTAATGATTGGTATGCAGAAGATGCGCAAAGCCCATACTTTATTACTAATACTCAAGAAACTAAAACCACATGGCATCCTATAGGATTTTAAGATGAAAATACTGGTTTCTTTTTTAGTGTTATTCTTCGCTTGTTCAACATCAGAATCGATTGTTGAAAAAGCACCTAGTTCCGATTTATCTACTTCTATCAACAAGGAAACTAATGATAATGGTGAGGTACAAAGCCAAGTAGAAACAACCACTATTAGTGAAATATTAGTTGAATACCCTTATCTAAGTAATTTATCGGATACTTATTTTAATCGCCTAAATACTATTCCTGAAGGTTATTCTAAGATAAAAAGCGAAATTGAAGCCGAGGAAGTTGATTTATTTGAAGGTTTTCGAGTACAAATATTTTCTGGGCAAAATCCAGCACTCGCAGATACAGTTGCAAAACGGTTTAGAGCTTGGTCAGCAGCAAACATAAACGGGTATCAAGCTGAAACGTACACTTTTTTCAAAGCCCCATATTATCGTGTTCATATTGGGGACTTCCATAGCAGAAATAAAGCCATCCATTTTTCAAATTTACTTAAAAGAAGGTTCCGTGATTCATGGGTAGTTTACGACCGTGTTAATCCATACAATGTTCCAGCTGATAGCATAACAATCACATTGGTAAAGTAAATGGAAGAAAAAAAATCATATCCTTAACCTAATAAACTTTTCGGTGTGATTTTAGCCCTAATCTTAACATGATGGATACATGAAAGCTCTTATTAAATTTGTTATCCTTTTAGGTGCTTTTTTCACTTTCACCCTCGTTGCATTCAAATTACTAGGAATTTTAAGTACTGATGATATTAAAAGTTGGCTAGAAGCGGCAATGAATCTTTCAACATGGGTTGTTGGGCTAATAATAATTGCCCTAATGTTAATTGATCTCTTTATAGCAATACCTACTCTTTCATTAACCATATTATCTGGTTTTTTTTTAGGGGTAGAGCTTGGGGTACTTTATTCAAGTATTGGAATGATAGGGTCAGGAACGATGGGCTACATAATAAGTCGTTTTCATGGCGAAAAATTACTAAACTTTGTTACTAAGGATGAGAAACAGAAAAATGAAATGACACGTATTTTCTCTTTATTTGGTCCTTTTAGTTTAATGCTATGCCGTGCTGCGCCAATGCTTCCAGAGGTTACCAGTTGTTTAGCAGGGGTTACTAAAATGCCTTACTGGAAATATTTACTTTTTTATTCAATAGGAACCTTACCCTATGCATTAATTGCGGCTTATTCCGGATCAATTTCTACGGTAAATGATCCAGAACCAGCGATATATACGTTCATTTCAATTTTTGCTGGACTTACTCTTGTGTGGATTACCTTTCTTTATTTCAATAAACATAGAATTAAGTTCTGATTGCTTTCTTTCCAACCTATTTAAAATATTGATGTTGGAAACCATCATGTACATATTGATTGAAAATTTAGGTTTATACGTTAAATCTAAATAGCATCACATCACCATCAGCTACAACATACTCCTTCCCTTCTTGGCGCATTTTTCCTGCCTCTTTAGCCGCCTTTTCGCTCTTTAATTCTTCATAATCATTATAAGCAATAGTTTCAGCTCTAATGAAGCCTCGTTCAAAATCTGTATGAATTACCCCTGCGGCTTGTGGCGCTTTTGTACCCTTTTTTATCGTCCATGCACGTGCTTCTTTTGGACCCACAGTAAAATAGGTAATCAGTCCAAGTTCTGCATACGCAGCATGTATAAGTCGATCTAATCCAGCACTAGACACTCCAAGTTCTTCAAGAAACATTTCTTTTTCTTCCTCATCTAATTCGGCAATTTCTGCTTCAATTTTTGCACAAAATATTACAACTTCATCATCAAATGTTGAAGCTACTTTTTTAACAATGCCCACTAATTCATTTCCTGATTCTAAATCGGTTTCACCTACATTACAGGCATAAAGGACAGGTTTTTCTGAAAGCAAAAATAAATCTCTGTAAGCTAGTTTTTGATCGTTATTAACCTCAAAGGTACGAGCTGTATTTCCATTTTCCAGATGTTCACGAAGTTGGTCAACGATAGTTAATTGAGCTTTTAATGATTTATCTCCACTTTTCGATTGTTTCTTCAGATTTTCAACTCTCTTTTCAACACTTTCAAGATCTTTTAAAATCAATTCCGATTCAATTATAGAAATATCACGTTCTGGATCTACATCTCCTTCAACATGTATTATATCATCATCTTCAAAACAACGAACAACATGTATAATCAAATCCACTTCACGAATATGAGATAGAAAAGCATTTCCTTTTCCTTTTCCATCGGATGCTCCTTTTACTAATCCTGCAATATCTACAAATTCAATACTGGTTGGAACCACATTTACTGATTGTGCAAGTTTAGCCAGATTTAATAATCTATGATCAGGTACAGCAACCTGCCCAACATTTGGATCTATGGTGCAAAATGGGAAGTTAGCCGATTCTGCACCTGCATTACTTAATGCATTGAAAAGAGTCGATTTACCGACATTAGGTAAACCAACAATACCACATTTAAGACTCATTAATTAGTTATATAAAAAAGTTAAAAATCAATTCTCTTCTGCTGAACAAATTCAATTTCGGGTAATAATACCGCAGTTAATTTTCCAAACTGTTCATATACACATCCAGTATCTATTCCAATCATATTATTTTTCACAATAGGTTGTCGAACTGGTGTGTGTCCGAAAACTACGGTTTTTTCCCAATTATTATCTGTTTGTAAATGGTCTCTTTGCCATAGAAAACTACTGTATACGTCTTCATCCTCTAATGCTTCTTTAGTTGTCATATTTGGTGGTAAACCACCATGAACAAATACAAAATCATCGGTTTCATGAAAAAGTTTTGTTGACACTAGAAACTTTAGGTGGCTATATGGTACTTTTTTATCAGGACAAGATGCGTAATAAGACTCTAAGGTATGTGCTCCACCAAAATTTAAATATTCGTAGTATTTATTGTCGTGATAATAGGTTAAAAACATTTGGTCATGATTACCCCTAATAAAGATACAATGATGAGACTTCGAGAATGTGATTAATAAATCGATAACTTCTTTAGAATTTGGTCCTCTATCAACATAATCCCCTAAGAAAATATATTCTCTATCGTCTCCATACTCTGTAACTAATCTGTTTAACAGAGCATGTAGTGTATCTGAACAACCGTGAATATCGCCTATTACAATATAGCCTTTATAATTTTTTGTCATTTATTGACAGACTTATCAATAAGTCCTCTTCCAGTTTTCTTGATTTTTCCGTTACTGCTTAGTTCATTAAGCGAAGCGTCAAGAATTCCGTTCACGAATCTACCTGATTTTGCTGTAGAAAATTTCTTTACAAGCTCAATGGCTTCATTTATGGATACTTTTATGGGTATATTCTCAAAAAAAAGAAATTCACATAGTGCCATTTGTAAAACCATACGGTCGATCATAGCTAATCGATTAATTTCCCAATTTTTAATATGCTTAGTAATGATTTCGTCGAAATATACTCGATGTTCGAGTGTTAGAAAAAATAGTCTTTCTGCAAATCTTCGTAATTCTTTATCCAAACCATCTGCTTCTTTTAAAATTGTGTCTGCAACATGTTGAACAGTATCGCCACTTTGTTGATATGCGTAAATACTTTGAAGAACGAATTCGCGTGCTATTCTGCGATTAATCATACCTAGGATTTGAAATTAGCAGGGAAGATAACCAATTCATAAGTAACAATACTCAATAATCCTTAATCAAAATCCCTTGCTGAATAACAGATATTGCTTATCTTTAATTTATGCGTTCTTAGCTCAGTTGGTTAGAGCGCCACGTTGACATCGTGGAGGTCGGCAGTTCGAATCTGCCAGAACGCACTTAGATATATGCTTTATCAAAAAAGAAAATAAATTCTGTACCATCTTTACTTTTTATTTCCATATTCGATTTTAATTGTCTAGAAATTGTTCTAATTAATTTCATACCCAGTGATGGTTTGGATGAGGTATGTTTTAAATTTTCTAAACCAACACCATCATCTTTTATCGATAGAGTAATCACTCCTTTTTCAATTCGCAATGATATGTCTACTTTACCTTCTTTTCGATCATTAAAAGCATGTTTATAAGAATTTGTAATTATTTCATTTACTAGAAGACCACATGGAATAGCTTGAGTAATAATTAAACTGATAGGATCGATATCAAAATTAAAATGAATATTTATTAGATCCGATTTAAAAGAATTTTTAAGACTTTCAACTAATTCATGTATGTAAGGATCCATTTCAATTTCGGAAAGATTTTCATTTTGATATAATTTTTCATGAACCAAAGCTATCGACTGTATTCTAAGTCTACTGTCTTTGAGCGCTCTATTCACTTTCAAATCATCAACTGAAAGAGATTGAAGTTCCAATAACCCACTAATTACAGCAAGATTATTTTTAACCCTATGGTGTACTTCCGCAAGTAATAATTCCTTTTCTTTAAGTGACGTTCTTATAGTTTCCTCTGATTTTTCACGCTCAGTTATATCCACATAAAGACCAAATTTTGCTTGAACCTTCCCTTCTATAAGGATAGGAATGGAATAAACAATGACATCAAGTAATTTCCCAGTTTTTGCAATTCGTTTCACTTGTTTAAACTCTACCATCATTGAGTTTGACATTCGAAGAGCTTCATCATAATCCGGTAGAGGAGCTAAAATTTTATCAATTTCTAAACCATAAATCTCATCTAAATCATAACCAAATAATGCCTCAAAACCGTGGTTTACTGTTTCAACTTCATTATGCACGTTTACCATTACAATTGCTAAAGGAGTAGTATTAAAAAGTTCAGTAAAATATTTATCTCTTTTAGCTAATTCTTCTTCAGTATATTTTCGATCACTTATATCTCTTTCAATAATAATCAGCACATTCTGTCCAAAATAACTTCCTTGGTTTACTAACATTTCAGACAGAAATACTTCCCCATTTGCTTTTTTAGACCAGACTTCAAGTTTTTGAGCTTCTTGATATTCCGCAATTTCCCATATTCTAGTCATTTTTTCGGTATCAAATTTACCTGGTGCTCTTAGAAAACTTTGGTTTTTTGATATGATTTGGTCTGGTTCATAACCATAAGTTGATTTTACCCCATTATTAGCAACTAAAATATTGTTGTCATGGTCCAATAAATAAATAGCCTCGCTCATTGAATTAAATAAATCACGATAGCTTCTCATACTTTTCTCAGATTCTCTAAAAGAAATTACCCGGTCGGTCACATTAGCTATTAAAGAATACACAGAAACAATCTTTCCATTTTTATCATAAAGAATGGAATTGTACCACTCTGTGTAAATAACAACACCACTTTTTGTAATATTTCTTATAATGAGTGAAAAACTTTCTTGCTTTTCTTTAGTTAATCTTTCGAATGTATTTAGGAAAAGCTCATAATCATCTTTATAAATTAGATGTTCCAACACTAATTTATTACTTTTAAATTCTTCCTTTTCCCATAAAAATAGCTCACTTGCTTTGTCTGACCATCGTACTATTTCTCCCGAATATTTCCATTCAATTTCTGCCAATGGAAAGCCCTGAAATCCAATAGGCGCGCTAATAATATCATCTTTAACCCCATAAAGGAGTGGGGTAAGATCATGTGCAATTAATAATTTGGCAGGCCTATTTAAATAGTTGATTATTTGGGTTGAGAATTGGATTATTCTGTCCTTTTTAGTGTTTGAATGCAACCTCCATACTTTATCGAAGGTTGAAGATTTTTCATGTACTTTTAATTCATCCGCTAGATCACCCGTTACTTCTGTAACTAATTCATGTAAATACTTTTTTTTAATAATAGCTTTAGATTCCCCAAAAAATTGTACTGTAGCTTCATTAACATCTAATATTTCCAATGTGATCTGATCACAAACAAATAAACATTGCGTTTCAAAAAATCCTTTTTCTACCACTTGTCATCTTCCTTTAATTCTACCTAATTGCAATGAAAATAAACAATCTATTTGATTGATTAACTAACAAAAAAGTTAAAAATTAACATCCATGTTTTAAATGCTCCTAAAGCGCAATTTTTCTATCTTCAGACTTATAATTAAACTATCAGTATTTTTAATACATGGCTTCAAATCTTATTGAAATAACTTTACCCGATGGCTCATCGAGAACCTATAACAACGGAATCACGGGTATAGAAATCGCAGAATCAATTTCATCAGGCTTAGCACGTGTTGCCCTAAGCATTACAGTGAATGGAGAACAGTGGGACTTAAATCGTCCAATTTTTTCTGATTCTGTAATTGCTATTCACACATGGGATTCTGAGGAAGGTAAAAATACTTTTTGGCATTCATCGGCACATATACTCGCAGAAGCTGTTCAAAATTTGTATCCAAACGCTAAATTTGGGATAGGTCCACCCATTGAAACAGGTTTTTATTATGATATCGATTTTGGAGATACCCAAATAACACAAGACGATCTCGTTGCAATAGAAAATAAATTCTTAGAGGTTGCAAGAACAAAATCTACCTTTCGTAGACAGAACATATCAAAATCTGATGCCCTTACTTTTTACTCTGAAAAGAGTAACGAATATAAAATCGATCTCATTGAAGGTTTAGAAGATGGCGATATCACTTTCTATACACAGGGTACATTCACAGATCTTTGTCGTGGACCTCATATTCCAACCACCGCGATTGTAAAAGCAATAAAATTAACTAACCTAGCAGGCGCTTATTGGCGAGGAGATGTCAATTCTAAGCAGTTAACTAGAATTTATGGTGTTTCTTTTCCTAAAAAGAAATTGTTAGACGAACATCTGCATAGGGTTGAAGAAGCAAAAAGAAGAGATCACAGAAAATTAGGAAAAGAACTTGGTATATATATTATCGACCAAATGGTTGGGAGTGGACTTCCAATGTGGTTACCTAATGGCGCTACCTTAAGACGAACACTAGAGTCATTTCTTAGAGAAGAACAAATAAAAAGAGGATACCAAGAAGTAATTACACCACACATAGGCAGCCTTGACTTATACCGTACGTCTGGACATTATCCTTACTATCAAGACTCTCAATACAATCCAATTCAAGTAGATGATGAGGAGTACATGCTTAAACCCATGAACTGTCCTCACCATCACAGAATTTTCTCATCAGAAAGAAGATCTTACCGTGATTTACCTTTAAGACTTGCCGAATTTGGTTCCGTTTATAGATACGAACAATCTGGTGAATTAAGTGGATTATCTAGAGTCCGTGGCTTCACTCAAGATGATGCACACATTTACTGTATGCATGATCAATTAAAAGAAGAGATTAAAAACAGCATAGAATTAACACAATTTGTATTCAAAACCTTTGGGATGCCTGTTGATATTCGTTTATCATTTAGAGACTCAAATGATGAAAAATATGGAGGAAATACTGAATATTGGGATCGTGCTCAACGAGAGATTCAAGAAGCTGCTGATGAAATGAAATTGGATTACTCAGTAGTGCCTGGTGAAGCTAGCTTTTATGGACCAAAAATCGATTTTATTATTAGAGATGCTATTGGCAGAAAGTGGCAATTAGGCACCGTACAAGTAGATTATGTTATGCCCGAACGTTTCGATTTAAGCTACACAGGTTCTGATAATAAAAAACATCAACCAGTAATTATACATCGCGCTCCGTTCGGAAGTATGGAGAGATTTACAAGCATTTTGATAGAACATTTTGCAGGTAATTTCCCACTTTGGCTTTCTCCTGAACAAGTAAGAATTTTACCAATCAGCGATTCTCAAAACCATAAGGCACATGAATATGCCACTTTGTTGAAAGAAAACAACATTCGGTTAACTGTAGATGATCGAAGTGAACAAATTGGAGCTAAAATAAGAGACGCTGAAACTGCCAAAATTCCATATATGTTAATCATAGGAGCAAAAGAAATGAATAATGGCACAGTTTCTGTTAGAAAGCATCGTAAAGGAGATATTGGAACTTTTGATTTTTCTGATTTACTTTCTAAAATAAATATTGAAATTAGTGAGAAATCACTACCTGAAGATTAAATAAACTACGAGGATAACTATCGCAAAAAAAAACTTTCGTCCGCCGGTAAAAGAAGATCGGCCCAGATTAAACGAAGAAATAAATGCACCGCAAGTTCGGGTTATCAGACCGGACAACAATCATGAAATCACAACATCTGAACGTGCACTACAAATAGCCGAGCAATTTAACCTCGATTTAGTAGAGATTGCTCCAGATGCACGCCCCCCAGTGTGTAAGATTATTGATTATGGCAAATATCAATACGAGAAAAAGAAAAAAGAAAAAGAAGCTAAAAAGAAACAACATACGGTTACTGTTAAAGAACTTCGGTTTCGTCCAAATACCGATGACCATGATCTAGAATTTAAAACAAGACATGCTCGTGAATTTTTAAGTAGTGGCGACAAAGTTAAAGCTTCAGTCCAATTTCGTGGTCGAGATATGCTATACACAGAAAAAGGTGAATTAGTACTTTTAAAACTAGCTAAAGCTCTAGAAGATATCTCAAAAATTGAGTCGAAACCTAATCTCGAAGGGCGAAGAATGATAATGATTTTATCTCCTCTTAAATAATTTAAGCATTGCTTAAGATGGGTATTTATACGTATTTTAAAAGTCTGTAAATTTTTCACAAAGCAAGTGGATTTCCAATGCCTAAAATGAAATCAAATAGTGGCGCAAAAAAGCGATTTAAACTTACCGGAAGTGGTAAAATCAAACGTAAAAAGGCTTTTAAACGCCATATTTTAACAAAGAAAAGCAGTAAAACTAAAAGAAATTTAGGTCGAACAACTCTTGTGGCAACTGCCGATGAAGCAAGAGTTAAAGAAATGATCTAAGAAATTTTAACCCTTTAAACTTGACAAAATGCCACGTTCACTAAATTTAGTGGCTTCCCGTCGCCGTCGCAAAAAGATTCTAAATCAAGCGAAAGGTTACTGGGGCAAGCGTAAAAATGTATACACCATTGCGAAAAATGCGGTCGAAAAAGGACTTCAATACCAATACCGTGATAGAAAAAATCGTAAACGTGTATTCCGTAGATTATGGATTATAAGAATTAATGCCGCAGCTCGATTAAATGGAAGTACATACTCTCGTTTAATAAGCGCCATGACAAAAAAGAACATGGATATAAACCGTAAGGTTTTAGCTGACATCGCAATTCATGATCCAGAAACGTTTGCTGCCATTGTAAAGGAAGCTCACGCTTAAAGCGAAACTTGCTATTTTATGATAAAGCCGGTAAATCTTAATTAAATAGGTTTATCGGTTTTTTTATTTTCGGTACTGATTAACATCAAAATCAATGATTAATATGCTTGATAATGTAAAGGCATTATACAAAGAAATAGAAGAATTCGAATTGACAGACTCGAACTCTTTAGAGTCATTTCGTCTAGAATTTTTATCGAAAAATGGAAAGATCAAATCACTATTTAAAAAAATTAGTGATGTTCCGGTACAAGAAAAGGCCGCATTCGGCAAGGAAATGAAAAAGATCCAACTTGTGGCTAATGATCGTTTTGAGGTATTTAACACCCATTTAAAAACACAAATACAAATCAAAACCTCTGCGAAAGACGATATTACTCTTCCCGCACCAAAACCTGTTATCGGCTCTCTTCATCCCCTTACCCAGACGTTAAATGAAATGAAGAGTATTTTCTATAGACTTGGTTTTACCATTGCTGATGGACCAGAAATCGAAGATGACTTTCATAATTTTACCGCATTAAATTTTCCTCCTAATCATCCAGCACGAGATGAACAGGATACTTTTTTTATTCGCAAAAGTGATGATCCAAATATTATGGATCTGGTTTTAAGAACACATACCTCTCCCGTTCAAATTCGACTCATGGAAAATACCACTCCTCCAATTCGTTCAATAATGCCTGGTAGAGTATATAGAAATGAAGCAGTATCTCCTAAATCATATTTTTTGTTTCATCAGGTAGAAGCACTTTATGTAGATAAAAATGTAAGCGTAGCTGATTTAAAAGAATCTCTTATAACCTTTGTAAAATTAATGTACGGTAGTGATGTTAAGTATCGACTAAGACCCGGATTCTTTCCATTTACAGAACCAAGCCTTGAAATGGACATCTGGTGGGGCAGTGAAAAGGATGGGAAATGGTTAGAAATTCTTGGTTCTGGAATGGTTGATCCTAATGTATTTAAATCAGCTGGTGTAAATCCAGAGACTTATACTGGATTCGCATGGGGAATGGGAGTTGAACGTATATGTATCCTTAAATACGGTATAGATGATATCCGAACATTTTACGAAAACGATATTCGTTTTCTCGAACAGTTTAACTAAAAGCAGCATCTGAAATAATGAAATTATCCTATAATTGGCTTAAAGAATTTATAGAATTACCACTGGATCCTCACCAAACTGCTGAAAAACTAACATTAATTGGATTAGAAGAAGAGGAAACCTATCAATTTGGAAGCACCCTCGACGGAGTAATTGTTGGTGAAGTTCTCGAAACCAAACAACATCCAAATGCCGATCGGTTAAAAATTTGCAACGTAGACCTTGGAAATGAAGTAGTTCAAATCGTTTGCGGAGCTCCTAATGTAGCTGAAAATCAAAAAGTTCCAGTTGCCACTGTTGGTACTACCCTTCCAATAAAATTAGCTGACGGTACATTTCTAACCCTCAAAAAAGCAAAACTTAGAGGAGAAGAATCTCATGGAATGATATGCGCAGAAGATGAACTCGGTTTAGGAAAAGATCATGATGGAATAATGATTTTAGATCCTTCAGTTAAAGTAGGCACACCAATTTCTGAAATTTATGACCTTTATACCGATACCATCATAGATATAGCGGTGACTCCTAACAGACCTGATGCAACTGGTCATCTAGGCGTGGCAAGAGATTTGTCTGCTGCACTAGATATTCCTCTCAAAAAACCAGAAGTTAATATTTCAAAGTCTGTGACCAATGGTGATGACATTTCCGTTTCGATAGAAAACCAAGAGAAATGTCATCGTTTTGTTGGTAAAATGATTAAAGGTGTTCAGATTAAAGAATCTCCAAAATGGCTGAAAAATAAATTAGAGGCTATCGGCTCACGACCAATCAACAATGTAGTAGACATAACAAATTATGTTATGTTTGAGCTTGGACAACCTTTACACGCCTATGATTATGATGAAATTAATGAGAAAAAAATCATCGTAAAAGATTTTGAGCATGACATAGAATTCGAAACTCTTGATCATCTTAAAAGAACATGCAAAGCAGGCACTCTATTTATTTGTGACGGTAAAGGGCCTGTTGGTATTGCAGGTATAATGGGGGGGCTTCACAGTGAAGTAAGTGATAACACAACCAATATATTTCTAGAAGGAGCTTACTTTGATCCTGGAACTGTGAGAAAAACTGCAAAAGCACAAACATTACAAACGGACGCTTCTTATCGATTTGAACGAGGAGTTGATCCAAATAATCAGGCCTATGCAGTTGAACGTGCAGCCAAGTTAATTCAAGAAGTCGCAGGTGGTGTTGTTTCAAATGAACTGATTGATATACATCCAACAATTACTCAAAAAAAGGATATTACACTTAGGAAAACTTATTTAAATCGACTTCTTGGAACTCAACTAAGTATAGAAGAAGCCATTGCAATTCTAGATGGATTAGAACTCGAGATAAAAGAAAATAATAATGAATCTGTTACTTTCACTATACCAACCTTTAGACCAGACTTAGAGCGTGAAGTTGATCTCATCGAAGAAGTTGGTCGCTTATTTGATTACAATAAGATTGAATCACCTTGTAATGGCATTTATGTATCCACAGAAAAAATATCTAAATGGGAAATGCTCATGGAAGATGTGCGTAAATCGGGCGTTGAATTAGGGTTTAGAGAAATTTATACCAATTCTCTTATTTCTGAAAAAGAAGCACAACATTTTGGACCATTAGATTCTATGGTTGCTACGCTTAATCCATTAACATCCGACATGACAACCCTAAGACCATCTCTTCTTCATGGGTTCTTAAAGGCAACGGCATATAACTTCAACCGTCAAGCAACAAATGTTCGCTTTTTTGAATGTGGAAATATATTTAAAGTTGGAGAAAAGTCTTACCATGATGGAATTAATGAGCAAACACATGTTCTTTTTGGACTAGCAGGATATAAATCAAAAGAACATTGGTCAGGAAAAGAAGTACTTTATTCCATCTTTGATTTGAAGAAAGATATTATTGGGTTTTTTACAAAATTAGGTATCAGTGGAGCTATTCAAGCTCAAGAAAATGACGGTGATTTGGTAGTTTCAATTGCTAAAAAAGAACTAGGTCGTTTACAAGCTGTAGACTCGAATCTCTTAAATGTATATGGGATAGAACTCCCTGTATTTATTGCTGAATTTTCGATCAATGCCATATCAACTGCACTGCAAAGAGTAAAAGACAAAGGCTTTATTCCAATACCCAAGTATCCACCTTTTGAGTTTGATTTTGCGTTTATTGTTGATCAACAAATAACGGCAGGCACATTGATTAATGCCATTCGTTCTAATGCTGGAAAAACCCTCCAAAACCTTGATATTTTTGATGTTTTTGAAGGCGATTCAATTGGAAATGATAAAAAAAGTATCGCTTTTCGGCTAAATTTTACTGATCCGAACAAAACCTTGAATATCAAAGAAGTAGAGCCTATTATTAATCGGATAATTAAAACGTTGGAAAAACAGTTCAGCGCTAAGTTACGAGGTTAAGTTTATGAATCAGCTGTCTCAACAATATATAAAGTTTAAAACCTTACTATCAGATATTGAAGAGGAAGTTCAATCCTTAAAGCAGCAGATAAAAGATTTAAAAAAAGAGAATACAAAATTAGTTGAAAAACTAGAGGACCTTCGAGGCAAACAAACTGATATCTTTTCAGCGATAACAGAATCTGAAAGATTAGCCATGCGAGAGCAAGTAAAAGGCTTAATATTTAAGATTGATAACCACTTAAATGATTAACCATGAAATCAATAAAAGTCTCCATACTTGGCAAACACTACCCTTTAAAAGTAGAGGCTTATGAAGAAGAAAACATGGTGCGGATTTGTAAGTTTGTAGATGAACGATTTCAAACCTATAGAAACCAACTGGTAAAACAGTCGGAATCTACCGTAATGGTATTAGCTGCCTTAAGTATTGCAGAAGAACTATTCGAAGCTCGTGAACATAATTCAGATTCGTCAATAGATGAAGACGCTATCCTAGAAAAAGTAAATACTAGCCTTGAGCGCCTTATTGAAGAAATAAGAAATTAAAATCTACCATATTCCAATCCCTATATTTTGCCCAACACAGTTAGTATTTTATTTATTGGAGATATTGTTGGCGATGCTGGTTTATCCATTACGAAAATGGCATTACCAAGCTTAATAAAAAATCATAAAGCTGATTTTGTAATCGCAAACGGGGAGAATTCACATGAAGGGCATGGAATAAATGAAGAAATAATAAAAACCCTTCATTCCATTGGTGTTCATGTAATTACAGGTGGTGACCACTCTTTTGATAAATGGAAAGTTTTTCAATATATGAGAGAACACAAAACCATTCTTCGCCCTCTTAATTATCCTAAGGGTAATGCAGGGTCAGGTTATGGTATTTATGAAATTCCTGGCACAAAATTAAAAATTGGTGTTCTTAATATTCAAGGAAGAACGTTCATGAAATCCATCGACGATCCCTTTAATGCTGCTGATTGGGCTATTGATAAAATAAAAGAACAAACCAATATTATTTTTGTAGATATGCACGCAGAGGCAACGGCTGAAAAAGTATCTATGGCATGGCATTTAGATGGACGAGTTTCTGCCCTAGTGGGAACACATACCCATATTCCTACTGGTGATGCGCGAATTTTCCCAAATGGTTTGGGTTACTTAACAGACGCAGGAATGACAGGATCATACAATTCATCCTTAGGAATGGATAAAAAAGTGGCTATAAAACGGTTTGTAACAGGTGTGCATCAAAAATATAAAGCAGCTTCCGGTGATAATCATATATGTGGAGTTTTAACTAAAATTGATACCCATTCGGGGAAATGTGTTCACATAGAATCTATTATTTATCCAACTTTTGAACATTCAACATTGAATGCATGAGCGAATCTTCTTTTATTTTAACAGCTAAGGATATTTACAAGTCTTACCAAACCTTGCAATCAGATCAACCTTTAGTTGTACTAGATGGGGTTTCGCTACAAATACCCCCAGCCAAGATAATAAGTATTGTAGGCTCAAGTGGAAGTGGCAAAAGCACTTTATTACATATACTTGGAGGCTTAGATAAAGCAGATTCTGGCGATGTGTTTTGGGAAAACTCAAATTTAGCCTCTAAAAGCTCGGATGACTTAGCAACATTCAGAAATGAAAATATTGGCTTTGTATTTCAATTTCATCATCTTTTACCCGAATTTACCGCTCTTGAGAATGTTTGTATGCCGGCTCTAATCGCTGGGATGGACATTAATGAAGCAAACGATAAAGCTCACGAGCTTTTAAAACGTTTTGGTGTAGAAAACCGATCTCAGCATCGCCCAACTCAATTGTCGGGTGGTGAACAACAACGTGTTTCAATGGCTCGAGCAGTGATGAACCAACCTGCTTTAATATTAGCCGACGAACCAACAGGAAACTTGGATGATAAAAACACAGAAATTATATTAGATCTTCTTTTCGAACTTAAAAATGACTATTCGGTGTCAGTTTTACTAATTACTCATGAAGAAGAAATTGCAAAACGATCAGATGAAGTAAGAGAAATAAAAAACGGTAAACTTACATCACTTTAAGTTTTGTATAACGCTAAAACAGCCTTATTTTTGGAATCTGTAAATTAATATTGAAATCGTAATTACATCATGGCGAAACACCTTTCTAAGGAAGAATTACAAACGGATCCTTTACTTGAAAATGTAGCAAAGGCAACCACATTTTTTAATGAAAACAAAACAATTATACTATCTATAATCATTGGTATTACGGTAGTAGTAGGATCCCTAATCGGGTATAGATATTACTCCACGGAATTAGAACAACAAGCACAAGAATTGTTATCTATTGCTGAATCTTACTATTCTGAAGGGGATTATGACCGCGCTTTAAATGGCGACAGCTTTGAATTAACTTATGGTTTTTTAGCAATAGCCAATGATTTCTCTGGAACTGAAGCTGGAAATCTAGCTAATTATTACGCATCAGTTTCTAGCTTTAAAATGGGAGACATAGAAAATGCTCTCTCCTATTTTGAAAACTATGATGCTCCCTCCGGTATTTTAGGTGTTGGATCAATAAGTTTTTATGCAAGCATTTTAAAAGAAAATGGAAGTTTAGAGAAAGCTGCAAAAACGTTCTTAGATGCTGCTGCATGGAACGAGAATGAATCTACAAGCCCATATAATTTATTCCAGGCTGCAAAAACATATTATGAACTTGGTAATCTAGATACTGCGCAGGAATTAGCCACCCAGATTTTACAGAAATATCCAAACAGCCCTGAAGCTACAGAATCAATGAAACTAGAGGGTATGATATCTGCTACGATGTAGCATTATTGTATTTTCTAACAATAGCTCTTGATCTATATTTACTTAAGATGCATATCCAAAAACGGTATGATTACTTCAAGTGCTGGGATAGCATGTGTATTAAAGCAGCTTTGTAAATACTCATTGCATCCACTATCAAGATATGCATGGTTGAATTGCTCAAAAACCTTCATTTCAATGGATTGTCCCGCTTCTTCCATCAAAGTTACATATGCTCTTATCATAGTCATTGGTGTTGTGGTATCTAAATCACCAACATGATGTAATTGAGGGGGTAACTTATATTCTTCAATGGTTGGAATATTATGATATGGTGATACGGCACGGTATCTTTCAGGATGTTCATTTAGATTAAAATCATCACCAAAAATTCCTCTTGGAGTAACCCCTGCCCAAGCCCAAAATCCATTTGCGGTGGTTTCAAATCCCGACATTGCTCTATCTAACATATTAAAAGCGCCGTAACTAATCACAGCTGCTTGAACTTTTAAACCATCCTCTACTGCAATTTCTTCTGCTGTTTTATTTTCTGGCATCCAAGAAGGAGTAAAACCAAATGAATTACCTTCAAATCCATCTGATTCAAGCATTCTTCCATGTGTTAAAACCATGGACGAAAGATGCCCGCCTGCACTATCTCCTGTTATTCCAATTCTATTGGGATCTCCACTGTATTGTTCTATATGATGTTTAATCCAAAGCAAACTCCCAAATACATCTTCAACAATGCTATTTAAAGTAACTGTATTTTCAAGATCACCTAATAGACGATAATTCACATTGCATACCACATACTCTCTTTTTGTTGCTACATAACTAGCCATATCATCCATTATGGTTTCATTGTTGATTAACCAGCCTCCCCCATGCCAAATAACAAGCACGGGATAGTTCTCTTTAAGTGTTTGGGGTACATAAATGTCCATGGTGAGATCAAAACCATCGGGCGAAGCAAAAAGAATATTATCATATTTTTTTACATCATAAGGCTGTGCAATAATGAACTGCGATAACATCAAAATTTGAAAAATTGATCGTCCAAGTGTTTTCATACTGTTAATAGTTGGTTTTATTTTTGTTTTTTTCTTCAATCCACTTACCCATGTATTTCGTAGCATTATTCGATTGATTTCGCAGCACTTCCCCAAAGTAATCAGAGGCGCGAATTTCCTGAATTCGCGCACATTTTATTTGAATATCAGCCCAAAAATTTGATGCCATTTTTGAAAACTTGAACTGTTTAGAAATCAAAGAACTAATCTTTGATGTTTTCTCAATCCAATCTGACTTTTGTAGATAGATCTGAATAGCTTTATCAACCAATTCATGTTCATTAGCACAGATATAACCTGGCCATGTAGATGCCTCCCCCATTCCTTCAGCTCCAATTGGAGTAGTTAAGCTAGGTAGTTCTGCATGCATAGCATCTAACAATTTTCCTTTTTGCCCCGCACCAAAACGTAATGGGGCAAGCATTACACGATATGTTAGCAACGTATCATAAACATTATCTGCTCTTCCTTTTATTAAAAAACCAGATTTTTCATCGTGCAAAGAATATATTTTATGATTGGGATAGGCTCCATATATGTGAAGTTCAACATCTGGTAATCTCTTATGGATTTGAGGCCAAACAGATTTTTTTAGATAAAAGAATGAATCGATATTTGGTGGATGTAGGAAATTACCAATAGTTACAAAATGTGTTCTGCATTCAAAGTTGATGGTAGAACCCATGCGTTTAATTTCATCATCCCTGAGTAATAAAGGCAGATATAAAAGTTTAGTTTCGGGAATATTAAATTCAGATAATAATAATTCTATTTCAAATTCGGAGATCATAATCGAAAAATCACATCGGATAATACTAGCAATTTCTCGGGCCATATTTTCATTCTTTAGATACGGATAACATTCAGTTATTGCATCTTTTCCATCTTTAATACTTAATGATCGAGCTTTGCGTAAAAAATGTAGATCCTCTGTATCCAAGATTCGTATAGCAGATGGAGCCGCTTCTGCGACCCTCCATCCAAATTGCTCTTCGATCATAAATCGATCAAACAAGACAATATCAGGATTTAAGTCTTTAACAAATCTATCGAACGTACTGCTATTGAGTTCAATTTCTTGCTCTTGAATTCCTATTTTCGACAGTTTCAAAGAATACTCACTCCGCTTAGCAGCAGAAGAAAATATAACTGAATACCCATTTTCTTTAAAAATAGAGAGTATTTGTAGCATTCTAGTCCCAGCTGCTGAGGATTTAGGCTCGGGCCATACTTTCCCGATTACAAGAAGTTGTTTGGAATTCTTCAAAGCATGAAAAAAATAAAGTATTACATCTATAAATAAGTTATCTGCAAAATAAACAAACTCTAAATATGGTATGAATTTTGAATAAAATCGTAAATCAAAATTTTAAAAGTTGTTCATTCAAGATAATTTATTTCATCAAGAACTATTTCAAAATGTATTCATTAGGTAGAGATCATGGATTCGCACAAAGATATAGTCTGGAATAATGATAAAGTGAGTAATAAAGCATATTTATATACAAATCAAAATTTACTATGCTACTGTTACCCTTAGTAGAATAGTATTTTATGGTATGTCATTATTAAATAGTTAGCTCTTAATCAAACCATGCTCCCCACACTCAGAAATTAATGCTAAGTTTGGATCTACATATAATAGATCCCTTTACTATATATCAGTTTCGAGATTATTTTCTAATATTTACTAACTTTTCTAGGCTCTGTCCAAGTAACCGAAAAGTCTTAACAATTATAATTAATTAAGAAAATCATTAAGCTTAATACAAGATTTTTATTATAAAATTACTCAATTATTATATATCAAAATATTTGTTTTCAAATTTCTATTTAAATTATATAATAAAAATATATAATTATTAATTTATTTTATGCGTTTTATATAATCAATTGCTTTTTTTGAGTAAAATTTTTGATCAGTATTGTTATAGATAAATATTAAAATTTCATTAAATTTATCTAATGATGAACACAAAGAAACGATTCCATTTTGGAAAAAAAAAGAAAATGAATGAATAGGTAATTTTAAATTTTTCAATTTAATAACAGATACTAATTCATTTAGTAAAAATTTCTTTTTTTTGACAGTTATCCTAAATGGATGTGGAATTGCAATTATTCTAACCAAATATTCATTTGTAACAATAATTTCATACTTTGAAATATTTATGATAACAAAAATAAGACTGTAGCATAGGATTAATATCATAATAATAAATGGGTCAAGACAACTTAAGGGATATTAAAATTCCATAAGTTGTTGTATGCCAATCCGTAATAAGTATATATACCGTTCACGAATTTCTGAGGCTAAATTCCGACAGATTCTACGCCTTTTTTGCCTAGATCTAACCGCGGTGCAGACCGCCGAACTCAGTGGTATTTCTCGCAATTCAGTCAACAAACATTTAACAGCTATCCGCAGGCGTATCGCCGAGTTTTGTGAGTCCGAATCTCCATTTAGTGGACAGGTGGAAGTCGATGAATCTTTGTTTGGTGCCCGACGAGTAAAAGGTAAACGGGGACGCGGTGCGTATGGAAAAGTATTGGTATTTGGACTCTACTAGCGTAATGGAAAGGTGTATACAGAGGTGGTGCCCAACGCCTCTAAAAAGACCTTACAGGCTATTATTAGAGGAAAAGTAGCCCTAGAAAGTGTGATTCATTCCGATGGCTGGCGAGGCTACAATGGGCTGGTGGACTTAGGGTATGCTAAGCACCTACGTGTGGATCATGGGCGCAATGAGTTTGCCACCTCCACAAGCCATATCAACGGAATAGAAGGCTTTTGGGGATTTGCTAAAACCCGATTAGTTAAGTGCCGGGGAATGCACCCCGCTACTTTTTACCTGCATCTTAAAGAGTCCGAATTCCGATTCAATTATCGTAAAGAAAATATCTATCCAAAACTCTTATCTTTAATCCGAAACAACCCTCTTAAGTTGTCTTGACCCTAATAAATAATATTTCTTTTTCATAGATCGTCAATAAATGTATATATCCTAAAATACATAATAAAAGCACCCCTATTAAAAAACATGATTTATATTTATTTAATTTACATTTAATCATTTTAAATTTATCTGAATGAATATTTTTGAAATTTTAATTTTTCATACGAACATACAGCTTCATACTTCTGTTTATACCTTTTAACAATAATCTTAGAATTGAAATTAATTTGCACACTTGGATTATCCCAAATTTCTGTCCAAAGTATTACTTTATTATTGTTCTTGTTAATGCAGCACCTTTAATTATTCCATGGTTTTAATCATCTGCAAATAATTACAGTCGAGTAAATTGTTATCTCAAATTAAACATCCAAAAATACTTCATTTGCCTACATATCAGTCTTAATATCACGTGAATACACTATTCATAGTTTATGAATTTCACTTCATATTATAAATCTGATTTAAAATAAACTAAATTCAATGACATTCATTTCTAAAAGTACAATTTTTTGTGCCGCAATTTTTCTCATACAATGTACTGATTCCAACGTTGTTGATAGTAATGACACAGTTAATTTAGTCTCAGATATTATGAATCATGAATGGGAATTAGTTTATATGAAATCTGATAGAGTTAGTAATGATAATGATCGTACATATCTCAATTTTACTTTAACTTTTGATTCAGATAGCACATTTCATGGAAAAGCTTGTAATTATTTTGGAGGTGGATTCTCTGCTAAAGACGGTGGAGAATTTTCAACAAAAGGTATGTGGTCTACATTGATGGGCTGTGGTAACAATAGTGAACTCATTTATTTCGAATTACTTGATAGCGCAAATGTTTTTGTAATTCATACGGAAACAGTAAAATTTAATACGCGTTCAGCAAAAAAATTAATCATTCGTAAAGACATGAATAATTTTTTAGAATTTACCCATCAATAATAAGTGCTGGATTGTTTATAATATCGTGAATAAATCAAAGTATATGCTTCACGTTTTTTGTTTATCCGGTTTAAAATTAAAAACTGACCGTGAACTAAACCCAATACTATACTCTGCATATCAATGAAAAAATCAATCCCTTCATATCCTTTTCTCTCCTTAAGAATGACTTCCTTTTGCAAATATCCTTTTTATCCATAGCATAAACTATGCCCTTACTTTTTCAGAACTACCTTCAACTTTAATGTTACATAAAAATAATTTAGATGTATCGTTAATGATTCAGTATAAATGAAACACCTTGACATGTTTCATTTTTTTTGATACAATTAAGCATGTCAGCAATTCACACGATATTAATGGGTGATGTAGAGGGTAGCTCGAACCTTGAACCTGAATTTGTTCAGAATTCACTTTTCAAAATGATCAAAGAGATCAATAGTACTTATAAGTCTTCGATTATTTCACCATTAACCATAACACTTGGAGATGAATTTCAGGGTATTGTCGCTGATAACAATGCTGGTACTCATCTAATTTTTGAAATGGAACATTATCGCATAGAACACAAACTCCCCTACCGTTTACATTATGTGTTATATGAAGGAACAATTGACACTGAAATAAATACTGAGACCGCATATGGAATGTTGGGTTCAGGATTAACCAATGCACGAACCTTACTTTCATCAAAAAAGAGAGACAGGAATAGGTTTGAAATCCAGTTAATTGATTACTATACAACTACCCAAGTTCAACGACTTTTTTCAGTGTTAGATGGGTTATCAGAGACTTGGAAAGTACAAGACTTTCCTTTAATTATGGATATGTTAAGAGAATCAAATAATCAATGGGTAGCAGATAAACATCAAAAAACACGAGCTCAAATTTGGAAACGTCGAAAAACGCTACAAATAGAACATTACCGAACCATTCAGAATACTATAAAAGATTTGACAAATTTTAAGGCATGACACCAAAGCTACTAATATTATGGGTGACAATGGAATTCATTGTGAATATGATTTTCTATTTTCTAAATGCTTCATTGTTTAAAACACAAGACAATATGAAACAAGGATTAATAATAAGGGATGTTATAAAAGGTTCACTTGAACGGTCACTAATAATGGTAGGATTATTAAATAACTACCCGCAGGTAATTACTGCTTTTGCAGCCTTAAAGATTGGAACACGAATTAATGATAATGAGCATAAAATATCGAATGATTACTTTCTACTTGGAAACATTATATCTTTACTTGCAGCGATTTGCCTAGTTGTAATTTACACCCATTAAGTAGTAATTATTTTAACGTTTTTTTTAAGACAAATACACTATTTCATATAACTGGTTAGATTAAGTTTGTACAACTAACACAAATCATTACCAAAATTCTACACTTTGAGTTTAGATAGGCAAGATTAAAAATCAGAATCTATGTTTCTTAGATTTCTGACTCAACACCTCTAAACATTCTAAGATACCCCATTAATCGACGCCCATCTTTCGCGGAGTATGCTAATTCCCGAAGATCATTATCGGAAACCAACACCTCCTCGAAAGTGTCTCTCTCTGTCGCCGTTAGCTTCTCATCTACATAATCAACTATATATTCTTCAATTATTAGATGATATTCTTTATCCATACTTTATATTTACCAGGGAAATTCTTGTTAACTCTTTCCTTTTAGTAGTAAATCAAAAAGAAGTTCCCATATCTACATATTCTCCAATTTTTTTACTTATCTGAGCCCTTCCTCTGTTTATTCTTGATTTAACGGTACCCATTGGCACATTAAGTTTTTCTGATATTTCCTCATAGCTTAATTGTTCAATGTCTCTTAGAATAACTACATTGCGAAATTCGCTTTGAAGACTAGCTAACGCTTTTTCTAATTTTTGAAGACTAAGATTTTGGTGAAGTTCTTCGTCTTGTAACATTAAGGTATCTTCTAAAAGAATTTCAAATGCCTCCGGATCATTCTCATTTTTATGAATTGAAACGAGCTGCATTTTCTTCTTCTTCTTGTACAAGCTTTTGGCCAAATTTATTGCAATGGTATACATCCATGTGCTAAACTTTGCGATACGTTCGTAGCTGTGTCTGCTTTTATGAACTCTCAAAAATGTTTCTTGAACCAAATCTTCACAATCTTGATGGTTTTGTGTGTATCGAAACAAAAAATTGTGTAATCGATCTTTATAACGAATAACCAATTCTGAAAACGCAGCTTCTCTGCCTTTCTGAACATATCCCATTAAATCTTCGTCGCTTAGTGTACTTAAAGTTGTATGCTTGGATGCAATCATCTTGATATTTCCCAATTATATTCCAGTTATAGTTGAATACGATCTAGGGCTAAATCAGCCGATCAATCGTTTGACCAGAAGGAATAAAATGGACGTGGTATCAAGTGTTGAGAATCCTTTAATAGATTTGTCAGTATCTAGAAGTGCTTCGAAAATTCGAGGCATATCTGCATACTTAAAATTGGCTGCATCATTCCAAAGGCGGTCAAAGTACCATTTATTCAAACCCATTTGGTTTTGAACTTGGGCTTTTCCCAATCCTTTTTCTACAAGACGATGAATTTGCCAAATATTTACAAACACACTGTAAAAGAATCCCACGAGCCGAATTAATTCCCCCGTGTCTGATTTACTGTGTTGCAATATTTGTTCCGATATATAGAGTGCTTGCTCTAGATTACGTGTAATAATGGCCTCTTTAAGCTCTATGGCTGAATATTCGCGATATGAACCGATTATTTCTTTCACATCAGCTTCTGTTACCTCATTTTTAGTGTCCACAAAAGTGCACACTTTGTCTATTTCGCTAGACAGAAGTTGGAGATTGTTACCAACAAATTGACTAAGAAGTTGAGCTGCTCCTGGTTGAATTCTTTTTTTATGATGTGTATCTACCCATTTAATGACCCAATTAGGAATCATATAATCAGGCATAGCATCAAAATTAAAATAACCAACATTATTATTTTTTGATAAAGCCTTACCAATTTTAGTATTTCCAGCTGGTTTACCAGAATCAAAGAATACAACAAGGCAAGAAGGGTTCGGATGTTCAAGATAAGGTATAAAATCATTCATATCTCCATCCCCTAAAGCACCCTTTGCTGTTTGTAGAAAATTACGCACAATTAGAATTCTACGTTCTGCCATCATCGGGTAACTTCGGGCAATGGCTAAAACCTTTGCTGGGGTAACATCTTGTCCATACAGCAGATCAAAATTAAAATCTTTCTCATGAGCAGGTAATAAATTAGAAAATTTATCAATTAACCGATCTAAATAGAATACTTCTTCCCCGTAAAGATAATATATGGGTTTTAAAGTATCTGAATTTAGATGTTCAAGAATAGTATTGTAATAATCTACGCTGGTTGCCCTTTTTGCCATTCATCGAAAATATGATTTTAAACTCTTTATTTCGTCGAAAAAATAAAAGAATATTCGACGTGTAGAATAGTCTTTCTAAATGTCAAAGACGATTAAGGCTCATGTATATTGAATAAAAGTTTTAAAATGCAGCTATAGCAACCACTTAAGGTGTCCAATTTTAGGATAATTGTTACTGACTTAACAAAGCTTAGAAAAATCTAATAAAATAAAAACCGCAGAAAATATAAAGTTAAGCTATATTAATCACTTAAAGTTCACTATTCTCAATAATTGTTATAAAAAAATTGTAACACATTATGCATAAATCATCTCTTGCTAATATGGAAAACAACAGGACAAACAATACCAGCTTTATAGCTGTAGGTACAATAATAAGCGCAGACATTACATGCGAAGGTAACATTCACATCTCTGGGATTGCAGATGGTGAAATAAATACGCAACAACACCTAATTTTAAATGATACTGGTAAAATTACAGGAAACATCACTGCAAAATCTGCTATGATTTCTGGAATCATAGAGGGAGATTTAAGAGTTACTGAATCCTTAACTTTACATGCTAAAGCAAAAATTAAAGGAAATATTTATGCCAAGCATTTAATCACAGAAGAAGGCGCTGAAATAAACGGATTGATAAAGACTGGTGCCGAAGTTGATATCAATTCGGAACAGCTTGTTAAAGAAGTACCCTTACAGAAGAAAGTTGGCTGATAAACTTAAACTACCTATATTAGATGCACCATTGATTGATGCATCTTGGTAATTTAAAATTGCTTTTAGTTTCACTATCAAAGCTTAGATTTTTACATTTATTTAGTATTGAATTATGATCAGTCAAGACTATATCATGCGACAGATTCATCAGCTTTCTCAAGTATTGATAGCCATATTGAATATGGTCATAAAACTTAAAAAACATGATCAACACGCAGTAATAGTACCTTATACGAATGAAATGCTGAAAGAACACTTAGATGCCGATTTACAGCATCTTTTAAAGATGCTAGACGAAAAAACTATTATTGATCTAAAAAAAGAGAAGGGTTTTTCAAACGAACATCTCGAAATCTTAGCAGATATCTTCTTTGAATTAGCAGAAAATGATTTAGATCAACAGTCTTTCGAAGCAGATAATATCAGCCTGTTAAAGCATTGCAAAGATATATATGAATTTATCGAACTTGACGAACGAACCTATTCAATAGACCGGAATCTTAAAATCACTAAAATAAAAAGTTATATGAATTAATAACTTTTACTAGAATTTTTATCTCAAGGTTTTAATCTACCCATCATTCGTGGAAATGGTATTGTTTCCCTTACATGCGACAGTCCACATATCCATGCAACCGTTCGTTCTAAACCGAGTCCAAACCCGGAATGAGGAACAGTACCAAATTTACGCAGGTCTAAATACCACTCGAATACGTCTTTATCTAATCCCTCTTCCTCAATTCGTTCATGCATTAGATTTAAATCATCTTCACGTTGTGATCCACCGATAATTTCTCCATATCCTTCTGGAGCCAAAACATCCATACCCAAGGCTAAGGTATTAGTGTCATCACGTTTCATATAAAAAGCTTTTATTTCTGCAGGCCAATGAGTTACAATAAGTGGCACATCGTATTGCATCATTAATACTGTCTCGTCAGATCCTCCAAAATCATTACCCCATTCAAAATTTTGAGCGGATTCTTTCCATTTAGGAATATTCCTATAATCTTCTTCAATTTGATCTAACCGGGTTGAAATCTCAACCTGTCTCTGCTCAATTTGTTTCTTTCTCCATTTTTTTGCGGATCCATGCTCTTTCTTTATCTCCTCTCTTTCCTGCTTTATAGACTTTTCTTCTTCTTTTCTCGAAACTAGCATATCATCTAGCATCGTAGCAGTTTCATCACTTTTAAGAATATTTACAGCTTCTGTGTATTTCATTCTATGGAATGCTTTATCAACGATGGGTTGAAGTTTTGATATATCCCTACCAAGAAGCTCTAACTCTTTCGGTCGTTGTTCTAGAACAGTTTTTACGATGTATTTGATCATATCTTCTGCTAAATCCATATTCATTTCGAGATCATAGAATGCCATTTCTGGTTCCATCATCCAGAATTCAGTCAAATGACGACGTGTTTTGGATTTTTCTGCTCTAAATGTAGGACCAAAGGTATAAATTAACCCATGTGCCATAGCCATTGCTTCCCCATATAACTGACCTGTTTGGGCTAAATACGCTTTTTCATCAAAATAATCGGTCTCAAACAGAGTAGTACTTCCTTCAGCAGCATTACCAGTAAAAATAGGAGAATCCATTTGCACAAAATTTCTGTTTTGGAAGAAATTGTGTATTGCAAATATGATTTCATTCCGAACACGCATCGCCGCCCACTGTCGCTGGCTCCTCAACCACAGATGCCTGTTGTTCATTAAGAATTCAACGCCATGGTCTTTTGGTGTAATTGGATAATCTTCGGCAACTTGAATGACATCCACATCGGATACATGCACTTCATGACCTCCTACACTCCGTTCATCTGCTTTTACCATTCCTTTTATACTTAATGAGCTTTCTTGTTTAAGGGAAGAAGCTCCTTCCCAGGCATCTTCAGACACTTCATCTTTAGCCACAATACATTGAGTGATGCCGGTTCCATCTCTAAGCTCTATAAATACTAAGCTGCCGCTACTTCGGTAATTATATACCCATCCTTTTAAAGTAATTTCGGTATCGACATGATTAGCTAATTGGTTGATATAGGTCATAGGTTTGCGTAAGAATTAAGAATCAATTAAAATTATGTTTATGTATACCCGAGAATTAAGGCATGGCAATGGATTTAATTTTCTGGAGTTAAAACGGCTTCCATAAAATATTTTTGATCGAAAAAATCGTTAGAGAATTGAAGTACCTCCTCGGCTGTTACTTTGTCGATATATTCTTCAAGTTCATCTAGGGTTACAAAACGTTCGAAATAAAGTTCGCTTTTTGCGAGTCGCATCATACGATTACTCGTATTTTCTTGGCTTAATAGTAGTTTTCCTTTTAATTGCGACTTTGCTTCAGAAAACTCTTGGTTTGGTATTAGTTCTGTCCTAATTTTATCCAATTCTGCCACCACAAGTTCATGTACATGATCAACATAATCCTTGTCTGTTCCTACATAAACTCCCCATATTCCTGAATCGGAATAGGATTGATTAAAACTTTGTATGGAATAACAGTAGCCATATTTTTCACGAACATTTTGATGTAAACGAGAACTCATCCCTCCACCAAGCACAGTATTAGCTAATAGTAACTGATACTTATTTTCATGATCGAAATGCATTCCTCGCCGGCCTAAAATATAGTGTGTT
The DNA here is from genome assembly GCA_963691715.1 of Balneolaceae bacterium. Lineage (GTDB taxonomy): Bacteria > Bacteroidota > Rhodothermia > Balneolales > Balneolaceae > HXMU1420-13. Next base: position 1,052,509 of record OY829281.1, read on the forward strand.
TGCTCAATAGGTTTTGTAAGAGCTAACTTTTCTGGATGAAATACATCAAGAGGTTGTGCTTCATGAGTAGTCTTTAGTGGTGGTTTATCTTCGAAATATGAAGATACCAATTGTACCACTTCATCATGATCAACATTACCAGCCACCGCAACTAATAAATTATCTGGTCGGTAGCGGTCGCTCATATAATCGTATAAATCTTGTCGAGTAAATGCAGAAACTGTGTCTTCAAATCCTAAAACAGGTCGACCTAATGCATGGTCTTGAAACATTTTAGTTGTGAAGGCTTCAAATAAATAATCATCAGGGGAATCTCTGTACATTTTCATCTCCTCAATCACTACTTTCTTTTCTTTTTCAACTTCTTCCTCTGGGAAAGAAGGGTTCAACACCATATCAGAAAGTACATCTAGAGCCCTACCCAATTGTTCGTCCACACATCGAGCATAATAACAGGTATATTCACTGGAAGTAAACGCATTTAAATAACCACCGACCGACTCCATACTTTGAGCTATTTCAAACGCTGTTCTTTTTTCAGTGCCTTTGAATAACATGTGTTCTAAGAAATGAGTAACTCCTGCTAATTCTTTCTTTTCATTTCGAGAGCCTGTTTTTACCCAAATACCAACAGAAATACTTTTTACACTATCGATTCTCTCTGTTACGATACGTAAACCATTCCCTAAGGTGGACTTCGTTACGCTGTCGATTTCTTTCAAATTTTCCATTCAGATGATGTGTCTTTTTTACATAGTTTTGATCGCTTAATATACGAGGTTTATCCTCGATTTTCATGATCCTGAATGTGAAATTTGATATGAAAATGGTGATTATTAAACAACTATTCGGTTTCTAGAATCGGTCTTGAGTAGAATCTGAGAGAAGATAATATATGCCCATTGATAAGTACTAAGAGGAAATTGTACATCATTTTTTTATACACTTAGAACTCTTAACATATTCCTAATTCTAAATTAGATATTACAGATTATTCCTTTTTCTTTGTGTTCATAAAAAAAAGCATCCCCAAATCGAGGATGCTTTCTTTACAAATTGATTCCATTTTCTTAAGAAAGAAAGATGTAATTATCTTTTCTTACTCTGGGCGGTCTATCAAAGCCTTTTTGGAAAGACGAAGTTTACCACCATGTTCAATTTTAAGGAGCTTAACTTCTATTTCGTCTCCTAGTTGTAGATAATCGGTTACTTTTTCTACTCGCTTATGATCAATCTCAGAAATGTGGAGTAAGCCATCTTTTCCAGGAGCAATCTCAATAAAAGCTCCAAAATCTTTGATTGATTTTACGATTCCCTTGTAGGTAGCACCTTCATCTAAATGACCAACAATCATTTTAATGCGTTTTTTGGCTTCTTCTGCTTTGCTTAGATCATTTGCTGAAATGGTTATCTGGCCTTTTCCATTGGAATCTTCTTCGATAATTATTTCAGTACCAGTTTCTTTTTGAAGCGTCTGAATAACCTTTCCGCCAGGTCCAATTACAGCACCAATATCACTACCATCAATTTCCATTTTTAAGAATTGAGGTGCATATTCAGATATATTATCACGTGCTGCCGTAATTGTTTTCGCCATTTCACCAAGAATATGCATTCTACCTGCATGAGCTTGTTGCAGAGCTTCTTCAATGGTCTCAAAACTGATGCCTTGTACTTTCATATCCATCTGGCATGCTGTGATTCCATCGGTAGTTCCTGCTGTTTTGAAGTCCATGTCGCCCATGAAGTCTTCTTCGCCCCGAATATCAGAAAGGATAGCCGTCTTTTCTTCACCAACAATCATACCCATTGCAATACCTGCAACTGGTTTTTTTAGAGGTACTCCAGCATCCATTAAAGCCATTGAACCTCCACAAACTGAAGCCATAGATGAAGATCCATTTGATTCTGTGATATCGGATATAATGCGTACTACATATCCAAATTCTTCAAAAGTTGGCATCATCATTCGTAACGAACGCTCGGCGAGGTGACCATGCCCTATTTCCCGGCGACCTGGTCCTCGTAAGAAGCCTGCTTCACCTACGGAGTATGGAGGAAAGTTGTAATGTAAATAAAACTGTTTAGCTTCTTGATCGAACAAAGTATCTACGCTTTGCTCATCGCGACGTGTACCTAGAGTTGCAGAAACAAGTGCTTGGGTTTCGCCACGGGTAAAAATAGAGGAACCATGAGTACGAGGAATGTAACCAACTTGTGTCCATATGTCACGAATATCGGTCGTTGAACGACCATCAATACGTCTTCCTTTTTCTAGTATCATATTACGAAGCTCGGTTTTTTCAATTTTTCCGAGAATTTTCTTTGCTTCGCTTATTTTACTATCAGCATCTTCGTCATCAACAAGAGCCTCTTCTAGAGCAGCAATAGCAGCTTTCTTAGCTTCTCTGATTTTATCATTGTATTCTTCTTTTCCAAGTCCAATGTTCACAATATCGTTGATAGAAGCTTCTGCCAATTCTTTGACCTTAGCTTGGAGATCTTCATCAACTTCTGCAGGTATAAATTCACGTTTCGGTTTTCCGAGTTCTTCTCTTAATTCATTTTGGAACGCACATAATTTTTGAATGGCTTCATGAGCTGCTTTGATAGCTGCAAGCATTTCCGCTTCAGAAATCTCCTGCATTTCGCCTTCGATCATCAGAATACTATCGTCAGTACCTCCAACAACCATATCTAAATCACTTTCTTTTAATTCTGAAATGGTGGGATTGATAATAAATTCACCATCAACACGACCAACCCGAACTTCAGCCATTGGTCCGTCGAAAGGAATATCAGATAAGTGAATAGCTAAAGAAGCTCCCACTCCACCCATTACATCACCATCATTTTCATCATCCGATGAAATAACACTTGAGATTACTTGTGTATCGCATACATAACCTTTAGGAAATAGAGGGCGTAATACACGATCAATTAAACGACTAGATAATATTTCTTTTTCTGAGGATCGTCCTTCCCTTTTCATAAACCCGCCAGGAAAACGCCCAGCTGCAGAAAAACTCTCTTTATGGTCTACGGTTAGAGGGAAAAAATCTTGACCAGGTTTTGGCTCTTTAGCACTTACCGCGGTACAAAGTACCATGGTGTCACCCATTCTAACAATTACAGAACCATCAGCCTGTTTTGCAATTCTTCCTGTTTCGATAGATAGCACCTTACCTGGTGCAAATTCTACACTTCTAAAATCTTCTTTCATTTATTTTATTACTTTTTTGTTGCTTTATCCCAGTCAAATTTTTAGATAAGAATATTAGTAAAATTAATTGAATCTGGGAGGGAATTAAAAAAGGCTCCGAGTTGACCAGAGCCTTTAAATTATTTTCTAATACCGAGTTCTTTAATAAGTACTCTGTATTTTTGGATGTCTTTTTTCATTAAGTAGTTGAGCAATCGACGACGCTTACCTACCAATTTTAATAATCCACGGCGAGATGCGTGATCTTTTTTGTTTATTTTTAAATGCTCTGTCAGATGATTAATTCTGTGAGTAAATAAAGCGATCTGGCCTTCTGTAGTGCCAGTGTTGGCTTCTGCTCCGCCAAATTTTTTAAAAAGTTCTTTTTTTTCTTCTGCAGTTATGCTCATTGCAATTTAGTTATAACTAATTTTTAATCGATTTATAAGATGAATAAGATACGTGTTTCTATGTAAAGCAACAATGATGATCCAATACATTTATAAATCATGAATAATTTCTTTTACTTCTAGAAATAATTCGCAAAATAATTTTTTATTTAGATATTTAAGTATTTAATTAATAATAAGAAAGATGGCTAACCAACCATCTTTCTATCTATTTATACCTTATTATTTTACTTCAAATAAATCAGCATTCATCACCTTTGTAAATGCTCCTACAAAATCATGGATCATTTTTTCATGAGCATCATCTGATGCATACACTTCTGAGATTGCTCTAAGTTCTGAATTCGAACCAAAAATTAAATCTGCTCGTGTTCCAGACCATTTGATGTCTCCAGACTTTCTATCGCTTCCAACAAACACATCCTGAGCATTTGTAGTAGCAACCCAATTGGTATTTAGATCAAGAATATTTTTGAAAAAATCGTTGGTTAATACACCCAGAGTATGTGTGAGCACACCATGCTTAGAGCCATTATAATTAGTATCAAGAACCCGCATCCCTCCTACTAACACGGTCATTTCTGGTACAGTTAATCCCAATAATTGGGCTTTATCCACAAGCAATTCTTCGGCGGTTATGGAGTACTTTGCATTAAAATAATTTCTAAAGCCATCGGCGATAGGTTCTAACCACTTAAATGATTCGACGTCTGTTTCTTCTTGTGAGGCATCCGCTCTACCCGGAGTAAATGGAACCGAAATGTTAACGCCCGCATCTTGTGCTGCCTTTTCAATGGCTGCAGTTCCACCAAGTACAATTAAATCAGCGATTGATACTTTCTTTGCTGAGTGTGTTTCGTTAAATCCTTGTTGAATCACTTCTAAAGCGCTCAACACTTTAGATAGTTGCTCTGGGTTATTTACTTCCCAGTTTTTTTGCGGAGAAAGTCGAATTCGACCTCCATTGGCTCCACCTCTTTTGTCAGAAACACGAAATGTTGAAGCTGAAGCCCATGCAGTAGATACCAGTTCCGAAACCGATAAACCTACATTAAGGATTTGCTCTTTTAAAGATTCAATGTCTTGTTCATTGATCAAATCATGATCAATAGCAGGAATGGGATCTTGCCAAATAAGGACTTCTTCGGGAACATCAGCCCCCAAATAAAGGCTTCTTGGCCCCATATCTCTGTGTGTTAATTTGAACCACGCCCGAGCAAAGGCATCCGCAAACTGATCGGGATGCTCCAAAAAACGTCTAGATATTTTTTCATAATCAGGATCAACACGGAGAGCTAAGTCTGTAGTTAACATGAATGGTTGATGCTTTTTGCCCGTATCGTGAGCATCTGGCACCGTATCTATACCCCCACCTTCAGTTGGCTTCCATTGCCATGCTCCCGCTGGACTTTTTTCAAGTTCCCATTCAAAGCCAAATAAATTTTCGAAATACAAATTAGTCCATTCTGTAGGTTTTTGAGTCCAAGTTCCTTCTAAGCCAGATGTAATGGTATCGTTACTATGCCCAGTACCATGTTCGCTTGCCCAACCCTGCCCCATTTGAGTGATGTCGGCAGCTTCAGGATCCGCTCCAAGTTTAGACTCAAGATCTGCTCCATGAGCCTTACCGAAAGTATGCCCACCAGCGATTAATGCTACCGTTTCTTCATCATTCATAGCCATGCGCGCAAATGTTTGACGAATATAGTGCGCAGATTTTGCGGGATCAGGCTCTCCATTAGGTCCTTCAGGATTTACATAAATCAATCCCATGTGATCGGCACCTAATGTTTGTTCTAATTCACCATCAGCTGAGTGTCGGCTTGATCCTAACCACTCCGATTCCGAACCCCAGTAAATATCCTCTTCAGGCTCCCAGACATCCGCTCTACCGCCAGCAAATCCAAATGTTTTGAATCCCATTGATTCAAGCGCAACGTTTCCTGCAAGAATCATTAAATCAGCCCAAGAAAGTTTCTTCCCATATTTTTGCTTTATTGGCCAAAGTAATAATCGGGCTTTATCTAAATTCACATTATCTGGCCAGCTATTTAAGGGTGCGAAGCGCTGAGTTCCTGCTCCACCGCCTCCACGACCATCTGTTACGCGATAAGTACCCGCGCTATGCCAGGCCATGCGAATCATAAATGGTCCATAATGCCCAAAATCTGCAGGCCACCAATCTTGGGAATCGGTCATCAGATCACATAAATCATTTTTTACTGCCTCAAGGTCTAGACTTAGGAATTCATCTGCATAATTATAGTCTTCACCCATTGGATCAGAAAGATTAGAATGTTGTCTTAGAATATTTAAATTCAGTTTATTAGGCCACCATTCTCTGTTTCTAGTACCACCAGTTTGTTTTATTGAACCATTATGAAATGGGCATTTGTTTATATCGCCCGATAAATTATCACTCATTGTTAATGCTTATTTATTGTTCTTTTATCTGTTTATGCGATGAAAATAAGATATCTGGTAATGAGTAGGATATTGATTGTTCTTATGAGCCTAATAAATACAAGAAAAGCGCTTTATCATTGTGATCTGGTTTTCCTACCTTCCATGTGTAACGCATTTACAAATTTAAGTTGGTACAATAATATTTAAACACTCTTCTACATGGAAGCATCTACTCCAAAATTATCTTTTCGTGAAAAATTCGGTTATGGACTTGGTGATACTGCTTGTCACTTTGCTTGGGATATGGCCGGAATGTTTTTATTCTTCTTTTTTACCGATGTGTATGGCATCACAGCTGCTATGGCTGGTACAATTATGCTTGTAGCGCGTGTATGGGATGCTATCTCTGATCCTTTGATTGGAATAATTTCGGATCGAACGAACACCAAATACGGTAAATTTCGACCTTATATGATCTGGTTTGCCCTACCCTTGGGAGCTTCATTGATTCTACTATTTACTACCCCAGATTTTGATGAAACGGCAAAGATCGTCTGGGCAACCAGTATGTACCTTCTTCTTAGCACTATGTACACTGCTGTGAATCTCCCTTTTTCTGCACTCTCTGGAGTAATGACAGACGATTCAACCGAACGAACACAATTGAATCAATACCGCTTCTTTTTAGGCTTCATTGGTATGTTCATAGTTAGTTTTACCATGTTATTTAAAAATATGCTTATTTTAGACGAAGTACTTTTATTTGCACAAAATGCAAACCTTCCAGCCGAGGCCCTAGAATATATTAAAGCCTACAATTGGGGTGAGGCTCGACTATTAGATACAACGGGTGAATTGGCCAATGTAATAGTTACCGAAGAACGCAAGGCGTTTCAATTAATAGCCATTGAAATGGCCATTTTGGGTACTATTTTGCTCGTCTATTCCTTCTACACTACTAAAGAACGAATACAACCCCCTGTAAATCAGCAATCCAATTTAATGGAAGATGTGAAGAATGTATTTGGGGTAAAAGCATGGTTCATTCTATTTGTTTTAGGTATCATCACCTTTGTTTTAATAAACATTCAAGGAGCAGTAATTAATCAATACTTTAAATACTACGTAGGTCGTGAAAACGATGCCACTCTTCTATATACCCTTACTACCATTTCACTCATCATTGGGGTTTTACTTGCAACCCCACTAACGAAGCGTTTCGAAAAGAAAAACGTGTATTTAGTATGCTCCGTAATTTCGGGATTACTAACTATGGCATTATACCTACCAGGTCCTGATGATGTCGTTTTACTACATGTACTAAATGTATCATCGAAATTAGCAATCGCACCAACTATTCCTTTGCTTTGGGCTATGATTGCGGACACAGCTGACTTTTCGGAGTGGAAAAATAATCGCCGTGCTACTGGTTTGTTTTTCTCGGCAACAACATTTGCCCAGAAAATAGGTGGCGGTGTAGCAGTTGGACTAGCGGGATGGTTGTTAACCATTGCCAATTATGATGGAGCGGCTATTCAACAAACAGCTGAAGCTATAACATCCATTAAACTTTCTTTTTCTGTTATACCTGGTGCTTTATACCTGCTCACAGGGGGATTACTTTTCTTTTATGATCTTAGTGATGAAAAGGTGGAAACGATAAAGATGGAATTATCACAACGTAGAGCGGAAAGTTAATGAAAGTACGATTTGATATGATCGGATTATTTGTATCCGATCTTTCTAACATGGTGAACTTTTATAGGGATGTAGTAGGTCTTGAAATCGATTGGGATGGGAATGGTCCGTACGCTGAATTTAAGCATGATGGGATTCGTTTTTCGATGTTTCAACGTGAACAACTTGCAAGTCTATTGGGGCAAGAACCTTCTTTTCCAAAGGGAATTAATGGGACCTTTGAGTTAGCGATAAATGTAGGGGAGCCAACCAATGTAGATGCTACCTTTGAGACCATGCTTGATGGTGGCGCTAGTGAAATTTATACACCTAGAGATGAACCTTGGAATATGCGATCTGCTATGGTTACTGATCCAGAAGGCAACCTTATTGAAATTGCCTCTGATTTTTGGGAATAGTGAAGTAGAAATTTAAATGAGTTTTCTTGTTTCTACAACGATGACTTTTTTGTTTCATACTTCATTTCTTTCTCATTTCGATCCCGATTCATCGGGAGAGAAATCTACCCATCTGCTTTGCTATATGGCTTGTCTGAGATCAACTAATCACTCCTTACAGATTCTGGATCGAGTCCAGAATGACCACGGGGTGGTTTAGGATGTGTTTTTTTAAAGTAGTCATGCTGAACGGTGCCAAGGGCACCCCTTTGGGGGATTCAGCATCTGTTGTGCATGGCTTTGTGTTGTGGCTTGCCTGCGATGAACGAATCACTCCCTACAGATTCTGGATATCCCATGGGGATGCCCAGCAATTTCCAGAATGACGACGGGGTGGTTTAGGATGTATTTTTTAAAGTGGTCATGCTGAAGCAATTCAGCATCTGTGGTGCGTGGCTTTGTGTTGTGGCTTGTCTGAGATCAACGAATCACTCCTTACAGATTCTGGATCTCACAAAGGGATGCTCTGCAGCGTCCAGAATGACCACGGGGTGGTTAACGGTAAGATTGCATTTTTATGCATCTAGATTCCCGCCTACGCGGGAATGATCATTACTCGCCAGGTTCTTTATTAAAAAAGTCATCCCGCAGCGAAAGCCGGGATCTGGATGGTTATGCAAGCATCGATTTTATTCATATCTAGATTCCCTCTTGCGAAGTAATTATGGTAAGTATGGTTTTGTAGATTTACTGATGGATGACCTTTATGCCTACTTACCTTTCTAGAGTCACTCCGATCCCGATTCATCGGGAGAGGAGTCTACCCATCTGCTTTGCTATACGGCTAGCCTGCGATGAACGAATCACTCCCTACAGATTCTGGATATCCCATGGGGATGCCCAGCAATTTCCAGAATGACGACGGGGTGGTTTGGGGTTTATTTTTTAGTAGTCATGCTGAACGAGATTCAGCATCTGTGGTGCGTGGCTTTGTGTTGTGGCTTGCCTGCGATGAACGAATCACTTCTTACAGATTCTGGATCGAGTCCAGAATGACGACGAGGTGGTTTGGGGTTTATTTTTTAGTAGTCATGCTGAACGAGATTCAGCATCTGTGGTGCGTGGCTTTGTGTTGTGGCTTGTCTGAGATCAACGAATCACTCCTTACAGATTCTGGATCTCCCAAAGGGATGCTCTGCAGCGTCCAGAATGACCACGGGGTGGTTAACGGTAAGATTGCATTTTTATGCATCTAGATTCCCGCCTACGCGGGAATGATCATTACTCGCCAGGTTCTTTATTAAAAAAGTCATCCCGCAGCGAAAGCCGGGATCTGGATGGTTATGCAAGCATCGATTTTATTCATATCTAGATTCCCTCTTGCGAAGTAATTATGGTAAGTATGGTTTTGTAGATTTACTGATGGATGACCTTTATGCCTACTTACCTTTCTAGAGTCACTCCGAGGAGTCTTCACATTGGTGTTGCGCCAAGAAATCTATTGGAAAGCCCGAACCCGACCGCAATTCCCTCCTGCTTACCATCGATAATTTTATTAAGGCCACCAAACCTAAAGCTATTCAGTAACCACTGGAAGCTGGAGCTTCTACCGATCCATCAGGACATTGCGCAGCGGAGCTACGCAACGTGAGAAATCTATTTAAGATAATTTTTTTGATCAAAAACTTTTAATTCAAGTTTTGTTCCTAGATAATGAATAAGTAATGAGGTATCCTGTTGTGCCTCTACCCATATAATATTTGCGTTAAATAGCCCATAAAACCCAGTAAAATCAATAAAATAACTAGCTAATTCTTCCGACACTTTATATCTGCGAAAATGTTTAAAATTATCAAAATTAGGAAGTGGTGCTTCAAATTGGCAAAGATCAATATTTTCTTCATTGCAATCATCAATCGGCAAGTAATTTTTTTGATAAACAGAATCTGTTTTATAAATATCTATTTCAAAATAAAAAACGGTATCGATTGAATTTTTGATATCGAAATCGGTGTAAGCTGTAGCAAGATATTTCCCATCTGATGTTGATGTTGATATGTATGTATACAGAGATAAATTAGTATCAAAATCGTTTTTAGTGTCCATATTTTCCGTCTTAAAATCCGAACATCCATTGATGACAAAAAATGCATAAAATATTACTAATATATTCTTCATAAATTTTAATTTAATTTTTGATTTACCCTAGTTCCGTAGCTAGGTTAAAACCACCCCGACTGCCCGCATTGGCAGGTTTTTATTGTTCACAAGCTTGCGCCATATTGGTTTTCTGAAATATCATTTAATTGCTCTTCTTCAAAAAAAATTATAAATATAGGTTCTCCATCATGTCCAAAAAAAATAAATTTTGACTCAGGATTTGATTGTTTAAAGAATTCATCTAAAACTAGATTCTGATTCTCCTCTAATAATTCATTAATATTATTTACGAGAGTATATTTACCTTTGTATAATTCTATTAAATTGTTTATCAATTTATTTGTTTTCACTTCGTAAAGTATATCTACATGCCCTTCGTAGCTGAGTCCAGCTATTCTTTCTTTATCTCTCATTGTGAGTTGACTAAAATTTCCAAGTGAAAATATTCTTGGATAGTCCTTTCGTTTAGTAAATAAACTTTTAACCCAATTACTTAACAGAAATTTCTCAAACTCATATATAGCTACAATTTCATCTGCATGATTTTCAATAGTAGCCCAAATATCATCGTAAAATAAAATATCTGGGCTTGGAATAGGATAATCATCAAAATTTGTTTCAAGCTGTATTATATATTTATTCTTTTTCATTTTATTTAAGATTAAAATTCTCTTTCCTAGTTCCGTAGCTCAGCTGCGGGACATTCACAGGAGCTCTGCTCCTATCTATTCTTTGCATTTTATCATTCCTCTGATTCATATCGTGTAATAAAGTCCCATGTATGATCTAATTTAAGCTCATATCTGATCTGTTACGGAGTTGAGCTCCGAAACTAGGTTAAAACTAGGCTGCCCACGTTGGCAAGTTTTTGTTGTTCAATTGCTTGCGCCAAACTAGGTGTTATGATTATTTGAATGTATTTGATCTCTTTTTTTTAAAATAGTTGTAAATATTAAATTCATTTGAATCTAAGGCTTTCAAAAAATCTTCTTTACTCTCAAATAATTTATCAACTTCATCGGAATCGTGAAATATACCAAATACAGATCCTCTTCTATCCATTCCAAGATAATCTCCTTCATCATTGAATATCAAAAAGAAATCACCTTCATTAAGTGAAACCTTATATGATGATTCTAATTCTAATACAGATTTAATTCGATCAGGAATATCTTTAAACAAACGTTCCATTATCTCTTCATCATTTTCAATAATACCTAAGTTATTTAAGTCTATTATTTTTTTTTCAACTACATGATATTCACTTTTAAAAAACGTTTTGGGGGGGGTATTAAATCGCAAATTAAATAGATAGCCATCTGTAATCCATACACCTACAGTTAATAAATCGGTTGTGTTTTCAAATCTAATTGTAGCAACTTTTATGTCATTAGATTGTAGGTCTAATTGGTAGGACTTATTGAAAGTAGGTCTTCCTGACTTCATACGATAAAAACATACATCCTGATTCTCATCTAATCTCTGAATTAAGTTTATCGCATTAATTTGATCCTGCAATTTCTTTTTGTTGTTTATATTGCATGATTCTAGTAAATAATTCAGAATTTCTAATTCATAATGTTTAAGTCGATGCCGAAATATTTTATACAACATATCTGCTAATTTTCTAAACTAAGACCTAGCGTACCATAACCCACCCCAGCAGCGGGCTAGTAAAAAAGGCACAAGACAGGAGCCTTGCGCCAGTTTTTATTGTTCACAAGCTTGCGCCATATTGGTTACAGAGTTTAATCATCTTTTGGAAATAGATGATGAATAATTAGGTTTTCAATGTTTTTATGAAGAGAATCTAATTCATCAACTAAATCATAATCTAAAACTATAAAAGAAAGACCTCTTGGAGTTTCGTATAATAATTTATTTGTATCTAAGTCAAATTTTCTTGTTTTCGATATATAATTAAATGAATCTATGTATATATCTTTTTCTGAGTTATTAATCGAAACTCTTGTGAATAATTCTTCTTTATTAGAGTTAAAAATAAACAATGAATTAAAATTTCTTAACTCAATGTCATTTTTTATACTTAAAATCCCGGATTTTGGTATAAAAATTTCAAGAGTATCTTTTTGTATATCCATTTCTATTACTCCTGATGGATTATCATACAAAATAAGTACGTTCCCTCTAAAGTTATCTGGTAGAATCCATTTTACTACCTTAGTAGAATCATTACAAGCAATAAAAAAATAATAAATGAAAATAATTACTTGGAAGATTTTCATTCTTTGATTATTTGTTTAATAAGATGAATTTTGTTCAAACCATCAATACTTATGAGTTTGAGATTTTGCCCTAGTTCCGTAGCTCCACTGCGGGACATTCACAGGAACTCTGCTCCTATCTATTCTTTGCATTTTGCCATTCCTCTGATTCATATCGTGTAATAAAATCCCATGTATCATCTAATGTAAGTTCATGCCTTATCTGTTACGGAGCCGAGCTCCGTAACTAGGTTAAAACGTTAAATCAACTTCCCAAATCTCAAAACTGGTTTGACCCAAAGCCATAGATTCCAAATCATTTATTGTCTCAATTGATAGGTCTATTCCATTTTTAGTTTTTTCAAACAATAGTCCAAATGTATAAATATCTTCATAAGGCATGTAATTCCTTCCAAAAATTATTCTATCGTTATTACGAGAAAAAATTGGAAACATATTAAGAGTACTATCGGTAAAAGTCACTTGTTCGACTTTTTTTGTGTCTAGCGAATAAACATAAATGTTACTAAACCCTTCTTCGTATTGATTCAATCTGGTAAAAACTATCTTCTGAGAATCCGATGACCAGCCACCCATCAAGTCAAACCCTCCTTGTGTTATTCGGATAGGCTTTATAGGTGTTATGCTTTTTGTATTGGGAATCAAAAATAAGGATCTTTCATCTGTATTAGATATATTACCTTCCATTAAAAAAAACTTTTCATCTGGTGATAATGTATATCCATCCTGATGAGTTGATCTATAATCAATGGAAATATGATGTTGAACTTTTCCTGTTGTAGGATTTAGCTCTTTTATTCCGCTAAAGTTCTCTGTTTGTGTTTTGTTAGAATAGAAATAAATATTTTTTTTTCTATCAATTGACAGATAACTACTAATATATACATCCCAATCAAGCATTAAAAGTGTATCAACTTTTCCTGAGTTTAGCTTATACTCAAGAATTAAATCTTTTTTTACTTGGGCATCTTCAACATTAATATAAATAGAAGAATCAGATTTACTCCATATTGGATAAGTCAACAGTGCATCAAGATTAAGTTCATCAAGAATTTTAAATTCTTCTTTTTCATTTGGCTGTCGTATAATTACATTCCCAGCATATACGGCTAACAAACTCTCTCCTGAATAATCAACTTGAGAATAACCTGTAAACAGATTTCCTTCAAATAGCAGTCTTTCATTTGAAGTACCACTCTTACAGATTATAAGTAAAATTATAAAAAGTGAAATAAAATTAATTTTGATCATATTCCTGAAAAGTTATTGATTATTAAATTCTGAGGGATCTATTTCCAGCTTTTGAATACCTACTTTTATTCTGCCTGCATAAGCAGTTTTTTTTTACATGTTTGTGCCAGATTGGGGGTTGGACTAATGGGTATCAATTAAAGTTTTTCCATAACTCTTTAATTTTTCTATAAAAAAAACTTCATCTACAATTCTAAAAGTTTGAAGACCACGGTAAACTAAATTTTCTGGATTATTTGGATTCATCTTAGAAAAATCAAGAACGTCAACAATTTCACTTTTCTCAATGGTTTTTTCAAAAAATTCTTGCACTTCAGCTAAACCATCTTGATAATGATCAGCACCTTTATTTATTAATTCATCATATTCTATTAGGTTTAAGTAAAATAAAATAGAATATATATTAAAGTAATTTAATTCTATTTTATTAGATACAAAACTATGTGTCTTTGCAAATAATGATGCTCTAATAAAACTAAGTATATGCGGCCGTTTGTCATTGATATCTAATTCATTATGACAAAAGTCACTTATCAAATCATCAATATACTCAGTAATAAATCCCCTTGGATATGCATATTCACCATTATTTTTTTTTAATACCCAATTATAATCTGAGCTATACTCAATTTCATTAAAAATTTTAAAGTTAGAGTACAGATAGATCAGATAATATTCTGAAAGTCTTAAAAAAAATTCTGATTCATGGTAAAAAATATCTTCACTAGCTTCTAGCTTTGGTATGAGTATTTGTAGTAAATGAGCTTCTATTTTTACAAAATTATCAAATTCAAAAATATTTTCAGAGAAATCACTAATTACAGATTTATAGTATTTTAAACAGCTATTTCTTATTTCAACTAATTTTTGTTCCATGTTGTTTAATAACTTTTGTTTACTATTTTAATAATACATTAGGTTTTAATATGGTATTATCGATTTTTTGAATTGATCCATGAGTAATGCCAAACCTTCTAGGTATTCTTGAATTAAATACTGGATTACCAGGGATAATATTTGTTTTACCTTGAAAAACTTCTGGATTTAAAACTGTGCCACCATCATGCATAAGAGTATATCCAGTTTTAAAACCTGTTATACTACTCAAAGTCGATAATCACCTTTACAAAGGCAAGCAACCTTTTAAGTAGCGATGTGGCGTTATTATATATCTTACCCGTTAAAAACGAAACACTAGCTACAGATTCTGGATCTCCCAAAGAGATGCTCTGCAACGTCTAGAATGACGACGGGGTGGTAATGTGTACTATGAGGAAAAAAAATATGAATCTATATACCCATTCTAAAATTCGCGCTAAATCTACATTGTGCAGATTCGTTTGTGGGCTCTTTTACCAAACGAGTCAGGACTAAGGCTTGGCGACTTTGCGGGTGTGATTTTTGAGAACAGTTATAGTTCTACTTGAATATGCAAAGTTCCACCCAATCCTTCTTCTACCACTTTGCGCAGAGTAGATACGCGAACATCCCCAACAGCCCGTTCCAATTTGGAGATATAGGAACGCTTGACTTTCAACTTTTCAGCGAGCTCCTGCTGGGTCATTTTTGCTTCTTTGCGCTTATCACGAATCAACTGAGCGATAAACCAGGCTTCGGCCTTATGCTCAAAGACAGTGCGACCAGGCGTTCCTACTTTTCCGTACTTGTGGTCAAAATGTTCATTGATAGTATTAGGATTTTTTGTAGTCATAATAAGTTCCTCTTAATTGTTTGGCTTTCTCTATGTGTTTGCGGGGAAGCTTCTGAGTCTTTTTGGTAAACCCGTGCAAAAGAATTACTAGTTTACCTTCATCAAAAAAACAAAATATGCGATGAATATCACTGCCCACTTTGATGCGTATCTCATAAATACCGTCTTCTATGTGCTTAAAGAACTTCTTGGGAATCTGCTCCACGGTCATCACAAGGTGCAGCACGTAATCAATTTTGTCCTGCACAGGCTTAGTCTGGGCGTTATAAAACTCCCAAAAATGGTTTTCAAAAGGTTCTAGTATTCTCATAAAATCTAAGATAAAAGGTAACTAATTAGTGTCTTTTTTAAAAACTCTTTTTATCGTTTACTACCTAGATTCGTTTCTTTAACAATATGTACAGATAAACCTACCTCAATAATAAATATCCACATAAAAAACTCAGCATCTGTAGTGCGTGGCTTTGCTATATGGCTAGCCCTTCATCTACGAATCACTCCTTACAGATTCTGGGTCTCCCAAAGGGATGCTCTGCAGCGTCCAGAATGACGATGGGGTCGTTGGCATACCAATGGAGTAAAAACCACTAGTCTACGCTAAGTCAAACATTTAGATTTTTCTCCCGATGAATCGGGATCGAAATGACAGCATGTATATTTCCAAAAAAAAGAAGTGAATTTACAGATATTAATATAAAACCAATCACATATTTCGGCGGTATTGACCACCTACTTCATAAAGTGCATGAGAGATTTGGCCGAGTGACGCTACTTTAACGGTTTCCATTAGTTCTTCGAAGATGTTTCCATTATTGCGTGCAACGGTCTTCAGTTGCTCTAGCGCTATCTTAGAACTATGTTCATTTCGTTTCCAAAAAGCTTCCAAATTATCTATTTGCTGCTTTTTTTCTTCTTCGGTTGATCGAATCAACTCAATGGGACCCGTATTCTCTTCCTGCGTTTTACTGAGAAAAGTATTTACTCCAATAATGGGAAGTTCACCCGTATGTTTTTTACTCTCGTAGTACAGACTTTCATCCTGAATTTTCCCACGTTGATACATACTTTCCATAGCGCCTAATACTCCCCCTCGCTCTGTAAGTCGATCAAATTCGGTTAAAATAGCTTCTTCAACCAAATCTGTTAGGTCGGTTAAAAAATAGGAACCTTGATTTATATTTTCATTTTTAGCCGTTCCTAATTCACGATTTATAATCAATTGTATGGCAAGAGCTCGGCGAACTGAATCCTCAGTTGGAGTGGTAATTGCTTCATCATAAGCATTGGTGTGCAAGGAATTACAATTATCATAAATAGCTAATAGTGCTTGTAAAGTGGTTCGTATATCATTGAACTGAATCTCTTGAGCATGCAACGAGCGTCCACTCGTTTGGATATGATATTTAAGTTTTTGAGATCGCTCATTGGCTTGATAACGATTTCTCATTGCTACGGCCCATATTCTTCTAGCAACTCTACCAATAACCGCATACTCAGGATCTAATCCATTACTAAAAAAGAAGGATAGATTATGAGCAAAATCGTCAATTTTTAAACCTCGGGCGAGATAATACTCTACAAATGTAAATCCATTAGCTAAAGTAAATGCGGCTTGGGTGATGGGGTTTGCCCCAGCCTCTGCGATATGATAACCAGATATGGACACCGAATAATAGTTTCGAATGTTATGATCAGTAAAATAAGACTGAATATCCCCCATCATCTTCAATGCAAATTCGGTGGAAAAAATACATGTGTTTTGAGCCTGATCTTCTTTAAGAATATCTGCCTGTACCGTTCCTCGTACCGATGACAACGCCATTGCCTTTATCTTAGAATAGGTTTCTTTATCTACTAATTGGTCACCCGTAACTCCAAGTAAAGCTAATCCGAATGCATTATTTCCCTCTGGTAGACCATGCGCATAGTTAGGCTGTTTAATCCCACGATTGGAAAACAGTGACGAAATTTTAGCAACGGCTTTATCCCAATTCCCTTCTGATTTTAGATATCGCTCCACTTCTTGATCGATTACTATGTTCATAAACATAGCAAGAATCATAGGTGCTGGACCATTGATAGTCATTGATACGGAAGTGGTTGGAGCGGTTAGCTCAAATCCTGAATAAAGTTTTTTCATGTCATCAAGCGTACAAATATTTACCCCTGAATTTCCAATTTTACCATAAATATCTGGACGATATCCAGGGTCTTCGCCATAGAGCGTAACAGAATCAAAGGCGGTAGATAAACGAGCAGCTGGTAAACCTGCACTCACATAATGGAATCGTTTGTTTGTCCTTTCTGGTGTTCCTTCCCCTGCAAACATTCGCGTTGGATCTTCGCCTTCACGTTTAAATGGAAACACCCCTGCCGTAAAGGGGAAATATCCTGGTATGTTCTCCTTTAATGCAAATTTAAGCCGTTCACCGGCATGGTTAGTTTTAGGGATTGCCACTCTTCGAATTTTCAGTCCACTTAGCGAAGTAGTAAACAATGCATTTTTTATTGACTTGCCCCTCACCTGCACCTCTAATTCATCTTGGGCATAGTTCGATGCAAGATCATCCCAACCTTCTAGAATTCTCTTTGGAAGTAGATCTAATTGATCTTCCCATTTTGATTTCAACTTAATCAATGTATGTATAAGATTATCCTTATCTACTGATTCCCAGTTAGTTAATTGATGCAATGTACCTCGAACTTCGTCCCATTTGGTAGCAATATCTACTTGATTATCCGACCATGAATGATACTCACGAATAGTATCCGAAATCTCTGATAAATACCGCACACGCTTACCCGGAATGATAGCTTGACTTTGAATATTGTCGGAGGGTTCAGATTCTGTGTATAAACACTTTTCCCAACTCAATCCATATCTTGCATTAATCTTATCGACAAGAGCGCTAAATAAGCGATTTACTCCCTCATCATTAAATTGTGCAGCTATTGTGGGGTATACCGGCATGGTTGCTGGATCTTCGTGCCAAAGTCCTGAATTCCGTTGTAGTTGTTTTCTGATATCACGTAAGGCATCCAACGAACCTTTCTTTTCAAATTTGTTCAATACAATTAATTCAGCCAAATCGAGCATGTTTATCTTCTCTAGCTGGGTGGCTGCACCGTATTCACTTGTCATCACATACATTGGAATATCGGTTAAATCCACAATCTCAGTGCCACTTTGCCCTATTCCACTAGTTTCAACGATGATTATATCGAATCCCACTACTTTATAAAGAGCAATTATTGCCTCTAGCGCCTCGCTGGTAGATCTATTTGATGCACGTGTAGCCAAACTACGCATAAACACTCTCGGTGTATCAATGCTATTCATTCTAATTCGATCACCAAGCAATGCCCCTCCTGTTTTTAAACGAGAAGGATCTACTGAAATAATTCCAATTGAAATATCTTCATATTCCGTTAAAAATCTTCGTACAATTTCATCGGTTAATGAGCTCTTTCCAGCGCCACCCGTTCCCGTAATTCCGATTAATGGAATATTATTTTTAACATAAGATAAATTAAATTCCTCTTTGTCTAACAACAATTTATCGCTTTCATATTTGAAAGTATTGCTCGACTTATTTTCTAATGCAGTAATCGCCTGGGCTAAGCTAACGGAATCTTTATTAAGGATTTTTTTCTTATCGAAGATTTTACCTTCTATGGTATTATAATCGCAGGCATGAAGCATAACATTGATCATCCCTTGAAGCCCCATGTTACTTCCATCATCCACGGAAAAAATGCGTGTTACTCCTGCCTCATGAAGTTCGATAATCTCCTCTGGGACAATTACACCACCTCCACCTCCAAACACTTTGATGTGCTCGGCTCCATGTTCACGAAGTAAATCGATCATGTATTTGAAATATTCAACATGCCCACCCTGATAAGAACTAATTGCTATACCATGAGCATCTTCTTGTATGGCGCAATTAACAATCTCGTGCACCGATCGATTGTGTCCTAAATGTATAACTTCTGCCCCACTACTTTGAAGAATTCTACGCATAATATTAATGGAGGCATCATGACCATCGAATAAACTTGCAGCCGTGACAAAACGTACTTTATGTTTGGTTTGATAGGGTTTGTTTGAGTACAATTCTTTATCCCTTAATTCTTTATCTGAACGGTGTGTACTTGTTTTCTCGCTTATTGACATCGTTTTAAATTATTCATGGAAGCGTTTCCAAGATACGAAAAGGAATTTATTTGTGCTTATGCGTACAGATAATAAGTAATAATTAGAGATCTTTTTTACGATATGTTAAATAGAGACTTGAATCTGTATCGAAACTACCCTTTAGAAATCAATAATCACTTCGGCGGTAAAACCTGTCTGTATTTTTACAGATCGTCTTATAAAGTAAGGTTCTGGGCGTTCATAAGGTATAATATCACCTCTATCCCATTTTTTGTTCGCATTAACATCTTTGAATATTGAAAATCTATAGGTGAGTGGCGGCAAATTTTCTATAACTTTTTTCATTTCCATAGTGCCAGTATAAGTCAAAGCATTTACTTCATTTTCTAGAAGATACATGTACGAACCTGTGCTGTCGTCCGAATTTATACTTATTTCTAGTTCTCCCATTTCATTAGTATCCCAAATTTCAGGAGTATAAAGAGCGCGTCTCTGTGAATAAGGGTTCCAAACTAAAAACTGATAATCAATTCCATTTATCCATTCATCTTGTGGACCAATAAATAATCGATTTTTATCAATGCCCACTATGGGCCAATCATCAAAGGTAACATCTCCTTCCACAACCACTAAAGAATCAAGAATCATTCTATTTGATAATTCAGCAGCATACTTTACAACAAAGGGTTGAGTTGGAAACAGACCTGCTTCTGTTTCAACTTCGATAATTCTTTGAAGTGTTGTATCAACTTGAGAACTTCCATTAAACCGAATAGATTTTGAAATCACAGGATTGCCAGCCTTATCAGTTATTCCATCTAATTCAATTCCGTAGGTATTACCTTCCATCAACGACGAATCAGACTGAGCGAATAAAACAAATTGCTCCTTTTGAGTAATATAAAGGGGAAATCCACTATTAATTGGAGTACCCAGTGTATCGGTTATAGAAATCTTAACGGTATCGTTTAACACTATATCCTCATTAAATCGAAGTCTCATCCTCTTATCAGAAAATAATCCTACCGCTTGTAATTTTGGGGCTAAGGTGTCAACCGTTTGTAGATATAACTGTCCAATGTTTAGGGTATCTGCTTTTTCTAAAAAAACAGTATCCATTGAAAAAGATTGAGCTAACTCTCTGGGTGGTTCCCATATTTTATTTCTGTTTCTATCATCAAAATAAAAGGCTTTATAATTGCCTTCCTTTAGATATGAAAAAGTAAAATATCCTCCCGTATCCGTCTCGGCAACATAATTATAAGGAGCTTGTATGTTGATTGGTTCTCTGTACAAGGCTACCCTTCGAGCCGACTCGCCCATTCCTGTTTCTGCGTTTATAATTTGACCTGATATAGATCCCTCATCTAATTCATCGCCTGTAGAGAAAGCTACAATCTTTGGTGCTCCGATCTTGTTTCCACGAGTGTCGGAAATTGAACCACTCAACGTTAAAATTATAGTCGTTGAATCTGGTAATGGATCCTTAAAATTAATCGTTAACCGTTTCTTTTTCCACTTTGTACTATAATTTGCTCCAAAATCTGGTTCTATGATAATATTGTTCTTTATCGATTCACGTTTTACGAATTCATCGAAATAAAAACTTACCTCATTGCTACTAAAATTAGTAGTTCCTGTTTCTGGCTCTGTAAAAAGAATCTGTGGTCCGGTTTCATCTCTTGGCCCACCTGTAGGCCCAATAGGATTTGCACAAGAAAGTACAAATAAAGTGTATAAGAGTAGGCTGAAAAATAGTATTTTTAAATTCAATGCGTTGCTGTGGATGTTACTTTTAAATGGATATTCAATTTGGAAACGTACACTATATACTGATATTAAATATACATATCTAATTTATATAGACTATAACCATATTCTTTTTACTTATGCAAAAAAATCGTTTTATCCATTGCCTATATTTGATCATTATTTTGTTGGTTATCAGTTGCGGAGCTTATGTATTAGATTCAGCACAATATAACTTGCGAACAAGTTTTGCTTCTGGTGATTATGATAAAACTGTTGAGTTATTAAATAATTTTGAATCTTCTGAAGTATATGAACAAAAAGATGCAGTTTTGTTAGACCTAGAAATGGGAACTGCTCATCATTTCGCTCGAAACTATGCTCAAAGTAATAAAAACTTTGAAAGTGCCGAGCATGAAATTGAAGATTTATATACCAAAAGCTTAAGCAGAGCGATAAAATCATTTTTAGTCAATGATACTATCTTAGCCTATGATGGAGAAGATTATGAAGATATATATCTAAATGCATTTAAAGCCTTAAACTATATTCATCTTGGTGATTTAGATGCTGCACTAATTGAGTCGAGACGAATTTCATATAAGCTCAGTCAACTTAATATAAAGTACAAAGATATAGTTACAGCCCTTTCTGAAGCCGACACCACAAAAGTGGACACAGATAAGTGGAAAACAGGGGAAACAAATATCCAGAATAGTTCAATGGGTCATTTTCTTTCCACTATACTATACTCAAAAACAGGCAAGCAAGATGATGCAAGAATTGCCTACAATAATTTGCTTACGGCATATCAAGACCAGCCAAAGACAAAATCGGATCATTTTCCTAATTCTAGAGAATTACAAACCCTACTTAATCCTAATTCTTATAATGTTCTCATCAAAGCGTTTACCGGGAGATCTCCGGCAAAAAATCAAAATGATTTAAGAATTTATTTCGAAGAAATTGACACCTATCTCAAATATTCATTACCAGTATTGCAATTATACAATTCATCAGTTACATCTATACGAGTTTCTGTAAATGGGGAAGAAATTATAAATGATTTGAATATGATCGAACACCTAGATTTAGTAGCAAAGGAAGTGTATAAAGTGAAAGAACCAATAATTTATGCCCGAACTATTGTTCGAGCTTCACTCAAAGCTGCGGCAACCAATAAAGCAAGTAACGAGATAAACGAACAAAATGAATTACTTGGTAGAGCAGTGAGATTACTTGGTAAAGTCGCTCAAGAGGCTACAGAAAAAGCAGATCTGAGAAGTTGGCAAACCATGCCAGGTAAATCTTACGGAACCGTCTTAAAACTTCCCGAGGGAACACATACTATCGAACTTGAATATTATGAATCATCTGGCCGGTTATTATTTACCGATACACAAGAAATAAAAGTTGGCACAGAAAAAGATTTAACATTAGTAGAATCTATTTATTGGAACTGATATGAACATTATTCTTCAAAAATTAAGCTCTTATAGAACGATACTTTTTTTAATCATTGGCGCAGGAAGCACCATGTACTGCACCTCTCAGCAAAAAAGTATACAATCAACAAATGTAAACAATGATTTGCCAGAATGGGTTACTCATCCATCCAAAGCCTTCAGTGAGAGAACATATCTAATGGCGGTAGGTTCGGGAGATAATCTTGCTGATGCCAGGGCAGACGCCATGTTAAATTTAGCTCAAATATTTCGTTCTCAAATAGATGGGACTCAAAATTTATACACAGAATTCTCGGAGACTACACGTAATAAAACCGATTTCACATCAAAAGAAACCATACGATTAATGAATAATATTCGTATTGGAGCAAGTGAAGAACTCATGAATACTGAAGTCTTAACGTCAGAAATTGGTAATGATGGTTCTTATTATGTACTGGCTGGGATGGATCGTAGAGCTTCATTACTTTTATATGAACAAGAAATTGGCAATAATTTCCAACGGATTAATAATAACAGAAATGCGTTAGCAAATGGTTTAAGTGCAATTCAAAAGTTAAGTTTATCTCAAGAGAATGTGCTCCTTGCAAGAGTAAATGTGAATTTATATCAACAATTAGCGATTATTAGCCCGGGAAGTACAAACCAAGAAAAAGCAATTAATGTGCTTGATCAAGTAAAGATGGAATTTTCAACAGTTCAGGAAAATTCTGTAATACAAATAGCTATGAATCAGGAAAATCTAATTATTAAAGATGCTGTCACTTCAGTTTTTCAAAAAGAAGGATTTGTGATTGGAAACCAAAACCCAATCCTCAAAATAGATGTTACCTACACAGCAGAAGAAGCACATTTAAATCGCGAAGACGCTGATTTCGTTACTTGGGATTTATCAATCCAAATACATGATCTTGAATCAGGAAAATCATACAATACTTTTACACAGAGAGGCAGAGATGGTGCTTTAAGTATGAAAGATGCATATAAAAGAGCAGAATTCTCGGCCAACAAAGAAATTAAATCTAATTTTTCACGCTTTTTAATCAATGAAGTTTTATCCAATTAATTATATCATGAATTTAAAATTTTTAACCCTACTTACAGTTACACTAGTTTTTACTGCTTGCTCTACCCCAAAACAAGTTAGCCGGGTGGCAGCTGATACCCAAACCGACTTATCTGGTAGATGGAATGATACTGACGCCCGACTAGTGGCAGAAGAAATGATTGATGATGCACTATCTAAACCATGGCTTGAAAATTTTCGCCTAGATAATAATAGTATCCCAGTTACCATGGTTGGAAGAGTAAGAAATGAAACCATGGAACACATCGATACAGAAATATTCACAAAAGAATTAGAACGTGCGTTCGTAAACTCAGGGATGGTTGATGTTGTAGCCAGTTTAAGTGAGACTCAACAAATAAGGGACATACGTTCTGATCAACAAAGCTACGCTTCTTATGAAACGGCTGCGGCGTTAGGAAAAGAAGTTGGGGCCGATTATGTAATTATTGGCAACATTTCATCCATAATAGATGAAAGCTCATCTGGTAAAGAAATTTCAATTTTCTATACCGTTAACCTAGAAATGGTTGATGTAGAAACGAATAGAAAAGCGTGGATAGGAAATAAAAAAATCAAGAAACTTATAGAACGTCGTAAATACCGAGGATAATTTCTTTATCTATCTGTTAATTTTAAATAGAGTAATCTGAATTGCCAATTCATTATGATTATTGTGTTATTGGCGCCGGTTTAGCTGGTCTACATGTTGCAATAGAACTAGCCGAAAAGGGTGTTTCGGTCTGTGTAGTTGATTCAAAAGGAATAGCTTCTGGCGCATCTGGTACTCCTGCAGGGTTGGCAAACCCTGCAACAGGGCGTTTTGCTTCTCAATCATGGAGAGCGGAAGAAAGTTTAGAGCATCTTTCTCATAGATTATTGAAAGCTAGCTCTTTTTCTAATAACAAATTTTTCAAACAAACAGGCATCTTACGCCCCGCTTTAGACGAAAAAATTGCCTCAAAAATGAAGCATAATCTTAACAAAAATTCTTGGAGCGATGATACTACAGTATGGCTAGACCAAAAAGAGGTGCAAACCATTCATCCAGGTATACAATGCATAGATGGTGGAGTGTGGGTACCTAAGGGACTTACCGTATTCATACCTGAATATTTATTAGCGCTTAGAGCAATGATTGAACAACAACAAGGCATATTCTATTTAGAAGATTCTTATAGATTAATTAAAAATAAAGACTGGGAAATTACATTTGATACTCACCAAAAAATATCTTCTAAAAATATTGTTTTTACCTCAGGGATATGGACTTCGCACTCTGAATATTGGTCTAATTTGAAAATGCATGCAGTAAAAGGTCAAATTCTAATTTTAAAAACAGATGCTTCAATTTCATTTGATCATGCTGTTAGTGCTCTTGGATATTTTTCCAAAATTGACACCAAGAGGTTGGTATATGGCAGTACGTATGAGCACAGATTTGACCATCATAAACCCGATCAAAACGGGAGAGATTATATGCTAAAACGATTTGAAATCGTAGTGCCTGATTTGGCAAAACAATCGAGCGTAATTGGAGATTGGGCTGGAATTAGAGCATCTACCCCCGATCGTAAACCATATATTGGAAGCCATCAAACAATAGAACATTGTTTTGTTTTTACCGGCCTGGGTTCAAAAGGATTACTTTATTCGTCAATAGGTGCTCATTTGCTAGTTGAGCACATCATAAATGATGCAATGTTACCCGCTGAACTAGATTTCACACGCTTTAATTCATAAAAAAACCCCATGCAATCTACCTGCTGGGGTTTTTTTATAGCGTTTTAAATGATTTAAAATCTAAATACTAAACCACTCCATGCGAAAGTGGCGTTAGCTCCTTCACTTGCAGCGTCATTAACCATCATCAAGCCAAAAGTAAGATCTACGAATCTAAAATCGACTCCACTACCGAATGAATAGACAGTTGCATCACCTCCATAACGAGTACCTACTCTAATTGGAACAAAATTAAAGAATCGGTATTCTAGACCTAGAGCTAATGAACTACCCTTCGCATTTCTACCAACTTCATTAGCAGCATATCCATAATCTAGAGTTGTAGTTAATTTCCCGAGTGTTAGAGCTGCTCCAAAATTATACATTGTTGGTAAATCATATTTTTTTTCGTCAACATCTTCTGAAGTAAATCCACCATAAACGTCATTTTCTAAACTATCAAGAACAGAATCAAAATAGTCGCCTATACTTTGATTTCCGGCATCTCCGTCAAACACAAACGTGTCGTTGGCATTAACAATACTTGGTCGATCATCATAGGTTACACTTCCAATATCAGTCATTGACATACTTACACGTAATACTTGTTTTTTTCCAAGTAGTCCAAGCGCAGGTAGTGATATATCTATTTCAGCTGTAACACCAAGATCTAATCCAAAACCTGATCCAAGTGTCCCAATATCTTCACCACTATAATTGAGATAATCATCTAGTTTTGCATCTGGGTTTGTTAATCGAGCGTCAGCGTAATTCCCTAATTGCTCCGATAAATCGCCATATGATGTTAACGAATAATCAAACTGATGAGTAATCGCTTGATTTGGCGTTCCAACAGGATCAACTGTTAGAGCAGAAGTAAGGTTAAAGTCTATTGCTTGGAGTCCAATAATATATTTTGGAGCGACACCAGCGTATACATTAATTCCATTGATAAATGGTAAGCTTTCTATTAATCCTGTTAGTGGCAAGGGTAAAGCAAATGCATAACCTAAGGAAATCTCAGCATATGATAATGTACTGAAACCTAAATCAACACTTTTACCGTCTCCAAATTGATCAGAATCTAAACCATAAAATGCTAATTCCATAAATCCACGATTTACATTAGACGTATTTAGAGTACGCACTCGAGTCGCAACACTGAATGCGGAATTCTTACCTCGATATGAAAATCCTAATGGTACCATATCTAAGTTAAAATCGATATTGTGTCTTGCTTTTACATCACTTCCAAACCAATCATCTAGCATATTCTCTCGAACTGTTCCTTCAATAATTAAATTATTAGTTAGGTACTCATCATATACATCGAGATTTAAAAGTGATCCAGATGTTTGAATACCTAAACCACCAAATAAGCCAAGTTCGGTTTTTGGTTTACGACCAGAATTATTGATCATTAAGTTTGCTGGATTCAAAAAATTTGCATTATATCCATCGATGAAGGCAGTGCCTCCATTTCCCATTCCCAGTGTTTGAGAATTGTAATGTCTGCTTTGAGCTACTAAGGATGCAGCTGTAAGCGTAAAACTGATAGTAAGTAGTATTCTAAGAGTTTTCATTAGTGCTTCCTTAATTATTTACTTCGTTTTGAATGGTAACACTAGCACTTACGCTAAGTGTTATTGAGTCTGTGTTTCTAATTTTCACTTCTTCACTTGCAAAAGTATTTAATGCTGCATTTATCGCTACTGAATCTGTATTAGCGATAGATTGAAGCTGATCTTCAGTTAGCGAAATTATGAGATTATCTACTGCATCAGTAGTTACAAACCTAGTGATTTGATCAACAGTTGCCGCGCTTAGTTCAATAGGGGTATCTCCTGCCAATGGAATTGAGGTTATTACACCTCCAAGGTCATCAAGAAATTCAATATTGATATCAAACCCAAGAGGTAGTCCATTTTCATAGCTTACAATTAGTTGACCCTCAGTAATTTGGACATCTTCATCTTCATCAGGAAGATCGGATAAGTCACTTCCATCCTCTACTAATTCAATGCTAGCACCATCAGCACTAAAATAAAGTGGCAAATCAACGATAATACCTGGGTCAAATTCTAATGGAGTACTAATAGTAGCCTCTTCTCCACTTTCATTTACCACTGCTCTACCCACAAAACGTATTTCTTTTGGTAATGCATTTAAAAAGTCATTTACATTTGTGTTTCTACTATTGAATTCAACTGAACTGGTGATAGCCTCGCCATTACTGCTAGGCTGTATGGTAAATTTAATCATTTGATCTCTACTCAATTGCACTCCGTTAGCAACTATACCATTAATGGGAGCGCCTTCTTCTACTTCAAGTTCAGTGCCACTAATACCATTTAAGTATAATTCTTGGTCTTCCCCATCAATACCAAGCATTGCCATGTATATAGTTGTAGGTACACCAATATTTGAGGTATAATTTATTGAAAGAGATGCATCTGCGAATTCAATTCCATCAATTTCGCTTGATAGTTCATCAAGGCCATCAATTTCAGTTAGAGATGTTTCTATATCATTATAAAGATCAATGATATCTAACCCATTTGAAGCGTCATCATCCCCTAAAATAACAGTTTGTGATGCGATTTCACCAAATGCTGTTGCTATAGATAAGTTGTTAATTGATACACTTGAACTTATGCTTTGTGACTCATTGATTTCGCGTGTCTGGTCACCTGCAGCTGCTGCTTGAGTATTTTCAGTTAGTGCAGAGATCGTGTATTCTACGGTATTGTTATTTGCATAAATTCTATACTCAGATAGATCAATATTTTTTGCAACAGAGCTGGAATTACGAAGTATTTTCTCTGCTCCGAGATAACTAATTACTAAGGAATCTGCTTCTGTGTAAGGTGCAGTTCTTATTCCAGGAAATGATATTACTAATTCTTCTATGGTGAGATCTAACCCATTTTCAATTGGAGAAATTGCGATTTCTCCTGAGGCTAATTCTACATAATGATCAGGTGATGTGAATTGAAATTCAGCAGCATCAAATGTAGTTGTGCTTTTGGATGAGAAATCTATGGCTGTTACAGCAGCTTCTACCGATGAAGCAACAAGTCCGTTACCTTCCAAAGAATTTACTGATAAGAGTCCTGGGTTTGCTGGAAAATTAAAACCATCCCAAAAGATGATTAACTTTATTCCAATATTTGCTAAAGTAGCCCCACCCGCAAATGAAACTGATGCAACACGTGGACTTCCATCACTCAATAACTGATTACCGTTAGCTGCACTAAATTCCGCTGGTGAACCAATGGTTGCGGAAGAAACAGTATCATACAATTGAATTTCGGTTACCCGAAAGTCAAATCCTAGATTGTTAGTGATTTCAATGTCAATGGAACCTCGTTTTATTTCAGCACTCACAAAAAAATCTGTATTACTTCCTACACTAAGTTCAACAGGATTTGCAGCATTGTTTCCCGCTGGGATTGGTAAACCTGCTGGAATAAGATTAGGATCATTTCCTGTTACAGTCTGTATGTCAACGGTACCAAGGTTGTCACCTCCACTAGAAAAACTCCCAATTTCAATCTCCCCCACTTCAGAAGAAAAACTTGCAGGATCTATTCCAATAGTAGGTATTGCATCATTAAGATCTCCTAGTTCAAATTCCTCTTCTACTGCAATTGAAATCAAACCTTCATCAGGCCCTGCTCCAGCTATTACAAAAAGGGAATCAAATTCAGAACCTGTGGTATCAATCAAGACATCCGTATCATCTCCACCACCTAAAAACTGAATCGTTTTGTTGTATAGAATCGGTACTTCTACTTTATGTGATGTTGTAAAGTTTGGGTCTTTAGGTGTACTTGGTAAATCACAATTTACAATTATCCCCCCAAAAAGAACCCAAACAATTAACAGCTTAAAATTACGCATCTGTTATGTTTTAATTTATGTTGTATTTAGTTTAAAAAATTTAAAAAACCATGTTAATTTTTAACATAGTTAAAAGTACACGATGTATGTACTGCCATCTAGTGTGCTAAGATTATCGCACACACGAAAATAGAGATTTTTTGGTTGAATAAAATGCTAAACTACTTTTATTTATTAATTTTTATAGCAAAAAAATAAAAAGCCACCCAAATTGGGTAGCTTTATGGCGGAGAGAGAGGGATTCGAACCCTCGGTACCCCTTTAGGGGCACACTCGCTTTCCAGGCGAGCCCGTTCGACCGCTCCGGCATCTCTCCATATTTAGAGATTAGAAGATAGAGCTAATTATTATTACTTATCAATTCAAAAGCCAATTAAAAAAGCTTCTTGTATATAAGCCCCAACTGCCTCACCATTTTCATTAGCTGGTTTAAAACGCCATTTGTATGCGGCTTCTAATACATCATTAAGGATACCATACTGTAAATCATCAACTATTTCAAATTCGTTAGATTTACCCTTATAAAGTTTTATTTCTGCGATATATGCCTCTTTAACTATACCTTGGCTGGAAACTAAAAAGTTTACCAAGATCATTGATTTAATCCCAGATCTAGTTGCAGATTTTGTTAATGTAGGCTCAACAATTTTGATTATACGAGGTGTTACATCTGGATTTCCTGATATTCTTTCTTCATCACCTCTTTGTCCGGTTGTTGTTGAGACACTTAATGAATCGAATGAGATTAGTGTTTCAAGCTCGGGAAACTCAATGTAATCATCAATTAACTTATCGTTTGGAATCGGAATAGGTATTTGAGGTTTAGGCGGTGCAGCAGGGGCATTAGATTGTCTTGTTATGATCATTTCTTCAACAACAAGGGTTTCATTTTCAAAAAAAATTGGAGTTTGTACTATCAATTCTTTTTTAGGCCAGAACTTAAAGATTGCAATAACTAAAAGCTGTGAAATAATTAACGTGCCCATTATTCGATGGTGGTAATGGACCTTCGATAACAATTGATCTATGTAGTTTTGCTTCAAATTATTTTAAATTTTTATGTGCATCAACGAGTTGTTTTCGTGCAAAGTCTCGTAAAGATGTCATCGAATCGAATTTTTTAGGATCAATACTGTCTAAAAATCGCATGTTAAAGCTTGCTCTAGGATTAAAATATTTTGATCCTGACGGCAACGCTGAATATGCTCCATCTATTACAATCGGCTGGATTGTAAATCCATGTTCTATTGCCAATAAAAAAGCCCCATTTTTAAACATTTTAATTTCACCGTCTAACGATCTTGTACCTTCAGGAAAAATCATCACAGGCACTAAATCTTTAATTGGCTGTACTAACCGTGATAATTTTTTTAATGCAGATTTACTACCTCTATTTATGGTGAGTTGACCTGATAATTTTACAAGCCATCCCATCACTGGGATGTATGTCATGCTATGTTTAACCACCCATTTCATATTCCATGGAAGTTGATAAGCAAAAGGTATATCCAAAAAACTTTGATGATTAGATATAAATATTGTAGGCTTGTTAGGATCATACTTTTCAGTTCCTTCAATCTTCATCTTCCAAGATGGAGATGGCCTCATCATGCACCAGGACATTATCGATAACATTTGGTTTGTTATTTTCCTGTAGTGATCAAATGGAAATGTGATCAAAAAAACGATACCCATAACTAGAAAAAAAGCAATAAATAACATGCTATAGTATAGCCACACATAAATACTAAACAATAATCGAATCATAAATACTGATATTTTAACTCAATGCTTTACGAATGAATCCATTATTCTTGCTTAACAGTTGTTTTGCTGCATCTCTATTTAAACCTTTAAGTCCCATTAACAGTGCTGTTTTTACATGGCCATCAGCTTGTTCTAGCAAGGTACTGCATTCATCGTACGATTTACCTGTAAAGGTAAGGATGATTCTTTTTGCACGCTCAACAAGTTTTTTGTTTGTGAGCATTAAGTCAACCATCACATTTTCGTAAATCTTTCCCTGTCTTATCATTGCCCCCGTAGATAGCATATTAAGCACCATTTTTTGAGCCGTAGCACTTTTCATGCGTGTACTTCCCATTATCACTTCTGCACCAACGGGTATATCGATAGTAATATCTGCATGTATACGTAGTTGTTCTTTTGGAACAGTAGTAATAAAAATGGTTGAAATTCCATTTTTTTGTGCTTCTTTTAATACTCCTAATACATATGGAGTTCGTCCACTAGCAGCAATTCCACATACAATATCAACAGAAGTAACTTTCTGATCATATATTTCTTGCCTTCCTATTTCTTCTGAGTCTTCTGCTCCTTCTTGAGCTACAAACATAGCCTCTTTACCACCTGCTATAAATCCTTGCACTTGTTCGGATGTTACTCCAAATGTAGGTGGGCATTCAGAAGCATCTAATACCCCTAAACGACCACTTGTGCCAGCCCCAAAATAAAGTAGTCTCCCTCCTACGCTAAATGCCTTACTTACCAAATCAATCGCTGCTGCAATTTCTGGTAGCTTATTCCCAACCTTTTCAGCAACTTGTTTGTCTTCTTCATTAATTATTTTTGCTATTTCAATTGGATTTGCAAGATCTATTTCTTTTGATGATGAATTTCTTTTCTCAGTTTCAAGAGATGTTAACTCATCAAAAAGGTGTTTATCTGCCATTATGATTTACCTACGATGAGTCCACCAATGAGATAACTCATTGGTATGTTTAACCTGCTTTTGTTGCGTTTTATTTTCCTCTCCACTAACGAGTAAAGACGCGGCTAATGCTATAAGCTCGTCATCATGCTTAAAAAATAATTTTTCTTTTGAAAAATGATCTTTCACAAAGTGAGTATCATATTTTCCAGAAATAAATGCTTCATGTTGTAGTGTATATTCGCAAAATGGGATGGTTGTTCTACACCCAACAATTTCATACTCGCTTAATGCACGTAGCATTTTTTTACGAGCGTCTTCTCTATCCCTTCCATGAACCGTTAATTTGGAAATCATTGGATCATAATTAATACTTACTGCCTGTCCTTCTTCAATACCTGCATCAACTCTTACTCCAGTTCCTGTAGGTGTTCGATGCTTAATTAAGGTTCCAGTACTAGGTAAAAAATTATTTTCTGGATCTTCTGCATAGATTCTGCATTCAATAGCCCAGCCCTGTTGTTTTATATCTTCTTGAGTAAATGGAAGTTCTTTTCCTTCTGCTACTGCAATTTGAGCTGCAACTAAATCTAAACCCGTAATCATTTCTGTAACTGGATGCTCAACTTGTAAGCGAGTATTCATCTCCAAAAAGTAATAATTCAAATGCTTATCAACTAGAAATTCGATGGTTCCAGCTCCAATGTAATCACATGCTTTAGCAGCCTGTATAGCTGTTTTAGCCATTTTCGATCTTAAAGAATCAGTTAATAAAGTGCTTGGTGCTTCTTCTATCACTTTTTGATGACGTCTCTGAATAGAGCACTCTCGATCGAATACATGAACAGTGTTACCATGAGTATCTGCCATGATTTGAAATTCTATGTGACGGGGTTCTTCTAGATACTTTTCTATATAGACTCTGTCATCACCAAATGCATTTTTAGCTTCATTTTTTGCCGCCTTAATGCTTGCCTCAAATTCATTTGGTGAATGGACAATTCGCATACCCTTCCCACCACCACCAGCCGAGGCTTTAATCAAAATTGGAAAACCAATATTTTTTGCCACTTCTTTAGCTTCATCAATACTTTCAAGGGTACTTTTTAAACCTGGAGGAGTAGGAATATTATGCTCCGCCATTAATTCTCTTGCTGATGTTTTATCACCCATGAGTTGTATTGCATTTTCATCTGGCCCAATAAAAATGATTCCTTCTTTTTTACATAACCGTGAAAAAGCAGCGTTTTCACTCAGAAATCCATATCCAGGATGTACCGCATCAGCATTAGTTAATTTACATGCATCAATGATTTTTTCCATTACTAAATAACTTTCAGAAGATGCTGCTTCACCTATAAAAACAGATTCATCGGCTAGTTGAACATGAGGAGCATTTGCATCTGGACGAGAATAAACAGCTACCGTTGTAATTTCTAATTCTTTGCATGTATGAATAATGCGTACAGCAATTTCCCCACGGTTAGCTATTAATATTTTTTTTATTTCTGGCATTTAGAAACCGCTTTTTCGACAATAGTAGGAAAACGAATTTTAATTAACCAGAAAAATTAGCTGGCTGCGCGCATTTCAATGAAAATTTTTGGGAGTATTGAAAACTTTTCAATTTTATTTAGGTATGCTCTCTCATTGAATACATTATATTCATTAGCTTCGATCTTATCTAAAATTCGACTGTAATTATATCTTGCTAAATACACAGGTAATCGGCTATCTCGATCTAGCATTTTAATTCCAATGTCTGCACTTAAGTAGTAGTTTCTTGCTCTCTTAATTTGAAATTTCATCAACTCGATGAAGTTCTCCCCCTTATAACCGTTGAATAACTCTGTTTCGGTTATATTAAACATTTCAAGTTCATCTTGGGGTATGTAGATTCTATTTCGATCTAAATCTTCACCAATATCTCGTAAGATATTTGTTAATTGCATTGCAATACCTAAGTCTATCGCATATTCTAGAGCAGTTTCATCTGAATAACCAAACACCCTGCTGGTCATCAAACCGACCACAGATGCTACTTTATATGAATAATCATACAATTCTTTAAATGATTGGTAACGGTTTTTAACTAAGTCGGACCGCACACCTTCCATGAGTTCAAAAGGTAATTCAATAGGGATATGATACTTTTTTAGAGTATCGGAAAAAGCTGTGAGGATAGGATCTTTGCTTTCTCTGCCATTGTAAACACCTTGTAAGCTCGCGCTAAATTGGTCGAGTTTTTCGTCTACTTCTGAAATGTCTATATCTTTACCATACATTAAGTCTACGGTCTCATCTACCAAATTATCTAGATACCTACACAAACCATAGATAGCAAAGATGCTTCTTTGTTTCTCATTGGGTAAAAAACGTGTTGCCATATAGAACGTTTTGGCATAGTAACGTGTAATCGCCCGACAATGAGAATATGCCGTTTTTAGCTTAACATCATTAATTTCTTCAATCACTGATTTATGAAATGAAGTTTTTTCATAAATTGGGCGTATCATAGAATATGGTAATCGTAACAATTCACTCATGGTTTTATAATCATCAAATTGTAATTATCCGTTCCATATAAATAAAAATTTTAATGATGGAGAATATATTCGGATATTCTTGTTTATTTTTGTTAGGAACAAGTTAAATTTGGTTTATTTCCTTGAATCCCAGTTAATTATATCTTAAAACGTATGAGCAAGAAAGTTACAATCTATGAAGTAGCAAAAAAGGCAGGTGTTGCTATTTCCACCGTTTCTAGGGTATTGAACGATTCTCCTAATGTTTCTGAAGAAACTAAAGAGAAAGTTCAAAAGGCTATCGATGAATTAAATTTCCGCCCACAAGTTAGTGCAAGAAAACTTGCCAGTAAAGAGCCGCAAATTTTAGCTGTTGCAGTACCTTCATTTACTACTCCTTTCTTTAATGAACTATTAAAAGGAATAAAAGATGAAATTCGCAAAATGGATCTTGATATCATTTTATATAATACAGGTTCAAAAGACCCAGAAGAAGCTGTAATCAATTTCTTTGATAGAGGTACCGCTGATGCTTTAGTACTTCTATCCATTGATGTAAGTGAAACTGTTCATAAGCATTTACAATCTACCCATATTCCAATTGTACTTGTTAATTCCGCGCATGAATCATACAATTACTATGTATTGAATGATTACAAAGGCGGATACATGGCCGGTGAACATCTCGTTAAACAAGGCTATGAACGAATGGGGATGATTACTACACCAGTGGAAACTAGATCATCGACCGAAAGAGAACGAGGTTTTAAAGATGCTCTTCGTAATTTTAAAATGCCGATCGATAAAGATCTTTTTGTTACAGGTGATACAACAAAACATGCAGGCTTTACAGAAGAAAGTGGCTTTGAAGCCATATATAAATACAAAGAAATGGGCAAATTCCCAGATGCACTTTTTTGCACCAACGATACTCAAGCTCTTGGCGCACTCCATGCATTATCGAAATTAGGAATGAGGGTACCAGAAGATATAGCCATTATGGGATATGATAATATCAAACTAAGTAAGTATCTGGATCTAACTACCATGGATCAACACATGCATAAGATTGGGAGTTTAGCAATTGCACGATTAGCTGAAATTATAAAAGACTCAGAATCACCACTAGTTCAAGAGATGAGGAATCCAATACTCGTTGAGCGAGGCTCAACTGCAAAGAAATAAGTCTTGAAATTTACATTTGACACACAAATAGCGCTTGATAACTGCATCACAGAAACGCAGGTACATGGAATACCAACCCCGTATAAAGGAAAAGTCCGAGAAGTTTATACCCTAAATGAAACCACGCTTGGAATAGTGGTTACCGACAGAATTTCTGCTTTTGATTTCATCATGAAACAAGCAATCCCCTTTAAAGGCCAAATTCTTAATCAACTTGCTGAATTTTCGTTTAATCAAGTGAAGGATATCATTGATACCCATATCATAGAGGTTCCTCATCCTAATGTTACAATAGCGAAAAAATGTACTCCTATTCCCATAGAAATTGTACTAAGAGGATATCTGACAGGACACGCATGGAGAACATACAAAGCAGGAAAAAGAACCTTATGCGGAGTGGTTCTGCCTGAGGGAATGAAAGAACACGATAAATTTCCCACTCCTA
This sequence comes from Balneolaceae bacterium, assembly GCA_963691715.1. Taxonomy (GTDB): domain Bacteria; phylum Bacteroidota; class Rhodothermia; order Balneolales; family Balneolaceae; genus HXMU1420-13. The sequence continues at coordinate 1,088,861 of OY829281.1, forward strand.
TTCTTACTCCTGCAACAAAAGCAACAGAAGGCCATGATGAAGATATTTCTGAAGCTGAAATTCTTAACCAAGGCATTGTTGATGAAATTTTGTGGACCCAAATTAAAGAAAAAGCTTTTCGACTTTTTGAACGAGGAACAGAAGTTGCAAAATCTCAAGGGTTGATTTTAGTTGATACCAAATATGAAATGGGGATCTATAACGGTGAGTTGACTTTAATCGATGAAGTACATACCACCGATTCGTCTCGATATTTTTACTTGGATGGCTATGAAGAACGACAATCCCAAAACGCCGGTCAAAAACAACTTTCTAAAGAATTTTTGAGAGAATGGTTAATGGATCATAAATTTCAAGGACTAGAGGGACAAACTCTACCTGAATTACCCAACACTTTTCGACTTGAAGTATATGAAAGATATTCCTTGCTCTTTGAAATGTTAACAAAACAAACATTTAAGCCTGAAATTTTACATAATTTCAACCAAGAGTTAGAAGATATTTTTCGACCATATACATCATAAAAATTTGCAATATTTTGATGGTTAGTAGATTACATTTTTAGTCTGATTCTTGGGTAACAGACTAGGTTTATTTTAGAGATAAACTTTAAACACCCTTTTTAATCATAGAAAAAGCACTAGCATACTATAATTTATCACATTGGCGATGTTTCACCGCCTTGTGGCATAAGAATGATTTCTTCTGCCACACTTCTAGGGCTTAGATGCGATAGTCCAAGTATCAGTTTCCCGACATCCTCAGGATCAATTAGTACTTGTGGATCGATTTCGACTCCCTCCCATGATGTGCTAAATGTTTGTCCCAGGTTTATGGCAGAAACGGCAATATTAGTATCCAATAATTCCTGCCGTAAAGATCTCGTATATCCTAACAATGCATGCTTACTCATAGTATATGCTCCACTATGTGCATATCCTTTCAATGATGCCTGTGAGCATATGTTCACAATCAGTGCCCGTTCCTGTTTTCTAAAGGTAGGTAGTACATTGTTAGTAGTTAGAAATGCACTTTTTGTATTAATATGAAATTGATTTTCAAACTCCTGCAATGATGTATCATTCAGTGGTTTAAATAAGAATGATCCTGCATTGTTGATCAGAATTCCAGGATTAAGAGACTCGAAGTCTATCGCTTGCAATGCATCCGATGTAGACAAATCAGCAACTAACAGCTCAACACCTCTAGCTCCTTCTTTAATACACTCATTTTTTGCGATTTTAAGATCCTCATAATTTCTTGCAATTAATACAATCCTCCTTGAAGTCTCACGAGCGAATACTCTGGCTATCGATAGCCCGATGCCTTTGCTTCCTCCTGTGATAATCACTGATGCATTTTCAAAAGCCATTATGGAACGTTTAAAAATTTATGAGTCTGTAGACTAATCCCCCATTTTGGATATTCTTTTACATAAGAAACGATAAGGGGTATAGATTTGGGGCTATCCCATTCAGGTTGTAATAATAGCTTTACAGAATCAGAGCATTTGGCTGCATTTACTTCTGCCCATTTTAAATCTTTAGTAGTTAAAACAACAACTTTTAACTCATCGATATGGGGAAAAATATCGTCTAATGGTTTTTTGAATCTTTTGGGAGATAATGTAATCCAATCAAAAATACCGCTTATTGGTGAAGATCCACTGGTTTCTATATGAATTTGGACACCTATATTTTTTAGACTAATGGTTAAAGCAGATAAATCGTGTAATAATGGCTCACCTCCGGTAATCACTACAATATTGGCACCTGAATGATTTACAGCATCAATTAAATCCCTCACTTTCATCTTTTGATGAACCTCTTCTTCCCAACTTTCTTTAACATCACACCACCAGCAACCAACATCACATCCTGCGGTACGAATAAAATATGCAGCTTTTCCGGTATGTATCCCTTCGCCTTGTATGGTATGAAAGTGTTCCATGATTGGATATTCTTGATCTAGAACATCTTTTTCTGTCGCTTCTAAATATGAAAGGTTATCCGTTCTATACATCTTTATCGGTATACTCAACCCAGCTATGTTCAGTTTCCCAAACTGTGACAGTTAATTCAATGCCGTCAGGAATTCTTCTTTTCGTTTCTTGATGAATATATTCAGCAATACGTTCTGCCGTAGTGTTTACATTTATTAAATCATTAAGAATACCGTGGTCGAGCCCGCCTTTCATGGCATCTTTTGCTGCCCATTTTAATTCCTTGAAATCGCATACCATGTCATCAGTGTCTAGGTACGCAGAAGGATTTAGTTTATGAGATTTGGCAGTCATTTTTACTCGGTAAGTATGCCCATGCATACGACCACATTTACCATTGTAACCATCTATAAAATGTGCAGAATCGAATTTAAATTCGGTATGTAAAATCCAGGTTGGCATGAAATTATAATTATGTGGTTAATGAGGTGCCCACAATTTGATACATTTGAACTTTAAAATACGGATTTTCAACTAACTTTAACTAGAACGTTTGATGGTGCATCCAACACTTTCTGTTGCAGTGTTTTGAGTATTTGAGCCTGTCAACATGGATTCTATTGCAGAGTAAATGTGAGAATTATAATCCGTGGTTTGTTCTTCAATTTGTTGGATTGTACCTGTATACACTAGCTCAAGATTTGAATTAAAAAGGAATAATTCTGGTATTCTAGAAGCACCAAATGCATCCGCTATGATATGATTTTCATCTAGCAGGTACGGGAAATCAAATTCTGCTTTATCGGCAAATTTAATCATCTCATCCATACCATCACCACGATTTCTATATCTCTCGTTTGGATTTATTGCTACAAGACCTATCTCATTTTTATCGGCATAGTCCGAAAGAGAGAGTAGCTGATCTTGCCAACGATGAACCCATGGACAAGTATTGCTTATAAAGATCACTACTAAACCGTTTTCTTTTTCTAGATCGCTGAGTGATAAATTTCTCCCAGTAACATCCTCCATAGTGTGTTCTTTCGTATCAAGGGAGCTTCCGATTGGAAATATATCTTGAGCAAAACTATACTGACCAATACACAGACTCAGTACTACTGATACAAGTGCAATAATTAAACGTATTCTTATCATCCCTAAAAATACACGAAAAGAAGATTAATGTTTAATCCCTTTACAGTGATTTTTGCGATTTTTGATACAACCTTATCATACTAGTATATCTATTAAGGGTCTAGGGAAGCAATCTTTACAACAGGAACTTTGGCGTTGGTTTATGACTATCCCATGATCAACGAATCACTCCCTACAGATTCTGGATATCCCATGGTGATGCCCTGCAACTTCCAGAATGACGACGGGGAGGTTGGCAATGTAACGAAGTAACAATTACTACTCTTCACTAAGTTAAACATCTAGATTTCTCTCCCGATGAATCGGGATCGAAATGACAAAATCTCAGTTCCATAACAGGACTTCCTACTGCAGGCAAGTTTATTATGATTCACATGCTTGTGCTAGATTGGAGGCAGGAGTCTCCCACATCAGCCACAGAGCTGAGCTCCGTAACTAGGTTAACTAGATTACATGCTTGGACTTGGTGGGGTACTAGATTAGTTAGAGCTATCACACTTTAATTTTGGTGGGTCATAATATCCAAAAGCTTTATTGGTAGTTACTTTTTTATATTCAGCAATGTTATTTTTACAAATGTAATAATGAGTATTTTTCAAGCTGTGATCCAAAGTCAATACTCTTTTATCTACATAATCATCCGGTAACAAGCCTAATTCTCTTTTTATATCTACAGAGTCTAAAACGCCAAAACCATCCACAGCAACCAAAATTTCTTTTCTTAAAGGCGTAACATTGTCTTTCCAAAGAAATAATTTGTCTTCTTTTACTTCAAATTTATTTGGAAAATAACTGTTTGGAATTTCCCCTAAACTGTCTTCGGTACTTAAAGTTATATTTTCATCAATCTCAGGTGAAACATTAAACACATATAAGTTTTTAATTTTTTCATTTTCATAAACCCAAAAAATATCAAAAGATTTACCATCCCTTTCTTTCATATAACTCCAGGGGGTCTTATACGTATTTACAAAGTCTATAATAGCGTTCATTCGTGCTTGTTCAACGGTTCCTTCTCCTTCAAATAATTGGCTTTTATAACTTGTGCAACTATTTAGAGCGGCACTCAACAGAAGTACTAATAGTATTTTATTCAAATGGTTTCGCATAGCCATCTATAATTATATAAAATGGTAGGTTTCGATACAATGCCTTTAGCTTAAGGTCATCGTTAGAAAGAGTATGGTGTTGGCAATGCGGTTTCCTAAACAAAAAAGGCATCCCAAATCTTCGACAACAGCTAGCCCAATGGAATAGGCAGCTTTTTATCGTTTACATGCTTGTGCTAAATTAAGGGAATACAAACACAAAACTCCACTAATTACATGGAAATGAAAACATCCAAATATGCAAAGCGAATTTTGTCAAAAATTCCAAATTTTCGAATCTCTAATAATGTCAAACTGCGCAGTAAATTTTTATCAAACTAACCACACATCACAAAATGTTAAACAAAAATGTATTTAATTTTCATTAAATATTCTTTGGCATATTTGTTGAATTCATAAAACCATCTAATTACTAAACTTATCAAATAGGAAAATTTATGTTTAATGTATACAGCATGGTTTCAATCCAAGAAAGGGAGAAACTATATGAATTAGCACGCACTTATAATTTTGAGGAATTTGATACCATACTTGAATTTGGAGTATTTTTTGGTGGAAGTTCTGAAGCATTAGCATTAGGACTAGCGGAAAATCCTACCTTTTATGGGCAAAAAATTCTATCCCTAGATTCTTTTAATTGCCCAACAAATGGAGCTTTCTATCCTATTCTAATGCAACGAGCTGCAATGATTTATGCCGTAAATCAATTAAAATTTTCTAGTACTCATGTAGATTGGCTCCAATTTGTTAAGAATAATCTGAATTTCTATCCACAAATTCAATTAATACAAATGGATGCGAGAGATTATAAACACAATGATGGCCCAATTGCACTACTTCATTTAGATCTACCAAAATTTTTTGACGAGATGTATACCATCTTTAAAAATGTAATGAGTCACATAAAGAACGATGCATTCATACTTTTTCAAGATTTTTTTTATCACTGGTCAGCGGAAACTATAGGTTTTGTTTATTACTTAATAAAAAAAGGAGCTGTAAGAATTGAGTATACTTCGGGTGGAACTTTAGCGACAAAAAGAATAAATCTAGAAATGAGTGACATCGATGAATTTAAAAATTTACTCTCAGATTACAATTCAATTATAAACCTATTAATCGAATGTGTAGAATTTATGTCTCCCAATGTGACTGTCATACAAAAAGAATTCTTATATATGGCAGTGTTTCAATATGCATATTTTCATAAAGACTATAAGTCTTTACAACTAGCATTAAAATGGATAAACCATCCAAACCAGAATAAAAATGTACTTAATATTTATAATGAATTACAAAATTTCGACTTTAATTTAAAAAAACTTTACCAGAATGAATTAGATGATTATGCAGTATAAGTTCACTAAACTATTAGTTTATATGCTGATGGATGTATATTTTCAATTATAGGAATGAACTAAGTGAATTTTTTACCTATAGATACAATTTTAAGGTTAGTTTCTGATCAGAAATAAACAGTTTGTAGGTAATAAATGCTTGCTAAGCTAAGGCTGTATCTTTCATTCACCCGATAAATCAGATTCTGAGTGATTTATATGCAAACTTAGCTTTCATCTAATATTTTTTTTAGTTGAGTTCGGGCTTGTTCATCCAATTCCAAACTTATTAATTTCAGAGTCTCTTTACTCAATAACATATAAGCCGATTTCAACTCTGGGTTACATTCCATTAAAGTTAAGTGTTTCTTAATAGTCTCATAATCACCTCGGGCTATAGGGCCCGTCAATGCGTTCGATGCAGATTGATTCTCCAAATTTTTTAGAGCAGACTGCATAAGAGGAAGTAACGTTCTTTTTAATTGATTGTGATCAATATTGGATTCTCTAAATAACTCTTGAGCCATTCCCATAAGCGTTATGAGAAAGTTGGAGGTAATGACAGCTGCAAGATGTAGCTTTTCTTTTGTCGACTCATCCACAATCATAAATTCGGCCTTAAGATCTGTAACTATAGGCACAATATCATTGATAAAACTTCTATCTCCGCAAATATCAAATGTGATTCCTTTAAAAGAAGTAGAGGTATCAGAAACAGCCATACAAGGATGCATACACCCCACTTTGGTCTTGTTGGAATCAATATCAGAAAATACATCAAGCCCAACAGCACCAGAGGTATGTGCCAATGTTTTCGACCTAAGGTCTACCTCTGAGTGGTTAAGGTTATCTACAACACCTTGTATTTTATTATCTGGAACCGCAATTAATATGATGTCGTTTAATGAGTTAATCTCATCCTTTCGAGTAATAATTTCAATAGTATCATATCCCACATCCGTGAGACATGTATAAAGAAGTTTCCCAATTCTTCCATAACCAATAATGCTAATCGATTCCCTCATCTTATCCACGCCATGCAATTGCTATTTGATGATTTAACCATATAAATGGAACTACATAAATTATGTTATGTTCATATTTTACAATGTAACAACCATTTTCTTTAATTAGAGGATAATTCTTTAAACTAGATCGGATACCTATTCCTAAGCACTTAACAACTGCTTCTTTCATCGTCCATATTGCAAGATTATTTTGCTCATCAATAATACTTTTTTCCTTGTCGTGAAGAATGCGATCAAAAATTTTTGGATTAATTGTTCTGTCTACTCGCTCACAATCTATTCCGAAATCAAAATTTAGACTTAATCCAGAAAGAACCCAATCTTCGCTATGGCTAAATGAAGTGTATATCATCGTATTCCCATTCATTGCATATGGTTTTCCTAAATCCGTCTTTAAAAGCTCTATGGAACTTGCAGGTAAATTTAAATAATCGACCAAATTTCCGAATAATTTTCTACCGGAATAATGCTCATTTTTGCGTTTTTCGCTGATGAGTTGATCAAAAAAATGTGTATCAAGAAAAGGGAGTTTGTTGGTCTTATACTTCTGAATGGTATCCCAACCTATAGTTATTTCTTTTGGTAAAGAGGGATTTTCAAGCGTTGGAATCAGATTCACAGTTTAATTTTTAGAGTTTTGAAATGCCACAATTTTGTCCACAATTCGGTATTTTCATCAACTTATAAAAGAAGTATACACAGTAACACAAAAAAATATATGTCCCAAGAAGATATTTCACTTTCCGAACAAGAAGAAATACGAAGAGAGAAACTTACTCAACTTAATGAATTAGGTGTTAATCCGTATCCGTATTCATTTGAAGTTACCCACTACAGTAAAAATATTAAAGCAGATGAAACACTTGTTAGAGATCAAGAACTTAATACAGATTCTGAATCTGTTTCCATTGCTGGTAGAGTAATGACTCGCAGAATCATGGGGAAGGCTGCATTCTTTAATTTGCAAGACTCTGAAGGTACCATTCAGGTTTATATTCGTCGTGATGATGTGGGTATTGAAGCTTACAATACTGTATTTAAGAAAATGGTTGATATTGGAGATATAGTTGGAATCAAAGGGTTCGTTTTCAAAACAAGAACTGGAGAAACTACCGTACATGCCGAAGAATTTGAATTTCTAACTAAAACTTTGCGCCCTATCCCCATCCCAAAAGAAGTAGAGAATGAAGAGGGTGAAAAAGTAATTTACGATGCTTTTGCTGATAAGGAATTACGCTATCGCCAACGATATGTGGATTTAATCGTAAATCCTGAAGTTCGTGATACCTTTAGAATGAGAACACAAGTTGTTCAAACGATGCGGGAATTCATGAATAAAGAAGGCTATTTAGAGGTGGAGACGCCAATTCTTCAACCTATTTATGGAGGTGCAGCGGCTCGCCCATTTGTAACGCATCATAACACGCTAGATATGGATTTATATTTGCGGATTGCTAATGAATTGTATCTAAAACGATTAATCGTTGGTGGGTTCGATGGGGTGTATGAATTTTCTAAAGATTTCCGAAATGAAGGATTAAGTCGTTTCCATAATCCTGAATTTACACAAGTTGAGTTATATGTGGCCTATAAAGATTATCATTGGATGATGGACTTTACCGAAAAGATGATTGAACAACTAGCATTAACACTTCATGGTTCTACAAAAGTGCACGTTGGTGATCATGAGATTGATTTTAAATCACCGTGGCCACGAGTACCGATGTTCGATGCCATAGAGAAAGAAACGGGGCATAATCTTTACGGAAAATCACTTGAAGAACTTAGACCGATTGCCAAAGAGCTCCATATACAAATGGATGAGTCATTTGGTGTCGCAAAAATTATTGATGAGATATTTGGGGAATATGTGGAGCCAAAACTTATACAACCCACTTTTATCACTGATTATCCCGTAGAAATGAGCCCTTTAACAAAAAAACATCGCGACAAAGAGGGCTTAGTTGAACGTTTTGAGTGTATCTGTAATGGAAAAGAAATTGCGAATGCTTACTCTGAGTTAAATGATCCAATTGATCAGCGTAAAAGACTTGAAGAACAGGCTGCTCTTCGGGATGGAGGCGATTTAGAAGCGATGGCTATTGATGAAGATTTTATCCGAGCTCTAGAATATGGTATGCCCCCTACTGCTGGAATAGGTATTGGTATTGATAGACTTTCAATGATTATGACTAATTCTGATTCAATTCGTGATGTTCTTTTCTTTCCACAAATGAAACCAGAGTAAATCTATTATTAAAAATTCAAACCTGTACAAAAGCACAGTGTGTAAACGTGGGCTATTTTATGTGCTATTATAATATTGCGAAATGAAATTCGAAACTTACATAGCATACCGATATTTTAGAGGTACACGTAAAGGAGCCAAATTTTTATCATTCATAAAGTCTATGGCCATAATGGGAGTAGCCATAGGTTCTGCCGGATTATTGATCGCTTTATCTATTGTTCATGGATTCAAAACTACAATTAATGAAAAAATTCTTGGTTTTGCTCCGCATCTAACAGTGATGACTTTCACAGATCAACCTATTCACAGGGCAGACACCTTGATTACATTTTTAGATAGGTTTGATGAAATAGAATCAAAACAATTGGTTAGTGAAGGCCAAGTAATGATTCAAACTAAAGATGGGATAGCTGGCACCATCTTGAAAGGAATTTCTGATCCTAATATCTCTGCCTTTCGAGAGTATATCAGTCAAGGATCCTTTGAATTAATAAATAATTCTGGAACTTATCCCGGCCTTGTTTTAGGAGCAGATTTGGTGCAAAGTTTGAATGCTGATCTTGGCAGCATCATAACCGTTTACACTATAAAGAGAGCACCAAGCTTAGTAAATTCACCAGAAATTCAGCAATTTGAACTCACCGGTATTTACGAAACAGGGGTAGATTTATTCGACAATCTCTATGCAATTTCTGACCGAACTTATGCTCAAAAATTGTTTGGTCTAAATACGAACCAAGCCCATGCTATTGAGTTGAAACTAGTTGATTACACAGACATTGGGTCTTTTAATGATAAATTAGATCAAAAGCTTTCCTTTCCTTACTATCAAGAAACCATTAATTCTCGATATGGGAATATTTTTGCATGGGTTGAACTTCAAGAAAATATGATTCCTCTCATCATAAGTGTGATGATTATTGTTGCAGCATTTAATTTAATTGGTGCTGTGTTGATGATGGTCTTGGAACGAACCAAAGATATAGGTATTCTTAAAACTATTGGGAGTAAGTCTACATCTATACGTAGGGTTTTTTTATTAGAAGGGTTAATCGTTGCTGGAATTGGCTTAGTACTTGGTATTGCTATTGTTTTACTCTTTGCCTATTTGCAATTGGAATTCCAAATCATTCCATTATCGGAAGACAATTACTACATGAGCTATGCACCCGTAGAGCTTAGATTTTTCGATTTTGTTCTCACTTCTGTGGTTACCATAGTATTGTGCGCATTAGCAAGTTGGTTACCAGCAAGTATAGCGGCTAAGACTGATCCATTAAAAACCATTGCTTTCGGTAGATAACAAACAAAGCCATAATAATTATTACTAAAGAGAATTTAATAAGTTCATATTATGGCCTCGTTCTCTAGCCATCACATCCCCCCGAGGAACACAAAACAATAAATAAAATTGTACGGAATTCCACCACACAATCATGTGGTAATTAACTAATTATTACATCAATGATCGGTCTAGAACTAGTTGCATGAAAATGATTGATAAAATTTAGGAGTTGAAAATATGTCCTATTTAGGATTAATGAGCTTTTTTACTATGCCCTTTGTTACTGCTTCAGAACGTGAGTTAACTTGCAATTTTTGGTAGATATTTCTTATATGATGCCTTACACCATCAATGGATAAAAAAATATCTTTTCCTATAGCTGAATAACTTTTCCCCGATGCTAATTCATTAAGAATCTGCAATTCTCGATCTGATAATTGTTCCTCTTTGGGTAAAATAGGAGCATGCATTTTTTCCAAAATTTTACGTGCAATATTTGGAGTTATTGGTGATCCCCCCGCATGAGCATCCTTTATCGCATGTATTAATTCACTTGGTGATACTCCTTTTAGTAAATAACCGACAGCACCTGCTTTAATGGCATCAAAAATATGTTCATTATCATCATGGATAGTGGCCATTATTACATGTATAGATGGGTGTAATGCTTTTATCGCTTTTACCCCTTCTATTCCAGTCATCCCAGGAAGCCCAATGTCCATGATGATCACATCTGCCTTTTTTAATTCTTTTGAAACCAGTAATCGCTCACAATTCACAAAACTATCTAATACCACAAGTTCTTTGTCATGGTCTATGAATGTTTGCCAACCCTCTCTCATATATTTATTGTCTTCGACGATCAAAACTCTTATCAATGGTATCTCCTTTTCATTTTTTTGAGCTATAAACACAATCAGAATAAAAACTTTGTTTGAACTAAACTATTGCTAATTTTTTAATCAATTGTAATACAAGTACAGTGTACAGAAAAAAAATGTTCATTCACCTACATAGGTATGTGGTTCAAAGTTGAACTTCTAGCTTCCAACGTGTACCTATTTTTAACTCAGAATCTAATTCGACTTCTGCTTTAATACGCTCAGCTCTTCTTTTAATGTTGTTCAGTCCATTCCCAAATACTTTACTTGATATATCAAATCCATCACCATTATCTTGAACAATCATTTTAAACACCCCATGTTCTGAGTCTATAATCACATCTACACGTGTGGCATTTGAATGCCGAACTGCGTTGGTTATCATTTCTTTAAAGATCATCCATAAATGTTGACGAACATTCATATCTAGCTGACCATTAATATACTCTGCAATCTTAAAATCGTATTCTAGAGCTCTACTTTCAACCAGATCTGAAGCAAAGCGCCTACATTTTGAGAGGAAGATCACCCAATCATCATTTTCAGGTGAAATAGACCAGACAATATCCGATATCTTATCTTTAGCTTCTCCAGCACTTTCCGTAATTAAATTCATGAAGTGCTCTTTTTTTCCTACATCAAGGTTTGTTTTTACAGCTTCAGCAAAGTAAGATATCCCAGTAAGAGTAGCACTTACTTCATCATGCAAATCACTAGCAATTTTTGTTCGAATTCTTTCAACTTTTAGTAATTGATTCACTCGTATTTTATAAGCAATATAAAGTATCGCAGAGGTAAACAAGAGATAGAGCAGATACGCCCACCAAGTACGATACCATGGCGGTAAAATTGTAAATGCAAAGGTATCTGTGGTTCCTTCTACTTCGTATACATTTCGACCTTTTACCTTGAACAGATAATCGCCTTCGGGTATATTCGTGTAGTCTTTTTGAGTTTCTGATGTCCATTTACTCCAATCGGAATCAAAACCTTCTAGCATATATGCATAAGAATTGCGCTCCGAGTCAATATAACTAGCTGCCGAGTAATTAAATCGAAATTCATTATCATCATAGGGTAAAATTATATCACCATTTTGCTTCCCAAATCCTCCATAAATAAGGGAATCATTTTCAAGATAAACGTTGGTTATATTGGTTTTAAAATCAGTTTCATAATCCCAGTTTATCTTTTCAAGGATATACACACCAGCATTACCTCCAAACCAAACATGATCATTTATACAATCAATGGTATAAATTTCTTCCTCTTCGCCAATTAATTGGTAGGGGGATGCATATACTTGTTCTCCATCAAACCGAAAGATTTGACGATTATAAAACACATATAATTGGTTGTTACATGATTTAAATTGAAAAAATTGCTGCGTATCATTTTCACCTAATTCAAACAAACTATTTATCTCTTCTATTTTTTGAACCTTATCCTCAATGATAGAAAATAAACCTACATCGGTACCTATTGTAATATTTCCAGCATACACCCCGATCGATCGGGCCATATACCCTTCTCCTAAATTTAGATCAAATCTATTAATTTCTTTCCCCTCTAAGTCAAACTGAAAAATATCTCCCCTACGCGACATTCCCCAAATAGTATGATCATAAATCTCTAAGTCGATTAATGATTTATCTGTATCTATCTGTTTAGAAGTAATTGATGTTGTGTTATTATTCAGTTCTATAAAAAATAATCCTTTTTCATTAACCCCAACTATTTTTTGTGTCGCCCCTAAATCAACAACTCTTATTTTTCTAAGGTCATCCTTATCATGTATTAGGGTTATATTTTCCCCGCTAACTTCATAAATACCTAATCTAGAGGATACAAATATTCTCCCATTCGACTCACTTAATGAAAATGGAAAACGAATTGCTAATTCTATCAATTTAGTGTCTTTGGTATTCCAAATTGATAATTGATGTGTTGTTGCAACATACACATAATCTTCATGCTGGTGTACTTGAATTATATTTTCTGATAGTCCAGATAATGAATTTAAGGTAAAAATGGGTTGATTAACGAGAATTTTTGAAATACCATCATCAGTTGCAGCCCATAGTACTCCCTCACTATCTAAGAATATTTCGTAAACCTGATTATTACTTAAACCATCAGATTCGTCAAATACTTTATATGACCAATCATCTGTATTTGCAATAACTATCCCTGATGATAACGTAGCGAATGCAATGTGATTTGAATTGATTCTTTCGGATCTATACAATCCTGAGCGAGCAAGAAAATCTGAAATGGGATAATCTAATGGTTCAATATTCATCTCATCAAATAGTGCAAGTCCTGAATAAATAGTAGTTAATAAAAATTTATCATCTAGCTGTTCGGCAGAAAAGAAATGCCTCTCTTTAAAATATTTGCCGTTAGGTACATATTCCAGAGAATCGTTATTAATTTCATAGAGTCCATCATTTTTTAAACGAACAAATAGATGGTCTCCAGCTTTTGATAACTGACTAAATTCTAATTCATTATCAATGATTGAAAGTTGATCATCATAAAATTTAAATATGTAATCACTACTTTGGAAATAGATGTGAGAATTAAATTCTTCAATATGAAATATTTCATCAAATTTTATTGTGTCAGGCAATAATGCTATAAAGCTTTGATAGTTCAAATTCCCCGTTGAATCCGCCTCCAGTTTACCAAAATCCGCTACTGTTCCGTAAAAAGTTTCGCCCGATCTTGTTGTATATAATGAGCGTATAATAGAATTATTAGAAATATGTTGATTATGCCATTGAACTCCATCGTACCATAATAGGCTGTTGTTATTACCAAAAAAAAGAGTTCCAGAAGTATCTTGAGTAATCGACCAGTTTTGCCTGTGCCCATCGTATTCTTGATACGAATAGGACTCTACAAGAAAAGAGCCTTGACCATAAATAGGTAAGGCTCCTAAAATTAGTACTATAAGTAAAATTAATCTTTTTTCTTCCAATCAGGGTGGCCTATGTTACCTGCTATGTGTGTCATAATACCAGTTTTGTGAGAATCGAGACCAATTATTTTAATGAGTATCATAGCTTTTTTATTTTTGAAACGCACACGGCAAGTACATTCTATACCATGATCAAAAGTAACTTCAAATCCTTTTGTTCTATAATCCATTTCATTTAGAACAAACATTAAACGTTGTCCATTATACACATTATGAATATCAAGAGTCCCACCTTTTTCAATTTTTGATGTACCATCCTTTCCTCCAGATTTTTTTACTCCTTCTTTTGAATAACTAGGAAATATCCCTAACCATGGATGTCTATCTTTATCTAAAATATAAATCTCACAATCTTCAATATTCTTATTCTCAAAAATATTTTCTTCTCCTTTGTGTTTAGTGTCTTCATCTTTTGATGTGATTGTTCTATTAACACCAAATATTAAATGATTAATATAATTATTTCCCATGTATTTAGATTTTAAATTTTAATTGAAAATAAAATCAATTTTTTAACTATTAGATTATATGTATTTCTCTAAAAAGTACTCTTAATAAGTTTTAAAAATCTATCTCTATGATAAAGTGCATTAATATTTTTAAAAATGAACTGCCCAGTAATCTAAGTTTAATTTGTTCATTTAAGTACTTAATGATTTAATCAAAAAAAATTTTAAATTACATACAATTTTGTGATCATTGATTTTATGGATAATAATGTTTTTATATTAATGTATGACTGCATAATTATGTGGTCATATTATAAAATCCTTAATGGAACATAATAATATTCCATGACTAGATAAAAAACTACCCAGCCATGTAGTTTTTGAACTTGTATAATTAGATGATAGAAATATTAATCTAACACAGATTCCACACCTTCCCATTTCATATTAAAAGCCGTAGCTACATCTTCATATACAATGGTGCCAAGCGCAATATTAAGCCCCATTTTTAATTCAGAATCGTCCTTAATAGCTTGCTTCCAGCCTTTATTTGCAAGAGCTACTGCATAAGGAAGTGTTACATTTGTTAGACCCAATGTTGAAGTGTATGGAACAGCTCCTGGCATGTTCGCTACACAATAATGAAGTACATCATCCACAAAACAGGTTGGATTCTGATGGGTGGTTGGTTTTGAGGTTTCAAAACATCCGCCTTGGTCAATGGCAACATCAACTAACACTGTTCCTGGTCTCATTTCTTTTAGCATGTCTCTAGTTACTAAATGGGGGGCTTTTGCTCCTGGTTTCAGTACAGCACCAATTATAGCATCAACCGTTGGCAACATACTACGAATGTTTGCCTCAGAAGAAAAAAACGTGTTGATATTTTTAGGCATTACATCGTCTAAATATCTAAGACGAGCCATATTTATATCCATGATTGTGGTATCAGCTCCCATTCCTGCAGCTATTTTAGCGGCATGTACCCCTACAATACCCCCACCTAGAACAAGTACTTTTGCAGGCCTTACTCCTGGTATTCCACCCATTAGCATTCCGCGGCCACCTTTTGGTTTTTCTAAATAAACCGCAGCTTCTTGGGCGGCCATTCTTCCAGCAACCTCACTCATTGGGATAAGTAAGGGAAGTGATCGATCTGCTTTTTCGACAGTTTCGTAAGCAATAGCAATACACTTCGAGTCGATAACAGCTTTTGTAAGTGTTTCATCAGCTGCAAAATGAAAATAGGTGAAAATAATCTGCCCCTCTCTCATCCTTGGGTATTCTACAGAAATTGGCTCTTTTACCTTCATTATCATATCAGCGCATTCCCATAATTTTTCTACATCATTTAGTATTTCTGCGCCAGCATCTATGTACATTTCATTTGTAAAACCACTACCAAGACCTGCATTTTCTTCTATAAAAACGGTATGTCCATGGCGTTTTAATTGCAAAACACCACCAGGTTGTAATGCAACTCTATTTTCTTGTGGTTTTATTTCCTTTGGGACTCCAATAATCATTATTCAGTGTATTTTTTAAAAAATTTAGTATTCGTAAAATAGAAAATTATCCTCTAAAGATTTCTTAGGAAAGTATAGATTATAACTACTTTAATTTTGGTGAAAGTAAGAGTAAAATTGGAGTTAAATACTAGTTATAAAACTTCATCCACTTTTAAATAATTAGTTGATGTACCTCCTGTAAGTCGATGGCTATTAGAAAAAAGCTTAGATTATTTAAGATTAAATATATTAAGCCGATCAAGGTATTTGGGTTAACCTTGCACTTAAATTGCTTCGTAAATTGGCCATGTATAAGAATTTAACATTAAGAAATAGAATCTTTCTAATCTCTACAGCTTTAGTAGTTGTTGCTTTTGCACTTATGTGGATTTTTATACGCCCTGAATACAAGAAAGCGATCATTAATGAGAGAACAACTATCGTATCTCAGTTACAAGAATACTCTTTGCAACGTGTAGATGAAACAATAAGAAATTGGTCAAATTCGGTAAAGTATCTATCTGAAGATATTGTCCAGGAACCTGGTTTACTAGAAGTTATAGCTCGAAGAGCAATAAACTATACGCCCGGTTTAATAAAAATTTCCATCTCAGAAATCGGTTCAACTCAGACGGTCGATTTTTCTAGAACTATATATGAAGAATTATCTTTTCCTGATATAATCTCTAATTGGTATGAATCTAAAATAGATCCAAAAACAGTTATAACTTGGAAATTTGATAGAAACCAAGATTTTAATTTTTTTATCGCACAAAGAACTCTGCAAATTGATACGGTCAATGAAAACAATATCTCAGATCCTATTTTCCTAAAATTAACGGTATACTTCAATGCAAATAAGATAGCTTCTGATCTTCGTAATATCCCACTTGGTGGTGAATATTCAGCAAACATCTTCACAGAGAATAAAGAACGAATTTTTCAAGATTCCAATAAGGTGATACCTGATGAATTTGTAAAAGACGGCTCATATTCTAATCATACTACCATAGAATGGAATGGTAATTCTTGGTTTATCTTATACTCTAGATTTCAAAGCATTCCTTTCTTTCATACCATTGCTGTAAAAAATGATTTCATTGTTGAACCTGTAAAAAATCTAGTTCTATTTTCGGCGCTCGCAGCCGCTGGTATTTTAGCGCTAGTATTAATGTTTAATTTTTATGTAAGCCTTAGGGTTAATAAACCTATTGATCATATTCTCACTGATATTGATCATATGGGCAAGTTAGACTTCAATAAAAGCATAAGAGAAGTCGATTTACCAGAGTTTAAAAATATGCGAGAAACCCTTGAAAATATCAGAATTACATTAAGAAGGTATCAAAAAATTAATGTTGAGAAAATCATATTAGAAGAATGGAAAAATCGATATATGATGACTTATTCGGAAGATATGATAGGTATATTGGATAATTCTGGCAAATTCCGGTTTTTAAATAATCATTTTATAGAGATGATTGAGAATTTTGGAAAAAATCCACATGATATTACTTTTGAAGAGATTTTATCTTCGCCTCAAATTGAAGTAGAAAAATCAATTAAAAATTTACATTCTCCAAACCCATATTCAGTTACCATTGAAAGAGCAGAATTAGCTCATTCAATCGATGATCAGACCACTTATTACTACGATTATCAATATGTATCGTTTGAAGATGAAGAAGAAAAACCACAAGGCGCTCTCGTTATCTTACACGATAAAACTAAAGACCGAATCGTAGACATGAAGCGCAATGATATGATCAACATTATCATACATGAGTTAAAAAACCCAATTGCAGGAATTATTGGACTCGTTCGATTAATGATTGATAACGCAAACTTGTCATTAAATGATCAGCGGGATTTACTAAAAGAAATTTACCTTAGCGGTGAAAGAATGAATGATCTAGTGAATCGCTTTTTAGATGTTCAAAGGCTTGAATATGGTCGGATCCCTATTAAATTTACAAATATCGATCTTCATCAAATTGTGAAGGAAGTAACATCTGTTTCAAATTCCCTACTAAAGACAAAGAATCTTTCCATTAATCTAGTCACTAAGGGTTCAACCTTCACAGCTAAAGGAAGTAGAGATCTGATATTTGATGCTGTTCAAAATTTAGTAAGCAATGCAATTAAATACGGTGACAAGGATAGAACCATTGATATTGTATTAAATAGTACAAAAGAAAAAGTTGAAGTCAGTGTTATTGACTACGGGTTTGGAATTAGTGTAGAAGATCAGAAAAAAGTATTCGATAAATTTTTCCGGGTTAGAACCAACATCAAATCAGCTAGAGAAAAAGGCTCTGGGTTAGGGCTTGCATATGTAAAAGAAATTATAAGTAAACACAAGGGAGATATTCATTTAGAATCTAATGATGAATTTGGCAGTAAATTCACTATCGTTCTGTTAAGGAATTTTGCAGAGCTAAATGAATGAAAAATTTACTTAACATATTATTTATATTTTTTCTATCGGGATCTATTCATGCTCAAAGTACTTCAATTACTTTCTCATCCGAGGATGTTCAAAATGTTGCACTTCGATATACTGGAGAAATTTTAAATTGGCCAATTATTGTTTCTCTTGCTGAAAGAGACATCCAGAATAACACTTTTACCCTAACTGAATCTGATTTACAACAACTTCAAATTATTTCTAAGGTAACTGCAATTGTTAAAGAACAAAAAAATCGTGTTCGCAAACTTATAACTGAAGGGGCCACATTATTTGCGAAAGATGAATTGATAAATGCAACATTGATAATCAATGAATATAATGACGAAGTGAAAAATGGAAACGGAAACAAATCTATAGCATTAGGGAATAAGATTAAAGCTAAAGTAGATGAAATTGAATTTACTTTAATGGAAAACAGAATGATTGAAGTGCAGGCAAAGCTCGATCAAAAAAAAGGTAATGTTGACAAAAAAGTAGGTTTACTGGGAAGCTGGGAACAGGCGCAGATTGGAGAGTTGTTTAAAGAATCTGATGGACTTAAAACTGGCACCGACAGCTATGCAACACTTAGTTTTGCTGATGGAACCAATTTAATTGTAGATCCAAATACAACGGCTGTTATTAGAAAATCACGAGTAGATCGTTTATCTGAGACTTCGAATGCAGAAATCAATCTCGAGGAAGGTGGGTTATTGGCGAAATTATCTTCCCTTGCAGCATCAAACAGTACATACATACTTAATGCAGGCAATTCACAAACAACACTCAAAACCACTAATTTTTATGCAGAATCAGATGGTGAAGAAACAATAAAACTAACTAACTATGATGGGTTAGCAGATGTAAGTGCAAATGATATTACCATTACCATAAGGGAAAATGAAGGTACCCTAATAAGAAAAGGGCAAGCTCCAATTCCACCTGTTAAATTGCTTCCAGCGCCAAATTTCATATGGGCAACATCCGATACTACCATTTACACTCAACAAATTATCTTCCCTTTTGAATATGTTGATGAAGCCAGCTCATACATAGTCGAACGTAGTACAAGTACTAATTTCGACGAAGCGTTTGAGGAAATTAATATAAGTAGTAATACCGCTCTACTTTCTTATCTACCCATTGGAAATACATATGTTCGTGTAAGATCGGTAGACCGGTTAGGATTAAAGGGGCCTTATTCTGAAACAATCCAGATAATAAGAAATGTCGATAACCAACCACCCCCTACATTTATAGATAATTTAAATGGCAACATACTCTTCACCCAAACAAACTCAGCTATTTTAACGGGTGTAACCCAACCAAATGCAACATTACTTATCAATAATAAAAGTATAGAGGTTGATAACTCAGGAGGATTCTCTTTTCTATTAGAAAATTTAAATGCAGATCAAATGGTATCTGTGGTAGCTACTGATAAATCTGGTAATAACACTGTACGAGGAATTAGAGTGGTGCAAATTTCAGAAGAAATTTTGTTTAATTTTGCACTCAGTGGAGCAACTGGCCGTAACCCCATCAAAATTGATAGCCCAACGGTTACCCTTTCTTCACGAGCATATCCAGGACTTGAAGTAATTATTAATAATGCTGATACAGAAAGACGTGTACAAACAGATTCAATTGGAAGATGGGGTATAACAATGAGTATAAAAGAAGGTGAACTTTCCATTTCTTTTAGAGATATTCAAACAGGTGAAATTTACCTATCAAAATCATTTACAGTAGAAGCAAACTAACTATTTCATGATAAAAAAAATCGTGCTAGTAGCCTTATTGATAACCGTTTCGGGGGCTAGTTTTGCCCAAGAAATGTACCTTTCTATATCTGGTTCGGGTGTTGAGGTAGAAAGTGGGGATAACCGCAATCAATACGATATATGGATTAAACCTCAAACTGAAGGAGTTGAAGGAAGCATTCAAATTTTTGATGCAGGTCTTGGTGGCGCAGTTGATTTAATTACTCAAGGAAGAGCAAATACCTCAACCAATTTTTCAGTTTTTGAGTTTAATGACGTCTACAAGATAAATGGAAATTCACTGGTGCCGAAAAATTTTGATGGGCCTTCAAATTCTTCTCTCATAACTAAAAGCGAAGAACGTTTCAAAAATAGATGGGTTCCACTATCAAATATTGAAGGAATTAACAATGGCTATATATTAAGAGTAAGCACAGATAATGGCGATGATGTAAATAGCTTTAATATTAGGGTTGTGTCAGCTAATGGACAAATATTAGGCCCAGATGCTTGGAAAATAATTACCATTGATTTATCAGTTGGTGTTTATGGTTCTTCTAGGAATACCTTATTTCAATTGAAACCCTATTTCCATGGTACTGATTTTTCATCTCCTTCTTTAACTATCAACGGAGAAGAAGATTCAGAAGCAAGGAAAATTGATTCTTTTGGGGACACTTATCCACTTAATGAAAGCCAGCTTCCTTTTTCTAAGTTTGGTCTAGAAAATAAATGGGGCCTTCAGATAACCGGTTCCAACCAAAAGCTGAATACATTTACTATTTTCGGTGAGGAATATCCAGTACTTTGGGAATTTGAACCCATTGCTCTCTCCTACTCTAACACACCAGAATTAGCTATAAGTGAAATAGAAACTCGTTCTGCTTGTACAGATAAAACATTTGAACTTTCAGGTAGTTTTTTCACCAACTCTGATCTAAATCAATCTCAATGGTTGCTTAACAATACTCAAATTGCTCAGGGAGCTAGACCAACCATAAGTTTTAATGATCGAGGCCAAATTCCTATTGAAATTTTGATACCAAACGATAGATCATATTTTCCAGAATATTGGGCATATCAACAAATCGTTTTTATTAATACTCCACCAATTGCATCTTTATCTGCTCCAAAGCTACTTATATCTCCATCTGAGGAATTAATTTTAAATGGCTCAGAAAGTTATGATATGGAAGGACAAGACATCGAATTCTCATGGCTGGTAAATGGTATTCGAAGAGGTAATAACGCCTCCTTTTCTTTCTCAAATACAGTTTCTGGTCTATATGACATTACTTTACAAGTTTCAGATGGTGGGTCTTTTATAAATTGTAGTATTGCTGAAGAATCAATTTCAATAAGAGTAAATACCCAACCATATGCTGAAATTATTGTCCCTTCTATTTCAGGTACTGATGAACCTATTACCATATCAGCACAAAATGTATACGACTCGGATAATGACCAAATATCTTATTTCTGGGAAGGTTTAGGAGTAGAGCCTAACTCTATAGAACAAAGCATTACCATTTCTCACGCTCAGCCAGGAGTTTATCCTGTTCGTCTTACAATTAGCGATAATACAGGAGCAAACAATGAAATTTTTACAATTAACCGAGTTTATGAAATAAATGCAGCTCCTGAACCTCGTTTTAGCATCAATGAATTAATAGCACCAGGTGATATAATTACCTTGAATGCAATTGAATCTTCTGATCCAAATGTTGACGATTTAATTTACACTTGGTATTTAAACGATGAAGTTATTGGAAACTCAGATATTTCTACTCTTACTTTAGATTCACCAGGTGATTACGAAATTACATTAAGTGTGAATGATCAACGAGGAGCATCAAATTCTGTTCAAACGTTGTCAAGAAAAATTAGAGTAAATGCACCTCCTTTACCCATTATTTCTGCTGTACCAATTACTTCCAAAGCATCTGTGGAGTTTAAAGCGAATGAAAGTTCTGACATTGAAAGTGATATAGAAAGTTATCTTTGGGACTTTGGTGACGGAAATACAGCTTCTGGACCTCAAGTTAACCATACCTACTTCAATACCGGTACTTACACTGTAAAATTAACAGTAGATGATGGATCCAGTTTAGCGAATAGTGTCCAAAGCTCAGAGCATGTTTTAGTTGTCAATAGTTTTCCAAATGCTTTCTTCAATGCTCCATCGGTTATTGGACCAAATCAACAGTTTACTGTTGATGGATCTTCAAGCTCTGATTTAGAAGGCCAAATTACATATTTTGAGTGGTTAATTAACGGTGAAATTGTGGGAAATGGAGCTCAAACCTCAATTACATTAGATTCTCCAGGATTACATACCATTGGATTATCTGTTATGGATAACTCTGGATTTAAAGAGGCAAAAGGATTTGCTTCCCAACAAATTAGAGTAAATCAATCACCTACCGCAAGATGGCGAACAGAACCAACATCCTTAATACCTAATACAGTAATCAAATTTATTGCAGACCAATCTTTCGATAATGATGGAGAAATTATTGAATATATCTGGAATTTTGATGACGGAACTGAAATTAAAGGTGAAACAATTGAACATGTCTTTTCTGAAGGTGGACTCAAACATTTTACTTTAACAGTCTCTGATAATGATAATCTTAATAATTCAACAACCACTATTCAAGGAAGTATAAATGTAAACCATCAACCATATATCATTACAAACAATATGGTACGATCAAATTCTTTAAATGTACGTCTTGACGCATCAAAGAGTTATGATCTTGATAAAGATGCTTTATTTTTCGAGTGGACATTACCTGATGGTACTACAAGAAAAGAATCTTCTTTCACTTGGATGGCACCAAAGCCTGGCGTTCATTTTGTAGGTCTCAGAGTTGACGATGGTTTAGGTCTTGAAAATAGTATTACTGAAGAATCAATTACAGTTATGATCAATCGTCCTGTTGAAGCAGTCGTTGATTCCTTGATTACTTCTTGCACGGGGCAAACGGTATTATTTAATAGTAGCCAAAGTTATGATCCCGACGGTGATGCTTTCAGAACAAATTGGGATTTTGGAAATGGTATTACTTCTGATGAAGCAAATCCTACCTATATTTATGAAACACCTGGTGTTTATGAAGCTAAATTAAGTTTAGACGATGGATTTTCAGGTATTCCTTCTGTTGCTAAAATACCTATCATTATCGAAGGCTCTCCAGTTGCTAAATTCAATATTTCTCAAACTTCTATATGTGTTAATTCATCCGTTCTTCTTGATGGTTCTTCAAGTACTGATCCTTCTGGATCTCTCCCTTCTTTTAGTTGGGACTTAGGAGATGGTAATTCCGCTACTGGTTCTAAATATGAACATGTATTTACAGAACCTGGAATTTATACCATTACATTAACTGTTGAAGGTTCTGGATCTGGACAATGTAGCAATACCTCTCAAATATCACAGGAAATCACAGTTTTCGAAGGTCCTGAAGCATATTTTGACCTACCTAAATGGGTTGCTCCTGGTGAACCAATTATTTTAGACGGAGTTCAGAGTATTGCAGATGGGGGATTTAAATCCGCAAATTGGGTCATAGAATCTAAAAATAGTATAGAAGAATTAACTGGCCTTACAACTACGCATGTGTTTAATGAACCAGGAGAATATTTTATTACCTTGAACCTTAGAACAAATACAGATACCGATTGTAATTCAGTTAGTTTAACAAAATCTATAAAAGTAAATGCTTCTCCAGATATTGATTGGACCCTTGAAGAAAATATCCCAGCAGGAAGTGACTTACTGTTAGACGCTTTTTCTAGTTCAGATTCAGATGGATTCATTAAACAATTTAAATGGTTTATAGATGACAAATTTATAAGCAGTAATGCAAGTGAATTAGTAAAAGCTGTATCTCCTGGGCGTCATAAAGTTACGCTCATGGTTATTGATAATTCTACAGCTTCTAATAATTCAAGAACCATTGACAAGTATTTCTTCGCTAATAGTAGCCCTAAGCCTTCCATAAATATCGCTACCCCTATTTACCAAAACCAAGAAGTAAATCTTCGTTCTGCTTTATCTCAAGATGCTGACGGAGATATATTATCAACTCAATGGAAATTAAATGGTGAATTTTTGAACCCACCTTCATTCATAGTCAATGAAGCACAAACCTATTCTGTGTTATTAATTCAAGATGATGGTAGGGGTTTATCAAATTCTGTAGACTCCACTCTCTTAGAAATTAATCCAATAAAAACTCCAGTAATAAATCCTTTCTATCCAAAAACCATAGCTATAGAAGGTATTCTTACGATTTCAGAAATGGGGCTTAATAACAAATGGGCTTTTATGAATCAAAGTTTCTATGAATCAACTTGGAGAGCTACAACGCCTGGTGAATCAGAATTTACTTTAGTTTGGATTCCAGAAGGTCAACCACTAAATACCTTTACTTATAAAATTGATGTGAAAGAGCCTCTTAAATTTACTGAACTAGCGATGCCGACCATCATTGAATGGAACCCAACAAATCCTACAACCATTTTAACAGTTCCTAAATTTAACCGCTCTATCTCAGACGTGAATATAGTATGGAAACAAAATGGTATAGAGATTGGTCGCGGGTTTCAAATTAGCCCTACATTAATTAAAGGCCAAAATAGATTTAGCGTGGAAGTGGAAGATTTAAAAGTTTCGCAATCAAGGCCTATCAAAGTAACACTCATTGTTACAACTCAGTAATATAAATCTAGAAGATTTTTAATTAGAAAAATAAAGAAACTCTAAATTTTGAATCAGTAGCCTTAAGAGTATGTATTATACATTCATGGCTAGAGTTGTAGTACAAAATTATACATAAATAGTAATGTTGTTCTTTTTCGAATACTGAATTAAAATTTCAAAAAAAATAGAGTATTAGCTATGTATCATACTAGTTATTTCAAAGAAAAAGATTTAGAAATCATTCTTAATTTTATTGAGACACATCCTTTTGCTTTTCTAACAGGTAGCTTCGTAAATGGTACTCAAGTTGCTACTCAAGCACCTGTCTTGTTAGAAAAACGAAATGGAGATTTGTTACTACAAACCCACCTTAAAAGAAATACGGATCATCATAGAGCCTTTAAAGAAAACCCACATGCATTAGTGGTATTTACTGGTCCTCATGCATACGTAAGTGCTACATGGTATTCAGATTCAAGAATGGGCTCAACTTGGAATTATATGAGTGTTCATGCTTCTGGAAAAATTCGGGAAATGGATACTGATGAAATGAACCTTTTTATGGAAAAATTCACCTCTACTTTTGAAGGTGGCGACCACCAATCCCCTACAGTATTTAATAACCTATCTCATGAGTATAGATTAAAAAAAGTACCCGCAATTGTAGGACTTGAAATTAAAATTGATACCCTAAATAACGTTTTCAAACTCAGCCAAAACAAAGATAAAGCTAGCTATTTAAATATTATTAGTGAGCTTGAAAAAAGGGATACTAATTCAAAAAAAATTGCACTCGAGATGAAAAAAAGATTCAATGATGTATTTAAATAACAGTATAACAGGAATGTAGTATCTTAACTATATAATAAAAATTTTCGTGAAAACATCTATTTTTTGTATTTATTTGTTGGGAATACTTGTACCATCTTCTGAGTTAATTTCTCAAAATTTCGAGTTAGTTTCTAATAACAGACTTATACTAGGCTCTTACCAAGAAAGATCAGCTTCAGTAGTTGCTGGTGATATAGATGGAGATGGGGACAATGATATTTTAGTTGCTAACGGTAGGCATTGGCCAGGACAAAACCGAATGTTCATAAATAATGGTAGTGGCATTTTTACCGTTGAAAAAAATCTTGGTGAATTTAGATCAACGAGCTATGCAGCTGAACTCGGCGACTTTGATAATGATGGTGATTTAGACCTTGCTGTTGGAAACGACATGGCCCCAAATAATCTCTTTTTTAATGACGGTTTTGGAGTTTTCACATTAGTATCGAATTTTGGTAAAGATTACGAGCCAACTAGAAATCTCACTTTAGAAGATATAGATCAAGATGGAGACATTGATATTTTGATAACGAATAGAGGCCGACCTAATGAAATATGCCTGAATGATGGAGAAGGAAACTTTGATAATACCTTAAGTTTTGGAAGTGTTGATGACTCCACTATTGATGTTGAAACAGCAGATATGGATGCTGATGGAGATTTAGATCTGATTTTAGCCAACCGGGATTTTCAGCAAAATTATGTTTACCTAAATAATGGTGCTCTGGATTTTTCCGTGAGACTCCCTTTCGGAACTGGAAGCGATAATACCAGATCTGTTGCAGTTTCTGATATCAATTCAGATGGAATACTTGACATCATTCTGGCCAATATTGATGAACCAAATCGTATATATTTCGGTAGCGATGAAGTTCCTTATTCAGAATGGATAGAATTCGATGCGAGTAATTCTAAGAGTTATGCTGTCTCAACTATTGACATAGATAGTAATAATAAGCCAGATATCATCATTGGAAATTCCGGGAGTCAAAATGCAATTTATCTAAACAAAGGTAATGGACTAGAATGGCATCATATTCCATTAGCTGAAGAAAAACTTCGAACCTATGACATCATTAGTGTAGATATAAACAATGATGGACTAATTGATATAGTCGAAGCAAATTCAGACGCCATAAACCGTTACTATTTTATTCGCCCTAAAAACTAACATTATGATTTGGTTCTTCCTCAAAAAGTACATTTGCAAAAAGTATGTAAATCTAAGTCTTAAACTTAAGATACTTAGTGTCTTTATTTTTTGCATTAAGTTTATTTCTGTTTCATCTGTAGCTCAAGAACCCCCAATCAAACTTACTTATTTAGGAACTGCTGGATGGATCATAGATGATGGAACCATTACTGTTCTAGTCGACCCCTACATTTCAAGAATTAAATTGGGAAATGGACCAAGTATCAGTCCAGATGATAATCGTCCTATTGTAATGCGCAATGATTTCTTTGAATCAGATACAGCTAGCATTGATACCATTATTACAAAAGCGGATTTTATTTTAGTGCATCACTCCCATTTTGATCATCTCTCCGATGTGCCATATATAGCGCATAAAACTGGTGCTAAAGTCATAGGAACTGAAACTACGGTCAACATTTTAAGGGCTTATGGAATACCTAACACCCAATTATATCCTGTAAAAGGCGGGGAAGATTATCAATTTGAAAACTTCTCTGTAAGGATTGTTCCATCTCTTCATTCTGCTCTAAATCAAAAACACTATATCGATTCTAGAGTCTACAATGAGCCCCCAGAAGCACCGCTTAGAATTTCTGAATTCATTGAAGGTGGTTCACTTTCTTTCTTGGCTCGATTTAAGAATCATACCATCCTTACTATGGGTTCTATGAATTTTATAGAACGCGAACTCTTCGACTTAAATCCAGATATACTTCTAGCTGGTGTCAATCAATCACAACTTGGTTTATATAATTACAATGAAAGATTAATTAAAGGAACAGATTATCCGAAATTCATTATCCCAACTCATTGGGATAATTTTCGACTGCCTTATGGCTATTCACAACAAGCTGCAATTGATTTAAAATTGATTCCTTTTATTAAAGATATTGGCCAATTATCTCCAGAATCGGAGGTAATCATTCCAGTTCATTTAGAAACCATATCTATTGATTAAGTCGAAACTTTATGTTAGTAATCCATCACAGCAAAAAATTTAAATAATACCTCTTAATATTTTTTTAATAAAATAAATATTAAAAAGTTGGAATAGCTCATTTTCTGTTATGAGTATCTTTTATAATCAATTTAAAGCTTCCATCCTCTTCAATTGAAGATAATGTCCAATTAAAAGTATTTTCTGAAATAAATTCCCAGGTTTCATGATATGTTAAACGCACTGAATTAGATCCATAACCAACAATGGTATTTATCATATTTCCATCTTCATCGAAGGTAGTTTCATAGTCAAAAAAAGTAATAGGCATATTTTGAGCCGTAAAAAAACCTCTGATTTTTTTATCTCCAGGGTGGTAAAACCACTCCCCTTCAGAATTTTTAACTGCTTTACCTTCTAAAACCAAATATCCAGTAGCTCGAACAGATAATTCCCCAACCCCCCATTCAAACGTTTGAAAACTGTCGTCACCTAGCCACCACTCACCACCAATAATTGCTTCAAAATTTTGAAGAGGATTTTGTGCGTAAGCAGTAGAGTAAAAAAAAACTATAAAAGGAATTAAAAATAATTTCATTGCTCAATATCTAATAAAACAATTAAAGAGTTAGTATCGAATCCAATCGCGGTCCTCTAACCATTGAATAAGTGCCGGAAGAAATAAAATAGAGGTAAGTAAGGTCATCCCTATGCCTAAAACAGCCATAATCCCAATTGATTGTAGGCCTGGATGTACAGTTAGAACCAAGCCAGCAAATCCTAGCATCGTTGTAAAACTACCCATAGTGATATGTTGCCCAGTACTAGAGAGTACTTGCCACATACTATTCTTTCCTTCTTCTCTATATCGATGAGCTAAATGAACCCCACTATCACAACCAATTCCTAAAATTGCTGGTAATACCACAAGATTGTAAAAATTGAATTGAAGGTCGAAAATCATAAGCAAGCCAAACAACCAGAGAAGTCCAATTAATAATGGCAACATAGATATCAAAGACCATCGAAAGGATCTAAATGTGTAAATCATAAAAAGGTAAATGATAATGAACGTTGCTCCAACCATATAAGGGCTCTCAGTCCGCATAAGATCAAGCATGGATGCTGCAACAATGCTCGTGCTAGCTGCATAATAAGTTTTTCCATTTTCTATGGTTACACTGCCAACATCATCTTTAAATGCTATCGATTTTCTTCCGTCCGAAAGACCTTCTGAAGGATATACAATCACAAATCGACCTACTTCACCATCTTTTGTAATAAAACGTGTTTTTAAATAATCTGGAATTTGATCTATCGTAAGAGGTTCAGTAGTTTGCGCAGCGTCTCGTAGTTTGTCTAATTCCTCATCTTCACGATTTACAATAAAGGGGTCTTCCAATAGCTCGCGTATATAAGCAATATCTTCTAATTTTTCTTCAATCTCATCTATTGTGGAGGGAAAACGTTCCTGTAGTGATTCAACACTCTGAATGGTAGGAGAAGCCGTATCCGTTTCAAAGAGATAACGAAGCTCCTCAAGTAATAAATTAACCTCATTATCAGATTCAGCAATTATATATGCTGGATTTCGACGTTTAGGTTCATCTATTTGACCTGCTACCTCTCGAAATTTTTCATATTCGGGATATCTTGGCTCTAGATTTCCAAAATTATATTCAAAACTCAAATTATTGGAATAACCGATAATAAAAATCGAAATAATAAACCCAAATATAACAATAATTCTTGCAAATGGATATCTATGTGGTTCAATGTTAGGTGCTTGGTCATTCTTGCTAAAAAGAATCAAATTTAATTTTTCAAAAATCACAAGCAATGATGGAAGAACATATAACATTGCGAAAAGAGCCAGTAAAATTCCTGTTCCAGAAATAAATCCAAATTCAGAGAAACCTCTGAAATCTGCAAACATCAACACATATAAAGCACAAGCAGTGGTAAAAGCACTTACCAGAATAGCTTCCCCAGTTTTAGAATTTGTGGTTTTTACCGCTTCCTCAACACTTAAACCACTGGACCGTAGTTCAATATATCTTGCGTAATAGTGTATTCCATAATCGATACCTAAACCAAATAGAATTACGGCAAGAACAGAAGTCATGGTATTCAACATTCCTAAATAAAAATAAGTGATACCAAACGTCCAAACTAGGCTAAAAAATAAAGGGATTCCGATTATAAGAACTGGAATAGGCATTCGTATTACATGGCTCCAAACACTATGTTTTCGATATTTTGGATTCCCATTTCTATAGTGTAAATATTTTTTAGAAAAAAAGTATACCATCACTAACAGAACAACACTACTAATTCCAGAAAGAAAACTTCCAAGTACATCACTCATTATTGAAGTCAATTCTTCCAAGTGTCGTTTCAGTCGACCACCAAACTGAACTTCCATATCTGGATGAAAAGAAGCTGGATTTAGAGCAACAATTAGAGAATCATAAACTCCAAACATATCTTCTAAGTAGCGTATATCACTTTTGGATCCGGTTGGGAAAAATTTAAGCACCATAATAGTGCTATCTTCATTTACAGGATATTCAGACGGAACCAATATGTCATAACTTTCCTTGAAGCCCTCTGCTGGATCCTCATTTTGTTCTAGATCATCTTCGAAATCGTCTTCAAAATCTACAAAAAAAGGATTTGCCTCTTCTTTGGCATAATAGATTTCGTCCTCTAACCAAAAAGTAATCTCCTCTAACTCTTCTTTACTCGCTAAATAAAGAGCATTATTTTTTACTAATTCCGTATCCTTTTTATATTCTGCATTTTTAAAATAAAAATCATTATATCGTGAATACCAAAGCTCTAGCGTTTTCGGAATAAGAGCTTCTGAGAATGCTTTATTTGCTTCAAAACTAGGTGATTTTATCGCCACCTGCATCTCAGTTTCCCCTCCAACTATTTCCTTTAGACTATTTAATGCCAGAACATTAGGATGATCTTTAGGTAGCAAATTAGCAATATCTGTATCTACTCTTAATTGTAAAGCAAAAAAACCACTTACAATAGCTATTAATACACTTAACCCAATAACCAAGAAAGGATGTGAGATATTTAGTGCTAAAAGAGGTTGGAAAAACCTCAAAATTTGATTCATAAAAAATTAGATCAATTAAACATAAAATACGAAAGTTCCACTAATTTGACCGATGTGATTTAAGTAAAATATTGTCGTAATCTGCACTAACCCTATCATCTGTATCATTTCCATCGCTTAAAAGTAAAATAGCTAACGGTTTTGAAGGTGGTGAATCACCAAATAACCGTTTATAGTCTTCAACTATGTTCCTTTCAAATGTTTGCCAATTACCAATGTTTTGTTCTCCACTACCTACTACAATAATTTTTTGATTGCCATTAAATTTTGAAAGTGTTTTACCAACTGGTAAAGTAGAACTCCAGGTATAACGAATAGATTTTGGAACTTTTCTAAACATAATATAACCTAAATCAAAAACAACATATATACTTGCAGCTACATCATTTTTCTTTTTACTATCTTCATTTGCACCTGATGGAAGATCATGAATTCTCCAATCCCAACTCAAAATTGGGGTTTCATTTATATTGACCTCTATATCTTCAAAAAAGGGATAACTTAAATGTTTACCTCGGACCCCATCAAAACGGAGAAAAATATTTTCCTCTTCTTTATCTATTACATAATTATAAGTTTTTCTTAACTCACCTGTATAGGTATTAGGCTTAACTTCACCTTTTTGATTGTACCAGTTAATGGGCAGCTCACCAATATGGTCTAACTGAAAATCGTCGATATAAACTCTTTTAAATAGATCCTGCCCCATTAAATCGACATTTAAAAGAAACACAATTAATAATGCAAAAAAATAAATATTGAACCTCATATAGTTTTTAAGAATTTTTTCTCTAAACGTAAAGCCATGACTAAAAAATTGCTCATTTGTATACTTTGTTTACCATAAACCCTTAACTTATCAAACTTATTTTTCATTTCCTCTAACATACATTATGAATTTTATTCAAAAATCAGTCAGAATAACGCTGATTTCATTTATTATTTATGGAGCGCTAGTCGCAACACATGAAGGCGAATATTGGCCTTTTAGTATATATCCAATGTTTTCAAAAGCCGGTAATCCATGGACAAGAGCTATTGTTCGAGATGTAACTTCTGTTACAGATACCCTATTATGGAATACAACGAGTATCGAACAATTACAAGGTGACCCAGTTTCCATGAAAGAAATAGGTGTTGATCAAATCGATTACTCCAATTTTGTTTCAAAAACTAAAACATGGAACTCAAACCGTGTTTCAGCATTACGAACAATGCTTGGAGAGGAATATATCTCAAAAAATGACTGGATGATTTATAAAGTGAATGGCAGAATTTTAGATAATGACAGTGTAACTGTTCACTATGTTCCTTTTTTACTTTTTACAAAAGATTCAACAGTATTTAATCCAAATTTTGAGCGCTCATCTTATTTTCAATGATTATGAATATCGGAAAGTTAATTTCAAATAATCTATATGGTGGAACAGAGGAGCTTAGTAAAGCACAAAACATTTACTTTAAGGTTTTCGAGTTCTTTGTCCTATACAATGTTATATATCTAGCTTGGTATTGGGGCTTATACACTTTAAAAATTACCGATGTTGTATTACCACTTGGAATAGCAACAATGATTGATATTTCTTTCATGCATGGAAATAATCTTCCTTTAATAAATGCAGGATTGATCACGCTAGTTATGATAGCAGCATTTTTTAGAAAAGGACCAAACTGGCTCTACATGTTTGTATTCATTCTTCTGCATATTCAATATGTTGCTAGATTCTCTATTGGTGAAATACCCCATAGCGCAAACTTACCGGGAATGGCTCTTTTCAGTTTTGCAGTCGGCATGATCTTCTTCAAAGACAAAGTTCATTTATATAGATTTATATTTGGCTTTACTTTATTCTATATAGGTTTAGGATACTTTTCTGCTTCAATGTCTAAACTTATTGGAACTGGACCATCTTGGATTGATGGTCGGCATTTATGGCTTTGGATAGCCGAAAAAGGCACAGATATTTTAGGTCGGGAAGGAGCATTCGATTATAATTTTGTGCAGACGCTAGCTTTAAATAGTATCCCTGCTGCTACACTAATGCTTTTTATTGGGATATTTACTGAGTTCATAGGACCTCTTGTATGGTTTCGAAAAACTAGACCATATGCCATTTTAGCATTGGTAGGAATGCACTACGGCGTAATGTTAAGTATGAACATTAGATTTGATGCATTTATGATCGAATTACTACTCGTTGGCTTACCATGGCCAGAATGGTATGATCGATATAAAGGCATTTTCAAAAAATCTCCCTTAAAAGTTGAATAAATTAAAATTATGAATGTTGATTGGTTAATTGTAGGTGCTGGTTTTACTGGATCAATTCTGGCAGAACGTATAGCAAATATCTGTAATGAAAAAGTATTATTAGTTGAAAAAAGGAATCATATCGCAGGAAATGCTTATGATTTTTATGATGAACATGGTATTCTAGTTCATAAATATGGGCCACATATATTCCATACAAATAGCAAAAAAGTATGGGATTATTTATCTGAATTTACAACATGGAGGCATTATTTCCATCAAGTTTTAGCGAGCATAGACGGTAAACAAGTTCCAATTCCTTTTAATTACAACTCTATTTACTCTGTCTTTCCTTTATCTTTTGCTCAAAACCTTGAAAAAACATTGACTGAGAGATTTGGATATGGGAAAAAGGTTTCCATTCTCAAATTGTTAGAAGAAGAATCTGAAGACTTGAAATTTCTAGCAGACTATGTCTATAAAAATGTGTTCTTAGGGTATACTCTTAAACAATGGGGTGTTAAACCAGAAGAAATTGATAAATCGGTAACCAGTAGAGTTCCAATATATCTAAGCAGAGACAATAGGTATTTTCAAGATACGTACCAAGCAATACCTGAATTTGGCTACACAAAAATGTTTCAAAACATCATTAATCATCCAAATATAAAACTCTTACTAAATACAAATTATAAAGAGATTGAAGACCAGATTACATTTAAAAAAATTATTTATACTGGACCTTTAGATTTTTATTTTGATTATGAATTTGGACCTCTTCCTTATCGCAGTTTAGATTTTTCATTTAAAAATTTAAAACAAGACAGATATCAAGATGTTGCACAAGTTAATTACCCTAATGAATTTAACTTCACTAGAATAACTGAATTTAAACATCTTTCAGGGCAAAAGGCTGAGTCTACTTCTTTTGTTTATGAATTCCCTCAAGAGTATGAGATTGGGAAAAATACCCCTTACTATCCAATACCTAATGAGGAGAATAAAATTCTTGCTGATAAATACAAACAAAAAACTAAACAGCTTGATAATGTAATATTTGCAGGTCGACTGGCTGATTATCAATATTATAATATGGATCAAGCAGCAGCTAGAGCCCTATCAATCTTTGAAAAACAAATTTTATCATCCAAATAATTAAGTCAATTAGATGACAGTAGTAGCAGTTTTAGTAACATTCAACAGATTAAATTTATTAAAAAAAGCAGTTTCTGCAGTTGAAAACCAAACACGTAAACCAGACCATATAGTTATAGTAGATAATGGAAGTACCGACGGAACAAGTGAATGGTTATCAGGAAAAAAAAATGTTGTACTTGTTCAACAAGATAACATAGGGAGTGCTGGAGGTCAAAACTCAGGGATAAAAGCTGCAATTGAACATAATGCAGACTGGATTTGGTGTATGGATGATGATGTGGAGCCGAATCCCTCCTCCTTAGCTGAATTAGAACAAGCGGCAATAAAGCATCCAAATTCTGGCTTTTTGAATAGTTTAGTAATTGGTGATGATGGCATTACAATGAATGTACCTATCATCGATTTTTCAAAAAATAAAAACTTTTACCCTGGCTGGGGCGACAAGCTTGCAGACAATCTTTTAAAAATAAATTGTTCTACTTTTGTTTCACTGTTCGTAAATAGAAACGCAATTGAAAAAGTCGGCCTACCTATAAAAGATTTTTTTATTTGGAATGATGATTATGAGTTCACTTTAAGAATATCGAAATATTTTGAAAATTTTCTTGTCAGTAAAAGTATCGTTGTTCATAAAAGAGTAATCTCTGCCCCTCCTGGGATAATCATAGAAAATAACCCAAATCGTATAGCAAACTATTTTTACTTATATAGGAATAAGTCCTATGTACGAAGAAAACACATAGGTTTTATCGCTTATTTAGATTTTTTAACTGGGGTGTTTTCAACCTCATTTTCAATCATAACCTCTGGTAAATTCAAATTTTTAAAGTTAAAAACAATATTAAGAGGAGTAATTAGTGGATTTTTCTTTAATCCATCAATTGAAAAAATTTAACTACTTCCACAGGAATTTAAAGCTAATTAACGACTTTAAATTTAGCCAATCGCTTTTATTCAACACTTTAAAAATACTACCAAATAAAAGGTATAGACTTATAAAAATAACGAAAGAAATCGTCATTGATAACAGATCATTAAAAATGAAATATTGATTGAGTAGATAGATTATTACTCCAATAATTATACTCAACCCTAAAACTTTTATATAATGTATAATCGGTATAACATTTTTTGCATGTATTCCTAAGTGCCCCCCTATTTTTTTAATTGTAAATACCCAGTTTATAACATTAGCTAGCAAGGTGGCAGTTGCTGTACCAACTATCCCAAATAAAAAAGTAAATGGTATACTAAGTATCACATTTAATAGTACGAGCTGTACAGATAATTGGAATATTCCTTTTGTGTCGGCATAAGCTTGTAATATACTCCCGAAATGAGCTACACGAATTAGTATTATAAGATTATAAATTTGAAACGGTAAAATTGCATTTTGATAATTCGTCTCACCAGACTCAAAAAGAAATGAAATAAATTGTGGAGCAACAACAATAAAGAAAATGGATAATGGTATTATCAAAATTGACACTTTCTGAATACCTTTATGCCATAAATCAATAAGTTTTTCTTTTTTATTATTCATTTGATAATAGACATACCTACTTATCAATACCGATCCAACTGCAAAAGGAATAACTCGTATTATCGGAACCTCTTGAGCTCCTATCAGATAATCCGCAAAAGCTTGTTCTGTTAAAAAAAATGCTACAATCGATTTATCTGCCCATTTATTAAATTGGTTCACTAAAGCTGAAACTCCAAGAGGAATACTAAAATTGATTTGTTCTTTAAGGTTTCCTACAGGTGTTCTTAAATTTCCTTTAGGTAAGATTAACCACATCCAGATAATTGAACCAGTAAATCGAATTCCCGCATAACCAAGCATAGAATAGAGTGCTGTTTCCACATTATAACCGAGTACAAGAGGTCCAATTAATGCCATAAAGGACATTAAACTCGTTATGATTTGATACCATCCAGCTTCTTTTTGTCTGTCTGATGCCAATAATACATTATGAACAGGCCAGGTTGGAATTTCAAGTACTGCTACGCCTGCAATAATAGGAAGTAATGCTTTAATAGACTCTCTAACGGATGGATCGAATTTAGTAATCAACGAATCCGCAAAAAACATAATCAATAAAATAATTCCTGCAGATAATAACCCCGTAATACCTAGAATTACTGAAGTTTGTACCGTAAATGCTTTGCGATAATTTTTTGTAAGCTTCTCAAAATAATAAAATATGCTTTCAGGAAAACCCAAAGTCGCAACGTATCGCGCAACTTCGTATACCATCAATAGATAACCAACAATAGCAAAATCAGTTTTTGATAATAAACGAGCTATTACTACTGCAGTAGTAAGATCAATTAATGAGGTTAAAACCCTTGAGAAAACAACAACCATTGTTTTTTCTGAAAGTGATTTATCCGACATCAGATAGTAATTTTCTTAAATGTACATCCAACTCAGTGGACCTGTGGTATGCTGAATAAGTAGCTATTTTATTCGCCTTGGGTGTAAAATCTAAGTTAGATTTATATATTGAATATAGAAAATCGATTACCTGTTCTAAGTTATGAGTAGTTAGTTGCGCACCTGCCTTAGTTTCTTCCATAATCTTATGAACCTCTGGATTATGAACTAATGATAGAATAGGTTTACCAGAAGGTAAATAATCAAATAGTTTTGCAGGAATAATGTCATTACGTTCGGGCTTTGTACTCAGTAATAAGACATTCGAATCTTCAATTTCCTTTCCTACATCTTCATAACTTACTTTTGGGCGAGTAAAAAATTTTCCTAACACTTCATTTTGTTCTGCAAAATTTTTATCAATATGATCTAAATCACCAAATGAATGCACCTCTAAAGCATTAAATAATTTAGGTGCACTTATCTTAATAGCACTTAATAATTCTATAATAGATTCAGCAGAAGATAATGCCCTAAATTGTCCCAAAAAAAGAATAACTAACTTATTGTTTTTTATTACATTTTTAAGAGGGTCGGAAATATTTACATCAAAACTATTCCTTATCGTAGCAGTTTTTCCAGCCAACTCCGGATAAAATTTTAAATAGTTTTTCTCTGTAGTTGTGGATGTAAATGTGACCATATTTGCAGTCTCAATTACTTTTCGTTCAATACGTTTTTCTATTCTTTGTGCAATTTTCCCTTTTTTAAAAAAACGTGTATCACATAAAGTCCATGGATCCCTAAAATCAGCTACCCATGGCAGATTCATTCCCAATGAAATATTTTTTGCAATAAATGCTGAAGACCAAGGATCAGAGGTAGAAAATAAAATATCTGCTTTATTTTCAATTAGTATAGATTCGATTTCTCCTTTCTTAGCATATAAAAATGGTAACCATGTATCAATTGGAAATTGAGTATCAAA
Organism: Balneolaceae bacterium; assembly: GCA_963691715.1. Taxonomy (GTDB): domain Bacteria; phylum Bacteroidota; class Rhodothermia; order Balneolales; family Balneolaceae; genus HXMU1420-13. The sequence continues at coordinate 1,126,582 of OY829281.1, forward strand.
CCAAGATAAAATGCGGTCTTCTTTTTGACCTTTTTTTGGTTGAATATTCTTTTTCTTTGATGTGCGATCTACAGGAGGAACTAAATTATAAACTTTCACATCATTCAGATCTTCTTTTTGATTCTCACTTAAAGAATTATGTGAATCACCGATACATATCACTGAAACCTTCCAACCAATTTTTGATAGATATTTTGCAAAACGATAAGGTCTAATAGCTCCAACCCTTTGCCTAGGAGGAAAATAAGGTGCAAAAATCGTTATCGATAAATTATCATTCAAAAATGTAATATTGATTCCAACACAGTTATCACAAAGTAAAACATAGTTCTTCTACTTATCGATTCACAATATCTGTACGATCCCATTCAGGTCGTAATGATAGTGAATTGTCTGTAATTTTTTTCCAAACTACTTCTGAAAAAGTCTCAAAAGGTACTTTTTGATGATACCAACCAAAATGTATGCAATAAGGTGTTACGTACAGGTAATCACCCATGCCTGTAATCAAGCCAAAAATTGAATAAAGAAAATTTCTAACCCTTCTTGATTTTAATCCTCGAAATGAAAAGACAAATTCATGAGAATAATACTTACATTGTACATATTGAAAATCATCATCATGTTCGGTTAATTCTGAAATATAATCCAATTGTGGGCTTTCATGCCCTTGAAGCCATGGATAAACAGGAATATTAAGTTTACTCATTGCCATAGCCAGGCTCCATTCACAAGATTCCATTGTTCGACCCTTTTCCATTTTTCGACTTCGGAAATGTGTTTCATCTTTTCGATTTAACATTTCACTAGCTAATTCACATACTTTTTTTGTGAGTTCATAGTCTGAAGCATACATTATTCCAGATTGTACTCTACTAAGGTAAGTAAGACCAAATCTATTTAATGTTCTTTTTCTTCTACGCAAGAATACATCAATTAGAACACCTACGCCCTTGGTGGCTCCAAAAAAACTATCTGAAATTAGATTTCCTGTAATAGTGAAGCCGTGGTTAGAAAAGGAGGTCCATAGTGAAGCTGGATTTTTGCACCAAACTATATCACTATCAAGAAAGATATTTTTTTCAAAGAGCATATAGTTATGAATGTTGTGTTTAAATCCAACTATTGAGGCATGCTCTTCAGGAAGAGGGTGAATTACATCAAAAAGTCTTGATAAACTATACTCTTCTAAAATTTTTCTATGCTTTTCGTTACATACTAAGGCGATGGGACGTTCTTTATCGTAACGCCTAAGAGAACTAACTGAAGCAATCGTATGCTTTAAATATTTAGGATGACCATAGCTTACATAAACGTAGCCTTCTTTTCCTTTTTTTTCACTTTTTACAGACGTAAGCACCGATAATTTTTCCATAAGATACGGTGATTCAGAACTCAAAAAAAGTTGTATTAACGTGCTGCTCTTTTTCTTAAACTTTCCATTAAAGCATCAAAACCTCTTCTTGCGATTATTCTTTGAAACTGTCGATTATATGATTCAGCTGTATACACATCGTCAATACTCATATCGGAGATAACCCATTCATTACTTTTCCATTTCATCTTATAATCAACAGGGGTACGAACTTCATCGAGTTCGGCCATAGTTTGAACAAGTGCTTGACCATCATCAATGCTAATGCTCTTATAGGTTATAGTAGCACGATAAATGTCTAATTTTGTAAGAGAGTTATCTCTAATGATGGACGAAAATAAATCAACAAATTCCACTCTTTGTTCTTCTGATATTGTATCAAAAGTCTCTTCAAGTGCTACCCTACTCATGGCTTCAAAATCTATAATTCCGTTTATTATGGATTTCAAAGTATCTCTCTGTGCTTCTGTGTACTCACTACCTTTAGGACCGAGGATAGTTTTTATTTGTGTATCTCTAGCTTCAAGCATCATTTTAATGCTATCTGAAGTTTGTTGGGCACTAACAGTGGATGAAAGCCCTAAAACAAAAAATATAATTGTTATTATTTTAATACTTCTCATAAATCCATTGTTTAATTCTTTACTGATTGGTGATATAACGGTAAACCTGCTACATTATTAAGTGTTGCCATCGCTTGGTTATATTCAAAAATACTTTGCTTTTCTTCTAGTCGAAGTTCCAATTCTTGCCTTACCGCATCAATTAAATCTTTCGATTCCCCAAAACCCAAATCATAATCTAATTGTTCTGAGCGAAGCCATTCTTTAGCAATTTTAAGTGCTTCTTGAGTTTGATCTACTTTAGCTTTTGAAATAGCAGCTATCCTAAAAGAGTCGTTCAACTCGAGCATAATCCCGTCTTTTACAGCATCCTCAATATATTTTAATCGATTACCTTCTAATCTACTACGTTGGATTGAGGTTTTAGCTTGAAAAAAATTTAAATTTTGTCTGATTGTAAAACCAACAGAGGTATTAAACGTATTCTCAGGCGTGCGAATAAATGGATTAGGTTGTCTTGGACGAACAGGTGTACTAGCAAATGTAGTTGTAAACCCTAAAAATAAGCCGGGCTTATTCTGTGCTCTTAAAGAACTAATGTACATACTTAGCGCATCTTGACTATAATTTATAGCTTTTAACTCAGGTCGATTTACCATTGCGGAATTTTGGTAATATGATAATTCTGAAATGTCAGAGAATAGTGGATCAAGAAAACGAGTTATTGGTTCATAAATAATTCCATTGTCATTTCTCAAAGCATAATTCCAACTTTCTCTTACAAATTCTAAACTCCGTTTTACTTCTTCTCTTTGTATACCAAATTGTGCTTTAAAAACTCGAAATTTAAAGACGTCCGATTCGTCCAAATCTGCTGGATTTTCCCTCTCTTGTTTATCCATTGCACGCTCTATTTGACCCATTTTATCATCTGCATCTCTTAGAAGCCTTTCAATTTCGAGGGATAGCACATAGCTGAAATAAAGTTCACTTAGAAGAATCTGAATTTCATTTTTTGTAGCTTCAGATTTTTGTTCAACGGCTCGAATTCCAAGTTCCGCTGCTTCGATAGCTTTTCCTACAGCACCCCAAGTAAATATTGGTTGAACTCCTGATATACGCAATCGTGTAAAAATACCAGGTTTACTCCAGTCATTCTTGGCATCTGGATCTAAATAAATACTTTCTTCTGGAAAATTACCTGGTGATTTAACTCCAGCAACAAGCGCATGATCTGATTTATAATCCAATTTAGGCAAAAATCTTTGATCTTCAGTTTGTTGCCTTCTATTTTTTGCTAGCTTTATATCATTATTTGCAAGTTTAAGTTGTCCTGCATTTTTTAATGACAATTCGAGAAACTGATCTAAATTAATAGCAAGAGTATCTTGACCACTTAGAGTGGAATTAATAGATAAAAGAAAAAAAGATATTAGAAGTAACCGCATAATAATCGCTATTGCACATTGTACAACGTTAATTTAGTTCATTTATTTAAAACAAAAATAGCCCCAACTGGGGCTATTTCCATGCGGAGAGTGAGGGATTCGAACCCCCGGAAGCTTGCACTTCAACGGTTTTCAAGACCGCCGCATTCGACCACTCTGCCAACTCTCCAATAAACTTTAGGAATCTGAAAGTGCTTGAGCACCAGAAACTATTTCAGAAATCTCAGTAGTTATTGCGCTTTGTCTAGCTTGATTATACTTAAGTCTTAGTTCGCGTTCTAATTCTTTAGCATTCTCTGTAGCACTGTCCATCGCTGACATTCTTGCACCTTGTTCAGAAGCATTAGATTCTAGAACTGCTTTCCATAATTGTGTATTCAAATGTAATGGCAGTAATTGATCTAGTATCTCTGAGGAATCAGGCTCGTAAATATAGTCAATAGATCCAAAAGTTTCATCACCTTCAAGATTTCTAGGATCAATAGGTAATAATTTTTCGATTTTTCGATTTTGAGCTATAACTGAACGGAATTCATTATAAGCGATGTATACCTCATCATATTCATCAACTAAAAAAGAATGTATAGCTGATGTCATAATTTCTGAAGTGGTATTATACTCTAAATTATCAAAAAACCCTGGATGTGAAGATGTTATACTATAATTCCTCTTGGAAAAATGAGCAGTAGCCTTCTTTCCAATTGTAATGAGACCTAACTTATTTTTGTCACGAAATGATTGAAATCTTTTCTCAATTTCTTTTTCGACTTCTTTAAATAAATTATTATTAAATCCGCCACATAAACCTCGATCCGAACCTACAATAATCATAAGTACAGACGAAACATCTTCATCTACATGCATAAGTTTATTAGAGACATCTGAACCTTTAACCAACTTACCAACAATATCTTGTATTTTTGCTGCATATGGACGGGTCTGAACCATTTGCTCTTGTGCTTTACGCAACTTAGCAGTAGCAACCATTTTCATAGCTTTAGTAATTTGCTGCGTATTGTTTACAGAACCTATTCTGTTTCGGATGTCCCGTAAATTAGCCATACTTTAAGCGTCCTCTGTTGCAATAAGTTGGTCAATTACATTATTAGCAGATTCAATAACCTTATTACCAAATTCGTCGCTTAAGATACCAGAATTTGCTAGATCAGCCATTTCATTTGAGTATTTTGCGTTAACCGTCTCTAAATATTGAGTTTGAAATTCACCAATACTTGATACTGGTAATTTATCTAACAGTCCTGCATCATTAACTTTAAGTAACACAATTTCTTGTTCTACTGGCAGGGGTTGATATACATCTTGCTTCAATAATTCTGCGGTTCTTTCGCCTCTTCTAAGCTGTGCTTGAGTTGCAGGATCCAAATCTGAACCAAATTTTGCGAATGCTTCAAGTTCTCTGTATTGAGCTAAATCTAGCTTCAATGTTCCTGATAATTTTTTCATGGATTTTACTTGAGCAGAACCTCCAACTCTTGATACTGATATACCTACATCGATAGCGGGTCTTACACCAGAATTGAAAAGGTCTGTATCTAAGAAAATTTGACCATCTGTAATAGAAATTACATTTGTTGGAATGTAAGCAGAAACGTCACCTGCCTGAGTCTCAATAACCGGTAGTGCAGTTAATGAACCTCCACCTTTTATCATTGGTTTTAATTCTTCAGGAATATTGTTCATTGTTTTAGCAACTGCATCATCATCAATAATTTTTGCAGCTCTTTCCAATAAACGAGAATGTAAATAAAATACATCGCCTGGGTATGCTTCACGTCCAGGAGGTCTTTTCAATAGTAGTGATAATTCACGGTATGCAACGGCTTGTTTTGATAAATCATCATAAATAACAAGGGCATGTCGACCAGTATCTCTAAAATATTCGCCAACACAAGCTCCAGTAAAAGGTGCTATATATTGCATAGGAGCTGCAGCACTTGCAGGAGCAGATACAATAACTGTGTAATCTAAAGCTCCAGATTGTTCTAGAACTTGCATTATACCTGCAACAGTTGAAGCTTTTTGCCCTACTGCAACATAAATACAAAATACTGGATTTTCCGTGTTTTGTGTAGCCTTTTGATTGATGATGGTATCAATGGCAACAGAAGTCTTTCCCGTTTGACGATCACCAATGATGAGTTCACGTTGACCTCTTCCAATAGGAATTAAAGAATCTATAGCTTTTATACCTGTTTGTAGAGGTTCAGCTACGGGTTCACGGTAAATTACACCGGGAGCTTTTCTTTCCAAAGGAAGTCGGTAAGTATCACCTAATATTGGACCTTTTCCATCTATTGGATTTCCAAGAGGATCAATTACACGGCCAAGTAAACCGTCTCCAACATTCATTGAAGCGATATCTTTAGTTCGTTTAACGGTTTGCCCTTCTTCTACAGCATTTGATGCTCCAAATAGTACAATACCTACATTATCATCTTCGAGGTTAAGCACCATTCCCGTTACAGGGTTACCATCCTCATCTTTAGAGTCTGGAAGGGTTACAAGCTCACCGGCCTGTACTTGTGAAAGACCATATACACGTGCGATACCATCTCCTACTTCGAGTACTGTACCTACATCATAAACATCAGCTTCGCTGTCGAAACCTGATAGTTGTTTTCGTAATATGGCTGAAACTTCGTCTGGTCTGACTTGGCTCATATTTTTTTTACTAAGTCGTTCTAGTTCAATTCAATCGTTGAGTCGAGCAATTTATCTTCTAATTGCTCAAGTTTATGCTTGATTGTACCATCAATTACAGTATCATCTATTTTTACTAACAATCCACCTTTTAAGTCGGTGTGGATGGTTGAAATAAGATTAACCTTCTTTGATGTTGTTTTTTCAAGCGCTTTTTGAAGCTCTTTAGTTTGTTTTTTAGACAAATCTTTAGCTGTGCGAACTTCAATATCAATTATTCCAGCATAGTTATTGTATTCATTAATATATGATGAAACAATTTGGTGTAAAATCGCAGACCTTTCTTTTGAAGCAACCAATATGACGAATTGCATCGTTAACTCACTTAAATGCGCTTTAAATATTGAAACTAGTGTTTCTTTCTTTAAAGCAGGTTTGATAATCGGACTTTTAAGAAATGACTGTAATTCTCTAGAGTCAGTTATCGTATTTTCAATAAATTGAATATCACTAAGTGTTTGCTTAACCATTTTTTGCTCTTTACTCAATTCAAGTAAAGCAATGGCGTATCTTCTAGCTGCTTTGGATACTAACATCCGTAGTTTATTTAATTTTTAGAAAGATCGTCGATGAATTTATCGACCAATTTACTATTCTTTTTTTCATCGAGTTCTTCATCTAAAATCAAAGATGCAGATTCAATTGCAAGTTTAGCTACTTCTTGACTTAGCTCTGTAAGTGCTAGCTTTTTTTCTTGCTCAATTGTCTTTTTTGCCTGCTCAATTATTTGAGCTGCCTCATCTTTTGCTTTTGATACTCGTTCAGTGCGCAATAATTCTGCTTCTTCGATAGCTTCTTTTCTTACTTGCTGAGCTTTTGCTTCAGCTTCACGTAGAGTTTTCTCATTATCCTTTGAAATAGCCTCAGCACGTTCTAAAGCTTTTTCTGCAGATTCCAAAGAATCCTTAATTTTAGCTTCGCGCTCGTTAAGTGACTTCATTATTGGAGGAACTGCATATTTCATCATAACCAAAATGAAGATGATCATAGATATAAGTATCCATAGAGCAAATCCTGGATTGAAAGATAAAATACCGCCTCCGCCAGCTAATAGAAAAGTCATGGAATTAATCACTTATATTATTGACCAATTCCTAAAGCAAGTAAGATACAGATGACTGCACCTAGGAGAGCAACACCCTCAATGAAGGCTGCCGTAAGGATCATAGCACCTCTTATATCTCCAGATGCTTCTGGTTGACGTGCAATACTTTCTGTAGCTCCTTTACCGATCATTCCGATTCCGATTCCAGCTCCTAAGGCTACGATTCCGGCTCCGATACCAGCTGCTAAAAGTCCCATAGTATATTTATTTAATTGTATTAAGGTTGTATTGTGTAAAATGTTTAATGAGCATGCTCATGATGATGCTCGTGTTCTTCTGCTGCCATACCAATAAACACAGCAGATAATAATGTAAATATATAGGCTTGTAATAAAGCCACAAATACTTTCAAGGCATACAGAACTACAGTAAGTACGACAGAAAATACACTTACGCTATATCCTGCTATTGAACCAAAAATGTCTGCGAATATGAATATTAAACCAAGGATAGCAATAATCATTATTTTGCCAGATAACATGTTTGCAAAAAGACGTATTGCTAAGGCAAACGGTTTGGTAAATATTCCCAAAATCTCAACTGGAGTAAGAATCGCACGAACCCATGTTGGAACTCCTGGAAACCAAAAGATATGTCCCCAATAATCTTTAGTTCCACTAAATTGTGTGATTACAAATGTCATTAGTGCTAGTGTTGCAGTTACAGTGAGGTCTGCTGTTGCGGTGGCAGCCCAAGGGAATAAGCCAAGTAAATTCATAAAAGCAATTCCCATAAACATGGTGAAAAAATAGGGAACATATTGATCTGCTTTTTTTTCATCTATATTAGATCGCGCAACATCATCCCGGATGAAAATGAAAAGTATTTCAAAAATGTTTTGCAAAGCACCTCGAGGCTCAACATTTTTACCAACGCCCTTCTTATAACGTTGTGCCATCGATATGGTCCAAAATATTGCTATAAACAAGCCCAACCAAAAATATACAAGATGAGATGTTATGGAAAGATCAAGTTTTACATGCCCACCAGCGGAAGGAGTTAGCACATAATTTGATTCATTAAATAAACCAGAAGCAACCGCCTTCTTAGTGTTACGGAAAAAATTGAATTTATTTTCACCTTCAGCGTTTTCCCAGAAAATTATTCTTGGCAAATATAAATACCCACCATTTATGACCTGTGGGACTTTAATATAGTAGTGATCTACTACTGTACCCATAACATCTAAAATAGGTTCATTTTCCTCGCTATCGGTATTAAATGCGAATAAATGGATTGTGCTTACAGATAAAAAAAGAAGTGTTAAAAACAGGCGACGTGTTGTCTGTAACATTATAATTGGATACTTCCCTTTTTGAGGATTCTATGGATAAAAATCATTTCGGTTATAGAATGACCAAGATAAGAAATAATGAAACTAACTGTAAAGTAGATTTCATCAATTTTTGTTGTTTTGAGTAAAATGGCAAAGGTTGTTAATACGATGAAAAAACGTATTGGAATAGAGAATAAAAAAGCCTTAAAAAACACGGTATCTTTGCTATTCCAAAACTTATGAATAATTATAAAACTACTTAATACAAATAATAGGCTTAGAGTGTAACCCCAAAAAACAGCCCAAATTTTATAATCATATAAAAACAAAGAGAGTGCAAGCAGAAGGATAAAGACTAGTATTTGGTATTTAAAAAGTATCTTTATCATTATGCATAGAGTTCATTTTTTTTGCAATACGCGTAGTAGTTATAAAAAAAAGTATTATACCTAAAATAACCCCAAATAATATTCCTACTGGTGAACTATTAAATACCTGATCTAGAAAATAGCCTCCAAACATTGGAATGAGTAGAGAAGCGGCAATTTCTGCACCTAAACCCAGGTATTCTTTGTAATTCTTTGGTAAAAAATCTGAATTCAACTACCAGAAGCTTTTAAATGGGTGCTTTTCTCATATTCTTTATCGTTTAACTGAGAAAGTTTAGTTGATAATTCTCCCATGCGGCAAGCACCATTGATTGCAGCACCTTCCTCTACAATCAATGTTTTTGTATAAATATTTCCATCTACAATTGCACTCTTTCGTAAAATTAGTTTATTGAATACTCGTACTTCACCTTCAACTCTACCTGCTATGTCTGCATCTGCAGATGCAATATTTCCACTTACCTTTCCTATAATGGTTACAATAAGTTTGCCTTTGCTATTTGCTTCACCATCAACTACCCCACTTATCCGCATATCTGAGTTAGAATGTATATTCCCCATAACTTTAGTTCCTTCGCTGATAATATTCACCGCTGGCGAATTACTAATTCTGTTTACCACTTTCTTATTTTTTTTTCGATTTAACATAGTTACTTAATTAAATATAATTCTGGGTCTTGTGAGATTCCATCTTTCCAAATTTCTAGGTGTAAATGAGGTCCTGTACTACTTAACCCAATATCACCAGTTGTACCGACAATATCGCCTTTTAAAACGACATCACCACTTTTTCGAGTAACAGATGAACAATGTTTGTACACGCTTAATATACCTGCTGCATGTTGTATGGTTAACACATAACCATCGTTAATAGTCCAACTAGCATTTACAACTGTTCCATCGGCAATACTAGTTATAATTTCATTTGTGTTAGTAGCAATATCTATTCCAAAATGAAAATTATCTGGATCATATTCTCTGGTATGTGTCCCTTCAACTGGAAAAAATGAAGGGAAATCATCTGCAGCATTTAACATATTAGAAAAAACTATCCCTGATGGATTAACTCTACTTGCAGTTTGTGCTGTATTTTCAACAAAGGTATAATCGTTGTCATAGTTAAGACCAGCCTCAAAGATAGAACCAAATCTTTCATCCGTTATTAAAGTTGTATCTAAACTTAAGCGTATTACATTCTTCATTTCATTCAACTGCTGATCACGTGAGAGTAACGAATCTTGCAAAATATTTACTCTCTGTACTATATTATCTATCTCTATTCTCATAAGAGCATCATCTTCGGTGGATAATAATGCACCAATAGGTGTAACAATAATTAGTGTTACAAAAAGAAGCGAGAGTATCAGAGATGATACAATAAATAATGATATAATATTATTCGGAATAATGTTAAAAGAATTATCTTCACCAGTTTTACCATCACCTAATAAAATTATGGTTACTTCCTTATATCTGTGTTCGTAAAGCTTTTTTAAAAAATTGATCATCATTACTACCTGCTACATTATATGTAATAATCACGAGGAAATTGCATTAAAAATTGATGATAGATCTTTTGTCAATTTTTTTCTATCAAACTTTTTTATGAAATTTTTATCAACTGGAGGAAAATTATCCCCTTCCCATAAATTAATCATCTCGAAAATAGTTTGCCGAATTTCTAATTCTGAGTTTGGAGGAGCCCAAAACCCTGACCCATATTTTTCTAGTAAAAGAGATGCTTCCGATTTATGTACTAGTCCAAGAATAGGTTTTTTGGTTCCAATATATTCGTACAACTTGCCTGATTTTATTTGTTTCAAATTGGGATCAAAGTTAGAGATCATCCAAAGCACATCAGCCTTAATCAGGTTTTCTACTGCAACACTATGTGGTACATATCCATAATCAGTTACACAATATTCTAATCCATAGCTATTGATTAATTCTTGAATTCGATGATCTAATCCCCCTTGAAAGTGTAAATGTATGATATCTTTAAATTTATCATTATTGCGTACAAGGTTGTGGATTGCAGAAAGAAAAAGATCTGGCTGATTTTGCTCATAAAACAAACCACTGTATAAAAAATTGAGTTTTTTATCTTGATAATTTAAAATCGGGTTCGATGTTTTTTTGTCAAAATCTTTAGGATCAAATCCATGAGGAATTACGCTAACTTTGGATTTACTTTCCGGATAATCCTCTATAAACTTCTCCTTAATAAAATTATCTAAACAAATAATTTTATCTATACTGGCAATGATTTTTGTTTCCTGATTTCTTAGAATATTTTTTTGCCATCCCCACAAATTTTCATGAAAATGATTCCTTGTCCATGAATCTCTGTAATCTACAACTAGGGGTATATTGGTAGCATCTTTTATCTGTTGCCCAATTATGTGATTGCTAAAAGGAGGTGCAGAACTGAATATTGCATCAATTGAATTTTCTGAAATAATTTCTAGTGCTTTACTAATTGCTGGCTTAATCCATCCTCGTTTATTGTCAGGATAAAAAAAGAGTCTTGAAATCCTCCTTAATAATTTCGCCTTCCGATTAGAAACAACAATTTTTTTACGATTATGAGTTGCCGCCTTTTGAAAAATATCTGCATTCTTCACTCTATGGATTTCTAAATCTAGTGCATCTAATTCTTTTTCTAATGATTCGTCAAAGGTGTGATATATACCCGGCTCTGGACATAAGATAATTGGATTCCAACCATAATCACGCAGATATTTAGCAAACTTAAGAGGACGCTGAACTCCACTCCCTCCCATCGGTGGAAAATAATACAGGATAAAAAGTACGTTTTTCATAGTAAAACATACATTTTAGACAGAGTAATTTGGAGCTTCTTTCGTAATTTGAACTGTATGAGGGTGACTTTCGCGATAAGAAGCAGCTGATATTTGTACAAATTCAGCCCTTTTTAACTCTTTTATATTTGCTGCACCACAATAGCCCATTGCAGCTTTTAAACCACCATTCATTTGATGTACAACTTCACTTAAAAAACCTTTAAAAGGCACACGCCCTTCAATACCTTCTGGCACTAATTTTCTTAAGTCATCCTCTACATCCTGGAAATAACGATCTTTAGATCCTTTTTTCATTGCACCAATACTTCCCATTCCGCGGTATGACTTATACTTTCGTGATTCATAAATGATAGTCTCACCAGGACTTTCATCAACTCCAGCAAACATAGATCCCATCATAACAACGTCTGCTCCACCTGCTAAGGCTTTTGGGATATCTCCAGTTTGTTTAATTCCCCCATCTGCAACTAGCCCAATACCTTTTTGCTGACAAAACTCAGAAACTTCCATTATTGCACTTAATTGCGGAACCCCAATACCAGTTACCACCCTTGTAGTGCATATAGAACCTGGACCGACGCCAACTTTAACCACATCTGCACCCGCTTCAACAAGAGCTTCAGCTGCGGCTTTTGTAGCAATATTACCACCTATGATATTTAAATCTGGATAAGCTTTTTTAATTTGATTTACAGTATTCAACACACCCTGTGAATGACCATGTGCGGTATCAACAGTAATGATATCAACACCAGCACTAACCAATGCATCAACTCTATCCATTGTATCAGCTGTAACACCAACAGCAGCCCCAACCCGTAATCTTCCTAAATCATCTTTACAGGCATTAGGGAAATTCATTTTCTTTTCAATATCCTTGAACGTAATTAACCCCACAAGCTTATTCTTTTTATCAACGATAGGAAGTTTTTCAACTTTGTACGTTTGAAGTATCTCTTCTGCTTGTTTCAGATTGGTACCTTCTTTACTAGTTACAAGGTTTTCACTGGTCATAATTTCTCCAAGTTTCCTGGTCAACTCAGATTCAAATCTTAAATCTCTATTAGTAACTATTCCAATCAATAAACCAGAGTTATCCACTATCGGAATACCTCCAATTTTGTGCTTGCGCATCAAATTTCTTGCATCTAAAATGGTTGCGTCTTTTCCTAAAGTCACAGGATCAACAATCATTCCGCTTTCACTTCTCTTTACCAATCGAACATGCTCTGCTTGTTCTTCAATAGACATATTTTTGTGCAACATTGCGATACCACCTTCACGAGCCAATGCAATAGCAAGCTTATATTCCGAAACGGTATCCATTGCCGCACTCAATACTGGGATATTAAGTTTTAATGATGGAGTTAGATCAACACTTATATCAACTTCTCGTGGTAAAACATTAGAATAATTTGGAACAAGGAGTACATCGTCGTAGGTTAGGCCTTGTCGTAAAATGCGATTGAAGGGGGAATCGCTTGTCTTGTTCATGAATGAGGTATTTTGCTTGCGGTTTTTCAAAGATACGCATATTGTATGCAAGTTTAACGCTTTAAACTATTTTTTTAATTCCACGTACGAGTTCCTAATTAACTCTTGAAAGCATGCGGTCATTTAATAAAAATGAAACACAAAATATTTTAGCAAAAGCAGCTGAATTGGAGATGACTACGTCTTTAGATGGAGGTAGCAATGGTTTAACCGAGCAAGAAATACTAGAACTGGTAAAAGAATCAGGAATTAGTACATCAAGTATTCAGCTAGCTATTCAATCTTTCAACACACCTACTTTTAAACATTCTTTTAACTGGCTGAAAGGGACATCAAAAACTGAGCACGTCGAATATTTCGATACAGAGCTTCGTTCGGAACAGATGACCAAAGTTCTTCAACTGCTTCAGTCTACTGAAAATGAATTAGGGGAAACAGAATTACATTCTAAAAAACTGAGTTGGTCAACTAAACGTGAAGTCGAGTCACTGAAAGTTACCTTAAAAGAAGAGAATAATAGAACTTCATTTACTTATTCGAAGAGATGGACAGAACTGAGAATATTAATGTCTATTTTTCCTTTCATATTAGCTTTCATAATAACCTTAGTAACAATGAAAGGTATGGGTTTTAATAAGTTTACTACTCTCTTCTTTGCACCTTTTGGTGGATTTATTGGATTAGCAGTTGGTTGGACATACTTGAAATCAAAGTTTGAATCACACAAAAAGAAGCTTCATACACTTCTTGACCAATTAAGAGCACTATTTCTTCATAATGATAGTGTAAATACTCACATTGAGGTGGATGAATTAAAAATTGATACCATTGAGTTATCATCACAAAAAATCAAAGTTTGATCTTAAAATGTCTAAACAACTATTTAATAAAAAAGAAATCAGTGATATTCTAAAAAAGGCATCTGAGATTCAGACACAAAAAGATTTGTATGGTGATAAGGATGGACTAACAAAAAAGGAATTACTTGGCTTAGCTAAAGAATTTGGTATCGATCAAGATTCACTTAGTAAAGCCATCGCTCAAAAAGACTTCCCAAAATTAGATAATAAGTTCAACTGGTTAAAAGGAACTTCAGCAATTCATGATATTCAGTTAATTGAGGGCGAAATTACCAACGACAATTGGGAAGAAGTTGAAAGAGAAGTGCGTCGTTCTTTACATGCAATTGGAGAATCAAATAAACAAGGCACCTCTTTTGAATGGCAGCAACATTTTAAAGACATTGGATTTCGACATATCTCTTTCACTCCAGAAAATGGGTATACAAGAGTAGAATATGTTCATAAATGGCCTGGTATTAAATTTATATCTGGATTTACATGCGCAATGATTTTTTTTGCAATTACATTTTTAAGTCTTGAACATAGTGAGCTATCCAAAGGTCTTTCTGTACTTCTATCCTTGTTTGCTGGTGGAATAGGATCGTATATAAACCGATTTATTCTAAACAACTATTTTAGGAGAAAGATGCAAACCATGCATAGAGTTATGAATACCATTAAAGATAAACTAGAAAGAATACACTCTCCGGATATCGTTGTAGAAGAAATAGACGCCTATAATTCAGATGATACAGAAGTGCCTGAATTAAGAATTAAACCTACATTTAAATCGCTTTAATTTTTAGCGCTTTAATAACAGCTTCCTTAGTTGCAATCTTATCGATGAAACTTTGAACCCAAAAATGTACTCGTTCACGTCGTTTTTGGATAAATGGATCGCACGTTGAATATAATCCTTTTAATTCTTTAACCATGAAACGCACGTCGTCGTAGATTTCAATTTTTATGTCATCGGGGAGCTTTGCCCAACCCATCAATTCGAAAGCTTCCTGCATCTCCACATATTCATCAGCACTTTCTTTTTTTATTCGATGTAGCAATGGCGCAACAAATACATTCATTTCTTTTGATGTTGTTCGGGTGATAGGTCTGAGATTTGATATCATTGATTTTCTATTTGATGTATGATTTACTCAAATTTAACACTCCAGAGTGACAACATTATGTCACCCTAATCTGTCTTTATTTTTTATTCTTGGATTTTTTTTGATCTCAAACCATATTGTCAATAAAAAAACAATGAAATTTTCTAAAATTTTGATTCCTTTATTTTTTATTTCAATTCTAAGTAATAAGATACATGGTCAACTTCCTGTATCTTTAGATTTACCACAGGTGAGTCCGCTAGAAAATAGAAGTATCACTATTGGATTTACTAAAATCTCGTTTGAATACAGCTCAGTAGGGATTAAAGAAAGAAAGATTTGGGGTGATTTAATCCCTTATGGAAAAATTTGGAGAACTGGAGCAAATAAAAACACAGTGTTTTCGGTTTCTGACGATGTATTGATCAATGGCAAACCATTAGCTGCAGGTTCTTACGGTTTTCATACTATTCCAGGCGAACATGAATGGGTAATTATTTTTTCACATAATCACGAAGCATGGGGAAGTTATTTTTATGATGAATCTGAGGATGCTTTGAGAATTACTGTTCCAGTCTCGGAAATGAATAGCCGATATGAATGGATGAAATTTTCTTTCAGTAAGTATACTGCTACTTCTGTAAACGTTTCCTTAAAATGGGCATACAGAAGTGTTCCATTTACCGTAGAAGTTCCGATGGAGGTAACCTTAAATAATGTAAAGAAACAGTTCACGAATAGGCCAGCATTTTCATGGCAAGGTTGGGAACAAGGGGCCAATTATCTATTAGCCAATGAGTACGAATTAGAAACTGCACTTGAATGGGCTATTCAAGCGGTTCAAAGAGAAAAAAATGCCACAACAATGATAACTCTTGGTAAACTTCAATTAAAAAATGGGCTGAACAATGAGGCTTTAAAATCAGCTACAGATCTAATGTCATGGTCGAATAATTGGAGATCCATTTTTGGAGCTGGTGAAATTTATGAAATGAATGAGATGATGGAAGAAGCAAAATCTGCCTATGAAAAAGCGTATGGTTTGACTACCAATGAACGGGTTAGAAATCAAATCAAAGAGAAGATAAATTCCTTGAATTAATTTTCTATCTCATTTTTAACATGGAGATGCTAGTTCTAGTGTCTCCTTTTTTTTGCTTTATAATTGTTGTTAATAAAAACACAATTAGGTAAGCATTATGTTTTTAAAAAAAATGCATCGAGAAGAACCTTCCATAAATGGATCATCCATGGCTGACATTGCCTTTCTACTTCTAATATTCTTCTTGGTTACTACTACAATAAACGTAGATACAGGAATTACACTAATTCTACCTCCACTTAATGAGGAAGATTCTCCATTCATAAATAAGAGAAATCAAATGAATATTCTTGTAAACTCTAAGGGAGAGATTCTAATGGATGGTAGTCTAGTCGATCTTTCAGAAATAAAATACAACCTAGAGGAATTCATTCTTAATTATGGACAAAACCCAGAATTATCAGATTCACCGGATAAAGCTATTGTCTCTATTCTAACTCAATCGGAAACGCCTTATCGAATTTACATTGACATGTTAGATGAAGTAATTGGTACGTACAATCAAATAAGAAACATCGAGAGTTTGAAAACATTTGGACTCACGTATAGTGCACTAAATGAAGATCAAAAAAAAATCATCAAAAATAGAATACCTAAGAGAATATCAATAGCAGAACCTGATTATTCAGGATAAATCGATTTCTTGGCGGCAAGTAAGGTGTTCTTCATTAGCATGGCTACCGTCATTGGCCCAACACCACCTGGGACAGGGGTAATCCAACTAGCTTTTTTCTTTACGGCATCAAAATCAACATCACCTACAAGTCGATACCCTTTTTTGGATGTTTCGTCTGCAATTCGATTAATTCCTACATCTATTACTACCACTCCCTCCTTAACCATTTCTGGC
Organism: Balneolaceae bacterium; assembly: GCA_963691715.1. Taxonomy (GTDB): domain Bacteria; phylum Bacteroidota; class Rhodothermia; order Balneolales; family Balneolaceae; genus HXMU1420-13. The sequence continues at coordinate 1,143,678 of OY829281.1, forward strand.
TTAATGAGGTGTGGTTGCCCTGCTGCAACAATCAATATATCAGCATTAATAGTATGAGCAGTTAAATCGCGTGTATATTTATGACATATGGTTGTCGTTGCTTTACCAGATGCATTTTCGCGTGATAACATTACAGCCATAGGAGACCCAACGATATTGCTTGCTCCTACAACTACAGCATGTTTTGATTTAACTTGTATACTATAATGTTTGAACAATTCCATGACACCAGCGGGCGTGCACGATCTAAAACATGGCTGATCTACTGAAAGCCGACCTACATTCATAGGGTGAAATCCATCTACATCTTTGCGATGATCAATACTTTCAATTACATCATATTTAGAAAGATGAGATGGTAATGGCATTTGAACCAAAATTCCATCCACAGAATCATCTTTATTTAGATTCTGAATCGTTTCTTTCAATTCTTTAGCAGAGATAGTGTCTTGTAATACTAAGGTATTTGTTTCAATACCCACATCGGCACAGGCTTTTGTTTTTGTACCTGTATAAACGATAGATGCGGGGTCATCCCCTACCAACACTACCTGCAAAAAAGGTCTGCGATTGCCTTTTGATATCCACTGCTCTACATCATCACGAACTCCAGCTCGTATAAGCGAGGCTACTTTTTTTCCATCTATAATTTCAGCACTCATTCTATCGCTCGATGTTATATTTTTTCATTTTATTATACACATGACTTCGTTGCAATCCAATCGCTTCCGCTGTTCTTGATATATTCCAATCATTTTTTTGTAGCTGGCGTTTTAGAAAAATACGCTCTGCAGTTTCCTTGTACAATTGAAAATCGTCTTCTTTAAGAACAAGGTTATCTAAATCAATGTCTTTTTTGTGTGTCCTTAATACTGTTTCAATAAATACCTGATCAATCCTATCATCTGTAGTTAAAATTGCTAGCCGCTCTACTGTATTTTGCAACTCTCGCACATTTCCGCTCCATGTTCTTTGTTGTAAAGCTTGTAACCCATCTTCCGTGAGCATTACACCAGCAAGACTTATATCTTCGGACTGCAGTTTTCTCAGCCATGCCTCTGCTATTGCGGGAATATCCTCTTTTCGTTGGTCTAAATTGGGTATTTCTATAGGAATTACATTAACTCTATGATATAAATCTTCTCTGAATCGATGTTCATTAATCTCTTCTTCTAAATTTTTATTCGTTGCGGCTAATACTCTTACATCAATCTTAATTGATTCCGATCCCCCAACACGGGTTATTTTTTGTTCTTGAAGTACTCTCAACAACTTTGATTGAGCATCTAAGGGCATATCTCCGATTTCATCCAGAAATAATGTACCTCCATTAGCCTGTTCAAATTTACCTTTTCTTTGTTGATGAGCACCTGTAAATGCTCCTTTTTCATGACCAAATAACTCACTTTCTATCAATTCTGGAGGAATAGCCGCACAATTCACATCAATAAATGACTCGTTTACACGGTTACTTTTTTCATGAATCCAGCGAGCTACCAATTCTTTACCAGTACCATTCGCTCCTGTAATTAACACTCTTGATCTAGTAGGAGCAACTTTATCAATCAACAGTTTGATGGTATCAATCGCTTTACTTTTTCCTAAGATCGCAGGTAATTTCGGTAATCTTTCTTTTATTTTAGAAATTTGCTGATTTAAAGTTTGCTGAGATAAAGCATTTCTAGTAACTAATAATAATCGATTTAGATCAGGTGGTTTTTCCAGAAAATCAAATGCTCCATGTTTTGTAGCTTCAACAGCAATTTCAATGGTTCCATGCCCAGAAATCATAATAACCGGCATAGTAAAACCAAGCTTACGAATTTCCTTTAGTGTCTCTAAACCATCCATCCCTTTCATTTTTATATCTAGGAATATTAAATCAATCTCATGCTTTTGGACACTATCCAACGCTTCTCTCCCACTATTGGCTAGTGAGATTTTATATCCTTCAAACTCTAAAATTTCTTTTAGCGTATTGCGGATTGCGCGTTCATCATCAGTGATTAGTATATGAGAGGTATCAGGCATACATAAAACTATGAAGTTTGATTTGTAAATGAAAAGGCTTAATTAAAATGAAATCTACTGTAGTTTTATATGAATCTGAACAACAAATTCTTTTTTCGACTAATATTTTTCGTACAGATACATTAGAATATCTTCTTGAATTTTATCAATAGGTTGCACTTTTCCAATAAAATTATTTGTTGCTATGCTAACTATTAATGGTTCTCCACTAGATGTAATGAAATATCCACATAAGGTTCTGACACCACCTAGATAACCAGATTTACCTCGAAAATTGTTAAATAAAGGGGTTGGCTTCATTCTATGTGCAATTGTGCCATCTATTCCTGCAATTGAAAGACTATTGTAAAAAGATTCGAATTCGACCTGATGCTGCATTTTTACTAAAAAATCAGTTAGAATACTGGTTTTTGTTAAGTTACCAGAAGCCAAACCTGATCCATCTTTCATAAATACATTTGTAGTGTCAATCTTCATTCTACCTAAAAATTGACGAACTTCATTAATACCATTGTTGAAAGTACCAGGTAACCCTTTTTTTTCAGCTGCCAAAGTTTTTAACAGCATTTCAGTGTAAAAATTATGACTTTCTTTATTCGTCCATTCTATCAGTTGTGAAAGTGGTTTAGATGTATGCGTAGCAAGTATGTTATATGTAGAATAATCTGTATCACTCGTAGTATGTGTTCTTGAATTAGTATTCGTTATTATCCCATTCTGGTTAACGAATGTAATAAATGAACTTAAGAAATAAGCGGTTGCATCCGTCACTGCAAGTGACTCCTCTTCGATGTATCCCTGAGGTAATTTACTTCTTAGAATAAATTCATTTTTACCTAATATCTTGTGATAATCTTCAGCATATTGTGTATCTGCAGGGGTGATGGTTTGTCGATTATGAAACTTTACAAAATCTGTATTATTGGGAAACCATGAGATTAACGGCTTATTTCCAATCTTCCCGTTTGCATCTACAATTAAATCAACTGCATTATTATTAAATGATAATGGATTAATTTCAACTCCGTAATAAAAACTCAAATCTTCCCAGTCCCACCCTTTAGGATACACTTGTTCATCAAAGTAGCTTACATCTGCGATTATTACATCCCCGACTTCCTGAATACCATAACCAACTAATTGATCAAATAGAGATTTAAATACATGATTACGGTCATCATCATACATAAAACCAGAAATAGTTGGATCACCAGATCCATAAATAATGATTGAACCGTCCCAATAATCTTCATTTAATTCTCCATCACCGTAAATATGAGTTTCATATCGAAAATCTGCACCTAAACCATCTAAAACTGCCGCAGTGGTAAATAGCTTTTGATTAGAAGCTGGTATAATGAGATGATCTGAATTATACTCCTCAACTATTTCCCCCATAGAATCGCGAACGGAGATGGACCAAAAGGCTCCAATTTCATTTTCTTTTTCTATGATAGATGAAAGATTTTGTGCATTTACTGAACCTGTAAACGTAAAAAAGAAAATAAATGATAATAGATATTGATACTTATTCATAAAGATTTAAAGTACAAAATACTTTTCTTCTTCTTCTTGAAATGCTTCGATGATAATTTTAGAAGTATCTGATTTTAAAATTTTTGCATGAAAACTTGTACTATTCATCAATCGAGATATCCGACTTAACAACTTAATGTGCTGTGAGTGATTACTATCTGGCCCAACAAGTAAAAATATAATTTGTACAGGTTCATTATCTATAGAATTGAAATCTAAAGGAGATTCTAAACGTGCAAATGCAGCATAGTTTCGATCTACTGCCTTCGTTTTGCAATGGGGTATAGCTAAACCTTTACCAACACCAGTAGACATAATTTTTTCTCTTTCGAATACAGAATTTCTAATTTCTTCTATAGTATCTGAATCTACATCATATCGTAAAGTGTCGATTAGATCATTTATTACCTGCTCTTTGTTCTCAGCCTTTAGATTAGGTAGAACTGTTTTTTCGTCAAGCATGGTAAATAAATTCATGGAGTTATCTTGTATGAATTAGTAATTTTTCGAAAGATATCAATGGTGTATAATATAAACAGCACATGGGCAATCAACCAACGTAAATTTTTTGATCCTCTTTAGTCAATCTATAGAGGCTAAAACTTAAACCTTCTTAAGACTTACACAATTTGCCTCCTATAATTTTCTTTTAACCTTCTTCTTGGTGAAGCTAATTATAGGATTTTTTAGTTATCGTTAGGCTACTCTCTAAATATCGACGAATTATTCATCTCCTTAATTTAAAATATCGAACTCCATTTTATCTTGATTCTCCGTAAACTCTATAATGGACTGGATTCAAAATTCAATTGCAGTATTTAAAAAAGATTTGCGCATCGAATTTCGCACTCGATTTGCTATGAACACAGTGTTGGCTTTTGTAATAGCCTCTCTATTATTGATTTTATTCACATTGCGAGCACAAAGTTTAGATCCAACACCAAAAAGTGGCTTAGTTTGGATTATTATCCTTTTTGCAGCTTTATCAGCTTTGGGAAGAAGTTTTATAACCGAAACCGATAGACATACTTACGATTTACTAAGAATCTATGCATCTGGAATTGTAGTATATATTGGAAAACTAATTTATAATATTGTTTTTTCTCTGTTTATAAATATCATAACTTTTATTTTTTATATGTTTCTTATGGACTTAAGCATTCAATCTATTCCAGCATTTTTGATTATGTTAATGCTGGGTACTATTGGCTTAAGTTCTGTTTCGACAATGACTGCTGCAATTGTTTCTCAAGCGGATAGAAAAGGTGCCGTATTTTCTGTTTTGTCAATACCTCTTTTTATACCATTAATATTATTATTGAGTAGGATAACCCGTTCAGCTTTTGTAGAGGGAAGTCTTAATGGTTTTCAGAGTGATGTGTTTGCCTTAATAGGATTTTGTGGTGTAACAATTACAACAGGTGTATTACTGTTTGATTTTATCTGGGATGAATAATGAATATCAATTTTGGAAATCGACGGTTAGTAGGCCAGTCTAGAGCAAAAAAACAAATTTCAAAAATTTTAGCCTCTAAACGTATTGGTCATGCATATTTACTATCAGGTGCTAATGGATGTGGTAAAATGGCTTTCGCTCTTGCTTTGGCAGAAGCTATTAATGGAATTGATCATTTAAGTGAACTTGGCGAATTCAAAAGTTCTAAATATTCTAGTTGGTTTACCCATCCAGATATTCACGTTTACATACCAAAGCCAACTTCTATCGATGTATCTGAGTTACGCTCTCGCTTGGAATTACTCTTAATAGATCCCTATGAAGTTATTAATTTCAATCAAAGACCTTCTTTAGATAAAGAATCAAGTTCAAAAAACCTTCAATCATTTTATCCAATCGATTATTTTAGAGATGAAATAAGACCACTGGCACGACTTAGACCAAATGAAGGAAATAGAGTGATAATAATCTTATCGCAGGTAGAGACTATGCGAAAAGAAACAGCTAATGCATTCCTAAAGCTTCTAGAAGAACCAACAGATCGTTTAATGTTTATTCTTACTACTTCTAGTTATGAACAATTACTTCCTACCATTACTTCGCGATGCCAACATATTCCTTTAGCTACACTAACCACAGAAGATATTGAACATGGATTGGTTGCGATTGATGGTCTAACTAAAGAAAATGCGTCTTACTTAGCTAAAATTTCTAATGGAAATTATGCGAATACCCGCTTTTATGACATCGAAAAACTGAAATCTGATCGGAAAAGTGTGGTTAATTTTTTAAGGTTTTCTTTCAGCCAAGATGCACAGAGTTTATCAAAAATTACCCAAGATTGGCAAAGTTCTTTAAATATTGAATCTTTTATAGCACTAACAAATTTAATGGAGATGTATCTTAGAGATTTAATGGTATATAAAGAGACAGAAAATCCTCAGTTGCTTACAAATGTCGACCAACTTGATTCAATTAGTAAATTCATAGCAACATTAACCAATGCTCGACTTGAAGATATGATTAACGAACTGAACGCTTGCCGTCCTTTGCTTCGACAAAATGTTTCTCCAAAACTTATTTTTACTGTGCTTGGATTACGTTTTTCAAATTTAATGAGAGGTTTAGATCCTTTTATCTCAAGTTCAGATAGTTGGAAACATTTACCTGCATTAACTACCCCATGAATGTATTTAGATTCCATAAAATGCAGGGTACTGGTAATGATTTTGTGGTTTTGGATAACCGTAAGCTCAACCTAAGTATCGATGAAATTATTGAACATACGCCACAACTTTGTGATCGAAAATATGGAATAGGTGCAGATGGATTATTGATATTGGAATCACCACAAATTGATGGAGTAGATTTTACCATGATTTATCGCAATGCTGATGGTAGTGACGCAGGAATGTGTGGAAATGGTGCTCGTTGTTTAACAATGTATGCAGCCCATCATGGATTTAACCAATCAATGAAATTTAATGTCCATAACTGTATATATAGTGCTTATGTTGAGAAAAAGAAACAAAATTCCACAATTTGTTTCCCAAGTATAAACTCGCCAAATTGGATTGAGATAGACAATGAACAATTAGTTCAAGTATACCCCAATACGGAACATGTGGTTTATTTAAGCGAAAAATCTATTATTGAAAATGAAGAATGGTTAATAAAAAAAGGAAGTGAAATTAGACATTCTGAAAAGTTGAATCCACCTGGTACAAATGTAAATTTTGTATGTATAGAAAACGATCAAAATATTTTGCTCCAAACTTATGAACGAGGAGTTGAAAATTTAACTCTTGCATGTGGAACAGGAGCAATAGCAGCAGCTATTTCAACCCATTTCATATCGCAATCTAACAGTGGTGAATATTCAATAAATATTCAAGTTAAAGGGGGGGAATTGAAAGTGAGTTTTAGATATAATTCTGAATCCGAAACTTATGAGATGATTAGTCTCAAAGGATCTGCTGAGTTTGTGTATGAAGGTATTATCAGCATTTAATCTTTTCTTTATCAGTATTGTTGCATTTTTGATGTGCGATTCCTCGTTAAACACCGTATTGAAGGAAAATAATAAACGGAAAACTGAAAAATCTTTACTCTTAGTACAAGATCAAATCTTACTTCCGCACAGTATAAAAGGGGTTGAATTCTACAGAAAAAACTACATCGGCAGCCCGCCTATAATACGATTAAATTCTACCGATCAACTTATTCTTAGATTTGATGAATTATCCTCATTAAGTGGTCAATTTAGAGTTACTTTCACTCATTACAATCAAGATTGGAAAAGATCAAATTTAGCAGAAATATGGGTTTATGAAGGTATAAACGATCTGGCTTTACTCGGGGGTAATTTAAATGCACAATCTAATCCTAACTACTATTCCTACCAGTATATTTTTCCAAATAGGGATATTAATTTTTTGGTTAGTGGTAATTACATGATTACCATTTCAGACTTTGACTCAGGGATTGAACTATTTAACCTTCCTTTTTTTGTAACTGAAAACATTGGCGATCTTCACCCAAATGTTACTACTTTTTTTAATTCAGGGCCGTTAAGTTCTGCTATGGATCAAATCAGTGGAACTTATATTTATCCTGATTTTATCGAGTTTCCTCAGTTTAATCTTACTTTTAGAATTTCACAAAATCGATTTTGGGGTATTAATATTACTCCTAATCAAAATAATTTTATAGATGAAGGAGAATTCTCTTTTCAGTTAACTGAATCACAATTTCTCCCAGCTTATGTTGAATTTAATACTCTTGATCTCAGAAGATTGAGCCTTCAGAATTCCCAAATATTTGGCTATGAAAGAACAGAGATACCAGAAAAAATTATACTAAGGAACGATTATCTAAATTTCACTAGCGACATTCGAACGATCACAGAAACCGGGTATGGTCGTCCAACTCAAGATATAACCTCCAGAATACTAAATGTAGAATTTAGTTACGAGACACAAGGTAAACTTCCAAAAAATTCAGATATTTATTTGATTGGCGACTTCAATCAATGGACAATTTCTAACAATTATAAATTAAAATTCAATTCTGAATATGATATATACAAGATTAATATGTTAATTAAGCAAGGACTATACAATTACCAATATGCTGTAATTAAAAATGGGGCTATCGATACGTATTTAAATGTAGAATCCTTATCACAAAAATCTCAGGAATATGCTGCATTTGTATACTATAAAGATCCTGATTTACTTTATGACCGCCTTTTAAATTCCCGAATATTCTATTCAGAGTAGATTAAAAGTCAATGCCTATTGAGAAATAATGTATTGGTTTTCCTTTAAATCCACTTCGAGTGTACGGATAGCCAACATCCCATCTAAAAGGTAAGCCGAATAGTATAGTTCTCAATCCAAATCCCCCTCCTACTAATATATCGCCATCATAATAGTTTATCTCTATGGTATTTAAGTTTGGATCATCTACAAATTCATTGGTTTGTGTATCATAATATGATGATACCTTTTCTCCAATTTTGAAATTTAGTTCTTTACTATTTTGACTTATCGTGATCTGATCTTGTCCATTTGTAAAACTTTGGCTTATATCAAATCCCCATGCAGTACCAACATCTAAAAATAAAGCACCTGTTATATTATAAAGAGGAAAAATTGGGATTGCACCTGGAATTACGGCAGCAAATAAAGGAAACCTATATTCTGCATTAATCAAGGAGTATTTGTTACCATAAAGAGAACTATACTCAAATCCACGAAGGGGGAAAGCAGGTAAAGTGAAAAAAGTATCTGTAAGTTGATCAAATGGTATGCTACTATCGGCCCATCTATAGTTTATCCAACCTTGCATTCCTCCTAAGAAGAAAGTTTGAGATTCTGGTCCTATTGAAGCTGCACCAGAGAGGCGTAATGCAATGGTTGAATTCCCTCCCAAACTTAAATATTGCCTTAGATCAGCAGAAAATGAGCCAAAGACAGGTGAATCAATCCCCAGTCCTGGACTTCCAGATAAACCTACTGTAAATCTTGTTCCACCAATTGGACTAATAAAACCTGGTCGAGTTGCATCTTTGGTATACGAAAAATTTGGATAAAGGAATGATGCTTTACTTGTATTCGCATCTACATTACTTGCGCTTGCAAAATATGTTGAAACACCATCATAATCTCTAATCAAACTTATATAAGAAAGATTTGCGTCTAATCTTCGAAATTTATCGATTGGATATTGGAGCCCTACTCCTAAACCCATAGTTCTGAACCTATAAAGTTCCCCAAAATAAGATTGATACTGTCGTGATGAGTGAAAAAATGAGGCAGAATAATTTGTACGATTTTTAAAGTATCCATACTGGATAGTGTAATCACTATTACGAAGATCTGTCTGAAAATTTGTGCCAAATGAAAGCTGATGATCACCCAATAAATCACTTACAATAAATTGAGTAAATGCAAATGTTCCATACGTTGAAGCAACAATTGAAGGGCTGTAAGCTATATCTGTACTAAATGTTAATCTATAGGGTCTAGGCAAATATCTACCATCTTCAGTTACATTATCGTCAGGCTCAAATAAATATTGATCTTCTATGATCAAGGTACTGTCTTCAAATATCGCATCCGAAAACACATAATTTCGAAAATCGATTTCTCCTTCATTATTAAATTCTTGTGTGATTTCGCCATTTTCTTCTTTCTCTTCTTTTTCTTTTTGAGCTCTCTCAGCTCCAGAAATAACTCCCTGTTCAAATAACTCTTGAGCAAAATATGTTGCTGGAACTCTAATTGATCGGGGTTCGGAAGCTCTCCGAAGTGCCCAATAATTTTCGGTAAGTTGGGAATTCTTTTTTCTTGCAAAAGGGGTTTTAAGTAGAAATATATCCAAATAGCCCTCATTAATTGAACTAAACGCTATCCTACTTCCGTCTGCTGAAACCGAAAGTTGAGATACACCAGCTTGAAGATCTGTTAAAGGAAGAGCTTCTCCAGATTCAAAATCATGTTCATAGACATTTTGTATCCCATTTCTATCTGTCTGATAGATAAGACGCCCGGTTCTTGTTATCTGCGGTTGGCGCTCGGTCCATCCAGGTGTTGTTGTTATTCGCTGTACCGTATCTGCATCAATAGCTACCCTAAAAATATCTTTTTGATAAATGCTTTCGTCCTCTAATAAACGATGCTCAAGGGTATATGTGTGCAACTCTTTTTTGTCTGCTCTTTCAGAAATAAAATAAATGTGCTTAGAATCATTATCCCAATAAGGCTCGGCATCGGTAAATAAATCACCTGTTATATTGGTTAAACTTCCTGCATTGAAATCATAAACAAAAATATCTTGAAATGGCCCTATATTGCCATCAAAACTAATTTTTTTTCCATCTGGTGACCAAGAAACAGATCCTATTGCATCGAGTTCTTTCAAGCGTATTTTTTCTATTTCTCCTGACCTGTAATCAATTATTGCAAGTTCGTCTACTCCTTTTGTTTTTGTGGATAAAGCTACCTTTCTACCATCTGGTGACCACGTTAGATTAGGATTCAAAATGTTTAATTCTTCAAAATCTGGATTATCCTCTCCCCGAATTATGGTCTTTAATTTCTTCCCATTCAAAGCATTTATAACAATCACATCAAAATAACCTCTTTTATTAGTAATGAAGGCTATTTTATCGCCTTGTGGAGAAATAGTAGGGCTGGTATTATATGTTCCATAATCTCCTCTTCGAGTCATCAATGAAGCAATAGATTTAGCTGATTCTCTTTCTGCAACTTCAGGAAAATATCTTTTTTTCAAAGCTTCTTCCCATCTTTCAGATAGTTCTTCGGTTGTTAATCCTAAAGATTGAACAAATCCAAATTCAATATTCCTGCTTTTTTTAATTCGTCCTAAAATTTCAGCTATTTTTTCACGGCCGTATTCTTCAACAATATAGTTCCAAACTGATTGGCCTCCTCGGTATGCATAGTATCCATTTAATTGCTGAATAGGTGGTAAATATCCATTAATCACTGCATCTCGGATAAACATGTCAGTATTTGTATCCCATCCAAGTGCAGTATATTCAGCCAACCCTTCTTCAAACCAAAGTGGAAATACAAGCTGAATATTATTTCTAACAATTGATTGAACCGATCCGCCGTAAAACATGTCGTTGAAAACGGCATGTACTAATTCATGATGAAGTGTTCGACGAAAATCATTATAATCACCATCGAAAGGAACCGTCATTCTATTCTTAAATTTGTCTGTAACTCCTCCAATACCTTCTGAGCTTGTAGGTAAAGCTACTACGTTTGTTTGTGAAAAATCGTTATGGGAATCGTAGATAATGAGAGGGATTCGATCTACAATTTCATGGTCGAAATCATCTTGAAGCTGCATGTATGCAGATTCTAGACTTTGAGCAGAGAATTCAGCCAGTTCATAATTTTTTTCACCGTAGTAGTAGATATCAAAATGTTTTGATTGTATAAATCGCCACTCGAAATTTTCGTATTGTACTCTATTTTTCCCAAAAGAATTGTATTGAGCAAATAACGGTGTATTGAACAAAAATAAAAAAAGAGCAATTGTTGCTATAAAACGAAATTTCATAATAATATTAGTTATACCAGTGCAAAATCAATTTGACGTTTTTGGTGGTTAACACTTTTAACCGTGACCTTAATTTCATCTCCAAGACGAAATATTTTTTTACTTGAACGGCCAATTAAACAATGATTTCTTGCATCAAAATTAAAAAAATCACCTTTTAAATCGCCAATTCTTACCATTCCTTCACAATGTATATCCTTTAAATCAACAAATAAACCTCTTTCTATAACACCGCTAATTATGCCGGAAAATTCTTCACCAATTCGGTCACTCAAAAATTCTACTTGTTTTAATTTAATGGAATCACGTTCGGCATCCACCGCTACTCGTTCTCGTGTACTGCAATGTTCTCCATGTTTAAGTAATGCATTATAATCATAAACTTGAGATCCTCTTGCATATCCTTTCAATAGTCGGTGGACAATGACGTCGGGGTAACGACGAATTGGACTTGTAAAGTGTGCATAATGTTTAAAACCTAACCCAAAATGACCAATATTATCCGGACTATACTCAGCTTTAGCCATCGCACGGAGTGTAAGTTCTGTAACGATTACTTGTAACGGACTGTCTTTCACATCGTTAAGTAATTTATTGATACTTCTGGGGCTGACTTGGTCCCCTAATTGAAAATTGATTCCTATTGGTTTGACGTGTTCTGCAACGCTTACTAATTTCTTATCATCTGGGCGATTATGAACACGATAGAAATAAGGGAATAGATTTTTAGATCTTCGACTGGAGGATTTCTCTCTAAGCAGGTCAATATGTTTAGCAACTGTTTTATTAGCCATCAACATACATTCTTCAATAAGCCGATGAGCGAATATTCTTTTCTTGAGCACTACCTCTATTGGTTTTCCTTTGTCATCTAATACAAAGCGAGGTTCTGGTGTATCAAAATCTATTGCTCCTTCTTTGAAGCGTTTTTGCATTAAAATGTTAGCCAATTTTCCGGCTAAATGAACTTGATCCTTAATCTTATGCTCTTTTCCATTTAAGATTTCTTGGGCTTCTTCGTAAGTAAATCGTTGTTTTGAATGGATTATTGTTTCACTAATTGAATAATCCATTAATCTACCTTGATCGTTGATTTCCATGAAGCAACTGTAGCATAACTTGTCTTCATTAGGTCTAAGTGAGCATACGCCATTACTCAATCGTTCCGGTAACATTGGGATTACTCGATCAACTAAATATATGCTAGTAGCTCTATTATAAGCTTCGACATCCAATGCAGATTCTAAAGGCATATATGCAGTAACATCAGCAATATGCACGCCTAAGTAAAAATTACCATTCTCAAGATATTTAATACTTAAAGCATCATCAAAGTCTTTAGCATCATGTGGGTCAATGGTAAAAATAGTTTCTTCTCGTAGATCTAATCTTTTATCTATCTCTGACTGAGGTATCTTTAATGGAATCTGTTCTGCATATTCCTCAACCTTTGGGGGAAATGAAGATTTAAGCTCATTTTCAGCCAATATTGATAATATATTAGCGTCATTACTCCCAGTTTTACCAAGAATGGATGTAATAATAGCTTCAGGTAAAGCTTTAGGATGCACCCATTTTTTTAGTTCAAAAGTAACTTTATCGTTTGTTTCTGCACCATTCACATGTTCTGGTAAAACAAAAAAATCGACATGAGCAGATTTTAAATCTGGTTCAATTAAATATGTTTTTACACCTGTTCTTTTCAATGTTCCTACGTAAAAATCTTTACCACGTTCTAAAACATCCACAACCTTTCCTTGAGGCTGTCCTGTTTTCTTATTTACACCTTGAATCATTACTTCAACTAGGTCGCCATTAAGTGACGTGGAAACATCACGTCGAGAAACACGGATATCTTCATCGAGTTCATCAACAACTACAAAACCAGTACCTCTGGGGGTGATTTGAATTTTACCCTCCATTAATCCCCTGAAATTTTTCATATTTTTAGACTTTTTGGGAAGGTCTGATGTTTTATTTTTTGTAGAATTTTGGCTTAACCTATTTCCGTTTTTATGTATTAAGCGTTTAGCACAAAGACTATTTATAGCTTTATCAAATCTTTTAAATTCTCTCTTACTACCTAAACGTAGTAATTCTTCAAGTTCGCTTTTATGAAAAGTCTGCTTCGGATGATTTTTTATAAGATCGAGGATCAATTCCTCTAGTGTACTGAGCCTTTGATTTCTGCTCATTAGTTATGTTTTGATTATTCTGTTATTCAGAAGTTGCGATTTCTGTGTTTTCTGGTTTTCTATTAAAAAGTGTTCGGAATGGTTTTGTTAGGCGTTGGAAAAAATCTCTCCATGAATTAAAACTAACTTCTGCTTCAAATCCAATACCATTTATATCTTGTGATTGCTGAGATTCCTCCCCTCCTGTAATTGAACTAAATGTTGGATCTTGTCGATGAAATGCGGTTATTGACAGCGTATTATTAATCCGGTACGTTGCTCCAATATCTCCAATATTTGAATCAGAACCAGTAATTTGGCCTTCCCTACTCAGAATTATACGATCGTTATATAATCTCAATGCGACTCCAAGATCTACATTATTGTAAGTGTTTAAATTAAAATCGATATCTAAACTCCCAATATCACTTCTTAAAATTGAGTTTATCTGATTCGAAAGTAAGGGACTTATAATTTGGTTAGACAAAAGTGGATTTAATACCGCACTACTCCCAGAAAAATTATTAGACAGAGTACTTGTAGCTTCTGCAGTTCCCGATGCAGTTGGAATGAAATCTCCCATTAATAAAAAACTGGCTGCTTGAATTAATTTTTCATCCTCATTCCTATTTAATGAGGCAATCTGGGTACTTAAAGTAGTATTTTGCCGAGTTTCAAAATTATTTGGTAGTCGAAAAAAGAAGTTATTTTCAATGGCAGAAATTGAACCTCCTACATTTAAAACTAATTCTACAGGCACCCGTTGTGATGTTTCTGAATCGATATCTGCTCGAATTTGAGAAAGTGAATTTATATCGGGCCTTGCCGCATAGATTGCATTTAAATCCAGAAGTGCATTTCCAGGTTCTCCTTCCCAAGAAATAGTTCCTCCAGGTTCTATATCAAACTTTCGTGTAAAAATTTCTCCACTTACAAATTGATAGGTTCCACCTTTGATATCAAATTGCCCAAACATACTAAGCTGTTCATCTTCAAGTCGTATCCCTAATCTACCTATACCATCAACTTCAATTTGATCACCTGTTACAGGATCGAATATTAGTTGTACTTTCATTGGGTTTAAAGCAATAAATTGAAGATCTAATGTAAACCTTTCAACAAATGTGCGGTCAAATGGATTTACTTTTTCTTCAACAGCTTCATTTGTATTTGTAACAGTGATATTGGATGATGATTGTTTTAAATCAAATGAATCAACAAATCGAATAAACTTATTGTCTTCATTAAATTCGGTCTCTTCCAATAATGGTAATCCAATTTCAGAAAAATCAGATATTAGAATAGGAGTGTCGGTGGTAAGTATTGGGTTTAAATTAGTCCCTGTCATTCTCAGTGTAGAACTTCCATAAGTGTCACCAAAAAATGGTACATCTGGATCAAATGTATTATTTAGAAATTGAAACTCATCCATTTTTAATGTTAAGTCCATTTTATGAATTTTCCCTAGATCACCTAAATCATATTTACCAGAAAGAATTGCACTCCCCCCTGAAGGATCTATAATAAAAACATCATTAAAAGTGAGACCATTTTGCCGGTCTAAAGTGATGTTTCCAGATCCAAAATAATGAGTATCTAGAAATCTAGGTTTTAGGAATATGGCATCATCCATCCCAATGTCATAGTTAATGGAATAATCAAAATCTTCTCTATTTCCCCATACCGATCCAAATCCACTCGCAACACCAGACATCTCTGTAAACACTCTAGGAGCGATAAAAGGCAGTACCCATAAATCGATTGATTCAAAATCAAGATCGAAATAAAAGAGAGAATCACCAGATGAAAATTTTTCATTATCGGGTGATAAGACATAGCCTTCGAACGTGAAGTTTTGCCCTCTTCTCTCGTTTCGAACAAAGTAGTTTGGGTATTTAACTGAATCCGTAGATAAATCGATTTTAGTGTCAAAGCGATTAAGATCAGAATTAAATAAACTAATAATCTCAACGTCTCCAACTACTCGTTCATCAATTGAAAAAGTTTCAATATCCAATTCACCTTGAATATTTGGAATACTAGTAAGTGCTTTTGTGGTGAAAGCCGCATTAAGAATCCCTGAGAAATTAATTTGTCCATTCAATAATTCAGAAATCCTAGCAAGATCAACATTTCTGATGTTATACTTTACTGAATCTGAAGGTTGATCACTAAATATACCATCAAAATTGAGCGATTCTTCTTCATTTTGAAATTCAAAATTTTGAAATTCTAATCGTTCATCTGCATAGTAAGTAAGCGCCGGTGAGCCTGTATTTTGCCATTGATAACTTTGATTACCAATTAACAAACTATCAATAGTAACATTCAAGGACGTATCTGCTATTTGTATATCACCATTAATAAAAAAGTCATTATTCCCTGCAATGGATTCAACATAATTTTCAATACTTGCTCGATCATCATTCAATTCAAAAGAAACCTCAGCATATCCTGCATCTAATAAATCGGTTCCAAAATTTGAGGCATTACTTATGATTTGTAAACTCGAAAATGATTTAAGAGGCTCATTTTTACGAAAACTACCAGTTATTTGAATATTCAATGAATCTGCATTATAGCTGTTAAAACTAAGTGAGCTATCAAAAAGAGCTGCATTAAAAAGTATAGATTCACTATTATAATTCAGATTTGAACTACCTATAAGCTGTGTTTCAAACTCAGGTATAATTGGCAAATATGCTCTAAGTAATGGCAAATCTTTAACATCAAAATCTATTTGAACACTAGTATTTGTTGATTCAAAATCTAGGGTATCTAAACTGTTTTCACTTTTAAATAAAATTTCTTGATTTATTTTATGATATATATTCTGAGCCCATTGATTTGTTTGTTCAAGTATATTTAGAGGCTCAAAGTCACCTTCAATGGATAAATCTAGGGGTGTAGATGTAAGCCTAAAGCTTTTACCAAATTCTGTTGAAGCATTATAATCTGCATATATTTGATGCGCATTTAGCGTATCCCCATCAACAATGGTGTTGGGCAAATCTATGGTTAACAACCCAAATGTATTATTTGAACCTGTTCCTTTTAGATTGAGATCATAATCAATATCTATAAGAGAATTACTAAGTTGATCTATATTTGTTAATGCCTTAAGGTTTATTTGATTCGCCTTCCCACTTAAATTTAATTCTTTCAAACTGTCAGAAATAATAATATTTCCATAAGTAGTAAGATTTGCATTATTTGAATTGAGGAATAAAGAAGGAGTAAAAAATCCCTTATTCCAATTTACATCTAACTTTAAAGTATCATAATTAAGAGCGTTTAAAGAACCTTCAGTTAAAAATGCGTGCATAAAACCTTTAGCAGAACCTAGATTCATAGAATTAGTCTCTAAATGAATCTCCCCTGATAGTTTACTCGATTCTAAATTTGAATCGAGTAAATTACCAATATCGAGCTCATTAATTGTACCCATTGCACTTATAAAAAGAGAGTCTCTTCGATCTATAGACGCGTTTATAGATGACGATCCAATAGTGCTCTCCATATTTACTGTAGTAAATAAATTTTTAATATTCCCATTTAATTCACCTGAAAAGGCTGCTTCACTAATAACCATAATTTGCGAATCATTTAGAGAGGGAAGCCAAGTATTTACATCAGAAACGTCTAAATTCAATCTTTGAATATTGAAGTTCAGAAATTCTGTTTTTAGCTCATTGCTTGGTCTAAATCCACCATTAGCCAATAATTTAGAATTTCCAACAAAGAGCCTTAATTCATTTACAGTTACACTATCTGTTGTCCCTTTTGCTTTTATTTTTGCTGAAACTTGTTGCGGTATATCTGGGAATCCTACTACTAGTTTTCTAAGATTATTTGGATAAGTAACAAATTTATCTATAGATACATCAAAAGTTGATTTTCTTAATTGATCAAGAAAATTTTTCTTTAGCACATTTATCCCTTCAAATTCTGCACTAAACCCTAGAGAATTATTTACAGTACTAATATTGAATGCATTGAGTTCTAGATATCTTTCATCGTTGAAAATTTGTCCAAATAGATCAATTCGGTCGATATTTGCTTCAGGGACCCCAAATGATAATTCTTCTATATCCATAAATCTTTCAGTGGCTCCAAATTCAAAGAAAGCATTCAGCGATAAGTCACTAATAGTCAAAGTTTCTGTGTCAAGAAAAAGACTATCTCTAAGATTAAGATTATTCAATGTAATTTGACCTTGATGGATAATAATTCTTGGGAAAAGATATTCTAGATTGCTAGGGGCACCATTTTTAGATGAAGATTCAGCATACTTATCATCCTCTTTTGCTCTAAATGCACCTAAATAATTTTCATTAAGATCAATGGTTATCTCGGGAGAATTAATTTCTAGACTAGAAAATAATAATTGCCCTGATAACCAACTTGCAATATCCATGCTTGTTTGCATGGAATCTATTTGAACAATTCGTTCAGAATTGGTTGAATCAGAATAGATATTTAGATCATACATTGAAAAAGAAAAAGGAATATGACCCGTCAGTTTTTCAATTTTTAACTGCGCGACTCGGTGCTCATTGAAGGAATCTTCAATTATTCCAACAATATACTCTTTTGTAAAAGGTAACTGCACTATTCCATAAGTAACACTACATGCCAAAATTATTACCAAAAGAAACACACTAATGGTATTCCAAAAATATCTCCAACCTTTATGTAACCATCTATATTTCATATTAACTAAATTGTTGAATCAAATCCGTCCAACTAGAAATGAGAAGATTCTTATCCAAGACGGTATGCACATAAGGTTCGCTTAAGGTATGTAATAGAATCAAACGAATTTCATTCTTATCAACTTTTTTATCATGATGCATCCACGTTATCAATTCTTCCACATCAGGAATATCACTTAAATTTATATTGTACAATGGCTTAAAAATGTTCAAAAGATCATTATCAATATTACCTCCAAGCTTGTTTGATGCTGATATGGCCCCATACATACCCGCAAAAATTGCTTCTCCATGGCTAAATTTAGAATACATACCTGCCCTCTCTAATACGTGACCGTAGGTATGGCCAAAATTCAAGAATGCTCTTATCCCACCCTCATGCACATCTTTTTGAACAGTATTAATCTTAATGCTTGCACTTTGTTCAATTATAGACATCCATTCTTTTGGTGGCGCTAATTGATGATCACTGGTAAGTGTTTGTAATGTATTAAGTATATCTGGTGCAGCAATAAAGCCGTATTTTATGATTTCACTTAATCCATTTACCCATTCCTTATGAGGCAATGTTTCTAAAAAATTTATATCTGCAAATACTGCTTTTGGTTGATAAAATGAACCAATCAGATTTTTACCTGTTGAATGATTAATCCCTGTTTTTCCGCCAATAGAACTATCGACCATAGCCAATAAACTTGTTGGCATATGCACTAATGGAACACCTCTTAATACTGACGCAGCTACAAATCCACTTAAATCACCTACCACTCCTCCACCAACCGCAAGAATAGGTGTTTTTCGTTCCACACCTTCTTTTAATATAAAATCCACTATCTCGGAGAATTGATGAACATTTTTACTGTTTTCACCAGGCGGAACACGATAAGTACTTACTGTATGAAAAGAAGATTCAAAAACATTCAGAATCCTTGAATAATGATACTGGTAAACAGTATCATCAATAATTATGATTAATTTTTGTTTTCCGAACGAATGTTCTATGAACCGTGCCGTTGTTTCAAGTAGCCCTTCTCCAACATGGTACTCATATAGATGGTTAGATTGTGTCGAAACAGATATGGATTCAGACATATCGTTGTAATTTTTCAATTAACATTGAAGTTTGTTCTTCTTTTGTTTCTTCACCAGTAGATTTCAATGTAATTTGGGATTGTTTGTACAAATATTCACGTTTTAAATATAAGCTTTCCAATTCACTAAAAAGAGTCTCTTGGGATTTAATTTCACCCCATCGATTCAACACCAATGGCCTATTTTTATTTTGCATGATACGTTGTAGAATTATATCTAAAGGGGTGTTTAAAAAAACCATCAATCCATATAGTTTAATATGATCCACTACTTTTTGGTTATGAAGAGCACCTCCACCTAAAGAAACAATTCCTTTAAAATTATGAGTGATTTCAAGTATGTACTTCCATTCTTGTTTTCGAAAATAAGCCTCTCCTTTATCATTAAAAATTTGGGGGATACTGCACTTTTCTTTTTTAACAATATAATCATCCAAATCGAGATATGGTTTTTCAAGACTTTGTGCCAATATTTTACCAATCGCACTTTTCCCAGAGGCCATAAATCCAACCAAATAAATACTTTCTTGATACTTTTTTAGCCTTATTAAACTCATTGAAATGGGTTCTTTGGTTCAATGATTACAACCTGTTCTTTTTGTACAATTACTGCTCCATGGGCAGAACCTTTAGGTTTACGAATATATTTTCTTTTAGTGTAAATAACAGGCGCTAAACCTGCTCCCTTCGCTTTAGATTGGTACGCAGCAAATTGAGCAACTTCTTCAATAATTCGTTTGTCTGGCATTTCTTTAGAATTATTCATTCTAATAATTACATGAGATCCAGATACTCCTCTTGCATGCAACCAAATATCTTCTTTATGAGATTTTTGCACAATTTTATCGTTGCTTCTAGCATTTTTGCCAATCCACAACACATACCCTTTATGTTCTACCGTGTAAAATTCATTGACCGTTTTCTCGTCTTTTGAACTATTTTGTATTAAGCTTAATAGTTCATTTCTATGTTCTTTTTGCCAATTTTTTAACGTGGCCATTGTATCTATCGATTGTAACTCTTCGAGCAAACTTTGAAATAATTGTCCTTTTTTTTCTAATATTGGAATTCTTTCTAATGCTTGCTCATAAGATTTCAAAGAATTTGCTGACTTTGAATAGTAACGTTGAGCGTTCTCTACGAGCGAAATTTTTTCATCTAATGGGATCAAAATTTTTTCACCAAAGGAATATAAATCATCAAGAACTATAACCTTTTCTCTTGTTACCGTTAGATGTGCGTTTGCCATTAGTATGTGAGCATATTTTTCGTAAACATCCGCTTTTTGTAACCCTTTATCCGCCTGATATAAATTTTTTAAGGCAGATTCTACTCTTTTTATTTGTCGACTCAAAGATTTCTGAAAATCTCCTTTCAATTGATGAAGGCGCTGTTGATGCGCAAAATTCTTGAATCTATACTGAATGTATTCATTTACGGATTCAAAGAAACTAGTTGTTTTAATGGGTAAGATAGATTCTGGTATTGCTGTAATATTTCCATTCTCTAATATTCGAAAAGAAGCACTATTTCTTAATTCGTTATCAATTTTTTTTGCAAATCCAATTAATTCTTTAGTACTCATCATTTCAAAGCTATACAAAGCACTTAATGTGATAATCCACGCTTTGGGTAATAGCGGCAACACCTTTTGTAATGCTTGATCATATTTAAGTTGGTCTAATTCCGATTCATCAAATAAAACTATTTGTTTTGCACTAGGTTCCTGATCCCCAACTGCATCACGGTCTTTAAACGTTTCTCGAATAATTCCATCTCTAGATAATAATGCATTAGCCTTTGAACCATATAATTTAAACCACAATCTTGAACCATCTTCGAATATAAATGAAATAAGTCGTTCATTTACCTCTAGTACAATATCCTTAATAGGAACTCCGTATATCTCTGCAAAAAAATGTTGGGTATTGCTTTTTTTTGGCGGACGAAAGGAATCTATAAATAAGGCTGTGTTACCAGGAGTAACATTCAAAATAAGTCTGAAACTTTTTTCATCATTCTCGATAAAAAGCTCCAGTTGGTTTTTAAACGGTGTAACAGCTCGCTGTATCCAAAATTTTTGAAATTTAGTTTTGAAATATTCTAATAAATATATTAATTCATAGTAGTTCATAAATTATTGTAAAGCGAAAGAGAGCCAAAATTATTAATTGAATGCATTATCCTATTTTTACTTCCATAGTTAACACTGTAAACACACAGTTGGGGAAACGTGGAATTCAAAGTAATACCTTTAGAACTTGGGAAGATAATAAAATACATGCCATTGGGCTTGAAATGAGTATAGGTTTATCTGAAAGTTCAAATTTTATTGAATCATTAGCTATCAATTTTGACTGGGATAGTTTTCGTGAGATTTCAGTAGCAAGAAAAATGGATGGATTAGAAAAACATCCTCTTCTAAAAATTGATAAACTTGCCAAAATCAATGTTACTCCTACTATAGATGTTGAAATGTCTTGGGTATTTGATATTAATGCAAGCCAGCCTCAACAAATGGGTAGAGAAGGTAATTATAGAATTGAGCAAGCCAGTAAATGGATGGAATCAATAAGTAAGCAAATAAATGAAACTTTGAAAAATGAGAATATTATCACCCGTTGGCATATAGAGATCGAAGGAGATGAGCAAGGAAAGTATTTAAGTTCCATTAATCTTATCTCCTATTTTCAGTATGAAATTAGCACATCTGAAGACTTAAATCAGCTACAATCCTATGTAAGTAAAACGTTACAGGGTTTGTTACTAAAAGGATCTCGGGTAATTTCTTTATGCGATAAAATCTTGGCTAGAGCCGTAGCAGCATAAAAAAAGCTCCAAAAAATGGAGCTTAAAAATTACTTTTTCTTATGTCTATTTTTTCTTAAACGCTTTTTACGTTTATGCTTAGCAATCTTTGCGCGTTTTCTTTTTTTACCGCTTGGCATACAATTTCACCTAATGGTTGAAGTGGTTTTTGAATTCAGAACCGTAAAATAAGAACTTTATACGGTTTTTGAAATCAAATTTTTACAGCCATTGAATCATTTACAACTTCTTTAAAATCCTTAGATACTTTTAAGACTGGTACGAATTGTTCTGGAACGATAACTTCAACGTTAGTTTTTGGGTTTCTAGCAACGCGTTGAGCTCGCTTAACAACTTTAAAACTTCCGAAACCTCTAAGTTCGATATTATCTCCTCTTTTCATAGCTTCAATAACGGTTTCCATAAAACCATTTACTACTGCTTCAGTTTCAACTTTGGTTAATCCAATAGAGGTAGATATAATATCTACAATATCTGCTTTTGTCATTTTGATGAATTTTAGTCTTATTAATCTCTGTTATGACCATCAACCAATATTAAAATCTAAATCGTTCACTTTAGTTTTAACATTTGATGCTATCATTTCACTTTTGGTCTAATATTTTGTTAAATCTTTTATACTTTGTGTCGGATTCAAATCAAGAAAAATAAATCATTCTAATGCATGGAAACTTTTGAAAATGTTGTGGGTACTCTCAATGATCTTGTATGGAGTACTCCATCTTTTTTCCCGTTTATGGTTGCAATACTACTTAGCTTCGGGATTTTTATAACTCTAAGACTCGGATTTGTTCAAATCCGTAAATTCAAACATGGTGTTTTTTCTGTAATGGGAAAATACGATTCACCCGACGCAGTTGGTGATGTTAATCATTTTCAGGCTTTAACTACGGCATTATCTGCTACTGTTGGTATTGGTAACATCGCAGGTGTTGCAATTGCAATCCATTATGGTGGACCTGGCGCTCTTTTTTGGATGTGGGTAACTGCTTTCTTCGGTATGGCTGTAAAATATACCGAATGTACACTTGCTGTGAAATATCGTATCCAAAACGCAGATGGCTCCGTATCTGGTGGGCCTATGTACTACATAGAACGCGGATTAGGTGAAAATTGGAAATGGTTGGCTGTATTTTTTGCAGCAATGGCTGTTATTTGCTCTTTTCTTACTGGTAATGCTGTACAAGCTAACACTGTAGCAGATACTCTTTCTAGCACGTTTATGATTCCAGGTTGGATTACCGGACTCGTTACTGCATCAATTGTTGGTTTTGTAATTATTGGCGGTATAAAACGTATTGGTAAAGTAACTGCTAGTTTAATGCCTATTATGGCTATCATCTATGTATTAGGAGCGCTAATCATTCTTTTGCTTAATGTGGATAAAGTACTTCCGGCATTTGGCACTATTTTAGAATACGCATTTACCCCTAAAGCAGGGGCATTTGGTGTCGGTTCGGGGTTATTTTTAACCACACTGGTTTGGGGGATTAAAAGAGGTCTCTTTTCAAATGAAGCTGGGCAAGGTAGCGCACCCATCGCTCATGGGGCAGCAAAAACAAAAGAACCCGTTCGAGAAGGAGTAGTTGCTCTCTTAGAACCATTTATTGATACTCTAGTTGTATGTACGATGACAGGTCTAGTTATTGTTAGTACCGGTGTTTGGGATATGAAACATGATACCTTATTTACAACAGCAGCCATAGAAACAGAAATATCCATCGAGGACAGTTCGAATGTATTGATACTACAGAATGGAGAAGCTACCAACGGTACCATTAAAAGAAATGATCATGGAATGGGGGTTTTTTATGAAAATGCTGATCGAAATGAACTTTTTAATGGCACCATTGAAGTAGTAGATAATGGAGTTGTTATAACTAACGAAAACGGAATGGAAGTAGAGGAACTTTATACAAGTATTGTTGAAAATGGAGCTCCCCTTACTGCATTGGCTTTTGAAAATGGTCTTGCTCCTATTTTTCCTGGTGGAAAATACATTGTAACGATCTGTGTAATTCTTTTCGGTGTGTCTACCGCTATAAGTTGGAGTTATTATGGTGATCGTTCTATCCAATATTTAGCTGGTGATAAATCCATCATTTATTATAAAATGGTATATCTAGTAATGCACTTTATTGGCGCTGTGCTCGCTTTAGAGACGGTTTGGGCCATTGGTGACATTGCTCTTGGTCTAATGACTTTCCCAAATATCATTGCTTTATTTGCCCTTTCTGGTGTTGTAGCGACAGCTAGTAAAACCTATTTTGCAAAAATGAAAGAGCAAGGTATAGAATAAAAGAATGGATAACGTTTCAGTTATAAATCATCCAGTTGTTGATAGATATCTCACTTATTTAAGAGATAAAAACACGAATACTGCTTTGTTTAGACGAGCAATGTCGAATATTGGGATCATCCTTGCTTATCATGCTTTGAATGATCTTAAACTTGATGAGATAACCATTGAAACGCCAATCCAACCAACTGTTGGGTTTAAATCCGCGCAAGATGTAGTGGTGGTTCCAATCCTTAGAGCTGGATTAAGTCTCGTGGATGGAATCATCAACTTTATGCCAGAAGCAAAAGTTGGTCATGTAGGCGTTTATAGAGATGAAGAAACACACCAACCTGTTAATTACTACGAAAATCTCCCATCTGGTCTTGATAAAGCTTTAACCCTAGTTGTTGACCCTATGTTAGCTACTGGTGGGAGTGCTTCACATGCTTTAAAATTTTTAAAGGAACACGGAGCTCAACACATCCGGTTTGTAAGTTTGATTGCCGCACCAGAAGGTATAAAACGCTTACAAACCGAACATGCAGATATACCCATCATAACAGCAGCTATAGATGAAAAACTGAATAATAAGGCGTATATCGTTCCAGGTTTAGGAGATGCAGGGGATCGTTATTTTGGGACCACTTAAAGTTTTGTTCTATGTAATGGCACCCTTGGTAGTGCTTTCTTGTAGCGATTTAAATGAATACGATTCACGACAAGTTAAATTGGCTTTAGGCGATTCTTTGTTTAACTCCACCGAGAGTTGGGGATTTTCCATGAACACAATTGAAGGTGGAATTGTAAGGATGAATATGAATGGTTCTTATTCCTATAACATCCAACAAAATGGGGAAAATCAAACTCACATAAGGGGACCTGTATCAATTAAAATATTTAGTGAAGAAGGGAAGTTAGAAAGTACCGTGGAATGTGATAGCGCATTTTATGAACCTGATTTAGGTCATTTTCAAATGTTTGGAAATGTACATGTAACTACATTAGATGGAAAAAATTTACGTTCAGAATTTTTATTATGGGAAAGAAATATCGATAAAGTGAGTACTCCAGAATTTGTAATTTTTATATCACCACCAGATAGTATTGCAGCGAATGGCTTTTACGGGAATTCTGATCTTACAAATTACACCCTTAATGAAGGCGGTGGAAAAGTGGTGATTGACTAAATGAATCAACGCTATATCTTTTTTTTAATTCTTATTTTTTTCTCTTCAAGTTCCAGAGCTCAAGATATTGTTGAACTCATTCGTTTCGATTCTGCGACCCTTAGTGAAGTTGCTGGAGAACGCATTCAAAAACTTTACAACGCACGCATGGCTATGCGCGATGTTACGATTATTTGTGATAGTGCGTTTCGCTTTCTAGATCGTCATGAAATGCATGCATTTGGAAACATCCAAATTGATACAGAAACAGAAAATATCTGGGCAGATACTCTTTTTTATTACACGGATAATGACATTAGCCATTTACGTGGCAGAGTGATCATTAAGCAGGATAGTTCTACCCTTTTTGGAAAAACAGTAGACTACAACTTCGAGACTAAAGTTGCGGAGTTTACCAATGGTATTCGTCTCGAAGATACAAAGGGTACACTGATTGCTAAAATGGGTACCTACTTTCAAAACCAAGACAGTGCTATTTTTCGCTATGAGGTACAATTAAACGATTCATCGCAATATGCTGAAGGCGATTCTCTTTTTATAAACCGAAAACGTAACTATTTACAAATTTATAGTAATGTTTTTATCTCCGACAGTGTAAATACAGCACTACTAACTGGTGAATATGTAGAAGCTGATTCTACAGGTAAACGGTATGCAAAGGATAATGCATACCTTATGAAATTTGAAAATGACTCCACAAACTCAGATACAACACATATTTTCGCTGATGAGATTCTACTATTAGATATGGATTCTACATCAACCATTGAAGGAATAAAAAATGTAACCGTTTGGACTCCAAAATTCTCCTCTCTTTCCGATACACTTTTTTATGATTCTAAATCCGAGATATTTACACTTAATGGATCCCCTAGAAGCTGGAACAAACAAACACAATTAACTGGACCCTACATTATTGTGGAACTGGATAGTTCAGAAATTAAACAGCTAAGTTCTTTTCCTAATGCCTTTTCAGTTCAACAAGATACAGTTACCTCTCGTTTAAACCAGCTTAAAGGCGATACTTTAATGGCTTTTTTTGATAGTGGAGATATTTCAGAGATTGACTTGTTTCCAAATTCTCAAATATTATATCATACCAAAAATGATGATGGTGACCCAGATGGAGCCATGGAATATACCAGCCCAACTACAACCCTTCTTTTTGAAAATGGAGAATTAATGAAGGCAATAATGGGGCAAAGTGAGGGGTTTTTTCTACCTGAATACACTGATTTGGCAAATCGCACATTACATGGATTTAGTTGGGATCCCAACATACGACCTCAAAAACCTTCAACTATTCCAACTCCAAGATTTAAACCTATCCCCACGGAACGGCCTTTCTCACTTCCCTACCGATTTATTCAATTTCTTGAAGAATTAGAAAAAACGGAATCATCCCCAGAAAAGGACTAGAAGAAGTTATCTTGAAATAAATAACAGTAGATGGAGATAATAAGAATGGAAATTACATTCAAAATTATGCCAGATTTAGCCATTTCAGACATTTTTATATGACCACTAGAAAAAACAATTGCATTGGGTGGGGTTGAAATCGGGAACATAAAAGCACAACTAGCTCCAATAGTAAGTGGAATAGCCAATTGAAGTTCAGCAAGCCCAAAGAATTGAGCAATTACAAAAGAAACAGGAATAAATACAGCCACTAAAGCAACATTACTCATTATTTCTGTTAAAAATAATGCAAATCCACAAACAACTAGTATAATAATAAAGGGTTCTGCTATGGTATTTTCACTAATCCAACTCCCTAAAGCACCAACTACCTGTGTTACCTCTAAGCCTTTTGCAAGGGATATTCCACCTCCAAATAATAAAAGAATATCCCATGGTAAACGTTGAGTGTCTTTCCATTCGAGCAATGGTTGATTTTTTTTACCAGATGGAATCATGAAAAGAGCGATAGATGCTGCAATCGCAATACCTGTATCAGATATTGAAGATAGCATTTCAATGGCTGTAATTTGCGTTCTGAACATCCAACATAACGCGGTACATACCATAACAATTAACACTCTTTTCTCCCCTTTTTGGAGTAATCCCAATTGGCTAATATCTTTACTAATTAAACTTTTTATTCCAGGTAATTCCTTGATTTTTATTGGATAAATGAATGTTGTATTCACTACATAGACCACTACAAATAAAATAAATACAAGGGGAAATGCAAAAAATAACCAGTCTGCAAAACCTATAGGACCTAATCCACTTTCTTCTACAATACCCGCTAGAACAAGATTAGGAGGAGTACCAATAATGGTTGCAATACCACCAATATTTGCAGCATATGCAATACCAAGCATTAAAGTAAGTGCAAAATTTTTATACGATGATGGCTCATTAAATTTATCCTGTAGCAACATAATTACCGACATTCCTATGGGAAGCATCATAACCGTTGTAGCTGTATTGCTTATCCACATCGAGAGTAGCGATGTAGCTAGCATTCCTCCTAAAATAATGCGCGAAGGTTTCTCTCCTGCTAAATTCATGATGTTTAATGCAATTCTTCGGTGCAAATGCCACTTTTCAATTGCTAAACCGAGAATAAATCCCCCAAAAAATAAGTAAATGACCGGGTTTGCATAATTTATTGTCGTTTCTCTAAGACTTAAAATGTCTAAAACAGGAAAAAGTATGATGGGTAAAAGTGCCGTAACACCAATTGGTATAGCAGTAGTAACCCACCAACTTAGCATCCAAACAGCGGTGGCAATCATACGTATTTGAGTTGATTCTTGATCCCCTATCAATACAATTAAAATGAAAAGAAAGGGTCCTGTAAGAAGTTTTAACAACTGATTATTCATGAATTAAACTCGCTATTTCTATGAAAACATAGTGTGAATTAGATTCCATGGTATCTGAAAATGATGGTAATCTGGTTTTAATGCCCAATTTCCTCCCCATTCTGTAAATCCATGTTGTGCAAATATAGGCACGATATCTTCTACCATACCCGCTCTCATTACCCTTCTGTTTACATAGGAAATCCCCTTATCTGGGAAAATATTAATACTAGAAGTGTTTTGATTAAGCATTAAATATGGATTTTGCATGGGGTTGATATCAATGGCTACTCCATAAGCATGGCTCGACCACCGATCTGTATTCATTATTTTTCTTCCATTAAATGCCGATGTATTGTTTGCTTGCATGGATACGTAATCATCGCCCTCGAAAATATCTATAGGTTGAATAGTATGAATTGGAAATCTTCGCTGATAAAGTTCTTTAAAAATCAAAGAAACTTGTTTTGCTACTTTTTTTGCCACAAGTAATTCCCCAATTTGGGAAAACCCATCGAAATTTATATGCTCAACATCCACATACACCAATTCTGAATGAGAAATCGGACATGCTTCATTCCAAACATGATGCTCAATGAGAGATTTGATACGCGTTTCACTTAAAGCCATGATTTATGGTAAAAAAAAATGAAGCATATAAAAAAATAATCCCTCAAATTTTTCCACATCACATTTACTTTGTTAATGCCATTTTTATTCAATAAAGCCTAAAATAAAAGCCTTTTTTATAAGACCAGCCGTATTCTTCACATCCATTTTCGCCATTATATTTTTTCGATGTGTTTTTACAGTATGTTCACTCAAAAATAATTGTGCGGCTATTTCCTTCATGGTCAGTTCTTCACCAATTAATCGGATAAGCTCAACCTCTCTCGCTGTAAGTTGACCAAATTCATTTTTTTCTTGAACTTTTGTCTCGGTTTTATTGCTAAAGCCTTTTAAAATTACTTCCATTACTTCAGGGCTGAATGCAAATCCCCCGTGTGCTACTTTTGTAATTGCCGCTTTTATTTCTGGAAATCCTGTACTTTTTAGTAAATACCCTTTTATGCCGCTATTCATCAGTTCTTGAACAAAGTCTTCATTAAAATAGGTACTCAGCATTATCACATTTACTTCCGGATATTGACGAAGTACATTTTCGGCAAGTTCAACTCCACCAATGGGTTGCATTTCAATATCTAAGAGTAAAACATCGGGTATATTACCTTCGGCTAAAAAGCGCATCATTTCTAATCCATTGGTGAAAGCCCCGATCACATTAAAATCTATTATTCTAGAAAGAAGAGCTTCTACTCCTTGTAAAAAAACTTTATGGTCGTCTACTAGTATTACTTGTACCATGCGATTAATTTAATTTAGTAATTCCCCACACTTCATCATTTTTTACGAGAGGGATCTGTACTTGTATAGATACCCCCGCATTTTTTTCTGTGTGCAGCACAAAGTCTCCACCCATTAATTTTACGCGTTGCTCCATATTTTCTACCCCATATTGGGTATTCTTCGTTTGGGTTAAAGCCAATTCAATTGGATCAAAACCAATGCCATTATCTCGTATTGTCATGCTTAGTTGATCATGATCTGAGATGTTTAATTCAATCCGTTCTGCCTTAGAATATTTTAGCGAATTACTAAGCGCCTCTTGAATTACTCTAAATACATTCAATTCTACCAAAGTGTCCAGTTTTTTGTCTAATTCAATTCTACTTTTTATTTCAATACCAAGTTTAGTGATCTTAGCCAAAAGTAGTTCTAAATCATTCTTTAACCCTGCGCCGGATGAAGTACCTTCTTTCATTTCTTTGATTAGTGCTCGTACCTCTTTGAAGGCATCATCTAAAAATTGATTTCCTTCCGTGAACGACACATACAAATCTGGTTGCTTTTGCTTTATATCCTCATCCATGGAACTGAAATACAACTTTACCAACGAAAGAATACTACCTAACCGATCGTGTAATTCCGCAGCAAGTCGTTTTCGTTCTTTTTCTTGCCCTTCTAACACCGCTGAAACCGATTCTATTTGTTGCTGATTAAGTAAGGCATCAATTTTATTTTGAAACAAAGATTCTTTTTGTACTGCTATAATGTTCTTTTTCCTATTGCTGTACACCACCCAGGTTATAAAGCTTAAAATTGAAACCGTAAGTGCTATCAATCCAAAAAGTAGAGCCCTATTTTCTGCATTTCTTTGTTGAATTAATGCCTCATTTTCCCCCTGCTGAGCAACCAATAATTCATTGTTGGCTTCTATTTTCTCTGTTTCATATTTGGTGATAAGTTCTTCGATGGTGCGCATCCTATTTTGGCTCATTATACTATCTTTCAATGCATCATATATCTGTTGATGATGAAAGGCATATTCATAATTTTCAAGTTGTTCATAACTTAAAGCCAATAGTCTATTTCCTTTCTCTTCCCATTCTAAATCTTGGGTTTTGTTGGCAAGCTGTATGCTTTGTTTTAGGTAATTTATCGCTTGTTGGTATTTTTTAATCCTAAAGAAAGAAACACCTAGAGAGTAATTTGTTCTACCCAATTCTAAGGGTGTTCCCAATGATTCATTTACTGAAATAGTTGCCTGGAGAATCTCTATGGCCTTCTCATAATTTCCTTTTTTATTGTAAAGCATACCTAACTCTTTCATTAGCTCTGCCTCTCTTTTTAGATTCCCAACGTGTTCTGCCTCAGCTAACGCACGTTGGTAGTACACCAACGAGGAATCTAATTGTCCCATATCTCCATATACCTTCCCCATATTTTGATATACGATAGATGTTTTTTCGGGATCGTTAAAGGCTTTATAAATGGCTAAGGATTGATTATAATAGGTTATGGCTTTGGTTGGATATCCCTGTGCTTCGTATATAATTCCAATTCCAACAAAATTTAGTGCATTTCGCCTTGGATTGTTTTTATCTGCACTTTTAATTAGTTCTATACTTTTGAAATAGTGAACCAAAGCGCTATCAAAACGAGCTTGATTCGAATATACCCCCCCTATGTTGCTATGCACTAAAGCTAAAGCTACCGTATCTCTTACTACTGTATTAATGTCTTTATACTGTTTATAATAGGACAGGGCTTGGTCAAATTCCCTTTGCTCCCTCAACCAATGCCCCATATTTAATAAAGCACTCGAAAGAAATTTCACATCCCCAGTTTTAGAACGCAATTGGATACTATTTTCATAACTATATAAGGCCGAATCGTTGTTACCAATCGCCCGATAGGCATTGCCTAGATTTAACCACGATTTTGCCTCATTACGTGTGTTATTTATGGCTTTATTTAAAGCAATACTTTTATGATATGCATCCATTGCTTCCTCTATGCGGCCAATTCCCCTATACAATAAACCTATACGATTATAAGAATTGGCTAATTGTTGCTTGTTCCCTCGTGTTTCGCTTAGTGAAATAGCTTGGATAAAATACCGTTCTGCAAGCCCTGCATTTCCCAATCTACGATGGGTAAGCCCTAATAAGTCGTTCAGGTATTCTTCTTTTGGTGTATGTATTTGATGTTCTGTAACCCATGCTAAAGCCAAAGTGGCATAGTGTAAGGTTGAATCTAACTGAGCTGGATAAGATTCTTGAGCCTTGCCGCTCAGGCTCTCAAGTATATCCACTGGTTGACTGCGACCTTCAAGATGGAAAAAAAAACAGCAGATCCCTACTAAAAGAAGGGATCTGCAAATGCGAAATAGATTACCCACCATCATGTATCATTCTTCTTCGGCATCATCAAATGGTATTTTTGTACTGCCTTCATCAATTGGATCGGTTGTAAGCATTGCTACCTTTGCTTGTTTAGGAGGCTTTTCTAGCATTACCGTGGCTTTCACTACGGCTTTTTTAGAGGGTTCCAATTCCCCTAATGGAATTTTGTATGAATAGGCTTGCCAATGTGGTGCTGGTTCTTGCCCATTGCTTTGTACAGTAACATCTACTTGTATTTTCTTTGTTTTCGTTTTTACTGTAGGCTCCTCTACTATGTTATAATTTTGTGGAATAAACGTTACAAGCCATAACGTATAGTTATTTTTTTTTACGGTAAGACGTATATATGGTGCGTACTGGTGGAAAGTGTGTTCTGAAGACATACCCAAAAATATTTAATTAAAATTATGTGTTAATAAATACCACATTTGTGGTACTGCTTTTTATTCTTAAGGGGCATTTACATGTTCCCAAGTCTATGCATATTGTTCAGCATAAAGAACTTACATCCAAACAATAATGAATTCAAATATGAATTTACATTATTACAAGAATTTGTTTTTGGAGAAGTAGTTCTCCAATGTCCTTCGTGCTACCCGTTTTGAAATTCGGTTAGCTCATTTAACATACATGATAACACAAATATGGAATCTCCACATCACCTAAAATATTTATTATTTACCAATAATTATCCCATTTCTAGGTTGGAGGTTTCTTTATTAGGTGGATTAATTTTAGAAAAAATTAGTACTCAAGCTTTTATCGTATCATTTCCTTCCAATGACATCGTAGAACTACTAAGGCATTCCAGCCAAGAAATACCAATTGATATCAGTAATACATCGATTATTGCATTACAGAATTGGAGTGAAAGAAACGGATGGAAAGGATTAGCAAATTTTTCGAAAACAGGATGATTTGTAACCAACAATAAAAAGGTCAAGAAAGACGAATAGTGATACCATACAATCAATAGGGCCGTTTTGTTTAGTAGCTTTTCGGCTCATTTAAACAATCCTTCTCGAGGGGATGGGGAATAAGGGCAGCTCATAAATGAGCTGCCTTTTTAGTTTGAATATATTAAACCTCTTCTAATTCGAGATTGTCATGAATTACTCGTTCTTGTATATCGAAAGGAACTGGAGCATAATGGCTGTATACACGCGTATAGGTGGCGCTACCTTGCGTCATCGATTTCAGACGTGTTGAATAATGGTCGAGTTCTTCTAGTGGCACATGAGCCTTTATTTGCTGAAGAGAACCTTCTGCATCCATCCCCTGAATTTGTCCACGGCGTGTTCCTAGATCGCTCATCACATCTCCCATATAATTCGCAGGAACAGTAACCGTGATTTCGTAAACAGGCTCTAAAAGTTGAGGATTTGCATCCAAAAAGGCATTTTTAAATGCCATTCTTGCTGCGGTTTTGAATGCAGCTTCATTAGAATCTACTGAATGCATAGAACCATCGTATACCGACACTCGAATATCCCTTGCTCTACAACCGCTCATGGGGCCATGTTCCATTTTTTCCATCACCCCTTTCAAAATTGCGGGCATGAATCGATTATCAATAACTCCACCTACAATGCAGTTTTGGAACACCAATTTGCCGCCCCACGGTAATTCATGTTCTTCTACCTTTCGCACTTTGATATCGTCGGGCATGGCTTTGCCTTCTTGGTAGGGTTCAATTAAAAGATGTACTTCACCATATTGACCCGCACCACCAGATTGTTTTTTATGCTTGTATTGTACTCGAACATCACTCGTAATGGTTTCTCTATATGGAATTCTAGGTTTACCAAATTCCACATCAAGTTTAAATCTATGTGTCAATGCATATTCTATTCTGTTAAGATGCTCTTCTCCTTGACCATGAATGATTATTTGCTTCAGTTCTTGGCTATGTTCAATAACAGCCGAAGGATCTTCGCGATGAATCTGATGCAATGCATTACCGAGTTTATCTTCATCCCCTTCTCTCTGTAATTTAACCGCCGTTCGAATAATGGTTGATGGAAAATGAATGGGCTCAAGCGCAATTTCATGTCCTTTTTCATGTAGCGTATCATTAACTTCGCCATCTTTAAGTTTAACCACCGCTCCGATATCTCCCGTTCTGATTTCTGGAATTTCAATACGTTTATGCCCTTCTGTTACATAGAGGTTACCTAATCGAACCGTATTAGAATTACGTGAATTTTGGAGATCCATACCTGCTTTTACGTTACCACCATACACTTTAAAATATATAAGATCACCTACATGTGATTCTGAATGCGTTTTAAATAAAAACATAATGGGTTGCCCTTCAGGGTCCATTATAACATCGTCGTCATTGATTGTTTTAGCTGGGTTAACTTCTAGCGGATTTGGTGCTACATCATCGATAAATCCCATGATTCGCCCTGTGCCCATATTTCTAGATGCACATGCACAAAATAATGGAAGAATATTCCCATTAATCATGGATAGATGTAGTCCATTTTGCATTTGCTCTTCATCAAGCATACCATGCTCGAAATATATATCCATTAACATTTCATCGTTCTCCGCGATTACCTCCACTAATTCTTGATGAAGTTTAGTGGCTCTTTCCATCTCAGAGTCTGGGATAGGCAATTTATCAGGTTTTCCCCCATGTTCAGGAAATTCATACATGGTCATACGAAGTACATCGATAATGGCATGAAAATCGGAACCTTCACTAAATGGATATTGAACTACCGTTACTTCTCTCCCAAAATGGTGTTTTGATTCTTCAACAGCATTCCAAAAATCTGAACGTTCTGCATCTAATTTGTTAACCACAAACATTGTTGGCGTTTTATACTTTCGCAAATAGGCCCATAGTGCGTCGGTTGCTACTTCTACTCCATGTTCTGCATTTAATGTCATTATTGCGGTATCGGCAACTTTCAAAGCACCTACAACCTCCCCAACGTAATCGGATGTGCCAGGAGTGTCTATCAAATTAATTTTATGTCCTCTCCAGTCAAGATTCATAAACGAGGAAAACACAGACTTTCCTTTTTCTTTTTCTAAGTTGTGATAGTCTGAGGTTGTGTTTTGATCTTGAACGGTACCCCGCCTAGTTATAGCTCCGGATTCAAACAACATAGTTTCTGCTAAGGTTGTTTTACCGGAGCCCGAATGCCCCAACAACACAACATTACGAATGCGAGTAGGATTGTATACTTTCATAGTAACCTCCGATTTTGGTATTAAGCTCGATCTTATTTTTGGTGCACGAGCATGTATATTTGTAAGCGCTTTTTTTATATCATGCTTTGATTTTTATGAGGAACGTGCTGAACATTGACTAAGTGAGTGTGAACCTATAAACTAAACATCTGAGAATAATAATCAACATGAAAAATATACTATTAATACAGACTGGTGGAACTATAGCTATGAGTGCTAAAGGAGATGGCGTAGAACTTCAACCTGATGCTTGGTCTAATGCGTTAATTGAAAGGGTTCCTCAGTTAGCAGAACTTGCTCAAATACATACTATTCCTCTTTTTTTTGAAGATTCCTCAGATTTAAATCACACACATTGGAATACATTAGCAGAGTGTATTCATACCCATTACCATGCATTTGATGGATTTGTTGTAATACATGGCACCGATACGATGGCCTTTACTGCTTCTGCTCTTTCATTTGCTTTAAAACACCTAACCAAACCTGTGGTATTTACTGGTAGCCAAGTTCCCTTGGCTTCTATACGAAGCGATGCTCGAAGAAACTTGATAAACTCCATCGAGATTGCTACTTCAAACCTACAAGAAGTAGTAATCTGTTTTAATGACCATGTATATAGGGGAAACAGAGCAACAAAACTAAGCATAGGCGATTTTGATGCATTTGGATCTCCAAATCTTCCTCCCCTTGCAACCATAGGATTGGAGGTAAAATTAAATGTTGAACCGAAGGAAACAATACAACCGTTTTGTATCGAACCTCATTTTTCAAATGAATTACTTGTATTAACTGTATTTCCCTCTCTTGATATTAGTTATCTACTAAATTTAGATCTAACAAAGCTTAGAGCCATTATTGTGCGCAGTTTTGGATGTGGAAACATCCCTACAAAAGGCCGGTATAGCATTTTAACTTTTTTAGAAAAGTGTACCAATCATGGCGTAATTGTAGCTATGATCTCGCAAGCTGATTATGATGCGGTTGATCTATCGAAATATGCAGCCGGTCGAAAGATTGCAGAAGCAGGAGCAATATCTTGTGGAGATATGACCTTAGAGGCCTCACTAACTAAAATGATGTGGTTACTTTCTCAACACAAAAATAATAATCACTTCATAAAAACAGAATACCAGAAGAACCTTGTTGGTGAACTTTCTTAGTTTTCGAAACTGATTAAGAGCCAACCCCTAAACTTGAAGCTGGTATTCTCTTATCCATTATAAAAAACCAAAGTGGAGGTACCAGAGCAATTAAAATCATAGCTGGATATCCAAACGGCAGTTCTGGTGCTTCTTCATGGTGATCTAACACCTGATATTTTTTACTGGCGATGTAATGATGATCAGAATGGCGGGTTAACTCGTACAAAACGATACGACCAAATTGATAATTTGCATTCCAAGAATGAATTGGACGAACTCGCTCATATCTTCCATTTTCCAGTTTCTTTCTTCGAAGCCCATAATGCTCCAAATAGTTGATGGTTTCCAACAACAATACTCCAATCAACCCACTCAAACTTACAACTGATAATACCGTCCACGAAGTGAAATACAGGATGATTCCCAAATAAAGTAGTTGAACTACCGAAAACTGAAACATTTGATTATGTATGCTCCAAAATGAAGTCCTAGCTTTTCTAAGACGATCGGCTTCCAGCTTCCAGGCACTGATGTAGCTCCCCGCCAACGATTTAGCCCAAAACCAGAATAGCCAATCTCCTTTCTTTGCACTAGCAGGATCTTGATCAGTAGCCACAAACCGATGATGACCTCGATTATGCTCGATAAAAAAATGGGTATATAATGCAGGTATAAGTAGAATTTGACCAAATATCTGTTCATATTTTTCTTTTCTATGCCCTAATTCATGAGCCACATTAATTCCACAAGATCCAATTACAATCCCAACTGATAACATATTCCCGACTAGCACACTCGTTTGCATCGATGTTTGAAGTAATTGTACAATAAAGAACCCAACTATCGCATACACTACTGGAATATTTAGATAGAGCAACCAATCAAAAATGCGTTTTCCTAATAGTTCTTTTCTTTCAAATTCGGTGACATTCGAAGTATCAATGGGACCAATGTGGTCAACAATGGGAATCAAAATAAAAGAAAAGATTACCGCTCCCCATGCCCATACACCACCAAACCATAACCCTACGGCAGCTAGAAGGGGATTGATATAAGCAACCAAATATTTTAGATCATTCATCTCATAAATTTAATTCACACTATCCCTCATTTCAATAATTCTTAATTATTAATTGAATAATTCTTAATTGTTTCCCTATACTCACAAAAAACAAAGAGTCATGTACTTCATATTTGATCTAGAAACTATCCCTGATATTGACTTTATTCGAACTGTGTTGGATAACAGAGAATCGGATGAAGAAAATCTTCTCGAAAAAGCAAGTGAACTATTAGCTAGGAATAAATCAGGGTTTCTCCCCCCCATGTACCATAGAGTAGTTTCTTGGGTTGGGCTTTGGATTGGGAACACTGGTGATCCACGCCAAAAAGTTGCATGGAATGGGGTAGATGAAAAAACGGGACTCCAAAAAATTTTTGAAGCCATAGGTACGTACAAAGATTTTGGATTGATCCACCACAATGGGAAAGGCTTTGATATTCCTGTGCTCACTTATCGGGCAATGAAACATGGTCTCCAAATGCCAATACGTATGAGTAATTACGATATACGGTATAGATACAGCAAACATAATATTGATCTTGTTGACGAATTCAGTAACTATGGAGCTAGTTCATGGCCTAAATTGAAACATTTAGGCCAACTAATTGGCATTCCATTCAAACAGACTGGAGAAGGGAATCAGGTATACGAAATGTTCAAAAAAAATGAACTCGACCTGATTGAGCATTATTGTTATGAGGATGTGATGGCTACTTACATTGTTTGGCTATACATGCAATTCACCACTGGTCATATACCAAAAGCTCAATTTAATAATTTGAAAGATAGAGCTTTAGGTAAGCTGAAAGAAATTCAAGAATCTAACTAATTTTATTAGCCTATTCACCCATTAATAACACTTAGAAAAGCCCTTCCAGGAAAATTTGCTTAATATTTTTAATTTTTTTTCAATTTTACCTAAAGTATTTTTGATATTAAAGTATTACTATTAGGTTCATTCACTAATAAATTGTTGGACAAATTTATGAAAAAACTCCTCACAACACTGTTCTTTTCAGTGTTTTTCACTCTCACTGCTTTTGCTGAAGAGGCAGAAGCGACTATCAACTCTGGTGATACGGCTTGGATGCTTATAGCTACGGCTTTGGTTATGCTTATGACACCTGCCGGTCTTGCTCTGTTTTATGGTGGTCTTACTCAAAATAAGCACGTACTCAATACTATTGGAATGAGTTATATGGCTTTTTGTACTGGAACCATTGTATGGGTGGTAGTCGCATATTCTCTTGCTTTCAGTGAGGGCAATGCCTTCATTGGTAGCCTTGAACATTTAATGTTATCTGGAATTGGCGTTAATGATGTAAGTGGTTCCATACCTTCCCTGTTGTTTGTGGTATTTCAGGGTACATTTGCTGCCATTGCAGTAGCCATTGTTAGTGGCTCTATTATTGAACGTGTTCGATTCTCTACATGGGGTCTATTTTCTGTTCTTTGGGTAATCGCTGTATATGCTCCTATCGCACATTGGGTATGGGGCGGTGGTTTCTTAAGCGAAAGCGGTGAAATGGATTTTGCAGGTGGAACAGTGATACATATTAATGCAGGTGTTGCTGGGCTTGTACTTTCCTATCTAGTAGGAAAAAGGATGGAACACAGTTTGGAAGAGGTCCGCAAACCTTCTTCTATTAAATTTATGGTGCTTGGATCTGCACTTCTTTGGTTTGGCTGGTTTGGATTTAATGGTGGCAGCCAATTAGCTGCCGATGGCATCGCCGCCAATGCTTTGCTTGTTACAAACGTAGCAGCATGTGCTGGTGCTCTTATTTGGTTAACTATCGAATGGTTCATTGTTAAAAAGCCAACATTAATTGGAATGGCGTCGGGTGCAATATCTGGGCTCGTTGGTATTACACCTGCCTCAGGGTTTGTAGATGTTTCTGGAGCTTTAGCAATTGGTCTAATTTCTGGATTAGTTGGTTATTGGGGGGTTGTTCATCTAAAATCATGGGTTAAGCATGATGATACATTGGACGCTTTTGGCATTCATGGCTTAGTTGGAATTGCTGGTGCTATTTTAACTGGTGTTTTCGCTAATCCAGAAATAAATGGAGGCGCAGGACTACTTTATGGAAATGCTGCTCAAGTATGGGTACAAACTAAAGCCGTATTAATCACAATTGCTTATTCTGCGGTTGCTACTGCCGTTGTATACAAGATTTCTGCATTAATCACATCAGGTGGTAGGATTGAAGAAAATCTTGAACTTGAGGGTATGGATATTGGATATCATGGGGAACAACATTTAGTGGTAGACGAAACTCATGTTGTGGCATCCGTCAAAGCGAAAAAAAAGTAAAAAACTCTATCCCTTGCTCAAAAAAGCCTCACTTCTGAGGCTTTTTTTTTAAATAATCCGATTTTTGTCACTGTAGTCTGGAATGATTCCCTTGTAGCCAAAAATACGTTTCATCCATTTTACGCTCGCTTCACTTTGATTTTTAATATACCACTGATCAGCCGCTCTTCTTGCTCCTAAAGCCCAACTAGGATAAGGATGAATGGTATCGGCAATATTTCTTAGAGTTACTCCATTTTTCATCGCTACTGCATATTCTGATATTAATTCACCAGCATGAGCACCAACAATAGAAGCTCCATAGATTTTACCCGTTAACTTACTCGCAAAAACCTTGATTAATCCTTGAGTCTCTCCTTCTGTGATGGCTCTATCGATTTTTGAATAAGGAAACCTGTAAACTTCATATTTTTGATTACCTGCCATTAATTGTTTTTCTGAAGCTCCGATGTGTGCTAATTCAGGACTCGTAAATGTTACCCAGGGCACATGCTTTTGATCTATCGTCATTGGAATCTTAAGCAAAGCTTTAGTCACTGCCACTTTACTCATATGCTCACTCATGTGGGTAAACTGATATCGACCAGTAACATCCCCTACCGCATAGATATGATTCACGTTGGTTTTGCAAGAATTGTCAACCTGAATTCCTTTATTATTTGTTTTTACGCCAGCGTTTTCAAGATTAAGACCCTTGAAATTTGCTTTGCGCCCAGTAGCAATCAGCACTTGAGATCCGCTTATTACCTCTTGTTTTCCATCTCTTTCTATCAGTATTTCAATTTTTTTTCCAGAATTCTGAATTTTATTGATAGAACATCCTAATTTAAATTCAACATTCTGATCAATTAAAGACTGTTGTAAAATTTCCACTAATTCTGCGTCATCGTTTTGCATGATTCGATCCGCTTTATCAATAACAGTTACTTTAGATCCTAAATTTACAAAAGCCTGACTCATTTCAATGCCAATAGGACCTCCTCCGATAATTAGTAGATGTTCTGGAAGATTATCTATCTCAAAAAGAGATTCATTGGTTAGATAATGTATATCCTCTAATCCATCAATTGGTGGTATGAATGCCTTTGCACCCGTTGCAATAAAAATATGCGCGGCCGTAACTCTTCTAGATTGTTCTCCATCTAAAGAAATTTCAAGGGTATGGGCATCTTTAAATTCAGCTTCACCAAAAACAACCTCAATGCCCATTTCTTCATAAATTTCAGGACGATCTGCATCTTCATAAACCTCATCTCGAACTTTTTGAACGTGCTGAATAACCTTTTTAAAATTAATAGTAGGTTCAGCATCTAATAATCCAAATGTGCTTGCATTACGAATTTGATAAGCCAATTTCCCCGCCTTTAAAAGAATTTTAGATGGTATGCAACCGGTCCAGGTACAGTCTCCACCTAGTTTATTTGATTCAATCATCATAGTCTTCGCGCCTACATTTGCAGCTATACCAGACGCAGTTAAACCAGCTGCTCCACCTCCGATTACTATTGCATCGAAATCATATTTAGACATGATCATCTCCAATAATTTTATAAAGAAATTGCATAATTTTGATTTATCAAATTTGTTATTTATGGTTTTAATTATTCTTGTATGGATAACCACCTAGAGCGTTCAAAGTTAAAACGAATTCGTATATCTTTTAAAGCATTAAAAGCATTAAGAAACTAACATTGAATAAATTAACAATACGTGGCAATGATTGTATCTACATTATATAGCAAAAAAACGTTGTATGTGGTTAAAGACAAATCATTCTAATTATATGTTATTCCCTAAGCTGGTCTTTAATTTTTTTTACTGTAGAGTATGTTCCAATTAATACCATCAAAATTATGATACCATATACCCAAAAAGGGACATTCCTACCTGCTATAATGAGATATAAATATGCGGATATAAAAAAAAATATAGCTGATAATCCTGGTACAATAATTGATTTTTTTTGACGGTAATTACGAACTAACCAACCAATAGAAATAGTAAAAAAAGGAATAGCACCTACATAAATACTTCCGAAAATAATTGGGTTTACCCCGTAATTTTCACCTAAGGAAAAGAACCAAATTTTTAAAGATTCATACAGTTCATTCATGGAGATTAGTTTTGGTTAGTGTGAACAAATTTTTTCAAATTCTTTAGCTCTATCTATCATAATTGTTCTTTATCTTATAGGGGTAAATTACACTCTTGAGAAAAGGCATCAAAAAAATATCGCTATTAATTTGGGCTCTAACCATTGTTGGTTTTTTGAGTTCAACAGTTCACTATCATGAAGATAGTTCGCATTGTGACGACCATGCTTCTGAAAGCATGGTGATTGATAATGATGGTATTTGCGCAGTGTGTGAATTCGTTCACGTAAAGACTTCAATAGATACCAGTTGCCTTAAACCTATTACTGTTCAAGAGGATACAATGCTTTCATTGTATCAATCTACTTTAAATAAGCAATCAATTTCGTTCAAACCAGAACGGGCCCCTCCTTACTCTGCTTAGTTTTTTCTCAGTTACCACTGAGAGCTTTTAATTTTTTTTACACTCAACAATTAACAAATACTCATTTTGATATGAAACATTCAAATTTCATTAATAAACTATTTATATATGCCGTGCTAGGAACTTTTGTATTCTCAGCATGCTCAAATTCAACATCCTCAAATGATGAAGAAGAGCATGCAGATGCCGAAGGCTTTGTGCTAACAATGAATGGTGCCGATCTAGTAACACAACTACCAGGCGGTACCATTTCAGGTGAAATTGAACTCGAACCTGGAGAAGAAACAGATCTCATTAGCATTTATTTCTTTGACGACGATGGCGATAGATTTCAACCAGATGAACCAGAATTTTCACTAGGTTTCGAATTTGAAGAAGAAGGCATTGCTGAATTCGAACAACATGAAGAAGATGGTAAATGGAGCTTCCATATACATGCTGAAGCCGAAGGTATCACTGATTTAAAATTGAAACTAATGCATGGTGGTCATTCTGACTTTACAACTCAAGATATCCATGTTCACGTAGAATAAGGTACGTACTTTTGTATTTTATACTTACATATCTTTTACTATCTCTAGGCATTTTAATGCCTGGGGATGGTAATACTATTCATGGTTATGTTTTAGATGCAGAAACAAAAGTACCTATTCCTTTTGTTTATGTTCATATCGAAGAATTAAACAGAACCAGTTCAACCGATGAGAATGGATACTTTAGTATTCAGAATGTACCTGTCGGTGAGATACAAATTACGGCACATCGTTTAGGATATAAAACTAAATCACTTTCTTTTGAGCATCAAAACCCTGAAAGTAGTACTGAACTTGAGATCTTATTAACTGCTACTCTTTTAAGTTCTCAATCTATTGAAATTACTG
This sequence comes from Balneolaceae bacterium, assembly GCA_963691715.1. Taxonomy (GTDB): domain Bacteria; phylum Bacteroidota; class Rhodothermia; order Balneolales; family Balneolaceae; genus HXMU1420-13. The sequence continues at coordinate 1,187,267 of OY829281.1, forward strand.
CAGATGCTTCTGTAAATGGTGCTCATCTTATAAATGTATCTGAGAAAATTTATGGAGATGATTTAAGACAAGAAATGGGAGCAACGATTTCACAAACGTTATCAAATGTATCTGGTTTTAGTCAACGAACAATGGGATCCACACCGAGCCGACCAATCATTCGGGGTTTAGGTGATGAACGACTTTTAATATTAGAAGATGGCATCAATAGCGGCGACGTTTCGGATCAATCACCAGATCATTCGGTTACTGTAGAGTCATCTACTACACAAGAAATAGAAATTGCTCGAGGGCCCACTGCACTAGCCTATGGTGCAAATGCTGTAGGCGGTATTGTGAATATCGTAAGTAATAAAATTAGTTCAACTATCCCTCAAAATATAAGTGGTTCTTTTTCAATATCTGGCGAGACTGTAAATACAGGAGGTTCAACATCAGCATTTATTAGTATACCACTGAATAACTTTGTTATAAACACCAATATAGCAGGCAGAACTAACCTAGACACAAAAACGCCAATTGGTGATGTCAAAAATACCTATTCAAATACATTGTCTACCTCATTAGGAATGAGTTATGTCAAAGATTGGGGCTTCATTGGAGCATCTTTTTCTTACTATGATACAGAGTTTGGTATTCCTCCAGATCCTGCTGGTCACCCCGATGGGGTTGTTCTTGATATGCAGAAATATCAATATGTATTGAAAGCAGAATACATTATTGATAATGATTTTTTAAAAGTTTGGGAGACAGATTTTTCTATTAATAACTACCATCATATAGAATTTGAAGCTACCGATTTAATTGGAATGGAGTTTGGATTAGTAACAACCAACTTCAAATCAAAAATTTCACATAGCCAGTTAGGTATATTTGAAAAAGGTACTTTTGGCATATCTTTGGAATATGAAGACTATGCAGTAACTGGGGCTTCCACTCCGAATTCTAACAGTTTTTCTATGGGTGCATTTATTTTAGAAGAAAAAGATTTCAATAATGTACATCTAGAAATGGGATTGCGAATCGACCATGTAACTAATGCTCCCCAGAAAAATGATCCTGAATCAAATATTGGAAATATTAGAACTAGACACTTTACTGCACTATCATCATCAGTTTCTGCTATTTATCCATTTACAGATAATATACATATAGGTGCTTCTTTGTTACACTCTTTCAGAGCACCATCCTTAGAAGAGTTATATTCAGAAGGTCCACATCTTGCTGTTTACACTTTTGAAATCGGTAATCCAGATTTAGAAGCAGAAAGAGGAATAGCAAAGGAATTATTTTTAGCATACAATAATAAAAATACGGTACTAAAATCCGCTATTTACCACAATGGATTTTCGAATTATCTATATGCACAAGATACAGGCATAAAAAATAATAAAAATCCAGATCTTAATAATTATCAGTTCGTTGGTGTAGAAGCTCAGCTATATGGTTTTGAAATATCTGTTGAACAGCAGTTCTTCAATAATTTTCTTTTTAAAGGTTCTATGAATTACACTGTAGGGCAACAAAATGTGTCAGTAAGCAATTCTAATCAAGTACCTTTGCCTTTAATCCCTCCTTTAGCTTTAAAATCGTCTATAAAATACTCTCGCAATTCTTTTAGCATAGGCTCAAGGCTAACTTATAATGCTACCCAAAATGAATTAGGTGAGTTTGAAACCCCTACCGAAAGTTTTGTTTTATTAGATGGATTTGCATCTTTAAGAATACATTCTGGTGAGCTATTACACACCCTTTCGTTTAATGCTACAAATGTTACAAACGTAACCTATCGTAATCATCTTTCGATTATAAAGGATTTAAATCCAGAAGCAGGCCGAAATTTTAGCTTACTTTATCGCTTATATTTTTGATAAAAAAAGCCTCGGATATCAGGCCGAGGCTTAAGCTTTAGGAATGACTAGATGACTAGCTATATATAAATTTATTGTAAAGAGTATTTTCGTGTGCATTTGTTACAGTTGTTACAAAAAAAAATCATTTTTTTTAAAAAACACATTCAAAAGGTATTTTTCTTATGTTTTAAGTGAATTAAAAAGAAAAATCATTTGATTTACCAAAGCTATTTAAATACACCCATAGGATTTTTGCGTTTTCTATCTAATGGTGTAGCAATTACTGAAATAAAATTTATGGATACTGATGGACCAGAAGACCCAGATATCCATACTGAATCAGCAAGAACACAACTCCAAGAATATTTTGATGGCCGTAGAGACTCTTTCCAGATCAAGATTCAAACAAATGGGACAGATTTTGAATACAAAGTATGGGAAGAATTAAAAAACATACCTTTTGGTATGACTACTAGCTATGGTGAGATAGCAAAAAAAATTGGTACTAAAAAAATGGCTCAAGCGGTAGGTTCAGCAAATGGAAAAAATCCTATAGCAGTGGTAATCCCTTGCCATAGAGTAATAGGTGCTAATAATGATCTTATTGGATATTCTGGTGGTCTAGACCGAAAAAAATGGTTATTAAAACATGAAGGTGCGCTTTTACTGTAACCTATTATTTAGTATAAACTAAAATGAATTGATACATCCCGTGAAGTCTAACATATGATGCTTATGAAAAAATTGATGTTACTTATTATTTCAATACTACTTCCAACTATAATACTATTTGCACAAATGCCCGATTCTCCTCCTCGTAATGAAGGAGATGGACCGTTTGAACGATTGATAATTAGGGGTGTACATTTGATAGATGGTACAGGAGCACCTGCCACAGGTCCAGTTGATATTGTTGTTGAAGGAAATCGAATAACTCAAATAAGCACTGTTGGATACCCAGGGTTACCAATTAATGAGACTAGACGACCCAAAGCAGATAAAAATACTCACGTGCTAGATTCTGAAGGAATGTATCTCTTACCTGGCTTTATTGATATGCATGCCCATACTGGTGGTAATGCCCAGGGTACTACCCCAGAATATGTATATAAACTATGGCTAGCACATGGTATAACAACCATTAGAGAACCAGGGTCTTTTCTTGGGATGGATTGGAACCTTCGACATCGCGAATTAAGTAAAAAAAATGAAATTACTGCTCCTAGAATATCCGCTTGGATAGGATTTGGACAAGGATTCAACAGTGAAATTATTACTCCCAAACAAGCTAGAGAGTGGGTAAAAATGATTGATGATCGTGGTGCAGACGGTATCAAATTTTTTGGAGCTTCTCCTGAGGTTTACTCTGCTGCCATCGACGAAGCCAATTTAAGAGGATTAGGCACGATGACACATCATGCTCAAACTCGAGTAGTTTACAATAATGTATTACAATCAGCTAGACTTGGACTAACAAGTATGACACATTGGTATGGTCTACCAGAAGCATTATTTGAAGATAAAATTATCCAAGATTACCCTCTTGACTATAACTACAATAACGAACAGCATCGATTTGAAGAGGCAGGCAAATTGTGGGCTCAAGCTGCTGAACCTGGTTCAGATAAGTGGAATAATGTAATGGATGAATTAATAGATCTAGATTTTACACTTAATCCAACATTCACTATTTACGAGGCCAGTCGTGATTTAATGGCGCAACGCAGAGCTGAATGGCATGAAAAATATACCTTGCCTTCTTTATGGAGATTTTATGCCCCAAGTAGAATATCACATGGTTCATATTGGCTAGATTGGGGTACGGAACAAGAAGTTATGTGGAAAAAAAATTACAAACTATGGATGCAATTTATAAATGAGTATAAAAATAAAGGAGGACGTGTTACCCTTGGCTCTGATGCAGGATATATCTACAAATTATACGGATTCGCTTATATTCAAGAAATGGAATTATTCAGAGAAGCAGGTTTTCATCCTTTAGAAATCTTTCAATCGGCATCTATAAAGGCTGCGGAAGTTTTACGTAGAGATCATGAACTCGGAACAATCGAAGTAGGTAAATTAGCAGACATGGTGCTCGTAGATGCGAACCCAATGGCAAATCTTAAAGTGCTTTATGGAACTGGAGCAATCATTGTAAATGAAGATAATAAAGTTGAAAGACATGGCGGTATTGTTTACACCATCAAGGATGGTATCATATTCGATGCCAAACAACTCTTAAAAGATGTTGAAGAAATGGTAAATCAAGCAAAAACAAAAGAAAATTTTACAATAACCCAACCTGGGTTAGAGTATTAAAATCAATAACAATTATTCCGTAATTTCAGGTACTCACACATCAAACTATTTGTAATGAGACAACTACTATTAGGTATTTTTTTTATCTTTTTTGGAATGCCAATCACTGCTCAAAACACAATTTCTGTTGGAGTAGATCTAAGTTCTAACTCGATTTCTAATAACTACGAGTTATATGAAAATACTGCTATTGCATTCGATATTGGATTTATTTTATCCAAAAAGTATTCCCTAATACTTAACCCCCAAATTCAGTTCCAAAAACAGAATAATTCTTATGAATTAGAAGAAATAGGCACCACCATACCTTATCATGGACCCAGTTTTGTGCTTATGTTTAACCATTCAAATAATCTATATGCTGTTGAATATATTTGGGGAGTTGAATTAGAACTTTATGAATTCCCAATTGAGTTATATGTTGATGCAGGTCCTTCATTCCAATTTACGGAAGAAAGTAATTCATTTACACTTACTTCTTCTTTTGGCATACGATATAAGCTGTAAGCGATTTAAAGAATGAAGCGGCATCTAAAAAAAGACTCAAGAAAAATTCATAGAATTGGTGCAATTATTATAGCAGTTCCTTTTTTAATAATTTTGGTAACCGGACTACTTCTGCAAGTAAAAAAAGATGTTTCTTGGGTACAACCTATATCTCAAGTTGGAATATCTAACATTCCAGTGCTTACTTTTGATGAGATTCTTATAATTTCAACATCTGTTCCTGAAGCAGAAATTACCTCCTGGGATGATATCGATCGATTAGATGTGCGCCCTGAAAAAGGAATGGTGAAAGTACGGGCAATAAACCATTGGGAAATTCAAATCGACACTGATACTGGCGATATACTTCAAATCGAATATAGACGATCCGATATCATAGAAGCTTTGCACGACGGCTCATGGTTTTCTGATGCCACTAAATACTGGGTATTCCTTCCAACCGGTATAATTGTACTTATTTTGTGGATTTCAGGTGTATATTTATTTTTTATACCCATACTTAATAAGCGTAGAAATTTGAAAAGAATCCCAACAATAAAAGAAAAGAGTAGAAGGAAAAACTCATAGTGATTCTAAAGATTAGTCTATCTAATTAACAAGAAGACATCACTTTAGACTTCCTCCGATTAAATTAGGTTACACTAACCTTTGTTATTGAATCCAAAGTACATATAGATGCATATTTATGACTTGTTTCTTTTAGCCTACCCTTTTGCTTCCATACTCTTTTTATAAAATGAAGCATTCTACATGATCATTATTGTGGATAATATATTTTTTCATTTACTTCTTAAAATCAGGGGTATATTAGTTCTTCTAGAATATTGAACTCATATAGCTTAACTGTACTCATTTAATCTTCAATCAATTTTATATAATTATGCGATTTCAAAAAAGAAATGCATGTTTTATCACATCTTTAGTTTTTTTATTCTCAATCTTTGTTCACTCCATTTTACTTGCCCAATCTGTTCAAATTGGTAAAGGGAGTTATACCGTTGAATTACCAGATGGGCAGTTAAGCGCTTTAGATGAAAATGGGAATTCAATTTCACCAAATATTGGAGGAAATTTTACAAAATTAGAATGGTTTTCAAGTTATGTGCCGGTAACAACTAATGATTTTTGGAGCAGTACCCTTTTTAGATATTCTCCTGAAGAGCCAAGTTATATCCATGCACATCCTTTTCAGCTAAATATAACACCTTCGGGTGTTACCCTAGGGTATGCAAACCAAGTTACGCGTGCAGTAATAGGCTCAAACTTCTTAGATGACTACACTTACTTTACCGAGGGGGAATTAAGTGTTGGGTTATTAGGTGTCACTGAATCAAACTTTAAAGCAACGGATTATTCAGACTGGACTGCCACCACCACTTGGACCACAGATTCTACCAGTTTAGAAGTAACCTATGGGCATGGCTTACCATTTGTATACATCACAATAGATGGAGCAGAAATTGTTTTATCAAGCGAAAAAAATCCTTCAATTTGGCATCAAGATGGAAATGTACTAGGGGTTTCTATTGATGGAAAATATTTTGGAGTATTCGCTCCAAGCGGTACACAATGGAATTCAGAATTTCCTTTACAATCTAATTTAAACGGTGAGGATTTCCTTTCAATAGCTATTTTACCCGATTCCAGCCTAAGTACCTTTAATTATTTTAAAAATCATGCTTATGCATTTATCGATGAAACTGAAGCTATTTGGAATTTCAACCCCGAAACCAATAAAGTAAATGTATCTTACGAAATTAGTACAACTTTAATGGATGATAGCGAATCTCACGTAAACAATACTCTTCAAGCCCTATATAAGCATCAATGGTTACATACCAATAATTCATTAACCAATTTTAGTTATGTTTCACCAAGAGGAACAATGAAGGTATTTGAAGGAAATAGTTTTTCTACAAGCAATACTTTTATCGGTATTCTACCATTTCTTCCCGATCTAGGTAATTATGACAGAACAAAATTGTTACAGTATTTGAATGAAGGTGCCATAGGCCCTCTCAGCTCAAGTAGCTCATCATACGATAGCGGCAAAGAAATGGGTAAGTATGCACAATTAATTCATATTGCTGATCAACTTGGTGACCTAAAAACAAAAAACAGTTTACTAGATGAATTAAAGATAGCACTTGAAAGTTGGTTGACCGCAGGAGGAACCCAACAATATTTTTACGATGAAGATTGGAAAGCATTAATAGGATTTCCTGCAAGTCATGGCTCAAATACTTCACTTAATGATCAACACTTTCATCATGGGTATGCCATATTTGCTGCTTCAACCATAGCAAAATTTGATAATACCTGGGCTGCTCAAGAAAATTGGGGCGGCATGATAAATTTGTTGATAAAAAATGCGAGTAACTGGGATAAAAAAGAAAAAGATTTTCCATATCTCCGAAATTTTGATATCTATGCTGGACATAGCTGGGCGAATGGTCATGCAACCTGGTTTCTAGGAAATAACCAAGAATCTAGTTCAGAGTCTATGAATTATGCTGCAAGTACATTTTTATGGGGAGAGATTACTGGACAAGAAGAAATCCGAGACCTAGGCGCTTACCTGTATACCATCGAATCGGAAGCCATTGAACAATATTGGTTTGACATAGATAATGATGTATTTCCTGAAAGTTTTGACCACAAAACTGCTGGAATGATAACAGGAGCAGGTGCTATTCACGGTACTTGGTTTAGTTCAAATATTGAAATGATTCATGGAATCAATTTCTTACCTATAACTTCAGGTTCTTTATACTTAAGTAAACATCCAAATTATATTAAAAGTAATTACAATGAAATTTTAGAAACAAGAGGTTCTGATCCCCTCTACTGGAAAGATATACTTTGGTCATATTTAGCTCTTTCTGATGCCGAACTTGCACTTAATAACTTCGATAGCGATACGAATTATGAAATATTTGATGGCGATTCTAAGGCTCGAACTATGCATTGGCTACATAACTTAAAGGTACTAGGACACATTGATTCTGAAGTGCAAGCAGATGTGCCATCATACAATGTATTTGTGAACTCAAATAACGATACAACATATATTGCATATAACCCCCACCCTTTTACGAAAAAAGTAACATTCACTAATGGATTTTCTTTTGATGTACCAGCGAAAGAAACCATGGCTTTTAATAGATCCATGTCGGCTGATACCGTTGGTAAACCAACCGCTATACCAATCTTTGAATCATTAAATGTACTTTCCATATTTAGTGAATTCTATGAAGCCGCAACAGGCATTATATTAAAAAACGACTCATCTAACACTACATCTCCCAGCTTTAAATCAGTTGCAGGTAATAATGTTATTCTATTAGAACACCTTGATGAACAACACATAGAATTTGCATCTCCATTAGATATTTCAACCAGAACACATTTTTTTAGTAATATTTGGTCTTTTAATGGAAATGGCATAACTATTTCATTAACACAAGGAGAAAATATCAGTGCTGAAATTAGCCTTGAATTATCTTCGGATGAATGGATGGAAATTCAAATTGATATGGCGAATTTCGATGGCACCATCGATATAACGCAAATAGATGGAATGATCATTAAAGGTAATGAAACGATCGTTATTGATGATCTTCTATTTTATGGAAACACTCCTGTTAAAGAGGGGCCTGCGATATCAGCTGAAATAAATGAATATGTACCTGAAAATATAATTTCAATTTTTAGTGAGAAATTTGAAAATATACAAAATACAAATTTCACTCCAGATCAAGATCAAACAACAGAAGTCTCTTTTTTTATGGTACATGGAGATTCGACTCTACAATTAAAAAATTTAGATCATCACTTTATATCCTTCGAAAGCAATATAGATGCATCGAGTATGGTAAAATTTCACTTTAACTACTGGACACAAGAAACTGAGAATTTAAGCGTAAGCTTATTGAATGAAAATGGAAATGAAGCATCACATTCAATTAATGTAAAAAAACATACTTGGCAGCGAATAGAACTTTCATTGGCTGATGTATTCAGCAATATTTCATTAAATGAAATTTCTCACCTTAAATTCGATGGCGATGGTACAATTTTTATCGACAACATTTTCTTCTATAAATATCCAGAAATAACAGAAGCCCCTGCACCTGAACTTGATCCAGAATATGTTTTTTCTTTATTTAGCGATACTTATACAGAATATAGAGAGGCATATCCGATTTATAGTAAAATGAATGAAACCATATTTAGCGCACCTCATGATGCATCAACCGTTGAAGTGACAGATATTAATGGCAATAATGTGCTGTATTACGACAATGGTAGATATGCAATTGTAGAATTTTTCAAAGGTATAAGTGCTGATGGGGTTGTTAATAATGGAATCGATGGGCGTAAATTCACTAATATTCGATTCGACTTTTACACCCAAGATGAAGTGAGTTCGCAAGATCGGCTGGAATATAAACTAGTTGATTTTGGAGGTGATGCATATGGTGGTGGAAATGATACCGAAGACAGTTGGTGGTTCACTCAAGAATCCAATCCAAAACTAGAAAGTCATAAATGGATTACTGTTGATATCCCATTGGATGATTTACCAAACATGACGTCTAGAGAACACCTCTCTCAGATGTTGTTATTTGCAATACGTGGAGATATTAAAAATTACTACATCGATAATTTATATTTTTATAGTAATGAAATCATCAATTCAAATGATGATGAACATTTGGATATACCAAAAATATTGAATCTTTATCAAAATTATCCAAATCCCTTTAATCCAAGTACAAATATTCAGTTTAGCATCCCAAAAACATCAACGGTTAGTCTTACAATTTTCAATGCAATTGGCCAGAAGGTGGCTACATTGGTAGATTCACAATTATCTCCTGGCACATATACCATGGCTTGGGATGCCTCTCGCGTCTCTTCGGGAGTATATTTTTACCAGTTGAATTCCAACGGGAATGTACAAACCAAACAAATGTTGTTAATCAAATAAGACCAAATTCTATACTATTAACCTAACCCATAATAATCACTGATTGCATAAACTACATCTCATTAGTCACTAAAATTAGCAGTTATGACCACTACAATAAACACGTTATACTTAGATAAAGTAATAGATCAACATAGCCAATCTATGGCTGGGAAAATTGTTGCTATCACTGGAACTACAAGCGGAACAGGATATTTCTGTGCACGTGAAATGGCTAAGCTTGGTGCGGAAGTACTGCTCCTAAATCGGGTTAGTGAACGATCTTCAACTTCTTTAGAATCTCTTAAAAAGGAAGTTCCTGGGGCATCTTTTGTTCCTTTTGAGTGCGACCTACAAGATTTCGAAAATGTTAGGAAAGCCATTGCAGATATTACATCAACATATACAGTGATAGATGTACTTTGTAATAATGCGGGAATTATGGCCATGCCTGATATCCCAACAAAAGATGGTTATGATGTACAAATGCAAACAAACTGCCTTTCTCATTTTTTATTAACAAATGGTTTATTTCAACAAATAAAAAATAGTAGAGATGGTCGCATAGTAAACCATACTTCAATGGCACGCCTTGGCCCCCCTCTTGAAGAAAAATATTTTGGGAAAAATGGAGGAAACCTTGGTGGTGATGGTACAGAGGAAGAAAATAATAATTTTCGAGGCCCTCGATGGATGAGATATCATCAAACAAAATTAGCAAATTGTGCTTTCACTTACGGGTTAATTGAAAGGCTTAAAGCAAAAGGAATGAATACCATAAAAGTGTTAATTGCTCATCCTGGACTAGCAGCAACCCAACTTCAGATAACAACAGTAAAATCTGGAGGAATGAAAGGAGGAACTGAATTTATGCAAATAGCGCAATCGGCAGAGGATGGGGCAACGGGTATTATACGGTGCTGTACTGATCCCAATGTACAAACAGGTGATTTTTATGGGCCAAAACAATGGAAAGGTTTTCCCGATAAAATTATTCCAGAAGAAAGTCTCAATGATCATGAAAATATTCGTATAAACTGGGAAGGTTGCGAAAAAGCAGTAGGTAAATTTATTTTTTAAAGAGTACTTCATAGATCTTATCTACTATCCAAGGCATTAATTGTTTTCAGAGTTAATGAAATATATATACTCCCTTTTCAGATTTTTTCTTACTCCAATTTCCGTTATTCAAAGCATCATTGGATCCGCTCTTTTAGGGTTAATTGTACTTACCATTCCATTAACAGCCATGCTATTTACACATGAAGTTAATTGGGAACCTTTAGATTTTGGAGTAGCATGGTTCCTGATTTTTGGAACTGGTATTTCCTTTCACTTTATCTGTAGAACTTATAGAAATAGTTTGTATAAAATTGCCTCTGCATTTGCTGTATGTGCAGGGTTTGCCATTATTTGGGTAAATGGTGCAGTAGGCATTATAGGCAATGAGGAAAATCCACTAAACTTATTATTTGGAATAGTTTTATTGATTATGATTTTAGGATCTTACTTTGCTAAAAGGTCTCCTAGAAACATGGCATGGGTAATGCTTGTAACGCCTACTAGCCAAATAGTAATCACACTATGGGGTACTTTAATACATCTTTCCAATTATCCAGCGTATAACTTTGCAGGGGTTATTCGATTAACTTTATTATTTAGTACTATATGGGGGCTCACCTCCCTGCTCTATTATAAAGCTGGTGATGTGGAAGTATCATAGCGATAAGTTTTAGAGAACTCGAGTTAATGAATTAAGGATTCTGAGCATTCATATTGCTAACAGTTAGTAACCAATATGTATCAAAAATGTGCAGTTAACAGCTTATTAAATCCAAAAAGCATTTTTTTATCCCAAAAGCACTAGCATTACCTTGCTTACAAAAACATAAAACCTTTTATTAGGTGACATAATTTTAAAACTTATGATGGGTTTATTTTTTTGTTTATATAATATCATCATTCATACAATTTTAAATCAATGGAAAAATTTGAATTAATAGTCGATGTAAATACACGATATATTAAAGTAATTCGATTCATAGGTGCCTTAGGGTTAGGGTTTATTTTAGGCACAACCTTATCCACATTTAAATATGAAGGATTTGTTGATTGGATGAATGCAATATCTGGTTTATTATGTAGTTTTGTCCTTGCAATTTTCCCAGGAGTAATGAAAAAACATTCTCTTACAATTGATGATACTGGTATATATTTGCAAAACTATACATTCCATTGGGGGCAAAAAACTGAAATAACTTGGGAAAAAATTCATGAGATTGGTGTTCAAAAGAATATTATTAAAATCAAGAATAGAATGGGCTCCATAGAAAAAATAAACTTACCTATTCATACAAAACATCAACTAGAGGAATTGAAATTCTATGTAAAACAAATGACAGAAATTAAAAACCTAGAATATACTACATAAGTTAAAATGGCCATGGATCTAATGTTAGATTTACAATGTGCAGATTCTTCTCCCAATAACTCAGGTTCTGATTGTCTTTTATACTCACTTACCTTTACCAAGGCGCTCCTGTAGTTCCAAAGGCTCCAAAACGAGACTTTAGCTTTTTATACTTTTGGGTTAAGCAAAAAGTAGTAATACCGAGAACCAGAATTTGTAAACAGGTTATTCACTGTGAAGCTATGCATTTTAAGATAATTTATTGCATGAATACCGTTAATCTATTAATTTAAAGAATGATCAAATCATTTGGAGATAAAGTTACCGCAGATTTGTTTCACGGAAACTCGAGTAGCAAAATTCGAAGATTACCAATACAAATTTTTGATTTAGCTATTTACAAATTAGATATACTGAACGCAGCTACCTCCACCAATGATTTACGATCCCCTCCGGGAAATAGATTAGAAGTATTGCGCGGAAAATTTAAAGGATATTATAGTATCCGAATTAACGCTCAATGGAGAATCATTTTTCACTGGGAAGACTCAAATGCTTTTGATGTAACTATAATTGATTATCATTAAATACGATAACCTATGATACCACAACATAGAATAACCACTCATCCTGGCACTATTTTACTCAAAGAATATCTTGAACCAATGGAATTAACTCAGAAAGAGTTAGCAAGTCATTTAGAAATCCCCATTCAAAGAATCAATGAAATTGTGCGTGGTAAAAGAGGTATCTCTTCGAATACCGCTTGGTTATTATCAAAAGCATTAAATACGTCACCAGAGTTTTGGTTGAATCTGCAAGCAATGTATGATTTATCCTCGAATCGCCCCAACAAAATAGTTACTCCACTCCGAACAGTTCAATAACAACAAACCTTTTTCCATACAAGACTAGCATAAGTAGTATAATGATATACATACGGAGCCTTTTATACAGTTAAGCATCACTGACTAATTTGTAGTTAAAACTAACCATCATTTCCAAAACTTTGACCATGAATTTTAAATTATTGCTATGCTACTTAATTCTAATTTTTTCTTGTTCTGCAGAAACCAAGCATCAGTCAAATATCGATAAAGAAATTGATTTATTTGTGGACATTCGTATTTCCAATGAGGATAAAATAAAATTCAATGGAGGATTAATTAGTGAATCTAGTCTATACAGTCATATTCAAAATTTGAATGTATCAGAAAATACTAAAGCACGAATAATTTTTGATGAAAATTCATCATTCGGAGTAGTAACCAAATCGCAAATGCTCTTGCATGAACAAGGGATTACACATATAAAAGCCAAAATTTTAACAGAAGCTGAATTTTTGAACTATGAAAAACACGTAGTTCATATTGATATTCTTAATTCAGATAAAATTCTTTTTAATGGTAATCTTATATTCATCGATGATTTAGATATAGCACTTACTAATAACAAGAAATTAACAGGCGTTGAATATATTATTACTCCGAGTAACTATGCTTCTTTTGGAATAATTCAGGATATCCAGAAACTGCTCGTTGTGAATAGTCATGATAATATTGCAAACGACTAACCCTACAGCTACTAATAGTAAAATCTATTGACTTTTGTTTTGCGGACTCTAATGTGCGTTTCAATAAAAATAATCTCTCAACACGAGCTTATTAGTAGATGAATACTATACCCAATCTCTACCAACCCGAAATTAAAATTAATCTAGCTGATCAATCTCATATTGAAGCATTGGTAAGTATTATTTCATCAACTTTTCATCTTTCTTGTCCCAAAGAATCAAGTCGAGATTTACAGGCTATCTATATGTCTAAGCATTTTTCGAAGGATACATTCTCACGCTTAGTCGCCTCTGAACATAGTGTTGTTTGGGTGGCATTAGATAACACCCAACCAATAGCATTAGCGGCATTGGAAAAGGAAACCAATGCTTCAGCTGTCCTTTCAAAATTATATGTATTACCAGAATATCACGGATTGGGAATAGCAACTATGCTGTGTAATGCGTTGTTAAAACAAGCAAAGCACTCAGGATTTAAAACTTTACGTCTTTATGTATATTCTGGAAACTGGAAAGCCATAGCATTTTATGAAAAACTTTGATTTACCTTTCTGGAGGAAGTTGATTTTTTCATGGAAACAGAGATTCACACCGATCATATCTATGAACTCCATGTGTAATCATTAGGGTGATCAATCAAAAAAATAGCCCTTGAATGAGGGCTATATCTATAAAGAAAATTGAAATTGGAAGTATCCTTAAATTAAAATCCTGGCAACAACATCACTGCATTTTGTACAAAACGTGCTGGCCCAATCCAAAACATTCGATATTGAGTGTTATCAAGTAGCATTACAACCTTACCTTTTCCCACATTATCTACTACTGCAAATGCTTTACCAGCGGCGTGTTCTTTATTTTCATTTGAAGCATAGCCAGATGCAAGTACTTCATTTGCTTCTTTGTGATAATAACCTACGGTATAGAAACTCTCATCGGGTTGAATTCCATTCGTTCCAAATTTTAGTGAGTACAATCGATCTTGCATACCAAAAGCTAATGGATGTGAATTATCAATTATTCCTTTAAAAGCTGCGCCAGGAATTCGTCGTAATCCTGAGATTTCTTCTCTATCTTCATACCGGGCATAAGCTACATCTTTCACTTCTTCAGAAGCATCATCTTTTGGTGAAAATAAAGCAGCATTAGAAATCCCAGAATGTTCCTTAGTTAGCCAAGCTCCTGCGTTTTCTGTACCAACGAGCGTACCTCCTTGATGAACCCAATGTTTTAATAGCTCACTTTTAATTTCATCTAAGCCTCCATTACCCCACATTCCAGGCATTATGATTACATCATATTCATTTAATTCAATACTGCTTAAATCATTCGCCCTTATTCTCGATATTCCAAATTCTGTGAATTGATCGAATAAAAACCAAAGCTGCCCAGCGGTATATGAATTAAATGGTGTATCCATCAAAAGAGCTACGTTAGGTTCTTCTATCGGTCGCATACTTGGGGAACCTAAATCACTTCCTATATCCATTCTACCAGTATTAAATCCAGCAATTTTTACCTGAGCTCCATGGGCAATAGCTTCCATATCTGCATGTATAGTTTCTTCTTTGTGTTTGTTTCTACCTAATAATACTACTAGACTACCTTTTGAAAATTGTTGTCCATTTTTTGAAAATCCTTTTTCTGCAGATCGAACTTTATACCCATGATCCCACAATCGCGCAAGCGCCTTGGGTGCATGCCGTTGTTGCCAATTAATTACATATGCATATTCGGCGCATTCATTGTCAACACCCTTAGGCTGTGCAAATGCTTCATAAACTCTATCTGTCTGCACTCTAACTTCTGAAGTTGTCCAACCTGCGTCTAGATTGTACGCCAGTGGAACAGACCATGAACTCATGTCGTACATCACAGAATCGCGAATTTCCATCTGCCGTCGAAATAATGTATTGATAAATAAATGCGCTGGTTGGTCTGTCTTTATGATGAAATCACCCTCTGAGAATCTTCTATTAGTTGGCCTTCCGTCCCAATAACTGTATGTATTTTTGATAGTAAAATCTTCTTTAGCCTGTTCAACCTGTACATTATGCTTCAACATAAGATTTACCACATCGTAGGAAAAGTCATTACTGTTATTTGGAATGATATATGCTTTTGTATTTCCTTTTTGTGTGGATTGTGAACGTGCGTCTTTGAAATAGTTAAGTAATGCGTTTCTATGTTCAACCGATGTTTTTACAATAGAAACTCCGTTTTTATAGTGATCAAACACTCTTTGCCGAAGAGTTAACACATAGCCATCGTCGGTTTCAACTGCACGTCCACCGCGTGAATGACCACCTTGCTCGGCCAACATGCCAATACCACCCATTATACTTGGGTATGATGAGCCATAACCCGGATAAAAGAAATCAAAACGTTCTCGAGTTTCGAAATTAACTTGGGCTTTATCGAATTCCTCTATGGCTCCCCTACCAAACACATCTGCCCAATTCTCATAAGCTGCTGGAAGCTCATGATTTCTTGGTGTAGTTCCTGGCATTGTAAAATAATTATTGTTGAAACCTTGTTCATGGAAATCGATGTGAACTTGTGGCATCCAATCTTGGTAAACATCAATTCGACCTCTTGATTCAGGATGTATCAACCATACCCAGTCCCGATTTAAATCAAACCAATAATGATTAGTACGACCACCAGGCCAAATTTCGTCATGCTCTAAATCTTCATGGTTGGCATTTAGAATATTAGCCCTGGAAGACTTGTACCAATACACATAACGATCGCGCCCGTCGGGATTCAGCATAGGATCGATGATAACAATGGCATTTTTTAACCAATTACGAGTTTCAGCATCGGTTGAAGCTACTAATCGATATGCTGTTTGCATGGCCGCTTCGCTGGAAGAAGGTTCATTCCCGTGCACATTATAACTCATCCAAACTACAATGGGTTGATCGCCTACTGAAGCATCCTCTGGGTTATTTGCTAGATCAAAATTATCTGCTTTTATGGCTTCTAAATTTCTATGATTCTCTTCGGAGGTTATTACTAAATAGTTTACGCTTCTACCCTCATAAGTACGAGCCATTTCATGAAATGTGAGTTTTTCAGATTCATCTGCTAGAAGTTCGAAATAACCCATAACTTTGTGGTGAAATGAATATTCTACCCCAAGTTCATAGCCTAAATATTCAGCGGGTGATGTGATTGAAGCATCATAGATGATATCGGTCTCAAATTGAAATCGTTCAATTTCTTTCTGGAATTGTGCACTAGCATGCATTCCTAATGTACTTAATAAAAGAAGCAATGATAATGTTTTCATTGTGCTAATTGGTTTCGTTTATGTAGTAATGTACACTTATAATTTATAGTCTGGATTAAAATATAAAGGTATGAGTGTATTTAAGTAATAAAGTTCTGTTTTCTAATTTAGGAGTCCTAGGTACTTCCAGTTCGTCACGTAATGTATTTACTTGCTCATTAAATACTAACCAAAAATCTCGACCTTCACTAAAATTATATCGGAATCTTACATTGGCTCCTATTAATTCACTCACGTTGCTGTATTGTACAAATGTGCTTGCAGAGAACTGTTTATTTAGTGAAAACTGTGCTCGAAATTGTCCTAAATGAGCCACATAATCATTTTGGGAGCGGTTAGACAAATCTGGGAAATAAATATTAGATAAGGTATAATTTCCTCCAATTTCCAACCTTGTATTAACAATCCATCGTGGATTTATTTGAAATTCAAAGCTTGTTCCATCATACAATCCTCCGTATTCGGCTCCGAGTTCAAAGCCAAATTTATTGCCTTCATTGGTCTCGTAGTTTGCCCCAATTCTATAGGTTTCATATTCACCCTCAGGTATATAAATCTTACCAAGGAGATCAAAATCATCATCAGTTAACAATATTTCATTATTGTATCTAATATCTAGTTCAAACTCTCCCAATTGTTTGAAACGTATATTCCACCCTGTCCAAATAGATCTTCCAAGTAATTCATAAGAATCGTTTTTAGCCTGATTATAAATTACAAAGTCGATATTTTGTCGATTTATAATAGAATATTCTGGCGCAAACCAACCGTATGCCAATCGTGTGAAATAGTCTGTATTTCCTGTTCTACGAACATAACCAATCCCAGGATCAAAATGCTCTCCGGTTCTATTTACCACTAATCTATAATTAAAGCCTACAGATTTTTGTAGAGTAATAGCTGCTCTCCAAGATGTTGTAGTAAAAAAATCGGTGTTTTCTTCTGATTGTATCTCGGTATCAACGGTTTGACTTCCCAATAGATCAATATAAAGGTCGCCATGAATATTGATTTTTTTGTCAAGTCCATACACAACGTTTTTGGATCCATTTCTCCCCATCCTACTTGTGAAAATGCCACCAACATTCGAACGTTCATTAAATGTTTTTCTCTGCATCCGCAAAACTCCAAAATTCTCTGATGTTAGAGAATCCGTTTCCTCTGTTTGCATGTTAATTATTCCAATATCCCAATTCCCAATTCTACCCGTCATTCTTGCTCCTCCTAGAATCCGTACGGGATTGCCATCACTATCTAATCCTATTCTACGACTATAAAATAATCGGTTTCTTCCGTAGGAAACATCATAAAGACCTGCTCTTTCTTGAAAGAACTGTCTTTTTTCTGGGAAAAAAAGTGAAAATCGCGAAAGATTTAATTGTTGATCGTCTGCCTCAACTTGGGCGAAATCTGTATTTAGAGTTACATCGAGTGTTAAATTACCAGTAAGATTATACTTCACATCAAAACCCAATTCACGAGTAAAATCTCGATCTTTTAAATACTTAGTTTCAGCATCATTAAGCTTGTTATTTAGATTTTGACCTGCAATCGTATATGGAGTTAGGTACAGTGGTTTTTTACTCTTTACTCCTTCTAATAGGATGTCTTGTGCTTGAGATGGCTTTGCATTTCCCATATTCCAGTTTGGAGGAATTGCCGGATAAATATGACGCTCATTTGCAGAGGCAATCCATCGATATACAATCATTCCCATCTCTGCGATACCATCATTTTCTTGAAAACCAATACTTGAAAAGGGTATTCTCATCTCCGCATACCATCCATTTTCATCTTGGGTAGTGGCTACATCCCAGTAGGTATTCCAACTTCGATTCATTGCATTAGAACCTCCCCCAAAATTCGCATCGTTAGAAATAGCTATATCTATTCG
This sequence comes from Balneolaceae bacterium, assembly GCA_963691715.1. Taxonomy (GTDB): domain Bacteria; phylum Bacteroidota; class Rhodothermia; order Balneolales; family Balneolaceae; genus HXMU1420-13. The sequence continues at coordinate 1,206,093 of OY829281.1, forward strand.
AGTACCTACAGGGTTTGTCAAAAACCAAAGACCATTTTCATTATCATTAAAAGGATCAAGTACAATAGCGAAAATATCATCGCCACTGAACTGATCTCTGGTTAATGTATTGGAAGTAATGGTACTGGGATTATTTGTGTAAAGTTTACCTGCCACATAAATGTAGCTTTCATCATATGCTACCTTAAAAATAGATTCCTCACTCATTCCTCCCCGGAAAACAGGTTCATATTGAACAATGGGAAGTGATTCAACGCTATCCCATATCGGTTCATCAACCACGCCATCTAAAACAATAGGCTGGTTGATTTTAGTTAATGGTACCTGAGCAATTACTATAGTTGGCCAAGTAAATACAAGCGTTAAAAATGCGAATGTTCTTAATTTCAATACTGTCTCCTAAAATTTCAAAAATAATACTTTTAATCGATGCTTAATTCCGCATTTTCTAACTTTTACACCAAAAGGTTCGAGATTTGAAAAAAGTAGTTACTTTTAATGAAAAAGAAATACTCTCATGATCACAGCAAATACCCCTCCCACATACCCTGATATCCTAAAAGCGCATGAGGTTATCAAACCTTTTGCTTCAAGAACGCCTGTATTAACATCCCAACAAGTGAATGAACGCGCACAAGCTCAAGTATTTTTTAAATGCGAAAATTTCCAAAAAGTAGGTGCTTTTAAATTTAGAGGTGGCTGTCATGCAGTCATGTCGCTTTCGGAGGAAGATGCCCAGCGTGGTGTAGCTACCCATTCCTCTGGCAATCATGCTCAAGCTATTGCATTATCCGCAAAACTCAGAGGCATAAAAGCATTCATCGTAATGCCCGAAAATTCGCCAAAAGTTAAGATCGAAGCAGTGCAACATTATGGAGCAGAAATTACATTTTGCAAACCTACGTTAGAAGCCAGAGAATCTACACTCCAAGAAGTGGTTGATAAAACAGGTGCTACTTTTGTACACCCTTACAATGATACACGTGTAATTGCTGGTCAGGGAACGTGTGCAGTAGAACTTCTCAATGACTATCCTGATTTAGAATTTTTATTAACTCCTGTTGGAGGAGGTGGTTTGTTAAGTGGGTGTGCTATAGCAGCAAAGGCAATACATCCACGAATAAAAGTAATTGGTACTGAACCTGAAATTGCCGACGATGCTTACCGATCGTTTAACGCGGGGACCATCCAACCCGTACTAAGTACAGCAACCATTGCAGATGGACTCCGAACTTCATTAGGAGCACTAACCTTCCAAATAATTCAACACCATGTAGATAATATTGTTACCGTGAGTGAAGATTCCATCATTCAAGCAATGCGATTGATCTGGGAAAGAATGAAAATCATTATCGAACCCTCATGTGCGGTTCCTTTAGCAGCTATCTTGGAAGAAAAAATTGATATTAAAAATAAGAAGGTGGGAATAGTGATAACAGGAGGCAATGTTGATTTGGGTAATTTACCCTGGTAATTCGGTTAAGGAACAATCACATTAACCTCCCTACATGATAGATATTCACAACTAATCACAGTTTATGAGATATCTATACTATTTTTTAACATTATTACTCTTCATACATCTTGGCTGTGGACATAACATGTACTATGCCCAACCTTCTTTAAAAATAAACGAAACTCAAAATGGTAGCTACGATTCTATTGTAGAGAATGATTTTCGTGAAGTTACAGAATCACCACTTTCTACTTTTTCTATAGATGTTGATGGGGCTTCTTATGCCAATATTCGTGGTATGATTAACGATGGGTATCTACCACCAAACAATGAGGTTAGAATTGAAGAATTCATAAACTATTTCAACTATCAATACTCTGATCCTATAAATGATGATGTATTTAGCATTACAACAGAAGTAGCTTCTGCTCCATGGAACGGTCAAAATCAAATTGTTCAAATTGGCCTAACAGGGAAAGAATTAAAACTTGAAGATCTACCACCTAGTAATCTTGTATTTCTTATTGATGTTTCTGGATCTATGCAATCACGTGACAAACTTCCTTTATTAAAAAAAGGATTTAAATTATTAGTAGATCAACTCCGAGAAGTTGATCAAGTTGCAATCGTAGTGTATGCGGGAAGTTCTGGCATAGCATTAGAGCCTACCTCAGGTAGAAACAAAGAAAAAATTTTAAAAGCTATAGATAAGCTCAGAGCAAGTGGCTCAACTGCTGGTAGTAAAGGGATTAAACGCGCTTATGCATTAGCTCAAAATATATACGATGAACATGCTAACAATCGTGTAATTCTTGCTACGGATGGGGATTTCAATGTCGGTATATCTAGTGATAGCGAACTAATTAAACTCATAGAAGAGCAAAGAGAAAAAGGAATATTCCTTTCTGTTTTAGGATTTGGATCTGGGAATTTTCAAGATTCAAAAATGGAAAAACTATCTAACCATGGAAATGGAAATTATTATTATATCGACAATATGCTAGAAGCAAAAAAAGTAATGGTTTCAGAATTTGGAGGCACAATGTACACTATTGCAAAAGATGTAAAAATCCAAATTGAATTCAATCCTGAATATGTTCTTAGCTATCGTTTAATTGGCTATGAAAATCGAATTCTTGAGGCAAGAGATTTTAATGATGACTCTAAAGATGCCGGTGAATTGGGTTCAGGGCATACGGTCACTGCCCTATATGAAATAGTACCAACCAGCCTATATGATGTTGATCCGCTTAAATATCAACCTCAAAGTATTTCTTCTACACCTTATTCCGATGAAATACTAACTTTGAAATTACGATTCAAACATCCTCTTAATGATCAGAGTGAGCTTATATCAAAAATTGTAAAGGTTAACGATATAACAACTTCAATGAGTAGTGAGCTTTCATTTGTTTCATCTGTTGCAGCGTTTGGCATGCTTCTTCGTAATTCGAGATATAAAGGCGATACCAACTTTAATTTGATTACTCAACTTGCCAAAAAAGGAGCTAAAAACGATAAACATGGATATAGATATGAGTATATCCGTTTGCTGGAACACGCTGAACTACTTTATTCAAATGCGCAATAAATTAAGCCTCCATAATGGGAGGCTTTAATTTTACTAACGAATAAGTTCAAATTCTTGGACTTCCACGTCTCTCGAATTGGCACCAATCATAAAGTCAAACATCCCTGGCTCAGCTTTAAATACTTCATCAGCACCATAAAATGCTAGGGTTTCCCAATTCACAATAAAAGTGACTGTTTTTGTTTCACCAGCTAAAAATTTAACTTTTTTAAAACCTTTTAATTCTTTCATGGGACGCATAGCTGATGCATAGTGATCCCTTATATAAAATTGAACTACTTCTTCACCCGCCAGATCACTCGTATTGGTTACATCAACAGAAACCTCCACAGTTTCTTGCATCCTCATTGATTTTGCACTCATCATAAAGTTTTTATACTCAAAACTAGAATAGCTTAGACCGTACCCAAATACAAATTGTGGACTATTATCAATATCATTAAAATGGCTCCAAAAAATAGAACCCGCATCACCAGGGCCAGTAGTAGGTCTACCTGGATTCTTAAAATTATAATAAATTGGAATCTGCCCTACTGCTCGCGGTATAGTCATCGTTAATTTACCACTAGGATTGTAATCCCCGAATAAAACATCGGCGATAGCATTTCCTGCTTCTGATCCTAAATGCCCGGTATTAAGTAATGTATGCGCATTGTCATATAAGTCAGGTTCAATAATTGGCCGACCTGCCATTAGAACGACCACAATATTATTATTAACCTTCTTTAGCTTTTTAAATAGCTCTAATTGTCTTCCTATAAGTTTGGGATTACTCAAGCTTCTCCCCTCGCCAGACTGTAATGCTTTTTCGCCTACAACCATGATTACAACATCGGCATTTGAAGCATTATTAATGGCACTTTCAAATCCTGATCCGTCATCTTCTGGGTACACTAAACCTGCAGCAAAGTTTCCATTATCCGCAGACATGGTGTAGCCTTCATTGTAAGTTACTTCAACATTAGCCCCTACCGCATTTTGGATTCCCTCTAGTAATGAAACGGCTGAATCCCAATCGGCTCTTGCTCTCCAATTTCCTAGTGGAGTGTCTTTATCAGCAGCTAAATGCCCAATTACTGCAATTTTGTTTGAGTTTTTAGAGATTGGTAAAAGTCCGTGTTCATTATTCAATAACACGATTGAACGTTTTGCAACATCTCTTGCTACTGATAAGTGATCGGAAGTATACATTAATTCAATCTCACGTTTTGGATCCGAATAGCGATAAGGATCCTCGAAGAGTCCAAGCTGATATTTCATTCTTAAAATTCTTCTAACCGCCTCATCAACAATGCTAATATCAACCTCACCTTCTTCTATTAAATTTTTTAAGTGTCTTTGATACGCCTCAGATTCCATATCCATATCATTTCCACTTGTAATCGAATGATATGCAGCTTGTTTAAGATCTTTGGAATATCCATGATTAATCATTTGTCGAATGGAACCCCAATCTGAAATTATAAAACCTTCAAAATCCCATAATTCTTTTAATATGGTTCTTTGTAGATAATGATCTCCATTAGCTGGAATGCCATTCAAATCATTAAAAGAGTTCATTACAGTTCCAACACCGGCCTTTGTTAGTGCCTCAAAGGGAGGCAGAACAATATTTAACAGGGTATTTCTACTAAAATCAACGGTGTTATAATCTCTTCCAGATTCTGAAAAACCATATCCAGCCAAATGTTTTGCAGTTGCCATCATGGAATTATCGGATGCTAGATTTTCTGTCTGGAAGCCCTTCATACGAGCTAAAGATATTTGAGAAACGAGGTAAGGATCCTCTCCTGCACCTTCCATGATTCTGCCCCAACGTGGATCACGGCCTACGTCAACCATAGGACCGAATGTCCAATTAACACCTGCTGCTGTTGCTTCGATAGCTGCTACTCGTGTTGCCTTTTCAATTGCATCTAAATCCCAACTATTGGATTCAGCTAAAGGAATTGGAAAAATGGTTTTATAACCGTGGATTACATCAAGTCCAAAAAGTAAAGGAATGCCTAACCTACTATTTTCTACAGCCAATTTTTGAGCTTGATATGTGGCTTCTGCACCAGCAACATTTAAAAGTGATCCAACGCCTCCATTCTTTAACAAAGCCGCTCTTTGTGCAACATAATCATTATCTTCTGGAATTGGACCTGTCAAATCCCAACTTCCGTTATGCTGGTTCAGTTGACCGATTTTTTCTTCAATAGTCATAATTGACAAAAGGCTATCTACCTTATTTTCAATTTCAGTTTCTATTAGAGGGTTTTGAGCACGTAAAGCCCCATTTGATATTGTAGCCATAAGAATAATTAGTGAACACAATTGTACAATTTTTCTAGTCATAGTAGTCCGTTAGTGTTTATTGAGCTTCTAAATCACATTAAAATGTTTAGACAGGATTTTATGAAAAAAAACAACGATTAATGAAAAAAAAATTCACAATCAATTAATACCTTAATGAAACAAAGTTGTTGATCGCATCGTCTAAACAAATCATAAATCATAAATCATGTTTAAAACGAAACTGCAAGTATGGGGTACATCAATTCTTCATCTATGTTAGAAAAATGAGTGGCAATTTTAATTAAAAAAATGCAACCAATTAGCTAACAATCATTCAGAATAAATATTATGTAAAAACATCTGCTTAGCAATTTGAACATGTATTAGAATATCTAGAAAATTTACTATGAAAAGAACACGATTTAAAGGGCATGAATCTAATGATTTATTTGATTTGGACAATTATCTAGAAGAAAAAGCTAGTAAAGAATCTTCTTCAAAAGATCACAACCTCGAATTAAATAAGAAACCAACTGTCAAAAGAAATATGGTTGCAATCGGTATAATTGCAACATTTTTGATATTTTGGACTTTTATTGGTGTGCCATCATTTTTTATTTCATTTGAAGACGATAAAATCCCTTCAGTTCCAGATTATGAGTATACCTTTATGCAACCTCCTGTGCCAACCCCACCACCACTGCCTGTAAATTCCTATGAACAAAGCCAAAATTTTGATGTAGAGTATTTGGATTATCTAGATCAACTCAATGCTGTGAATCTTAATATGTTTAGTAATGCAGAAACTCAAGCTTTTCATGGTAGTAGTGTTCCGGTTGAATACTTGAAAAGCCTTGATGAAAATGAGCTTATTAGTAGTTTTTCGTATAGTGAAGTTATAGGGTTATATGTTAGAGGTGTATCTATAAGTTATTTGTCTGAATTATATGCTACTGATTTATTGAATGAATTTAGTTACTCTGCTATTATTGCATTTTATAGTTCAGAAGTAACCATAAATTATCTTCAAAATATGGCGGAAGAAGATGTCTTAGATGCTTACAGCTATACTGGAATTATTGCGTTATTTTCAAATGATGTTCCAGTAAGTTATCTAGAAGAACTAAAAAGTCGAGATTTACTGGGTAATATGAGTTATGTTGATGTGATATCTTCTTATTTGAGTAACAACTAATAATTCCCGTCTCAAAAAATTTAAACTTTCTTTATACCAAGGCTCAGAAACCCTTAGGATTTAAAAAAGAGTATTAGCTAAAGTGCTATATCCTACAAAGAGAAAGTAATAGAATTATTGTGAATAAATTACTTTTAATAATTCCTTTAGTAAAGCTATACCACTTAAAAAATATGCAAATCTATTGCGAATAAATCAGGTTTTTTAGTGAGCCATTTTGTATCTACAATCTTAAATAAAAATATTTTTGACCTTATGGATAATGAAACACTTACCTGGATATTTTTAATAGGTGGTATCATTTTAATGGTATTAGAAACAGTACTACCTAGTGGCTTGGCCTTTATACTTGGCTTTAGTGGACTCTTAGTTGGTATCCTTAGATTTTTGGGAATTTTTGCTGATCCTACTACTGCAACTTTAGTATGGTTTTTTACGTCTGTGATTCTAACGGTTGGTGCTTTACCTTTTATCAAAAAACATTTTGGAGGTGAAACCTCATTCAAAGTTGCTGATGAAGATTATGAAGCTATGGATCAAATCGTTGAAGTTGTTGAGGACATCAGCGACTCAAATAACGAAGGTAGAATTCGATATCAGGGCATCTCTTGGCAAGCAAGAACATTAGAAGGTGATGTTCTTGCTGGAACTCAAGTTCGAATTAAATACAGAGACAATACAACTTGGATAGTTGAACCAGTCTACCCAATAGATAAAACAACCGATACAAATAGAATCAAAGAATAAAAATAGGAGAATGTATGTTTTGGACGTCTATTCTAATTTCTTTACTTATTACATATTTCATCATCACAAAATTATTTATAATAGTTGAGTTTCGTGAACAAGTAATTCAAGAAAGATTGGGGAAATTTAAAAAGAACTTATCCCCTGGCTTTCACTTTTTAATCCCCTTTTTTGACAAACCAGCTTATCGGCGAGAAATGCGCGAACAAGTGCTAGATGTACCCAGTCAAACATGTATCACTAAAGATAATATTGAAGTAGCCGTAGATGGGCTGGTGTATATAAAAGTAATGGATGCTTACAAAGCTAGCTATGGAATCTCAAATTACCAAGCCGCTGCGATAAACCTTGCGCAAACAACCATGCGATCTGAAGTAGGTAAAATCACCTTGGACGACACCTTTAGTGAACGTGAGAAAATGAATGAAAATATTGTTCGTGAAATTGATAAAGCGGCGGAACCATGGGGTATAAAAGTACTTAGATACGAAATTAAAAATATTCGACCATCTAATGAGATTGTTGATACCATGGAAAAACAAATGGAAGCAGAACGTGAAAAACGAGCTGAAATAACTAATTCAGAGGGCTTTAGGCAGGCACGAATTAACGAATCTGAAGGAGAAAGGACTAGCCAAGTACTCATTTCTGAAGCTAATAGACAAAAAAGGATTAATGAAGCACAAGGAAAAGCAAAAGAAATTGAACTAGTTGCGAATGCAACTGCTAATGGAATCAAAAGGATTGCTGAAGCCATGCAAAGACCTGGAGGTGAACTTGCTGTTAAAACTAAACTGGTAGAACAATACATCGATGAATTTGGAAGAATTATCGAAAATTCGAATATCTCTGTATTACCAACCGAAACAGCTAATTTAAAAACCTTTTTTGAAGGGGTAAGCAAGGTAAGCGATCATACAAATAGCAAAGGAGGAAATTAAAATGATTAATTTTATTGATAATATAAGCTTAGGAATACTCATTCTATTAGGATTATTCTTTATTTATAAAGTAATTCGTTCCCTTCAATTAGTACCTAATCAATTTGCGTATATTGTTGAACGTTTAGGGAATTATAAAAAAACACTCGGTCCAGGTTTTCATGCATTAATTCCTTTTTTTGACAAGGTTGTGTACAAACAGGATTTGCGAGAAGAAACCATTGAAGTAGAACCTCAGGAATGCTTTACCAAAGACAATGTTAAAGTAGAAGTAGATGGTGTAATTTATCTTAGTGTTACTGATCCTGTGAATGCCAGTTATGGTGTAACTGACTATAGAAATGCAGCAATCCAACTATCTCAAACTACTACTCGTTCTGTAATAGGTTTAATGGATCTAGACGAAACTTTTGAAGAACGAGCATTTATGAGTAAAGAAGTTGTAAAAGTGCTTGCAGAAATGGAAATGCCATGGGGAATGAAAGTTCATCGTTATGAAATAAAAAATATAGTAACCCCTAGAACTGTGCAAAATGCTATGGAACGTCAGATGACAGCTGAAAGAGATCGTCGTGCAGTAATAGCTAGATCTGAGGGTATAAAAGGTTCTAAGGTGAATGATGCTGAAGGAATTAGGGAAGAAATAATTAATATTTCAGAAGCGGAAATGCAAAGCAGAATTAATGAAGCAGAGGGTGTAGCTCAAGAAATAGAAGTTCTTGCCGAGGCTACTGCTATATCAATTGAAAAAGTGGCTGATGCTTTAACACAGCCTATGGGAACAGAAGCTATGAGACTTCGATTAGCGGAAAAATACCTCGGCAAACTAAAAGGGCTAGCCCGAGAAGAAAATGATATTATACTACCTAAAGATATATCTAATTATGACACTGTAATGGAAGGATTAGCTCTTAAAGAGCTTGAAATCAAAAAAACTTCTCAAAAATAAGCAATGTAATCCCCATTTTAATGGGGGCTTGCTTTTTTTGAGTTTTAAATTTGGCTCTAAATAACAACTCAACAGATGTTTATTCCTGCATAATGAAAATGAAACAAAAGTTTAAATTTTAGATGATGTTATATTGTATACTCAAACATATAATAAACCTTTAAAGTTGAATTCGAAGGTTCTACAGAACGTTAATTTTAAATTTAGACTTAACCACCTACCTTCTCTTTAGCAGTCTAAACGCAACATCGATATCTTTCTTTACATACAAAAGAATAACTTTTACTTAAATATTAAGATTCAAAAAATATCTTAATTCCTGTTTTATCTTTAATTAGAATGTACTCCCTTTAATGTTTTAAAGAATCATGATCAAAAGCTTACAAATACGTATATTAAATGATGGATTTTATTGTTTATTATCTTCTAATATTACTTGCTTTAAAAAAAGAGGGAAACCATGATGATCCTGAGTTACTTCTTTCAATCAAAGCTGGAGATCATAAAGCATTTAAAACATTTTTTAAAAACCATCACGCATTTTTATATCATTTTTTGTTAAAAAAGGGAATGTCTGAACAACAATCAGAGGATTTAGTACAACAGGCTTTTATATTAATTTGGGAAAAACGTTCAGAAATTAATGTAAAAAAATCCCTACGTGCGTATCTGTTTAAAATTGCATACAATCGAATGCTAAATGTTATAAGGGATAATTCAAAATTTGAGGATAATGTTAATGCGTTTGAAGGTAATAGCTACAATGAACCCGATCATCCCATTCAAAATACTGAACTGGCAACTGCAATTGATAAAGCTATCCAATCAATGCCAAACAAAAGGCAAACCGTGTTTCGTCTTTGTTTTATTCAAGAATTTACTTACAAGGATGCTGCTGATATACTTAATGTTTCTCATAAAACTATAGAAAATCATATGGGGCTTGCATTGAAGGAATTGAGAGAAAAATTAAAAGACTTTCGATAATTTATTGTTAAATGTTAATTTTTTTATTTAACTATATTAAAAACTTACCCTTTATATTTTTTTTGAAAATTTTAAATACTAATTAGGGGTATTTTATGTCCGATGTGTATGACATATAGGAGTTTTTATGAACAAGAAAAAAGGTTTCTCGAAATTTAGGTATAGTCCTAAAAATACTATAATTATAACTATAGTTTTTATTGGAACATTGATAAACTGTTCATCAGTTAACAATGAATTAGAATCTATTTCAAATCAAGATTTGGATATTGCTGTTAGTGTTGTTGCTCTTTCTATTTCCGACTACAACTCTGGTTTAATCAATAGTTTATACGATGCTTTAATTGTTTTTAATGAAAATAACACCTTATACCAGAACGAAAACGCAAATTTAAAAGATCATAGTAACTTTGAGCAGAATTCAACTAAAAATTGGTATGAAGATGAAAAAAGTGGTCGAGGTCTAGAACGTGATCTTATTTATACTTACGACCCAGTAAATGGTACTCATTATTTCGAATATGTCCGAACTATTAATAAAAATGATTACTTTTCTGAAACAAAAATAGATCAGGAGTTTGTATTTACCAATAATGAAGGAAATTATATTGAGCATCCTCTTAAAAATAAACGTAAAATCGATTCTGTATCTTACAAAGGTTCTAAAGTTAGTATCCTTGACTCTCCCAAAAGAACATTAAATATCTCGAGATATGAAAATTTCCAACTATCTAATTTTCAACATTTAAGCGAGTATTTACATCTAAAAGGGACACAAATTAGTGCTGGAGACGTTGCCGTTACTTTAGATGAAACACAACAAATTGAACGTAGTTTCAATGTAGAACTAACATTTCAAAATATTAAAATTGAAAAATCTATTATTTCCAATTCTAATAGTATTGAATCTGTCATTTCAGGATCTTTAACTTTTAAAATCGATATGTTCCAAACAAATAATGATAAAAAGGTACATCGCACATTAGAAGGTGTAATTTATTTATCCAATAACGATGAAGCCTTTATCAGATTTGATAGCATCTTTAGGGCATTCAATTTTTCACTAAGAACCGGAGAAATTATTGCTCCTGAATAAGAAAATTCATTATTCATCGAACCAACAGAAGTCATGTAAATGGAAAAAAACTTACCCAATAACGATCAAGACCTAATACTTGCAAAAGAAGTAGGTGAAAAGATAGAATCTGGATCATCATTTTCAGATCTTAAAAATCCATTCATCGATCTTCTTGTAGAATATAAAGTAAATGAGTTATCTACTATCCGTATTACACCTTCATTAACAAATTTAATATGGAGTAATATACAATCAAAGATCCAAAAGCCATCTGCTACTATATACCCTCTTCATAGGAGATCCAAAAAATTAAATTGGGCTTCTGCTGCTGTAATATTTATAGCTGTTTTTTTGGGAATTTACTGGTCATCCATCCAACCTAATTATGAACTGCTCGCTGCCTCGGATTCAACTATTAAATTAGTCACTCTAGATGATGGATCAGAGATTATTTTAAGACCCTACACTCGTTTATATCACAAAAACAAAAGAAACTATTCATTAGAAGGAGAAGCATTTTTCAATATTGTTACAAATCCTAATTCCCCATTCTCTGTAGTAGGTAACTATGGAATTGTAAAAGTTTTGGGTACAAAATTTAATTTTAGTACATGGGGCAACACAGATATTGTGTATCTTGAAGAAGGTAAAATTGTATTTAAATCTAACTTAAATGATAATGATGAATTAATACTTTCACCGGGTCAATCTTCTCAAATAAAAGAAGGGCAAATTGATCTTTTGAGTTATACCTCAGGAGAACAATTTATAGATTGGATATCAGATACCTTAATTTTTAATGGTAATACACCGAATGAAGTTATAAATGAAATTAATCAACATTATGGAGTAACAATAAATATTGACCAACTTGAAGATAATTCAAAAATTAAAGGAAGCTTGAAATTAGAATCCTTAAACCAAACACTTGATGATCTTGGACTAGTTTTGGGTGGAACATTCAAGAAAATTTCAAATAAAAAATATGAGTTTATTTCAATAGAATAGTGCATGAATCTAATCGGCCGGTTTTTCTTTATTCTAGGGCTTACCACTGTATTACATTCTTTTGTCTATAGTCAGGAATTTTCTTATTCAAATTCACCACTACAATTCATAATAAATGATATTGAGAAAAAAACTCATTATCGCTTTTTATATAGAGAGGCATTAATTGCGGATATTAACACCTCTTTTCATACCGATAAGAAGAAACTACTAAAATCATTTTCATCAGCTATTTCACCTCATCAACTTGATATAAAAGTAGATGAGCAACGTCATCAAGTATTAATATTTAAATCTCGTTTACCTAGTTTAACGAAAACTATTAATATTTCTGGAAATATAGTTGATGATGAAACGGGAGAGAGACTTCCATTTGCAACCATTTCCTGGTACGAATTTGGAGATTTAAAAGGAACCACTACTAATACAAGTGGAAGTTTTAATTTAAAAATACCAATCAGTGAAATAGCTATTTCATTAAAAGCATCTTATATAGGTTACAATACTGAATATGTCTATTTCGATAACCAAGAAGTAAAATCCTTAGAAGAATTAACCATACGACTTACTCCCAAACCTTTTAGTGGAAAAGAAATAGTCGTTCAAGGTATCAATTTTTACACTCCTAACGACACGGTGTTACATGGATTAATGGAAATTGGCTCTTTTAGCCCTTTAGGAGAAAGCAATGCTGTGAGATCATTACAATTGTTACCTGCAGTTTCAATTAATACCGCTATAAATGATGGAATTAATATTAGAGGAAGTACATCTGATGGACTTCATGTTTTGTTAGATGGACATACAGTCTATAACCAAAGCCATTTATTTGGTTTATTAGATGCAATGAATTCGGATGCATTAAAATCGAGTGGGTTTTATTATGATATTATACCTGCTCAGTACCAAGCTCCTTTAGGTGGTACTTTATCATTGATAACAAGAACTGGATCATTAAATGATATTAAAAGTTCATCAGGAATAAGTAATACAGCTATTAAGTCAACGATAGAAGGCCCAATAATTAGGGGTAAATCTAGTTGGTTATTATCAGGTCGGATGTCGTATCTAGGAGAAGTTAATTGGTTTAATAATGCTAAACTGATTGAACATGGTTTAAATGTTAATAGACGAGCTGATTTAACGGTTGATCCAAGATTAGAAACCTCATGCGAGATTTTTTTTAGAGGATTTTGTGATGATCCAATCATATTGGAAATTATTAAGGAGAGATTAAGTCTTACTGAAATAAGTATACTGGACACCGACGCATCATTTTATGATTTACATAGTAAGTTATACTTTGAAACTAAAGCAGGCTCTCAAATTATGATTGGTGGTTATTTTGGGAATGATAATTCAACAGTAAATTATCAAATAGATGAATTTGAAAATCCAACAGAGAATAAAACACTTAATAATTGGAAAAACACGTCATTAAACGGTCAATTAACCAAATACATCGGTAATGGTTTTACTTCAAGATCAGTTTTAGGCTATACTAATTATTCAAGTAATTATTTCAAGCAAGATTTTATATTCGAAGATATAAACGAGACGAATAGCGCAGTAAATCTGGATTCATTAAACATAAACCCTCTAAACCTTAGAAATGAAATTATACAATTTGACTTACGACAGTCAGTTTCTAAACAATTAGAAAATGGTTTTCTTGAAATTGGGATATCATATTCAGATTTCGATGTAAGATACAGAGAACTTGGACTAGTGGTTAATTCATTTGAAAGTAGAAGGACTTCCCAATTATTAGACTTTTTTCAACAGCTTGATTTAGAAACATCAACACAGCTAAAAATTAGTTTGGGAACCCGGATACATTATTTTAGTAATGGTAGATACTTACGAATGTCACCAAGACTCAAAGCATATTACCAAATCGATAATAAGCGTTCATTTTCTTTAGGTTTTAGCAGAAACTATCAATTCATAAATAGTCTTCAAATCTACAATATAAATAGTAATGAGTTTTGGATTCTTTCTAATGATGAACAACCTCCCTCTTCTGTTAATTATTTTAGTTCAGGACTATATTATAATCTATCAAATAATCTATACATACAAGCTGAGGGGTATTTTAAAATGTATCAAAACATTCGTTTTCATGAATTAAATACAGACTATACCTCAATCTCATTTCAAAATAATAAGGCACCATGGTTTTATCAAAACGAAGGCTTATCGAGAGGATTAGAAGTATTGATGAAAAATCGTTTCAAATTTATAACCTTTACTTCAACTTATACTTTTTCACTTACCAAATTTAAAAATGAAACGAAAAGTAATTCTGATGAATATCTATTAAATAATGGGGAATATTTCTTAGCTGACTGGGATCGTAGACATCAAATCACAAATGTCTCTGAAATTAAATTAGCAAAAGGATTTACTTTACTTTCATCTTGGATTTTTGGTACTGGCATTCCAAGCAGAGTAAATAAAGCTAATGAAAGATTTTCTGATGCTCGACTACCCAATTATTCAAGATTTGATTTAACGCTCAATTTTAAAAAATATATTAATAAAACTAAACTTGAAACATCATTTACACTGTATAATGCTTTTAATCGTTCTAACGCTTGGTACTCGCAACTAAGCCAAGTAAATGTACCATCTTATTTATCAAATAATCGTAAGAGAAATCTATACACACATGTGTATGATCTAGGTATACAACCATCGTTCAACATTGTTCTAAGTTTTTAACTGGTTAAAGTGTAGATTAAAAAAGTTAAATATTTAATTTATACTAAATAAGAGAAAATTTCTATTGTGGAACTCCATTAGTGCGGAATCTAAGCTCACCTCTATCAATGGCACCAAAAAATCCTAGTCCATTTTCTATATCACCTGAATCTAAAACATCAAAAGCTAAATTGTTGTCTTTTAGTACTTTCCATTCTGGTCCAAAATGGGTATATCTTATGATCATGTCTTTCTCGTCCAAATCTTCACAGCTAATTGTTGGCCTCCAAAATCTCGGTGGTACTCCAATTCTACTTTCCTCTGGTGGAAAAAGGTCAACCAGCATATTTGTGATACTTAGAGAAACTTGAACTTTATCAGTACCAGGTACTTTTTCAAGCGGGGCAACCGTCTTTATTTCGGCATAATACATTATTCTTTCGTATCTAACTCCTAATTCAAATCGAATAAATTCAGGATCTTTTACATCATCGAATTCTATTAGAATTTCTTCCGAACATTCTTCGGTAACTTCAGGTGTTAGTGTTAATGTCGTATTTCCAGGAGTGGTGGCAATACTTGTTGAAATTTCCCCATTATTTCCAGTTACTGTAAGCTTATAGGATGATCTTTGCTGAAATACCTCATCGACTATAAAATTAAGTGTTGGATTTTCATTAAATATCAAAATTTCTTTTTCTAATGGTTTAACTTCATTCGTCTGTAAATTTTCCAATGTTGCAGAAAAAGTTTCTATTTCTTCTACTGGAGATAATAGCGGTGTTTGGACATCTTTAATTCGTATATGATTTAAAGTTGAATCAGTATTCATTGCACCATAAACCGAAAAATATCCAGAACTTATTTCAAATGGAGAAATTTTTGTATCAGTACACGAAGCCAAAAACAATAGTAAAAAAAACAGGGTATAAAATAATTTCATAATTGTTAACAATTTCAATTTATGTTAAGGCTAAAGGAGACGTATGGCAAAAGTGGTAATTCATTTATTTGACTTAATGTATTAACATCAAAATAAAATACATTAGTAGTGTTGTAGCTATTTATAGCACCTATTTCAGCCTCTAATTCAAGACTAGAAGAAATTTGGAATTTTCTATCTATTGATACGTCTAACCTTTGAAAGGCTGGCAATGTACCATCAAAGGGTTCTGAATATAATGTTACTGCTTTACCCTGATCTTCTACGGGATTTTGATAAGGAACTTGTACAATCAGATCTATTGCATAGAGTTTAGTATATGGCCCTCCACTTGTATATCGCCAGATTGCGTTTGCTGTAAATTTCCCAATTTTGTAACTAGCTAATACATTCAATTGATGCCTTCTATCATGACTTGGGTTATAAACAAACTCATCTGTATCAATCCATGCAACCAAATCATCTGCAGAAGCCCTATATTCCACCTCTGACAGTCCGTAACCTACCGTTAAATATAAAGGCTGAGCGTTCACTTCGAACTGAATATCAAGACCATATGTTTCTGCTTCAGCAAATGCTGTTCTGATGGTATTTCCAGGTTCCCTAGTCCATTCAGCCACAGGTATATTTTTATTATTTTTATAATATGTTTCAATATTGGCTTCAATTGAATTTCCAATTCTTTGGCGATAGCCAGCTATGGCATGAACAGAAGTTGGAACTGGATCATCTACGTTAACAGGTTTGTACACATAAAACACAGTACCAGCATCACGTTCATCGGTAATAGCTTCCCTTAATTGAGCATACTTACCAAATGCAAAACTGAATTCTTGGTTATCAGTGCCAAAAGGAGACCAAAGTATTCTTAGTCTAGGCTCAAGAGTTGTTGCTCCAAGATTCTCTTGTCGGATTTGAGTAGATATTCCTGGACTTATTGTCAAATTATTAAACGGTTTTAAATCTGTATTGAGATAAAAACTGAAAATAGATGTGTATTTCTCTAATGTTGCACCCAGCCCAAAACGCTCTTCAGTATTATTACGTTCTGGAAAAGGATCGTCTAAAATTGCTTCATAAAAATCTAGATTCCAACGCAAACCATAATTAAAGGGTTGGTTAAAAGCAGTTCCCGAATTGTCCATTCTTAGATATCCTGATGAAACATTTGAGGTTCTTCCGAGCTCGTCAAAACCTAACTCGGTACTTTTATATTTACTCCACCCTAATGTAAAATCAACTGAATTTTTTAATTCTTCACTGTAACCTAAACAACGCGCACCAATTGCAGTATTTTCCCATCCAAGACTTACATTTCTTTGTGGATTAATTTTACCACGATCGTAAGTATGAAGAGCTGTAACATTACAAGTTAGCCCTTCCCAATTAACTGAATATCTAGCAAGCATATCAGAGAACTTTAAAGGCACGTCTTCCCCAGTTAGTTCCGGCCCAATTTCTTCAATTACACTATATCTACCCATAACCATCAAGGATTGCTGATCTACTTTTATCGGTCCTTCAGCTATGGCAGAAATAATGTATGGACTTGATGCAACCTGACTTTGGAATTTTCTCATATTTCCTTGTCTTAAACTTACATCCATTACTGATGATGTAGCACCTACATATTCAGCTCCAAATCCTCCTGCATATAAATCAACATTACTTATCACGGATTGTGGAAATGCTGAAAAGAGATTGGATATGTGAAATGGTTTTACAATAGGCATTTTATCTACTAAAATAAGGTTTTGAGCTGGAGTACCTCCCCTAATAAATAGTTCCCCCCCTCTATCACCAGATGTAACAACTCCTGGAAGGGTTTGTAAATAAACACTCAAATCACCTCCAGGGCCGGGTGCTGGTATTAATTGAATGTCTGTTACAGAAATTGATTGTTTACCAGCAACACGTTGAACCGCACCACTTCTTTGACCACTTATAATCACCTCACCAAGATCAGATGTGGCTGTGAGTAATTCCAATCTTTCCAATCTAACATCGCCAGGTGCCAAGGTTACTTCCGCTTCATAAGAATCAAAACCAATAGAGCTTACAACTAAATTGTACGTACCAGGATTTATATTAATGAATTCAAAAAGTCCATCAGCATTAGTAGCGCCAGCTCGGTACATGTCTCCAGAGGTGCGATATAAAATAACATTAGCGCCAATAATTGGGTTTCCATCTTCTTCAGATATTGCTAAAACTCTAAATGTTGTTCTTACTTGTGCGTGCAATAAATTTGGGAAAAGACCCAAAAAAATTGAGAGAAAAATGGTAAACAAGAAAAACTTTTTTAACGAATAGTTCTGCATTAAATGTGTATTAGGCATGATTAATAAAATTCTATTTGGAGTAATGAGGTTTGAAATTATTATGATTTAATTCAATACCTATTACAATTTTTTAAGTGTTTATTAAGTAAATAATTTTTACGTATACACATAGAACATTATAAGTACCTATTACTATATCCATATTTAAAAAATTATAAGTGGAGATGCGGGGAGTCGAACCCCGGTCCGAAACGGTAAACCTGCAAATATCTACATGCTTAGTTACTAATTAACATTTGCCCAAAGCCGTGCCTAGTAACCAAGCGACTTCAAACTATTCTGTAAATTTTCATGCAACAAAGACAGAAGGCCTTGAAACACTATCCTGTCATGTATGACGCTTCACCAACCTACTAACAGGAAAATAGGAAGGGAAACGGTTCAGCTAGCTTACGCTGCTAAACGGTGAGAGTAATTGTTGTCAATTACATTTAGTTCCATAATGGATGTTTTACGAGAACCATTGGAAATCCTCGGCATGCAACCTGCGGTGTTACTCATCCCGTCAAATCCAGAACATCCCCATTAATTCAAAGAGCGATTTTAAATATACGAAATTTATTGGGATGTGATGCTTATATATGCTGAATTTTTTTCTAACCAACTCGTAAAATACATTGTACTCAATGACGTAAAAACTTTTAACAAAGTCAGAACTTTAGGTAGAAAAAAACGTTATGTCCATACAACAATGATATTTAAACAATGAATATAAAAACAATTCTAATCGTTGGATTGATTTCGGGCTTTTGGATTCAAACTAATGCGCAACAGAATGTAAGTGTATCTGGTTATGTTAGCGATACTACTTCTGGAGAAACATTACTTAGCGCAAATGTTGCTTTACTTGAGTTAAACAGAGGATCAGCAACAAATACACTTGGTTATTTTTCTATTCCAAATATTCAACCTGGTACATACACCATCGCATGTTCCTACATTGGATACGATTTATTCACGCAAGAAATCACCTTAAAAGCCGGTGAAAACTTAAGATTTAATATACAATTAGTCCCAAATGTATTTGAAAGTGAAGAGATAATCGTAGAGTCTGAAGCTGAACTACAAGAATTGAAATCTATAGGAACTGCACAAATAAAAACAGAACTAATTAAAGCTCTTCCTGCGATATTTGAAGCTGATGTATTTAGATCTATTCAATATTTACCAGGAGTTAAGTCTGCAAGTGATTTTTCAAGCGGTTTGTATATACGAGGGGGAAGTCCAGATCAAACCCTGATTATGTTAGACCAAACTACCGTTTATAATCCTAGTCATTTTTTCGGTTTTTTTTCCACTTTTAATCCAGATGCAATCAAAGATGTGAGATTATACAAAGGTGGGTATCCAGCAGAATACGGAGGGCGACTTGGATCTGTCTTATCTGTTTACAACAAAGATGGTAATAGGAATAATTATCAAGGAACAATTACTTTAGGAATGCTAGCTTCCAGAGCTGCTATTGAAGGTCCAATTAAAAATGGTTCGTTTATGCTTGCCAGCCGTCGATCAACATTAGAACCTTTACTATCTGCGTTAAGGCAAAATAATGATAATATACCGTCATTATTCTACTTCTATGATTTTAACGGTAAAATTAACTATGATGCATCATTAAATGATAAATTTCATTTAGCTTTTTATAGTGGAGCTGATAAAGTACGTTTTCCTTTTGCGGACGATGCAGAATTTATTTTGAATTACGGAAATCAAACGGTAAGCGCAAATTGGACCCACATTTTTAATGAAAATATATTTTCTAACTTCATACTAACAGGTTCTCGATATTTTAATTTCCCGGAGTTTGAATTTGGAGGCACTCCATTTGAGAGAGATAACAATATTTATGATTTTTCCCTAAAATCTGATATCGAATATTTACCGAATGAAAAGCACCAGATATCAACAGGTTTTTGGAGTGGCATGTTTACTTTAAGATTGCAAGATCGTTTCGATAATCAAAATAGTTTTAATACAAGAATTCATTCACGATATGCAAGTACATATGTACAAGACACGTGGCGTCCAACGGATAAATGGAAAGTAATTGGAGGATTAAGAACCAGTTATTTTTCTGATGGGCAATATCTGAGGTTAGAACCGCGTGCCTCCTTAGAATATTATGCTACCAATCGGCTTACATTACAAGCCGCCTATGGTAGATATAATCAATTTTTTACACTTATAACCAATGAAGCCTTTTCTGGATTCGATCTTTGGCTTACTAGTGATGACGGTGTTAACCCTGCTTATGGCGATCAGTTTGTAATTGGCGCTAAAACTGTCCCTTTTGAAGATTATGGATTCGATATTGAATTATATTATCGAACGATGGAAAATCTTTTCGAACTAGACCCCTTTTTGCCAGATGCAGCGGGTTTGAGCTACTCCGAGCTATTTCGAATAGGAGAAGGCTATGCTTACGGTACAGAAATGATGTTCGAAAAGAGAGTAGGTCGATTAAACGGTTATATTGGTTATACTTTTGGATATACAAGCCGAAAATGGCCTGGATTTAATAATCCCATTGAAGAACCAGATGGAACTGGTCGATTTTATCCTCCAAAATACGATAGAAAAAATGATATCAAAATCATTCTTAATTATGATCTGAACAAAAAATGGACTTTTACCGGGGCTTGGGTATATGCAACAGGACAAGCATATACAGAACCAACTGGCAGATATGCAATGTACGATGAACCATATTCAGGGGTACTTAGAAATGATTTATTATCGGTTGAAAAAGTAAATGCTGCCCGTTTACCTGCATACCATAGAATGGATATTTCCTTTGCAAGAACAGGTACATTCTTTGGAGTGGGAAATACGGAATTGCAAATCCAAATAATCAATGCTTATAACAGGAGAAATGTGTGGTTCACTCAATTTGATTTTGACAAAAATCCAGTAAAACAATCCGATGTAACATTACTTCCCATTCTTCCAGCAATCTCATATACACTTTCATTTTAATCATGAATATATCTTTTTTATCATTTTTAATATGTATCATAATATTAACATCTTGTGAAAATTATTCTCAAGATGACTATCAAGAATACTATGTAGTTGAATCATATTTAGTAGCCAACAGACAACTTCCCAATCTGAGACTCTCCACTACATCATCTATAAACCAATCTTATTCTTTTGAAGATGTTGCCGTAGGAGGTGCAGATGTTAGTATTCGTTTACTCCAAAATGATGGCATTACAATCGATAGAATATTTCCATATTCGAGCGATTCTACAGGCATTTACTATTCCCTTGAACACCATAAGGTATTACCTCGACGCACGTACCAATTACATGTATCTCTAAATAATGGTGCCGATATAATTACAGCCTCCACTATTATACCAGAAACTTTCGAAGTTTTAAGTGAAGTCCTAGATACTTTAGTATATCAGAGTACTGAACAACTAGAAATAACCATTTCCGAAACTTCTTCATTTGATGATCAAAGCGTGTTTATTTTTAATACACTTGCCCAACAACCTCTTCCAGAAAACCTAACTCCAGTATATTTTGATTTTTATTCACAAGAGGATGGAAATAAAGCTGAAGAATTATTGACTGAGTTCTCCAATACCTCATCAGGATTATTAAATGAGGCAAATTTTAGTGTAGATACCGATGGATCTGTTACTATTAGATATCCATGGATTGCAGTTGCTTTTTATGGCGATAATAAATTGGTGGCTTCTACAGTAGATGACAATATTTATGATTTTATTCGTTCAGCATCTGTACAATTAGGGGGATCTACCCTCTCACCCGGAGAAATTCAAAACGTAATTACCCGGATAAATGGAGGAATCGGTATATTCGGATCAATGGCATCAGATACAATCAAAACATTTATAAAACCGAATTTTGAGTTTTAAATGTTCAAATTAATATTTTTTATTGGATTAACTCTTATACCTTTTGCATGTATTGCACAAAGTGATGGAAGTTTTGAAATTGCTCGAGTTCAATATCGTGGTGGAGGTGATTGGTACAACGATCCGTCTTCACTATCAAATTTAATTAAGTTCACAAACCGTGTAGTACCTATTTCTATACATACAGTTTATGATGATGTGGCATTAGGTAGTTCAAATTTACATAACTATCCATTTCTTTATCTAACAGGTCATGGAACTATCACAGCAAATAACTCAGAAGTACAGAACCTTAGAACTTATCTTGAACATGGCGGGTTTTTGTATGTTGATGATGATTATGGACTTGATTCACATATACGAAACCTAATGAACCGTGTTTTTCCTGACGAAGAATTAATTGAATTACCTTTTAGTCATCCCATCTACAATCAAGTTTTTCTCTTTGAACATGGATTACCTAAAATACATGAACATGACAATAAAGCTCCTCGGGGTTATGGATTATTCTATGAAGGGAAACTAGTAATGTTTTATACCTATGAGTCTAACTTAGGAGATGGTTGGGCTGATGTGGAAGTTCACAATAATCCACCTCAAAAAAGAGAAGAAGCTCTAAAAATGGGTGTTAATATTTTAGTTTTTGCTTTAACACGGACCTAAAATTTATTTTTTAAAATCAAATTTTTTTACACCATTGAAAATAAAAGAAATCATTTTTAAAAACTTGTTTATAAATTGTTTAAAACTGTATTGCATTTCACTTTTGATGATCTCATGTAATAGTTCAGGATATGAAGATGATAAAAACGATCAGATTAAAATTGATGACCCAGATTATTCTACCAAAGCTGAATTAGGTTATGATGGTTATTATGGTTATTTAGGATATTCTTCTACCCCAGTCCCAGAATATGGGCTTGGAGTATCTTTTTATACAGCAGCTTGGGAACTTGTAGAAGATCCTCTTGAATTTTTTCAAATTGGACTACCTGGAACATGGATAATACCAGATAATTCTGACAATCTTAGTACCCCACTATGTCCTACCGGTACACTTGCTAGAGAATGGTCAGCCTGGGGGCCAACATGGAATGGAGTTTTCCAGACTTTAGAGGGGGGGCTTGGATTTTGGGATAGTGATGTTTATAGACATAATTCACCTAAATTTAACATAAATGCTACCCCCCAATGTTACGATTATGGCACCGAAAGCCCTGGTTGGGGATGGGGTAGATTAGCAGATGGTGCATTAACTGCACTTTCAGATAATCTATTAAGTATAGCTCAATTGTCAAATAGATTATTAATTCCACCTGATGGCCTTACTTTCTCTGGAAATCCTGACGGTGAATTCATGGGATATGCTTACATGGCTTTGCCATTAACCGATTCCTATCACAATTCAATAGTTTCAATCGGTAATCAAAGTTGGACAGGCTTTGTAAATACTGAAAATTTTAAAGGTCCAATTGCTTATTACTTACCAGAAACTTGGGCTAAATTGTCTGAATTTTATCCTGCAATAGAAGGCAGAGGGCTAGACAATAGAAAAGGAGTGATTAATGGTGGTGCTATGGAAATTAATAGAACAACACATTTCGAGGCTCTTGGTCCAGACAGGACACTCTATATCAAAGTGCCAAAATTAAATTTTCCAATTAAAGAAAACAAAGAAGCTCTTCTAGTACAGGACCTAATATTTTACAATGAATTAGCAATCTTTAATCGAGTTCTAGATTGGCGTATCAATAACGTTGAAACGGAAGAAGAATTTTCTGAAAGTGGAATGCTAAGACCTTCAATTTCACCAAATCATTTCTTCCTAAATGTAAAAGGCGAAGATTCATGTTGTTTTGAAAATATAATTGAATCGTTTGTAGATAATGGTGGATATGGATTTCGATGGCTAGAATCTGATTTTGAAGTAGGCTCATTTCCTGAGTATTATAAATACGAAAATAATAAAATGGTACCAATCCTTGAATCAGAAGTACCTAGCGAGACCGAATTAGTTGAAGCAACTTTCCCAAACCGAGTAAATGGTGGCGCGTTTACCTCTCCAAATACCGGGAGTTGGGTTGAACCAGGTCCAGAACAAGGACCTTTTACTACTACATTAAATGATGGTTCAACGGTTACATTTTATTGGTATAAATTTATCGACCAACCAGTCTTTCAACAATACAATTGGGATAATGAGAAAAAAGAAGCGCTTCAAACTTTCATAGAAAAAATCCATCAAAAATGGGATTTAACACAAAACTATATTCCCCCACCTACCGTAGGTAATTTAGTCTCCATTGATGAAAATTTAATTGTAACCCCTCCTAGTGGGTATGAATATGGATATGTACCAATAGTAGTGCGTCAAGATAATTAGAATTTACATCTGACACTAAAAATAGTATATAAAACTATAGTTTTTCCGTGTTAGGCGTGTTAGGCCAAAAATGTTGTATACCTAGTATTGTATGCTAATCCGTTACTATATCCTTGCGACTGAATAAAACAAACTCTTCATCTTAAACATAGTTTTTTCTACTCTTTGCTCTTCATTTTATAAGAAAATACTTTAAGATTTTCTACTGGATCTTTCCACCCTTTAGGATCAGGATAAAAATCATCTGAATCAACCCGTTCTCTTTGTGTAATTTTTGATTGTATATCTGTTTGTAACTGAACAATTTTACGTTTTTCTTCACCTTTGGCTGAACGTAATTTTTGTGATAGTTCTTCCCTTTTTCTTTTAAAAAAACTTAGTTCTAATGTTTTAATGGTGCTTTTCGCAGTACGATATGGGCTTTTATCTTTTTCATATTTTATTCCAATTTTTTCTGCATGTCGTTCGCTGGCTGCATATTGTTCTAATAAAACATCACCCACTAATCTAGGAAATGGATCACTCATGCCTGAGAATACGTTAATAGAAATTTCTTGTTTTGCCTTATATTTTGAAACAATATCACGATAGAAAAGTGCTAATTCCTGATCTTCAAATAATCGATCATTTGTGAGTGAACATATATATTCTACCATAGCATTACCATAAGTAATCATCAGACGGATTAACTCTTTTTCATAGATGGGTTTTTTGGCTGTACGTTTTTTTAACGGATACTCAGGCTGATGGTTTAACGAATCTTCTGGACTTATAGGGAAGTGCTCAGGAATAGGAATTTCATCTGATAAGGGATCACTTTTCCTCTCTTCTCTACGTCTTGATCGTTGTTCATTTCTTTTTTTCTGATTAAGAATACGATCTAATTCTTCGAATAAATCTCTATCCGTTCCACGTCGGAACTTTTGGGTTTTTTGATGCAGATGCTGTACATAAACCTGTCTTTGAATTGATTCTTTTATATTAGAAATTGCCTCTAAGATCTCAGATATCACCCTAGCAAGCTGTATGGGCTTATCAAGCCGACCATCCTCATCTGCTTTTAGCATTAAGAAGTCGACAAAATCAGACGCTTCTTTTTGTTTGAGTTCATCAAAAGATTCTTTTCCATATTGTTTAACAAATGAGTCGGGATCTTCTCCATCGGGAAGCTCAAGGAGTTGCACTTCCATTCCCTCAGCAAGTGCAATATCAATCCCTCTTTTCATTGCATTTTGTCCCGCAGAATCAGCATCATAAATCATCAGTATTTTTTCACCATAACGGTGAAGAATTTTCATTTGCCCAGGAGTGAGCGCTGTTCCTGAACTTGCTACCACATTTTTAATCCCATACTCATTTAGTGTGATAACATCGGTATAGCCTTCAACTAAAATAACTTCCTTCTGCTTGCGTATTTCATTTTTTGAAAAATTAACACCATAAACAACTTCACTTTTATTATACACTTTAGTTTGAGACGAGTTAATGTATTTAGCGGTTTTTTCATTACCTAATACTCTACCTGCGAAAGCTATCACTTTACTAGTTGGAGAAAATATTGGAAACATTAATCGTCCTCTAAATGTATCGTAATAATCTTCACCTCGTTTACTCGGTTTGATAAGATCTGCTTCCAACAGATATTGTAAATCAACTCCAGCACCCATCGCTGCTTTGTATAATTCATTCCCAGAAGAAGGAGAATATCCTAATCCAAAACGTTTTATGATATCAAGATTATAACCGCGTTTAGTTAGATATTCCTTGGCTTTAACTGCTTCAGGATTTTCAATCAAATTTCTATAATAAAATACACCCGCATATTTCAATGCATGATACATTCCCTCTTTTAGCTGATAGTTCTCTGTTTGCTCCAAAGTGTGTTCTTCTTCTGGTATGAAGACTCCATATCTCTCAGCAAGTTGGCGAACAGCTTCTGGAAAACTAATTCCTTCTTGATCCATAACAATCTTGAAAACGTCACCAGTTTCACCACAACCAAAACATTTAAAAATTCCCAAACTTGGATTAACTGTAAAAGAAGGAGTTTTTTCATTATGATAGGGACATAACCCTATAAATCCGCTTCCTGAGCGTTTCAATTTAACATAATCGGAAACTACTTCAACAATATCAGCAGCATCTTTTACTTCTTCTTTCTTTATATCGGAGATCATTTCGGATGATAGGTACAATGAGACAAAGGCACAAAACCTTTTATGGTATAACAAAAAAATATTTAACCAGAATAGTGCAAGACACTTAGCTACTTATCAATTCTGACCGTATATTCTTTCTATAAAATTACATTTAAAAAATACAAAGAATGAGCGTACTCGTTGGAAAAGATACTCGCCTTATAGTTCAAGGTTTTACAGGTAGTGAAGGAAGTTTTCACGCAGAACAAATGATTGAATATGGTACAAATGTGGTTGGTGGTGTTACGCCAGGAAAAGGTGGAATCACTCATTTAGATCGACCAGTATTTAATACAGTTGCAGATGCCGTCGCAAATGAGGGTGCCAACACATCAGTCATTTTTGTTCCACCTGCATTTGCTGGTGATGCTATTACTGAAGCTGCCTTTGCAGGTATTAAAGTAATTATTGCTATCACTGAAGGCATACCCGTTAAGGATATGATCGTAGCAAAACAGATTGTAAAAAGCCATGGAGCTACTCTTGTTGGGCCGAATTGTCCAGGTGTTATCACCCCTGGTGAAGCAAAGATTGGGATTATGCCTGGCCATATTTTTACTCCTGGAAGTGTGGGGTTAATATCTAGATCTGGGACTCTTACTTATGAAGCGGTTGATCAATTATCTAAGGTAGGTTTAGGTCAATCAACTGCTATTGGGATTGGAGGAGATCCAGTAATTGGGACAACACATTTAGATGCTGTTAAGCTTTTTCAAGAAGATCCAGATACTGATTCTATTGTTTTAATTGGTGAAATTGGTGGTTCCGCTGAGGAAGAAGCCGCTGAGTACATTAAAGAGCATGTAACAAAACCCGTGGTCGCTTTCATAGCTGGCTCTACAGCACCTCCAGGTCGCAGAATGGGGCATGCTGGTGCTATCATAGCTGGAGGAAAAGGTACTGCACAAGAAAAGAAAAAGGCTCTCGCTAGTGCTGGTATTACTGTTGTAGAAAGTCCAGCAGATATCGGTGAAACGCTTAAAGGAATCTTAGTTTAAATTCTTTCTTTGATTTAAAACGCCTTCTATTAAAAATTGAAGGCGTTTTTTTTGACATTCTTACCCAATAGAAATTCCATTAGGCACTGTTTTTCCTTTTGGAACAATCACAATACCATCACGAACATAATGATATTTGTGATCTCCATCTGGTAGATGGTCTCCTCCTACTATACGTACATCATCTCCAATACTTACATTTTTATCTATTATACAGTTACTAATAAAACATCGCTGTCCAATACCTTTAGCTGGTTTATCTGCAGTAACATTATCAATAAATTCTTTGGATTGATAAAAATCATTCCCCATTACAATGGAGTGTTCAACCGTAGTATCTTTTCCTATGCGTGACCTTATACCTATTACTGAGCGTACTATTCGACTTGCTTCAATAATTGCACCTTCAGATAAAAGTGTGTTTTCAAGAGTCGTTCCCATTACTTTCGATGGAGGTAGTAAACGTGCTCTCGTATAAACTGCATTTTCATTATCGTACATATTGAATTCTGGAAACGTATCTGACATTTCCAAATTAGCTTCGAAAAAGGCTTTAATGGTTCCAATATCAGTCCAATATCCACCATATTCATAACTACTCACCTTTAAACCTTCGTCTAAGGTTTTTGGGATGATTTCCTTACCAAAATCTGTAGAATCAGGATTCCGCTCCAAAAGGTCGAGTAACGTTTCGCGGTTAAATACATAAATTCCCATTGAAGCTAAATAATGACGGCCTTTAGAGGCATATTCTTCAGGAACTTTAGAACCCCATTTTGTAAGCTCTTCTATAGCTGGTTTCTCAACAAAACTATCAATCAGACCATGTTCATTGGTTTTCATTATTCCAAAGCCTGTGGCATCTTGGTCATTAACAGGAATAGTAGCAACGGTAAGATGTGATCCATTTTCTTTATGACGAGCCATTAATTTCCGGTAATCCATTTGATATAATTGATCGCCCGAAAGAATCAATACATGCTCATAATTATGGTTTTCTAGGTGTCTTATGCATTGACGCACAGCATCTGCTGTACCCTGAAACCAATTTGCATTATCTGCGGTCTGTTCAGCAGCGAGTATATCAACAAAACCCCTACTAAACATGTCAAAATTAAATGAATTTTTAATATGTCTATTAAGTGATGCAGAATTGAACTGGGTGAGTACATAGATTCGACGTATGTCGGAGTTCAAACAGTTAGAAATGGGTATATCAACTAATCTATATTTACCACCAATAGGTACCGCTGGTTTAGAGCGATGTCCCGTTAGAGGAAATAATCGGCTTCCTCTTCCTCCTCCAAGAATGATTGCAATAACAGAGTCTTTCATTATGTCTTTATTTCAATTTTAAAAGTTCATTGTACATATTTATATATTCTTTAGCCGAACTATTCCAAGAATAGTCTAACTTTATAATTCTAGATACCACTTGTTGGAATTCCTTTTTATTGTTAAATAAGTCTATTGCTCTAGAAATTGCATGTTCGGCTTCATGCAAAGCAAATTCATCAAATCTAATTCCAAAACCATTCCCTTCATCAATATCCCGTACTGTGTCTAACAAACCTCCAACAGATCGAACAATGGGAATGGTGCCATAACGCATGGCAAACATTTGATTTAATCCACACGGTTCAACTCTAGAAGGCATTAAAATAAAATCAGAACCTGCATACATTTGATGTGCAAGTTGTTCATTGTAAGCCAAAGTTGCATCGAAATAGCCAAAATGATCATCTACCATTCGAGAAAATATTTCATGCAGAATTGGATCACCTGTTCCTAGTAATATAAAATTTATGGTTGGTTGATCACTCATGAAATTTCGGATTAAATCCGGTAATAAATCGGCACCCTTTTCACGTACTAAACGGCCAATGAAAGCTACGGTAGGTAATTCTGGATTAAGTCCAAATTGTTTACAAAGTATTTCTTTATTTTTTCTTTTTCCAGATTTAACTGTTCTAGAGTTATAATTATGTTCTATGAGGGGATCTATGAAAGGATCCCAAATTTCATTATCAATTCCATTCACAATCCCTCTAGACTTTAAACATTCTTGTTGAAATAAAGAATCTAACCCACTCGAAGAAACACCCAACTCTTTCATGTAACTGTCAGAAACCGTAGTGATTTGCCATGAGCACTTTAAAGCTGAAGCTAATGAATTTAATCTATTCTCCCATTCCAAAAGGCCATAGTTCTCAGGTATAAAAGGTGGGAGTAATTCAGCTTGATCCATATTTTGCTGTCCTTGATACTCGGCATTATGCACCGTTATAATGGATGGAATTTCACTTAATGAATTAAACCGTATACATTGTTTCATCATAAATGGTACTAACCCTGTGTGATGATCATGACAATGAATAATATCAGGGGAATTATGAAATGTACGAATCCATTCTAAAGCAGCAATTTGAAAGCTCAATGCTCTTTCAAATTCATCCCAATAACCATGGCCCGACCATGGATCAATGTACACTCCTGGCCGATCAAATTTCCCAGGAATTTCAATCACATACAACGGAAATCCTAGTGTATTGTGTTTCTCTTTAAAAATTTTAAAACTAAAATAAGAATGTCCAAGAGGTGCGTTTGCTTCCCAAACAAAATCATACGCCTGTGAGTCTAACCAAGGAGTTTTATACTTTGGAATAATAACCTCACAAAATTCTCCTTGTTTATTTAAATATTTGGGTAATGAACCAACAACGTCTCCTAAACCGCCAACTTTTGCAGCTGGATAACATTCTGCACTAAGATGTATTATATGCATATTTATATGTAACTCATTAAAATAATTTGCGTATTTATCTGGTCTATAGAAATAAGAAAACTTTATTGATCTTGCAATGTATATGTGTAGATTCCATAAAGTTTTGTCTCAGGTAAAATAAAAGTTAAAAATGCATGGAAATAATTCATTTAAATAAGGTATCAAAGGCATTTGGTAAAAATAAAGCTGTAAGTGATGTAAATTTTACTGTCGAAAAGGGTCGGATTTTTGGATTATTGGGTCCAAACGGAGCGGGAAAAACCACAACTATACGGATGATTAATCATATTCTTGCCCCTGATAGTGGAACCATTATGATTAATGGGCAACAAGCCAGCCCTGTTACACAAAAGATGATTGGCTATATGCCCGAAGAAAGAGGCTTATACAAGAAAATGAAAGTTGGAGAGCAACTTTTGTACTTAACACAATTGAAAGGAATGCCAATAAGCGAAGCAAAAAAAGCGATTGATTTCTGGCTTGATCGGTTTGAGGCAAGTGACTGGAAAAAGAAAGAAATAGGAGAACTTTCTAAAGGAATGTCTCAAAAAATTCAATTTATAGCTACCATAGCACATAACCCGGATATATATATATTTGATGAGCCTTTCAGTGGGCTTGATCCCATAAATAGTGAAACTTTAAAAGAGGTAATTATAGATCTTAGATCACAAGGGAAAACCATCTTATTTTCTACACATAGAATGGAACAAGTTGAACAAATGTGTGATGATATTTGCCTATTTAATAAAGGCAAAGCAGTGCTTCAAGGAGATTTAAGGGAAGTAAAGTCATCATTCGGAAAAAATACCATCCATTTAGAATTTGAAGGTGATGGATCGTTTCTTGACAAACTTGAAGGAGTTAGAATTAACAACAGATCTACCAATTTTGCTGAAATTAGAGTCTTAGGTGGGCAAAATATGCAGGAAATACTTCATCTTGCCATAGATCATGCAGAAATACACAAGTTTGAACGTGTACAACCATCCCTAAATGAAATTTTCATCTCAACAGTAGGTGAAGATAATCTCAAAATAGAGGAGGTAGCTTAAAATGGACATCACCAAAATACTATTAGTACTTAAAAGAGAATATTTAACAAGAGTTAGAACCAAGTCATTTATACTATCTACCCTACTTACCCCACTTGCCTTTGTCGTAATGATGGGAATCGTAGTTTATGTATCTGTATCTGATGGAGAGATCACTAAAACTGTTGGGGTAATAGATGAAACAGGTTTACTCTATGATAATCTGAAAGAACAAAATACGGCAAGATATTATGATGTATCAGATCTTTCAATTGATAGTGTACGTTCCAATGTTTTAAGTGGAGACATTGATGGCTATATCATCTTAAATGAGGTGAATATTGATAACGTTGAAGAACCTACTCTTATCTATGGTGGTGCAGGTGGCATAAGTTTTATAGAATCGGTTGAATCAGATATCCGTAGTGTACTACGTGAAGAAAAACTAGCCAGAAGTAATGTTTCTGATGAAGTACGAGCTATTTTTGAAACTCGCTACAATATTGATTCTATGAAATTAACCGAAGATGGTGAAAAAGAAGACAATGCAATTTTTGGAGCTATTTTTGGTTTCATTCTTGGGTTGTTAATATTTGTAGGTGTATTTGGATATGGGGCGGTTCTAATGCGGAGTGTGATTGAGGAAAAAACAAATCGAATTGTTGAAGTCATTGCATCATCAGTAAAACCAATAGAACTTATGATGGGTAAATTATTTGGTATATGTGCGTTGGCTATCACACAGTTCGGTATTTGGATTATATCCTACATAGGATTATCTATTGCAGCTGCTCCCCTTGCTGCAATATTTATAAATGCTCAGACTGCAAATTTACCTCCCGAAGCATTAGAAGCTAGTGCAAGTTTTGATCCTTCAAAATTAGATGTATTTGTAGTTGACCCTATTTTATTTATTTATTTATTTGTGTTTTTCATTATTGGATTCCTCATTTACGCGGGCATTTTTGCAGCAATAGGTGCAGCTGTAGATTCTGAACAAGATTCTCAACAATTTATGTTTCCTGTTATGGCACCTATTATGATAGGATATTTTCTTAATTTAAGAATTATTGAAAATCCAGATTCAACCATAGCTGTAATTGGTAGTTTATTTCCTTTAACAGCACCAATTAATATGATATCTCGAATTGCTGCAACAGAAGTTCCACTCTTTCAAATTCTTGCTTCCCTGATTTTGATGATTCTTACCTTTATGGGGCTAATGTGGTTAGCTGCTAAGATTTATAGAGTTGGTATTTTAATGTATGGTAAAAAACCTTCCTATAAAGAATTAGCAAAATGGATTCGTGAAGGATAGTATATGAATTTTGGCACAAGAGTAGTTGTTAATTCCTTTCATTCTCTACTTTTGTGCCTTTTTAATATACTCTAAAGTGATAACTTTAGGGTTAATTCAATAATTGATTATTCACTTCTTTAATCTTTAGTAGAATACGTGGATCATATTCATTTGTATACATAGTAGATAAAAATGTTAATGACTCATCTTTGGAATAGAATGATGGAATTTTATCTATCAACCAATATCTAATTCGAGGGTCTTTATCAGTAAGTAATACGTCTAAACGAGATTTCCATCTTTCAAAATCTTTATCAAAAGAGTATAAATGGTTTAAAGCTTTCTCTCTGAATTCATACTCATTGCCACCCATCAAAAATTCATCCATTATTTCTAGAGTGTACATGTTAGACCTAAGACTTTCTGAAATTTCAATTATTTTTTGAATTTTTGTTCCTACAGTATCTACCTCAAAAATTTTCCTTAGTACATGCTCCATTTCAGATTTAGATGCCATTTTATTGTAGGTTTCAACTGAAACCTCAAAAATACTGCCTTCAGATGTTAGTACCTTAGAATACAAAGTTGATTTTGCATGATCACTTTTGGGATAAAAGCTTAAAGCTTTAATAGCAGAGCGTTGAATAGGCTCAGATAGATGATTGATTTGATTTATGAACTGTTGTTCTGTACCTGATGCTCCTTTCATTACAGCAGCTAAAGCTTCATACAGCGCTGCGATTATGATTTCATCATCTTCAAACGATAAAATATCAGATAAAGCCAATTGTAGATCAGGATTATTCGAATGTTGGAGAAGTGATTTCGCCGCTGATATTCTATCTACTGGATTCTCACTGCGTAACTGATTTAACAAAAAGTAGACAGGTATTTCATTAAATGAGATATTTTCAAGAGCTATAGTTTCAGATTCTAAGGTGAAAAACTCTGTAGATCTAGGCATTGATACAGTAACGGAGTCTTTGTTTCCTGTAAAAATAATTTCCTGTGATGTAACAACATCAAATTGATGTTCAAAAAGCGTCAAGGAGCTTAACGTTTTACCTGTTCCTTTTACCAAATCAAAATAAAAACTTAGCTCCGAAGTTGCTTCATTTACCTTTAGTTTTACCTCATATAATGAGGGTTCCATTGGTTGGTTTTTATATTTCTCCGATTCGTATGGATTTACATCAAAGTATGGAACACCTGTTTGTTCGTACCAAACTTCAGAATAATCTTCAAAGCCTACCACCCCTTTAAATTCTCTTACAAGTTCATCAAGACTATTATCTACTGATGATCTAAATTGTATCGGCTCATACAAATAGTTTTCCTGCCATGTATTCCAACTGTCAATCAGTACTAATGAATCTGGATTATCAATAAATACTTTTGAATCCATCAATTGAAAATGAAGTGATGTTGATAGTAATGAATGTTCGCCTACATTATTAAAATTCAAATATTGCTCAAACCGCTGATACTCACCAAACCACTGTGCATACATTCCTCTCATAAGTTGATTCTTCAGATTCCCCAGTCGATCAAACAGATAAATAGTTCCTGAACCATGGGTTCTTTCCATCCAAAAATTATCTGGTAACAGTACCATATTTAGTGCATCCCACGGGTTTTCAAAAGACAATACTTGTTCAATTTCTTTCTTCAACCGTGCTGCTTCAACAATTAAATCAGCCGCTATTTTCTGATCAGAGATATCATGAAATAAACGGATTTTAGTAAGTCCTGCTGTCATCTCTGAAATTGAAAAATTTCCAGATACAAATCCCAAACCTGTAGCTGGAACTTCTGTTTCAGATGACCATCGTACTCTTTTTTTGTGTTTCGAAGCAGGGCTAATTTCACCAAGATCTCCATTGAATAGTACTTCCATTTCATTAGGAATATCAATGCTACACTCAAAAGTGAACGCCTCTCTTGGATGATCAAATCCGGGTAGCCAATGTCGATGAGATAAAGGGTTTAGAGACGACCAAAAGGACCCATCTTTACTTTGGTGCAATCCAAAATGGGAAGCACTTTGCCACTTAATAGTAAGCGCTACCTCTTCCCTTTCTTCTAAGGTATCTCTTAATTGAATAAAGACGTAATCATCATTAATCCTAAATCCTAATTCCTCATTATTTACTGATATCTGGTCAATCGAAAGTTCATTGGCATGAATAGGTAATTCATGCAGTTTGTCTATCTTCGACTTAATTTGGTATGTAACTTCGCCACGTACTAAATGTTGAGAGTTATCTAGATCAAGATTTATTTCAGCATGCAATATATCGTAGGGGTGATAGGGATAAGAAGGATAATCGAATGGAATATCCTTTTCGTTTTGAACATAGGTTAAACCTAAAATGAGTAGTGAATATATTACCAAATATAGGGTTCTAGTCATTAAGCTTTTACTGAATCAAAAATTGCTTTAACCTTAGGATACAAGGCTTTATTGGTTGAAAATCCATTTCCTGAGTGTATAGTTTCCACACCCTCAGTATCACTGAATACTCCTCCTGATTCTTTTAAGATTGGAAGTAAAGCTGCGGCATCCCAAATATTAAGTATTGGATCGAACATGATATCAGCTCGTCCTATGGCTACCATCATATGACCGTACGCATCTCCCCAAGTTCTATGAAGTTTAGTTTGTGTCATTAATTCTTGAAAGGCTTCTTCTTTACCACAATCTCTAAAACGCCGTATTTCAGTAACTAAGAATGTTGCATCCTCCATTTTTGTGGTATTTCTAACCGAACATGGTTCATCATTTAATGTAGCACCGAGACCAATTCCTGCTGCACATAACTCATTTAAAGCTGGAGCATTTATAACCCCTACAACAGGTTCATTATTTATCATTATTCCAATCAACGTTGTGTAAAAAGGTACTCCATGAATAAATGATTTTGTACCATCTATGGGATCAAGTACCCATTGTATTGGGCTATCTTCGTTAGTCTTTCCAAATTCTTCACCAATTATTCCGTGATTTGGGTAACGCTTTAAAATCTCTTGGCGAATAATTTGTTCCGTTTCACGATCGGCAATAGTTACTGGTGAATCGTCGGCTTTACTGATTACTTCAAAATCTTTTTTGAAGTATTTTAGCGTATGTTTCCCGCCTATATAGGCAATTTCTTTTGCAGCTTCAAGAAGCTCTAAGGTTTCGATCATTTTGATAGAGACTGTTTTGATGAGTAAGATGTATAGAGTTATCTACAAAATACAGAATTATTAAACCTATAATGTTGAAATTTTTAATGATTTATAGATCAATACTTATCGAATTAATGAATTAAAAATATAGGCTGAGTAAATATTTTTTCGCTTCTTCATGTAAGATTCTATCATTTAAGTTTATGCGATAAAAACCAAATTTGTAACTATTATTATTTTTGGTTTTTTTATTCGAATCAAAAAAATATTTAAGGGGATGGATTGAAAAAAAATAATATTCTTTTTTTTACCACACTGATACTACTTTACAGCTGTGGGAATAGTACAGGTTCTAATAACAATGAACCCACTCCTGCACCGAATGTATCTACACTTCAATTAACTATCACGAGTGATGAAGTAAATTCATTTGTATCAAAGTTTAAATCGTCATCAACATGCTCTATGTTTATAGATGGCAACCTTTATGAAGGGGAATGTATTACTCCAAATTCTCTTAAGGCAAGAGTACGACAAGTTAATCTTGGGAATACTTTTGGAGGACCACCTGCAAGACTTATTGATTTTGCAGCAGGCCCTGAACCGGATAGTGTTTACGAGGCCAGACCTTTTGGTGTACCAGGTTTAGCAGACTTCGATTTTGCAAATCCTTCTGGGGCAAATAATTCATATAGTGACGACAATTTCCAAGACACTGGTAATTATTTCGATGGCATAGGACTTGAAATGGGTGCCATTGAAGTAAAACTTGATCTTACAAGTAATAGTAATTTGAATAATGGTTTTTGGACAATCCGCTACATGATGATGGATCAAAACCCACTTTTAAAACCCTCTATAAATTCATGTGTAACCGATCAATCTGTTAGAGATAGACTAACATCATTGGGTGATATTTACTCTGCGCCTACCGGTTTTCTACAAGGTGATATCCTAGTTTGTCAAAAAGGAAGCGACAGCGAACCTTGCGCAGATGAAGATTTCCAATGGATTACAGCTTCTGGAGCATTGACTACAACTCGCCCAGATAATCCAATAGCATTGGATGGACCTTTTGCTTTTCAAGATGATTACTGTTCAAATGGCGGTGGTGATTTAATAACAGGCGGTATGAATTTTGCCAGCGACCTAACCCCCCCTATTTTTATGAGTAAAACCCGAAGCACTGAAGAATGCCTTTTCCAATATGATATTGAAACCGATTGTACCATAACAGGCGAAAATTCAGGTAATTGTTCAGGCTCCCCACTTTCAGGGTTTGGAATAAATGTGAATTTAGACTACAACCTAAATAATTCATTTTTTGTGTCTAATACTATAAATCTAACAAATGATTCAGACTCTACTATTTTACAGAACATGCCCCTTGTAGCACCAATACCCGTCTTTTTTGAAAATAAGAAAGCAGGTCAAGGTGGTGGTGATTATCCGGCATTGGAAGCTACTGTATCTATTAGTATCAACAATTCTATTGCAGATAGTATTCTTGTTGCTCGTGGTGCATTACGTAGTGAATATGACGAAAATTTTTGTTTCATACCTGGCGATCCAGGAGAAGGGAATGATTAAAAAAATAATCTAAGGGATTTAAAATCTCTTCTTGATTGTTTACATTTACATACTACCTACTTCAACATATTCTCTTCGAGACCCAACCCGTCATGAAAAAACTATCTGAAACCTCGTTTAAAAAAGCTAGGTCGTTTATATTTGAACATGGTAGAATCTTAGATCAACGGTTGTTCGAGTTTCATTTCGAAGGGAGATCAAGTGAAGCGGTATTACTTGCCTTAAAAATATATCAAAATGAAGACGGTGGATTTGGTAAAGCTCTAGAACCCGATTTAAGAAGTCCACTTTCTACCGTTTATACCACTTCGCAAGGGCTGTTTATACTTCGCGAACTTGGAATCCCCTCACAACATCCCATGGTTGGTCATGCCATTCAATACTTGCTCGATCAATATGATGATAAAGATTCCATATGGCCCATCATTCCAAAAAAAGCATTAGAAAGCCCACATGCTGGTCATTGGGATGATATCATTGAAAAAGAATTTGACGATTTTTTCATCAATATGCGAGCTGGATTGGCTGGTCATTTCTGGCATTATGTAGACTTAGTCCCCAAAGGTTTTGCATCAATGATCACAGAAGAAGTGATGCATACTTTTCTTGATACTCCGGATGAAAAACTAGGTTGGATTTTCGATTTATGGAGTTACTTGGGATTAATGAACTCTGAACACTTACCTATGCTGTTCCATCAACAATTATTCGAAAAACTTCGTAGAGTAATTCCAACTAAAATCAGTACAAACCCCAAAGATTGGACGATGATGAGTGTGTCCCCATTAAACATGGCACCGACTCCACAATCAGCCATGTCGATGTATATTGATCCACAACTCATTGAAGCTAACCTAAAATATGATATTGAACAGCAATTGGATGATGGAACATGGTCGCTAGATTGGTCGTGGGAGCAAGATGATCCTGAAGCATGGAAAGTTGCAGAAAAGGAATGGAAAGCGCATCTTGCTATTGGAAAATTAAAAACCTTACATGCTTATGGGCGCCTTTAAATTATGAATGCACATACTTTCGAACATCTACTTAGAACCCAACTCCCAATCGCTTGGATTGCAGGAGTACGATTTAAAAGCTATGATGGCGAAATCTTCAAAACATGTGTGGAACATGACTTTTTAAATCAGAATCCATTTGGGAGTATGTTTTGGGCTGTAGAAGGTATGGCTGCCGAATTTGCAGGTGGAATGATGCTTGCCGATAAAATTCAAACATCTAAAAGCGACATAGCGTATATAGTAATTCATAGTGAAAGTACCTTTAGTAAAAAAGCGGTTGGCACCATCATTTTTGAATGTAAGGATGGTAAAAAAATCGATGCAGAAATTGATCAAGCCATACATTCCAAAGAAGGAAGATCGTTCACTCTAAAAAGTATTGGTAAAGACTCTGCGAATGATATTGTTGCAGAATTTGATTTTACTTGGAGCATTAAAGTTAGAAAATAACTTTCACTGTTACATTTAGATTCAGCATTACTCTTATTTATACTCGTTAAGATCAAACATCTTCACAATGAGATTTTTAATTATTTTATCACTCATTATTTTTTGTATTGGCTGTTCCCGTAACATAAATGATACCATGCGATTGTCTGGAAGTATCGATCATCCGGATGAAAATCTAACTCTAACTTTATATAGAGGCACCACTTTACTGCATACATTCACGGTTGAAAGCGATGGCACTTTTGACGATCGTTTTGCAGTGGAAGAAGGAATTGCATTTATCGTTTATGGATCAAATTTTAAGAGGATATATGTGAAAAATGGATTTGAGTCCACGTTTAAGTTTGATAACGCCAACTTTAATACCTCTGCCCAACTATTGGGAGACGCTGCTAATATCTATGCATTGGAAGCAACATTCGATAGCTTAGAAGCTGATTTTTCCGATCGAATAACGGATCATCCTACTATTGAATATTTCGAACATGCTTCTACCGTATATCGAACACAATTCTTGGAACTTTTAAACGCTAATTCAATTACCGACAAAGCCCAAGTACATACATTACTCGCTGATGTTGACGACTTCATCTCCAGATTTCGAGTTAAAATTGAAAGACGAGTGCTGGTTAAACAAGCATTGAAACGAGGAGCCCCCTCTCCTACCTTTGAGGATTATGAAAATGTAGCGGGGGGATTTAGTTCCCTGTCTGATTTTAAAGGAAAGTATGTATATATCGATTTTTGGACCACATGGTGTGGACCTTGTTTAAAAGAGTTCCCAGCATTGAAGGAATTAGAATCTAACTATGCAAATAGTACCATTACCTTTTTATATCTATCGCTAGATGCACCTGAAGTCCACCAAAACGATCCCGAAAAAGCCCGTACTGCATGGCGAAATTACGTAAAAGAAAACGAGCTTGGAGGCGTTCATTTATTCACCGATAACGACTTTAAAAGTGATTTTGTAAAAGACTACAACATCGATTTCATACCACGTTATGTACTTATCGATCCAAACGGAAATATTGTAGATCCCGATGCACCACGTCCATCGAGCCCACTACTTATTGAATTATTTAACGAACTTGGGATATCACCCAGTAACAATAAAAGCTGATTGCTAGAAGTATAGATAAGTGAATGAATGAATGAATGAATGAACTAAACAGATGTAATCGATAATGGTGTTAGTAAAAATAAAATCGTTACTTAAACTAAAAACTAATCTCTGCGCTGGTCTGTCTGCTAGGAGGTAGGTTAAGCGCAGGGTTGTTAGGTATAAATGAAATATTTGGCATTAAAATTTTTATTCCTTCTTGGCTATTCTACTATACTAACCGCGCAGACGCAGGACGCATCTGATAGTTTGGAAATTTATAATATTCCCAGTGTTGGTTGTGGCTTATCACCTAATGAAGTCTCCATCAAATTTAATGAAAGTAAAACTGAGTTTATTGGGAAGAAAAGAGTTGATTATCCAATCAGCCATCCTCTTCATAATGAATACCCTAATATAATCTCAGAAATAATTTTACTTGAGACTTATATAGATTCGAGTGCAACAGTATTAATTGGCTTTACTGAAGGAATTAGCTGTGATCTAACATTCAATATCTATGATTCTGAAACATTTGACCGTATTGGATATGCCTTAGGGACACAATTAATTATTCCTAGTAATGGATATTTGTATTCTCAAGGACACACAAATTCTGAATTTAATATCCAGAAAAAGTATGTTTTTCAAGATAATAAAGTCACAGAATTATTCCCCGAATTATACTATGTTGGATTAGATTCCTTTACACTGAATCCCATTTCTATCTATTCTGACTGGGAACTTTCAAACAAAATAGCTGAATTACCAACTAATTATCCTATTGAGGTAATCGCGGCAAAAAAGCCATCTCCAAAAAATTGGGAATGGAAATACCTTATTAAAACACCATTTGGAATACTCGGTTGGTGTGAAATCGAAGTTAATCGAGATAGCCTTGGTGGTGATATTAAAGGAATCTACTTCAAAGGTGATTAATTTGGCGACATCAAACAAATATTTCTCCATTGGAGCATCCTGTAAAAGCCTGATACGATCGGAGTTGTTAAATTATAATTTTCTGGACTCGCCGCCCCGCTGCTGGCAGACAGGTTCAACGCAGGAGTGAGGGATAGTCGTTAAGTGGTTTAAAACTTAAATGACATTTACATATATAATATTTATATTTAGAAAGATATTAATATTCCCTAGAACTCTGTTCAGGGCACACCCATGCTTCGGTATGGGTTTTTTTTTGTACAAACTTTATGAGAACCTTTGTCTATATAGATGGATTCAATTTATACTATAATGTATTTCGAGGGGAAAGGAATAAAGAACATCGAAAATATAAATGGCTTGATCTAGAATCCTTTACAAAAAGCGTTCTCAAGAAGAAGTACAAAAAGAATACCATCTTAACTACTAAATATTATACCGCACATGTTTCAGGTGCGCAAGATCAAACAAAACCACATAGACAAAATGCCTACTTAAGGGCATTGGAATTACATTCATATAATTTAGAGATTGTTTACGGTAAATTCTTGATAGATGAAGCTTATAGACCAAGAGTAGATTCAGAAGAACTAGTTAAAGTTTATTTACCCGAAGAAAAAGGTTCTGATGTAAATCTTGCTGTTCACATGGTGTATGAAGCTACTCAAGATCAGTATGATGTTGCATTGGTCTTGACAAATGACACCGATATGAGTGAAGCATTTAGAATTGTCTCCACTGAATTAGAGAAAACTTTAATATTGGTACAACCTAAGCATGTTAAAACTGCAAAATCGTTAAGCCAATATTGTTTTGACATCCTAAAGTTTGAATCAGAAGATTTGGTGTCTAATCAATTGCCAGATACAATTGGCCCAAAAATTCGACGCCCAGAAGAATGGAAATAAACCATTACCAAAAATTTCTCCATGGGAATCCCTTGTACAAGTCAAATACTGAATCTCCTTTTTCGGATACGTTCAACACAAGCTCCGAGCGGAGTCGCACATTTTTATTGTGTTGGTCTAAATAAAATCGTTACTTAAACTAATCTCCGCGACGCCCTGCAGAAAGGTAGTTTAAACGCGAGGGACTAGGCTTCTAATTTACTTCAATCAAATACTATGGATTTTAACTTATCTATTGAAACGGGTCAATCGTTTGAGGAAAGGATTGGAG
This sequence comes from Balneolaceae bacterium, assembly GCA_963691715.1. Taxonomy (GTDB): domain Bacteria; phylum Bacteroidota; class Rhodothermia; order Balneolales; family Balneolaceae; genus HXMU1420-13. Next base: position 1,248,351 of record OY829281.1, read on the forward strand.
AGCCAACTAAATTTGATGCTTCAATTGGAAGAATTGTTCAGAGCTTTTCTTTTTTAGAAGAAAGCCTTTCAAATATTATTACTATACTTTTATCTTTTGACGAAGATTTAGGACAATTAATAACTGCCGAACTTTCCTTTAAAAATAAATTAAACCTGTTTTCTTCTTTATATAAGCACTTACGAAGATCATATAAGACAAGCAATCAAGACATTGATGAATATTTTCAGAACTTACTCAAAGCGTCTTACAAAGCGGAAGAACTTCGAAACCAAATTCTTCATTCAAGTTATATTTTAAATAGATTTCGAATAAAAATTACCTCAAAAGCCAAAAAAGGATTAAACAAATCTATTGAAAAAATTACTCCAAGCTATTTACTAGATGTCTCCGACTACATCTGTGAAGTAGCTATGACAATCCAACAATTTCCTATATGCTTAGAAATTGCTACTCAAATCAGTGGGAATGGTAAAGAATTGATATACTACAAAGGATCAAAAATAATACATAGATTCTCATACGATATAGAAACCTAACAACCATTTCTCCACGAAAGCCCCTTAGACAAGCCTAGTACTGAACCTCCTATAATAATACCTGTTACATTGTTCAGAAAAAGCAACTAGCCAAATTTTGTTACATCATGTACCAAAAAATAAATGAACACTTCAAATTAATCGTTTTTATTTGATGCTGATTGGTTAGCTTTGAAGAGTTATGAACACGCCAGAACATATTCCAAATCGATTAATTTTTTCAGCTAATAATTCAAGAAGAAAAAAGCGGGCTTACATAGTAGTTATACTATTAACCTTCGTTCAACTTTCTATGCTTTGGCCCATCTATCCCTTATTTGCTTCTGCTACACCATTAATCCTAGGTTTCCCTCTCTCTTTTGCTTGGGTAATCTTAATGGTTATTTGTTCGTTTAGCTTTCTTTTGTGGTTTTTTTTAAATGAAGAAAAAACTAGCGCATAGTGATGGAAAGCTGGATTATTATACTAGGAATCTGTGGTTTATATCTAATCGTTACTCTCGTAATGGGAATTTTACCGGGGCTAAAAGTAAGTCGTAGTACGGCTGGCTATGTTGCTGGCGATCGTTCGATGAATGTATTCATTCTGTATTTTGTACTTGGCGCATCTATTTTTTCGAGTTTTGCATTTCTAGGCGGACCAGGGTGGGCGTATTCAAGAGGTGCAGCTGCCCTATATATCATCGCATATGGAGCTGTTGGCATGGTTCCTTTCTACTTTTTTGGTCCCAAAGCCCGAGCATTAGGCGAAAAATATGGTTTTGTTACTCAAGCCGAACTTCTTGAAGATCGATTTAATTCTAAACTTCTTTCAGGAATCTTAGCCATACTCACCGTCGTGGTTTTAATCCCTTACTTAACGCTACAGATGAAAGGTGCTGGTATTGTGTTACATACCATTAGTGAAGGTTTCATCCCTGTATGGTTAGGGGCAGCTATCGCTTATTTTGTGGTGTTGATCTATGTATTTTTTAGTGGGGTGATGGGCGTAGGATGGACCAATACATTTCAAGGGATTTTCATGCTAATTATAGCCTGGTTTTTAGGCATTTATTTGCCATTTAAAATGTATGGTGGAATCGGTCCTATGTTTTCTGAAATTCTTCAATCAGATTTTGCAGATGCATTAACCGCTCCGGGAAGAACGGCAACGGGCGAACCTTGGGATTGGTGGGGGTTTAGTTCAGCGGTAATTATCTCAGCTTTAGGATTTTCTATGTGGCCACACTTTTTTATGAAAGCGTTTGCTGCTAAAAGTGATCGAACGATTAAACTCACCGTAGTTCTATATCCTACTTTTCAGATTTTTCTTGTCCCCATATTAATTATTGGGTTTTCTGCGGTTCTCACTTTTCCAGGTATAAGTCCAGCGGATTCTATCCTTCCACATGTGTTACTGAATATGGAATTGCCTGTAATTCTAATCGGACTAGTCTGCGCCGGCACATTAGCAGCTTCAATGAGTTCTGGTGATGCTATTGTACACGCTGCTTCATCGGTGGCCGTAAGAGATGGATTATCCAAGATTCCTTCAGTAAATAAATGGCTAAACATTGGAGGTAATGAACGCTTATTGATACGAATTGGAGTGGTTTTCATTTCCTTAGTAGCCTATTATTTTGCTGTATTTGCTGAAACCGATATCGTTTCCTTACTATTGGGAGCTTATGGTGGTATAGCTCAATTGTTTCCCATCATGTTTGCTTTATTTTATTGGCCTAGGGCAAACGGGAAAGGTGCGTTAGCAGGGATGATTGGTGGAATTTTAGTCACCCTCTTCTTTTTGTATAATCCAGAATTTAAACCATTGCCTATACATGAAGGAATCTATGGATTAATGGTGAATTTGATGTTATTGATAAGTGTTAGCTTGGGTACGAAACCAGAAACTGAAGATCGTGTGAAACGATATATCAATTTCTAATATGGGAAATATTCGTACTTACAGTCTTGGTATTGTTACCGAAAATCAAAACAATGCAAAAAAAGCAGAAGCATTAGCCGCCCTATTGGTCGATTACTTACCTAACATCTATAATTTTCATCTAAAGAAATACGATAAATTTCCGAATTCATATCGTATTGAATTGGAAGGTAAGTTTATAAAATGGGAACATCATATCCATGAAGCTATACAAATTTCAGATTCTATTTGTTCAGGTTGGATAGTGATGTATGATCGAGACATGGAATGTATCGAACTCATTTTTAACAAAACAGATACCACAACATTTGAGCATAATGAGTTTAATGTAATACGCTGGGCACATTTTCAAACTTTATAAAAACTTATTATACCTTTAGACCCATTTAACTATTCAAATATTTGAATAGTCATTGATTGAATTGAATATGTTAATCCTCTTATGAGGATAGATTCATTAAATCCTCTATGTATAGGTCAATCTTTATTAAACTAGGAAAGCAAACTTTGAACTGCCTTTTTGACTGAAAAGTTTACAAAGGAACAATTCTCGTTATAGAGGAAGTATGAGCAAAAATAAAAATGTAACCTTCGGCTGGGCTGTTAAGAATATCATCTGGCCCAGAAAAAAAACCTTACTAATCGGTTTATTACTGATCATAATCAGCAGACCCGCTGGTCTGGTTCTTCCTGCTGCCACTAAATATTTGTTGGATGACGCTGTTCCTAATAAAGATGTTGCAATGCTTCAACTCATTGTTACTGTCATTGTAATATCGTTGATTGTACAGGCTGTATGCTCTTTTTTGTTAACAAGAATACTAAGTGTAGAGGCGCAGTTCCTAATTTCTGAACTAAGAGTAAAAGTTCAAAAAAAAATCCTATCTCTACCTATCAACTTCTTCGACAACAATAAATCGGGCGCGTTGGTCTCTAGAATAATGACTGATGTGGAAGGGGTTAGAAATCTTGTTGGAACTGGTTTAGTTCAATTAATTGGCGGAAGCATAACCTCCATTCTAGCATTAATTCTTTTAATTCAAATTAGTCCGTCAATGACAGCGTTTACCTTGTTACCTGTTGGATTATTCGCCTTTATTGCTATGAAAGCATTTGGTAAAATCAGACCCATTTTTAGAGAACGAGGAAAACTCAATGCTGAGGTAACTGGCAGATTAACTGAAACTTTAAATGGTATTAGAGTCATAAAAGGATTCAATGCTGAGGTCTCGGAGAATAACACGTTCGAAGCGGGTGCTATACGATTATTTGAAAATGTAAAATCGAGTTTAACGGCTACCGCTTTAGTAACCAGTTCTGGAACTTTTCTAATTGGTTTAGCTAGTGCCGGTATTCTGGCTATGGGTGGATACTACATGATCGACGACAATCTTACCGCGGGTGAATTGATTTCTTTCATCTCTTTATTAGCATTCATGATTGCCCCTATAGTTCAAATGAGCAACATTGGAAGCCAATTAACCGAAGCATTTGCAGGTCTTGATCGAACCGAGGAAATCATGAAAATGAATCCTGAAGACTTATTGGAAGAACGACCAATAATTCTTGATAACGTTAATGGTGATATCGAATTCAAACATGTATTCTTTGCCTATGAAGAAGGTAAAGAAGTACTCAACGATATTACTTTTAAAGCTCCACCAGGTTCTGTTACTGCATTGGTAGGTAGCTCAGGTTCTGGAAAATCCACAACAGCAAGCTTAGCTGCTTCATTTCTAACACCCAAAAAAGGATTGATAACTATTGATGGCTATGATATCTCAAAAGTAAATCTTTCGAGTTATAGAAAAAACCTAGGTGTTGTTCTTCAGGATGATTTTCTTTTTGAAGGAACCATCCGAGAAAATATTCTTTTTTCCCGACCAGATGCCACCGAATCTGAATTACAGGATGCTATTCAAGGAGCTTATGTAAATGAATTTACCGATCGTTTTGATGAAGGGTTAGAAACAATTATTGGAGAACGTGGAGTTAAACTATCAGGAGGGCAAAAACAACGCATATCCATCGCAAGAGCTTTGCTTGCAAACCCTAAAGTAATCATTTTAGATGAAGCCACTTCCAATCTGGATACAGAAAGCGAAACTTTTATACAAAAAAGTTTAGACGGATTGATGGAAAATAGAACAACTTTTGTAATTGCTCATAGACTAAGTACTATTCGTAAAGCCGATCAGATTTTAGTGATTGAACATGGAAACATTGTGGAGCGAGGTACACACGATGAATTGATAGCTCAAGAAGGCCGATACTTTGAGTTGTATACCTATCAAAGTAGGATTTAGAGATATTGATATTCCATTTATGGAACCAGAAAACGTTCTATTAGATCTTTGGGATGACTAGAAGGGACTACAGGGAAATCAAACCAGTCCTGAACATCCATCTCAAATCCTTTTTTGTTCAAGTAACTGTGAAGAGCTTGATTCAAACCCCTTGTATAATTCTCATGATTGGTTCCCTCGGGATCGATATGCCATAAATCATTTTGAGCAAAACCCTCAAATTCTGGGCCCGTTATTTTAATTCCAAATTCATATGGGTTTTTCCCTACTGGGCTATGCACCGTGGTGGTAAATTGATGCCAAAAAGCTGATTGTATGCAGTTTTTCTCAAATAACTGCCGCACTACTTCCAATGAATCAATAGTTTCTTGTTGAGATTCTGTTGGAAATCCATACATAAGATAAGCATGCACCAGAATACCCATCCTTGAGAAATTATTCGTTACTCTGCTAACCTGTGCAATATCCACTCCCTTATTCATCTTTGCCAATAATCGATCGGAGGCTACTTCCAGACCACCTGTAACTGCAATACAACCTGCTTGTGCCATTAATTCGCAAAGCTCAACATTGAAGGTCTTTTCAAAGCGTATATTGGTCCACCAAGTAATTGAAACTTTTCGTTCGATTAATGTTTTTGAAAGCGCCTTTAGCATACTGGGTGGAGCAGCTTCATCCACAAAATGGAACCCATTTATCCCTGTATCTACGATAATCTTCTCAATTTTATTTACCAAATCATCTGCGGTAGTGTTTTGATAATTGCCAATGTAATCAAGACTCACATCACAAAAAGAACATTGTCTCCAATAACATCCATGGGAAATAGTCAATTTATTCCAGCGCTTATCTGTCCACATCCGATGCATGGGATTCACTACATCCAAAAACGATACATATTTATCAAATGGCAGTCCTTTATAGTTCGGCGCCGGCATATTCCTGTGATGGTGAACGGTATTTGGGAGATGGTTTTTATACACTACGTGTTCATGTTCTAAAACATATGTTCTCTCAAGCTCATCGAGATGTATATTACCTTCCAGATAGTGAAGCATTTTCAAAAGCGGTCCTTCCCCTTCATCTAAAGAAATAAAATCAACGATATCAAATATTCGGGGATCTTCAAGACTCCGTAATTCGGTATTGCAATAGCCACCACCAAAAGCTACATAAATATCTGGATAATACTGTTTGATACATTGTGCGCATCGCAATGCTGCAAACAAATTTCCTGGGAATGGAATAGTAAAACCTACTAAATCCGGGTTATGTGCTTTGATCTGTTCTTCCAATATATTCAGCATCTCATCTTCAATAAGTGTAGGCTCGTACCTCAAAAATTCATCCAGCTGATCAAAACTACTCGCCGAGCCTCCTATCTGCTCGGCATATTTTGTAAAGGCAAAAAACTCATCCACATTAGCCTGTATGAAGTCCCCAATCTCTTCAATAAATAGTGTCGAATAATGCTTTGCTTTATCGATGATTCCTGCCTCACCCTCCTCCCATTCAATTTCAGTGTTAACTTTTCGAAGCCTATGCCCTATGGGTAAAAACCCTGGTTCCAAAATCTGATTAGCTGTTTCAACATCATGTTTTTGAAGAAAATGTATAACTTCATCTACTATTGAGATATAATGCTCTTTCAATTCAAACAACTCTTGATAATGTGTATTCCCCAATTCATCAGCTTCCTGAAAAATTAGACGAAGAAACCCACCTGTAAATATCTTGGTAAACAATTCAATACTTAGATCACAGTGAGATACTGGTACCTCATGTTCTTCTAAAAACCCTTTTAGATAAGATGTTGCCGGATAAGCAGTATTCAATTGGGTAAATGGTGGAGTAATTAAAAGAAGTTTCGTCTGCATCCTCTTGTTATATTTTTCTTAAAGAAAAATACAATATAATTACATCGAATAAAGCGTGGTTCTAATTAACCCATGTTGATCATTAAGAGATAAGAGATGTTTCTTTTCTCTAAATTTAAAATCAAATAATGGAGCTTCCACATCTAAACCGCTTTTTATTTTTAGCCTTGTACCCTGGCCAGATATGATATCTATGTTTGGTTCAAATTCTCCTTTCGGAATATGATCGGTGATGATCACGGATTTATACTGGTTTAATTTTTCCAGGATTAAACCCACTTCCTTATTTGAAAGATGTTGAAGAACATGCCTAAGAATAGCACAATCACCTTCAGGCAATTCATCTTTTGCTAAGTCTAGACATATAAATTCAAGGTTTTCTGAGCAAAATTGACTTCTGTTTCGAGAAATTAATTCCTCCACAATATCAACAGCCTTGTAGGTATGTGAATAGGGCACTAGATGTTTGGCTACGTTAAAATCTCCGCATCCTAAGTCACATACTGTTAATGGTTTGTCAAATGAACTTAACAATGAAATCATTACGTCAATATAAGGTTGGATCAACTCCTGTTCATGGGAACCATATCCTGAGTAGAAATCATAATCCGTACCTCCCCAGAGATGTAGCTCATAAACTTGCGTCATTGATTTCTTAGTTGGCCAAGGTTTTTTAGGCATTATGCACGATCTACATCTTCTGGGTTTTTACCGAAAATTGACGGCACCCAATTCATTGAATCAATTGGAGGTCGAATGTAGTCTGGATCTTTCACCATAGGTGGTAAATCAACGGGTGCTGGGGTAATATCCTCATAAGAAATCTGATTCAAGAAATGTGATATACAATTCAAGCGAGCGTGTTTTTTGATATCTGCGTTCACCACAAACCATGGAGATTCTTTGGTATCAGTATATCGAAACATTTCATCTTTAGCTTTTGAATATTCTACCCATTTACTTCTAGATTCCAGATCCATCGGACTAAGTTTCCAACGTTTTAATGGGTCTAAATTTCTTGATCTGAATCGTTTATCTTGTTCTTTATCAGAAATAGAAAACCAATATTTGACTAAAATAATACCGCTACGAATTAACATATTTTCAAAAGTTGGGCAAGACTTTAAAAATTCTTGATGCTCCTCTTCTGTACAAAATCCCATTACCTTTTCAACTCCAGCTCTATTATACCAGCTCCTATCAAATAAAATAATTTCACCAGCTGATGGTAAATGTTTGATATATCTTTGAAAATACCATTCACTTCGCTCTTCTTTTGTCGGGGCTTGCAATGCAACAACTCTTGCAATTCTTGGATTAACACACTCCGTAATTCTTTTTATAACTCCACCTTTCCCAGCAGCGTCTCTACCTTCGAATAATACCGCTACTCTTAACCCTTTTTCTTTTACCCAATATTGAAGCTTTACTAACTCTGTTTGAAGTTTTTTGAGTTCATTTTCATACACTTTGTTTAAAAGTCTACCTTTTTTATCGTACATCCCATCAAATTTTATGACTAATTTCAATTTGCAATATATAGTAAATGAGGAAGAAAAATTGAACCCACTAACGTTATACTTCTATTCCAATAATTCTTAATTGATACATTGATAATTCACTCATTGATAATTCACTCATTGATAATTCACTCATTGATAATTCACTCATTGATAATTCTTAATTGACAATTGATACATTGATAAAGGAAAAAGCGTAGATTTACATTCTATGAAAACCACACGTACACGCCCGGATATACCAATCATATTTGAAGATAATCACCTTCTAGTGATAGATAAACCTGCTGGAGTTTTGTCACAAGAAGATCATACTAATGATCCCGATGTGTTAACACTTTGTAAGAAATACATTAAAAGGGCATACAATAAACAAGGAAATGTTTGGCTTGGATTAGTTCATAGACTTGATCGACCAGTCAGTGGATTGATGGTTCTTGCTAAGACCTCGAAAGCTGCTTCAAGACTATCAGAACAAGTTCGAAATCATGCCATTAAAAAAGTATACTGGGCGTTAGTTTATGGCATGACCAAAGAATCAGATACCTTAATCCATTTTTTAGAAAAAGATTCTAAATCAAATACAGTAAGAGCATATAATTCAAAAAAAGGTAGAGCAAAAAAAGCTGAATTGAGTTACCATTTAATCAAACAAAATGCTCATTACAGTGTAGTTAAAATAGATTTAAAAACGGGGCGGCCACATCAAATTCGAGTTCAATTAGCAAAAATAGGGCATCCAATTTGGGGTGATTATAAATATGGCGAAAAAGATACTGGTCCTGGTAAAGAATTAGCTCTACGAGCAATGCAGATTCAATTCAAGCATCCTACAAAAGGGAAAATGCTAACGTTCGGTAGCAAAAAACCAAAAAAGCAACCTTGGGATAACTTCGATTATTAAACGTATTTCGCATACTGCTGCTTTCATTGCCATTAAATTATATGGATTGACTAGAAATCCTAATGTACGGAATGGCTTTGACCCCGTGATTATCACATTTTATGAACGATTATTATTATCCTTACCCAAGCACTTAAGAAGGTATCATTCCATATTGAAATCATCACTTCTTAGAAGATGTTTCATATTTTCTGAAGAGTTACTTTTACCTGGTGATTTAATGCATATACTTTGCAGGAAGTACTTTGTAACTCAGCAGGTATTGAACCTTTTAGAGCAAGGTGGTGAACAGGTGGTTAATCTTGGAGCAGGATTTGACCATGTAGGGGCTTATTTATCTCAAAAAGGAATTCAAGTATATGAACTCGATCGGTCTTCAATGATTGGTGAAAAATCGACGTTCATAAGAAAAGAGGCTATGGATAATAGCCATCTACATTTCGTCTCATGTGATGTAGAACAAGCACGAATCAGCGAAGTATTATCCAATTACCCTATGTTTGATTCCAACAAAAAAACAGTATTTATTGCAGAAGGATTTTTTGATTATTTAGAAGTGAATACAATGAAACAAGTAATTGCAGATGTCAAAACATTGAATCCAGACAACACATTGGTTTCAACTTTTTTCTCCCTCGATGAATTAAATGTATTTTATCGATGGATTTTTAAAACTGGAGTGTCAGTTGTGGGTGAAACTTTGAAATCAACATTAACACGAAATGAATATGTACAATTACTTGAAAAACTGGGAATGAAGATCGAAACCGAAATTACAGCCTCTGATATGGAATCCAAATTTGTTACGCAATTAGGTTTAGAGTTACCTGTAATGAAAGGGTTTTATATATTTCAGAGCGTTTAACTTATCACTTAATTATTTATTACGATCGTTAATCATCGATTTGGTTTAATGATTTAGGTAGTTTTTTTGCAGCTTTTGCTCCAAGTTCTTTCAACATTTCTGCTTGGCGAACTAAATTTCCACTCCCTTCTGATAATCGACTTTTAGCTTCTTCATAGCTACGCTGAGTTTGTTTTATACGCTCCCCAATTTGATCCATACTTTCTACAAATCCCACAAATTTGTCATATAAAGCCCCTCCTCTGTTGGCGATTTCCATGGCATTTTTATTTTGATATTCTTGTTTCCAAACAGAATCGATGGTTGCCAACGTTGCCAATAACGTAGATGGACTTACAATTACGATATTACGATCGAAGGCTTCGTAATATAGATTTGAATCCGCTTGTAATGCTGCAGCAAAAGCGGGTTCAATAGGCACAAATAACAGTACAAAGTCAGGACTTCTATTTCCATGTATTTGTTGATATTTCTTATCACTTAAATTTTTTACATGATTTCGAAGAGAGCCTACATGAGATTTTAAGGCTTGTTTTAAGGTTTCTTCATCATCCGTTGATGAGAACCGCTCGTAATCCGTTAACGAGACTTTAGAATCAATAATCAAGAATTTTTCATCGGGTAAATGTACCACTACATCTGGTTGTAATAATTTTCCATCTTCTGTTTTAGAAGATTGTTGCACTTCATATTCTCGACCTTTAGTTAAGCCAGACCGTTCAAGAATCCTCTCTAATATCACTTCACCCCAATTTCCTTGTGCTTTTGAGTCCCCTTTTAGAGCTTTAGTGAGATTTTTTGCATCATCACTCATCTTTTGATTGAGTTCCGCCATCTGCCGTATTTGTTCTTTTAAGGTAAACCGCTCTTGGGTTCCCTTTTCATAGGTTTCCTCTACTTTCTTTTTGAATTCCTCCAATTTACTTCCGAGTGGAGTTAAGAGTTGATCTAGTCCCTCTTTGTTTTGTTTTGCAAATTTCTGTGCTTTTTCATCAAGAATTTTATTCGCAAGATTTTCGAACTGATCTTTTAATTGATCCTGCATTTCTACAAGCTCAGACTTTTGTTCTAGTAATTTAGTCTTCAAAATATCATATTCAGCCTTTAAGCCAGCTAATTCTCGATCTAATTTGGCTGAAATTTCTCGTTCTTTTCGAAGTTCTTCTTCTTTTTGATTTCGAATATGTTCTGATTTTTCATCTGCTTCTTTTAGCAAAGATTTGGATCGATCAGATTCTTCTTGTTTTTGACCTTCTATTTGCATGAGTCGTTCTTCCAGCATTGCATGCTTAGACTTCATCTTAAAAAAGGTAATCAAGACTCCTAAAGTTACCCCAATCGTTAAAGTTAAGGCTAGTACACTATACTCCAAAGCTACCCCTCCCTTAAAATTTCTTTCATTTTTTTAATAAGTACTGGATTATTAAACATTTGTTCATGGGGTTGATCCTTAAGTATAAAGTATTCATCATTTTCATCAAAAAACTCTGTGAGTTTAAGTACTCTTTCTAGTGGGAAAGTACTATCATTTTCACCATAAAATATGGTAATAGGTTCTTCGATTTGTTGTAAAGCTAAATCTGTTCTTAGTGGATAACGAACTAGAAAATTTGGAAGAAACCAGTATTTCGCATTTTTCTCATCAATCATGCTGTAATAGGGTGTCCAAAGTATAAGTTCTCTTGGATTGTTTACTGCAGCTACTTGTGCCGCTACACCAGAACCTATCGAATACCCTAATACTACAATATCTTCTTCATTGTACTCTTCAAGCATTTTTTTATAAACCACTTGCATATCACCAACCAAGTCATCTTCATTCCACATTTTACCTTGTGTTAATCCAAAACCCCGATAATCTGGATATAATACATCGAAACCAGCATCTAAGAGTAGGTCAAATTTTTCAAATTCAGTATCTGTACTTCCACCATTACCGTGGTAATAAATTACCAATCCCTTTGAAGAATCTGTTTTTGCGTGAATAGCGTGAATTCTCGCTTCATCTTCAATCTCAAACCATCGCTCCTCGAATTCAAAATCATAGTTAAATTGATGACCTTCTTCCAATACTGTTGGGTTGAAGAGAATAGAATTTTGAATGATAAAAAAATAACCGCAAACGGCTATATAAGCGCTAAAAAATAAGATTACAAATGATACAAGTGTCTTTTTCATAAAAAATGAACCCTTAACGAAACTAATAAGTTGATGTGGAGGACTAACACTAAATGTATGGAAAAAATATTAGCCGAGCGCGTTTTTGATTTTTTTTATAATGAACAATTCAAACTAAAGTTCGAAAGAATCATTCTATATGTTGCTGGTATTGGTTTTTTAATTCATTTATTATTGATTTTCATTTTCAATATTGGAGGATTTCCCACCCATCCAGAATATGAAGCTTATCTTGAAAATCCAATCGCGGCAATTTACACACCGTTCTCTTTTATTCTCATATATGAGATTTATTTATTGGTTTATTATTTGCCAAAATCTTTTTCGATATCTATCGCAAAGCAATTTGAAATCGTATCACTGATTTTGATTAGGAGAATTTTTAAAGATATTGGAAACTTAAACCTAGAGGAGTTTAAACTATTTAGCGCTAATAATTTAAATCTAGTTTACGATATCGTAGGGTTTCTAATACTGTTCTTTCTAATATTCGTATTCCGTTACTTAGTTTTGAATAAAAGAATTCATGCTATGTCGGAAAGTTATGCTCGGTTTATAAATTTCAAAAAATTTTTATGTGTTGTTCTTACGCCCCTGCTTATAGGCTTATCACTTTATAGCTTATCTTCGTGGATAGTTGATATCGTACAACTTAACAGTAATCAAATAACAGAGATTAAGGACTTCAACAGTATCTTTTACCATGAATTCTTTACCGCTATTATTTTGGTAGATGTTATTATTCTTGTAGCATCATTTAGATATACCGATCGCTATAGTCTAATTATTAGAAATACTGGCTTTGTAGTTACTACTGTGCTTATTAGAATAGCATTTAGTACCTCAGGGTTGGATCAAATCATTCTTCTACTATCAGGTACTTTATTTGGAGTGATTATTTCATATATCTATTCTCTCTATGAAAAAATTGACAAAGGAGATAGTACTAAAGAAAGTTATGCATATCTGTAGATATATTGGTTAACTCAAAACCAATGAGATATATGGTTGTCATATACTCGCATAACTTTTCATTCTTATCAAAATGTATAATGCTTTTTCGATATTAATGTGGTAATATCGAAAAAAAAATTTAGTATGAGTATACCTCAACGCATTCTACTACAAACATTTATCGCAATAATTGCAATACTATTTAACTTAATAGCACCAGAGCTAGCCGAAAAAAGTAGATATTTTTTACTAGGTGTTGTAATCCTTATTATTGGGATGCCACATGGTGCACTAGATCATCATATTGATGGTAATTTGGAAGGCTGGAATCCTTACACACTTAATCTTAAGTTTTATTCCCAGTATTTCATTTTGATGGGAATTTACTCAGTAATTTGGATTTTCTTTCCATTTTTTAGCTTCATGTTCTTTTTACTGATTACACTATATCATTTTGGTCAAGCTGATGCCATGCGCTTTAATTATATAGGTATAGAGAAATGGTTAATTCATATCACGCGTGGCATCACTGTGGTTGGACTTATTATATTTGGCAATTTTGAATATGCATCTTCAATCATTGAAGCTGTTACAAATATATCTCTCTATAAAGAAAGTATAGGTTTCATTGATCCAGAATTTGTTAAATGGACTATTGCTAGTTTTTATCCTATCACCTATTTGCTGGTGATATGGTTAAGTAAACAAAGATCTGAATATAAGCTCATTTATTTAGTTGATGCACTAATCGTTCCTCTACTTTTTATCTACTGTGATCTTGTATGGGCTTTTGCGATTTATTTTGGTATTTGGCATTCCTATAACCATGCCTTAATTATGCTAAAGTATCTCACATCAAAAAAACATGCTGTTAATTTTGCTTGGTTCTTCAAACAGTCTTTTTTGTTTAGTCTACTCTCCTATATAGGATTACTGTTTGTATATAATATGCTCAATGCATTTGGAAATGAAGAACTATTGGTTTCTCTTCTTTTTGTTGTAATCGCAATACTTACCCTACCTCATATGATGGTCGTTGAAAAGCTTTACACAAGATGGGATCGATCTTAGATCAAAAGAAAGGCAAGCAGGAGTATTAATTCTAAAAAAGCTTTTATCAGTACACCTATTCCTGATATAAAAAAAGGTACTCAGAAATCTGAGCACCTTTTGTAGTTGATTTAAAAATCAATTATTTGGAACTAGCTGAGGTAGCTACATAATATATAACTAAACCAAATCCAATCTTGTTGATGGCATCTGCTAAGTTGTAAATTACATCGATGTTACCCATGTTAGCTAAAAGGTTGCCATCCATAGTCATGTAACCTATTGGATACACAGACCAACCTAGGGTAATGAATATTTTAAGCAAAAACATTGCTTGTCCAAGTGCAGGATTGTCTGAGCTTTTAGCTAATTTTGCTACGTCGCCAGCAAATACTTCATAAACTATATATAGGTAGAATACGGTTGAGAATGTTCCCCAGAAGATTGTTGACTCTGGATAAATAGCTTCCCCGATGTAACCTGTAACAAGCATACCAATAGAAGCAGCAATTAACATAAAGAGAGTTTTACCTTTAGCACCGTAAGGTCTGGTTAGTAAGTAAAACTCAACACACATTAAAGGAACTGTTAAAATCCAGTCGATGTAACGGAATTCTGTTGGGCTTGCTCCCATCGTTAAGTAGTAATCACGCATGTAGTAATAGTGTACCGCAGCAATACCTGTTATAAGTCCAGATACTGTTAAAGAAAGTCTCCATTTTTCTGGTACATTACCACGTTCTGCGAAGAAAAATACTGTAGCAGCTAACATAGCCATGGTCCCGATGAAGAAAGTGAATCCAACAACATCACCTGCTTCAATTTGAGAAGCGAAAAGCAAATAAAACTTCATAGATATTTAATTTAAATTATAAGTTAAAGTCTCTACTACAACGGGTTTTAAATTTCAATGCGTTCCTTTTATTCATTGAATTCAGTAACTATTAACTTTATTAGCTACTTACACTTACAATAAATTATATAAGATCAATAAGTTAAATGGAAGCGCTTTTATAAAATTTTTAAAGTTTTTTATTCCTATTCATATCAAAATAAGATGTTTTTTGTTTTATATCATATGTTTATAATCTAAATATTGTTAATATTATTCTTATACATGGTATTTTTGATCTTTAAAAAAAAAATTCTTTCAATAATTTAAGAAATGAGAGTAAGCGCTACCAAATTTGCCTACTCAAAGTAGCCCAAGGAGTTAAACCATTTTATAGTATATTAGAAAAGTAAACTTCTTTGCTTGGAAAGCATCCATAAAAATATACATTTACATCCTCATCTTATTTTTTAAGATTGTGCTATATGTAAAAAAAAAGCTACTTAACAAAGGTTAAATAGCTTCTATACTCAAAGAAGATTTATTAAATATCAGATTCATATTTTTTCTTGTCTCTTAGCTTCTTAACAGCATAAGCACCACCAGCTGCGGCAAGTAAGCCTAACCCTCCATCTATAGGGGCTTGATCTGGATTTCCTGGTAAACCTGGTTGTGCAAGAACCCACTCATTTATATATAACATTACTAATGCGAGGATAAACAATATTCGTGTTTTCATAGTAATTTGATAATTATTTAATTAATGTCATTTTGCGTGTTATTGCATTCCCATTTGCCTCTAGACGATAATAATACATTCCTGATGAAGCTCCTTTTGCATTCCAACTTATATTATATATTCCTGCAGATTTATATTCATCTACCAATGTCGCTATTCTTTGTCCCATTAGGTTGTACACCCCAATGTTTACAGCTCCTGATTCACTTAACGTATAAGAAATGGTAGTACTTGGATTAAATGGGTTTGGATAGTTTTGATCCAATGCAAATACCATTGGCTTTTCAATCACTTCGTTGTTTACGCTCGTTGGACGAATTGTGATCCCAAAACGATTAGCGTCCGTTGACTCAAATTGCATTGAGTTAATGCTCAACATTGATAGTGGTGGCATATCTTGCTTTTTTAATTTTACAGTTTCAAAACTATAAGAAAATGAATCATCCATAGGTAGTGAAATTTTTTCTTCGAAGTCATGGAAAGTCAATTCAAAAGCATCTAAAACGTGAAAGTAGGTCACGTTTAAAGTGAACGTTCCTCCCTCTGTGGAATTAAATTCTATGGGCACCATTACCTGTTTCTCAGCATTTAGATGCACAATATCAAAAACTGAATCATTTTTAATAAAACCAAGCTGAGCATAGGTATCCGTTAGTGGTTGTAATTCATGTGCATCTCCTCTAGTTGTTACTGCAGAGCCTTGATTCGATAATTGAATCCATGCTGAGTTTGATACTTTACCATTCTCAACGTTCATTCTTAAAAAAGATAAAGATTCCATGGTTTTGCCATAAAAAGTCCCCCCTGTTGATTTTGCACCAAATGGAAACACAACGCTTGGACTTGATGGTGAACTCTGTGTTTGCACAAAAAAACCTTGATATGGAGTAATTAAACCGTCTGTAATATCACCTGCTGATCCATTCCATGTTTTCCATTCTCCAAAACCACCTGCATTGGGATCCCAAACATAGGCTGTACCGGTAATTTCGTTGATAGTTAGTAGATCAAAATCTAGGGTAGAAGCAAAAGGATTTCCTAATAACGTCCAACCATCTCCATTTGGATTAATAGTTGGAGAGACATCTACAGCATGTTCTGTACCAGAAACAGATAAAGTTTTAGGAAAGGCATCATCGCTTCCATCAAAATCATCATCTGCATACACATAGACAAGAAATCCTTCTCCAGCAGTAATGTTTCCTGTTAAGTCTGTTACACCATTCCAATTTGTGTTATCCCCATTTGTCGAAGTCTTACTCCAAGTAAAAACATTCGGAGCACCATTTGTTGCATCCACTCCTGTACTCGCACCTTGGGTCCATATCGGGTTTAATAAGGAAGAATATGAAACAGTTACTGGACTAGATAACAATCTAAATCCGACAGATGTATTTAAAGTCTTAGAATTTGTGAATTCAAATGCTGTTGTTTCAAAAGGGAGTAATGTCTCAGCGTCAGCAGTTGATCCTAATATATTCCAATTATTAGACAAATCATTTAACAGGATAAGAAAATCATTTTTGGTAAGTGCTTGAGATAGTCCGATATATTTTCCACCGTCTGGGGTACCACTACCTTCGGAAAGATCAATAGCATTTGTTCCATTTATTAGATTCGCATTTTCTATGTTGGAAAATTCAGAATCTTCATTTGTTATAGCTGTAATAAATGTTGTATCAATACCATTAGTAACAAAACACCATATTGCATCACCTGTACCACTGATATTAAATGAACCTGTATCTGTTAATGTGCCAATAGAGCTACCAAATAGTGGGTTATTATCTGAATCTACATCAGTAAAAATTACTCTGGTACCAGCATTTATAGCACCATCCGTAGACCATATAAGAGTGCCTTCTCCAGATTCAAAATTAT
This sequence comes from Balneolaceae bacterium, assembly GCA_963691715.1. GTDB lineage: Bacteria > Bacteroidota > Rhodothermia > Balneolales > Balneolaceae > HXMU1420-13. The sequence continues at coordinate 1,265,919 of OY829281.1, forward strand.
TATTAACCCAATCTTTATCTGTGAAGTAGATTGTAGTATCAGGTAATTCATTTAATATGATGATGCTAAAGTCATCATCTCCATCTGCATTAAATCCCGTAAACATTATATCACCTGAAACCTGTCCAAAGCCTAGACTTATGCTTGTTAGTGTAAATATTAAAATTAAAAATAATCTCATATACGTAATTGATTTATTTCAACCTACCTAACAAAATTCTATAAGTCAATGATAAAATTGATAGTTACATTGATAAAGTATTAGATTATTTTAATATTTTAAAGGGTGAATTAGTAAGCATAAAACCCACTTCCACTCTTATTACCTAGCTTCCCAGCATCTACCATTTTTACTAATAATGGACATGGGCGATATTTTGGGTCTTTGAATCCTTCATACAGCACGTTTAAAATATCTAAACAAACATCAAGCCCAATGAAGTCCGCTAGCCGAAGTGGTCCCATGGGATGTGCCATACCTAGTTTCATCACCTCATCTACATGTTCAGGAGTTGCTACTCCTTCATAAACTGCGAATATTGCTTCATTAATCATGGGCATCAAAACTCTGTTACTTACAAATCCTGGCATATCATTTACCGGTACAGGAATTTTGTTTAATGCTTTAGAAGTAGTTTCTATAGCTTCATATACGTCATCGGAGGTCTCGAGTCCACGCACAATCTCAACAAGCTTCATAACTGGTACAGGATTAAAGAAATGCATACCTATAAATTGCTCTGGTCTTGATGTTAATGCTGCTAATTTAGTAATCGATATGGAGGAGGTATTCGACCCAAATATAGTATGGTTTGGAGCTGATTCATCAACTACTTTCCAAACCTGAGTTTTGATTTTTAAATCCTCTGGTACGGCTTCTATTACTAAATCTGCTTGCTTTACTCCTTCCTTTATATCCAAACAGATTGAAATGTTATTAAGTGCATTTTTTTTTGTATCTGGAGTGATTTTATCCTTACTAACCATACGATCTAGATTTTTTGTAATGGTAGAAAGAGCACGTTCAGCATATTCTTTTTTAGTCTCTATGAGGGTTACAGAAAAGTTGTTTAATGCGAATACATGAGCAATTCCATTCCCCATTGTTCCTCCACCAATTACAGATACATTTTTTACTTCCATATTTTCTTTTATGTTTGATGATTTCTTCAAATGGTATGGACTTTGAAAGCGCTTTTCAACTATACATGACTAAATTTTTTTAGGATAATGAAAAATATTTAAATGTTTTTTAACCCTTTGTTCATTTGAAGCTTTGTCCCTATCCTTTACAATGATTTTAAGATACTTTTTATGAATACATTTTTACGCTTATTACTCTTTTTTCTAATATTAATTATCGGTATTTCAACTCTTGCTTTCTATTGGACATTCTATAAACCACTTCCGAATTATGAAGCGGCAATAGAGATGGAGGGAATATCATCTGAAATCACCATTCACTGGGATGAGTTTGGAGTACCCCATATTTTTGGAGACAATGATGAAGATATTTATTTCTCCATGGGTTATGTACATGCCCAAGACCGTCTTTGGCAAATGACTTTATCACAATTAGCTGCAGAAGGTCGTTTTGCTGAATTTTTTGGATCTGATTTAGTAGAATTTGACAAATATCAAAGAACGTTAGGATTCTGGAAAATTGCAGAAGACATTTTGGAGATGGAGATTAACGCTAAGGAGTTAGCTATTTTAAAATCATATTCTAACGGCGTAAATGAATTTATTGCGCAAAATAAACATAGACTTCCTGTTCAATTTGCTCTTTCTGGAATGGAACCTATGGAATGGACTCCCCAACATTCTATCGCCATAGTCCGCCTAATGGCTTGGGAATTAAACCTGAGCTGGTGGAGTGAGGTAACGTACAATTTTTTAAAAAATAAACTCTCTGAAGATCAATTCAATGAATTGATCCTTACTTGGGATAGTGATTTTCCCACTTCTTTAGACGATAATGAATCGATCGGTTTATCAACAGCTGCTCTTTTTCCGATGCTTGAAATAGAACTAAAAAAAAGAAAGTTACTTGAAATCGAAGGCTCCCATGTTGGAAGTAACGCTTGGGTAATTGATGGTTCTAGAACGAATACAGGGTTTCCAATTTTAGCAGGTGATCCACATTTGGGATTGGATATGCCAGGAAAATGGTACGAAATTCACCTAAACAAAAGTGGGCAAAATGTATCTGGGGTTACCATTGCAGGATTACCAGGAATTGTGCTTGGCCAAAATGACCATATGGCGTGGTCTTTCACAAATATAATGGCAGATGATACCGATTTTTTTCTTGAGAAAGTGGATCCTGAAGATCGAGGCAGATATGTTATTGATTCAGCAAATGTTGGTTCTGTTGCATTTCAATCTTTTGAGAAAGTACGTGAATTCATACAAGTAAAAAATGAAGATCCCGTATTATACGAATATAGGGTTACTAAAAATGGTCCGGTCATTACAGACATATATCCAAATAAAGACCTTGTTGAAGATCAAGTGATAAGCATGAAGTGGATGGGGCACCAACTCTCTAATGAGCTTCGAACAATGTATGAAATTAACTGGGCTCAAGAATTTCAGGAATTCAAAGATGCTTTAGAATACTTTCATGTTCCTGGTCAAAATTTTATGTATGGAGATGTTGAAGGGAATATTGCAATGTTCTCTACTGCTAAATTGCCTATAAGAACGGGAAATAAGGTTGTATTAAGAAGAGGCTGGGTTCCTGATGATGATTGGAAAGGTTTTATTCCAAGAAATGAGATGCCACATGTTATAAATCCAGACAAAGGATGGATTGCAAATGCAAATAACAAATTAACCACTGAAAATTATCCCCATTATATCGCTAGCTTTTGGGAACCATCATCTAGGATGGAGCGAATTGTGTCGACATTATCTACAAATAATTCGATCACTATCGAGGATATGATTGAACTTCAAAATGATAGTTATTCATCTTTTGCTGCTTTTCTAACCCCCCACATTCTTGAAATCATCATTAATCAACAAGAATATGATTTTTCACTTCCAGTTTCATATTTAGAAAACTGGGATTATAAATACACTCAAAATTCTACAGCAGCCTCGATTTTCGACGCTTTTTTCATCAATTTTACCAAAAATACGTTGCTTGATGAATTTGGTGAAGCAGCATTCGAACACTTTAGTAAACATGAATTAATCCCAGTGCGCACAATGACAGAATTTTTGCAAGATTCATCATCCTTTTATGATAATCTAAATACTCAGCGCATTGAAACTAAAAATGAGATTGTACTCAAATCTATGCAGGATGCTATCTTATTTTTGAGTGATTCTTTGGGAACAGAACCCTTTGAGTGGAGATGGGAACAACTACACTCAATTACCTTTAGCCCCCCATTATTTACTATGGCCGCAGAAGATCCTAATGCACCAAAAGCCTTATCAATGATAATAGATAACATATTAAGTAAAGGCCCTTTCCCAGTTCAAGGACATGGAATGAGCGTAAATAATGGACAATATACATGGACAAACCCATTTGAAATGACACTAGGTGCATCTGTACGAAGAATCATTGATCTATCAGACTTACGTTCCACTAGGTCTGTACTTCCTACCGGTCAATCTGGAAATCCGATTTCACCACATTATGGCGACCAAACTAATATGTGGCTCAACAAACAGTATAGAATATTCTATCATGGGGAGGATATTGCAAAAAAAGCCAACGTAAACACTATGAAATTACTTCCAACTGGAACAAATTAATTTAACATCCCTTTTAAAAATTATCTCAGTTTTTAACCTATTTTAAATTGGTTCATCAATCAGGTTCGTTTAATTTAGAACCGAGTTACAAATTTTTTAATTATGAACATGCGTTCTATCCTATTTGCATCCTTAATATTTACGATTTATGGTTTAAATAAAGGACCAGAAAATGAACTAAATACCCATACAGTTAAAAAGACAGCATTTATAGATTCTTTAATCAAACATTCAACTTTAGAGCAAAAAATTGGACAATTATTTTTTGTTCCAGTAAATGGTCAATTTTTAAGTCAGGATGATCACTCATACAAAGAAATTTCCGATTTGATTATCAAAGATCATATTGGTGGTATTATTTTTATGCGGGGGGACATTTACGGGCAAGCAGTGCTTACAAATAAATTACAGAATTTAACGGATATTCCATTATGGATCACCCAGGACATGGAATATGGAGCGGCAATGAGAATTTCTGGAACTACTAGGTTCACTCCAGCAATGGGGGTTGCAGCAACTGGTGATAAAAAAAATGCTTTTATTATGGGTCAAATTACGGCTCGAGAAGCTAAGGCTTTGGGCGTGCATCAAATATTTGCTCCAGTTTTAGATGTTAATAATAATCCTGATAATCCTGTGATTAATGTGAGATCATTTTCTGGAAACCCTAATATTGTTTCAGAATTTGGGATTGCGTTTATTCGGGGAGTACAGAGCGAAGGTGTAATTGCTACAGCTAAACACTTTCCTGGGCATGGTGATACTGATTCTGATTCACATTTAGAATTACCTGTATTGAATCATGATTACAACAGACTAGATTCTGTTGAATTAATTCCATTTCGTAGAGCTATTGAGGGTGGTATTCAAAGTATTATGAGCGCACATATCTCCTTTCCAAAAATAAGCGAATATCCAGAAATTCCTGGGACACTAGATGAGAGTATATTAGGTGATATACTTATTGACTCACTTAATTTTGAAGGCGTAATCATTACAGATGGCCTTGAAATGAGTGGGATTACTAAACAATTCTCACCAGGAAGGGCTGTTGTAAGAGCATTAAACGCTGGTGCAGATATTATGTTAATTAGTCCCGATATACATACAGCTATTTCTGAAGTAATTGCAGCGATTAATAACGGGGAAATTACCGAAGAGCGAATTAATAAGAGTTTCAGTAAAATTCTTCGATGGAAACAAGAAATGGGCTTGTTTGAAAAAAATAATACCATTGATATACATCATCTTGATAAAATAATAAATAGCAAAGCACATCAAGCCGAAGCTGACCGAATAGCAAGAGAATCGATTACTATATTAAAAGATCAAAATAATTTATTACCGTTAGACCCTACGAGGTATAAGAATGTATTACTGATTTCAGTTGCAGATAATGAAGAGGGTAATACGGGTAGTTTTTTTGCTCGTTCTTTAAGGGATTATCATCCAAATGTAACTTTTAGTGTATTCGATAATCGTTCCGATGATAATGATGTCCAAAAAATCATTCAACAAGCACAATCGGCTGATTTAATAATTATAGGTTCATTTATTAGTTTACGGTTTGCTGAGTCAATTCAACTTCCAAAAAAACATAGTGCCTTTCTAAATAAAATAATGACTCTGAACAAAAATACTGTTCTTACTATGTTTGGAAATCCTTACTTGGTTAGTGAACTAGATAAAACCGATATACACGTAATGGCATGGTCTAATCATGCAATGCAAATGAAGGCGGTTGCTCCAACACTTTTTGGAGCTGCTAATGTATCTGGAACACTTCCTATAGAAATTCCAACATTATATGATGTGGGTGACGGGTTAAGTTTCAAACAAACTGCACTTCGATATGGAGCCCCAGAAGAAGTAGGAATTAATTCTCAAAAACTCTATCAAATAGAAGATATTCTTAAAGATGCAGTCCTTGATTCTGTTTTTCCAGGTGCTGTTACCGCGGTTGTAAAAGATGGAGTACTTATTTATAAACATGCAGAGGGATATCACACTTATGATAAATTAAGAAAAGTAAAAGACACCGATATTTATGATTTAGCCTCTATCACGAAAATAGCCGCTACTACTTTAGCAGTTATGAAACTTAATTCAGATGGTCTACTTGATTTAGATGAGAAAGTAATGGCGTATATCCCTGAATTTGAAAAACCAGAAAAATCAGAGATTACAATTCGACATTTGCTGAAGCATGAGAGTGGATTACCTGCTTTTCGCATATATGTAGATACATACCAAAAAAGAACAGAAATTATTCAAGCCATAAAAAACGAACCCCTAATTAATGAAGTTGGTAGTACCTATGTGTACAGTGATCTTGGAATGATTTTGCTTGCAGAAATTGTAGAAAAAATTTCTGGCCGCTCCATAGATTCCTTTATGAGAAAAAACTTTTACTATCCAATGGGAATGTATGGAGCTTACTTTAATCCTAAGAAAGTAAGTCGATGGTACACAAATAGAATTCCACCTACAGAGTTCGACACCATATATAGAAATAAATTAATTAAAGCAGAAGTTAATGATGAACGATCATGGTATATGGACGGAATTTCTGGACATGCTGGTTTATTTGCTAGTGTTGATGATCTAGCAAAATTTGGAACATTGTTACTAAATGAGGGCTCCTATCTAAACAAAGAATATATAGCACCAGAGGTAATCAGAGAATTCACCACTCAACAGTCTAGCTTAAGTGGTCGAGGTTTAGGTTTTGACAGAAAAAAAGACACAGGGTTCACAACCGCTGGTCAATTAGCTAGTAATGATACATTTGGACATCTTGGCTTTACAGGTACTAGTATATGGATGGATAGAGAAAAAAATATGATTGTCATCTTATTAACCAATCGAACGTATCCTAATCGAAATTATGGAAAACGAATTAGTAAAATTAGAGCAGCTGTTGCAGATGCTGCATTTTCGTCGCTAAATAAATAACCATGACTTGGAAAGATCTTTTAGATAAAGCATACGTCCCTTATTCAAAAATACCTAATGCATGTATTATTCAAGGACATAAAGGTGATTACTTTTCTGGAGTTAGAATTGAAAATATATCATTTCCTTTAACAATAACTGCATTGCAAGCTGCTTGTTGTATCTGCCTAGCTTATGGACAAAGACCAATAACCATTTTTTTAAACGATGACAATAATCCACAGCTTTTATTTTGGAAACAAGAATTCAATCTTGAGGTAAGAATCGGTGAAATACCGGATAAAGTCCAATTATATTCCTATCGAGAACAACATAGTAAAGATGTATTAACTCATCTAAAACAGCTACTAAATAATGCGGTCACACCAAATTCTCAATTTCCAGTATCTGCAATTTTAAAATCAGATACTATTTCAATTTCGGGTGTAAATGTAGAAGTTAGTGATTGGACTAAAGGGCTTTGTGCAGAACGAGTAGCAATTTGTAAAGCAATTGCTGAAGGAATTACAAATTTCAAATCCATGTCGGTTCACACACTAAAAGGTGAATTTAGCAGCCCTTGCGGCGCATGCAGGCAAGTTTTATTTGAACATTTACCACTTAGCAAAACTGAATTATTTCATGCTGATGGAACATATTCTGAACATTTTAATGTAGATTTACTTCCTTTTAGTTTCACTTCAAGAGACTTACATAAATAAAAATTAATTATTTAGTGTTTTCTCTAATAAGAAGGTTAACGAACATATATTTAAATTGGGAAAACCTGATTTTTGATCCTAAAATAGGTCTTTTTTAATTTGACTCAGATGTAGCTAATCTCTAGCTTAAGCAAAGTTTCTAACTATGAAATTTATTTAAACACAAACATAACGGAGTTATATAATGAGTAGAGTAGATGATTTAAAAGGATTAGTTGATAGCGTATCAGCTGAGATGGAAAAATTCTACGATAAAGGGAATAAAGCTGCAGGCACCCGAGCTAGAAAAGGGCTACAAGATTTAAAGAAATTAGCACAAGACATCCGTCTTGAAATTCAGGAAAAGAAAAACGAAGGCTAATCCTGCATTTAAAATTATACTCTTAAGTCTCGTTTATTTGTTATAAACGAGACTTTTTTTTGCTATTAATTTCAGGGTAGTAAATCTTGATACCTCTTTTTTACTAGTCTAATGAATATTTTTTAAACGATAATTCTGATTTACCGAAATTATTGCTGAATTGTAGAATATTTGATCAAATAGTCCTCACATATTTATTTTGATAAATCTATAACCCCTCTATAAATATTCTCTTGAATTTGAAAACACAAAGCTTAATAAGCAGACTAATAACTTTTTATCTCTTACTTACGGATAGAAAAAGTAAGTATCAGCTTAGGTGGTTTTATAAAAATTCGAAAAACATAAAGCCACCAAAAAGATACTTTAAACAATGTATTGTGTCCAACAAAGAAGTAAATAACCATAAAGTTTGGATTATAGAGCCTAAAGATTCTTCATTTGATCGATCCATACTTTTCTTACATGGTGGTGGATTTGCAAAAAATTTTCAGAAATATCATTGGCGCTTTATTGAACAATTGTCATTAGCAGTAAATGCAAAAATAATTGCCCCAGACTACCCTTTATTACCTAGCTCTACGTATAAACTCACCCATCAATTTATTTTAGATTGTTATCAATATCTAAATTCAATTCTTAATATTAAGCAACTAACCGTTATCGGTGATTCAGCTGGAGCAACAATTGCATTAAATACTGCTCAATATTTAAAAAGTAATGGAATAGACCAGCCTAAAGAATTTATTCTTCTGAGTCCTTGGTTAGATTTAACCCTAGCAAATCCTCAAATAGATACAGTTAATGGAGTTGATCCAATTTTAGACCTACAAGTTTTACAAAAATTAGGCCATGCATTCTCAGACGATTTATCCTCAAATAATGCATTGGTTAGCCCAATTTATAGCGACTTAAGAAGAATTGCTCCTATTACTGTATATATAGGGAGTAATGATATAATGTTAGCAGATTGCAGAAAACTCAAAAATCTCTCAGCATCATTGCCTACCGTTTTTAATTATAGAGAGTTCAAAGGAATGTTTCATAATTGGATGTACTTTAATTTTCCTGAAGGTAAACACGCAAGAACAATGATTTACGACCAGATAAAAAATAAACCCTCTGATATTGAATTAGTTATGCAAGAAAATAATTTTGGATGGTAATGTTTGGATTTGAAATACCCGATAATTCAATTAAGTTACAGGTAGTCAGTTTTAATCTTAAACATAGTTTTGAGTTTTAAAGAGCAAGAATTTACTATTTTATTTTTCCTCAGCGAAATCACAAAAAATAATTACTGCAAGAAAACGATTTTAAATTATTTCAGTAGAGTAATTGTAGAAGAGATATATGTAGAAGATTATAAAAATATTGAGGCTTACGCTACTGATAAAAGTATTGTTCTTATTGATTCGAACTTAGCTGCTCATTTCCAAAAATTCCTATTAAGCTATTTCACAAAAAAAGCTCCTATTGTATGGATATCAGAATCCTCGAATTCTGAAAAAGGTGTAGAACTTCTAAATAATGGAAGCATAAACAACATTTGTTATATTGATCAACCCTACTCTTTGGAGAGTAGCATTTTAAGAGAATTAAAAGGTTCCCTGATAAAATCACAAATCCAGGTATTAAGTCAACAATCTACACTAATATCTGAGGCTGCATTAAATACCCAAACCGCTGTACTAACCACAGATGCTGATGGTTTAGCTTTATGGGTAAATAAAGCACATACTAAATTATCTGGGTACACATTGGATGAAATGATAGGAAAGAAACCTGGAAGCCTTTTACAAGGTCCAGAAACTGATCCTGATACAGTTGCATATATCAGCCATAAATTAAAAGAACAAGTAGCTTTTTCTGTAGAAATACTAAATTACCACAAAAATGGTGAAAAGGTTTGGTTAAAGTTAAATATCACTCCAATTTTTAAACATGGTAAGCTAGACAAATTTATAGCATTTCAAGAAGACATTACTGAAAAACGTAGAAATGTTCAACGGCTCGCAGATAGTTTAAAAAGACTTCAAGATGCCCAAAGAATCGGTAAAATGTGTGATTGGGTGATGGATGTTAATACGTACAAGATTTCTTGGTCTGGTCGAGCCTCAGAAATTCTTGAACTTCAAGATACTTCCGAGTTTGATTATTGGAAGTTTAGAAGCCAGCTTAGTATTACAAGTCAACAAGAACTACAAGCTGGTTTGATTGAAATGCGTAAGTCTCATAAAGAATACGATCTAGTTCTTGATTTCACCTCTAGAAATGGCACCCGCAAAGTTTTAAGAACCATAGGAGTTCCTGTATATGAATCTGATGAACTCATTGAAGTAGTGGGTATAGTACAAGATATTACTTTACAATATGAGGCTGAAGCATTGGCTATGAAATCGCAACAACAATTGATTGCAGTCACTAATAATATGCAAGCTGGGGTTGCTCGTATTGTAAATAAATTGGATGGGTCCTGTGATATCCAATTTGCTAATAAAGGGTTTTATGATTTATATGAAGTAACTGAAGAATTAGCCAAAACAAATTTTGAACTTATATATAATCAAACACATAAAGATGATTCAGTTCTAGAAATAAATGCAATTTATGCAGAGGTATTAAAAACTGGACGAGCGGTAGACCAATATTTTCGAATAATAACTCCTTCTGGTAAACTAAAGTGGATACATCTAATCAGTAATGCTTCAGCTGGCTCTGATGGCGATATAATTCATGATTTTATCGTAACTGATATTACAGAAAGAATACAAAAGGATCGTTTACTTGACGAAATAAGTGAAGTATCATTAAACGGTGGTTGGGAACTTGATGTACTCACCAATAAACTGACATGGACGAATGTAACCAAACAAATCTATGAAGTTCCTGAGGATTATGAACCTGATATAACCACTGCCATAAATTTTTATAAACAAGGAGAATCTCGCAAACGTATAGCAGAAATTTTTAATGATGCCATTACCTCAGGTATTTCAAGAGATGGCCAATTTGAAATTATAACAGCAAAAGGAAATCACAAATGGGTTCGCGCAAAATGTGCTGCTGAATTTGCTGGAGATCAAATAGTGAGGGTATACGGTTTCTTTCAAGATATTACTGAAGCTGTACATAGAGAAAATGCAATCATTGAATCTTTAAATGAAAAGAAAGCTCTTTTAGGAGAAATCCATCATCGAGTAAAAAATAACTTAGCGGTTATTTCTGGACTACTTCAATTAGAATTAATGAAAGGAGAAGAGGCCAAATACTCACTTGAGGACGCAGTAAATAGAATTCAGTCTATAGCTGCTGTTCATGAAATCCTTTATAATACTGAAAACTTTAGTGTCATTTATTTGGATAATTACCTTGAAAAATTGACTCTTAATATTGCGAAAACTAATCCCTCTCTAATCAGTGAAATTAACTTAGTCACAAATATCGAGAAAGTTGGTATTTCTATTAATCAAGCAGTACCCATTGGTCTATTACTCAATGAATTAATCACCAACTCTCTTAAACATGCGTTTAAAGAAATTAAAAACGGTTCAATTTTCATATCTATCTCAAATATCGATGATAGTACTGTTAAAATGAATTACTCTGATACCGGTAAAGGCTTTAATAAAATGTTATTAGAGAATAGTTCATCCTTAGGTATTAAACTAATCCATTCTTTAATGCAACAATTAGAAGCTGATCATACTATCGAAACACATACAGGCTTTAATCTAGAGTGTGCGTTTAAGGTTGAAGAAGCATTAGTTGCATCTTAAAAAATTAATTATTGGTAGTAAAATTTAGTGCTTCCAGGTTATTTCTTAAAATTACGAATTCTGTATCATTATAAGGTACAATTTGTCTGATTTGACCCTCTACATGTAAGCCACTTTCTTGGCTCGATAATGCAGTTATTTCTCGGTTCGGGCCCAACTTTAACACCGTGCCTATAGAGGCATCATACCGACCCGCTTCTGGTTTTACCCCATACAAATTCCCTCCTACTATTAATGCCAGACGATCAAATCCCTGCATATTTACCATTAAGGCTGCATACATCGGCGATAATTGCACCGCTACGGGTAACTCTTGTGCAATGAATGTCCCATCTTCTCCCCCCCACCACACTGTGCTCGCTAAGGTATATGCCGTGAGTTGAGTTGCTCGTGCTAAGACATCCTCTTCAAATATATCTTGTATTGTTTGCTCCTTGTAGGAGGCATACTTCAAATATTTCCGCTTCAACCCCGGAAGTTGTTCCACCAGATTATGACGCAATACCATCGGGTAGGAATCCTGACCATTATACGTCGTTAAAATTTGTTCCACCGAACCATTCTCATCAAAATCACTCACCCATAACCGCGCAGGCTGATCTGTTGAAGCTCTAAATCTAGAATTAAGACCATGATTCAACCCTATCAAATCAACATATCCATCTCCATCCCAATCTGTAACCAATACCTCATTCCACCACCCATTCGACTCCCCTAACCCAGACTGTTCGGTGGCTTCCTTAAACACAGCCTCTTGGGTCTCCATAAGTTGATTCCTAAACACCCTTATGGGTGACCATTCTCCTGAGGTTATCAAATCCTGATCCCCATCATGGTCTATATCCATAAATACACTTCCCGTAAACATCCCAGAATGTAACAACCTGGGCGCATACTGCTGCGTTACATCCATAAAATTTCCTGCACCATCATTTTCTAATAATCGCCCACTTACTGGCATACCTACCGCAAAAGGCTGTAACCTTTCCCCCACAAATACATCTATATCCCCATCTGCATCCCAGTCTGCAGCACTTACTGTACCATTAGAGAAAAACCCTAGCGTCGCATTTATTCCCTTCGATATACTCCATGTACCCTTTTCTTGGATATATAAACGATCAAAGAGCCCTTCCGAACTAGAACTGAATTCATTGCCTCCACTGCTCACATATAAATCATCATCCCCATCTCCATCTGCATCAAAAAATACACAATCTGTATCCTCATGCAGTGCTTCGGTAGTAAAAACCTCATCCCATTGCTGCCCGTTGACTTCTCGCAAACTTCCTGGTTGATCTTTTGCCCCTCCTAAATACATCAGACTCTGCTCGGCAGACACACACCCAGCTGGTCCTTCCGTTGATCGCATGTGAAACACCAACCGATCTCGATCAAAATCAACAAATGAATTTTCGGTATGCTTCCAATCTATACCTGCTTCTTTTTGCCTTAATATGGGCTCTTCCTCCACTCTTAGGTTCTGCTCACGTGCTTGCCTTGATTGCTGTTGGGATAACGTTAAATGCTGATTCACCGCTATATCTCGCAACACTGTCACTCGTCCATCGGGCCATCTTAATTCCAGCGAATCCACCACCGTTGCCTCGCCTAAGCCTACATGTAACCGTGCATCTACCGTACTTTGAAAACCTCGCTGAAGCACTTGTTCACGCCAATATAACTTCCCTGAACTCCACACACTTAGTTGTGCACCTATGGCTTGCGTATTTCCTAGATCGCCTTGTAACTCTACCATCAACCAATTTCCAAGGCCTCGATCTGAGGAAGTATTACGATACACAAAAGCAGGCATATTTACATTATTTACCACTAAATCTAAATCCCCATCATTATCCAAGTCTCCATAGGCCGATCCATTCGAAAAACTTGGCTCGCCTAATCCCCAAGATTTCCCAACACTCGTAAACTCCAAGTCTCCCTCTCCAGAAAACATATAATTTGGGATTGGTCGTGAAGGTATCAAATCGATTAATTGTTTAAAGTCTACCTCATCACCACCTGTAATTGTTTGAATAATTTCATTACTAGAAACATATTGAATGTAATCTTGATCTGTTAAGTCTTGATAAATTCCATTTGCTACAAATAAATCCGTTTCCCCATTATGATCAAAGTCACTCATCAGTGCTGCCCAGCTCCAGTCTGTAGCTTCCACTCCTGTAAATCTACCAACTTCTAAAAAATCACCATTTTTATTATTTAACTGAAACATATTTCTAGTAAACTGATGATAATATCCGTTTTCTAAGTTGAATTGATATTTATCCCAACTTTCAAATGTTGTTACCGTTTTAACTCGTTCCTCTGGTTCTGGAAGCATTTCAGTTACAAATATCTCTGGATATCCATCGTGATTTATATCTGCTGCATCTGCCCCCATAGATGCTCCACTTATACTTTTTATCGATTCAATTAATACTTCATCAAAAGTCCCATCTTGATTATTGATATACAAATAATCGCGTTCAAAAAAATCATTTGAAATGTATAAATCTTGCCACCCATTTCGATTAACATCTAGAATAGTAACACCAAGTCCAAAGCCAATTACACTACCGAATATTCCTGCCTCTGAACTTACATCCGTAAAAGTATCCCCATCATTGCGATACAATTTATCACCTCCAACCTCATCTCTTGAAAGACGTTCGTTTATTTGAAGGTTAAAACTTCCAATTGCACGATATGAGTTATTTAGAAGATATAAGTCTAAATCACCATCTTTATCATAATCGAAAAAACTTGCTTGAGTAGAGAACCCACGATCAGCAATGCCATATTGCTCAGCAGATTCGGTGAAAGTTAAATCTCCATTATTTATAAAAAGCTCATTCTGTTTATTATCACCTTCAACGTCTCCCGAATTACACATATAAATGTCGATAAATCCATCTCCATTAATATCTACCATACTAACACCTGTACTCCAAGATCTTTCACCGGAAATACCAGCTATACTAGAAATATCTTCGAACTTGAAATCACCCTTATTTAGGTATAATCGATTTGGGCGCATATTAGCTGTAAAATAGATGTCCAATAAGCCATCATTATTGATGTCTCCTAAAGCAATCCCTCCCCCATTATAGAAATTTCTGTATTTATAAATATTGAAGTTTTTATCAAAATCTAAAGGATTAGTAAAATTAATACCTGATTCTTGAGAGCTCACTTTCTCAAAGACTTTTTTCATTTTTTCATTTTGAATACAGCCTACAAATAAAAAGATAAAAGCTAACGAAATAGAGCGCTTTAAGTAAAAAAAGTACATTCTTATCCTTTAATAAAAATTAGTTACATCAGTAAAAGTAACTACTACTTCGAAATTACTTTTAACTGTTAATTCAATCTCACTATTATTTATTCTACCGACATAAATTTTGTTATCAATTTCCTTACTTAATGGTTCAAAAACTACATCATATTCCTCACTTAAGATAGGAATCAAATGCTGCAATAAACTATCTGCAGATAAATGGGTATTCCATGGTGCCCATCCTTTATAGGAATAAATAATTGGAAATTGGACAATCTTATTGTCAACAAAGTTTGGATAAAAAGATCGTTTTGCTGGAGCTTTTAACCAATCAACATTTTCCACTATCTCTGCTCCTGAACCATTTATAAGTATACCATCTGAATTATACTTCCAAGAAAGTTCAAAAAATTTTTCTTTCGACATTCCAAATGTATAGGCATGAATCAAAGTATCTGTAATCTGTATATTTTTTTGACTATCATTTTTTTTCTGATTTTTGCCAGACTGGTCAGAACAAGAAATGATTAGAATCATGCATGAAATCATGGCTAAATGAAAGATTTTATTCATTCTTTTGTATAAAATTTAGTGCTTCCAGGTTATTTCTTAAAATTACGAATTCTGTATCATTATAAGGTACAATTTGTCTGATTTGACCCTCTACATGTAAGCCACTTTCTTGGCTCGATAATGCAGTTATTTCTCGGTTCGGGCCCAACTTTAACACCGTGCCTATAGAGGCATCATACCGACCCGCTTCTGGTTTTACCCCATACAAATTCCCTCCTACTATTAATGCCAGACGATCAAATCCCTGCATATTTACCATTAAGGCTGCATACATCGGCGATAATTGCACCGCTACGGGTAACTCTTGTGCAATGAATGTCCCATCTTCTCCCCCCCACCACACTGTGCTCGCTAAGGTATATGCCGTGAGTTGAGTTGCTCGTGCTAAGACATCCTCTTCAAATATATCTTGTATTGTTTGCTCCTTGTAGGAGGCATACTTCAAATATTTCCGCTTCAACCCCGGAAGTTGTTCCACCAGATTATGACGCAATACCATCGGGTAGGAATCCTGACCATTATACGTCGTTAAAATTTGTTCCACCGAACCATTCTCATCAAAATCACTCACCCATAACCGCGCAGGCTGATCTGTTGAAGCTCTAAATCTAGAATTAAGACCATGATTCAACCCTATCAAATCAACATATCCATCTCCATCCCAATCTGTAACCAATACCTCATTCCACCACCCATTCGACTCCCCTAACCCAGACTGTTCGGTGGCTTCCTTAAACACAGCCTCTTGGGTCTCCATAAGTTGATTCCTAAACACCCTTATGGGTGACCATTCTCCTGAGGTTATCAAATCCTGATCCCCATCATGGTCTATATCCATAAATACACTTCCCGTAAACATCCCAGAATGTAACAACCTGGGCGCATACTGCTGCGTTACATCCATAAAATTTCCTGCACCATCATTTTCTAATAATCGCCCACTTACTGGCATACCTACCGCAAAAGGCTGTAACCTTTCCCCCACAAATACATCTATATCCCCATCTGCATCCCAGTCTGCAGCACTTACTGTACCATTAGAGAAAAACCCTAGCGTCGCATTTATTCCCTTCGATATACTCCATGTACCCTTTTCTTGGATATATAAACGATCAAAGAGCCCTTCCGAACTAGAACTGAATTCATTGCCTCCACTGCTCACATATAAATCATCATCCCCATCTCCATCTGCATCAAAAAATACACAATCTGTATCCTCATGCAGTGCTTCGGTAGTAAAAACCTCATCCCATTGCTGCCCGTTGACTTCTCGCAAACTTCCTGGTTGATCTTTTGCCCCTCCTAAATACATCAGACTCTGCTCGGCAGACACACACCCAGCTGGTCCTTCCGTTGATCGCATGTGAAACACCAACCGATCTCGATCAAAATCAACAAATGAATTTTCGGTATGCTTCCAATCTATACCTGCTTCTTTTTGCCTTAATATGGGCTCTTCCTCCACTCTTAGGTTCTGCTCACGTGCTTGCCTTGATTGCTGTTGGGATAACGTTAAATGCTGATTCACCGCTATATCTCGCAACACTGTCACTCGTCCATCGGGCCATCTTAATTCCAGCGAATCCACCACCGTTGCCTCGCCTAAGCCTACATGTAACCGTGCATCTACCGTACTTTGAAAACCTCGCTGAAGCACTTGTTCACGCCAATATAACTTCCCTGAACTCCACACACTTAGTTGTGCACCTATGGCTTGCGTATTTCCTAGATCGCCTTGTAACTCTACCATCAACCAATTTCCAAGGCCTCGATCTGAGGAAGTATTACGATACACAAAAGCAGGCATATTTACATTATTTACCACTAAATCTAAATCCCCATCATTATCCAAGTCTCCATAGGCCGATCCATTCGAAAAACTTGGCTCGCCTAATCCCCAAGATTTCCCAACACTCGTAAACTCCAAGTCTCCCTCTCCAGAAAACATATAATTTGGGATTGCAACACTTGGAATATCTTTAAAGAGTGTTTCAATAGGTTGATCACGACGTACCACTTCCTTAAATAAATCTGGATCTGCATAATAATTCACATAATCCATATCTGTAAGGTCTTGATAAATTCCATTTGCCACAAACAAGTCGTTTGAACCATTTAAGTCGAAATCAGCAATTAATGCTGCCCAACTCCAATCTGTGGCTTCTACATCACTTTGTCTTCCTATTTCAGAAAAACTTCCATCCATATTCAATTGAAGTGAGTTTCTGGTGTATTGTTGATGATATCCTGCCTCTACCTTTTGTTGATATCTATCCCAGGAATCAAATGAGGTTTTTGTTTTAAATCGTTCTTCTGATTCAGGAAGCATATCAGTAACAAATATTTCGGGGAGTCCATCATGATTTATATCCGCGATGTCTGCACCCATTGAATTCATACTTATTGATTTAGTTTTGCTTTCAATAATTTCTGTGAAAGTGCCATCTTTATTATTGATGTATAAATAATCACGTTCAAAAAAATCATTTGAAATGTAAATATCTTGCCAATAGTCTCCATTCAAATCACCAATACTTACTCCAAGGCCAAAGCCAATTTTACTTCCATATATTCCTGCTTCTGAGCTAACATCAGTGTAAAAGTTTCCATCATTGCGATATAATTTATTTCCTCCATCTGGGTCACGTGTTTCACGCATGCCTTTTACCATATCGAAACCACCTACAGGTGAAAAGGAATTATTCAATAGATATAAATCTAAGTCTCCATCTTTGTCGTAGTCAAAAAATACGGAGTGATTAGAAAGACCTAAATCGTTGATCCCCCAAAGTTCCGCTTTCTCAGAGAATGTTAGATCTCCATTATTAATAAAAAGCTCATTATTTCTATTTGTACCTGAAGGGGTTCCTGATTTTGAGACATAAATATCTAACCATCCATCTCCATTAACATCTGCAAAGCTTACCCCAGTTGACCATACATTTGGAGATGCCACACCAGCAGTTTCAGTGATATCTTCAAATTCGAAGCCCCCTTTGTTTAAGAAGAGTTTGTTATTTAATTGATTACCAACAAAAAATAACTCTGGTAAACCATCATTATTTAAATCCCCAATAGCTACTCCACCACCATTATAAAAATTTCTATAGGTATATGGATTTAATTCATAGCTTAGTTCCAGTTGATTATTAAAATCAACTCCACTATTAGGATAATCATCAATAAAAATTAAAGCATCATTTTTTGAACAACCGATGGACATCGATAATGATAAAATAAGCGTAAATTGAAAATATCTCATAAATAAAAAAAAGGTTGCTACATTTAAAATATAGCAACCTTTAGAATAGAAATTTATCTATTAATTATATCCAGGGTTTTGGGTTAATGTCCCACCTGAAGCTTCTATCTGAGCTAAAGGTATTGGAAATAATTTAAGGTGATCGCTGGCGTTAGCATCTTTTTCCCACCAAGCTTCTCCCCATTTATCATATCGAATCAAATCTGATCGACGTGTTACTTCCATAAACATTTCTCGACCTCTTTCGGCTAAGAAAGAATCTGCTGTTAATGAAGATACTGTGGAAATACCAGCGCGTGTTCTAACTTGATTAACAAGAGAAAGAGTCATAGGATCACTCCAGTTTCCAGCATTTCTAGCAACTGCCTCTGCTTTCATCAAAAGTACATCAGCATATCTAACTAATGGATAATCGTTATTCATGTCTGGTCTTTGACAATTTGTAAAGTTGAATTTATATAATCTAGCCCCACCATCACGGTTTGCATTTGGGAATACTTCATTTATCTCTGGTTTATAATTCAACTCTAAGTCTGGATCTGTTGTTTCAGATGCGAAATCTATTATGGGAACTCCATCCGCAGTATTTTGAATACCAACTAAGAAATTGTTCTCTTTTCTTTCATCACCAGAATCATAGCTATTATAAAATTCTTCTAATGCTGCATAACCATTCCAAGGTTGTGCCTCCAAATTCCATGTTTGCTGAGATCCATAATGCAGTGTCATTTGAGCGATATTCATTCCTGTACCAGTAGTTTGATCATAGGGTACCACCCAAATATTTTCAATACTGTTATCATTATCTGGTTTAAATGCATCAGAATAATTTGGTTCTAAATTGTAATTACCAGTATTTATGATAGCATCTGTATGAATAATAACTTCAGCCCACTGTGGTGTTCCAGTGTATACTTCAGCATTAAGGTATACCCTTGCTAGTATGCCTCGAGCTGCCGATTCAGTTATCATCGCATTATTAGGTGGGACCGCAAGTAGGTTACCGCTGTCTATTGCTGCATTTAATTCAGATACAACAAAATCGTAAACCTCTTGTCTTGTTGCTTGTGGAGCATCTTGTCCTGAGGTTGTTACAATTTTAACTCTACCATAGGTATCGAGTAATCGTGCATAGTAAAATGCTCTAAGAACACGTAATTCTGCTTCATATTGTGCATTAGATTGACCAGCTAAAGCAGTATTAACCTCGTTAATAGCATTATATTGAGCTGTAAAGGTTCCTTCTAAGGGTCCGTTAGATGGGGTATATGTGTGTTGATGCATATCAACCCAAATACCACCATCAAACCAGTCACCACCTTTGGCTGGTATAGCCATTTCATCCGAAGATACACCTTGAACTGAAAAGTAACTTCCATGATTGGCTGTTCCACTACTGAATAGTGTTCCATAAGCAGTCGTTAACCATTGGTGAGTAATACCACCTGAACCTGTAACGGGATCGGTGCAAGGATTAGATGCACCTCCAGTATCAGAAAATGGATCATCTTCTCCAAATGTATCGACAATGTTTTCCTCCAAATCGCAATTCACCATTGCTAGAGGAAACATAAAAATCAAAAATAGTTTTAATGTCTTATTCATATTAATTCTTTAAAATTTTAGATTAATTCCTAATGTGAACGTTCTAGATGAGAAGTAGTTATATCTTCTATCTATACCTGGAGCTAACACATTACCACCATCAGCAGGTCTATCTCCATTGGCTGTAGGGCCAAAATCTTGAAGAACTGGTTCTGGGTCAACGCCTGTATACTCGGTCAATACAAATAAATTTTGACCAGAGGCATATACTCTTAAACTTGAAATATTATTCCATTTTGAAGAATCAAAGGTATAACCAATAGTTAAGTTATCTAATTTGAAGAAGTCTGCTTCTTCAACGTAAAGAGAACTAAACTGAGCAGATTTGATAGCATCATCGGCATACTTAGTATTTACCAAATTATAAGAACCTTGTGATGGAATTCTAGGCTCATAAAAAGCTCTATAAGTATTTACTAAACTATGGCCAAAAGCTCCACGGAAAAATGCATTTACATCCCAATTTTTGTAGTTAAATTGGTTCGTCCAACCAATTTCAAAATCTGGAATTCCGCTACCTAATTGTGTAAAATCACCGTCCGGATCTAAAGCGTTGGTTTGGTTTGTTGATATAATTCCATCACCATTTAAATCTTTCATGATTGGGACTCCATTTTCATCAACATTTCCTGAATAAACAGGCCCCCAAATTTGGCCAATTTCCTCACCTACTGCTACTCGGATCATATCTGTACTGTTCTGACCAGGAGCTCCTAAGTTTGCAATCATTTCCTGAGGTGCCACATATTCTTCAAGTGTTGTGGAGTAGGTTGAGAATACGATTCCTGTATTGTAATTCATATCCATGTTTTGGATAACATCGTAATCAAAACTTAACTCAAAGCCTGTAGTATTTAATTTACCAGCATTTTCAAATCTCTTATCAAATCCATAAACAGCAACATCAACATCTCTTTCAAGAATAAAGTCATTAATGTCTCTATTATAGATTTCAATTGTGCCAGAAAATCTATCACCACCAAAATCAAGTCCAACATTTAGCTCCGCTTTTTCTTCCCACTTTAAATCAGGATTAGCAGCACGAGCTATAGGTGCACTTGTTGGGCTTGGAATACGGGCGAATTGAGATAAGCCATAAAAAGCAGGTAGCGCACCGGTTACTCCATATCCAATTCTTACTTTCAATTGATCAAGAAATCCGATATCAACAAAGCTAGTTACATCAGCACCAACTCCAAAGGCAGGAAACAATCCCCATCGGTTATCTTCTCCAAGTTTTGTTGACCCTTCTCGTCTAAGAGAAGCGTTAAAGAAAATAGAGTTGTCCCAAGTGAAATTACCTCTAAGAAACCCAGCAATAATTTTTTCATCTGGACTTGCGGCACTAAGTAGGGTTACTCCTGAATTATTCAAGTCACTCGCACCTTCTAATGCATTAAGCCCTAAATCATCATTTATGAAACCACCTGCCTCGAGTGAAAAGAATTCTGAGTTATCTTGTTGAAAACTATAACCACTTGTAAATATATAATCTAACTTATTTATTGTGTTTGAAAATGTAGCATAGGATTCAAAAAGAGTAGATCTAGAGTTAAATGTATTTCTACTTGCGAGCCCAGTTTTCGATGACCCTGCACCTCCTCTGTAAGCGTCATATACAGAATAATATTCAGCATTTAATAAATCAGAGGATTGACGAGAAAACATGGTATTAACAACTAGATTATCTGTAAGGTTTAACCTAGCAGAAGTTGAAAATAATACATTTTTAGATTCCCCAGTATTTGTATTTAGATCAATAATTGCCTTAGGATTAAAGCTATCAAACAAGCCTACTGGATGAAAATATCCGTTATATGGCGCATAAAAATCTGTGTTACCAATATTCGCATCAGCTCCTAATATTGGGGCTGTTGGGTTAAACAAAACAGCATATCGCAAAGCATCACTAAATGAATAATTCGCATCCCGATTGGTTAATGAGTAATTAATATCTAGTTTCAATTTATCGTCCCAAGTTGTATGAGACATATTTAAACGGCCATTTAATTGCTCAAATCCTGAATTTTCTAAAATTCCTTCAGCATCCCTATAATTTAGAGATACTCTATAATTGGTATTTGCAGTACCTCCTGAAATAGCAGCATTGTGGGTATTCGAAATCGCAGTTCTTGTTACTTGGTCAATCCAATCAGTGTTTGCTCCAAGGTTATTACTACCAGCTGCGGTAAATTCTTGTGCACTCATCACATCTATTGAACTAAGAACTGAGCTTGATGCAACAAAGCTGTCATAAGAAAATTGTGTAACTGGTGTTGAAGAGTTACCAATAACATCACTTCCTTTTTTTGTGGTAACAATAATTACCCCTGATGATCCACGTGTACCATAAATCGCAGCAGCTGAACCATCCTTAAGTACAGTCATCGATTCAATATCACTAGGATCGATGTTGTCGAGTGAACCACCTATTACACCATCTATAACAATTAGTGGTTCAGTATTTGCGCCTATTGTTGAAATACCTCTTAGTCTGATAGTGGGAGATGCATTAGGATCACCACCTCTATTGTACACAGATAAACCAGGTACTTTACCCTGTATTAATTGAACAGGTTCACTCACGTTACCCAAATTGAAATCTTCTGCAGAAACAGAAGTGACAGAAGATGTGATCTCTTTTTCTTCTTGAGATCCATAACCAACTACGATTACATCGTCTAGAAATTGAACATCTTGTGACATTTCTACATCGATGGTACTTCTTCCATTGATTTGAACATTTAGAGTTATGTAACCAATTGAAGAGAAAACTAGTGTTTCAGCATCAGATGGAATAGAAAATGAGTATGTACCATCAATATTAGTTGATGTACCAATTAATGTACCTTCAACAACAATGTTAACTGCAGGGATAGCTACCCCATCAGCTGCATCTGTTACAGTACCTGTAATTGTGCGTCGTGATTGTGCTGTGCTTGTGTCGAATGTAAGAATCACTAAAAGCGCTCCTAAAAATACACATAAGAAGGGTTTAAAGATCTTAGCCAGCAATTTGGATGTTATCCAATGTTTGAGCATAACTTAAGGTTTAATTTTCGGTTAGTTAGAGAACGAGGCTGGGAGCCGTTTATGTAACCGCTTACATCTTGTGTTAAATGCTTTCCATAAATATTATAGTGAGTGATTACCAAAATGGCTTTATTTATTGTATTCCAGACTCCATCTAAAATTTGTGTATACTTAGCTAAAATTGCAACCAATTTTTTTCCTGAATTGTATAGATAATTTAAATACCTATTAACAAATTATTTACAAAATAACATTAGTTATTGTAGCTTAAATTTTAATTAATTTTAAAAATTTGGATAACTATTAAAATTTGTTAGGCATTTAGTTGATACAGCAAAAAAATAAAAATCATATAATTTTTATCTACAAATAATTCTTAAAATCAATCCTTTAGCTCGATTCTCATTAATTTTTGAAGGGTACTTATTTGTGTGCTTAATTATTCATTAAGAGCCATAGCGTCTTCACTTAAAGAAAGTGTGATTAATACATTCTTTCCTACATTAGATCCCTGCTCAATACCATGTTCGGCAGCCATTCTATAATGTATGCCCCCATATAGTCTACTAATTGCAGCTTCATCAGCTGCGGCGTAGAAAGAATCAAACGCTCTCATTGGTAACCCATATTCAATTTCAGTAGTATCTTCGAAATAAAAATCATCCCCAAATACTCCAGTAAGTACTTCAGCTGCAGCTCTTGAAATAACACTATGGCCACTTGTATATTCAGGAAATGGAGGTGTTTGTAATAACGGTTTCCATTCCGGGTCGATGTGTTGATTAATTACAGTCTCGGGACGAATTAAATTACTTCTAAACTTTTCATCCCATGAACTTATGAAACCATCAAACAGTGCAATAGCAGTTAATGCATATATTTCAGATGATCTCACATAATTAAAAGTTTGTGATTTTGATGCGATTCCTGCAATACCCATCCAATGCCCTCCAGGGGTTAGTTTTTTTATAGAAAACATAAAATGCCCTCTTAATTGCATTGCAAATGGATTACAATCCCAAAACTCAGCAATTGCTATTTGCTCGGGTGAAAGTGCTTTTCCAATTTCATACACCTCTTTTGTTTGAAGATAGAATTCGCTATCTGCTTCCAAACTATATGGAAGTGGTGGCTCCGGCTTAAATTGGCTAGCTGTCTTCATTGTAAAAGGCCTAATTTTATTCCAATTTGGTTCAATGGCATCCATGTATGACGGTGGTGTTGGTATCCAACGTCCAGGCTCATCTAAGATTGGAAATTTTTCTGTACCTCTTGTTTCTTTGTAATAATCACCTTTTGCCCAATTTATTATATGGTCTGATATTTTATCTCCATATTTTTTCGAAGCCTCGAATTCAGTATTTGAAAAACCTGACTCTTTCAAAGATTTATATACTGAATCTCTGTAAACTTCGATTTTATCTGTCGAAAAAATGAGATGTTCAGAAACATTTAGAAAAGCATGTAAACTGGCGAATTCTAATATCACATTTGGATTATTATTTATTGGCCCTGCAGATAATTCATTTAATTGATCTGCTAAAGAATTGTATTCTTTAGTATTTAATGCGATTGTTTCATAAGCAGCGATTGATGCATAACCATATACTCTACTAGCAACAGGAGGCGAAAAAATATCATGTACCATTACGTTAGTAATAAGATGTACAGCTTCATGTAATAAATTTGAATCTCGTGCTCCAGATTCCGTAGCTGTTTTTATCTCAGTACAACTACTAACTAATATTGCACAATAAAGGGTTACGTGGGTAGCTTTTACAATTAGCTTCATTTGCGATAACATTGAAATTCATTCATGTGAATAGTTTTGGCGTAGTATATGAAGATCTTCGTTATTTTTTGAAACAATTATTGCAACGTCTCCATTTGATAATTCAATTTTTTCAATGTCTCTAATTTCTCCATAAAATTGTATTCCATTCTGATTAATTGAAGAAGTTTTGAAATTTAACTCTTCCTGTTGGAGTAGCATAGTACCATAATTCGCATCATAACGACCGAAAAAGGGGCGAACTCCATAAAAATTTCCATTCACAAAAATATCTTTCTTCCCGTTACCATCAACATCAGATACATAAAAGTTATACACTGGTGAAAACTGTGTCTCAATAGGCAATGCTGAAACTTCAAAATTCATAGCATTATTATTCTTTATCAAAACAGATTCGAACATAGTGGCTTTTTTAATAATGGAACTATCTAAAACTGCTGGGTTAAAAATATTCGATACGCTTTTCTTTGAAAATTCATCATAAGTAGTGAATCCTCTTTTGAGTACATTCATTTGACTAAATAAATCATCTATTAATGCCACCGTATATTCTACTCCTTCAACGCTATGAACTAAAATCGGATCGGCTCTTCTGTCCATATCAAAATCATTTAAATAAAGATATAGTGGATTCGTTTCACTAGCGTTTAGATATGAATTCAGCCCAAGATTACCAGCTAAAATATCAAAATATCCGTCTTCATCTATATCATCGATTTCTATGGTATTCCACCATCCGTATGTATGATCTAAACCTAAATGCGATGTCATATCTTGAAACGCTGAAGAATGCTCAGGTAATTTCTCTACTTCATCTAATACATTTGAAAATATAGTAATAGGCATCCACTCACCTACCAATGCTAAATCCATATCTCCATCTAAATCGAAATCATACCATTCAGAATCTGTAACCATGCCTACATATCGAAGCTCTGGGGCAACTTTATCTGTCACATCTTTAAACTGTCCATTTCCATCATTTTGTAATAAAAAACTAATGGGGTCATACCCATATATTCCAGGAACAGATGCCCCCCCTATGAAAAGATCTTGATCTCCATCATTATCAAAATCAGCATGTGAAACAGTAGCAGAATTTGAAAAAGTTGCTGGCAACCCTTTTGAGCGTTTAAAATTACCGTTTCCGTCATTAATGTATAGTCGGTCGATGAGTGTATTGTGTTTACCACTGTTCTTACCATCTCCACTTGTAACTAATAAATCAGGGTATCCATCCCCGTTGGCATCGAAGAAGATGGCATCAGTATCTTCATTAAATCGGTCTATGTATAAAGCCTCTTGTTCCACTTTATTGAATCTTCCACGTTTATCTTGAATCCAAAGTTGACCAGCTTCAGATGCGGCATTTCCAATAAAAAAATCATCTAAACCATCTCCATTTACATCAGCAACATCAATTGGAGGTCCTAAAGTAGATTTATAATGAGGAATCAATCTTTCGTTATCAAAATCACTAAAATCATCCTCAGTATGATTAAAATTTACATTTGTAAAAGCTGTTATATCCGTAAAAAATGGTTCCGAAGCTGTATAATGATTGTATTTGAAATGCTCTTTTGCATTGTATTGATTTAACTCAATCAATTCATTTAGCTCAATATTTAATAGTAGCGCGAAACGATCATCTGGCCAAATCACATGTATAGAATCTACATGTTGAATATCACCAAGCCCCAAATGGATAATATGAGAAACAGAAGATTGAAACCCACGAACAGGAGATTGTTCAGCAAGAATCACTTTCTTCTTAGCATAAACCTTAATTTTAGTACCTATCCCTGAGGTATTTCCATCTAACCCTTTTAATTTAAATTTTAAATAATTGTGCTTTTGCGTACCGTAAGAGGATGAATTATTTTTATAGACGTAAGCTGGCTGATTAACATTATTAACAATTAAATCTAAATCGCCATCATTATCTAGATCAGAGTAGGTTGCACCATTTGAATAACTATCATCACCAAGACCCCATGCTTTAGATTTGTCTGAAAATCGCAGATTACCCTCGTTTTTAAATACAGCATTTGGAATTTTAAGTTTTGGCATTCTTTGGATTAATTTCAAATTCTCTGGATTTATGCCTTGTTCTAAAGAATTTTGAATATCAGAGCTGGAAATATATTTGATATAGTCAAGATCATTAGGCCTACGAAATATTCCGTTTGCAATGTAAAAATCTCGAAACCCGTCATTATCTAAATCTGCTAAAAGTCCACTCCAACTCCAATCCGTAGCTTCTATCCCAGCTAAATAACCAATTTCGCTAAAAATAGGATTTTCAGTTTCTGAGTAGCCCACATTTAATTGTAACATATTTCTAGCATACTGAGGGTAATATCCATAGCTTTCTTTTATACGTGCAACTTGGTAAGTATCCCCCCCTCCAGATTTTTTTAAAATATGTTCATCAAAAGGCAGCATATCAGTGGTTACTATTTCATTTAATCCATCATTATTTATGTCTGCAATATCTACACTCATTGTGAATTGACCTGTATGCTGTACACTCTCTCTAATCGACTCCTTAAAAGTTCCATCTTTTTGATTTATATATAGATAATCATCTTCATGAAAATCATTTGCTACATAAATATCCATCCATCCATCTTGGTTGATATCATTGATCGTAACTCCTAAACCGAAACCCAACGCACTACTAAAAATTCCAGCTTCTGAACTCACATCGACAAATGTTTCTCCTTCGTTTCGGAATAAGCGGTCACCAGATTTAGGATCAATTCTAGAGCGTGTTTCGATTGGCGCATAGGAATAAATGGAGTGAATGGAATGATTGAGTAAAAATAAATCTAAATCTCCGTCTTTATCATAGTCTAAGTAGGCCGTTTGCACACTATATCCTTCGAAATCAATTCCATATTTTTTTGCTTGTTCAGTAAATGTACCATCTTGATTATTCAAAAATAGTTGATTATGCCCTACTCTACTCAAATAATTAACATTACAAACATAAATATCAAGCCAACCATCACCGTTGATGTCAACCATCGAAACACCTGTAGACCAACTACCAACTTGGTGGGTAATTCCTGCAGAAATAGTTATATCTTCGAACTGAAAATCTCCTCTATTTAAATAAAGTTTATTTTCTTCCTGATTAGAAGTAAAGAAAAGGTCATCTAAGCCATCATTATTGATATCACCAGCAGCCACTCCTCCTCCATTATAATAGTAGAGATAATTCAAAAAATTAAAACTAGTATCTTCGACAAGCTTATTTTCAAATTTAATTCCTGTATGTGAAGAAGTTATACTTGTAAATCGAGTTTTTGAGGTACAAGCAGAAAGAAGAATAGTAATAAGTACCCATAGCAATTTATACTTAATCATGAAATAAAGACGGTGGTTAAATAAACAATAACAAAATAATAATTGATCTGAATTTATTAAATAAAGTATTAGCAATTTGAAACTTAATACCACTTAAATAAACAGCATTAATACCCGAGCTTTTTTTTAGTATTCAACTATATTTGTAGAATGAAAAAAGTTCTAATTCTTTTGCCCACAACATTACTCAAACAGCTTTCTAAATTGTGTTGCGGAGTAGTTGTTGCTTCAATTTTTATTAGTTGTTCCCCAAACACTGAGGTTTCATACACTGCATTTGAAGCCCCCCCAGCGTGGAGTAAAGAAGCTATTTGGTATCAAATTTTTGTTGAGAGATTTAGAAATGGCGATCCATCTAATGATCCTACTAAAGAGGATATCATTGGAGCATACCCTGGGTTTGTCCCTGAAAATTGGCAGATAACTCCTTGGAATCAAGATTGGTATGCTGCTGATTCTTATTGGGATGAGTTAGATAATGGAAGAGATTTTTTTGGGAACGAATTAAATTATTTTGGCCAAAAAGCACAATTAAGACGATACGGTGGTGATCTGCAAGGTGTACTTGATAAAATAGATTATTTGGATTCCTTAGGAGTTACCGCCATTTATTTTAACCCTCTAAATGATGCCCCGTCTTTACATAAATACGATGCTAGAAATTGGCATCATATTGACAGAAATTTCGGACCTACTCCTCGTATTGATGCCGAATTAATACAACAAGAGAACCCCCAAGACCCTTCATCATGGGTATGGACTGGAGCAGATAAACTATTTCTTGAAGTTATAGATGAATTCCATAAAAAAGATATCAAAGTAATCCTAGATTTTAGTTGGAATCATACAGGGATTGAATTTTGGGCTTGGAAAGATGTACTTAAGCGTCAGGAAGAAAGTGATTATGCTGATTGGTATTTCATTGAGAGCTTCGACAACCCCAATACCGTTGAGAATGAATTTTCTTATCGAGGTTGGTTTGGAGTGTATTCATTACCAGAAATTCGAGAATCTTTTCAGGTAGATCATACGCAAGGTGTTCATTTTTTTGAGGCCAATATTTATAGTGAAACAGCTAAACAACATATATTGGATGTTACTAAACGCTGGCTAGACCCAAATGGTGATGGAGATCCATCTGATGGTGTGGATGGTTTTAGACTTGATGTAGCTGCAGAGGTGGGTTTGCCCTTTTGGAGAGAATACCGAAATTTTGTTCGTGAAATAAATCCGGATGCTTATTTACTTGGTGAAATATGGTGGGAAAAATTCCCGCATCAACTTCTTGATCCGGAACCAGTACTTCGGGGTGATATTTTTGATGCACCGATGAACTATAGATGGTATCGTGCAACACGACACTTTTTTAATGAATCACCACATAAAATTAGTGTTTCTGAATATGTAGATAGTTTAGAGTCTTTCATGAGTAATTTACGTACAGAGAGTAACTATGCAATGATGAATTTAACTGCGAGCCATGATGTACCACGATTTGCAACTTCTATTTATAACAAAAATCTATATAAATTTAGGGCAAAACCAGATGATGATTCAAATTATAGGATAGACAAACCAGATGATAAAACATTTGAAACCATGAAGTTGATCCTTGCCCAACAATTCACCTACATAGGTGCTCCCCAAATATGGAATGGCGATGAAATGGGAATGTGGGGCGCTGATGATCCATCTACCAGGAAACCATTAATATGGCCAGATATTTCATTTGAAGATGAAACAGCCCACCCTAATGGAATGCATCGACCTCAAAATTCTGTATCATTCAATCATGATTGGTTTAATATTGTTAAGCATTTCATCGCCATTAGAAAAAATAATCCAGTGTTATCTTTAGGAGAAATTGAATATCTCATCATTGATAATGAAAAAGAAGTATTAGCTTATTCTAGGTTTGACGATGAACATGAAGTGATAGCAATTTTTAATACTAGTAGTGAATCTAGAGAGATAACGATGCATACAAAATATGAACATGATTACGAGGATATACTGAGTGGCTTTAATCTGTCACAGACAAATAAAACCATTACTCTTAATCTACCCAGCCGTAGCGCAGCGATTTTAGTGGGTAAATAGTTGTGCTCTATATTTTATTCAAATAACCATGAAGGTCGGTATCTGTATCTAGATCAATTTTTTTTCTGAGACGAGAACGACTAATATATACGCTTGAAGGCTTAATGTTGAGTAATCCTGATATCTCTTTTGAATTCAGTCCTATTCGGATATAGGTAGCAAGTCTAACATCATGCACCGTTAACTCAGGATATTTGAGTTTCAATTTTTGCGAAAATTCCTGGTGTAATTCATCAAGATGTATTTCAAAGGTAGAATCGTTGGATATCAATACCGAATCTAAAAGAGATATCATATCTTTGCCAATTCTTGGAATAGCAGCAGGATGAGCAACACATTCATTTACTTTTTCTTTAAGTTCAATTAAAATGTGCTGTAACTCATTATTTTCTTTTGCTTTTTTTGCAAGCTCTACGGTTTTAATTTTAAGTTGTGAATTCAACTCTTCCATTTCTGGTGTCCCGGCTGATGAAACACTTTGATATCTAGATGATTCAATGTCACTATTTTCATCTTCAACCGTGGTTTGATCCCCAACGGAATATTGAATCTTTCTTAAATCTTTCGAAAGTACATATAAGTATCTAATAATAAATACTAAAAGTAATAATGATAGTGATATCAATATTTGATCTATACTCATAACTTTAAAAAATGATACTTTCTAAAATTAAATCTGGAAAACGTTAAAAATGTACTCTTTCAACGTTAAACTTAGAATTTACTGCCAATTTAGGTGATCTATCAGAACGAAAAAGCCCCCAATGCTTTTCTGGTTCCCAAGGTTCTGGAGAACCTTTCCAATTTTCATCAAATGCTTCAAAATAAAAGGTTAGAATGTTTTCTTTTTCTGTCCATTCCATTAATTCATTGAAGTAGATTTTTTGATATCCTTCATTAACATTCTCAATATTAATTCCTTTGTCGTTGGCTTTTGTAGCCCATCCCGCTTCCGTAATTACTATGGGTTTATTTGGATATTTCTCTGCAACTGCATAATAGTTTTGTTTGGTATACTCTAACCCTTCCGAAATATGTTTGTACTCCCAAACAGGATAAGTATGAATAGAAATAAAATCTAACACTTCCACTAAGTATTGAAGCTTATGGAGCCAAGGAACATAATTCTCGCAGAATGTAACAAGCTTGTTAGTTCCTTCCTTGAGTTGATTCGCATATTCTATAACTCTTTTTTCTGGCACGTAATGATCACTCCAATCCACACATGCCTCATTACCTACAGAAAGGGAGAAAATATGATTAGAATAAAGCGAGGCATATTCAATTAAGGATTGAATATTTTTTTCATTTCTAATGCGATTTTCTTTCAGTTTATCTTCGGAAAAGACTCCTCCACCCCATGGACAATTAAAATTGTTCATTTCTGCGTCTAGATGTGCACCTAACATTACTTTGAAATCGAAATGTTCATTTTCGATTACTTCAAACACGGTTCTTGCATGTTCATCACAATCATAGAGCCGTAAATAGCTCCAATCTTTTTTTAGCAGTAAAAGATCTTCTTTTACTTGCTCGTAAGAAGGGGAAGTACCACCAGGATGTTGACCATCTCTAAACCCGGAATAACATATAGCTTTTCCGGGAGTAAGATGGAGTTGTTTGAAGGTATTCAAACTTAGAACTTAAGATTATTCTTGGCATCCCAGATTCCCCAGTATGCTCCAACTTCACCTTCGTCACCAACTTTCCAAGCTTCATCGAAAGATGAAAAATACATGACTTCAACATCTTCATCTTCTGCCCACAAGTTTGTGTTTATGAAATATTTCATAGCATTCAATTTGTCAGGCTGTGCACCACCTAAACCTTCGCCTTGGCTAGGCCATCCTGTCTCTGTAATGATCACTTTTTTCCCATTTCCAGCAGCTTTTGCTTGATAAAACATTTGGCGCATATGCTGTAAGGAATCATTGAAATGAGTACCCTCCCAATAAGGATAGCAATTACATAAGATCACATCACAAAGATCGGCTAGATCGGGGTGTACGGAAAATTCATAGTAAGCATCAACATATCCTACCGGTATATCTGGCACTTCCGCCTTTACTCGTTTAATATGCTCTATTAATTCTTCTTTACTTATATCATTTCTGTAGAGTACTTCATTACCCACAGCTATAATATCAGCATATCCTTTTTTTGCAACTTCAATAAGATTTTGGATCTCAATCTCATTTTTTTCCTGATCTTCACCAATCCAAGCGCCTACCATGGTTTTCATACCCATTTCTTTCGCAACTTCAGGAATCAATTCATTGCCTTCTGTGCATGAAAAGGTTCTTACCCATTTTGAATGTTGGCTAAGAATTTCCATTCTACGAGCAATCTGTGCTTTGGGGATAATATCACCAGGTTCTTGGCCTTCTTCATAAAGACTAAAGCAAAATCCATGAATTCCACCATTTAATACTTCATGGAACAAGTTTCTAATTTCTTCTTCTGAGAGTTCATCGATATAACTGAGTTTTGAAATTAACTCAGATCGTTTGAATTTCATAAAGGTTTCTTCTCTGTAAGACATACTCTTATAACAAATTAATATTAATTTTTTCTTTTGATTTTCTTTTAGAGCACACCGCGTCGCTCTTCTAATTGAACTTTAATTTCGCGAGCTCTTTTTTCACTTAAACTATATTTCCACATAATAATAATTGCTAATCCCGCGGTAATGCTTGGAATAAAAATATCTGCAATTCTAAGTTGTAAAAGAGTTTCGGCAGTTTGAGTAGCTGCATTTCCATCAAATCCAACCAATTTAAGTACTAAACCACCTAATACAAGTGCTAAAGCCTGACCTAATTTTACCATCCACCAATAAATGGCTCCGAATGTTCCTTCTTTTCTTGGCATTCCATTTTCTAATTCATCAAGGTCACATACATCAGCGGTCATACTCATCATCAAAGTAAAAAGACCTCCTAATCCAAATGCAATAAATGGAATAGGTATAAAAATAAGCCAAGGAGCACCAAAAGTGGTATCAATACTAAACCATGACATTCCAATTGAATCCAAGAATGGATTCATAAATTCAAAAATTGCACCAACAGAATTGTTAATAACTTGAGCTAATTCTGTCTCATTGAATGAATCATTTAATTTAGCATCGAAAGTCCACCATTTTAATGAATACCCAACAATTGATATAGCAGTTGAAATAATAAACGCTTTCCTTTTCCCCCATTTATTAGCCATCCATGAAATTATAGGGATTACTAAAAATGCTGTAAGAATCGCAGTCATCATTGAAAACCAAGCTGGCCAAGTTCCTGCATTTCCATAATCACCATCAAACATATAAAATACTATTATATATACACTGAAAGCTGCTACCATCTGAAAGCCATTGAAAACTAGAAATGTAGCCCCACATAATTTTAAAAATGGTTTATTCTTTGCTACTTGTACAATGCCTCTAAAAAGTTCTATTAAATTTGAAAATAAGGTTTTAAATGTAATCTTAACCCTTCCTTCCATATTTGATGCATCTAATCCTCTACAAAAAATTGCAGGTAAAATGCCTAAAATTATGCACATTACTGCAACAATGATTGACAATTGTCGCACCCCTACTGCTTGCGATTCAAATACATCTGGATCTGCAATTATAACCCAGAACCAAGGAACAATCATCCATGCAAATTGCCCCATAGTTTGAGAAAATGCCATTAGTCGAGTTCGTTCATTATAATCTGAGGTCATTTCATAACCAAGC
The DNA here is from genome assembly GCA_963691715.1 of Balneolaceae bacterium. Classification (GTDB taxonomy): domain Bacteria; phylum Bacteroidota; class Rhodothermia; order Balneolales; family Balneolaceae; genus HXMU1420-13. The sequence goes on from OY829281.1 coordinate 1,300,242, forward strand.
CCAACTAAAGGAGTTGCAAACATAGTATTTCCAATTAAAAAGACCATGGACATAATTAAGAAATACCAAAAATTGTACGTTTGTGAATTATTTTCATCTAATTGCCAGAGCAAAGCGAAAAAGATACCACTTAATATAGCCCCGACTAAAATGTAAGGCCTACGTCTTCCCCATCTTGAACTGGTATTATCTGATATGAAACCCATTATAGGGTCAGTAATAGCATCAAATACACGAGGTAAACCACCCAATAGACCTGCAAGAAATGGATCCATTCCGAAAGCGGTTAATAGGAAAAACATGAAAAAGCCAAGTGCACCAGGAAGTAAATTCAGTACAAGATGTCCTGCTCCGTATGAAGATTTTTGAATTAAGGGCACTTTATCTTTTTTTGCCATTAGATTAGTCGACATTTTTCCTCCGCGTTTATTGTACTATTATTGATTAAGTTTTAACCTTTTGCTGGAATACTTACCGTCTGCAATGCTTTAGCATTGATACCGAAGCTCGCAGTACTCCCATTTAAAGTTAGATTAATTTGTTTTGTCTCTTCCGTTTGATTTAAAATAACTACCGATATAGAACCATCTGGATTTTCTACTGCAGTTACTAAGAGTTCTTCGTCATTATGAGTGTGAGCAATTCTGTATCCATCGGGTCTAATGAATTTACTAAAGTGTGCCATCGTGTAATATAATGGAGTGTAATACACTTCATCTGCTTCCGGATCTACGATAACTGGTGCTAAACACCAATTGTTTGCCCAATTTGGTCCTCCTTGTCTATCAAGTACCATATTCCAATCCACCCAACCATCTACCCAATTATTTAAGGTGCCAATCATATCTCGGGCATATCTATACACTGGAACATATTTTGGATGTAGATGCTTTTGATCATCGGGAGCCCAATCCCAGCCCCAATCTGTAGCTTCTTTCGACCAGTACCATGCATCATCCTTCCACTTAGGTACATCAGCATCTGCAGTAGCTTCAGATTGTATTAAATATTTGTTGGGTGCAGCCTTATGAGCATATTGTAGTGCTTCTTCAAAAATATCATAGGTGCTTGCATACCAATGAATTGCAGTTCCATCAAAATACTTGGCAGCTTCTGGATCACCATACATTACATCTACCCATTCTTCAAGATGATCACGATTTTGATCATAGCCTAAAAGTACCACATCATGGCTATCTGCTTCTAGCTTAGGACCTAAATGATTTTTTACAAAATCATTCATTTCCTCTGGGGTATAGTGCATACTTTCCCAATTTTCACCATTTCCTAAGGGCTCATTTTCTACGGTAATGCCCCAAATATCAATTCCTTGTTCTGCATAGGCATGCAAATACTTTGAAAAGAATAATGCCCAAGTATCATAATATTCTGGAAGAAGTTTTCCTCCTTTCCACGCTTTATTGTCTTTCATCCAAATAGGAGCTGTCCATGGAGACGAAATAATTTTAAATCCATCTGTGGAAACCTTCATCCCATCCTTAATTAAAGGAATGATATCGTCCATGTCTTCTTCTATCGAAAAGTTTTCTAGAGTGATATCTCCTTCAATTGGGGCATATGAATAATTACCAAGAGAGAAATCACTTGAATTGATATGAGTTCTTGTAAGTGAATATTTTGCCCCGGAATCTCCAAAATAAGCATCAATTACTTCTTTGCGATTAGCTTCACTCAGTTGATTTAATAAGTAAGCTGTAGATTCAGTAAATGACCCTCCATACCCTGTTATTTTCTGATATTTTTCCTTAGGGTTAAGTTGTATCTCAACGATACTATCAGAAGTTGGGAATTCAGAAATTTTGGTGAGTTTATTTCCATCCGCAGAGGTTTCAAATACCTCTATTTGAAGAGACTTATTTTGATTACACCCTACCGTAGCTATGATTAATAGAAAAAACGTGATATGTGGTTTAGTAAACATTAATTAGTCAATTATTTAGCCATGATTTCGCTATTCGTAGGTGGTACCAATACTGTTTCCATCATAGCCTCTACATCACCACCAAAAGTTTTAGTAATAGGTTTACCATCGCGAGTTAGTCCTTCGAATATTCCTTCGTCTACGAGATTCCAAAGTGCAAATTTTGCTTCTCCTTGTAAATTGAATAGACCAAAATGATTCTCAGAACCTAATTGATTTTGCGCATCCTTCCATTTTTCGTCAAAGGCTTCAAAGTAGAATACGGAAATATTGTTAGCATTCGACCATTCTCGAATTGAATGGTAATAAGCTGCTGATTTATATTCGTCGATGGCTTTTGCTCCATCAGCGCCATATTGCCCATTTGAAATTGTAGCCCAACCTGTTTCTCCAATATGAATGGGCTTATCTATTCCTAAACTTTCCATGTACTCTTTTACGCTATTGTATTGAGAGATTGAATATTCGAGGGCACGTTCCATCGCTAAATCTACCTTTTCTATATCTGTTAGATCAAGCTCATTGTCTCGAACTCCCCAAAAAATTGGATTGTAGTGGGTGTCGTGCATTGGGTATGTATGAACAGAAAGAAAGTCTACCGCAGCAATAAGTTGTTCCAGGTCTTCAACATGGTATGAAGCATCTCCACCACCCCATGATGCGAAATTATCAGAACTTGTAACCCACAAATCGGCGGGTAATTCGCCTTTGGTTTTAAGGTCCTGTAGATGGGTTACCCATTGTAATATAATTGATGGTTCTACATAATATTCCCATGCCCAATTAACCATAGCTTCATTACCAACAGCAATAATTTTTACAATACCCGGATACATATTTGCAAGTTCTACCGCTCTGTCTATCTCTACCTTATTTCGTTCTGCATCTTGGTCTCTAATTCGATCTGGCTCTGAAGTCCAAGCATTTTTCGCATCAATCCATGCCCCAAGCATTACATACATTTCAAAATTAGGATCGGCATTTTTCAGCTCTTTAATAGCCGCCAAAACATTGGAAGCATGATCTAAATGAACATTATAAGTTCTAAGTACTTTCACTCCAAGAGCCTGTAAAATTAACATATCCTCTTTGAGTTGAGCGATGGTAGGCTGTTCATCGCGCGTAATCTCACGATATCCTCCATATGAAATTGCCTGATATTCAGGATTTCCTAAAATATCTTCCGCTGTAATACTACTTTTCTCCATTTTATCCGTTCGATTTACACAATTACTTGAAGTTACTCCCACTATAAGTGCTAATAGTATCCACCAATTATTTTTCATAGTTCTAATATTTTCATGTATCTAATTTATCTGAGGTGATCTTCTGTCACAGTTACTGTTACCTGTTTGATCGTACCTGACTTATCAAATATTTGCTTTGATATTGACTTAGTTAAACTCAAATCTTCGATATGTTCATGATCTCCATTTGAAAAGAGAATCGATAACTGATTTGCAGAACCAATTTTGTATTCAATGGGAACTTCACATACTGTGAATTGTACGTTCCCAGCTTCGTGTTCAAATTCTGATTTACGCAACAATATTGGATTAAAACTTAAAATTCCATGTTCGACTCGTAATCCAAGTTCACCATACCTTGCAAGTATATCTTCCTTCACTTGGCCGGTCATACCAGGCTGCTGGGCTCCTCGATGGTAAGGTGTGTGTGAATAAGGGTCTGTTGGGAAGGCTCCATACAGCTCTGGCGACTTATGAATACCTATTCCTTCACCTATTTCATAGAAAAAGGAAGCTAGGTCAGCAAATGTAGATTCATTCACAGAATGATCTTTTGCATCGGCACACACTTCATACACCGCAAGGTATAATTTAGATACCATATGCCAATAAATAGAACCTAGACCTTCGTACCCATAAAATGTACCTGATCTTCCCGTAAATGCCTTATGATTGAATACATCTTCAAATATTTGAAGAATTAATTCTCGTTCTTCCTTAACTAAATCAGCATGTTCGGTATCCAAAAGTCCGTCAAGAGCTTCCGCAAGATAATCTGCATTTTTAAAATCTCCATTGAAATGTAGACCTCCATTCACATCTTTAGTAATAATCTTTCGGTCGCCTGTTGCTATAAGTTTAGATAAGAGTTTTGAACTGATTACGGCATCATTAGGAATAGAATTTCTTTGTAAAAATCCTTTTAACTCTTTATTTGGATATAAAATATAACTGTTTTGATCTTTACGATATAATGCGCTATTTCTTAAACCACGCAGAACACCAACACTAGTCTGCGCATCTAGATATCCAGAACTGAGAACAGCTACCTGTCCTTCCAGCATTTCATCTAAATAAGAAACAGATATGCCATCATTAGAATAAGTAATGATATTGTAGGCATGATATAAGTCGTCCTCTCTCTTATTGGCATCTATAGAATGTTCCATGAATTTCGCGGCCAATTCAAAGGTATCTGCTATTTCTTTTAGGCTAACTGATGACTTTTCTCCTGAGAAACCATGTTCATAAACTCCATCTCTGAAGTTACCGCCTGCGATACCTAATCCATCGGTTATATTCTTTCTATTTGTATCGTTAAATGAAGTAGAGATAGCTTCTTCGTTATCAAACAAAACAGATGATACTGCATGATAAAATGTAAATATCTCTGAAGAGATAGAAATTTGTTGCCCCGCATGTTCTTTAAGAATAGGCTCAAAAAATCTCAAGAATCGGCGCAGGTAACAGAGCGTTACCATCGATACACCATTACCCACTAGAGCATTGTTTGCATCATTCCACTCCGGACGCTGAGTATTCATCCAAATTCCTGCTTCAGGAATGAAGTTTGAAACTTTAGATAAAACAGTAGCAAGTATTTTTTCAATAAAATTTACACGATGAATAGAATCAGATGCATTAGCCAGAAGAGCACCATCGGCTCCAATTTCTTTTACTTGTTCTCTTATCTTTTCATCCAGTGGAAGATCAAATTCTATGGTATCTTTTGGGTTAGCTACAATATCTTTATATGATTTAATTCTATAAGGAACATTAGCATACACAAATAGATCTTTGTCGAAAAGGTTAGCCATAGAATCTGGCTGATGATCTCTGTAAAACTCTAAAAACTTTAGTAAGTAAATAATTTGATGATCGCCCCAATACCCAATGTATGACCATGGATCGTCTGGTTCGATGATTTCCCAATCAAATCCACCTTTAGTAACTCTATAAGGGTTATACCCATCAAAAGTTGATGCATTTAGAAATTTAAATATCATTCCTTCGATGTAGGAAGGGTAAGAGTGTACCAAAGCTTCCCAATTTTGGAAAATGTCTCTCCAATTCCCCTCATAATCAAGAACTTTTGAACCATCCGATTCATTCTTAGTGTTGATTGAAAATTTATTCCATGGCCTGCTTGGATCACCATGTCGGCGGCTAAATTTCAATGGAAGATATTCTTTGCAAAGACGGATTAAGTCTGCATCCTCTACAGTTGTTATGGTACTTTGAAGATCTTGAACTGTAAATTTTTCGGATAATCCAGCTATTAACTCTGAATTTCTTTCGAACACTTGATGATTTGCATGCTTAAGGTATGGTACAAAATCTCCCTTTTCAATTTGATAAGAATCATCGAATATACCACCACGCATGATGTTAAATAATACATTTGAATAATGACGGGCATCTTTTAATTCATCTGCAGTTTCTTGAAATCCATCAGAGGCAGCTATTAATTGCTTAAGTTTATTTGTACCTAGCTCAATATCTGCTTCTACCTCAGCTAAAATATTAGAATTTACCTTGATTGATTCATTCAAGCCAATAACAGCAGCATGATCTAGATTAACATTTGCGACAGTAGTCCAATTTAGTTCGGTGTTAGCCTCTAACTGAATTTCATTATGTAGGAAATACCCACCTTTTTCACCTTTAACATCGTATTCTTCAACAATAGAATCTCCACCTCTAAATTTGTCGAGCTGCAATGATGATAACAAATATGTGGAATTGCTTAGCCCCTTTGACCATACAATATTTGCTTTTAACGCTTCACTAGGTTCTGCTTTATCCACTGGAATAGCACTTAATGCATAAATACCTAATCCAGTTTCTTTTACTAGTTCACTTCTTTTGTATGCATCTAACAAATTAGAGGATCTAGTTTGTAAATCGCTTACAACACTAGCTGGCAAAATATTTTGCAGCCCATCAAGCATACGAAGCTCTAAAGTTCCATTTCTTTGGCTAGATAGTTTTGATTTTTTTACGAATCCGAATGTATCACTTGAATTCCATTCGTAAGAAAATGTAACCCCTAGATCTAGGTTTATTTCTTCAAATAAAATTTTATTGCCGTACACATTTTTATAAAGATTGCGTGTAACATTGAATCTGACTGCATCTTTCTCGCAAAATGGTTCCCATACATCGTTTGTTTCACCATCAACAATCTGGAAGATTGTTTTACTACCGGTAGTATGGGCAAACTCTGTAATTTTATCATCAGTGTAATACGGAAACAATGAAAATTCTGCATTTTTGCGACCCGCTGTTAACCCACCATTGCTAGAAATAAACATCCAATGGTTTGAGTCACTTACTATACTCATGAAAAATGGGCGAATAGAATCAAAATCTGGAATCTTGAAATATTGTTCACCATTGATGGTGATAGATTTTAATTGAGAGTCTTTATTTTGAAGATCTAATGCTTCAGAAATGGTAGAATTGCTAGTCACGAAAAAGAGCGTTTAATTTGAGTGATATTTAAGTCATAATGCGGGCTATAATGTTAAGCCTCACTTTAATATGATTGCAAGTTATTTTTTGTACTGGGAAAAAATTTATTCTGATCCGTAAACACGAACATAGTCCACATACATAGTTTGTGGAAAAAAGGTGTCTGATGTTGGGTATCCGGCAAACCAACCACCAACAGCCACGTTCAGGATGATGTAAAATGTGTTGTCGTTAAATACCCATTCTCCATTGGCATCATTAGGGGTGATGGTGTTGTACAATTCATCATCAACATAGAAATCAATGAAGTCAGGACCCCATTCAACTGCAAAGATGTGAAATTCGGTATCGAATCTACCTGATGATAGTCTAAAAGAATCAGTAATTCCATTAGCCGCTGAATAACCTGGACCATGGATAGTTCCATGAACTTCAGTAGGCTCCTGCCCACGATATTCCATAATATCGATTTCTCCAACTTGAGGCCAGATCACAGATCCATTTGAATCATCTCCTAAAAGCCAAAATGCTGGCCAAATACCTTGACCAAATGGAAGTTGAATACGAGCTTCATAACGTCCATAGGTGCTTTCAAACAATCCGCGTGTTAAAATTTTGGCTGAAGTATATGAAAAGCCTTCATAGGATTCCTTCACAGCTGTAATTTCTAACAAACCATTCTCAACTTTAATGTTTTCGGGTCGATCGGTGTAATATTGTAATTCATTATTACCCCAACCAGGTAAGCCTATCTCAACCCCATTTCCAATATCTAATATCCATTTATCAGAATTAATAGCCCCATCTACATCAAATTCGTCGGACCATAATAAGTTTGGGTATTTATTGGTGGGTTCATTTCCACCGCCATTAGAGCATGCTGAAAAAATCAGCATGCTTAACAGTAGAGTAGAGAATGAATATTTTTTAGCTATAGATACTAAACACATACCTTCTTTATTCTTGTTCAATATTATCAATATAGAATGTTCCAGTAGCAGTACCAGGACCATCAATAAAAATAGTTACTCTCGGGAAAGACGCGCTTGAACTAAAATTAAAAGTTAAGTTCTCCCAACCTGTTCCACCATGATTTGCAGCAGTTTCAACAGCCGCACCACCTTCTTCTTCAATTTTTAGAAGTACAGGTACTGCAGCGGTAGAGTACACATCCATAGTGATGGTTGTACCATTACTGAAATCAAGATTATTTTCCAAATCAATAAAGATACCTTCCCAATTCTGTCCAATATTTGTGATTGACCCAACATTTGAAGCTGTATTGTTAGAACCTGATACATCAGGATTAACTACAACTTCATAGGCTGTACCATTAAATGTTGTGGCGCTATAGTTCACCGAAGAATCATCAAATGTGATGGGAATAGAGGGTGCAGTTTTTTCTACAACATCACTACCATCATCGTAGTAATAAATATTATCAACATAAATATCCGATATTGTTTCATCCGATACGAAGAATATTAAACCAAGTGCCGATCGATCTGTTAATCCAAAATCACCAATTGGTATATCTAAACTCACCCATTCGCCTTCAACTAATGTACTTGAATTGAAAGTCACAGAACCAGATGCCTCATCTGCCGTTTGTACAGCATTTAATAATTGTAATCTGATAAAGTCATTAGCATCTACAGTTTCATTAACATAGATATCAACATGTAGGTGAGTCATTTCAGAAGCATCTACAGTGGGAACTTCTAAAAATGTACCTATTCCTACAAAGTTTAATTGAGTGTAGTTGATCACTCCATCAGTGTTGTCGCTAGCGATGAGATAATCGGCACCTCTCGGCCCACCATCAAATCCAGTACCACCCTGAGTTGTTTGACCATCAGGAGTGAAGAACCCATTGTAATAATCTACATCCACATTGGTGTATGCATCACTAAAGATAGAGATTACATCACTTTCAGGGAAATTAGGAGTTGGTGCGGGATCAATATCTACGGTTGGTGGACCACCCACAATATCAGATCCATCGTTGTAATAGTAAATATTGTCAACATATATGTTGGATATCGTTTCATCAGAGATGAAGAATATCAATCCTAATTGAGAACGATCGATTAATCCAAAATCAGCTAATGGAATGTCAAGACTTACCCATTCATTCTGGAGTAGCTCACTATCTCCAATAATTACTGTACCTGATGATTCATTGGCAGTTTGAACCCCATTTAACAGTTGTAATTTAATATAATCGTTGTTATCGATAGCCTCTTGCACATTGATATCAACATGAATATGAGTCATTTCAGAAGCATCAACTGGTGACACATTTAAGAATGTACCAATACCCACGAAGTTAAGATCAGTATAATTGATGATCCCATCTCCGTTCACCACAATATCTGCACCTGGAGGACCTCCATCAAAGCCAGTTCCGCCCTGAGTTGTTTGACCATCTGGAACAAAGAATCCGTTATAATAGTCTACTGGTACATTGGTATAAGCATCAGAGAAAATAGAGATTACACTATCGGCATTCACAGTAGGTACAGGTGCTGTTTGGAAAGCTGCACCAACAGATACTTCAACAGATCCTAGGGCTTGGATTCCACCAAGTGTTGCTGTTATGGTTGCCGAACCCTCACCTACCATAGTTATAACACCAAGTTCATCAACAGTAGCAACCGATGAATTAGAAGTTTGGAAATCAAAATAACTTGGAGACACATTTAATTGAACATCTTGGCTAACCGTTGTTTCATCCGGTAATTCTACAATAGTATTTGCTATAAATGAGAATCCTGTAATATTAGAAGTCAGGTTTACAGAGCTAAATACCTGTGTGTCTAAACCATCATTGATGTATGGTCTAGGTTGTGCAATTGTTCCTAAATTTTCGAATTGTAATTCGTCTACCCAAAAACTATAACCATCTCCATCTTCCGGGTTTTCTGCAAACCAAAATAACCCACTTTCAGCTGTTAATTTTGATGGATCCGGAATTGGGATGGTAAACTTTTGCCAAAAAGTTGCAAGTCGCAGGCTATCAAGTTTAACCTCAAAGTTGGCATTGTTTTTTCCTTGTCCAAAACCTATTTGATTTATACTCGCTGCTTTACTTCCTTTTGCATAAAAAGTGAGCGCATTGTATTCGCTAAGATCTCGTCCTCCATTAAGGTCGATGAATGAAGCTCCTGCATATACACCAGATAATCCATCTGGGTTAGGAACATCAATTCTCATAGAAGCCTTAGTTTCGTTGTAAGTTACATCCGTATCAACTTGGAATGCATCTAATTTTGCATATCCATCATTGTAGGGGAAATACTCCAAACCAGCGCTAAATCCATCCATAAATACTTCTGGATTATTGGATAAGGTAGGTTCGCTAAGACCATCGGTAGAACGCTGGCATCCTGCAAACACAATGAGTGTAACTAAACTAGCAGTAAATAACCGCTTCATATTATTTATATAAAAATTTTTCATTTACTTGTCTCGCTTAATTTCTAATATCAATTTGTATGTAGGTTCTAATCTCCCATTCAGTACCATCCACCAATTTATTTACACCATCTATAGGTGTTATAACGCCAGTTGCAGGATCAATTTCCACTTGCGAATATCTTGGTGAATATTTGTCTAGTGTTCGATACGTACCACGTACACCTAAGCGGGTTGTTGGTAAATCAAACCAATCTGGTTTTCCTAATGTAGTTGAGAAATCAGCCATCACTTGTAGTGGATAAGTCTGATTAAAATCACGATGGTAATCAAATGGACCCCAATCGTTGAATCTAACAAAAGAGTTTAATTTCACATTTTTGTAGATCATTCTGAGATCGGTTCCGAAACGCGTAATTTTTCGATCGTCACTTCCATTAGCTTGGCCTTCGCCACCATAAATGTTAGCAATGAATCCAAAATTTCTATTCATTTTAGAAACAACTCTAGCATTAACTTCTAAAAGATCTTCTGCTGGTACGGAGCCATCAAAAGGAAATGTAGTTCTTCCATCCGGGAAGATACCAATCGCAGCATCCATCACAGTTGGTAATTGACGATAAACCACTCCTAAACTAACTGCTAAGCCGGCATCCTCAGAACGATCACTGTCCCAATTATACATCCAAGTACCTGGTGTTGGATCCCAAGTTAGTACCAACTCGTAGGCCGTTTGTTCTCTGTTAGAGCGAACTGCAAAAGGATCATCGATAATATTACGAGGTCTCGCTCCAGGGATTCCAGTATCTGTTGGGATAGGGCCTTCGATAGGTTTTTGCCATAAGAAATTTGGAGCAATTTGTAGATTTCCAATCGTGTATGCAAAACCTGTTAATACATTATATTGGTTTCCACTTCCACTATCTTTCAATCTCCACCCTGTAAATGTGATGGTTTGATCATACCCGCCATTAGCCACTAGACCCATTATCGCACCCTGTCCATACCAATTGAATTTACCTTTTTGATAGGTCAATTTTAGTTTACCACCAAAATTATCCATGGCTTCTATTTCATCAACGAATACTTCTGTGACTCCATTTTCTTCCCGAGCTAGCTGAAACTCTCTTCCTAAAAGAGGTTCTCCAGCCCAAAGACCACCAAAATGAACACCAAGATTTCCAAATTCACGTTCCGCATACACACTTACACGGCGTGTTTTTGGCATTGGAATGGCAAATGAGCTTTGCGCAGATCCTTGTTGCTCTATATCCTCGTGCCATATTGCGGTGATATCAAAGTGTTTTACTTGAGTATCGTATTTCAGTAGAAAAGCTGGGTTTGCTCCCCACCAAAGTTCAGGACCGAAAGCAGCTTTCCAATTCTTGAATTGTTTACGCCCTTCAATTTCGAAACCAAATGGTGCAGTACCATTATAAATATCTATGTTGGGTCCGTAGTTAGCTTCTGGATATAAACCAAAGAAATCTCCTTCATATCCCCAATGGTAGTGACCTGTTCTATAGAAGCCATCTAACTGGAAATATTTGTTGGTCCATTGATAATCTGCACTGTAAATCGCTATTCGATTTGCTGAGTTCAAGGTAACATCATCACGTTGTCCTTCAAGATCGAGTGCCCTTCCTCTGTTTTCATAGAAGATTTCATCAATTGGATTACCAGGAACGGTTCCTAAAATGTTTGCTACAATATTCCCTCTAATTGTTGGTGCGGGATTTGCTTCCAAACCAATATAAAATGATTCAAAATGATCGAATCCTAGCTGATTTGGGTATTCATCAGCATTATCGTCAGCATTGTCTGGAGTAGTAATTCTATCGCCTCCTGTGCTGTATGTTCTGAAATCTGCGGTGAACTGACTTAATTTGATGATATCAACAGAGGCACCTTGTAAGGCTGCACGATCACCACGAGCTTTTAATGAAGCTCCTTCCACGTTAATTGCATCAAAGTATCTATCCAAATCGAATAGTGAGGCGTCTTCATCGTATACATCATATTGATGCGCTTCTTGAATTACGTAGTAAGCAGCTCTTGGGAATAATTCATAATAGCCAAGCGGATTAGTAGGACCTTTAGCCGTTATACCAAACCACTCTTCGTTCATGTTATTTTCTCCATCTGCAAAGTCATACTGATATCCCCCATTTGCCCATGAAGCATTAATATCATGAACATCTAAGTTTTCAGTTTGGCCATATTTCCACCATCCGTCACTAAATTGAAAGGTAAAACCACCAATCGAGTTGTTGGCTTTTCCCATTCCAGCTGCATTTGCATAAATATCTTTCCAATTTGATTTTTGAACATATGCTTGTTCAGATTGTGCTTCTGTTAATGTTCTTGCATTAAAAGCGTCTACACCAAACTCGGTGAGCAATACAGGTTTATCATATTCGGCAGCTACACGATCAAATAAATCAGTAAAGGTTACCCCTCTATAGGTATTCACTCCGTAAATATCTACATCTGGTGCTAAATCAATAATATGCTCCAAGAAAAGTAAATCACCATTACAAATGGCCACTGGTTTATCGGGATCGATCGCTTTCATAGCTAAAGCAGCGTCATTCATTAATTTGTACATAGGTCGACCTCTTCTCTCCCCTACGAATGCACGTTGAGCGTCATCATCAGGAAAATCTTCGGTTTCAGCACCTGCCCAAAAAAGTCCATAATTATTTTCGTTACCCAGCAAATAAAGAAGCAAACCTTTTGTCCCTTTATATCTTCTAGCTTCAGCAGTTACTTCACTTAGAAGTATATTCATTGTTCTTGGATCATCATATTCAGTTACTGCAACCCAAGCTCCATCAATAGTTAATCCGTATCGTCCAAACGAATGATTTAACATGGTATAGATACCATAATTCTCATAAATGTATGTGATCCACTCTGGTTGCATACCAGAATAAACACGAATTACATTTACACCCATATTTTGAAGAAGCCCCATTTCATAATCGAGAGCATTCTTAATGAATTCTGGAGGTTGATTCCAAAGACTATATGAATAGTTCGTTCCCCTTGGGAAATAATCCCAGTTCATACCATTTACCATAAACGGCTCGCCGTCTATCAAGAGTTTCCATCCATCTTGGTCTTTCTCTACGGTCACGTTTTCTTGTGCATGTGTCGATAAAGAAAAAGCAAGAAAAAATATTAATATCGAAGTGATTTTTTTCATATTCGGTTAGTTAGTTCGTTAACTGCAGAGCAGTTTTGTATCGGTAAATCTCCAACAACGTAATGCAGATTTTTGAAGAGGATATATGAGTAATAGCAGAAAAACAAGATTAATATTGTATATACATTTGCCTTGGAACCGCTTTTTTTACTTTAAAACAATGTACAGCAATTCATTAACCGAGAATTATCCTATCAAAAATTTTTACTGATTTTTTTGATTATAAGGTGATGTATATACTTTTTAAAGGTGTGTCTATAGAAAATTCACATATAAAGATAGAATTTTGATGAAACTCGCTGTGTTACATCTTTGGTTCAATAGTTCCAAATAATACAAGAGGAGGAACCTATAAACAGAAACTGTGAAGTAAATTTTTGGAACAATATTTTTGAGTTATTCAAGATTTTTTAATTCATAGATACCTATTTCTATACAAGGCCAAAGCAACTCATCCTTTAACTGTGTGACTTAAATAATGATCTGACAGTCTCTGCTATATTAGACTACTGATGCATTCCTATATTTAATGTTTTGCATACCTTTTTACAGAGTTTTGGCAAAACAAATCACCCAAGTGTTAGATGCGGGCTGATAAGAAAAATACGCTGGAACTACAGGTTAGGTTATACCTTAAACTGCTGAATTCTGACAAGATTAAAAAAGGCTGAATCAGAAAGAAAAATTGGTGTTAGTCGAACCTAGATATCAAAAATTTAAAAAACCCCATTATACTTATTTTATTCTTTTTTAAAAGAATATTTAACTTCTGTAAATAAATTGATACCTAGATAGCTAACAAGATAAAATGAAGGTTTAATTCAGTTTTAAGGATTTTTATTTCCAGTTACGCTAACTAATGCAAATACTTTATTACCGAGCTCTCTTGGTAGTTTTTCCTTTTCACCAAAAATAGTTCACACAATACAATATTTCAAAACGTGATACATAGATTGCATAGTCAAAATTGCTTTTGTTATTATTTTTGAAATCGATCATTACCAATCAATTTGATAACCCTAAAAATCATATTTCATTTAAACTTTTAAAATGCTCTTCTGGTAATTCTCTCAAGATATTTGCAGCATATTCAGCTGTGATATCTCTTTGTGCATTTGCCAGCATTTCATATCCTACACTAAATTTCTTAACAGTTGCAGACCTTAATAAAGGGGGATAAAAGTGCATGTGAAAATGCCATTCATCATGATCATCACCGTCTGTTGGGGCCGGATGAAATCCAGCTGAATATGGGAATGATACTTTAAATAAATTATCATATCGTATCGTAATCCTTCGAATGATATCTGCCAGTCCTTCTTTCTCCTTATTAGTCAAATCCGTAAATCGTGCAAAAGGTCTTCGGCTGATCACTAAAGTTTCATAAGGCCAGAATGCCCAAAAAGGTATCACAACTACAAAATGTTCATTTTCAGTTACAATCCTCTTTTTTTGTTTTAATTCCAATGCAAGATAGTCACCAAGTAGTGTTGAACCATGTTTTTTGTAGTATTTTTTTTGGGCTTCAAGTTCTTTTGCAGGTTCTTCCGGAATTGTTTCCTGTGCCCATATCTGACCATGTGGATGCGGGTTACTACACCCCATGATTTCTCCTTTGTTTTCGAAGATCTGTACATAATTTACCCAGGGAATAGAACCCAATTCCTTGTATTGTTCTACCCACAGATCGACTACATTTTGAACTTCCTTTTGAGTCATTTCAGGCAACGTCAGATTATGCTTTGGTGAAAAACATAATACCTTACAAATTCCCCTTTCCGAGTTACTAATAAGCAAATCATCCTCATTAAAACTCTCGGGTGAGGTATCTGGCAACAATGCACTAAAGTCGTTTTCGAATACGAATGTACTGGTATAATCAGGGTTCTTTTTCTTTCCACCAGCACGGTAATTGTTGGGACATAAATAGCAATTCGTATCATATTCTGGTCGATCATCAGTTTGTGCATTTTCCAGCTTTCCTTGCCAGGGACGCTGGGTTCTGTGTGGAGAAACCTGTATCCATTCGTTGGTTAATATATTTAGCCTTCGATGCGGTTTATTGAATAAAGTTGAATTCAAATCAGTCATGATATTTTGATTTCAAATAACAGGTTTGCTCATCACAAATTGTGATTCTAGACCATCACATTATTTAATAAGTGAGTGCCTTCATTAATACTTACAACGTGAAATTTTGGATAGGTACTCGCTTTTTTATTGTAGTAGATTTTTATTTTTTCTATTGATTCATCAAGCTTATCAATCTTAACAAGATTGATTGTACAACCACCGAAACCTCCGCCCATCATTCGGGAGCCAAGTATACCGTCTAGATTTTCTGTTGCATCAACAAGTATATCCAGTTCCTTACAACTCACTTCATAGTTATCCCGTAACCCGTAATGCGATAAATACATGAGATTACCAAATTTTTCCATATCCTCTTTAAGAAGTGCTTCACAACTATCTATTACCCGCTGATTTTCATTAATCACATATTTACATCGCCTGAATACAACTTCATCCAAATCATCCTCGTGTTCAAATAGCATCTCTGTACTAACATCACGCAAGCTCATCACATTTGGATATGCTTTTTTTATTATTTGAACACCTGTTTCACATTGATTTCTTCGGATATTGTATTCAGAACCTGCAAGAGTTCTACGTACTGTTGTATCACATAACACAACTTTCACATCACCCCAGATAAAAGGATAATATTCGAAGTCTAATGAGCGACAATCCAGCTTAATTACTTTACCAATATGGCCATGAAGGCTTGCGAATTGATCCATGATCCCGCATTTAACCCCAACAAAGTTGTTTTCTGCACGCTGTGATATTTTTGCCATTTCAAGTCGTGACAAGTTGAGGTCAAACATTTCAGATAATCCAAAAGCAATACCCCCTTCCAGAGATGCCGATGAGGATAAACCCGCCCCAATTGGAACATCTCCTCCAAAGGCACAATCAAAACCCTTTATTTTATATCCGGATTTTTGTAGTTCATCAACAACACCCATAATATAATCTGCCCAATCTATCCCTGTTTTGTCATAAGATTCCGAAACAGGTACCTCATAATAATCAGGTTGCATATCTGTTGAATGTAATCGAATGATTTCCTCAGAATTATTACTTATTGCCAACACTATTGATTTATCAACTGAGGCAGGCAATACAAATCCCATATTATAATCAGTATGCTCTCCAATAAGATTAATTCTACCAGGTGATCGAATCAATAGCGGTTTACCCGAGAAGTTTTGACTATACGCCCTAAGTATTCTTGACTGAATTAAATTCATGGTTAATTAATTGATATATGTTAGCGCTAACATTAATATAATAAAAGAAGAGGACATATTAAACCTTGCCATACAAATAATGTTTTTCTCAACTGGATTCCCTAATAACCAATGTGGCATTTAACTCTATATTTTCTATTGACTCGGATTCATTCTTAATTGTTTGAAGTAGTTTTTGAGCTGCTCTTTTACCTACTTCATAGGCAGGCTGATTTACAGTAGTTAAAGGTGGTTGAACTATGCTAGCTCTTACTTCGTTGGTAAAACCTACAATTGCAATATCATCTGGTATTTTAAGTCCAGCCTCTTTAATTGCTTCAATTGCACCAAGTGCAGATGGATCGTTAACGGTAGCCACAGCATCAGGCCTTTCATGATCTGCTAGTGCTAATAACTTCTCCATGGCGGATTTACCCCCATTTTCAGTCAAACCAGATTCAATTATTAGATTACTGTTTAATTCAAGTTGATGATCTGATAATGCTTCTTTGAAGCCATCTAATCGATCTTTACCAATAGTTACTTCTGGTGGGCCGCTTAAATACGCAATTTTTGTATATCCTTGACTTATTAAATATTGCGTTATTTGTTTCGAAGCAATCCTATCATTTACACCGACACACGAAATTCCAAGACCTTGTATACACCTATCAAAGAAAACAATTTTTATTCCAGTTTTTTTTATGGACTCAAAAAAAGAGTAATCACTTCTTTTGATGCTAGTTGAAATTAAAAGACCATCTACTCTTTTTGCTCTCAATGCATTAATAGATCTTTTTTCCTTTTCAAAATCCTCAGAAGAGTTTGTTAAAAATAATTGATAGTTGGCTTGATCAACAATTTCCTCAATTCCTCTTACAACTTCCGGGAAGAAAGCATGGCCAATTTCGGGGATAATCACCCCGATTGTATACGTCTTACTAGAAACCAGACTTTTGGCTACATGGTTGGGGGTATACCTCATTTCATTTGCAACCTCTAAAACTCTTTTTTTTGTTTCTGGATTAACATTTGGTTTATCATTCAATGCTCTTGAAACAGTCATCATTGATAGTCCCAATTTCTCCGAAACTTCTTTCAAGGTTACAGATCCTGTTCTTTTATTTTGCTCTGATGCCATCTAATAAATATAGTCTATTCAGCTATAAACTAGCATTTAAAATAATATTCGATAAAACACTACCAGAAAATAGCATATAAACATGCTGTCAGAATAAGTACGATATAGGCACTAATATTAAAGCCAGGAGATGTTTTAAATGTTTTAGAAGTCAGTATTATTGCTTTTGGATCATCATCACTCGTATTGGTGGACAAACTAACACCAGCAATAACAACTATTGTAATTATTAAAGTGTAGAACATCTGATCCATAAATGGTAACCCAACCGCCGGAAATTTTAAAAGAATTGCCACTACTATTGAGGATAACACACCCACAATTGCTGCATTTGTAGTCGTTTTTTTCCAAAATAAACCCATTAAAAAGACAGCTAAGATTCCTGGGCTTACTAATCCAGTGTACTCCTGAATATACTGAAAGACCTGACCTACACTATCTAATTGTGGTGCCAGTAATACTGCAATTATTAATGCAACCGAAGCAGATAGTCTACCAACATTCACTGTTGTTTTATCGGAAGCTTTCTTATTGAAATATGGCTTATAAATATCCATTGTAAATATTGTTGCAACAGAATTTAGCATTGACGCCAGTGAAGAAACTATTGCAGCTGCTAATGCCGCAACAACTAAGCCTTTAAATCCAGGGGTTACAAAAACGCTGATTAACCAAGGATATGCATTGTCATTGTTTATTGAACCGTCGTCTTTTGTGAATGCACTGAGAACCCCTGCAACTTCACTTGTACCATCTGGTTGAGAGTACATAACATACGCAATGATACCAGGTATTACTACAAAAAACGGTATGATAAGCTTCAAAAAAGCAGCAAAAACAATTCCTTTTTGAGATTCTTCTAATGATTTAGCTGCCAAGGTTCTCTGAATTATATATTGGTTAAATCCCCAGTAGTATAAATTTGCCACCCACATACCTCCAACTAGCACTGCTATACCAGGAAGGTTCTCAAATTCTGGATTTGATCAATCCAAAATCATATGAAATTTATCTCCTGCCACACTATAAATATGCGAGATACCATTAAAAATACCTCCTTCAGGAGTAACATGATGAAGGGCAATTAATGTTGTGAGAACACCGCCAAGTACAAGCAAAGCAACTTGGACTACATCTGTCCATGCGACAGCTGATAACCCTCCATATAAAGAATAAGCTGCGGCTATTAATGCCAATCCAATAAGCGCATATATTAGCAAACTTCCATCACCTGTGCCCCAAATTGTATCAAGTGCTTTAGCACCAAGAAACATCACCGTCGTTAAGTTTACAAAAACAAAAAGTGCTATCCAGAAGATTGCAAGTATGGTTTTTAGTGTGGTATTAAATCTATGTTCTATGAATTCCGGAATAGTGTATAGCTTTTTCTCAATAAATATTGGCAACAAATATTTCCCTACAATAAGTAAAGTCACAGCTGCCATCCATTCATACGAGGCTATGGCCATTCCAATTGCAAAACCTGAACCAGACATACCTATGATTTGCTCAGCTGAAATATTTGCTGCTATTAATGAGGCTCCAATTGCCCACCACGGTAATGATTTACCCGCAAGGAAATAGTCCTCTGCATTTTTTTGATGCCCTTTTTTATCCCGAGAAACCCATAAGCCTATACCAACTATCATCAGTACATAGAGCGTGAAAACAATAATATCAATGATTTCCATTTCGATATTTTAAAATCTTACTAATTCCCTAACCTACTAATTAATGAGGCTGGTTGAAGAATTTTATTCTTGGTTGTTATCGATAACATACTTAAATAATCACCAATTAACAACAACAAGTAATCTTGATCCAGTCACAGGATTTTAAGTAAAGATTCAAATGAATACATACAATTAATATGAAAATTTTAGTAACATGTGGTGCCGTACATATTGTAGTCATACTCTAGTTGAACTTATTAACTGAGGATATGAGGTTGTCATTATTGATGACTTAAGTATTTCCAAAGCTACTTCTATTGATCGAATTTCTTAAATATCGGGAATAAACTTTGCTTTTATATTCTTGATTTATGTGATAAAGAAGCGGTTAAAGAAATTTTCTTCAATATGATATTCAGGCTATTTTATTCACTTTACTGGCTATAAAGTGGTTGGGGAATTGGTACAAAAACCAATTAAATAGTGTAGGAACAACCAAGATAGATCATTACGATGTGTGAACTAATGGATGAATTAAATATAAATATATAAGTTGTTAGTTCTTCAGCTACCATATATAGAATTCCAGAAAAATTCCCATACTTGAATCGGGTATGACCTGAACTACCAACCCTTATGGTAGGACAAAATTATTCATATAACTTGTATTGAGAGAAATTGTTGCTGTAAACAATCAACTAAGTATTGCACTACTCTTATATTTTAACCTAATAGGTGCACATGAATTAGGAATAATTGATGAAGATTCCAAAGGAATTTCAAACAAATTACTTACTTATATCACACAAGTAATTGTTGGTAAATGAGAAAAATTACATGTTTTGGATAGAGGCTATCTAACACCAAATGGCACAGGTAATGAAACATCTTTTTTGGAAATTATTCTATCATTAAAAAAGCTTACGATAAAATCATTCCTTTTGAAATCGTCGGTCGCCGTTCTTATGATGTAGCTATGAACTTTGCCAGCACATGTAAGGCTAAGCTAGAGTTATACCGGAAGCAATTATAGGAATCGATGAAATATGCATTGATTCATGGAGATGGCAAAAGAATAACCCAGAAGGATATCAAGAAATATTCCATTTAATGTTCCATAATTAAAAAAAGACAAACACACTGCCACATGCATGTCAAAAAAAGTACTCTGAAGTCAGGGTGTATCGAGCACTTTTACTAACCATAACCTTGAAACTTCGAATGCTTGTAATTACGCCTTTAAATCATTGAAATTTTCACATAATAAGCTAAGGTGTGATTCTACCATGCATTATGCTAATGTTCTGAAACCAAGACACACTTTCATGTGGCTTTAACGTTTTCTGGATATTAAAATCAATTGCTTCGGATAAGGAGTCAGTTGGGCAGTTAGTTGGCTCAATTGCCACTGCATAATCTTTATTAAAAGTATTTTCAGGCCACCCACCATAGCAAAGCCATATACCTAGTGAACCTACTCTGTAGGTGTCAAATTGAAATTGAATTGTTTCATTAGTTTTCGCGCGGTATAAACTTGCTTTTCCTATACTTAAATTACGTGCAAATACCTTCAAAGCGATTTCTGCCCAAGGATTTTGAACAAAATTAAGAGTGGAGTCATTAAATAAAATTGGCCAATCTATTTGATCCCCTTTATTCCAATGACTCTTTGATGAATAGAAAACCTCAACATTCTTTATTCCTTCTGGTAATAATAATTCATCACCTTTATCAACTGATAATAATGGATGAGCAGACCATAAATAATGAAAATCTTTATCTGAGTTATTGGTAAGACGGTAGATAATTGTGATTACATTCGAGAATAATTTGATTTCTTTACTGAATATGTAATTATTTTTATGCCCCTTATATGTTAAAAGACACTTTCTATCATTTTCGATTAACTTATGCTCAAAAGATGCAGTCCATAATTCACCATGATCTGGATAAATAATTGCTTTATTATCAATTAATACCGTGGACTCTGATACAGTTGGAAAACACTCATCAAACCCATACGAGAATGGTGGTTTAAATTCCATTCCATGTTTTAGCCTTATATTACTTAGTGACTCTGATTCTGGTTGAATTAAAAACTCTTGACCAGAATTTAAACTCTTAATGCTACTAATTTTCCCGCCATGTTCCGGAATAATTGAGACCTTTATTTGACTGCTTCTAAGATCAATAGATTTACCTTCTTTTATTTGTTCCCTCAAAAACATGAATCTCTCGATTTTAAAATTGTTTATAGCTGTCAAATACATTTATAACAGGCAGAACATTACCATCATCATCAAAATATCCCCTAGATCTAATAGATCCAGTCACTGCTGGTTCCCACCAAAATACTCCTTTAATCTTTGTACTTGGAATTGCCAGTAATGTCCGATTTACAGCTTCTAAAAACTCTTTTTGTCCAACTGGGCTTTCCTCGAAAGGCGGGATATCACCGTTATTCAGATACGCTGTCGGAGTCCAATTATAAGCGGTTTCGACAAGTATTATGTCTTGGTTAAAATCATCAATTAAACTAATCAAGTTTTCTCTGAAACCTATCAGAGATCCATGCCACCAAGGATAATAGGAAAGACCAATTATATCATACTGTATTCCATAAGATTCGATCTTTTTGAAGAAATTTTTTGTTCCTATCGCATCCGCTCCATTATCGTAGTGAATCATTATTCTTGGTCGTTATTCTTGCCCTCGACCAGCATCAACACCATGCTACCAGCACCTTCGGAGCAGGAAGAAGAAATAGAATACCATTTCTACCACCAGCTTCGCAGGAGGAAGCCCCATACGACCATGTTTAATTACAGTTAAACGCTATCAGTTGATGCTCACCCTCCTTGATTCCTTACGGCCTGTCGCCTGCTGCGAAGTTGCTGGTGATTGGAGTGGATTTCCGGTTAAACTTGCCTAATTGTGAAATTGGAATTCCAATTGAAAACGAAATCCTCATATTTTTTGGGGAAATTTTTGGCAACCCTTCAATTTTTGATAGTGGGTGCCTCTCAAATGCTAGATTCCAACTAGTTGGTCAAATGGTTGGGCTAGTTAACTCATATGTTAAAAAAAGAGGCCTGAAGACCTCTTATCAAGTTGTACTTATTTAATTAGTAACATCTTCTTCGTTTGAACGAAGGAACCCGCCTGAATTCTATAGATGTAGATTCCTGAGGCTAACGCAGAAGCATCGAAACTCACTGTGTAAGTTCCTGCATTTTGCTTTTGATTAACAAGCTTTTTAACCCTTTGCCCCACCATATCAAACACTTCTAACACGACATTTTCGGCATTATTTAATGTGTAGCTAATCTGTGTAGAAGGATTAAAAGGATTTGGGTAATTCTGTGATAGACTAAATGCTTCTGGAATAAAATCCTCATTAAGTTCATTACTTGTAGTTATTCTATCGTAATTAACAACAAGTGTCTTGTTCAATGTGAGCGAAACTTGAGAAGTGTCTTGTATACCAACACCAATTATATCATCTAATTCACCATTTGCTATAAAACGAAATACAAATGGCTTATCAGGTACTGATTCAATCGAAAGTTTGGACTCATCTGTGAAGTTAAACTTGAAAGGCTCAAGATTGTATGAAAATACGGTTTCAATTCTAACTTCTATACTTGAGTCTGCCGGCATATTTATCTCTGTTACACCTAGTGGGTTTTCAGCACTTCCATTAACAACGATATCAATTGGAGCTGCATAAAATGAACTTGCATCAAAAATAGTATTGATCTCTGAATCAGGGGCATTGTTAGAGTTATTTACAATTCTAACAGTTAATTCTCGATTAGAGCTTCTGCCTGAAGAAGCATAATTCAGCCAATAAAATGAATTACTAAATTGAATCAACTCTTCTTTAACAGTTTCAAAACGTACAGCAAGATTAGAGAAATCACCATCTATAAATGTTCCTGCATTCCCGATTTGTTCGATTGCATTTCTATCAAAATCATTGGGATCTAATTCTACTCCTACCGTGAAAACCTGTTTATTACCACGTTCTGCAATTACTTCATTTAAAGTACGCCGACCAGCTAGATCTCTACCATCCGTAAATAGTACCATAAAGCCCTGAACAATATTGGTCAAATAATATTCATCTTCCCAGGCGTTTAAACCCTCTATAGCTGCTGAATAAATATCAGTGCCCGGTATATTAGTTAAGCTAATATTTTGAACCGTATTGAGTAGTAGATTTGTATCAGCTGTAAAATCAATGAGCTTTTGGTATCCATCTGCAAATACATAAATGGAAATCTCCATTTCCGGTATCTTGTTTTCTATAAAGATGGAAACTGCTTGCTTGATGAGTTCTAAATTTTCTTCCCCAATACTTAAGGAGTTATCTAACATTAATACTGTTTTTAACTCAAATGGAATCCCTTCAAGTTTTGAAATTTGGTAATTGGATTCAGTATTTGAAATTGGAGATCCGTTTTCAAGTAATTCAAATGAATCTTTTTCTAAGTAATCTACCCCGTTATTATTTCGATCAAGAGCATGAAGCATCACATTCACATAATTTGGAGATGCAATAAAAGTTGAATCACTTATTAGTCGTACAAAATCGGTTTTAACCCTGAAATTACTGGTGGCCCATGAGCCAATTTTATCAGGACTCTCAGTTCTTAATCTCCAATAATATTTGTCAGAGGTATCAAGATCATTATCAGTAAGTATTTGTGTGGTATCACTATTTGAGTAAGAGCGTTCAAAGAGTATAGTTTCAAAATCAGAATCTGTTGATATTTGAAGTCTCACTATTTCTGAACTTTCTAATTCTTTTGTTCTCCATACTAAGGTTATTGGGAGGTCTGAAACAGTTCCTATTTCTGGTTCAATAATTTCAACTCCAGTAACACAAATAGATTCAGCGCTAGCGGATATATTCCAATTATATTCCGATTGTAACAAACTAATAAGATCTACAGAAGAACAATAGGTTAAACCTAGAGCACCAAAGTTTATATTTTCCGGATAGCTTGGCATTTCTTTATACCAACCAATGAACGTATTGTCAAAATTTTGACCTGACATACCTGAGTTGTCAAATATATTAGCCATTGCATTATTGGATGTTGCAGACGATACATTCCAGTTATTCAAATTTTGGTTAAAATTTAGAGCCCCACTAAATAAAGAGTTCATACTAGAAACATTACTTACATCCCAATCATTAATGACTCCATTAAACTCTGAACCACTAAACATGCTATCCATAGACGTAACATTAAATACATTCCATTGACTTAAATCCCCAGTAAATTCTGAGTTTAGAAACGTGCCTGACATTGAGGTTACATTGCTAACATCCCATGTACTAATATCCCCATCGAACTCTGAACCACTAAACATATTATCCATAGAAGTAACGTTAATTACGTTCCATTGACTTAAATCCCCAGTAAATTCAGAGTTTAGAAACATTCCTGACATTGAGTTTACATTGCTCACATCCCATGTACTAATATCTCCATTAAATGATGCTCCACTAAACATTAAGGACATATCTTTAACATTACTCACATCCCAAAAACTTAAATCAGTATCTAAGTTACTAGAACCTTCAAATAATGCGTTCATTTCTGTTACACTACTTACGTCCCAAGATGATATATCGACATTATTAAGATCAGCATTTTTGAATAGAGAGTTCATCAATGATATATCACTAGTACAACTTGTGGATGCATTTTCTGGAGTTATTTGATCAACAGTCCTCTTTGTATAAGTAATTTCATTGAAGGTCCAAGAGCTTTCTACACTAGCACCATTACAATATATAGTGAGTCCATTATTACTTAGTAAAAATCCATTATTTAATAGGCCACCGTCATTAATGGTCCAGTTATTTTGTGCTATAATAGAATCTCTTGCGATCTTAGCTATTCCAGAATACTGTACTTCTCCAAAACCAATTTCAATATTATTCTGAAGATCTAACTTACTCCATCCAATTAATAAACTATCATAGGTTGATTGTGTAATACCGCTTTCAAACATGAACCCAAAACCAAATTTTGTAACATTGCTTACATTCCAGGAACTTATATCTCCATTGAATGAAGACTGAGAAAACATTCGAGTCATATCAGTAACATTACTCACATCCCAGAAACTTATGTCTCCATTAAATATGGTCTCACGAAACATGGAATTCATATTAGTCACGTTGCTAACATCCCAAGAACTTATATCTCCATTGAATGGCGCCCTTTGAAACATGGAATTCATACAAGTCACGTTACTAACATCCCAAGAACTTATATCTCCATTGAATGAGCTTTCCATAAATAAACGGTCCATAATTTGTACATTACTCACGTCCCATGTACTTATATCTCCATTGAATGGGGTCTTGCGAAACATGGAAACCATATTAGTCACGTTGCTAACATTCCAGGAACTTAAATCTCCATTGAACGTTGTCCCAACAAACATAAAACCCATATCAGTAACTTTACTAACATTCCAAGCACTTATATCTCCATTGAATAAAGAGAAATAGAACATAGACCACATAGATTCTACATTACTCACGTCCCAGGAACTTATATCGCCATTGAAGGAAGATTGATAAAACATTAAGGTCATATTAGTAACAGTACTTACATCCCAAGAACTTAGATTTACATCCCAGGGACTTGAATCTTCATCGTATTCTGACTGATAGAACATTGAATACATGGTGAAAACACTACTTACATCCCATGTACTCAAATCACTTATTTCTACAGTCACATCTTTAAAAAGATTTGACATGTTGATTATCCCACTAGTACAAGTAGAAGATGCATTTTCTGGTGTAATTTGCTCTTTTGTCCTTTTGGTATAAACAATGCCATTGACCTCACCGGTATCACCAACATTAGCATCATCACAGACTACAGTCACACCATTTTCGTGAATGGAGAAGGTTTGTGCCTGCACTGAATATGCTTGGAATAAGGGCATAAAAATTAGAAGACTAAGAAATTTTGTGCTTTTCATATGATTTTGAATAGAATCGAATTTAATGATGTGAAGTAAAGCTATTTAATTAGCGTCATTTTCTTTGTTTCAACAAAAGTACCCGCCTGAATTCGGTAAATGTAGATCCCAGAGGATAAATCTGTTGCATTGAATGGTACCGCGTGAAAACCAGCTGAAAGTTGTTCAGTTACTAACTCTTTTACGCGCTGTCCTAATACATTGAATACTTCCAGTCGAACAATAGCTGCTTCCGGTAATCCAAACTGAATAGTGGTGGAAGGATTGAAAGGGTTCGGATAATTTTGCTCCAGACTAAAACTGGTAGGTATGTCCTCATTGAACATTTCTTCGTTGGATGTAGCCATCGAATCTATATTCACTTCCAAATATCGAACGATCTTATTGGTCGCAACCCCGCTAGAATACACATTGAATTCAATGGATTTTAAGGTATCGGTTGGTACCAATGAAACATTCTTATAGCTCAACTCAGCGAATAGTTCCAGATATTCACTTACCGTACCATTTCCACGCACATGAATGTATTCCTGTTCATTTTCGATGGAAAAACCGGTAGCTGATGAAAGTATCAGTGAGTCCTCATCAACAATAAAACCTGATTTAAATGAAACTAACGCACTATCAATGTCAATGCCTTCCGAAGCGGTAATACTTAAGTCCTGAAAAATGGGTATCTCATCATTTCCAGTAGTAACTGATAGGGTATCAAGATCCCCGATAAATGATAAAAAGGGTACTTCAACTGAATTAAATGCGAAACTGTGATACAGACTCCATCTACCAAATTCGTCCTGAACTCGAACGAATAGAAATTGATCTCCAATCGGAAGGTTACTTCCTGATACCGTGAATGTAGTTTCAATTTCAGTTCCAGGATCAAAAGTAAATGCGGTGGCTTCGGCAAAGCCTGGATCCGTGTTTAGAAAATATTCTCCTGCTACGATATTCCCGACCTTATTTGGATCTTCTTCATCAATGTATACCAACTTCTTCATAGGAATTCCCCACTGACCTACATTATTTTTAACTCGAACGTAGAGGGTATGTATACCAGTTGAAAGTCCTTCTATATTGATAGTTACCGGCACGTTCACTGAAGTGCTATCATTGAACTCAAGGTTTGTTGCCAAGCCAATACCTGGATCAACATTGAAAAAATATTCAGCTTCGGTCACCAATGTTGCAGCTGAATCGATGGCATCTATATAAATCAGCTTTTTCATAGGAATACCCCACTGACCCACATTATTTTGAGATCGAACAAACAATGTGTGCATACCTCTAGGAAGTCCTGAAGTATTTATTGTACTCAGGAAATTAATTTCATTTGCAGGATCAACAACTATAGCTTCCCCTTCACCTAAACCTGGATCAACATTAAAGAAGTATTCGAACCCTACAATATTCGTTAATTCATCTCCATGTTCATTAATGTAAATCAACTTTTTCATCGGAATGCCCCATTCTCCTTCGCTATTTTGTACACGAACAAACAAGGTGTGCATTCCTTGTGTTAACCCATCGGTTGAAATGGTTAATTCAGTATCTACTTCTTCATTTCCAGGAATCGACAAAGAAGTTGCATTCCCAACACCGGGATCGGTATTAAAAAAATACTCTGCGTTTACTAGTGTTTGTGCCAGGCTGTAATTACTACCAATTGCTATAAAAACCAGAAGAATTAAAAGCCTTTGAAGATGGCTTTTAATTACTTTTTGCACGGAGAATTACCTCGAAATCTTGTCCTTCCTGAACCTTGGTAGGTGTGATCAATTCAATAATAGAGGGTAAAGATAATAAAGATCTTGAATGTGGACTACTTCCCCCAGTTGGCCCAATATCAGTTCCATCATTTCCTGCATTGATTAGAAGTGTACTTTTTAAGGTAAGTTCGTTATACCCACTCCAAGTGGACAGGTCTGGGATATCTTGTTCAAAAATCTGGCTGTAAGCTAGATTTCCAATAATATTGTCCTGATCGAAATTACCAACGCTATGCCCAGCATCCCTATTGAAAAAATTGTTTACGAATGACCAACCTTCATTCGAAAGTGGGTCCGATGATCCAGTGTATAGGAAAATATTATTTGTAAAATCGTTAGCTGCTCCTGTAAAATTGGAAAAGTTTGCGATTAAATTATTCTCAAAATCTGTTCTATTAACTACTGGTGATTGATCTCTAATTATACTATTTCGAACTGTGTGATTGCTCCCTGTAAGGTCTATATACTGGTAAATGTAGCTATTACTAATCACAATTCGGTTTGCACCACTACCTGTATAAATATCTCGAAATAAACATTCCTCAATAAATATATCCGTTGAACTTGTGTTATCGGTAGTATTTTCAATTTGAAACCCTTCACCTGTACCGCCGTTCTGCGAATATAAACCTCTAAATGTAAGGTTACTAGATTGAAATATATTTACTTCACCAATCTCCGAATTATATCTAGCTGATGGAATCTGAATATCCGGATAATAGCCTATCCCAACAAAAGTAAGATTACTTTTACTATTTATAGTGATATCGCCATATGAATTTGGACTATGAATTATGTGAATTATATCGCCGGATTGAGCAGTATTGATTGCTGTCTGTAGATCTGTAAATATATGATCTCCCTCTGCTTCTATTCCTGTATTATCTACAATAATTGTTCTCTGGGCCTGAACGGAAATTGAAAAAAGTATTAATAATAATGTTGTAGCTAATCGCTTCATTTTTACTCCTATTAACCTAAAAATTAAGTTTTAATAAAGAACATTTTTTCTTTTTATGAAAGTGTAAAACCAAGAATTTTAAATCACCACCTACCTATGTGGTTTGTACCATATATTTGTACAATTATGACTCTTTATTGATTTAACTACTTAATCAACATCATCTTTTTGGTCTGAAAAATTAAACTTGTTTGAATTCTGCATTTTTTGATTCATTATGATAAAGAGCAAGTATACATTGCCTGGATCAAGCGGTTTATTTACTATCATAACACCACCCACCCATAGAGATGGTTTTGGTCGAAGTCGAAGAATATTTAAACTAGCTCGCTAATGAGGCAAATGTGGCACCCGCCACTTTAACTCTTACCTAACCCCTTTTCATACTGGTGCCCTTTGCTAAGTGCCAAAGTGACTAAACCCTGACTATTTCTTGGTATAAGAACTCTAAGCAATCACGCTTAATAACCTAATTCTTATACCAATTATGAATCATCAATTATTAACGCACTGCGGAGCGCAGCGCTGTTCGCTCGAGCAGCTACTTACCATTCCTGATCCACCTAAAACACGTACCTATACCCCACTTGGCCACTACGAATTCGCTGTCAATGTCTTAACCATTGCCTCGGAAATTCTGAAAGGCTACCGCTTTGATGGAGACGCCTACGCACTAAGTACAAATGGGCAGAAACTGTTTGGAGTTATCACCTATCGCAAGATCAAACAGGCTCCTGATCAGGAACTTAAGCTGGCTATCGGCATTCGTAATTCGCACGATGGATCGATGAGTGCAGGGCTAACTATTGGCTCCACGGTACTAGTCTGCGATAATATGACCTTTAAAGGGGATATTACCATCATGCGCAAGCACTCAGGCCGATTTATGCATCGAGACCTGACTGAGCAGATCATCACAGCCATCTACCAGTGCCAGCATAACTTTTCTCAGCTCCAGTCCGATATGCAGGCCA
Organism: Balneolaceae bacterium; assembly: GCA_963691715.1. GTDB lineage: Bacteria > Bacteroidota > Rhodothermia > Balneolales > Balneolaceae > HXMU1420-13. The sequence continues at coordinate 1,330,355 of OY829281.1, forward strand.
TGAAAGCACGACGCATGAATACTCGCCAGAAGTATGAATATGTGGGAATGCTTACTGGAGAAGGCGTACTGTCGGCTTCGCAGTCTTCAGCAGCATTCAAAGAGCTGTGGGAACCACGGCACGAAGTATTTACTGCCCCTACGCTGTGGGCGGGCTATAACTGCGTGACTGAGGCGCTAAAAACCACGCCCGTGCATCAGATCCTGCAGCGTCACGCTAAGCTTCATGAGCTTACTTCTAATCTATATCTGAACTGACTATGAAACTCCAAAAGCTGATCCTCAAGATCATCATCATTGTCATTACGGGAGGTAAGAAATCATGAGTAGCCTGTACTATGTGGTCGAAGCCGCTGCCGAATTGGTTAAGCAAGTCTTGCTGCATCTGCTTCGGCGATCCCCCGATGACAACCAAGCCACTAACGAGCCTTTCGAGTAATACCGGAAGGCTTTTTTATTTCAACCAATTAATCCATTAAACCTATGGAAACAACTATAACTAAAACACCAACAACCACAAACAAAGAAACCTTGTTTCAGATTGGCGAACACTTTCATGCGTTAGAAGAACTCCTCTCTGAAACCGAAGGTGAAATAACGGACGAAATCGATATCTGGCTTTCTGAATACGAAGGCAAACAGGCCGACAAAGTCGATGCCTATTGCTATCTGATTCAAAAGTTTTCTGAGATATCAAAAGAGTCGAAACGACTCGCTGCCCGCTCTACCAGCTACGCAGGAAAAGCTCGGCAGCTCAAAGAACGACTGAAAGTGTATCTCCAGTCCAGAGGTACCCAGCGACTAGATACCGCCCGGTTTACTGTAAAGGTCGCTTCCAATGGTGGACTCTTGCCGGTAGCGCTCAAAGAGTACGTACAGCTTGATGAACTCCCCGATCCCTTTGTTCGGGTGGTGAAAGAACCCGATATGACCCGTATCCGAGCAGCGCTCGAAGCCGGTGATCCGTTCGTGCATACCTTTGCCGAGCTTGGTGAGCGCGGCACCCATCTAAGAATCAAATAAATAAGGAGAAGTAACATGTTTACCAAAGCATCTCGAAAGGGATCATTCCTAAAATTAGCTATTACCGGCCCCAGCGGAGCCGGAAAAACGTATTCTGCCCTACGACTGGCGAGTGGCATAGCCCAAAAAGGTCGAATCGCACTGATCGACACTGAAAACGAAAGCGCAGGGCTGTATGCTTCTGATTTCGACTTTGATGTAGTAAGTGTAGAACCACCCTTCAGCATAGATAAGCTCACTCAACCAACCGTTGCAGCATTGGAAGCCAAGTATGAGGTACTCATCATCGATTCAGCTTCTCATTTCTGGAACGGGATCCTTGAGTTCAAATCGCAGCTCGATAAACGAGGTGGTAATTCCTACACCAACTGGAATGAAGCCAATAAAAACTACGATCTGATGATCCGGGCAATTCTATTCTCAAAGATTCATGTCATCGTATGCATGCGATCTAAAATGGAATACATCCTGGAAGAAAATGATCGTGGCAAACACGTTCCAAAGAAAGTCGGAATGGCTCCTATTATGCGGGATAACGTAGAATATGAGTTCACCACTGTCTTTGATTTGGATTCTGCGCATCAAGCCCAATGCTCGAAAGACCGGACCAAGCTATTTGGTGATACCATCTTTGTAATCACCGAAGCTACCGGCTGGCAACTGCGTAGCTGGCTGGAAGAAGCGATACCAAAGAAAAATCGAAGACGAAAGAAGATTGCTGTTACTACCAGCCCTAATGGAGTAGGATAACTCCGGAAAGAGAAGCATGGCTTCTCTTTTTAGATTACATTCATATAACTAAACGATTATTACAAATTCGTATGGCGAAGAAACCAGCTAAAGAGTCTTTGAAAGCGGCAATATACGTTCGTGTTTCAACCACTGAACAATCCGATCTTGAGTTTAGCTCTCTAGATGGCCAGATCAATCAGTGCAAAACATGGATCGATCAAAAAAATACCATGGGAGGAATTGATGGACTGCAAATCACCGAGTTTGAAATCTATAGCGATACCAAATCAGGGAAGAACCTGAAGCGTCCAGGTATTACGCGACTTCTGAATGAGCCCGAACGGGGAATGTTTGATGTGGTAATCGCTACCAAATTAGATCGTGTCTCCAGAAGTTTGAAAGATTTTCTATTGCTTTACGATGAATTATCACAGCACAGTGTTGCTTTAACCATTGTAACGCAAAATATCGATACGACCACGATCCAGGGAGAGCTCCTTCAAACCATGCTGATGGCCTTTGCCGAATTTGAACGCAAAATGAATTCAGAGCGAACCCGAGAAAAGCGGATTGAATCTATAAAAGCAGGACTATGGACGGGTGGGTATCAAATTCTGGGCTATGATCTGCAAAACAAGAAATTGGTTGTCAATACCGAAGAAGCCGAATTGGTGAATGAGATATTTCAGCGCTACCTGAACCTGAAATCAGCCAGTAAAGTAGCCCGAAGTCTAAATAACGATGGTTATACCAACAAGAAATGGGTAACAAGTAACGGACTGGTTCGAGGAGGTTCAAAATTTTACAAGAAATCCTTGTACCACATATTAAAGCGACACATCTACATCGGTAAGTATGAAATGGATGGCGTGCTTTACGAAGGATTGCACGAGCAAATCATCGACCAGGAAACGTTTGATAAGGTGCAGTCTATACTGGCCCAAAATTCGGTAGATCCTAAAGCGCATCGAACCAGTGAAACCCCTGCGGTTTTGACTAATCTATGTTCATGCGGGTTTTGTAGTTCTGGGATGACGGTAACAAGCACGACCAACAAGCGATACAATAAGAAATACCACTTCTATAAATGCGTAAAAAAGAACAACGAAGGAAAAACGCTTGCCCATAACCCAAAAGATCTATCGGTAAGTCTGTTGGATGGATTTGTAATTAATTCTTTAAAAATCTTTCTGGAAGAACCAGAGTTACTTTCAGCTATGAAAAAGCGGATTAAGTATCATGGCGAGGATAAAGTCAAAGAAATCGAACAACAAATTGCACAGTTACAAAAGGTTCTTAAGGCCAAGAAAAAGGATAAAACGAACACACTTCAACTACTAACGGATAATGCGGAGTCCTCATTGCTAAAACAAACCTACGAAAAACAGCTGGAGGATATTCTGCTTGAAATCCAGGAGAAGGAAGATTTGATGGACTTTTATTCTCAACAATTGGACAGTCTTACAAGCCAGAGCCCAATCCACACTTCCACCTATAAATCGATACTGAAAGAATTTGTAGATCAGTATGAAAAAAGTGACATCGACACTAGGCGAGATTTAGTAAAAGTACTGGTAAATAAGGTCGAATCTCTTGTTAACCAAGAGACCAATGAAGGTACCATTGAAATACAATATAAGGCCGATAAAGCGCTTCAGGCTGAATGGATGGATATAAAAAATGCGAACTCTCAAGGGAAAGTTCGCATTAAAGGCCTTCTTGGCTCCCCGGGTTGGATTCGAACCAACGACCGATCGGTTAACAGCCGATTGCTCTGCCACTGAGCTACCGAGGATTATTAGTGTCTCCTAAACAGGCAAATAAATATAAAGACTTTACGATTCTACAGTCAATATCTATTTAAAATAATTTTATCTCGAAAATTTGTCTTAATGAAATGCATGCATGTACCGATAAATAAAATATCTTTTTAATAAATAAAGGCTAAAATGAGGTACAATAGTAAACTATTCAGTATAGTTATGCTTGCATTATATCTATGTGCAGGCGGTAACGCAATAGCTCAGGTTAATTCTTTCTCTGAGCATAATATAACGACTTCTCAAGATTTAGATGATGAATTAATTTCTAAACAAAAAATTAAAGTTGGTTTTTCATGGACAGGCGAAGTGGTTACAAATCATAGTGGAGGACTAGAACAAGGAACAGGATATTTTGGTAAGATTGGGCTTAACCTTGAGTTATCTCTTAAGGATGTAGGCTTAAACAACGGTGGTAGAATATTCATAAATGCACTTAACGTTCATGGAGATACTCCATCGTCTCGATTAATAGGAGATTTTCAACCTATTTCAAGAGATGAGGCATCTGAACGTACTGGTTTATTCGAGTTATGGTATGAGCATAGCTTTAATGCTACCAAAGTAACTCTTGGACAACATGACATGAATTCATCGTTCGGTTCTAGCCGAGTTGGTGGAAACTCAGTTCATTCTGCTTTTGGGGTATTCCCTAGCGTATCACCTAATCTAGGTTTTGCTTTTTCTATATATCCGAGAACAATGCCTGGTATATATGTAAATCACCAAGTTAACAGCTTCATAATTAAAAGTGCCCTCTACTCAGGAGCTTCACACGATTTTGATGATGATAAACACAATCTGAGATGGAACTTAGATGATTCTGGATTTTTCATCACTGAGGTAACTTATAGAGGTGGTGTGAGTGCAAGTAATCCAAGCGAGTATAAATTCGGTGCATTTAAACACACTGGCTCTTTCGATAATTTAGACGTAAATAATACTAATGTAAGCGTATCCCCTGATCTTGGATTTTATTCTATTGTGGATCATACATTATCGTTTGACCAACGTTTATCAGTATTTGCAGAAGCTACGTATTTCCCCGGAGATCATAATTTCTCGAAACTTTTTTATGCTACTGGTTTCGAAATGAAAGAGCCTTTCCAAAATAGAAAGGATGATGTGTTCTTTTTTGGATTTCTATCAACATCATTATCTGAATCTGCTCTTTCAGATGCCAATATTGACAAAGATTCACGATCTATCATAGAAATGAATTATAAGCTAGCATTACCAAATGGATTCACTTTAAAACCAGATGTTCAATATATAATTAATCCTGGTGTGAACTCAAATCTTGATAACGTCCTTGTTAGCGTTGTCAAACTTTCATACAAATTTTAAATAATACGGGAACAATACAATGAAATTTAGAACACAATTAATTTTAGGTTTTGGAAGCACTCTTGTTGTACTCTTTGCATTATGTGCACTCGTTTTTTCTAATCTAAATAAGCTTAATTCATCTAGTGATTGGATAGAACATACGCATAGAGTAATTAATCATGCGAATCAACTTGTAGCATTTATGGTAGATCGCGAGACCGGTATGCGTGGATATGCAGTTAGTGGCGATGAAGAATTTTTAGATCCATACAAATCAGGAGAAAGTGAATTCAAAACTTTAGTAAAAGAACTGCAAGTCACGGTAAGTGATAACCCACCACAGGTGCAGCGGTTGAAAGAAGTAGAAAAATTAGCTCAAACATGGGATGATGAGGTTGCCTCAAAATTCATTGAATTGAGAAAAAACATAAAGAGTGGTGAGTATCTTGAAGATGAAATCAGAGATATTTTAGAGACCGGAATTGGAAAGCAACAAATGGACGGTTTTAGGGCTCTGATTGATCAATCCAACCTTTCTGCAAAAGCGAAAGATGAAATAATAATCAGTATGATTAACATGGAAACAGGATTAAGAGGATTCTTGCTTAATGAAAAAGAAGTCTTCCTTGAGCCATACCATCTAGGTAAGCAAACCTTAAGTGAACAACTAGATCGTTATAATGTTAACCCTGAGATTGCAGCTCCCGCAAAAAAATGGATTAATGATTATGCAGAACATCTAATTGCGCTTGGCTTAGAAGAATTACAAACCAATGACATGATCCATTTATATACAGAGTTCAATAAAAAAATGGGTAAACGATACATGGATCAAATTAGAGCAGATATTGATGAGTTTGTATCTATTGAAGAGGATTTATTAGTTCAACGAGTAGCTACACAAGAAGAAATAAAAGCAACCTCTAGTTCACAAATTATAAATGCGGCAATCGCTGCCTTTATTTTAGATGTATTAATTGTTGTGGGACTCTTATTTATCACAGCAAGAAACCTTGGTGGAGACTTAAATGATGTTATCAAAGTAGCCAAAGAAGTGTCGAATGGAAATCTGAATGTTAATTTCCAGAATAAGAAAAAATACACAGGTCTATATGGCAGCATGAAATTGATGGTTGATAATCTCCGAAATATAGTGGGCGAAGTTACCTCTAGTTCGGATGTTATTGAGACTAATAGCGATCAAATTTCTACTACATCTGGTCAAGTTTCAAACGGAGCGAATAATCAAGCAACTTCCGTAGAAGAAGTATCTGCTTCGATGGAAGAAATGGTTACCAATATCAAACAAAACGCGTTAAACGCAGAAGAAACAGCAAAAATTTCTGATAAAGCAGAAGCTGATCTAGAAATTGGAAAAGAATCCTTAACCGAAACACTTACTTCTATGAAAGATATAGCTAGTAAAGTACGTGTTATTGGAGAGATTGCTCAACAAACAAATATACTAGCTTTAAACGCCGCTGTTGAAGCTGCCCGAGCTGGTGATGCAGGATTAGGTTTTGCAGTAGTAGCAGAAGAAGTTCGTAATCTAGCCGTTCGTAGCCAAGCTTCTGCACTAGAAATTAATAATTTAGCAGAGCGTAGTATCAATGTAGCTGATAATACAAATACTATATTTAAGGAGTTAATCCCAAATATTCAGCGCACCAATACGTTGGTTAAAAGCATAAACATTTCTAGCCAAGAACAAACTCAAGGAGCTGAACAAATTAATTCTGCAATTCAGCAATTAAGTGTTGTAACACAACAAAACGCAGCCTCTGCCGAAGAGTTGTCAGCAAGTTCACATGAACTTAAAGTTCAATCTAAACAATTAGGTGAAGCGATAGGATTTTTTAGATTAAACGAATTCGAAATGAAACAGAATTCAACATCTTATTCGCCAAAACCTGTAGTTAATAACAGGCCACAAAATGGCTCTTCTGTACCTCCAGTATCAAATATTCCTCCTAACAACAATTGGGATATGGATTTTGATAGTGATGAAATGGAGGCTTCACTTCTTAAATTTTAATCACTTCATGGGGTAACAATTAGTTTACCTCATTTTTTAAAATTTTATCTTTTGAAGAACTAATCCTTTAGAAGGAGCCGTATAATTAGATAGGGCTCCTTTTTTATTTTTTAACATATTTATGAAGTCGACTTTAGTTAATCGCCCTCTAGCAACCTCACATGTTGTCCCAACAATACGGCGAACCATATTTCTTAAAAATCTATTGGCTTCAATCTCAAACCTAAACTCTTCATTTCTCTCTTTCCATTCCGCTTTTAGGATGGTACATGTTGTGGTATAATTTTCTTCATTGTATTTCGAAAATCCTTCAAAATCATGCTCACCTACGATTAACGATGCACATTCTTGAAGTTTATGAGTATCCAAAGAAAAGCCAGGATACCAGGCTAAATCTTCTCTAATAGGTGATGGATATTTAAGCACTGTATAGGTGTAGCAGCGTGATATAGCATCAAATCTTGAATGAAATTCTGTATCAACTTCTTCAATAGAAGTAATATAAATATCGGATACTAAACTATTTACAGCACGTATTAATTTTTTTGAGTCAAAATCTTTTTTCAAATCAAAATGTGCCACTTGACCCTTTGCATGTACCCCAGCGTCTGTTCTACCTTGGCCGATTAAATCTGTTGGCTCCTGTAGCACTGTTCTAAAAGCCGCTTCTAACTCTCCTTCTACGGTATGAGCATTAGGTTGTATTTGCCAGCCATAAAAATTGGTTCCTTTATATTCAATTTCAATTTTAAAACGCTTAGACATTATGCTTTTAAAGACTAAAACGCAACGATGCGGTGAATCCCAGCTCACCAAATTCATTGAGATGTGAAAATCGAACCTCTGGAACCTTCAAATTCACATTTCTTGCTTTTACAAAAGCACCGATGCCACTTATCACTCTATTAGCAACCATCAAAGTTATTAGTGCTGGTAATTGGTTTGAATTTTTGTCAATCTTTTCTCTTTTATCTTGATATCTGAATCGGTCCTCATCATTTATCCAATTCCATCTATTTTCAGCAGAATCTGTAATTAAATTATCCCAATTTCGAGATCTAATTTGGTAATCGTTATATACGTCTAAATTGTCGAAATTTGCTATGGCAAGAAATATATCCCTATTTTTATTTCTCAGGTCAATTCCCGCATTGGCAAGAGCAAATGTTTGAAGTTCATTTTCTAGTTGATGGTTTCTAACTCTAATACCTACATAACTTAATATCATGATAGCATCTGCGGCCATATAAAATTGACCTCGCTTCCAATCTGTTTTGTCTATGTAGTGATGCCCCCAACCTGGAAGAACTAATGAACGAAGAAATGCGCCTCTTGGCGATTTTTCACTTACATCGAAATTTTGTGCTTCACTAGCCATTGAAAAAGAACATAATAAAACCAATGACCCACATAGAACAAAAAACATTCTATTTATCAAATAATTCAATATCGATGCTTTGTTTTTATTCACAATTATAGATTTATCTAAATGCTATTTTTTTGATTTTTCGCGCTTCCAATGCCTCAATATGGATACTGTAAATCCTCCCATCAGCAAAAATGTACCTGCCCAAACCACCGAAATAAACGGTTTTTTCTCAGCTACAATGAGTACCCATTCTTCATCATACGTTTCGTCTAGACCAGTTATTGTAAGCTCAATTGAATCCGTTTCAGGGTTAACTTTAGAGAACTGGAAACTTAAATCATGTGATGGCAAAAGAACAGGTGGTGATAGCACATAACTTTTATCATTTTCACCAAAAACTGCAAATAATGGTTCGATTAAAAATTCTTGATCGCTTGCTTGATGCAGAATTTGAACTTGAGCTCTTATGCCAATTGAAGTATTTGGAGGTAATTTCGATATATCCGCTTGTACAAAATTAATAAAAGAGAACACAAAGCCACCAATTTCAATACTCTGACCCTTTTTGAATTCAATACTTTGGGATGAATCAGTTTCAGCTATGGTATTGGAATCTGCAACAGGCTGGATTATTGCTGATTCCTCAGCTTTTTTGTTTTGGCGTTCGATGTATGAACTACCTGCCATGTACAAATAGATATCGCTTAGCCAGCCAGTTCTTACATCAGGATCTACCGACCAGTTAATATTATTAGCTGTAGAAGTTGTGAGCATTGGATAAACTTCTGGATATAAATAAAACAGCTTATTCCCTTCCACATCTTCGAATCTAAATCGATAGGTTTGTTGACCTGGTCGATTTTGATTATCAATTTCATATCCCTCGTAAATAACAACATATTCATCGTTAACAAGAGTTGGTTGATTTAGGTTTAACTTGAACATATCCACCGTTTGGGTGATTTTAAACCCTCTTTCATCAACTACCTCCCCAGCAAGCACTGCTGCATTGTAATTGTTTGTTCTTTGGTCTAATAGTGCGCTATTAAAGGCTGAGGAAGCTAAAATTCCAATTAAAAGGACTCCAAAACCAACATGTGTTAGTGACCCCCCTATAAGCTTAGGCTGTTTGATCGACAACCTAGCCATCACCCATGTATTGCCAACAATTGCAAAAAAACCTGCAAAAATATAGAGCATATAATAGGGGTTTCTCACTCCTCCAAAAATAACTGCTGCTAAGGTTGCAACAGATGTTATTAATGTAGGATAAAGCAATGCAGTAGCTAAGGTTTCCACGTCATATTTTTTCCAAAATAGATATTGACCTAGCACTGTAAACAACGCCATTATAATAGCAATTGGCATACTCCAGTCGTTATAAAAACTAATTTCAGGAGGCGTAGGATTATCATTAAAAAGAAGTCCAATAATAGGAGAACTTGTCCCAAGAATAATTACTATTCCTAGGATTAATAGAAGAACAGCTCCAGTGAATGTCATAAATTCACGACTCAATATATTGGATTCTTTTTCAACGGATGGCAACTCTTTGTAGCGCCAAAAAAACATCCCTAAACCAACACCGGATACTATCACCATGAAAATAAGGAGTTGATTGTATAAACCAAGATCAACGAAACTATGAACCGATGAATCGGCTAAAATTCCTGAACGTGTTAAAAACGTTTCATATACAATGAGCATGTAAGCAAGTATTGCAAACAATAAAGAGGATTTCTGTGCCACCGAACTTTTTCGCTGAATAATCATAGTATGAATACCAGCTGTGCCAATTAACCAAGGAACTAAAGACGCATTTTCAACAGGATCCCATGCCCAAAATCCTCCAAATGAAAGAGTCACATACGCCCAGTATCCACCCAAGAAGATCGCCGTTAGCAGGCACAAATTCGCTCCTAAGGTCCAAGGTAATGCAGGACCTACCCATTTGTTATATGTTCTTTTCCATAATGCGGCCATAGCAAAGCAATAAGGAATGGTCATCATAGCAAAGCCAACGAATAAAATCGGAGGATGAATCATCATCCATGGACTTTTTAATAAGTCATTCAGTCCACTTCCATCTGCTGGGATAAAATCTGGATTAGCTTGAATAAAGGGTGCATTCGGCATTTCTTCAGCCAGTGTTCGAAAAGGAGAAGCACCTATTGTAAAATCTCCCCATTTCCATCCTACAAGCATAGTGATCAAAAAGAATTGGGTGAGCGAAAGAAAAAACAAAACTGGCGCTCGATATGAAGCCCGTGTCCATTTAATAAGTCCTATACCAGAAACCCATGAAAACAAAATCCACAACATGAAGCTACCTTCTTGACCTCCATAAAAGGCAGAAAAGAGATATCTAGGTTGCAAATCTAAACTAGTATAATTAAATACATAGTAATATTGGAATTGATGTGTCATAATCAGATATATCAAAATACCTGATGCAGTAATCATGAAAAATCCTTTCATCATGAACATCCAGTTACCTACCTTCAAATACCGCTCGTTATCAAAATTTGCAGCACGAAAATAGTAGACCATAGCTACCATACAACATACTACCGATAACGAAATAGACAGTTTTCCTAACGTTCCAACGATAGATTCAAAATCTAGCATAAATTAGCTTTCAGATGCTTTTATAAATTCTGATGGATCAGAATCATTGTATTTGGATGGACATTTCATCAACATTTCGCTAGCATAAAATACATCATTTCGCATTTCACCTATTACTACTAATCGATCTGCTTCTTCGAAGTTATTAGGTTTGGGACGGGGATATATTACTTTCTTTGTTTCACCAGACTCATCGGTCATGTAAAAGGTAAATTGCATCGTTTCGCGAGAAAATCCATAGTCTTTTGAACTGTCCCACGTTCCAGGTATATGTGCTGAATTCATTTCAGATGCTTGTTCAAAATCGGTGTATGTGCTAATGCTATTTCCAAAATTCACCATCAATAAAGAGGTAAATCCCACAATAGCTATTATTCCTAGTAGTAATTTAGGCTTCATTTTCTTCCGAATTAATTTTTACTTCAAGAGAGGCTACTTTACGATCTACTCGAATCATGAAAAATAATAAGATGGTCCATATAATGAGTGTTACTCCTAAAACCACATAGATCAAATCACTTGAATACATAAAAGCAATAAAAGCGTTGGTTGGTTCAACCGTCTCATTCCCAGCCCAAATTTCAGTGTAGGCTTGTGTAAGAGTATCTACTATTGCCGTTGAATCTGTTTCCATGAGTTAATTTTGTTGTTTAAAGTCTACGTTATAATTGACCGTTTTGTAACGGTGTAAGATGTCATATAACCAAAACGAAAGTGCTATAAAACCGACCATAGCGGGGTACAAAATATAGCGTAGTTCAGCTGCGGTAATTTCAGAAAAGGCAGGGTTTCCATCCGCACCTGGATGTAGGCTTGTAAGCTGCCTTGGGACAACATAAATTAAAAACGGGATCGTGGTAACTGCAAAAATGTTATATACTGCAGCAATTTTTGCTCTTTTATCTTCGTCTTCAAAGGCAGATCGCAACACAAAGTAGGCTACGTAAATCATCATAGCTAACGCTGCTAAATTCATTTTAGGTTCAGAAAACGTCCACCAAGTTCCCCAAGTAAATCGTGCCCAAAGTGAACCGGTTAACAATCCACATAGTCCAAAAATCATGCCTACTCTAGCCGCTGATTCCGCTTTGATATCAAATACCATAGTTGGTGCATTCAAATAACGAATACTGTAAACACAACTTGTCAAAAACATTGCATACATAGCCATCCACATAGGCACATGAAAGAAAAGATTACGTGCGGTTTGTTCTAAAATAGGGATACTTGGAATATGAATTAAAAAGCCACCAATTATTACTATGGTAAGCCAAATCGCAACAATGTATTTCCAGGTCTTCAACAAAAAATATTGTGTTTTGAATTATCTACAAATATAAGAAAAACCCACCTTCTTGATTTAAAAAATCATATTCCTTAATTCAAGAATGGTATTTCTTGGTGATGGAATATTTTACACTTTTAAAAGCATTTTTATAGACATTATGCAGCCCTCTTTATCTGCTTGGTCAGCTTGATGTTATATCCAATAAAGAGTGTTGTTTAACACCATCAATACAGATATTGTGGGCAAATTATATCATTTTATCGCATGTGATATTTCATTCGACATTATAATTTTAAGAAATGAAAAAATTCAAAATACAGTGAAGTGAGCGCGTCAAGATATATTAGTTTTGAAGGTTTTGAATCAATTTTCCCAAATTTTTAAATCAGAACAATTTGCAACAGAATGTTTCATTACAGTGAATTCTATTCTGATACTATCATATTTTTCGTTAAAAGCTTCTTCTGATAGGTCTTCTCTTTTTGAGTAATTGTGAAGCTCCACCATATTCCTGCTAATCCCATTAGTACACCATATATCATCATTAGATCTTTAACATTCATGATTTGATATTCTAGAATAAGAGAAGCGCATACTACCGAAATAGAATTCATAATGGTAAATAGCAACCATTCTGTGGAGAATACTCTTCCTCTGAATACATCGATGGTTCGCTTTTGTAAAAGCACGGTGCTTTTTACCCAATTTGCACCAGATGCAGTATGAGCCAATAATACAAACAGAATCATTACCCAGATTGCATCCGCAAAGCCAACCATAACATACATCACACCTGATGTAAAAATTGCTATTCCCATCACCATCACCCAATCTTTTTCGTCTCGGAATAATCGTCTCCCTATAATCGGACCTATACCTGTTCCAAAACCTCGTGCTGCGTATAATAAACCAAGACCTATGCTTCCCATCATTAATATTTCTTCACTAATTATGATCAGCATGTATACTAAACCGCCTAGAAAAGAACTCGACGTACCCTTTGCTATACTTGGTCGCAATACTTGTGGATTTTCGATTAAGTACTTAGCCCCATCAATTATTCCAACTAAAGGATTTTTAGTCTTTTCTTTTTCCTCCTCTGTCATTTCAGTTTGGGGTATTACTGCTTTGTATATAAACCATGATGAGAGTAAATATGTACCTGCATCAAGAATTAAGACTGTTTTTATTCCCAGTAATTCTGTGGCAAAACCCCCTATGGCCATGCCAGATGTAAATATGATACTCCAAGTAGCGGTTGATATAATATTTGCATTCACTAAGTCTTTCTTTGATGCTACATTTGGTATCGATGCGGTTTTAGCAGGTTCAAATATCGCAGAGATCATCATCTGGAAGGATGTTAATACAAATGCAAGCCACAGCATAGATTCTGTTTGTACAAAGAGAATTCCTAGAACGGCTATTGCTCTCAGAATATCACAAAGTATCATCAATTTTCGGCGATTAAACCGATCTGTAATATATCCAGCTAATGGAGAAAATACAGCTAAACTGAGCATTTTAACCACGATAATAAGACCAAGGAGAAACTCAGAATCAGAATAAGTGCCGATTAAAGCGTAAAGCGCTAATAAACCAAACCAATCTCCAAAATTGGAAATTGCCTGTGCAGCCCACAACCTTCTATAATTTTTGTTGTTTCTTAGTAAATGTATATAGGGTTGAAGTGAATCCAAAATGTTCGTTATCAATATTCAAAAAGGAACTACCAACGAATAGTGGATACTCTAATTTGAATATTTTATCATTGAATTCCTGTAGATCCAAACCCTCCTTCTCCCCGATCAGTTTCATCTAATTCATCGACTCGTTTAATTGGCAGTTGTACAACGGGAGCAATTACCATTTGTGCAATTCTATCCCCATAATTAACAACAAATTCTTCTTGACCATGATTTATTGCAATTACTTTTATTTCCCCTCTATAGTCGGCATCTATGGTTCCAGGGCTATTCAACATGGTGATTCCATTTCGTAATGCTAACCCGCTTCTTGGGCGAATCTGTGCTTCAAAACCATGGGGTAATGACATTTGAAGTCCCGTAGGAATTAACATCCGTTCACCAGGTTTTAACTTAACAGATGCATCCACTGCGGCCCGAATATCCATACCAGCTGCTGAAGCTGACTCATAACTTGGTAATGGCAATCCTTTTGCATGAGGTAATTGTTTGAATATAATTTCTTTCATAATGCGGTCTTTGTATAATCGATAATTCTAATCAGTGCATTACCGAATAAAACTTTAACACGTGCTTCTAACGGTACCCGTAACTCATCATCCAAAAACCATGCACGAAATTCGCCAGAAAAGCCAAAGGGACCATCAATATTTTCAGTGTAGCCGGATGTGAGATATGCATGTATGGGTTCTTTCCATGGTCTATAATTTCTTTTTTCAAGGGTATTACCATTATTGAGATGTATATATCCCTTTTTTTTGGTTACATAAATAATCATAGAATTATCTACACCAGACCCTGCAAAAAGTCGTGAAAATAAAAATATAATTTGCCCTGCAGTTGCAGGTTCCTCTAATTCAAGAGTGTCCTTTGTAAGATCTTCTTCTTTATAGGCAACAAAGTTATTGATTCGATCAAAATCGTATTCGATATCTTTACTGATTTTTTCATCGATATTATCTTTCCAATAGTAGCTTGTTTGAGGTAACCCGTCGTCATTAATTATAAATAAACTATTAAAATGGTCGATTTCTGTACCAATGAATGGGATTTTTGGGTTTGATGTGATTTTTGTTATCAAATGCTTGTGTAATTCTCCACGAAACAGAGTATCAGGCATCATAGTAACTTCCACCTCACCAAGCTTAAGAAACCCATACTTTACCTCGTATTTAAATGTTTCTTTAAATTTAAAAATATCTTGTGCTGTAGGTTGAGCCCACACATTATGAAGACCAACTACTGACAAAAACATCAATACCATGGACGTTCTAAAAATACTCAAAATCAATCTTCTATTAATTCATTTTCCTTGAAGAATGCTTCGAATGCCTCTTCATCGTATCCAACTAATACTGAGTCTTGATACACAATAATTGGTCTCTTTATCATAGACTGATTTTCGTATAAAAGATCAAATAATTTTTCTTCTGAAAGATTCAAATCTTTGATATTAAGCTTTCTGTAAGTGGATCCCTTAGAGTTCACTAAAACATCTAATCCTACTTTAATTTCTAATTCTCTCAATTCGTCTTGGGTAAGAGGATCCTTTTTAACATTTATTAGAACATGGTCGATACCCTGGCTGGTAAGCCATTTTTTTGTATCTCTTATTTTGTTACAGTTTGGAATGCCTATTACGTGAACCATTACATTATTAAAGTGAAATGTTTGTATTTTAAGTAAGATACAAGTTCTTGAAAATACCTGTAAAAAAATCAATGAAAAAAAATTACTCCAGTATTTTTCTCTTAGCCATCATTAGCGTAGCTCTTAACAATTGTACAAATGACGATGCTCAGAAAAAATTTGAAACACAAGCATATGGTGAACCTTCAAATTATACTGAGACCACTTTTCAAGGAGATATCGTACAAATTGATAACGATGATTGGAGAATATCACCACTTTATATAGGCTTAGCTGATGTTCGCCCAATTTTTCCAAATCCGGTTCAATATGGTAGCAATATTAATCTGGATGTTGAAATTAATGGTGCACCCGTTGGTAGTATCATTGAATTAGGTTACCTCAATAACTCTAATAATTGGTTTCCTTTACAAGTGATGGATATCACTAGTGATTTCGAATTTGTTTCCTTTTTAATAAATACTCGTCAATTTGGATCTACTGCCGAACAAGCACGAGGTATTCATAGAATGCTCCTCTTTGATGGCAATCAACGATTAATAACCTATGGAGATCTATTAATTCAATGAAGTTGTATTAGGTAAAAACTGATTCTATCTTCAGGCCATGAGAAAATTATTCCCTTCAGAAAAAAAAGTCTTGGAAAGACTCATTTTTACAGAACCTTATGAAGTACTTCTAGATGAAACAGGTTTACCAGTTGGTGCATTAAGAGACGATCTAATAAACCTTATCAATTACAGACTCATAGAAGTTGTTCATAATGGGAATGACCCGCTTGATACTACCTCTTTTTATGATGCAGACAATCTGCAAGATTTTTCTTTTCGAGCTACTAAATCAGGATTGAAACAACTAAAAGAATTGGCATGAAATTTAGCATAGAATTTGCCGACAAGTCGCTAGACATTAATGTTGATGCAGAATCATCCACGTACAACATCGATGAGACATCAAAACACTATGAATTTACCCAAGATAATGGTCGTTTCATGCTGCGCCGGGGAACAAAATTATATCGAATAGATAATGTAAAAGTGGAAGACTCGACGGTTGAGTTTACTCTAGATGGCTCTTGGTATAAAGTAGCCGTAAAGAACGAAAACCAAATACTACTCGATAAACTTGGATTTAAAACAAGTCAGGGTGCTGGAGAAGGAAATATTGCTTCTCCAATGCCTGGTAAAATTTTAGATATAATGGTAGAAGTAGGTGATGACGTAAAAAAAGGTCAACCTGTTATAATTCTTGAGGCCATGAAAATGGAAAATGAACTTAAGTCTCCAATCGATGGCATCATTAAAAAATTAGATGTATCTGTTGGACAAATTGTTGAAAAGAAAACCCCAATTTTAGAAATAGAAGCAATTGTATAAATTTATTATTGAAGGTGGAACTCCACTTATTGGCGCTATGCATATTAGCGGCTCGAAAAATGCAGCGTTACCCGTTATTGCTGGGGCCTTGCTAGCAAACTCTCCTGTTATCATTAATAATATTCCTAGACTCCAAGATATCTATACCTTTAACAATGTATTGCGTGTGGTTGGAGCAAAAGTCGATTTTAAGGAAAAAGAAAATTCTATTCACATAGATCCAACCCAAGTCTCCTATTTAGAAGCACCGTATGATTTAGTACGTAAGATGCGTGCATCCTTTTATATGTTGGGTGCTTTAGTTGGTAAACATGGATACGCTAAAGTATCTCTACCAGGGGGATGTGCTTGGGGGCCACGACCAGTGGATTTACACCTTAAAGGGATGGAAGCTATGGGGATAGATATCTCCTTAGACAAGGGATATGTAATTGCTAGAGCTAAAGATACTATTCCAGGAGGTAGTTTCACATTAAACCCTAGTAGCGTTGGTGCAACCGTAAATTTACTCTTAGCGTCCGTTTTAAAAGCTACAGAATTTACAATTCATAATGCTGCTAAAGAGCCAGATGTAGTTCAGTTATGCAATATGCTACTACAAATGGGTGCGAATATTGAAGGAATTGGAACGAACACTTTAACAATTAGAAAAGTAGAAACCCTTTCTGGAATAAATATTCATAATGATCCCGATCGAATTGAACTCGGTACTTATATGATTGCTGGAGCCATGCATCCAAAATCGGATGTATTGCTTACGGGTTGCAATCCTGAACAATTAGGTAATTTCCCCGACTTATTAAAAGAAACGGGTACAGAAGTAATCATTAATGGAACTGAAATACGAGTAAAGGCTACTGATAAATTACAACCAGTATCCATTGAAACAGCTATTTACCCAGGCTTTCCTACCGATTTGCAAGCTCAGTGGGCCACCATGCTAACTCAAGCTCATGGATCCTCTTCAGTAACGGATACCGTATATTTTGACAGATTTAGTTACGTACCAGAGTTGGTTCGTTTAGGTGCCGATATGCATGTAAACAAAAATAAAGTGACTATTAACGGGAAAACTTCATTATCTGGTGCCTCAGTGATGAGTACAGATCTTAGGGCAAGTGTTAGTTTAGTGTTAGCCGCCATGGTTTCTGAAAAAACAACAGAAGTTCTTCGCGTATATCATTTAGATAGAGGCTATGAAGCTCTCGAGCATAAACTAAATCCCGTTGGAGCAAAAATTAGACGAGTAGAAGATAATTAACTTACATCAGCAACTTAGATATACATTGTATCAACAAAATATCTAAAAACTATAAAAACTGTTTACAAGTAAGCGTTTACATTAACCTATTTCTCGCCCTATATTACATCCAGTAAAAATATAAGCACAAGAGTTTTATTCTAACTATTTCACATTGCACTATACACGCAATACATATCAATTTCAATCAGCAGACGATCACTTAAAAGAATCTATAGATCGCTTCTGCACCAGTTTCATAAGCTTTTGCATAGTATTTCTTATCAATATTAAGCAACAGCTACAGCTTGATTCCTCCGCGGAATCTCAACCAAATTTAAAAGAATTAAAAGGCGCAAAAAGAAACGGCCACACTACACAATTACCTTCGATTGCTCAACATTCGATCTGGAAGGTAAATGGAACCATTGCAAAATTAGGAAAATGGCGAGCTGTGATCGACCAGGTGTGCCTTGAAAAAGTTTACTTAGATGAAAAATCAAATTATAATCCACTCCTCGGACAATCAGAACCGAATCGCGCTAATCGAAAAGGGAGAATTAGCACAATTATTCATAGAATCAGAAGAAAACCAACGAACTGTTGGTAATATTTATGTAGCTAAAGTTCATAAAGTGATGAGCGGTATTCGTGCCGCATTCATCGACATGGGTACACCTAAAGATGCTTTCCTCCATTTTTCGGATGCTGGTGACCACCTAGATAGTTATATCCGCATGTTAAACGGAAAGAACTCTATACCTGCTTCATTGAACGATGTTCTTAATAATAAAGAAAACTTAACCAATGTTCAGAAACAACAACTTGCAGGAGATATCCTAAAAAGTGGCCAAAAAATGTTGGTTCAAATTGTTAAAGAACCTATTGGCTCGAAGGGACCTAGAGTTTCTACCGATATCACCATTGCGGGTCGCTTTTTAGTACTCATTCCGATGGGAGATTATATAGCTGTATCAAAAAGAATTAGCAATTATAAAGAGCGCCGTAGATTAAAAAGTATCTTAAATAAAATGTTACCTGATGGGTTTGGTGTAATTGTTAGAACCGTTGCACAAAATCAAGATGGGCAGGCCATAGAAGATGACTTAAGAAATGTTCTTCGCAAATGGGAAATGATCGTCGATAGAGTAGATTCAGCTAAGCCTCCCTCACTACTCTATAAAGATCTAGATATGACAGAAAGTTTGATCCGTGATCTTTTTGCAAAAAACTATGATCGTGTTCTTATCGACGATCCCAAAATGTTCAGGCAAATTAAGGGATATGTTAGCCAGATTGCCCCTCATATGCTTCCTAATGTAGAGCTCTACAAAAGAAAAGAACATATTTTCGATTTTATGAATATATCAGAAGATGTAAATTCCATCTTCTCCCCTAGAGTACGTCTTAAAATGGGCGGCTATCTTATATTCGAACAAACAGAAGCGATGTATGTTGTTGATGTAAACTCTGGCCCATATGCCGCGAAAGAAAAACAGGAAGACAATTCACTGAAAACTAATCTTGAAGCCGCTAGAGAAATTGCAAAACAGCTTCGATTAAGAGATATCGGAGGAATCATTGTTGTCGACTTTATCGACCTGAAAGATGAGAAAAATAGAAAAAAAATCTATGACGAGTTAAAAAAAGAATTCCGAAAAGATCCTGCTAAAACCAACATGATTGGCATGAGTGACTTCGGACTTGTACAAATTACTCGACAACGAATACGTCCGTCTGTGGTTAATTCAGTATCCAAAGTTTGCCCAATGTGTGGAGGATCGGGAAGTGTTGTGAGCCAAAATACTATCGTGACCGATATAGAAAGTTGGATTAGAAAATTTAAACATAGCACAAACTATCGAGCTCTAGATCTTTATGTGAATCCATATCTGAAATCTTATCTCACCAAAGGCTTAATAAGCAAACGATGGAGATGGATGACAAAATTTGGTCTTAAAATTTCGATCATCGGAGATGAAAATACCTCTCTCAATGAATTTCATGCTACCCTTGCTGGTTCAGATATTAACATAACAGATGCTGTTTTACGCGGTGAATCTATCGATGAGCTGTTAAACCGTCAGGAGTTAGAAGAAATAAACAGTGGGCAACATGACCGAAATAACCTAGATATCACAAAAAAACCACAAAATAAACGGGGTGGTAATCAACACCGTCGCAATGGAAACCATCGTAACGGTTCGTCAGGTCGTTCTGCCAAATCAGGTAATAGAGGGAACCAACGTCAGCAAAGACAACCAAAATAACCTTTTTGGCTTGGTTCTTGCCACCTTATCGACAACTAAAGATTTTTATGTATGAGTGTATTTAATTTACATGCCACTACTGTTGTAGGTATCATCCACAATGGGAAAGCTGCAATTGGGAGCGATGGTCAAGCTACTCTTGATAAAACAGTGATGAAAAGCACTGTGAAAAAAGTTAGAAAACTACATAACGGAAAGGTACTTGCAGGTTTTGCAGGTTCCACCGCTGATGCTTTCACTCTTTTTGAGCGCTATGAAGAAAAATTAAACGAATATAACGGCAAAATGCAGCGAGCAGCTGTTGAGCTTGCTAAAGATTGGAGAAAAGACAAATTTCTACAGAAGCTACAAGCCCTACTTATAGTGATGGATAATAATTATGCGCTAGTAATTTCTGGACAAGGGGATGTGATTGAGCCAGATGATAACATTGTGACTATAGGTAGTGGTGGAAGCTATGCGCTTGCAGCTGCTCGAGCAATGGTGAAACATTCTCCTGAAATGGAAGCTAAAGATATAGTATCAGAGGCGCTACGAATCGCCGCTGAAATTGATATTTATTCCAATCACAATAGAACCATTTTGGAAATAGACAACCATGATTGAAGAAAAAAATTTAACTCCACAACAAATTGTTAAAGAACTCGATAAGTATATAATCGGGCAAAAAGAAGCCAAAAGATCCGTTGCCATCGCTCTTAGAAATAGATGGCGTAGGATGAATGCACATGAAGAAATTCGTGAAGAAATTGTTCCTAATAATATTCTTTTAATCGGACCTACAGGAGTAGGGAAAACTGAAATTGCCAGAAGACTTTCCAAATTAGCTGGAGCACCCTTTGTTAAGGTTGAAGCTTCAAAATTCACAGAAGTTGGTTATGTTGGGCGCGATGTGGAGTCTATGGTAAGAGATCTTGCAGACTATGCTGTAAATATGGTGAAAGACGAAATGCAGGATAGGGTAAGGGAAAAAGCAGCAGAAGCTGTGGAAGAACGGATTCTTGATATTCTTATCCCACCCCTTAGAAAATCTACGGCAAATCCCACCAAAGATGCAGTTGGATTTAACGTACAAAACGCTTCTGATGAAGAATTAAATGAACGAACTAGAGAAAGATTCCGAGAAAAATTAAAAATAGGAGAGCTCGAAGATCGTAAAATTGACATCGAGGTAAAAAGCAATAAAGCACCAATGATGCAAGTTTTCGGACCAGCAGGAATGGAAGAAATGGGAGTTAATTTGCAAGATATGCTTGGTGGTCTGGGTGGTCTGGGTGGTCTGGGTGGTAAAAATAAGAAATCTAAAAGAAAAGTAACCATCGCTGAAGCTCGAGATATATTGTTAGATGAAGAATCTGAGAAACTTATTGATCATGAATCAGCTGTGCAAGAAGCTCTAACCCGAGTACAAAAACAAGGAATCGTTTTTATTGATGAAATTGATAAAATTGCTGAACCTTCTACTGGTGCAGGTAAAAGTGGCCCTGATGTAAGTCGACAAGGAGTTCAAAGAGACCTTCTACCTATAGTTGAAGGTAGCACAGTAAATACCAAACATGGAATTGTTAAAACAGATCATATTCTTTTTATAGGTTCAGGTGCTTTTCATGTTTCAAAACCATCTGATTTAATCCCAGAGCTTCAAGGTAGATTCCCAATTAGAGTAGAACTAAATTCATTAACTGAATCAGATTTCATCCAAATACTTTCACAACCAAAAAATGCCTTGACAAAACAATACATTGCGATGTTAGAATCGGAAGGTATTGAAATCGTTTTTACAGACGATGCAGTTAATGAATTAGCTAGAATCGCAGCTGAAGTCAATGCTCAAGTAGAAAATATTGGCGCTCGTAGATTACACACTATAATGTCATCATTATTTGATGAATTGCTATTTGCCGTTCCCGACGACATAAATAGCGGTAAAATTACCATTGATAAACAATATGTTGAAAAACAACTTGATGATCTTGTTAAGGATAAAGACTTGAGTCATTACATTCTTTAACTTTGGTTTGACTCATCGATTTTTTTACAATAGAATTATGAGAACTATCTACCGCATATTTCAGTATTATATAGTATAGCTTTAAATCGTGTTCAAATGACTATTAAGAGATTTTTAATACCAAGTGTGATTATCACCGTCGTTCTTTTCATTTTAAATTTAAATGGATTAGACGACGTCTTTAATAAAAAAAATGATGATACAACGAATCTTACTAAATATGTTCAAGCAAAGCGTAGTATTATTCAAAACTACTTTGGTACCCCTGATATAGAAGAAATGTATAAAAAAAGTATTGAATACATGGTCAATGCTTTAACAGATTCTACTCTAGAAATCGATAATTCACCGATAGATACTTCATTCAAAGATATCGAAATTATTTCCATACGAGATTCTTATGAAAATTTTGAATCCGCTTATCTTTACATTTCAAATAATAGCCCAGATGAAGATATGAGCCGGTTAACAGAATCTGCTATTCGAGGTTTATTCTCAACTCTAGATCCGCATTCTGTATTTATTGAAGCTGAGGTCAGTGAAGCAGATCAAGAGAATTTTGCTGGCAAATTTCAAGGAATTGGTGTTCAATTCCAAGTAATCAATGATACCATTACCGTTATTACCGCAATTGCTGGTGGTCCCAGCGATCAACTAGGAATACAATCGGGAGATCGAATCATTGAAATTGAAGACTCTTCTTCAGTTGGTTTTAGTAATGAGCAAGTAGTGAACAGATTGCGCGGAGAAAAAGGTACAGAAGTGGATGTTACCATTATACGCCCTGGTGTTTTAAATCCCATTTATTTTACCATTATAAGAGATGACATCCCAATTTACACCGTCGATTCTTCGTACATGTTAGACGATCAGACGGGATACATCAAAATAAATAGATTTGCTGCTACTACCCATGATGAGTTTATACAAGCTTTAGATGAGCTTCTACCACAAGGATTAGAGAGATTAGTACTCGATCTTCGCGGTAATCCTGGTGGTTATTTAGGTCAAGCCGTTGCGATCGCTGAAGAATTTTTTACGCGTGGCACCGAATTGGTTGCTACTAAAAGCAGACACAATAGATTTACACAAGAATATTATTCTCGCAAAGACGGTATTTTTAAAAATAAGCCGGTTATTGTTTTAGTTGATGAGGGTGCAGCTTCTGCCTCAGAAATTGTATCAGGAGCATTGCAAGACCATGATCGTGCATTAATCGTGGGTCGCCGAACATTCGGAAAAGGGTTAGTACAACAACAATATGAGCTAGTTGATAAAAGTATGGTTCGAGTAACCATCTCTAGATATATGACCCCATCTGGTAGAGTAATTCAAAAACCTTTCACAGAAGGTGGGGGTGAAGAATATGCTTATGAAATCTATCAACGTAATGACAATGCTATGAACGATGCCATTGAGTTTTTAGATGAAATTCCGGACTCACTGAAATATAAAACCGACGCAGGTAGAATTGTATATGGAGGAGGCGGTATCGTCCCCGATTACATTATTCAACCAGATACTTCACGTTCTGGGTATTTAATCAATTTTGCCATTCGAAAACGTGTTGCTTTTGATTATGTCCGAGATTATTTAGACAATAATGGCGATACTTTTAGAACTGAATGGGAAAACGATTTTGATAATTTCAGAACAAATTTTACATGGTCGGATGAGGAAATTCAAGAATTTAAATCAAGAATGATTAACGAAGGGCTGGTCATAGACAACACCATAACCACCCCCGATTATAGAAATGATTCATTATTTGTTTCCCTAGACTATTTTAAAGACGTAGTGTGGATGGCAGAAGCCCGTATGAAAGCTGAAATAGCTAGACAGGTTTGGGGTATGAAATACTTTTATCCGATCGTTAATGATTACTTCGATACTACTTTAAAAGAAGCCATGTCTTTATGGGATGCCGTTGATAAACTCGATGAAATTGCAAGTGGTAAAAGCCCTATAAAAGAAATATCAAATGTTCCACCTGACGGAGATCGTTAGTACATTCAGAAATGTTCCTTTTTCTCTTAGCTTGAAACAGTGCACTTTCAAAATATACATTTATTCCAATATATACTTAGCATGAAGAACCCCTTACTATTCTTCTTTTTTATTCTTTTTTTATTTCCTACACCTAGCAATTCACAAATTTACCATCAGAACGGAATGGTGGTTTCAGAACATAAGATTGCTTCTGATGTAGGTGCAAATATCTTAAAGCAAGGTGGAAACGCTATAGATGCTACCATTGCTACGTCATTTGCACTAGCCGTTGTATTCCCCCAAGCAGGAAATATCGGGGGGGGAGGATTTTTGGTATTTATGAACGCAGATGGAGAATCAACAAGCATAGACTTCAGAGAAAAAGCCCCGTTAGCTTCATCTATGACTATGTATTTGGATGAACAAGGAAATTATATCCCTATGAGCAATCATAATGGATTATTATCTGTAGGTGTACCAGGTACCGTTGCAGGTTTGTGGATGGCACACCAAAAATATGGATCATTACCATGGACTGATCTAGTACAACCAGCAATCGACTTAGCAGATCAAGGAGTTCCTCTCAGTTTTACGCTTGCACAACATGCAGAACGATTTGAAACCGACGCGCCAGATGAGTTCATGAAGAACTTCTATACCAACGGAACTGGAATTCCATTAAAGATGGGGGAAATTTGGAAACAACCAGAATTAGCTCATACATTGTCTATTATCCGTGATCATGGCCATGATGGATTTTATTCTGGTGAGGTCGCTGAACGCTTGGCTAAATATATGGCTGAACATGGAGGTATCATTACGGAAGAAGATCTTTCTAAATACGAAGCGGTGGAAAGACTTCCAGTGAAAGGCACCTATAAAGGTTTTGAAATCGTTTCAATGGGCCCTCCCTCTTCTGGAGGCGCTAGTATCATCCAAATGATGAATATGATGGAGTTAGTAGATTGGGATACGATCGAATTCAATTCGACAGACTATGCACATATTTTAGCTGAGAGTATGCGTAGAGCTTACGCTGATCGTGCTGAATTTCTTGGCGATCCAGATTTTAATCCAGATATGCCTATAGATCGGTTACTATCCAAAGAACATGCACAAAACCGGTTTCAGCATATTGATTGGGAGCAGGCATCGGTTAGTGACTCCTCCCTTTTTGGACAACTTTATGACGGCAAGAGTACCACACACCTCTCAGTAATGGATAATGAAGGAAATGCTGTTTCTATGACCTATACACTTGAATGGACTTATGGCTCAAGAAGGGGCTCACCTGACCTTGGTTTTATCCTAAACAATGAAATGGGTGACTTTAATCCACAACCTGGAATGACCAACTCTAGTGGGAGAATTGGAACACCTCCAAATATAATCGCGCCGGAAAAACGTATGCTTTCAAGTATGAGTCCAACCATCGTCAAAAAAGATGGAAAACCCTACCTAGTAATTGGAACTCCTGGCGGACGAACCATAATAAACACCACATTTCAAACCATTTTAAATGTTCTGGAATTTAATATGCCTATCGATAAGGCCATAGAGGCTATGAAAATCCATCATCAATGGTTACCAGATATGATTTTTTACGAGCCCGATAAAATGTCGCCCGATACGAGGGAAGCTCTGAAGGCCATGGGGCATTCCCTCTCTTATCGAAGCCCCAATCTAGGACGACTTATGGGAATAATATATGATCCTGAATTAGAAGTATTTATAGGCGCCAATGATAGTGGTAGCCCAGATAGTGGTGTCTCAGGGTATTGATGTATTATTGGTTTGTATTTGTTTAGCTTTATTTCTTTATGTACGAGCGGATAAAAAATACCTAAACAAAGGGTATAATCATTGTCATAAACCTTGAGTTGCAAATACTGAATCTATGTTAAAATTTCGAATTGGATAGAGAGTAAATGTTTTATACACCGAAAAATTTCCAGCAAAAAACCCTATCGCATCTAAACTATCTTTAGGAAATATTTCCCCTTCCTTATTCTGTTTGTGAATGGTAGAAACATCAAACAAAAATGTAGAATCCCTACTTCGAACGGCATCTACAAACTCTTGATTCATCTGCTTCCACTCTTCTCCTACACCATTGTAACCACGACTAACAACTTGATGGTTTCGCCACATCCCTTCACTGTAAAATGCAAATCTTCGCCATTGTACTTCTAATGGTTTTTCTTTCGCCCATTCTTCAAATAAAGGGCGTGACCAAACTATTCGAGTGGAATCAACACTATTTCCGGTCAACCAAATATCATATTGAAGCGTTGTGCGTAGATAATCCCCCCTGTCACCAAATCTAAAAGGAACCTCAGGGTCTATAAATAATAATTCTCTATCTATACTGGTATTTTTTTGTATTTCGGTAAGAAAGGTATGCTTAGGATATTCAAAACGTATAGCTTTATGATTTCCAACACTAGTCTCGTATGGTTCTCCAGTTCCATAATGTTTTAAAGTTAACTCGATGCCTACAGAATCGGGAATCACTATTTCTGCTTCTTCTGGGATAATGGTAGTCGAAGAATACATTCTACCGTCTGGCAATGTTACCTCTAACTTATAGCGTTGGCCTGCCAATAACACCAGGTCATAATCTAAATCACCATATATACCATACCCCTCGTACTGAAGGTCTGTTTGGCGCTCTAATGCGTGATCTAATGGACCATGAATGGTCACCTCAGCCTCGCTTTCTACTTCAAAGGACAAAACATACCGTTGAAGTGTATACACTACTTGTGCCCAAAGTGTAGGGCTATACAATTTGGGTATATGTTGAAGTTCCTGGTACGCATCTACAAACAAACCATCGGTCGCATAACCAATTACAACTTGCGTGTAATAGTGAGTGGTGTCATTGGATGCCTCAATAATACCACTTATAAATGGGGTCTTATCAGGAAGTCTACGATTATCTTCCTCCGTATCCGCTTCGGGTTGTACGCCACATTGTATGCTAACAATAGCTATTAATAAAACAGGGATAAATGTTGATTTCATAGTATTATAATAGAGGAGTCCAACCTGGGGACTCCTCAAAAATTTTGTAAGAGAGGATTCTACAATATTACAGTTTTACCGAAACACCTACATTTAACATAAAGTTTATTGGCCACTTAATATTGTTATTCCCATATCTAGTTTCATACTGATAGGAGAATTGTTGCAACTTCACATTTAGAAAAGTATGCGTATTTATAGGTACTAATATCCCGGTAGATAATTTATAACCGTAATAATCACCTTTAATAAACCATTCTTCATCTTGAAATCTTAAAACACCTCCTTCAATATAACCTATAGTATTCCCACCAAATAATGCCAAGGGTGTATAATAGCCAGCATAAATGCTATATATTAAGAAGTTATGATCACGATATGAAGTTACTACTTCTCCAAAATCATCATAAACGTATTTACGTTCTAGATTCTGTTTGCCAATGTCTAAACCTAATCCAAAGTTTTCGGTAATAAAAATAAATGCTTGGAGGTTTAATGAGAGCCTTTTAAACGATTGTTCGAACTGTATGTTATACACATCTCGCTCTGCACCTGTATACCCTAGATTAAATGAAGTAACTATATCTCCTTTCGTAAAAGATGAGGATTCTTTGGTTTGTGAAAAAGTATCTGTAGTATTGATCGTTATTAATAGTATTATTAGTAAATACCATGTATAAGAATATTTCATTGTCCTTTCCTTTTCTAGTTTATTAGGCTAATTCCAAATTTGAGTTGTATTGCTTGTGAATCAAATGTTCTAAAATCTCCCCCTTCCCAATCAGGACCAATTTCGAAAAATAAACCTGCTTTTTTACTCAACAAATAACTAGTTCCTACTTTTAAACCACGCCTTACTCTTAACCCTCCATGTTGCGTATTACCTAACGCATCTGCCAATGCAATGTCATAACCTAACAACATTGCGGCTTCAGTGTAAGTAACAAATTTTGAATACCGATAGAGATAGGTTCTAACCACAGGACCTAAACTAAAATAGCTATATTGGAACCCATCAAAAAAGTCAAAAATATATATCGAATTTTGTGTTTGAAACCCCACACCAACCATCGAATTAATCATTTTAAGTCTTCTTATATCCCACAAGATGTTAGTTTGCCTGACTGAACCGTTTAAGTAATATTCTTTGTTACTGGTAACATCTATCATCCCTGCCCATATAACATCCCCCTTTGATATGGTAAAGGAAGGGGCGTTGCTTTCATTTTCTTGCCCATGTAATAATGAAAAAGAAAAAAGTGAAATAAGTATTGTTATTGTAATTTTATTCATATTAAAAACCTTGAGTTGCAAATACTGAATCTATGTTAAAATTTCGAATTGGATAGAGAGTAAATGTTTTATACACCGAAAAATTTCCAGCAAAAAAACCAATCGCATCTAAACTATCTTTAGGAAATATTTCCCCTTCCTTATTTTGTTTGTGAATGGTAGAAACATCAAACAAAAATGTAGAATCCCTACTTCGAACGGCATCTACAAACTCTTGATTCATCTGCTTCCACTCTTCTCCTACACCATTGTAACCACGACTAACAACTTGATGGTTTCGCCACATCCCTTCACTGTAAAATGCAAATCTTCGCCATTGTACTTCTAATGGTTTTTCTTTCGCCCATTCTTCAAATAAAGGGCGTATCCATATTACTGGAAGTGAATCCACACTATTTTCCGTTAACCAAATAGAAAATTGAAGCGTTGTGCGTAGATAATCACCCCTGTCACCAAATCTAAAAGGGACCTCAGGGTCTAAATAAAGTAATTCTCTATCAATGTTTGTATTCATTTGTGTTTCTGTAAGAAAGGTGTGGTTAGGATATTCAACAAGGATCGATCTGTCATTAAGATCACTTGATTCGTAGGGAGCTCCAGTTCCATAATGTTTTAAAGTTAACTCGATGCCTACAGAATCGGGAATCACTATTTCTGCTTCTTCTGGGATAATGGTGGTCGAAGAATACATTCTACCGTCTGGCAATGTTACCTCTAACTTATAGCGTTGGCCTGCCAATAACACCAGGTCATAATCTAAATCACCATATATACCATACCCCTCGTACTGAAGGTCTGTTTGGCGCTCTAATGCGTGATCTAATGGACCATGAATGGTCACCTCAGCCTCGCTTTCTACTTCAAAGGACAAAACATACCGTTGAAGTGTATACACTACTTGTGCCCAAAGTGTAGGGCTATGCAATTTGGGTATATGTTGAAGTTCCTGGTACGCATCTACAAACAAACCATCGGTCGCATAACCAATTACAACTTGCGTGTAATAGTGAGTGGTGTCATTGGATGCCTCAATAATACCACTTATAAATGGGGTCTTATCAGGAAGTCTACGATTATCTTCCTCCGTATCCGCTTCGGGTTGTACGCCACATTGTATGCTAACAATAGCTATTAATAAAACAGGGATAAATGTTGATTTCATAGTATTATAATAGAGGAGTCCAACCTAGGGACTCCTCAAAAATTTAGTAGTTAATTTAGGGTGTAGGTTTCTAAGCCAAATGTATAACTATGTTTTTCAGCTCCGTACCATTTTTCGAAAGAAAACTCATTATCACCGTTAACTAGTCTTTGCATATTAAACTCGGTTATATTTCTGACCCCTGATTCTAGATTAGGATCGTCACTACTACCATAGGTATGGCTTCTCGTTGTAAAACCAGTTTCAGTAAGCTGCCACGTTTCAGTATCCATATCATAAGTATTTACATCCATTAGAATATAACTTGAACCTATACGTCTTCGAGACATATCTGCATAGTCTTTATCATCATCTGAAAGAGCAAATCGCCATGGACCTTGGCTTTGGGTTAAGTTAAAGAGAGGAAAATAATCTACCGATTCAGTATAATGTCCAAATAACACATCCGTTTTCCATCTGTAATTGCTGAAATAATAATCTACTCCATCATGATTGATGTCAGGCACTACATAATAGGTATTTGTTAACCCTCCTTTATCAGCACCTTGAATAATTGTATTGTGACCAAAAGATGTGTAAGGGTTAGATCGCCATACTCTATCAAAATTATATTTATAGCTAACAGGTAAATTATGAAGATCATTATCGCTTTTTTTAACAAACATTTGAAGCTCGGCAGCACCGTCTCCATCACCTGTAGTAGCTAAGCTCATTTTTTTAAGTACAACGTACGTATTTGTTCCAACTCCATCTCCCGTAAACTCACCTCTACTCCAGTCATTACCCTACTTGGTGGGTTTGGAGGATTGTAATCACCACCACCGCCATCACAATCGTCAGAAACAGATTTTTGCATGATAGGAAAACAAGGCTCAATAACAATTGGTTCAAGAAACATCAAATTTGGATTTGATATGCTTGATTGTTTGAATTTCCCTATTTCTGATGCTGAGACCAGTCCATTTTTATCGAAAACAACTTCTATCGATCTAGATTCATCGGTTATGTGATTAGCTGTAAAAGTTACTGGCCATATTTCATTGCCATCATCATCATCTTCAAGGTAAAATTTGTCTGGATTTAGAGCGATCCAAACGTCATCATTTTGTGTAGTTGAAATTGTTTTCTGGTATTGAGTTATATTATTTACATAGGCTCTTATTCCCATCAAAAATTCTTCATAGGAACCATCTTCATTAATTATTTTGAAGTGCGTTGAGAGTTGATCGGTCGCTTTTTGCTTAAGCTTCAAATCTTTTATTAGTTGTATATTAGGTTCATAAATATTGGATGAGAGCAGTTTATATTTTTGGTCTTGAAGGTTTTCCAATAACGCCTCTCCATATTGAGAGGTGATATTATGCCTATACTGTTCTAACAGTTCACTTCGAATCAACTCATTGTCTTTGAGTTCAACAATTGGTTGAGCATCGATTTCACTTATTTCATAGCTCTCTTCTATGCTTGCAACAGGAACTAAATTATCGTTATTGCACCCAATTAAAGGGATTAAAAGAATGAAATAAGCTTTTGTGAAAATTTTATAAAAAAAGTGTTTATTATTCATTGTTGTACATTTTATGTTTTGATTTGTATAACACACTGCTAATGTGGTTCTGTAACAATACGGAACCACATTTTTTTTGCAAATTTTTTATACACATTTGATTGATTTAATTTTATTTAAGCATATTTAAAAAACTTTTTTTTAGATTTGTAACAAATGCAGTGGATTTCTCTCATATAAGTCTGTACTAGAAATTTTTTTGTTTAAAAAGCTCGATTTATGCACTCAATTGAACGCAAAATTTCTATTTAGCATGTTAAATTAGCCACAGGAAATACACCAGGTGGGATAAAAACCGTATTGTTTATACCTGCGAAAAAAAAAGGTGCATAGAAGCACCTTCAATAAAAAGTTTTAAAAAGGGTATTATTTCCCATCTAGTTCTTTTAGCATCTGATCTACAGCTGCTTCTAATTGTTGGTCGCTACCCTTATCAATTACACCGGGCATATTCTTAATTAAAATGTCTGGATGTGTTTGGTTGTTTTCTAGCCATTCCCCAGCCTTATTTTTTGCACTTACAGGTACAACACCCCAATAACTTCCATTAGGTAATCCTTCCCAACCAGCAAAACTACATGTTCCTGGCACTGGCATCCCTACTGAAGTTCCTAGATCTAAATCTTCAAAGCCACTAGCATAGCAATGTCCGTCGCTATACATGCTTTCATTAAAAAGTGCAATGACCGGTTTAGTCCATCTAGAAGTAGGCTCACCTCCAACTACTTTTGCCTCAGTAGCATAGGTTAAAAATCGAATTCCTGTAAAAAACATTTGCAAATCGGCGACTAAATCTCCTCCTCCATTATTTCGGGTATCAATTACAATTGCTTCTTTATCATAATATTTGCCCAACATATCATCTATAACTCCCCTAAATTGGCGATCCCCCATTCCAGATATATGCACATAGCCAAGTCTACCATTACTTCGTTTCAAGACTTCTGCTTCGTTTATATCCACCCAGCGTTGGTATCTTAGGGCGTATTCTGCCCCTAAACTAATTGGCTTAACCGTTATTTGTTGGGTATTTTTTCCTCGCTCATCTGTGATATCTAGCAATGTAAAATCCCCTACTTTACGATTTAAATATTTGGCTACATCTTCATCTGCTGACACTACTTGTCCATCAATTTTTTTGATGATCATACCTTTTTGTATGTCGAATTCTGCTTTATCTAATGGTCCACCTTTTAAGACCTCTGCGATTTTTATACCATCCTCATCGTATTCATAATCCATAAATATCCCTAAAGATGCTGTTTCATCTCCTTGTGATGAACTTTGACTATATCCACTACCTGCGTGCGATACATTCAATTCCCCTAGCAATTCGCTAAGAAGTTCTGCAAACTCATACCCATTACCTGTATGTGCTACTTTAGGGGCATAGGCATCGCTCATTTGTTTCCAATCTATACCATGAAAAGTAGGCTCATAGAAAATTTTACTTGTTCTTAGCACCACATGCTCAAACATCGCTTTTCGTTCTGCATCTGCATCAAGCATCATTTCAGAACGAATAGATATTCCTGTTCTTTTTCCTGCTTTAGGATCTAATTTTGCAATGCTCCCCCCACTGAGTAAATATAAATGTTCCATTTTTGGATCCCATTGCAAGCTCCCCCCATTTGTAGCTAAAGGAATGGCTATTTTAGTTTCTTTTGTTCTTAGATCCGTGCTCCATAGATTATATCCTTTTTCAAATCGTGCAAGATAATATAAGGTACTAGCATCTTTTGAGAGAACTGCATCACCAATTCTTGAGGAATGAATTGTGAAACGAGCCACGCGATCTTCCATTCCTTTCCATTCAAAACTCAAAGAAGTCTCTTTCTTTTCCTCGTCTTTAGTTTCTTTGTCTTTATCCTTCTCATCACCTTCTTCGTTTTTCTTCTTATTCGCCTCTTCTATAGCTTTTTTTAGCTCATAATCATTTTTGTTAAGATTATATTTATCCCAGGCATCTTGCGTAAAAAACATGGAGTATATGTCATATTCAGTACTTCCACTGGTGGCATAACTTTTTAATCCATTTCGGTTGCTAAACCAAATCATTTGCTTGCCTTCATTTACCCATTGGGCGCCAACATCATAATATCCACTAGGAACTAACGTCTTCATTTCTTCTTTTCCAGAAGCATCGAGTAAAATAATATCACTGTTGTTCAATAATTTGCTAAAATCAGCTAGGATCCATTTACTATCAGGACTCCAAGTAAAATTTTTATCCCCATCACGCATATGAAAAAGTTCATTGGGTGTTAATAGTGTAACTGTTTTACGTGTTGTGAGATCCATCACTCTTAAAGTTCGACGATCTTCGATATATGCCATTTTTTTACCATCTGGAGATATTTTCGGTAGATAATTATCCACCTCATTATTTGGCATCACGATTATCTCTTCTTTTATTAGAGTAGACGCATAGAAAAAAGGCTCTTCTTCACGTACTTTTTTTGATTGAAAAATACTCCACTTTCCGTTTCTTTCACTTGAATAAATGACTGCATCCCCCTCACCTGACCATGTCAAAAAACGTTCACGCTCTGGTGTTGAGGTTAATCTTTTAGTGTATTTACCCTCTGCCGATGTAACAAACACTTCACCACGAGCAATAAAAGCAATTTCTTTTCCATTTGGGGAAATTGCCATTTCAGAAATACCGCCATTTATGGTAATTATTTCTTCTTGATTACTCACATCTTGAGTCCTAATGGTTAAATTTGGAACTATCTTAGGTTCTTCCCCCTCTTTCATGGTATATAATATTCCGTGATAACTGAACGCAATGGTATTTTCTGTATCCAGATTTGAATTTTTTGCCACCGATAAAAATCGAACGGGATGAGTTGTAAAATTTGTGATTTGTTTTATTTCTCCAGTAGCTATTACTTTTTTGAAAACATTAATGGTACCAGCTCTTCCACTTAAAAAATAAAAGGCGGACTCGTCAGCATTCCATACAGGATTTCGATCTTCTCCCTCATATTTTGTGAGTTGGGTATGCTCTTTACTATCAAAATTATACATCCAAATATCTCGTGTTACTGCCGATTCATGATGCTTTCTCCATATATTTTCTCCTCCGGGTTTATCCTGATACAAAAACCCTCTGCCATCAGCTTTCAATGCAACGTATTCTGCTGGCACTGTAAGTACTTGTTTAATTTTCCCTCCAGAAACAGGAACTGTGTATAATTCTGTTTGGCTTGGCGTTGGATGCTGCCGATGGTTTACGAAATCCTGTCGAAAAGCACCAAAAAATATCGTCTTATCATCTTCTGAAAAGGAATACGGCGATTCATCGGAAGAATGGAAGGTTAAACGAGTTGCTTCTCCTCCTTTCACTGACATTGTGAAAATATCAAAATTTCCATATCGATCAGATGCGAATGCAATATGTTTAGAATCATTACTCCAAACGGGCATATAATCATGTGCCGTGTGGAAGGTTAAGCGTTTTACTTCCTCACCGCCTGTACTAGATGTAACATATAAGTCACCTTTGTAAGTAAATACAATTTGACTTCCATCTGGGGAAATTGCTGGATATCGAACCCATTCGGGTGTGATTTGTGCTTGAACATTTACATATAAAAAAATTGCACCTATAATTGACAACAGAGATTTCATAAATATTAATAGAATGATGTTATAAATTTTTGATCTAAGACGTTCGAATGGTAAATGAGTTCCAACGTAGGATAAAATATTTAATAAAAAAAGATTAACTGCTTTTTCGCTTTGGATATCTAATAGATTCTACCATTTCCTGAACCTCTTCAGGTGGGTCTGGAAACGTAGTTCTAACTGTAAGTGAAACAGCAAGATTTACTAACATCCCCAAAGTACCTATTCCCTCTGGTGAAATCCCAAACCACCAATTTTCTGGAATATTTAACTCCGGAAATAGAATTTTGAAATACACTATATAACTTAGTGTAAAGAGTAATCCTGCAACCATCCCAGCAACGGCTCCTTCCCGATTCATCTTCTTATAAAAAATTCCAAGTATAATAGCAGGAAAGAATGAAGCTGCTGCTAAACCAAAAGCTATCGCTACGACTTGAGCCACAAATCCAGGGGGATTAATTCCAAAGTATCCAGCTACCAAAACAGCTACTGCTGCCGAAATTCTTGCATATCTTAGCTCATCTTTATCTGAAATTTCAGGATTTATCTGTTTTTTGATCAGATCATGACTTACCGCAGTAGATATTACTAACAACAGCCCTGCGGCGGTAGATAGTGCCGCTGCAAGACCACCAGCAGCAACCAAGGCTGCTACCCAATTTGGCAATCCAGCTATTTCAGGGTTAGCTAATACCATTATATCTCTATCCACATAAAGTTCATTTTTAGAAGTGGTCTTTTGGTTAGTTAATAATGGTTCTCCCAATTTCCCTCGAACAATTTCCCCATGTTCACGAATTATACTGGGTGCCCCTTCTATGGCTGGGCCTGGGCGATAATTAATGCGTCCATCATCATTCTTATCAACCCAAGCTAATAATCCAGTTTCTTCCCATGTATTAAACCATTCTGGCATTTGTTCATAGGGCTGCTCGCTTACAGTTTCAATGAGATTGGTTCTAGAAAACACCGCAATTGCAGGAGCTGTTGTATATAAAATAGCAATGAAAATGAGTGCATACCCTACCGATATTCTCGCATCTTTTACTTTTGGCACGGTAAAAAAGCGTACAATAACATGTGGAAGACCAGCTGTACCAACCATCAAGGCAACGGTGATAAAAAATACATCCTGCATACTTTTATTACCAGAGGTATATTCAGAAAACCCGAGTTCTACATGCAATTGATCGAGCTTATCTAATAGATATATCCCTGATCCATCATTTAAGGTAGACCCGAATCCTATCTGTGGGATTGGACTTCCTGTTAATTGCATTGAAATAAAAAATGCAGGTACCATAAAAGCAAAAATGAGTACACAGTATTGGGCTACTTGTGTGTAGGTGATGCCTTTCATTCCTCCTAACACAGCATAAAAAAATACAATAGCCATACCAATAACTACACCCCAAAAAATATCGACTTCAAGAAACTTAGAAAAAACAAGACCCACACCCCGCATTTGGCCAGCTACGTAGGTAAAAGAAACAATCAATGCGCAGATAACAGCAACTGTTCGAGCAACTTGCGAGTAATACCGATCACCAATAAAATCTGGCACTGTAAATTTCCCAAATTTTCTAAGATAGGGTGCCAATGTTAGAGCAAGAAGAACATATCCTCCGGTCCATCCCATCAGATAAACCGTGCCGTCATATCCCATAAAAGAAATCAATCCTGCCATTGATATAAAAGAAGCAGCCGACATCCAATCTGCTGCTGTTGCCATTCCATTTGTAAGTGGATTTACATTACCTTCGGCCACATAAAATTCACTAGTAGATGCGGCTTTCGACCAGATAGCAATTCCTATATACACTGCGAAGGTTATGCCAACTAAAAGATAGGTCCAACTTTGTACATCCATTATTCGTCCTCCTCACTTACACCGAATTGTTTATCTAAACGATTCATCAAGAATACATAGATAAAAATCAAAATCACGAAAGAATAAATAGATCCCTGTTGTGCAAACCAAAAGCCCAATTTAAATCCACCTAGTTTAATTTCATTTAAGGTTGGGGCAAGGAGTATTCCAAAGCCATAAGAAACTACAAACCAAATAGTGAGTAGTATACCTAAGTATTTTAAATTAATCCGCCAATATCCCTTCAGATCTCTATCTGCCATTGTACCTCCAAAATTTTACTAAGTATCTACTTTTTGATGGATTGGTGCAAATCTAAAAAAACCCCGATCAGCGTTCAACCAATCAGGGTTTATCCTGTTTCTCCATGAAAGAAAACGTTTGTTATTAGGTCAATAACTTATTAGCTACAACCTGATGTGGATCCACATGTGATACATTTCATGCATGTACCGTTACGTACCATCGTCATGCTACCACACTCTGGACAAGCATCTCCAGTATAGCCTAGCTGCTTGGCTTTGTCATACTCACTCTCGTAACTAGACGAAGCTTTTACCATTGGAGCAACTGTTTGTGGTGTTGCAACAGGTTCGGGAGTAGGTGCAACTGCCGCAACTATGGGCGTACTAGAAATAGTAGGGGCTTCCGTGCCAGATGGTCGTAAATCTCGAGTTGTTATCTGGTCTGAAGGCACATGTGCTAGATCTTCTCTACCTAAATAAGTTACAGCTAGTTCTCGGAAAATATAATCGATAACAGAGGTACTCATTTTCACATGTGGATTACCATTCACCATACCGCTAGGTTCAAACTTAGTAAACACAAAAGCATCCACAAATTCTTCTAGAGGCACTCCATGCTGTAATCCTAGTGAGATAGAAATGGCAAAACAATTTAACAAGCTTCTGAAGGCTGCTCCTTCTCTGTGCATATCAATGAATATTTCTCCAAGTTGGCCTTGTTCGTATTCACCTGTTCTAAGGTATACACTTTGACCTCCAATTTTCACTTTTTGGGTATAGCCTTCACGACGAAACGGTAACCGTTGTCGACGTGCAACATACTTGTGTATAATACGCTCTGCTACTTCTACCACTTTATCTTGTGCTTGTGTAACTTGTGGATCTGCTGGTGTTTCAAGTTCTTCTTCTAATTCATCAAACACATCGGCCATGCTGTTAAGCGGTTGGCTTAATTTTGATCCATCTCGGTATAATGCATTGGCTTTAAGCATCATTTCCCAAGATTGCATGTATGCATCCTTCATATCTTCTACCGTTGCTTCATTTGGTAGATTAATCGTTTTGGAAATAGCTCCTGACAAGAATGGTTGTGCAGCAGCCATCATTTTAATATGACCGGAAGCTGAGATATACCGTGTGCCTATACGGCCGCATTTGTTCGCACAATCGAATACTGCTAAGTGCTCTTTTTTAAGTGATGGTGCTCCTTCTACAGTCATTGTGCCACACACAAAATCGTTGGCAGCTTGTATCTGATCTTTGCTAAAGCCGAGGTGTTTTAAAAGATCGAACGTAAAGTCAGATAATTGTTCTTCGGTTACTCCAAGGACGTTTTTACAGAATTCTTCGCCTAAGGTAAATTGATTGAAAGCAAACTTGATATCAAAACTACTTGGGAGCGCTGCCTCTATAGCTTCAATTTTATCAGCTGTGAATCCTTTATCGCCTAAAGAATCGGCATTAATGTGTGGACACCCTTCCAATGTGGCTGAGCCTTTTGCATAATTAATGATCGCTTCTGCTTCTTTAGGAGAATATCCTAGATTTTTTAAAGCTGCTGGTACGCTGTTGTTGATAATTTTAAAATATCCACCACCAGCTAGTTTCTTGAATTTCACTAATGCAAAATCCGGTTCGATACCTGTAGTATCGCAATCCATTACTAAACCGATGGTGCCAGTTGGTGCTAACACTGTTACTTGAGCATTACGATATCCATGTTTTTCTCCCAATTCGAGGGCGGCATCAGAGGTATCCTGTGCTGCTTTTAATAGATATTCCGGACAAATAGAAGCATTTATGCCGTACGGTTTTACTGTTAGTCCTTCGTATTGTTCGGGATCTACATTATATGCTGCACGGCGATGATTTCTCATTACCCTTAGCATATGTTCTTTATTTTTTTCATACCCTGAAAAAGCCCCTAATTCACTGGCAAGCTCTGCACTAGTTTCATATGCTTTCATATGCATGATAGCTGTAATTGCACCTGTCGTAGCTGCTGCTTCGTCGGAGTCGTATGGAATTCCTTGTACCATAAGGGCAGCACCTATGTTTGCATAGCCTAAACCAAGCGTTCGGTATACATAAGAAAGTTCTGCGATTTCTTTTGATGGAAATTGTGCCATTAAAACAGAGATTTCCAACACTGTTGTCCAAATTCTACTTGCGAATCTAAGAGACTCAACATCAAATTCAGCATAGGTATCATCCGTGAAAAACTTCATTAAGTTTAGAGACGCCAGATTACATGCTGTGTTATCTAAAAACATGTACTCTGAGCAAGGATTACTTGCTCGTATTTCTCCGTCTACAGGACAAGTATGCCATTCATTGATCGTATCGTGGTACTGTGTACCTGGATCGGCACTTGCCCATGCTGCATAAGCTATTTGATCCCACATTTCTGATGCTGGAATAGTTTTACATGGTTCTGGTTCGCGACCCTCTAGTTCTGCTTTTTCTTTTTCTACCCTCCAGTATAAATTCCAATTCGAATTATCTTTAACTGCCTTCATAAAGGTATTTGGCACACGAACTGAATTGTTTGAGTTTTGCCCAGCTACCGTTGCATATGCTTCTGAGTTCCAATCAGTATCGTAGGTTTCAAATTCAAGATCCGTAAAACCTTGAGCTGCTAATTGAATGACACGTTCGATGTAGTTAAGAGGAACTTGATCACGTTTGGCTTGACGTATTACAGATCCAAGCTTTTTATTCTTAAGTGGATCGCGACTCATTGCCCCATTGAAGGTACGTCCTTCGATTTCTACTGGGGTGTGGCACAGTTTGATTATTTCTTTGAGATGTTTTTGAGTGATTTTGGATCCTGCTACTAATGCAGCAACCTTCTGCTCTTCTTTTACTTTCCAGCTGATATATTCTTCAATATCTGGATGGTCAAGGTCGAGTGTTACCATTTTCGCTGCACGGCGTGTAGTACCACCAGACTTGATTGCTCCTGCAGCCCGATCACCAATTTTTAAGAAGCTCATTAATCCCGATGATTTTCCACCACCACTTAGAGGTTCATTAGCACCTCTAATTAATGAAAAATTGCTACCCGTACCAGAACCGTATTTGAAAAGTCGGGCTTCTCGAACCCAAAGGTCCATAATTCCGCCTTCGTTAACGAGATCATCGTCTACACTTTGTATGAAGCAAGCATGAGGTTGTGGATGAGTGTAAGAGTCTTTTGACCGAGTTAGATTTCCGCTTTTTGCGTCAACATAATAATGCCCTTGAGCAGGTCCATTAATCCCATATGCCCAATGAAGTCCTGTATTGAACCATTGAGGGCTGTTTGGTGCGGCCATTTGATTTGCAAGCATGTAAGCTAGTTCATCGAAAAATGCTTTTGCGTCTTCTTCTGTGTCAAAGTATCCATGCTTCCATCCCCAGTAGGTCCAGCAACCGGCCAAGCGATTAAAAACCTGACGACTGTCAATTTCGTGCGAAAAGCGCTTTTTAATATCTACAGATTTTAACGCTTCCTCGTCTGGTACAGATCTTTGCAACCAAGTGGGTACACCTTTCTCTTTAACTTTTTTTAGCGCTACTGGTACTCCTGCTTTTCTGAAATATTTTTGAGCTATAACATCCGTTGCAACCTGTGTCCACCTCTCTGGAACTTGCACATTGGCCATATGAAAAACTTGGGAGCCATCTGGATTTTTTATTTCAGACGTGCGACTTACAAATTTTATTTCATCATATGGTGTTTTCCATTCTGGCTTGGTATAAAAGCGGGTGAATTTCATGGGTAGTTATCCGTAATTGTTTCTAGTTTTCCTTCATGTTATACAGTTAGTGAACCCGTTCTTCGAGTCAAAACTCCAAAAGAAGTGCTTCCAAATATATATGCTCAACACCACGCTCACAAATTAAATCTTGATTTCTTTTCCACAAATTTATTTACTTATCCACATTAGAAAATTTTCAAATTTCTTAACTTAAGCTTAATACCGAAAATATTATAAAAAAACATATATCGACACAGGGTTAAATAGTAGATACGTTGGCGAAAAAATGGATTTATGATACTTTAGGACGTTTTTTTTAAAAATAAAGAGTTAAATAGTTATCCACATTTATTGATGCAATTAATAAATACTATAAAAAAAAAATGGATAACTATAAAATAGTTATCCATTAAATTATATAATTATTTTTATTAATTTTTATAATATTTATATAATAAAAATTACTTTATTAATGTCATAGTTTTAGTAAGCATAGTTTCACCATTCCATAATTGATATACATACAAACCGGAAGCTAAATTGTTTGCATTGAAGGCTACAGAATGCACCCCACTGCTAAGATGACCATCAACTAACGTTGCTATGTGTTGCCCAGTAATTGAATATACATTAAGACTTACTCTACCATTTTTTGGAGTAGAAAATTCAATATTTGTGGATGGATTAAAGGGATTAGGATAATTTTGCGAGAGTCTAAAGTTTTCCACATTATCTATAGATTCTGTATGTGCAGTAGTTGCAACCTCATAGGTAAAGAAAATATCCCCGGGAATTATACCTGTATCAAATGCCCCAAGCAATGAGCCTGTTGTATCAAAGTATTCGATTTCTCCAGCAGATGAAAATGATTTAGCATTTGCAGTGAAAATTCGATTTCCAACCGCATCAAAATTAAAACTATAAAAATTTCCTTCTACCAATGTTTCGTTGGGAATTTGCATATCGCTTGCATCAATCTTTTGTATGCCTCCACTGTTTACGAAAATTTCGTTGAAATCTTTCGTAATACCTATATCCTCACCAGCAGAACTTAATTCCAGAGTACTTATCACTTCTCCAGTTTCGGTGTTGAAATTTGTTAGCCCTCCTGGTAATGAGGTTCCAGGGATTAGATTATAATCACTATCATAATCACCTGAATAACCACGAGATACTACCCAGATTGAGTTTTGAGCACCTTCCACCATACCGGCAGGACCTCTATGTACAACAATAGTATCAACAATAGCGTGTGTAGCTATGTCAATTTTAAAGATCGTACTGTCTGCTCCAAACCCATTATTTGAAACAAACACATGATCTCCATGATTGAACATTTTATCAGGATTATTACCAACTCTAATAGTATCTGAAGTAATACTATTGGATGCTAAATCTACAACATTGATGTAGTTTCCGAATAAATCTGTTACGTATGCTTTATCATTTCCTACTGCGATTATTTCTCTTGGGCTCGCTCCAGCTCCAAATGTAATTTGGCCAATTTGATTGAATGATTCTGGATCTGCTATAACTATCTTTTGAGAATTATTTACAACAATATATAATTTGTCATCAATTTCAGTTATTGATTGTACAACGTCTCCAAGACCAACGCCATTCGCATTAAAAAACACTCCATCAACGGCAGTTTGGGTTTCAAAATCATAGTGGGTGATGGTAGCATTTCCTGCGGTGAAATTCCCTTCATTACCCACAAGAACTTCTGTTAAAGTTAAATCTTGTGCCAATGATGGTAACTGCATTAGAGTAACCAACGCAATAATTATAGTAGCTTTTTTCATTAAAGTATTTGTTTTAAAAGTTAGTATTGATTGAAATTTTTAAATGCCTTCCAGGTAAGGGATAATCTCGTATTATGGAGTACTCTTCATCGAATACGTTTCTAATGGTAATTTGTAAACTGTGTTCAGCTAATTTGTGCATAAATTTTAAACTCGCTACCACGTTTAGAGTTTGATAGGAGGAAAGAGGATCAAAGGGTGAACTGTGGTCAGAGGATGAATATCTATCATCAACAAAATTATAGAATGCTGATGTGGTTAATTGTTTAAATCTGAATGACACATTTGCTTTATATTGCCACTCAGGAGTATAAATGAGCTGCTTCCCGACAGATGCATCATTTTCAAATCTTTCTTCTGAAATGGATGCCAGAACCTGTGTAATAATGATACCAGTTCGCAGCCCCCATGTTTTGGTATTCCAACGGGTTTCACTAGACCACTCTATACCTGATAAGTCCAAAGATTCTATATTTTGCGGGGCACTTTCTCCTTGGCCATTTGGCAACCATCGTATTCCGTTTTCTATAGATGAAATATAACCTAAGACTTTAGTTTCAACGCTCCAGTTCGAAATTTTAAGTTTATGCAATAACGAACTCTCCATCTTTACCACCTCTTCGATCTCAAGTTCTGGATTCCCCAGACCAGGCCAATATAAATCATTAAAAGTTGGTGCCACATAATTTCTAGCGGCATTCACCTTTAAAAAAAGCTGTTCTTTAACCAATTCAGTATTAAGTCCAAGTTCTGCCGAATAATTAACTCCATAATCTGTATTGTAATTACCATGTATCGCAGGGTATATGAAAAGAAAATCGGTAGGTGTCCATACCAGGTTAACGTTTACACTCAATTCGTCTCTTTGTACATCCGTAGGGTATTCTGAGGTGATCGCTTTATTTCGAATTGCTCTAATTGCACTTATTATTTGTAAGCGGTTATTCAATACACTTTTTATGGAAAAATCAATAGCATCGGATTGAATATCACTTAAACTATTTATAGAAGCATTAGCATCGATGTAGTCTAGTGATTGCCTTGCTATATACAGTGAACCGTTATAAGTAGTTTTATCTTGCAACAATTGCCAATTTGTTAACCATCGTACAAAGCCATCATTTTGAAATGCAGCATCATTGACCGAAGAGATGCCTCCTGGAATTTGATTTTCAGAATCTAAAATCCACAATTTGGTTTGGAATTCATGACGCTTAATATCAGATCGAATGTTAACCAATACACTTGCTGATTCATTTTCGTTATATAACCGTTTCTTTCTAACTGATATAAATCCTCCAGCATCGTTGCTAAATTCTCGAATAGAATATTTAAAATCATTATCAGATGATTGAAATCCCGCTAAAATATTCACATCAACTTTGGATACACGCGCCCCTGCTTCTACTGAATATTTTTGTTCACCAAAAGATCCAATTTGATAATAGAGTGCAACTTTTTCTTTGAACCCTTTCGTTTGAATTGCTATTGTTCCGCCCCCTCTATCTCCAAAAGATGTATTACCAGAACCGGAGCTAGTTAACAATTCAGAGAC
This sequence comes from Balneolaceae bacterium, assembly GCA_963691715.1. GTDB lineage: Bacteria > Bacteroidota > Rhodothermia > Balneolales > Balneolaceae > HXMU1420-13. Next base: position 1,374,723 of record OY829281.1, read on the forward strand.
CGTCGAAATTGGAATTATACTTAAATCTGTAACTCCTAGCATTGAATGATTTAATGCAAATCCATTCCAAATAAATTGAGTTTGAGAGGATGAAAACCCACGTGAATTAACCGTTGAAAGCCCTCCAGGACCATTATTTCGAATAAAAAGTGGGGAATAATATTGTAGTACATCCGATACCGAAGTGGCCTTCAACGAGACCAACATTGCTGAATCAATACGAAATGAAGATACAGATTGATAGGTATCTAGGATATCAATTCTACTTGCACTTACTTGAACTTCGTCAAGCCAAAGTGAATCGGCTGTTGATTGTGCATGCGCATCTAGAGATAAAATAAATAGTAGCACTAATGCTAGCTGTAATCGAAAGTATATCATATTCAAAACTGATGCTTTAACTCCCGAAAGCAACATTGATAATTATAATTGGCAGGTCTCCTGGCTCGCCTGATTGTAGTGGCCTTCCCACCCAAAATGGACAGTGGCTTGAAGTGAACTACAACTTAGATTACTCAGACTTACAGTTGCGGGGACAGCTCCGGTTTTACACCGGATTCCCTATTAATTCTTAAATAAGAAACCAATAAGTTTTGTTTGAATCAATGTAACCCTTTCCTAGACAATGAGAAAATTATATTTACTGCATTCATTTTAATTTGTTCATCTTTGAATTAAATGGCTCTGAATACTCTAAACAATCATTTTTAGAATAAAAAAAAGAAAATTTTAAACATCAGGAACAATAACCATCATTAGCAGTACAGCAGTTCAGCCATAACTAAGAGTAAATTGAGAGGGAAAAATAATTTTAACTACGAAAAAAAATTTAGGCCGTATAGTCCAAACATTTAATTATGAATTTTCATGAAACTTTGAATCAAAGTAGGCGTAATTGGCCCAATCCAAATAGCTAAATCAATCATAGAATGAACATCTTACAACACAACACTATGTTAGCATACATTACACTGTCTTTGCTATTAATGTCAGCTTGTAATCATGCCGAGGAAAACAACTCTAATAACAAAGCCGACAAAGACTCCACCTTGGTTATCCCAGTTGAAGTTATGGAAGTAAGTCTTGGATCTATTTCCGCTTACTATTCAAATACTGCAACTTTAGAAGCTGTTAATGAGGCAAGTGTAGTATCGAAAGTTCGTGGAATTGTTCAAGAGATTATGGTTGAAGAAGGTGATAAGATTAGAAAAGGCCAAATAATTGCCAAAATTGAAGATGATCAGTACCGCATTGAGACTGAGCGAGCAAAGGCTTCAATGGACCGCATGTATAATGATTATAAACGAAATACTGAGCTTTTTGAGAAAAATCTAATTAGTGCCGAAGTGTATGAAAACTCTAGGTTCGAATATGAATCTCAAAAATCTGTATTTGAATTAGCAGACTTAAATTATAAGAATACTAACATATCTTCCCCTATAGATGGTGTCGTTTCCCAACGATCAATCAAAATTGGAAATATGATTGGCATCGATCAACAAGCATTTCAAGTAACTGATTTTGACCCTATTCAAGCAATTCTTTACATCCCTGAACATGAACGATCTAAAATTAACGTTGGCCAACGTGCAGAACTAACAGCGGATGCTTTACCTAACAAATTGTACTATGGAAAAGTAGAACGAATTAGCCCAACCATTGATCCTTCAACTGGTACATTCAAAGTAACCATCTATATGAATCAGGGACAAAATGATCTACGCCCTGGTATGTTTGGTCGTGTCAAAATCGTATATGATACCCATGACAATACCCATATGGTGCCAAAGGTTGCCATTATATCCGAGGATGAAACACAATCTGTATTCGTTATCAAGGATTCTCTCGCGTTTAAGAAAGTAATACGAACCGGTTACGTAAACGGACTAAATGTAGAAGTACTAAATGGATTACAAGAGGGCGAAATTGTCGTTACTACAGGTCAAGGTAGTCTTACAGATTCCTCTAAAGTACATATTGTTGGACTTTAAAGACTTAGCAAGGAGTAATAATGAAACTCATTAACTTTTCAATCAAACGTAGAGTAACTGTGAGTATGTTCACAGTTGCCATTCTATTATTTGGTGTAGTGTCGCTTACTCGTCTAAATGTTAATTTACTGCCAGACTTAAGCTACCCAACACTAACTATTAGAACCGAACTAGCAGGAGCTGCTCCCATTGAAATTGAAAATCTAATTACTAAACCTATTGAGGAAGCTGTTGGTATTGTAAAAGGGGTTAAAAAAGTACGTTCTATATCTAGAACTGGACAATCGGATGTAGTATTGGAATTCGTCTGGGGCACCGATATGGATGTAATCAATTTAGATGTGATTGCAAAACTGGATGCCTTGCAATTACCTCTTGAATCAAAAAAACCAGTAACCCTTCGTTTCGATCCTACACTCGATCCTGTGATGCGTTATGCACTTTATTTTGATAACGAACAGAGCGAAACTCTTAACAAAGACGAAATAAAGATTGAATATGTAACAGAAAAAGACCCACAAACTGAAAGAAATGATATATCGGACTTAAAACAACTAAGAATTATAGCCGATGAATTGTTAAAGAAAAACCTTGAGTCATCTAATGGAGTTGCAGCTGTTAAAATAAGTGGAGGGCTAGAAGAAGAAATTCAAGTTAACCTTGATCAACGTAGAATGGCTTATCTCAAAGTTCCAATAGAAGTAATTACAAATATTTTACGGGCAGAGAATATAAATTTATCAGGAGGTCGCCTAGAAGAAGGAACACAGCAATTCTTAGTTAGAACTCTAAACGAATTTCAAAACATTGAACAAATACGCAATGTTATAGTTGCGAACTCAAATGGAAATTCTATCTATCTGAAAGATATTGCAGATATATCCCAAGCATACAAAGAGAGAGAAGCGATTACCCGTTTAAATGGAATGGAAGCTGTAGAAGTTGCTATTTATAAAGAAGGAGATGGAAATACAGTTGCAGTTGCTCATGCTGTAGAAGATCGTATTCGAGGGATTAAGGAAACCTTACCTGAAGGAATGAAATTGGAAAAAATTTATGATCAATCCGTTTTCATATCCTCAGCAGTTAATGAAGTTAGAAATGCGGGTATTATTGGGGGTATTCTTGCAATATTGGTACTTTATTTTTTCTTGAGAAATTTTTGGTCTACCGTAATCATATCGGTTTCAATTCCTGTTTCTATTATTGCCACGTTCAACTTGATGTATGGAAATGACATCACCCTTAATATTATGTCGCTTGGGGGTATTGCATTGGGTATTGGAATGTTGGTAGATAACTCAATAGTGGTATTAGAGAATATAGCTCGTCATAAAAGTATGGGTAAAAGTGTTTTAAAGGCTGCTCAAGATGGAGCAGGTGAAGTTGGTACTGCCGTTATTGCTTCAACCTTAACTACGGTTGCAGTATTCTTTCCTCTTGTTTTTGTGGATGGAATTGCTGGCCAATTATTCAGAGATCAGGCATTAACCGTAACTTTTTCATTACTCGCTTCTTTAGTTGTGGCAATTACTTTAATTCCAATGATGTCTTCGCTAAGTGGTAAGAAAAAAGAAGTCCTTCCTTTAACTTTGCCCGAGCCAAAGACGAACTTTGGGTATGGTATGCGTGCTTTACGTCTATTCTTTTTCTATACCATCCCAACTTTTATCGCAAAAGGATTTAAATATATTGTTTCAGCTATTTCTTATGTATTCAAATTGATGTTTCACTTCCCTTTACTGGTATTTGATAGCATATATAAAGCTATTGAAACATCGTATGAAATAGTATTAAAAGGTGCCTTAAAACATCGGATAATGGTGCTAATGATTGCAATCGTGTCATTTGCTGGATCAATCATGTTAATACCAAAAATCGGTTTTGAATTAATTCCGCAATTATCCCAAGGGGAATTTAATGTAGAATTTAAACTCCCACCAGGTACACCAATCGAACAAACTGATGAAGTTATAAAAAGTGTTCAATTAGCTACCAAATCAATAGCAAATATTCGATCTAGTTTTGCGATAGCAGGAACTGGAAATAGAATGGATGCAAATCCTGATGAAGGTGGTGAAAATTGGGGTGAATTGAACGTAATGTTAGCATCAGATGCCTCTTCCGACCAAGAGAATGCAACTATGAGTTCCATGCGTTCTTCTCTTAGTCAGATTCCAGGACTAGAATATAAATTTGCACGACCTTCGCTGTTTACTTTTTCAACTCCCGTTGAAATCGAAATAAGTGGTTTTAATTTGACCGATTTAAAAGAAGCGAGTGATAAGATTGCTCATCGATTAGAAAGAAACCCTCGGTTTGCTGACATCAAAAATACAATGGAAATCGGATCGCCAGAGATTCAAATTTTATTCGATCGTGATCGTGCAGCCGCTCTCGGGCTTCAAGTACATGAGGTAGCCGATCGGATAGTAAGTAATGTGCGAGGCGATATTGCCACACGTTACACCTATCGAGATCGAAAAATTGATGTTTTAGTACGTTCAAAAGAAGAAAACCGGTCATCATTGTCCGAAATTCAACAAATAATCGTAAATCCCGGTGCAGAAAGACCTATACCATTAAGTGCTATTGCGAATGTAAAAGTTGCAAATGGTCCTAGTGAAATTCGTAGAGCTTCTCAGCAGCGAGTTGCATTGATTACTGCAAATTTAAACTATGGCGACCTCAGTGATGCTGCCGTTGATATTCAAGAAATAATTAATACAACCAATACACCAACTGGTACTTTCGCCCGAATCGCTGGTCAAAATGAGGAAATGTCGAATTCGTTCAGTTCTCTTCTTTTTGCTCTAGCACTGGCAGTATTTTTAGTTTATTTGGTGATGGCCTCTCAATTTGAGTCTTTACTCCATCCATTTATCATTTTGTTCACTATTCCTTTAGCGCTTATAGGTGCAATAGTCGCGCTTTATATCACCAATACCACGATTTCAGTAGTTGTATTTATTGGATTGATATTATTGGCTGGAATAGTAGTAAATAATGCAATTGTACTTATTGATTTGATAAATCAGATACGCCAAAAAGGGGTTGATAAATTAGAAGCCATTATGGAAGGTGGAAAATCTAGACTTCGTCCAATACTTATGACTACCCTAACCACCACTTTAGGATTGCTTCCCTTGGCAATTGGGTTTGGAGATGGAGCTGAATTACGCGCACCAATGGGAATCACTGTAATAGGCGGATTGCTAGTGTCTACCTTGCTAACTTTGGTAGTAATTCCAGTAGTGTATTCCATATTGGATGTTAAAAACTATGAATTAGATGATGAACTTGAAGCTTTAACACTAGAATCATGAGTTTTACTGAACATTCAGTGCGAAGACCAGTCACCACTATGATGGTATTTGTGAGTCTAGTTGTAGTTGGGCTAATCGCAACTAAATTGGTTCCTTTAGAATATTTTCCAGATATCAGCTTCCCTGGAGCCTATATCAATGTTCCATATCCTGGAGCTTCGCCCGATGAAGTTGAAGAACAAGTTATAAAACCCATAGAGGAAGCCCTGGCAACCATTAGTGGGGTAGATCGCATAAATTCAAATTCTGGGGAAAATAATGGCGGCATCCAGGTCATATTTAATCAAGGTAGTGATATACATCTAAAGGCTATTGAGATAAAAGAGAAAATTGAAAGTGTTCGAAATCAACTTCCAGATGATTTTGAATACTACAACATCTATAAGTTTGAAGATGGAGGTTCAAATACATTACAACTTAGAATCTCGTCTGAAAGAGATTTATCGAACGCTTATGACCTGTTGAATCGAAATCTAAAACAGCGTATTGAGCGAATTGACGGTGTTGGCCAGGTTACCTTGTATGGAGTTGAAAAAAAAGAAATCCGAATTGAACTAATTAATGATCGTATACTTTCTTATGGTATTGATCTAAACCGTTTAACTGAAACCTTACAAAGATCAAATTTTTCAACATCAGCAGGAAAAATTACTGATGCGGGATTACGCTACACGGTAAGGCCATTAGGTGAGTTACGAAACGCTGAAGATATAGAAGAGCTCATCATCAGTGAAAATAACCTTAGGGTAAAGGATATTGCCGAGGTTAAATATATTGAGCCCATAAGAAATTATGCACGACACTTAGATCAAAAATATGCGATTGGCCTAGATATCGTTAAAGAATCTTCAGCAAATACCATAGCCACTGTTGACAAAATTTTAGAAGAAATCGATAGGATTAACGAACTACCTGAAATGCAAGGAATCCAAATTTATGAAATGTTTAATCAAGCAGATGGTATTATGCTTTCCTTGAAAGAACTATTGAATTCTGGAGTTATTGGAGCTGGCTTATCCATTTTTATGTTATTCTTTTTTCTGCGACAATTTACTACAACTATGATTGTTGCTACCGCTGTACCCTTCTCACTGATCGTTACCTTAGGCTTTTTTTATTTTTTAGATATCTCGATAAATATCTTATCAATGACGGGATTAATACTGGCAATAGGTATGTTGGTAGATAATGCCGTAGTTGTAACAGAAAATATTCACCGACATCAAAGAATGGGCTATGCCAATAAAGTAGCAGCAGTGCTAGGTGCTCGTCGTGTTGGTATTGCTGTTACTGCAGGTACACTAACCTCAGTTGTGGTATTTCTACCAAACATCGTTAATGAGAGTTTTGTAGCTCCATACATGTATTATATAGGAATGCCTATTATTATCTCTTTAATTGCATCTCTACTCATCTCACTTACTGTTATCCCCCTTTTAACATCAAAAATTTCTGCCCCAAAAAAGATAAAAGAAACAGTAATAGATACGTTTGCAAATAAGTATGCCCAATTTCTTGGTTGGTTTATCGATCGACGTTCTTTATCAACAATTAGTATTCTTTTGCTTTTACTTAGTGGCGCCTTACCTATTTTCCTTGGTATGAATGTGGATATGTTTCCTCGTGTAGAAGAGCGTGAATTAGAACTTCGATATAATTTAAATGCTTCTTACACCCTCGATAGAGTAAAAGAAACTGTAGATAAAGTTGAACAATATCTCTATGACAATAAGAATCAGTTCGAAATCGAATCGGTATACACTTATTATGAACCCCAATTTGCTACTTCCACTATTATATTGGTTGATGAAGATAAAGCTGACAAATCTGTAACTGAAATAAAGAAAGAAATAGAAAAAAATCTTCCATTAGTAACCATTGGAGAACCTAGTTTCGAGTATAGAAGTAGAAATTTAGGAGAAGCAATTAAAGTGTTCGTAAACGGTGAATCAATGGATGTTTTGGAAGAACTTGCAGAGCAAGTTGAATGGAGATTAAGTCAAATTGATGGTTTTTCAGATGTAAAATCAGATGCAGAAAAAGGAAAAGATGAAGTGCGCATAAGCATAAATCATGAACGTGCAAGAACATATGGACTTACCTCTACGTCTATTGCACAAACCGTATCACAATCTGTTCGTGGGGTTAATCTTCGGAGAATACGTGGTGAACAATCAGAAATTGATGTTATACTTACTCTAAAAAATAGCGATCGCCAATCCATTACCGATCTACAAGAACTCCCCATTGCAGTTGGAAACAACCAGGCGATCAAATTATCAAGTATCGCAAACTTTGAAGAAACAAAAGGGCCTGGAAGAATTTTTAGAGATAATCGAAAAACCTCGTTAGGGATTGCGATCAATTTAGACGACATTACCATGGATAAAGCACGTCCTATTATATCAGAAGTAATGGATCAAATCATTTACCCTGCTGGTTACAGTTGGGGATATGGTCGTAGCTTTAATGACGATGAAGAAGCCATGAATGTGATGTTGTTTAATATCGCAATAGCCTTTTTCCTCATTTACTTAGTAATGGCCTCATTATTTGAATCACTAATTTATCCTAGTAGTATTTTAACATGCATTCTGTATGGTATTGTTGGTATTTTTTGGTTCTTTTTCCTCACTGGTACAACCTTTGATTTTATGACAATGATAGGAATTCTCATTTTAATGGGAATTGTGGTAAATAATGGAATTGTACTCATCGATCATATCCTACACCTGAGAAAAGAAGGGATGAGTCGAAGAGAGGCCATCATACAAGGGGGAAAAGATAGAATGCGTCCTATTTTAATGACTGCTGGAACTACGGTGTTAGGTTTAATTCCTCTTGCACTTGGTACTACTCAAATAGGAGGCGATGGACCTCCCTATTTCCCAATGGCCAGGGCAATTATTGGCGGACTTACATTCTCAACAGTTGTTACACTTGTTGTTTTACCATCAATTTATATCATCCTAGATGACATAAGGATATGGGGACAGCGAATTGCTGTATTGTCGGTAATAAAAAAGTGATTTAATAATCCCTTATTTCTAATGAGGGATTTTTTTATGTTCACTAAAAAATTAATGAGTGAAAACACCTTCCATACCGAGCAGTTTACCATACGGGCAAATGAGGTAGACACATCGGGTACCCTAACATTACCGGCAATTTGTACTTTTTTTCAGGAAGTGGCTGGCAATAATGCAAAGGCTTTAAATTTCGATATCACAGATATGGAAAAACAAAATCTTACATGGGTCTTACAAAGAATGGATATCAATATGCATAGCTCAATAAAATGGAGAGATACCATAATCTTGGAAACTTGGCCTGCAGCAGGTGATTCTTTGAGAGCTTATCGTAATTATCGTATCGTTGATACTAATAAACAGGAAATTGGTCACTGTTTGAGTTACTGGATGGCTATGAATTTAAATACCAGAAGACCAACTAGAATTCCACAATCTGTGTTAGACACAAGATTTGAACATAGACCTCACGTATCGGAAGTAAAACGTAATAAAATAAAACCATTTACTAATGATGGTAACAAAAAGAGAATTATTGTACGTAGATCAGACCTAGACATGAATAACCATGTAAATAATGTGCGATATTGTGAATGGATGCTTGAAACTGTTTCCCAGGATATCTCTCAAAAAATTAAAAATTTTGAGATTTTGTTCTTACGCGAAACCTTTGTCGATGAACAGCTAATCTCAGAATCGTATATAGAAAATAATGGTATTCAGTTTAAAATTACGAATTCGAACGATAAAGTAATTTCTGTTGCAGAAGCAAAAATCTAATATTTAATTCCAATTGGGGGCAAAATTTGGATTTACCACCCTCATTGATTTATCTAGATCATCTATTGCATAAAAGTCTTCATCCTCTAATTCAAAATCATAAATATCAAAATTCTCTTGTAAATGCTTAGCGGTAGCTGATTTTGGAATAACAACTACTTGCTCTTGTTCTATTAACCACCGTAATGCTATTTGGGCTGCTGATTTTTGATATTTATTCCCAATTTCTAACAATAATGGATTATTCAATATTTCTCCTTGTGCCAATGGACTATAAGCTGTTATTAAAACATCATGATCAGCAGCGAAATCCAATAAATCAAACTGGCCAAGCATTGCATGGTATTCTACTTGATTACAAAAAATTGGCATTCCTATATCTTCTACTATCTGTACACATTGATTCATTGGGAAATTACTAAGTCCAATGTGTAGTGCTCTACCCTGCTCTTTGAGAGAAAACATGGTCTCTAAAGTTATCCGTATATCCACATCTGGATTTGGCCAATGGATAAGTAACAAATCTACATACTCCATTTTTAAATTCATGAGTGTACGCTCAACCGAAGTCAATAATTTACTTGGCTCAAGGTTTAATCTATCAATTTTAGAAGTAATGAACATTTGATCACGCTCTACATAGGATTGTTTTATAGACTCACCTACCATTTTTTCATTATTATAAACTTGAGCAGTATCTATATGTCTATAACCAATGTCTAATGCTGTTCGTATAGCTTCTTGCCCTGTTTTCCCTATCAACTTAAAAGTACCCAATCCAATCTCTGGTACCCTCACCCCTTGTACAATTTTCGAATTCATTGTTGGTTCTTTGTTGTATTGTTATTTCATTATTTATTTTACGAGAGTCATTTTGCGTGTCATAACTTTATTTCCAACCTCTAGTTGATATATATACATTCCACTAGGGTATCCTGTGGCATTCCATTCATATTGATATTCTCCTGCATTTAATGTTCCCTCTTCTAAAACTGCTATGGGTTGCCCCACCACATTAAACACTGATAGTTTAATTTTTACTGCTTCGGGAATGAAAAATGAAATGGTAGTAGCTGGATTAAATGGATTTGGATAATTTTGATTTAACTCGATTAGTTCAGGTGAATCTAGAATAACTTCTTTATAGTTTGGTGAAGCAACTAGTAATTGAAATCGTTTATTTGTTGAGTATTTTTTTAAATCAATATCAGTATCAGAATTGACTTCCTGATCTGGAATATCAATTGAATATTCAAAACTATTTATTTCACCTGGATGTATCTCTATTTTCTCCTCTGTTTCCATATCCTCTAGAAATAAACGCCATCCCCCTTCCATGTTCCAATCTTCTAGCATTAGTGAAACTTCCGAAGATTCTCTATTCATAATTCCAATGGGAAAGGTAAATAATAATTCTTGCTGAAGTGGAATATGCAGTTCTGAGTACCAATTTGAATTGTAAAAAATTCCTGCATGTGGATCATTACTTTCTACCAAATCATATCCTAAATCTAGGGTAGGATTTAACAAGGATTGAGGCACTATTTCTTCCTTATCATGAAAATTAACAGTTATGGAATTTGCACCTTTATTTGTATTGATAGTTAGTGCAAACCAAGAAACAGGTTCCTTTTCAATTTGAGAAACTTCTTGATTTGTAGAGACTATATTTAGTGGAAATTTTAATTCAATACTGTTATAGACTGAATCTGCCTTAATCCAAAAAAAATCCCCATTTTGTAGATATTGATTAGTTAAAATAGGTTTTAGCCCAATTGAACCTTCAAATTTATAGAAAATTTGCTGTATATAATTATCACCAACTTGTTCTTCAATCAGTGTTTTTAATGTGGATACTGAAATAGAATCTAATCCATTGTATTGTATAAAATTATAACCTTCAACACCATTTATTACTCCATTTCCATCCACGTCGGATGCTGAAAGTACTATGCTCCATTCATCATTAACCGTAGATTTTACACCCATCCCACTCATTACCTCATGAATTAAAGAATCTAAAATAATGGGGCTTTCATGATGAAGTGTAACATTAGTATCAAGATAGTAGAAGAAGGCTTTCCCAAATACTGAATCAGGCATTACAACTGCAGCATCTCTAAATCGAGATAGTTGCTCATCCCAAAAAATACTCATTGATGGAAGGTTTTCCAAATCCTGAGTAGAATTTTTAGGATACCAACCTTTAATTTTTTGGTTATTACCTGTTTCTAATTGTATACTCACATCGTCTGCTGATGTAGTGTGTTGAGTTATGTGATTTGGACGTTCAAATTGGAGTATTACTTCATTATTTTCATTTTGGGTTACTTGATATTCAGAAACGTTAAACTCAGTCTGATCAAATTCAATAATGGTAGTCCCATTATTATCATAGAGCACAAAATGATCTGTTTTATAGGGAATATCCTTTTTGGATGTACCTAATAATTCAGTTGCAGTAATAGTACGATATTCATAAGGAGATAACTCGATTTCATTATCAATTTGGTATTTCTTTTGATCAAATTGAATATTGTAGTTTTTGATTATTACATACGAATTTTCATTATTTTTTAGATCAAACTCGATTGTTTTTTGTTCCTTATCCTTGAACAGTGATGAGATTGATAAATCCGGTATTTCATTATCAACTATAAAAGCTGCGTGAGTCACAAAATCTCCTAAGCTTCCAGCCGAAAGATTTTGTAATTCGAACAAAACAGTTTCTCGTCCTTCATAAAAAACATCATCCATCTGTGGAATATCTATTTCATATACGGCATTACCAATCAATCCAGTAAAATTAACAGTGTAAGAATCAAAATTAGACATATCATTAGTATCTGCTGTACTGAATGACTGATTAAAAGTAATATCAACAGTTAATTTTGAGCCATCATGTTCAAAAATTGCCACTTGTAAAGGAATACTATCTCCTTCTATGATTGAAGAAATATTTTGGTTGAATACGACAACAGGCGCTTCTAAAATTCTAAATGAAGTACCTATTTTAGGAAAGGCTTTGTCAGAAATTTTCCAATGATCAGGATCTATGATCATTCTCCTTATCATATGTGGAGTTCCACTTGCTCCATTTTTCAGATGATATTGATGATTTAAACCTTCCTGTAAATGTATAAACGGAATGTTTATTGTATGCCAATCAGAATTATTGGACTCTAGCTTACCCCAATATACAGCAAAAAGGATTTGATTAAGTTCATTTTCTTGAACTATAGTAAGAACATTAGCTTCGTCATTAAGATGTAGAGTACCTTCTACAGATATGTAATCAGACGATTCTTCCGAAATAACTATGGAATTCCCCGCTTTTAGTTCTTTAGTAACAACAAATTCTAATGCTGTATTAACTTCATTTTCAGATTTTATTTTTAATTTGGTATCAACTTCAAGGTCGATGAGGGGCAGAATTTCGATGGTTGAGTTCGAACTATTTATAGATACAACCAAAATATCTCCTGGAATAAGCATAGTTTGGGCATAACCATTCCAAGATAATATTGAGAATAAAATCAGATAAAATAACACTTTAATCGATTTTCGAACTCTTAGTTGTAGCATATTAACAATAGGCACGACATTTTAAAGGAGTGAACTAGAATTAAAGACTTATTTTCCAGAATGGCACATTAAAATTTAATTCTAGAGAAATTTTAATCTTCCAAATTTGGCTCATTTAATTTTCCTTCAGAAGCAGCCACCGCATATGAAACAGCGGCATCACCAGTAATGTTTACTACCGTTCTACACATATCCAATATTCTATCGACACCTAGAATTAATGCAATACCTGCAGTTGGTACATTTATCGATTCAAGTACCACGACTAACATCACAATTCCTGCTCCAGGAACACCTGCAGCTCCTACCGATGCGGCAGTAGCGGTAAGTACAATCATCAATTGTTGAGCAAATGTTAAATCTAATCCTAATGCTTGTGCAATAAAAACTGCAGCTACTGCTTGATATGCACTTGTTCCGTCCATATTAATTGTAGCACCGACAGGTAATACAAAACTGGCTACCTCTTCATCTACTCCCAGATTTTTCTCTACTCGTTCTAGGGTTACAGGAAGAGTAGCCGAACTTGAGCTTGTACTAAAACCTAATAACATAGCAGGTCTGATAGCTCTAAAAAAAGTAGTTAATTTCATTCTGCCTTTACTAAAAATCTTGAACATAGCTGCGTAAACAACAAAAACATGAAGCAGTAGTGCAACTACAAGCGTGACGCTATATTTACCAAGTGCGCCTAATAATTCAAGGGCTTTACTCAAGTCATCACCTGCAAGATCTACAATTAAGCCAGCCATCAAAGCAAAAACTCCGTATGGAGCTGTTTTCATTATCAGATCAACAATAAGAATTATAACATCATTAAAAGCATCAAAAACATTTACTAATAGTTTCCCTTTTTCGCCTCCGAGATGAATAATTCCTATACCAAGGAGAATAGCCACAAAAACTACCTGAAGCATATTTGCATTATTTGATGCAGACTCAAAAAAGTTATCTGGAACAATTCCCACAAGAATATCTAATTTTCCGCGCTCTTGTACTTCTCTTGCTGATAATTCTCTTCCTTCAATAGAATCGCTATAAGTGGCTTGTAAACTTTCTTGTGTTTCTACTGGTAGAGAAGTTCCTGGTTGTACTAGATTAACAGTTATTAGCCCGATAGAAACGGCAAATAGTGTTGTACATAAATAAATAAACACCGTTTTACCCCCCATCCTAGATAATTTGGTGGTGTCATTAAGGCTTGTAACTCCAGCTACTAATGAAGCGAGCACCAAAGGAACTGCAATCAATTTTAATAACGTAATGAAAATAGTTCCGAAAGGTTTAATGAACTCAATGGTGAATTCATTAAGCCCAGCAACACTAGAAATTAGACCATAAATGAGACCTAGTATAAGTCCAATAACAATTTGCCAGTGTAATTTTTTATACCACATAAAGATTGAATCGAAAAAATGATGAAAGTTAATTAATTAGAATGAAAACGCTCATTGCTACCAATGAAGAAAACCCTGATGAAACAAAGTTTGTTAAATTATTGTCAAAGGTTTTAATGCTATTATTGAACATAGAGGAAATTCGTTTATTTAAATCATTACCTTGAATATACGTGCCGATTATTGAATCGACAAAACTGCCTAAAAAACCTGAAACAATAATAATTATAGGGTATGTAATTGGCATTTCTAAATTGAAGGCAAAATAAACTATCCCAATAATGCATGCACCTAAAACTGAAGCAAATGTTCCAACAATACTAATACCTCCTTCTACTCCTGGAGCTACTTGTTTAAAAGACCATAACTGCCATGTTGTTCCTTTTACCCTGTTACCACCGATCTCTGAACTCCATGTATCAGCAGTTGAAAATGCCATAGATGAAATAGCTGCTACAAGAAAAAGCATGGAATCTGATGCAAACCATAGTATGATGCAGATTGCATACCAAAAACCGTTTGACCAGACTTGCATCCCGTTTCTCCTAAATTGAATAGTTGTAACTCCATTGTTACTCTCTTTTTCTTGATCTTTGGAAAATAAAGATGAGGTGATAAAAAATACCAAAACAACCGTAGCTCCAATTAGCCCTCCAAGTCCAAAAGAAATAATTCCAAATAAAACTGCAGACACTGCTCCATCTAAAGTAAGCCAGTTTAATAGATAACCGAATAATACGAAAACCAAAGAAAGTATAATTGCGGAAAAAAACCTTAGATGATCTCCACCTTCTGAAAACATAAGAAAGACAAATATGGTCGAAAAAAAGAAAAAGATATTTAACTGTCGGTCCAGCAAAATTATGATGCTGATTCTATGTTTGATTCTTTTCGATTATGTTTCATAATAGCGAAAATTACGACTATATAACCTGTTATGATCACAATGGGGGAGACATATAATGAAATAATTCCATTTACTTCATTCTCTAATCTCATTGCTGTAAAACCTCCGACAATCAAAACAATTGCAATCCCAATAAGTCGATAATTGAACCCGGAAAAAAACATTGGTTTTGAATCTAATGAGGTTTTCTTGGTTTTTGACATTATTCTTTACTTTTTACTTTGAAAATTTGATGCTTGAAACGAGCCGCTAAGTTATTTAATTATCTGATAAGTCCAAAAAGAGACCTTTAAACTATATGCTAAAAATTATTCTAGCTTCTCAAAGTCCCCGAAGAAGAAAATTACTAACCCAACTTGGAATTAAGTTCGAAGTTATACCGAGCAATATTGACGAAATTGTATCAACCAACGATCCTTTTAAGCTAGTAAAAGATTTATCATCACAAAAATCTAATGCAATTTCAGAAAATGTAGATAATGCGTACATAATCGGTTCTGATACTATTGTTGCTTTTGATAATGAAATTTTAGGAAAACCCAATACTAAAGCAGAAGCATTTTCAATGTTATTCACATTAAGTAATCAAACACATAGCGTATTTACAGGAGTTAGTGTTTTAAAAAAAATCGATGGAAAAATTTGCGCCAATCATCAATTTGTGGAAGAAACAAAGGTAACGTTCAGTAAGTTATCTAATAGTGAAATAGATGCTTATATTGAAACTGGAAGTCCAATGGATAAAGCCGGCGCTTATGGTATTCAAGATGATTGGGGTGCAGTTTTTGTAAAACATATTCAAGGTGACTTTTATAACGTTGTTGGATTTCCATTACATAGGTTTTATCAAGAACTAAAAGTGTTAGAACCAGAATTCTTTAACCATTCAAAATAGAACGCTTATTAATGCGATTAAGTAAATTATTTTTGTTCCTGATTTTTCTTTCACCATTATTTGGTGTTGAAATTTTTGCCCAAACAAATAGTTCATATCAAGTTGCTAACCGTTTATTTCAACAACAGCGTTATGAGGAGGCACTTCCTATTTTAACGAGTATTCATCGACAAGAACCGCAAATATTTGAATTTCTCAATCTGTTAGTGGAATGTCATCTTCAATTAAAACAATATGATATTGCGGAAGATATTATTAAAAAATCTCTTCAAAATGGAGTAAATGTTGGCTTTACTAATATTCTTTTAGGCGAACTATATTACATCGAAGGTGATACAACAAAAGCTTTTAGTGTGTGGGAAAATAATCTAAGGCTTTCTTCGAAAAATATGTCGTTATACTTCAACACTGCAAAATCAATGACGAAACTTAAAGAATTTGATCGTGCCGTTGAAGTATTACTTGTAGGTAGAAAAAAATTGGGAAATGATGATCTGTTTTTAATGGATGTTCCAAATATTTATATGCAAGCAGGTAAATATCCAGAAGCGATTGCTCAATGGCTAACCAACATTGAGAAAAACACTAGACTAGCAACGATTTTTAAGCGGACTTTAATTCGCTATAACGATCCATTGCTTTATGAAGATAGTATTGCTGAAATTGAATTTAAACTTCGAGAAATAGCAATTAATGATAAGATATATTCAATATTTTTTGATTTACAAAACTGGCTACTATTCGAAAATAAATTATATAAACGTGCCTTCTCCGCAGCATTGAAATATGAAAAATCAACAACTGATTTTAATTTTAAACTTGAAGAAATTGGCTATCAATTATTAGATAACAAGCAATTTGATTTAGCTCTTCAAGCATTTTCTTTTTATCGAAATTCGGCCCATCTAGAGAAAAAAATGATGGTTTACGATAATATTGCCAATGTATATGCGCAATGGGCAAAGCACCTACAAGATTATAATCTTAGCAGTAACAGCGAAATACATCAATTATACAGTAAATCACTCGCCCTCTTAGATACCTTAATAGAATCACATAGCAATTACAGAAATATTGGGGATGTATATCTTAGAAAAGCTGAATTAAGCTTTGATCAATTGTATGATTTAAATAGTGCGAGAGAAGCGGTAGATTTATTCAACTCTGAACCATACACTAAAGGTACAGCCCAAGCTCATTATTTACAGGGTAGAATTTTACTAGCTGAAAATGAATACCTTAAAGCCAGGATTGAATTTACACGAAGTAATCGATTAGCTGGAACAGGTGAATTGGCCGAAAAAACGCGATATTTTTTAGCCCTTTCTGATTTTTATTCTGGTGATTATGAATTTGCAAAAATTCAATTGAAAACGTTAAGCCGTAAAAATACATCGTTCTACGCAAATGAGGCACTAAAACTTAGACTTTGGCTGCAGGAAGGCACAACTATAGACACCACCGGCAAACAAATTCAAATCTTCGCTGATGGGATTAAACAGTTAAATACAAATCCTATAGAATTCGATGACGACTTTTTTTTAGACTTTCTTGACACCTACCCCAATACCATGTTTAAAGACGATATTTTAGTTGCAGTTGCAATACGATTTGATCAATTATCACCTCGTTTTATGTCATATTTAAATGATTTTTTAGATTCTAATTCCCTTTCTCCACTAAGAGAAAACCTCCTATGGTTGAGGGCAACTAAATCTGAATACTTAAGCCAAACTAGTACACCAAACTCCATGATAGATCGCACTATAAACAACTCTGATTGCATTCCCTCAGCCAATTGTGAATATATAAAACTAGTTCCAACAGCTAGAGAATTATATGAAGCACTTATCATGGAGTTTCCTAATGGCTTTTATGCCCCTTATGCCCGTAAAAAATTGATTGAATTACCTCTTTAATATGTTACGTTTAGCCACACTTTGTTTAATACTCATAGTTCAGGTACCCAATAACCTTAAAGGTCAGCAGCAAATTCTTATTCCAATGGATGTATCCCAAACGGATCATCTAAAGGCATATGGAATTATATTTAATCATATTGAAGATGGATTTACCGCAAAATGGTTATTGAATTATCGAGGTGGATCTTTCATGGTTGTTATTGAGAATGATATTGTAAGAAAATCATTACTCCGAAATGTAAAAGTGGAACAGCTTACATCAGCACAAGCTATTTCAATCATCAATCAAGTTGAATCTCCCGGTTCTAATACTTCGGTAGTAAATCTTGAAAAAGCCCCAAAAATAGCCGTCTACACTCCAGATCAAGCTCTTCCTTGGGACGATGCTGTAACACTGGCTTTAACCTATGCAGAAGTGGAATATGATAAAATTTGGGATATTGAAGTGCTTGCTGGAGAACTAAATAAGTACGACTGGTTGCATTTACATCATGAAGATTTTACTGGACAGTTTGGTAAATTTTGGGCAAGATATAGAAATACACCGTGGTATATAACCCAAGTTCGAGAAATGGAAGCTATGGCAAAAGAATTAGGCTTCAGTAAAGTATCTGATCAAAAGAAACAGGTGGCACGCGAAATAAAAAATTATGTTGGAAATGGAGGATTTCTTTTCGCGATGTGTTCTGGAACCGATACCTTCGATATAGCATTGGCATCAGAACATATAGATATCGCAGCTACCCCTTTTGACGGAGACCCAATTGACCCTAAAGCTCAAGAACTTTTAGATTACAGTAAAACATTTGCCTTTAAGGATTTTAAAGTGGAACTAAGTCCTTCCGAATATGAACATGCTGATATCGATGTTCCTACTTCTATTAATACCGTTGATGAAAGTCTTGATTTTTTTACGTTGTTTGAATTTTCTGCAAAATGGGACCCTGTACCCACTATGCTTACACAGAATCATGTTAGCAGTATTAAAGGATTTTATGGACAAACCACTGCATTTAGATCTGATAAAGTCAAATCATCTGTAGTTAATTTAGCTGAAGCCCCTGGTAGAGAGCAAGTAAAGTATCTACATGGAAATTATGGGAATGGAACGTTCACTTTTTATGCCGGGCATGATCCTGAAGATCATAAACACTTTGTTAATGACCCCCCCACCGATTTAGCGCTTCATCCTAATAGCCCTGGTTATCGTTTAATTTTAAACAATATTTTATTCCCAGCAGCAAAAAAGAAAAAAAAGAAAACATAAATCTATTTTTACACTTAGATTGGAAATAATGTATCGTTTAGGAACCATCCATTATCTAGCATCTTTAATTTCTTTATGAAAGCAACACGAAATTTTGAAGACCTTGTTGAATTAGTATCTATCCTAAGAAAAGAATGTCCATGGGATCGAAAACAAACCCATGATAGTATTAAAGACAATCTTATTGAGGAAGCTTATGAAGCTATTGACGCTATTGACAATAAAAACTTTGATGAATTCAAAAAAGAGCTGGGTGATCTATTATTACATGTAGTTTTTCATACTAACATGGCCAATGAAGAATCGAAATTTGATATGGGGGATGTTATTTATGCTTTAATGAAAAAATTGATACGTCGCCATCCTCACGTATTCGGATCACAAACTATTAATAATGATACCCAAGTTGCCGAAAACTGGGAAAATATTAAGCTAAAAGAAGGAAAGAAATCAACATTAGACGGACTTCCTACTCATTTACCAGCACTTATCCGAGCCCAAAGAATGCAGGAAAAAGCTTCTAATGTTGGCTTTGATTGGCCAGAATGGAGGCAAGCTTGGGAGAAGCTAGAAGAGGAACTTTCAGAGTTTAAAAAAACCCTGGAAAGTACTTCTAAAGAGGAACAGGCAGATGAATTTGGAGATTTACTATTCAGTTTAGTAAATGTTGCCCGCTACTTTGAGTTAACTGCCGAAGATAGCTTACGATTAACCAATAAAAAATTTGAACACCGTTTTCGATATATAGAAAAGAAACTCAAAGAAAGTGGACGATCTATAAAAGATTCAAATCTCGAAGAAATGGATACATATTGGGAAGAGTCTAAACATATCGTTAACAATACATAACTAATTAAACATTGGGTCAAGACAACTTAAGGGATATTAAAATTCCATAAGTTGTTGTATGCCAATCCGTAATAAGTATATATACCGTTCACGAATTTCTGAGGCTAAATTCCGACAGATTCTACGCCTTTTTTGCCTAGATCTAACCGCGGTGCAGACCGCCGAACTCAGTGGTATTTCTCGCAATTCAGTCAACAAACATTTAACAGCTATCCGCAGGCGTATCGCCGAGTTTTGTGAGTCCGAATCTCCATTTAGTGGACAGGTGGAAGTCGATGAATCTTTGTTTGGTGCCCGACGAGTAAAAGGTAAACGGGGACGCGGTGCGTATGGAAAAGTATTGGTATTTGGACTCTACTAGCGTAATGGAAAGGTGTATACAGAGGTGGTGCCCAACGCCTCTAAAAAGACCTTACAGGCTATTATTAGAGGAAAAGTAGCCCTAGAAAGTGTGATTCATTCCGATGGCTGGCGAGGCTACAATGGGCTGGTGGACTTAGGGTATGCTAAGCACCTACGTGTGGATCATGGGCGCAATGAGTTTGCCACCTCCACAAGCCATATCAACGGAATAGAAGGCTTTTGGGGATTTGCTAAAACCCGATTAGTTAAGTGCCGGGGAATGCACCCCGCTACTTTTTACCTGCATCTTAAAGAGTCCGAATTCCGATTCAATTATCGTAAAGAAAATATCTATCCAAAACTCTTATCTTTAATCCGAAACAACCCTCTTAAGTTGTCTTGACCCTAAACATTATATCCAGCCATTCCCACTTTTACATAGGGCAAATACCGTACTTTAACAGTATTTAGAATGATATTTACTCATATACTCTAATACAAATTAAAGCATTCGCAACATTTAACGACTATTAATCTATTTAATGTAAGAAAACCGCTTTTAATACTTAAAATATTCGCACTTATTGATTACCTTTCTAGACTAAAATGATTCGGGATCGGGAAATTTTTTAGGTCAAGAAATCAATCCTGTTCTCACAACATCTTGTATTGAATTTAGAAAATAATTAGAAAATAATGCCTAACGACTTACACACCGGCTTTGATGAAACACAATATCCACATATCAATAAAGGATTAGACGGAATCGTCGCTTTTTCAACCACCAAAAGTTTTATTGATGGGCAAAATGGAGACCTGATTTATGCCGGTTATAATATCGATACACTAGCTCAGCATAGCACATTTGAAGAAGTATGTTATTTACTTTGGAACGATAAAATGCCAAATCAAGAAGAACTTGATGATCTGTCTCATAAGTTACAAAACAGAAGAGAGCTTCCTCCAGTGGTCGTTAATTACTTGAATAATGTAGATAGAGAATCTAAGCCTATGTCGGTTCTTAGAACTGCCACTTCCATGCTATCAGAAACGGATATTCATCTTCCAGATGATTCTTATTATGAAAAGGCTATAAATATAACCGCTAAATTACCTACCATAATTGCTGCGTTTTCTCGTATTCGTGACGGTAAGGAAATGATACAGCCTAAAAAAACAGGATCTACTGCTTACAACTTCCTTTATATGTTGAATGGAACAGAACCGGGTGTACATGCGGTAAAGACTTTAGATTTATGCCTAATCCTACATGCAGAACATGGTATGAATGCTTCTACATTTACATGTAGAACAGTAGCGGGAACCCTCTCTGACCTCTATTCTGCGGTCACGGCTGCAATAGGAACATTAAAAGGTCCTCTTCATGGCGGTGCTAATACTGCCGTTATGAAGACTCTATTAGAATTAGAGGCACAAGGAGAAAAAGCTGATGCTGTTGCATTCACAAAAGATAAGCTAGCAAAAAAAGAGAAAATTATGGGATTTGGCCACCGCGTTTATAAAACATTCGATCCAAGGGCCCGTCATTTACAAGGTATGGCTAAGTCTTTAAGTGTAGAAACGGGACATGAAGAACTTTACACTTGGTCAATGGATATGCTTAATACCATGAAAAATGAAAAGAATATTGACCCAAATGTAGATTTCTTCTCTGCTACCGTATATTACTCTATGGGAATCCAGCCCGACCTATATACTTGTATTTTCACCATGAGTAGAATTTCTGGATGGACCGGACATTATATGGAACAAGCAAATAACAATCGTTTAGTTCGCCCAAGAGCACTCTACGTTGGAGCAAAAAACCTAGATTGGGTACCTGTTGAAGATCGCTGATTTTTTATTCGAATTTTTTTAAGCCTCTATTATGAGGCTTTTTATTTTAAGGGAGAGAAAGAAATTGAAAAATGTGCTCCATGATCTGTCCAATATTTCAATTCTGCACCTAGTTGTTCGCATAAACTTTGAACCAATGTCATTCCTAAAGATTCTTCTTTATCAGGATCAAATTGTTGTGGTAATCCTACCCCATTATCCGACACGGTTAGAGTCATTTGATCATCCCGATTGCTCAATTTTAAAGTAATTATTCCTTTAACATATCCTTCAAATGCATATTTAAAGGCATTTATAACCAACTCATTGGTTAAGATTCCAAAGGGTACAGCTTGATTTACATTCAAAAAAATATCATCGCCTTCCACAGAAACGATTATTTCCTTTTGATTACTAGAATAAGTTTCTTCAATATCTTTAGTAAGTTGTTTTAGATAAGAACGCATTTCTATCTGGGTAAACAATTCATCTTGATATAATTGCTCATGAATAGTGGCAATTGACTGAATTCGAGATTGGCTTTCCGATAAAGCATTTATAGTAGATCTATCCGTTTGATTATATGCTTGTAAAGTCAATAAACTTGAAACTACGGCAAGATTATTTTTGACTCTATGATGTATCTCTTTTATAAGAATCTCTTTTTCTTTTAGCATGGCTTCAAGACTCTTTTGTTGCTCAATTATATGAGAGATATCTGCAGCATTTCCTGCGCACCCTACAATAGTTTCCGTAGAATCATATAGAGGATAAACATTTGCATTTAGATGTTTTTGGATCCCATGTTTAGTAACCATCTTTAATTCAAGGTTTCTGTAATTAGTACCTTCTATTACTTGATTGTGCAATAAATTACATTTTAATTTTTGATCATCACATAAGAGTAATTCAAAATCTAAATTTATTAATTCTTCAATCTTGTACCCTAGTATTTCTTCTGATGCATGATTTATAAATGTAATTTTGGCATTCTTATCTAACTTCCAAATCAAATCATTGGAGGCTTCTACTAAGTTTCGATAGTTCCTTTCACTCTCTAAAAGTGCATTTTTCACTTTTTCCGATTCAGTAATATCTTCAATAATAAGAAGAAACCGATCTATATTTCCTTCTTCATTTCTGAGAGGCGTTATATGCTCTCGAATTCTTATAAGCTCTCCATTTTTTTTCTGACGCTCCAACTCTAACGTCGCAGAATACTTTATGTTAAAGCTATTTAAGAGATTTACTTCAAATTCTTTTCTTTTATTAGTTGGCACATAGGGTATATCTTTTTCAAACACCTCTTCTTTATTCCATCCAAAAAGAACTTCTGCACTTTTATTCCATAATTCAATTTTTGCATTGGTGTCAACTGTTATAATTGCTAATGGAGAGCTGTCAATAAGCTTACTTAAAGTTTCATTTGTTTTAGACAGTTTGAACTCAGCTTCAAATTTAGCTTTTACGTCTTGAACAAGAACAATTTTTGATTTTTGTCCATTAAGTATGGTTCCCCTTCTATAAATATCAACTAATAGATGTTCTCCATTTTTATGTTGATGGGTGATATTACTAAATACCTGAATGTCTCCATAATCGTCTAATTTCTTACCAATTGTAGTCCTATATTGTTCTTTATAGTTCTTAGGTCGTATATCTAAGGCACTAAGTTCTAAAAATTCGTCATTAGTATATCCATAAAAATCTGAAGCTGCATAATTTGCTTGTATTATTTTATGGTCAGATAATCTGATAACAAGGAGTGGTACAGGACAATAATCAAAAAGATTTTTATACCTTTCTCGACTAATTTTTAGCTTTTCTTTTAAAATTATTTCCTTAGATATATCTTGAAGAGAGCCAAATATTTTAATAATAACATCACCAGCCACAACGGGAATAAATGTAAGTTTAACCCATTTCTTTTTACCACTGAAACTATAAAATGGTAAGCATTCAAATGATTTTGGAACTTGATTAATTATACTATCACGAAACTCATTTTTTAACAAATCTTGTACAGAGCGTCCATAAAACTTAAAGGGGTTTTCAATTTCAAAAAAACTATTAAAACCCACTTCATGAATTTCATATACATCTTTACTCGCTCTAAAAGTTTTGTTAAGAACGTCAAATTCCCAACCTCCTATTTTTGCAATATTACTTGTATATTCATAATATTCAATATCTTGTATAAGATGCGTAACGTTTTGTACTAATATCTGTTTGGTATTAGTAAAATTAACATCAGAAACTAACTTGGTGAGTAATGCAAATTTTTTCTGATTATCCCCTGATATAAACTCGACAATTTTTTGATCTTGATGTAACCCTTCGGTAGTGGCATCCCCAAATATTTGCCCACCTTTATATTCTTTAAATTTTAAAATTGAATAATGTTGTCCAATTAAATTATCTAATTCAAAATGAGTAAATAAAATGAAAGCTTTATTAACCTCTATAATAATATCATTCAAATCGAGCTTTAGAAAACAAAGTGACAAACTTTCAAATTCAGACATCTTATTAAGATTCCTAAATTCGTCAGTTAGTCCATAATATTCATTATGCAAAACTCCTTCCTTACTCATACATATTTCACCTATCCCATTGTAGTTTATAAATTTACTAAACTACTAGTGTTTTTTTCCTAAAGACTAAATTTTTATCGTCTAGCAATGAAATTTAATAAATGGAAATTTTATCAAATTAACCATCATTAAATTGGAGTGAGTTCTAAAGATAGTTAATCTATTTATTTCACAACAAAATTGACAATTCTTCCCGGTACAAAAATTTCTTTAACTAAATTACCTTCGGCTAGATATTTTTTCACTTTGAGTTCCGATTTAGCTAAATCAAGCACAAATTCTTTATTCTTTGCTTCCTCTACAGGTACATAAATATCTGCTCGTACTTTTCCATTTACTTGTACTGGAAACATAATTTCTTCTTCTTTAAGATAATCTTCATTAAAGGTAGGCCACTTCACATACCCCATTGATTCATTGTTTCCTAATTTAAACCAAAGTTCCTCTGCAATATGAGGCGCAAAAGGATTCAAAATAAGAAGGAAGTCTGAAGCAATAGATTTGGGTATTTCTTTCCATGAATTTGCTTCATTCACAAAAATCATTAGAGCTGAAATAGCAGTATTGAAGCGCATTGCTTCGATATCCTCGGTTACTTTTTTTATTACAGTATGTAATGTTTTTAATTCAGCTTTTGTTGGCTCTTTTTCTACTGTTTTCAAGGATCCGGTTTCTTCATCCACTAATAAACGCCAAGCTCTATTTAAAAATCGATTAACACCATCAACACCTTTAGTACTCCAAGGTTTTACCTGCTCCAATGGCCCCATAAACATTTCATACAATCTAAGTGAGTCTGCCCCAAATTGTTCAATTACATGATCGGGATTGATAACATTACCCCTACTTTTACTCATTTTGTGAGCTCGTGCCTCCAACTTTATATCTGTTCCTTTTTTATAAAAGGTATCTCCTTTCTTTTCAACAGCATCTTCTTTGTATTTAGAGCCATCCGGTGCCGTAAATTCCATTTCCCCCAAAATCATACCTTGATTCACTAATTTTTGGAAAGGTTCTTTGGTTGATACAACTCCTATATCGAATAACACTTTATGCCAGAATCGCGCATACAATAAATGTAATACCGCATGTTCGGCTCCTCCCACATATAAATCAACAGGCATCCAATATTTTTCAAGCTCTGGATCTACGGGACCTCCATCCCAATTGGGTGATATATATCTTAAATAATACCAACATGATCCTGCCCATTGCGGCATGGTATTCGTTTCGCGAACGGCTTTGTAACCCGTTTCTGGATCTACAGTATGTATCCACTCAGTAGCATTTGCTAAAGGAGGCTCTCCATCCCCTGTAGGCTGGTATTTTTCTACTTCTGGTAGTTTTACAGGAAGCTCATCGAAGGAAATAGCTTTTGCCTTTCCTTCTGTATGGATAATAGGAAAAGGTTCTCCCCAATACCGCTGACGTGAGAATAACCAATCTCTTAACTTATAATTGATTGCTTTATTTCCAACTCTTTTTTCTTCTAGCCACTCAATAATTTTATCCTTTGCAGGCTGTATATCTAACCCATTTAAGAAATCACTATTAATGGCAATTCCTTGTCCAGTATACGCTTTCCCATCAAACCCTTCTTCAGGTTGAACTGTTCTAATTATGGGCAAATCAAACTTCTCGGCAAATTCCCAATCCCGCTCATCTTGACCAGGAACTGCCATTATTGCACCTGTTCCGTAGCTTACTAACACATAATCGGCGATCCAAATTGGAATGTTCTTGTCATTTGCGGGATTGATTGCATAAGCTCCAGTGAATACTCCAGTCTTATCTTTATTTAACTCTTGGCGGTCAAGATCCGATTTTTTTGACGCTTCTTCTTGATATGCTTCAACAGCTGCTTTTTGATTATCCGTCGTGATTTTATCAACTAAATGATGCTCTGGTGATAACACCATATAGGTAGCCCCAAAAATGGTATCTGGTCGAGTTGTGTATACACGAAGAGTTTCATTAAAACCAGAAATTTTAAAATCAATTTCAGCTCCTACTGATTTGCCAATCCAATTTCTTTGCATGTCTTTTAAAGACTCTGGCCAATCTAAATCGTCCAGATCATTTAACAATCGTTCTGCATACGCCGTAATTTTAAGTACCCACTGACGCATAGGTTTACGGATTACTGGGAAGCTGCCAACCTCGCTTTTCCCATCAATCACTTCTTCATTAGCCAACACAGTACCTAATTCTGGGCACCAGTTTACAGCTACTTCATCTTCATATGCCAATCCTAGTTCAAATAGCTTTAAAAATATCCATTGTGTCCATTTAAAATAATTTGGATCGGTTGTATTAACCTCACGATCCCAATCGTAACTAAAGCCTATGGCCTGTAACTGTTCCCGAAAGCGATTTATGTTGTTTTCTGTAGTAATTTTAGGATGTGTTCCCGTTTTTACCGCATACTGTTCTGCAGGCAAGCCAAATGCATCCCAACCGATTGGATGTAAAACATTAAAGCCTTTCATTCTTTTATATCTCGCAAGTATATCCGTAGCAGTATATCCTTCTGGATGACCAACATGCAACCCCGACCCACTTGGATATGGAAACATATCCAATACATAAAATTTTGGCTTCGAAGTATCATTTGAAGTTTTAAACGTCTTTTGTTCAAGCCAATAGTTTTGCCATTTCGACTCGATCTCTGCAGGGTTGTAGGAGTGCATTGAATAGATAAAATTATGTTTTATATGACATACATTTTTTTTGTATGTGATCCAAAAATAAGATTATTCTATGGTATTTACCGAATGATAATTCAAATAATCGGTATCCCATCCGGTTCCCACCACAAGTTAGGCGTTTGGGCTTCACTTAGAAATTCAGTTTTTATACCTTCGATATTTTGTCCGGCCGTATATACGGTTTGAACAGCTGTACCGTATTGCTCTTTTAATTCTTTCAGCTTTGCTTCGCCCCCTGTTACCCAATTCAGGGTAAAATCCATTTCAGGAACATCTTCACTTTCCTGAATTAGAAAATGATCCATCCATACCTGCTCACGTTCAATAGCTTTGTTATAGGCAAACTGGTATTCCAATAAAGGACTCGGTCGTTTAATTTGTGGATTCTTCAACCAAAAAGCTTCAACATAATCCTGAAAATGACATGTTAGATCTTTAAAACTAATCGGACTTACCACTACAGCCACCGAACGACATCCCTGACCTCCATAACGAAATATAGCCTCTACTAAATCAGTCATCACTTGTGGTTCTTCATAGGGAATATATGCCATTGAGAATTTTGCTGTTCGTACTACAAACTCAGTGTTCTCATGGGCAGCATTACTTTGAATAAGTTGTTCTTTCACGGGCTGCACAGATTGTTCAGATCCCGCAAATAATACCTTATGAGCTTGCAAACCATCAAAAGGATCTAATGATATTGAATAATGCATTGAGTGTTCTAGTCCAATATCTTTTAGAGCATCTAACCATGTGGGTAACAAATAAGGATCTTTCTTTGAGAGCTTACCGCTATAATTGGCGCCGGAAAGAATGGTTCCTAATGCATCTTGAAACCCAACTAACGGTAAATTTCCTGCATGTAAACAAAGTACTTTCTTTCCTTTTTGATTTTGCCCTTCCCCGAGCCCTACTCGCTCTGCCCATTTTATTATTTGACCTGCATCTACTTTTTCTTTCAAAGCGAGTATTGCAAATTTGATATCCTCGAAAGAAAACAAACCTTCTTGAACCGTTTTATCGATAGCTTCTTTAAGATATCTATTTTCTGCTTGCAACCACCTTCGTGTGGCATTATCGATATGTTGGATGTGTGAAAAAATGTCCATTTCGATTTAAATAATCAGTTTTTTCTTCGAGTAATAATATTTCTAATGTCAGAATAATCTCCAAATGGGTACAGTCCTAAATGTTTATTTAAAAAGCTAAATTTTGGATTTATCGATGAAATTAGCTTTTCTTTTTTTGATCTTCTCCATTTTTTCAACTGCTTTTCTCTTTGAATGGCATCTTCAACATATTGATATTCTTCGTAATACAACAAATTGTAACAATAATATTTTCCTGCAAATGTATTCACCTTCCCCACATTTAATCCATGCTCAAGAATTCTAGATGGGAGATCATTAGTTATACCAATATAAAGCGTACTCTTTCTCTTATTGGTTGTGATATACACATAATAGGTCATGATTATAATTTCTGGTTTGTCATCTCGAACACTGTGAGAGATCCAACAATTATACTATCTACGAAAACTCTAGATTTCTCATTCGCTTTCGCTCTTTCGAAATGACAAAAACTACTCATCAATCAAAAAATTACAGCCTCTAAGATTAATAGGATTCCAACGCCCTAACACTTGAAATTGTCCTTCATTGTTTTGAATCCCTTTATCCCCAGTTAAAATAAAGGAACAGGAATTAATATTTGCTAAATCAATAACTCCAATCAACCCTTCTGTTTCGGGTGGCTGTATTTGCATTGGGTTATGTGGATTACGTATGGTTACTCGCATCCAAGGAACGGTATCAAACCATAAACTTCCACGACTATATGCCTGACTTAATAATTCAGTCATTCCATATTCTGAGTGGATGTACTTTTTCTCCACTCCAAATCCATCTGCTAATTGTTGATGAAGGTTCTCTTTGGTCATTTCCCTACGAAATGTCTTCATCCCTCCTGTTTCTAGGATCATGGAATCGTTAGGAAGATTTGGTACACCCATTTCGATCAAATCCAACAAACCAAAAGCGGCTCCAAAAATCATCACTTTTTTACCAGCTGAACAAATTTCATCGATATGCGATTGGGCTAGTGACGTACCTAAATCTAAAAATCGACTTAACCCAGAAGGTTCCTGTTCAATTAATGAATTAAGCATCCAAACTAGTGAAGAATGAGGGTTATCATTATACCCAGGAGTATAGGCTAGAATAACATATTCATCCAAATCATAGAAATGATTCATGCCTCGTATGATCGATTGTCGATAAATCTCTGGATTCGAAACCAAGTGTTTACTCCGGGTCATTCCGCTGGTTCCCGAACTTTGAAAAACTAGTTTTGAGTGTTTAGTAATGGGTGATGAGTGCTCAGTGAATATAAGTGTATCTTTAAACGCTTGTATTGGCAGTAGGGGAATTTCATCAATGGAGGTGATTTCACTGATCTGCAACGCATCACAAAAGCGTTTGTAAACTAGGTTATTTACTTTTTGATGCCTAAAGATTTGACCTGTTTTTTCTTCGAAAGCACTCGATGTATCAAATGGATCAATAATTTTTTTCACTACAATCCAAAATATATGGACGAAGTTCTGGTGTCAATTCTTCACAATTTCGATAGATTAACATGTTTCTTACAGAATTAAACTTGTCTGATCGTAAAATAATCACGTGAACACCAGAGGGTATTTCATCTGCATTAATAGAAACGGAATGACTTCCAGCAGTATAAAATTGATCGGTAATTACGATCCCACCACTTCTTAGTTTAACATGTACTGAACCTGTAAATCTTTGGATAATAGTATCTTTTTCTTCGAAAGGTAAACGCGCAGGCATAATAGAGATTTTTACATGAGAAGCTTCTGGAATGGTGAAGTTTATTAATGTTGAGGGTAATTTTTTGTTTTTTTGCTCCGTATTAATATGCGATTGAATATAAAAATCCTTAATTGTTTCAAAGTCTATTGGCTGCGATGATCCAAAGTAGTGATTATTCACTTTATTGAATGTTATTTCTTTTGCTACAATAGGTGACGTTTCGGATATAAAAGTAACAGGGTTTATTACGGGTGGTTCCCAAGCTAGTGTATATTCTGGCGTAAAAGAATTATCACAACTTAAAATAGATAGGGTTAATAAAAGTAAAATTTTTTTATACATACTAAAAGTAAATGCTAGCTGATAATTGTGTTGCAGTATTAAAATTTAGATTGCCAGCATTTCCAAATCTGAAAGAACCTTCATCAGAAATAGATACATTCCCTTGATATTCAATTCCTATGCTAAATTTTGGATTGAAAAAATATTCCCCACCGAAACCGACCCCAATAATGAAATCGGTGATAGTATCGCCTTCATCGGGTATCCCAAAAATTGCAGCACTTTTAAAAGAAACATATGGAACTGCCTCTTGGGAATTAGTAAAATAACTTTTAAGTACCATACCTAATGTTAAATCCATCCCAACATCTTGTGCATATACTAAACCAGTTACTGGAGCAATGACCAAATTTTGATTCATCCAAATTGGTAACTGAAAATCTATATATTCATTTTGAACAGAGGCGGTTAGTCCAAATCTTCTATCATCTAACGAGGAATTTTGCGCATTAACATTTCCAAGAGTTAATGATAGTAGTGTAATTAGTATGATGTAATTAAATTTCATAATATTTATTTCATTGTTTAAGCGTATAGTGAATATAAATCTAATTAAATTCACAAGTATTAAAATCTTGGTTCTTTCCCTCCAATCCACTTGGAGTTAATCTTGAATCTCCTTGAATGTAGATATCCTGATAAAGTAAGTATTTGTTTTCTGCTAATAAAAATATCCTATAAAATCCTTTTTCCATATCTCCACCCCTACATTTACTTTTCAAATTAAGGTTTACAGAAATTTGACCAGCTGATACTACTCCATCAAATATATCTACCCTTTGGTAGGGTGGCGAATAGTCTATACCTAAAGGTAAATTAGCAGAACTTGAAATGGGTAAATATGCGGTTTCAGCCCAGATTTTTACTCCAACCTGTCTTGGAAGGGAAAACGGTAACACTTGAGAACCATCTGAGGGATTGGGATATGGAGTATAAAGTTGCAATTTAGTTATATAAACTTGTGAAGAATCCGTATTTGGTGATGCTCCAATATCCAAAGAAGATATAGATGAAGGATTTCCCCATATGGCTATTGTTTCTGGACCTATTTCGGATGTAATTCTTATACCAGTTGTTTGTAATCGCGTAGCAGGTGTAATTGCTGCTGGATTATCACAACCTTGAATAATTAGAAATAATAATAGAACTGGCAGTAACAATTTAGAAACCATTTTATTAATCATTGGTTTGTCTCCAAAATAAGCGATAGAGTTTATTGTGTTTGGCCAAGCTAATGATTGAAAGAGATTTTTTCAATCCGATTATTAAAAAGTGAAAAATTCCATGTAAAGAAAGATACTCCATCAACGAATTCCTGTAGATCCATTTGACTATCGGCAACTGGATAAATACTTCTCAAAAGTCCATTCTGACTCATAACCCCAATTTGACCTGAAATTCTATCCGTAATAATGAGTTCATCATTTCTAATTTCAATATTTGATGCTTGCAACCCACTAAGATCAAACTCATCCATGAAATTTCCATTTTTATCGAACTTTAAAATGGCTTTCGATGCATCATCGTACACAAACAACTCCCCAAAATCATTGACTACTAATTGAGTGGGGGAAATTCTTCTGTTTTGAAAGCCACTTTCCCCAGTAATCGATCCCAAATATTGAAATCGACGATCATACACTTGAATTCTTTCATTTCCATAATCGGTCACGTAGATTTTTAAACCGTTAGTGGCATCAACACCGATTGGAGTATCAAATTGATAATCGCCTGTTCCTAATCCACCTAATGTTTCAATCAGATTCCCATTATGATCGAGTTTCAACAATCGATGTTTTCCTGATTCTACTACAAAAAGATGATCTTGGGTAGCATATATAGAAGTGGCATTTTCTAATCCCGAAAAAATGATGTCTTTTTCTTCTTGCTCATTCTCCTGTGCCTGTAAAGATGCGTTGTATCCCAGAATAAAAAGCAATATTGAGATAAAACGAATCATTAGAGATGTTTCAGACCTTTAGCACCGATATCAGAACGGTAAAAGGAATCTTCAAAATGTATACGCTTTATTGCTGTATAAGATTGATCAATGGCTTCTTGAAGGGAATCCCCAGACCCAACTACATTTAGTACTCGACCACCATGTGTGAAAATTTGATCGCCATCCATCTTGGTGCCTGCATGAAAAATCAATGCTTTTTCTACAGACTCTAAGCCCGTAATCACTTTCCCTTTTTGATAGCTCTGAGGATATCCGCCCGATGCCAACACCACCGTACATCGGTATTTTGAATCAAATTTTATGTTAGTTTCCGCTAACCTACCTTCAACAGAAGCTACCAAGGCCTCAAGCAGGTCAGATTCTAATCTAGGAATAATCACCTGACACTCTGGATCTCCAAAACGGCAATTATACTCCACTACTTTCGGTCCCTCTGCAGTTATCATCAATCCCACATATAAAAATCCTGTGTAGGGATTTCCTTCGGCTTTCATCCCTTCGATCGTTGGTTTGATGATAGATTCTTCAACCTGTGCAAGTAGTTGTTCTGTAACGATAGGTGCTGGAGAGTATGCTCCCATACCTCCAGTATTTAATCCAGTATCACCGTTACCCACTCGTTTATGGTCTTGCGCATTACCAATTACTTTGTAGGTATTCCCATCACAAACTGCAAATACCGAGGCTTCTTCTCCCACCATAAACTCCTCAATCACTAGGCGTCTTGCTGCACCACGAAGTGAACCAGTCTTTAGTTCGTCTAGTGCTTCCATTGCTTCAACTTCCGATTCTGGAATAAGTACCCCTTTTCCACCTGCTAATCCATCTGCTTTTAGAACTATTGGATAGGAATTTTGAGTTTTAATGTAATCAGCGGCTGCATCAAATTCAGATTGATCAAAAACTTTATATGCGGCTGTTGGTATGTGGTGCCGAGCCATTACATCTTTTGCAAATTCTTTACTTCCTTCTAAAAGAGCTGGGATTTTTTTTGGACCAAATACTTTATGGCCTCGATGTTCTAGATAATCTGCAATTCCATCAACAAGAGGTTGTTCTGGTCCTACTACGGTAAGTTTTATATGGTTTGATTCTACAAAATCAACTACTGCCTGATGATCACTAACATCAAGATTAACATTGTTTCCCAAAGTAGCTGTACCTGGATTTCCAGGTGCTATAAACAGCTGATCTAGTAACGATGATTGTGCAATACCCCAAGCCAACGCATGTTCACGTCCACCGGAGCCAATAAGAAGTACATTAATGCTCATTATTTGAAACTTACTTTCAAGAATTGATTAATCTGAAATAGCTTTTTTTTAAAATCTAACATTACTTCAGGAGATGAGTTGTTGAAGTGATTAAGATAAATTCTCTGCAGTGGTAATGATAGCAGCAAAGTCTTCGGCTTTGAGTGATGCTCCCCCTATCAATCCTCCATCTACATCAGGTTGACTTAGTAATTCGTGGGCATTGGCTGGTTTCATACTTCCGCCGTAAAGAATTCTGATTGCATCCGCCGTTTCTTGATCGTACATCTCGGCCAAGGTAGCCCGAATATGAGCATGCATTTCCTGTGCTTGTTCAGGAGTAGCCGTTTCCCCAGTACCAATCGCCCAAATAGGTTCGTAAGCAATCACTGCATCCAGTGCTTCATTGCTGTCTATTTTTTCAAATGCAGCAATTACCTGATTTTTAACCAAATCGAAATGGATGTCTTGCTTACGCTGGTCTAAACTTTCTCCAACACAAATTACTGGAACTAAATCATATTCCATTGCTTTTTTGGCTTTCTTATTAACGCTAGAGTCTGTTTCACCAAAATACTCACGACGTTCAGAATGCCCGATAAGCACAAAATTACATCCTGCTTCGGTTAGCATGCTGGCACTGGTTTCTCCAGTATAAGCTCCACGATCTTCGAAATGAATATTTTGTGCTCCAACTTGTATGTCGGTATCATGTAGATAGGTTACACTCATTCCAAGACTTACAAAAGGAGGACATACCAATACGTCAACATCTTCTGAAATTTCAGGTTTAGATGTTTTAAGTGCTTCAAGTAAGTCGGCTGCATCTACTGGACCACAATTCATCTTCCAGTTTCCAGCTATTAAAAATCGGCGCATATGTTTAGTTATTTTAATTTAAAATTTCGGTAATTCCTGGTATAATCCCTTCAAATTCTTCCCCAATATATTTTCGAACTATATTCCCCTCGCTGTCTATAAGAATACGTGTTGGATAAAATTGGATATTAAATTTGTCTATCATCTCTTGTCTATTAAAAGATGGGGGGTCTGCTAACGACCAAAATCTGTCTCTTTCCTCGAAAAAAGCGATCACAGTATTCACACTTTCATCGAATGGGATTGTGAAATACTGTAGGCCTTCAGTATTATATAATTGAAAAATTACAGTGCTTTCATCGTATTGTTGTTGATACAATGGATTTGCCATTAACGTAAATTCCAATATGTATGGGTTACCAAGTAATGAGGTATTATTTACTGTATCCCCTTCAGAAGTTATGAACTCAAATTCTGGAATGGGAAGTCCTGGTGTAAGTTCATACAATTCAAAGCGTATGTTTTTGAACCAAAAAGAATAGTTTTCATTATCCTCATATATGCGTTCATACCGGTTTAATTTCGTTTTTGCTTCTTCAATATAAAGACTATCTAAATGAAGTTTAATTTTTGCTCGTTCAAAAACCGCATGTACTTCTTCGTCGCTACTTAATGTTTTTACAGAATCGAGATAGGCAATAGTTGCTTTAAACCCCTTCTTTGTTGCTATATATTTTTTCCCTAACGTTACTGCCATTGCATATGCATATTCCTCATCAAATGATGAATTGATCTTAGAAATCATTTCATCTGGCGCAATACCTTCCAACAGAGTGATGGCATTTTCAAAAGCAATTTTTGATGCATAGGTTCCCCGTTCACTTTCGTACACATCCCAATATAAATCAGCAAATTTTCTCAATTCTGATTGTGTTTCATCTACTGGTAATCTTCCAGTTTGTATGTATAAATTTACTCTTTTGAAATTAGCATCAACTCGGTCATATAATTTCATGGCTCTTTGTTCTCTTGAATCTATTTCAAGTGTTTGTGTTAAGCCCGGAAATTCAGCGGTGAATGTGATCGTATCCTCATCAGCTAAAAGAAATCGTAAAGATGCTAAGCTTCTACCATTTCTAACCAATTGCACGGGATATGCACCTGGAGCATCAAATGATATTACACCTTCGAGAAAGCCGGTAGTATCCGTTTGTCCAAAGAAAAGTGTATCAATAGGGTCGTTTAAGTTCTGACGATTAAAGACTAGAAATTCAAACCCTGAATAATCTCCAGTATTATCAATAGAGTCCGCCACAGTAATATGTGCAGAAAATTGAGTTTCAAGAATTTTAGGTGACTTTGCACATGATAAACCTATGATGAGTAGAAAGGATATTAGGTAACCAATATTTTTCATGAATGTTAGCCTTCTAATTTTTTTGAAACCATTTGAGTAACCATTTTAGGGTTAGCTTTTCCTTTAGAAGCTTTCATAGCCTGTCCGACAAAAAATCCCATTAATTGTTTTTTACCTCCTCTAAATCGCTCTACTTCGTCTGGATTATTCTTAATAATTTCATCTACTAAGTCTTCCAAAAATCCAGAATCTGAAACTTGAATTAAATTCATTTGTTTTGCTAATTCTTCAGCAGGTTTGTCTTCGCGAAGCATAGCATTGAAAATGTTCTGCATGGCAGATGAATTTATTTGGTCATTCTCCTTAAGGTTGATAAGCTCTGCAAGTCGTGATGCGCTTACTGGGAATTCCTTTATATGGATGCTTTGCTCATTCAGAATACGAAGCACCTCACTTAAAACCAGATTCGATGCTGCTTTTGCATTACCCGCTTCTTTAGCTATTTCTTCGAAGAAGTCGGCTAGATATCTATCCTCTGTAAGTGTAATTGCATCAACCTCACTCATCCCATATTCTGCTACGAATCTTTTTTGCCGAACATCTGCAAGTTCGGGGAGTTCCGATTTAATTTCATTTAATAACTCTGTGGTTACGATAATCGGGGGTAAATCGGGTTCTGGAAAATAGCGATAATCATGCGCTTCTTCTTTGGATCGCATAATTCGGGTTTGATTTTTAGACGTATCCCATAATCTCGTTTGCTGAACTACTTCTCCTCCACTTTCAATCAATTCGATTTGGCGATAGATTTCGAAATGAATGGCTTTTTCCACATTTCTAAAGGAGTTCATATTTTTCAACTCTGTTCTGGTACCAAATTTCTCTTGCCCTCGAGGTCGAACTGATACATTAGCGTCACACCGTAATGACCCTTCCTCCATATTTCCATCACACACTTCCAAATACTGCACAATTTGTTTGATTTTAGTCAAATATGCATAGGCTTCTTGTGGTGTACGTAAATCAGGTTCTGATACTATTTCGATCAATGGTGTACCCGCTCTATTCAAATCCACTAACGTGTTGTATGGATCTTGATCATGAATAGATTTTCCAGCATCCTCTTCCATGTGAATACGAGTAAGACCAATGCGCTTGTTGTATTCTTCAAGTTCAATATCGAGGTATCCATCAAAACAAATAGGCGTTTCGAATTGCGATATTTGGTAGCCTTTTGGCAAATCTGGATAAAAGTAATTTTTTCTAGCAAAAATGGATTTTTCTGCTATGCTACAGTTTGTAGCTAATCCCATTTTAATGATGTAGCGAACTAAAT
Organism: Balneolaceae bacterium; assembly: GCA_963691715.1. Classification (GTDB taxonomy): domain Bacteria; phylum Bacteroidota; class Rhodothermia; order Balneolales; family Balneolaceae; genus HXMU1420-13. The sequence goes on from OY829281.1 coordinate 1,412,055, forward strand.
TTTCGTTCACAACAGGCAAGGTTCCTGGGTGACCCAAACACAATGGGGTAACCATCGTATTAGGGGCTTCTCCATAAATGGGTGCAACGGGTGCAAAAGCTTTACTTTTTGTTAATAGCTGGGCGTGTACTTCCAGTCCTATAACGGCTTCAAATCGTTCGTGAGCAATTGTATTCATTCAGAAAAAATATCTTATTCGATGAATTTTGAAGAATAAAGATACTCAAGTTGATCATTAGATATTTAGAATAATTAATTCATTAAATGACATCTAAAACTTATATTTTCGATTGACAATCGAACTCACACACTAATCATGAAAAAACTATCCCTTATACTTTTTGCTTGCACCTTGCTCGTACTTGCAACCGCTTGTTCTTCTGAGAAACCAGAATCAGAAACTGAGCTTAAAGAAAACGAACAAACAATTACTTACACCGATTTAACTCAAGTGGAATTCAAAAATATAGAAGCAAATCTTTCAGAAGATGTAATATTACTTGATGTTCGTACTGATTCTGAAGTTGCAGAAGGTATGATTGAAGGTGCAATTCAAATTGATTATAGAAAAGATAACTTTAGAGATGAAGTGGCTAAACTTGATTCATCTAAAACGTATGTGGTGTATTGCCGAAGTGGTGGACGCTCCGCATCTGCTTCAAAATTTATGACCGAAGAACTAGGTTTTAAGCATGTAAATAATTTATTAGGAGGATACTCTGACTATTTTTTAGAAGAGACCGAGGATTAATGCTTTTATAACTTCAAATAACACAGGTGTAAAAAAATAATTACACCTGTGTAACCGCTTTTCTAAATCAAAAAAGCATATTTTCATTTCTAGCACAGCTTTTTTATGGTTCGAATTTTTAATAAAAATTCAACCTTTTTTTTCTTCTTTCTCATTTTTATTGAAATCCTTTATTTTCTAAAATTTTTTAATGAATTTCTCATCAATACTTTAAAAAAGTAATATTTTCATCATTATATTTAAAAAAGATTTAATAGAGCTGAAACTAATTTATTTCAGTTATATGGGGTGTACATATGCTTATCTTTAAACTTCTAAACTAACCTATACAATCTGGAGCTATGAAAGCAGATTACAATGTCCATCCAAAAAGTCACATTGGATTGGATTACCTTGGATTGGCAAACAATAACGAGGTATACTGGAATTTAACTCCCGCTGAGTTATATGAACATGCCGTGCTTCATGGAGAAGCGATGTTAACTAAAGATCATGCATTACTCGTTCATACTGGCAAGTTCACTGGGCGTTCACCAAAAGATAAGTTTATTGTAGAACAACCAGAAATAATGGATGAAATTGATTGGGGAGAAATAAATCAACCTACTTCGGAAGCCGTATTCGATAATCTTTTTAAAAAAGTTCAACAGTATTTATCAGATAAACGTCTGTTCGTGAAAGACGTTTTCTGTGGAGCCGATGAAGAAAATAGGCTTAAAGTTCGTGTTGTATCTGAAGTTGCTTACCATGCCCTTTTCACCGACAACATGTTTATAAATCCTTCTGATGAGGAATTAGCCAAACATATTCCAGAATTCACTGTTTTAGCAGCTCCATTTTATGATGCGGACCCAGCCATCGATGGAACCCGTTCAAGTACCTTCATATTGGTAAATATGGCAAAAAAAATAATCCTCTTTGGTGGCACTATGTATTCTGGAGAGGTAAAGAAAGGTATATTTTCGATCATGAATTATCTCCTTCCCAAAAAAGGAGTTATGCCCATGCATTGTTCTGCAAATCATGACAGTGATGGAGAAACTGCCATATTTTTTGGTCTTTCAGGGACTGGTAAAACCACACTTTCTGCCGATCCAGAAAAAACACTTATTGGTGATGATGAACATGGCTGGAGTGATGATGGTATCTTCAATTTCGAAGGTGGTTGCTACGCTAAAACAATAAACCTTACCGAAGAAAACGAACCACTGATTTTCGCAACCACAAAAATGCCTGGAACCATCTTAGAAAATGTAGTTTTGGACGAAAATCGTAACCCAGACTTTAAGGATGTTAGTTTAACACAAAACACACGGTGCTCTTATCCCTTAAAATTTATCCCAAATGCAAGTGCAACGGGAAAAGGTGGTCATCCAAAAAATATTATATTTTTAACCTGTGATGCTTTTGGTGTACTGCCACCAATCAGTCGTTTGACACCAGAGCAAGCCATGTATCATTTTATTAGCGGTTACACCGCTAAAGTAGCTGGAACCGAACGTGGAGTAACTGAACCTCAAGCAACTTTTTCAGCTTGCTTTGGATCTCCGTTTATGCCTCTACATCCCTCTGTTTATGCTGAATTATTAGCAGATAAAATTAGGAAGCACAATGCTAAAGTATGGCTTGTAAATACTGGTTGGACAGGAGGGCCATCTGGAGTAGGTGAGCGAATGAAACTCAGTTATACACGAAAAATGCTTTCAGAAGCCATCGACGGTGGTCTAGATGATGTGGAATATGTCAAAGATCCGATATTCGGATTCGAGGTACCTATTCAAGTAGAAAATGTTCCGTCTAAAGTTTTAATTCCTCGATATACGTGGGAAGATGCTCGAGATTATGACAAAAAAGCCCAAGAATTGGCAGGTATGTTCACAGAAAACTTCAAACAATTCGAAAATAAATGTTCTTCAGAAATTATAGCAGCTGCGCCAAAAGCTTTGTGGGCTCATAATTAAGCATTTCATTAATATCATAAAGCCTATCGATTAATTTTCAATAGGCTTTATTTTTATTAAGGATTCATTAATATCCTTAGATGTTATATAGAATTCTTATCTACTTATTGCTTTCTTTAAGTCTGTTGAACTGTGTTCCTCAATCAGATCCACAGCCAACAAGGATCAAGCTCCCTCTTCCAAAATCATATATTATAAATACATCCATATCCGAAATTAACATCGATGGAGTTGCAACGGAAGAAGCATGGTCACACGCAGAATGGACCGATTATTTCATTGATATTGAAGGAGAAAAAAAACCAACCCCCTATTTCGATACTCGGGTTAAAATGCTATGGGATGATAAATTCATTTATTTTTATACAGAGATGCAGGAATCGCATATTTGGGGAAATTTAACAGAACGTGATGCCGTAATTTTCTACAACAATGACTTTGAAATTTTTATAAAACCTAATGAAGTACAGCCAACCTATGTTGAGTTTGAAATAAATGCCCTTGGTACCCTTTGGGACTTACTGCTGGTAAGACCTTATAGAAGAAATGGCCCCGTATTTAATGAATGGGATATTAATGACACTCAAATTGGTATTCATTATAATGGCACTCTCAATGATCCATCGGATGTGGATGAGTCATGGTCTATTGAAATTGCAATCCCAATAGATCCAATCAGATCTATCGATAGAGGAAGTGAGATTCGCCATGGAAGTTATTGGAGAATTAATTTTTCTAGGGTACAATGGCAGCATGATGTAAAAGATGGAATCTATGATAGAAAAAAGGATTCAACAGGAAATTATTTACCTGAAAATAACTGGGTATGGTCTGAACAATCTGCCATTGCTATGCATCGGCCTGAGCATTGGGGATATTTATATTTTAATTCACATAAAGATAGAGAGTTCCATAAAATAGCCCATGAAGAAATGGTACAACATCAATTTTTATTCTACCTCTACCGCATGCAACTGGAGTTTTTTAACCTCAACAAAAGGTTTGGTACTATTAATGATTTTTTTAAACCTCATGAAAGATACTTTCTTGTAAATGGAGTACAACTTACAGCTACATTTAATAATATTGCTTCGGGCTTTGAAATTATGGTAGATGGCCTAGAGGTAGAGGCATTAGTAATTAATCAAGATGGATACATAAATACTTTAAAATGAACCTATATTATAGATTATTCTTAGTGATTTTATTTTTTGGTTGCTCAAAAGGGGAACCCAATAAATCTTTTAAATTTGGTGCATGGACAGGTGCCAACATAGCTGAATCAGAAGAAGAATGGAGAATTAAACTCGAAAAATTCTCTAATCACGGATTAACAGATCTATTTTTATCCGGGAGTATTGAAGAAACTGAAAGAGTTGTGGATTATGCAGTCGATTACAATATAAATATACATGCATGGGTTTGGACTTTAAATCGCCCTGGTGATACTACAGCAGCTAAGCATCCCAATTGGTATGCTGTAAATCGAAATGGGGATAATTCCTATGATTTTAGAGCCTATGTTGATTACTATCAATGGCTTTCACCATTCTCATTAGGAGCTAGAGAGTATATAAAGTCAATTATGGAAAGCTATTCGGAAATATCAGGATTAACTAGTATTCATCTTGATTATGTGAGGTATGTAGATGTAATTCTTGGTGCAGATTTACAACCTAAATATAATCTAAAACAGGATCGACAATTTCCAGAATTCGATTATGGATATCATCCCAATGCTCGAGAAGGATTCAAAGAACTATTTGGGATAGACCCCATTAACTTAGAGTATCCAGAGCTAAGTACCGAATGGCTTCAATATCGTTTAAATGCGGTTACAACCTTAGTTAATGAAATTGCAGAAATTGTTCACAACAATGAAAAAAAACTGTCTGCCGCAGTATTTCCTTTTCCAGAAATGAGTCGCCAAATGGTACGGCAAGATTGGTCTAGCTGGGATTTAGATTTAGCTCTCCCCATGTTATACCATAACTTTTATCGCCAAAATTTAAACTGGATCCAATTCTCTGCCGAACAAGGGGTACGTGAAGCGCAAGGACGATTTGAAATTATGCCTGGCCTTTATATTCCATCACTTTCCCCTGAAGAATTAGAAGTTGCGATAAGAAAATCAATACATGCGGGAGCTACAGGAATTTCCGTGTTTGACATCGGCGCAATGACTGATGAACACTGGGGGAAATTATTAGATACTTCTATTAATACGTATAAGTTGTAAATGTAGCGGGGCGGTCAGTAATATCTAAAAGATCATCATCCCACATTTTCTGGATAAATTTCATTGCCATATCTTTCACAAGTTTTGGAGTATCAATGCCGCCTTCTCCCATTCCTTTGCGCGAATTTAATCCTGCTTTCCATATTATACGCCCCTCAATTGGGTCTACTAGAGTGCTCTTCATATCAAAATTTGTTAGGGTCTTATGAAGTAAAGGAGTCAGAGCGGGTCTTTTCTGAGCCTTTTAAGCATGGTATGATATAAGTTATCATTTCGGTGATTAAATCTAAATTCTGTTTCTTTTAGGTGCAGATAAAATGAACGTGTTGGAATTCCATTAAACTGAGCTAGCCTTCGTTTTGCGAAGCTCCAAAAAGACTCGATCCCATTAATGTGGGAAGTTCCCCGGACAAACTCATCTTGGCCATGATGCACCCGGTAATGTTTGTCATAGCCTACATCCACCAGACCATTATAGCCCCTCCAGCCATCAGAATGAATCACACTTTCTAGGGCTACTTTCCCTCGTATAATAGCTTGTAAGGTCTTTTTACGTGCATCAGGCACTATCTCTGTGTATACCTTTCCTTGGCGTTTAAACACACCAAATACAATGGTTTTACCCGAAGCCCCACGTCCGCGTTTACCTGGAATGCGTCGAGGCCCAAAATAGGATTCATCGACTTCTATTATTCCATCAAAAGGAGTTTCTTGTACGCACCAATAGGCGATCTTTTTGCGGAGTTTATCAAAAATAACCGTTACCGAACGCAGAGAAACCGAACTCAACTCCGAGGTTTCAGTCGCTGTTAAATCTAGGGCAAAACATTTAATTATGTGTCGGAAATGTGCTTCAGAAATTTTAGAACGCTTATAATATTTGTTTCTCATTGAATAGCAATATGTTACAACTCATCATAACATGCTATACTTCATAAGACCCTTTGTTAAATCATTATTAAGAAAGCTACCTTTATCGAAAGCTAAAATTAATATGGTGTCTGGTTTATAGTCATTTATTTTTTCTTGAGGATAATTAGGCTCAAAATCTAAATCTCTAATTGTTTCGTTATGAAGAATATTTTCAATACTGTATGTAGATAAAATTTCTGAGATTTGTGAAGATATTTCTCTCATTATTTTTTCACTACCCTCACTATCATAGGCAAGTATGAAAAGTTTCTTAGATTTAAAGTCGTAATCATCAACTTTATTTGATTCCACTTCAGTAAAAGCATTTGCAGGAATGCATCCAATCCCGAGTAAACAAAAAAATAATATCCAATTTCTATTCATTCTATCCATCTTCTTTTTTGCTTAACATAATGAATTAATCAGCCATTTCCTGCATTTTTTCAAGATTTTCCTGAACGCGAAGTGCTTGTATTACTTCACCAATATCCCCTTTCATAGCTGAATCTAAACTATATAAAGTAAGATTGATACGGTGATCGGTAATTCTACCTTGTGGGTAATTATAGGTGCGTATTTTAGCGGACCTATCCCCTGTTGAGACTTGGCTTTTCCGATTAGCAGCCCGTTCCTTTTGTTTTTTCTCTAATTCAATATCATACATCTTTGATCTAAGCATGGTTAATGCACGCTCTTTATTCTGATGTTGTGAACGTTCTTCTTGGCATTCTACTACAATGCCAGTAGGCTCATGAGTAATACGAATTGCAGAATCCGTTTTATTAACGTGCTGCCCTCCTGCGCCACTTGCTCTAAAGGTATCAATTCTCAAGTCGGCGGTGTTGATTTTAATATCTACTTCTTCAACCTCTGGCAATACGGCCACGGTAGCTGCAGAAGTGTGAACTCGTCCCTGACTCTCAGTTGCTGGAACTCGTTGTACTCGATGAACTCCAGATTCAAATTTCATCTTTCCAAAAACTTCATTTCCCTCAAGTCCAAATGCAATTTCTTTATAACCTCCTTTCTCAGATTCATTCAAACTCATTAAGCTCATTTTCCAACCTTGAGCGTCTGCAAATCTTCGATACATATCAAATAAATCACCAGCAAAAATAGCAGCTTCATCCCCCCCAGTTCCAGCTCGAATTTCTATGATCGCGTTTTTTGAATCTTCTGGATCTTTAGGAACTAGTTTTATTTTTATTGCTTCTCCTAAAGAAGCGAGTTCTTCTTTAATTTCTTCATTCTCCATTTTTGCCATCTCTGTGATTTCAGGATCGTCATCCATTTCAATCAATTCATTATTACCGATATGGCGAGAGTTTAAATCCATCCATGTATCGTAATCATTGGCAAGTTCCTCGATGTCACTTCTCTCTTTAGTTAATGCAGTATAAGTATCAGGATCATCAAAAATCGCAGGATCGCTCATTGCGGCATTGATTTCTTCGAATCTTGATTTGATTTGCTTCAGCTTATTTTCAATATCCATATAATGCGTTTGTGCTGTTTCTTTATACCAACCAAATTTAGCTAATCGTACTATAAATAGAAGACAGAATTTAGTATCTAACAAGTTTAAATTTAAAACAACAAAGCTCTAAGCTTGGTTCGATGAACTTGTTTCATAATCATCTTAAATCCATATTCATCCATTCGCTTTAGTTTTTAATCCATATTTTTTCATTTTTCTAAAATACTAGATATTACATTCTTATCTTTGGATTAAATAAAACCAATATTAAAAGATTGAGAAACTCACTAAAATCAACCACTATACTTGGCTTTTTAGGTGCTGGTCAATTAGCCAGAATGAGCGCACTACAAGCATTTCGATTTGGGATTCAGATTGCTACATATTCCGATAGACCTAAAAATGAACCTGTACATTTTATGTCACCATTTTCATCATATGGTTCTTTTGAAGATGTAGACGCCATGATAGAGTTTGCTAAATCATGTGACGTAATTACCCTTGAAAATGAGTTTATTAATTCTTCAGTTCTAAAAGAAGTTCAAGACAAAAGTGGAACTCCTATTTACCCCTCTCCAGAAAGTTTCGAGTTGATCGAAAATAAACTCATTGAAAAACAAACATTCGAACATGCTGGAATACCAGTAACACCCTACAAACTTGTTAAAGATTCCATAGATCTTAAAGATTTTGGCACTGCGCATGGCTGGCCTTTTCTTTTGAAATCTAGCAAGGGTGGTTATGATGGGTACGGAAATAAAACTGTAAACAACTATACTGAAGCCATTAAAGCTTTTGAAAAACTTGGGGGACTGGATGGCCATGATATACTTGCTGAAGCTTTTGTTGATTTTACCCATGAACTTGCTGTTCAAGTAGCCAGAAACGAGACCGGTTCAGTGGTTTATCCTTGCTGTGAAACGGTGCAAGAAAACCATATCTGTGTGGCTGTTCTTGCACCTGCTTCAGTAGATGTATCCATTCAAGAAAAAGCACAGTCACTAGCGATCAAAGCTACTGAAGCCATTGATGGAAAAGGAATTTATGCATTCGAATTCTTCTTGACACACTCAGGGGATGTTATTCTAAATGAGTCAGCACCAAGACCTCACAATTCTGGTCATTATACAATCGAAGGTTGTGTTGGATCACAATTTGAAAATCACATTCGCGCTGTTCTTGGCCTACCTTTAGCATCTACATCAATGACTGAAAAAGCCGCTGCGATGATCAATTTACTTGGAACACATCATAGAGAAGCTACTCCCGACCATATTTCAAATAGCCTACATACCTGTGATGGCCATCTTCACATCTATGGTAAAGTACAAAGTAAAAAAGGTCGTAAGATGGGACATTTCACTTTACTTGGAGATGATTTAAACTCTACCTACGAGAAAGCAAAAAAAGTGACCAAAGGGTTAGAAATATAAATACTTAATGAGCTATATTGATTTCAATAAAGCACTAACATTTACAAGCTTTACAATAAAACTCATTATTTTTTTTAAAAAAAATCAGTTTTATACGATAAATGAGTAATACAATGTAATGATGAAATAAAATAAATCGACTTATGGATAAATCACCAATTGTTGGAGTTGTTATGGGTAGTGATAGCGACTGGCCAACCATGAAACAAGCCACCGATATACTCGCTCATTTCGATATTCCCTTTGAACAACTCGTCATTTCTGCACATCGCACCCCTGATGATATGGCTAATTATGGAAAAACTGCACGTGACAGAGGTATTAAAATAATTATTGCTGGGGCAGGTGGAGCTGCACATTTACCAGGTATGCTTGCAAGTCACACTACTCTACCCGTAATTGGTGTTCCCATACAAACAAAAGACCTTAATGGAATTGATAGCTTATATTCAATTGTGCAAATGCCAAATGGAATTCCAGTGGCTACAGTTGCAATAGGAAAAGCACAAAATGCGGGATTATTAGCAGTTAGAATTCTTGGACCAACAGATGAAAATTTAGCGTATAAACTTGAAATCTATCAAAATGCAATGGCTGATGAATCAAGAAAAAAATCTCAAAATCTAACATAAATTTCGAAGTCATAGGTTTGTAATCATTCAACAACCTACATGATTATACAAGAATTATAACTCTTCTTAAACAACAAACATTGGGGTTCAATATATTGAGCTTACTATGTTTATTTGATTCACAGTATCGTGATTTACAGGTGTCCAAACCTATATGTTTTGCATATACATATACCCACATAGCTTAAGTAGATTGAATACAATGGTAGAGTTTTACAAAGTATTCGATAATATTTTGTGCAAAAATATTGATTTTCAGGTATTAAAATGCAACTATCATTGCATACACTGAAAAACGACTAGTTTAATCATGCGCTTAAAAACTCTCTTTCTCTTTTTTCTCATTGGTAGTACTCCATTACTTGCCCAAAAACAACAAATCATTAACATTCATAATAGAAACACCACTTCATTAAATGGATTTTGGGAATTCCTAATCGATCCTTATGATAATGGATTACTAAATTATCGTCTACAACCTTTTGACGAAATGGAAAATCCTCCAAAATCTGCATTTTTTACAGATTCTAAACCATCTGATAAAACAGAATTATTAGAGTACGACTGGGATACTTCCCCCACTATTGAAGTGCCTGGTGATTGGAATCATCAACATCCAAAATTAGAATATTATGAAGGTACTATTTGGTATAGAAAAAAATTTAATTATCAAAAAAATGCTACTTCAAATAGAGTTTTTATCCATTTTGGAGCTGTAAATTACTACACGAAAGTATTCCTAAATGGGACAAAAGTGGGTGAACATACTGGAGGTTTTACTCCTTTCCAGTTTGAAATCACAGATTTATTAGAGGATGAAAATTCTGTAGTACTTTATGTAAATAACAAACGCCTCCCAGAAGGAGTACCTACTGTAAATACAGATTGGTATAACTATGGTGGTATAACTAGAGATGTACTACTTCTGGAAACTCCAAATGAATTTATTTCAGATTATTTCATTCAACTTGATCCCAACAATAATCAGCAGATACAAGGATATATTGAATCTTATCAATCAACATCCAATCAAAACGTAACTATTTCTATTCCCGAACTTGAACTATCAAAGAACGTAACGCTTGAAGACGGTACTATAGAACTCCAAATGAGTACCGATCGAATAGAATATTGGAGTCCTGATAATCCAAAGCTTTATAAGGTTATGATATCAAATGGGCATGAATCTATTCATGATTATATAGGATTTCGAACGATCTCAACACAAGGATCTGACATTCTCCTTAATGGTGAATCTATTTTTCTCAATGGAATTTCAATTCATGAAGAAAACCCATTTCGTGTAAGTAGAGCATGGTCTGAAGCTGATGCAGAATTACTTTTAGGATGGGCTAAAGAACTAGGATGTAATTTTGTTCGCTTAGCGCATTATCCTCATAATGAACATATGATTCGAAAAGCAAACGAATTAGGGTTGATGGTTTGGGAAGAGGTTCCAGTTTATTGGACCATTCATTGGGAAAATAATTCAACCTATGAAAATGCTAAAAGCCAACTTCAGGCTATGATCCATAGAGACAAAAATAGCGCTGCGACAATTATTTGGTCTCTAGCCAATGAAACTCCTGTTAGCGAGGCAAGGAATGATTTTTTATATCGCCTATCAGAGGTAGCACGGTCTATGGATAATACTCGCCTTCTCAGTGCCGCAATGGAAGTTCACTCCAAAGGTAATCCAAACGAATTTATCGTAGAAGATAAACTTGCTGAATTTGTAGACATCGTAAGCTTTAATGAATATGTTGGGTGGTATAATGGTCTTCCAGATAAACTTATTCATTCTAGCTGGAACATTCCATATGATAAACCTGTGTTTATTTCAGAATTTGGGGCAGGTGCTAAGGCAGGTTTTCATGCTGATTCACTTACAAGGTTTAGTGAGGAATACCAAGCTGATTTATATCAAAAAACATTAATAGCCCTTGAAGGAATTGAAAATCTTAGAGGTATGTCCCCTTGGATATTAGTAGACTTTAAATCTCCAAGACGGCAACTAGCAGTAATCCAAGATGGTTGGAATAGAAAAGGTTTATTAGGAAATAATGGCGAAAAAAAACTAGCCTACTACATTCTCCAGAACTATTATCATCAGAAAATTAAAACGTTTAATCAATGAGAACTACTTTTTTTTCCATATTTGTATTGTGTAATTCTTTAACCCTATCAGCTCAGGATTCCAATCCACTTCAACCATTCGAATACTTAATTGGTGGTGAATGGACTACACAAACTACAGTACAAATATTTGAATGGGGCGTTGGAAATAAGTCGGTATATTCCAGACTCTATGTTAAAAATGGGTCTGATACTACCTTATCTGGTGAAATAACATGGTTTTGGCATCCAGGTGAAAAACAAATTAAAGGGTATGGTCACTTAGTTAGCAATCAATTATCATTCTTTGATTATACCAGTAAGTTTACACATCCAACAAGGATGGATAATATAGTTTTAGGTTATAACAACACACCAGTAAGTGTTCCAATTTTTGAATCTATTGAATTCATAGACGAGAATACCTATAGATGGACGATGTATGAAAACGTATTAAATGATCTAAAACCCTTGATGAATTTAGATTTTAAGAGAAAAAACTGACTCTTATCACATAATTAATTTGTGATGTGGATAAATAAGCGTAATTTACCGTTGGATATAATACTTAGATGATCTCCAAGTCTTCAAACTCTAGGCTGTTGCTTCGCTTTTTATTTGATCCGTTCCAAGTAACTTAATTTTTTAAATATGAACATTTATGTAGGGAACTTAAGCTATGGAGTTTCCGACGACAATTTACGCGAAGTTTTTGAAGCATTTGGTGCTGTAAGCTCCGCTAAAGTAATTACTGATAAGTATTCTGGCCGATCTAAAGGTTTTGGATTTGTTGAGATGGATAACGATGCTGAAGCAAACGCAGCAATAGAACAATTAGATGGCGCTGAAATAGATGGTCGCGCTGTTAAAGTAAATGAAGCCCGACCTAAAGAAGATAACCGTGGTGGTGGTGGATATAGAGGCGGTGGGAACCGTGGCGGCGGTGGCTATCGCAGATAAACCATCCAAGACACTTCAAAGCCTTCTTATTAATTAAGAAGGCTTTTTTTATTTCCTGAAATTTTGAGTAACCTTTTTAAAAATTTCAAGTAACAGTCGTAAATTTTAATTTAACGGAGAAATGTATGATAATGACCACTACCCACATTATTGAAGGTAGACAAGTAAGTAAATATTTTGGTGTTGTAACAGGCGAAGCAATTCTAGGTGCTAACATATTTAAAGATATCTTCGCTGGCATTCGCGATATTGTTGGAGGGCGTTCTGCATCGTATGAAAGAGAGTTACAAGAAGCGAGACGCTTAGCATTTACAGAGATGGAAGAAAAAGCTAGACGTGTAGGTGCAAATGCAATTATTGGTATTGATATAGATTATGAAACCATTGGGGCTAACGGTAGCATGTTGATGGTATCGGTAAGTGGTACTGCTGTTTCTGCGTCGTGATTTGAAGTATTCATTTATAGATATAAAATAATTACGGGGTGGTTATTGTACGCTAACAGATAATACAGCTCTAATTTAAACCTTTAGATTTGCTTTACTACATCGCTTACCTATAACCATCGACACTCCTTACAGATTCTGGATCATTTCTTCTGGTTCCGTAGCTCTGCTGCCGAACGAGGGTAAAACCTTTTAGTAGTTCCGACAAAAACGTCCCGAATCTTCGGGAAACCAGCCTAGCTACCAGCATAGATAGGTTTTTTCTTTCACATTCTTGCGCTAGATTGGTTAATTTAAAATTGATATTATTTTCTCTGGAAACTCAATATCTCGAACCGTTTTTTTATTTGGCCATTGATTTACTTTATAATCAAGAACCATTATGTATCCACTCTTGCTATTAAATTTACCAGTATATACTTTAAATAAAGTCTCGTATTTAGCATTGTATATTATAAAGTTAACGCTCTCAATATTTTGATTTAACGGCAAGTAGTCATGATCAGGAAAATTTATTCTATCTTTTATTAAGTTATAAATTTCACAAATCATATCTTGTTCTTCTATTATTTTTAATTTTCCCCCAATATATCCATCGCTTATCATGATCTCTGAGATTGATTTGCAATCAGTTTTTTGAATTGCATCAACCACTTTATCTGGATTATGTTGAATACAAGAAGAAAGAAAAATTACTAAACCTATTACTTTTAATGATTTATTCATCATTGAATTCAATTTTAGTATTTGTAATTGAACCACTTACTCCAGGTAAACTGATAATTGAATTATTGTCAAATAAGACTTCAATACCCCTAGAATTATTCCAAAAATGTGAAACGCCTATGGGCGCTAATACACTCGTTCCAAGACCAACACCATCTGCATGTATAGAATATGAATCTGCAACCGTTATTGTATCCACCACTGGAGTTTTCGAAATAATTGTAGTTTGTAAATAACCTTGAAGCATATCTAGATTTATGTTCTGATCAACTGAGTTTTTGTGTAATATACCAATAGTAAATGCAATTCCAGCATCTAATCCTGCTCCTACACTTGATGTATTGAGTAGAAATATTAAATTATTTGGCTCCAATGGTGAGTTGACCTAATCTCAAAGCGCTTTTGTATCCAATCTTGAAATTCCCTAAGAATATAAATATCTGGTATATCAGAATATTTATCAAAAATCCAACCATCCAAAAAAGCACTGTATTTCGTAATAGATTTTTCACCAATAAAAAGAGCAGGCTTAATTCTTGTCTTCTCAATAAAATCTTGAATACTTTTTTCTATTTTCATTAAAATTCTTCCACTACTTTAGGAGTGATCCCGCCTCTTTAATAAAAATCATTAATCCAATTATCATATGCTATTCCATTCTTGTGAATATTATCATACACAATCCCGTCAAACCCTGCTAAGTACCGCTTTTATTTACTTAATTGTAATTACATGGGTATTATTTTGCACGTCAAATGTAAAATGAGATTCATCCCATGTAGCTGGCCCAAATCTACCTCTCGCATTGTTTGAAAAACCATAACGTTCTTTGGGTATTCCAAGAAAATTTGTATCCAATTTTCCATTCATATTTTTATCGTGATAAACAGCTATAGCATAGTCACCATACATTAACTCTTCTATTCTCCAAAAAATACTTGTACTGTCAACATCTAGTACTTCCGAAACAAAAGGGTTAACTTTATAAGACTCTTGCGAATTGAACATTACAATTCTTATTTCACCCTCAATGTTACTCAAACCATTAATCTCCAAAGTAAACATAGCTGTATGTTCTGTGAGATGATCTGGGCTTTCTTGCGCATATATATAACCGATGTTGACACATAACAACATACCAATAACCGAAAAAATTGAATTCATACTTATTAATAATTTTACTCTTCGAATGATCACACTGTGTTTATTAAACCTTATTTCTATTCAAATTTCATGGATTACCCAATTTTTTTTCCATTGTTAATTTTCTTGTCAGGTACAGCAAGTATTACATGACCTTGATCATCATAAAAACCAGTAATTAAACATTGCGACATTAACGGCCCAATTTGTTTATCTGGAAAATTTACGACCCCTATTACTTGTTTCCCAATTAATTGTTCCAAGGTGTAATGATGTGTAATCTGAGCAGAGGATTTTTTTACCCCAATGCGATCCCCAACATCTACTTTCAATTTATAAGCTGGGTTTCGTGCTTCCGGAAAAGGTTTAGCCTCAATAATGGTTCCAACTCTAAGTTCAACCTGTTCAAATTCTTGCCATGTAATTTTTTTCATTCCCAAAAATAAAAAAACCCACTCTCATTTCTGAGAGTAGGTTTTCTAACTTGGATGAGTAAATGAATATCTTATCCTGTAACTGTTTTAACAGTTTTGATAATTCGGGCAGCCACTTTATACGGATCTGCATTAGAAGCTGGTCTTCGATCTTCTAAATAACCACTCCAACCGTGCGTAGCTGTATAAACGGGTATTCGTATGGATGCCCCACGATCAGATACACCGTATGAGAACTCATTTATTGATGCTGTTTCATGATCGCCAGTTAAACGTTCATCATTATATGCACCGTAAACAGCGATATGTTCATCAACAACTCCACGGAAAGCTTCACAAACTTTTTCGATTTTTTCTTGTGAGCCTGCGGTTCTTATATATTCATTAGAGAAATTTGCATGCATTCCTGAGCCATTCCAATCTGTTTTACCAAGCGGTTTTGGATGGTACTCAATGTAAACACCATATTTTTCGGTGAGTCTTTCTAAAAAGAATCTACCAATCCAAATTTGGTCACCAGCGGATTGAGCTCCTTTTGCAAAAATTTGGAACTCCCATTGTCCCGCAGCAACCTCACCGTTGGTTCCTTCGACATTAAGGCCAGCAGCTAAACAAATATCTAAATGTTCGTCTTTAATAGCTCTTCCGTAAGCATTTTGTCCTCCAACGCCACAATAGTAAGGCCCTTGAGGCGCCGGATATCCGCCAGCAGGAAATCCAAGTGGTAAATTGGTGTCAAGATCCATTATGAAATATTCCTGTTCAAAACCGAACCAAAAATCATTGTCATCATCTTCAATCGAAGCACGTCCATTACTCTCGTGGGCTGTTCCATCAGCTTTCAGAACTTCTGTCATTACCACATATCCGTTTTTAACTTCTGGATCTGGGTAAATAGCTACTGGTTTCAACAAGCAATCAGAACTGTCACCAGTTGCTTGTAGGGTAGAACTACCATCAAATGACCATTCAGGGCAATCTTCAAGTTTACCACTGAAATCGTGTACAATTTTTGTTTTACTTCTTAGGGATTGAGTTGGCTTGTATCCATCCAACCAAATGTATTCAAGTTTTGCGAATGCCATATACTTTTTATTTTTTAATGTATTCGATAAATTCGTAATAATATAAGGCACTTTTAGAGAAACACTCAATAAATTAATCCATAAGTTTTCCACATATTAATTTGATAAGAATAAAAGCGCTTTCACCTTACTTTTTAATTAATTAACGAACCATTATCTAATACAAAATAACACGGTTTTAATGATTTTTTTTTCATTTAAAGGTTTAAGCCTGCGCGTTTCCTTACTATCTTTTAAAGAACTTATTCACACTTTTTCTGTAAAATCTATAAATTTTGGAACCGAATAATTTTAAAATCTGGGTCGAAGCTTCACGCCCCAAAACATTAACTGCCGCATTCACACCAGTATTAGTAGGAGCCTCTATAGCTTGGCACGATGGCAATTTTGTTATATTCCATTCTTTTATAGCATTAGTTTGTGCATTTTTGATTCAGATAGGTACAAATTTCGCCAATGATTATTATGATTTTGTGAAAGGAGCCGATACAGACGAACGTATTGGTTTTCAACGGGCTACCGCATCTGGGCTTATTTCCCCAGAGCTAATGTTAAGAGCCACTTTTACTTCCATGCTATTAGCATTTTTGTTTGGTTTATATCTGGTATGGATTGGAGGGTGGCAAGTACTTGTGATTGGCCTTTTTTCATTACTATTTGGTGTTCTTTATACCGGTGGGCCATATCCTTTGGGATATAATGGTCTAGGAGATGTATTCGTTTTTATTTTTTTTGGAATTGTAGCGGTAATGGGTACATACTTTGTAAATGCACTTGAATGGTCTACAGAAAGTTTTTGGGCTTCGTTAGCAGTAGGGGCGTTATGTACAAATATACTAGTCATCAATAATTTAAGAGATATTGAACAAGATGCTAAGGTTGGTAAACGTACACTTGGTGTTATTTTTGGTGATACAGCTTTAAAAATAGAATACTCGTTAATGATAATACTTGCATTTTCTGTACTTCCCATATTTTTCTTTCATTTGGAATATAACTTTTGGATTTTCATTCCGATTATTTCTCTCCCTATTTCATTAATGCATACAAAAAAAGTATGGACTGAAATCCATAAACCTAATTTGAATAAAGTACTCGAACAAACTGCACAAATCATGGCACTATATGGTGTTCTATTTTCTATTGGTATAATTCTTGGATGATGTTATCCTACTACGCTTTTAAAATACCATTCACTTCTCCATTTCGAATTTCAAATCAAACTCTAAATACACGAAATGGGATTTATATAGTTTTTGATACCGGTGATTTTCGTGCCTATGGAGAGATTGCTCCATTGCCAGGTTTCTCTAAGGAAACCATTCATCAAGTAGTAGCAGTTCTTCTAGAAAATCAACGCAACTTAGAGCAGGCGATATTAAAAAATGAAGTTGAACAATTTATATCCATACTCGATAGTATTCATAATTTTCCATCTCTATCATTTGGGTTAGATTTGTTGATGTTAGATTTGAAGTCAAAAGAACGTTCTAAGTCACTGTTCTCTATGTTTACTGATAAAGACCCAAAAAAAACTAACGTAAATGGAGCAATCGGTGTACTAGATGTTGAATCTAGTATAGCTAAAGCACAATCAATTATACAAGAAGGTATAAACACCCTAAAAATTAAAGTTGGAGTAGATCAGACAAAAGAAATGGAAGTCATTGGTGCTATACGAAAACGCTTTCCAAAAGCAACTATTCGCATTGATGCCAATCAAGCATGGACTCCCAAAAACGCTCTAAGAAATTTAGAATTATTTGAAGCATTTGACATTGAATATTGCGAACAACCCGTATCTAAATATGATATTAAAGGACTAAAAAAAGTTAAAAATGAAGCCTCTATACCAATTGCAGCCGATGAATCTGCTCTAGGTTTCAATGAAGCTAAACTACTGATTGAAGAACATGCATGTGATGTAATTATTCTAAAACCATCATTATTTGGTCGAATAAAAAATTGTTTATTAATTAAGGAACTGTGTATTTCAAATGGTATAGAATTAGTTATAACTACGGCATTCGATACTATTATTGGCAGGACAATAACTGCTGTATTAGCTGCCCATTTAGGTTCCGATAAATGTGCACATGGCTTAGCAACGGGGCGATATTTACAAGAGACTATTTTTTTACCACAAGAAATTCACCAAGGCAAATATGTATTACCTTCAAGTGCTGGAATCTCTTTAGATTTGGATGTATCAAATTTCAAAAAGTTATCTTGACTATGCGAACATCAAGTTCAGAAACTTATGAATTCAAAAAACCTGACCCAGATCTCAATTTTCTTGCTTCTAGCAAACATACGTATACCTACGAAGAGTTAGATCAGTTTTTATTTTTTTTTAAAGATTTAATTGGTGAAAAATCTAGTTCTCTTAGATCTCCTATTGCTTTTCTTTCAGAATCTAGCGATGAATTCATATTCTCAATCGCAGCTTGCTGGAAGCTTGGAATTCCTTTTATACCCCTAAATCCAAAATTAACGAGCACAAAGCTTGAATATCAAATTTCACTTCTTAAGCCATCTTTAATATTATGCGATTCTAAAAATTCTCAGCGAATTAAAAGTGATATATCCATCATCATGGATGAACATTACTTAACAGATGCATTCACTTTTAAAAAGAAAGGGACTAAAGCTTTAAGCACCACAATAGATACAAATGATATCTTTGGATATTTCTTCACATCAGGAACCTCCAATACTCCTAAGATTGTACCTCTTAAACGTCGACAAATGTATTCTGCTGCAAAATCTTCGGCAATTAATCTTTTGCCAGAACCCAATCATTATTGGTTACATTGCCTCCCCTTAAACCATATTGGTGGAATTTCTATCATTTTAAGATCTATAATTTATGGGATTGGAATCTATCGACTAGATGAATTTGATGATAAAATTGTTAAAAATATCTTATCAAAAAATAAAAAAATTCAAGCAATCTCATTAGTACCTACCATGCTAAAGAGGTTACTTCAGAACCCTTATTTTAGAATTCATATGCAATTTAAAGCAGTTTTAATTGGCGGTGGTCCCACAGATATAAAAATGTTACGAAAAGCAGTTGAACGTGGAATACCAATAATTTCCAGTTATGGTATGACAGAAACCTGCGCACAAATTGCAGCTAATTCATTGTTTAAACCTTCTGGTACATATACGCCACTCTCTAGTGTTGGAACATTATTTTCAGATAATCTGGTTGAAATAAGAGACGAAAAAGGTAGGTGCCAACCCGTGAATGAGTCAGGGTTAATCTGGCTTAAGGGTCCTCAAATAATTGATGAATATTATGAAAATAATCATGCAGAACATTTTGATGAAAATGGCTGGTTTAATTCGGGAGATTTTGGTCATCTAAATAGAAACGGTCATTTATTCATTGAAAATCGTAGAACAGATTTAATTATCTCTGGAGGAGAAAATATTAATCCAATTGAGATTGAACAAGCATTAGAACGTCTTGATGGGATCAGTGAAGCTGCTGTAATTGGAATTGAAGATGAAGAATGGGGTCAAAAGGTGGTCGCCCTTATAACGGTTACAGATAGTGAAACTCATAACTTAGAATCAGTTAAAAATAAGTTAAAGGGAAAAATAGCGGCTTTTAAACTCCCAAAGGAATTACTTATTGTCGAAGCCATACCAAAAACATCTACTGGGAAAATTAAAAAAAGAGACCTAAAAAAAAGCTATCTAAATTCTTGAAGAATTAGTTTGTCTTAAATAGATTTAGAATATGAATTTAAATCCCATCATTCTCTCAATCCCAATTTTTTTTGGCTTAATGAGTATTGAATTAGTGTATGAAACAATTACTAAAAAGCGAACTTATCGCTTAAATGATGCCATCACTAATATTAATCTAGGGGCTCTTAATCAAATAAGTGGAATTTTCACAAAGGTGATATCTATTGGTATTTATACGGTCGTATTTGAGTTTTTTGCTATTACACGATTACCCGTAGATTGGATCACTTTCGTCGTACTTTTTGTTTTGTACGACTTATGTTTTTATTGGAGTCATAGAATGGCTCATACCGTGAGTTTATTCTGGGGTGGGCATGTGGTACACCATCAAAGCGAAGATTTCAATCTTACTGTTGCATTAAGGCAAAGCTCAACCGCATTTATATGGAGTTTTCCATTTTATCTACCCCTTGCTGTGTTGGGATTTGATCCCGTTCAATTTTTGACAGTGGGTGCGTTTAACTTACTTTATCAATTTTGGATTCATACGGAGCATATTGGTAAAATTGGATGGTTAGAATATATTATTAATACTCCCTCCCATCATCGAGTTCATCATGGGCGTGATCCCAAATATATTGATAAGAATTATGCAGGTGTATTTATAGTATGGGATCGCATGTTTGGCACATTTAAAGAAGAAGAAGAACGACCAACCTATGGTATCACAAAATCTTTAAACAGCTGGAATCCATTATATGCAAACTTTGCTCATTACATTGACTTATACAACTATGTAAAGCAATCTAAAAGTTGGAGTGATACTAAAAACATGTTGTTCAAACAGCCTGGGTGGTTACCCAACTATTTAGGTGGAGCTCAAACTCCCGGTATCCCCACATCAGACTTTCATAAATATAATGCAGACGTCTCTTTCTTATGGGCAAAGCTTTATATTTTTGTTCAATTTATTGGTTTGATGGTGGTTACTGCCCTATTTCTTTTTACCTATAAGGATTATACATATAGCATAATTATTGGCAGTTTGTTCTGGATAATATGGAGCACAATAATGCTAGGAATGTTATTTGAGTCCCGAACTAATTTTTTAATCACTTCTGAGATTCTAAGGTTAATATTCTTGCCTTTTGGAGTATGGGGATTAATTCAATCTGACTTTAACATACAATTGTGGTCTATGATAATATCAACCAGCTTTAGTCTATTAAGTCTTAGTTCGATTTTTTTTATATATCGAAACAATAGGGATTGATTACTCAAATAATTTAGATCAAAACAAAAAGCTATAGTTTTACTTATCTGTACTTGTTACAGATAATGCCCACCAAATCAATAATGGGTGTATAATTAATAATCTTGCCCATCCAATCCATTCAGATACACACATGCCACCTTCGACACAACTTCCGATTTGAATAAAATATATATGTGCTGGAATAAATGAAATCAACATGGTTACCAATAGATAACTAGACCATTTTCTAGTCTTCTGAAATATAACACCTATTCCAAGTATAATTTCTACAAGTCCACTTACAACATTAATTAATTCATGAAATGGCAGATAGTCTGGAATTAAATCATAATAGAATTGTGGATTTATAAAATGATTAACTCCTGCAAAAACATAAAATCCAGATAACAAAAAAAGATTTAGTTTTTTTAGATCCATCGTATGTTTCCTTCATTTCTAGCTTTGTTTAGGATTAAAAAAAATGGGATCCACCAAATAAAATCATTGGTGAAAAGAGTATATATAAACTCAAATGGCACATTCCCTGAAAAATAATTCAAAAAAAATCCTATGGGACCAAAAATTTTGCCTAATAAACCTACGGCTACAATAGGCCAGTGAATCGTAGGATTTTGAGCAGCCCACCAATATCCAAGTCCGTATACGCCAATCACCATACCCATACCTTGCCATATCATTGGATGAATTGGTAATGTCATTCCAACCAGCTCAAAGAAATGATTAGGAAATAATACAACCCATACACCCCACAGTAAGTTATATATTGCAGCAACTTTAAGAGTTAAGGACATTTGTTTTATGCTCATGGTATATACTTCATTTTTTTAAAAGCAGAATTACATCAATAAAAAAAACAAAAGACCAACACCATGTTCTCCATGCATTTACTGAAACTAACTTTTCCGCAGCTATTGAAATATCAACTCCAGAAGCGATCTGATTATGCAGTGGAACTGCATATAAAAAGGTGTTAACCCAGGCAAGCAGAATACATACAAGTGCAACAGATGGTATAAGAGAATAATCTCGAGTTAACTGATGGATATGTACTACCAATTGCCCAACCATTAACGGCATCACAAGTATTGAAATACGAAGCGTATAAGAGGAGTGCCACTTTTGTAAATCAACAGGATCAAATTGGGTAAAAGATGGATAAACAATTAATTGCGTCATCCATATCAAAACAAAAAGCCCAAAATCAAATAGTAATTTGACCGTCATCATCAGTTTGAAATTAATGTAACTCGACTCACTAAACACAAAGATTGATACACTAGTTCAAGTATAACGTATTTTAGCCTAGTCCTACACGTTCAAAAATAACATTTACATTGCGGGTATGATGATGTAAGTCGAAAGCATCATCAATTTCTTTTTTCGTTAAGTAAGAAATAATGAATTCATCTTTTTCAACTAACGGTTTGAATGGTTTTTGGGTTTCCCAGGCTTGCATGGCTAATGGCTGAACGGCATCATAGGCTTCTTCTCTTACAACCCCTTTTTCTATAAGTTTGTTAAGCACCCGCTGTGAAAATACCAATCCATGTGTTTTCCAAATATTTGATTCCATATTCTCTTCAAATACAACTAGGCGCTCCATCACATCTGCGAATCGTGAAAGCATATAATCAAGTAATATCGTCGCATCTGGTAATATTATTCGCTCTGCAGATGAATGTGAAATATCACGTTCATGCCAAAGTGGGATGTTTTCAAATGCAGTTACCATATAACCGCGCAATACACGTGCACAACCTGAGATATTTTCAGAGCTAATTGGGTTTCTTTTATGGGGCATGCTAGAGGATCCTTTCTGTCCTTTTCTGAAGGCTTCTTCTGCTTCTCTTACCTCACTTCTTTGGAGATGCCGAACTTCAACCGCCATTTTTTCAAGAGTAGATCCAATCAAAGCTAAGGTTGATACGTAATGGGCATGCCGATCTCTTTGTAAAGTTTGTGTAGAAATAGGAGCAGCACTTAATCCCAATTTTTCACATGTAAACCTTTCAACCTCTGGTGGAATATTCGCAAAAGTACCAACAGAACCTGATAATTTACCAAATTCGACGTCATTAGCTGCTTTTTCAAATCGTTCTAGATTACGTTTCATTTCAGCATACCATAATGCACATTTAAGTCCAAACGTAGTAGGTTCAGCATGGATTCCATGAGTTCGCCCCATCATAATTGTATATTTATGATCCTTGGCTTTTTTTGCTAAAACAGAAATAATCCTATCCAATCCATTTTTTAGAATGATGTTAGCTTGTTTTAATCTAACGCCCCAGGCTGTATCCACCACATCTGTAGACGTAAGACCATAATGAATCCATTTTTTTTCCTCTCCTAGGCTTTCCGATACTGCACGAGTAAAAGCGACCACATCATGGCGTGTCTTTTCTTCGATCTCTTTGATTCGATCAATATTAAACGTTGCTTTATCATATAAAATATCAACTTCTTTCATAGGAATAACATTGATCTTAGCCCATGCCCAGCAGGCAGCTAATTCCACATCTAACCAAGCTTTGAATTGGTTTTGTTCTGTCCAAATATCAGACATTTCCTCACGTGCGTATCGAGAAATCATGTATAGGTTGTGTTAATTTTTTTTGAAAAAGATACAGCTTTGACACTCTTTATGTTTCTGAAAATTTAACAATTATTTCTTTCCTTGTTCTATAATAGAACTTCACGCATAAAATAAATTTTAAAGTAAAGAAGCGTTTTCATGCAATTTGTTGATGTAAAAAAGCGCTTTTATATTTTATATTTATGACCTAATTAACAAATAACTAAAAATTTTTGTTTGATTATTGAAATCTCCTAATTAAGTTATGGTCGAGAATTTTATCTCCTCACTCATCACATAATTAATTACTAATGAAGTTCAGATATAAATTTATTATTAGCGTCATCGCTCTTATGACGTTAAACTCAGTACAAGCACAAGAATTAGCTGCTGAGACAGTACAGGATAATTTAAACTACATATGGACCATCCTAGCTGCTTGCCTTGTGTTTTTTATGCAGGCTGGATTTGCAATGGTTGAAGTTGGATTTACACGTGCTAAAAACGCCCTTAACATTATTATGAAGAACGTAATGGATGTTTCGGCTGGTGGTCTAGCTTTCTTCTTTTTAGGATTCGGTATCATGTTTGGAACTACCGCAGGTGGATGGATTGGAACTGATGGCTTTATGTTAATGAGCATCGGTGATTACTCTGTAGAGTGGTCATATACTTTCTTTTTCTTCCAAGCGGTATTTGCTGCTACAGCTGCAACTATTGTTTCTGGTGCAGTTGCTGAAAGAACAGCTTTTAACGCTTACTTGATTTTTTCAATCGCAATCACAGCTTTTATTTATCCCGTATTTGGTTCTTGGGCCTGGGGGAGTTTATTTAACGGTAGTGGCTGGTTAGAGGGTTTAGGTTTTATTGATTTCGCAGGCTCTACGGTTGTACACTCTGTCGGCGGATGGGCAGCATTAGCAGGCGCTATGGTTGTTGGCCCTCGTGTTGGTAAATACATCGATGGTAAGCCTCAAGCTATAAAAGGACACAGTTTACCAACAGCAGCGTTAGGTGTATTCATACTTTGGTTAGGTTGGTTTGGCTTCAATGCCGGCTCTACAACTACTGGTGACACATCTGTTGCATTGATTGCATTGAATACATTTTTAGCAGCAGGTGCTGGAGCATTTGCAGCAATGGTAGTAACATGGGCTACGACTGGAAAACCAGATGGTGCAGTTACATTAAATGGCGTATTAGCAGGATTAGTGGGTATTACTGCTGGTTGTGCAAATCTAGAGCCAATATTTGCAATTGTTGCAGGTGCTGTTGCTGGTGTACTTTGCCACTATTCAATGATATTTTTAGAAAAATTTGTTGATGATGCAGTAGGTGCTGTTTCTGTACACGGGGTTTGTGGTGTATGGGGCACATTAGCTGCTGGATTATTCGATTCAGCTGGTTTTAGTTGGTCTGTTATGGGCGTGCAAGGCATTGGTATTGCCGCTGCATTCCTGTGGACATTCCCTGTGAGTTATATAGTATTCAAGGGAATTGATGCTATTATCCCACTACGTGTAAATGGAGATTTAGAAGAAATGGGGCTTGATCTACATGAACATGATGCAGAAGCTTATCCAGAATTTGGTGAAAAAGCAACAGCGCCAACATCTGCATAAAGCCAATCTAATATGAAGAGCATTAGAATAAACCAATGCTCTTCTGTTTTTATAACGTTTTTAACATATTAAAATTAATATCACATTTACATAAAGAAGGATTAAAATGAAAAAATTAAACAAAAACATTTTCTTATTGCTATTCGCATTATTACTTTCTGCGAGTTCAGTACAAGCTCAGGTTGAAGTAAGTACTGGTGCTGACTTTTACAGTACATACGTATTCAGAGGAATTGCATATGATGGACCATCATTACAGCCTTCAGTAACTGTAACGTCTGGTGGATTTTCGGTTGGTGCATGGGGTTCCCAAGGTTTAAGCTCAACTGCTTTACAAGAAATGGATTTATACGCTGGATATGAATTCTCAAATGGTATCTATCTTGGATTAACAGATTACTACTATCCAGGATCCAATTGGGGTTCAGGTGATAGCCACGCTTTTGAAATTAATGCTAGTTATTCAGCTAACGCATTAAGTGTTGCAGGAAATTACATTCTAAACGAAGCAGTAGACGCTGGTTCCGTTGGCAGCGATATGTATTTCGAATTAGGCTATTCTTTAGACCAAGCTGATGTATTTATTGGTGCTGGTGATGGATGGCATTCTAATTCTGGCGATTTTGCACTCGTAAATATCGGCATCAGTACAGGTAAGGATATAGAAGTTACAGACACTTTTTCTATTCCTGTTAGTGGTTCTGCTATCTGGAATCCTGATACTGAACAATTTTATATACTGGTCGGATTTTCCTTCTAGTTATTCCAATTTTTAACTGACTACATTAAGGGAGGCGTTGTGGTGGCGCTTTCCTTTTTTTGTATAATATATCTATTCAATTCTCCTTCTTATTTTTAAGTAAATCTTTAAATAGAGTATAAGATAACAGCAGAGTAAGCTGAGGGAAAATCAAACCAAAAGATTGATGTTCAAAGCCAATGTAAATTTGAATATTATCTCAAATCTTGTTGGCCAGAGTTTAGGATTTAATAATATTTACTTCTGGCTCTAATTTAATACCAAATTTTTCTTGTACATCTAATTGTATTTTCTGGGATAACAATTCTATCTCCCCACCTGTTGCTCTTCCATAATTTACAAGAACTAGCGCTTGGTTTATATGTACTCCTGCATCGCCCTGCCTATATCCTTTCCATCCAGCTTCATCAATTAACCAAGCTGCAGGTATTTTAACCTGTTTTTGTGAAATCTGATAGGATGGTATTGAGGAATATTTTGATTTTAGTTGTTTGTATTTTGCAGTATCAACTATTGGATTTTTAAAAAAACTCCCCGTATTACCTATTTCATCAGGATCAGGAAGTTTGGATTTTCTAATGTTAATAACAGCTTCAAAAACATCTGTAATTGATGGAGTTTGTATGTTATGTATATCTAAATAATTTTTTAAAGCCCCATACTCAGTATTAACTATACCATTTTTTTTTAGCTTTAAAGTTATCGCAGTAACAATGGTTGTATTTTTTAGTTTGTTTTTGAAAATACTATCTCGATATCCAAATTTACATTCGGTTTTATCCACGATTTTTATTGTTTTATCAATAAAATTAAATGTCTCAAGTTCAATAAATACATCGCTTAACTCAGCTCCATATGCCCCAATATTTTGGATAGGAGCAGCCCCTACTGTTCCCGGAATTAATGCAAGGTTTTCTATTCCATACCAACCTTTAGCTACACAAAATTCAACAAGACTATGCCAATTTTCCCCACTGCCACATTTAAGGTAAACATACTCATCATTTTCTTTAACAATCTCTTTACCCATTATTTCATTTTTTAAAACTACTCCAGTGTAATCACCCACAAAAAGCAGGTTACTTCCCCCACCAAGAACAAGAAAATCAAGCTTAGAAAGTTTGACAAAATCAACTATTTCAGCAAGTATCTCTGTGTTATCCAGAACAATAAAATATTTTGCTTTTGCGGTTACTCCCATTGTTGAATAACCCGATAATTGAATATCATGTTGAATATCCAGCCCAGGGTATGTTCGCATAGTAAATTATTCTATGTTAGATTTATTCTTAATGTCGTTTACCTTAACCCGTACTTTTTTGATCCTATTATTTTGCACTGAATGAACCGTTAATTCTAGATTATTAAACATGATTCGCTCACCTACAGTGGGCAAATATTCAGTAGCATGGTAAATAAGTCCACCTAAAGTTTCAAATTCATCATCTTCGGTAGTTAATGTACAGTCTAACACATCCTCCATATCGTCTAAATCGATTTGGGCATCAAAAATATATATACCACTTTTAAATCGTGTGAACATGTCATCATCTTCTCCTACTTCATCAACAATATCGCCTACAATCTCTTCCAAAATGTCATCCATTGTTACAATGCCCTCAGTACCCCCATATTCATCAACAACTACAGCTAGATGAGTTTTCTCTTGCTGAAAATCACGAAGTAAATCGTCTAATTTTTTTGTTTGAGGCACGTATAAGGCTTTCCTGCATATTGTTTTCCAATTAAATGCGGGTGAGATACCAACTTGGTTCAAAAAAGGCAACACATCCTTAGCATATATTACCCCAAGTATGGTATCTAAATCGTTTACGTAGAGAGGCATACGTGAATAGCCTTCTTCTTTTATTTGTTCTAGAACTTTGTCAAGTGTGTCATTAACAGATACACCTATTACGTTAACTCTAGAAGTCATTATTTCACGAACTGTAGTTGTTCCAAAATCAATAACATTCTCTATGATCTCACGCTCATCCTCTTTTAATGAACCTTCCTGCTCACTTACCTCAGCCATAGTTTTAATATCTTCAGAAGTCATTTTTGAAGTAGCTTTTGGAAGATTTCTTTCTAGAGTTATGGCACTTTCTGCTAGTATTATCGCAACCGGTTTAAAGAGAATGAAAAGAAAATGAATCAAACCGCTAACTTTTCTTGATACACCTAAAGGGTCATTTATAGCGATTAGTTTTGGTGTGATTTCACTTAAAATCAAGATCAAAAAAGTGATAAGAACGATTTCAATGGTATATACTAGTACCTCGGAAAGACCGATTATGCTTAATAAATTCCCTGTAATAACCGCAGCTAGAACAGATGCTAATATATTTGAAAAAGTATTTCCAATTAAAATAGTAGCTAATAAACGTCTAGGTTTATTAAGCATAACTTTGATTTTATAATCTGCAATTTGTTCATTTCCACTCTGCTGAAGTTCGTCCATTCTATGTGTTAAAGAAAAAAATGCAACTTCGGAACCCGAAAAAAAAGCAGAGAAAACTAGTCCAAGTATCATTAAAATTACTTGGATAGAGATTACAAGTAGATCAATTTCATTGGTGGATGTAACAAAGCCAAATGAATATGTCGAAAAGATACTGTTGATAAAGATTGGACTTTCGATGTAAATCTTATTAATTGAGTTTGATTGAATTTAACTAGGTAAATAATTTGTACAAAATAAAAAAGCGATGGAATTTGCTCCCATCGCTTTTACTTTACATGCCCATTTTATTAAAATGGAAGGTCATCATCCATAGTATCAAAAGAACTGTCGATTGGTGTTGAACTAGACATTGGTGTGCTCTGTTGAGAAGAATTTTGTTGCGTCATCGGTGACGTTTGATTTTGCTGGCCACCACCTCTACTATCAAGCATTGTCATTTGAAGTGCTTTGATCTCAGTAGTGTATCTTTTTTGACCTTGATTATCTTCCCATGACCGAGTCTGAAGAGGACCTTCGACATAGATTAGAGATCCTTTATTAAGATATTGTTGGCAAATTTCCGCTAAACGACCCCATGCAACAACTCTGTGCCACTCAGTTCGTTCTTGCTGTTCGCCATTTCCGTCTTTATATCGTTCGCTTGTTGCTAAACTTAAAGTGGCAACTGCTGTATTAGATTGAGTATATCTAACTTCTGGATCTTGACCAAGTCGGCCAATTAACATTACTTTATTTAATGAACTCATTACGTATCCTACTGTCTATTTAGTTATTGGTTATTTGTAAGGTAAGACTCTCGCCGATTCAATTCCTTACAAAAAAATTTTTTAAAGTTTATCATTAAGTTTTACTTAATGAATTTTTTACACCTATAAAGAATCTTCAAATTTACTAAATCACAAAAGATTTAATTTATATCCTAAGATTCATTTTTCACTAATACAAGTTGTTGTAAATCAGCTTTTCGCGCATTGTTTAAAAAATCTCGCAGCTTGTTATAGTTATTCGCTTCAATTTCATTTTCTTTCATTTTAAAACTCCGCTTGAATACAAACGAATGTTCGTCTCTTAAAGATAGCTCCGATTGGTATTCTGCAAACTCAGTGGAAAAGTTACTTGATCTTGGGTAAGCTTCTATTTTGTATCCTTCAGGAATCTGAATATTAATAGTATCCGATTCATAAAAGGGATACATAAATCGAATGGGTAATTCTCTGTTATCATCAGCATCTAAGCTAAATCGCCATCTATTTAGTTTGTTTAATGGAATAAACAAACGTTTAGAAGACGTGTTCGCATAATTACTCAATGTAGCATTAAAAACTATTGTTGATTCGTTTGATTTAGAACTAACTGCTTCAAAATTAGCATTATTAATTTTCTTTGTATCACCCTCTAATTGATTTTCTAACCACTCTACTTTTGAAGCTTCACTTACTGATAATATTCTATATAGAACTCTAGATTGATTTGCGCCAGAATATGTAAGTTCCCCACCGATTAATGCACTTCCTTCCTCATCTATTACCATTTCATAGGTGCTTATTTGTGCATTATCCATGTATGTAAACTCTGGAGTTGAGACTATTTCTCCGCCATCTTTTGAAACAAGTAATGCTTTTTTACTATAGCCGTCTCCTAGGTTGTTAGGAGGAAGGTATTTACTCGTACATTCAAGCCAAATTTCTTCTCCATTATCTAGCACTACTCTTAGAATTACATGATTAAATTGATTTCCTGAAAACTCTTCAATTAATGGACGTGAGCTTGTGGCATTAATAAGTACAGCATTTGCAGTTATACCCACATACTCTAGGGCTGCAAGCATATAATTGGTAAGTGCTTTACAATCTCCATAACTGTTATTGAATACATACTGCGCTGGGAAAGGTTTCCACCCTCCTATTCCCAATTGAATACTAACATATCGATTTTTCTTTTGAAGGTAATCGAATAAAATATGTACAATTTCTTGTTGGTTTTGAATGCCTACAACTAATGCATCGATTTCTAATTTAGCTTCTTTAGGTAATTCCCGCGTATTAGCTCCTAAATCATAATACCATTTACCAAACGATTCCCACGTTGATGCATCTCCAGAAGATCCTTCAATTTGAAATTGCCCTGGTGAAACCAACATATACGGAATGTTTTCCGTAATCGCTGAATAAGGCTCGGATTCTTTTGCCAATTGATTGCTAAAAGACCAATTATAAACGGTACCTCTAGAACTTTCTACAACAGAAGGCTCAATATCAAAATTAACAGGATGGGTTCGTACACCAGTACCATTATCAAGAATCAAAAATGAAGATAAAATTACAGATTGGTCTGGATCAATGGGAGCCCAAGATGGTAAATTTAGGGTTCCATATAGTTTTTTTTCATATTCATATTCAATAGTGTATGGATATGAGTTACTATTCACCTCAATAACTTTAATCCTATTATCAGAAAAGAATGAAACTCCATCGAATTGACTATAATCTGATGCATCTTTCATAGAATATCTTCTAACTTCTTCCCCTCTTTTATTAATCAAACGGGCATTCATGTAATTTACCTTACTTAATTGATCATAAGGCACAGCTATCACAGATTCTCTATCATGTTCCTCGTCTAATATCGTTATAGCTACCCTTTTTCGATATAATGCATTTGAGGCATCTTCAATTACTAGTTCGGTATTATTTTCATGCACTACTGAATGTGCATTATTTAAGAATTTTGGATGGATATTTGAGTAGTTAGTATTAGTGAATTGATATACTAATGGTGGGCTTCCACATGTACAGATTAGCAAAATCAAAGGTAATAGTGTATATCTCATAATGTTTTCTTTAGTACAATTCTTTCTGAATGCGTTTTTACTAATTGATTGTATAAATCTTTAATCCCATTATATTCACTTGGTAGAAACTGTGGCTTATTAACTTTTAAGATATAACGCATCAAAATACTTGTTGAACTGGCTTGTATTATTCGTTGATATTCAGCTGAATTATCTGGCAACCTATAAATTATTGGTTTTGGCAACTCGTCTACAGTCCATCCATCAGGAATTGTTATGTTCATAGTTAACATTTCTTGGAATGAATAGTTATAGTCTACGGGGAAAAATCTGTTTTCTAGTTGAAATGGGTTC
Source organism: Balneolaceae bacterium (assembly GCA_963691715.1). GTDB lineage: Bacteria > Bacteroidota > Rhodothermia > Balneolales > Balneolaceae > HXMU1420-13. Next base: position 1,443,913 of record OY829281.1, read on the forward strand.
GTTTTCAAGCGCCCAATTACCATAGGATTGAAATAAATAAAATTGCCTTCACTAATTTCATTATTTTCGAATTCTAATATATAATTAAGCCCTTTTTCAAAATCATCCGATATACTCGAAACTTTGGTAATCTTAGATAGTGATTCTATAGGGAATAAATGATCCTGAAAATAACTAAGTGTATCTTTTTCGTCAAAATTAGATCTTATATCGACGGCGTAATAACCTGAATTTTGAGCTTTTAATGACCCATAGTAACCATCCTCTGTTAAATGTAACATTATTGTCTTAACAGAAATATTTTGCGCTGTGTTTTGAATAGGTATCCAAATTATTTGCTCTGGATACATTAATAATCCCGTGGTTCCTAGAACATTTTCTGGCAATATTGAAAATGGTCTATTTCGGTCAGTCGCATCTAATATGACCGCCTGTTCCCCTAAGTCTACGTAAACTAAAGTATGATTAAATTGATCAACCACTCCGAGCAAGGTATTTACTGGCCCATTTTCATGTGTGCTTACCAATAATGGGTATGCATTTAAATCAGCATCACGAAGCATTTGAATTAATGCCATATTTATTTCTGATCCGTTTCCTTCACCTTCTTTAAATACTTTAATGACATCTTTATCTAAAAAAACACCATATAACCCGTTCCATTCAATTTTTTCTAAAACCAAATTGTAAATGACTTTTATTTTTTCTATCTCATCAACTATGCCATAAGTGTATAGTTGATTAGTAGCTTTAAGGTCATTGTTTGATTTTAGTTTTTTCCCAAAATCAGGATATGATAATAAATTCTTAATCAGGTTATCCCATGATTGAGTGTAACTATAAGTTTGTTGACCTGGGTATCTAACATGAGTGAATTGAAATTCAACCCTAGACTTATTTTGTTCTCTAGACCTTATAAATGGTTCATCTGGTAATGAGGGGATATCTTTCATTACTAAATAAATACTTTCGACTTTAAAATCGACAGTTTCTGAAAAACGACTCCCCATATTACTATTACCTATTCTGTTGGATTCATTTCTTACCTCATAGTTGAATCTTATTTTATCGACTGAGGTATCTGACTTTTTTATATGTAAATCATGAATACCAAATGGTTGATATGAATAGGTATAAAACTCAGGAATGCTAGTACTGTATTCACTCCAGATAGTTGGAATATCACTTTGGAAATACCACGTAGGATACCAAAGCGAAAAATTCATTTCTAATTCAAAACTATATTCGAAGACTGACCCTTTTTTTACATTAGGCACAGAAAATTTTAATTCCGACCATTCATTAATTATCTCCTGATCGTAGATATCATTTTTAGATAATTTTTGTTCTAATATAGATCCATTTTCACCCATAGTATAGGAATGCGCTCTAATACCATCAATTTTTTGTTTGGGATTTTTATCTTTAAATCTCAAGACAACATTCGCATAATCAATTCCCGCATCTTGTAAAATCTTTATTCTGGTATGTCTTTTAAATACCAGTTTAAATCCATCACCTTTTTCATACTTTAATTCTGATTTTCCCTTATCGAAAAGAATAACAGCATTAGCTGAGGAATCTTTTTCATAAACATCCATTAATAATTGTTCTAATGGTACATCACCATATTCAAATACTTGAGCTTTAAGATTGGTATTAATAGTAAGAATGAAGACCAATAATAGAACAATACTGATCATATAATTACTTATTTTCATATGTTTTATGGTGTTTTCTTTAGTACAATTCTTTCTGCCAAACTACTTACCATTTGATCATACATGCCTTTTAAAACTTCATATTCTTCAGGCATGAAACGAATTTTATCTATTTTTAAGCGGTAATTCATAGATATTTGATTATTATCTGCTCGTATAATCCTCCTAAACTCCCCTGATCGACCTGGTAATCTGTATAGTACAGGTTGAGGTAACTCATCTATTGTCCATCCTTCAGGAATGTTTATGGTCATAACAATACTTTCGTCAAAAGGATAGTCATAATCGATAGGGTAAGTTCTGTTTTCTAATTTAAAAGGATTACTTCCTAATCGATCCATAATCATTGGATTGAAATAGAAGATTGAATTATCGGATGTACCTTTACGGGTTATTTTAAAATCAATATCATAACCTTCAAGCACCTCATTACTATGTATTGTAAGATCAGAAATGTTATAAACAGGATTAGTACCAAAATACTTCTTGGTGAGTGCATCTGAAAAATCTTCTTTTTTATGAAGCTCATCCATATCCACAGCATACAAGCCTTTTAGTTGAGTATTTATATTAGCTCTTATACTGTCTTGATCTATCGTTACTGTGATATTTTTAAAGGAGGAATTCTTTACTATTTGATCTACTGGTAACCATACTAGCTGATCGGTATAAACCATTAACCCATTGCTTCCAAGCACATTAAATGGTAAGATATTATAAGGTCTGGAGCGATTTTTTGGATCAAGCAGATAATATTGACCGTCAATAGCAACATAGGTAATAGTTGAATTGAATTGTGTAGCCTCTGGAAAAAGACCAATTATTTCTCCGTTTCCTGTGGTACTTACTAACACAGGATACGCTTCAAAACCTGCTTCCCTAAGTAATTGAATGAGTACAAAATTAATAGCCGAACTATGGCCATTTCCTTCTTTATAAACTTCTTCTAAGCTTTTACGAGTATATAATCGATGACGTTCATCCCATTCAATTGTTTTTTGTACATGATCATAGATCGCAATCATTTTATCAAGATTCGATTTAATGTCTTTTGTTATACTATTCGCAACATTTTTAAGCGTTTTACTACTCTTTAATCGATCTCCATAATTTCTATATTCATCTAAATCGTCAACTAGTTCACTCCATGTTGGAATAACAGTTTCCAGTAATGAATTCGGCAAATCAATAGCTGCTAACTCAAAACGTAAGTGTGCTAAATAGTCAACCTTAGCTCTCATAAATGGTTCGTTCTTTATTGCGGGAAGGTCGGCCATAACGTATTTATTTTTCACCCCTGTCAAAACATAAACATCTGAGTCTCGTCCTGAGTTAGAAAGTATCGTAATTGGTTCATTGTAGGGGGTTTCTTCTTTTATTGAATATTCATGGTAGCCTCTTGTTACGCTCAAAAATTTATAAAATTCAGGTATCTTCGTATTGAACTCGCTCCAAACTGTTGGTATTTCTCGTTGAAAGAACCAATTAGGAAAATCGAATATATATTCAGTAATCATTTTATATTCGTATTCAATAATACAACCTGCTTGAACATTAGGAATCGAGAATTTATACTTAGACCAATTTGAGCTAACTTTCTCGATAAACTTTTCTTTTCTCCCTAATTTAGATGTGATCATTTCTCCATTAGAATCTTTGCAGTAGGCAACTCCTTTCACATTCAAAATTTTTTGTTCTGGATCTTCATGTCTAAAATCAACAGCAATATCAGCCAAATCTAATGCGTCATCATTAAAAATTTTAATCCTTGTGTGGCGGCTCACCTCTAATTTCAGATTACTTTGCTTGTAATCAATTTCAGCATTGCCTACATCAAATAAAACTACTGCACTTGCAGTTGAATCTTTTTCATAAAGTTCCATAGCTAATTGATGGTCAGGAATTTTACCAAATTTATATGACTGCGCCGCTAATGTGTTTGATACTACAATTAAAATCCCAATACATAATTTGATTTTCATCTATACTAACCTTGTTTATAAAGATTTAAAAAAAGCCTTTTTATGAATAAATTTCAACAAAAAAATCACATAGATTAATCTAAAGGACAGTCTGCATCACAACATCAATAGTTAAGATCCACTAAGAAAAATTGAGAATGAAATTCAGATGCCTGTATTTATTCCAGATCAATATTATGTTGTGAATCTATTGTTATTCAGATTTTATTTTTTCTAGAACTACAGTAAATGATTGTGAATCAACCACTTTTTGAAATAAATCTTTAACCATCGAATAATCGTCAACTCCATAATAGGTTGAAGCAATATTTATATCAGAAACTAGAGTTAACTTATCTCCTTGTTGACTCACCATAAATCGATAATAACCGGTATTATTAGGTAATCGAATCTGAGTATTTTTAGGAATTTCTTCAATTACATATCCCTCAGGAATTGTTAATGAAGTTACATACTGTCGCTTATATGGATAATTTATTTCTATGGGAAATTCTCTGTCTTCTGCTTTAAATGGATTTTCTTGTAATGCAAGAAACAAAAATGGTTTTAAATAAATCAGATTTCCATTCATATCAAATACAGACTCACTAGGAATACTTAGTGATGTCTGAAAACTTATTTGCTCTCCCATATTTTCTAAATTATCGAAAGAAGAAGAATCCACTCTAATTCCTTGGATGTCGTGGAATTCATTTTCCCAATATTCGTCAAGTTCGGATAAATTTACTTCTGATCGAAGACGTTCTGCAAACTCACCCATTAAACGACCTTGGTACTTTACATTCACTGTTGGACTTTCTGAAACAGAATATGTTAAACTGATTCGCTCATTGTTCTTATCCATGGGGGTAGATTGTAACCAACCAAAAGAATCATCTTCACGAATCACAAACACTTTTCTATATAGTATTTTTGGATGAGGTGATTTAAACGATCGATTACCTGAGGATGCATCCATTACAAATGCTCTATTTTCTATTTCTACAACAGCTACTACCATATTAAACTGATTTATTAAAGCAAAATCAGTCAATACTGATCCGTTTGATCTTGTACTAAGTAACCCAGGACTTGCCTTTATATCCGCATACCTTAACATTTCGATCAACAAATGATTTATATCACCTGTATTCCCAATATTCGTATTGAAGGCATCTCTTATCCCTTTTTCGGTAAGTATTCGATGCATTCCATCCCATTCAAGATTAGATGCGACATATTGATATATTGATCTTGCTTTTTCTAATTCGGTTATTTTACCACTAATTAGATTATCGACCACTTCTTTCATTTCCCCATTCAAGCGTTGCTTTCCAAAATCACCCCGGTCATTTAATTCCTTTGCGAGTGCATCCCAATCTTTAAAAAAATTTTGGAATCTATAATTAGGTAAAGAAATATTTTGTAGTTGAGTAATTACCTCAGATATATAATCATCTCTATTAATCATATAGGGTAAGTCTTCAACAGGAGGTAAGTCTTTTTTTACCATTCTAAAAATGTAAGAGCCTTGATTTCTATTAGATACTGTTGATACCAATGACTTATTCACTTCATACACTTCTAGAGAATCATTTCCTTTAAAAATCATTTTATATTGTAATCCTACTGGGATTTGCATTTTATACTCGCTCCATTGTACAGGTAGATAATCATGAAACTCCCAATCAGGTAACATAAATGGATTTCCCATCTTTTTTCTGTAGGAATATTCCAATATTGTACCTGAATTTACCCCAGGGATTGAAAACTTTTTCAAAGTGATATCATCATTAAATTTTTCAGTGATAATTTCTTCACGATTTAATTTTGTTTCGCTTATAGCACCAGATTCAGAAAGGCGATAAGAGGAAGCTTTAATTTCAAAAACTTCTTGTTTGAATTCTTTATTGATGGGAATTTCAACATTGGCGTATTCCAATCCTTCATCATTTAGTATTAACATCCTTTTATGATAGTTTAGATATGCACTAACATCGGAATCGAAATCAGCATAGCCATACTCGAACAATATAATGGCTGGCATAGTAGAATCATATTTGGTGTTGTGAGAAGAAAATTCAAGGTTACTTATGTCTCCTAATTTTTTGATTTGTGCTCTAATTTCTAAAGTATAAAAATTTAAAAATATAATAGTTGCGAGGATTTTTATTATTTTTTTCATACTTGAATAATTAGCTTATGAAGAGGAGCCGATAATATATAATGATTCTAAAACTATTCAATATAAAATCAATAGGTAAAGCCTCATATACCTAAGAATATGAGGCTTTCTAATACGATGTAACACCTTATTTATCTGTTAAACAACTTACACCTGGTAAGTCTTTACCTTCTAAGTATTCTAGACTTGCACCTCCACCTGTAGAAACATGAGAAACTTTATCTGACAACCCAGCATTTTTTATAGCCGATGCAGAATCACCACCACCAATTATACTTGTTGCTCCAAAATCGGTTGCTTCTACCAATGCTTGTGCTACTGCATTAGTACCCTCCGCAAAGCTAGGCATTTCAAAAACTCCCATGGGTCCGTTCCAAACCACGGTTTGAGCTGCTTTAATTGCATTGCCAAATGAAATCGCAGATTGTGGCCCAATATCCAAGGCTTCCCAGCCTTCTTTTATATTATCTTCATCTACTACTTCTTGGTTCGCTTCGTTGCTAAAATCATCGGCTATTACGAAATCGAAAGGTAACATTAAATGTACACCAGCAGCTTTTGCCTCTTCTTGCAATTCTTTAGCTGTTTGTACCATTTCTTGCTGCAATAGTGAGTTTCCAACCTTTTTCCCATTAGCCACTAAAAAAGTGTACGCCATCCCACCACCTATGATGATTGTATCAACTTTACTGATCAATTGTCGAATTACTGGGATTTTATCTGAAACTTTAGCTCCACCTAAAATGGCGACAAACGGTCGTTTTGGATCATTTATGCTGTCACTTAGGTACTTAATTTCCTTCTCTAGTAAGAAACCTGAAGCTGCTGGTTGTAAAAATTCTGTTACTCCAGCAACCGAAGCATGTGCTCTATGTGAAGAACCGAACGCATCGTTCACAAAAAGATCTGCATGAGCTGCAAGTGCTTTACTAAAACCTTTATCATTGTTGGTTTCTTCTTTATAAAAGCGAACATTCTCGAGCACTACCACTTCACCTGGTTTTGCTGAATTTATTGTAGAAGTAGCATTATTTCCAATACAGTCGTTTGCAAAATGAACAGGAGCATCAATCAACTGGCCTAAATGATCAGCTACTGGCTTTAGTGAATATTCTATTTTCTTTTCACCTTTTGGGCGTCCAAGATGACTCGTTAAAATGAGAAGTCCACCTTTTTCTAGTATAAAGTTTATTGACGGTAAAGCTGCTCTAATACGATTATCATCAGTAATTAAACCATCAATGATGGGCACGTTGAAATCTACGCGCATCATTACTTTTTTCCCAGTTATATCAATATCGTGGAGAGTGAGTTTAGACATGAATATATAAATTAAATTTCCTTTAAATATTTTGGTTGAAGGTACGAGGTTTTATTTCGAAAATATAATTACTATTAGAACATCATTTCATATAAAAGAGTATTATTTGATTTAGCCATTTCCATACAAATCTGATTTTTGATTAACGATTTCCTACATTTATAAACTTCAAAAAAAGAATATGCATACAGTTTATTTAGATCATGCTGCAACTACCCCCTTAGATCCCAGGGTGTTAGAAACCATGTTGCCATTTATGACAGAAAGCTATGGTAATGCTAATTCAGCACATCATTTAGGACAAAAAGCAAAAGTAAAGGTTGAAGATGCTCGAGAAAAAGTTGCCCATCTTTTAAATGCAGAACCTTCAGAAATAATTTTCACAAGTGGTGGCACTGAAAGCGATAATGCTGTAATAAAAGGTGTACTCGCTCTATCAGCTAATAAATCAGAGATTATCACTTCCGAAATTGAACACCACGCCGTTCTTCACCCCATTGAAATGTCTAAAATGCAGGGTTTCCAACCTGTATTTGTAGAATCAGAGGCTTGTGGCACTATTACAGCAGAATCTGTATTAGATAAAATTAATGACCAAACTGCGCTAGTAAGTATCATGCATGTGAATAATGAAATCGGATGCATTAACGAAATAAAAGAAATTGCAACGATATGTAGAGAAAGAAATATTCCTTTTCATTCAGATACCGTTCAAAGCTTGGGTAAAATCCCATTTGATGTGAAGGATATTGGTCTAGATTTTCTAAGTGGAAGTGCTCATAAAATATATGGACCAAAAGGGATTGGCATTATGTATGTAAGAACGGGTGCTAGATGGATGCCTTGGATGACTGGCGGATCACAAGAACGTAGACGTAGAGGAGGTACTTTAAACGTGCCTGGCGTTATTGGATTTACTAGAGCCTTAGAATTGGCTTATGAAGAAATGGAAGCAAATACCTCTCACTATAAACAATTAAGAGCCCTACTTATTAATCAATTAAATGATAAACTTACCAGCTGTTCCTATACAATCAATGGAAATGCTGAGAAGGGTGTCCCGCATATCATAAATCTTACATTTACCGACTCTCAAGGGCGTGGTGTTGATGGTGAAATGTTATTGCTTAATCTAGATATAGATGGGATTTGCGTTTCAAATGGATCTGCCTGCACATCTGGAGCTATGGAACCATCACATGTATTAACTGGAATTGGGTTAGTAAACGGAGTAGCAAATTCTAGTATTCGTGTAAGCTTTGGTAAAAAAAATACAAAGGAAGACATCATCTTCTTTGTTGAAAAATTAAACAAAGTTCTCGAGAGAATGTTTGCGTTAGTATAATGAAAAAAGTTTGTGTTTACTGTGGATCACGTATACCCAATGATTTAGAAATTATTAATACCGCAAAACAAATTGGAAGCGCACTTGCTAAACAAGGGTTTGGGTTGGTTTTTGGTGGTGGAAAAGTGGGTATAATGGGAATTATTGCTGATTCTTGTTTAGAGAATAACGGTCATGTTATTGGGGTAATACCTTCTGCAATCAAAAATATGGAAGTAGCACATTTGGGGCTCACAAAATTACATGAAACACCAGATATGCATACAAGAAAAGCAATGATGGAATCACTTTCCGATATATTTTTAGTACTCCCGGGTGGCTTTGGAACTTTAGACGAATTCTTTGAGATCCTTACTTGGCGCCAACTTGGATTTCATAATAAACCTATAGTTCTACTTAATATTAATGGTTATTTTGATGGATTATTACACTTTATTGAACGTGGTTTAAATGAAGATTTCTTACAATTGAACGCTTTAAACTTATTCTCAGTAGCTACCAACTTTGATGAATGCATGGAAATTATTCAGCATAGCTAAAACTTAACTATCTATGAAAAACATTTACCTTTCCAGTATTCTTTTAATGCTTTTTACCATGACAAATTGCACAGAAAAAATCACATCCATCCAAGATCAAGATAATCCTTTAGATGCTTGTCCTAATACCCCAAATTGTGAACGAACCTCTAAATTATTTTCTACTGATTCAGCAACAGTATTAAATATATCAGATGATGTACTACGAGCTATGAATGCTGTATCGGTGGAGTGGAATGAAGAAAAAAAACAAATTCATGCAGTTTTTGAAATCCCAGTTTTCGGTTGGCGCGATGACGTCCATATTGCAGTTGCAAAAAATGGGGATAAAACCAGACTATTTATACGTAGTGCAAGCCGCGAAGGCCATTGGGATATTTGGGCAAATAGAATTAGAATCAATAAATTTTTTCGAAAACTTAATAAATCGATTACGCTATGACATCAATGAAAAACCTTACAATGTCGCTTGGTATTTTACTCATTATACTTGGTTTGGCATCTTATTTTGGATCAGGACAAGAGAGTATAACCGCTATGATTCCATCAATTTTTGGCCTTGTTTTTGTACTGTTCGCAGCGCTAGCTGGCATTGAAAAAATCAGAAAGCATGTAATGCATGCTTCCGTTGGTTTTGCGCTACTTTCACTTATAGGTACAGTAAGTGGGGTTCTTAAGTTTTTTACCCTAATTACGGGTGGTGAAGTAGAACGACCTTTAGCTGTTTATTCTCAAAGCGCTATGTGTTTGATGTGCTTAGTTTATATACTAGCAGCAATCAAATCCTTCAAAGTCGCTCGTAGAGCATCTAAAGAAGAATAAAAATCTTACTTAAAAAGGTCTTAAATAAGACCTTTTTGTTAACGCTTATTTATGCAGAGTCATCTTTAAAGATATCGGCTATTTCATTGGCATATTTTTCTGCAATCACGCGTCTTTTTACTTTTAGAGTAGGTGTTATTTCACCAGTTTCGACCGTGAATTCATTGGCCAATAAACGGAAATCACGGATTTTTTCGTGAGATGCAAGTTCTTTAGAAAAAACTCTCATCTCTTTCTTGAATATGCTTAGGATAGCATCTTCTTTTATGAGGTTTTCCGGCTTTCTTTCATTGATACCATTATCTTTTGCAAATTTGTGAAGTGATTCAAAATCTGGAACTATGAGTGCTGCCATGAAATTTTGAGCCTCTCCAACCACTACTAACTGATCTATCCATTTACTAGTTTTAAGTTTATCCTCTATAGGGCCAGGATAAATATTTTTTCCACCAGCATTTACAATCATGTGTTTTATTCGATCAGTGATTTGAAGATTACCATCAACAAATCTTCCAACATCACCAGTGTGTAGCCATCCATCTTCATCAATCATTTCTTTTGTAGCTTCTTCATTTTTCCAATAACCAAGCATGGTATTAGGTCCTCTATTCAGGATTTCGCCTTCTTTACTGGTTAAATTTGTCGGATAATCTTCTCCACTAATTTCCGCAAAAATCTCACCTGTTTCTAAGTCTTGAATACCCACCGTAACTCCAGGAATAATCTGACCAACCACCCCAACAACTTCATTGCCTGGTTTATTAGCTGCCATAACAGGGGAAGTTTCAGTTAAGCCATAGCCCTGTAAAATGGTCAAGCCTGCACATCTAAAAAATAAATCAATATCTGGTGGTAAAGCAGCTCCTCCAGAAACAAATAGTCTTATTTCTCCACCTGTTCGTTGTTTTAATTTATCAAATACTAAGCGGTCTGCAATTATTTTTTGAAGAGATACAAGTCCTCTTTTACCTTCAGAATATTTTCGCCCTACCTCAACAGACCAATTAAAAATTGTTTTCTTGGTTTCGCTACCCTCTTCAACCGATTTTATAATAAGATTATATATTTTCTCAAAAAGTCGGGGTACACTAACCATAACTGTTGGTTTCACCTCAGGCATATTTTTTGAGACTGTATCAACACTTTCAGCATAATAAATCTCAGCACCGCAAGATATAATGGCATAATAGCCACCCGTTCGCTCAAAGGAATGGCAAAGAGGTAAAAATGAAAGTGAACGATCATGTTCATCCCAATATATATGCTGGGTAGCTGATTTCACGTTACTCACGATATTATGGTGAGTTAACATCGCTCCTTTGGGATTACCCGTAGTACCTGAAGTATAAATCAAGGTGGCTATATCCTCAGGTTCTACAGCTTGTGACATTTTCGCTATAGTTTCTTTATGTTTTGGATATAATTTAGCGCCCTCAACCAGTACATCTTGGAATAAACTTATATATTCATTCTTAAGAAGTGACTTAACCTTAGGTTCGTTGAAAGCAATCACACCTTCTAGGTCTGGGCAGTTGTCAAAAACCTCAACAGCTTTCTTTATTTGTATCCCTGTTGAAACAAAAAACAATTTAGTGTCAGAATCCTTTAAAATATACTCACATTGATTTGGAGGTAATGTAGTATATAAAGAAACATTAATTCCTCCGATAAGTTGAATTGCCAAATCAACGATTGCCCATTCGTATCTATTTTCACTTAATATTCCGACTCTATCACCATGTTTAACTCCACGTTCTACTAAATATGCAGCCATGGAATGAACATCATCTTCAACCTGGTCCCAGTATACAGGCTCATAGCTCCCTTTTGGGTCTAATTTGTGATGAAAAACTGCTTTATGTTGACCAACATATTTTTTTGTGAGATTTTTGAACAACTCTGTTAAAGTTTCAAAGGGTACAATTATTGGCATTTTAGTTATTTTTGATTATTCCGAATTCTGGTCTGAATATAATACTCTTAAAAGCAAAATCACGAGTTTCATAACCGTTGTAACAAATTGTATATTAATAAAAAATTTTAAATATATGGCACATCCAGCACACGAAGATACAATAGAGCTTGTAAAAGAAATTTTTAGATCATATTTAAAAGAAGGAAATCAGCGACAAACCCCAGAACGATTTATGGTGTTGGAAGAAATTTATCGTGCAGATGGACATTTCGATGCAGATGATATTTTTTTCAGAATGCAAGATGGAGGTACACGTGTAAGTCGCGCAACTGTATATAATACATTAGATTTACTCGTTGAATGTGGATTAGTACAACGACAGCAGTTTGGTAAAAGCCAATATTATTATGAGCGTGCTTATGCTTATCAGCAGCATGATCATATTATATGCAATGAGTGTGGACATGTTTTAGAATTTTGCGATCCTAGAATTGGTGAGATACAAAATTTAATTGGAAAAATACATGGAATGAATATCGATTCTCACTCACTTCATTTTTACGGTAAGTGCAAGGATATTGAAGCTTGTGACCATCGTAAAGCTAAAGCCGGGAAGAAAGATTTAGTGAAATAGTGTGTGTTTTGAGAGTAGTAAATGCCTACAAAATTTACCCAGAAATATAGGTTTCTTCGATAAATTTTCGCGCTGCAAAACGGCTCCCAAGCCATCCCATTATAATGGAAAGTGCTAACATCGTGGTAACAAGAAAGTACCACCTACCAAAAGGCCATCCTAAAATACCCATTTCAGGAAGATAAAGGGGCAGAATATATTCAAAGGTTATATACATCAAAACAACAGAAATTGACCCTGCAATTATACCTTGTATCATACCTTCAATAATAAATGGACTTCTAATAAACCCATTGGTAGCCCCAACAAGCTTCATTGCTCGGATAAGTTCTCGTTTCGCATAAATAGTTAATCGGATTGTATTATACACTAGGATCACTGAAACTAGAAGAATTAGAAGACCAATTCCACCACCTATAAAATTAAATACTGTGAGATTAGATTCCATAACTTTAAGAAGGCCTTCATTATATTTAACTTCATCTACTCCTCTTACATTAAGCATTGTACTTGCGAAATTTGAAATCTGGTCTATCCCTAATTCAGTATTTACTTTAACTCTGAAAGAAGCTGGTAAAAAATTAAGAGCGACTAAATCTTCTACACCTGAGCCAAATTCCTTTCTCATTATTGACGACGCACTATCTTTAGAAATGTAAACATATTCTAGAACTATATTATTGGCATCAAGTGTTTGTTTTATCGAGTTTGTAGTGCGTTCATCTACATCAAAGAGAAATATTTCTATTTCTATGAGTTCCTTGAAAGACATCGCTTGCATATAAATATTGTAGGATATCCTGGATAAAATTCCCAATAATAAAATGGCAACGAACAATGAAAAAATTGAAGTAAATGCAGCAAATTTTGCTCTTTTAATCCCTAAAATACCTTCTTTGATAATGTAAGTTAAATTCATGCTTAATTTCTGAATTGTGCCCGAATACCTACAATTAATCGGCGCCCAGGCATTGGTAATGTAGCTGCTTCAAAGTACCCTGCTTGACCGAATCCGTCAAGTGCATTTTCCCATCTTATTAGGATCATCATAGAACGTAGTCTTGCTGATAATTCTGCATCCATTCGGAAAAATGCAGGTATTTCAACTTCATCTAATGCTGCATTTTCCCAAAATTGTAATTCGGTGTTAAATAAACGTGAGCGATAAGTTAATGGACTGAATGTGGTTAAAATTCCCAACTTTATGTAAGCGGCTCTATTAAAAACATATCCTTGTATATATGCATTATTTCGAACCCATAATTTTTGATCGGGTTTATTATTTGCGTCTAAGACACTTCTTGGTTCGGTAGCTGTGGCTGCATGTATTGTTGCCGAGCTTTCAAAGGTGTATCTATGATTTTGAAAAGTAGCAAATATACTACCTGATAATACAGAGTACGCATTGCTATTTACATAGGAACTATCCGTTCCTTTGAATATATCGTTATCTATGAATTGCATTCTCCCAGAAATTCCATAATCAAAAGAATCTCCCTTGTTAATTTCAATTTTTGATGAGAGACTAACCCCATGTGTATTTTGCAAACTGTCTACTCCCGAAAATATACTTGAACTCCAATACTTTTGTTGGATGCTTGGTATGCGTGAAAATAAGCCTAGATTAATAGTTAATCTTAGGTCACCAAATTTTTGCATGCCGATATTTGTATGATACCCAACATTTGAATCATCTCGATAAATGAGATGATTTTTCATATAAATATTCAACTCCTTTGTAGCATGTAATTCAGCATCACCATCAATTTCAATGGTATTCCAATTTGAAATAGTAAAATTCTTATGCTTTTTCGCATTATATCTATTGATAGAGAATCTTCCATGTATATCGAAATTAGCTAGACTATGGTTCATGAACCCTTTTAAAACGTGTCTTCTTACATCCCAATTTAGCGTGTCTGTTGTAAAAGGAAGTTTAAATTCATCTCTATTGTGTTGTACCTCAATTCCCCATGTTTCAATACTTAATGAATCTTTTCTTGAATAAAGTCCAATACTGATATCACGGCGTAAGTTATCAGAAGTTTTATTTTGGATGTTTGGACTGGTCGTATATTTACTAAAAGTAAATGTTTGTTGATTATCGTAATTATATCCAAAAGGCTCTCCTCTCTCGAATTGATTTCGAAGAACTAAAGCACGCAATTGCAAGTTTTGTTTTAAATAATGATACCCTTTAAGAATAATTTGACTTCCTTGAATATCATTATCAAGATAATTCCCCCCATCTCTTCGGTCCCAAAATGAAATTTCCGCATTTGTTCGTTCACTAAAATTTTGAGCTACCATAAATTCTAAATTTCTAAAATTATTGGAAGCTTCATCAAAATTTAGATAACTCAAAGGTTCTAATAAATAATAATCTTTTAACTGAATGTTTGAATCATATCCCACCCCTTTAAACTCGCTCATAGATCCAACTCTATTAGCCGGAATATGATTATAATTTACATATCCAGTAATTGGGTCGTTGAGGGCAATTCCGTTTAAATACACTTTTTGTTCTAGAGGTGAATATCCTTCGATTTCAAAGGCATCTATTCTTCCAGTTGTTCCTTGCCGAAAACCTATAACATCTTTTCTATATGAAAGATAATCACCCCAATTTGGCCAGATTTCCCATCTTAGCAAACTATCATTTGTAACTATTTGATGCCCATGGTCTATACCTTTTTTCCAAGGCTCAATACGTTCTACCTTTTGAGTAGTTGTATCCTGTTCCGCAAATTGTTTAGGCGCAGATAGAATCCCCTCTGGTATTTGAGCTAATACATCGATGCTCAATAGAAGACTTAGAATTATTAAAATTAATTTTAAAAAAGTACTCAAGCGTAATCCTTGGTTAATAAATAGGGTAACTCTTCTATATCAGACAAACATCTTCGGACGATTTCAAGAGTAACAATCATAGTGCGTTGCTTATTCACAAGTCTATGTTTGGTGAACAACGCTTTTACGGCAAAATGTTGTTCTTTGCTATAATATCCTATCCAAACAGTACCCACAGGTTTTGCATCACTACCACCAGTTGGACCTGCAATACCCGTGGTTGAAATCCCAATATCTGCTCCAGTGGTTTCAGCCACACCTCTTGCCATCTGTAAGGCTACATTTTTACTTACTGCTCCAAATTTTATTAAATCTTCATCTAACACGCCTAACTGTTTCACCTTCATTGAATTTGAATAAGATACCATACCACCTAAAATATATGCACTTGAACCTGGAATATCAGTAAGAGTATTAGCAATTAGTCCGCCGGTACAGCTTTCGGCGGTAGCAATTGTTTTTTTATTTTGGATAAGTAATTTGCCAACACATTCACTTAATGTATGATCTTTTTTATCGCCATAGATGTGTTTTTTTGCATTATTATAGATATAGTTGATTAATGGTTTAGATCGTTCAATGGCCTCATTTTTAGTTTTCCCTTGGCCTGTTATTCGCAAAGTAACTCTGCCAAATGAAGGTAAAAAAGCTAAAGAAACTTGATCATTTAAATAATCTGATAACTCTCCTAATACATGGTCGGATAGAGTACTTTCTCCAATTCCTGCAATTTTTAAATATTGGGTATGTATCTGGTTATCAATATTCATCTTCTCTTTTATCTTTGGTAAAACCTGATACTCCATTAAATATTTCATCTCGTTTGGAACCCCTGGAAGTACTACTAAATAACATTCATTTTCATAAAACCACATTCCAGGTGCTGTACCAGCTTTATTGAATAGAACCTCACAATTTCGAGGTATCATAGCTTGCCATGAATTTGACGTTGAAAATGGAATATTTCTAGATTTAAAAAGATCTTTTATATGCTGTAAAACCTCTTCATTTTCTATTAATTCAGCATCAAAAAGCTCAGCAACAGTGGTCTTAGTAATATCATCATGTGTGGGACCAAGTCCTCCAGTGGTAATAACAATATTTGATTCAAGCATACATCTTTGTATGGTCGATGAGATTAAATCATGATCATCAGAAATGGTGTGAATTTGTGTTACTTCGATACCTAGATCATTTAAAAACTGCCCCATCCATGATGCATTTGTATTTATTGTGTCACCAATAAGTAGTTCGTTACCAATAGAAATAAGTTGTGCTTTCATAAAACTAAAATTCTGCATTCATAGGGGCAAATGCCACTATAAAGAAAACATTAATTATATATAGAAATTTTAGTGATAAAATAATTCCTATCTTCCTTTATGCATTTACTACCAAATATTCTAAGTGGGCTTCGTATTATCTTAGCTCCAGTATTTTTGATACTTTTTTTCCAAGACGATTTTATAATGAAAGCCATTGGGCTTGGTGTGTATATAATTGCTGCAATTACCGATTATTATGATGGCTATTTTGCACGTAAATATGAAGTTTACAGTGATTTTGGAGCTTTTCTTGATCCATTAGCAGATAAATTTTTAACATTTAGTGGTTTTATTGTACTTCCATTCATTGCGGCAGACCAATTCCCATGGTGGGCCATTATCTTAATTATTTTTCGAGACACTGTAATTACCATTTTACGCGTGTACATGAAAAAAAGAAATGTTTCTATGATAACCCGTAAAACAGCTAAGATTAAAACAACCATTCAAATGGTATTCCTCTATATTGGCTTATGTATTGGTTTATTTCAAAATGTAGATTTTTTTGCTGGTGAATGGGTAGAATGGATACTTACTACAAACATTCTTCTTTATCTAATGATTTTTGTAACTGGAGTCACCATTTACTCGGGTGTTGAATATTTAGTAGTAAACCAACATCACCTGAAAATAAAAAAATCGTAATGATTGGTTTGAAACAGTTTGTTGGTGCTGGTTTTGGTAGTGGTTTTAGCCCAGTTGCACCTGGTACTATAGGCAGTTTTTTTGCTCTTATTCCTGCTTATTTCATCGCATGGATACACCCAGTATTAGCACCTATTTTATTAGTCATATTTTTTTCAGCTCTCTCTCTATGGGTGGCAGACACTTGTATAGATGCATGGGGAGATGACCCTGGAAAAATGGTGATGGATGAATTTGCTGGTCAGAGCATTGTATTCATAGGCCTACCAATACATCGTTCTATTGAAGATTGGTGGTTAATACTAGCCGCTTTTATTTTTTTTCGGTTCTTCGATATCCTAAAACCATTAGGCATAAATAAACTTCAAAAGCTAAAAAATGGTTGGGGTATACTACTTGATGATCTTCTTGCGGGTTTTTTTGCGCTTATATGTTTAAAAACTCTTATTTTTATTTTCGAACACTTTTAAGGTATCCGTTCTGCAAGAAAACTAGCTTATACATTTACATTGATATGATAATTAACGATACATTTGCACGAGAATTAGCCGCTAAACTACTAGAGATTAATGCCATTATACTAAGGCCTAATGATCCTTTTACTTGGGCTTCTGGATGGAATTCACCCATTTATTGCGATAATAGATTAACGCTTCACTATCCAGAAATTAGAAGACAAATCGCAGGCCAATTCACTGAATTTGTTAGCAAAGAATTTTCTGATATAGATGTAATCACAGGTACAGCAACTGCAGGCATTCCTCATGCGGCATGGGTAGCTGATGCTCTCTCGAAACCTATGGCTTATGTACGAGCAAAGCCAAAAAGTTATGGAATGGGAAATCAAATTGAAGGTGGTGTTGCTAAAGGTGAATCTACTGTGGTGATTGAAGATTTGGTGTCTACTGGTGGGAGTGCACTATCAGTGATTGATGCTTTACAGTTTGTTGGTGCACATGTAGATGCACTTATTTCGATTTTTACCTATGGCTTCGATGTTTCAATTGAAAATTTTAAAAAGGTAAATGTGCCTGTATATACACTTACCGATTACACTACTCTTGTGGATGTTGCAGTAGAAAAAGGGTTTGTGACAACTGATGATCTCGAGGTATTAAGTAGCTGGCGCGCACATCCAGACACTTGGTCGAACTAAAGAATGTTAATGAGGTAATTTTTTGAGTAATAAGAAATTTTTTATCGAGACGTATGGCTGTCAAATGAATTTCGCAGATTCTGAAATTGTAAATTCCATTTTGATTGAAGATGGAATGACCGTTGCACCCACAGCAGAATCAGCGGATGTTATTTTAGTAAATACTTGTTCTATTCGAGAAAATGCTGAAACTAAGGTCTGGAATAGGCTTAAAGAAATTCGACATCTGAAAAAAACAAATGCTGATCTTACTGTTGGAGTTCTTGGATGTATGGCAGAGCGGATCAAAGATCGAATTATTGAAGAAGAGCAACTAGTAGATATTGTGGTAGGACCAGATGCGTACCGAGACATCCCTCGCCTTCTATCAGAAGTAGATGATGGTAGAAAAGCAGTTAATGTTTTGCTTTCTCTAGACGAAACGTACGCAGATATAGCACCCATTCGTACCACTGGCAATGGTATTTCTGCCTTTGTAAGTATCATGCGCGGGTGTGATAATATGTGTTCTTTTTGTGTAGTTCCATTCACCAGGGGTCGTGAAAGAAGTAGACCAATGCAAAGTATACTAAATGAGATTGATCAACTGAGCAATGATGGATATAAAGAGGTTACCTTGCTTGGACAAAATGTAAATTCTTATAAGGATGGAAATAACACATTCACTACTTTAATGGATGAAGCAAGCAAAATAAATCCTGAAATTCGTTTTCGTTTCTCATCTCCTCATCCAAAAGATTTTCCAGATGATCTTCTCAAGCTGATTGCAGAACGTCCAAATCTATGTAATTATATTCATATTCCAGCTCAAGCAGGCTCCGACACTATGTTAGAAAGGATGCGCCGGCCATATACCCGAGAACAATATTTAATACTAATAGATAAAATGAAATCCATTATCCCTGGATTATCTCTATCTACAGATATTATTGCTGGCTTCTGTGGTGAAACGGAAGAAGAGCACCAACAAACTATGTCTTTAATGGCTTTAGTAGAATATGATCTCGCTTACATGTTTGCTTACTCCGAACGAGAAAGAACATTAGCGTATCGAAAGTTTGAAGATGATGTACCCCATGAAATAAAAAAACGACGACTTACCGAAATCATCAATCAGCAGATGGAAATCCAGAAACAGCGGAACCAATTAGAAATTGGGAAACGCCACCTTGTTTTGGTCGAGGGAACTTCCAAACGCTCAGAAGAACAAATGAGTGGTAGGACTGACACTAATAAAATGGTGATTTTTGATCGTAAAAATTTCAAGAAAGGTGATTATATAGAAGTTGAAATTACTGACTCAACTTCAGCAACTTTAAAGGCCATCCCTATCAAAAAAACTACGATAGTAGATTATTATGGAGTAGCTGTAGAAGCATAAGTGAAGCGAGTTAGCACATATTTAAGATTAAGTTTTGTTTACATTTTACTCCTTCTTGTATGCACATCTAACTATGTATCGGGGCAATCATCTACTAGAACATCACTAGGAATTAGTTTTCCTAATACCTTAAATGAACTTCAGATTATCAATTCAATTCCTGAATTGAAAGATTTAGGCTTCGAAATTATCGAATTGCAGCATCCTGTATCTGATGATCTTATTAAAGAGATTTCAAAATTTTCATTAGAACTATGGATAAGAACTGATTTGAAATTTTCAACTCTATCTCAAATAAATCATCCAGATCATGTAATGAATGCTTTAGTAAGCCATATAGAAACCTATTCTTCATTACCAATGGTTTCTAGAATAGGCTTAACAAGTTACAGCGCCAGATTAGATGCTCAGAAGATACATGAACTTTCTTCCTATAACTCAAATACAAGTAATACTTCATTTTATGAAGTTAATACCATATCAAACCCGAATTTATTAACCGTAATAAATGCTGATACTTACTCAAGAAATCCCAGTAATGCATACTTCATCTTTGAATCTCCTTTTCTTTCAAAAGACGTACCAATACTTATATCGATAAATAAAGGGGGAGCTCAAGGTATAATTTTCGATTATTTCTGGTTAGAAGAAGCAATGGAAAACATATCCTATCTAAGAGAATCTCTGAAAGCATATGCAGATAGTGATGACACTAAACTATTGTTACCTGATTTAGAAACTAGGAATTCTAAAAATATACCAGGTTGGCCTACAATCGTACTTCTTCTTTTATGGATGAGCATAGGTTTACATATAAAATCAAACCCTACTTATCGTCCATTAATAACAAGATATTTCACTTATCATCAGTTTTTTATTGATGATATAATGCGTTACAGAGAGAGGTCTACCACTCCCGGAATTATACTTTTTATTCAACATGCTTACTTCACTGGTCTTATTATTTATATTCTAAGTGCCACATTTGTTAGTGATAAAGGTCTCGAAGCTTTTTTCTTTCATTTTCCGGTAGTAGCAGTTTTTGGAGTAAATTATTTCACTCTATTCGCTATCGCAGTAATTACTACATTTATCCTTAGTTTTGTTGGATTACTCTGGCTCTATATTCCAAGTAAATCCATGAAGCATTTTAGCCAAGTATTAAGCCTTTATTCATGGATTTTTCATATCGATTTTATACTAGTTAGCTGCGGGCTTATACTATTGATCACTGAGGCTTCAAATACAAGCATATTACTTTTAGTTGTAGGACACTTCTTAGTTTGGATTCTTGGGTTCTTTTTTGCGGCGTACGACAGTTCTCAGTATTTAACACATGGAAAGATTAAATATTTATCTACCACAGTAGGCTTATTTCTTCTACTTTTAGGATCTATCCTTATTGGGTTTTTTAATAGTGGATATATGTATGACATCCTAAATTTAGCTTTTACTCTCTAATTTAGTTTGGTAGACAAATTTTACCTAAATGAACGACCTCATTATCTACTAATACTCCCTTTTTTTGCAATTGGATGAAACCAAGAAAAGCCATTAAGACTGCTTCTTTCGCATCAGAAGTTATACCAAAATCTTCTATTGACAATAATCTTGCATTGTTTGCGCGATTCTTCAATCCATTTAAAAGACTTTTATTGTAACGTCCCCCACCACTTATAATAAATTCATAGTAGCCAATACCTACTATTTCTTCCAATGCTAAATTAATTGCTTCAATGGATAACTCGGTTAGAGTTCGCACAATATCTTGAGGTATTACATCTATGTTATAAAGTTTCATTATTCTATGCACCCAGCCTAAATTAAAAAGTTCTTGGCCACAACTTTTTGGAAATGGTTTTTTAAAGAAGGGATCTGCTAATAACATTTTTAGCAATTTGTTATTCACCTTACCCTTTGCAGCGGTCTCTCCTTCATTATCATATTCTTTATCGAAATAATATTGCATGGCGTCGTTAACTAAAGTATTGGCTGGGCCTACATCTGTTGACAGTAGTTTTTGTGGACTATTTCTTGGTGGAATGAATGTTAGATTTGCTATCCCACCTAAATTTAGTGCTACTCTTATTTTTTGTGCATCTTGAAATAGAAATTCATCGAAATAAATGGCAAGTGGAGCTCCATCACCACCTGCAGATACATGTTTTTGTCGAAAATCACTTATGGTTATTATCCCCGTTTTTCGAGCTATATGATCCCCATCTACTATTTGCAAGGTATGTTTAGTAGATGCTTCAGAATTGTGATATATAGTTTGACCATGACTTGAAATTAAATCAATTTCTTCATAATCTATTCCCCACTCAGTTAAAGCCCTATTCACTCCATTTGCAAAAAAATGCGCCATTTTTGTATGCAATTCACTGATTTCATCAAGCAATACATATTTTTTACTTCTTGTTCGTTTTAGAGCATTTAAAATATCCTTAGGGAACATTATGAATTTAAAATGCTCTTGGTAGATCTTTTTTTTTGTAATCTTACATAAAGCGATATCCAATCCATCTAACGATGTACCCGACATTAAACCAATGATTCTACATTCTGATTTATTGGCAATCTCTAAAAGTCTATTTAAGTCCTTGTTCATCCCCAAAACTCGGGCTATTTTACCATTCAATCAAATCTCTTTACCATGAGTATTCCAGAAGAAATAGATTACAAATCGTATGAAGAAGACCTAAACATTCTTATTAAAACACTAAAGGATAGTTTTGAGAGTACAGAATGTGAATATCATATAGATGAAATGAAAGAAACCTTATTCATTAAACTTGAAGGTTTAGAAGAGTATACTCAAGCTGAAATCATTGAAATAGCTGAACCTATACTTGAAGAATTAGATATGGACTTTGAAGAGATTATTTTAATGCCCTATTAAAATAATCAGTTAATCATATATATATCAATACTGCATAAATAATATCAGCTTTTGAGGTAGAAAAGCGCTTTTTTATTTGTTTTTTGATAACAATCTAGTTCGTAACTTTGGAAAAATTCTATTAGAAACTCCATGTTTACTACCAACACAGGTTATGAAATCCGCTGCATATCTTGCGGTAAAATTAATGACGAGCATAGAACTAGTACGTATTGTACTTCTTGTGGTGATGTTCTAGAAGTACACTACAATATGCCATTGAATCAAATACAATATCCTCTTAAAGAGATTACCCCCGACCCATTAAAACCAGGGCTTACTACGCTTAAGTTTTTATCAAGACTTTCAAAGCGGTATGGTGCAGATCTTTACTCAAAAAATGAATTTGAGAATCCTACAGGGTGTTTCAAAGATAGAGGTAGTTATGTTGAAGTTTTAAAAGCTATCGAATTGGGCAGAGATGCTATTTGTTTAGCGTCCACTGGAAATATGGCTGCCTCAGTTGCTGCTTATGCTTGTTATTTCAAAATTCCTTGCTTTGTATTTGTTCCAGAAAAAACACCTGAGGTTAAATTAGCACAATCAACAATCTATGATGCAACCATTGTAAAAATTAAAGGTGATTTTAAAACCTGTGAAATTCTGTGTCGTGAATTTGCTAAATCTGGCAACTATTATCTTGCAGGGGACTATGTATTTCGACAAGAAGGGCAAAAATCATTTTCATATGAGCTCTTGGAACAGGGATTAACTGACTTCGATTATATATTTGTTCCCATTGGAGCTGGAACAAATTTTGCTGCTATTTACAAAGGCTACAAAGAAATGTTGGCCGCAGGCTTAATTTCAAAAATACCAAGTTTTGTAGCCGTACAACCCGAACAAAGTTCGCCAGTTGTAGAAGGAATTTTCAAAAAGGAAAAAATAGTGGCTGATAAAGTAAATACTATGGCCGATGCAGTTGCAGTTGCTGATCCATTTGATTTTTATAAAGTATATGAAGGAATAGAAAAAACAGACGGTCTTGCTTTTACAGCTACAGAAGATGAATTACTAAGTTCGATGAAAGAAATGGCAGTGGAAGAAGGCTTTTTTACTGAACCAGCATGTGCCATTCCATTCGCCTGTTTTAAGAACAATTTGGAAACTTTTAGAGGAAAAAAATGTCTATTTGTGTTAACGGGTACTGGTTTAAAAAGTGCTCATATTGTTGCGAAATATTCACTTTCGTCTCCAGTATTGGATCCAAATCTGAGTAGAATCAAACAATATATACATTCAGGATTCACAGAATTGCAGCGGAAAAGTTGGGGACAATCTCGTGATATGATTTTTGGAGATACCTCCATGGATGTTGAACATACTCGATTATATGAAGAATACGTAAGTGGCTTTGATAAAAAAGGGAAAACGTTACGGGAAGAAGAAATAAAGGCACTAAAATCATTAATTTATCAAGAAGAAACAGACCTTGAATACCCCGTAGAAGTTTTAGATTACAAACTTACAATGAGAAAACATGGATTAGTTAGTGCTGCTGTAAAATTAAAGCTACCTAATGGCGAAGAAATCATGTCATTAGATCAAGGTGTTGGCCCCTTAGACGCGGTCTTAACTGCAATTAAAGATATAACCGATGAATTTATTCCAGTAGAAGTATTGAATCATCAAGTAGAAATATTGAGCCCAGATACAGATTCTCTTGTGATAGTAAGCCTGACGCTCAAAAAACAAGAACATATATTCACCTCAAAAGGAGCGTCTCCAGATACTATAGAAGCACTTATACAAGCTTTTGTAAAAGGATTAGCAATAGCTAATAAAGCATTGGCCAACTAATTCATAGTTTAAATTCATAATTTTAGAGAATCACTTTTTTTATTGCTCACTCCACACTATAATTACATCAACCGGTCCATGAGTGTAAAACTAAAGGGTTGTTGGATCACAAATACTTGAAATACAATAATTTAATTAAAGCAAAGATTGTATATTCAGTTTATAATTAGAGTAAAATTTTTTCATACATGATTCTCATCACAACATCTATTAAGAAGTTTTCATTAACCCTCTTGTTTGTGCTCCTAACTATTCCATTAATTTCTAATACAATTTTTGCACAAGAAACTAATACTTACAAAATTGGTTTTATATTCGATCTATTACCTGAAAATGCTCCAATTCTATTAGATTTAATGCAGCATGAGATTCGTTCTGTTGTTGGACAAGATGCAAATATCTTATTTCCTAACTCTGGTATTTATGTAAATGATTTCAATCTACAAACAGCAGAAAAAAATTTTCAGGCCATCAATGATAATGAAGATGTTGATATAATTGTGGCTTTTGGTGCTATTAGTAATGTTGTAATAACAAATGCTGAGTCCCACAAAAAGCCTACCATTTTATTTGGAACTCTTGCCTCAGAGTTCAATAAAATTAATAGTGAAAAACAAACATCAGGAATAAAGAACCTTTCCTTAATTTTAGCCTCCTATTCCATAAGTAAAGATCTTATGGCATTTAAGGAGTTAATCAACTATAAAAATGTTGGAATTGTACTAGAAGAATATGCATTGGAAATTTTACCCATTCGTGAACTTTTAGACGATATTTATTCTAATCTTGATGCAGAGTATACCATAATTAGTTTTAGTAAAGTAAATGAGATAAAAGATAAACTTGTCGATATTGACGCTGTTTACTTCACTAACACCTTCTATTTTACCGACCAGCAGATCATGGAACTATCTGAGCATATGATAGAGAAAAAGCTACCTTCCTATACTAGCGCCGGATCCAATGATGTTGAATTAGGAATCATGGCATCGAGTCAAACAGATGATAACATTGAGCAATTTTTTAGAAGAATTGCTCTTAATGTTGAATCTGTAATAAATGGTGTTGATGCTGGTGATTTACCAACATATTTAGATACTAACGTACAGCTTATCCTAAATTTCAATACAGCAAGTAAAGTTGGTGGGCCATTAAAATACAGTTTGATTTACAAGACCAAAGTTGTTGGAGAAATGAAAAATGTACTTTCAGAAAAAGACTATAACTTATCTGAAGTACTTCAAGAAGCAAAAGAACGAAATCTAGAAATTGAAAATAGTTCCTTAAATGTAGATTTAGCCACCCAAGATGTAAAACGTGCTAAAAGTAGCATACTCCCAAATTTAGAATCACAACTAACTTCCAGTATTCTAGATCCACAAATCGCACGAATATCTAATGGACAGAACCCTCAATTTACCACAACGGGTAACCTAACTCTTTCTCAAGTTCTTTACTCACAGGATGCACTAACCAATATTTACATTCAAAAAGCTTTAAAAAAAGCGGAAGAAAGCACATTTCAATCCAAGCAATTGGATGTAATATTAGAAGCAGCAAGTGCCTATTTCAATGTTCTTATAACAAGATCAAATTTAGAGATTGTGATGCAGAACCTTGAAGTTACTCGTCGTAACTTGCAAATAGCTCAGCAAAATTTTGATGCTGGTTTAACTGGTAAAATTGATGTTTTGCGATTCGAAAGCCAGATGGCCCAGAATTCCCAAACAATGGTAGAGACAGTTAGTTTGCTTGAATTTAGTTTTTCGGAATTAAACAGAGTACTTGATTATCCATTAGATAGAGAAATTGATGTTATCCCAGTAACATTAACCGATGATGTGTTTAGTGAAATGAATGTTGAGACTTTGAAGGAATTCTTAGACGATGTTGCCAACAGAGAAGTTTTTATCCAATTTTTAGTGGATGAAGCACTCAGAAATTCACCAGAATTAGATGCTTTAAATGAACAAATTAACATAACCGATGCCAGCATTCGCTTAGCTAATACAGGTCGTTTTATTCCTGATGTTGCTCTTCAAGGCCAATATAATTATACCTTCGATAGATCAGGTGAGGGGAATACACTACCAGATGGATTTATAACTCCTCCTGATGGCTATTACAGCATTGGGGTATCTTTAAGCTTGCCTATTTTTCAGCAGAATAAACAAAATATAAACTTACAAACTGCTAAAATTACAAAATCGCAATTATTAGTGTTATATGAACAAGCCAAACGAAACATTGAGCGACTTGTCCAAGACAATGCATATGAGACATTAAATCAAATTTCAAATATGCAACTGTCAGAAATTTCGCTTGCATCAGCAAAAGAAGTTTTAGATCTAACCCAAACCGCCTACTCCAATGGTGCAGTCAATATCATCCAATTAATTGATGCACAAACAAATCTTCTTAATGCTCAAATTGCCAATGTTAATGCTCTTTATAATTTTATGTTTAGCACCTTAGCTCTTGAAAGAAGTGTTGGTTTTTATTTCTATGAAATGGACACTACAGAAAGAGATCAATTTAAATTTCGCTTGGCAGAATTCATAAATCAGAATAAATAACTCCGTATATAATCATGATGAAAAAAATAATTAACTATAGCTTATTAGCCAGCTTTTCCTTGCTCATATTCTGGGGATGTAGTTCTGATGAAGAAGCTCCTGTAGAAGTAATACGCCCTGTGGTTTATCATACAGTAGGTTTTAGTGGTGGAGAAATGATTAGAGCATTTAGTGGAACAGCTCAAACAGATAAAATTATAAATCTAAGCTTTAGAAGTAGTGGAATTATCACTGAATTAAATATGAAATTAGGCGACCGAGTTAAACGTGGAGATCTACTTGGCCAACTTGATAATGTTCAAGCACGTTTAGCTTATGAACAGGCTGTTTCTCAATTAAATAGTGCTGCATCACAAATGAATACCGCAGAACTTAATCTTAAAAGAATACGATCTTTATATGAAAAAGGGAGTGCATCTTTAAGCGATTTTGAGAATGCAAAAAACTCATTTAGAACAGCTCAAGCAAGTCATCTATCCGCGCAACGTAGTGTTGATATACAGCAAGAACAGATCAATTATGGGTTTCTTTTTGCTCCGGAAGATGGAGCTATAGCCAGTGTGAATGTTGAGTTGGAAGAAAACATAAATCCAGGTCAAGTTGTTGGGGTTTTGAATGCTGGTTTAGATATGAACATATTATTAGGAATTCCAGAAGTTGTTATCAATCGATTACAACAAAATATGGAAGTCAATGTAACCTTTAGCGCTCTTCCAAATAGTTCTTTTTTGGGAACAGTAGTTGAGATTTCTCCAGCTTTGGACAGCAATACATCCACGTATCCAGTAGAGGTGAGCATTCAAAATCCTACCTCGGATATAAAATCGGGAATGGCTGCAAGTGTTACATTTAATTTTTCTGAATCCCTTGATAATCGCGAGTCAATAATGGTTCCTGCACATGCAGTTGGTGAAGACCAAAATGGAAGGTTTGTATTTCTCATTGATGATTCATCTACAGAAAATATTACTGTAGAAAAAAATTATGTGGAAATCGGAGAGTTAACATCCGAAGGGTTTGAAATTCTTTCAGGACTATCTATTGGTAATAAAATCGCAACTGCTGGTTTACAGACACTGCTAAACGGACAAAAAGTGACCCTGTATAGTGGAGCTTCTCTATGAACATTACGCAATTTGCCATCGAGCGTAACCGAATTACTTTTACTGTTTTAATTACCATTTTACTATTAGGAGTTACCCTTTTTAGTGAACTTCCTAGGGATAGTATGCCCCCATATACCATTCGATTTGCAACAATAGTGAGCCAATTCCCAGGGGCTAGTCCAGAAAGAGTTGAACAATTAGTTAGTTTTAAAATAGAAAAAATTGCACAAGAATTACCCGAGCTTGATGAAGTAAGTAGTACTTCTAGAACAGGATTATCTGTTGTTAGCGTTACCCTTAAAGATGAAATTGAACCCAGCGAGTTACAAGATGTATGGGATCGACTACGCCGAAAACTAAACAATATGAATGACCTGCCAGATGGTGTTTACCCTCAATTAAATGACGATGGGATCGGCGATGTTTATGGTATAGTAGTTGGTCTTTTAAGCGATGGGTTTAGTTATTCCGAAATGGAAGAATTCGCAGATGATATTCGTGATGACTTAATCAAACTTGAAGATGCTGCAAAAGTTGAAATAGGAGGATTACAAGAAGAACGAATTTTTATAGAATTTGATAATACACAACTTGCCGAATATCAACTTACTTCTTCTCGATTACAAGGAATTATCGCCTCTACCAATATATTGAGTTCAGGTGGAGAGATTTATATGGGAGATGAAAGTATAATTTTAGAACCCACCGGTAATTACAATAGTATTGATGACATTAAACAAACGTTAATTCCTGTTGGTAATCAATCTCAAATGATAAGCCTAGAGGATATCACTACTATAAGTAAGGGCTATATAAACCCTGCTAATCAACTAGTACGTGTAAATGGGCTTAATGCGTTATCATTACATGTCAATTTAAAAGATGGTGCCAATATAATTGTATTGGGACAGGATGTAGATAGAGTCATGGAGACATGGAATTCTAAATTACCTGTGGGGTTAGAACTTATTCGCCTATCTTCTCTTGACACTTACATCGACGTTAAAATTTCTGATTTCATTGGTAATTTAATTCAATCCATTGTAATTGTATTAGCATTAATGCTCATTTTCCTAGGATTTAGAACTGGAACCATAATTGCCAGCCTAATCCCTATTGTTACCATAATGACATTGATGTGGATGGGCGTAATAAATATGGGTTTAAATCAGGTAACACTAGCTGCATTGATCATGGCATTAGGGATGATGGTAGATAATGCAATAGTCGTTGCTGAATCCATCATGGTCAAAGTTGAATCAGGAATGGATACTAAACAAGCAGCTATTGAATCCTGTTCAGAATTATTTACCCCTCTATTAATCTCTACATTAACAACCTCTGCGGCATTTATGTCTTTCTATTTGGCTACTTCTGTGATGGGGGACATTGTAGGGCCAATTTTTGTAGTTATCACACTAGCTCTTCTCTCCTCTTGGGTTATAGCTCTTACCGTTGTAACATTGTTCTGTTTTTATTTCCTTAAAGTAAACACCGATAATGAAAAAAAACTAACTCTTATCGACCGTGTTATAAACTGGATGAAGGAGAAATATAGGAATCTAATCTTAAGTGCTCTTCAAAGTAAAAATCTAGTAATCCTTGCAATATTTACCGTATTTATATTGTCATTGTTTGGATTTACAAAAGTTGCATTCCTCTTTTTTCCTGACAGTGACAGAAATTTAATAACAGTTGATATTAATTTACCTGAAGGTACAAGAATTGAGACAACCCAACAGCTTGTCGGTAGTTTGGAAGACTACCTTGGTAAAGAATTAGTAGTTTCCGATAACAAACCCGACGGCATTGTTAGTTGGAGTTCATATATAGGAAAGGGTCCAGAATCGTATGATTTAGGCTATCAGCCTAATGAAGCAAACTCTAATTATGCTCATATGTTAGTTAATACTTCTGACGCTGCAATAAATAATAGCCTTATAACTACTATAGATAATTTCGTACTTAGAAGTTTCCCAAATGCTGATATCAAAGTTGGTCCACTTGGCGCCGGCGGTGGTGGTGTTCCTATAGAAATTCGAATTATTGGAGACAATCCCGATGAGCTTTCAGCGATTTCTGAATCTGTAAAAATTCAACTTTCTTCAATTTCAGGTACAAAAAATGTGAAGGACAATTGGGGACCAAAAAGTAAAAAGTTTGTTATAAAAATTGATGAAAATAGAGCTCAAAATGCCGGGATATCAAACCAAGATATTGCAACTTCTCTTCAAACAGTACTAGCTGGTTTTCGAACAGGGGAATACCGTGAAGATGATAAAAGTATCCCTATCTTGATGAAATCTGATATCGGAAGCGAACAATCGTTTGAGTCTTTAGAAACCTTAAATATATATTCTCAAAGTACCGGTAAAAGTGTTCCCTTATTACAGGTGGCGCAGATAATCCCCGAATGGCAGTACTCAAAAATTAGAAGATATAACTTAAACCGTACTGTAATTATAACTAGTGAATTAAAAGAAGGAGGAAATGCTGCAGCAATAACTCAAGAATTAACCCCTTGGTTAGACAGTGAATCTGATAATTGGCCAAGTGGATATAGATATGAATTAGGAGGAGATGCACAAAACTCTGCCGACAATATGGGGGCTGTAATTGCTTGGTTGCCTCTATCTGGTTTTGTCATTCTGTTACTCTTGATTATTCAATTTAATTCATTCCGCAAAATGACAATGGTAATCTTAACCATTCCTTTAGGAATTATTGGTGTAGTTATTGGTCTACTTCTCTTTAAAGAACCTTTTGGTTTTATGCCATTTCTTGGTGTTATTTCTCTTGCAGGCATAATCATTAACAATGCAATTGTACTCATTGATAGGATTGATATTGAACAAAATGAAATTAAACGATCTATGCAAGATTCTGTTATTGCTGCCTGTCTTCAAAGATTTAGGCCTATAGTATTAGCTACGTTCACAACCGTGTTTGGGCTAATCCCTCTATACCTAAGTGGAGGTGAAATGTGGGAAGGAATGGCTATTTCCATAATGGTAGGGCTTCTATTTGGAACGGTCATTACCTTGATATTTATACCTTCTCTATACAGCATATTATTTAAAGTAAATTATAAGGGATACGTACTTAATCCAGAGCTAGAATCGATTTAGTAATTAATGATTAAAACATTGCACGGTAAAGTTGCTCTAGTTACTGGAGGAAGTCGTGGTATTGGAAAAGGGATAGCAATTGCTCTCGCTAAAGCAGGTGCTACGGTGTACATTTCAGGTAGAAGTACCTATGAATATGAATATTCCACCCTTCCTGGCTCTATTAATAAAACTGAACAAGAAATAATTGCTCATGGGGGTAAATGTAAAGCGATCTATTGTGACCATACTAAAGATTCAGAAGTCTTCGCTTTATTTAAAGAGATTTATACAAACCATGATAAACTAGACCTACTTATAAATAATGCATGGGGTGGTTATGAATTTTATAATGATGGCTCTCAATTTTGGGAAGAAAAAGGCTTTTGGGAAGCTCCAGTTTCTCGCTGGGATAACATATTTTCCTCTGGTGTTAGGGCAGCATATGTGGCTAGTTCAATAGCAGCAAAAGAATTCATAAAAAAAAGACAAGGTATTATCATTAATCTGTCTTACTGGGCGAGCCAAAGAAATGATATGGGCGTTGCTTATGGAACTTCAAAAGCAGCAACAGACAAGATGACTGCTGTTATGGCTCATGAATTAACAGAGTTTAATATACCCGTTATCTGTCTTTATCCTGGGTTAGTGCGTACAGAATCGGTACTCAAATCGGCAGACCATTTTGATTTATCAAATTCAGAATCACCAGAATTTGTAGGCAGAGTAATTTCTGCTCTCGCTACTGATCCTCAAATTATGCTAAAAACAGGGAAAATATTAATTGCTGCAAAAGAAGCAATTAAATACGGAATCAAAGATATAGATGGCTCACAACCTCAACCTTTAAATGTTAATGATGCCCTATAAACTTTTATAGATAAAACTACATAAGAATAACAATTCTTAAAAACTTCGTTATCCTACCTATTGTATTCTATTCAATTCATACTCATACACTGCTTGCCCTAACTGTTCCAAAAAAGGTAATGCGATGTCTTCATACTCATAATCGTTGTCGTTATAAATCTCATTAGAATTGGTTTGTATTACTGCGGTAAGAAAGAACTCAATATTATGTTTCGAATCTTTTATGTAGGCATTATCAATAGCAAATCCATAAGCGAGCCCTATTTTGTTATAGATTTTTATAAAAGGAGGAATTTTTGAATCTGGTTTTGATCCAAACATCAAAAACTTTACAAAACTATCCCAATACTTTGTGGTATCACTATAGGCTTCAATACCCGAATACTGTGGTTCAATAGACATAAATTTAAGGACCGAATCTTTATCTTCAGCGGTAATATCAAATGCATAACCAGGAAATGAATTTGGGTAGATAAATGCCTGCATCATTTGATGCTGATCAGTAATGGAGAAATCATTCTTGTTTGTGAAATCAAAAGGCTCAGAAATTAATTCACCCTCCTTGATATATCCTTTACCTCTAAGTATCAACTCTTTGGAAGCATAACTCCTTTTCGCTTTGCGCAGGGGTTGTTCAAATAATAAGTTTTCCCCATCAAAGAGTCTCAAAGGATTCGTATGTGCATTCTCATCCGAAGATCTTGATACATTTAAACGATGAGTAATTCTTGTATTTAAATATCCTTTATCAGTGAGAACTTCATTAAAAGTATCTAGTCCAATAAACTCATACAAACGATTATATGCATCATTGTCTGAGACCAACATTATTTTTTTTGCATAATGAAGAATGGATGGTTTTAAATCTGAGGAGGTTGAATCTATCCGAACAACAGACTGACGAGAATAAGCACTATCAATTTCTATACGAGCGGATGATGGAATACCAAGCCTTTTCATTTTTTCTAAAGCAATTAACACTGCAGGAAATTTTACAGTACTTGCTGGATAAAAATAGGTACTATCATTTGCATTGTATCCAAAACGAATAAAATGCGGTTGGTCTAAACTATCCCTGTAGATTTGTGTGTATAGAATTTTTACCGAATGGTCTGAATCCTTGGCAACAATTTTTAAATCATAGTTAGTATTTATGATAAACTCCAAAGGATTACTTGGTGGACTACAAGAAATACAAAAGACTGCAAAAACTATTAAAAAGATAGATGTATACATCATTGAAAATTGTATATGATAAAATCGAATAGAAAATTAAAACTTATTTGTTAATCTTAACATCGAAATAGATGAAGACTCAACATTTGTTGATAGTTTAATGGTATCTTTAACATTAGGAAATAGAAATTTCTTTTTTTCAGTTGATTGATGTTCAATTTTATATAACTACTATGCGTTTAATAGCTCTTTCCCTTGTTATAATTTTATTAGCCTGCTCATCAAATTTTGAAACTAGTTCATCATTTGAGTTACCAAATACTATAGAAGCCGGCGCTAATGAAGAATTAGCACATGGAATTGTTTTTCATGATGAAAACGAAAATAATTTGAAAGAAGAATCTGAAAAAGGAATTTCTGGGGTTTTAGTGTCTAATGGTGTCCAGATAGTACAAACAGATCATGATGGAAAATACAGTATACCAGTTTCTGATGATGCAATTTTGTTTGTGATAAAACCAAGAAATTGGATGACTCCTGTAAATGATTTGAACTTACCTCAGTTTTTTTACCTGCATAAACCAAATGGTTATCCAGAAAATTTTAGATATCCAGGTGTTGAACCTACTGGTCCACTACCAGAGAGTATTAATTTCCCCCTACTTAAAGAAAATGGGACAAGCGAATTCAAAATGGTAGTTTTTGGTGATCCCCAACCTTACAATGTAGAACAAATTGATTTTTTGGCAGATGACATTATCAAAGAATTAATTGATAAAAAAGATCTTGAATTTGGAATTACAATGGGTGATATAGTGGGAGATGATCTTGACTTATTTTCACCTCTTAATCAAGCTGTTTCCAAAATTGGTATTCCATGGTATAATGTTTTAGGTAATCATGATGTTAATTTTCAAGCTCCAAATGATCAACTCTCAGACGAAACATTTGAGCGAGTATTTGGACCTCCTAATTATGCCTTTGTTTATGGGGATGTTCATTTCATAGTGGTTGATAATGTACTAATGAATGAACCTATTGGCGACCGAGGTTATATTGGAGGTTTGCGCCCTGATCAATTCGAATTCGTAAAAAACTATTTGAAAATAGTTCCAAAAGAAGATCTCATTGTTCTTAATATGCATATTCCTCTAGTAGAACATGAGCGATTTCGTATGAGTGACCAAAAAGAGTTATTCGATTTATTAGATGATTTCCCACATACTTTGTCTATCTCGGCACATACCCACACTCATAACCATACCTTCTTTCATGAAAATTCTTCAAATTGGAATGGCGAAGTTCCTCATCATCACTTTAATGTAGGAACGACCTCAGGAAGTTGGTGGAATGGATTGAGAAACGAAGATGATGTACCTCATACTACGATGCGTGATGGAACACCTAATGGATATTCATTTATTAACTTTAAAGGAAATGAATACATTATTGATTGGAAGGTAGCTGGAAGTGATGAAAACCATCAAATGAATATTCATGTGCCACGCGGAATTAAAGCTCATTCGAAGGATACTACTTTTTTGACCGTTAATTTCTTTAATGGAACTGAGCAAGCTGAATTACATTATCGAGTTCTAGGAGCAACGGAATGGCTGCCATTGGTAAAGGTGAATAAACCAGATCCATATTATGCGAAATTATACGAGCGCTATCAAAATTTTATGACCCTAAATTTTCCAAATCTATGGGACAATAACTCCGAACTCATTGATGCTGAGTATCCACTTTCTCGACGATTTTCTAGACCAACAAATTCTTCGCATATTTGGGAAGCAAACATTGGAACGAATTGGGCAGAAGGTCGTCACATTATCGAAGTAAAAGCCAAAGACCGATATGGTCGTACATTCACAGAATTTCACACGATGAGGGTAACCAAATAATATGGTTTTATTAATTATGAAAGGAAAAAGTATGCGATCTCATTTATCAAAATTAGCGTTATTGATTATGTTGTTGTTCATGATCAATACAGTAAAGGCTCAACACCATCATCACAGTCATGATGGACTTCATCATTGGGAAATGCCAAGTAAGGATCCTGATCGCATCATCCTTACTTTTAATGGCGATCCTGCAACCAGTAGAGCCGTAACATGGCGTACCGATACTTCCATTAATCAAGGAGTGGCACAAATAGCAAAAGCAACGGTAAACTCAAAGTTTATTAATGATGCAGTTTCCATTAATGCTACATTAGAAAAATTTGATTTAGGGGCTTTTAAAGAAAACAATTCCTTGCTTGTGCATTATCATAGCGTCCAATTTGAAGGATTAGAACCAGACCAACTTTATACGTACAGAGTTGGTGATGGAAATGATCACTGGTCGGAATGGATACAATTTAAAACAGCCAAAGTTGGCTACAATCCCACTCAATTCGTTTATTTTGGAGATGCACAGAACGATGTGCTTTCTCACTGGTCTAGAGTTATTCGAATGGCTTATCAAACCGCTCCAAATGCTTCATTTGCTATTCATGCTGGTGATCTTATAAACGATGCACATCGTGATAATGAATGGGCACAATGGTTTAAAGCGGGGTCCTTTATTCATAGCCAGTGGACTGCAATACCTGTTGTAGGAAATCACGAGTTTCAACGAACGTCTTCCTTGCGATCGCGTGAATTATCAATTCAATGGCGTCCTCAATTTACCTTGCCTGTAGAAGAAGCACTAGATTCAAAACTTCATGAGACGGTGTACACGGTTGAATATCAGGATATACAAATCATTGTACTAAATTCAACCGACGAACTTAAAGAACAAACCGAATATCTTGAACAACAACTGAAAAATAGTACTGCTAAATGGAAGATAGTAACTTGCCATCATTCTGTATTCTCACCCGCTGAAGGTAGAAATTTTCAATTTGCTAGAGACCATTGGAAACCACTATTTGATACGTATGGAGTGGACCTAGTATTAAATGGCCATGATCATACCTATTCCAGAGGGCATGTCCCTATAAGAACTTCAGATCAAGATGAAGAACTTGGGTTAGGTACTATTTACGTTACATCGGTGAGTGGACCAAAGCAATATGAGCTTGATGAAGATCAAATAACTTCATACTCAACCGATGGGTATAAAAATGATAAAACTGCAGAACAAACCCAATTTTTCCAAGTTATTGATATAGAAGATAACACCCTCTCCTACACAGCTTATACTGTCTTAGGAGAAATCTATGATCGTGCTGTTATAACTAAAGATTTTATAACTGGGAAGAAGACACTAAACTAGCTTAAGCCCAAGCAATCTTCACATTTACCCTGAATTAAAACTTGAGAAACAAATATTTCCCGATTTTCAATGTTTGGAATTGAAACTTCTATAGTTAAACAATCTACTTTACCACATTCTAGACATTGGAAATGAGGATGGTGATCATTATGGTCTTTAATAGTGCAACTTGTACATTTTGCATACCATTTAATACCTTTCCTACCCATAAATGAATGTAACACAGCGTCATCTTCTAGTTTTTCTAATACACGATAAATTGTAGATTTATTTATTTCAGTGCTGAGTCGGTCAATTAACGTTATTGTAGAGATAGCATTAGCCTCTTTTTCAAATTCTTGGAGTATCAGTTTTACCGATTTTGTTCTTCGTGTAATTCCCATCATTAATCTTAACGCAACTATGTTGCAAAAGCAAGTATTTGCTTATATTAGCTGGAACACATTTTCTTGAATATCCATCCATGAATTTAATAATTAACAAAGCCGATACAATAGGAGCTCTTGCAGGTATTTTGTGCATGCTACATTGCTTTGCCACCCCTTTTTTAATTATAGCATTAGCTGGGAATGCTAGTTATTTGGGAGAAGCTCCAATTTGGTGGGTAATGATTAATTATCTTTTTTTAATAATATCATTTTTTGCTGTTTATAGATCTTTACAAACCACTTCTAATAAATTAATGAAACCTATGCTGTGGAGTAGCTGGGTTTTATTAGTATTTGTAATCATCAATGAACAAATAGGCTGGTTTGAGCTACCTGAAGCTATTACTTATGGGGCAGCAACAATTTTGGTTGGTTTTCACTTATACAATCGAAGATATTGCCAATGTAAAACTACTCACTGTTGTATCGATGAATAAAGAATTAATTGAAGCTATGGGAGATAACCATATCTCCACAAATGTTAAAACGCCTCTTCTTCCTAATGCATTTGAAAAATCGAATGCTGAAAAGATTAAAAATATTGAAAAGTATTTTGCGGATATTATGACTGAACTAGGCTTGGATATATCTGATGATAGCTTAGCAGGTACTCCATATAGAGTTGCAAAGATGTATGTTGAAGAAATGTTCTATGGATTAGATCCAAAAAACAGGCCTAAAATTTCAACATTTTCCAACCATTATGATTATCGTAAAGTTATTGTTGAACAAAACATTAATATAAATTCTGCATGTGAACATCATTTTTTGCCCATTATAGGATATGCACATATTGGTTATGTTCCTGGGGAACGAGTAATTGGACTTTCCAAAATAAATCGTTTAGTCGATTATTATGCGCACCGCCCTCAAGTTCAAGAGCGTTTATCACTCCAAATTTTCAAGGATTTACAAAATGAATTGAATACAGAGGATGTCATTGTAATGATAAATTCCAAACACTTGTGTGTTTCTTCTAGAGGAATAAAAGACAAAGAAAGTTTCACTACCACCTTGGAATATGGCGGATGTTTCAATCAAAAAGAACATCGAGAGGAATTTTTAAAACTGATTGAAAGCAAACCTCTATAATTATTCTCTTTTCAAAAAGATTTTGCTTTCAAAAGGATTTAAAATATTATGAATGCCAATAATTCAAATAAAAAGAAATTTGATGTTGTAATTGTTGGAGCGGGCCCAGCAGGCCTTGGAGTTGGTATACTCTTAAAAAAACTAGATTTAGATTTTATAATTCTTGAAAAGAATTCAATTGGTGCATCATTTAAAAAATGGCCCCAAGAAACATGCTTCATTTCTCCTTCTTTTACTGGAAACTTTTTTAAAATGCCTGATTTAAACGCAATTACCCCAGATACTTCACCAGCTTATCGTTTATTGACTGAACACCCTACAGGAGAAGATTATGTGGAATATTTAGAGGATGTTTCAAGATTTTATGATTTACCCATAAAAACTAACATTGAGGTGTTTGGTTTAGAGAAACATAATGATGTATTTCTTATTAATACAAATGACGGAGAGTATAAAAGTACATATTTAATTTGGGCTGCAGGTGAATATCAATATCCTAATTTAAATACGTTTCCAGGTTCTGATTTATGTTTACATTATTCACATATTGAAGCTTTCTCGGAATTAGAAGGAGAAGATAGAATTGTTATTGGTGCTTATGAATCTGGATTCGATGCCATGATCAATCTAACGCTAGAAGAAAAACATGTAACCTTAATCGATGATTCTAATTATTTTGATCTGATAAATAGTGATTCTAGTTACTCCCTATCCCCTTTTACAAGAGACCGAATAGATGAAGTCATCGATTTGTTTGACTACCATACTGACTCTAAGGTTATTAGTGTAGAATTAGATAAAGGGCAATACATAGTTAAAACAGCTAATAATAAAACGTTTATTTCTCCATATAAACCAATCAATTGTACAGGTTTTTCTACCAGTTTAAGATTAGTAAACAATCTTTTTGACTTTGAAGACGGATATCCCGTCTTAAATAATGTTGATGAGTCAACAAAAACTGAAAATTTATTTTTGGTTGGCCCTCAAGTTAAACATGGTTCCGCATTATTTTGTTTTATCTATAAGTACAGACAGCGATTCGCAATTGTCGCTGAGTCTATATCAGGAAGGGAATCGATTTCTCAATATTTTCTACAAGAGGTTATTCATGAATACATCGAAAATAATTTCTATTTAGACGATCTTTCCTGTTGTGATGATGAATGTATTTGCTAACATGAAACCATATTTTGAACTACTTCTGTTACTAGGTGCAATTGTTACAGGTGGGATAAGTGGAATATTTTACGACATAAAGCCCTCTTTTGTAGATTATTCTATTATTGCAATGTTATTTTTCTTGTTTTATGGGATCTCATTAGATGGTTTAAAAAATGGAATAAAAAATAAGAGATACATAAGTATTGCTCTTATTTCAAATTTCATAATTATACCAATCTTAGCTTTTTTTTTAACACGTTTATTTGTTAATCCGATCAATCCAATTTTTATAGGATTAATCATCTATATGGTAGCTCCTTGTACGGATTGGTATCTTGGCTTTACCAAGATAGCTAACGGTGATGTAGAGGCTAATACTGCATTACTCCCATATAATCTTCTATTTCAAGTTATACTACTTCCTGTATTCTTGTACCTATTCACAAATAATTCCATACATATACCGAATGAAATTTTTCTGGATGCTTTAATTTATTGGATAATGATCCCTTTCGGAGCTGCTCAGGTTTTTCGTTTTGTAATTGGGAAAACACATAAAAAAACATTCTTAAGAAGTACAAATTTAGCTGAACAAGGACACCTCTTATCTTTATTATTATTAGTTTTTTCATTATTCAATACAAACATTGAATTATTAATTATTGATAGTTATTCACTCCCTTTAATCCTGTCAATTATTTTCATTTTTTTTATAATAAATTTCATTCTAAATAAACTTATTTCAAAAAGTATTTCTCTATCAAATAAAGAAGAAACAAGCTTAACTATGACCACAGCTGCAAGAAATGCTCCACTTATGCTAGTTATAAGTTTATTACTTTTTCCCAATCAGACAATCATACAGCTAGTGTTAATTGCAGGAATGCTACTTGAAATTCCTCTCTTGGTTACAATCACTTATTTCGCTCAGCGCCGAATTGTAGCCTAAATTTTAATTCTTAGATGGCTAATTCATTCTCTTCTCTTGCTCATTAATAGGTAGTAAAATATTTTATTCATTTAATTATTTTTATTGTATTTAGATAAATTAGGTGTGAATATTTAAAATCTTTTTCTTCACTCAAAGATTTTTGATTAGGGGTATATCGATTGATGTGTGTATTAGATGAAACAATACTACAGTAACATGAAATATATTATCGGATTAAAAATAATCAACCTTCTTTTCTTAGCGGAATCTTTATCTGCACAAACAATCGTGAACACAATAGAGGCCTCTAATAATCAGAAAGAGATAGAAGTAACTAAGGCTGAGTTAGATCGTGATCTTAGAGAGTTAAATCAAATCAAAACAAATCTAATTGATTTAGAAATAGCTATTCACAATGGTAATCTCAATAAGGTAAATGTCCTAAGAAATGAGGTTATCCATATTATGCAACGCGAAATCAACCAGAGTGAACAAAAGATTAAACAAGCTCGAAAAGAAGTATCCAGAAGCAATTCAGAATTGAATGCTTCACGAAGAGAAACTAGACGTACAAAAAATACTGCCAAGAATAATGGAATTATAACAACTTCTGAAGTCCTGAATATTATCGATGATAAGAAGGATCAAAATGATGACCGAAGAGATTTAAGTGACGATAGATCCGATTTGCAAAAGCAAATTTTGTTAGCAGAACGTCAAAAGACAATTTTTTCATCCCTAAAGAATGTTGTCGTTGACGATTCTTTTTCTTCTAAATTAACTGATGTAAAAAAATTAATACATCAATTTGTAAATACTATGGAAGCAGATATTGCTTCATCCTTAGCCGAACTATCGGAGGATAAAAAAGAAACTCAAGAAGATAGAAGAGAACGCGTTGAAGATCGGAGAGTTCGTATCAAAGGGTAAAATACAAACATTGATTTTTTCTCGTGCTAGGTGATCGGGTCTGACCCGGTCGCCTTTTTTTATACACGTTTTTTTGGCATAGATTTTAACACTACTATGTATGGTTTCAATAACTTTTTATTTTAAGCCCAATGGATAAGATACGATCTTCTGGTTTCTGCTTATCAATAACAATGTTTTCGTAGGTGTACAAATAACTCATCGTAATACTTAAATACTTCCAGATGGGAAATTCAATACTTGTATCTGCTTGCCATCTATAGTTACTACTTTCTTCTAATGAAGGTTGAAAATAACTTTCATGCGATATTACAAGCTTATCTGCAATTAAATCGTAGTTTCCACTAACCCATAGCGTTGCTCGCCATGTGTTTAAGTTGGTGCTTCCATTAAACTTCGATCTATTAAAATTATCTTCCTTAAACTCTGTATGCTCATACTCGGTAGTTACTGAAAGTTTTAGAAAGTTTTTTTCCTCTTTTAGGATTTGATATGAAAATCCGGCGCCAACTAAATACCTTAAGTCAATTTCTCGCCTAAAATTAGTGCTTACAAAACCTAGTATTAAAGGATAAAATGGTCGGTATGGATTAAAGTTTAAAAAATTTAAACTTAGGATATCTTCGTCGGCTTTATCCTGTCCAAATTCTTGATATATGTATGAGTTTTTTGTTTCAAAAACCCAGTTTTTATACGGTTTAAAACTAAAATTTGAATTTGCTCTAAATATTTTTGTTTCCACATTACCTGCCTGATAAAGGCCAGATAATGCCAGATCAGCCTTCCAATTTAATGAATCACTATCTGGTATTTGAGCATACAACGTGCTTGTAAGTAATAATATACTTAGTAGTATCTTTTTCATTCTCTATAGATTTAAATACATTCTTTATATAAAATTAAGCATGATAAGGTATCAAGGACAATAGACTATGTATTAATAGTGTATTACATTTTTTCTATTGTTTTCTTTTTTTTAAAATGATTCATAGGTTAAATTAATACACTAAATAACCAAGAAATTTTACACATCTAGAACTCATCAAAACACTCCGTTATATGAAACTATATTCAATCATCTTACTGCTTTTACTAATACCAATCACATATATTTTTATGAACAAAGAGAACAATAATCAACCTTCAACTGATGATTGGACCATCGATTTTTTTGACGATTTTGAAACGTTCAATACAGAAAATTGGCAAGATCAACGTATTTGGGTTAATAATGAGTTACAATGTTATGTCCCTAACGGTGAATATGGAACTCGAGAAGTAAGCGATGGCACCCTTAAATTAAGGGTATTGAATATTGGAGATAAAATAGAATGTGACAATATGGATAAACATGGTGTTCAACACCCCCCCACAGAGTATGTTGCGGGCCGAATTGCTTCAAAAAACCGAAAAGAATTCATAAAAGGAAAATGGACAGCAAGACTTAGACTTCACACTGCAAATGAACCTAGTATGTTTCCAGCATGGTGGATATTAGGCGCTCAAAACAATGAACCACCAGTTCAAGAAGAGGATGAAAATATTTGTTGGCCCTTAACAGGATCAGGAGAAATTGATATTTTTGAACATCATGGAGATCATCAAGCTGACCATTACACTACAGGTGCAATAAAAAGTCTTGGTGAGTGTGATAAAGGCGATTGGTGGAGTATTCGCGCAGGGGTTGATGCTCTGTTAACTGAGTATCATGAATATTCTGTAGAATGGGAAAATAGCGACCTAGTATATCGCCTTGATGGAAAAGAAGTTTACCGTAACGAAGGAGAAGGCGATAATTACCCAGAAGCGATGTTTGCTATTCTTAATTATGCTAAAATCACAGATAATGGAATGCAAGGGGAATGGGTAATGGAAGTTGATTGGGTTAAACATGAATTTAGATCCGAATAGCCATTTATCCATTATTAATTGACGGTGGTCTTTCTAACGTTTTGGAGGATTTGGGACATGATCTCAATGATAATCTATGGACGGCAAAGCTTTTAAACGATAACCCAGAAGCTTTGATTAAAGCTCACTTAGAATATATTAAAGCTGGTGCTACCTGTATAACAACCGCGAGTTATCAAGCCTCGATTACGGGTTTAATGGAAGCTGGTTATTCACAAGATAAAGCTCAGGGACTTATTAAGAAGTCAGTTATCTTAGTTCAAAAAGCCATTCAAACCGCTTTAGATTTAAAAATCATAGATACACGTCCTTTAATTGCAGGAAGTATTGGACCTTATGGGGCTTACTTAGCTGATGGATCGGAATACCACGGAAATTATGCTGTTACTGATTCTGAACTCATAGACTTTCATGTAAAGAGAATTGAAATCTTAGATCAATCAGGAGTAGATCTATTAGCATGTGAAACTATTCC
Source organism: Balneolaceae bacterium (assembly GCA_963691715.1). Taxonomy (GTDB): domain Bacteria; phylum Bacteroidota; class Rhodothermia; order Balneolales; family Balneolaceae; genus HXMU1420-13. The sequence continues at coordinate 1,487,487 of OY829281.1, forward strand.
TAGTTTTCAAGAAGCTAAAATTCTTTCAAAATTGCTAAAAAAAACTAACAATCCTGCTTGGATTTCATTTACCTGTAACGATGAGAGCTACATTCGCGATGGTTCTGAAATAAAAAAATGTATTGCAATCTTTAAAAACCATCCAAAAGTTTTTGCTGTAGGTGTAAATTGCACGCATCCATCATACATTTCAGATATTATTCATACGCTTAAGCATACAAACACTAATAAAAAGATACTTATTTACCCAAATTCTGGAGAACTATACGAACCTAAAACAAAGACTTGGATTCAATGTTCAGAAACTTCTCATTTCACAGACTTAGCTCAAGAATGGTTAGATCTAGGGGCTGACATAATTGGTGGTTGCTGTAGGATAGGGCCAAACAACAAAAAATATTTACACAATTTGATTAACTATAAAAATTCTTGATGATTAGACAAATAATTGCCTTAGGTGGTGGTGGGTTCACCAATGACCCTGGAAATTCATTATTAGATGACTACTTACTAAAACAATCACCAAAAAAAACTCCGCATATATGTTTTATTGGAACAGCGAGTGGTGATGCGAAAGAGTATATCAATAATTTTTATAATTGCTTTGATAATAAGGAGTGTAATCCTAGTCATATAAGTTTATTCCAAAACAATATTATAAACCTTGAAGAGCACATACTTGAGCAGGATATCATCTTTGTGGGTGGGAGTAATACTAGAAACCTTTTAGTACTTTGGAAAGAATGGGGTGTGGATGAGATGTTAAAAAAAGCATACGATCAAGGAATCATTTTAAGTGGGGTAAATGCAGGCTCTGCGTGCTGGTTTGATGAGGGATTGACAGGCACCGATCCAGAAAATTTATCCAAAGTGACCTGTTTAAGTTTTTTGAAAGGTAGTAATTGTCCTCTTTTTGATAGTGATCTTAATCGCCAAATTGCATTCAAGAATATGATTGAAAAGGGAGAGATAAAGCCAGGTATTGCATGTGATTATGGTGTTGCCATTCATTTCATAAATGAAAAATTAGAAAAAATTGTGGCTTCTAGAAAAAATAAACATGCTTATCAATACGAAATGAAATGGATGCTCAAAGAAATGGTTTTTGAACCAACCCATTTATAGAACTTTCAAAAAAAGCAGATTTTTCAAATGAATACACAAAAGCTGAATTTTTTGTTGTTATAATTTGATTTTCAGCTTATTTATAAATTAGTTAAAGCACAACTATCGTCAAATACAATTACCTATTACTAGTATTCAACAGATCCTTAGTCTAATCGCTTAAATATACCAAAATGAAACTACTTCAATTATTCTCAACGCTACTAATTCTTCTAATTTCTTTGTCCTTTTGTAATTCACCAGATCCTGTGAATGGCTTCAAACTGTATTATAATGGAGATATTATAACAATGAAAGGTGAGACACCTGAATATATTGAATCTCTTGTAACCCACTCTGAAAAAATAGTTTTCACTGGATCACTGGATGAAGCAAGAAAAAAATATACCTCAACAATTGATATAGATTTGAATGGGCAAACTTTGTTACCAGGTTTTATTGATGCACATGCCCATTTTGCCGGCTTCCCTGGCCAATCGGTTGGTGCACAAATTCTCCCTCCACCAGATGCAGGTGCAAAGAATATCGAATCTTTAATAAATATTCTAAAGGACTGGGCAACACCAGAAAATGTAGAATTAACTGGATGGATTTTTGGACTAGGCTTTGATGATTCGGTAATGGAAGAAAAAAGATTTCCAACAAAATTCGATCTTGACAAAGTTTCAACAGATATCCCAGTGATGATTATTCACATTTCAGGACATTTCGCTTCCGTTAACACTAAGGGTTTAGAACTTCTAAATATCGATGAACATACCGATGATCCTGAAGGTGGAATAATAAGAAGAGTTGCTGGTTCAAACGAACCTAATGGAGTATTAGAAGAACTTGCTGCTATACCCTATATGCCAATGGTGCTTGCTCCCAAAAGCGAAAAAGCGGTAAACACATTCTTATCTTCTGGTCAAAATATGGCTCTTTCATATGGCTATACTTCCGCACAAGAAGGTAGAGCTATGCCAAATTCTCATTTGTTTTTAGAACATGCCGCTAATAACAATCTTCTGAAAATAGATGTGGTAAGCTATGTAGATTATTCTGTAGCTGATACTTTACTTAAAACTAAATGGTATGGACCAGATTATAAAAATCACTATCGAATTGGTGGTGTAAAACTAACTTTGGATGGATCTCCCCAAGGGCGAACAGCTTGGATTACTCACCCATATCTAATCCCACCAGATGGTGCATCCGAAGGGTACAAGGGGTATCCTGCTATTCCATCAGATGATGATGTGGAAGCCATTTATAAGAGTGCATTTTCTAATAATTGGCAAATATTGACTCATGCAAATGGAGATGCAGCAATGGACCAAATGATTCGAACTATGAAAAACGCATCAACAGGTTTTGATCTACAAGATCGACGAGATGTTCTCATACATGGTCAATATATACGGAAAGATCAGATTGACGAATTTAGAGATTTAAATGTAATCGCATCTTTCTTTCCATTACATACGTTCTATTGGGGCGATTGGCATAAACAACTTATTGGAGATTCCTTAGGTAATGCTATTAGTCCAACCAGAACAGCTTTAGATAAAGGCTTAAAGATTACTATCCATACGGATGCGCCCGTAGCACTTCCTAATCTAATGCGTGTAATTTGGACAGCTAGTAAACGCATTTCACGGTCTGGAGAAATAATAGGGGAATATGAAAGATTAACACCATATGAAGCTTTAAAGAGTATAACAGAGTGGTCTGCTTTTCAACATTTTGAAGAAGAACAAAAAGGTACTTTAGAAGTTGGTAAATTAGCTGACTTAGTAGTTTTAGATGCAAACCCCCTAAAACTAAATATTGATAAAATTCCTGATATTTTAGTCACTCAAACAATAAAAAATGGTAACCTTGTTTTTGAAAGAAAATAAAGCAACCTAAAATCCTTGAATATTAAATTCATTAATCAAACACTTAGGTTATTATTTTAATATTATTCTTAAAGTGCTTAATAACGATGTTTTCTCATCATACTTTTATTTATGAATGAAAATTTTGAATCGTTTATTCTAGATAAAACAGGAGCAACAAAGCTAGGAAGTAAAGAAACTATCCAAGAATTATGGAGTGGATATGGCAAAATTTTACGCGTTGGATTAAAAGGCGCTCCTATTAAAAGTGTTATTGTAAAACATATTCGATTGTCTGGTTCTATAACACATCCACGCGGTTGGAATACGGATATTGGACATCAACGAAAATTAAAATCGTATCAAATTGAAACAATTTGGTATAGTACGTATAGCACTAAGAGTAAAGCTCGTCTTCCCTATTGTTATGCAATTGATATAAAAGAAAATGAAATCCTAATTATTCTAGAGGATTTGGACAATGCTGGCTTTCCATACAGAAAACAGTCGCTTTCTTGGGATTGGATATCTGCATGTCTAAAATGGTTAGCACAATTTCATGCAAGTTATTTGGGATACGATCCAGACCAATTATGGGGAATTGGAACTTATTGGCAATTAGACTTGAGGCCTCAAGAACTTGAATCAATGAAAGATCATGCTTTAAAAGAAGCCGCTCAAAACATCCATAAAATACTTAATAATTGTGAATTCAAAACTTTTGTGCATGGAGATGCTAAAGTAGCAAACTTTTGTTTTGGATCAGATAATCAAGTAGCTGCAGTAGATTTCCAATATGTTGGCGGAGGTTGTGGAATCAAAGACGTTGCATATTTTGTTGGAAGTTGTTTGAATGAAAATGATTGTGAGAGATTTGAAGGTGAAATTCTTGATACCTATTTCCACCACTTACAAACAGAGTTACCTGAAGCTAACGAAGCACTAGAAATGGAGTGGAGATCTATGTATAGAGTAGCATGGGCTGATTTTCACCGATTTTTAAAAGGTTGGAGTCCAGGGCATTGGAAAATCAATAGCTATAGTGAGCGAATTACCGCTGAAGTATTAAAGAACCTTTAACATGGATTTTAATTATTTAACACATATTGCAATAAAAGCAGCAAAATCTGCTGGTACAGTAATCCAAAAGTATATGAATGAAGATGTAGATGTTGAAAATAAAAAAGGAGGATCTAATTACGCTTCTCAGGTTGTTACAAAGGTAGACAAAGAAGCCGAAGATGTAATTTTAGCCCATTTACGGCCAACATGTACAGATTACAATTTAGCCTTACTAACGGAGGAAACTGATGACGATGGAAGTCGATTCGATAAAAAGTATTTTTGGTGTATTGATCCAATCGATGGCACACTCAATTTTATAAATAAAGAGCCAGGTTTTTCAGTTTCTATCGCATTAATAGCCCAAGATGGAACCCCATATATTGGTGTTATCTATGACCCAATTACGGATACCGTGTACCATGTAACAAAAGGATATGGAACTTTTAAAAATGGTGTTCCTTGGGTAATTAAAAATACGAACAATTTTTTAACCTATGTTACGGATAAAACACTCAACAACACCCCTAGATTATCAGAATTGGAACAACTTTTACTAGATAAAGTACAAGAGTTAAAATTAAATGGATTTGTTGAAATGGCAGGTGGAGCATCTGTAATGAATGGCATACGTGTACTTGAACATGGGCCTGCATGTATGATTAAATTCCCTAAAAAAGAAATTGGTGGAGGTAGTATTTGGGATTTTGCTTCTACTGCATGTTTTTTTCAAGAACTAGGTCTTAATGCTACTAATTTTAATGGAGCTAAGCTCGATTTAAATAAACAAAATGGAACCTTTATGAATCATGAAGGCATTTTCTTTTCGAATTTTAAAAAATAAATAAAATCACTAACCGTAAATGAATTTTTGAACTTGTAACACTAAGTCAAACATCTCTTTCTATCTTTGTTAAGTTGTAAGCATTATGAAATTTATAAATACACTATTTATTCTCATTCTACTATCCATAAGTTGCGATGTAATTGAAGACGACCCTCCCGTTCCTGGGTTTTCAACAGGAAAATTTGTTAAAGAAATTAGTATAAATGGCAATACAAGAGAATATATAATTCACATACCAAAAGCTTATACTAGTAAAGTTCCTGTACCCACGGTACTATCATTTCATGGTTTAGGAAGCGATATGGAGAATAATTACAGTGCTTCAAAATTCCATATTCTTGCAGAAAATGAGAATTTCATCTCCGTTTACCCTAACGGCAATTCAAATCAGTGGAAAATGTCTGCTGATAACAATAGTGATGTAGATTTTATTGAAGCCCTTTTAGATCAATTAGAAAACGATTACAATATAGATACTAAACGAATATACAGTGTGGGCATGTCTAATGGAGGATTCTTTAGTTTCCTATTGGCTTGTCAACTTTCTGATAGAATCGCAGCTATTGGATCTGTAACCGGTGCCATGTACCAACCATTAATCAATAGTTGCAACCCAAATAGACCCATTTCTATTATTCAAATGCATGGAACACAAGATAGGATAGTTGACTATTCCTACATATCTAATCTTTTAGACTTTTGGAAAGATCACAATGGTACAAATGTAGTCCCAAAAATTTATACTCTACCTGATATTGACAAAACAGATGGCAGTACAGTAGAACGTTATGTGTTTTCAAATGGCAGAAATAACGTAGAAGTTGAACATTTAAAAATTAATAACGGTGATCACAACTGGCCTGGATATCGAGGAAATATGGATATAGATGCAACAGAAGAGCTTTGGGATTTTCTTAAAGATTTTAATATGTATGGCAAAATTAATAGATAAATATCTCCAGATTTATCTTTTTTCCTCATAGCCTATTACTCATCTGTTTGATTTTTTTAAGATTATATTTTTCTAAATAATCAATTTATTACTACAGATTTAGTAGTAATTTTATATTTTTAGTATCAAATCAATAGTTAAAACTAAAATATCTCGATGCTAGAACAAAACAAATTGACTACAATAAATTTGTATGATAAGCTAAATGCTGCTTTTGTAGGACTAATAACTCCTGAAATGTCGGGCTTGAATAAAATACGACAGCAGAATTCATACTCAAACGAACCAACCTTAGAAAAGCCATATGATATGCCATTAGAAGTCATATTTGTTAACGGTATTCAAATAAGGTTTGCAAAATCAATAGTAGATCTAAAGAAAAAAGAAACCATTGTTTTGTTGTCAGCTTTTCCTCATTCTATCGTAGCCTATTCTCCTATTTGGGATGCTCTAAAAAAAGATTACAATCTATTTGCCTACGATTTACCTGGTTTTGGGGCAAGTGAAACAAAACCAGAATATATGTCATTTGAATTTCAAGGCCGTTTTCTAGATTCTTTTTTAGAACACTTTAACATTAAAAAATCACATTTGGTCGCTCCTGATGTAGGTATGGCCAGTGCTCTATCTTATGTAACTAATCACAACCATGAAGTAAAATCATTAATGATTGGTGATGGGCCAGGAGCATTACCTACCTCCGAACCTAGCATAATGAAAAAAATGGTCCATTCTGGGTTTTGGCGTATGATGTTTGTAATTGCTGGAAGTGGTGCATTGATTGAATCAGCAAAAAATCTAGGAAATGTTAGATATGTTCCAAACAAATTTGAGATTTCCGACTATAAAAAATCGCATACTGGGAAGGTAGCTAACTGCATGAAATGGTTTAAAAAATATCCAACAGCATTAGTTGATATTGATAGTAAACTGCACGATATAAAAATACCAACAAAAGTATTTTGGGGTGAACATGAGGCTATTTTACATACTGAAAATGGAATTAATCTCAATAATAGACTACCTAATAGCGAACTAGAAATATTTGAAAACTGCGGCCATTTTGTTTACCAAGACGATTACCCAAGGTTTATAAACATGATAAGAACTTGGGTTAATAAGCACAGTTAATAATTTTAGCATGTTAAACACTCGATATTGTTCTACAATCACATTATAATTTCCAAAGATTTCAATTTTAGCAACACATTATTTATATGTAGTTTATACTTAGTAAGATGATACAACTTATCATTCATTAGCTTAATTTATTATCATTTTTACATGGTATTGCTACTCTAATGATTCAGTGAGTGTAATAACTAAGTAAGCTACTTATTAAAAGTATTATTATACTCATTGTTGATATGATACTGATCTACAATAGGTTATATCAACTAAAATTAGCCATTGGAATATTTTTCTACTAGCAAAGACTACCATTATTCAGAGCAAATGAATCAACGATCCGTAGAAATTGAGTTTATACATAGTGTTACGAAACAATTTGAATATTATAAATCCATCGGAGAAAAATCGTTCAACCAGCTTTCAGAAAATGATCTTTTTTGGAAATTTGATACACAATCAAACTCTATTGCAATCATTGTAAATCATCTTTCTGGAAATATGAAATCCCGTTGGACAAATTTTCTAACAACCGATGGTGAAAAAGATTGGAGAAATAGGGATAGAGAGTTCCAAACAGAAATTACCAATAAAAAAGATGTTTTAGATACATGGGCTGATGGCTGGAATTGTTTATTTCAAGCACTAAATAATATCACAATAGAAAATTTTGAGACTAAGATTTATATTAGAAATCAAGAACACTCAATACTTGAAGCTGTACATCGCCAATTGGCACATTATTCTTATCACATTGGTCAAATTATCTACATAACTAAGATGATCAAAGGAAATGAATGGAAATCTTTAACCATTCCCTTAGGTGAATCAACTTCATTTAATAATAAGAAATTCTCAAAAGGTAAACATCAAGGTCATTTTTCCGATGATTTATGACATAAAATAAAATGTCATATTCTTTTTAAAATGTCAGATACATTAGATATAGATGGTGTTAAGCTAAAACTTAAAAATGCAACCTTGTAAGAGCTCTTCTGCCATGAATTATGATATAATGGTGAACTTTATGAGCCCGCAAATGTGATTTATCTTAAAATAAATTCAAAATGGCTTTTTTCAATATTAACGACATTACTAAATACAGAACATAACAAGCGTTTCTCCGTGGGAGTCCCTTAGACAAATCGGCGGATACGGAATATCCTGCTTCGGATACGCTCAGCACAGGCTCCAAACGGAATTGCACTTTTGTATTGTGTTGATCTAAATAAAATCGTTACTTAATTTCTGCTTCTCCCTGGCGGCAGGCAGGTTAAACGTAAGGTGGTTATATCCACTCCAATAATTTTTAGCATTATCAGTTTTCTTCTCTAATTGTTACATTATTTAAACCAACACTTTTACTATGATTACTGATTTTAAAGAGATTGAAAGTTCAGCACTTAACCTTGATAAAAAAAGCAAGGCTCGTTTAGCAGATTCCCTGTTACAAAGTATTCATGGACAAATTAATCCTGAAATTGAACAGGCTTGGATTGATGAAGTCCAAAAAAGAAAAGAAACTTTAGAATCGGGACAAGCTTCTCTTCATTCTTATTCTGATGTTTTAAAAGAAGCAAGGAAGCGAATGCAAAAGTGACTTTAAAATTTCATTCCGAGGCTAAAATTGAATTTATCGAGACTGCTGAATATTACGAAGAACAAATGGTAGGTCTTGGAGATGATTTTATCGACGAAATCGAAAAAGTGTTGGGTGTAATTGAACAGTATCCATTATCTGGAACCAACATTAGTGATACTGAAAGACGCTTTTTAGTATCTCGTTTTCCTTATGGAATCATCTATTCCGTTGCAGAAGAACTTATTACAATATTTGCAGTAATGGACTTAAGAAGAAAGCCAGGATACTGGAAATCGAGAACCTAAAGATCATTAGGTCTAGCTTCAACTTTGAAGTGCAACAATCAGCTAGAATTTTCATAGACTTGTTTTGGGATTCTAAAGTCGGTCGCAGACAGAGCCGCACTTTTGTATTGTGTAGGTGAACATAAAATTGTTACTTAAACAAAATCCTATCCCAGCGCCGCACTGCCGGCAGGCAGGTTAAACGCAGGGTTCTTAGCTACATTCAATTTAAAACACTAATTATTATAAAGTGTCTAAAGACAATAAACTCTCCAAACTTCTAGCAAATCTAAACCCTCAATTAAATGAAGGTAAATATGTATTTGTTACCACAGAGCTGATTAATCATGTGCCCCTCACAGAAATAATCTCCTTGATACATGAAGATGAGGGATTCTCACTAATTTTGAAAAAAGAAGTAGCAGATAGATTAAATCTGCAATATAGTTATGTTGCATCTTGGATTACTCTATCACTACCTACTTCACTAGATGCCGTTGGATTAACAGCTGCATTCTCTAATGAGCTAGCAAAAAATAAAATTAGTTGTAATGTTGTTGCTGGTTTCTATCATGATCATATTTTTGTTGATCATAAAGATACTAAAGCTGCTTTATCTGTCCTTAATTCTATGTCATAGATATATAGCAAAAATATTGTAATCTCTTTAAATTGGAACATAACAACTGATGTATAAGAACACTTTCGAAGGTTTTCTTGTAGGCAAACAACGAGTAGTAAACCAAATATGATCACAAAAGAACAAGTAGTACAAGCTCAACAAGAATGGGGCACTGGAGTAGTGAAAATTGGTTCTTTAAAACATAATAGAACAGAATGTGAAGCATACACCAATGAATTTTTAGATCATCTGTATGCCTATGGCATTTCTGATGTTTTATTTAAGCCAACCAAATGTGCTATTGAGCAGTTTAGACCTACAAAAGCAGAAGCATTGTCTTATTTCATAGCAGGAGAGGATCGCAAATGCAAAGAAGACCATGGGTTTGCAACTAATCCATGGATTAGAGTACGATTTGAAAATACAAACTTCATTTTGGAAGAACATAGAGCCATTGCGATGGGAAATTATTTTTTTACTGATTTAGAAGGAAATGAAGCAAAAGTTGAGTTTACATTTGGATATCAAAAGTTTGATGGGAAATTAAAAATCGACGTACATCACTCCTCATTTCCATACAATCCTTAGTTGGTTAATGAAAATGATTAACGGTTATGTAACTCTACTCGCTTTTGATATTTTCTATTACGTTCGCCATTTCTGAATAGCGCATTTTTATTATTTGTATTACCTCAGATTTGTCTGCATCAAGCCCTTCAATATGATCTATTTTATTGAAGTGTCTTAAATATTTATCTCCCCAGAGAGTCATTTCTATTATTATTGGGGTGAAATCAATAGCCTTTTGGGTCAACAAATAAATATTTTCTTTTTTATTTGTAGGAAGTTTTCTTTTTGAAATTAAATGATAATTCTCCAACAACTTAAGCCTAGCAGAAAGAATACTTGGTGCTATTTTTTCTTCTGAAACTAGTAAATCTTTAAACGTTTTTTTATGCTTCAGAAGCATATCTCTGATAATCAATAAAGACCATTTATCGCCTACTATATCTAATGTAGAAGAGATAGGACAGCCTGAACGAAATTCTTTATTCATTGTAACAGAATACCATAATGGATTAGGGGATCACCTTTAAAATCTCAATAAACTTAAAATAAAAGAATTGAATAAGTAAAATCATAACTTGTTATTCATTTTTCTAAAGGAGCCCCCTCTTACTCAGAAATTCTGATAAGTCATAAGTGTTATTATTTTAGTATAACTTAATTATTTGAAAATGAGAACCACAATTAAAATTAAATACTTTTGCGTTCTGTCCATAGTGATTGGTGTTATACACTTCACTTTAGAGACTTGGTATCACCTGAATTTTGATCAAAGTCTTATTCAACTAATTGCAGATTATATAGGAATAAGTTTATTAATTATAGGTGGCTTCTATGTATTTAAAAATATTAATTCAAAAGGCTTATTATGTGGTGCTTGGGGTTACAGTTTTTGTTTAAATTATAGAGCCTTTGCTTGGAGAATTGATGAATATTTTGCGGGGCATAGTACCAACCTTATAGATAATACATTATTAGTTTTATCATTTACTTTAATCTTTTCTTTTTTAGCATTTACTTACTCAATGATTCTTTGTTTACCTTATAAAAAAACAGATTATTAACTACTAAAAACTAATTGCATTTCTAGTTTTTTGAATATGAGCTTATCAATAGATGAACCTACAGGAAAAATTAGAGACTATAGATATATCAAATGAACTCTTCATCTTGTATGGATATGATTACAGTTTTAGCATAAATTTAACAAATGAAGAAAATTATTTTATTCAAAAAAATTGAATCTATTTACTTCCAATTTCCTGTAACAAATTATTACATAGATAAAAATGTGTCATTATGTATTCATTACCAAGCTATAATGAAATAATTCTATCACTATGAAAGTAAGTCATATCCTTTATAAAGTTAACAATCTTGAGGAATCAGTTCTTAAATTTCAAGATGAAGGATTCAATGTAGAATACGGATCAAAAATACATCCTCATAATGCCTTGATATATTTTTCTGAAGGTCCATATATAGAATTATTAGAAAAAGCTCCTGTTTCGTCTTTTATTAAAGTGTTACTGCGCGTTATCGGAAAAGGGAATATTGCAGACAGATTTCTTCAGTGGGAAGAAGAGAAAGAAGGGTTTTTTGAATTATGTTTCGAAAACTACCGCTCAGATTTTTCTAAAGAACAAGAAGTACTAGACTTACACGGATTTAAATATTTCATTACAAAAAGTAAGCGATTAGATCCTTTTGATCGTCTTTTAACTTGGAAACTTCTTTTTCCATACGAGCTAAAACTCCCTTTCTTTATGACCTATTTTAATATTGATCCTAAACCGACCAACTTTGTTCATCCAAATGGTTTAAAGAACATAAAGTCTATCGAATATGGTACAGATACTAATTTAATTCCTATCATAAAAAAACTCTGTGATGATGATATACTAACCATCAATGAAGGGAAAGGAATTAAAAAAGTTATTTATGAATGATTATTCAAATGACAACATAGTTTAATCCCTATTTACGTGTACTATTTATTATTTTCAACTTATCTCAAAGCTGCCTCCAATTCCAAGGAAGCATCTGAATTTTCATCTCGATATTTTACAATAATTGGACATGCCATGCTTAACCCCTCCTGAGTTGCCCACGCAGATTTCATGGGCCTTGTACCAGGAATAACCACTGCTCCTTCAGGAATTTCAGCGCCTCTGTCTCGAATTACTTCTTTAACTGCATCATAAACAGGAATAGATTTCGAAAGTGTAACACCTGGGGCAATTACGGCTTTTTTACGAACTAAAATTCCCTCTACAATAACAGCGCCGGCACCAATAAAACAATCATCTTCAATAATTACAGGATTCATTCCAACTGGTTCTAATACACCTCCAATTTGAACTCCAGCCGAAAGATGTACATTCCTGCCAATTTGTGCACAGGAGCCCACCAACGCATGGGAATCTACCATGGATCCTTCATCAACATAAGCACCTACATTTACATAGGCTGGTGGCATAATTATTACTCCAGGTGCTACAAAAGAACCTCTCCGTACCGATGATCCTCCTGGTACTAATCGAACCCCGTCTTCGGGCTCAAAAAATTGAGGCGGTAAATTATGTTTGTCTACAAAACCTTCATAAATACCCTCATAGGAGGCATTAGTACCGTTTTTAAATGCTTCAAGGATCGCTTTTTTTACTTCTACATTTGCTTCCCAAGTGCCATCTTCAAGTTGGTTAGCTGATCGGAGTTCACCATCTTCCAAGAGATCAAGTATTTCTTCGTGTGTCATTGCAGAATATTTATTGGTTCAATTAACAAAACTATATCTATTATCTAAGATACCAGTACTATATGATCAATCTCAATGCCTACTATTTTTTTCAAGCTTAATAACTTTTTATCTCAAACAATATTCAATAGCTTAGAATACAAGTTTTAGCAATTTTTAAAGAATGAAGTTGGCTTATGAATAAATATATTCTTGTATTAATAACCTCTGTAATTACAATACATATATCATGCATGAAAAATAAAACAGCATCCGATGAAACTCATTCCGATGAGTGGAAACTAGTATGGGAGGATAACTTTGACGGAGACACATTAAATCTTGACAATTGGAACCGGCAAGTTGTGAAAGCGGGTCGATTTAATGACGAATGGCAACGCTATACCGATAGCGAAGAAAATTCCTTTGTAGAAAATGGGAATTTAATTATCAAGGCTATGCATATGAGCGATAGGCACGGGATGAATGAATACACATCTGCTCGATTAAATACCGCACAAAAACAGAGTTGGAAATACGGAAAAATTTCAGCTCGAATTAAACTCCCTTATGGTGCGGGGATGTGGCCTGCTTTTTGGATGCTTGGTGCGAATATCGATGAAAATGGTGGAGACACACCTTGGCCTAAATCCGGTGAAATTGATATTCTTGAACTTTATGGTTCTAAGGATAACGCCAATATTGAAGCTAATTTTCATTATGCAGATGAAAACGGGAACCATGCCATGCTGGGACAACAACATTTCAAATTAGATTCCGGCACTTTTGCAGATGATTTTCATATTTTTGATCTTGAGTGGGATGCTGAAAAAATTTCATGGTCAGTAGACGGTATACCATATGCAGAAGCCGGTATTCAAGATGAGATATACTCCGAATTTCATGAGGAATTTTTCCTTCTTTTGAATATTGCGGTAGGTGGAGAATGGGCTGGTCGACCAGATGAAACAACCATTTTTCCACAGTTTATGTATGTTGATTGGATTCGGGTGTATCAGAAATAGTTTTTTATTTAATTATGTACACACTAGCTTCCCACGGTTTAAGTATGTTTTCATTTAGATGTTGATCCCCATAATTACTAATCAGTAATTCTGCTCGATCTAACATTTCAATAGATTTAATAGACTGCTGTTGATCAGTAAAATTAAGAAGTATAAAGTAACATCCATCTTCATCCCATCTTTTGTAAAGGAACACAGACTCACTTTCCATCATATATTCTTCATAATCACCATAAACAAGAGTTTTATGTTCTTTTCTAAGTTGTAGCATTTTTTGATAGTAATACCAGATTGAATCTTTATCTTTAAGTGCAGATTCTACATTAATAGTGGAATAGTTTGGATTCGAATTAATCCAAGTCGAATCAGATTCGCTAAATCCACCATGTTGTTTATCATTCCATTGCATAGGAGTTCTTGCATTATCTCTAGCAATCTGGTGTATGACTTTCTCTAGCTGATCAAGATCTTTTCCTTCTCGTTCGTATTCAGCTATCTTATTCTTTATCTCAATGTCTTTATACTCGCTTAATTCAGGAAATTGCACATTAGTCATCCCGATTTCACTTCCTTGATAGATACATGGAGTACCTCTTAAGGTTAGTAATAAAGTACATAACAATTTTGCTGATTCTTCTCTGTACTTCTTGTCATTTCCAAATCTAGAAACCATTCTTGGAAAGTCATGATTATCAAGAAAAAGTGTTATCCATCCTGTTTTACCCATTGTATTGTGCCATCTTCTAAACACTTCTTTGAATTCCGTTAGTTGGAATGTCTTAGGATCAAACTTCCCTCCTTTACCCCAATCTAATGCCATCAGTTCAAAATGGTAAATCATCTGAAGCTCTTTACGTTGTTCACCTGTATACAGTAATCCTTGATCAGGATTCACTCCTATTGCCTCACCCATTGAAAGCACATCATAGTTAGAAAGAACTTTTTCATTCATCTCTTTTAGAAATTCATGCACTCTTGGACCATTCGTATACACCTCATTGATTGCTCCCATAAAATCATTTCGATCTATATCGGGAAAGTCTAAATATTTTGAAATCATGGGTATTACATCCATCCTAAACCCGTCAACACCTTTCTTGAACCAGAAATGCATCATATCATAAATCTCTTCTCTTAGTTTTGGATTTTCCCAATTCAAGTCTGGTTGTTTTTTTGAAAAAAGATGTAAGTAATATTCATCTGTTTGTCCATCATACTCCCAAGCATCGCCCCCAAAAAATGAAATCCAATTACTTGGCTTGTCTTTGTACCAGTAATAATAATCTCTAAATGGATTATCTACTGATTTTCTGGATTCAACAAACCATTTATGCTCATCTGAACTATGATTAACAACTAAATCTAAAATAATTTTTAGCTCTCGTTTGTGAGCTTCCTCTAATAGCGTATCAAAATCTGACATGGTACCCATCTTCGACATGATGTTTCTATAATCACTAATATCATACCCATTATCATCATCAGGAGATTCAAAAATCGGACTCAACCATAAAACATCAACACCTAGTTCTTTCAAGTAATCCAATTTCATAGTAATTCCATTTAAGTCTCCAAAACCGTCTCCTTTCGTATCCATAAAACTTCTAGGATATATTTGATAGACAACGGCTTCTTTCCACCATGCTTTTTTCATAACATTGAATTTTAATTATTAAGGTACTCTTAGCTTTGTTATATATTAAAAAGATTTAGATCCGAGATAAAGAATGAATTTAAAAAAACTAACTCTCAAATTTTTCCAACTGTTCTTTGTTACATCGTTCAGCCTTTTTGTTCGAAGGCTGTTGTGTCAATAAATTTTTATGATGTAAACGGTTTCATTTTTAAGTAATTTTTGAGATCGGAATAACAGACTTAACTTAATTTATGGATAAGAAATCATTTGACTTTTCTCCGTTAGTCATTGGTACAATGAGGCTTGGAAAGTGGGGAGCTAATTACAATTCGTTAGAAACACATGAATTTATAGAACAATGTCTTTCTTTAGGATTCGAGGATTTTGACCTAGCAGACATCTATGGTGATTATACCACAGAGCAAGAATTTGGAGAGGTTCTAAAAACAAATTCTCAATTAAGAAGCAAAATGCGACTAACCACAAAATGTGGTATAAAACTCCCAACTTCAAATAGACCTTCGCATACCATTAAGTCTTACGATTCTACTTCCTCTCACATTTCTTTATCGGTTGAACATTCCTTAAAGAGCTTACATACCGACTATATTGATATTCTCTTGATACACAGACCGGATTATTTGATGAATCCCGAAGAAGTAGCTGAGACATTTCACCGTTTAAAAAAATCTGGAAAAGTTCTACATTTTGGTGTTTCCAATTTCACAGTTCCTCAATTTGATATTCTCAATGCATATATCCCATTAATTACCAATCAAATTGAAATCTCACTATTGCAACGTGCTGCGTTTGAAGATGGCACATTAATACAATGCCTTAAACACAAAATTGCACCCACAGCGTGGTCACCCTTTGGTGGTGGTGAAATCTTTAAAGAAGACACTAGAAATTCCACCATTCAGTCAATAAGAAAAACAGCACAAGCAATTGCTAAAAAATATGATTCTGGGATATTTGAAGTACTATTAGCATGGTTCAGAAATCATCCCAGTAACATTATTCCTGTATTAGGTACCACTAAAATGGAAAGAATTGAACGCGCAAAACAGTCTTTAGATCTAAACATTACCCATGAAGAATGGTATGCATTATGGCAGGCAGCACTAGGAAAAGAAATAGCATAATCTAGCAATTTAATAATGGAAATTCGTAGACTATGAGTGAACACAACATTGAAATTAGATCCAAACACTTAGATGGTGCAGAAATTGCGTGGTTTGCCCCAATTTGTGATGGTGATGATCGCTATTTAGGCGAAAGAAGCAATGAATACAAGAGTACTTGGGAAAACACCTCTTCCATTTTACTCACAGCAGACAAACATGGCTTTCGAAACATATTGTGTCCCTCTTCCTATCAAGTGGGGCAAGATACCTTAACCTTCGCATCTGCCGTAGCTCCTTTAACAGAGCAAATAAATGTACTTGCTGCCATACGATGTGGAGAAGTTCATCCACCCATGCTAGCTAGAGCAATTGCTACTCTCGATCATATTTTAAAGGGTCGGCTAACGATTAACATCATTTCATCGAATCTTCCTGGTGAAGATCTAAATTCGGAGTTACGATATCAACGATCTAGAGAAGTGATTCAGATTCTAAAACAAGCATGGTCACACGATGAGATTAATATAAAAGGAAAATTCTACGATTTTACACTTCCAACGAATCCGGTGAAACCTTATCAACATGGTGGACCTTTGCTCTATTTTGGAGGCTATTCCCCTGCTGCCGTGGATTTATGTGCAGAATACTGTGATGTCTATTTGATGTGGCCAGAAACTAAGGAAAATTTGCATCAGCATATGATGGAAATGAGTAATAAAGCCGCCTTATATAATCGAACCGTAGACTTCGGGCTACGAATTCATGTGGTTGTAAGAGAAACAGAAACAGAGGCCATTGAATATGCACATAGTATTATTTCGAAACTTGATGTTGAACAAGGCAAAGAGTTAAGAGAGCGAGCTTTAGATGCAAAATCATTCGGTGTTAGTAAACAATCTGATATGAGAAACCAATCAGATAAAGATGGTTTTGTAGAGGATTTACTTTGGACAGGAATCGGTAAAGGGCGTTCAGGATGTGGAGCAGCCTTGGTGGGAACACCCGATCAAATCGTTAAAAAAATTCACGATTATATGGATATGGGAATTAGAGCATTTATATTTTCTGGATATCCACATCAAGAAGAATGTGAGCGATTTGCGAAGCTTGTTTTACCTAGATTAAAAACCATATCATTGCCCATGGAGCAACAAAAAGTAAACAACGCAATACCCATTACTCCTCTTGGAGCAGCCACTAGAATTTAAACTATGGTAACAATTAGGAAACACGATGATTGATCTCGCTATTGTAGTCATTTATTTTTTAGTGGTGTTCATCACCGCAATAAGCGGAAAACAAGGCAAAGATGTATCTGCTGATGAATATTTTCTTAGCTCTAGAAGCTTAAAATGGCCTTCTATCGCATTTTCTACCATCGCTACAAATATTCAAGGGTATCAATTTCTTGGAATGATGGGTTCTGCTTATTTATATGGCTTGGCTCAGGCTAGTCTTGAAATAAATGCCATTCAAGGTATTCTGATGGGTGCCTTTATCTTTGTTCCTATTTTTTTAAAAGATCGTGTAACCACAATCACGCAGTTTATTAAAGCTCGGCTGGGAAAAACAATGGGATTGATTTATTCACTTTCCAATATCTTCATTTTTTCTACCATAACATTGGGAGCCGCTTTATTCTGGGGTGCTTATTCTGCAGATATTGTTTTTGGAGAGTATCTATCATTTTTACATGAAGATCGACTGATACGAGTAGCTATTTTAGTTATAGGATTAGGACTATTTTCAGCCATTTATACCTATTTTGGGGGACTTTCAGCAGTTGTTAAAACTGATATTATCCAATTTTTTATCCTTCTTACAGGTGGTGCCATCGTGATGTTTGTAGCCATTCATCAATTGGGAGGATGGAGCCAGTTATATGTTAAAACAGGTGATTTAATGCACCTACATTTGCCCGCAGATCATGAAACCCTGCCATGGCCACATATTTTTGGATTATTTTTATTGAACATTAATTATTGGTGTTTTAATCAATCCGTTGTGCAAAGATCATTAGCTGCAAAAAGTCTAAAAGATGCGCAAATTGGTCTTATGGTGGGCGGAGTAATGAAATATGTGATGGCCTGTCTTATCGTAATTCCTGGTATAGCTTTGGTCGGAATTTTAGGAGCAAATGGATTAGAAGATCCCGACATGTCTTTCCCTTATCTTGTAAATACCTATTTACCTGTTGGATTAAAAGGCCTCATTCTATGCGCACTATTCGCCTCACTAATGAGTACGGTGGATTCGACCTACAACTCCATCGCAACCTTATGGTCGATAGATATTTATAAAGTGTATATCAATAAAAAAGCTACCGAACAAGAAATAGTGAATGTTGGAAAGAGAGCTATTTTGATGGCTTTTATTTCAAGCTCAGTAATTGGTATTGTATTGTTATATATCAAATTCCAAGATTCGGGGGTCGCCTTTACCCATACATTAAATGAATTACGATATTACATTAATTGTGGGATCGTAGTGATTGGGTGCTCAGCCGTATTTTTAATTGCTCCTAAACAAAAAGCGGCTGTGATTGCCTTCTTCGCAACCTTTATGGCCCATTTGGTGATCAAAGGGTTTTTCCCTGAAATCAACTACTTTATTAGAGCAATGTGGGTCATCATCATTGGGTTTGGACTCGCTTGGGGATTATCCCTTACGAAATTTGTGAATCTTAAATCACTTATTGTATCCGTTTCTAAACAAAATTCTATCTTAGGTTTTGCTTTATTAGCATCACTTATAATTACTCATATACTGTTTCATTAAAAACGATGTTATGTATTTTAACTATGAAGATGGTCAAAATAAATACTGATGATATTATAGACTAGCATTCATTTCATGATCTATTTTCCAAAAAATTTGGTTTTCTCATTCTCCATGGAAGCCCCCTAGACAAGTCGGATGCTGAATCTCCTCCATAGGATACTTTATGCACCGGCTTCGAACGGAGTTGCATTTTTGAATTGTGTTGGTGTAAATAAAATCGTTACTTAACTAAAAACTAATCTCTGCGCCACCTTGCCTCCCGGCAGAATGAACGCAGGGTCGTTAGCTTTCTAACCCAAATCGTCGAATCATGAAACACTTAATCCTATTATCGATATTATTCATTTTACTTTCATGTAGTATAGATTCCAGTAATGATCTTCCAGACCCCCAACCTGCAAATGCTGAAATGATTAAAAGTGTAAATTTTGATGAAAATTCTGTCAATTTTACAGTCGTTAGCTCTGTTCCACAACCATGCTATAGTTTTTCTTCTTCTAAAATTGAAAGTTCAAATGAAGTAGTTAATATTACTATTTATACTCAGAGACAAACAAATGATCCTTGCCCTGATATGGTGTCTAGTATAGAGTCAGATATTACAGTTCCAGTCGAGTCAGGTAATACATACTTATTTAAATTTTGGAAGTATAATGAAACTACTTTAGATACAACTATTATTATCCCCTAAACCATAGTAAACTAACAACCACTCCTCCATGGGAGCCCCCTAAACAAGTCGGATATGGAATCCTCTCCTTCGGATACGTTCAGCACAGGTTCCGAATAGAATTACACTTATGTATTGTGTTGGTGTAAATAAAATCGTTACTTAACGAAAAACTAATCCCTGTATCACCCCGCCTGCCGGCAAGTAGGTTAAGCTCAGGGTCGTTAGCTACATTTTACAACTACTGTGTTATTTCCTGCTTTACGAAAAATTCAACAACATTTCAATTGGGAATCAACAAATCTCACAGTCAGTGGATTATATGAGAACTATTTATTCAGAATACAAGATCACCAAGGGTATAAATCCATAACTATATATCTACCTAAATTAGAAAAGAATGAAGCTTCAGAACTTCAGTCTATACTTAATTCCAAAAAGGATGCCATACTCTATTCTGATTTTAAGATAAATGAAAAACTAATTTTTTTTATTTTTGAAGAAAAGTGGAGGCCTTTCGGATATTTAAAATTGAAAAATGGAATCGAAAGAATTGCTCAGATACTAAGGGGTGAGAATATTGATCATTCGACTTACTGTTATGAATGTGGAACCACTGAAGATCTTATAGTATATGAGGCAAGAGATATTTACAAATCTACCTTTCTATTATGTTCTAAAGATGCTTTGAGAATTGAGACTGAGATGAAAAATCATCGTTCGAATTACTTCAAAATTTCTTTAAAAAGATTAGCAATAGGCTTTTTAACTGTTTTACCATTTCATACTGTTATTGTCGCTTTAGCTTCAATATCTCCATGGTTTGTAGCGTTTACATCACCATTTTTACCTGTTATCATCTTTGATATTACTTTATGGCTATTTGATCTCTTGAAGTTTGAAACAAAACTCGATGTTGATTTAATGAGCTATGGTTTATTGCTTATCACCATAATAAGTGTGGATTATTTCATAATTAAGGGAATAGATGATTTTTGGATTGCTATTCTATTTCAAATTCTTGGACTTAGTATGATTTTTCCCTTTTTAAATCTAACTATTAAAAGTATTCTAAAACCAAAATTAAATGAACTACAACGTTTGTAATGCAGATAACAACCACTCCTCCATGGGAGCCCTCGGACAATTCTGACTCCTTCGGATGCGTTCACTTAAGGCTTTGAACGGAGCCGCACTTTTGAATTGTGTTAGTATAAATAAAATCGTTACTTGACGAAAAACTAATCTCTGCACTACCCTGCCTGTTGGTAGGAGGGTTAAATGCGGGGTCGTTATCCATACATGCCAGTAAAGAAAATGGAATTAAATCCACTTTATGAATCACATATCGTAAAAGTAGCTGTCTCATTTGAGCCAACAGCACCAGATTTAGATCCTGATAAGTTGTCAAAGGTTCTAAATATTGATGCTGATGATTCTGCAAAAGCGGGTAACAAAAGACATAACTTTATTGGAAAGCCTGTGGAGCAACACATAGAAGGTTGGTGGAAATTGAGTACAGAAGACAAAGTAAGCTCTAAAGACATTAATGCGCATTTTAAATATTTATTAGACAGACTTTTGCCTCACAAGGATAAAATCTTGAACCTCACTGCTAATGGTAAAACCTATTTCAATGTAGTTTGGAAGTCCACATATTTGTATGCTGGAACTGGTCCAGTTTTAGAACATGAGATTATACATGGGGTCACAGAATTAAACGCTGAGATTGGTTTTGATATCTATCAAGTAGATGAAAAGAAAAGCTAGGAATAACAACCATTTCTCTAAAGGAGCACCCTAGACAAATTGGATTCTGAAATTCCTCCTTCAAATACATTCAGCACTGGCTCCGAACGGAGTCGCACTTTTGTATTGTGTTGGTGTAAATAAAATCGTTACTTAACGAAAAACTAATCTTTGGACCGCACTGCTAGCAGTCAGGCAGTCCAAATACAGATTCGATATCCTGCTTTTTAAAATAAGGGTCAAGACAACTTAAGAGGGTTGTTTCGGATTAAAGATAAGAGTTTTGGATAGATATTTTCTTTACGATAATTGAATCGGAATTCGGACTCTTTAAGATGCAGGTAAAAAGTAGCGGGGTGCATTCCCCGGCACTTAACTAATCGGGTTTTAGCAAATCCCCAAAAGCCTTCTATTCCGTTGATATGGCTTGTGGAGGTGGCAAACTCATTGCGCCCATGATCCACACGTAGGTGCTTAGCATACCCTAAGTCCACCAGCCCATTGTAGCCTCGCCAGCCATCGGAATGAATCACACTTTCTAGGGCTACTTTTCCTCTAATAATAGCCTGTAAGGTCTTTTTAGAGGCGTTGGGCACCACCTCTGTATACACCTTTCCATTACGCTAGTAGAGTCCAAATACCAATACTTTTCCATACGCACCGCGTCCCCGTTTACCTTTTACTCGTCGGGCACCAAACAAAGATTCATCGACTTCCACCTGTCCACTAAATGGAGATTCGGACTCACAAAACTCGGCGATACGCCTGCGGATAGCTGTTAAATGTTTGTTGACTGAATTGCGAGAAATACCACTGAGTTCGGCGGTCTGCACCGCGGTTAGATCTAGGCAAAAAAGGCGTAGAATCTGTCGGAATTTAGCCTCAGAAATTCGTGAACGGTATATATACTTATTACGGATTGGCATACAACAACTTATGGAATTTTAATATCCCTTAAGTTGTCTTGACCCTAAAATAAATATCTATGAAATGGAGTAAACTCAAAAATTCAATTGAAAACTTTTTTGCAGACTCAGTAAAAGGTAGAGTTGAATTAAGAAGTACGAGATATCACAAAGCACATGACCATGAAGGTAGAGGATATATTACTATAGACAAAAAAGAGATCGCAAGTTTTTGTTCAATATCAGCTTGGAACGCAGAGTTTAAATTAGCTGAAGATATTCGTAAAATTTCCGGGGCTACAGATTATAAAAACCCTGATCATCAAGAAGATTATTATATGGCCTATAGTCAAGCAGAAGGTATTCTACATAATCAAGGAATTTATAGTCAGTATGAGTTCTATGACTCCTTAAAATCATATTTGACACTTTCTATAGATGACGCATTAAAATCAGATAATCTAATAATTCTAGCACTAGCAATATTTGATCGTCGACTTGGAAAAAGGAGAATTCCACTGCAAAAGGAATCTTATAGAAGACACCCAGCATTAAAAATATTCTATGAATTTAGATGTTCTGTTGAAAATATTGCTATATAAATACAGGAAATTAAAAACTATCTCTCCATGAGAGCCATTAGACAACTCGAATACCGAATCTCTTCTTTCAAATACATTCGGCACAGGTTCCCAATAGAATTACACTTATGTATTGTGTTGGTGTAAATAAAATCGTTACTTAACTAAAAACTAATCTGTGCGCCACATGCCAGTAGGTAGGTAAAATGTGAGGTATTTAGGTGCTTTAA
Organism: Balneolaceae bacterium; assembly: GCA_963691715.1. Lineage (GTDB taxonomy): Bacteria > Bacteroidota > Rhodothermia > Balneolales > Balneolaceae > HXMU1420-13. The sequence continues at coordinate 1,510,956 of OY829281.1, forward strand.
CTAATGAAAAGAGAATCGTTTCTTACTGAATTTTTGGGAGCACTTGGTGCCGAATCACTAGACTATACCAAGATAGAGAAGGAAACTATTTCTGGAACTGTACATTACCGGCAAAGTTTAGATGATGAAATAGAAGATTTGAAACAAGATTTCTGTTGGCACATGACTGAAGAAAACGTACCTAGTAATGATGTTTTCAAATTGGCAGAATTAATACATAAACAACATTTATTAGACATAGATCAACTCAATATATCGGTAGAAGAATTAAGAGAACGATATAATCAGACCTGCAATTCGGTTTTCACACAACAAGAATTTAACAACATACTTGGAGTGCTTGAAAGTATTGTTGTAAGAATGGTAGATAGTGGTGAAGAAACAGATTCTTATTTTATTCACGAATAAGCGCCCTATAACAATGTTTTCTCTCAAGGAGCGCCTTTGGACAAGTCGCTTGCTAGCTTAATATTAGGTGTAAGTTAGGTACATCGACAATGATTTGGCGCTAGTACCAAAATTTGGTAATTTCGAAATAAATATTGAACTCATGAAAAATACATCCATTTCACTCGGAAACTACTTTGACCAATTTGTCCAAAAACAAGTTTCAACTGGGCGGTATAAAAATGTTAGTGAAGTAATCAGAGCTGGACTTCGACTTTTAGAGAATGAAGAAAGTAAAGTGCTTGCATTACGAAACGCAATCCAAGAAGGTCTTGATAGTGCTTTAGTAGAAGATTTTGACTTTGAAGATAATTTAAAGAGACTAAAAACGGAAAAATTAAAGAATGGCGAAAGTAATATTTAGACAAAAAGCCATTGATGATTTAAATAACATTTGGGATTATACATTTAAAAAATGGTCTGCCAAACAAGCTGACAAATATTATGCTACAATAAAACTGTTTTGTAACGGTATTGGACAAAATCCTGATGTTGGAAAAGAATATGACAGAATAAATAAGAATTTACTTGGGTTAAAATGTGGAAGGCATATCATATTTTATCAATCACTCCCTGAGGATAAAATTGAAGTCATACGGATTCTACACGAGCGAATGGATTTAAAAAAAAGGATAGCTGAATAAAACTTCACCCAACGTTGCAGAGCTAAGTAGAGTAGTTTTACCATTGAATTTAGCCCAAGTTGGATACTGAATCCTATCACTCGGACCCATTCAGTACAGGCTCTGAATGGAGTCGCACTTTTGTATTGTGCCGGTGAAAATAAAATCGTTATTAAAAATAAAAACAACGTTTAAGTATTTAGAGCCTCACATAGAATTTCTACGGGATGATATGCTGTTCGTTCTGTTCCTTCTTTAATTTGATGCCTACAACTTGTACCCGGTGCAGCAATAATGGTTTGCTCATTGGCTTTCTCTATGGCAGGAAATAAAACGAGGTTCCCAATCTTTTGGCTTACATCGTAGTGATGTTCTTCATATCCAAAAGAGCCTGCCATACCACAACATCCTGATGGAATGAGTGAGACCGTATAGTTTTCTGGGATACTTAATAAAGAAATCGAATCTTCCACATCACTCAACGATTTTTGATGACAATGACCATGAAGTAAAATATTTTTTTCCTCTTTAGAGAAGAGCTCCGCATCAATCCTACCCAATTTAAATTCGTTAGCTAAAAATTCATCAATTAGAAATGTATGTTTTGATACTTTTTTGGCCGCTTCAACTAAAGAACTATTCACCAAGCGCGGATATTCATCTCTAAAAGTTAAAATTGCCGACGGTTCAATGCCAATGAGTGGAACTTGATCGTTAATGCGATCTTTGAATATTGAGATATTTTGTTCTGCTGCATGTTTTGCCTTATTTAATAATCCTTTTGAAATAGCCGCTCTTCCACTCTCATAATGAGTTACCATTTGCACATCGTAGTTAAGGGCTTGCAACAATTGAATGGTTTTAATACCAATATGAGTATCATTCCAATTGGTGAACTCATCACAAAATAGAATTACGCTTCCGTTTTCAGATTTTTTGGGAATGTAATGTTTGGTGTACCACGATTTAAGACTATCGGTTTGTATGGTAGGTAACGTTCGTTCTTGTGCAACTCCCAATATTTTTTTTGCCATTCCTGCAAAAACTGGATTGCTTAAAAAGAAATTATAAATGCGGGGAAATTTACCCCCTAGCTCATTTAAATCGTTGATATAGGCAAACACCCTTGAACGTAAAGGAATAGTATTAGTTTTGTAGTATTGATGTAAAAACTCGGCTTTTAAACTAGACATATCCACATTAGATGGACATTCGGAGGTACATCCTTTACACGACAGACATAAATCCATCACCTCTTTTATTTCTGGATGATCGAAAGGGTTTGATTTTTCACTTTTTGTTAGAAATTCGCGTAAGGTGTTAGCTCTACCACGTGTTGTATCCTTTTCATTTCTTGTTGCTTGAAAACTCGGACACATAGTTCCTCCCGATAAAGGAAGTTTTCGGCAATCTCCAGAGCCATTACATTTTTCTGCAGCGCGTAAAATTCCCCCTGTATGTGAAAAATCAAATACAGTAGTTACTTCTTTTTCTGGTGTATCTACCTCATAACGCAAGGAGGTATTCATCGGTGGAGTGTCTACAATTTTATTGGGATTAAAAATATGTGCAGGATCCCATGTATCTTTTATTCGTTTAAATAATTGGTAATTCTCTTCCCCGACCATTAGTGGAATAAAAGCTCCTCTTAATCGCCCATCACCATGTTCTCCACTTAACGAACCGTTATATTTTTTAACAATGTTGGCTGATTCTTTACTAATCTCATAAAATTGTTGTACATCGTTAGAAACCTTCAAATTTAGAATAGGGCGCACATGTAACTCCCCTGCTCCTGCATGAGCATACACCACCTGTTGTTGCCCAAATCCGTCTAACATTTCACCAACTTCTTCGATGTAGGTTGCCAGATCTTCCAAAGCAACAGCAGTATCTTCAATACAGGCTACGGATTTTTTATCTCCTGGGATATTTGCTAATAAACCTAATCCAGCTTTTCTTAAATCTGTAACCTGCTTTGTCTTATCAGACAGAATAATGGGGTATGCATAGCCATATTTTTCCTTCTGTAAATCAGCAATCATTGATTCGGCTTTTTCTTTGGCTTCATCAATAGTATTTCCCCGAAATTCAACCATCAATAAAGCTGCTGGATCACCTTCGATAAACCATCTGTTTTTTCTTTGTTGAATATTCTCTTTTGTGCAATCGAGAATAATCTTATCCATTAATTCGCATTGACTTGGACTATGCTCCATCGCTTTTTGAGTAGCTTTCAAGCTTTCAATCACATTGTCGAAATGAATTGCCGCGATTACATCAAAGGGTTCTTGTAATTTATCTACATGTAATTTTATTTCTGTAGTAAAGGCAAGTGTTCCTTCAGAACCACACAAAAGTTTGCAAAAATTGAACTCCGTATCCGTTTCTACAAATGGTGAGGTATTCATCAAATAATCTACTGCATATCCCGTATTTCTCCGATTAATGGTAGATTTTGGAAACTCTTTATCTATCTGGCTTCTAACCTTGGGATCATTTAATTCATTATTAATATTTCTATAAATATCCCCTTCTAAGGTGTTTAAAGAAGTTTTTTGTTGGAATTCTTGCTTTGATAACGAACCAAAACGTACCTCGCTCCCATCAGAAAGTAATGTCTTTAATTCAATGACATGATCACGGGTAGAACCATACACTATAGAGGTAGCCCCACACGAATTATTGCCAACCATTCCTCCAATCATCGCTCGATTTGCTGTAGAGGTAATAGGACTAAAAAATAATCCATGTTCTTTTAAATATTGGTTCAGTTCATCGCGTACAACTCCAGGTTGTACTCTTACCCATTGTTCTTCTTTATTAAATTCTAAAATTTTATTGAAGTGTTTTGTAATATCTACTACAATACCATTTCCTACTACTTGACCAGCTAATGAAGTCCCAGCCGCTCTTGGGATTAAAGAGAGATGGTGAGTTCGAGAAAATTCTATTAATTTTTTTAAATCAGTTGTGTTTTTGGGAACAGCTACACCTATTGGTTTTTCTCTATATACAGATGCATCGGTAGCATAAAGCGTTCTAAATAATTCATCAAAATAAAATTCACCCTCTAAAGAATGGCTTAATTCTTCTAAGAATGAAGTTGGTACTTTTAGCTGAGACATAAAAAGATCAAAATGCAAAAAAAGAGAGAATATAGTTATATCCTCTCTTCATAAGTATAATTTGAATAACCTTAATCGTAGGCTTTTCCTTCCATTACAAGCTCATCTTTACCAGTAACTACATTTAAAAATTCATTACTTGTCATTGGTTCACTAAACATAGGAAAGTCTTTTTCGATAGCATTATTATGTTCTTCCATGCTTAAACCTGCACAACAATCGGTAAGTGTTATAACATTATATCCATTTTCATAAGCAGTACGCATAGTCGATTCTACACAACAATTAGTTAGAAAACCACCGAGCGCAATATTCTTTATACTCTTACTTCTTAGTATAAAGTCTAAGTTTGTACTATGAAATCCACAAAGACCACGCTTGCCTTCTATAATAACTTCTCCATCTTCTGGTGTTAATGATTCAACAATCTCTGACCCCCAATTAGATTTTTTGAAAGCACCATTATCTACAACACCTTTCAAAATCCCGTATGGGGTATTCGTTAATTCTGCATAATTTTCCGTGAAAGAAATGGGCACAAAAATCACTTGTACACCTTCATTTCTTGCATTTTTTACTAATTCTATGGTGTTGGATAGCATATTATTTGCATCCATAACTCCTTTTACTGCGTCATGAAAAATTCCACCTTCTGAAGTAAAATCATTCTGAAATTCGATTAGCACAATTGCCGTTTCGTTCTTATTCATAATTAAAATTTATTAGTGATTTATTCCGATTAAATATGTTTTTCATATCATTGACTAATAATTATACATTTCAAATCTTAAAACAAAATCGTTTTATAATTAAGAATAGCATTTTTGTCTCATTTTAGTTTTAATTACAGACAATATCTTATAACAATGTTTAATAATTCCATCTTACCAATACAGCCTTCAAATGAAGTGGTTGAACTAGTAGAACAAAAACGAGGCTACAATTTAGATTCATGTGAACTGCATATATATGAAACTCGAAAAGAAGTGGCAAGACTTCCCATTACTTTTGAGGGTTTTACTGTTACCTCAATGCTTAAAGGAGTGAAAAAAGTGCGCTTTAATGATGGAATTAAAAGAAATTACGTACCAGGAAACACCATCATTGTTCCAAATAATTATGAATTAAATATTGATTTTCCAGAAGCTAGTTTTAGTTCGCCAACACAATGTGCTGCACTTATTATTGACACACACTATGCTAAACAACAATTGGATAAGATTAATGAACATAATGTTCAGAATACACTTTATGACCATAGCAATATTTTAAATCAACCATTACTTATAAATAACACAAAAAACTTAATTGCTTTACATTCAAAAATTATTGGTCTCTCAACATCTTCTGAAAGAACAAAAGAACAGAGAGTAAAATCGTTGATTAATAAGTTAATTAAAAGAGCCAGTCAATTATATTGTGTTGAGAAATTAAGAGATGAATCAATTTCTCATAAAAATAATAACCCCTTTTCAGCTATAATTAATTTTATACAAGAAAACATTCATAGAGAGATACATATTAAAGATTTGATTAGAGTTTCTAACATGAGTAGAGCTACTTTTTATAGAGTATTTGTAAAAGAAATAGGAATATCTCCAAATAAATTAATAATTAATGAAAGAATAGCTCTTGCGAAAAAATTAATTACTGAAAATAATTTATCTATAAAAGAAACTGCATATGCAGTGGGTTTTAGTAGCCCTAATTATTTCATTAGACTATTTAAAAAATATGAAGGTATTACACCTAAAAGGTTTTCTAATTCCTTTCAGCATTTCCACAATTAAAATAGTTGGAAATATTATGTATCATGTTCATCTTTGTAAGGTTAGCATCTCAAATCGAATTTATCATACTATCCTAAGCTTTAGCTACTAAATGGTCATCACCCTAAAAAGTAAACAACTTGAAGTCAAAATTTCTGAACCTCTAGAGGGATATCAGTCTTCTCGTTTTGATTGGACTGGAAAAGTATCAGAAATCTTTTTTAAGGGTGTTCCTATTACTACCAATGAGGCCCCCAATTGTACTGACCCCTTACAAAATGGTGCGGGATTATATAATGAGTTTTCTATGCATAATGCTTTAGGATTTGATGATACTGAAATAGGTAGTTGGTTTCATAAAATTGGAGTTGGGCTATTAAAAAAACATGACTATGAATATGATTTTTCGATAGGATATGAAATTAAACCTGCTAAATTTGATATGCTCGTAGAGGTAGACCGTGTACATTTAGAATGCATTTCACCTAATGAAAATGGCTACTCTTATCATCTTAAAAAGGAAATAATTGTAGAAGACGATCAATTAATAATAAACTATTCATTAGAAAATACAGGTCAAAAAGAAATACACACCGAAGAGTATGTTCACAATTTTTTTCGGATTAATCATGCATTAATTGATTCGAATTATGAATTAAAACTACCTTTCCAAATCGAAAGACCCTACTCCTGTAAAACTGTAAATCCGAATAATATTTTGGATTTCAAAAACGATGAGATAAAATTTACAACTTCTACAGAACATCAATTTTTTGCAGATTACCTAAACGGAAATGATGTTGTATATGCAGGGTGGGAACTTATTAATAGAGATACAAAAATAGGTGTCTCTGAAACAGCTAGCTTTAAAACCTCTAAAGTAAATCTCTGGGGGTGGAAACATGTTATTAGTCCTGAATTATTCCATTCTATTCATTTAAGACCAACTCAGATAGAAGAATGGACTCGTACCTATCACTTCTTCACCCTCGAATAATTGAATGTTTTTTCAAAAGTAGTTCTGAGAATAATAATTTTACATTCTTCATTTTAAGTGTTATATATACACTTAATCAATAAATGTATTAAAAATGGAAAAAAATAAACATATCTCCGTTGATTGTGTGGTTTTTGGTTATGATTCTCAGAATTTAAATGTACTGCTCATAAAGCGCACACTTACAGATGAAACTAAAAGATTTGTAGTATTTTCAGATTATACATTACCTGGAAATCATGTGTATGAAGAAGAAAAAATTGATGATGCGGCAAATCGGATTCTTTTAGATTTAACAGGTTTTGAACACGTATACCTTGAACAATTCAAGACTTTTGCTGATTCAGAGCGCTTATCAAAACCTCTTGATAAATTATGGCTAAAAAATATTGGTAGAGATCCATCGATTCGTGTTGCATCAATAGGATATTTCGCATTAACTGCTACAAATTGTATCCATTTAGAATGGAAAGGTAGAGAGGTAAAGTGGTCACCTGTAGATCAAGTTGGTAAACTAGGATTTGATCACAACCAAATACTTGATGATGCGCTTATTGCTCTTCGTAATAAAATGAAACACGAACCCGTAGGATTTGAGCTTCTCCCTACAAAATTCAGCCTTACACAACTTCAAAGGGTATATGAGAAAATTTTGATACAACATTTGATAAACGAAATTTCAGAAAAAAAATAAATCGAATGAATTATGTGGTTCCACTTAAAGAAAAGCAGACTGGAGTTTCACATAAACCAGCCCAACTATATATTTTTAGTAAAGACATATATGAAAAAACTAAAACTGAACAGTTTGATTTTCTTGTATAACTGAAATAAATACGTCCAATACCTATTTCAAAAATTTTATTGATACAGAACTATGTATTATCAAAAATTAGGGCTGAAGTAGCTAAGAGATAATGTTTGGTGTGTTAATACTATGCTTTTATTTGGGTTAAAAGCTGTATACAATCATCCCTATTTAAGCGCCATTCACACTCCTTCAACAACCAATAACAATTAGTATATTTTATCCTATTAAGGCATGGTAAAGGGACATCGTTTACACTTTTTTAGTCGTATATATTCACAAAAAATGAATGTATATGCCTTGGAAACAAACGACACCTATGGAACAAAAAATTGAATTTATCTGTGCATGGAGATCAGGAAAATATACCATTACAGATCTTTGTGAAAACTTTGGAATTTCAAGACCAACCGCGTACAAACTAATTTCTCGATTCGAAAAAATGGGATTTGATGGTCTTCGAGAGAGCTCAAGAGCTCCCAGGAACCATCCTAATCAAACTAGTAATAAAATCACTGATAGTATTCTTAATTTAAAGAAAAAGTATCCGTGTTGGGGAGCAAAAAAAATAAGAGTTTTATTGTTTAACGAATTACCAAATGAAGACCTCCCTTCGGTGGTTACAGTTCATAATATTCTAAAGAAAAATGGTTTTGTCTCTACGAAAAAAAGGATGCGTAGGATCAAGCCTGTATTTCCTATGTTCGATCCAGAAGAATGTAATGAAGTATGGAGTGCAGATTATAAAGGAAAGTTTTTAATGGGTAATACCATCTATTGTCATCCGCTGACTATAGCAGACTCCAAAAGTAGGTTTTTATTTTCTGCAAAGGGGCATTATAAGGAAACCCTAAAAGAAGCTAAAGCAGCCTTTAAAAAGGTTTTTAGGAAATATGGGATTCCCAAACAAATACATACAGACAACGGAAGCCCATTTGGTTCTGTAAGAGCTATTCAAAGATTTACACAGCTCTCCTATTGGTTTATTGAACTCGGTATAACGACTGTTTTCTCTGACCCAGCTCACCCCGAACAAAACGGAAGACATGAACGCATGCACCGCGATTTAAAAGCTGCTTGTGCCAAACCTCTGCATATGATATAAAAGCTCAACATAGACGATTAAATGCTTTTGTAAAAGAGTATAATCATGTTAGACCACATAAAGCTTTAGGGATGAAAACTCCCGCAGACATTCATTCATTTTCAACAAGACCCTTTCCTGAAAAAATTGAACATTATGACTACCATCACCAATGGAACATTGAAAGTAACTCAACATGGGGCTATCAGATGGAAGTCCTATTATTGGGTTTATCTCACAGCTGCTGTTAAAGGAAAATATGTGGGTATTGAACCAGTAGGAAATGGAATTTGGAGAGTATATTATAGAAATATGTTTTTAGGATTCTTTGATGAAACTAACTTAAGAAATAAAGATCAACATGCAAGGTTAGAGACTCATTTTGTGTAAATCATAATCTTTAACTTGTGTAAAGCATGTGTCTTAACGAACAAACCCCTGTGCATCACTACGAATGGTTTGATTAAATAGTACTATAATAATTATATTACAAATGCGTTAAAAAATTTCAAAACTTGATGCACATGTTAAAATTAAATTATATCAAAACTTTATGAAGAAAAAAATATTGCTAATATTATCAATTTTTTGCTTGAATTGTAGTTCTGTTGATTATTCAACAGAATTTATTGAAAACATATCTATTTTAATTGCAGAAGGTAATTTATCGGGAAATGGATCGGAAGGAATAACACAACAGAATTTAATCATTTCTAGCGAAACTGCTTGGAATGATTTAATAACTCAAATGAATTCAACATATGACTTTACAAATATTGATATAAATTTTTCTGAATATAGAGTCATCGCAGCATTTGATGAAATAAGACCCTCTGGAGGCTATTTCTTAGAATTAGATATAACATTTAACTCAGAAAATATAGTTGTAAATGTAATTAAAAATGTACCTCCAAATGATGTATATACTCCTGCTGTAATTACCCAACCCTTTCATATTGTAAAAATTTCAAATACTGATTTACCTGTAATATTCGAATCATAAATTATTGAAAACAAAGCAGAAAGGACAAAACACATAATTTTAAGTCTTCGCCATAATTAGTGTAAATGCAACGTGTTTGAAAATATCATGATTAGAACGGTTATCAATATCTACTTACCCATAGAATTAATAACTGGGTAGTATATTCTGGTAATGAGTTTCCTAAGACGCATTTAAAACCGAGCCGAAGCAGTAGCTCATGCGATACTGCGAGCTTCAAAGTGTTCAATCTGTAGATAGTTTTTGTGTTTGGATATTCTGCTTTTGCGTTAATACAAAGGGGTTGATTTTATAGCTTTATTTATAGTTAGCTGTTACAGCCCCTTATTATAATATGCAAATAAAAATTAGAAGAGCTTTTTATAAGGATCTTGAAGAACTACAAACTTTATTTGTTGAAACAATTCAAGCAACTTGCTCACGTGATTACAATAAAAACCAAATTGATGCTTAGACCTCATCGGTAGAAAATTTTGAAAGATGGATTAGATTAATTACTAAACAATACACACTAGTTGCATATACCGATGAAATGATTGTTGGACTAGCTGCTTTAGATGATCCCAATTATGTAGATTTTTTATATACACATAAGGATTTTCAAAATAGAGGGGTTGGAAACCAACTTTTTAATGCAATTAAATTAGAATCATTGCGTCAAGGTCAATACAAACTAATTTCTGATGTTAGTATTACTGCAAAATCCTTTTTTTGAGTCGAAAGGCTTTGAAGTGATCAAACAAAATAAGAAGGAAATAAAAGGTATTGAAATAATAAATTACCGAATGAATGAAATCTGAAAAATTTTTATTGATACAGAACTATAATTATCAAAAATTTTTTCCCCCAATGAATAGATTTGTTTTTGTGCTATCGATTTTACTTTTTTTATCTAGTTGTAATCAAGTTGATAGTATTGACAATCAGGAACCTGATTCTGAGACTGAAATTGAATCTCAACTAGAAAATATAAATCTGAATTTAAGGGTACATTTAATGCAGAGTGAACCTTGGGTTCATCCTACAGGAACAGAAATGTCAAGCTGGGTAACCCCATCAGATATTGAAAATATTGTAATTCCAGAACTCAATAGAATTTGGGAACAAGCTCGCATAACATGGAACATAGAATCAATTATTGAAGAAGAAATATTCAAATATGACGGATATGAAAGCTCCATAGAATTTATTATTAATACAAAAAGAGATGAAGATGGTAGATCAGACCCAAATAGACTCCCACCTTTGTATTACTTAATGCAGCCCAAACATCGTAGTTCTGCAAGTGAACTTAATTCCAATTTATATCATATTTATCTTTTTCCATTTATTGGTAATACCTCTCAAGGTAATGCTATGAGAAATTTTGGCTACCATTCAGTTGTTGGTGTGTGGACTAATAAATTCAACTATGGAGGTATACCAGAAAAAACCTATTTGAAAGAGGATCCTAACAATTTTGTAAGAGGATCTTTATCAAGAACAATTTCTCACGAATTAGGTCATGTTTTACAACTCAGACATACTTGTAATCCTTGCTTAATGGGAAGTAAAGGATATAATGTTCTTAGTGAACAAATTGATATTTCTCGAGCTGAAGCTTTGAGAAGATATTAATGTTAATTGAATGGGCTAATCTAATCACTCCACATATTTAATAATCTATCAGCTTCTATTAGCGCTTCTTCTATCCCTCTTGTTAAATCTTCACGAACAAGAGGTAGCTTTACTTGGTCTGAATTAATCCATCCTTTATGGAATAACAAGGATTTAACAGGTATAGGATTAGGAGCTTTAAACAATAAACTAGTGCATGCTACCCATTCTTTAAATAGTTCTTTAGTGTTCCCTTGAAGAGCTAAATGCACATACTTATGGGTTTTTTTAGGCCAAACATTAGCAGCTACTGAAACATGACCTATAGCCCCAAGATCTATAAATTCACGAATTAAAATATCGTCTCCACAATATAATGGAGCTTTAGGTTCTGCCTTATAAAAATCGTTAAAATCTTCAATGCTTCCACTTGCCTCCTTTAAACCTAAATAATTTCCAAAATCATTAAAAAGTCGTGCTGGAACCTCTGGAGACATTTTATTACCCGTTCTAGAAGGAACATTATAAATCATACAAGGAGTGTCTGTCTCAATCATCAAAGACCTAAACCATATATATTGTCCTTCTTTTCCAGGTTTAGCATACATTGGGTTTACCAACAAAAAGGCATCCACATTATATTCATCACAAAATTGTATAAACTTAATTTGCCTTTCCAGATCGAATCCACTTATCCCAACCATTACTGGAACTACAAGATCTAAAGCTTTAGTAAATTTAACAATTTCTTGTTTTTCAATTTGATTTAGGTTTAAACCTTCCCCGGTACTGCCTAAAATCAGCACACCGTTTCCTGCTATTTCTTGTTCTTTTAAAACAGATTCTAAACTTTCGAAGTCAACTTCAGCATAGTCGTTTAATGGGGTGACCACAGCGGTCCATAATGGAAAAAGTCGTAATGGATCAATCATTAGTTGTAAGATCAAATAATTCACTAAAAGTATGAACTCCATACTTTAAATGCTTATTTGAAACCAATTGATCTACAGCCCATATTGCACCCTCAGCAAAAATAGATCGATCTAGCGCTTCATGTGAGATTTTAATCTTTTCTGTTTTTGTTTTAATAGTTAATTCATGAAATCCATTAATGTCTCCCTCGCGTTTAGATGTGATATTGACAGGTTGATTTAGCCATTTTTCCCACGATAAGGCGGTTCCGCTTGGAGCATCTTTTTTGTGTACGTGATGTACTTCATGAATTTTAAAACTAGGATTATTCAAGATTAAAGATCCAGCACTCATAGTTTCTATAGCTTTTCGAATTAGATTCATGCCTAAACTAAAGTTGTTTGCCAATACCCATTTCGAACCCATGGATTGTACTCTACGATTTAAATCTTCGGGCCACTCAAAGCCCGTACTACCCCATACAGCAGGAACAGTAGATGCTAACACATCATTGATAATAGCATCTACTGCATCTCCAGGCACAAAAACAATGATTGCATCTGCCTGCTTTAGTTTTTCAACAGTTGGCGGGTTCTTTTCATCAAAGGTATCTAACACGTTGTTGCCCAGAAGATCAACAACCTTACTCCCTGTTTTTCCCGTACCTATTACAGATATTTTCATTATTCTATAAATTTATGGTGAATCAATTTCACTATTTCTTCGCCACTTTTTTCATCTACCAAAAAACATAAATTATATGCAGAAGCTCCATGACAAACCAAGCGTATATTATAATCTTTTAGTAGACTAAAAAGTTGCCCACTTATGCCAGATGTAGCATTAAGACGGTTTCCTATAATTGCAATCAATGACAAATCCTTTTCAACCTCAATATCACAAAACTCATTAAGTTCACGAAACACTTTTTCCGTTAATTCAATTTTGTTAGAAGCTTTCGTAGCTGTATCTAATGTCAAAGAAACACTTACCTCTGATGTTGTAACAAGATCTACCGATATTTTATTTTCTGCCAATACATTGAACAACCTAGCCAAGAAACCATGTTGATGCAACATCTCTAAGCTACGAACGGTAAGTAGAGTCTGATCTCTTCGTAGTGATATTGCCCTTACTACAGGTTCCTTAATGGTTTTATTTACTATTATTGTGCCAGGTAATTCCGGTCTTTTACTATCGGCTACACGCACTCGAGTACCACTTCTCATTGCCGGTTTTATCGTTGCTGGGTGAAGAACTTTCCCCCCAAAAATCGAAAGCTCTGCAGCTTCATCAAACGTAATTTCTGAAATTGGTTTTGCCGATGACACTAGCCTTGGATCTGTTGTATACACTCCTGCAACATCTGTCCATATCTCCAACTTATCAGCACCTACAGCTTCAGCAAATAATGCCGCGGAATAATCACTACCTCCCCTACCTAATGTAGTTGTTGAACCAAAAATATCTGACCCAATAAACCCTTGTGTTAATAGTACACTATTTTTATCGATAAAGGCTGCAGCTTTCTTTTGTATTGACACTAATTCTGGCACAGCATGTCCAAAAGTTGAATCAGTTTTTATGACCCTTCTAGCATCTAACCATTCTGCGTTCACCCCATTTTCTTTTAATACCTCTACAAAAATACGGGTACTCATTAACTCCCCAAAAGCATATAATCTATCCTTCCATCTTTTATCTCGTCCATATTGATCTAAATGAGCCCTGAGTTCAGACATTTGCCTCTGAAATGTATTTAACACTTTTTTTCGCTCTTTTAAACTAGAAATAATAGATAAATGCCTATCATTTATATGTATAAGTAATTGTTCACGTTCCGTTGAACTGATGTTAGAATTTTCTAGAGCAACCAGATCGTTTGTAGTACCACTTGTAGCACTTATTACAATTAATTTTCTGTCGCTATGGTCAGCAACTATAGAAGCACTATGCTGCATAGCTTTGAACGTACCTACAGAAGTACCGCCAAATTTTGAAACAATCATGTGAGTGAGTAGAGATTTTTTTTCGATTATAAAATAATCAGAGTTTCATCAAAACCATTATGTATTTTAAAGTTATTACAGAAACAGAATTTTTTCTTTTTATGAGATATGTGTTATTAATTTTTTTGACTCTCTTTTCCGGGGCATGTAATGATCCACACCTATCCCTAAAAGAACTAAATCAAAAATTAATACAAATCTCTAATATCGAGGATAAATACCTAGCGAAAAAAGCCGCTGATAACCTTTGGCATACACTGGTAAACAACAATCGAATTCCATACACGAGCGATTCTTCCGTGATTTTCCTTTATAAAGGAGATGTAGAACGTGTTTCTTGGAATGGAGATTTTAATAATTGGGGAAGTAATACATTAATTAAATTCGAAGGCACGCAATTGGGGAATAGTGACATTTGGTTTTATAAACATACATTTCCTTCAAATGCACGCTTAGATTATAAAATCAATATAAATAATACAGAATGGGTATTGGATCCTGAAAACCCTTTCCAACAGTGGAGTGGTTTTGGCCCCAATTCTGAGCTAAGAATGCCGGATTGGCAAGAAGATACCATCGTCAACTCGAGTGTAAACATCCCAAAAGGTAACATCTCAAATCCTATAACAATGCGCAGCAATTCCTTAGGGTATGATGTAAATTTTTGGGTATATATTCCTTACAATTATGAAAGTACACTTCAGCATAATGTTATATATGTAACTGATGGGGATGAATACATTAATGATGACCTTGGTTCTATGATAACAGTACTGGACAACCTACATTTTCAAGGTAAAATTGAACCTACTGTTGCAGTATTTATTAGCCCATTAGATCCTAAAAACCAAGACCTAAACCGCCGAATGGATGAAATGGCTAATAATCAAAAATTTATTTCCTTCTTTATTGGTGAATTAATCCCCAGAGTAGAATCAGGATATAAAGTGAGCAAAAAAAGCATCGATCGTGCAATTTTAGGAACATCCTTAGGGGGCTTAAATGCAACTTATTTTGGATTTACTCGACCAGATATTTTTCAAAAAATTGGTATACAATCCCCAGCTTACTGGTATCGCGATGAAATTTTTGACATCGTGAAAGCATCAAATATTACCAATACTGATATTTTTATGAGTGTTGGAACTATCGGAGATAACACAATAGATGCAAGAAATATGAAGAACCTTTTTGAAAGAAAAAATCTACGTTTTAATTATATAGAAGTAAACGAAGGTCATTCTTGGGGTGCTTGGCGCTCGCAAATAGATGATATACTTATCCAGTTCTTTGGAACACATTAAATGGTCTATGTACAGCATAAAGAAATCATTTACAGAATTTAGCTGGCTCCAATTTTGAATGTCATCTACCTTCTCCTTATCCTCAATCATCATACACTAACCTAAGAATTTCATATGCCACTTATAACTAATGATGCTGTAGTATTTGGACTGTTGATATCCATTTTAGCTGCTATTTTTATTACTTCAAGTAGTGAAAATCCAAATTGGAAAAAATTCTACACCTTTGTTCCATCTCTTTTGCTTTGTTATTTCATCCCGTCCATTTTTACCTCATTAGGGATCATAGATCCAAAAGAATCCAATTTATACTATATGGCTTCAAGATATCTGTTGCCTGCAAGTTTAGTTCTACTAACGTTAAGCATAGACATTAAAGGCATCTTGAATTTAGGATGGAAAGCGGTAGCAATGTTTTTTGCTGGTACAACGGGCATCATAATTGGAGGGCCATTAGCCTTGATGATCGTGAGTGCAATTAATCCTGAAATAACTGCCTGTGCTGGACCCGATGAGGTATGGAGAGGGTTAGCAACTGTTGCTGGCAGTTGGATTGGTGGTGGTGCTAATCAAACTGCTATGTTCGAAATATTTGAAGCTAGCGATACTCTTTTTAGTGCTATGATTACCGTAGATATAATTGTAGCAAATATCTGGATGGCTTTTATTCTTTACGGTGCAGGAATGAGTAAAACGATCGATCGATGGTTTAATGCCGACTCATCTGCCATCGAAACACTGAAACAAAAAATAGCAGACTACCAAGAAAGTATCGCAAAAGTACCCACCATGCTCGATTTCGTTAAAATGGGAGCCATTGCATTTTCTATTACCGCTTTAGGCCATGTTTTGGGGGATATTATCGCTCCATGGGTTGAACAAAATTACGAGTATTTGAAAAAACTGAGTTTTAATTCACCTTTTTTCTGGATCATAGTAACCGCTACGTTAGGTGGTTTTGCTATGTCCTTTACCAAACAGAGAAATCTGGAAGGGGCTGGCGCATCAAAATTGGGTAGCTTGTTCCTATATATTTTAGTTATGACTATTGGGATGAAAATGGATTTAACTGCATTTGCTGATGTTCCTGGATATTTTATTATTGGATTTATTTGGATTATTATCCATGTTATTGTTTTACTTACTGTTGGTAAAATAATTAAAGCACCTTTTTTCTTCACTGCTGTAGGATCTCAAGCCAATGTTGGTGGTGCAGCTTCCGCTCCTATAGTGGCTTCGGCTTTTTCACCAGCATTAGCACCCGTTGGTGTATTACTAGCGGTTTTAGGATACGGAGTAGGTACATTTGGAGCATTATTATGTGGAAAAATTATGCAATTTGTAAGCACCGGAGCAATCTGAGAAGTACGTGATTCTGAATTTATTAATTAAAGTTACTTTTACATGCATGCTGTTGAATATTGGTCGTCGAATTCTCGTATCTTTATTCTTTTAAACTTTAGATATTCGCATTCTTGAAGAGAGCTTTAAAATTTATTAGTGTATTTATAATCACAGCAATTGCTGTTTTTGCAATGGTAATTGGTGCAAATTATTCCGCGTTTAAAAGCTTATTTGCTAATTCAGATGGCATGACTGAAGGGGCTGAATACATTGAGAATACGTATTCCTTAAAAACACTGACCGAATTCATAGGTAAAAAACCTGAATATGTATCTATTGTGTCTTTCAATGTAAATGATCCAGATTCGGGAATTTTTTATGGTTCGGAAATTATTAGAACCATGGGGTCGCTTGGAAATATCTTTTTACTCATCGAATATGAACGCCAAGTGGATGAAGGAGTACTAAATCCAAACACTGTTGTTGATCTATCAGAAATTGATAAATACTTACTCCCGCAGATTAATCAAAATGCACACGAAGGAGCTCTTACTTTTCTCACTGAAAATGAAATGGTTCCGATAACCTATGATAGAGCCATTCAGGCAATGGTTCAATTTAATTCATTGGCTATAGCAGATTATTTCTGGTTTAAATTGGGAGAGCAGAATATTAAAAATCTCATGAATTCTCTGGCTTTACCAAATACAGAAATGCCATTACCCTATTCTGGAGTTTACAGCTCTATTGCTCCAAGTCTTAGCTCATTACTACCAAATAATCATCTAGCTATAACGGACACCCTATCGTCTTTTCATAGAGATAGCATGTTTAATAAGATGATAGAAACTGCTTCATATTTTACTCAAACAGAGGAGCGTCATATACAGAGGAAGGAAATCATGGAAGAGCTAAGGTTAAATCTTACTTTTATAGAAGAACGTAATGCTCTTTCTCTCTTTCCCCAAACTACTGCAC
Organism: Balneolaceae bacterium; assembly: GCA_963691715.1. Classification (GTDB taxonomy): domain Bacteria; phylum Bacteroidota; class Rhodothermia; order Balneolales; family Balneolaceae; genus HXMU1420-13. The sequence continues at coordinate 1,528,958 of OY829281.1, forward strand.
AAGACATGGCATACCTTCTAGCCAAGATTTGGAAAAATGAAGTAATAAATGAAAAAGTTTCTAAAGCAGTGAAAGAAAAAATGGGTTGGGCGCTAAGTTCAGATTCAATGAAACGAGGTTTCAAAGATTATGGAGCTTTTTATGATACAAGAATGGGAATGTTAAGCGGTATTGATTTTGGCACTTCTGCATATGATGATCATACCTCCGTTCAAGCTATTTTTTTTGATCAACTACCGGTTGCATTTTGGCTTCATTTAAGTGCCAATCACATGCAAGAAGACTACCAACAACGATTAATATGGGATCCGGCACTCTTTGAGACAACGATCCAACAAATAGAACTTCACAAATAAAATAAAAACTGTTAGTTAATAAGCCATAAAAATATAGCATATTAACCGATTAAACATTATTCCATGAAATACCGTCTTTTATATCTTCTTTGGCTCTTCCCTTGTTATCTTGCGTTTATCAGCGTTCAACAGCTAAATGTGTATCGTGGCACCATAGATACTTACAATAATGGCGAAAGTATAGCTGCTGATGTATTAGATTTCGACATCAAACAAATTGCGGCACAAAGCAACGGATATGTTGTTCTTAATTTTACAACTTCCACAGGTGAAAATATTGAAAAAAGACTGTCTTTATCAGTACAAATGGCTCAACAAATCATGGATATTGGTGTGATTCCAATTCGGTTTCAGAAAAATACCTACCAAGAAATTGTAATGATACCGGTATACGAAATTCAAAGGAGTACTTCTTTGATGAATATGATTATTGCCATCATTAGTACTACAATTCTATCTATAGCCTGTACTTTTATTTCTCGGTTTGCTAATAAACGAGCTACAGAAGGTGTAAATGAATTAGTGATTGAAAGAGTGGATGTATGAGTACGGGTACTCTGTATTTAATTCCAACTCCACTTGGAAAAACAGCATTTAATAACTCCCTTCCTGAACACACCCTTAACATAATTCGACAACTAGATGTTTTTGCTGTTGAAAACATACAGTCTGCTGTAAAATTTTTAAAATGGGTTAGTGATACAGTACCTGAGTACAAGATTGATTTTTATCAACTCAATAAGAAAACACCTGAGCATGAAATTTTTTCTTTACTTAAACCTTTAAAGTCTGGCCGTGATATGGGAGTTCTATCAGAAGCAGGGGCTCCTGGAATCGCAGATCCCGGTTCTTTATTGGTAAAAATGGCGCATAAAAACGGAATTCGAGTTATTCCTCTTATTGGTCCATCAAGTATTCTTTTAGCAATGATGGCTTCTGGTTTTAATGGCCAATCATTTTCATTTAATGGTTATTTACCTATAGATCAAAAGGGAAGAAAACAATCTATAACTCAGCTTGAGGGGGAATCTCGACGTCATGATAAAACTCAAATTTTCATGGAAGCTCCCTACAGAAATAATGAAGTTTTATCCTCGATTCTTGAAATATGCCGCCCTGAAACAAAACTTTGTATCGCTTCCGACATCACTCTTGAGCAAGAATTTATTGTTTCTCGAGAAATACAAGAATGGAAAAAAAAGAAACTTCCAGATCTTCATAAACGACCAACGATCTTTATCCTGTATGCGAAATAAAAAAGCCCGATTCAAAATTTGACCGGGCTAGATGTTTATTTATTAGTTTCTCTAACTAATGTGCGCCAGCTTCTGTGAGCATGTCTATAACTTGGGTATGATTTTGTGATACCGCTTGATCAAGTGCTGACCAACCACGATCATCGTGTACGTCGACGTCGCCTTTTTTGCTAATTAGTAATTCAACAATATTCTGATTTCCATTGGTCGAAGCCCAATACAATGCTGTTGTTCCTCGATTATCCCTGTGATCAATTTCCGCTCCATTATTTATTAGTACCTCAACAATATCTAAATGACCATGTTTAGAAGCTTTTAATAGTGCTGTCCTATCATGTTCATCGCAGGTATTAACGTCAATACCTAGTGAAAGGAGCTTTTTAACTATCTCAAAGTCGCCATTTTCAGCAGCGTCTAGAAATATTTCATCATTCATAGTTTACCTCCTAGAGTTTTTGAATGAAAAGATATGCTAGCTTATTGTAATTGCCTCAGAACCTAATGTCAAATAAAATATGGTAAATCTGAAAAAGTTGATAAATTTTGACAATTATTAAAATCTCAACCTACTAAAATAAGGGAAACCATTCTTTCATCACGCAGTTAATTCCATTATATTTACAGTATCATTTAATCTATTATGGCTTCTTTTCACAAATTCATTTGTACTAAAAATGGATATGTTACTTATCGATTAATAGCATGTTTGAGCTTGTTCTTGTTCTCAGTTTCAATACCAATACAAGCCCAAGTTCATTTAGAACGTATTTCAAAGTCTGAACGGAATGATGGATTGGGCTATGTAGTTCGCTATCATTTTGATGCAAAAATTGATTCTTTTATTGTCCTCCAGCCAGCTCCCGACTTGATTCAAATGCAATTATATGCACATTCCATTGATACAACTGGTTTAAAAAAACCAAAACAGGGCGGTAAAATTCAAGAAATTAGATTATATAAACTTGAGGGAAGTTACGGAATAGATATAAATTTAGAAGATCAGGTGTATGTAACATCTGCTGCATACCGAGATGGTGGTTCGAATGATATTTTATTGGCATTAACTAAGGCTAGTGAATATGAAGTCACTGAGTTTACTGAACAATTTTTAGCAAAAAATTGGAATTTAAATATCACCCTAGATTATAGCTCAACCGATGAGATCGTTCAAAACCAAAATGAGTATAACAACAATTACACTCAAATTGCAGATAAATTAAAATTTGATACCATCATTATAGACCCTGGTCATGGAGGTAAAGATCCTGGAGCTATAGGATACAGAAACACCAAAGAAAAGGACATTGCTTTAAGCGTCTCAAAGCTAGTTGGTGATCTTATTACAGAACGTTTACCCGATGTGAACGTTGTTTATACAAGGAGTGATGATACTTTCATAGATTTATACGAAAGAGGTAATATTGCAAATGAAAATGAAGGAGACTTATTCATTTCAATTCATACAAACAATTTTCGTAAATCATCTGTTTATGGTACAGAAATTTTCTTTTTAGGGTTACACAGAAGTGAGAGCTCTCTTGAGGTTATGAAAAAAGAAAACATGATCTTTAGAGACGGAAACCAAGAAATCGTAGAGTTAACCGATGAACAACTATTGATTTACGAATTAGCAAACAGTGGCTATATCGCAAATAGTGAACGAATAGCAACTATGATGGATGAACAATTTGAACACAGAGCAAAACGTAAATCACGGGGTGTTAAACAAGCTGGATTTGTTGTGCTCTATGAGGCTTCAATGCCTTCTGTTTTAGTTGAATTAGGGTTTCTTAGCAATCCATCCGAACAACGATTCTTATCAAGCAAAAGAGGTCAAGAAATAATGGCTTCTGCTATCTTTAGAGCCATTCGCGATTATAAAGTGGAATATGAACGCAGCAGGAAAATCACATCTTCAAATTAAATAATGCTTAACAAACCGCTCATTATTGGTATAGCTGGTGGTTCAGGATCTGGTAAAACTACTGTTGTAAATTATATCTGTGATCACTTTGGAACAGAAAATATTCTTCGTCTTGAACACGATTCATATTACAGAGATCTAAAACATATGCCCTTTGAAGAGAGAATCAAACAGAATTTTGACCATCCTTCAGCATTAGAAACTGAATTACTTATTCGCCATATTAAGGCACTTTCAGAAGGCTACCCAGTAGAAGTACCCAAGTATGATTTTTCAGCACATACCCGAAAAAATGAAACTCATTCTGTTACTCCAACTAAAGCGATAATTATTGATGGGATTTTGATTTTTAGTGAGCCAGATTTACTACAGCTTATGGATATTAAAATTTTCGTTGATACAGACGATGACATTAGACTTCTTCGTCGCTTAAAACGAGATATCCATAAAAGAGGAAGAACTGTGGAGAGTGTATTTGAACAATATGAAAATTTTGTTCGACCTATGCACTTAAAATTTGTAGAACCAAGCAAACGTTATGCGGATATTATAATCCCAAAGGGTGGGAAAAATTTTATTGCTCGTGATATGGTTATCTCTCATATCGAACGAAGTCTCAAGTAATTAACCTTCAAAAAAATGTTCCATTCCAACAAAAACAAGGTCTGGACGAATTTCATGAACTTGATCCATTAAGGTTGATATAATCTGCGCATCACCACCGGTAATTACTAATTGATACGATTTTACAACTTCCACAAATCGATTCAAATTAGCCCTTAATCCATCAATAAATAATTGAGAAAGTCCCCATTGTAATGAATCATAACTGGAAGTTCCTGGAAATTTTTCAGGTATATTAAAATCAAATTTAGGAAGCCCAGGTGCAGATGTATGAAATACAGAGAGTAATGTTTGTATGCCAGGCATGATCACTCCTCCTTGATAGACTCCATACTCATCCATCCAGTCGATAGTACAAGCACTACCTGCATCAATTACTACAATGTTTTTGTTATGTAAGCCCCAAGCCCCTAAACAAGCAAGATATCTATCCATTCCCAAAGTTTTGGGAGTGGTATAGCAAATATTTTTTTTTGGTATATCTGCTGTTTCTAATACAACAATCGAAAAGTATTCAGATAACTTCTCTAACCAATCAACAGATGGCCTAACATTACAAACAATCAAATACTCAATACCAATACTTAGAAGGGCTATTGTGAGTTCATCTGCCTTCTCAAAACGTTGAATTTCCCAATGATCTTCTTTGCGAAGTCCCAACTTTATCGCTGAATTCCCAATATCCAGAAATCCGATTTTATCTGTTTGAATTGAATCAAAATTGCTCATTATTTTGTGGTAACTTAGCTTATACAATAAAAGTTAAAATCGAGTATTTAGCATGAATCTACAATCAAAAATTGCAATCGTTACAGGTGCGAGTAGTGGAATTGGAACTGAATTTTCTAAAATGCTTGTCGAGTCTGGGTCTAAAGTATATGGTTTAGCTAGAAATACCAAGAAATTAGAGATCATTAGGGAGAAACTTGGGAATTCATTTATCCCCGTCACGCTTGATATAACAAACTACGAAACCATTGAGCATTGGGTGTCATCAACATTCAAAAATGAAAGTCCAGATATTTTAGTTAACAATGCTGGGATTGGTATTTTTGGAGATGTCGATAAATTAAAGGTACAAGATTGGCATAAAATGATGGATGTGAATTTATCGGGAGTATTTTATTTAACTCGATTAATTGTACCATTATTGAAGAATAATGCAAATGTCTGTCATATCATAAATATTGCTTCTGTTGCAGGATTGATGGGTAATCCGAGTATTTCTGCATATAACGCAACTAAATTTGGACTACGAGGATTTAGTGAAGCACTCTTTAAAGAACTTAGATTTGATGGTATTAAAGTGAGTTGTTTTTTCCCTGGTTCTATCGCTACAGCTTTTTTTGATGAAATCGAAGTCATTGAACTCCATGGCAATATGATGCAACCAATAGATGTCGCTAAAACATTAAAATATGTATTAGAAACCCCAGATAATTTCTTAATTAATGAAATAACCATGCGACCTTTAAATCCAAAGCCACCACAATCTTGATAAAAAAATTAATTTTTCTTCTTACAATCCTGCTATTAAATATAGCATGTGAAAATAACACTGATGTTGATCCACCTGAAAACCTCATCGATGAGGCTACTTATATTGATCTTTATGTTGAGTTGCACTTATTTAATGCACTTGTAGAAGCTGTCGATTCAGTTACAAATCAGGATTCTTTAAAATTTAAGTTATTTGAAAAATACGCTACAAAAGAAAGTGATTTTAGGGCCAGTCATTCCTATTATCAAAGTCAAACTCAGACACAACAAGTTCGTTTGGATACTGCCTCTGCCCGACTTTCTCGTACTTTGGAAGCAATAAACCAAACGCAATCACTCACACCTAATCCATTGAAACGTAATAACCAGGCCTCTCGTCTGATGAATTAATCATCTCCTCGGATATGAGATAATTTAAAACCTTATCAAATTTATTCTGTCGCCATTTTAATATCAGCTTGGCATCAATTATACTTCTGGAATACTTTATAAGTTGTTCATACAGAAGTTGGATGTCTTCGTTTGAAGGAGCCGATGCGTTTCTTTGCTTGGTACAATTATCACATTTACCACAAGGTAGAGCGTTGGTTTCACCAAAGTAATTAAGTAAAAACACTTCACGGCAGTTCTTTGTATTCACATAAGCATTCATATATTCCAGTTTTTTAAGCAGATTATTTCGATATGCTTCTACTTGATTTCTCCGGATTGGTAGTTGCAATTGTCTTGGTAGAAGAGAGCTAACTAGATCTGAACCTTCATAGATCGTAAATACCAAAACATTATCATGTTGCATTAACACATTTAATGCTTTGATCAAACTATTTCTCGTAATTTTAAGCTTTTCGAGCAGTTTTTCTGTTTCAATTTCAACTAGATTTGAAAATGATTTATGCCCGAAGATTCGAATTAATTTGTCTAGGAATTCGCTTTTCTCATAATTTTCAATTTGTTCCTTAAATCGACTAATCATTTCTAGACTCAAGATAAACTGCAGTTGTACCCGAGAAGGTATATTTGTTAATGTGGTAATTACCCCAAAATGATTCATTAGTCTTAAAGATGAATGAATTATTGATTTTTTTTGCCCTGAACGAAGCTGAATAGATTCCACCGAATAGCTTTTCATTTCTTCGAACTCAGAACCAATTGCCAATCCTAATTCATCATTCAAGGCTAAATAAACCTTATTTATTTGATCCCAATCTGGATAACTATTCAGAATTCGGTTTTTATGTTTTATAAAGTCAGAATCCTTGTTGAATAAAATAGGATAACTTTTTTTTCCATCCCTTCCTGCTCTACCAGCTTCTTGGTAATATGCTTCGATTGAAAAGGGCATTTCTTCATGAATTACATATCTACAATTTGGTTTATCTATCCCCATACCAAAGGCATTTGTTGCAACTACAAATGGTGTTTCTCCATCAATCCATCGATCTTGAATTGCTTTTCTTTCTTCACTTTCTATTCCTGCATGATAGGCTTCGGATTTAATTCCCAATCTTGAAATTTCTTTTGCCCAGTATTCACAATTCTTTCGGGTTCCAGCATACATTAAGCCATCCCCTTCATTTGCAGCTTTAATTATTGATCTAGAAATCAAAGGGTGTTTATTTTCTTCTTTTTTCACCCACCATATTAAATTATCTCTTTTAAAATTCTGAGAAATTATGGTATGATTTTTAAACTCTAAATTTTCAATTATGTCATTCTTAACCTCTGGAGTTGCAGTAGCAGTTAAAGCTAACCATCTTACATTCTTAGAAATTTTAGCCAATGAAGAGGTAATATTTCGATAAGCTGGCCTAAAATCATGCCCCCATTCTGATATACAATGTGCTTCGTCGATTGCAATAAGTTCGATATGAAGCTGCTCCAGCTCTGCTTGGAATATTGGAGTCGATAATCTTTCTGGGGCGCAGTATATCAACTTATACATTCCATTTCTTGCATTCACTAAACGCTGTTCTACTTCAAATTTTGGTAAGGTACTATTGATGAAGGTAGCTGATATCCCCCTATCTTTCAGTTGCGATACTTGATCCTGCATTAGCGCTACGAGTGGGGAAATAACAAGTGTTAAACCCTCAAACACAGTAGCTGGTACTTGATAGCATAATGATTTTCCTCCGCCTGTTGGAAAAAGAACTAGAGTATCATTTCCATCAAAAACAGATTGAACTACTTCGTCTTGTTGCTTTCTAAAAGTGTGGTAACCCCAATATTTTTTTAGGTTTTCAAGGGCTTTTTCGAAGTATGCTTCCAATTTTATTTTTTTCTTCGATTACTTTGTGCTCAGCTCTAATGATAATTGCTATAAATTAAATTAATAGAACCATTCATATTTATCTTTAAACTAAAATAAATATGCCTAGATTTTCATAAAAAACTGGGCTACTTCTAATTGTTTTACCAGCGTTGCTGTTCAAGGTTTTGGATGGCATTCATCACATCTCGCTGACTTATTTGACCAACCAAGATACCCTTTTCTAGCACAGGAAATCGTCGGATTTTAAGATTTAAAAATTTCTGAGCTATCTCCATTATACTATCAGTAGGAGATACATAAATAGGGTCTTTAGTCATAAATTGTTCAACGAGACCAACTTCGGTTGGAGAGTTTAAATATTTACCTCTCACGACTTGTTTTAGACAATCTCCTTCAGAAATTACTCCACAAAGTTTTCCATGATCGTCGACTACAGGTGCACCTGAAATGCCTTTCTTTACAAGGGTTTCAATTACTGTATGCATTGATTCATTTGGCGTAAAAGTAATGAGCTTAGTTGTCATAAAGTCTTTTACTTGTATTGCCTGTTTTACAAATTTAGGTTCTTTGCGTTCTGCAGCTTTATAAGATATAACCATAACAAACTCCTTATCTGATATTTATTATACCTATCAATAAGGGATTTGTAGAGCAAACTTGCAAATTTCACTTAAATCAAAGGTAAATTACCTTCAAATAAATTATCGAATGCATTTTCATCTTCTAAATCAGATTCTATAAGTAGGCTTATCACATCACCAACTTTGGAACAAGCAATAAAACTATCGGGATTTAGATCTTGAGTTACTAATCCTTTATCAATCACTTTTTTAACGATATTTCTAACCAGCTTTGCTTCTTCAAACATATCAAAACTATCTAAAAGCATCGCAGCAGATAAAATAGTGGCTATTGGATTCGCAATATCTTTCCCAGCTGCTTCGGGATAACTTCCATGAATAGGCTCGAAAAGTGATGTTTGCTCCCCTACCGATGCAGAGGGTAATAATCCAATAGATCCCGTAATTACACTAGTTTCATCTGAAATAATATCACCGAACATATTTTCTGTCAGAATTACATCGAATTGGTTGGGTCGCTGAATAATTTGCATCGCGGCGTTGTCAACAAATAAATATTCAACATCTACTAATGGATAGGCATGTGCAGTTTTTTGTACAATTTCTCTCCAAAGTCTGGAAGTTTCTAGTACATTTGCTTTATCAACTAGAGTAACTTTTTTTCTTCTACGAAGTGCTGCTTCAAAAGCCATCTTAGCTATACGTTCAATCTCATAGTCGGTATACACGCAATGATCGAATGCTGATTTTCCACCTTCCGTTCTACCTTTTTCTCCAAAATAGATTCCACCAGTTAATTCACGGTAAACAATTAAATCGGTCCCATAGATTCTCTCTTCTTTTAAAGGAGATCGTTCGATAAGAGAACTAAAAAGTTGTACTGGTCGAATATTTGCATAAAGACCAAGATTCTTTCTTAGCCTAAGTAAACCTTGTTCTGGTCTTACTTTTGCAGAAGGGTTATTATCATATTTTGGATCTCCAATAGCACCAAATAAAATCGCATCCGACAGTCGACATGCTTCTACTGTTTCATCTGGAAGAGGGTTTCCTGTAGCATCTATGGCTGCTGCACCAACCAATGCCACATCATAATTAAAATTATGATCAAACCGATGTGCTATGGCGTCCAATACTTTTATAGCTTGTTTCACTACTTCTGGTCCTATACCGTCACCAGCTAATATTGCAATACGCTTATCCATTTTCTTAAAACTCTATATGATTTTTTTCAAAGGCTTCAATCTCATTTTTTTTGCTTAATAGGAAGTCGATATCGTCGTACCCATTGAGCAAACACATTTTTTTATAAGAGTTAATTTCAAAAGACTCAACTAACTTTGTACCTGAAATAGAAATGATCTGATTTGATAAATCAACAACAAATTCTACTGTTGGATCAGAGTTAACAGCTTTAAAAAGTTCTGCTAAAAAAACTGGACTCACTTGAACTGGTAATAATCCATTATTCAAAGAATTTCCTTTGAAAATATCTGCAAAAAAACTAGATATAACAGCTTTAAAACCGTAATCAACTAATGCCCATGCAGCATGTTCTCTACTAGAACCACATCCAAAATTTTCTCCAGCCAATAAAATGGATCCCGAAAAAATTGTGGAATTAAGAACAAAGTCTGATTTTAGGTCACCATGTTCGTCATAACGCCAATCACGAAACAGGTTTTCTCCAAAGCCATCCCGAGATGTAGCCTTTAAATATCGCGCAGGTATTATTTGATCTGTATCTACATCTTGAACATTCAATGGGATAACTGTTGATTTTAATACTGTAAATTTTTCCATTATGCTAAAACCTCATTCCCTAAAAAATTTCTGGCATCGACAATTTTCCCTTCAACAGCAATGACAGCTGCTGTTAGTGGACTAACCAGCATAGTTCTTGCACCAGGTCCTTGCCTGCCTTCAAAATTTCGGTTAGAAGTAGATATACAATATTCACCTTTAGGAATTTTATCGTCGTTCATTCCTAAACACGCTGAACAACCTGGCCCACGAAGTTCAAAACCAGCAGATTCTAAAATTTCATGAATACCTTCTGCCCTAGCTTGTGCTTCTACTTGCTTAGAACCGGGCACAATCATAGCAGTTACATTTGAAGCCTTTTGTTTTCCTTTTACGAAATTTGCAACTATTCTTAAGTCTTCTATCCGAGAATTTGTACAACTCCCAATAAATACATGATCTACGTTCTTACCAAGTAATTTTTCACCTTCTTCCAAACCCATATAATTTAATGACTTCATCAATGAAGAAGGATTGCCATATTCTTCTTTTGTAGGAATATTTTCAGTTATCCCTATCCCCATACCCGGATTGGTTCCATAGGTAATCATCGGTTCAATATCTGCTGCATTAAAGTGATATTCTTTATCGAATACAGCATCTTTATCAGAATAAAGGGTTCTCCAAAAATCTAACGCTTTATTCCAATGTTCTCCTTTAGGGGCATGATCACGCCCTTTAATGTATTGAAAGGTTGTATCATCAGGTGCTATCATTCCACCTCGTGCACCCATTTCAATACTCATATTACATATCGTCATACGAGCTTCCATAGAAAGTGATTGGATTGCTGTTCCCGCGTATTCTACAAAGTATCCCGTTCCTCCACCAGTGCCAAGCTTGGAAATTACATACAATATTAAATCTTTCGAGTACACACCTTCTTCTAGCTTACCATCTATTACAATTCTCATTGTTTTAGGTCGAGTCAACAATAAACATTGCGTTGCCATTACTTGTTCTACTTGCGATGTACCTATCCCAAAAGCAATAGATCCAAAAGCACCATGAGTTGACGTATGACTATCTCCACAAACAATAGTCATTCCTGGTTTTGTAATTCCAAGTTCAGGGCCAATTACATGAACTATTCCTTGAAATGGATGACCTAATCCATATAAATCAATATCAAATTCATCACAATTTTTAGTAAGAGTGTCGACCTGGTGTTTTGATAAAAAATCTTTAATTGGAAGATGCTGATCTTTAGTGGGAACATTATGATCTGCAGTGGCCACTATTCTTTCTTTTCTAAAAAGACCAATATTGCGTTGTCTTATTCCATCAAATGCTTGCGGACTTGTTACCTCATGAATTAAATGTCGATCTATGAAGAGGATTTCTTGGTCTCCATCTACTGTCGATACAATATGACGGTTCCAAACTTTTTCAAAAAGTGTTTTTCCCATAAGTTAGGCTGATTTAACTTCAGTCTTTGAAAATAAGGAAATTAAATCTTCATCTTGAACTACTTTTTTAGCATCAGCAATTTTCAAAAATTCTTGATAGTATGTCTCAATATCTTCTCTTGAAACATTAAATCCGAGCTTCATAGCTCTATAATTTAAAGCTGCCCTTCCACTTCTAGCCGTTAATACGATAGAAGACTCATTTACCCCTACTTCGTTTGGATCTATTATTTCGTAAGTCTCCCGCGATTTAATAACACCATCTTGATGAATTCCTGAAGAGTGTGCGAATGCATTTGCACCAACAATTGCTTTATTGGCTTGAACTGGCATTCTCATTTTTGTTGAAACTAATTCACTCATTCCCTTTAAACAACGAGTATTAATACCGGTATCATAATTTATATCACTATGCTGACGCATAATCATAACTACTTCTTCCAAAGATGCGTTACCTGCACGTTCTCCGATTCCGTTGATTGTACATTCAATTTGCCCAGCCCCATGTACAACTCCAGCAATAGAATTTGCCGTTGCTAAGCCTAAATCATTATGGCAATGCGTGGATATTGTAGCTTTGTGAATGCCTTTTACGTTTTCCATTAAAAATTTTATTTTTTTGCCATATTGCCAAGGCAAGCAATACCCGGTGGTATCGGGTATATTAACAACAGTAGCACCCGCTCCAATTGCTGCTTCAATAACTCGTGCTAGATATTCATCTTCTGTACGCCCTGCATCTTCGGCATAAAATTCTACATCTTCTACAAAAGTTTTAGCAAATTTGACTGCGGCTACTCCACGTTCAATAACTTTCTCAGGAGTACTTTTGAGTTTGTCATAGATATGGCTGTTTGAAGTACCTATTCCAGTATGAATTCTTGGGTTTTTTGCTCCTTCTAAGGCTTCGGCTGCCACTTTTATATCTTTTTCAACTGCTCTAGAAAGTGCACAAACAGTTGTATTTTTAATGATCTGAGAAATCTTATTTACTGAATAAAAGTCACCTGGGCTTGAAATAGGAAAACCAACCTCCATTACATCCACCCCTAGAGCTTCAAGAGCCAATGCTACCTCAATTTTTTCATCTGTATTTAATTGACAACCAGGCACTTGTTCTCCATCTCTGAGAGTAGTATCGAAAATTTGGATGCGTTTATTTGGCATTGATCTAATCATTTCTAATTTTGTAAGACATCACCTTTACAATGCTTTGTGTTAGTGATTAATGATTAAATTATAATCAGTCTTAAATTTTCAGAAACCGCAATCATCTTATATTACAACCACCAAATTCTAAGACCGAATTAATAAATTTTTATAAGAAACTAATATTATTAGTTATAAGTATTACTTGCTATATATTTTTCTACAATGGCCAACCAACCAAACGATCATCTTTACCAGCTAATAAAATCGCTCTCTAAGGCTGAAAAACGGGGCTTTAAGATTTATGCAACTAGAACAAGCTCTTCTGATGCAAAATTTATACAGCTTTTTGATGCAATCGATAAGGCCAAAGAATATGATGAAGACCTAATTTTTTCAAAAATAACTGACTTAAAAAAGATTCAACTTTCAAATCTCAAAGCACATCTTTATAAACAAATTTTAGTTAGCCTTCGTCTGAATTATGTGAATCATAATATTGACATCCAGCTTAGAGAACAAATTGATTATGCACGTATTCTTTATGATAAAGGACTTTATAAGCAGAGTTTAAAAGTACTAGACAAAGCCAAATCTCTATCATCTAACAATCATCGAACTACATTAACAATAGAAATATTAGGCTTTGAGAAATTAATCGAGTCTCAATATATCACTCGAAGTTTGAGAAATAGAGCAGATCAACTAATAGAAGAGACTGAGAATACTGTAAAATCTGTTGATAGATATCACTCTCTTTCAAATTTATCGTTACGATTATACGGTATTTACATAAAAGCAGGACATGTTAGAAGCGAAAGAGATTATGACATTACAAAAAAATTCTTCGACCAATCATTAAAAAGGATCGACCTTAGCAATCTAAATTTTTTTGATGAGCTCTATCTCAATGTTTCCTATGCCTGGTATAGTTTAATTGTTCAAGATTTTTTGATGCAATATCGCTATGCTAATAAATGGGTCGAGTTATTTCATAAAAATCAAGATATGTTATCTCTTGAACCTATTTGGTACATAAAAGGACTTCATGTTTTATTAGAGGCATTATTCATTTTAGGGCATCACAAAAAACATGCAGAAGTTGTAGAGTTATTACACAAATTTGTTGAAAATCCACCGCCGCGATCTAGTGAGAACTTAGAAACCCTTTGTTTTCAGTATTATTACACCGGATTGATTAATTCATTTTTTATGACTGGTCAGTTTACTGAAGGGTTATCTTTAGTCCCAAGATTAGAAAAAGAAATCAATAAATATCAGTTTAGAATTGACTCACATCGAATTCTAGTATTTTATTACAAAATAGCTTGCTTATATTTTGGAGCTGGTAAAATAAAAACCTCTATTACCTACCTCAATAAAATAATTAATTATCCCGACTCACGGTTACGTGAAGACATTCACTGTTTTGCTCGTATTCTTAGTCTAATCGCCCATTTTGAACTTGGTAACCAAAACCTTGTTGAATACCAAGTAAGATCAACTTATCGATTTATCCGAAAGATGAACGACCTAAATTCTGTTCAAGAAGAGATTCTAAAGTTTTTAAGAAATCTAAACTCAGTTGAACCCGAATATTTAAAAAAAGAATTTAGAAAATTACGTGACCGGCTTATCATTATTCAAAAACAACCTTACCAGCGTAGAGCGTTTTTATACTTGGACATCATAGGATGGCTAGAATCAAAAATTAAAGAAATATCAGTTCAAGATATCATTAAACAACGATTTCAACGCTAATTTTCAAAAAATCGATACTTTGGTCATCCCATTTTGATTGATTATTTATCTTTTTAAGTATTGCTATTAAACTTTAAAGACCTTTTTTTTAGACCATTAAATCATTCATTCATGTATAACTCAGCTTTACTAAACGTCATTATTCATAAAATTGTTAAAGTCATGTGACTTGGGAAAGCTTTGTAATTAAATAATCAAACATATTTTAAGCCTTCCCTGACTCGGAAGGTTTTTTTTTGCACTATACTTTATAAATGACTCAGTTAAATAAATACAGTAAACAGATTACTCAAAGCGGTTCCCAGCCAGCAGCTCAGGCAATGCTTCATGCATTAGGCCTTAACGACGAAGATCTTGCAAAACCACTTGTAGGAATAGCAAGCACAGGCTATGAAGGGAATCCTTGTAACATGCATTTAAATGATTTAGCCGTTCACGTAAAGCGTGGTGTTAATGCAGCTAATCAAACCGGTTTAATTTTCAATACTATTGGTATTAGCGATGGTATTTCGATGGGAACTCCTGGAATGCGCTATTCCCTTCCTTCTCGTGATTTAATCGCTGATTCAATGGAATCGGTGGTTGCTGGTATGAGTTATGATGCTATAGTTGCAATTGTAGGATGCGATAAGAATATGCCGGGAGCTTTGATGGCAATGCTACGTTTAAATAGACCAGCCATAATGGTTTATGGTGGTACAATTGCTCCTGGATACCATAAAGGTAAAAAACTGGATGTTGTGTCAGCTTTTGAAGCATGGGGTCAAAAAGTTTCTGGCGCTATTGATGATCAAGATTTTAAAGATATTGTCATGAATGCCTGTCCAGGACCTGGAGCCTGTGGCGGAATGTATACTGCAAATACTATGGCTTCTGCTATCGAAGCAATGGGTATGACCTTGCCCTACAATGCCTCTAATCCAGCCAATGGAGCAGAAAAAGTATTAGAATGTGAAGCTGTTGGTGAACCTCTTTTGAAATTGCTCCAACTAGATTTGAAGCCCAGAGACATTCTTACAAAAAAATCTATGGAAAATGCATTTCGATTGGTTACCATACTTGGGGGATCTACAAATGCTGTACTTCACCTTCTTGCCATTGCTAAAAGTGCTAATATTGAATTTACTCTTAATGATTTTCAAAGAATTTCTAACGATACCCCTTTTCTAGGTGATCTCAAGCCTAGTGGCAAATATGTGATGGAAGATTTACATAAAGTTGGCGGAATACCCGCTGTAATGAAATTTATGCTTGATCATGACATGCTATATGGTGAATGCATGACCGTAACTGGATCAACTTTGGCTGAAAATCTTGAGTCACTCAAAGGATTGCAAACAGACCAGAAAATTATCAAACCAAAAAATAATCCCATTAAAAAGAATGGACATATCCAAATCTTATATGGCAATCTTGCTCAAGAAGGTGCTGTTGCGAAAATTACAGGGAAGGAAGGTACAACATTTAGCGGGCCAGCGCGGGTATTTGATAGTGAAGAAGAGGCAAATATTGGCATACAAAGCGGAAAAATTGAGAAGGGTGAGGTAATAATAATACGCTATGTCGGTCCTAAAGGGGGGCCTGGCATGCCTGAAATGTTAAAACCAACATCTGCGATCATGGGTGCTGGACTTGGCAAGGATGTTGCTTTAATTACAGACGGACGTTTCTCTGGTGGATCGCATGGATTTGTAGTCGGTCATGTTACTCCAGAGGCACAAGTTGGTGGCAATATTGCCTTGGTTGAAAATGGCGATATGATTTACATAGATGCTGAACAGAACAAAATTGAAGTTGAATTGACCTCAGAAGAATTAAAAAAACGAAAATCAAAATGGATTGCACCTTCATTGAAAGCTTCATCTGGCACCTTATATAAGTATGCTAAACTAGTAAGTTCGGCCTCTGAAGGTTGTGTAACCGATGAAATCTAAACACAGGTAAGAACTATGGAAATAGTGCATGCCCAAAATAAAACTACTGATACTAATACTAAATTTTCTGCAACTGAACGAATGACAGGAGCAGAAGCAATCGTTCGTATTCTCATTAAAGAGAATGTTGACCTTATTTTTGGATATCCAGGTGGAGCCATTATGCCCGTATATGATTCTCTATACGATTATCAGGAAAAAATTCATCATGTGTTAGCTCGCCATGAACAAGGTGCTACTCATGCTGCCCAAGGATATGCCCGCGCATCTGGAAAAGTTGGCGTTTGTCTAGCTACTTCTGGTCCAGGTGCTACAAATCTTATCACAGGTCTCGCAGATGCACAAATCGACTCTACTCCCATGGTTTGCATTACAGGTCAAGTCCCATCAGCTTTACTGGGATCAGATGCATTCCAGGAAACGGATGTAATTGGAATATCAATGCCTGTCACAAAGTGGAATTATCAGGTCACAAGTGCAGATGAAATACCCGAGGCCCTTGCAAAAGCGTTTTATATAGCCAAGTCTGGTCGACCAGGACCTGTATTAGTAGATATTACTAAGGATGCACAATTTAGCGAACTAGATTTTAACTATGAAAAATGTAATGGTATT
Source organism: Balneolaceae bacterium (assembly GCA_963691715.1). Taxonomy (GTDB): domain Bacteria; phylum Bacteroidota; class Rhodothermia; order Balneolales; family Balneolaceae; genus HXMU1420-13. The sequence continues at coordinate 1,546,142 of OY829281.1, forward strand.
CGCAGCTACATACCTGTTCCTAAATTGGATATTACTAAAATTGAAGAAGCTGCTGAAATTATTAATAATGCTAAACGACCTTACATTTTGTTCGGTCAAGGTGTAATTCTTGGTAATGCTGAAGTAGAATTCAAAAAATTTATTGAAAAAACAGGAATTCCATCTGCTTGGACAATTATGGGGCTCTCTGCGCTAGAAACCGACCACCCTTTGAATGTTGGAATGCTTGGAATGCATGGTAACTATGGTCCAAATTTACTCACTAATGAGTGTGACGTTTTGATTGCTGTAGGTATGAGATTTGATGATCGTGTTACTGGTAATCTTAGTAAATATGCAAATCAAGCTAAAGTAATCCACCTTGAAATAGATCCAGCAGAAATTGATAAAAACGTAAAAACAGACGTAGCTTTATTGGGAGATTGCAAAGAATCGTTAACGGAGCTTACCAAATATGTAAATAGTAGTTCACATGACGATTGGGTGCAAAGATTTCGAGATTGTGATGCTATGGAACAAGAAAAGGTTATCCAAAATGAACTTCATCCATCCTCAGATGTATTAACCATGGGTGAGGTGATTCGTTTAATAAACGAAAAAACAAATGGTGATGCTATTCTTGTAACTGATGTAGGGCAACATCAAATGGTCGCTTGTAGATATACAAAATTTACTCAATCTAAAAGTAATATTACCTCTGGGGGGCTTGGTACTATGGGTTTTGGACTCCCTGCTGGACTTGGAGCCGCTCTAGGTGCTCCGAATAGAACGGTAGTCGCTGTAATCGGTGATGGCGGTTTGCAAATGACAATACAGGAATTTGCTACAATTTATCAAACTCAAGCTAAAGTAAAAGTACTTCTTTTGAATAATGAATTCTTGGGCATGGTACGCCAATGGCAACAGCTATTTTTTGATAAGCGATATTCATCTACAGAAATGATCAACCCAGATTTTCAAACTATTGCTAAAGGATTTTACATACCAACAAACAAAGTTACACAGCGAGAACAATTAAAAGATGCTATTTCAGATTTCATCGATCATGATGGAGCCTATTTTCTTGAAGTAATGGTTGGTAAGGAAAATAACGTATTCCCAATGGTACCAAGTGGCTCGGGAGTTGCAGAAATTAGATTAGAATAATACTATGGAAAAGCAAGAATTCACCATTATGGCATATACGGAAGATCAGGTTGGACTGCTACACCGTATTACAATTATTTTCACAAAGCGAAAAATAAATATTGAAAGCTTTACGGCCTCTGAAAGTGAAATGGAAGGTATTTATAGATTTACAATCGCTGTAACAGAGACTGAAGAATTGGTAGCCAAAGTCGTTAAGCAAATTGAAAAACAAGTTGATGTTCATAAAGCCGCGTATTATAAAAAACAGCAAGTTGTACAACAAGAATTAGCTTTATTTAAAATGACAACAAACTCACTTACTAATGGAGTTGAAGTTGAACGTATCGTTAGAGAACATAGTGCCAGATTTCTTACTATCGAAAAAGAATTTGTGGTAATTGAAAAAGCTGGATATCGTCGTGAGGCTTTCGCCCTTTTTGATGAGTTGAAACCATTCGGAATAAAAGAATTTGTACTTTCTGGTCGAGTTGCTGTTGCACGAAATGGTTCAAGCATTGGCCAAAACATGCATAATATTATGGAACTAATTAACATTTAGATATCTTCAGAACAAATAGAGCCATTTATAGAAAACAAGTCAAGGAGATTCTCCATTACGAGAAGAATATAATGACTCAATTTAATGATTATTATTTATTAACTATTACAACAAAAATTAAGATAGAAGTATGGCAATTTTAAACTTTGGAGGGGTTCAGGAAACAGTAGTTACACGTGATGAATTTCCCCTCAAACGAGCTCAAAAATCCTTAGAAAATGAAACAATAGCTATTTTAGGATATGGAGTACAGGGTCCAGGACAAGCCTTAAATTTAAGAGACAATGGCTTTAATGTGATTGTAGGGCAAAGAAAAGAATCTAAAACTTGGGAAAAAGCTATTGCTGATGGTTGGATACCAGGAGAAACTTTATTTGAGTTGGAAGAAGCCTGTGAACGAGGTACTATCCTTCAGTTTCTATTATCAGACGCTGGCCAGATAACACTTTGGCCTACAGTAAAAAAGCATTTAACCCCTGGTAAAGCGCTTTATTTTTCACATGGATTTGGTATTACTTATAAGGAACGTACGGGAATTATACCACCTGAAGATGTAGACGTCATTTTAGTTGCTCCAAAGGGTTCAGGTACTTCACTAAGAAGGATGTTTCTGGAAGGACGTGGTTTAAATTCGAGTTTTGCTGTATTTCAAGATGCCACTGGAAATGCAATTGAACGTGTGGTTTCTCTTGGAATAGGTGTTGGCTCAGGCTATTTATTTGAAACAGATTTTAAACGCGAAGTTTTTTCTGATTTAACGGGTGAACGCGGAACATTAATGGGCGCAATTCAAGGAATATTTGCTGCTCAATACGAAGTTCTTCGTGCGAATGGTCATACCCCATCAGAAGCTTTTAATGAAACAGTTGAAGAACTTACCCAATCTCTAATGCCATTAGTAGCAGAAAACGGTATGGATTGGATGTATGCCAATTGTTCTACTACAGCTCAACGTGGAGCTTTAGATTGGTGGAAAAAATTCCGCGATGCTAGTAAACCTGTTTTTGAAGAATTATACGCAGAAGTAGCTGCTGGGAATGAAGCACAACGTTCAATAGATTCAAATTCCCAAGATGACTACCGTGAAAAATTAGAAGAAGAGCTCGCTGAACTAAGAGATTCTGAAATGTGGCAAGCTGGCCAAACTGTAAGAACATTGCGACCAGAAAACGGTTAACTGTCTCATTCTCTTTTAATTAATTAAAGCCTCAATATTGAGGCTTTTTTTTTGAAAGTAAAAGTAAATTTTAATTTCCTTTCTTTTGAATAAATTATTTCGATGTTGAATTAGCTATCAACAGATTTTTAATCACCATTCAAAATCTCCTATATGTGTTGTAAATTTGATCTTTGGTAAATCACACTAAAAATTGTTCAGTGTTTTCCTACATTATTTATACATTGTACGACAATAAACTTTTTTATAAATGACTAATAAATCAATTTTTACTGCCCAAATTTCTGCTATAGTCGCCCTTGGTGGCTTACTAATGGGCTTCGATGCCTCTGTTATTTCGGGAGTAAATAAATTCGTTCAATTAGATTTTAACCTTTCAGATATTGAACTAGGATTTTCGGTAAGTTCTCTTACTATAGTTGCTGCAATTGCAATGATGACAGCAGGTCCTTTAAGTGATAAGTTTGGACGTAGAATACTTTTAAAGGTATGTGCAATTGTATTCACAATTTCTGCGATAGGTTCAGCCCTAGCCCCTAATTTTTTTCTGTTCTTGTTGTTTAGAATGCTAGGAGGTTTAGGTGTTGGGGCATCGTTAATCTTAGCGCCAATGTATATTGCAGAAATAGCTCCACCTGAGTCTAGAGGCAAATTAGTTTCATTTAACCAACTAAATATTGTAATTGGAATTTCTCTAGCTTTTTTCTCTAACTATTTCATACTCTCTTTAGGAGATTCCTCAGCAAGTTGGGTAGAAACTTTAGGTATCGCTGACAACAATTGGCGATGGATGCTTGGCATAGAGGCAATCCCTGCAGTATTCTACTTCTTTGGCTTATATGTTGTGCCAGAAAGCCCTCGTTGGTTACTTATGAAAAATAGAGATGCAGAAGCTAAAGAGGTAATGCTCAAGTTTCAATCTGCAGAACATGTTCAGATTGATATTGATGCTGTGAAGGAAAGTCTTGCTTTAGATAAAAATAAAACTAAAACTCCATTAGCTGAGATTTTTAAACCTGCATTTAAGCTGGTACTTACCATAGGAATTGTAATTGGTATTCTTCAACAAATTACAGGTATTAACGCAGTATTCTTTTATGCACCAATGATCTTCGAACAATCTGGGATAGGGACAGATGCTTCTTTTATTCAAGCTATTTTAGTTGGCTTAACAAACCTAATTTTCACTATTCTAGCGATGTTATTGATTGATAAATTAGGTCGGAAACCATTACTAATTGTTGGTGTAAGTGGAATTACTTTTTTTATGTGTTTATTAGCTTATGGGTTTAATTCAGCTACTTTTTCTCTAGATCAGGAAAAATTAGATATGATCTCAAATGAAGAGGTGCGAACAGAACTAGCTATTTTATATGGAAAAGAATTTGAAAATGATGTCGACTATAAGGATTCTATCAAAGAAATATTAGGTGAATTAAAAGCTAAACAATATGAATCTGAGTTAATAACCGCTGCAATAACAATCAATCCAACACTTATTTTGATTGGAATAATTGGGTTTGTGGCGTGTTTTGCAATCTCGTTAGGTCCTGTAATGTGGGTGTTATTTTCAGAACTATTCCCCCTTAAAATTAAGGGCATTGCCATTTCCTTTGTTGGATTTATAAACTCAGCTGTAAGCGCTGGTGTGCAATTTGTATTTCCTTGGGAACTTTCGACTTTAGGAAGTAGTACTACGTTTTTTATTTATGGAGTATTTGCACTTATTGGCCTAATATTTATTGTATTCAAACTTCCAGAAACCAAAGGAAAAAGTCTTGAAGAATTAGAACATCTTTTAGTGAAGTAAATGCTTGAATATTTAAAAACAAACAGAACATTCTTAACTCATCTTTTTTAGTGTATTTCTTTATTTAATAATCTTGAAACTGAGTGTCCATCCATAAAATTCTATCGGAAATCCATTGTTTTAAATAATTTATTTCATCCTCATAGGTAACACCTACAAAAGAATTAAAAATAAGTTCTTCTCCTAACACATCCCATTTTTCATAATTTCTATGTATAGCATCCCCTGCTTCTAATTCTTCAATATAAGTATCAATCATTCTATGAATATAATCTTCATTAAAGAATGAATTTTTTAATTCACTCCAGCGTGTTTTTACTGCCAATCTAAAAGTTGAATCCTCAAGAAAAATTTTCCAATAAAATGGGACTAACCATAAATCTTCGGAATGCCTTTCATTAAATAAATATATCCAACCCTCTTTTGAGCTCCTCCAATCATTTCCAAACCCGATGTTAAAATCCCAAATAGGCCCCATGTTTAGTTTCCCCTCTTTGTCTTTATGAAGATATGTACTTAACCTATATGCATCCGGATTTGCCGCTAATTCATTTAATAAGAAATGGTCAACAAAACTATTAATGTTAATATATTCTGAATAAACGGTATTAAAGTCTTTGCCTAAAATAGCTGATTCAAACCTATCGATATATTGCTGTACATACAATTTTTGTTGTGAAGTGATTTCATTTGCATCCGGTTCTTCATATAAATAATAAGTTTCTTCCCCCCTCTTAGAATCATATGGTGGATACATTAATTCTTCACCGTATGCGCTATAATTTGATCGAAATCCAAGAAATTCGTTGTACTCTTCCATTCCTCCCCAATCTTCATTATCTGAATCACCAGATGTTTTATCAATTTTCAAAATATAACCACCTGTAAGGTCTGCCCCTTCATTTTCATCTGGTTGTAAATTTGAAATATTTAATCGAACCTCATCTCTTTTTATTTTTTCCATTAAAATATATAGTCCGAGATAGTTTTCATTAATTTCTAATTCAGCAAAGAATCCACGGCTCGCATATTCACCAATTTTCCTGGCTAAATCATAAGCTAATTTATTTCTAAAAAACGTCTTATCACTATAAGGGCCATATAAGATCCAATCTTCTTCTTGGGGCAATCCATTTATAGTCACATCTAAATCATCACCATCAGAATCCCAAGTTTCGAAACCATATGATTTTTTTTCGAATAACCTTCGAGATGATGAACCTCGGATTTCAATTCCAATATTACTTTCAAATATTTGATCATTATCGATCAAGATTTTCATGGTTGCTTTTATTTTAGGTTCATCTGGAATTTCACTTTCATTTGTATCTATTATGATATATGGAACCTGTGAGTTTACAAGTTCTACTGGAGATGGATTAGTATTTGTAGTACCATTGTTTTTACATGAAGTACCAAATCCAAAAATGACCCAAATAATAAATAATATGGAATATTTCATAAGCAATTTTTTTACATAGGTAAATCTCAAGAATTAACACTATATCTCTTTGACAAGTAAACTAACAAGTTTACCACATTTTGTATTTAACTGACCGACTTCATAAAAACCCATTACCTTATGGAATTCTTGTGATACTGGATTTGGAGGATTTAAATTTACTTCGCAAGTAATTCTCTCCTCATTAGAATGTTCTTTTAGATAATCGTAGAGGGCTCTTCCATAACCATAACGTTGAGATTTTATATCTATAACTATTCGATCTACATAATCAAAGCTTTGATATTTATTGCAATAAAATTGATAATTTTCACTTTTATAGGTTTTTCCTGGCCCCAAAACTATCATAAAAGCAACAATTTTTTCATTAACTTCTATCACTACAAAGAAAGATGAAACTTTTAAAAATTCTTCGAAATCAACCCTCGAAATTGAATTCACATGAGGAAGAACAGATTCATTCAGTTTATGAATGGTCTCCAAATCTTCAAGATGTGCGGGCCTAATTAGCATTGATTATTATTCTTTGATCATTTAATTAACAAATTAACAGAAAAATGAAGCTTTTAATAACACAACTTTGATTCATCTTCTAGCTTTAATGTTCGTAAGAAACACCTATATTTGGTATCTCATTCACCTTTAGATTCCTATGGCAGATTCAATTGAATCAAATTTAATATCAGTCGAAGAAATATTTAATGCAGCAAATACTTTAAACGGGATTGCTCAACACACCCCTCTTCAACAAAACTTTCAGCTATCTGAGGAATATAAAGCAGATATTTGGTTAAAAAGAGAAGATTTACAAGTTGTTCGATCTTATAAAATTCGAGGGGCGTACAATAAAATTAGTAGTCTATCTACCAAAGAACTAGCTAATGGAGTTGTTTGTGCTAGCGCAGGAAATCATGCTCAGGGAGTAGCCTTATCTTGTTTTAGAAAACAGATACATGGCACTATTTTTATGCCTATAACCACGCCAGAACAGAAAGTAAATCAAGTAAAAATGTTCGGTAAAGATAGTATTGATGTAGTGTTAGAAGGTGATACCTTTGATGATTCATTTGCAAAGGCAAAAGCATTTTGTAACGAAAAAGGAAGTGCTTTCATCCCTCCTTTTAATGATGCAAAGATTATAGCTGGTCAAGGCACCGTTGGTAAAGAAATACTTGATGATATGCCTATTCATATCGATTATTTATTGGTTCCTGTAGGTGGAGGTGGACTCTCAGCTGGTGTTGGCTCATATTTTAAGACCGTCTCTCCAAATACCATAATTATTGGTATTGAACCAGAGGGTGCTCCAGCAATGAAACAATCCATTGAAACTGGAGAGATCATTACCTTACCAGAAATTGATAAATTTGTTGATGGTGCTGCGGTTAAGTCGGTTGGCGAAATTACTTTCAACATCTGCAATAAGGTATTAGATCGTGTTATAACCATACCAGAAGGAATGATTTGTGGTACTATTTTAAAAATGTATAATGAACAAGCCATAGTAGTTGAGCCAGCAGGTGCTTTGTCTATCAGTGCGCTAGAAATACTTAAAAATGAACTACAAGGTAAAACAGTAGTTAGTGTAGTCTCTGGAAGTAACAATGACATTACCCGAACAGCAGAAATCAAAGAGCGATTTCTTATGTATGAGGGATTAAAACATTTTTTCATTGTTGATTTCCCTCAACGTGCAGGAGCATTGGTTGAATTTTTAAAAGATGTATTAGGTCCTGATGATGATATTACTTACTTCGAATATTCAAAAAAAACAAACCGAGAATTAGGGCCTGCATTAATAGGTTTCGAACTAAAACATAAAGATGATTTAAAGCCACTTATACAACGTATGAAGGCAAAAAACTTTAGTTTTGAATATGTAAACGATTCCCCACGATTATTTAGATTTCTGACCTAATCATTAGGTAATACTTCAATTCATAAATATTTTAAAACTACCAAAAATAAGTACGTTAGTTTTTGAAGAAATCATTTTCTATAATGTTATTTTTTTATTGATATCAGTACCATCAATTTATGGAGTGCCAAAAACATCTTTTTAATTTAGATCCAAATATTACTTATCTGAATTGCGCATTTATGTCGCCATTAATGAAGTCAGTTGAAAATGCTGGTATCGCTGGGATTAGGAAAAAATTTCAGCCAAATCATATCTCAGGGGATGATTTTTTTTCGGAAAGTAATGCATTAAGAGGTGAATTTGCAAAGCTTATAAATTGCCCTGAACCTAATAGAATTGTAATCATACCAAGTGCTTCTTATGGATTAGCAAATGTAGCAAATAACTTACAATTAGCACAAGGTGATGAAATTATTGTAATGGATGAACAATTCCCTAGCAATGTATATCCATGGATGAATATCGCTAAAAAGTCAGGAGCAGTAATTAAACCTGTGTTAGCTCCAAAAATAAATACTAAGAGAGGAGAAGTATGGAATCAACATATATTGGAAGCTATTACCTCAAAAACCAAATTAATTGCTTGTGGTAATATTCATTGGGCAGACGGTACCTTGTTTGATTTATTATCAATAAGAAAAAAATCAAGAGAAGTAGGAGCTTGGTTAGTAATTGATGGCACACAAAGTATTGGGGCACTTCCTTTTGATATTCAGAAGATTCAACCAGATGCTTTGATTGCCTCTGGGTATAAATCAATGATGGGACCTTACAGTATTGGAATGGCATATTACGGCACTGTACTGGATTCTGGTACACCCATCGAAGAGAATTGGATAAATCGTTATGATAGTGAAAACTTCTCTAACCTTGTGAACTATAATGAACATTACCAGCCAAAAGCTTTACGATATGAGGTGGGGGAACACAGTAATTTTATTCTAGTGCCAATGTTATTAGAAGCATTAAAAGTGTTGAATGAAATTGGAATCCAAAATATCAAAACATTTTGTGATAATATAGTTCAAAGTGCGTCTGAGAATTTAAAGGAATATGGGTTTTGGATTGAAGATAAACAATATAGAGCTTCAAATTTATTTGGTATTCGTTTACCAACTACCCTTTCAATGAATGATGTTAAATCACGTCTCACTAAGGCTAATATAATTGTTTCTTATAGGGGCGATTGCATCCGGATTTCACCAAATATATATAATACGGTGAGTGACTTAAATAAATTAGTTAATGCCTTAATAAATTAATTTTATGTATCATTTTTGCCGTAATGCAATTAATTAAAATTATTTATTATAGGATTTTTTTTACTCTCTATAATCTTTAGTTGCCGCTTTTAAGCTTTGTTCGGTCTTATCTTTTTTCTCTAGATTCACAATTGAAAATTCTATCTGAGTATTCTCCCATTCCATAAAAACCACTTTATCGTTATCTTCAAGTTCAGAATTATCAGTTCTTATAACAAATTCTTCAACAGAATTTATTAAGTATTTAGGTCTTACTTTAAAACTTCCCACATTTTTGCTTAGTACATCTGTTGAAAAGTCGTTACCCCAATGTGTGGTAGAAGTGTTAATAAAAATTTCCCATTCATATTTGTTAGGTACAACATAAATACTATACCTTCCTTTAGGCAGTGCTATGCCACCCATACTTACATTCGCAGTGGTATAAAATCGAGTTGGTTCATTTGCACCAAATCTCCAAGGTTTATTATAAGGGATTTGTTCACCAATCATTCTACGCCCTCTTAAAGATGGTTGTCCATAACACATTAACATTTCCCAGCCTTTTATTTGAAAATACTCGCTTACTAATGGACTCAATCTTATTTCTTGTTCGGAACTGACTATGTAATCTATTTCACACTTACCAAGTGTAATTTGAACTGGAATATAATTATAGCGAGTAAAGTAGATAAACGAAGAGAGTGATATAAATACAACTAAAACAAGTGTAGTTTTACCTAATTTTATTGGATCTATAGTAATCATTACCTAGCAATTTAAACTGACATATCCTTAATTCAATAATATTCGTCAAGTTAACAAAATCATAATGTCTCAATCAATTTAAAATCTATGTTTTGTTGAGAACTTTAAAAAATATAATGGAATATTTTAATCCTTAGTCTGATTTTTACCATTATCATTTAAGGGTTTATTTTCTTCTAGTACTTTCGTTAGACCTTTAATTGACCCAGGATCTATACCAACCTCATGAAGAATATTATCTACAACAGGTGCTAATCCTCTATATTTTAGTAAACTATTAACCAATTGGTCAGACATATTATTTGAAGAATTAACTGAGCTATTTAGATTCGCATTGTTACCAACAAAATCATTTAACCCCCCAACATTTATTACTTTCATATCAGATATGGCTTCAATAGGTTTCACAGATGCTTCAATAATAGCTGCAGCTTGTTTTATCGTTTCTAGCTGTATTCGCATTTTTATTATTTCTTCAGAAAGTACATTTTCTGCTGAATTTAGTTTTTCATTACCTTCTGCTTCAACTGCATAACGTTCTTCATCTGCTTTAGCCTTTATCTTAATAGCTTCTGATTCTGCATTAGCTTTTGTTTTAATGGCCTCTGCTTCATCTAATGCTGCTGCTTTTTCAGCTTGAGCTGTGACTTTAAGAGTAACCGCATCTTGCTCCGCTTTTTCAGTAGCTTTTATAACTGCAATTTGCTTATTTCGGTTTGCAATTTCAGTTTCTTTAGCAGTTTCTACTTTTTCATTTGCTGCTACTGCCTCAGCTTCTGCAATTTTTGCTTCTTTTTCTGCTTTAGATTTTTCCTTTGATTTATTTGCGACTGCTATATCTCTGTCTTGATCGGTAATTGCTACGGTTTTTTCCCTCTCTATATCTCTTTCCTAAATAGCTTGTTCATTTAAGATTCGTTCTTCATCAATGGCTCTATTAGCTTTGATTCTTGCTGTCTCAACTTCTTGTTGTGCATGTATTTCTGCTTCTTCCGCTAATTTATCATTTTCAGCTTTTTCTTTAGCAATCGAGGATGCTTCAATAGCAGCCTGATTTGCTATCGCCCTTTGTTGGGCAGCCCTTGCAAACTCTTCTTCCCTTTCAAGTTCTAATCGTTCTTTTTCTGCTTCTAAATTCTTTTTCTTTATGGCAACTGATGTATTCTGTTCTATATCGTTTCTAACTTTTTTCTTTTCTTCAATTGTTTCAGTTAGTTTTGTTAAACCTTGAGCATCAAAAGCATTGTTTGCATTAAAAAACTGCTTATCTGTTTGGTCTAACCCTGTTAATGATACCGTTTCAAGTTCTAATCCATTTTTTTCAAGATCTGCTTTAACCGCATTTTGTACTTTCTGCACAAAATCAGTTCGTTTTTCATGCAACTCTTCCATTCCCATCTCAGCTGCTACCGCGCGTAATGCATCAACAAATTTCCCCTCCATTAATTCTTTAAGCTTTTCTGGTGAAATTGTTCGTTGACCTAAAGTTTGAGCAGCAAAAGCAATTGCATCAACTTCTGGCTTTACCCTTAAGTAAAATTCAGCGGTCGAATCTACTCTCATGCGGTCAGCCGTAATCAATGCTTGTTCATTCTTTCTTGAAACAACCAAACGAATGGTATTCATATTTACGGTTATAACTTCGTGTAAAACTGGAAATACTAGAGCCCCTCCATTCATCACAACTTTTTGCCCACCAAAACCTGTTCTTACAAACGACAACTCCTTTGACGCTCTTTTATACAATCTAGCAAATACAAGTCCAATTATTGTCACTAATACTATTACTATTATCGATATGTATAGAATATCATTTGAAGTAAAAAATTCCATTACGTCCATTTATTATGTTTTTATAGCTTTAAATATTTTGTTTTCATATTTGATTAATTTCACCATATCACCTTGATAAAATTGATCTGTAGTGTTATCTGGTTCAACCATAAAATAATGAAGTTGGCCAGATTGATCCTTGTATTTTCCCTCTGCTGGTAAACCCACTCTTGCAACACCTGTATTAATTTCAATTATTTTTCCAACGAATGTCTTTTCTGAAATTGCTGAAGTTTCTTCTTTGAATAATTTATCGGCTAAAAATTGGGCAATTACTTTATACAAAGGTAGGGCAAGTATTCCAGCTATTATACTTGCTATCCATATTTCAATAGGATTTCCAAGAATTCTTAACGCAAAATTTTGGCCAATGTATCCAATAGTAGAAAATGTACCCATATATACAACACATAGTATTAGCAAAGGAACATTATTAACCTTAATCCAGGCTACATATTTTGATATAAAATTACCTTGAATTTCGATCTCCCCATCGCTAAAGTCACCAATACCAACATCTGTAGCATCGAACAGGTTATCAATTATTTGCGAAAATCCTGCTCCTATTAACAATGATGCTACCTCAAGAAATAATACTAATGCAACAAAACAGAAAGCATAAAAAAAGGGGGTATTATGTGGTGCTAGTAAATACTCGATCATTTTTTTTGTTTACGAGTAATTAATAAAAATTATTCATTCTTACTAATTAAAAATAAAAAAGCCACTCTATTAAAAAGTGGCTTGAGATTATTTATTAAGAGCACTAACTAAAAACAGCCCTTGCGTAATCTTTTCTCATTTCAGCGATGGCAGAAATTGATATCTCTGAAGGACAAACAGCTTCGCACTCTCCAAAGTTGGAACAATCACCAAAACCTTCTGCTTCCATTTGCTCTACCATATTTACTACGCGTCTATTTCTCTCAACATCACCTTGAGGTAATTGAGAAAGATGAGAAATTTTAGCACCAGTAAATAAAGATGCGGATGCATTAGGGCATGCTGCTACACATGCACCACACCCAATACACGCCGCATAATCAAACGCTAAATCGGATTTAACTTTTTCTATAGGCCGTGCATTTGCTTCTTGAGCAGATCCAGTTTTGACAGATACATACCCTCCAGATTCTATAATTCTATCAAATGCTGAACGATCAACTACCAAGTCTTTAATTACTGGAAATGCAGCTGCCCTTGGAGGTTCAATGGTAATGTTGTCGCCATCTTTATAATTACGCATATGCACTTGGCAACACGCTGTTCCTTGCTTTGGGCCATGTGCTTGACCGTTAATTACAAGGTTACAAGATCCACAAATACCTTCACGGCAATCATAATCAAACTCTACAGGTTCCTTGCCGTCAATTTGCAATTCTTCGTTTAGTACATCTAACATCTCTAAAAACGACATATGCTCATTTACTGTATCAAGCGATCGTGATTCAAAATGTCCTTTAGATGTTGGTCCTGATTGTTTCCAATATTTTAAATGGACAGTAAAATTTTTACTCATGATAATTACCTTTTTTTATTTGTAGCTGCGTTGTTTCAACTCAACAAACTCAAATTTGAGGGGTTCTTTATGAAGCTTAGAATTTAGTTTTCCATTAACGTCTTTAAATTCCCATGCAGATACATAAGAGAAATCCTTATCATTTCTGAGTGCCTCTCCATCGTCTGTTTGAAATTCTTTGCGTAAATGGCAGCCGCAAGATTCTTTACGATCCAATGCGTCTTGAGCCATTAATTCAGCTAGTTCAAAGAAATCTGCAACTCTAAATGCAAATTCTAAATATTTATTATAATTATTCTTATCACCGGGAACATAAACATTACTCCAAAATTCATCTCTTAGTTCCTGAATTTCTTTAATTGCTTGTTCTAGATCCTTTTTATTTCTAGAAATCCCAATTTTATCCCAAACTATTTTACCTAATGAACGGTGAAAATCAATGATCGTTCTTTTCCCCTTAATACTCAGTAGCTTGTCAATATTTTCTTGAGCTTTAATGGCAGCCCGTTCGAACTCTTCATGATCGGTACCGTAACGTGTACCTGGCTTCACATCTGCTAGATAGTTACCGATCGTTGCCGGTAAAACAAAATAACCATCCGATAATCCTTGCATTAGTGCAGAAGCTCCAAGTCTGTTTGCTCCATGATCAGAGAAATTAGCTTCACCAGCAGCGAACAACCCAGGAATATTTGTCATTAGATTGTAATCAACCCAAAGCCCACCCATGGTGTAATGAACAGCTGGGAAAATACGCATTGGTTGCTTATATGGGTTTTCCCCTGCTATGTTTTCATACATATCAAAAAGATTGCCATACTTTGCACTTATTGTATCGATGCCATCACGTTTAATTGCATCTCTAAAATCCAAGTATACAGCTAGGCCTGTTTCTCCAACTCCTAACCCTTCGTCGCAAACCATTTTTGCATTACGTGAAGCTACATCTCTAGGAACAAGATTACCAAAACTTGGATAACGCTCTTCTAGGTAGTAATAACGCTCATCTTCGGGTATATCATTAGGATGTCGCTCATCTCCTTTTTTTCTTGGTACCCAAACACGTCCATCATTTCTGAGACTTTCACTCATCAATGTGAGTTTTGATTGGTAGTCGCCAGATACAGGAATACATGTAGGATGCACTTGAACAAAACTTGGATTTGCAAATAAAGCTCCCTTTTTATGGGCTCTCCATGCGGCGGTTACATTGGAATTTTTCGCGTTTGTTGATAAGTAGAAAACATTTCCATAGCCACCTGTTGATAAAATTACTGCATCTGCCTCATGGCGTTGGATTTCACCTGTAACTAAATCACGAGTTATGATACCTCGAGCTACACCATCAATAATTACTACATCCAACATTTCTTGTCTGGGAAAGTATTCGATCCCACCTAATTCTACTTGGCGCATCATGGCTTGATACGCTCCCAATAATAATTGCTGCCCAGTTTGGCCTCGGGCATAAAAGGTTCTGGAAACTTGTGCCCCGCCAAAAGAACGATTGGCTAATAACCCAGAATATTCGCGTGCAAAAGGAACTCCCTGTGCAACTGCTTGGTCGATAATTGAATTAGAGACCTCTGCTAGTCGATACACATTGGCTTCTCTGGATCGGTAGTCTCCTCCTTTAATAGTATCGTAAAACAATCTATAAACACTATCTCCATCATTTGGATAATTTTTTGCAGCATTTATACCGCCTTGTGCCGCGATGGAATGCGCACGTCTTGCAGAATCTTGGATGCAAAAAGATTTCACTTTGTATCCCATTTCAGCCAAACTTGCTGCCCCGGCACCTCCAGCTAAACCAGTACCAACCATTATAATTTCGTACTTACGCCGGTTATTAGGCGCAACAAGTTTCATTTCTTTTTTGTGCTTCTCCCACTTCTCTTCTAGTGGTCCTTCAGGTACATTAGCATTTAATTTCATTACTTAACTCCTAGTAAGATATCAGTGAACCTTGTCCGCCAGTGATTAAGATGTAAAGCGGTATAAAAATAAAAGCAAGCATTAAAAGTATCGCGAAGATATATGCTGCAGATTGTACTCTTTTTGAAGTGTCTCCATGCTTCATTCCTAACGAAGTGAAAGCACTCCAAAATCCATGTGATAAATGAAAAACTGCAATCGATAACACCCCAACATAGGCAGCAACAATTACAGGCTTTTGAAATTCTTCAATAACGAGTCTTCGTAAATCTCTAACTTCTTTTCCTGATTCAAGAATGATTGAATAATCAGCACCAAATTTGAAATGAATGATGTGAAGAATTAGAAATAGTAAAATTATTGACCCAGAATAAATCATGCTCCTAGAAGACAATGATTGATGACTAGCTCCGCCTCTAGTACGATAGGTGTCATACTTTTGGGGACGTGCTTTTCTTTTGTTTATCCAAATTGTAACACCTAATATTGTGTGATATAAAAAAAAGAAAGCTAATCCTGCTTCTATTACATATAGAAGGGGCCCTAAACTTTTTAATTTTTCGGTATAGATGTTAAAAGCTTCTGCACTCCCAAAAATGCTCAGGTTTCCTCCCAAATGCCCGATCAGAAACAACATCAAACCAATACCAGTTAACCCGGTCATGTATTTGCGTCCAACTTGCGAATTTATCGCTTTTATCAAAGATGGCATATCTTAAAAATGTTTGATTAAAATGCATTTGAAGCAAGTTTTTTTTTACTTCAAACCAGTACTGAAAAATCGAACTTTCTTATTCGAATTACAAGGTAGATTCACACTAAATAAGTCCATAAAATTGAATATAAAACAAAGGATTTTTGCCTAATTTTTTTATAAAATTTTCCTCATGATGTCCATAAATAAAATTTCCGAATATAGCTTTAAGGAAAGAGGCTCAAAATTTTACGGATTTTTATTTCCATCTTCATCCATAATGGAATTTGAAAAGGGAATATTATTTTTTAAAAAAAAATATCCAGAGGCAACACATTATTGTACTGCTTACCGCCATGTTGCTGAGCAAATTATAGAGTTTAGTAGCGATGATGGAGAGCCTTCTGGTTCAGCAGGGTTACCTATACTAAATATTCTTAAATCAACCAATTTAGTTAATTGTGGAGCTCTAGTTATTCGATATTATGGTGGTACTAAACTTGGTAAACCTGGACTAATTGAGTCTTATTCAAAAGCTATAAAAAACTGTGTAAATAGTGCAGAATTATTACCTATATGTAAAATGGTGAAAATCGAAATATCGTATCAATATCATCAAGAGAAGGAAATACAATTATTGATAAGAAACTTCGAATTAATTGAAAAACAATCAGAATTCTTAGAATCAATATCTAAGTTATTCTATTGCCCAATGGACAATGAAGATTCTCTGATACAAAAACTTCAAAGCCTAACATATATGGGTATAACATTTTACAAAATTGGATATACTTTAATGGTACGTTGAAAGATTGATTATTTTATCAATCTTTAGAAAATAAGCACTAACAAAAACCATTTTTTAAATGAAAAATAGCCTACATAAGCAAGTTTCAACCTATTATGGAAAAACCATTCAAAGTACGGAAGACCTAAAAACCAATGCTTGTTGTACTGATGTAGCATATCCTAAACATATTAAAAAGATCCTTTCCGAATTACATGATGAAACCATCTCAAAGTATTATGGTTGTGGTCTTACTATACCATCACATCTGAAAAACTTAAGAATTTTAGATCTTGGTTCGGGCTCTGGTCGCGACTGTTTTATTTTAAGTAAATTAGTAGGGAAAGATGGCGTTGTATATGGAATTGATATGACGGATGAACAGCTTGACATTGCTAACAAACACCTATCATTTCATGCTTCAAAATTTGGTTATCATAATGTAGAGTTTATCAAAGGAAATATTGAAGAACTTGATAAAGTTGATATTGCATCAACTTCCCTTGATCTAATTGTTTCAAACTGTGTTATTAATCTTGCTTCCAATAAAAAAGCTGTACTTCAAGGAGCTTTTGATTTGTTAAAAGAAGGTGGGGAGCTCTATTTCAGCGATGTTTATGCTGACCGAAGAATTCCACAAGAAATTGCTTCAGATCATGAAATTTATGGTGAATGTTTAGGTGGAGCTATGTACTGGAATGACTTTCTAAATACTGCAAAATCGGTTGGGTTTTTCGACCCACGTGCAGTTTCTTCTAATAAAATAACCATAGATGATGAGCGGATATCTGAACTTGTAGGCAATATCAATTTCTATTCAGTCACTTATCGATTAATTAAATTATCCAAATTAGAAAGTGACTGTGAAGACTATGGGCAAGCTGTTCGATATAGAGGCACCATTGACTATGAAAAAGATAGATTTGTTTTAGACGATCATCACATTTTTGAAACTGGTAAAATTTATACCGTTTGTGGGAACACGTATATGATGCTTCATAATACCCGCTTTAAAGAACATTTCGATTTTTGGGGAGATTTTTCAAAACATCATGGAATTTTTGAAGGATGCGGAGGTTCTGCGCCATTCTCCTTGAATGAAACTCAAACTAACCAAAGTGGATCATGTTGTTAAAAGAAACTGAGATTGCTGAAAATTTTGCCGCAAAAGGTAAATTTGTTGAAGAAAAAGTTACTTCAAAAGGTGAAGACCGAGCTTTTGTAGATTTGTTAAGATTGGACACTCTTTGGTTCAATACGGGTACACGATGCAATCTGCAATGTCAAAATTGTTATATCGAATCTTCTCCGACCAACGATGAATTATTGTTCATTACTTATAATGATGTACTCCAATATCTCGATGAAATTATAGAACTAGAACTTGGTACATCCAATATATCTTTTACAGGTGGCGAGCCTTTTTTAAATAAAGATATACTTCCTATTCTTTCTCTTTGCCTTGAAAGAGGGTACAAGGTTTTGGTTCTTACCAATGCATATCGAGCCATTGATCGGTATTTCGATGAACTCATAAGGTTACAATCAAACTACCCCGAGCAATTGTTTCTGCGAGTTTCATTAGATCATTACACCGCAGAAATTCATGAACGAGAACGTGGTACAAAAACTTTTGTCCGCACTCTTAACACCATCAAAAAATTAGTGGATGATGGTTTTAATGTAAGCCTTGCAGGTCGTTCTTTAGCCAACGAATCCAAAAATGATGCCTTATTAGGCTATCAATCCACCTTGGAGAGTTTTAAAATCAATTTACAAGTAGCCGATGGATCAAATATCGTGGTATTTCCTGAGATGTCAACCACTCGCGATGTGCCAGAAATTACAACTGCTTGTTGGGATATTTTAGGAGTTTTTCCAGAACAACAAATGTGTGCAACAGAACGCATGGTTGTAAAACGAAAAGGCTCAGAACATCCAGTAGTTTTACCATGTACATTAATCGCCTATGATAAGGCATTTGAAATGGGTAACACGCTGAAGGAATCATTTCAACGCGTTTATTTAAATCATCCCTATTGTGCACAATTTTGCGTACTCGGTGGAGCGAGTTGTTCGGTATAACTTAAATTTTTTTCTTTGGAACGCTCAAACATTATTTATCTTTCTCAAAGCCTTACAGATAGACAAATGAATCGGATAGCATGAAAATTTATACAAAGAAAGGTGATAATGGTAATACATCACTATTTGGTGGTCAGACCGTATCCAAATCAGCATCACGCATTGAATCTTATGGGACAGTAGATGAACTCAATTCAATTCTAGGTGTGGTTCGATCGTTTAATGTTTCTAAATCGGTGGATGAATGGTTAAATAAAGTACAACATCAGCTTTTTGTTCTAGGGGCTGATCTTGCAACACCCCAAAATAATAATACCAGAATTGATCGAATTTCACAGGATGAGATCGATTTTCTAGAAAAAACCATTGATCAAATGGATGAAGAACTCCCACCTCTCAAAAATTTTATACTACCTGGGGGAACATCAGCAGCTGCATCCATTCACCATGCTCGCACTGTGTGCCGCCGGGCAGAACGGTTAACAGTAGCGTGTGCAATGGAAGTAGAACTCTCTGAATTAACAGTAAAATATTTAAATAGACTTTCCGATTTTTTATTTATGCTTGGCAGATATGAAAACTTTAAGTCTGGTGAAAAAGATACGCCTTGGATTCCAACATAGTCTATGAACAAAAAGAACCCAAACAACGCTTCTAAAGAACTATCGATTAGAAAAAAGATCGTCTTTTATAGCATTATATGTTCTATTCCTGTTCTATTCTTTGTGTTGTTAGAAATTGTATTGACACTTTCAAACTATAAAGGAGATAATGCACTTTTCATAGATCCAGGTATTCCGACCCAGGATTATCTAATGCCTAATCCCAACTTTGCATCTCGTTATTTTTTTTATACAAACACTATTCCTTCCCCTTCAGCCGATGTTTTTTTAGCACATAAACCAGACAATGGTTTTAGAGTTTTTGCGATGGGAGGCTCTTCTGCAGCGGCTTATCCATACGGTTTTAATGGTACTTACTCACGCATTGTATATGATGTATTAAAAGATGCAATGCCAGACAAGACGGTTGAAGTGATTAACTTAGGCATTTCAGCAGTTAATTCTTACACTTTATTCGATCAAGTAGATGAGATAATAGAACAGAAACCTGATGCTATTCTTATTTATGCGGGTCATAATGAGTTCTATGGTGCTCTTGGTGTTGGTTCTAATGAAAATTTAGGTGGATTCCCCGCATTTGTTAGGTTTTATTTAAAGTTACAGAGATTTAAAACGTTTTTATTTCTTCGATCAATCATAGTAAATACAGGAAAATGGCTAGCAATAACGGTCGGGGGTGAAGAATACGATGAAAGCGCCACTTTAATGGAACGTATCATCAACTCGAGGTCAATTGAATTAGATAGCCCTAAATATGACCTGGCAATGATTCAATATCAAAGTAATTTGAATGCAATCATAACTAAATATCAGCATGCTGGTATCCCAGTTTTCATCGGAAGTTTAGCAAGTAACCTTAAAGATCATAAACCCTTCGTTGATATAATTGATGGCAATCAACCATCTGCACTATCTACTTTCAATAAGGCCAATGAGGCTTACGAATCAGGAAATATTGATCAAGCTAAACAACTGTTTAGTTTGGCACGCGATTTAGATGGCTTAAAATTCCGTGCACCCTCAAAGATTAATGATATCATCAAAATAACAACAGAAAATTTTGATGACGTTAATTATGTACCAGTAGAAGAAAATTTGGCTGCAGCAACATCAGACGGATTAATTGGCAATGAGTTGATGCTTGAACACCTTCATCCAAACCAAAAAGGATATTTTATTATTGGTCAATCTTTTGCAAAATCTCTTTTAGATCACCTTAATATTGAGTTGATACACTTACCTCAACACCTAGATGACTATTTCGATGACATGTACCTCACCGAGTTCGACCATCAAATAGCTTATCATCGCATTCGTATTTTAAAACAAAGTTTTCCATTCATATTGGGTGACAAACCCGAGCCGTATGAATTTTCATACAGAACTACTAGTAAAGCAGACAGCCTTGCATTTCGAACAGTTCATGCAGGATTAAATTGGGACGAAGCAAAAGTAGAATTAGCAGCATACTATCAATCTATTGGAGAAGAAAATAAAGCTTTACTAGAATATTTTAGTCTCGCACGAAACCAACCATGGAATGATTCACCTTATGTATTTGCAGCTCGTATTTATCTAAATAATAATGATTTTTCCAAAGCCGAACCCTTGTTAAGAACAGCTTACGAAATAAATGGACACGATGCATTCATTACAAAAATGTTAGGAGCAATTGAAGTGCATAAAGGGAATGCTGATGAAGGGATCTTACTACTAGAACAATCAAGATCCATAAATCCCCGAGATTCACAAATGCTTTATAATTTATCTGGAGCTTATGGAATTAATCGAGAATTTGAAAAAGCACTAGAAATTGCATTATTAGTAAGAAAACAAAATCCTAATTTCCCTGGTAATGAAGCCTGGATTAAACAACTTGAAAACATCATAAACCGCTAATTATGGCATTAATGGTATCTGTTTCTGGAATCAGAGGAATTTTTGGAACCGATTTAACTCCTGAAAATTTAGCCCGCTTCACCGCTGCCTATGGAACATGGGTGCAAGGTGGAACTGTTGTGCTAGGTCGTGATAGCAGAACAACTGGAAAGCTTTGTGAAGATATAGTTGCATCTACCTTAATGAGTGTTGGTTGTGATGTCGTTAGAGTAGGGATTGTCCCAACACCAACTGTTGCAATGGGTGTTCTAAAGTATAAAGCAGCAGGTGGAATTATTATTTCTGCAAGTCACAATCCTGCTGAATGGAATGCACTTAAATTGTTGAATAATACTTCAGAGTTTATGGATGCACAGCAAGGTGCACAAATGCTGAAAATTAATACAAGTGGTGATTTTAACTATCAACAATATGATAAAGTTGGTGTGATGTGTGAAGATGTTGACCTGATTGATCATCATATTAATGAGATTCTGAAACTCAGCTTTATAAACGTAGATGTTATTAAATCTGCGAAACTATCCGTAGCTGTAGATGCAGTAAATGGTGCCGGATCAATAGCTGTTCCAAAACTTTTAGAAGCTCTTGGTGTAGAAACAGTTCATAAAATTCATTGCGAGCCTAACGGTATTTTTCCACATAATCCTGAACCTTTGCCAAAACATTTAACTGAAATATGTGAATTAGTTAAAGAAACGAATTCCGATCTTGGAGTTGTAACTGATCCAGATGCAGATCGTTTAGCTTTGGTTGATAATAACGGTGAGCTATTTGGTGAAGAATACACTCAAGCGACTGTTTTTGATTTTATTCTGTCAAAGAAAGCTGGACCGACAGCAACGAATTTATCCTCTTCCAGGATTGCTGATGAAGTGACTGAAAAATATGGTGAAGAATGCCATCGATCTAAGGTTGGCGAGATCAATGTTGTTAAGAAAATGCAAGAAATAAACGCTGTAGTTGGTGGAGAAGGCTCTGGTGGAATAATTGTACCAGATTTACATTACGGTCGTGATGCTCTTGTGGGTATTACATGTGTTCTTCAACATCTAGCAGAGAAAAAAAGTACTTCCTCCGAACTAAGATCTGAATTCACCGACTATTACATGAGTAAGAATAAAATTCAATTGGAAGACCTTGGTAAAGATGCGGAAGAAGTTCTCGAATTGGTTCGATCTAGATATGAAAGTTTAAACCCTATCACTATTGATGGGGTAAAAGTAGATTTTGATGAAGGTTGGGTTCATTTAAGAAAATCGAATACAGAACCTATTGTTCGAATTTATTCGGAGGGAAAATCTCCAGAATCAGCGAATGCCTTCGCAAATAGAATTTTAAATTTATTGAAATGATTAACCTGTCGTTATACTGAAGAAGAAATGTTAAAGTGGATAGATATCTTAAAATTTGCGAGAAATGGTAATCCTAAACCTGATCGAAGAGTTGAAAAAACTCAAGAAGAATGGAAAGCTATGCTTTCAGATGAACAATATGCCATTACTCGTTTGAAAGGTACAGAACGGCCTTTTTCATCAGCAATGTGTAGCCGATTTGAACCCGGAAAATATGAATGTGTTTGTTGTGGTACCCTACTCTTTGATTCTGCCACCAAATTTGAAAGTGGAACTGGCTGGCCTTCCTTTGATCAACCGATTAAAGAGAATGCAATCGCTTATGAAGCCGATTACACTCATGGTATGGCACGTGTTGAAATACTATGCAACACCTGCAATGCACATTTAGGCCATGTATTTAATGATGGGCCTAAACCCTCTGGGTTGCGTTATTGCACTAATGCCGTCAGCTTAATGAGATATTCTGAGTAAACATTGTGTTAAAAATAGTATCGTTGGCTTTTATCACGCCACTCACACGATTAGATCTTTATTTACCATGGATGTTCTAAGTCCTTTTTCTTAAATGTCTTTTCATGAAAATCGAATATGCTCCCTCGATTATTTTTTAATGATAGCGGATCATTCCCAAAAAGTCTAAACAGAAGTGCGATTGGGGTTATAAACAAAAAGTAAAGGAGTCCAAGAACTATTGGATTTACGATTCTAGATAAGATCTCAGCAATTTTATACCAGCCCCATACAATTCCAAACCCTGCTACAGGTATAATTAGAGAAATCAGTCCTATGATTAAAGATGCATAGGCAATGTATTCATTATCAAAAATTGCAGCAATAACCAATAGCCCTATCACAATGACCAATTGTGTTTTTGGAGTCTCCGGATCGGTTTTTATGTACTTAAAATCGCGTTTTGGAAGCATTCAAAGTTAAAATAAAGTGTAAATGAATGGTGCTATTGAAGAACCTCCACCAATAACAATTAGAAAGCCAAGGAGTAATAAAACTACTATCACTGGGGCTAACCAGAATTTTTTTCTTTCCTTCATAAAGCCCCATAAATCTTTTAGTAAATCCATTTTAAGTATTTAAAGTTTGAACGTGAAAAATTCCATCTTTCTTTCACCCGATTCTCTAATTAGGTGACATATTAAAAATTAATAGGTATTTAAATAAGGGTCAAGACAACTTAAGAGGGTTGTTTCGGATTAAAGATAAGAGTTTTGGATAGATATTTTCTTTACGATAATTGAATCGGAATTCGGACTCTTTAAGATGCAGGTAAAAAGTAGCGGGGTGCATTCCCCGGCACTTAACTAATCGGGTTTTAGCAAATCCCCAAAAGCCTTCTATTCCGTTGATATGGCTTGTGGAGGTGGCAAACTCATTGCGCCCATGATCCACACGTAGGTGCTTAGCATACCCTAAGTCCACCAGCCCATTGTAGCCTCGCCAGCCATCGGAATGAATCACACTTTCTAGGGCTACTTTTCCTCTAATAATAGCCTGTAAGGTCTTTTTAGAGGCGTTGGGCACCACCTCTGTATACACCTTTCCATTACGCTAGTAGAGTCCAAATACCAATACTTTTCCATACGCACCGCGTCCCCGTTTACCTTTTACTCGTCGGGCACCAAACAAAGATTCATCGACTTCCACCTGTCCACTAAATGGAGATTCGGACTCACAAAACTCGGCGATACGCCTGCGGATAGCTGTTAAATGTTTGTTGACTGAATTGCGAGAAATACCACTGAGTTCGGCGGTCTGCACCGCGGTTAGATCTAGGCAAAAAAGGCGTAGAATCTGTCGGAATTTAGCCTCAGAAATTCGTGAACGGTATATATACTTATTACGGATTGGCATACAACAACTTATGGAATTTTAATATCCCTTAAGTTGTCTTGACCCTTAAATAAATGTTCTTCAATTTTTACTAGTCTTTATCAAATTCAATATTTCGATCCCAGTTAGGTTGATTTTCTTTCTTAAAAACATAGTCACCTATTACTAAAATATCCATCTCTGTATTCATAAAACAACGATAGGCATCATCGGGAGTACATACAATAGGTTCTCCACGTACATTAAAACTGGTATTCACAACCAATCCATAACCTGTACGCTCTTTAAATGCGTTAATCATATGCCAATATTTTGGATTAGTTTTTTTATGTACGGTTTGTACACGTGCAGAAAAATCTATGTGAGTAATTGCGGGAAGGTCTGAACGTTTAACTTCCAATTTTTCTCGTAGTGGCATTACATCATATCCCTTAGGAAGGTCTTCTCTTCTGGAATGAACTACTGGCTGGACAAGTAACATATAAGGAGACTCAGATGTGAGTTCGAAGTAATCTGAAGCATCTTCTGCTAAAACTGATGGTGCAAATGGGCGAAATGATTCTCGATACTTAATTTTGAGATTCAATTTTTTCTGCATATCAATCCTTCTTGGATCAGCAATAATACTTCTTGCCCCCAAAGCACGTGGGCCAAATTCCATTCTACCTTGAAACCATCCAATTACATTCCCATCATCAAGTAATTCTGCTACTTTTGAGAATAATTTTTTCCCTTTATACTCCGTGTAGCTAGCATTGTACTTTTTTAACGCACGTTGAATATCTATTGGATGGAATTCTGGACCAAGAAAAGTCCCGTTCATTATATCTGTCTTTTTAATAGATCGATCTTTTTCGAAAAAAATATGATGTGCAGCTAAGGCTCCTCCTATAGATCCGCCCGCATCACCCGCTGCCGGTTGGATATAAATATTATCAAAAATACCCTCATTTTGTAACTTACCATTAGCAACACAATTTAATGCCACACCACCAGCTAAACAGATAGAGTTCGCACCTGTTATTTCCTTGGCTGTTTTTGCCATCTTTAGTACTATTTCTTCAGTAACTTTTTGTATAGCTAATGCTAAATCAGCTTCATGCTGTTCAAGCTCGGCTTCACTTTCTCGTCTTGGAAAACCGAATAAAGATTCCCATTTTTTTTCATTCGTCATTTTAAGACCAGTGGCATAGTCAAAATATTTTTGATTCAACCATATAGACCCATCATCGCGAATATCTACTAACTCCGTTTTTATTTTATTAACGTACTCTTTAACAAGTTCTGAGTTCGGATTCCCATATGGAGCTAAACCCATCAACTTATATTCACCTGAATTCACTTTAAAGCCCAAAAAATAGGTAAATGCAGAGTATAATAATCCAATTGAATGGGGAAATTTTAATTCTCTATGAAGAGTTATCTCTTTACCTCTACCATGACAAATAGAGGCTGTTGTCCATTCTCCTACCCCATCGATGGTTAAAATAGCAGCTTCATTAAAGGGTGAAGGATAAAATGCACTCGCCGCATGGCTTAAATGATGTTCAGGGAATAGAAGGATTACATCCTTTTTTGTGTAAAAACCAACTTTTTTTAATTCATCGTAGATTAGTTTTTTTAGAAACATTTTTTCCTTTAACCATACAGGCATAGCAACTATAAAAGATCTTACACCTTTCGGAGCAAAGGAAAGATATGTTTCTAGAAGGCGCTCAAATTTTAAAAGCGGCTTATCATAGAAAACAATTGCAGAAAGGTCGTCAATCTCAATTGCCTCTAAATCCAAACAATATTTGATGGCTTCTACTGGGAAACTATCATCGTGTTTTTTTCTAGTAAAACGTTCTTCTTGAGCTGCGGCTACAATGTCACCATCCCGTATTAAACAAGCTGCGGAATCATGGTAAAAAGCTGAAATTCCTAAAATATACATAATGAAATTATTTCGACTGAAGATACTAAAACAATAACATCTGCCAACCACTAGTTTTTTAGCAATTGTTTGTTCCGTACATTAAATCTAAAATTATCTCCATCAAAATAGCCAAATGATTATTTCAATGACCGGCTTTGGGCGAGGTGAGGCTGCTGAAAACGGTCTCAACGCCACTGTCGAAATTAAAACCTTAAATAGTAGATTTTTAGATATCTCGATTAGATTACCTCAACAACTACAGCAGAAAGAACTTGAACTGAAGGAATTATTCCAGAAAAGTATTAATAGAGGAAAATTAAATGTAAATGTAAATCTTACACAACAAGATAATGCTCAACCAAGCATAAAAATAGATACTACAAAGGTACAATTTTATGCGAGTATACTAAATGAAGTACGAGATGTAGCTGGAATTGAAGAGTCGATCAAAATGAAAGATATTATAAGTTTTGGAGACATATTTATTTCTGAAGAAGAAGATGGTAATGAACAGGAGAAATGGGATCTAGTTCAAAAAGCAACTTTCCTTGCCATTGAGAATCTTATGGAAATGAGAAATCAAGAAGGTGGTCAACTAAAAAATGATTTACTTTCAAGAATTGCAGAAATTGAACAATCAGTATCTCATATAGAAAGTGTAACTGAAGGTAGAGCCGAAGAAATACGGAAAAAGTTACTCGATAGAATCCAATTGATGGTAGAAAATGAAAACCTCGACAAAGAACGTATAGAACTTGAAGTAGCCATTTTAGTTGATAAAATGGATATCACAGAAGAAACTGTACGTTTAGCTGCACATCTCAAATTTTTTAAGGAGGCTGTTGATCAACCTCAACCAGCAGGTAGAAGACTTAATTTTCTTACCCAAGAAATAAACCGTGAACTAAATACTATCGGCTCTAAAGCAAACGACTCTGGAATTGCCCATCATGTTGTACGAGCTAAAGAAATGCTAGAACAAATTAGAGAACAAGTTCAAAACGTGGAATAAAGTATTGAAAAAAGGGAAAATATTAATGCTAGTATCACCCTCTGGTGGTGGGAAAAGTACAATTGCAAAACGCTTGTTTATTGATTTTAAAAACCTGAAATTTTCCGTATCTGCTACAACTAGAGCTCCAAGAAATGAAGAAACCAATGGAGTTCATTATCACTTTCTTTCAAACACCGATTTCAACCTTAAAATCGAAAATAATGATTTCTTAGAATGGGAAGAGTTTTACGAAGGAAATCGTTACGGCACTTTACGTTCAGAGGTTGATAAAAAGTTAAAATCAGGTTATTTTGTTTTGTTAGACGTAGAAATAAAAGGTGCGTTAAACGTGAAAAAAATTTACGGCTCAGAATGTCTGGGTATTTTTTTACAACCACCATCTTTCGAAATCTTAAAACAGCGCCTCACCGATCGAAATACAGAATCTATTGATTCATTAAATATTCGATTAGAACGGGCAAAGGAAGAACTTACTTACGCCGATCAATTTGATCGGGTTATTATTAATGATGATTTGGAAACGGCTTATCAAGAAGTAAAATGTACCGTTTCTGAATTCATGAATTCATAAATTATATGTCTATTCAAACACTTGACATCGAAAAATTAAAAGAAGTAACCGGTAATAAATACGAATTACTTGTAATCATGTCTAAGAGAGCTCGTCAAATCGCTGCTCAAGAAAAATTAGAATTGGATGAAAAACTTCAATACTTCGAAGGCTTTGAAGATGATGATGAATTTTCTTTCAATGAAGAACAAGAACAAATTTCAAAAGCATTTGAAAAACTACCCCATGCAACACGCAGAGCTATCAGCGAAATGCATGAAGATGATATCTATTTCCGTAGACCAGAATTGGATTAAATAATGCTCTCCGGGAAACGTATAGTTCTCGGTATAACTGGAGGAATTGCAGCTTACAAAGCTGCATTCTTACTCAGAGAATATCAAAAAGCGGGTGCAGAAGTAAGAGTAACTATGACTCCTTCGGCAATCCGCTTTGTTGGTTTAGATACCTTTGCTTCGCTCTCGGGACATTCGGTCGCTGTTGAAATATTTCCGGATGAAACAGATTCAACAGAATGGACCAGACATATATATTGGGGAGAATGGGCCGATTTATTCGTTATTGCACCTTGTACAGGGAATACAATTGCTAAAATAGCCAATGGCATTTCTGACAATATGCTTACAGCGACAGTTTTGGCTGCTCGATGTCCTCTTTTAATTTGCCCAACCATGGATGGGGAAATGTATGAATCCCCTTCTGTTACCAATAATCTTAAAAAAATTGAAGGGTTTGGTTACCATGTTTTAGAGCCAGAAACTGGATTTTTAGCAAGCGGTTTAGATGGGAAAGGTAGACTTCCAGAAATCAGTGCTATCCTAAAAAAATCTAGTGAAATAATTGGAGATGTTATTGGACCTTTATTTGGAAAAAAAGTATTGGTTACTGCTGGTCCTACCCGTGAACATATAGATCCAGTCCGATTTATATCCAATCCAAGTAGTGGTAAAATGGGTGTAGCAATGGCTAAAGCTGCGCAAAGGATGGGTGGCGAGGTAACCTTAATTCATGGTCCAATATCTATAGAATTACCTACAAATATTGTAAATAAATCAGTAGTAAGTGCAAAAGATTTATTTTATGAAGTAAAAAAATATGCTGCTTTTGATGTGATTATCATGGCTGCAGCTGTTTCTGATTTTACACCTGCAATTGTGCATGACCATAAAATCAAAAAAGATAAAAGTAATGATCAAATTAAATTAAACCGTACAATAGATATTTTAGCATGGCTTGGTAAACATAAACAAAATCATCAAGTTTTGATTGGTTTTGCTATGGAAACACAACATTTACTTGAGAATGCTACAAAGAAGCTTAAAGAAAAAAATGCGGATTGGATTATTGCTAACTCATTAACAGAAGATAAAGCAGGATTTGGATCAGACTATAATCATGTATATCTACTTGGTAAAACATCGAACACTGAATTTATTGGTACAAAACTAGAAATTGCAGAACGAGTTTTGAATTTTATAATGCGCCCTTAATAATGCTAATATGAAACAAGGTAAGTATTTACTTACAAGCCTGTTGATTGCGGCTTGCATTCTAGCTACGGTTTTGTTTTTTACAATAGCACCTACAGCTACTTACACATTAAGCGATTTAGAAGATTTAAACTCTACGTTAGACATAGCTATTGAAGCTGCTGGATTACCTTTATCTGAATTTAAAAAAACTCATCTAGAAATTGATAGTACGTTTTCAAGATCTGTATATGAAATTAAAGTGCACCCCTCTTTTTCAAAAACAAGTTTTCATCTTGCACTTAATCATCAGCTTCAAATTTACAACATTGATAGCCCAGCGAAAGTTTTGTTCCCTGAAGAAAATATGCATATTCATCTGATATATAATGGAACAATATTTCGAACAATTCGATTAACAACCAATCGTATTCCAAAAAATACTGATGATAATGGGTGATCGAAATATACTAAAACGCTTTCAGCTAGAGGTGTTTCCTCAACCACCAATACTAAAAACTAAGCATCCAATATTTTTGTGCCACGGATTTGGCGCTATTGGTTCTTTAGTTAAACCTTCACCATTGCACGATCCATGTATGCTAATGAGAGAGCATGGAATGACTGCCATAGCACCTAACGTAGTACCTTATGCATCTATAGAAACTCGTGCCTCAAATTGGGTACGATTAATCAAAGAGTTTTGTGATGCATATAACTATGACAAACTTAATGTAGTGGCTCATAGTATGGGTGGGCTAGATATGCGTTATGCTATTGCTCATTTGGATATTGCAGAAAAAATTGAATCACTTACAACAGTTGCAACCCCACATCATGGCACTTATTTAGCAGATTTAGTTCTTAAAACTCCAGAAATACTAGCGGGTCCAATAAGTGAAATTGTTGATTGGTTCGGAAATAATGTATATCCAAGTGAAAGAAGTAATGCCATTGGGTCGGTTGAACAACTTACTTTAGAATATATTCAAAAATGTTTTAACCCTAATACTCCTGATCCAGATGGCATACCTATATATTCCTATGCAGCCGCAGTTGGGCGTGGCACAAAATATTCTCTTAATCCCATCTTCAAATTTCAAGGCAATCAAATTTTCGATGTAGAAGGTGAAAATGATTCATTCGTATCTGTAGAAAGTGCACAATGGGGACAATACTTAGGCTGTATCAATCTATCCCATTTAAATCAGATTAATGTACAAGTTGGTCGAGATCTTAAATCACACTACTATGACTTCTGGACTGGAGTAACAAAAAAACTCTCAGAGTTTGGGCATTAAGTGTCGATAGAAAAAATTAAATATTCCTCTTTAAAGAAATAATTCTTTTACCATTAATGCGGATGAGTACCACGTTGATGAATTCCAATAATAGAGTAATATTAAGTGTCAAATGATTTAAGTACATTATTTCTAAATAAGACATGTATTATGAAACCATTACTTCTTCTTCTATTTATTATTAGCACTTCAAGTTTATCTTTTTCTCAAGAAACAACAATCAATGAATCTATTATTGAACATTATGCCCTTAATTCAATAGATATATTTCGTGAATTTTTATCAATACCAAATGATGCCAATAATAGAGAGGATATTCATAAAAATATACATTGGTGTCGAAAAGCGTTTGAAGCGAGAGGGTTTTTGACAACAGAAATTTCAACCCCTACAGTACCTCTTCTCTTGGCTTCTAAAGAAACCAAAAATGCTGAAAAAACAGTACTTATTTACTTGCAAATCGATGGCCAGCCTGTAGATTCTTCTCGTTGGTTGCAAAAGAATCCTTACGAAGCAGTACTTAAGCAAAAAAATGAATCTGGAGAGTTTGAAGTAATTTCATGGGATAGAATAACTGAATTTGATCCTGATTGGAGAATATTTGCAAGATCTGCAAGTGATGCAAAAGGGCCTGTTGCTGGTTTTTTAACAGCATTAGATATCGCCACAGATTTTGATATTTACCCCAATTACAATATAAAGGTAATAATGGATTTTGAAGAAGAATTAGGATCGCCACAACTTCCGACTGCAGTTATAAAGAATAAAGAATTATTAAGTGCAGACATGTTAGTTATTTTTGATGGACCTAGTCATATTTCTAATCGCCCAACTCTTACTTTTGGCGCTCGTGGCATTGCAACACTCCAATTAACTACATATGGCCCTGTAATTCCGCAACATTCTGGGCATTTTGGCAATTATGCTCCTAATCCTGCTGTTCGATTAAGTCGATTGATCGCTTCTATGAAAGATGAAAATGGAAGAGTTACAATCCCTGGATTTTATGATGGAATTGAAATTACTCCTGAAATTGAAACCATTTTAAAAGCTGTTCCAGATGATGAACAGTCAATAAAACAAAGACTTCAAATTGCAGAAATAGATAAAGTGGGTAACTATTACCAAGAAGCTATACAATACCCGTCACTCAACATCAGGGGGATGCAGTCTGGATGGATCAATGAAGAAGTACGAACTATTATACCTGGATGGGCTAGGGCAGAAATCGATGTTCGGCTTGTCCTTGAATCTAAACCAGAACGTTTAATACATCTAATAAAACAGCATATCTTAGATCATGGATATTTGATTTTAGATAGAACACCATCTAAAGAAGAAAGACTTACGCATCCAAAAATAGCTACCTTAACTCATAAAGTTGCTTACCAGTCATTCAGAACTGATTTTGATTCTGAAGTTGGTCTTTGGCTTCGAAAAGCATTACAGCAGACATACAATCAAGAGCCAGTAATGATTCGAATGAGTGGAGGCTCTATTCCCATTTCTCCATTTGTAAATACTCTTGGAATTCCTGCTGTAACCGTTCCAACTGTAAACCGTGATAATAGTCAACACAGTCCAAATGAGAATATTCGCTTAGGAAATTATCAAAATGCTATCCGAACATTTTTAGCAATTTTAAATGAAAAGATTTATTAACCCTTCTAGAAATCGTATTCCCCAAATTTCCTAAGTATTTCATAATCTGTAAGATCGTATTGAATTGGAGTAACTGTTGCAAAACCATCTTTTAAAATTTTGATATCTGCATCATTACCTTCGTCCAAGAGTTCAAATTTTCCAGACATCCAATAATAAGGTCGATCAAAAGGGTCTTTACGTGCATCATATTCTTCTACATATTGACTTTCCGCCATACGGGCCCATTTAATCCCGTTAAATGAACCAGCAGGGGCATTCACATTCATTGTTATTCCTTTAGGTAATCCTTTATCTAACACGAAATGTATAACACGACGAGCCGCTTCCATACAACCTGATAAATCTGCATCTAATCCATATTCTGTGCAACTAACTGCTATACTAGGGTACCCAAGAACTGTTCCTTCAGTTGCTGCACTAACTGTTCCAGAATATAATATGTTGATACCAGCATTACTTCCATGATTTATACCACTAAGTACTAGATCTGGTTTACGATTAAGTAATTGGTCATGAGCTAATTTTACACAGTCAGCAGGGGTGCCATTAATCGCAAATCCATCAAAGCTGCCATGTACCATCATTTTCTGTGCACGTAATGGTGTTTCTAATGTAATTGCATGACCAACTGCACTTTGCTGTCGATCTGGTGCAATTACTATTACATCACCAAACTCTGCACCTACCTGCGCAAGTGCTTTAATACCATTAGAATAAATTCCATCGTCATTACTAATCAAGATAAATGGTTTTTCACTCATTTAAGCTCCGTATTGCTCTTCCTTATTTGGAAAGTCTTTATCCTTGATATCTTTGATATACTGTTCGATTGCACCTGTCATAACTGAATGTATATCAGCGTAGCGCCTGAGAAATCGTGGATTAAATCCTTTGTTCATTCCTAACATATCATGTACAACTAATACTTGACCATCACAATCTGCACCTGCACCAATACCAATAGTTGGTATTGCTAGTTCGTTTGTTACCTGTTTAGCGAGCTTTGCAGGTATTTTTTCTAATACAATTCCAAAACAACCTGCCTTTTCCAAAAGTTTTGCTTCTTCAATAAGTATTTGAGCTTCCTCTTCTTCTTGAGCTCGTACTTTATACGTTCCAAATTTATATATACTCTGTGGTGTTAGGCCTAAATGCCCCATTACGGGAATACCTGCATCAACAATTTTTTTTACAGTATTCAATATAGGCTTCCCCCCTTCCATCTTTACAGCATGTGCACCAGCTTCTTTCATCATCCGTCCTGCAGATATGAGCGCTTCTTTAGGAGTTACTTGATAGCTCATAAAAGGGAGGTCGGCAACTACCAAAGCTCTATCAACACCTCTAACAACACAAGCAGTATGATAAATCATTTGGTCTAAAGTAATGGGGACTGTTGTTTCGTAGCCGGCCATTACATTACTGGCAGAGTCTCCTACCAAGATAATATCCATCCCAGCTTGGTCAACAATTTTTGCCATGGTATAGTCGTAAGCTGTTAACATCGAGATTTTTTCGCCCCGATGTTTCATTTCAACTACAGTTTGTGTGGTAATTTTTGGTGGACGTTTTAACCCTGATTGAGTACTCATTATCCTTCTTTTGGTACAATTGCTGCTGATGCTTCTAGTTCACAAGCTACTTCCCCATCAACGGAAGCTGTACCAATCATGGTAACAAAATTTCTACGCATCATACCTAGTTCTACAACCAATTTTAGCTGATCACCAGGTACAACTTGACGACGAAATTTACAGTTTTTAATTCCAGTGAATACCATGAGACTATTATCAGAGTCTTCAACTTTTTGTTTCATTAACAATATGGCTCCTGCTTGTGCTAGAGCCTCTACCTGTAATACCCCTGGCATAATGGGTTGACCAGGAAAATGACCATTAAAAAACTCTTCATTCACTGTTACATTTTTAATTGCTGTGATTTTTTCACTTTCTAATTCTAGCACTCGATCAACAAGTAAAAATGGATAGCGATGAGGAATGATTTTTTTAATTTCTTCTATTAACATGATTTACAATATGGTTAGAGGGTCGAAATATACGATTATTGGACTAAACCAACATAGATATACGCAATTCCACCCGTTAAGCGAACTGCACGATAGTCTAAAAACTTATTGGTTTCTTCCATCAATTTTAAAAAATTTTTCCCTGCTGGAAAAGTTGCACTTGTTCGGGGTAAATACGTATAAGCATCTCTATTACCACTTAAAAACCCTCCAATTGCAGGCATAATATGTTGACTATACATTTCATATGGTACTTTTAGTAACCCTTTGGGTTGTCCAAATTCTAGAACTACAACTCTACCTCCTGGTTTTACAACCCTAGCCATTTCTCTTAAAGCAGTTACGGGTTCATCAACATTGCGGATACCAAAAGAAATACTTGAAATATCAAATGTATTATCATCGTAAGGTAAATCCATAGCATCAGCAACTTCAAAATCTACCTTAAGTCCTTTTTTTTGAGCCTTTGCAGGTGCTGGCTCTATCATAGGTGCACAAAAATCGGTACCTAAAACGTAGCCTTCGCTTCCTACTTTTTTCTTAAACTCTATAGCGAGGTCTCCAGTCCCTGTTGCACAATCTAACACATGATCACCAGTTTTTGCTCCACTTTCTTTTATCGCTTTATTTCTCCATGCATGATGAATACCAAAGGAAAGCACTGTATTTATTCGATCATAGTTGCCAGCAATATCAGCAAACATAGACCGTACTTTTTCACTCATATACTATTTTTTCATTTGATGGGCTAACCAACTTTAAAGTTTATTTGTTCTCTAAAATACGGTCTTTTTTTACCGCTTGCTTAGTTTGAATCAGAAAATATTAAACATCAATTTTCAAATGCTCTAAATGTTCTGTCATATTTAGTCTATTAGCATAAAATACACCCTTCTCCCATGTAATATGATTGATAGCCCCATTTTCGTGCTCAATGTTTTGCATATTTTTGAGTCCATACCCTAATATTCCAGATAATAGAATTCGAATCAATCTACCGTGTATGAAAACAGCAATATGAGTCTCAGCGCTACTTTCAGCTATCTCAATTAGCTTTGTTGCAGCTCGTTCGTATACTTCTTCTGGCGACTCACCTCCAGGAACTTCTACATCTATTTGACCATTCGACCATACTTCTTGCAGTTCCTTTAAATGCTCAATAACATCAAAAAATGGTTTTCCTTCAAAATTCCCAAAGCTCATTTCATCAAATTCCGACCAGCTTTCAATTTCAGTTTGCGTACGTTGGGCAAAAGGAGCAGCAGTTTGTTTTGTTCTAATTAAACTACTAGTAACAATTTTCTCGATTGGATAAGATTCTAGTGCATTTGCTACCGCTTTGGCTTACAACCACCCTGTTTCGTTTAAAGGTGCATTAATTCCTCTTCCTTGTAACAGTTTAGACTTATTGAATTCCGTTTCACCATGTCGGATGATATAGAAATGTTTCATAGAGTAAGTGAAATATCTAAATGCCTGAAATATAAATTTCGATATAGCCCTCTTAACCCTATTCCAAAAGTATCGATCTGGTTTTCGATATTTTCTTTGTCTTCATCTTTAAGCCAATTCCATACTCTATGCCCTTTTACAACTCGCGCCATGTTCACTATTGATCTATAAGTTTCATTTGTAACAAACTCTCCATTTTCGAAGATATCTACCTCCATCTTTAATTGATATATTGGACCTGGATCAACAAAGTTCATTGTAAATCCATTTCTAACTTGAACTTTCTTTACGCGAAATGATAGACTGGCTTCATCATCATTTGAAAAATTAACTCCACTTGTCTGCGGGTAGTATCCATCTAATACCTTATTGAGATAAAAATCTCCTCTTTCTCCCACATAATCACTGTTTAATACCACACCAATACTCTCATCATTGAAATACTGGTTAGTAGAATTAATTATTACTGATTGAGCAGATATACTGATATTACCAGAGTAACCAATAAATGGTGATGTGGATCGACAGCTTAGAGCTGTAAGTGAAATTATCAACAGAAGAATAAATCTCATTTCTTATTTCTTGTCTTGTGATAGTTTTTTAATCTGAGTAATTCATCCTGTATTTCATTCACCCCTTTTGTCAATATTCCATGATATAGGCCATATCTGATCAACAGCATATTTAGAATACGATCTTGTCGCATTACACTATTTTTTGAGAATTTTGCTGTTAGATATCTCAAAAATAGTCGTAGTAATCCAACTTTACATACAAAAACCATTGCAATACCATACCATAATGCGCTCATCTCGATGTCAAGAGAAAGTGAGGCAAGGACGCTTTTATTCAAAGAAATACCTATCAAAAAAAGAGCTGATAGGCCATATAAAAAACCATCATTAGAAAAAATCTGGATTAATCTCGATAATTGAATATTTACAACCGCACTAGTATTGAAATAGAATATCAGATAAAATACTAATGCTATGATACATGCCGTAAGCGGGTCTATCGCCACAAAAACAAGGAAAAAATACATTAGTAGAGAAAGAGCATCTACACTAAAAACCCAAGCATCT
The DNA here is from genome assembly GCA_963691715.1 of Balneolaceae bacterium. GTDB lineage: Bacteria > Bacteroidota > Rhodothermia > Balneolales > Balneolaceae > HXMU1420-13. The sequence goes on from OY829281.1 coordinate 1,583,285, forward strand.
GCTTGCTTTATAATGGTTGCAAGCTGTATTTTTTTTAATAATTCTGGTACATATTTATCAATTTGTGCTGTATTTATGTGATACCATGATCCATTGGAAGTTGTGATACCATCATGCAACTCCATCATTTGCCATTTACCAGAATTTGAATTTTTTATAGCCATTTAGTTAATATACAGCGAATGTTTGATGGATTCAGGCACAGGCTACTGTTGCGATGAATATTTTTTTCGCTCCTGCTAATCTGAGTGCCTTTGCTAACTCAAAAGTAGTAGATCCCGTGGTATAAACATCATCAACTATTAAACATTCTTGATTTTTTACTTTTTCAGGTTTCTCCACGTAAAAGGCATTTTGAAGATTTTCATTTCGCTTTTTGAGTGTAAAACCTGTTTGTGTTTTTTGTATTCTTTACCCTTAGCACTATCCCTTTATTTACCAGTTTAAAATCTGTTGTATCTCTTATACCTACACTTAATATTCTTGCTTGATTAAACCCTCGTTTCTTTTCTTTTTTCTTGTGAAGTGGAACAGGGATTATCATTATTTTCGAATGTTTTTGAAGTGAAGTTTTAGAAATGATTTGTTTTCCAAGTTGTCTTCCAAGATCAATTCCAACCCCTTCCATTTGATGATATTTTAAATTGTGAAGCAAGTCTTGTAAAAATCCACCTTTATCAAAGCGCCACATAGAATACTTAAATTCAATTCCTTCTGGTAATATAATATTGGGCTCAATTCTTTGATTTCCTTCTTCAACTTCCTCAAACCTATTATTTAAGCATGATTCACACACAAAAGAATAGGTTTTAGGTAAATGATGTCCGCATAGCACACATACGTGTGGAAATAAAATTTTTTTTACTCCGTCTCTAATATAATTTATCCCCAAATTCATACATTCAAAAAATATGGATGGCACTTTTGCTAAAAACTTTATTTACTTAGTTTGAGCCAAAATATCAATGCCGAAAATCAATAATAATTATGTCGCTTGGTAAAGACTTTGCTGTTTTACGGAATAACTTGGGTTTCTCGTTAGAAGAAGTTCACAGTGAAATTAAAATTCCCAAATCTGTTTTAGAATCTATTGAAAATGATTCAATTTTTGATGACCAAGGTTCCAACAAAACCTATATCAGAAGCTTTGTTAGAAGTTATGGTAAATTTCTTGGGCTATCTGAAGAAGTAATGGTGCAGGCACTAGATTTATTTGAAGTTGACCTCTACGTTCCTGGATCTATCATAAATGGAGATTTAATTAAAAGCCATGGTATATCTAAAATCTCTGATTCAAAAAAAAGTCACGATAAAGTCGAAAAACCTAGTGAAGAGATAAAGAATGTTGAGGAAATCTCTCAGAATTCTACTATTGATAATGTAAATTGGGCTGATCTAGGGAAACAATTTAGTGCACCATCAACGAATAAGAAATTAATTTACCCTGTAGTTATTGCATGTTTTGTTTTAGGTATCACAATTCTTGTCTATGTCCTCAAACAACCAATACTAGATATGTTTTCACCTTCACCAGTAGCTGTAGAACAAGAAAATGATCCTTTTGTTAACGAGATCCCTGCAGACTCGATTACAACGAACGAACCTAGTAGTGATATTAATCCTCCGATAACAGAAGATGAACCTTCGCTACCAGAAAATACAATTCAAAATGAATCCTCGGTTTTTAATCCAGTTCTTTCAGATACACTTACACTAACCATTTATGCAGCTTTTGATAAGTTAGAACCGGTAAGAGTAACCTCAGATTTTAATTGGCGAACTAACCCTTTTTGGATGGAACAAGGTGAAGCGTTTAACTTTACTTTTAAAGATACTATTCTTGTTCGAGGTCAATATTCGAGAATGCTTCTCTTGTTCAATGGCCATGTGATTTCAAATTCTCCCGCTGATAACTACAACGAAACCTTTGACTCCATCCTATTAACGAGAGATATTCTTAGTGCTGATACTTTCAGTTCTCCGCCACCAATTATTTTTCCATTTGAGGTAGGAGCACCCGATAGTCTCATTTTTCCATTGCAGAACTAAATGCAAAGCATGAATCTAGAACAGGCCAAAAAAAGGATAGAAGAACTTAGAAACATTCTGAATGCGGCCAATAATGCCTACTATGAGGATGCCCAGCCTTTTTTGAGTGATAAAGATTTTGATACTCTTCTAAAGGAACTAGAATTTTTAGAACTCCAATTTGATTTAGTAAACCCTAAATCACCTACACAACGAGTGGGAGGAAAAGTTTCTTCAACTTTCGAAACAGTAGTTCATCCAATACCACTTCTTAGCTTAGACAATACATACAATGCTAAAGAATTGTCGGACTTTGATGAACGAATAAAAAAAATCCTTGGCCACTCTAACTATAACTACTTAGTTGAATTAAAATTTGATGGGGCTTCCATTCGCTTAAGATATGAAAATGGAATATTGGTATTAGGGGCAACTCGTGGAAATGGTGAACAAGGGGACAATATCACTAAAAATTTAAAAACGGTTAAAGATATACCTCTAGAATTAATGGGAGACTACCCTGATGTAGTTGAAGTAAGAGGTGAAGCTTATATGGAAAAAGAAGCTTTCTCAAGATTGAACAAAAGACGCCAAGAAGAAGGATTAAGTATTTTTGCAAACCCGAGAAATTCAACTGCAGGTTCTTTGAAAATGCAAGATCCTAAAGCCGTTGCTCAACGCCCTATTCGTTTTTTCGCTTTTGATTTAATATTTGATGATGAACCTGAGGATATTACTCAATGCAATAAGGTTGAGCTCTTAAGAAAGTATGGCTTACCATTTAACGAATTTCCAGAAGTTTGTAAGAACATGGAGGAAGTTCTGCATACAATTAATCATTTTGATGAAATTAGACATCAACTTCCTTATGAAACTGATGGAGTGGTAATTAAAGTAAATCAAACAAACTTAAGAAATATATTAGGTTCAACATCTAAATTCCCTAGATGGGCAATAGCCTATAAATTCGAAGCTGAGCAAGCTCAAACCATGATACGTGATATTTCATTACAGGTGGGTAGATTGGGTACTATTACACCCGTTGCAGAACTGGAACCTGTTTTGCTCGCAGGTACTACTGTTAAACGAGCCTCCTTGCATAATGAAGAAGAGATTCATCGTAAGGATATCCGAATTGGCGACAAAGTTATTGTTGAAAAAGCCGGGGAAATAATCCCACAGGTAGTGAATGTTGTCCATGCGGACTTACCAGAACGATCGCCCATCTTCATCTTCCCGAAAAATTGTCCCGCTTGTAGTTCTAAACTTATAAAATATGAGGGTGAAGTTGCATGGAGATGTATTAATCCTATGTGTCCACCTCAGGTTCGAATTAAAATTGAGCATTTTGCTTCCCGTGATGCCTTAGATATCGAAGGGCTAGGAGAATCTGTTGTGGATCAATTAGTAACAGAGGGATTGATTTCAAATTATGCAGATTTATACGACTTAGGCGTTCATCAAATCATTCCTTTAGAGAGAATGGCTGAAAAATCAGCTCATAATCTTATTCACGCAATTTCTAAGAGTAAAGAACAACCCTTCGAGCGTGTTCTGTATGCCCTTGGTATCCGTTTTGTCGGGAAAACAGTGGCTAAAGATCTGGCTAAAGCATTCAAATCACTTCAAACGTTAAAATCAGTATCAATAGATGATTTATTAGCTGTACATTCAATCGGACCTAGAATTGCTGAATCTGTTATTGAATTTTTTGGTAATCCAATAAACAATGAAAACTTATCTAGACTACTTGAACATGGATTACAATTTGAGATACATGAAACTGAATTAACCTCATTATTACTAAAAGATAAAGTTGTGGTCTTAACAGGAACGCTTCCTACCCTATCTCGAAAAGAGGCCTCTGAATTGATCGAGAAACATGGTGGCAAAATCTCATCTTCAGTATCCAAAAAAACCGATTATGTGTTAGCAGGAGAGTCCGCTGGATCTAAACTTACAAAAGCACAGAATCTAGGAGTTCCAATTTGGAATGAAGACGAATTTTTAAAACATATTGATAATTCTAAATTGAACCATTCTTAATTGAACCATTCCTAATTAATCATTGATTTACCTATCTTTCAAAAAATAAAATTTTTTGCGGGCCATGGATATTAAACCCCTTGATACCGAACAAATTGGAAGAAAAACACTCGAAAAACATTTAATCCGATCAAGGAGTAAGGTTTCTCTGAAAATTGGTATTCCTAAAGAACATTCCAATGATGAACGCAGAGTTTCTCTAACTCCTGGCGGCGTTACTGTTTTAAGAGCAAACGGTCATGAGATTATAATTGAAAAAGGTGCTGGGGATGAAGCAAAATTTAGTGATCATGAATATGCAGAAGCAGGTGCCAGCATTGCGTACAGTACAGAAGATGTTTTCAAACAATCAGAGCTCATTTTAAAGGTTGCTCCAATATCAGAAAATGAAATTGATTACCTCATACCCCATCAAACCATTATTTCTGCATTGCATCTTGGTAATCAGTCTGCCGAGTATTTTGAGGCATTAACATCAAAATCGGTTACTGGTATTGGTTATGAATTCATCTGTGGGTTAGATAATGAATTCCCAATAGTTAGAATGATGCATGAAATAACAGGATCAATCTCTGTGCAAATTGCAGCTCATTACATGGAAAGTCTTAGTGGTGGTCAAGGTATTATGCTTGGAGGAATTTCTGGGGTACCACCAGCTACCGTTGTGATATTGGGGGCAGGCATAACTGCTGAATATGCAGCTAGGACAGCACTTGGTTATGGAGCACAAGTTTTTGTAATGGACAATGATCTAGCAGCCTTACGCTATCTTGAAAGTGCGTTGAGTAGAAGAATCATAACAGCTGTTGCTAATACACAATATTTAAGCAATGCCCTAAAATTCACTGATGTAATTATTGGAGCTGTAATGGCTAATGGAGATCGTTCTCCTTGTTTAGTAACAGAGGAAATGGTTGCTTCAATGAAACCAGGAAGTGTTATTGTTGATACCGTTATTGATCAAGGTGGTTGTGTTGCTACAAGCCGTGCAACATCACATTCTAATCCAATTTTTAAGGTGCATGATGTAACACATTATTGTGTGCCAAATATCCCTTCTAATGTTGCTCGTACAGCAACTTATGCCCTTAATAATGTGTTGGTCCCTTATGTGTTAGCTATTGGAGATGCCGGTGGAATTAAAGAGTGTTTATGGGATAATGTTGCACTTCGAAACGGCACTTATGCTTATAAAAATAATATCACTAAAAAATCATTAGGCAAAATGTTTAATATGCCATATCGTGAAATTGAAATGCTTATCGCTTCTCAAATTTGATGTCTGAATTTTCTAACTCAAATTTTATTAGAATTAGTTTAATAAATTGGATACTTAGTGTTCCAATGATCGTTCTATTTGCCTGGCCATATTATTACACAGCAAAATTAATAGGCTTGGCCGAAGCCTTGAGATACATAGGTGCATTCATATTTTCCATTCCATTTATGATTACCATTATTCATGGGCATGTGACAATGGCTCTGGGTTCAATTCACCGTATCCATTACTATAGTTGGCTAAAGACAAATCCTTACACCTTCGGAATTTTTTATAATGAAGTACTTATAAGTACTCGTTTTCGGCTGATTTTATTAATTATAAGCTTATTATTTTTACCTGTAGGTTACTTATTGAATTTTTAGAACTATTCTACCTAATAAGAGCATGAATTAAATTGCTTTTCCTTGCTTGATAGCCTCAACTACACTTGGATCCAAAAGAGTTGAAGTATCACCAACATTTTCTAAATCATTAGCGGCTATTTTTCTCAAAATACGCCTCATAATTTTACCAGATCGAGTTTTCGGTAAACCAGGTACAATCTGAATTTTATCTGGTTTGGCAATGGGTCCAATAATCTTTATCACCAAATCTAAAAGTTCTTTTTTGAATACAGATGTATCTTCTATACTTCCTTCACATATCATAAATGCATACACTCCCTGCCCTTTTATATCGTGTGGATATCCAACAACTGCTGTTTCTACCACCTTTGGATGTTCATCTAGAGCATTTTCTATTTCGGCTGTTCCAAGCCGATGCCCAGATACATTCAAGACATCATCTACGCGGCCTGTAATACGATAATACCCATCTTCATCTCGCCTACATCCATCCCCCGTAAAGTAGTAGCCTTTATAGGTAGATAAATAAGTTTGTTTATACCGCTCATGATCCCCATATACAGTACGTGCAATAGATGGCCAAGGATATTTTATACATAAATTACCTTCTACTTTATTCCCATGTATTTCTTTTCCATGTTCGTCCATCAACACTGGGAAAATACCAGGCAAAGGAAGTGTTGCAAATCCTGGTTTAGTAGGGGTAATACCTGCAAGAGGTGAAATCATTATACCGCCTGTCTCCGTTTGCCACCAAGTATCAACAATAGAACATCTGTTACCTCCAATATGCTCGTTATACCAATGCCAAGCTTCTTCATTAATGGGTTCTCCCACCGATCCAAGTACCTTCAAAGAACTTAAATCGTATTTTTTAACATAATCTAAATCGAAACTCATCAATGCTCGTATAGCGGTTGGAGCAGTATAAAAATGAGTAACTCTATATTTTTCTACTACTTCCCAAAATCGACCGGCGTCTGGATATGTAGGAGTGCCTTCAAAGATAATACCTGTAGTACCAGTAAAAAGAGGGCCATAAATGATATAGCTGTGCCCCGTGATCCAACCTGCATCAGCAGTACACCAATATATATCATCTGCACCAACTTGAAATACATTTCGAAACGAATAACTGGTATATACCATGTAACCACCGCATGTATGAACCACGCCCTTGGGTTTTCCTGTAGACCCAGAGGTATATAAAATAAACAATGGATCCTCTGCGTCCATTTCTACTGCTTCATGCTCTTTAGATGCATTTCGAATTAAATTATGCCACCAACGATCTCTTCCTTCTACCCATTGTATCTCGCGATTTGTTCTTTGACAAACAATTACACTTTCAACACTAGGAGAGGTTTTTAAAGCTTCATCCGAAATATCTTTGAGTGGCACATGCTTATCTCCTCGACGTAGACCATCGTTGGTAATTAACATTTTTGCCTTACAATCATTAATACGTTCTGATAGCGATTGTGCAGAAAAACCAGCAAAAACAATGGAGTGAACTGCTCCAATTCGAGCACAAGCAAGTGCTGATATTACTAATTCTGGAGTCATTGCCATATATATGCACACACGATCACCTTTTTTTATTCCCTTACTCTCTAATACATTCGCGAATCTACATACATCTTCATGGAGCTGTTTATAAGTAATTGACCTTCGAAACGAATCTGGATGATTTGGTTCAAAAATAAAAGCTGTTTTATTTCCAATAGTGTTTAAATGTCTATCAAGGGCATTTTCAGTGATGTTTAATTTACCCCCAACAAACCATCGAATATCTGCATTTTCAAAATCACCTGTTTGAACACTATCCCATCGCTTTCGCCAATAAAATGTGCCCGCTTCATGATCCCAGAATTCCAATCTCTCTTTTTCACTAGCTTCAAAGTTTTCATGATATTGATCGAACGATTTTATATTCAGCCACATTGTATTTTTCGCTTAATTGATTAGTTAGATGGTTCGATATTGAGATTTTTTACTCTGAGTTGCAAGAAAGAATTCGAATTTATAGTACTGAATAAAAAAATTTACATCCGTTTGAACACAAAAGGTTGGCATATTGTAGAAGAGTGGTTTAAAACTAACAACTGGGAAGTATTTCCTTTTCAAAAAGAGGTTTGGCGTGATTTTTTAAATAAAAAAAATGGGTTACTAAATGCCCCTACAGGTTCTGGTAAAACATTTGCTCTTTGGATGCCAACACTTATTAAATGGATTGATCAGCATCCAAATAACTATCAAGAGTTAACTGGAAATGGTTTACAATTGTTGTGGATTACACCACTACGCGCCCTTGCGAAAGATATCCAACATGCACTTCAAACCTCATTAAATGAACTTGAAATTCCATGGGAAGTAGGCAGAAGAACAGGCGATATTTCTCCATCCATTAAACAAAAACAAAATAGAACAATGCCTGAGGTATTGATTACTACCCCAGAGAGTGTTCATATTTTGTTTGCTCAAAAAAATTATCCTCGCCATTTTAACACACTTAATACTGTAATCATTGATGAATGGCATGAACTGATTGGATCTAAGCGGGGAATTCAAATAGAGTTGGCTTTATCCAGATTAAAAGGACTAAAACCAGCTCTACAAACTTGGGGGATATCAGCAACAATTGGAAATCTTGACCAAGCTTTAGAAGTGTTACTGGGTGTAGATCATCAAAAAGAGAGTTCAAAAATTGTTAAGGCGAACATTAAAAAACATATAAATGTACATTCAGTACTTCCAGATGATGTGGAAACCTTTCCTTGGTCTGGTCATTTAGGTCTAAACCTGCTGGATAAAATTACACCTATTATAGACCAACATACCTCTACTTTGGTGTTTACAAATACTAGAAATCAAGCAGAAATGTGGTTTCAAAAAATATTAGAAGTACGGCCTGATTATGCAGGCCAAATTGCTTTACATCATGGATCATTAGATAGAGAGGTACGTAATTGGGTGGAACAAGCCTTGCATGATGGAATACTTAAAGCGGTAGTTTGTACGTCTAGTTTAGATTTAGGTGTCGATTTTAGACCCGTAGACACCGTGATACAGATTGGAAGTCCTAAAGGAGTTGCTCGATTTATGCAACGAGCAGGCCGTAGCGGACACCGCCCCGGAGAAGAAAGCTCCATTTATTTCGTACCCACTAATGCACTTGAATTGATTGAAGCTGCCGCGCTAAGGAATGCCGTTGATGAATCGGAATTGGAAAGCAAAGAACCCATTTTGAAACCTTTTGATGTATTGATTCAATATTTAGTAACTCTTGCAGTTTCAGATGGATTTCATCCTGAAAACATCTTAGATGAAGTTCTAAAGACATTTGCATACCAAACATTACAGCATAATGAATGGGAATGGATTCTAACGTTTATTACCACTGGTGGAAAATCATTAGGTAAATATCCAGAATATTCGAAAGTAATCATTGATGAACATGGATTATATAAAGTAGTAGATAGAAAAATTGCTCGCCGGCATAGAATGAACATAGGAACCATTACCTCCGATTCGATGATGCGAGTAAAGTATCTCTCGGGGGGAAATCTCGGTACTATAGAAGAAACCTTTATAGCTAGCTTGAATATAGGTGATACTTTTTGGTTTGCTGGTCGGAACCTAGAACTTGTTCAATTAAAAGATATGATAGCCTATGTAAAGCGTGCTAAAGGTACTAAATCTAAGGTTCCAAGTTGGCAAGGTGGTCGAATGTCCTTGTCTTCTAATATGACATCCATTCTTCGTAGAACAATGCAAGAAGCTATAGATGGAAATACTGGAATGATTGAACTAGAAACCATAGCTCCTATTCTTAATGTTCAAAAAGAGTGGTCTTTATTACCAAATGAACATCAATTTCTAATTGAAAAAAGTTTTTCAAGAGAAGGTTGCCATGTATTCTTTTACCCCTTTGAAGGAAGATATGTACACGAAGGCATGTCTGCATTGGTAGCTCATCGAATTGCAAAGATGTTGCCCATAAGTTTTTCAATCGCTATGAATGATTACGGGTTCGAGTTATTATCCGATCAAGACATCCCTATTGAAAAAGCATTAGAACATGATATTTTTTCGCCTGAACATATTTTAGAGGATATAAGTGCTAGCTTAAACAATAGTGAATTAGCAAAAAGAAAATTTTGGGAAATCGGACAAGTCGCAGGACTGGTATTCAAAGGATTTCCGGGCGAACAAAGAAAAACTAAACATCTAAGAATGTCGACCAGTTTAATGTATGATGTTTTTTTAGAATATGAGCCAAACCATTTATTAGTACAACAAGCTTTTGACGAAGTGTTATTTTTCCAATTAGATGAAATTCGACTTCGAAAGGTTTTAAAAAAAATTCAAACTCAAGAAATAGTATTAAATTACACCAAACGATTTACCCCTTATGCTTTTCCAATTTTTGTTGACCGTTTACGTGGTCGGTTAAGTTCAGAAAAATTGGTTGATAGAGTTCGGAAAATGCAGTTACAACTAAATAAATATGTGAAGTGAAAATCAGTGATCGCACATTCATCGAAGTGGAACATCAGCTGCTTAGAATATTACCTGAAAAAGCTATCTTTTGGGAAAATGAACAAACACTAATCATCTCGGACGTACATTTAGGAAAAGCCGGACATTTTCGTAAACATGGAATTGCTCTCCCTAAATCTACAAATGACACCAATCTATTACGGCTAGATCAGTTAATAGAAGCATGGAATCCAAAACAGATTCTATTTTTAGGTGATCTCTTTCATAGTGAAAAGAATATAGAATGGGGAGCTTTTAAAAGATGGAGGAACAAGCACCATTCAATATCGATTGTTTTAATCATGGGCAACCATGAACTATATCCAGAAGAAGAATATAAAATGCTTGGAATTGAATGCATCAGAAGATTAAACTACCATCCATTCGTATTTATCCATGATCTAAATGAAATAACTACGAATATCTCGAAATTTATAATCTCTGGACATATACATCCGGCCGTAAAAATGATTGGCAAAGGTAGACAAAGTTTACAGATTCCTTGTTTCTATTTTGAAAAAAATAAGGCTATTCTCCCAGCATTTGGAACTTTGACTGGTTCATATACCATTAAACATTCAAGAAAAGCAACCATTTTTGGTATACTTGAGCATCAAATAATACATTTTTAGTATCAAAATGAAAAAACGTTACATATTAAATCGAATATTTATTTCAGGTGCTTTGGCATCTTTTTTCATGATATCTCCAGATGTGTTACACGCACAATTAACAGAATTTGAGCCAATATTTTATCATCAACAATCTCTTTCAATACAAAAAACGGGAATGATTGTACTTACAAGCTGGGCAAGTTTAAATATTTTATCAGGATTTATTGGAAATTATCATTACTCAAATGATGCAAAATATTTTTTTCAAATGAATGGTGCATGGAATATTGTTAATCTTGGAATCGCAACGTACGGATTAGCTAGCATTGCACATACTGCATTTGATATGGAATCAAGTTTAATGCTTTCAGAAATGCAAAAATTTGACCGTATTCTTCTAATAAATGCGGGGCTAGATCTAATTTATATTGCAACAGGTTCCTACTTACTTAATAAAGGTCTTAATGAAAATAAGTCTCGTTTTGTAGGATACGGGAGATCATTAATCCTTCAAGGCGGATTTTTATTACTTTTTGATCTAATACTTTATTTTTCCCACTACCCCTATACAAAGTCTTTATTTCAAATTACAGAACAGATCAATTTCACAACTGCTGGAATTAGTATTTCCTTTTAATTACTCATTAGATTTACGTTTATAGCAATGATGTAATCGGCTTAAAATCCTTGATTTTCTTGTTCTAATGTTTGCACCAGATAAACCGAATTGTTTTTTTGCCTCATCGGTTGAAGCATCAGGTTTATCAATAAAATATTCAATAAATACTCTAGACTTTTCTTGTAGTTCATTTAAACATTTTTTTAGAATACGTTGTCTTTCTTGATCTAATAAATTTTGAATTTGTTCTTCTGGTTCATATAGCGTGTTTAACGCATCTTCTTCGTACTTAAATTTGTGTTCCTTTTTTGCATAGCGCAAATATTCATGTCTACAGGATTTAATCAAGTAGCTGTAAATATATTTGTGATCTTTAATCTTATCTTTTTTGATTTGCTCGAAAACATCTAGAAAAGATTGATGCACACATTCTGTGGCTGCACTTCTTTCTGCATTCATCACTACAACTAAATAGTCTTCTAGACGTGGAAGTAACTCATTAATTAAATCTCGCGATATAATTTCATTACCTTTTTGCAAGGCTACAACTAATTCTGAATAATCAACACGTGTATTAGACAAGAGCTAAAAAATAAAAGTTAGTGGTCATTAAATTCATTGGAAATTGAAATATTTCTAATCCACAATATAGCAAGCATTTATAAGATATTTAAGCTTAATTTTTCAACCAAAAACAAAGTCTTTTGAATTAAAATTCAGTGATTTAAAAAAATTTTTTTGGGTCATAATAGAAAATATTTTAGGTTTATCCTGTAACAAAAAACTGAATATTTACTCTTATTCTTCACCTAAACTATATTATATAAAATATATAAAATCAAAATAGTTTTGTAACAAAATGGAGCTTGAAAACTCTTTAAGTTAACCAATAATCTATCTATTAAATTTATATATACAACAAACATGAAGTCTATTAAATCACTATTCATCTTATTAATTTTTATTTCTATTTCTTTCGCTTGTGCTCCCTTGCATGAAGCTCCTATTGCCGAAGCGCCCACTCCTTCTACAGAAGTTACCATTGACGAGGTCGCTTTCCTTTGGATCGATGATGCCGCTAACTGCTGTGAGCAAACACCTACCCAAAAACCAAAGCCAAGAATTTAATTGAGCTTATCCTAATCTCTAACCACCATTTTAATCATTATATCATGAAATCCATCAAATCATTATCCGCCCTACTTACTTTATTCGCTTTTTCTTTCGCTTGTGCTTCCTTGCATGAAGCTCCTATTGCCGAAGCGCCCACTCCTTCTACAGAAGTTACCATTGACGAGGTCGCTTTCCCTTGGATCGATGATGCCGCTAACTGCTGTGAGCAAACACCTATCCAAAAACCAAAGCCAAGAATTTAATTGAGCTTATCCTAATCTCTAACCACCATTTTAATCATTATATCATGAAATCCATCAAATCATTATCCGCCCTACTTACTTTATTCGCTATTTCTTTCGCTTGTGCTCCCTTGCATGAAGCTCCTATTGCCGAAGCGCCCACTCCTTCTACAGAAGTTACCATTGACGAGGTCGCTTTCCCTTGGATCGATGATGCCGCTAACTGCTGTGAGCAAACACCTACCCAAAAACCAAAGCCAAGAATTTAATTGAGCTTATCCTAATCTCTAACCACCATTTTAATCATTATATCATGAAATCCATCAAATCATTATCCGCCCTACTTACTTTATTCGCTATTTCTTTCGCTTGTGCTCCCTTGCATGAAGCTCCTATTGCCGAAGCGCCCACTCCTTCTACAGAAGTTACCATTGACGAGGTCGCTTTCCCTTGGATCGATGATGCCGCTAACTGCTGTGAGCAAACACCTACCCAAAAACCAAAGCCAAGAATTTAATTGAGCTTATTTTAATTATTGTTTTTATTATGTTGTAACTCAAAGGGATGCAACATGTTTTTTCTATTTTTTAGTCTCATTATTAACTTTCCGCAAATAAATGTTGAAAACCAGATTCTTAATCAAACAAATATATACATTAGCGAACTTGAAAAAGAAAATAATACATCGGAGTATGCTTGGGCGTTAGTAACAATTTATCAAGCTACCTGTAGTTATTCAAATTCGGTTCAACGAATTGTTAACCAATCTTCGGCATCTCTCCCAAAACAACTCTTAGCTGCTCTTGAGTGTAATGATGTAGTCCCAACCAATGATTTTATTCAACTTCTTCTAGAACACAAACTTTATGGGTATTTAAGTTACTTACTGGCCTACCATAGAGAGACTAGTACCTACAAAGAGCTTGAAAATAGCGTAATAAATAGTGCGTCTCGCAATTTGCCAAGTAACTATATACATTTATTCCATAAAATCTCGAACAAAGAATCAATTAGTCTAAAAGACATCCCCGAAGAGCATCTACAATTGATCTTGTTTGCGATATACTATAGCTATAATGATTATTTATTTCCATCAATAGAAAATCAAGAATTTCTGCTGCAACGATTTTATGGTACAAACGATAGGAAATCTAGCATCATCCACTCTCTTGAAGTAGCCAACATATCTTATTTTTTATTCAATACCGATCGACTTTCTGAGTTTTCTGGTCTTCATAAAGAAATTATCTCCGATGCGTCGTTCCCTAATTCCTATTTTCGAATTAGACATGCCCAGGCTTTAGCATGGTCAAATAATAGGATTGGACGCTATGACCAAAAATTAGAAGTCCATAGAAATATTATTGAACCTCTATTAACCTATTTTCAGCTTTCGGAAGAATTATACGATTCACAAGAGGATCAAGGAATTGCTTTGTACATGTTGGGTAAATATACAGCTGCAAAAGACATTTTTGAAGGATTATATAATGATCCTTATGCAACTATAAATCGTGCCGGACTTATAAATAATCTAAGTGTTGCTTATCAACAATTAGGTCAAAAAAATAAAAACTTAAGATATCTGTTAGATGCGTTTGACGAAGCCGATGAGGAAAGTGATTATACACTTAGAATGACTATCCTGCGAAATTTATATTTCTATTATATAGATTTGGGAGATCATAAAACAGCCTTTTCTTATCTAAAACTAGCCGAAGACATCGCAATAAATGTCAACGACATACAACAAATTGCCAGCTTAAATGCAATTATGGGTACCTACTATTGGAAAATTGACAATGATTTAGTAAAAGGGCTTGAGCAATTTCGTATGGCGACATCGGTCTTTAATCCTGACTTGGATTTTAATAATTTTTTGAGGTCTCATCAAGAAATGGCCAAAATTCTTATGGAACTTGACTCACTGGAGCAAGCAGAAGAAATCCTATCCCACACCGCGAATATAGCTTCAAAAAGATCAAATAAAAAAGGATTTATTGGATCGAACATTGGACTCATGGAAATTGCACTCCATAAAAATGATATTAAAACGGCAAAAAATATACAAAGTACCATCGCATTATATTCTCTCGAACATCTTGGTTTTGATGAACTTGTAAAATATAATACTCTTAATGCATATCTTCACTTTAGTTCTGGCGATACAAAATTTGCAGTGAGCAACTTGAAGCCTGTTGTAGAACAAGTTTTAGAGCGAGCAAGAAATAGCACGGATACACAAACTGGATTTTGGGTACAGCAAGATGAATATATACATGCATTTAATACGTATTTAGAAATGCTGATTGCAATGGAGAATGATTTTGAAGCAATTCAACTGCTAGATGAAATAAAAACCATAAACGACGCTGCACTTTATAATAGCCCCATTCTTAGAGCAAATAAACTTTCAGAAGAAGATTTGGCGAGGGATAAAATGTTAAATACTCAAATTATAACATTAAGAGAGGCCTATCTATTTGAAAATGACGAAGAAGAACGCTTTAGAATAAAAAACCAAATCGATCAAGTTTCGGCAGAAAGAGAAGAGATCCTAAATAAAATACGTATCCGTAAAAAAGAAAATAAATTACCTATTTGGCTAATACAGCAAAGAATAAAACCAGACGAACAGATATTACACTTTACTGAAGTTGGTGATATACTGTATATAAGTTACATATCAAATAAAACAGTACGTTTAGAAAAAATAATCTTAGACAGTAATGCAAAATTATTATTTACCAAAGTAGCCGATGAAATTGCGTCATCCAATACAAATCTTGACCATTTATCTGAGATATTTAACTTTCTTGGCATTAAAGATGTCATTGATTTTCAAACAAATAAGATCATAGTTATACCTGATAATTATTTTTACCGTATACCACTAGATATTTTTCCGTTGACTGATCCTGACAACCCATATAGTTATGGATCAACCACTTATTTAATCGAACATTTCAATATAGAATATTTCGCCTCCCTTAAGGAATATCACACAGATACGAAACCAAAAAAAAATAAATTATTAACAGATTTCTCTGCTTTTGCTATATCAGATTTTAAAAGCTTTGAAGAATCTTATCTTCCTACTTTACCATTTGCTACCAAGGAGGTTAATGAGATTTCGGAGATTTTAAATGCCTTTCCGAAACAAAAAATTTATTTAGAAACTGAGGCAACAAAATCTGCTTTTCTTGATCATGTATCTAATTCGAAGATTTTACATATAGCAACTCATAGTGAAGTATCTGAGCAAGACCCTCTATTTAGTACCATATATTTGAATAACGCAGATAGTGCAACCGGTAGCAATGCACTATACGCTTATGAACTATTTAAGCAGCAACTTAATAATGAATTAATCATGCTTAACTCATGTAGTTCTGGTTCTGGAAATTATCTACAAGGAAGTGGAATAATGGGTATAACCCGGGCTCTTAGATACGCAGGAACAAAAAGTATGGCTTTAAACGTATGGGCTGTAAATGATAAAGTAGCTAGTGAATTTGCTTCTGTATTTTACACATCTTTAAATAGTGGTAAAAGTAAATCGGAATCTATAAGGGATGCCAAATTATATTTACTACAGAACGGAAATGCTAATCCCCATTTTTGGGGTGCATTTATTTTAACTGGAGATCCATCCCCAGTCATCAATAGTCATGAAAATGAACATTATTTTTATTCATCATTGTTTATTCTCATTACTATTTTTAGTGTTTACATGAGAAAGTCATTTTCATTCAAGACTTTTTCATAATTATATATAAGGCATAAAAAAAGCGCTCTATTTTGATAGAGCGCTTAAGAATTGTAAGCTTTTTTTTACTAGTCAAGATTGTTAATAGCATTTAAATATCGTTCTGCTACACGGCTGTATTGACCATTCATGCTAAGTGTTTTTTGTAAACTTACTTCTGCATCAGCTAAATCATCAAGTTGGATTTGTGTGTTTGCTAAATACCAAAACCCCTTTTCTAACATTTGAGACTCAATATCTTGTATTGAAATGACTCGTTTAAAATTAATTAAAGCATTAGAATAATCGCCATGATTATACTGAATTGAGCCAAGACTTAATGAAAGTTCTGCTATTGTAGCATTGTCGGTTTCTGTTAAAAGCTCTTTCTCTAACATCTCAATTGCTTCTTTAGCATATCCATCGTTGGCTAATTTTATCGCAGCTTTTATCAGCTCATTATCAATGATAGCAGGATTATCATCATTCGAGCTTCGGTAGGTATCGTATTCTATCCAATTAACAGCATCAAAACTGTTTAGTTCTGTATTGTCTATATTGAAGTTTAGTACGCCAACAATACCAATTATGATAGCTATTGCAGCGGCCACACCATAGGATGCCACTTTTCTTAATCGATACATTGGATACTGCTTAGATTTTTTCTCTTGTTGTATTACTGCTCTAATATTAGCTAGACTTTTAGTGTAGTCTAAATAGTATTCATCTTGGATTAATTCTACCCAAAGATCATTAATTTCATCTGATGTTAACTTGCCATTAACGTAAAGATCAATTTTGTTTTCTAGGTCTCTATTAATGTTGCTTTCAATCATTATTTTTTTCCGAATTTGCCGAAATCTAAAACTTATAATGTCATTAAATTAATAAGAAATAATCTAAGAACATGCTAAAGATTTCGAGTTTGAAGTAAATATTTTAAATATTACTTAAGTATCATTTATCTAAAGAGGTGTACAGCATAGGTTTGTTACACTTTAAACAAAAAAAAATTATTTTTCTTTAATACACAAAAAGCGATGTATAATTGCATTGGATTAACATCTGGATTTACATTAACATTTTATACACTTACGGATGATTCAAAAAAAAATTAGATTAATTGCAGTATCCCTGTTACTTATTATTTCGCCCATTTCATGCACCTATAATAGTGAAACACAAATAATTGGTACTATTGATTACATAGGTAACGCTGATATTTACATTGAAAAAAAACCTCTACATTATAAATATTCTAATAAAGAACGATTTCTTATTGATGTAAAGGAACATTCATTTGAGCTTCGACTTCCAATTAAGGAGTCGAACATTGTTTATTTAGTTATTCAAGATGAAAAATATCCACTTTATGTAGTACCCGATGAAAAAATAATGTTAACTATTAAAAGGTCATCCTTTCCATTTGATGTTGTTGTAGAAGGTAATGGTGAAGATGAAAATATTGCTTATCAAAATTTTTTAGAGGAAAGCAAAGGACTTGATAACGCCATTAAAATTGAGATGGATAAATTTAAAATGGGTAAACCAAACAGGGCTATTGAAATAAGTGAACAAAAAGTAGAGATCGCAAGAAAAAATTTAAAACATACTTATTTCAATGATCTTTATTTAAAATCAATCGGAGAAGACTTTGTAATAAAATTAAGAGCCATTGAATATTCTTCACTTCATATCACTAATCTTGATGTTGAAGGTGAACGCCAAAAACTGCTCGATCAAGCTGTAAATTCTGGATTTTTTTCTTATAACTCATTGAAAGCTCAACGTGCTGGGATCAGAGATTTTACTCATTATTATTCTCGTACTTTTGGTATTTATGACAGAGTAAACGCAGCTCATGGAAAAGTACTCGCTGAATATGATATTAAAAGAATTGCATATAATGAGTTAAATGAGAAACGGATGTTTGTGGTGAACTTAATCTCTGATGCTAAATCAAAGGCATATGCAGAATTATTTCTAGTTGCAGAACGAATTGGTGAAATTCCTTTATCATTAGCTAAAAAAAGCTACCAAGATTATTTGAAAAACTATGCTGATTATCCAGAATTCATAGAATTCATAACTACATTTTACACAGAAGTTGAATCTGTTTCGCCTGGTGCCGATGCTATCCCTTTTACGTTATATGATCGTACTGGGAAACCATATTCAATGAATGATTTCTTAGGTACATATGTGCTTCTAGATTTCTGGGCAGGTTGGTGCAAACCTTGTTTAGAAGAATTTCCAAGTATGAGAACTATCTATGACCAATATTCTAGGAAAGAACTTGAAATTTTAGGGATTTCAACTGAAATAGATAGCCTACTGTGGCTAAGCGACTTAGAAAAATTTAAAAATCCATGGCCTCAATTATATGGAGGAAATGGTTTTGATCAAGAGACCTTCAAAGCGTATAAAGGAGGTGGCATCCCGTTCTATATCTTGATTGACCCAGAAGGTAAAATAGTAAGATATAATGATATGCGACCATCCTTTAACTTCACCGAAGTTTTAGATAGTTTGTTAATCCATCAAGAAATTAAGTGAATAAATAATCAATGTACCAATACACAATTTTTACATTACTAGTCTTATTTATGGCTTGCTCAGCCGAACCTATTAAAGACTTTTCAAGTACAAAATATACCAATCAACAATTGGGTCAACTTTTAGTTGTTGGATTTCGAGGTTCTGAAATTAATTCAGACAGTGATATTGTAAAAGATTTAAAGGAATTCAACCTTGGGGGTGTTGTACTTTTTGATTATGATATAGAATCAGGAGAATTTGATAGAAACATCAAAGACCCCAATCAACTACTCAAATTATCTTCAGCATTAGTAGCTTACTCCAGCACCCCTCCTATAATAGCAATTGATCAAGAAGGTGGTCAAGTATCTCGTTTAAAAAGCCATTATGGATTTCCAAAAACTCAAAGTGCTGCTTATTTAGGTGACATAGATAATAAAGACTCTACTAGATATTATGCAAGAAATATTGCACAAGAATTTATGGTGGTTGGTGTGAATACAAACTTTGCTCCAGTGGTAGATGTTAACCTCAATCCATCAAATCCTATTATTGCAAAATATGAACGAAGTTATTCTAGTAATCCTGATAAAATTGTTGAGCATGTTGGGTATGTACTGGACGAATTTGATAAAGAAGGAATTCTAAGTGTGCTTAAGCATTTTCCCGGCCATGGAAGTTCTAATGATGATTCTCATTTAGGAATTACTGATGTTACAGGGGTTTGGGATACATCTGAATTGATCCCGTATAAAAGATTAATTTCAGAACGGAAAATTAATGCCATAATGACTGCTCATATTTTTAACTCGAAGTTAGATTCTTTATATCCAGCTACCTTATCTAAAAATATCATTCAGGGGTTATTAAGAGATTCGTTAGGGTATAATGGAGTAGTATTTTCGGATGATATGCAAATGGAGGCTATTCGAGCAGAATATGGCTTGGAACAAGCCATTGAATTAAGTTTAAATGCTGGTGTTGATATACTGATTTTTGCAAATAATCTTATGTATGAAAATGATATTGCAGAAAAAGCGATTCATATTATCCAAAAAGGAATTGCAGAAGGAAGAATTAGTGAAACTAAAATTGATAGTGCACTCGCTCGTGTTGGTAGGCTCAAAAAGGAAGTAATCGAAGATCTGTGCACATGCTTAACCTATTGAATGATGATATTCTGAAAAGAACAGAATGCTATGTACGCAAAGAACTCGAAGGAGAAGGTACTGGTCATGATTGGTGGCATATACATCGCGTTCGTAATACCGCATTATCAATTGCTAAAGAAGAAAAAGCTGATCTTTTTATTGTTGAATTACCCGCTTTACTTCATGACATTGCCGACCACAAATTTAATAATGGTGATGAAACAATAGGACCTAAAGTGGCTCAAAGATGGCTTGAATCTTTAAATCTTGACGAAACTTCAATCATCCATGTCAAGGATATCATTGCTAATGTGTCGTTTAAAGGAGCCAATGTAAAAACACCTATGCAAACACTTGAAGGTAAGATTGTACAGGATGCTGATCGATTAGATGCATTAGGTGCCATCGGAATAGCTAGAGCTTTTGCATATGGAGGTTATAAAAAACGGGAGTTATACAATCCTGAAAGGGCACCTACTTTGCATGATACGTTTGATGCTTACAAAAAAGATGACGGACCAACGATTAATCATTTTTACGAGAAATTATTCCTTTTAAAAGATCGAATGAATACATCCACAGGAAGAAAAATTGCTGAGCATAGGCACCAATTTATGAAAGACTATCTGAACCGTTTTTATTCTGAATGGGATGGGAAATTTTAACCTATCAGATAAAAGTAAAAATATATTTTTATTAATTACTAGTAGCCTACTTTCATTAATTTTGCTAGAGTTTGGTGTTCGTATCTTTTTCCCCCAAGATAAAAAAGTTACTTGGATTGAGATGCATGAAACTGGTTTTGTAATGAACCAAAAAGAAGGACAAGCTTTACATGAATTCGGACCCCGAACTGTTCACTATACATTTACAAATGAGCGTACCAGAGGCGAGTTATTAAAATTAATTGACTCAACAGATGTAAATATAATTACAATAGGTGACTCCTTTACCTTTGGTTTACTACTTGAACAAGAAGATACTTTTGTAAGTCATTTACAAAATTGGGCTGATACTTCCATTTCTACTAAAATCAAATTTCATAATGCTGCGATCGGTGGTGCTGGTATCGCGGATTGGCCATTATGGCTAGAAGAGTATGGAAAAACTATTCAGCCAAGCAAAGTTATATATTTTTTAAACAATCAAGATGTTGTTAGGGGTTTGTCGAAAAATCTATTTGTTATATCCGATACAACTAACTTTGAGTTACGTCCAAGTCAACGTTGGAAACCTCGCGCATTCTTTCAATACTTAAATCAAAAAAACTGGTATAGATTTATACAAGAGAAATCAGAGTTAGCTAATATTTTTGTCAAGATGTTGTGGCGTTACGTTTATTTTGAAGATGTAACGAATGGATTCTCAGAGGTTGAATCAAAGGTAATTATTCCAAAAAAAAATCAATTTAATATTTATAGTGATTATTCTTTGATCCTTTCCATTGCCCTACTTGACAAACTTAAAGATTGGTGTATCACAAATAATTGCGATTTGATTGTTGCTAATACAGGTTTTTTTGAGCCTAAAAATACCGATCCACATACACTAAGATTTCATGAATACTTAAAAAAATCATCTGAAGATGAATACATCGATTTGTATCCATGTGTCGCAGAATTTGTTCAATTAGATTTTAAAAAAATTCAAATCGAGAATGATAACCATCCAAATGAAATAGGTTCAAAAATCATATTTGAGTGCTTAAAGGATAAATTAAGACCTGTGTTTTCTAATAAATTATTACAATAAGTAGCTTCTTATATCTTTAATTTCCAATAATGACTTTCACCATAGCCTTATGACTTTAACCCAACTCTCATACATCGTTGCCGTAGATAAATATCGACATTTTGCCACAGCAGCTCAGAAAATATATATCACACAGCCAACTTTGAGTATGCAAATTCAAAAACTAGAAGATGAGCTAAATGTACTAATCTTTGATCGATCTAAATCTCCAGTAATTCCTACAGAAGTTGGCACAAAAATTATTGATCAAGCAAAAATTATATTAAGCGGTGCAAAGCATATAGAAGATATCGCTTCTGTTAATGACGGAGAAATTAAAGGGTCTTTCAAAATTGGCATTATACCAACAGTAGCTCCTTATTTAGTACCTATTTTTTTAAAAACTTTTGTGGACTCCTACCCAGAGATTGATCTCATTTTTGAGGAAGCCCTTACCGCAGATATTGTAGAAGGCCTTCACGACGATGAACTTGATGTTGGAATAATTGCTACATCACCAGGAGGAAATTTATTTGAAAAAGAGCTATTTCTAGAACCCTTTTTAGGATATGTATCTGCAGATCATAGTCTTGCAAAATTAGAAACCTTTCAGTTAAAGGATTTAGTGTCCGAAAATCTCTGGTTACTAAATGAGGGGCACTGTTTTAGAGATCAAGCGATAAAATTATGCAAGAAAGAAAATCAAAAATTAAATCGGGGGAATGTGGTATTTGAAAGTGGAAATCTTGAAACTTTAAAACGCTTAGTAGAGCAGAATTTTGGGGTTACGTTAATGCCATTTCTTGCACTAGAAGATCATGATGTACGATGCGCAAATGGTGTAATTAAATCGTTTTCTGATCCTGTACCTACACGTAAAATTCGAATGGTTTTCAGTCGTCAATTTTTGAAAAATAATGTCATAAATGCTCTTGCTTCCACTATCCTTAGTACCATTCCTGTTTCATTAAAAAACCAAAGTGAAGAATTTGTATTGGATTAACTTATAATTAACAAAAATATCAAATACTATTGGTATGGGGGGATAATATTTTAACATTAAATAAATTATGTTTTTCAGTTACAAGCCGATTAATTAATTTAGAATATTCTAGTTTACACTTAATGAAGAAGACATTTTTATTATTATGTGCGTCTTTTTTAATTAATCAAACTGTGTTACCTCAGCAAAATCAATTTGATATTGCACTAGATAATGCAGAAAAAAATTACTTAATTAATAATGATAGCCTCCTATATTATGCTCAAAAAGCTATCAATATTGGAATCCCAAATAATTATCCAAACACTGCAGAAGCTTTTTTTTATAAATCAGTAGCCCTTTTCTACCAAGCAGAATACAACGAAGGTCTTATAGTTACACGTATAGGTTTAGATTGGTCAAATAAACACGGATTATCTGAATCTATAATACAAGGTAAATTATATTATAGACTTGCTGGGAACTACATAATGCAAGGTCTTTATGAAATAGGCCTCGAACAACTTTTAATTGCTCAAGATATATTTGAAAAGAACAACGACAATAATTTATTGTTCATGAATATGAATGGAATTGGTGTTGTCTGGTTAAAGCTACAGGAATATGATAAAGCCTTAAATATTTATGAAGGCATGCTACAATTCGAGGATCAAGATACTCTTCTTACCGTACCAGTATTTTACAACCTATCTCAAATCAATTTTGAATTAAATAATTATGATGATGCATTCGATTATATTCAGAAATGTTTAACCATAATCCCTGATGGTGACCAACGTCTTTCTCAAGTTTATTACATGCTTGGAAACATACAAGCTGGTCTTTCAAAAGTTGATGCCTCTATTGACGCTTATCAATTATCTATTCAACTTTATAAAGATCAAAACAATGAACTGAATTCAGTTCAACCAAAATTAGGCCTGGCAAAATTATACCTAAATCTTGGCCAACTTGATCTTGCGTTAAAACAGACCGACGAAAGTTTAGATATTGCTCAAAAATATAATTCTCTCCCAGATCTTGCAGAAGTGATGGAGGTTTTATCAAAAATTTCAGAAAAACAAAATGATCCAAAAATTGCATTAAAGCACTATAAAACTTTTGTTCATTTATCTGATAGTCTAAAAAATGCTACCGTTAATCAAAAAATTGCAAATCTAATTGCAAAACAAGAATATGAGAAAGAAAAACAAACCTTAGTATTTAGGCAACAAGAACAAGAGTTAAAAATCAAAGGTCAAATACAACGGCAAAGGATTATCATTACAGGTTCGATAATCATCATTTTCTTAATCTTAAGTATCCTTTTAATTCAACGGAACAAAGCTAAAGAGAGAATTCAAGCGAATCAATTGTTAATTAAAAAGAATCAAATCATTGAAGAGAAAGCAAGAAAACTTGATGAAGCTAATTCTATTAAAAATAGACTTTTTTCGATAATTGCTCATGATCTTAGAAACCCACTTAGTTCTTTACAAGGCGTAATACAACTCATCGAAATAAATGCAACATCTAAAGAAGAACTAGATGAAATCTTACCTCAACTAACGAACAAATTTGAAAATACCTCCATATTACTCGGTAATTTACTTGAATGGTCAATTAGTCAGATGGAAGGGTACAAAGTTGTAGTAGAAAATTTTGATATTTCTAAATTAATCAATGATCGGTTTGAAATTTTACAGACTAGAACCACAAATAAAGAACTAGCTGTTTCATTGCCCTCAGACCCTGTTTTTGTTAGTGCAGATAAAAATATGATTGGAATTGTTATTTTAAATTTATTGTCAAACGCTGTAAAGTTCACAAATCAAGGTGGAGAAATTGATGTATCAATTAATACTAGCGAAGAACATCAAGTAATCATGCAATTTAGAGATACTGGTAAAGGAATACATAAAGATAGATTACCTTATCTCTTAAACAATCTTTTTGATACAACCAAAGGTACTAGCGGGGAAAAAGGAACTGGGCTTGGACTTATAATCTGTAAAGAATTTGTTTTGAAAAATAATGGACTTATATGGATTGAAAGTACTTTCGGTGTAGGTACTTCAGTTTTCTTATCACTTCCTAAGTCTTTTAATAAAGAAATCACCGATATCAAAAAGTAATTTAAATAAGTGTCGTAAACTGACACCCTTTCATACTTACTTACTTTTATACTACACGTAAATTTCATAAAAGATAATGAATGTTCATTATTCAATATTGATTATTCACATATGCTAAAAGTAATTAAAGCCGGACATCATGGTATCTTATTACCAGAATTAAACATTGGGCTAGATTATAGTGGTCTAAACGCGAAATATAATTTTATTTCACATGCTCATGCAGATCATATACCTCGCAATAGAACACTTAGCGTTTATTGTACGCCGCCTACTGCTCGCTTGATGAAATTAAGAGGCTTTGATGGTAAAATTTACGAATTAGCATTTGGCGAAACATTAACTACTGATAATGCAAATATCACGTTCTACCCAGCAGGTCATATTTTAGGATCAGCACTAACATTTATAGAATCTGAAAGAGGTTCTTTACTCTATACTGGTGATTGTAAAACACCACCTTCACCAACCTCAGAAGGATTTATGTTACCACCAAGAACGGTAGATCAATTGATCATTGAAGCAACCTTTCCACTCCCTATTTATAAATGGAAATCTTATGAAGACCTATCAAATGAAATTAAAAATTTTGCATTAGAGTCAATAAATGAGGGATATACCCCAATTTTTATTGCCTATAATTTAGGTAAGGCTCAGGAATTAATGTATTTCCTGAAAGAGCTTAAACTCCCTATGCAAATACATGGTGCTGGATATAAATTAAGTGAAGTGTATGAACATTTCGGCTTCGATCTAGGAAGTTATAGCTCTTATGACCGAAAAAATTGTAAAGGAAATATTCTGATCTGTCCTAATTCTGCCTTGGAGGCTGGGTTTGCCAGCAATTTAAAACAAGTTAAAATTGCTTATTGTAGTGGCTGGGCAAGTAATGAAAGTCGGCAAACTCAGTTACTAGTTGATAAACTTATCCCCATTAGTGATCACCTAGATTTCTTCCAATTAATTGATTTATGTACCAAACTTTCCCCTAAAAAAGTATGGATTACTCATACTCCTAATCCAGATGTGGTACAACATTATCTTAATAATCTTGGAATACAAAGCCAATATTTAGCTTTAGAAGGTGATGGAAATGGTTGATAGAATTATGAAAATAACTACATCAGAACCTACTTTTCTTTCTTTTGCCAAATTAGCACAAACTATTGCTGTTACTCGTGGTAACCATTCAAAAATCAAATTATGTGCACAGTATTTCAGCAAATTAGATTCTGATAATTTAAGAAGAGCTGCTCAATTTTTTGGTGAAGGTGCCTTTTCAACAGTTTCTGGAAAAAGAGCTTCTATTGGTCATAGAACTATCGCAGTTTTAGCTGCAGAATTCTGTGAAATAGATTACGATTTAGTTTTTCGCCCATCCAGAACTGCAACTGGTAGCTCTTCAGAAACCATACAGAGGTTATTTGAGAATATACCTGAAGCACAGGCTAAATGGACTTCAAATAATCTAACTTTAGCCCAAATTGAAGAGATTTTTGAAAAGCTATACAACACAAAAAATCGAGCCTCTAAAAAAAATATTTTGGATACTGCTTGGAGGTCTATGACCCCACTAGAAGTAAAATATTTTATACGAATTATGGGGCAAGGTTCCCTTAGAATCGGCTTTGAAACTAAAAGCGTAATTTCATCATTAGCATTGGCATTTGTTAGAGATATTGAAAAAGTTCGATATGCTCATATGATTTCTGGAAGCCTTGGAGAAGCCGCTATACTCGCTCGAGAAGATAAATTAGATAATGCTGAATTTACACTATTTAATCCACTTTCTTTCATGCTAGCTAGTCCTATAGAAAATAGAAAAGTGGACAACTTGGATGAATATATAGCTGAAGAAAAATTTGATGGAATTCGATGTCAAATACATAAATCGGATAATAACATTGAATTATACACCCGTGACTTAAATGTAGTTTCTTCAAGTTTTCCTGAAATATTACGTTTTTTTGTAAATAAAGATCTGCCCGATATTGTATTAGATGGGGAGATATGTGTTTTTAAGAATGACACTATATTGCCTTTTCAGCTACTACAAAAAAGAATCGGAGTAAAAAAACCTAGCGAAGAATTGATAAAGAATAACCCCGTAGTATTTATTGCCTATGATTTACTTTATCTAGATAAAGAGTGTTTATTCCACGAGACTTTAACGGATCGTCGCTCAAAACTAGAGAATATAGCTCGACTACATAATTTGCTAATTACATCACAAATTGAAATTTCATCTGAAAAGGATATTGAAGAAGCTTTTGATAACGCGTTGGCTCATGGAAATGAAGGATTGATGCTAAAACACAAAGAGTCTACCTATGAGTATGGACAACGCAGAAAATCTTGGCTTAAGGTAAAAAAACCGAGTGGATCATTAGATACAGTAATTCTATATGCTCATGCTGGAAGTGGAAAACGTGGTGGAACTTATTCTGATTTTACTCTCGGAATTTCAGTTAAAGACGACGAAAGATATGAAGAAGATTTTATCCCAATAGGTAAAGCTTATGGCGGCTATACAAACGATGATTTAAAACATTTAAATAAACGAATTAAAGAATTAGTGATAGATCGTTTTGGATCAACTCTTCAGCTAAAACCCGCATTGATGGTTGAGTTAGAATTTGAAGACATTCAAATCAATAGAAGAACCAAAGCAAAATACACACTCAGATTTCCTAGATTCAAAGCCATACGTTGGGACTTGTCACCTTCTGATGCAGATACATTAAAGGATGTAGAAGAGATGTATAATCATAAAATTAATAAACAAAGAGAAAGTCAGCATGTAAATCCTAGTTTTATAACCTACTAAAAACTGATTGTTGACCTTAATCCAACTAAAACTGCATCCTTTAAGTTTACTTGTTGGTTTGGATTCGCTATGTATTGAGCATCAAATTGAAGACTAAATTTATCTGTAACATTTAATAAATAAGTGAACTCAGCTATTAGTTCGTCTGAAAAATTAAACCCAGAATTTTCTAAATATTGATCTCCATTTACTGGTAAACTTGCTGCAATTCCAAATAGATCTTTATCTCGATGTGGGAACAGGCCTGTATAAGTTAATCCAGCACCATAATAGTTTTTAAACTGATTTATTTCTGCATTTACAGCACCAAAACGTCCAAAAACGGATAATCCTTGGTTAATATCATTCATTTCTGAAAATATTTTTCCTTCTGCAATAAAATATATACCAGCATCTTGTTTTAGTTGATCATCCCATCCTATTCTCTTTTTTGAATATTTCCATATACCAATTACAACTCTTATGGGTGCACCTTCATGGACACCACGTTCCACAGATCGATTGATTCCTAAATTTTTATTCCAAGAAATCTCACTTGTTATTAAACTACCTTCATTTTCACGAATATGGATTTTTGTACCCCTCTTGTTACGTGGATCTGAAGGAACAGCGTCAAGTATGGCTCCTTTAAAGGTAAAGCCTAGCATAAAATTAACTTTAAAACGAACTGCTAAAGACGTGTATGGGAAAATTGATGGCCCTGTTACCCCTGAAGAAGAAAAATCAGGACCAATTCCATGAGAGCTATTTAGAAATAATCCACCTGTATTAATAACATCAAACTCTGAATTTAAATCGTATAACCCAACTAATAACGAGCCGTTTAAAGTTTTAATAGGTACATTTGCCCAGACTTCATATAACCTCCAGGAGTTTTCCGCTTCAATATTTGAAACGGATTGTATATCACCTGTCAACTCTGATATACTTCCACCATGATTTGCTAATCCATATGCAAAAAAGGAGATATCATTCCATTTTGATATAATTTGCACATCTAAATTATCCATATAACGCATACCAGTATCATTGCCTCCAGAAGTATTTGCAAATAAATCGCTGGTAAATGTGATAGATGTGTTTAGCGATTTGATAACTTCATTTTGGAAAGCATTGGTTGATCGACTAAATCCCAGTATCAAACAAAGCGATAGGATATAAAAATATTTATTTTTCATTTTTGAACGATTCTTTCTCTTGATTCTTTATTTATAATTATCGTAAAACGATGCTAAATCTTTAATCATTAAATGAATCTATGAGTAATTGGAATTTAAAATCAATACCACCCCATGATTGGTATCTCTGTTTAGATGTAGATTCCTATTTTGATCATGAACACCATCCTGAAACGATGTTTGAAGAAGGTTTTACACGGCCAATCCCTCTTAAGGATAGAGACATAATTGTGACCATTTTCTTTAATGGGGATGTGGATGCACCAGAGTTTAACATCAATTGTAGAGAATCTCTTTCTAAAGAAGATATAGAAATAGCCAACATAAGTTTAAAAAAAATTTTAGGCACTACAATGGACATTCGCCCATTGTATGATCTAGCAGGAAATGATCCTGTACTTGCAGATAAATTATCATCTTTATATGGGCTGAAAAGAATGACCAGAGCGAATCTTTTTGAGGACATCCAAAATAGAATCGTTGAAATGCAAATGAATCATAAACCAACAGCTAAAAAAATGATGTATGCCATACGTGAAACCTATGGCACATCTTTAGAATATCAAACAGGTACATTAGCAGCTTGGCCACGACCTTATCAATTAATGAAAGCAGATCCTGCTAATATTAGAAAATTAGGACCTACTCTTAGAAAAGGGCAGTATTTAACAGAGTTAGCAAGTAACATTGTTGGGGGAATAACTGATATGGAATTTTTAACTAAAACTGATCCATTAACGGCTTATAATACTTTTATCAAAATAAAAGGTATTGGCCCAACAGCTGCACAAGATATTATAATGATGCGTGGAAGAACCGACGCTGTTTTTCCGTCAAACAAACAAAAAGGAGAAGAAAAGGGGCTTCGTAGATGGTTAATTTGGAGCTACGGTGGAGATCCAAATAACTGTACAGAACAAGAATTTCATGAATTAATTAAACATTGGAAAGGATATGAATCATCAGCACTTGAATTTCTTTATGTTAATTGGATTCTTAACGAGAAAGAGAAAAAAATTGCGTCAAAAAATAATTAAAGTACTTTATGTCCTAAGTAAAATTTTTCTCGAGCAGATATAACTAATACTCCATCCGAAAAAGAATCAACGCAATCAAGAATTAATCAATCATTAGTAATATTTGCTGGAGATATATTATTAAAATTCAATTGATCTATATAAGCTGCTTTTAATTTTGAAACTCCCATATTTATAATCTCTCCTGTTTGTGTTAATTCCAATGCATTATAACCAATAAAACCTTTGTACGTTTTTGTTTCATCATTATTAAGATATATGCGGTATATTCTAGAAGACCCTAATGCAAATAGTTCGTCTTTTTTTAATTCAATTGCTCGGATCCATTCATCTTCTTTTTTAATTTGAATATCAATTTTATGCCAATAATCGGCATTGTTATCAGAGGTTTATAAACCATATTAGGATGCAACTATTATTAAAAAAAAGTGTGCTTTTCAAATGTCTGAACTTAATTATCAACTACAGTAAAAGAATATGTTTTTCAAAAAAATTAGTTGATTTTCGGTAATTCAATATAAAACTCAGTTCCAATATTTTCAGCACTTTCAACCCAAATATTGCCTTTATGAAGTTCAACTATTTGTTTAACGATAGACATACCTAGTCCAGTTGTCTGTTCACCTTCAAGCCCTTTTCTTCTTGCTTTTGAAAATTTATCAAAAATAAATTGCTGCATATGTTTAGGAATACCTATTCCATTATCTTTAATTTTAACTATCACCGATTTAGATTTTTCATATGATTCTACAGATACTTGCCCAGGAGAAGATGTAAATTTCAAAGCATTGGTTATTAAATTATCGATAACTCTTCGAAATCTTTTTTGATCTAAATTAACTGCGGTTAAATTATTTTCAACTGCAATTTTTAAGTTAACCCCTTTTTGATTGGCACGATCTTGAAATTGAGATAATGTTTGAATCAGAAATTCTTTAATAAAAGTTTTTTCTTTACGAATTTCCAATTCATCACTTTCTAATATTGAAATTTCGAGTAGTTCTTGAATTAAATCATTTGATTTATCGCATGCATTTACGACTAAATCAAACATGATTTTATGATCTTTATTAATGTGTTCTTCAATATCATCTCGAACAACATGAATCATTCCTTTAATGCCATTTAGAGGATTTCTCAAATCATGGGCTATAGTTGATATTAAGCGGTCTTTACTTAAATTTAACCTTTGAAGTCGTTTATTTTGTTGCCTTAACTCATCAATTACAGGCCTAAAAATAAAAATAAATTCTACGCCTAAAATTATTACACTCAATACCGTCATCAATATTTCAAAAAACTTTAAACGTGCTAGCCTTTCTTCTGCTTCAACTTGATACTGTTGAACAATGCGATCAATTTTGGGTAAATATTGCTCGGCTTCATTAGATATCATACTAACAAATACTCCCAATTCTTGTTCTGATTCTGCAACGCTAACAAGATGTTGCATTACTTCAACATGCTGCTCTATGTCCTCGAACATAGTTTTGATTTCTTCTGAATTGTTCTGTGGGATTGACATATTCTCATCACCATATTTCAACGCGTAATGAATAGATACCCACCTCCGAGTTTGGCACTTCACATATTCATATCTTTTAAAATCGTCAATCGATTTATGTGCTTCAAGTGCTATCTTTTGGCTTAACATTCTTTTTTTACCGGCAATATTTATAATATTAGCATCAGTCTCAGTGCTTTTTAGCAAGTAAAATGCAATGATTTGATTACTTATAACTAAGCCTATTACTGTGAAAACAGCTATTGTATAAAGTAAAGCAACTTTAGATTCTCTTATCATTTAAACCAACATGGAAATAAAATATTCTTTCCTTATCGGTTTAAAATTTAGAGTCTAAAGAGTTACTGAATTAATCGTTAGCTGTATCTGGGGAAAGTCGGTATCTAAGAAATAGATATCCAATTAATCCACTTAATAGTGACCCTACGAATATTCCAACTTTTGAGTATTCAATCGATTGAGCGTCTGAGAAAGCCAATCCACTAATAAATAGAGACATGGTAAAGCCAATACCCGTAAGTAGAGCAATGCCATAGAAAATAGTCCAGACTTTTTCTGTATTCGGCAACTTGATTATTCCAAGTTTACTGGATATGTAAATAGTTATCATTATTCCTGCTTGTTTTCCCACAAAAAGTCCAAACAAAATCCCTAAGGTTAAACTACTTGAAAAAGCTGCATCAAATTGTTCTGCGGAAAGAACCACCCCTGCATTTGAAAAAGCAAATATTGGCATTATAAAATATGCCACTATTGGGTGTAGTCTATGTTCAAGTTTATGTAGTGGTGATTCCATCTTTTCCACATTTTCTTCAATCAAATGTAAAGCAGATTCTTTCATTTCTTTATCACTTGAAGTAAACGACTCTCGAAGGAGATCTACACCATTTTGCAAGCCAGCCAAAAGCTGCTCTTTATTCTTACTTGGAGTTGCTGGTATTATTAGACCTAATACTACCCCAGCTACAGTGGCATGAATACCTGATTTTAATACAGCAATCCATAAAATTAAACCAAATAAAAGATAGAGTGAAATTGATCTAACATTTATGCTGTTCATTAGCAAAAGTATTATAAAGGTAACACCTGCCACAGTTAATCCTACTATTGAGATGTTACTGGTATAAAATAAAGCAATCACTAATACTGCAATTAAGTCATCCACAACAGCAACAGCAGTTAAAAAGACCTTTGCCCAAAGCGGTATACGACTCCCCAATAATGCTAGAACACCTATTGCAAATGCAATATCAGTAGCTATTGCAATCGCCCAACCATCTACATATTCAGTACCCATATTAAACCAATAGAAAATAAGACCTGGAATAAGTGCTCCTCCAAATGCTGCTATTACGGGCAACAAAGCGGATTGAAATGTAGAAAGCTCACCATATTTAAGTTCTCGTTTAATCTCTAAACCTATTAAAAGAAAAAATACCGCCATAAGACCATCATTAATCCAAAGTATGATCGGTTTAGATATATTTGCATTGGGTAATCCGACGGTAAATTTTGTTTCTAGACTTTGAAAATAGAAGTCTGCAATAGGTGAATTAGCCACAATTAACGCTAACACCGCTGCTATCATCAACAGAATTCCTGAAAATGATTCCGTTTTAATAAATTCTCTAATGGGTGATAAAGTAGTATGAGTATGTTCAGCGTTCATAAATTTTTTTTTAGACATATAAATTTAAAAAATTATCTATATGAGAGCTTAATTTCATAAGATTAAAATTCCGCAAAAGATTTTCTATGTACATAAATACGCCAAAACATGTACAATAAAGTTAAAGGAATTGCTGCATAAAGTATAATACCTTGCATCGCACTAACAATAGGTGAGTTAATCGCATTAAGTACCAAATAGGTTAAGTATGTTACATAATAACCTAAAAATAATGCTCCATCCACTCTTGTTAGATTAAAACCAGCGACAAAAATTGGAATACAAGCCATACTTACTAATACCATAAATGGTAGATCCAAGGTTATGGCGTCTTTTGAGACTGCTAATACGTTCGGGGCAATAATAAGAGTTAGTGCCAAAGTAAGTAAAACATTATATAAATTTGATCCCATCACATTCGCTACGGCAATATCAGCATTTCCTTTTCTTGCTGCTGACAAGGAAGTAGCAACTTCTGGTAAAGATGTTCCAATTGAAATAATGGTTAATCCTATCACTAGTTCAGATAAACCTAAAATACGTGCAATAATTACTGCACTATCAACCATCCAATTAGAACCAAGCACGATTAATGCTAAACCACTGAATAGCAAACCCCCATTTTTGATATAAAATACAGTACCTTTTGCTAAGTCATCTGACGATAGCTCATATTGAAAAGCCTCATCCTCATTTTCATCTTCATCGAAATTATTTTTGATTTGAACATATGTGAAATATGAATAGGCTAGAAAACCCATAAGTAGTATAACACCATCAACCGTAGACAGCCCTCCGTCTAATGACATTAGAAACAAAGCTACACTTATTGTAATTACTATGGGTACATCAATCTTAATAACCCTTCTAGTGATATTAATAGGAGATATAATAGCTGTAATTCCAAGAATGAGAAGGATATTTGCGATATTACTGCCAATGATATTTCCAAGTACTAAATCTGCACTTCCACTAAAAGCAGCTTTAATACTTATTGCTAGTTCAGGGGCTCCGGTTGCAAAAGCAACAACAGTTAAGCCCATTATTAGGGGAGATACCCCCCATTTAAGTCCAAATCGGTCAACCGCTTTCAAAAAAAATTCTGCTCCAGCAATAAGTCCAACTAGACCTAAAATAAATTGTACTATGGCCATTAAAAATAAATAAGTATGCTATAAGTTAAGGAACCCACGGTCAACACCAAATTAATAACTTTATATCCTAAAGAATTATTTATCAGAAAGAGTACAAAAAAACATAAATTTATAATTATTATACTGTTTGATTATTTACATAAAATAATCTAATCGATTCTATCGGTTTAATTATGCTCTTAAAGTATTTGAATTACTCAAAATAGTATGCCGCAATTTATAGGGCTACTTCTGTTTTTCTAATTCCAATAAATAGATTCAGGGTTTGGATTCCCTACATAAAATCCATCTTCTGTGGCCAAAAAGATAGCTCCATTATTCGAAACTCTTATATTTTTGAATTCACGTTCTTCATTTGCAAGAACCTGTAAAGGTGTAATATCATAATCTTTAGCCCTATTTTTGTTATTCATAACCAATAATTTCACGCTTCTCTTTTCAATTCCTACGTATGTGTTCGAATCTATTATCGAAATGTCTTCGAAATCATCATTCAGATATCTAATCTCCCAATTAAAATTATTATCTGTTACAACATAAACTCTAGACTTGCTTATTGCATGAAGTTGCTTTTTTTCATCTATTTCCATATTAAAGATGTGATCATATTCTTTACTCAATTGCTTGGTTAAATCTTGCCAAGATTCACCACCATTATTTGAACCAAAAACTCCTTCATGTGAACTTGCCAAAACATAATCATCGAAAAGAAGCATGTCATCGATTAAATCAGATAGACGACTTCTAAAAAACTCAACTTTATTTCGCTCATTGGTATTTAAGTCGAGGGTAATAACACCATATAAAACTCCTATGTACAATTTGTCAGATTGTTTTACTGCATCAAATAGCTGATATCTACCCGTGATGTATTCCCACTCACTGTTTATATCTTCTTTATGAAACAGCATTTTTGTTTTACCACTCCAAGGTGTACCATGCTCGGCATCATATATATCCGATATTAAATAGTAGTTTCCGTTATGAATTCTGACTTTATAGTTATCTACAGAATCTGGGGTATAGATCATTGAAAAATGCTCTGCATCATTATAAGAAACATAGATTTTTTTATTTGTAGATACTACTAAAGCCCCCTCATCTGTATAATCCATATGAATAATATCTTTACCGTTAAATAATCCTACTTTTCGCCATTCATAGATTGAGTCTTCAAATTGATTTACATCATTGCTACCACAATTAACTAAAAAAAAAGCTGTAAAAATAACAATATGTATCTTGTTCATTATTCTACCCTTATAGTTGTTATTCAGTAATAATTAACCCTTTTAAAAGTTAATAAACAAGAAAATAACTTAAAGACTAAGTTAAACTCTAAAACGCATTTAACAAAAACAAGTTGAATGGAAATTTCTTGCAATAAATCACAAATTCATCTGAAATAAAGATATTTGGATGCTATGCCTCTCTTTAAAAAAGAAATTGGATAAACAAAAAAACCCCGATCCGCATTATGGATCAGGGTTTGAAGTAAATGTTTGTTGTGTTCTGAATTCACAACACAAGTAGAAATGATATTACATCATTCCACCCATGCCGCCCATTCCACCCATATCAGGCATTGGAGGCATAGCAGCAGCTTTTTCTTCAGGTTTTTCAGAAATAACCGCTTCAGTAGTTAATAATAAACCTGCAACAGAAGCAGCGTTTTGTAGCGCTGTTCTAGTCACTTTTGTTGGATCGATTACACCAGCAGCAACTAAATCTTCATACACTTCAGTTCGAGCGTTGTAACCAAAAGCACCTTCGCCTTCATACACTTTCTGAACGACGATTGCACCTTCTACACCAGCATTATTACTAATTGTTCTTAAAGGAGCTTCTACTGCTCTACGAATAATATCAAATCCAACTTTTTCATCTGCATTATCCGCTTTTAGAGCATCTACTGCAGATACAGTTCTAAGAAGAGCAACTCCACCACCAGGTACAATTCCTTCTTCTACAGCAGCGCGTGTTGCATGAAGAGCATCTTCAACACGAGCCTTTTTTTCTTTCATTTCAACTTCTGAAGCAGCTCCAATATATAGCACTGCAACTCCGCCACTAAGCTTTGCTAGTCTTTCTTGTAACTTTTCGCGGTCGTAATCAGAGGTTGTAGTCTCGATTTGAGATTTAATTTGATTTACACGAGCAGTTATATCCGTTGCATCACCTGCACCATCAACAATAGTAGTATTATCTTTGTCGATGGTAACACTCGCTGCTTGACCTAAGTTTTCTAGCGAAGCGTTGTCTAATTTATAGCCTCGTTCTTCAGAAATAACAGTTCCACCTGTCAAAATTGCGATATCTTCTAGCATAGCTTTTCTACGATCACCGAAACCGGGAGCTTTTACTGCCGCGATTTTTAGCGATCCCCTTAGTTTATTAACAACTAAAGTAGCAAGCGCTTCTCCTTCTACATCTTCTGCAATGATAAGTAGAGGTTTACCAGTTTGAACAACTTTTTCAAGTACAGGTAAAAGATCTTTCATATTTGAGATCTTTTTGTCAAAGATCAAAATATATGGGTCTTCTAGAACGGTAGTCATCTTTTCAGAATCAGTAACGAAATAAGGTGATAAGTAACCTCGATCAAACTGCATACCTTCTACGGTATCTAAAGTAGTATCCGTACCTTTTGCTTCTTCAACAGTAATAACACCATCCTTACCTACTTTTTCCATCGCATCAGCGATTAGATTTCCGATAAATTCGTCATTATTTGCTGAAATTGTACCAACTTGTGCGATTTCGTTTTTATCATCAATTTCTTGGCTAAGATCAGCTAAAGAAGCAACGATTGCTTCTACAGCTTTATCGATACCACGTTTTAGGTCCATTGGGTTTGCACCTGCAGTAACGTTCTTTAACCCAGTTGATACTATTGCTTGCGCAAGTACAGTTGCTGTAGTTGTTCCATCGCCAGCGTTATCAGATGTTTTTGAAGCAACTTCTTTTACCATCTGCGCTCCCATGTTTTCTACTTTATCGTCAAGCTCAATTTCTTTTGCTACTGTAACTCCATCTTTAGTCACATTTGGTCCGCCAAATGACTTTTCGATTACGACATTACGTCCACGAGGGCCTAGCGTTACTTTTACCGCATCAGCAAGCTTGTCCACACCTCTTTTTAGGGCATCACGAGCTTCAATATCGTAGTGAACTAATTTTGACATAGTTTTCTATCCGTTTATTAATTTAGTTTTTTGATTAAAATTACTGGGTTTTTCGTTAGGCGAGAATACCCACGATGTCAGATTCACGCATGATTAGATACTCATTTCCATCCACAGAAACTTCGGTACCAGCGTATTTTCCATAAAGAACTTTATCCCCTTCTTTTACAGTCATTTCGATTTTATTACCGTTTTCAACTTTTCCAGGGCCAACCGCAACTACTGTACCTTGTTGTGGTTTTTCTTTAGCTGTATCAGGAATGTACAGACCAGAGCTGGTTACTTCTTCAGCTACGTCCGCTTTAACAAGAACGCGGTCGCCTAAAGGTTTAATACTAGCCATATTTTATGACTCCTTTGTTTTAATTGATTGTTATGGTTTAATCTGATGAGCTACTGCTCAATTATTATGATGCGTGGAAAGCAAAGTCCGTACCAAATCATTCTGAAGGATGTTTCCGTTCTAGCCATTCTGCCAAGTCTGCATATATGACAGGCTCCCAGTCTTCTGCACGTTTGTCAAAATCAAATCCGTCAGGTTTTTTCTCTCCCAAAATTGGTTTTAATGCATTTGATAATTTTTTTCTTCGTTGATTAAACGCAGTTCGCACAACACGTTTTAGTGTATTATCAGAACATGCTAATACTGGCTTAGTAAACATTAATTGAATGACCGAACTCATGACTTTTGGCGGGGGTGAAAATGAGTTGGGCGATACATCAAATAATAACTTAGGAGAACTCATCAATTGTATTTGAACACTCAAAATACCGTATTCTTTGGAATGAGGATGGGCTACCAAGCGTTGAGCTACTTCTTTTTGCATCATAAAAATAGCTTCCGAAAAAAGATGCCGCGATTCTAACACACTAAATAATATGGGTGATGTAATGTAATACGGTAGATTACCTACTATAAATGTCTTTCCAGTTTTAGAAACAAGGTCTTCCCAATTAATGTTAAGAACATCAGAATGATGAATGGTTAATTCAGGAAGTTCTTCTTTCAAAATTTTTATAGCCCTTTCATCCACTTCTATAGCATGAACATCTTTATGGAATTTTACCAACCTGCGAGTGAGTGCGCCGGTTCCAGGGCCAATTTCTATGAGCCGATCTCCCTCCTCAATGCGAATGGAGTCTATTATCTTAGCAATGATGTTATTATCCGTTAGAAAATGCTGCCCTAGACTTTTTTTGGTTTTGAATGACAAGGAATATTTTTTTTATTGAAGTTAAGGATTTAGAGATTTGTTATTCGCTTAAAGTTCTCTTTATAAAAGATCTTATATCATTGCCAAATACAGCACCAATAAAGATCTTTCTAATTTTAAATACACAAACTCACCGTCAAATGGAATGATACAATAAATAAAGTTAATTTAAGCTTAACTCAATTTATTGATACTCTTCACTCCTTCTTTGCTCGTAGCTTATCTAATCCCCCTACAAAAAAGACACCGACAATCATCCCAATTATACCACCCCACACATTGGGTGTATCGTTCTCGGTTGATCCAATGCTCCCTGGAATATATGGGGTACTTTTAATGAGTTTCTTTTTGATCGTTAGAACTTCAATTCCTTCTGAAGTAGTTTCACCTAGCCTATTGAATTCTGGCAAATTCTCATTTGGGTTCTCCTTTAATTCCAACACTGTATCATCTGTAATACTAACAATTTCAGTTCCCCGAACTTGTTCAATATAATCGCGATGCTGGTAAGGCCAAATCACAAAAAGTGAGCCTACCATAAATCCAATCAACACGGCAATGGTCTGAGAATGAAATCGATGTAATAACCACGATAAAATCCTAGAAAAAGCTGCAATCCCAACGATTGAACCTAAAGTAAATGGTATGATATTCAAAAACCCTTTTACAAGGTCTTCCGTTAACATTAGATTAATATTGCTTAGTAAGTAATCATATTTTCGCATGATTAGAAGCAAATATGAGCCTGATATACCCGGAAGGATCATCGCGCTTATAGCAATAACTCCTGTTAAAAATACAAAAGCAGGATGATCAGGGGTATCCGTTGGAACTAGGTTTACTACCCAAAGTCCAAAAGACAATCCTAATAAAAGAAAGAGTACTTCAAATAGTCGAAATTGAGATTGCTCTTTAATAAGCACAAAAATTGAACCTACAATCAACCCAAAAAATAAGCCATAAATAATCTCAGGGTGAGTAAACATGTAAATGTGTAGAGGAACAATTGTAGTGAAAAATGCACCAGCACTTAATATTCCTGCAAACAATGGAATCAAAAATAACCAATGTATTTCTTTCACTGCTTCTTTCCACTTAAAGGTTATTACACTTTTAATGAATGTAGCATTTACGCTTTTAATTGCATGGAGCAATCGCTCATATACATCAAGTATTAAAGCCATAGTACCACCACTCACTCCAGGAACCACGTCTGCTGATCCCATAAGAAACCCTTTTATAGCTAATATTGGGGTTTCCTTTACTGTGGTTGTATCCACATTAAGCGTCTCAACTTCTTGCTTTTCCTCTAATTCCATCCCTTTTCGCCGATTAGTGGCACAAATTTAAAATTTTCAAATTCTTCTTGATGGTATTCTGTCTCTGATGTTCTAATTATTCTGAGCATCATTTGTTTTTTATCATCACCTACTGGGATCACTAATCTACCACCAATGTTAAGTTGACTTATTAGCTCTTGTGGGACTACAGGCGCTCCTGCAGTCACTATGATTCCATCATAAGGTGCATAGGTGCTCCATCCTAAAGTACCATCTCCTGCTTTAAGCATAGCGCGGTATCCTTGTTCTTGTAAAGATTTTTTTGCTTGATGATATAGTTCATTGTGGCGCTCTACACTGTACACCTCCGCTCCCATTTCACATAAAACCATACATTGATAACTGGATCCTGTTCCAATCTCTAAGATTTTATGGCCTTTTTGTATTTCTAGTAACTCAGTTTGTTTTGCTACTGTGAATGGTTGTGATATTGTTTGCCCCATGGCAATGGGTAATGCAGTATCCATATAGGCTTTATGATGCAGTCCTGAATCGATAAGTTTATGTCTCGCTATCTTATTAATAGCCATCAACACTCGTTCATCATTAATTCCTTTTTCTCTAAGTGCATCTACCAGTTTTTGTCTGGGACGAGCAAAGCGACGATCTTCAAGCAAAATCTTCCATTTTTCTTTGATTTTCGGATGTCCAAGTATAGCTATCTTTCTGATGAATTTTGATTATAAACTCGATTATTTAGTTTATTTCTAAATTTATTTTTCTAGTAGAAGAATTCTATCCTTTCAGTACCTTTAAGTATGGATTTATTTAGTCAACCGATTGCCCTCGTTTTCTTTTATTCTTTCTTAACCGCCATCACTACGGGTATTGGGGCTCTTCCTTTCTTTTTTATTAAAAATATTTCCGATTCATTTCTTGGTAAAGCTAATGCAATAGCAGCTGGATTAATGCTCTCTGCCAGTTATAATCTCATTTTTGAAGGATATCTTGAAAATGAATGGATGACTCTGTTTGGAATGGCTTCTGGAGTATTATTGGTCATTTTAGCCAACAACTGGATGGAAAGAACATACGATCTTGATGTTGAAGATTTAGTAGGAGCTGGCAGTAGAAAAATGCTTCTTTTTCTTGGAATTATGACCATTCATTCCTTCGCTGAAGGGGTAAGCGTTGGTGTGTCTTTTGCCAATACCTTAGAATTTGGAATTTTTATAGCTATAGCTATTGCAGTTCATAATATCCCTGAAGGACTTGCCATCAGCCTATTTATGGTTCCTAAAGGTACCTCACCGATAAAAGCAGTGGGATGGAGTATTTTTTCTAGTCTCCCGCAACCTATTATGGCCATCCCCGCTTTCCTTTTTGTGGATACTTTTAGAGAGTATCTTCCATTTGGTTTAGGATTAGCAGCAGGTGCAATGATATGGATGGTCTTTGCCGAACTTATACCTGAAGCACTTCAGAAGTGCTCTGCACATTCTATTGGATTATGGATCACTATCTCTATCATGGGAATGACCGCATTTCAAATTCTTATTGGATAGATGTAAAAATATTTATTTAACCGTTCAATTATGAACTACTTAATAAGGTTATGCATTCAATTATGAATGTAATTTCAAACCTTCTAAAATAATCGTAGCCAGTTCACATTGAAAAAAAAGCTATTCCTAGTATTTTGCGCCTTATTTTTCCATTATGGAGCGATCGCACAACATACACAAATCCCGATATCCAATAATGATAAAGCCACTATTACTGTATTTCTAGATTGCAGAGGCTGTGATGATGATTTTATAATCACTGAAACTCGATTCGTTAGCTTTGTCCGAGATCAAGACTTGGCAGATTTACATCTCTTAGTGATTCGGCAACGTACCTCCAATGGAGCTCAATACCTTATAGATTATATCGACCAAAGAACCATCGAAAAACCAAAAAAAGAATTAATTCTTGATACGTATAACTTCCAAACCGACGAAGAGATCCGAACCCAATTGGTTAATCTTATTCAACTTGGTTTAATAAATTACCTTAGTGGTTCAAATATCTTGACTCAACTCAGTGTCAAATTTTCAGAAGAAGAATATGAAGACGGTGTTGGTTTTGAAGGTGATGATCCTTGGAGGAATTGGGTATTTGAGTTGGGAGTTGATGGGAATATAAATGGACAAAAAAATGAACTTCAATACAATCTTGGTGGTGATGCAGAAGCACAACGTATAACCAATGAATGGAAACTAAGATTCAATTTGTGGGGGAATTATAATCGCAAGGCAGTTACTCAAGAAGAAGATGAAATTATAGGTGTTGATACAATTACCGTAGAAAAAACTAAATATTTCGATCGTTCTAACAGAAACTATTTTGGCTTAGTCGCTAAATCAATCAATGACCATTGGTCGATTGGGTTTTACTCGCGTTATCGAAACGATAGCTTCTTAAACATAGATACACAAATTGGAATTACACCAGCTATTGAATATAGTCTGTTTCCATATAGGGAATTTACTCGACGAGAAGTAACAGCTCGTTTTGGTATTGTAGCAAGCTATTACAATTATTCCGAAACTACCGTTTTACTTCAAAACGAAGAGATATTATTTAGACCTGAGCTTGATTTAAGAGCGGATTTTACACAACCTTGGGGCGGTCTCCGAGCTGAGATTGAAGCTGGAGCTTTTCTGCATGATTTAAGTTTGAATCGATTTGAATTCCAAACAAGAATTGATCTTAGAATCTCTAAATCTTTATCCGTTTTCCTAAATGCGGGATATGATATTATTGCTGATCAAATTTCATTACCAGCTGGTGATTTATCCAGAGAAGAACTCCTAGCAGGTGTGCGCCAACAACCAACCTCATACAGCTTTAGAGGGTCATTTGGGCTTAGAGTTCAATTTGGATCTATCTACAATAATATTGTAAATCCACGCCTATAGATCTTCAATCATTTAATGAATTAGAAGTTAATGCAATAATGAAATATACACTTCTATAACTACTGAATTATGTTTTACTTCTTCATTTTCATCAATTCATTAGCAAAAGGATTACCTGATTTTAGTCGTTGGTGTAAACTCTGCGTATCTTTACATGATGATAGATAATCTTCAAATTACTACGAAAATAGATCTCAAAACCCTTACAAAAGAGCAGTTATTAGCTTTTTGTAAGCAATTGGGATTACCTCGTTTTAGAGCTGATCAAATTTTTCAATGGCTATATCAAAAAGGAGTTTCTTCTTTTGATGAAATGACCAATCTCTCAAAACATCTTCGCGAACAATTGAAAGGTGTAGCCACCATAAATCGTATTGAGCCTACTACTCAACAACAATCTAAAGACGGCACCATCAAGTTTCTATTTAAACTAAATGATGAAAATAAAGACTACAAAATAGAGGCGGTACTTATTCCTGATTTTTATGAGGATGGTATTGCCAAGAGATTAACCGTATGTGTTTCATCACAAGTTGGATGTGTATTTGGCTGTTCATTTTGTGCCACAGGTAAGATGGGATTTTTTCGAAATTTGAGCCATGGTGAAGTAGTAGATCAAGTTCAATATATCAATCAAATTTCGGAAGAAACCTACGGTAAAAAAATTACGAATATCGTATACATGGGTATGGGAGAACCCTTACACAATTACAAAACTGTAGTAAATTCTGCCGATATTATTACCGATCCATTATCCATCGATTTATCTCCAAAAAGGATTACTGTTTCCACCGTAGGCTTGACCAAGCAAATTAAACAATTGGCCGACGATGCTGAGCCATTTAACCTTGCCATATCTCTGCATGCTCCTTCCGATGAAAAAAGGGATAAAATAATGCCTATTAATGCTTCGATGAATTTAGACTCTTTAGAAGAAGCGGTTCGATATTATTATCGAAAAACGGAACGCCCCATCACCTACGAATATCTGCTTTTTGATGGATTTAATGATACCCAAGAAGATGCAAGAAATCTCTCTAAGATTGTGGGCTGGGCTCCTTCTAAAGTAAACATTATTATGTATAACAATGTGATGGGCGTTGAGCTACAACGCGCTCGAGAGGAACGATTACATACATTTATGAAAGCATTACTAAAACATGGAGTAAGAGCAACGGTTCGACGTTCTCGTGGTGATGATATTGATGCTGGCTGTGGACAACTCGCTATTCGTGAGGGCACTCCAAAAGGAAAAACCATTGCGAAGTAAAGAACATCAGGGTTAAATAAAAATCTTAATCCCTAATCAATCACATGCAATACTCTTTTAAATTTTGGGATACCTGTATCCCAAGAAAACCAAACGATAAAAGCCTTACCTATAATGTGGTCTTTAGGAACAAAACCCCAAAAACGGGAATCCTCAGAACTGTCGCGATTATCCCCCATTGCAAAGTAATAATCTTGCTTTATGGTATATTGATTAGTTTGTTGCCCATTAATGGTAAATTGATTCCCTTCTTGAACCACTTTATTTCTTTCATAGCGTTCAATTAAGTCTTTATATATAAACCAGTTTTGCTGGGTTAATTCGATGGTTTGACCTTCGTAAGGAATAACGATTTCGGAAAGGTGATCATGATTGTTGAAAGCTCGAGAGAAATTACCATCACTTAAAACGTATTGTTGTAAACGTTGTTCTTTAGGAAACGTGTAATAGTATAGCGTATCAACCTCGGGCCAACTACGAATTGTTTTGGCAACTTCTTCAGTGATATTAAT
This sequence comes from Balneolaceae bacterium, assembly GCA_963691715.1. Classification (GTDB taxonomy): domain Bacteria; phylum Bacteroidota; class Rhodothermia; order Balneolales; family Balneolaceae; genus HXMU1420-13. The sequence continues at coordinate 1,628,214 of OY829281.1, forward strand.
TAAATAAGTATTGGGTTCTGCTTGTGGACTTACGTAGCGTTTTCCTGCCCCAATAGTTCCTGCTCCAACAGACTCCATTTTAGCATCGCTTAAGCGAACTCTGTCCTTCATGCGCACAATATGGAATTTTTGAACTCCATCATGCGATGGTTCAGGTTTCCCGTTTACGTACACCGCTTTTTCAATAATCTCAAGCGTATCACCTGCAACAGCCACAGCGCGTTTAATATAATTCGTTTTTTGATTAATAGGCTTTGCTTCCCATGGCACATTAAATACAATAATATCATTTCGTTCAACATCCCTAAAACCTGGTAATCTTGTTGAAGGAATTTTTACACCTGGCAAACAAATTTGTGTAAATGGAAGACATATGCCCATGGGTGTTCTGGGTCCGTAAGTAAGGTTTGAGACGATAAGGAAGTCACCAATTAACAAATCTTGCTCCATGGAACCCGTTGGTATTTTGTAGGATCCAAAAATCAAAGAGCGCAATATCGAGGCTGCTATTAATGCAAAAATTAAAGCTTCACCCCATTCTCTTAGCCAAGACTTTGCTTTTCTTTCTTCTTCATCTTTGTCTCTTTTTTTTCGTTTCCGATGAATGTCGTTTGTGCTATTTGACGTATGTTCTTCCAATATATTTAGTTTTTTAATTCATTCTTATCGTTGAAGGTTTATCTATTTCTTCCTTCGTATAAACTCCATTTTTATAGCTCACTTTGTACCATTGTTCACGTTCTGGTGAGTAAAAATAATCGGTGTATTCTTTTGGTTCGGAATCCATAATTGTTCTGGTAAAAGTACGCTTTACTTCTGGCATCAGATCAATATAACGACTTGCTCCAACGTAAACTAGACCGTCTGCGAAAGGACCATCAAGATCTAAAACCATCATCGGAATAGAACCATTTACAACAAACCAATATTCAAATTGAATGGCCTTGCCCGCTCTAAATTTACCTTCACCCATCACATTTTCTATAGTTTTAGTGGGTTCTCCATAAACGCTTTGCAGCCGAGCTCTTATTTCTATAGCAGGCATACGATCTAAGCTATTGTAATTAAATCCTTGTCCCGTCCACTTAATATTAGAAAATCGTTCTTCAAATACTCCTGCATTTCCGGCTTCCACTTTTATGATTTGTGGTTCATCGAACTGTGCATGTGCACTACTTGTAAGTAATACCATCAACATAAAACATAGAAGAAATTGCTTCTTTGCATATCTCATTTTCTATCATCCTCATCCATGGAAAGAACAGCAAGAAATGCTTCTTGTGGAATTTCTACCGAACCAACTTGTTTCATGCGTTTTTTTCCTTCCTTTTGTTTTTCTAATAATTTTCTTTTTCGGCTGATGTCACCACCATAACATTTAGCAGTAACATCCTTACGTAATGCTCTCACCGAATCGCGTGCAATAATACGATTTCCTATGGCTGCTTGCACAGCTACTTCAAATTGTTGGCGAGGAATTAGTTCCTTTAATTTTGCACATACTTTCCTTCCCTGATAATAAGCCTTATCCCTATGGGTAATACTACTCAATGCATCAACCTGATCTCCATTCAACAGAATATCTAATCGCACTAAGTCACCAGTTCGGTATTCTATAAATTCATAATCCAGTGATGCATATCCTTTAGTACCAGATTTTAACTTATCATAAAAATCGAATACCACTTCTGCCATGGGTAATTCATAGGTAATTTCAACCCTATTACTTTGCATAAAATGTTGATTTACATATACACCACGTCGATCTTGACATAATTTCATTATCGGACCAATAAACTCTGCTGGAGTAATCATACTCGCTTTGATGTATGGCTCAAAGATGGCATCGATTTCTCCCGCACCTGGCATTTGACTTGGATTATCAACTCCTATGATTTCACCTGATTCAAGTTTAACCTCGTACTGCACGTTAGGTACCGTAGTTATGATATCGATATTAAACTCCCGATCAAGTCGTTCTTGTACAATTTCCATATGTAGAAGCCCTAGAAATCCTGCTCGAAATCCAAATCCTAATGCCTTAGAAGTTTCTGGCTCGTAACTTAACGATGCATCATTCAATTGCAATTTTTCTAATGCTGTTCTTAAATCCTCAAAATCTTCTGAGTTAGTGGGAAAAATTCCACTAAACACCATCGGTTTTGCTTCTTGGTATCCGGGGATAGGCTCAACGGCACCATGTTTTACCGTGGTTATGGTGTCTCCCACTCGAACATGAGACAAAGATTTTACACTACCGATTATGTATCCTACTTCACCAGCTTTTAATTCTTTCGTAGGTTGATAATCCATTCGAAGAAATCCAATTTCTTCTGCATTATATTCCTCTTTATTGGCCATAAATTTGAACAAATCTCCCTTCCTTAAAGCTCCTTCCATCACACGAACATATGCAACAGATCCTCTATACGTATTGAAGACTGAATCAAAAATAAGTGCTTTCAGTGGTTTTTCAACTTCTTGAGAAGGACCCGGGATGCGTTCAACTAAAGCTTCAAGTAATTCTGGAACTCCTTCTCCTGTTTTACCTGATACAGTAAGAATATCTTCTCTTTCACATCCTATAAGATCTATAATTTGTTGACCAACATTTTCAGGATCAGAACTAGGTAAATCGATTTTATTTAGAACGGGAATGATTTCAAGATCTTGTTCAATGGCTTGATAAAGATTTGATATGGTTTGAGCTTCAATGCCTTGAGTAGCGTCAACCACTAAAATTGCCCCTTCGCAAGCTTTAAGTGCACGAGATACTTCATAAGCAAAATCAACATGGCCTGGAGTATCAATCAAGTTTAACTGAACTACTTCTTTGTTTGGACGTATATAGTCTAATTTTATAGCATGGCTTTTAATAGTAATCCCTCGTTCACGTTCGAGATCCATACTATCCAACATTTGATCTTGCATTTCTCTTTCGCTAATCGTGCCAGTAGTTTGTAATAGGCGATCTGCCAGGGTGGATTTACCATGGTCGATGTGTGCGATAATGCAAAAATTTCGAATGTTACTCATAAACTGTATTCAGTACGTCTCTAAAAATATAAGATACGAAGAAGCTAGCATGTACTAAAAATTATGTTCATTTGGAATGAATACCGATCGGTGTTGCTATATGTATGATTCCCAATAGCCTGGCTTAAAAATTAATGGGTTTTAAAATAATCTTTTCTTTATATCATAATAAATAAATTGAGCTTTTGTGTATCAGGGGTATGGAAAAGAGTGAGTTCCCACTAATAATTTAATGTGTAGATGTTCATGTTATGCAAACATTTTTATTACAATAAAATTTTTCAAACTGTTAAATTTGTTTTTTCTGAAAACTAAATCCTTCCTATATTTGAAACATGAATTTAATACCAAAAAATATTGCCCATCAGTCTGGTAAATGCTACCATCATTTGCATCATATGCATTAATTATTGCATTCCCAACTCGATTAAATTCAACCTTCCCTCCCTTAACATTTATCATTCTTACAAAAATATTATGAACCGGACGAAAGATTCCTCCACATCATTAAGAATTGCTATTCAAAAAAGTGGTCGTTTAACTGAAAAAACAATCAATTTATTACATGGAATTGGCATTGAATTTGACAATTACAAACGCAACCTGATGGTTAAAACCCGCAATTTTGATATAGAGTTACTGCTTTTAAGAGATGACGATATTCCTGAGTATGTACAAGATGGTATTTGTGACTTAGGGTTTGTGGGTGCCAATGAAGTCTATGAAAAAGATGCGGACGTGTCTATTCTTCGTGGGCTACAATATGGACGTTGCCGCCTCTCCATTGCTGCACCAAAAAATGGCATCATCAATAAACTATCTGATTTTGAAGGAAAAACAATAGCCACTAGTTACCCATTTATAACTAATAACTTTTTTAAACAAAATGGAATTTCAGTACATCTAGTAGAGATTTCTGGGGCTGTTGAAATTGCTCCAAAATTAGAAGTAGCTGATGCCATATCAGATTTAGTTTCTACTGGAGGAACACTCATCGCTAATGGTTTGGACGAATTATTTACAATTTTAGAGTCAGAGACTAAATTGATTCAAACAAATAAAGAACTCTCTGCTGGGAAACAGAAACTGATTGAGAAATTCTTAGTTAGAATAGATGGCTTTCAGCAAGCAAAGAAAAGTCGCTATATGATGATGAACGCTCCATCTACTAAAATAGACCGCATCAAAGAAATAATTCCATCCATGAAAAGTCCTACCATTGTTCCATTGGCAGACACAAACATGGTAGCTATCCACACGGTAATTCCGTACGAAAAATTTTGGGATGTCATGGAAGATTTAAAAAAAGCAGGGGCAACTGATATAGTTATGTTACCTATAGACAGCATGATTTTCTGATGAAAAAATATTCTCTAAATACCCTCTCTATTGATCAAAAAAATAGATTATTAAAACGCCCAAAATTGGATTTTTCATCCATTTTCGAGATTGTGCAACCCATCATTGATGACGTTACTTTATATGGAGACCAGGCTGTATTACAATACACTTCTCAGTTCGATAACATTGATCTAACACAAACCACAATTTCCCCATCTGAAATTGAAGTTACCCTCAGCGAAGAGGTTAAACAAGCAATAGATGTAGCCTATAGCAATATTGAAAGATTCCATAAGGCACAATCTGAAGAAGACTTAATAATAGAAACTATGCCTGGGGTGACATGCAAAAAAGTAATACGCCCCATTGAACGTGTGGGATTATATGTTCCAGGCGGCACGGCTATTCTCCCTTCAACAGCAATGATGTTAAGCATTCCTGCTATGCTTGCTGGTTGCTCAACAATAATTTTAGCCACCCCACCCAATCAAGATGGAAAGGTGCCAAATGAAATAGCATATATTGCTCAAAAGGCGAAGATATCGAATATTTTGTTAGCAGGTGGAGCACAAGCGGTAGCGGCTATGGCAGTGGGTACTGAATCCGTGCCTAAAGTAGACAAAATCTTTGGACCTGGAAATCAATATGTAACTGCAGCAAAAATGATTCTACAAAATAGTGAAGCACAGATTTCCATAGATATGCCTGCAGGACCATCAGAAGTTTTAGTAATCGCAGATGCAAATGCAAACCCTAGTTATGTAGCAGCAGACTTATTGTCGCAAGCAGAACATGGCGCAGATAGCCAAGTTGTACTAGTAGCCATAGATGGTTTTAAACTGTCCGACTTAGAAGAAGAGCTTGAGGAACAATTAATGGCATTGCCAAGAAAAGAACTTGCTTCTAAAGCTTTAGAACACAGTTTTATAACGAAAGTTAATACTTTAGATGAAGCTCTAAATTTTTCGAATGAATACGCACCAGAGCATTTAATCATAAATATTAGGAATGCAGACTTGATCACAGAAAAAATTAAACATGCCGGTTCTGTGTTTTTAGGTGGTTTCACTCCAGAAAGCATCGGTGATTATGCCTCTGGAACAAATCATACCCTCCCAACATATGGGTATGCTAAGATGTATAGTGGAGTAAATTTGGCTTCCTTTCAAAAATCAATCACCATGCAGTCTGTTACAAAAAATGGATTACAAAAAATTGGCCCAACCGTTGAAAAACTAGCGGCTATAGAAGGTTTAGAAGCTCATAAACATGCAGTAAGCATACGATTAAAGGATATATATAATGGGTAAATCTTTTGACCTCAAATCACTTATTAGGCCGAATATATTACATCTAAATCCTTACAGAAGTGCTCGAGACGACTTCGATAAAGGTATTTTATTAGATGCTAATGAAAACTCTTTAGGCGCTCCATTTCAGAATGATTTAGAATTGCATAGATACCCTATGCCGTATCAAGAAGAATTGCGAATGAAGATTGCTAATTTCCGGTCGGTTGATAAAGAACATATTTTTGTTGGAGTTGGTAGTGACGAAGCTATTGACTTGCTGTATCGTATTTTTTGCATCCCTGGGAAAGATCGGGTACTTATTACCCCCCCAACGTATGGAATGTATAAAGTTTCTGCTGCTATCAATGAAGTTGGCATAGATCAGGTATTATTATCTCCGAATTTCCAACTTCAAGTTGATTCAACATTAGATACTGTTGGAGCGCATACCAAAATGATTTTTTTGTGTTCTCCCAATAATCCTACTGGAAATAGTTTACACAAAGAAGATATCGTTTCAATCCTTGAAAAATTCAAAGGAATTGTGGTTGTAGATGAAGCCTATATTGATTTTTCAGAACAAGAGAGTATTGCATCATCAATTAGTAATTACCCAAATTTGGTCGTTTTACAAACCATGTCGAAAGCTTTTGGATTAGCTGGCATTCGATTAGGGATAGCAATCGCACATCCAGAAATCATACATTATATGATGAAGGTGAAAGCTCCTTACAACATAAATAAGCTTAGCTCTGAATCTGCAATCCGTGGTTTCTCTAAGATTCAAATGATGAAAGAAAATGTATCGAAGATTTTAATAGAAAGAGAACGTACCATAGCATCTTTAAAAAATTTAAATGGAATTGAAGAGGTTTACCCAAGTGATGCAAATTTTATACTGTTTAAAGTTAAAAATGCATTAGATATTTACAAATTACTTGCTCAACAAGGTGTAATTGTAAGATACAGAGGAAATGAACCTCACTGTGAACATTGTTTAAGATTAACTATTGGCACCCCTTATGAAAATGATCAATTTTTAAAAATCTTAAAACAAACCTTATCTAATTAATGGTTCAATCCAACGTTAAGGAGAACACATAGAATATGAAAAATTTATACTTATGAACATCTGGATTCACCCTAACTTAATAAATACTTCCAACTCTATATATCTTCCAAAAGGTCTTATTTATTTCTGTTCTTCTGTAAATGAGGAAGGTTTCGTGTTCTATTCAGATTTAAACGTTTTAACAAGCGAACAAAGAGCTCAACTAGCTTTAGAGGAATTATTCCAAGATTTTCCATCACATACTTCCAATGGTATTATTGAACGCAGTAACAAAGAAGAAAAACTAGAATTTAAGGTTAATGATACTTTATTGGCAGTTGGATTTGATTTTTTGGAACTCCTTGTATCCTACAAAAAGGGGTTAGAAAGAACTTCGAAAATCTCTAGAGTTACAAACGAAACACATATTTCTATTCAATTAAACTTAGATGGTACTGGTAAAAATGAAATATCAACGGGATTAAAGTTTTTCGATCATATGCTAGAACAAATTGCTCGCCATGGTTTTATTGATCTACATTTATCTTGTGATGGTGATCTAGAAGTAGATGAACATCATACCATTGAAGATGTAGCTATTGCATTAGGTGAAACGATAACACAAGCCCTAGGTAATAAAAAAGGAATTGAACGATATAACTTTATACTCCCTATGGATGAATCTCAAGCGATGGTGGCCTTAGATTTATCTGGTCGGCCTTTTTTGACATTCGATTGTGATTTTAAACGAGAGTATGTTGGAGATATGCCTACAGAAATGGTAAAACATTTCTTTTATAGCCTTGCAATACATCTACAAGCCACTCTTCATATTGAATGTAAAGGAGATAATGATCATCATAAAATTGAAGCTATTTTTAAGGGGTTTGCTCGTGTTCTTAAATCTGCTATTGAGAAAAATCCTCGTATTAAAAATTTGATACCAAGTTCAAAAGGGAGTTTATAATTGATTGGAATTATTAAATACCGCGCTGGTAATATTACATCTGTTTCAAATGCTCTCGACCGTTTGGGGGTGGATTTTTATCTAGCTGAAACAACCACAGAATTAGATAAAGCCGATGGAGTAATTTTTCCAGGTGTTGGACATGCCTATTCTGCAATGGAATCTTTAAAAAAAAATGGGATTGATGATTGGATAAAATCTACAAAAAAACCTGTGCTTGGTATTTGCGTTGGCATGCAATTACTCTTTGAGTCATCTGAAGAGGGTGATACCGCAGGTATTGGTGTAATCCCTGGTAGTTTATCGAAATTTACTTCTAGTACCGAAAAAATTCCTCATATGGGCTGGAATACCATACATATTCAGGTTCAACATCCTTTATTAAAAGATATTGAGAATGAAGAATTTTTCTATTTCGTACACAGTTACTATGCACCACAAACTTCACATACGGTAGCTAGTTGTAATTATATATCAAGGTTTTCAGCAATTGTATCAAAGAATAATTTCTATGGTGTGCAATTTCATCCCGAAAAATCAGGGAAATCAGGAGCAAAAATTCTAAAAAACTTTGTAGAACTAGTTTACAGCTAAATAAAGGAATAGTAAAAAGAAAAAAAAAGTTACTTTGAATACAACATATAAACTTGTTGAATTCCTTTTTTTATGTTCTGGGCTTAGATTCGAAAAATTAATTGTTTAAAAATGCTAGTAATACCTGCGATAGATATATTTAATGGAAAATGTGTTCGCCTTCACAAAGGAAATTATGATGAGGTAACAGTATATCACGATTCCCCTGTTGAACAAGCTCAAGAATTCCAAGATGCAGGATTTGAACACATTCATATTGTAGACTTAAATGGAGCTAAAGAAGGAAGATTTGTAAACCTGCCCCATATAAAACTAATAATTAATGAATTAGGCATGTCGGTTCAAACAGGAGGAGGTATACGAACTTATAAAGATGCAGATTATCTTATTAGGGAGGGAATATCAAAAGTAATTTGCAGTTCAATGGCGGTAAAAAACGAAACTGATTGGATTGAATTGCTACATAAACATCAAAATAAATCTATCCTTGGAATGGATTTAAAAGATGGGAAAATTGCCTATTCAGGCTGGTTAGAAACAGCTTCCGAATCGGTAGACTCATTCGTGAATAGAATGATAAAAGAGGGGTTGAAAGAAATTTTATGTACCGATATTTCTAGGGATGGCACTTTAAATGGACCAAATCAAGAACTATATGAAGAATTAAAATCTAAGTTTCCAAGGTTACGACTCATCGCATCTGGCGGTGTTTCATGCATCGATGATCTCAAGAACCTAGCAACTGCAGGTATAGATGCGGTAGTAATAGGAAAGGCTTATTATGAGGGTATAATAAGCCTTAAAGAAATGTATGCAATTAGTTTTTAATTCAATCTTCGCTAAACTCTGGTCTGGAAATCTTCCCTATAAATGGAATCACTCCTGTTGACTTTTCTTTTATTAACACCACATAAGGTTTATTGAACTGAATAGTTGGTTTAAGAGATACAGTACCAACAGTTCCATTGGTTACCGCTGCAGCTTCTGTACCTTCCTCATCTACTCTCAAAAATGTTTTATGAGATACAGCAGATACAAAAAGATTATCTTTATTCTCAAATAAGTTATATAACTCAGCACCTCTGTCGAATATTTGATTCATACCCAATGACCGTAAATCTTGTTTTAGTTCTCTTTCATATTCTATTTTAATTTTTGGAATAACAATCGTGTATTCACCTTCTTCAAGCTGGGAGTTCCATTGTGTTAAATTGGAAGCAGAAATATGCTTCTCAATAAAGGTTTCAAGAGAGTAATTCGACTGGGTGGGCATGATTAATTGCATACTGTAAGCTTCGTTTCCATAGGGCAAATCTATCATGGTTACGGTATCATCAATGTAATAATGTACATCAGTCATTTGTACCATCATCTCGGCATCAACAGTGGAAGTCTCATCTAAGTAAAAAGGGCTAATCTGAGTATCTTCAGGATCAAATTTATACTTCCAATTACCATTGAAATACACCGCATTAATCAAAAACATTACATCTTCTGGTTTTATTTCATTTATAATTTTGTTTATTCGATGGTTCGTATGATCGGCTACCCAAGCATTTATTCGATCCAAGGTCTTTGGGTCACTAAAATCTAAGCTGGCAGTTTCTGCCTCAAAATATTCCTCAACGGTTGTTTTAAACTCATCTTTCATAGATGATTTAGCCCATACAGAATTAGCGATATCGAACTCAACCTGATCATCTGCATCTTGTAGTTCTCGCATGAGAGATTTATAGCCCATATTTATCTCTTCTTGGGTCATGTCGCTAAATCCAAGCGTATTCTGCATTTCATATGCAGTGTTTCCCGTTGCTCCGTTCATGGTCATACCCAAAGCCATAGACACACTAAGTGGTGAAATAAAAATATTATCACTCGGGTCATTAACTACTACTGTTTTGAAGAGATCAATACCAAACTCTGAATTCGATTCAGATTCTATTAGTTTTGCTTTAGCAGCCAATGTCTCTGGGTCCTCTTCAGAGTTATCAACTGTTTTACAATTACCGAGTATCAGTAAAAAGAACATCGAAATAAGTAGGTAATAAAGTTTCATTGTATAAGTATATCTAATTCAAAGTGTGCACAATAGTAAAATGGGGGAAAAACAGTTGATATCACATGAATATGCTAGGACTAACATTATCTCTATTTATCTTTATCTTTGATTATACCATATAACTGTTTAATCTTAAGCTTCAAACCAAATACTTTTCCTATATGGGTTTTTTTGAAAAAATTGGATTAGGTCGAAAGAAGAAAGAGCAAATTCCTCTTCTTGGCGATAAAAAAAAGAAAGACATCAAAAAAGAAGTGTATTCGCTGAAACGTAATCCATATGTACGTGTGATGATCTTTTTACTTTTCATTCTAACATCCATTTTTTCACTTCCCCGAACTTCTGTAAATACTGGTTTTGTTTATACTCAAGGCCAACCCTGGAGAGCAGATGATTTAACTGCACCCTTCACTTTTTCTTTAAATAAAACACCACAAGAAATTAAAACAGAAGAGGAAGAAGTACGATCGCAAAACCCCCTAATCTTTGAAGTTGATGCAACTGCAGGTATAACTATACAAACTCGTTTAGACTCTCTATATCGTACTATACAACCTGTATTAGAATCTTATCATGAGTGGCAAATCTCTAAAGAAGACAATGCATCTTCAGTTTTTGATGATAGTCTAAGATTTTCCAAAGAATATACAATATCAAATATTGGAATATCCGAATCATCACTAAACGTTCTTTTGAAGAGTTATCATGATATTAAAAGTAAAAACCTTAACTATTCCCGTTTTGATGGAGTGATCATAAAAATTCGACTTGAAAGTTTAATTGATCAACTACTAACCCAAGGGGTTATCGATCAAAACAAAAATAATATTCAAGTTGAAGTTATTACGGTTTTAAACCCAGCTCAAAGCACGGAAAGACCTGTAAATATTGCAAGAGTTAGGGATTTAAAAGAAGCTAATGAATTCGCCCAATTTCAACTCAATCGATCTTTCAATGAAAATAAAGCGCAATTAGCCTTTGAAATATATAACAAGGTAATGCGTCCAAATTTCATGTATGATGAAGAACGACGAGAACAACGAATTTTAGAAGGTATTTCAAATATTTCTACAACTAAAGGGGCAATGGCACAAGGTCAAGTAATTATACGCCGAGGTGACATGATAACATCAGAGACAGTAAATATTTTAGAAAGTTTAAATGCCGCTCGTTCTATAAAAGCATCAGAATTTGAACGATGGATGCGTTTCAGTGGAGGTGCAATTTTAATTATCATTATATCTCTGGTCTTTTATTTGTATCTCTATTTATACAGAAGAAAAATAAGTTCTCATAATGGTTTATTCTTATTAGTATTTCTAACCATGGGGTTAGTTTGCATTGCTAATTTAGTGTTAATGTATTTTGAAGTAGCTAATGCATTTGTAATTCCAGTTGCCATTGCTCCAATTATTTTAACTATTATATTCGACTCAAGGGTTGGGATAATGGCTGCCATAACTATGGCTTCTTTATTAGGGCTAGTACATGGTTTTGATTACGAATTCACTATTTCGACTTTCACTGCATGTTCCATGGGTGTTTTCTCGGTTAGAGATATTAGAAATCGTTCTCAATTTTTCTTCACAACCCCAGGAATAGTATTTATTACCTATTTAATTTCAATGGGAGCCTTCAATTTATCCGTTATGGAAGAATGGGAAATAATATTTCAAAATTCTGTTTTTATTGCAATTAACTGTCTTTTTATACTATTTACTTATCCAATTATTTTACTTTTTGAAAAGATATTTGGGGTAACAACCGATTTTACTCTTTTAGAATTAGGCGATACGAATCAACCATTACTTAAAGACTTGATGAATAAAGCACCTGGCACATTTCATCATAGTTTACAAGTAGCAAATTTATGCGAAGCGGCTGCATCTGCAATTAATGCAAATCCTCTTTTAGTTAGAGTGGGCGCCATGTATCATGATATCGGTAAAATGGTAAAACCTGAATATTTTGTAGAAAATCAAGCAGGTGGACTTAATGAACATGACAAATTAAAACCCCAAATGAGTGCCATGGTCATAAAATCCCATGTCAGTGAAGGGGCAAAAATGGCAAGAGAACATGGACTTCCAAAAGTCTTGATTTCGTTTATTGAAACACATCACGGTACTTCTGTAATTCGTTATTTTTTTGAAAAAGCAAAAGCTAATGAAGAAGAAATTGAAAAAGATACTCCAATCGAAGAGACATTCCGTTATGATGGGCCTCTGCCATCAACAAAAGAAACAGGTATTTTACTACTAGCTGATGGAATTGAAGCTGCATCCCGAGCTATGAAAAACCCAACATATAGTAAACTTGAAAACCTTGTACAACGAATGGTTGATGAGCGAGTAAGTGAAGGACAATTAAGTCATTGCCCACTAACCTTCAAAGATCTACAGGTTATTAAAGAGTCTTTCCTTTCAATTCTAGTTGGGGTATACCATAGCAGAATTGAATATCCTGATGATGAGAAATCTACTAAGGAAAAAGATGAATCATCCCAGAATAAAAAACCAAACTAACTTAATTTCTGATTCATAATTTGTGCTATTTAATTCAGAGCTCAACTTATATCTACAATACATAAAGCTTGAGAAAGGGTTATCGATAAACTCTATCGTTTCTTACAAGAATGACCTTGAGCGTTATTTCAATTTTTTAATATTAGATCAAAAATTGAATGATTTAAGCGGTGTAACTCTCCATCATATTGAAAAATTTCTTGATTATTTAATTGATAATGAACTTTTATCTGCTTCATCATTAGCTAGGAATATCTCTAGTATTCGAGGATTTCATGAATTTGCCGTAGTAGAAGGAATCTCAAAAGCTAATCCGGCTGAATTAATTGAACTCCCAAAAAAAGCACGAAAACTCCCTGACATTTTAAATCCAGAGGAGATAATAGCTATGCTTGATACCCCAGATCTTTCAAAACCAGCAGGAATTCGAGATAAAGCCATACTCGAATGTTTATACGGAACGGGTATGCGGGTAAGTGAGCTTACTGATTTAGAAACCGATAGGTTATATTTTGAAATTGGCTTTATAAGAGTGATAGGTAAAGGCAGTAAAGAAAGACTTGTACCTGTAGGAGAAATGGCTCAGGATGCTTTAGAGCACTATATCGAATATGCTAGACCGATTTTTTTTAAAATTGAAAAAATGAGACAAGCCAACAATAAGGTTTTTCTAAACCAACGGGGTGGTGCACTAACACGTATGAGTGTTTGGAATATAGTACAAAAAGCTGCTCAATTAGCTGATATTAAAAAGAATGTATATCCACATATTTTTCGTCATTCTTTTGCCACACACTTGTTAGAAGGGGGTGCAGACCTAAGGGCTGTTCAAGAAATGTTAGGGCACGCATCTATCCTGACTACAGAAATTTACACTCATGTAGATCGTTCGCTTTTGCACCAAATACATAAACAATTTCATCCAAGAGCTTGATACATTGCGCTCTTTAAATTATCCTCATTGACCTGATGATGCGATCCATGCCAAATAATTCTTCCTTCATGAAGTATCAAAAGTTGTGGAGATTCGTGTCTTAACCCCATTTTATCAGACAAATATCTAGAAACTATTCGATCTTGAATCACATCAATGAGATAGAAATCTACGTTTTCGAACGTATCTTTTTTAATGTTCTCTAAATTTCTTTTAGCAAAAAAACTTGTACCACACTGATTACTATGCTTGAAAATGACCTGTGGTTTATGGTGTGATATTTCTATTATATCATCAACCTTTGACTCTAGAGAAATAATATTCCAAAACATTTTTTCTCTTTTTTCATCATCTTTAAAAAAACGATCAAAAATTCCCATATATCTTTTATCTAATTAATAAAAGATACTCAGGAAAAATCATTTTCTCAGATGCAATTTTAATTTAGAAATAGTGAATTATGAGTATTGAAAGTAAGACTAAAGCTTTTTGGTTAGGACATTCAGCTGTAAAATTGATAAGTCCAAATGGTAACATTATTTATATTGATCCATTTTTATCTCAAAATCCTTCCACACCCAATTCTTTTAAGAATGTTGACCATGCAGATTTCATTTTATTAACCCATGGTCATGAGGATCATGTTGGCGACACATTAGAGATCAACAAATCAACAGGTGCAGTTGTAGTAGGAATTGTTGAGCTTATACAACTATTAATAAAAGAAGGTCTGCCCGAAGAAAAGACTATATCTTTTAATAAAGGGGGTACAATTCACTTTGACGATTTCTCTGTAACTATGGTTTCTGCAAACCATAGTTCATCTTATAAAGGTCAATATGCAGGAGATCCCGCTGGCCTTATCATCTCATTTGAAGACGATATTTGCATATATCACATGGGGGATACTAATATTTTTGCTGATTTAAAATTATATGGAGAATTATATGAACCAACCTTAGTATTCGCTCCAATTGGAGATCACTATACTATGGGACCAGAAGAAGCAGCTTATGCTGTTGAAATGATTACATCAGATGTAGCTGTTCCAATACATTATAATACTTGGCCTCCTATTTCTAGCGATCCATCTATGTTTAAAGGTATTCTTGAAGATATTTCAGAGACAGAAGTTATAATACCTGAGATTGGGAAAAGTATTTTGGAATAATTAGGTTGATTTTAAATGAGTAAGCAACTCAATTGGGGCATTCTTAGCACAGCAAAGATTGGACTTAGAGATGTAATTCCAGCTATTCAGAAATCTGATCTTGGAAATGTAGTAGCTATTTGCTCAAGAGATATTGAAAATGCAAAACAAGCAGCAAAGAAATTAGATATTCCAACATTTTATGGTAACTACGAAGATCTAATAAATGATAATTGTGTAGATGTGATATATAATCCCCTACCAAATAAGCTTCATATACCATTTACTATAAAAGCTATTAAATCTGGTAAACATGTATTGTGTGAAAAACCAATTTCAACAAATTATAGAGAGGTTTTGGAGTTACTGGAAATAAAAAAAGAAGGGTCAAGACAACTTAAGGGATATTAAAATTCCATAAGTTGTTGTATGCCAATCCGTAATAAGTATATATACCGTTCACGAATTTCTGAGGCTAAATTCCGACAGATTCTACGCCTTTTTTGCCTAGATCTAACCGCGGTGCAGACCGCCGAACTCAGTGGTATTTCTCGCAATTCAGTCAACAAACATTTAACAGCTATCCGCAGGCGTATCGCCGAGTTTTGTGAGTCCGAATCTCCATTTAGTGGACAGGTGGAAGTCGATGAATCTTTGTTTGGTGCCCGACGAGTAAAAGGTAAACGGGGACGCGGTGCGTATGGAAAAGTATTGGTATTTGGACTCTACTAGCGTAATGGAAAGGTGTATACAGAGGTGGTGCCCAACGCCTCTAAAAAGACCTTACAGGCTATTATTAGAGGAAAAGTAGCCCTAGAAAGTGTGATTCATTCCGATGGCTGGCGAGGCTACAATGGGCTGGTGGACTTAGGGTATGCTAAGCACCTACGTGTGGATCATGGGCGCAATGAGTTTGCCACCTCCACAAGCCATATCAACGGAATAGAAGGCTTTTGGGGATTTGCTAAAACCCGATTAGTTAAGTGCCGGGGAATGCACCCCGCTACTTTTTACCTGCATCTTAAAGAGTCCGAATTCCGATTCAATTATCGTAAAGAAAATATCTATCCAAAACTCTTATCTTTAATCCGAAACAACCCTCTTAAGTTGTCTTGACCCTAAAAGAATATCCTAACTGTAAGGTAATGGAAGCTTTTATGTATAGGTTTCATCCACAATGGGAACTTGTGAAGAAAATTATTAGGTCAGGAGAAATTGGACAAATTAAACACCTTAACTCAACATTTTGTTACTTTAACAATGATCCTTTAAATATAAAAAATCAAGCAGATTTAGGCGGAGGTGGATTATTAGATGTTGGATGTTATTGTGTAAATTTTTCACGTTTTATCTTTGAAGACGAACCCTATAACACTGATTCTTTTATGGAATTTGATCCTGTTTTTAAAACTGACCGAATAGCATCTGGTTTATTAAAGTTTAAAAATGGATCAGCTACATTTATGTGTGGTATGCAGGTAGAGTTCGACCAAAAGGCTGAAATATTTGGCTCTTTAGGTAAAATTGAAGTTGCCATACCCTTTAATGATGCTATGGACTTGACAAGAAAAGTTACAATTAAAAAGAATCGTAAAATAACAGTTCATGAATTCGAAGCAATTAACCCTTTTTTAGTGATGATAAATGACTTTTCTAAATCAATTATCAATAACAGTACAGTTACAATAAGTTTAGAAGACTCTCTAGCAAATATGAAAGTCATATCTCAACTTTTTTCGAATTACAAAAAATGAGTTCTATTTTTAACTGTCTGATTTTATCAGTAATAGTATGTTAAAATATTTGAAATACAATCTATCCGATATTCAATCTCGTAATTTTAATTAACCCGTTATATTCTAATCTTTCTATAATCAAAATAACTTTACTAATAACTGAGCTACATGATGTTATGTGAATTTTGGATGTATAGTTTAAGTTTGAACGATTTTTTGTATTTTCATTTTTTTGTGAAAATTACCTACTAATATGCCATCACTAGTTACATTCAATAACAAAATTGACAAAGAATTCGCCAGAGAAGTTAAAAAACGTGTTAACACTTATTTTAACGAAAAAGGGATTTCTAAACATGCAAACGGGGCTATGTTTTTTAAGACCGCTGCGATTCTGTCTTTATATTGGATCCCATACATTCTCATAATGCTAGGTGGTTTTTCAGTTAATGCTATGTGGCTGCTTGCCTTTATTATGGGTACGGGAATGGCTGGGATAGGTTTTTCGATCACACATGATGCTTTACATGGTGCTTATTCATCCAATCAAAGAGTAAACAATATTTTAGGTACTTTCTTCGACCTAGTTGGAGCTAACGGCTATATTTGGAAAATTACCCACAATATAATTCACCATACTTACACTAATATTCATGGCCATGATGAGGACCTAGAAGTAGCAGAATTTATTAGACTTTCACCTCACACGCCTTATAAAGCAGTACATAGATTCCAGCACCTTTTGGCTTTTCCAGCATACAGTTTTGCAACTGTTTTTTGGGTTTTTGTCAAAGATTATTGGTATTTCTTCAAGTCCCCCTTAGGACCATATGAAAATAAAAACCATCCAAAAAAAGAATGGGTTAAATTAATCATAACAAAAATCATAGCCTATACACTTTATATAGTCTTTCCTCTAGTTTTTCTTGAAATTACATGGTGGCAATTTTTAATAGGCTTCCTAACCATGCAACTAACCGCAGGCCTAATTCTCGGTATAATTTTTCAATTAGCACATGTTGTAGAATCTACTACACATCCTCTACCAAATGAAAAAAATATGATTGAAAATCATTGGGTAATACATGAAATGCTAACGACCAATAATTTTGCTCGAAAAAATAAACTTTTATGTTGGTACGTAGGTGGTCTAAACTTCCAAATAGAACATCACTTATTTCCTAAAGTTTGTAGCATACATTACCCAGATATCAGTCCAATTGTTGAACAAACCGCCCTTGAATTTGGCATTCCATATAATTGTCATGAGACATTTACCGATGCCATTGCTTCTCATTACCGAACATTAAAAAAATTTGGGAATAAAAACTTTCAGTGGTCACCTGCCCTTTCATAGCAGCAGTCAACAAACCATATTTATAACAAATTTTTAATCCAATCTTTCCTGATTAGGAACCATAAAAAAATTTAAAAAACTAGTTTAATTGGTTGTTACTTTAAGGATATTTTCATATTTAAAATGAAGATGGGCTCATTTTTAATTAATTATGAGTTTCTCAATCAAGCGGGTACATAAAATTATATACAAATAATTGTTAGAATTAATTAAATGTACTGTAACAATACATAATTAGTTTAGTAAGCGAATACTACTTTTTAGGGTTAGGGTAAACTATGATTAAAGAAGGGCAATCAATCAATAAACTAAAATTATTTAACCTAAATGCATTGGCATTCTTCTATTAATTGGTTTGAATAATAAAAACTATATATACAAATTTTGTTGCTTTCTTGTCTTTTTTGTGTCTACAATAAATGGCGTAAGCTTACCTATACATGCACAACAAAAAATAGAACCGATATTGGATCTAAGTGCTGTCAAATTATCTAACTCATCATTTAAATTAGATACTAATTGGGGATTTTATTGGCTAAAACTTCTTGAACCCTCTGATATAAATCATCATGAACCTGATTCTTTAATCAACTTCACCAGTGAGTGGACCAATACAAATAATAGTTCTTTCGGATATGCTACTTATCATCTGTCTATCATTTTACCCAATTCAACAGATGATTTAGCTCTTGATATTCCAATTTTTTATTCTTCCTACAAGTTATTTATAAATGATTTTAAAATTTCTAGTAATGGTAAAATTGGAACTTCAAAAAATGAGTATGAACCTTATTGGTTACCACAAACAGTACCTTTACCCAAGTTTGATTCTGATACTTTAAACATTCTTATTCAGGTTGCAAATTATGATCATAGTAAAGGCGGTGCATTCTTACCTTTAACTATAGGCTCAAGTAGTCTTCTTTTTAAAAATCGATATATCCAATATGGATATTCATTTTTTTTAACAGGAATTCTAATAATGAGCGGACTTTTATTTCTCGGTCTTTATTCTTTTGGTTGGCGTGAAAAATCAATTCTTTATTTTGCACTGTTCTGCCTCATTTATAGTTATAGAGTAATTGGTTTTGGGAGCTATGGTTTTCATATACTTCAACCAGAAATACCTTGGGTTATATCTCTGAGACTTGAGTATATAAGTTTATTCCTTTCAGGGCTTCTTTTTGGATTATATACCCTTCACTTATATCCAAAAGAAACTTACAAACCGTTTATATATGTATTAAGTGCTGTTTCAATTATTTTCAGTTTACAATCTATATTGTTATCTCCACATGTATTTACACAACTAGTTATACCATACATCATATTTTTGACTTTTTATTTTCTAGTGGCATTCTGGATCTATATAAAAGCAGTTTTAAATAAAAAGGCAGGTTCAATATATTCCCTCATTAGCACTACAGCTATTTTCGCGATATTTGGATATGAGATCGTTGCTTATTTTGGAAACTTTAAGTCTTCAATTTTTTTACTTCTCATTGGATATATATTCTTTTTCTTTTTCCAGTCCCTGGTTCATTTATATCGTTACTCATTCAAAATGAAAACGACATTACTTGAAGCTGAACAATCTTCAAAAGCAAAATCTCAGTTCTTATCGACAATGAGTCATGAAATAAGAACTCCATTAAATGCGGTAATTGGTTTGTCAGGACTACTTTCTGATAGTTCATTAACACCACAACAGAAAGAATTTTCAATGACGATAAAGAAAAGCGGTGAAAATTTATTACGTATAATTAATAATATTTTAGATTTCTCAAAAATTGAATCTGGTAAATTAGAACTTGAAGAAAATGAAATAAACCTACGAGAATCGATTGAACATGTGTTAGAACTTGTTGCTGGTATCAATACGAATCCAAATTTGGAGGTACTTTATGAAGTTGAGGATAATGTCCCTGCTTATGTTACTGGTGATGCTGTAAGATTACAACAGATTTTAACAAATCTAATATCTAATTCACTAAAGTTTACTAATGATGGGGAGATACTCATACATCTTACTTTAAAACGTGAATTTTCTAGTTCAATAGTATTACAATATGAGATTTCTGATACTGGAATTGGGATACCAAAAGACAAGTTAAATAGACTTTTCCAAAGATTTAGCCAAGTTGATGATTCATCAACTCGAAAATTTGGTGGTACCGGATTGGGCTTGGTGATAAGTAAAAGACTTGTTGAGGCAATGGGTGGTAACATAACAGTCTCAAGTATCGAAAATATTGGAAGTACATTTACATTTACAACTTTGTTTAAAAAAGTAATCAAGGAAGCCGAAATAGAAACTCGACCCGTCCTAAAAAACAAAAAAGTTTTTTTATTGGCTGATAATAGTAGAATTCTAAATATTTTACAGAAACGATTAGTATTAGCTAATCTACATGTTACCAGTTTTAACTCATCTACCAATCTGATTTCACATATTAATGATCTTGAATCGTATGATTTTGGGATAATTGATATGCAAATGCCCGAAATTAATGGCATAGAAGTTGCCGAAAGAATTAGAGAACTATATTCAAAAGAAAACCTTCCGCTCGTATTAATGAGTTCTAAACAACATACGGAACACTCGTATATTAATACCATTTTTGACTTGGTTCTACCAAAACCTATCATACAAACAAGCCTATCAAAAAATCTTGAACAACTCTTCAATTCAAATACCCAGATTAAAGAACAGTCAAAAGAAAATTTAATCCCTGCAAGATTGTTTAAATCAAATTTTCATGTTCTTATTGTTGAAGATAATTTAGTTAACCAATTAGTAGCACATCGTATTTTAGAAAGATTTGGCATTAAAGTAGATATTGCAGAAAATGGAAAACAAGCAGTAGATACTGAATTAAGTAATAACTACGATTTAATTTTTATGGATATGGAAATGCCAATTATGGATGGGTTGGAAGCTACTCGAATAATTAAAGCAAATAGTATTGATAGAGGTGAAAAACCATTTATTGTTGCAATGACGGCAAATGCTATGCCTGAAGACAGAGAACGATGTTTTGAGGCGGGGATGGACGATTTCCTTGCAAAACCAATTACACTTGAAGCAATTAAAGAGATGCTTTTGAAATGGCTTGATGATAATTAAAAGCTTTTTACTTCTATTTATTTAGTGGATAACGTATTATTGGTTCAAATTCATCAAGAATATGAGACTATTCATTATAATAATTATTGGAACTTTACTACTTATAAATACAAGTTGTACTGAATCAAATACCATAGAGGAATTAAGAACTGCTGAAATTCTTAGAATCCTCTCAGAAGATAAAATGAAAGGTAGATTTGCTTTGTCTTCGGAAATTAAATTAGCTGAAAATTTTATTTCAAACCAATTTAAATCCGCTGGACTAAGAGCACTAAATAAGAATTCATTCCATCAGTATTTTACTCTATCTACCTCATATATTGAATCTTCAAAAATTACTATTGACGGTAAATTAATTGACGAAAATAAATATCTTGCATTTTCAATTGCAGAAATTTTTCAGTCATCAACAAAAGACATTCCTACATATTTTATTAGAAAAAATGAAAACTTTTGGTTTAAATTTCATGAGTATAAAAGTTTAAACAATGATGCTATTATACTCATTGATCCTGCTTTCAAGGATTTATTTAAGCGATACAAAATTTTTTATGGTAACGAGCATCGTTTTTTAAAGGAAAATAAAAATGGTACTATAGTTTTTATCGTAGCAAATGCAAATATTGAAGATGTTGAAATAGAAATTACTTCCAAGATTGAAGAGCAATCTATAGCTAATATTGTAGGTGTTATTGATGGAGAAAGAAAAGATGAATTTGTTATTTTTTCAGCACATCATGATCATATTGGGATACAAACTGCCATTGGTGCAGACTCTATCGCAAATGGCGCCAATGATAATGGTTCTGGGGTTACCGCGGTAATACAACTAGCAAAACATTTTGCTTCGAAAGAGCAGCCTAAAAGAACCTTAATTTTCGCAACGTTTACAGCAGAAGAATTTGGAGGTTATGGATCTCAATATTTCTCAAAACAATATAATCCTGATGAGATTATTGCTATGTTTAATATAGAAATGATCGGCAAACCTGCACTCTCTGGTCCAAACTCTGCGTGGATAACAGGTTATGAACGATCAACATTTGGACAAATTCTCACAGAAAGTACTACAGGCACTAATTTTAAATTCTATCCAGATCCCTATCCAAATCAAAACCTATTTTACAGATCTGACAATGCAACACTTGCCAGATTAGGTGTTCCTGCGCACTCTATTTGTACAACCCCTATCGATGTCGATACGGATTATCATCAGGTTTCGGACGAATTTAACACCATAGATATAAATCACTTAAATAATACTATCAAAGCCATCGCAAACGCTGCTGAAGGGATAATATCGGGGGAACATACTCCTTCAAGAGTAAATGTTTCGTTACTTGACTAATTCGTGATTTACTAATTATAATCTTTAGTATTCGATACATCAGGTCTTTTTGACTTTATTTTGACGATGAACTATTTAAATGACCTTTTATAAAAAACAATAATTATGCTTATAAAAAACTTACAGACAATAGCATTTTTAGTTTTTACAGCCATCCAAGTTCAAGCGCAAGATTATGCATTGCAGCAATTAGAACATTCACCTCGTCATCACGAATGGGTTGAAATTGAATCTAATGATCGCAAACTACAAACTTTTATAGCTTACCCTGAAGTTTCAGAACTTGTACCTGTTGTAATAGTAATTCATGAAAATAGAGGTTTAAATGCATGGGCTAGAAGTTTTTCTGATCAGTTGGCTGAAAAAGGATTCATTGCCGTTGCTCCAGACCTCATTAGTAATACCGTGAATGGAATTGAAAAAACCTCTGACTTTCCCTCATCAGATGAAGCAAGAGCAGCGCTATATAATTTAGATCCAGAAAATGTAACATTAGATTTACAAAATACTTTAGATTATGCAAAGAACATTAAATCAGGTAATGGTAAAGTGATCGTAGTTGGATTTTGCTGGGGTGGTTCACAATCTTTTCGTTTTGCCAGCGAAACGGGCTCTGATATTGAACAAGCCGTCGTTTTCTATGGAACTGGACCAGATGATGCTGATAGCTATAAAAATATAGAGATTCCAGTTTTTGGGTTTTATGGAGGTAATGATAATAGGGTCAATGCTACCATCGAGTTTTCTAAGGCAAATATGTTAGAATTCGGAAAATCCTTCAACCATATAATTTTCGATGGTGCTGGTCATGCATTTATGCGACGAGGTGATGATCCAAAATTACCATTAGATGACCCCAACAAAAAAGCTCGAAATCTTGCTTGGGCTGAACTTGTAAGCATTCTAACCTCCTATAGATAATTATTTTTTGGTTTAATTCATCAAAAAGTGGTTTTAATGAAAGCGGTTTTATAAGTTCTTATGTTCCCAAATGTATTACTAATTACAAACTTTTTCGGTTAAACTAGACGTATTATGCATTTGGTAATTATTTATTAACACTCAAACATCTATAATATGAATATGGCAAAAAGCCCTTCACAGTCAACTTCTTTCAACATGGGGCTTATACTCATTGCTATTGTAGCTTCTTTAGGTGGTCTTTTATTTGGATATGATACTGGTGTTATCAACGGAACCCAATTTTACTTTAGCAAATATTTTGAATTAGACGCAGCTATGAAAGGTTGGGTGGTTGGAAGTGCACTTTTAGGATGTTTAATAGGAGCGGTATTTTCTGGGATAATTAGTAATTCTATTGGAAGAAAAAATTCACTCATTATTTCTGCAATACTTTTTACCCTTTCCGCCTTTGGATCAGGATTACCAAGTTTTTTACCTCAATCTGTTTCACTGTTAGTATTTTTTCGAATTATAGGTGGTATAGGCATTGGTATTGCTTCTATGAATGCTCCTACTTATATCGCTGAACTATCACCAGCAAAAATTCGTGGAAAGATGGTCACTTTTTATCAAATGGCAATAGTTGTTGGTTTTTTCGTAGTGTTCTTAGTTACCTATGCGATCGGTTCTGGAGGGGATGAAGCATATAATTTAAATACAGGTTGGCGATGGATGTTTTGGTCAGAATTAATTCCTTGTCTTCTATTTTTAATATTACTCTTTTTTGTTCCGAAAAGTCCCAGATGGCTCTTGCTTAAAGGGCAAAATGAAGAAGCTGTTGAAATCCTCACTAGAATACATGGTGAAGCAGCCGCAGCTACAGAGATTCAAGAAATTAAAGATTCACTACATGGTGGACATGGGTTGCCGTTTAAAGATTTATTAAAAAAATCAGTCTTACCGATCGTTATCATTGGGTCTGTAATTTCTGGATTACAACAGTTTACAGGTATAAATGCAGTACTTTATTTTGGTGCTGATATATTCGAAAAAGCATTAGGTTTCGGACAAGAAGATGTTTTAGCACAGCAAATATTATTAGCGGGAGTAAACTTCTTGTTCACATTTATAGCAATGTTTACTGTTGATAAATGGGGTCGCAAACCTCTAATTATTTCAGGCTCTTTAGGTATGCTAATTGGGTTTTTGATGCTAGGTCTAACATTGATGACAAATACCATAGGTATATTGTCACTTATTGGTATTCTCGTTTTCATCGGTTCCTTTGCCATGTCAATGGGGCCTGTAGTTTGGGTATTATTGTCAGAAATGTTTCCTAACAGCATTCGTAGTGCAGCAATGTCGGTAGCTGTAGCTGTTCAGTGGGGAATGAATTACGTTGTTTCCCAAAGTTTCCCAATTGTTGTTGAAAGCGAAATGAACAATAATGCCTTTTGGAATGGAGCCCTGCCTTATTTTATTTTCATTTTCTTCATTTTAATAATCATTGGATTTACCATGAAGTATATACCCGAAACCAAAGGAAAATCACTCGAAGATTTAGAAAAAATCTGGGAGGAAAAATACGGCACGATCTCATAACAACTCACTCGTTCAATCTTTACATAACTCTAAATATTCCAGAGCAATCTTAAGTCCTAAAATATTTCCTTGAGCCAATTCTGTCTAATCGAACCAGTATAAAATAAACATTGAGAGCTCAGTATGGTTTTAAAAAATTGGGATTTATTCAAAAAATTTAAATCGAATCTGGTCACCTGACTTTACTTGTCCTAATCTCCATAACTCAGAGTACTTCACTACGCCAATTCTTGGATAACCGCCAATTGTTTGGCTGTCATTCATCAAAATAATAGGATTTCCCGACGGTGGTAACTGAATTACACCAGGTATAACAGGGGAAGAAATCATCTCTACATTTTTTATATCGATATTTCCTCCAGAAAGTCTAATCCCCATTCTATTACTTTGTGACGTAACACTAAAAGAAGTGGAGTGAAATTGTTTTTGAGCATTATCATCCATCACATAGAATTCTAAACCTCTTTCTATTTCTAGTGTAATTTTAGAGGAAAAGTATGGAATCTCTTCTTTCCGGAAATGCATCATTTCGATAGTATCTATATTATTTTTCCAGCTAATTGTATCATTTACTTGTAACGTTCTTCCATTTAATCCACCAAAATTACCAGGCAAATATGTAGAAAATGAATTCATCACCTTAGGTAAACAGAACATTCCTTGAATTGCTATGTATGATCTACATCCTTTAGATGGGTGATCAACTTCCAATTCATCGCCTTTTTCTACATCTATAGATTCATATTGAGGAACCGATTTTCCATTTATTTTTGGCTTACATTTTGCCCCACAAATCGACAATAGTGCTGGGTCATTAAACCGATATATACCTCCATACAGAGTATTTTCAATAACTGGATTAGAAATTGGATTCCCCACTAACTTATTTGCATCGATCATCGATTTTTTATCCATTACCCCAGATGTTGGAACTCCAAATTTTCGATATCCAAATCGGCCAAAATCTTGAACAGTCGTTTGAAAACCGCGTTTAATCACTTCTAGGCTATTAACTACTTTCATAGTGGGATAAACTTGATCTTATCACCAGGAGAAATAGAAATTGGAGGATCCTTTTTAATATCAAAAAAATTAAATCTTGAATTTCCTATAATATTCCATCCTCCAGGGCTTTCTATGGAATATAATCCTGTTTGATTTCCTCCAATACCAATTGACCCTGCAGGTATTTTTGTTCTTGGAATATCGAGCCTTGAAACAGAGAGTGCGGGATCTAGTCCTTCTAAAAATAAAAATCCTGGTACGAATCCTATCATCGCAACAGTATATTCTACACTTGAATGTCGTTCAATGATTTCACTTTTTGAAAATCCGGTATAATCAGAAACTCGCCCCCAATCTAAACCTTGCTCATAATCTACTTCAATATTATAGAGATGTGTATCCTCACTAACCAATGATATAGAGTTGATATTCTCTAAGTAATTTAGAACTTCATTTTTAGATTTTAAATAGAATATAGCTATTGATTGATAGGCTGGAACCACATCGAGAATGGACGCATGGGTATCACTTTCGATGAAACTATATAATTTTTGTATGTATTTGAAATGGTTTTCTTCCACTTTTGGCTCTAACAAAACAGCTGTTTTACCCAGTTCTGAGACTTTCCAAGATATTTCATCAAGCTGGAGCAATATTCACTCCTTGTGTTCTCAAATAATTATTGATTTTTTTTGATAATTCAACTGCCCCAGTTGTATCGCTATGTAAACAAAGGGTGTTGGCAACGATTGATTTAGTCAACCCATTGAAAGTTTTAACCTTTCCTAACAATACTAAACGATGAACATGTTCAATAACATGTATTGTTTCATGAATAATTGCTCCATCCTTTTTTCTGGATCGAAGGGTAAGATCATTCTCATACGTACGATCTGCGAACACTTCATAAATCGGTATCAATCCGTGATGAATAATGGCTTGGTCTAAGTTAGATCCCTGCTGGCAATACACCTTAACGGTTTGATAAGTCTCCTGGATCGCTTTTACAACAGTGTTTGCTAAATCAATATTTACAGATGCATTGTTATACAAAGCACCATGAGGTTTTACATGGTGTACCATCCCTCCTTCTTGCTCTACAATAGACCGGAATACACTCAATTGTTCCATTAAAGATTTTTTTAAATCCTTGCTGGATATTTCGATTGTTTTCCTTCCAAAATTTTGTGTATCGGGGTATGAAGGATGTGCTCCAATGGCAACATTATTGTCTAATGCAAGTCTTATGGTCGATCTCATAGAATATATATCACCAATATGCCCTCCGCATGCAATGTTACATGAACTAATAAAAGGCATTATTTCAATATCTCTTTTTGGAGATTCATCATCTATCCATTCACCTAAATCACAATTTAAGTCGATGGTTTTCATACATCAAATAAATTGAAAAACAGCATTTAAACTTCTAAAACCCAATATAATAGCAACCGCCAAAACAATACATGCCAAGATATTTTGTATCACAGTATTAGTATAAATACCTAAAAGTTTGGAGTTATTCATCAAATAGACCAGAAAAATTGCTACAATTGGGAGAAGAATTCCATTAGCAACTTGAGCAAATTGAATAACTACTATTGGACTTCCTCCGAATATACTAGCCAAAATTCCTAGTAATAAAATACTACCCCATACACATCGGAATTTCCATGATCTTGTATTATCCTTCCATCCTAAGATCCCTTTAGCTGCATAAGCAGCAGCAAGAGGAGCGGTAATCGCCGACGAAATACCTGCAGCAAACAAACCAAGACCCAAAAACTTACCTGACCATGCTCCTAATAAAGGCTTAAGTTGTTCTGCCATATCTGTAGCAGATTGAATGCCTTCTTCTCCAAATAAAGTAGCTGCACTTGTAATGATGATACTCATGGATATAAATCCACCTAAAATTATTGCAGTACTATTTTCTCTTCTTAAAGAACCTAATTCTCTAACATTTCGATATTTTTCTTTTACTATAGAGGCATGTAAAAATAAATTATATGGAACCACAGTAGTTCCAACAAGCCCCATAACTAACAACAATTCTCCTTCTTTTATAGTTGGGACGAACATTCCTTTTAACACGGCAATCACATCGGGTTGAACTACTATTGCGGTTGTAAGAAAAACCAAACTCATAAGCAGAACCAAAATTATCAAAAACCATTCTATAAGTTTTATGATCCCAGTAAAAAGGAGAATAAATGCAATAATTCCAATTATGATTGGTATATAAGGTATTTCATAACCAGCTATATGTGTGCTCGCATTAAAAAATAATTCTTCAAACCCTAACACTGCACCCGAGATATTCCCACCTTCATACGCAGCGTTGCCTATAACAATAGCACCTATTATAAGAATTATTGCAACTCCTCTTAGAATAGGTATGTTAATAACATCTCGTATTGCTTCCCCAAATCCATTTTGAGTAACTAATCCTAAACGGGCTGCCATCTCTTGGAGAATGATGGTACTAATCACAGAAAAAACTATTGCCCAAAGTAGTGTAAAGGCAGATTGAACCCCAGCTATAGTACATACCGTAACTGTTCCTGGGCCAATAAATGCTGCGGTAACCAGTGTACTGGGGCCAAAATATTTTGAAAGAAAAGACTTCAAATTAATTCGTCAATTGTAATATCCTTGCGCTTTTAATTATTCAATAATAAAAATATAATACGCGCTAGCCATTAAGAATACTAACACTAATTGAACTCAAGATTTAAAATTTTATAAAAAGTGCTGCTTTAAGAAATAGATCTGGAGCTCTTTGTTTATGTTTTCAATCATACTAATAATTACATAACCCCCCAATTTTGTATTTGAAACAATCCTAAACACTTCTTATGATACACTATCTTAAAAATTGTATTTTTTTTATAAAAAAGCTTTTTTGCGTAGATATTAACATTCTAAATCCATTAATTTTAGAAAAAATTTAAACCAATAAATTAAATACACTGCAAAAGAATAGACTACTCGTCTTAATTAGGAATATATGGGTACACCTTTACTATTAAATACACAGAAAGTCAGTTATAAATGTTTCTATGCTACATTTAATACCCTTATTCCAATAACTTCAAATAACATTAACTCAACTTCGAATTTTAGTAATTCGACGGATTCTAAAATCAAAAAACTTTTCGAATGGAAAATAGAATTGAGCTGAAGACAACGATCAAAGCCAGTGCCAGTAAAGTTTGGGATGCTATTACAAATCCTGATAAAATTGAAAAATATATGTTTGGGTCTCGGATTGAAACGGATTGGAAACCAGGCAGTAAATCGAATTTTTACATTGTACAAGATGAGAAACAGATCACAATAGTAAAAGGAGAAGTAATACGAAATGTACCGGGTAAATTATTAGAACATACTCTTTTCCCTGCAGGTACAACATTGAATGACTCTCCAGAAAATTATATTGTAATCACCTATGAATTGGATGAACATGGAGAAGAAACCGACTTAACAATTACGCAAAAAGGTTACAAATATGTAGAAGAAGGGCTACAACGCTACATAGATTCTCAGAAAGGTTGGAAAGTTGCTCTCCCTAAACTAGTTGAAGTGGCAGAAGGTTGAGCAACCAACCGAATAACCCCTTACACGGAATCAAATTACAGCAGATAGTTGAAGACTTAGTTGACTATTATGGTTGGGAGCAATTAAGTCACCATGTTGATATTAACTGCTTTAAAAACGATCCTTCAATAACATCGAGCCTTAAATTTTTACGAAGATTTCAATGGGCTAGAGATGAAGTAGAACATTTGTGGATTGAGGTTATTTGGTCAAAGAAGTAAATCTAAACCTACTTTCTCTTTATTTGTAAAGTTATAGGCAAGTGATCTGATCCTACATCATTTCCCACTCCACGATTTAATACGTTAAGACCTTTGGTTACAAAAGCATGATCTAAGGTTATTAAGGTAAATTTCCATCTTGCATTCCAAGAGGCTAATAAACCAAATCCCCTTCTTGTATCTACTAATTGTTCGTTGTTAATGAGTCTATCGAAATTTGGTGAAAAACTGGTAGTGTTCATATCTCCAATAAGTACTATTTCATATTCACTTTCTTCCATAGTCGTGGAAACTGAATCATATATAAGGTTTCGTAGATCAAAAAGAGATTTAGAAATCGGTGGTGGTGGATGCATTCCAATAATAACTAATCTTTCTTCTTCGAACTCTACCTCGATCTTATTGGCAAAAATATTACCTCTTTCCTGGACTAGTATTTGGTAATCTTTAATTTCTAGTTTACTAAAAAATGCTATGCCATATACTCCATGTTGAGGAAAAGAATAATTAAATGGATATTTCTCTAGAATTTTAAATAAATGATGCTCCCATTCTGGAGTGAATTCTTGAAAAAAAAGTATATCAAATTCATTGTCAGCGATATATGTAAGAACAGTATCCACATTTGTATTTGAAGAAAGTAAATTGATCGAGACTATGTTTAAACTTTCACCATTATCCACTTCATTTAAGGTGCGTGGTTGATAAAAATCAAAAAAACTGAACATAAGAGCGATAGTGATGCTAGCTCACGAAATTGTTTGCCATTTATTCTTTAAAAGAATACCTAGAAATACAAGCACCATGAAGTAACACAAATAATACAGCCTGAAGTGAGAAAATAAATCAAATACCCAATTAAACTTGCCAAGAAATCCCATAATAAGTGGGATCAATCCTAGAATGATTAGATAATTAAGCCCTTTTTTTCATATATGTTATTGTGTTGCTAATAACTGCATCCTATCGTCATACAAAGCAATAAGTTTCTCCCAATCATATTTTATTACAATTGAAGAAGATTTAATATCCTCAAACTCTTTAATCATGGTTGCTAATCTAGTTGTTAATTCCCCTTCTTCATACAGACATTCGTTTTTTTGTTCTTCTGTAAGATGTTCTGGATATGCTAATCGGTTTGGAAGAAGAGGCACACATCCACAATACATGGCTTCCACCACGCTACCTCCAAAAAAATCTTGATTTGATGTTACCGGTAAAATATCAGCCTTCCATAAAAGTCTAGCATATTGCTCAAAGGTTGTAGCATATCCCCAATGAATAATTTGGTTAGCCAGTACATGTTTAGCTTTTTCAAAAATAGGTGGATGTACATCATTCTGCTCTCCAAGTACAATCAAATCGAATGCAAGACCAATTTCTTTCAGCCTAAATAACGCTTCAAAGAACTCTTCTGGATTTTTATCATACTCCCACCGATGGTTCCAAAGTATGGTAGGTCTTTCCTTGTTTTCATGATGTTGAAATTCGTCAAACCGTGATAAATCCATACCTAAATAAAGCACTTCGCTTTTTTGTAGAATACGGTCAATGCTCTCTTTTTCTTGACGATCTGGAAATTGATTTAAGAACTTTGGCAAAGCTCCAATAAAAGATGCTCTATGATACTCAGAATTAAAAAATACTCGATCTGCAACTAATGCTGATGTGTAGTTAATAAACGCATAATGATTATCCCGTTTATTCTTTACATCCCGATCTTGGGGCGACCATGGATAAGTAAGCTGATTTTCATGAAAGTAGATTGCTGTAGGAATACCCGCTGATTTATCTTTTGTACATCCTAAAAAAGTGGCGAAATCTAGCATTGAAGTCCCCAATATAACATCTGGAACTCTATCCAACTCATTGAACTGTTTTGCTAATGAAACTGCTCCACCATGCATTCTCCATTTCCAGTGACGACCAGGAAGACTTAAGATGTCGATATGATGAGTGGAATGTAGTTTTAGACCTTCCGCCCACTGTTGGTGGGAACCAGAAAAAAAAGGTTCCAATACTACGATATTTAGTTTTTTAGTACTCGACACCATCTTAGAATCACTATTATGAAATTTGTTTAAAGCCTTTAAAATTTTTCATTTCTACTAGATTCAATTCCTGTTTCTAAAGCAGCGCTTGAAGTGGACCATTCATAAAAATTAACGGAATTCATTCGTTTAAACCCAATTGCTGGATATAAGGTATTGCCAATATTATTATCAATTCCAGTTTCTAGATACATGCCACAGGCATTAGTATCTCTACAAAGTTGCTTTGCCTGTTCAATTAAAGCTTTAGAAATTCCTTCTCCACGATAGTTTGGATGAACATATAAATCGTTCAATAGCCAATAACGAGCTAGACGAGTTGATGAAAATAAAGGAAACAATTGAACGAACCCAGTGGCAGTATTTCCTTCCCAAGAAATATATATCTCTGATTCCTTTCGCTCGATTCTTTCTTTAAGAAAATGTTCGCTTTTTTTTAGATCAGAGGATTTGTCATAGAAACGCCGATACTGATCGAATAGATTATTGAGGGGTATTAACTGCTCTAACGTCGCTTTTTGTATATCCATCTGTCTTAATTGATTAATCCTTAATTAAATAATTGTTATTATTAAACTATTCCAGATTTTGGGCGAATAGTTTGTAAAATTTGATTGTGTATTTCATAATCTATTATACCTTTATCTTTTAAATGTTTTTTTATTTGATAGTTAGACTCCCCTTTAGCAACTAAGAATTCTGCGTATTCCAAAATTTCTCTAGGGATTTCATCTTTTCTCATTTTTGATAAAGACAATTTTAAATTTTTGAAAAATAGATAGCCGGTTAATATTCCAAATAAACATGTAACAATTATCATTTCACTAATAAAAGGGAGAACATCTTGAATAAATCCATTATACTGTTCAGTGAAATATTCCATCAGATTAGTATTTTTTCTTTCTCTTAAGAACATCAGAGAATGAATAAAAAGGAAATGAAATGAATAAAAAGCGATAACTGATTTATATGCCAATCTTTTGAGAACTTTGAAAGAATATATTCTGCCGTTTTTTGCACCAAAGTAAATCCCAGTCCACAAAGAAAAAGCCAGAACTATTTCTCTGGTAAAGCCAATAAAAAAACCTAAGTGTTTTAGATACCCAAAGAGAAGACCTAAAGAGAAAATTATTAAACCACAATTTCTCACAACAAATGAATTATTTGGTTCTGTGCTTACTATTTTTTTCTTGAACTCGCGTGGTTCTTTATAATCAAAAAATTCAAGTAACTCTTTATCTGTACTTCGAATATTACTTTTATCTATCTCGGTTAAGGTATCCCAGGTTTGAAGAACTAATGTTTTAAAATCTATAACTCTTTTATAATTTTTACCAATATCCCATATTTGATCTAAAAATGTCTCACTTTGAATTGAAACTTCTGGGAAATTATCAAAATCAATAGTTATAGATCCATGAGATGTTCTCTTCTCTTTAGATCTGAATATTAATAGTGTTGACTCTATATGTTTTTTTTCCCAATCTAGTTTTTTTGCTGCTTTTAATGCTAAAGCCATAAAAGCTTTCCAATCACCCTTGAAATTAAATGAATCTTAATATTTAGGATTCTTATTAAAACCAAATCTATGTTTTCTTAGTAGCATAAATTAATAGTAAATGTCCTCTAACGTTACTTTTTGTATATCCATCCTTCTTAATTGATTAATCCTTAATTAAATAATTGTTCATTGATTTAATGCTTACTTAAAACATTCTTAACCGCCATAGCCACTTTCTCCCCATCAATCGCCGCAGAAACAATGCCTCCTGCATAGCCTGCACCTTCACCACAAGGAAATAAGCCTTTTATACGCACATGCTCTAAGGTATCACGTTCTCTAGGAATACGAACTGGTGATGATGTTCTAGTTTCTGGCGCATGTACTACCGCTTCATTCGTCAAATATCCTTTCATAGATGTATCAAACATTCGAAATCCTTGTTGTAAGGACTTGTGTATTTGCCTCGGTAAAACATCCCCCAACTCAACTGAAGTAATGCCAGGAGAATATGATGTGTTAGGTAACTTAGTTGACATTCGTTCTTCCACAAAATCGAGCAATTTCTGCGCCGGTGCTGTTTGTTTTTTTCCTGCCGCCTGCCATGCTTTCTGTTCAATCGATTTCTGAAATTCCATCGCAGCAAGGGGGCCATATTTCTCGAAAGGTTTAAAATCCATGTGATTTAATTCTACTACAATGCCTGAATTTGCCGTTGATCGTGCTCTTCGCGAAGACGACCATCCATTCGTAACAATTTCACCTGGTTTTGTAGCACAAGGAGCAATCACTCCACCAGGGCACATGCAAAACGAATACACTCCCCTCCCATCCACTTGCTTTACCATACTGTATGGTGAGGGAGGTAAATATTCACTTCGTATGTCGCATTTATACTGTATTGAATCTATTAAGGATTGAGCATGCTCTACCCGAACCCCAACCGCAATCTTTTTCAGCTCAATGTCTATGTCTTTTTGATGCAGTAATTCAAAGATGTCTCGAGCTGAATGCCCTGTTGCTAAGATGACCTGATCTGCTTTAAAAATTTCACCCGTTTTCGTTTTTACACCTTTCAAACAATGTCCATCGATCAAAAAATCAATAACACGGGTATTAAAGTGAATTTCTCCACCATGTTCTAAAATAGTTTCTCTCATACTGGCTATAATCTTCGGCAATTTGTTGGTTCCGATATGTGGATGTGCCTCAATCATAATTTCTTTTATAGCTCCAAATCCAACAAGTAATTCTAGGATACGATGTACATCTCCTCTTTTTTTCGAACGGGTATAGAGTTTCCCATCAGAATACGTACCTGCCCCTCCTTCACCAAAACAATAATTCGAATCTTCATTCACGGTATGGTTAACATTAATTCCTTTTAGATCCTTAATTCTTTCTTTAACATCCTTCCCACGTTCCAGAACTACAGGTTTTAATCCAAGTTCAATTAATTTTAAAGCCGCAAAAAGTCCTGCAGGACCAAGCCCTACAATCAATACTTCTTTAGCGTGCTCTACATTTGGATAATCAGGTAATTGAATCGGAATTTCTTCAACATCTTCATGTATGTAGATCCGAACTTTAAGATTGACATAAATTTGTTTTTGGCGAGCATCAATAGATCTGCGAAGAATTTCGATATGACTAATCTCGTCTTCTGGAATCCCAATCTCTTTTGAAAGATAGATTTTTAGCTGCTGTGGTTGTCCGGCTATCTCCGGAAAAACCCTTATCTGAATTTCTTTTTTCATATAAAATAATGTACATGATCTTTAGCAATAGATGCAGCCATAATTTATTTTATCTTCGAACTAATTAAATCAAATACTCTTGCGAAAAAAAATTTGTACGACCCTTTTAATTCTATTAATTGTGTCTGCGATACACTGCCAAAAATCAGACCCTACCGCTTCAAATCAATTGGAAAAACTTCCCTCTTCCATTTTTATTGGTACTTATACCATTGATATGGGTTGGGTAAATGGGCAAGGGAAAGGCATTTATCAGGCACAAATAGACTATAACAATACTGATTTAGAACGTTCACCTTCAGTCATTCATCTTGAAAATCCGTCATTTCTAACATTCTCTCCCGACCGAAATAATCTCTATGCTGTTAGTGAATTAGGCAGTAGTGAACAAGGATATGGATTTGTTTACGCCTATGATTTAGATGATGGAGGTAATCCAACATTTATCGATCGATATCCAACCAACGCGTTATCCCCGTGTCATGTATCGGTAGATGCGACAGGAAAATTCGTATTTGTTGCCAACTATCAAGATGGAGTTGCCATGGTTTATCGTAGAAATGAAGATGGTAGCCTCACATTTAGCCAACAATTAGATCATGAGGGTTCAGGACCTCATCCCAATCAAAATGGATCGCATACCCATATGGTAAAAGTGAGTCCGGATAATAACTTTCTCTTTATCCCTGATTTAGGTTCTGATAAAATTTGGAGTTACAGAATTAATCATGAAGAGGGTGTGCTTATCAAAAACGATCAAGAATTCATAAAGTCAACACCAGGTGCTGGTCCCCGCCATTTGGATTTTCATCCTACCAAAAATATTGCCTATGCGATGAATGAATTAAATTTTACGGTTTCGGTGATGAATTATGAACCGGATAGTGGAACATTAACCAAATTTCAGACCGTTAGTGCGATTCCATCTGATTTTAAAGATTGGAATTCATCTGCTGATATACACGTGCACCCAAATGGGAATTTTCTTTATGCATCCAATAGAGGTCATAATTCCATCGCTTCTTTTTCTATTGATGAAGCTGGTACACTTACACCTCTTGGGCATACCTCCACTGAAGGTGGAACACCGCGGAACTTCAACATCACTCCCAATGGAGAATTATTATTGGTTGCAAATCAAGACTCCGATTCCATCACGATCTTTCGGATCAATACCGCCACAGGGGAACTTACCTTCACCGGAAATACCCTAGAAATTCCAACTCCCGTTAATATTACTTTTTATTGATTGTAAGATCATTGTAATTTCCACTAAGAATCCATTAAACAGACATAAGGATTAGGAATTTATATGGGCAGAATTTTTGAAGTTCGGAAAGCAGCTAAATTTGCACGATGGAATCGCATTGCAAAACAATTCTCAAGAATTGGAAAAGAAATAGAAATAGCGGTAAAAGCTGGCGGCCCAGATCCTGACACTAATCCATCCTTACGCCGAGCCATTCAAAATGGTAAAGGGGTGAATATGCCCAAAGATCTTATCGAACGGGCAATTAAACGTTCTCTAGGAAAAGATTCTACTAACTACGAAGAAATTCTTTTTGAGGGATATGCTCCCCATGGTGTGGCTGTATTAGTTGAAACTGCTACCGATAATAACACTCGCACCGTTGGTAATGTGCGCCCTATTTTCAACAAGAATGGGGGAAACCTTGGCAATGCAGGAAGTGTGGCATTTCAGTTTACTCAGGTTGGATCGTTTAAAATTAAACCCGGCGAGTTTGATGAAGAAGAGCTGGAACTAGAACTCATTGATTTTGGACTTTCCGAAATGGGGGAATCCGAAGATGACGAAGGTAATCGTATTTTGGTGATTCGATGTGAATTTCAAGAATTTGGAACCATGCAACATGCATTAGAAGAAAAAGGGATTGAGCCCTTGAGTGCAGAAACCGATTGGATTCCGAACTCTACAGTTACCCTAGACGAAGAAAAAGCAGAAGAAGTAATGGCCATCGTTGATAAACTAGAACAAGACGATGATGTACAACGTGTATTCCATAACTTGGTTTGATTAATCACACCATGGGTACTGCTTTGTAATAGCGATCAATACAAGAAATTTGGGGTAGGTATTACGCACATCTGAATAGGAATGATTAGACTAACTGGAAAAAAAGGAATTTCATTTGTGGAATTACGTCAGGGAAAATATATTTGTTATTTGAATTAAAACTAGTTCAGCATGAGCCTTACTTTTCGGTTTATGGGTTAAGCGCGTAACTGTTAAGGGTCTTATGAAGTATAGCATGTTATGATGAGTTGTAACATTTTGCTATTCAATGAGAAACAAATATTATAAGCGTTCTAAAATTTCTGAAGCACATTTCCGACACATAATTAAATGTTTTGCCCTAGATTTAACAGCGACTGAAACCTCGGAGTTGAGTTCGGTTTCTCTGCGTTCGGTAACGGTTATTTTTGATAAACTCCGCAAAAAGATCGCCTATTGGTGCGTACAAGAAACTCCTTTTGATGGAATAATAGAAGTCGATGAATCCTATTTTGGGCCTCGACGCATTCCAGGTAAACGCGGACGTGGGGCTTCGGGTAAAACCATTGTATTTGGTGTGTTTAAACGCCAAGGAAAGGTATACACAGAGATAGTGCCTGATGCACGTAAAAAGACCTTACAAGCTATTATACGAGGGAAAGTAGCCCTAGAAAGTGTGATTCATTCTGATGGCTGGAGGGGCTATAATGGTCTGGTGGATGTAGGCTATGACAAACATTACCGGGTGCATCATGGCCAAGATGAGTTTGTCCGGGGAACTTCCCACATTAATGGGATCGAGTCTTTTTGGAGCTTCGCAAAACGAAGGCTAGCTCAGTTTAATGGAATTCCAACACGTTCATTTTATCTGCACCTAAAAGAAACAGAATTTAGATTTAATCACCGAAATGATAACTTATATCATACCATGCTTAAAAGGCTCAGAAAAGACCCGCTCTGACTCCTTTACTTCATAAGACCCCTGTTAATTATTTTTTATGTCTAGGCTTGTCCTTTTTTTGTTGATTTTCTCTTTTTCTTGTAGCGACTCAAGAGAAGATTTCGATACTTCTCCATTTGGTGATAAGGAGTTGCTTCCATATGAACCACTCTCAGATTTAGTGAACGCCGTTATCGTTTTCGAAAAGACATACCAAGATTTACCAAAAAACCTATCATCTTTAAAAAATCTATCCCGCGAGAATTATATAGATGCATGTATTACAGACGGAATTGAGGATTCAATCCTAGTCGATAATAGTAAATTAGATTTCTTTTCAGACTCAAAAACAACGTTTACTACAATCCCTTCTGGTTTAGAAATTCATTTTGAATTCAAGGATTCTTCTCTAACATGGTTTAGTGAGTGGAATGAAAGTCTCTATTCCACAGATTTTGATTCATACACCTTTGTAGAATTCGATGTCTTTACCAATATCGAAAAAGGCAAAGGAAAAATGAAAATTCAACTCTCCACTAACGAGACAGAGATTATTATTGAGGAACTTTCAGGAAGATTTGGACTTAGTACAGCTCAAAATTTTCATTTAATTAATGAACAGATTATAATGGAAAATCCAAGTTCCTACACAGTGATTTAAAAAACTAAAAAATACTGACGAACTTTAGGAAATAAGAGCTCGTGCTGGTTCAAACAGCTTTCGAATACTTGGTTTTTTAGATCATGGAGAGCTTATTGTACTTACTAATGGCTTTTCAAAAAAATCACAGAAAACACCTAAAAAAGAAATTAAATTGGCAGAACAACGAAAAGCTGATCATCTGTTTCACAAAAGAGAAAAATTATGAGTGTTCTTCAAAAACATATTAATGATAGAAAGAACAGCGACTCTGAATTTGCTAATAGATATGATAAAGGATTCCGTAATTTTAAAATTGGTGTTCTACTAAAACAAGCCAGAGAAAAAACGCTGGTTTAACTCAAGATGAAGTAGCGAAACAACTTAATACTAAAAAGACTGCGGTTTCTAGAATAGAAAATCATGCTGAAGATATTCGACTTTCTACCCTTGAAAAATATGCAAATGCTTTTGGTAAGAAACTAAAAATTGAACTTGTAGAATAACAGTGATTGAATCTGTTTTACAAAAATTCCTTCGGGACAAGTCGACTACTAAACCTCCCGTAAAAAAACTTCGACCAAATTCGGCACGGACTTTGAACAGAGAATCACTTATAGAGTATAACGCTAAAGTAAAATGGTTAATTAAACCATAACTTAATTATACACTACCCTCTTTAAGGGTAAATTAAATAAGTACTCATCAGTTCTAAAACCAAATATATAAGTAACAGAAAAAGAATATGAAGCTTCTGGAATTGAAAATACCACCGATTTTATTGGTTATAATTTTTGCGATTTTGATGTTTGGAATATCAAGATTTTTACCAAATGCGGGTCTAGATTATCCCATAAGGTTGTATTTTTTCTTGGGTACAATTGTTTTGGCTGGATGTATCGTTACTTTAGGAGTTTGGAGCTTTAAAATCGCAAATACAACCGTTAATCCTACGAAACCTGATTCTTCTACCAATCTTGTTCAAAATGGAATTTATAAATATACTAGAAACCCAATGTACTTAGGGTTTGCTTTCTTCCTGTTTGGGTTAGGCTTTTACTTTGATAGTATATTCTCTATTTCTCTTGTATTTGCATTCGTAGTCTACATGACAGCATTCCAAATCAAACCAGAGGAGAGAGCTCTGTCTAATAAATTTGGAAATCAGTTTCAGCAATATAGAATGCTCACTCGCAGATGGTTATGAATTCATCGTCGCTGACAAGTAAACTCGTTGTTTAAACAAAAAATATTTGTTGTGCTTATGCTACTTTAAATAAGAAGATTAAACGTGGTAAAGCTATGAATACTCTAAGATTATAATATGCAATGGATCTACTTACCAAAATCAAGAAATCGCCCATTTTTAAACAAGAATAAAGATTTTGGACTATTTAATTCTCTACCAAGAAGAAGTAGTCCAGAAGAGACCTATAGATTTGTGAACGTGCTGATTGGGATGTACATGCTTTGGATTTTTGTGAAAATTGGTTTTTATATCCCTACCTCAATGTCCAATCCTTCTGCCTTACCTGCTATGTCAATCGTCGATGGGATCACTCTACCTGAGAGTAATTATCGTACAGAATTGGCTCACCCTAGACTAGCTATTTATTTTGTCATAGACAAAACGGGAATAATTAATGTTCAGGGTGAAGAACTACCATCAGAAAATACTGTAGAATACTTAAAAGAGTTATTGTTCTTTGAACCCCGTGGAATTGCATTGTTGATTATTGATAAAGAGACTTCTAT
This sequence comes from Balneolaceae bacterium, assembly GCA_963691715.1. Classification (GTDB taxonomy): domain Bacteria; phylum Bacteroidota; class Rhodothermia; order Balneolales; family Balneolaceae; genus HXMU1420-13. The sequence goes on from OY829281.1 coordinate 1,668,720, forward strand.
GGAATTTGTGATACCATTACTGCAACAATTACGTGAAGCAGCAATGTACAAAGTTGTATTTTCCACCTCAAAAGAATATGAAACAAATACGCACCTCCCTGACTTTAAGTAGATAGTTAAATACCCTTTTTTAATGCAGTCAATCCAAAAAAAATGAACCTAGTAAAACGTATTTTCACACCTGATAAAAACAAATACGATGGGATTCGCCCAATTAATATCTATGCCATGAGATTTATATATCTGCTTATGGCTTCGTTATTGGCAATAGATGTTTGGTCATACATTTTCACTTATAATCAAGCTTGGGAACCTGGTGAGGCAATGAACTGGAGTGTTTGGGCAGCATTCACCATATTTGCTCTAATCGGAATTTCTAAAACCGTAGCAATGATCCCTGTTTTACTATTAGAAATAGCATATAAATCCATTTGGTTACTATTGGTTGCATTACCCTTATATCGATCGGATAATTTATCAAACGCATCGACGGATGACATGCTTTTCCCCTTTGCCTTTGTAATCCTTCCAATAGTAGCGATGCCTTGGGGGTATGTTTTTAGAAGGTATATATACTCAAAAGAAAAATAAAAATGTCTTAAAGCTTTCTACTTAAGTTTTCTATCTACAAGAAGACCATAAATCCCTATTTTAATTTTGAAACTTAGACTCGCAACCCTTTCAGCTATTTAATTACAACTTTATCATTCTGATTAGGAAACATTTTTGCAGTTATTTAATCAAAGTGATACTTTAGTGATACTATGAAAACAGAATTAGTAACTACACTTAAGCGAAAGGCTACCCAACTCCTTAAAGAGTTGCGTGAAGAAAAAGAGCCCGTATTAATTACCGAACACGGTCGACCTTCTGCCTATCTTGTTGATGTGGATCATTTTGAGAACATTCAAAAAAAACTTTCTCTTCTTGAGGGCTTAGCTCGCGGTGAAAAAGGTATTCTTGAAGGTAGAATTGTACCCCATGCCGAAGCAAAGGAACGCATGGCAAGATGGCTCAAATAATTTGGTCGGAACCCGCACTAAATGAACTAGATGAGATTGCAGATTAAATTTCCCTGGATAATCCCAAAGCAGCTAAACATTTAGTTCGCTCGATTTTTAAGAGGATCGAACACTTAGAATCGCATCCAAAAAGTGGTAAACTCGTTATTGAATTTAAAAACTCAGTGTACAAAGAAGTTGTGTTTCCACCATGTAGGATATTTTACCGATTGGAAAATGAATGTGTATATATCATTCATATACTTCGGGAGGAACGGCTATTACACCTAGATATCCTAAAGAAAAGATAAAAATAGAATTAACAGTGTTTCTCTAGAATAACCACTTGGAAAAATCGATTAAAATATAGGCCTAATTTTTTATGTATTGGTGACAGTTAAATCGTAAAATAAAACAAAAATTAATCTCATAACTATTCTGCCAGCTAAAGGCTAAATGTGGAGCTATTTTTAAAGCAAAAAAACATAGTGGAATTAAGACACGTTTCGGGAAAAACTTTAATTGGAATATCTACAAGAACAAATAATGCCTTAGAAATGGGTCCTAATGGAAAAATACCCACATTATGGCAATCTTTTGATGAAAGTATTCCTGTTGACTATAAAAATGGTGAACGTGTTTATGGTGTATATTACAACTATGAGTCAGATCATAATGGAATGTTTACTGTTCTAGCTGGTTTTGATGGACAATCATATCCTTTAAATGTTAGTATAGAGCGAATAACTATCCCCAAATGTAATTATCTAGTATTTAGTGAAAAAGGAGAAATGCCTAAAATAGCGATTGATGCATGGAAAAAGGTTTGGGAATACTTCTCTAGCGTACAATGTGTACATCAAAGACTTTTTACGGTGGACTTCGAATTTTATCCTAATGGTAATGAGATAGAAGTTCACATTGCGGTTAAATAGTCTCACAAAGCTTTTTATCAATATTTTATCTAGTATAACTAAAGTACTTCGTATAAAAGACTTAATTTTAATCCCAAATTTCTCATAGCGCTAATATAAAGGTGTATTAATCAACAAAATCTGCCTCAAGTTTCCAGAATTAATCAAGGTGTTCAACACGTGAATATATTTCTGTATAGGAGCTACTAATAGTTAAATTTGGTATATCATTACACATACCAATATGAACATTACATGTACTGTTACTGTACTTAAAAGTTATCCGAATACTTTCAGAAAAATGAAAATCAGCACACCTGTAACCGATACATACAACCAAATTGGAAACGTCCATCTTGCCAATCTTCTATGTTTAGAAAATTGACCGGAAAGGGAGAAGAAAAAAGTGGTTAGAATGAGTGGCACCACAAATATAGAGAGAACAATGTGGCTAATTAAAATGAAAAAATAGATACTACGTATTATGCCCTCTGTCATAAATTTAGTTTCGCCGACAAAGGTGTAATATACAATGTAACAAACCAGAAATAAGGTCGAAGATATGAAGGCGCTAATCATAAAATTCATGTGTCTATCGAACTGCTTTTTTCTTATTTCGTTAATCCCTAGAATCAAAAAAATGGTGCTTAATGCATTAAAAGAAGCATTAAGAAATGAAAGGTTTTTAATCCATGATAATTGAGTTACAGTGGGAGGTTTAAAGTAAATCAACCAGAACAGAAATAGAACTGCAGCTACACTAACCCCAATGATTAACCAGATTGCTTTCTTGGAATCATAGTCTTGTAATGCTCTAATACTGTCGGGTAATTTTAAATCTTGTGCCATAAAAACGATGTATTGGGTACTTTAACTTTTGGTAATTGTTGTCTCTCTTAAAGTTACTTGAACTAACACGTAATTTAGGAGTTTTTTAAGCTAACAAAGTTTTTTTGACAATTGTTCTTATTTTATAGCTGAAAATTGACGGTACATTTAAAAAAAGGCTTTATACGGCTATTTAGAATGATTTTAAATAAGAAAGACTGCATCATCGGGATACCTTTCGTATTAAAAATTCGATAAATTTGTCGCTCCTCAAACGAGGGTATAATGCCGATATATTTCAACAAAATTCAGCATAAAATATGGCGCAGATTTTCCCGAAGTGGACAAATCAAGTTCCCAGATTATTACTTGTAGGTTTAATAGTTACAGCCAATGTAGTTATCCTGGGTGTTTGGTATTACTTCTCACCTGAATATACCGACGTTGGATACGCCCCCGAACAACCCGTGCCTTACTCTCATCAAATTCATGTTGACAAACTTGGATTAGACTGTCAGTATTGTCACACCTCGGTGTTCGAGTCTAAGCAAGCCAACGTCCCACCCACACAAACTTGTATGAACTGTCACAATCAAATTAAAACTGATAGTGAAAAATTAGCCCCAATAAGAGAAAGTTGGGAAACAGATAAAGCAATTGAATGGGTTCGAGTTAACAATCTTGCGGATTACGCCTACTTCAATCACGCTGCACATGTTAATGTGGGAGTTGGTTGCGAAAGTTGCCATGGAAGAATCGACAAAATGGAAGTTGTGTATCAAGCCGAGCCTCTGAGTATGAGCTGGTGTTTAGATTGTCATCGTGAACCGGAAAAAAACTTACGTCCTGTTGAGGAAGTTACAACCATGGGCTATGAGGTGGAGAATCAACTTCTTTTAGGAGCTGAACTCGTACGAAAAAACAATGTTAGCCCCCCACTTTACTGCCAAGGCTGTCACTACTAAATCAATACTGTTGAAATTATAATCATCCGATGAGCGAATTAACACAGAACACTTACTGGAAAAGCTTAAATGAGCTAGCTCAAAATAAAGAGTACAAAAAATTTGTTGAACGTGAGTTCCCTGAAAACGCTACAGAATTAAAAGATGGCGTTTCCCGTAAAGGGTTTCTAAGAGTGATGGGGGCAAGTATCGCACTTGCTGGATTTGCTGCTTGTCGGCGCCCTGTACAAAAAATATTACCTTACTCGAAACAACCTGAAGATATTGTTCCTGGAATTCCGCTTTATTACGCAACATCCATGCCTTTTCAAGGCAGCTTAACAGGTTTAGTTGTTGAAAATCACCAAGGAAGACCAACGAAAATAGAAGGAAACGACCTTCATCCCGCCTCTTCAGGTAATACAAATGCGTACCACCAAGCATCCGTTCTAGAAATGTATGACCCTGATCGTTCTCGAGGTCCAATAAGAAATGGGGAACGTACTTCAATTGACGACTTTTACTCATTTGTTTCTGAGTATTTTGCTGATGCTAACAAAAAAATTGCATTTATATCGGAAGCTAATTCTTCTCCAACTTTTAATAGTTTAAAGGCCGAGACTCTTAACACATTTAAGAATGCAAAATGGGTAACCTACGAGGCATTTGGAGAAGACAATGCAATAGAAGGTAATTATCAAGCTTTTGGCCGTCGTTTACGCTCGTATTACAAGTATGAAAATGCAAACATAATCGTAAGTTTGGATGATGATTTTTTATCTCCAGTGCATCCAAATAATGTAGAATACACAAAACAAATTACCTCAAGGCGTAAAGTTACCAACGCCAATGATTCCATGAATAGAATTTATTCTATCGAAAATGGATTCACATTAACTGGCTCTTTTGCTGATCATCGCTTAAGAGTAAAAGCAAGTGAAATTGCTGATTTTGTAAATGCTTTAGCTGCTACACTTTCTTCTAGAATTCGTGGACTGAACAATTTTTCAAGCATAACTAACAGCTTTACTAATACTGATTTCTTACAAGTTTTAGCAGACGATTTAACAGAACATGCAGGCAAAACTGCTGTTTCTTTAGGTTTCGACCATGCCCCGGAAGTACATGCTGTCGTTGCAGCAATAAATAGTGCTCTTGGCAATATTGGCAAAACGGTTGAATATTTAAGCGTACCCCACTTTGATGATCAAAATAACAAAGCGGTTTTCTCTGAAATCGTCTCAGAAGTCGCATCTGGAGCATTTGACGCTGTTGTTATTATTGGATCAAATCCTGTTTATACAGCTCCGGCAGATTTAAATTTTGGTGAAGCATTATCAAACGCATCTGAAGTAATCCATTTATCAACTTCCAATGATGAAACTGGTAAATCTTCTAGTTGGCATCTGGGTCGCTCCCACTATCTAGAAGCTTGGGGCGATGGCTACTCATTTGGTGGTGCTCGTTCAATAATTCAGCCGCAAATACAACCATTGCATGATACTCTTTCTGAAATCGAATTATTAGGAGCCATAACCTACGCTAAGAAAACAAATGGGTATGATCTAGTTAAAAATACATTCGGTGGGTTCTATCCTCGTAAGTTCGAGAGTAAATGGCTTGATATATTGCATGATGGTATTGATACCAAAGATAATTTTGATACATTTAACAGATCCATTAAGTCTGTTTCACCCGCTCCATCAACTACAATTGAAGGAATTGAGCTCGTTTTTAAAGCTGATAATTCAGTATTTGATGGTAGATTTGCAAATTTAGGATGGTTGCAAGAGCTACCTGATCCCATTACAAAAATTACTTGGGACAATGTTGCTTTGATGAGTGCGAAAACGGCCAAAGCGTTAGGAGTTGACACCAGCGATTATCTTGGTGAAGCAAAACAACAAGTAATTTCGATTGATGTAAATGGCGCTAACATTTCGATTCCTGTGTGGGTTCAGCCAGGTCATGCCGATGATTCTGTTACTATTCATACCGGCTACGGAAGAGAAGGCATAGGCCGAGTCGCTGATGTTCAAACCAATTCTTCTCAGCTCTTAGATAAAACAGCAACTTCTGGAGGTACAAATATCTATCCTGCACGAACAACAACTGGTATGATGTTCGCTGCTGCTGAAATTTCTTTAACCTCCGATACCTATGAAATCGCATGTGTGCAAGATCATCATAGTTTAGAAGGTCGCGACATGTACCGGCAAGCCACTTTGAAGAAATACAAAGAAAAGCCTGATTACGCCTCTTTCAAATCAATTCATAAGTACGCAGTTCCAGGAATGAAGGAAGCTGCTGAACTTGGTGAAGATCAGCCAATATCTCTATTTAATGAGCAAGTGGCAGTTGAAGGCGAACCACAATGGGGAATGGCCATAGATCTTAATTCATGTTTTGGTTGCGGAGTATGTATAATCGCATGTCAATCAGAAAATAATATTCCAGTTATTGGTAAACGTGAGGTGATGCGTGGGCGAGAAATGCACTGGATTAGAACTGACCGTTACTATTTAGGGGATGTTGAAAATCCTCAAGCTGTTCATCAACCTGTACCTTGTATGCACTGCGAATTGGCGCCCTGTGAGCAAGTATGCCCAGTTGCTGCAACAACTCACAGCGACGACGGTATGAATCAAATGACTTACAACCGTTGTATTGGAACTCGATATTGTGCAAATAACTGTCCATTCAAAGTTCGACGCTTTAATTTCTTTAATTATCCAAAAGAGTATTTAACAACTGGTGAAGATCCAGACATTATTCAAATGGCAATGAATCCAGAAGTTACCGTTCGTTTTAGAGGGGTAATGGAAAAATGTACGTATTGTGTGCAACGTGTAAACAGAGCCAAGATTAATACAAAAATTGAAACAGGTTATCCAAAACCTGCTGATGGTTCGTTCAAGACGGCATGTCAACAAGCCTGTCCAGCCGACGCCATTTACTTCGGAGATTTAACCGATGAAAACAGTGAAGTAGTTGCGATGAAACGTAATGAGCGTAATTATTTAATGCTTGAAGAATTAAATGTACGTGCCCGTACTTCTTACATCGCAAAATTGACGAATCCAAATCCAACCTTGGTTGCGCAAGAAACTAACGAGGAATACGCCCACTAATGAGTAAACACGAATACATACCAGAGCCAGCACTCGTAAAAGGCAATCACGATTTTGCTAGTATTACAAAACTGGTTACTGATGTAAACTTAAAACCAACACCCAAAGGTTGGTATTTAGCAATGCTACCCGCAAATGCTTTACTTTTCTTACTTCTTGGTTCTATTGGATACTTAATTTGGGAAGGTACTGGAATTTGGGGACTGAATAATCCTGTAGGTTGGGGTTGGGCAATTATCAACTTCGTTTGGTGGGTTGGTATTGGTCACGCAGGAACATTAATCTCAGCGATATTATTTTTATTTCGACAGGATTGGCGAACGGCTATTAACCGTTTTGCCGAAGCCATGACCATTTTTGCTGTAATGTGTGCAGGAGTTTTCCCTGCCATTCATGTAGGTCGGATTTGGGTAATTTATTGGGTTTTCCCAGTTCCAAACCAAATGGCAATGTGGCCGAATTTTAATTCTCCTCTGTTGTGGGATGTGTTTGCCGTTTCAACCTATTTCACAGTATCACTTCTTTTCTGGTATGTTGGTTTAGTACCAGATTTAGCAACTTTACGTGATAAGGCTACCGATAAAATCAGGAAATTTGCATACGGTATTTTTGCTCTCGGATGGACGGGTAGTAGTAGAGCTTGGTGGAATTATGAGAAGGCTTACATGACCTTAGCTGGTCTTGCTACCCCCCTAGTACTATCTGTACATACTATTGTATCTTTTGACTTTGCGGTATCCATGATACCGGGTTGGCACACTACTATTTTTCCCCCATACTTTGTAGCAGGCGCCATTTTCTCTGGTTTTGCCATGGTGTTAACCTTAATGCTTGTTGCTAGAAAAATTTATGGCATGAAAGAAATCATGACTGATGATCATATGGAAAAAATGAATATCATTATTATGGTTACAGGCACCATGGTTGGTTTCGCGTACATGATGGAATTTTTCATTGCTTGGTATAGTGGTGTAGAATACGAGAAAGCAATCTTCTTACTTAGAGCTACTGGACCTTATGCATGGGCGTATTGGATCATGATGTTTTGTAATGTTATTTCTCCACAAGTTTTTTGGTCGAAGAAATTACGACGTAATGTTAAGTTCACGTTCTTTATATCCATTGTCGTTAACATTGGAATGTGGTTCGAACGCTTTGTAATTACGGTTACTTCACTTTCTACCGATTACTTGCCATCTTCTTGGGAGTATTATTCACCAACAGCTTGGGATGTGTTAACTTATGTTGGAACTTTTGGTTTATTCTTTACAATGTTCCTTCTTTTCTTACGATTCTTACCAATGATTGCCATCGCAGAAGTGAAATTGGTGATGCCTCAAGGCGATCCCCATAATTACGATGATGAAACACAAGAATATCATCCACATATTGAAGAAGTACCTAAACCTAACGTAGTGAGTGCCTAAGAATATGAGTACTACTGAAACAAAAAAACTATACGGTATCTTAGCTGAATTCAAAAATCCTAAGGCACTCATAGATGTGTCTAAGAAAGTGGTGGAAGCTGGATACGATAAATTTGACACTTATTCCCCTTTTCCTATACACGGAATTGATAAAGCCATGAGTTTACCAAAGTCAAAACTTGGTTACATTGTTATCGGACATTCTATATTAGGATTCACAGGCGCCATCGCTATGATGTACTTTATGTCTGTGATAGACTATCCTATTAATATTAGTGGAAAACCATTTTTTAATGCTCCTGCATGGGTTCCAATTACATTTGAATTAACAGTACTATTGTCTGCATTTGGTGCAGTATTCGGAATGTTTTTCTTGAACGGTCTTCCTCGATTAAATAATCCATTATTTGAAATAGAAAGATTTAAGAAAGCTACCGATGATGGCTTCTTTGTTTGCATTGAAGCTAAGGACAGTAAATTTCATGAAGATTTGGTTCGTCAACTCTTCGAAGAATCAGGAGCTACCCATATTGAGGAAGTTTATGAATAATATATTCAATACCAGTAAAATTATTGGCATAGCACTATTCGGTTTACTGATAAGTAGCTGTCGCGGTACACTCTCTGAAAAACCGGCTATCCATCCGCAATTAAACATGGATCAGCAGGATAGAAAAGAAGCACAAGAGATAAATATGTTCTTTGAAGATAAACGTTCGATGAGACCACCAGTTGAAGGAACGGTCGCTCGTGGTTATAGAAAAGCGGATTTAGCTTATTTTGAAGGTGTGGATGAAAATGGCAGTTGGGTCGCAGAGTCACCTGTAGAAATCACCCGTTCTTTTTTATATAGAGGTCAGGAACGGTATGAAATCTTTTGTACTCCTTGCCATGGTAAAGTTGGAGACGGACTTGGAATCATTATGACAGGACAATATGGATATGTACCTGCGCCAACCTTCCATCAAGACCGTTTACGTGAAGCCCCAGACGGTGAAATCTATTCTGCGATCTATAATGGAGTAAGAAATATGCCTTCTTATGCACATCAGGTTCCAGTTGAAGACAGATGGGCAATTGTATCATACGTAAGAGCTCTTCAAGCAAGTCAATATGTATCCGAGAATGAAATTGCTGAATATGATATCAATTTAGAAGAGTTAAAATCTGAATATGCTGCTGAACAAGAAGCTCTAGCTGAAATTGAAGCTGCTAAAGAAGAAGCATCGGCAGACATAGTTCCAACAGCCGCGCTAGGCAAAGATATTATTACACAATACGCTTGTGGCGCATGTCATAATGAAACTGGAGATCCAGGTGGAATAGGACCTACTTGGAAAAATTTATTCGGAAGTGAAGCTGAAGTACTTACCGAAGCTGGAAACCTAATTTCTATTACAAAAGATGAAGATTACATCATTGAGTCGATTGTTTATCCTAATGCAAAAAAGACAACAGGATATGAAAATGGAGTGATGGTGGCTTACGATTATCTTGCTGACCATGAATTGCAATCAATCGTTGAATACATCAAAACACTGACCGACAATTAAGATTTGGTAACTAAGAACAATGAGCCATAAACCAACCATAACCGATTCTTTACAATTTCCTGCTGATAGCAAAATTCCAAAAGTGCTCCTCACTGTTGGTGTTCTTGGACTTTTAATCAGTGCTATAGGATTTGTGACCGACCTTGAACAATCTCTTTATTCGTACTTAGTAAGTTTTGTATACTTTACAGGTATCGGACTTGCCTCTGTTTTTATGGTGATGTTTCATCATATTACAAAGTCGAAATGGGGAATCGTAATGCGTAGAATCCCAGAAGTATTCGGAAGTAACCTTAAATGGTGGACCATTGCATTCCTACCGATTTTAGGCTTTATGACTGTTCTTTATCATCACTGGACAGATCCTACTTTATTTGACCCAGAATCAACAAATTTTGATTATATCGTAGCTAAGAAAGAAGCGTATCTTAATGTGCCTTTCTTCATTATTCGTCAAATTATCTATTTCACAATTTGGGGTTTTGTAGGACACAAATTATACAAAGCATCTGTTGCTCTAGAAAAAACTGGGGATTGGAGCATAACCAATGTAATGCGTAAAATTAGTGCACCAGCTATCCCACTTTTTGCACTTTCTATTGCGTTTGCTAGTTTTGATTGGTTAATGAGTTTAGATCCTCACTGGTTTTCTACCATGTTTGGAGTGTATTTTTTCGCCATTAGCTTTCAAAGCTTCTGGGCAGTTATGATTTTAATGGTCTTTTTCTTGCAATCAAGGGGAATACTAAAAAACACCATTGGGAAAGCACATATTTATGATTTGGGAGCATGGCTATTCGCATTCACAATTTTTTATGCCTATATAGCATTCAGCCAATTCCTGCTTATTTATTACGCGAATCTACCAGAAGAAACATTATGGTTTTACCACCGATTAGAAGGAAATTGGAAGTATATTGCCTATGGCTTATTACTTTTCCGTTTTCTACTGCCTTTCTTAGTATTGCTCAATAGAGAACAGAAGCACAAGCCTCATGTTCTTCGATTCGTAGCTATCGTTGTAGTGATTATGCACTATTTAGAGCTTTACTGGATTGCAATGCCTATGATTAGCGAACACGGCTTTGAATTTTCTTGGATTGATATCTCCACTTTTCTTGGATTAGGTGGAATGTTCTTCTGGTTATTTTTCAAGAAATTTAAAGAAAATAGTATGATTCCAGAAAATGATCCTAAGTTGGATGCTTGCTTAGATAAAACGTATCACCAATAATTTTTACTCAATGCCTGTTAATTATACTGCAGAATTAAAAGCAAAAATTGCAATTGAGGCTCTATCAAAAACTAATGATTTAGTTTCTGAAACGGCAAAGAAGTATGACATAAGTACATCTGAATTAACTTCTTGGATATCTGAACTTCAAGAGAATGCTCACAGCCTATTTTCAAATCAGAAAGAAAGTGATATTTCAAGTGAAGTCTTTGATGTATCCATAGAATCTGATAATGATACATTTGTTGCTGCCGTAAATTATGGTGCAGAAGAGGAAGGTTTAGATATTGCTTCCATTACCAAATGGTCTGTTTTAGGAATTGCTGCCGTCATCGTCTTCATAGTTGCGCTTATACCGTTTTCTCAGTTTGCATTTAACAGTGCCTTAGATGATGCTAATCTAAACTCCACCTACTACGATATAGAGAAATTAAATGAAGACGCTAATGCTATATTAAATTCTTATGGCGTTGTTGACGGTGAATCAGGAATTTATAGAATCCCAATAGATGAAGCTATTAACAAAATGGTTTCAGATTAAACTTCATTATATGAAACGAATTGCACTGTGTACGATTTTTCTAACAGTGCTTTTTTCTGCAATTCAGGTAAGTGCCCAGCTTAACCTTGAACAACCCGAAGCACTGCAAGGAGTAGGTATAAATGAAAATTTAGGCTCTAAAATACCTATCGATGCTATTTTTGCGACCAGTAATGGTGATAGTGTAACTATTGCAGATTTATTACAAGATGGAAAACCTATTCTTCTTAATCCTCTTTATTACGACTGTCCTATGTTATGTGGACTGGTTATTGACGGAGTTCTGAATGTTGTAAATGAACTGGCATGGAAACCTGGAGTAGATTATACCATCGTTTCTTTCAGTATAGACCCATCCGAAACACATCACTTAGCTGCCGAATATAAGGAACGATATACCCGCCAAATGAACAAATCTGACGCACAGGATGGATGGTATTTTTTAACAGGAAAAAAGTCAGAAATTGAAAAAATTATATTCGCTCTTGGTTTTGAAGTAAATGAAATTAAAGACACCGGTGAGTTTGCACATGCTGCTGCAATTGCGCTTTTAAGTCCAGAAGCTGTGATAACTCGCTATCTATATGGCATTCAATATGATGAGTTCAATGTACGAAGTGCATTATATGAAGCTGCCGATGGAAAGATTGGAAATACACTTACAAAAGTGTTGATGTACTGCTATCAATTCGATCCAAATTCGAATAGTTATGTCCCCTTCGCGATAAATATTATGAAGCTTGGTGGCTTGGCTACACTCTTATTTCTTGGTATCTTTATAGGCCTACTTTGGCTTCGGGAAAAAGATAAAAAACAAACCTCAAAAATCGATCTTCACTAATGGGCAGACTATTCGATTTCATGCTTCCAGACAACAAGTCTCCACTTACTGCTGATAGTACTGATGGACTATTTCACTTTATTTCAGAAGTAAGCTTAATTTTTTTAATTGGTATTACCATTGCATTGATTTACTTCGCCGTGAAGTACAAACGTAAATCAGATGATGATAAAACACCAGTTATAACACATAATAATACCTTAGAAATAACATGGTCTGTAGTTCCACTAATTATAGTGATGGTTGTTTTCGGGTGGGGTTACACAGGTTGGCTTAATTTGAAAGCCGTACCTAGTGATGCTTATGAAATTCAAGCAACAGGCTATAAATGGAATTGGAATTTCAACTACGAAAATGGAGCACAAACATTAAACGAATTACATGTTCCTGCTGGTCGACCAATAAAGGTAGTGATGCAGTCTCGTGATGTACTTCATTCTTTCTTTATTCCAGATTATAGGGTAAAACATGATGTTGTTCCAGGCCGATACACATACGTCTGGTTTCAGGCCGAAGAAGAAGGAGAATCCAAAATCTTTTGTACAGAATACTGTGGAACTGAACACTCCTATATGGATGCCAAAGTAATTGTTCACGATCCAGAGGAGTTCGAACAATGGCTTGAACTTAATGGCGGTGGAATTCAAGGTACACCAGTTGAACAAGGAGAACAGTTGGTTTCTCTTCAAGGATGCCAAACGTGCCATTCACTAGACGGTTCACCAAAAATTGGACCTACATTCAAAGGAATTTGGGGCCTTGAACAAAATCTAGATGATGGAAGCACGGTATTAGTGGATGAAAATTATATCAGAGAATCTATCTTATATCCTGGAAATAAAATTGTGGAAGGATATCAAAATGTGATGTCCCCATATGAAGGAAGATTAGATGATGACGAAATCACAAATATTATCGAGTACTTAAAAACTGTAAATTAATATGGCGATAACAGCAGATACAAAAAAAATGACCACTCTACAGGTTAAGCGTTTTAAGCCATCTGAAAACCCTACCAATACTTATCTAACCGATGAGAAAGGAGTTTGGGCTTGGATGACAACGGTTGATCATAAAAAAATTGGCCTCATGTATTTGGTTTCAGTTGGCTTCTTTTTTGCATTGGCAGGCTTTCTTGCCGTTGCATTAAGAACAGAACTTTGGGAACCAGCTACAAATTTCATTTCGGCTGATCAATACAACCAGTTATTTACATTGCACGGAGCAATGATGGTATTTTTTGTATTAGTACCTAGTATTCCAGCTGCACTTGGAAATTTCATTCTTCCAATGCAATTAGGTGCCAAAGATGTAGCCTTCCCAAGACTAAACTTAGCAAGTTTCTATATTTATGTAGCAGGTGCAATTTTCACCTTTGCCGCACTTGCTGTAGGTGGCTTCGATACAGGTTGGACTTTTTACACTCCTTACAGCTCAGATTCTAATTCTGCTGGTGTAATATGGGTTACACTTGGAGTTTTTATTTTAGGATTCTCATCCATTTTAACTGGTACTAACTTTATTACTACCATTCATAAATTAAGAGCTCCTGGTATCACTTGGGATAAACTTCCTTTAAATATCTGGGCATTATACGCTACTTCAATCATTCAGGTATTAGCAACTCCAGTATTGGCTATCACAATATTACTTCTTGCATTTGAAAACATCATGGATATCGGAATTTTCGATCCTGCCAAGGGTGGAGATCCAGTATTATTCCAACATTTCTTTTGGTTTTATTCACACCCTGCTGTTTATATCATGATTGTGCCAGGTTTTGGAATTATTTCCGAAGTAATCACCACCTTTTCTAAAAAAACAATCTTCGGTTACTGGGCCATTGCTCTTTCATCATTGGCTATCGCATTTATTGGTTTCCTTGTTTGGGGACACCATATGTTTACTTCAGGCCAAAGTGCTGTAGCAACCACTGTATTTTCTTTTTTAACTTTTTTAGTGGGTATACCCACAGGTATCAAAATCTTGAACTGGATTGCAACACTCTATAAAGGGTCTATTCAAATGAAGACGCCGATGTTTTACGTCTTTATATTTTTGTTTCTATTCTCTATCGGTGGGTTTACTGGAATTACTCTAGGCGCACTTTCAGTAGATATTCACCTGCATGATACTTATTACGTTGTAGCACATTTTCACTATGTTATGATGGGTGGAACATTAATGGCCTTACTTGCAGGATTGCATTATTGGTGGCCAAAAATGACTGGAAGAATGTACAATGAAACTCTTGGAAAGGTAGCAGCTTGGCTAATATTTATTGGTTTTAATTTAACCTTCCTTCCTCAATTTGTGATGGGATCACAGGGAATGCCTCGCCGATATTATAATTATATTGATCAGTTTACTCCATTCCATCAAACATCAACCATTGGGTCTTATGTTTTAGGTGTAGCCTTTTTAATCATCCTATTTTACTTAGTGAAATCAATGATTAATGGAGAAAAAGCACCTTCAAATCCTTGGAATAGTCGTGGTTTAGAGTGGCAAGCTACATCTCCACCAGATTTCCATAATTTTGATCATACTCCAGTTGTAATACATGGCCCTTATGATTATCACAAACCAATGGAAGAATTCCAGTTAGGACTTGCCGTTTCTCATAATGGTCATGATGAAGAACATGCTCATGATGAAGTAAAGGAAACAGAAAAAAAAGCTTAATATTTCTAAAAACGTAAACAATAAATGGCGAATCATTCAGCAAATCACCCTGCTCATGTTCAACACCACTTTGTAGATTCTGATCAACAATTCGATTCTGCAAAGTTAGGAATGTGGGTATTTCTGGTGAACGAGATTCTATTTTTCGGGGGTCTTTTCTGTGCCTACATTATTTTTCGGGCATGGTATCCAGAACTTTTTACGCAAGCAGCTTTAGAACTAAATAAACTATGGGGTGGTGTTAACACTGTAGTTTTAATCGGTAGTTCTTTAACTGTTGCTATGGCTATACGATCGGCACAAAGAAATGAGATAAAAGGATTAAGAATAAACCTTATTATCACTATTCTGCTCGCATGTGTATTCATGGTAATCAAATATTTCGAGTATGAACACAAGCTTCATCTTGGGATAGCACCTGGTTCTTTTTGGAATCCTACTCCAGAAATTGCTGCAATTCTAGATCATCCAAAAGCTAATATCTTTTTTAGCATTTATTACATGATGACTGGTATACACGGTCTTCACGTAATTGTGGGTATTGGCTTAATGATATGGTTATACGTAAGGGCTGGAAAAGGACATTTTAGTAGCGAATATTACACACCAGTCGAAATAACTGGACTTTATTGGCACTTGGTTGACTTGATCTGGATTTTCCTATTCCCACTACTATACTTAATTGAATGAGAGGTATTAGAAAATGAGTGCAAACGAACATCACGGACATCATATAGCATCTGTTCCAATGCTTTGGGCTATCGGCGGAGGCTTATTCATCTTAACTATATTAACAGTAGTAGTGTCCCAGCTTGGGCTCCCAAGTCCATTGGATATACTTACTGCTTTGATGATTGCAGCTTTTAAAGCCTATTTGGTAGCAGCCTACTTTATGGGACTTAAATGGGATAACAAATTTAATGCAATCTTACTTATTGGAGCATTATTATTCTTCATTTTAATGGTATCGGTTACTTTACTTGATACTATGTACAGGGTTGAAGTTATACCATCCTTCTAAGAATAGAATGTTAGATTTTTAAACCCCGCTCATAATTGATGTGCGGGGTTTTTTATTGTAAATGATTCTATGATAAATAGCTTTTAGTTCTTCTATTGCTGAACTTCTATAAAAAATCGTTATGATGAATTTATCCACAACCAGATTAGGTAACTTCAAACTGTATACCATTGAAACAGGAGACATTAAGTTAGATGGAGGGGCAATGTTTGGCGTTGTTCCGAAAACATTATGGTCTAAAGGAATAGATGCAGACGAAAATAATCGTATTTCTATGACTATGCGATGTTTACTTATCGAGTCAACACGTACAGGAAAGATTTACTTAATTGACAATGGTGCGGGGACAAAGTTTAATGATAAAATGATGGGGATATATGGCATTGATTACTCACGGAAAAATTTAGAACATTCTTTTCGCTATCATGGCTTTTCTTTCGATCAGGTAACGGATATCATTTTTACACATTTACATTTTGATCACTGTGGAGGAACTACCTATCGAGATACAAATAATGAACTTAAATTTACGTTTCCAAATGCCACATATCATATAAATAAAAGGCATTGGGAAACGGCTATACATCCAAATGCCCGAGAAAAAGCTAGTTTCCTTGCTGATAATATCGAGCCCTTAAAATCATCCCCAAAGGTAAATTTAGTGGAAGATAATCATGTATTTGAAGAAGGGCTTAGCACTTATATTGTAAATGGCCATACCATTGGTCAACAGCTGCCTTTATTAGAAGGTAATCACCAAACCCTTTTATTTGCAGCGGATTTATTACCAACACATGTGCATCTTCCTCTTCCATGGGTTATGGGATATGATATGTATCCTACACAAACCCTACTAGAAAAAGAACGATTTATAAACATTGCCAGTGAACAACATTGGTTACTTTTTTTAGAGCATGATCTTCAAAAGGAACTCATAACAATTAATTTTGATGGGAAAAAAGCAAGTGTGAGTAATACATTAACCCTCAATGATTTGTAAATGCAATTTTTATATGTTTACGATGTTTTTTTACGCACCAAAACGGTTTATTAAAGTATGAGTAAAGATCAAACATCAACCCATCTTTTAAAGGATAAACTCCTCTACATTTATGAAAAGATTGAAAAAAATAAATCGTATAGTTCTCTGTTAGTTGCGCTCCAAGTACTGCTCATTTGGGGTATTGTATGTATTCTTATTGAACATGTGGTATACTTACCAATAGAAATAAAAAGCGGATCAATTGTAGGGGTTATTATACTATGTAGTCTTGTTTATTGGAAAAAGAAGCGAAGTATTAAGTCAACAAATTTTATCGATTTTTATCGCAGATTTAGTTCAGTATCTAATTTAAAAGAACTTAGTTATGCTCTTGATTTAGAGAGAAATACTCTTGCTCATCCTAAACTTATTGAAGCCGCAATTTTTAAAAATCTAGAATTAGTAAAACTAGAACAATTCAATTCGAAATTAAATGAATTCTATCATTCTAATCCCTTTACTCAATCATTAGCTAAAAAGGGAGTTTTTCTACTTTTATTGGTAGGAGCTAATGTTTTAACTGCACTTAATTTCAATGATGCAACTATCCGGTATTTAACATTCTATCAAGACTTTGAAAGACCTAATCCCTATTCATTTAACATAACACCTGGAAATTCAACCTTAGAACAAGGTAGTCCATTTAATGTAACTATTGAGTTTACTACCGACTTATTACCTAAAGAAGTATCGTTATTTCTGAAAACACCAGTTGAACAAGAATTTCGTAAAAGAGGCTTAGACGGACAATTAAATACCTTTATATCCTCAACCATCGATCTAAATTCTGATATTCTCTATTATTTAGAAATGGATGGATTTAAAACTGAAATCTTCGAGATCAATGTTCAATTACGTCCTCGCTTAACAGAGTTTAATCTAGCCATTATACCTCCTAGATATACAGGCTTAGATAGTAGTTTGTATGAATACCCTTTCTCTCAAGTACAAGGAATTCAAGGTTCTGAAATGGTCCTTTCGGGAAAGATCAATAAACCACTCAAAGAATTTCTGATAATAAATAAAGAGGTTGAAAAAGGCATATCAATTAATGAACACCTTGAGTTTAATTTTCTTAGTTCGTTGATAGAGCTTGATACCCTTAAATTTAAATTGAAAGATGAGGCTGGTTTAAAGAATTTAAATCCTTTTCAATTTTTAGTATTTCCTATTAAAGATGAATATCCAGTTGCTGAGATTATTGAACCGTCATCATCTTTTGAAGAAATAGAACCCAAAACAATTTCAATTCGCTACAGAACTAGTGATGATTTTGGAATAACAAAATCAACGCTCGTTTATGAATTGAAAAGAGCCTTTGTTAAACAAACTGTTCGTAATTCTATAAGATTTTCATCCACTAAAAATGGAATGCTTCAAACCTTTAGTTTCGATATAGATTCATTAAAACTAAAACCTAAAGATGAACTCACATTTTGGATTGAAACTACAGATAATGACGGCTTCAACGGGTATAAAACTGCACCATCTGTTTCAATTACACTTTCAATTCCCTCTCTAGTTGATTACTTCGATGAAATAGATGTTCAAGAAGAAGAAATACAATCTGATCTCGAAAATGTGTCTGAATCGTTTGAAGAAATGCAGAGACAATACGAGATGTTCGAGGAGCAGATGCGTGATAATCCTACAGTAGATTACAAAGACATCAGGCAACTTGAAGAAGTAAAGCAACGCCAAGAACAAGTAAAAGAACAACTGGAAGAGTTAAATGCAAAATTCGAAGAACTAAAGAAAGAACTAAAAGAAAGTGATTTACTATCCGAAGAAACACTTGATGCCTACAATGAGCTCCAGAAACTAATGGATGAAATTGACGATCCTGCGTTCCGTGAAGCACTTCAAGAACTCCAAGAGAATTTAAATTCAATGACGCCAGAGCAAATGCGCGAAGCTATGCAAAAAACTGAATTTAATGAGCAATTATATAAAGAGCGCATAGAACGTACCATTGAGCTTTTTAAAAAGCTTAAACTAAATGCTGATTTAGAAAAACTAGCTACTTCTTATGAGGATATGGCAAGACAAGAAGAAGAATCGGAAGCAGAAAAAAATGAAGATGAATCGTTATTAGAACAAACAGAACAATTAGAAAAAAAACTTGAAAAGCTAGATGAAAATACTTCTTCAAGTACAGAATCGATTATCAATGAGTTACAAAAACAATCCAAAGATAAATTAGACGAGATAAAGAAAGCGCTAGAGAAACGGCTTGAGGAAAGTAATAATGAACAATCAGATAATGATTCATCCAATGAAGATAATAAAGGAGAAAAGCAAAGTGAAGAAAGTGAAGATAACGGATCCAAACCCCAACAAGAACAAAATTTAAAAGAACAGTTTCAGCAGCTCGCTCAAATGACACGAAATGCAATGTCTCAAATGAATCAAGATCAAATGAATGTAAACATTGCAGGATTACAGTACATACTTTATTCACTTCTAAACCTATCGTTAGAACAAGAAGAACTCAGCATGTATACTTCTAGTACTGAAAGTAGAAGTCAAGCTTATGTTGGGTATGCACGCGATCAGAAAAATGTGGAAAACATTTTTTCGTCACTTTCAGACTCATTATTTGAACTTTCGAAAGACATACCTCCATTTTCTAATCAAATAAATGAAGATAAACTCGAAGTTGAACGATTGGTAAAAGAATCTTTGACTCAAATTGCAGAACGGAATCAAAATCGTGCTTCTGTAGCCACACGTCAAGCTTTGGGAGGAATAAACAAAATATCCTATAAACTTGCTGGACTTTTAGAACAACTTCAGAATCAAAATAGTGGTCAAGGTGGATCTGGGAGTGGTATGAGTATGCAACAAATGATTGAACAAATGCAGCAAATGGGGAAAAATCAGCAACAAATCAATCAACAAATACAAGATATGATCAACGATATTCAGGGAGAACGATTATCGCAAGATCAGATGGAACGTCTTGATCAGCTATCCAAACAACAGAATAGCATCAGAAAACAATTACAAGACATACAAAAAAATGGAAGCAACTTAGAAGGTGACCAATTAGGGAGCGAACTTGAGAGAATGATTGAACAAATGGAAGAGACGATCAATGACTTAAGAGGTGGGGCTATAGATCCCACACTAATTCGGCGCCAGCAAAATATTTTATCACGTATGCTACAAGCAGAAAATGCCCTTCAAGAACGCGATGAAGAAGAGAAACGAGAAGGTACTTCTGGGGAACAAGTTAATAGAGCTACTCCTCCAGAAATGACATTAGAAGAGTTGGAGCAACAAATTCGAAACAGACTTAATGATCCTAATTTCACTAAATATTCACCAGATTATCAGCGTTTAATTGAACGCTATTTTGAGCTATTAAAAGAAATACAAGAAAGAGAAATTCAATAGTTTAAATTATACTCAATAATTGAATGATAGGCTTGAAGTACTCCATGTGTTGATTTCCCAGTTAAAACACGAGCTACCTGCTTTACAGAATCGGCAGCATTACTCGGAGCAAACGGTAAACGAACAATCTTTAATCCTGGAATATCTCCACTAGAATCCCCTATATAGGCAATTTCTGAAAGATCGCACCCTAAATGATTCGCAATCATTTTAATGCCCTCCCCTTTGTTTGCCTTCTTCAAGATAATGTTCACGGAAACTTCAGTGAAATGTACTTCAAAATGAGAGAAATTTTTAGCTATAAATTCTTCTGCCTTATCACGTATTTCATAAATAATAGCTGAATCAGGGTTTATAATACCGATATCTGTAAACTTGGCAAATTCTGCAATTGAAGAAGGGTATGTATCAATTAAATGCTTTTTTGCCCACGCTTTAATTTCAGTTACTTCCTGTTCTCGTTCTTTCGTAAGCGCTGCATTCCAAGTAAGCACATTTTTATTAACATCGTACATACCTCCACCACTTTCAAATAGAAAAGGAAGTCTAATACCTAAAATTTGAGCCATTGCTTCTGCATATGGCATGGGTCTGCCTGTACAAATAGTTAATGGAGGTATATTTTCGTCAAGATGGCTATTTAAATTCATTTGCCTGATTTTTGAAAATGTTTTCCAATCAGGAGTGATGAATGGATCTGTCATACAACCATCGAGATCCGTAATGAATAGTTTTATCATATTATTTTTTTGCTCTGTAGTTCGGAAATAAAACCGCAACAATAAAACAACACAAAGCGAGTGCGGCTAACCATTGATATTGATTTTTAAAATCGGCGTATTCCTGACTTCTAAATTCACCTTTTTCTAATTCGTCAACTCTTGCCAGAAATGAATCGATTCCATCATTACCTCTTTCAATAGAATAAAAACTTCCACTCCCAGATGATGCAATATCTCTTAAAATGGTTGATTGAAGACTCGTAGTAACAACTCGACCTTCACGATCACGCTTATAACCAATCAATTGTCCTGATTCTTCATCATAAAGGGGAATGGTTGTTCCTTGTTGTGTTCCTATTCCTAAAGTGTAAATCGAAACATTAGAATCAATCAGATTTTCAAGAGCTTCTGAATACGACTGACCATGATCTTCTCCATCAGAAATGATAAGGAGCACTTTAGCAGCTTCTGTAGCTGTTTCTTCTAAAGATTCAAAAGCATTTAGCGATGTTTCCATAGCTGCTTTAAAATCAGTGGCAGAACTTGGCATTTGATCAGTATCTACAATTTCCAAAAAGAGCAAAAGCGCCGAATAATCTAAAGTCATCGGGCTTTGTAAATAAGCTTCACCAGTAAATACTACGAGACCAATTCTGTCTCCTTTCAATCGGTCTATCAATCGTCGTATCTCAAATTTTGCCTTATCAAGTCGGCTAGGTCGCACATCTTCAGCATTCATGCTTGCCGAAAGATCCAGAGCTACAAGCATATCAACACCTCGACGTTTCACCTCACGAACTTCTGTACCAATTTTTGGACCTGCGATAGCAATAATGATAAAGACAAGCCCAGCTATCATTAATGTTGTTTTTATAACATTACCTGCTTCCCAAAATCCTGTTCTTAATGATTCAAATAGTTGTTGCTCAAAAAACTGATCCTGAACTTTTTTTAATGATCTACCTTTCCACCAGACTAATGTTACAAGTATAGGGATAAGAACCAACAACCATAAATAAGATGCTTCTTGCCAAATCATATGCTAGTTACAGGATATTCGAGTGTTTTATTTGTAGCAATACTAAACCTATCAGTGTTCATAATGTTAGCATTCAAAATTATTAATCTTTTGGCCAAGAATCATTTTCTCTTCTATAAGATTTGTTAAAAAATCATTAGGCATCGAAACTTCAGTATCAGCTTGGTTTTGCAATCATTTAACAATAAGAATTTGTAGATCCATGAGATTATTATCCGTTGGTCCCGTTTTAATCAACGTTCCCATGTGTTCATGAAAATGATATGAGTCATTATGTATTAAAAATTCTTCTGGATTTAATTTCTTTTTTCGAGCCTTTAACGTTGTAAATGAGTCGATAATAGCACCCGCTGCATCGGTGGGTCCATCAATACCATCAGTGCCTAGACTAATTAAGGTTACATCGTGCTGACCTTCTAAAGAGATCGCACAAGCAAGAGCCAATTCCTGATTTCTACCCCCTTTTCCTTTCCCTTTTACCTCCACATAACTTTCTCCATAAAACACGAGAGCGGCAGGTTTATTTACTGGATAATTTTTACTTAATACAGAAATAGCTTTTGATGAAATTATCTTAGCTATGGAGCGTACATTATCTGAGTAAGCTTCGGGTGCAATATAGGTATCAAACCCCTGAGCTTTGAAATATTCTGCAATCTGTGTTGCTAAATTTTCTGCCGAATGAATAATTTTCACTTCATGGTTATTAAATATGGAGTCATTGGGCTTAGGATTTTCTGTAATTACTCCTTCTACTCCTAATTGAAGATGCGTTTGAATAGAAAGAGGGATTTTTTCCCACAACTCATAATGCTCAAGTATCGATTTTGCGTCTATAAATTTCGATGGATCACCAACTGTTACTCCACTTCCAATGGTTGATACTTCATTTCCGGGGACATCAGAACTAATTAAAGTAATGAGGTTTGTATGTGCTAGCATTGCTCCAAGTTTACCACCTTTTAACTCACATAAATGCTTTCTTACAACATTCATTTCTTCGATACTAGCTCCTGATTCTAGTAGCAATTTGAAAGAATATTCCAATTCTTCCATTTCTATTCCAAATGGTGGGATAATTAATAGAGAAGAAGCACCACCCGACATACAAAAGAAGACAATGTCACCTTCTGGTATTGATTTAGCAAAGTCTAAAAGTTCATAGGAAGCAGCTATATTTTCATCGGAAGGATATGGATGAGTTCCTCTAAATATTTGAATATTATCTACATAATCTTCTGTTGTTGATATTATTAAGCCATCATATGGAGGATGAGGTAGCTGTTCGGAAAGTTCTGCTGCCATTGCAACTGAGGCTTTCCCGGCTCCTAGTATCCAGATTCTAGAATTGAATTCAATATCACTAATAAACTCAATTTCAGGCCCTTTATTTATGATGTTAATGATAGAATTAAGATGCTTCACCATGTGAATGTAAAATAGAATTATCTCCACCAACTATCAATGAAACATAGCCTAAGGATGCCAATGGAATAAGATATCTGCAAATGAAATCCGTTGTAATTAGAAATATATCAAATCCTTTTAATCCAATTATGACACAACAAAGTGTAATTAAGCCACTAATTATGTGAATCAATGATAAATAAAAATACTCTTTTCGTGATTTTCCGAATAGAACTAATATTAATGTTCCAAAAAACCAATATGAGTCGAATGGTATTCTAAATTGCCAGTCCTTACTTCCGGTTTCGCTGGTGGCAGTTATGGTAAAAGAAACACTCGACTGTGCGTAGTAAGAATAGTGCTCATTAATTTCCCCATATTCTTGTGGTAAAATGGTACCCATATATAGATGATGTATTTCTTGACGTAATTCTCGTATGCCCAAGAAATATAGTACTACAATAACAATGGCTAATCCAACTCTTTTCAGAATGTTAGACATTAGAAACAACTTTATCTGATGAAAATGAGCCTTCGCTAAACTGAACCCAAATCATCCACATAATAAAAATCACAATATAAAAAATAGTAGTTGTGGAATAGTCGTGCGTAAAATCAAAAAATTCTATCCATTCTTCTTGAGTAATAACCAAAACTACTATTCGAAAAATATTTACCAAATAAATGACACCAATCCCTAATACAGTGAAGCTAATTCTTTTGTCCCAATCGCCGGGATAAGCAAGTATAAACCCCATAAATAAGCCAATTGCAGATATTCCTGTACATCCATCCACTAAGTGGATACCAGCATTTTCCCCAATGCCTATAATTCGATGCATGGTCCAAGTATCGTACCCAAAGGCTTGAATAATTCCATCACTCACTGCCACAATATTCAATGAAAGCCATAAATCTAGTTCGCCTTTTGGTAATAACCATAATTCATAGATCACATACCAAAGTGAAAATATACCAAGTGCTTTCAGTATAAATTGAGTGACTGGTGATTTAATTAGACTCATTTAATATCAACTTTAATTGTTCAACTACATACACCTGTTGTTCAGGTGTTAATTCAGGATACATAGGTAAAGAGAGAGCCTGATTAGCCGCACAAACTGTATGAGGTAAATCTTCCTCTTTATAACCCAACATGGAGTAACATTCTTGCATGTGCATTGGAACTGGATAATATACTGCAGATCCGATACCTCGTTCTTTAAGTTTTTTCAATACTTCGTCTCTATGTTTTACCCTTATGGTGTATTGATGGTAAATGTGTTTACCTCCTTTAGCTGGGTCACCTTCTTTTTCTACAGGAAGCATCAATAAATCATCAGCAAGATCACATTGTTGTTTACCTAAACAGGTACAATCATCCAAACAATCTTTTGGCTCTTGAACAATACCAGCATCGACAAACAATCTATTGTAATTCAAGGCTTTTTCTCTTCTTGTCGACGACCAATTATCTAGGTGGGTTAATTTAACGGACAATACTGCCGCTTGAAGAGCATCAAGTCTGCTATTCATCCCAATATATTTATTATGATATTTTGGTCGCGCCCCATGTAATCTTAGAATATCCACCTTTTCGGCAAAGTCTTTATCTTTCACTGTGATCAGACCAGCATCTCCATAAGCTCCTAAATTTTTGCTAGGAAAAAAGCTGAAACAACCAAAATCACCAAAATTACCAGCTTTTTTCCCCCTAAGTTCAGAACCTATAGATTGAGCAGCATCCTCAATAACTGTCAAACCATATTCGGATGCCAAATTCATAATCTGATTCATCTCTGCCATTTGGCCATATAAGTGTACGGGGATAATTGCTTTAATTTTCTTTGGATCGATGTAATCTCTTTGCATTACTGGGTGATTTCCTTGTAATACTTCTTCAACTTTTTTTGGATCAATAGTAAAGGTGTACGGATCAATATCGACAAACAGTGGTGTTGCCCCTACTCTGGAGATCGCACCAGCTGTAGCAAAAAAAGTAAACGGAGTGGTAATTACATACTCATCAGATTTAAGATCTATCGCGGTTAGAGCTAATAATAACGCATCTGAACCTGAAGCACATCCATAGGCGTAGTTCGCTTCACAGTAATGTGCAATTTCATTTTCAAAGTCTTTAACGGTTTTTCCCATTATAAAAAACTGTGATTCAACAGTTTGTTTTATGGCGTTATCGACTTCACTTTTTATCGATATATATTGTGCTTTTAAATCAAGTAATGGAACATTCATTTCGATAGAATACAAACTTTATCATCAATTAATTGATAACTTTCCCCTGTTTCTTTGCATATCGCACTTCCATTGACATCGAATACTAATCTGTGCCCTGCTTTAGATACCCATCCAATTTGTTTGGCTGGGTTTCCAACAACAAGTGCATACTCCTTAACTGGTTTTGTAACTACGGAACCAGCACCAATAAAAGCATAGGTTCCAATTTCATTACCACAAACTATGGTAGCATTTGCACCAATGGATGCTCCTTTTCGAACAATGGTTTTCAAATATTGGTCCTTTCTTTCAAAAGCACTTCGTGGATTAATAACATTTGTAAATACCATACTAGGTCCACAAAAGACATCATCCTCCAGTTCAACAGAATCATAAACTGAGACATTATTCTGTATCCTCACATTATTTCCTAGGTGAACATCATTGCCAATAAACACATTTTGCCCCAGAACACAGTTCTTACCAATTTTTGCTTTAGGCATAGTATGTACCCATTGCCAAATTTTTGAACCAGCGCCAACATTTTCTGGGTTTTCAACGATCGCCGTTGGGTGTATAAAAGTTTTCAAATTGTGCATTCTGATTTTTTGATGGCACTAAAATAAATAAACAAACTGTAAGGTAATAAGGTATTTATTTGCATGAAACATATAAGTTTTGTCACTGAATTACTTGACTTCTACAATCCAGAACCCGACCTATCGGGTGAAGGATCTTTACAACAGACATCCCAGTACATCACCAACCCGTCGTCATTCTGGACGAGATCCAGAATCTGTAAGGGATGATTTGATGATCACGGGGAAGCGATTTAACAACGCCTTGCCCTACCCATACAACTTATAAGTTTAGGGTATTACGTACTTTTGGCTTGACCCAAAAGTACCAAAAGGTCAAAGCCTGCCTGCCGGAGGCAGGGCTGTAGACTTATTGATGCGCCTCGATTCCATGCGCTACCTATCTTCAAAGGTCCATCTTCTTTCGTGCAATCTTAATAACTAATGACCGGTGTGAATATAGGTGTCCCGAAGGTATTCGGGACCCGCTCTTTTCATCTCGGCTTGGTTCATCAATAATTCTAATGCCATTTTTGAAGCCAAGTTGTTGTCATTTCGGTCCGATTCATCGGGTGAAGGATCTACACAATGTAGATCTATCACAAAATCTAGAATGGGCGTACTGATTCATTGATCGCAGACTAGTCATATAGAAAAGCCACGCACTACAGATGCTGAATCTAGTTCAGCATGACCACTTTAAAAAATAGACCCTAACTCAACCCGTCGTCATTCTGGACGAGATCCAGAATCTGTAAGGAGTAATTTGATGATCACAGGCAAGCGATTTAACAAAGCACATAGTTAGATTTCTCACTTCGCTCGAAATGACAAAGAAAAGAAACAATAAACCAAAAAGTCATCAGAGCGCTTACTTTATAAAGCCCGCAGCACGATAAATCTTTTCAATTATCCCAACTACTTTTAGTCCATCCAGAGAGGTGGCTGTTGGTTTTTCTCCCTTGACAAGGGTATTGTACACATTTTCTATAATATAATGGTGATTGGCCGCACTCCCTTTATATGGTCCATAATCATTGGGTGGATTAGTTGGTGGTAGCACCGGTTTCTCATACCCATCAATATGGCAATATTCAATCTCATTCATATACTGTCCACCAATTTTCAAACTTCCTTTTGACCCAACTACAGTAATACTACTTTCCATATTTTTATCCCAACAAGACGTCGAATAATTGATAGACCCTATTCCTCCATTCATAAACTCGAATTGAGCAAAACCAGAATCATCAAAATCGTTTAATTCTGAATGAGTAAAATTCTTAACCACTGCTTTTGGATTCACTATATCACCAAACACCCAATACATAATATCAACAAAATGACTGAATTGAGTAAATAATGCTCCTCCATCCTGTTCTCGTGTCCCTTTCCAGTCACTAGGTTCATAATATCTACGGTCTCTATTCCAGTAACAATTTGTTTGAACCATTAATACATCCCCAATGATGCTCTCAGATATTATTTTTTTTAACCATTCAGACGGTGGACTATAGCGATTCTGCTTTACAACAAATACTTGTTTACCTGTTTTTAGCTCTGCATGTATAACCGCTTCGCACTCATCCACCGACAAACCCATTGGTTTTTCAATCACTACATGGTAACCAGCTTCTAAACAACGTATAGCATATCGAGTGTGCAACCCATTTGGAGTAGCAATATTTACAACATCACTCTTACCATTATCTTTCTCTAGAAATTCATCAATGGATTGATACGCGATCACCGCTAAATCTAACGATGTCATCGATTCAAATGCTGCCGGATCAACATCAACTACTGATATAAGATTAGTACCTTTAAACTCATTAATTATTTTTGCATGTCGCTGCCCAATTCTCCCAAATCCAATAACTGAAAACTTTAAATCTCGCATATAGTATTAATTTCTATTTGTTATCAGGTCACGGCTTTTTTAAAGTATTCCAACGTTCGTTTTAACCCTTCTTCTCTTGGAAATTTTGGTTCCCAATTAAGAATGTTCTTCGCTTTTGAAATATCTGGTTTTCTAACTTTTGGATCGTCATGCGGTAAATCTTTAAACACAATCTTACTTTTAGTTCCTGTTAAAGCGATAATTTCTTTAGCAAAATCTAGAATAGAAATCTCTTGGGGATTCCCAATATTGACAGGTTCTTCATGATCAGACATCGCAAGTCGATAAATACCTTCCACCAAATCGTCCACATAAGTAAATGATCGTGTTTGAGAACCATCTCCAAAAACAGTTATGTCTTCTCCTCTCAATGCTTGCGACATAAACGCTGGTAATGCTCTACCATCATTAATTCTCATTCTAGTACCATATGTATTAAAAATCCGCACAATCCTTGTTTCTAAGCCGTGATACCTGTGATATGCCATGGTAATCGCCTCAGCAAAACGTTTAGCCTCATCATAAACACCGCGAAACCCAATTGGGTTTACATTCCCCCAATAATTTTCTTTTTGAGGATGTACCAACGGATCTCCATACACTTCACTCGTAGATGCTAATAGAAATTTCGCTCCTTTTGATTTCGCCAACCCTAATGCTTTATGAGTTCCTAAAGACCCCACCTTAAGGGTTTGAATGGGCATTTCAAGATAATCGATAGGGGAAGCAGGGGATGCAAAATGTAATACTAAATCCAAATCTCCTTCAACATGTATAAAATTTGTAACATCATGTTGAACAAATCGAAATTTTTCATTTCCAAATAAGTGACCAATATTATCAGGGTTACCAGTAATTAGATTATCCATCGCAATAACATGCCAACCCTCTGTTAAGAATCGATCACAAAAATGCGATCCTAAAAATCCAGCTCCACCAGTAATTAATACTTTTTTCATAATTTAATTATATCCGTTAGGATTTTTCTTTTGCCAATTCCATGCATCTCGCACCATATCTTTGATGTCTTTTTCGGTTTTCCAATGAAGAAAATCGTAAGCAAAAGTTGGATCTGCCCAGACCTTTACGGCATCACCATCGCGTCTATCCGCGAATATGTAATTCACTGTTACCTTGTTTACCTCAGCGAAGGTGTGTACCAACTCCAACACGCTCACCCCATTTCCCGTCCCTAAATTAATGGGCAAAAACCCTTTGTTTAAACCGATTTTTTCTAATGCCTTGATATGCCCGAGACTCAAATCGCACACATGAATGTAGTCTCGTAAACAGGTGCCATCGGGTGTATTGTAGTCCTTTCCGAAAATCTTTAGTTCTTCACGTGTACCAATTGCAGTTTGAGTGATAAACGGCATAAGATTATTAGGTACACCTAATGGATCTTCCCCTATCCACCCAGATTCATGGGCACCCACCGGGTTGAAATATCGTAGGCTTATTACATTCCAATTAGGATCGGAGTTACACAGATCTTGGAGCATTAACTCAATCCAATACTTTGTTCTTCCATAAGGATTAGTTGGATTCAAATCGCTTTGTTCAGATAAAGGAACATCTTTAGGGTTACCATAAACCGTACATGATGAACTGAACACTAGATTCTTAACCTCACAATCAGCCATAGTTTCAAATAAAATCTGGCTCCCCACGAAATTGTTTGAAAAATAAATATTTGGTTCTTGGACCGACTCACCCACTGCTTTGTAGCCCGCAAAATGGATTACTTTATCAAAATCAAACGCATTAAAAATATCCAACAAGGAGGATTTATCTCTTAGGTCACATTCAAAAAAATCAAAGCTTTTCCCAGTGATTTTTTCAATACGATCAATTACTTGGATAGAGCTGTTAACAAGGTTATCGATTCCAACTATCTGGTAACCTTGTTCCAGTAGATCAACGATGGTGTGACTTCCAATATAGCCAGTAGCACCAGTAACTAAAATCCTTTCTTTCATAAGGATAAGTTATGGGTTTTATGTGATGCGTGCTGAGTTATTTCATTAAAAACTCAATACACATCAATAATCAAAAAAACAATCTTAATCTTTCCCGAATAAGTCTCTAGTGTATACTTTTTCTGCCACATCTTCAATTTCTTCTACCATACGATTAGCCACTATTACATCTGATATTGATTTAAATTCATTGATATCTCTAACTACTCTGGAATGAAAAAACTCATCTTCAGGTAAATAAGGTTCAAAAACAACCACTTCAATGCCTTTTGCCTTAATTCTTTTCATTATACCCTGAATGGCACTAGCACGGAAATTGTCTGATCCTGCTTTCATTACTAGTCTATATATACCCACTACATCAGGGTTCTTTTTTATAATCTGATTAGCTATAAAATCTTTTCTCGTACGGTTGGCATCTACAATAGCACGAATGAGATTATTAGGTACATCTTTATAATTAGCTAACAGCTGTTTGGTATCTTTTGGTAAACAATATCCTCCATAACCAAAAGAAGGATTATTATAATGCGCACCAATTCTTGGATCTAAACCTACTCCCTGAATCACTTGAGCAGGATTTAATGCATGAGATTCACAGTAGGAATCCAGTTCATTAAAATACGCAACACGCATGGCCAGATAGGTATTGGCAAATAATTTGATCGCCTCGGCTTCTGTAGAATCTGTAAATAATACAGGTATTTCATCCTTTGGTTTTATAGCACCTTCCAACAATAAATCAGCAAAAACTTCTCCTCTATCAGAGCGTTCCCCAACTACAATTCTGGAAGGATATAGGTTATCATGAAGCGCCTGACCCTCTCTGAGAAACTCAGGAGAAAACAGCAGGTTTTCGGTTCCTAATTCTTGTTTTGTATGGGCTACAAATCCAACAGGAATGGTAGATTTTATCACCATTACCGCATCAGGATTGATAGCCATTACATCTTTAATCACTGCTTCTACTGTTCGAGTATTAAAATAGTTAGTCTCTGGATCATAATCGGTTGGAGTACCAATAATGACAAA
This sequence comes from Balneolaceae bacterium, assembly GCA_963691715.1. Taxonomy (GTDB): domain Bacteria; phylum Bacteroidota; class Rhodothermia; order Balneolales; family Balneolaceae; genus HXMU1420-13. Next base: position 1,700,173 of record OY829281.1, read on the forward strand.
ATCTGCACCCACATAGGCTTCTTCTTTATTCGTGGTTGCTTTTAGATTCAGAGTATTATTCGTTAGATACTCTTCAATTTCTGGATCTGAAATAGGAGATAAGCCTTTGTTAATTTGATCTACCTTTTCTTGGATAATATCCAAAGCAACCACTTCATTGTTTTGAGCAAGTAATACGGCAAGTGATAAACCAACATAACCCGTTCCTGCAACTGCAATTTTCATAGTAAATATCTATTATTTGTTAATCGTATCTTTAAAATACTTAAGTGTTTTTTTTAAGCCTACATTTCTAGGAAAATTTGGTTCCCAGTTTAAAATAGCTTTAGCTTTTGTAATATCTGGTTTTCTTACTTTGGGATCATCATGTGGTAATTCTTTAAAGGAAAGCTTGCTAGAACTTCCTGTTAATTCAATGATTTCTTTAGCAAATTCAAGAATAGAAATTTCTTGTGGATTTCCAATATTAACTGGCTCCACACAATCAGACATCGCTAACCTAAAAATGCCTTCGACTAAATCATCCACATAAGTAAAAGATCGTGTTTGAGAACCATCACCAAAAATGGTAATGTCTTCACCCTTCAGGGCCTGTGACATAAATGCTGGCAATGCTCTGCCATCATTAATTCTCATTCTAGTCCCATATGTGTTAAAAATTCTAACAATTCTAGTTTCTAAGCCATGAAATCTATGATATCCCATTGTCATTGCTTCTGCGAATCGTTTAGCCTCATCATAAACTCCCCTAAATCCAATTGGATTTACATTTCCCCAATAATCTTCTTTTTGCGGATGTACTTGAGGATCACCATATACTTCACTTGTGGAGGCTAACACGAATTTTGCAGATTTGGCTTTTGCCAACCCTAATGCTTTATGAGTTCCTAAAGACCCTACCTTAAGCGTTTGAATAGGCATCTCGAGATAATCTATTGGAGAAGCAGGAGATGCAAAATGTAAAATCAGATCAAGATTACCCTCAACATGAATGAAATTAGTTACATCATGTTGAACAAATCGAAAATTTTCATTTCCAAACAAGTGACCAATATTATCTGGGTTTCCTGTAATTAGGTTATCCATCGCAATAACATGCCACCCTTCCATCAAAAATCGATCACAAAGATGTGAACCTAAAAAACCAGCACCTCCGGTAATTAATGCTTTTCTCTTCATTGTAATTGTAAATATTTAAGTTTAAGGTAAGACATTAATAATATTTTTAAGCCTTATGAATTTTACTCTGTCCTTGTTCTAATAGTTTTGAATATACATTCCTAGTATCAATAATACACTTTGACCATTCATTAAGTGATGAGTAATCCACCATATCATGGTTGGTTACAATCACTGAAGCATCAAAACTCTTTATGATTTGTTCATCCCAAACTATACTTTCTTTTCCTTTCCAGTCCATATGTTCACGACTAGCAGGGATAATAGGAATCCAAGGATCATAAAATTCAACCTGCGCTCCAAGTTCAAGGAATCGATCCATTATGACAAATGATGGGGATTCTCTCATATCATCTACGTTCGGTTTATACGCAATACCTAGAATTAAAATAGAAGCCCCTTTAATAGCTTTCCTTTCTTCATTTAGTGCCAACATCGTTTTATTAACAACATATTCGGGCATAGCATTATTAACTTCACCAGCCAGTTCAATAAATCGAGTATTCAATCCATACTCTCGTGCTTTCCACGTGAGATAAAAAGGATCAATAGGAATGCAATGGCCACCTAAACCAGGGCCAGGCGTAAATTTCATAAAGCCAAATGGTTTGGTTGCCGCTGCATCAATTACTTCATGGATATCAATATCCATCGCATCCATCACCAGCTTCATTTCATTCACTAAGGCGATATTAACCGATCTGAAAATATTCTCCAACAGTTTGGCTGATTCTGCAACTTTGGGCGATGATACTGGAACTACATGATCCAATGCCATTTCATACAGTTGAACCGCTAATTCCCTTCCTTGTTCACTCGAAGCTCCCACGACTTTTGGAATCGATTTTGTATTGAAATCTGGATTACCTGGATCTTCTCTTTCTGGACTATACGCCACGAAAAAATCTTGTCCCTCTTTCAGTCCCGACTTATGTTCTAAAATTCCTGTTAATAGTTCATCTGTTGTACCTGGATACGTTGTTGATTCTAACACCACTAACTGCCCTTGCTGTAAATAAGTACCAATAGTCTCTGCGGTATTCACCACATACGTCATATCGGGTTCTCGATGATGATCTAAGGGGGTAGGTACACAAATAAGGATAGAGTCAACCTTGGTTAACTGAGAAAAATCTGAGGTGACTGTACATGAATCTGACGCTGCGAGTTGTTTGATTTGAGTGTCCTCAAAATGTTTGATGTAGCTTCTTCCGCTTTCAATTGCTTCAATCTTAGAATCATCCACATCAAATCCATATACTGTAGCACCTGCTTGATGAAACGTATAGAGAAGAGGAAGGCCCACATAGCCCAATCCGATAATACCAATTCGCTTAGATGTTCGTGTTTTATCCAAAAAAATACCTACTTCAAAAAATAAAAATGGCACAGAAGGTATGAATTCCTGTGCCTAGAAGCTTATAAAATCTTTCTAACTAATGAGCGTTAGTTTTTAGTGATATCATCTGCTTAATGGTTAATAATATTATTTTCATATCCATTAAAAAAGATTGTTTTTGAACATATATTAGATCTCTGTCTAACCTTTTTCTCATATGGTCCTCATCAAGTGTACCACCACGATAACCTGTAGCTTGAGATAAACCTGTGACTCCAGGTTTAACTAAATATCGATAATGAAAATCATCAAACGTATTATTCCAATGCTTACATTCCTCAATTGGATACGGTCTTGGACCTACAAGTCTCATATCTCCTTTTAGAACATTAAAAATTTGCGGTAATTCATCAAGGTTAGACTTTCGTAGCAATTTACCGAACCAAAATATACGTTTATCTCCTTTTTGAGTAACTATAGGTTTCCCGTCTTGTGTTTTTAGGTCAACTAGATGCATCGTACGAAACTTATAACAGATAAATTCATTACCAAATTTACCTGTCCGTTTTTGTTTAAATAATACCGGCCCTGCTGATGATAGCTTAATTCCAAAAGCTATAAATGGAAAAATTAAAAAGCTAATTATTAAACCAATCGATGATAAACAAATATCAAAGATGCGGTTCAAAGTTAAAGCGTCTTCCTTGTTATAGTCTTTAAATTTGTCTAAAACAGAATTTCTTTTTTTTAATACTGAAACAACCCCTTTGTCTAATGCGATTGATTCTTTTACACTTTGCATTAATATATGTTTTGCTGGATCCAAATATCTTAACTTTTTATTCTATTATCAACAGATTGCATTATTTAATTTAAATTTATTTATTCATTACAATTAATTATTTTTTAATCATTCGTTGATTTCCAATCTTTCAATGATTTAAATAAGTCATATTTAAATTCATACCCTTCATTAAGTGCATTCTCAGGATAAATATGTGATAACAAATACAATTTTCTATTCTTCTATAATGAATACTATCTTTTAAACCTATTTTATTTAGAAATTGAAACAAAAATGCAGTAAACCATAAATTGCGAAATGTTTTTATCGGATTAAACGACTTTAAATCAAACGCTTTTTTAAAATTAGTTACTATAAACTTGATTGAACTTTCTTGAGGAAAACTAAAATTGAAAACGTCTTTGTCTGTCTCATGATCAATTAAATAAGTGATAAACCTTATTAATTCCTTGACATAAATATTGCATTTTGTGCTAGTATAATTATCAACATAAGAGAAAACCTCTTTTCAACAAATAATATAAATGTCTATAATTGAGGTTTTCATATTCTCCAAAAACAACTGCAAAACGAATTATTCTAAGTATTCTGGGAAGAATATCTGCACTTTTTGAATAAAGCAACTCTTTTCGGCTAAGAACTTTAAAATTCTTTAATCTGTATCTTGAGCAGTTAAAGATTTTTTTGGTAAAAGAATCATGTGATTATGAATTAAATCAACGAATTTAAATAAATCCCATAATTATTTTTTTTCAATTTGTTAGCTATCGTCATTAATTGTACATCCGAAATCCATCCTTTACTCCATGCAATTTCCTCAGGACATGCAACCATCAAACCTTGTCGATTTTGTATGGTTTCGATGTAGTTTGATGCTTCAAGCATTGAATGATGCGTACCAGTATCAAGCCAGGCAAATCCTCTACCCATTTTTGATATTTTCAGATTGTTATAAGCTAAATATTTATTGTTTACAGATGTAATTTCAAGCTCACCTCTGGCAGAAGGTTTTACATTTTTGGCAATATCAATCACTGAATTTGGATAAAAGTATAGACCAACGACCGCATAGTTGGATTTTGGTTTTTTTGGTTTTTCTTCAATTGATAATACATTTCCAGAATTATCAAATTCAGCGACACCATATCTTTCCGGATCGCTGACATAGTAACCAAATATTTTTGCACAACCATGATCTTCAACTTCGGTTCTTGAATTATTCAGCATTTCACTGAACTGATAGCCATAAAAGATATTGTCACCAAGAACCAAACATACACTATCATCCCCAATAAATTCTTCCCCTAAAATAAACGCTTGAGCTAATCCATCGGGCGATGGTTGAATCTTATATTTGATGCACATTCCCCATTGTTTACCATCACCAAGTAATCGCTCGTATAGTCCAATATCTTCAGGTGTTGATATAAGCAGAATCTCATTTATTCCTGCCAGCATCAATGTAGATAGTGGATAATATACCATTGGTTTATCATATATAGGCAGCAATTGCTTCGAAACCCCTTTTGTAATTGGATAAAGTCTAGTTCCAGATCCACCCGCTAAAATAATTCCTTTCATTTAACTTCTTTCTTTGTATTGATCATTATAGTATTTCTGATATGCACCACTTGTAACAGAGTCGAGCCATTCTTGGTTTTGCAAATACCAATCGATAGTTTTTTCCAATCCTTCTTCAAATTGCAGACTCGGAATCCAATCTAATTCCTTTTGTAATTTTGAAGAATCAATAGCATATCTAAGATCATGACCCGCTCTATCTTTAACGAAAGTAATAAGTTTTTCTGACTTCCCTTCTTGTCGACCTAACTTTCTGTCCATAATCCTACACATTAACCTAATTAGGTCTATGTTTTTCCATTCATTATGACCACCGATGTTATAAGTATCACCAAGTTTACCATTATGGAAAATTACATCGATTGCCCTGGCATGATCTTCGACCCACAGCCAGTCTCTAACATTAATACCTTCACCGTACACAGGTAGAGGTTTGTTTTTTTTAATATTATTAATGAACAGTGGAATTAGTTTTTCAGGAAACTGGAAAGATCCATAGTTGTTCGAGCAATTTGAAATCACAACTGGCATATCATAAGTATCATAATAGGCTTTTACGAAATGATCTGAACTTGCCTTTGAGGCTGAATATGGGCTGTGTGGATCATATTTAGTTTCTTCAGTAAACAATCCTTCATTACCAAGAGTACCATATACTTCATCGGTTGAAACATGATAAAATAGTTTACCAGTATAATTATCTGACCATATATTTCTTGCCGCGTTTAACAAATTCGCTGTTCCAATCACATTAGTTTTGACAAATTCGAGTGGATTAGATATTGAACGATCTACATGAGATTCAGCGGCTAAATGAAGAACTGCATCAAATTGATACTTCTTAAAAAGTCTAGTTATTGAGTCTTCATCAACGATATCCTCTTTAATGAACTTATAGTTATCTGCATCCTCAATGTCCTTTAAATTTTCTAGGTTACCAGCATAAGTTAATTTATCCAGATTGTAGATTTTATACTCTGGATAGTTTGTGACAAATAATCTTACTACATGCGAGCCGATAAACCCAGCACCCCCAGTTATTAAAATTTTTTTCATGTTATTTTAGAATTCTGATAAGCAGTTAATTAAACTATCTTTCCAATGCGGAATAGATATTTTGTAAATTTCCTTTACATATGTTTTATCCATTACACTAAAATTTGGCCTAGCAGCAGATGTAGGATACTCTTTAGCAAGAATGGGATAAACTGAGCAATTCAATTCTTTGATTCTCATTATCTCCGAAGCAAAGTCATACCAAGAAGCAACGCCTTCATTTGAATAATGGAAAATTCTATGATCACTATTTAAAACTAATTTTGATTCAATCATAGTGATAATACAATTTGCTAAGTCTCGTGCCCAAGTTGGGGTACCAATTTGATCAAAAACTACATTTAATCTATCTCGTTCTCCTCCTAATCGAATCATGGTTTTAACAAAATTATTACCAAACTTTGAGTACAACCATGAAGTTCTTATAACTACTGAATGTGCTGATTCGGCCACAACCCTGAGCTCACCATCCGCTTTAGTCTTGCCATATATGCTAATAGGATTAATTGAATCACTTTCGATATATGGCTTATGTGATGTTCCATCAAAAACAAAATCTGATGATATATGGAATAGCTTGGCATTAAAAGCATTAGCATATTTTGCAAGTAATTCAGGCCCAGTAACATTAACCAGATTTGCTAATTCAGCTTCAGACTCTGCTTTATCGACAGCAGTATAGGCAGCGCAATTTACAATGAAATCAGGCCTGGATTTGTTAAATACAGATAGAATTGATTTTTCATTTGTAATATCAATATCTGGTAGATCAACAAAGACAAAGTTAAGATATTGATATAAGTTATTCAGCTGTTTAAACTCATTTCCCAGCTGACCGTTAGAACCAATTACTAGTACTTTAGACACTTAAATATAATCTTTTTATTTTTTTGGGTATGAAAAATGTTTAAAGCTCTTTACCTCTGAAAGTGTTGGCTGTACTTTATCCTTCTCTGATAACTTAATATCGTTTTCTGGAATACCCCAATCTATGGCAATATCTTTATCATTCCATAACAAACCTGAATCATGATCTGTAGCATAGTAATTATCACATTGATAATTAAATAGTGCAGTGTCACTCAGTACAACAAATCCATGAGCAAATCCTCTTGGGATCCATAATTGTTTTTTGTTTTCTTCATTCAAAACAACGCTCACATGTTGCCCAAATGTAGGTGATCCTAAACGAATATCAACAGCAACGTCTAGCACTTCTCCCTTTATTACTCTTACTAATTTTCCCTGGGCACAAGGTGGTCTTTGATAATGTAGCCCCCTTAGCACCCCATATTGAGAAAAAGATTCATTAGTCTGAACAAAGTCAGTTTCTTCAACAAGTTCGTCAAATATAGATTTCCTAAATGACTCTAGAAAATACCCACGTAAATCTCCCAGTACATTTGGAATGAGAACTTTAACATCTTTGATTACTGTCTCGATAACTTTCATCTAATTTCTATCTATTTCGACCTAGTTTACTACTGAAATTTAGAATCATTAATCCAAGTAAGGATTCAATAAACTTACAAAATTTGCAACTAAAAAATAGATCTTGATTCTTCTATATTGTAAAAAGCATCTTTCTGAGTGCTTACTTACGGAAATCGGATCGAACACCGCTAAATCAAACCCTATCGCCCAGAAACCAATGAAACCATGGAGAAGATGATAGAGTTATTTTAGTGGGCACAGAAAATGAATACCAGTAGTTTGATTGGTCATGGAGTATTAACAGAGATAGATAGAAAGATATTTTCAGCCATTATCATTAATGTTAAGACATAACCTTACTTCCATTAATCGAAGAGTACTTACACCCCTGTAGTTTCGTATAAAAAGACACGTTACGATCTTATAATGTCTTGGATACTTCCTTGCTCGGACATATGTGTATCAACTATCAGGGGTTTATTGCCGAGAAGATAATCATATCCATGAGATAGTATATATCTGGAGCAAATGCCATACATACATTTAGAGTTAATGGGATAAAACGCAATTATTTTTGTTGGTATTTGAAATAATATGAATAGCATTTCAATGATGGAGATCTTTTACAACTAATAACCCAAATAAAATCATGGTATAAACACTCCAAACATTAACCCTTAGCTACTTCAGCCCCTTTTATTATTTATTAATGGTCATTTTTGAAAATAACTCATCGTACTGATTCGCAATCTTTTCCCATGTGTAATTGGCTGAAATACGATCTCTGGAAATTGATTTCTGATTTTCCACTTTTTCAGCTTCAGTATCTAGCTTAGCAACTGCATCCGCAAAGCTTGCTGGATTTTTCTTAAAATATGATCCGTGTTTCTCATCCAATAAAACTTCTCTGCTGAATTGAGTATCCAATGCTAAGATTGAACATCCATAGGCTAGTGCTTTCAACAAGGTAGGGTTAGTACCTCCATATTCATGCCCGTGAACATACACATAGGCATTAGCATATAATTCCATTAGCAATTCCTGGTCGTACACATAGCCGGGAAAAATTATACGATCAGAAGCTTCAGATTTTATTCGATCAGCATATTCATCGGCATATGGCACATCACCTATTACTAAAAGTTTCTTCTTAGAATCACATTGCTTAAATCCTTCAACAATGATATCGGCGTTGTTATCGGGAATTAACCGACCCACGACTAGGTAATATTCATTTTTTTTGAGTCCAAATTGTTCAATTTTCCCGGCCGAGGTACTCGTCTTCGAATTTGCTCCATAGGCAATTACAACGGAATCAACGTTGAATTCATCTTGATAGATTCGCTTCATCTCTGCTGAATCAGAAATCAGGACATCAAATACTTTCGTTGATAATTTTGATGCCCAATAGAAATACTTTGCACCAAATCCCTTCCATTTAGGTCTTAGCCATTCTAATCCATCTGTAATAATTGCCGTTTTTTGACCAAAGATTTTTGTAATGATTCCAAACGGCCCATTCGCTGTATTCACATAAAGAATGGCATCATATCTGCCAGCAAAAATTGCATGTAACGTTGAAAGAAAGCTGTTACTTAATTGCCCTAAACCTTTCCCTTTTATAGTAGGAATATAATGTAGTTTAATCCCATTCACTTCTTTAGGTTTTTCATCAAAAAGATATCCGTGACAGTAAACATGAACTTCATATTTCTCGCTCAACAATTCGAAGGTTTCTCTCACAAACGTTTCATATCCGCTATATACATATGGATACCCTCTAGAACCAATTACTGCAATTTTCATTGTAATCTACTCTTTAAAATCTTAGCAGGAATACCAGCTATTACCATGTTCGGCTCAATTACGGATTTAGTTACAACCGAACCCGCTGCTACTACTGTACCTTTTGAGAGTTTTACCCCATCTAGAATAGTTACTGAAGCTCCAATCCAACAATCGTCAGAAATACAAACACCTATTCTACTTTCACCTTGATTCTTTATAGCAATATCTTTTTTGTCGATGTTATGATTTTCAGAAAAAATTCTTACATCTGGGCCCATAATTACGTTTTCCCCAATCTCTACCCCTCCTTGGCCACCAATAAAATTGTTAGAGCCAATTGCAGAGTTAGAACCAATCTTAATGCCAATCCCTTTATTTCTTATAACACCAGTTCCAATTAATCGAGCACCAAAGGCTATTGTAACATTATCACTAATTTGAATTCCATTCTTTGAAATAGCTTTTATTGTAACATTATCTTCTATTATACAATTGGAACCCACACATAGATATTTTTTATAATCAATTCGGCAGTTCTTGCCTTTAAATATTAGCCCCCCCGTGCCTATTTGTGCCCGCAAAAGCAAACCTCTTAATAACTGCGCAGTTCTATATTGTATTGTTTTTATGATATCATAGAAGGATAAATCCTCTTCTATTTCATATTGTTCCTCTTTTTTTAATCTTTTTATTAGCTTTTCAAAAAATTTCATTTACCAAGTATATCGATTAATTTCTTTATTGAATTTTCCCAAGTAAATCTCCTAACTCGAACCTCTCCATTTCTTTTTAGTTGATTCCTCAAATCTTCGTCATTCAATAATTTCTCGATTTTACTTGCAATATCTTTCGGTTTATTAGGGTCTACAAATACGGCAGCATTACCACATACTTCTGGGAAACAAGAAGTATTTGAAACAATAACAGGCAAATTATATGACATAGCTTCCAATGGTGGTAATCCAAACCCCTCTTCATATGATACAAAAGCAAAAATACTTGCATTATTGTATAACCAAATTAAGTCGTCATCAGAAACATAACCAGTAAACAAAATTCTTTCGGAAGGTATTTTATTAAGAGTATTTTGCCAATCATCACCACCAGCGATTACTAATTTAACATCTAGTCTTGATAGATAATTAAATGATGTTATTAAATTTTTAACATTTTTTCGATCGTTAATCCTACCGACATAGAGTACATATTTTCCACTTACATCAATTGTTGATTTTATGACCCCATTCTTTTCAACTGATTTGTAATTCGAAATTAGATGATCTACTCCATTATATACAACATGTATAGTTTTATTCTTCTTAAGGTAATTTTTAATTCTACTTCTTTCATTTTCAGAAATAGTGACAATCTCATCAGCAAGATGAAGACTCAATAAAATAAACCTAAACATTAATCTCTCAAATAATGAGAAAAAATTCGGATGTGTATAAAAAATTATATCATGAACAAATACAATACTCTTATTTCTTGAGATAATGGGTGTGTAGTTTTGAAATAAGCATACATCAAATTTGTTGAAATAAAATAAGAATGGAAATATTAGTAAATTTGTCAGAAGTGAGTAATTTGGGATTTTCAAAGTGAAGAAACCTAATGTTTCATATTTAGAAATATTCGGGTCATTCTTATCTACAATTAATGTAATTCTATAATCTGAAGTAAATCTCTCTAGCTGTTTAACTTGCTGCTTAACAACAACTTTTCCCGATGTTGGACCATTATATAACCACTTTGCATCAATAAGTATGGATTTCATATTTTGCTCTTTTGATGACTATTAAGTAATAAAACAGGTAAATACCAAAATTGCATTAGCTGTATAGTCGGTGAAGTTATATTCATTAATAAATAGATCAATAAAATCATGATACCGAAATTATCTAATTTTTTTGTGATATATATAAAGAATACTAAAAATGAAGAAACTCCCAAAATCCCCCAATCATATAGAATTGAAATAGGTAAATTTGCTATATAATACCAATTATCAAATCCATGTATGGCAATCAAATTTTCAGTACCGTTACCTAACCACCAATTTTGCATATTAGAAAATGCAATTAATATTATATAATACCTCCAATTACTAGTTAAGTAATCAACATTTAACTCATCAATTTTATCGAAAACTGTAACATAGCTTGATAAGATAAAAAGAAAAAAGCTTACAGAAACTATTAATATTGTGCTTGTTACTACCCCCGAAGTAAAACTCTTGTTCTTAAACAATAAAAATATAGTACCAAAAAACACACCCAACCAAGAAATACGCGTATAACTCATTATCAAGCATGTGCTTATAATAAGTAAATAAATTATCAAAAAACTTTTCTTTGTGTTTAAATATTTATTTAATATGTAAAGAAATAGAATTGCATTAGAAATACCATTTATATTTGCTACAGCATTAAACCCCTCAAGCCAATATGATCCAAAATCATATCTTACAGTGCCAAAGTCGAACCCCAGAAAATACAAAGGAAAACTGATTAATGAGATTATATTTATTAATACCCCAAATCCTATAAAAAAATTTACAATTTCCTGTTTTTTATCTTGAACAAATAAAAGTATAATTATTATTACTGCATAAATTATATATAGGATTGATTTATTAAGTGAATAATCAGATGTTACAGATATAGTAGATGAAAAAAGAATGACTAGTATGCATAGTATTAGTGAAACAATGATCTTATGATTTTTAATAATCAATTTTTTTTTAATCACAATTATAACCACAAGAATTATGAAAACAAATACTAAAATCATATGGTCATATCTTACTGTTGTACCTCTTAATTGAAATGAAATTCCTGACAAAAAAAAAGTCGTTATAAACAGATAATGAATAAATCTAAGGAGGAAAGTCGAATTCATTCAGATTTCTTTTAAAAAATTAGCAATACTCTGAATATTTGACACTTCCAAAACTGATGGGTCAATAAGTGGATCACTAATTCTACCTTTCCATGTACTTTTTCTCATTTCTTCTAGAAACTCATCAAAACTGACTCCATCAAACCCATCGTTTAATAATTCATCGAAGGTATGTGATCGTAAGTACTTTGGTGTAATTGATTTTATCATTTGCAATTTTGCAAAATAAACATCTGAAAATATTACTGACTTAACTCCAAGTTTTGCCGCTTCAAATGCTGAAGTTCCTGAAATACTAGAAACAAATAAGGCATTCTTCATTAGTTCTTCAATGTCTGACTGCTCAGATACAATCAATATATTGGTGAAAGATTTTAATACACCATAAAACCTTTTACCCCTATCCCCTAAAGCACTTTTATGCTCTTTTATAACAATATATACATCATTTGGTATTTTTCTCCAGAGGTTAATGATATTTGTTAACTGATCTTCGTAATATCTACCAACTACATCAACAGAAGATTCTGGGGTTTTATGTAATGTAATTAAGATATACTTATCAGGTAGCTCATCTGATAATATTTTTTTTACAAAGTATTTGTAATAGTAAAATCTAAATACTTTATTTGCACCTCTGATAAGCCTCTGCAAGATTCTGCTGTCTGGTACAGTTAAATCATCCAATGGATAATCTTTACCAATAAAGATTTTAACAAAGTGATCTAGAATTCCCTTGATTTTAAATTTTCGATTTGCAGTTTTAGCAATTTTAGATGCTTCTCTGGCAACACCAATTTTATTCTGACCAAGCACAGTTACATCATTATTTATATTTTCAAATACATGTTCTGTTTTTAAATATTCATCAGATAGTACAACAAAATTGTCCTTATATAATTTGAAATTTTGCAACATTAAGTATTTAACCTCAGAAAAATACTGTTTGATCACCCGATATGTAATTAGTTCAATAGAGGTTGTAAGCTCCCCTATAATATAATTTATCTTTTTACCCTTAATAAATAAGTATATCTTTTCTGCACTAACTTCTAATATTTTTTTATCATTTTTTGTACAACCCAGTATCCTATCTGAATATAAGATTTCATTTAATGATTCTATCTCAATACTTGAGCCATATGAATTTAAATCTATTCCTCTATTAATTAATAAATAATTTTTTGGTTGAACTAATGATATGTATTTTTTGGATGTAACAATCCAATATACATTAACATCCTTCTGACAAGATAATTCATCAGCAATTTTATTGTAGAGTAATGTCTTATTTGAATTAGTTATGAACAGATAATTCTTCATTTTTCAAAATATTAAATACTAAGATTGAATTAATAATAAGTAAAGAAATTGTTTGACTAAGTATTAATAATATTTCATAACGTATATATATACTACTTATAATTATGAATGTAATATGTATTATCAACAATTTTATAAATTTTATCTCATTTTTTAAAGCATAGTAAAAAGAGGAAATTATATATGAGTTTACTATAATAAACGAATAAATTGATAATGTAATAATTAACCAAATATTATCTATGATAATATTTGGAAAAATTATTTTATGAACATTATTAATTAAAGAGATTGACAAAAGTACTATAAGCACTAAAAAAAATATGTTTAATTGTGTATACCGCCTGAGGTTAAATGGTTTGCGATTACTATTTGATAAACTTGGATATAAATACATTGAAATACCTACACCAATACTTATAATAAGTAGAGATAATTGTATACCTAATGCATAATCAAATGGTATAGGATAATTAAACATTCGATCAATAAGTGGATTTAACCTAAGTGTTAAAATCAAAAGAATATTTGATATCATTAAAACAACACTTCTTTTAATGTATTCAAAATATTTCTTATAAAACTTAATAAAAACTCCAAAATTGAAGTCTGAGTTTTTAAATATTAAAATATATGATAGAGGTACAATTATGACTATTTTAGCTATAATTTCAGCTATGAACTTAATTTCAAATATTTGATAAAACGAAATTAAGAGAGAAAGTATTACAAAATAAATTAATCCATTTAATCCATTTAAAATTATATATTTTTTGTGATGATTCTGTTTCCTAAGAATAGAAAATGAATATGACTGTACATTCATTAAAACTATAAATGACCAAATTATTATTATTGTAGTACCTTTTAATAATCCATTATAGCCACTAAACAAATATAAACTAGCGAAAATAGTAATTAGAGATAAAAGTGATAATGAAATAAATAAGGTAAATGTATAAGGTTCTTCTAATTCCTCTCTTATAAGTAGAGAGGGAATACCGTAATGAGTAATGCTAGCAACAACTTGCGTCATCACAACTACTGAAATCAAATCTATATATTCGATTTCTGGGAGATATCTAATTAGTAAAATTGTTGATATTATACTAAAAATATATTGCACATAATTTGATACAACATATATTCCACCAATCAATACCTCTTTAGTTATCATTAATTGGTAACTTCGGTTATTAATTCAAAATGTTTATTTGCTTCTCTTATTTTGTTATTTCTTTTTTGAAGTATTTCTTCAGAAATTAAATCAAAATTATTGATTAAATTAGTTACACGATCATTTAACCAACCCTTATTATACTTATAGATATCTATATAAAAAAAATCTAAATCATATTGTTTGTATAATCTTTCAACCTTTGAATGGTATCCAATTCCAATTATTGGTGTATTTGCATCTATGGCCATAATATTTGCATGAAGTCGCATACCAATGAAAATATCCAATTCACTCATCTTATCAATCATTTCACTAACAGAGATATTTGGATTTATAATTTCTAAGTCTCTTGTTTTATTATAGTTTCTAAACTTTTTAACTAATTCCTTACTTATGTCCTCATCAGTATTTATTACCATTGGAAATAAATAGATATTTTTAATTCTAACATCAATAACAGATAGGTCCTTCGCTATTAATTCTAATATTTTGTTTTGTTGACTCAATCGATGACTAAGTAGTCCAAATGGCATTAGATTTATCCCAATTGATAACTCTCTCCGTTTTCTTTTTTTCTTTTCAATTTGAATCGAATTAGCGATGTCACACAAGCTATGAACATTATTATTACATTTTTTAAACTTTTCAAATGTTACCATATCACGTGTTGTTATCAACAAACACTTTTTGCTTATATGCTTTATTAGCGTTTCTATTAAAATGTTAAAATCATTACTATTTGCTCCTACACTAAAGTAAACTATGTTTTTACCTAGCGCATAGACTAAATATAGCTTAGATAATTTGTAAAGCATACCAATCGTACTTCTTAGGTCATTACTATGGGTTTCAAATACACCTCCTCCTCCATATACAAATATATCAAACTTATTTCTTTCTTTTATTAGATGATATAGACCATCACTTGTTCTTCCTTGTTTTATAAATGTAAATTCATTGCCAATTTTTCTTTTAGAGTACTCTACATCGTATGAACTGAATACTACATTATCTATATCATTAATAAAGCCATTAGCAATTGAATAATTAATTGCATCATCCCCTACACTTCTATTTCCATATGCTCCATAGAATAATTTTCTTTTCCCAACCCTTTCATTTTTTCTTATGAGTACAAAAAAAATTGAGACTAGAATAACCAATAGTGTGAAGATTGGTTCAATATATTTTAATCCAGTTTTATTTCTAATTTGTTCCCAATGCATAACTATCTAATGTTCAATATTGTTTCAATAAACTCTCGTACTACACCCTCTCCACCTTTATTTTTCATCTGAATTATATTCGGAATTTGCTTAATCTCACTTGTTGCATCACTAGGGCAAGCTGCAAACCCTACTTTTTCGAGAAGTTCTTTGCAATTGATATCATCTCCTATGTAGGCTACTTCATTTAGTGAAATATTAAGTTCATTACATATTTTTTTTGCTGCCTCAAGTTTTCCACCAAATATTTCACCTTGGTATAAATAATTAACTTTCAATTTTTTAGCTCTTCGTTCAACAAGATCAGTGGTTTCTGAAGTTATAATACCAGTTTTTATACCAGCTACTCTTAATAACTGAAGCCCCATACCATCATGGGTATTAAATTTTTTTAATTCATCCCCGCTTTCGCTATAATACATTCCTGCATCTGTGAGTACACCATCTACATCGGTCAAAAAAAGTTTAACATCCTTTTCAATTTCGTAATCATTTAGCGGTAAAATATACTTTCTCATAAGAGATTCTGCTACAATCCAGTCTTCCTTTTCATCAATTTCAATAGCAGTATATTCTGGCATTTCTGAAATCCCAATTTTACCAAAGAGTCGATTTTTATTTTTTATTATGTTTGAAACTCTGTTTATGTAAAAAGCCCCATTTTCGAGAAATAAACCATTAAAATCCTGTCTTCTTGGTCGACTTAAATAACTATAATTAATAGGTTGGCCGCTATCATTCCAAAAAAATCTTTTTGTTCTAACAGCAGATAGAACACTATCATAGTCATCTAACAGTTTCAAACCATTAGAAATATCATTGGTTGTCAATAAGGGAGATGTTGCTTGAATTAATACAAAAATATCGTCACCAGATAAATTACTCACTTCTAGATACTCGAGAATAACACTTTCTGTAGAAGAATTATCAAGAGCATTTTCTTTTTTTCTGTAATAAATTACAACTTTATCAAAACAAAACGAACGAACAACATCTGCAATTTCATCACTATCAGTAGCAATAACAACTTCGTCTACTGAAGACTTCTTCTGTGCTGACAATGCTGTCCAATAAATCAATGGTTTACCACAAAATAGTTTAATATTTTTTCCTGGTATCGATTTACTACCACCTCTTACGGGGATGAAAGCTACTGTTCTCATTCAAATCTAAATTTCAATTTATCTCTTTGAACCTTTTCAATCTCCAAAATATCAGACATTTTGTATGTAAGAGATTCATATGTGGCCTTAACATCTCTACATAACTTTTTAAATCCATTAGGTTCTAATGAAGCCGCATGGTCGGTTCCTTTCCATGTTCTATTTTTTGTGAAATGTCTCTCTATCCAAACTGCACCTAGAGCAACAGCAGCATTGTCTATAGCTATGCCTAAATGATGACCAGAGAATCCTACATGCTTTACTCTATTCCCGAATTCTTCTTTTAAGCGGAGAATTTCTAACAAACATACATCCCTAAATGGAACTGGATAGCCGGAAGTACATGAATAAATAATAAGTTTATTCCTTGCTTTATTCTTTTCTTCAAAGAATTCAATGATTTTTTTCTCTTCTTCCCTAGTTGTCATTCCAAATGAAAGATGAACCTCACCATCAAACTCATCTCTTAAGACCTCTAACATATCAAAATGATTATTACATGCTGAGGGAACTTTAAGTAATTTTGGAGTAAACGTGATCATTTCTTTTGCGGAAGTGACATCCCATACTGATGTTGAATATTCAATTCCAATACTATCACAATACGCTTTAAGATTTTTATGTTGCTCAATATCGAACTCCAAAAATTCTCTATGCTCTCCATATGTATTACCATAGGAATTATAAGGATTAGGATGAGGAGCATTATATTGTTCTTCAGTTAGAAACTCTCGATTATTTCTTTTTTGGAATTTTGCTACATCTGCACCGCATTCCTTCGCTAAATCTAATAGCTCAATGGCAATATCAAATTCTCCTTTATGATTACAACCTATTTCAGCAATTACTTTTGGCTTCATGTAATTAATCGTTTATTTAATTAATGATTAGTTATATATTTTATTTTTCAAGACACTCTTGTAATAAATAAAAGTGTCCTGGTAATATCATCAGATTTTCAGTTATGTATTTGCAAACTGCCCAATGATTTTGCATCCTTAATAATATCAAATAATTGAAACAACTATTGATTTTAAGATTATCAATGATCGCAAAACCAACCATTCCCCTATAACCTGCAATGTAGGTTTTACTTCTTGTATTCATACTAGAAATTTATGCAGCTAATTTGTTTATTAAATTTCTTAAAATGATCCATCCTACTGCTCCAAACAATGATAGAAAAATAAACATAATTAAGGTATTGAAATCGCTTGCTTCATCATTTAGTGGTACCTGGACAGGTTCTAACGTTTTGAATAAAGGTGTTTCTTCTTGAAGCTCCAGTTTTGCAACTTCATATTGTTGGGTTAAGGTATTATATAAATTGAAAGCTACAGAGTATTCAGAATCTAAGCGTTGTTCCTCCGTTCTAGCACTTGCTGTAAGTATTCCTTGATTACTATCTCTAAATTTTGCAAGATTGATTTGCGCTTCCTCAAAACGCAGCTCCGCTTTGTCCAATTGTTCTTTGGTATATTCTAAATCCATGACCAACTTTTCCGTACGATAATCGATCAAATAATTGGTTAATTCTCTAATCGCAAAACTAGCCACTTGAGCCGCTACCAAAGGATCTTCCATACGGGCAGAAACTGAGATAAATCCAGTTTCTTCATCCAGTAGTGCATTAACGTTCTGTCGAAGAAACTTTAGTAGCTTTTCCTCTTCTTCAGTTAAGGTAATAAAAGCGATATCTTGTGAAGGAATAATAGGGGGACCACTTTCCTCCCTAGTAAATATTCCTACAATTTGGGCTGGGATACCAAACACAAAGGAACCCACTGTACTTAATAGACTGGGTTCACGAACATTCAGGTAATATTCATTCAAGGCTACCGTAGTGTCATACGCTGGAAAATAAAAGGGAGATTTCGCTATTTTTCGCTGAAATTCGTAGCTATTTACAATGTTTGGATAAATTTCGACTCTAAGGGCATTACTCGAACTAATATAAGATCCCCCACCAAGCCCCAATAACCCACCATATTGTTGCAATAAACTGGAAGCACTTCCACCCATATCTTCAGAACTATATTCTGGCATTAGTGTCGCAGAACTAACGTATTCTTTGGGGCTGAACACTGCTACTAATATACCTAACACTATTCCAACACTTACAAATTTGTAGATTAACCTTCGTTCTGCCCAAATCGTTTTTGCAAGTTCAATTAGATCTATTTCATCATCTTCTTTGGAACCTTCATATTCACTAATGGGAACCAATCTATATTCCTGTATTGGAAATTCCGATGATTGTTTTGGTAACTGGTCTTTATTTTCTTCACTCATGAACTCTGTTTTACAACCTATCGATTAATAAATACCATGTTAAAATAGATGTAAGAATTGCAGTAGATTCACCTAAAATCTCCCTAAAAGTTAATTTTTCAGTATCTGTTTTTTCAGGTTCATAAATAGCTCTAATTACCGCTCCATCTTCTAATATTGGATTATCTTTTATAAGTCCCTTTCGTTTTATTCGATAGGTAGCTCCATTGGCTTGCGTAAGCAACAAATACTTAAAGGTATTGGGTTGCATCCCACCCGCTTGTTCAAGATAGTAAGTGAATTTTTCACCTGATTTGTACTTAAATAATCCATCCAACGCGACATTGCCAGTTACGAGAACGGTATTTGGATTTTTAGGAATAAATACCTCATCACCGGGCTGGATTAGCACATCTGCGGTTATATCATTACTAAGGATTTTATCTAGTTCAATAATAACATCTTTCCCATCTCTTTTAAGTCTAGCCCCTTTTGAATATGCTTCGGGTGTAATCCATCCTGCTCTTCTGATTAATTGAGACAATAATTCGTTTTCATAAACAATGGTATATGAACCTGGATATAAAATTTCGCCAGTTATTTTGACTGTCTCTTGCGATTCAAATTTAGGATTTGGCCTAATAAAAACCCTATCATTGTCATTTAATACAAATTGTTTTGCATTTTCCATCAGACCTTCAAAAAGCTCTGAAGTGTAGAAGGTATTTGGATCCAAACTGTCAGGTAATAGTGGAATAGTAATCGTGACTGCTTTTGCCACTGTTGATTCAATCAATTCTGTACGGGTAATTTCTACATTACCAAGAAATGAGCTATATGTAAAACCTCCCGATTTTAGTAATAGCATTTCTAAAGTCATGCCATCTGTGTAACTATAACCACCCGGCTTTTCAATTTGACCAGAAATAAAAACCTTTCGATTCTCGATTTCTCTAACATTATTCTGAAATATCTGAATCCTATCTCGTCTTTGAAGCATTAAATCTTCTTCGGAATCATTATTTAATGCAGCTAGCACATTAAAATTGAATGTAAATGAGGTCGAATCGTCATTATATCTCGTTAAAATCGCACTTCCGTCAAAAAAATCACCTTGCAACCCATCAGCTGCGCTTATTAGATCAGAAATAGAATTTAAATTTTCATCAAGCTCATAAATACCCGGCTGATTTACACCCCCCGTGATTTGAACGTACTGATCGGAAACATCTGATATTCTAAATAATCTAATACGATCATTATCAACTAATTCAATATTTTCATCACCTGACATTAAATTTCCTAGATCGAAATCTAATCGTTGTCGTGCATATGTAGGATCATCTCGTTCTTCAATAGGTATGATTCTATTTATCTGAAAACGATCACTGTATACTTCAGGCTGAAGACCTCCAGCATAATCAAATAACTCATTTATACTTTCGCCTGGCAATAATTCATATATCCCTTCTCGAGTGACAGGGCCCTGGATGGTTATTGTTGAATTTCTTAATGGTATAAATATTCGATCATTATTAAGTAATGTTGGCTGTTCACTTTCGGTACCTTGAACCAATAATTCATAAAAATCATAAGATTCAATGTGCTTACCATCGCGTATCAAGCGAATATCTCTTAGAGATCCAGTAGTTTTTGGTCCACCCACACCATACAATACATTAAACAAACTTGAATTACTGGTAAAGGTATACCCTCCCGGGTTTTTGACCTCTCCAAGTACGAATATTTCTATGGGCTTAAATCTAGTAACAGTAATATCCATAAAAACAGTCGCTGGATCTTTCATTAATCCAGAATAGCTTCTCGATAACGTTCTTTTGAGGGATTCTCGTAAATTTTTTAAACTTTCACCAGCAACTGTTGTTAATCCAATTGTAGGAATAAATGTTCTACCTTCTGCATCTACGGCTAATTCATATTGGACTTCAGTAGCACCCCAAATAGTGAGTCTCAATTCATCATCTGGGCCGATCACATAGCCTTCATCTACCGGACCTACAGCGCTTGGTAGAAATGAATCCGGAATATCTGAAAAAATATCGTATCCAAAATATGGTAATCCTCCCGTAGATTCTACCTCTTGCCTATTATCGATTTGATCTTCGTCAAAAGGCGTTTCCTCCAGCTGATCAGTGGTGACTACTGTTCCAGTAATATCTACTACTCCCCCTTCAGTAACGGTATTTCCTATTTGCGACCCTGTGAACTGAGACAAATATTCTTGAATTTGGGCCTCAGACACTCCATTTTGCCTTGCAAAGTTAGCTAATTCTGTAGGATTGTTTGTATTTACGCCAGCTTGCTTTGCGAGTTCCTGTGCTTCTTGAAAAGATAAGCCTCGTCGTTGTAATTCTTGCTGTATGGATTGACCATGTAAAGGTTCAATTGCGCATGTAACAATTAGGAGTGCCGTAAAAATTAAAGTAATTTTTTTCAATGCTCTAAGATGATATTTTGGATAGTCATCATGTATTGATAACCCTATTATTTTCCTTGACAGATTTTAAATATACGTATTTATACTGTTAATAAACTATAAAAATATAATCATGTTCCTAGTAACCGCTTTTCTATTGTCTGGAGCTGTAAACTTTTTTTGGATAGTTTGATTCCCCGTGATTCTGATACCTTCACGATACATCTACAAGACTTATGTACCTTAGATTCCAAGACACCAAAAGCATCATTCATCAGCCAAATCTCTAAAAAGTATTCCCACTCCTTCTTCTACAGAAACCTCATCCGTATTGATGGTAATCTGAGGATTCATTGGCGCTTCGTATTTAGCATCATAGCCCGTTAACCCAGTTATCTCGCCAGCAGCTGCTTTAGCATATAACCCTTTAGGATCTCGCTGTTGTGCTGTTTTAGGATTACACGTCACATGGATTTCAATAAAATCATGTTTATGTTCAATAAGGGATTTGGCGAATGCTCGATCATTGGCAAATGGAGATATAAAAGTACAAAGCACAATGTTACCGTGTTCGTAGAATAACCGCGCCAAATGTCCCACTCTGCGGATATTTTCTTTGCGGTCTTTTACTGTAAACCCTAAATCACCATTTAATCCATGGCGCACTTGATCTCCATCTAATAGTACTGTCTGTTTGCCTGTTTCCCAAAGTTTCTTTTCCAATGCTTTTGCTATGGTACTTTTACCTGCCCCAGAAATTCCAGTAAACCATAACACTTTCGCTTTTTGACCATTTCTCTCCTCTCGTTCTTCACGAGAAATATTCCATGGTTCCCAAGTTACATTGGGAGAAACCAAGTCTTTTGATTCTTCTACATGCACCTCTTTTGAAGCGGTAGAGCCGGCACGTATCATCCCAGCAGCAACAGTTACATTTGAGGTTGGATCAATGATGATGAAACTTCCCGTCTTTTGATTGATTTGGTAGGGATCAAAAAATAAAGACTGACTTGTTTTTAATTTTACTCTTCCAATTTCATTGAGTTTTAGTTCGTTGACTTCTTCACGTTGTAAGGTATCTACATTGATACGATAAAAGATGTCTTCAATAAAAACTTGAACTTGCCGACTAGTGTGCTGCAATATATATTGCTTATTTACGTCGAGCTCTTTCTCATTCATCCAACATAAAAATGACTCAAACTCATTGCGGATGGTAGGTACATTATCTTTTCGAACAATCATATCTCCGCGAGAAATATCGATTTCATCTTCAAGTGTTATGGCCACAGAATCACCTGGATAGGCAATATCAAGATGTTCATTTCTGGTAACAAGTTCTTTAACTTTAGAAGTAAGACCAGAGGGTAGTGCCATGATTTCATCCCCAGGGCGAACATGACCAGAGGCAACTTGCCCTGAAAATCCACGAAAATGCATGCCAGGCCGTATTACATATTGCACAGGGAATCTAAAATCAGTTACGTTATTGGATGCATCTACTTTTACCGATTCCAAATGATAAAGGAGTGTACTTCCTTTGTACCAATCCATTCTTTCACTGTTGTCCACAACATTATCCCCTTTTAGCGCAGAAATTGGTATAAATGTAACATCATTTACATTAAGCTTACGAGCAAAATCCTCAAAATCCTTCACAATCTCATTAAATACTTCTTCTTTGTAGTCAACCAAATCCATTTTATTTATGGCGACGACCATGTGTGGAATTCGAAGAAGTGAAGAAATAAATGCATGCCTTCTCGATTGAGTAAGAATTCCTTTAGAAGCATCCACTAATATGATCGCTAAATCGGCAGTCGATGCCCCTGTAACCATATTTCTGGTATATTGAGTATGGCCTGGAGTATCGGCAATAATGAATTTTCTCTTTGGGGTAGCAAAATAACGATAAGCAACGTCGATGGTTATCTTTTGTTCGCGTTCTGCTTTTAAACCATCGGTTAACAATGCTAAGTTAACTTCTTCTTCTCCACTACTTTTACTGGTTTTTTCGATGGCTTCCATTTGATCTTCAAAAATTGATTTTGAATCATAGAGAAGTCGACCAATTAGGGTACTTTTTCCATCATCCACGGATCCTGCTGTAGTAAATCTAAGCATGTCCATGTCTAGATAGGAATTTTGAGTTTTGAGTGATGCGTTTTGAGTGCTTTGGTTGCTCATTTTCTAATCTTTGATTGAGTAGTTTTGATCATCGATGTACGTATTTTGATGAGCTCAATACACCGATCAATATTTTGCTCAACATTAATTTCTATAGTCTTAGACTCATTCAACAATCTTAACCTGTGCCAAGATTCTCTTACTTCTTTCAAAACAATAAACATTTTGTTTACCAAATCTTTCTTAGACACTGCAGCTCCGGCTTCATTTACATTTGCACCAATTGACGTACCTGATCTTAACGATTGGCTTATAAGGTCAAATTCTTTGTATGATTTTAATTCTTTGCTCAGTTCAAGTTTCATTAAAGCAAATTCAATTGATTTATAGTAAACAGTTCCATTGTACATCATTCTTATTCTTTCGTTGAGATTTTATTGTATGACCATCACCAAACAAACGCCTTACAGGTCAACTCAAAACTCAACACTTAGAACTCAAAACTATTAAGTTTCGCTTAGAAATATCCCTGCTTTTTTCGATCTTCCATAGCTGTTTCACTTCGTTTATCATCGTGGCGTGTACCACGTTCAGTTTCCCTGGCTGAAGCTACTTCTTGAATGATATCTTCCATAGTGGATGCATTGGATAATACCGCACCGGTACAAGTAGCATCTCCAATGGTTCTGAAACGAACTACTTTCGTCACTACTTCCTCATCATCCATTTTATTAATGAATGCGGTGTCGGCTAACCATACACCACGTCTATTAAAAACGTTACGTTCGTGAGCAAAATAGATTTCAGGGATTTCAATATCTTCTTGAGCAATGTATTGCCATACATCCATTTCTGTCCAATTACTTATAGGAAATACTCTGAAGTTCTCCCCTGGTTTTTTTCTACCGTTATATAAGTTCCAAAGTTCAGGACGTTGATTTTTAGGATCCCATTGACCAAAAATATCACGATGTGAGAAAAATCGCTCTTTAGCTCTAGCTTTTTCTTCGTCTCGGCGGCCACCACCCAATGCGGCATCCACTTGATGTTTCTTTAGTGTATCGAGCAAAGTAACCGTTTGAAGGGCATTCCTACTGGCATCTGGCCCTGTTTCTTCCTCCACACGGCCTTCATCAATAGAGTCTTGTACACTTCCTACAATTAATTCAACTCCATATTTTTCAACCAGATTATCACGAAATGCGATCGCCTCTGGAAAATTGTGCCCAGTATCCACATGCATTAGTGGAAAAGGTACTTTCCCTGGATGGAATGCCTTCAAAGCGAGATGAAACATTACGATGGAATCTTTACCACCTGAGAAAAGCAATACTGGGCGCTCAAATTGGGCAGCCACTTCTCTCATTATGTATATGCCCTCATCTTCAAGTTCTTTGAGATGAGAATGTGATCTTAGTGCAGTCATAGTTTATAGAGATTGTGCGTCAATACATTCATTTATCCCAATAATAAAATAAGGATTTAGTAAATGTTCTTTGTTGTAGGAAAGAGGGGAGTATTTACTTCCTTGTTTTGTTGAATAGCGGTAAATAGCATCCGCTGCTCCTGTGTCCCATTCCATAGTAGGGCCTAAACGTGGATATAAATCAGCTTTTCCTTCAGCTACCAGACAGAATTTTAGAGAACTTCCTGAAGGAACTTCATTGGACACTTCGATTCCAATAGAAGCTAGTTTTTTCTTTGTTGCATCATCTCCATGAGATCGACTTACAACAATACGAGCAGTTCCTGGCTTTTTGAATTCAGGAGAAATAATTTGTTCTACCTTACCGTCCTTAAATTTCTTAAAAGAGCCTGTTCCTTCTTCTGCATAGTAGCTGATCGCTTGTGCAGGGACATGTACCACGCCTAAAACTGGAATTTTACTCTTAATCAATGCAATGTTCACTGTGAATTCACCATTTTTCTTGATGAATTCTTTGGTTCCATCTAAGGGATCTACCAACCAATACGTATCCCAATGCTTTCGTTCAGAAAAATCTGGCACCCCTGATTCTTCTGAGATTATTGGAATATTTGGAGTAATATCTTTTAGTCCATGTACAATATGATGGTGCGCTGCCAGATCTGCTTGTGTTAATGGAGAGTTATCTCCTTTTGACGTAACTTCAATTTTTTCATTATAGAATCGAAGTATTTTTTCCCCAGCTTCTTCGGCAAGTTTGATGATAGATTGTATCATTTATATGTTTTCAAGAGTCCCAGAATAATTCAACCAAAGATAAGGTGATTATGGCAACAATCAAATTCAATGGAAGCCCAATTTTGAGATAATCTGAATACTTATACCCTCCTGGTCCGTAAATCATGAGATTCGTTTGATAGCCCAGAGGAGTTGAAAAACTCGCTGATGCCGCCATTATAATAACGATAGCAAAAGGTATAAAATCAACTCCCATGGATTGAGCAACCGAAAGTGCAATGGGAAATACCAAAACGGCTGCTGCATTATTGGTTATTAACTCTGTTAATATCCAAGTCATAAAATAAGTAATAATTAAGGTCACAATTAAGTTTGAGCTTGCTAATTCTAACACATTTACCGCTATTAATTCTGCCACTCCTGTAGTTTTTAATGCTGATCCGATGCCTAGAGAACAGCCTATAGCTATAATTACTTTCCAATCGATGGCCTCAATCCCAGTAGAATAGTTGATCACTCTTCCCACAATCATACATCCACAAGCAAGTATTACAGCTTGGAACATGCTCAATATTCCTACTCCAGCCAACAGAATCATTCCAGACAAAATAATCAATGCTAATCCAGATTTTTCAAAATTGGAAACGGGAGCGCCTTCTAAGGGACTAACTAAATAGTATTGGTTCGAATTTTTAAATCTTTTGAGAAAACTGGAAGTACCCTCAATAAGTAAAGTGTCCCCTGTTTGTAGAATAATATCTCCTACTTTTTGTTTCAGGCGTTCTCCACTTCGGGAAACGGCTAACACTACTGCATTGTAGCGATTCCTGAACCCTCCCTCCTTAATTGAACTACCTCTCATTGGATGTGAGGCAGAGACCACCGCTTCCATCAACACTCTATGTCTTCTTGGTGTATCAATTTTAAAAATCTGATCGGTTGCAGGCTCTAACCCTTGTATATGTTGTATATCTACAATAGAATCTATAATCCCAGCGAAAATAAGCCGATCATGTTCTCTCAGTCGTTGATTGGGACCAACCGCTGGTAGTATGGCATCCTCGCGATGAATTTCAACCAAAAATAAACCCGGAAGTTGCCTTAAGCCTGCCTCCCTAATGGTTTTTCTTGCAATGGCACTACCTTCTGGCACCATCATTTCTATGGTATACTCTTTGGGGTTTTTAAAAGATTGAAACGCCTCTCCCCTTGACGGTAATAACTTATCCCCAAAAATATACAGATATATGAAGCCTGCAATGGCGCATGGTAACCCAATTAAAGCTGGTTCAAATAAACCCAGAGAGCGAACACTTTCTTCTTCTAATAAAAGACCATTCAAAATTAGATTGGTACTGGTGCCTATTAAAGTACAAGTACCTCCAAGTATGGCAGCATAACTAAGTGGTATTAATACTTTCGATACAGGAATTCTAGTTTTTTTACTCCAGTGCTCCAGCGCCGGTATGAAGGAAGCAACAATGGGGGTATTGTTCATAAATGCACTCATCACCATAACTGGCGCCATTATTCTGGCTTGTGCGCTACGTACCGTATTAGAATCACCCATTATTTTTTGAGTAATAAATTGAATGGCACCTGTTTCTCTTAATCCAGCCGCAACCATATATAATACAGCTACTGTTAACACTCCCTCGTTAGAAAAACCAGACAACGCATCCTCTGGACTTACGATCCCAGCGATTAATAAAAATCCCAATCCAGCAAGGAGAACTAAGTCAACTGAATAAGATGTAGTAAGTAATAAAATGAGGCATGTTGCAATTACCCCAACAACTGTCCAGCCTTCTAAGGTCATCAATCGTAAATTTTATATGGTTAAATATATGACAAATACGACCATTTTACTTTAACAATATCAATTAGAATTTATATCTAATTTGTGCACCAAATTGAGTTCTTTTATCTCCCTTAATTTCATTAAGTCCTGAACTTAGTATTTGAGCATCTTCAATTACGCTTCTTGATATTTTTAAAGACATTTCTAAGTTACCCGAAATATCGTATTTAGCAAGCACATACCATCTCTGTCCTCTATCATTTAAAGCGACATTTGATAATACATATCTTAAATCATTTTCAAATTGATATACTCTTGCATTGAAACTATCAGTATCGAAGAGTGTGAACCTAGCATCTAATAATAGCTTTTTTGACACATTGAGCCTTACATCCTGGTAGATTAAAAATCCTTTTTCTAAGTCATTTTGAGAAGAATTAACCCTAATCCATTCTACTCTACTTCTTGACCTAAATGAAGGGGTTGGTTGGTGTTGAATTTGTATTCTATAACTTGATCGTATTTTTGTACCCGTACGTTCTTCTTGGCGCCCAGCATCATTCACTATTTCAAATGCTTCGTCCTTGGATTCATTTCGTATTAATAGATATCCACTTAGAGTTCTAGAAAATGTTGCTTCAATCATGCCTAATACATCAATTCCACCGCTCGGAGATTGTATACCACTTTTTGGAGCATCGAAATGATATTGATCTACATAGGTACTAAGCGTAAACTTTGATACTTGGTGCTTGAGACCAATGTATACTCCTCGTTCATTCTGTGGGGTTCCTGATGATTCACCAAAACCATCACCTAAGATTGACACATATTGCCCACTATAATTACGATATTGAATTGCAATGTCGGTTAGATTTCCCACACTTGATTCCACACCAATCAAACCAGCAAATGCGTCATAATCGCTATATGCTAATTCGCCAATTACTAAACTCCGACCTACTAATGCGCGATAGTCTACCCCAATCACAGAATTTGTTCTACCTTCAAAATCATGTTGGTTTGAAATCGAATTTCCTTTAATAATGTTTGCATCGAAATGAGTCGAGTACGCACTTAATCCAAATAGTCCAACCAAACTATTAAACCGTAATCTACCTCCAACTGTTGTTTGATGGACATTATCTCTTCTATTTATTTCATTAGTTGTTCTATGAAAACCTGAAGAAGATGGAAACCGAACTGAATCGGAACCAACAACACTAGCGGTTTGAGGGATATTGGAATAAAAAATAGTTAAATCATGGGTATCACCAATTGTAGCCGCAATTCCTCGAAAAAAATTACTTTCTTGAGCTGAGGTATATGGTTTGAGACCACGTTCGTTTCTTCCAATCGATTGAATAACTTCTCGACCTTTCCCAAACGCCCCACCAGACCATACCACTAATCCTTGTCCAAAACTGAGGCTATAATCCCCAATAATTAATTTTTTCAAACGCCCATTATCAACTAATGCAAGATGGATTGAATTAAAATCGAAATCTGTGGGTCCTGCTAAAGTTTCTCCTGCATCTTTTTCTTGGGTTAGATTAAATGAAAGGTGGTTAGACTGAAATTTAAATCGTTGATAGTATTTTACTGGATTACCAGTATATCCACCTAAAGAATCAGGTCTTTTAAAACCTTCTTGTTCCTCTATTGTTTGTTGATATCGAGATATGATTTCAATTCCTGTATTATTAAACCAATATTTAGGATCAATGTACAGGTTTGAGAACCGATCTTTTGCATTACCAATCGTTATGTAGGGCGATATTTTCTCATAGGTAGTTAATCCTATTCCTGAGATTTTTTGTACTTCTTCGATAGTTTCGAAAGGTTTCTTTACTCTATATTCTATGATTAACCTAGCTGTAATATAGGTTACTCCAGGAATTTGTAGTAGGTCGGTGATTTCAGCTGAGTTCAAATTGATAGGATTATTTTCTAACTCTTGAAGAAAATAAATAAGTTGCTCTCCATTATTATTTTCATCTAGATCAAGATCCTCAAACGTCTTTTCTAGCTGGTCTCTAACTTTGGTTGATGTACTGTCTTGAGCTAAGATTGAACCATGTACAAAAGCTAGTGTTACTATTAAAAAGAGATATCGTTTTACCATGTTAAAATAATATCAGCACCAGGACTACTCCCTAAAATCTCATGTTGTTGAACCACCATATTTACTTGCCATTTTTTTGATGTATACCCAAGCCCAAATGTATAATTAATGGGCTCATAGGTTGCCCCTACCCTTCCCACTATATGTTCAATTATTTCAATTTCTATTCCCCCTCTGTATGTTAGAGGAAACCGCACATCTTTTAATACATCAAAAACTAGCACCGCTTTCTGTTCAAGTTTATACGATATCCCGATACTCATATCTTGCGGCAATTCTTCATCATTGAATTCAAAATTATAGGAAGCACGATTAATATTTCTAATGTTTGCTCCTAACCATATAGATTGTCCTATTTGGGTTAATATCCCAATATTCATCATTAAAGCTCCCCCAGAACCATAGCTCCCTCCTAATTTTAAATGCCGATACTGAAAAGAAACCCCTCCATGTAATTTTTGCCAATTGTATTTATACCCAAGATTAATATTAGTTTCTGAGTATAGGTTGTCTCCAAACCTATACAATCCAATAGCGGAATAACCGCCTAGAATGGGCATGTTAAGTATGCTGGAAATATCGGTCAATTCTGGAAATCCAAAATGTCGCAACCCATAAAATCCTATGGTTAGTTCTTCGGAAAAAATAGATGCTGGATTAGAGAATAATCCCCATTCATTTTCGTACATTGACGTAGTTGCATTACCAAGTGCAGCATTTTTAGCTCCAATAATTGCTTGCGCTCGAGCAATCTCATTTACAGTTGCTAAACTAATAAAACAAACTGCCCATAGAATTTTATACCTTTGTATCATATTTCCCTACACTATTAACTGAATATGAAGACAACTGTTGTAATTGTAAAGTGATGTCATTAAAAAATTATTATTTAATTATAATTCTTCTCTTTTCTGGTTTTGCTCAAGCGCAAGAATTTGATTGCCAAGTATCTGTTAACGACGAACAGCTAGAAGGAAATTCTTTTGGATATGTTGTGAATTCTTTAAAAACTGATTTAGAATCATATATCAATGAGTATCGCTGGACTGAAATTGAATTTCTAGAGCAAGAGAAAATAAAGTGTCAGATCAACATTATTTTATTAAATGGTGACCAAGATTTTAATTTCACAGCAGAAACTATTATTCAATTACGAAGACCCATCTACAATACAAGTGCTGAGACCACTACGCTAATAATTAGTGATGGAAACTGGCAATTTAATTTTCCTGAGGGTAAAAGTTTAATTCATGATGATCTTGAATTCGAACCATTAACAGGATTTATTGATTTTTATTTATACCTGCTTTTAGGATATGATTTCGATACTTTTTCTGAATATGGGGGCACAGAATGGTTACAGAAATCCCAAGATGTTGTTGATCTCGCCCAAAATTCATCCACTATTGGATGGACAAGAAATACAAATAATGGCCGTAATCGGTTTGTTTTAATTTCTGATTTACTCAACAACAATTATGAAGCTATTAGAATAGCATATTATAAGTATCATCGAATTATTTTAGACCGTTTTGTATCAAACCCCAATCAATCAAGAATTGATCTCGTATCTTTACTTGAGGAAATTAGAGATGCTAAACGCAGATCAACCAATAACTATTTATTTGATCTTTTTTTTGGTTCAAAATCCAAGGAAATTACTTCAATTTTAATTGATGCTGAGTCTGATTTAAAATTTCAGGCCTACAATGTCTTGCGAGAAACAGATTCTGCAAATCTTTCTGAATATGAATCTTTGCAAGAATAACAACGCATGGATCATATTCCCTTTTTAAGTTCTATCGTAGTTTTTTGAATACTCAATTTCGACTTTGAAAATATAGCTAAGACGAGATACCTTATTACAAATTTTACGTATTTCAATTTCCTTTAAAAAAAGTGGAATTACCAAAAATTTTAATGGGCACTTTCCTATATTTGAATACTAAAAAAGCGGTTACAGTAAATCAAAACTGATAGAATCATAACTGAATGAAATTTCTTGTAAGCATTAAAATGGTGCCCGATGTATATGCGCCATTCCAAATAAAAGAAGGAGAACTTTTAATGGACGGAGATCGAATGGTGCTCAACGCCTATGATGCTTCGGCTGTGGAAGAAGCTCTCGTATTAACTGAAAAATATGGAGGCGATGTTGAGGTAGTATGTGTAGGTCCAACAAAAGCATCCGAAACTATTCGTAAAGCTTTAGCTATGGGTGCTGCAAAAGGGCATCATATCCACATTGGAGGAGATGAACACTTTGATTCTACCAGTTATGCACATATTCTTGCTACATTTTGTAAAGACAAAGACTTTGATATTCTTTCATTTGGAAAACAATCCCAAGACATGGACTCTGGATTAACTGGAGGAATGGTTGCCCAATTATTAGAAATACCTTTTGCTACCAATGCGGTAGGGCTTGAGATTGAAAATGAACACTTAATTGTAAAACGGCAAGGGGACACAGGGCAAGAAATGATAGAGCTCCCAACACCATGCTTGGTAACTTGCTCGAATGATATGAATGAACCTAGAATCCCTAACCTTAAAGGAATTATGGCATCAAAAAGAAAACCCATTGAAAGCCTTAATTTATCCGATTTAAGCTTAGATTCAGATACATTAATCCCAGCAACACAGATCACATCTTACGAGCCTGTACCCTCTCGTAAAGCAGGGCAAAAATTTGAAGGCGAACCGGAAGAAATAGCGGTTCAGGTAGCCCAATTACTCGATACAGAAGCAAACGTATTTTAACTTTTTTGATAAATAAATAATGAGTTCGATTTTAACCTATATTGCCATTGCTGATGGCAAAATAAAACGCTCTTCACTTGAAGTATTATCACATTGCAAGGATTTAGCAAACACCAATGGATTACGTTGTGAAGCTGTAATCATAGATGAACATGCATCTTCCTTTACATCGGAAGTCTCTAATTATGGGGCATCAAAAATCTACACTATTTCTGAAGAAATATTTAGTAGGCATCAAAATGGTAGCTTGATAAGAGCTCTTTCTACTGTTATTGATGCTAGTTCCCCAAAAGTTATAGCATTTGCATCCACCGAAAGTACAAAAGATATACTTGGAGCTTTAGCTGCAAACCTCAATGCAGGTGTTGTGGCAGATGTTTCTTCCTTTTCTATTGATGGTGATAAAGTGGTAGCTCAACGACCAATGATGGCTGCGAAAATTATGGGAAATGTTGATGTTTCAGGTAATACAATAGTAGTATCTGTAAGATCTGGGTCCTATGATTTAAAAGTAAACCCGACTGAATCTGAGATTATGGAATTAAGTTCTGGAATTGCTGAGAACGATTTAAGGTCAACCCTCAGAGAAATTATCACTGCAACTGGAGAAACCATTGACTTGAACGAAGCAGAGGCAATTGTTGCGGCTGGCCGGGGAGTAAAAGATGAAGAGGCAAAACAATTAATTACAGAATTGGCGACAGCACTTAATGCGGGTGTTGGGGCGTCTCGTGCTTTAACTGAAGCAGGTATTTATGATCCAAGTTTACAAATTGGCCAAACCGGCAAAGTAGTTTCTCCTCAACTTTATATTGCGGTTGGAATATCAGGAGCTATTCAACATGTAGCCGGTATGGCAAATAGCAAGGTAATTGTTGCAATTAATAAGGATGCCGATGCACCCATTTTTGAAGTTGCAGATTACGGCATTGTTGGCGATTTGTATAAAATTCTACCCCCATTTATCCAAGAGATAAAAAATATAAAGCAATAATTCTGAGGTGTTAAATCTAAGAGTTCTACCATTGTTCAATGTTTACTTAAAGCAAAATTATACATAGATGGAAGATAAATTTGATTGTATTGTGATTGGTGGAGGTGTTGCTGGGCTTGCAGCTTCTATGGTTCTTGCCAGGAATAATATGAAATTTCTCCTTATTGAGAGAGGTGAGTTTGCAGGTGCAAAAAATGTATCTGGTGGAGTATTATGGGGAAGTGATTTACATCAACTAGTACCTAATTACTGGGAAGATGAAGACAGTGGTTGGGAGCGCTACATAAACCATCGCCGTTTAACTTTTATGGATCAGCAATCCACGTTTTCGCTCGATTTTAAATCCTCTCATTTTAATGAAACACCTTATTCTGGTGTAGTAGTACTACGTTCAAAATTCGATAACTGGCTTTCCGGAAAAGTACAGGAAGCTATTGATGCTAGTGATTATGCCATGGACTCTTTTATTGCTACCAATATAAAGGTAGACGAAGTGATGATGGTTAATGGTAAAGCTGTTGGTATCAAAACAGGGGAAGATGAATTTTATGCTGATTCTGTAATTATCGCTGAGGGAGTTAATAATCTCCTAACCCGCCAAGTTGGTCTACAGGATCAATATGTACCAGCAGATCACATGCTAACTGGCATCAAAGAAATTATCCGATTTGATCAAAAGGTTCTTGAAGATAGATTCCAATTAGACGGACTTTCAGGCATGAGTAATGAGTTTGTCGGTTGGGCAACCGACGGTGTAGAAGGTGGTGGTTTTCTCTATACCAATCGAGATACGATTTCTTTAGGATTAGTGCTTGGAATCAAAGATCTACGATCCAAAAAAAGAAGCCCACATGATCTACTAAACCACTTTAAGTCTCACCCAACTATTGCAAGTGCAATCAAGGATGGTGAAATTGTAGAATATTCCGCTCATGTAGTCTCATCAGGAGATTCACGAGCAATGCCTAAAGAGCTTTATACAGATGGTATTTTATTAGCTGGTGAATCAGCAAATTTATTAATGAATGCAGGTAAAGCAATCCAAGGAATGGATTATGCCATGCGTTCGGGGATCTTGGCAGCGGAAACTATCATAGAGGCTAAAGAAAAAGGTGATTACAGTGCTGCTACTTTAAAAAGCTATCGCAGAAGAATGGATGACAGCTACATCATGAAAGATATTAACAATTTTCAAGACGCAGTGCACCTTCTTCATACGGATACTATGCAAAATAAAGTTCCCAATTTAGTTTGTGATTTTGGGAGACAATTTTTCACAATAAAAAACGAACCTACTCCTAAGTCCGAAAAAATGCTTCTTGGCGCAATAAAGCGACATGCATCCATTTGGGAACTTCTTAAATTAGGATTTAAAGCAAGGAAATCGCTATGAAATTAATGAATCTATCAGAACGACTTGGACTAGTTAATTATAGAAACCAGACTAAATCCGAAATTAAACCCCATATTGTAGTCGATACCGATATTTGTAATTCTGATTGCCCCCACAAATGTACCACTTGGGTTTGTCCAGCAAATTGTTACACTATGGACGAACAAAATAAAGTTCACTTCCAGGTTGAAGATTGCATAGAGTGTGGCACATGTATGTATGCCTGTGATCAAGGAGCTGTCGATTGGAACTATCCAGACCCTGAAATTGGACGTGGTATAAATTGGAATTTTGGCTAATTAAAAACCTAGACGTTGCAGATCTTCATCTTTTGTAGCTAATGGGATATCTTTGAATAAGGCAGTTGCCACAATTATACGATCTGCTAGATCATCTGGAAAATTTTCTGGAAGCCGTTGTTGGGCCAACACTATATGCTCATCTATTGGGATAACCTTACATATCTGATTATCAGTAGCTCGAATAATCCATGTTTCAAAATCAGGTAAAAGTTCTAAATCGCCTTGTCTATATAATAGTTCAGCTTCCCATATTGTTGCTGCAGAAATAAATATTTCACCATTCAAAGCTTGTTCATCTAAGATAGCTCTTTCCGATTCATCCAAATCGCCTTCTTCGAGTAGCCACCACAACCAAACATGAGTGTCTAACAGAATCATTATTTCCTCAATTTAAATGTTGAAAAACTTGATTTACTGGCTTTCAAACTACCCGTTTTACCAGTTTTTAATGAGCTTCTAAAACTGTTGTCTACCTTTGGTTTTAGTGGCACTACCAATTTACTTTCAGGTTCTGGATCAAGTTCCTTTTCTAAAGCTCGAGTGAAAAGTTGTTTAAGAGAAATTCCCTCTTGAACAGCTTTAATCTTTGCTTTTTTAAGTATTTCGTCAGGTAATTCAATAGTTGTACGCATTATTACATAATAACATATACACATATATATGTCAATATTTTTTTGAATATAATATTTATATCTCCAATTTGATACGATTTTATGTATTTTTGGAAGCGGTTCCAATCAGTAAATTTAAACGACATTTATATGCAAGATTTAGCCGATCAAGTACTCTCATTTGATCTTAATGAGGATCAAAAAATGATTCGAGATTCTGTAAAAGAATTCGTAGAAAGGGTTGTAGCACCTACCGTTTCGCAAAGAGATCAAACCAAAGAATTTCCTTATGAAATAATGAAATTGCTCGGTGAAATGGGCTTACTTGGTATATATCATAAAGAACAATATGGAGGAGCAGGATTTGACACCATTAGTTTCTGTTTGGCGATCGAAGAGATTGCACGATGGGATGCTTCCCTAGCCTTAACGGTAGCTTCCCATTCCTCACTTGGTACTGGGCATATAGCAATAGCAGGTAATCATAACCAAAAACTTAAATATATGCCTGATTTATGTAGTGGTGCTAAACTTGGTGCGTGGTGCCTTACCGAGCCCGGGTCAGGATCTGATGCTTCGAGAATGAAAACAACCGCAATAATGAAAGATGATCATTATGTATTGAATGGATCGAAAATTTTCATAACACAAGGTTCTGTTGGTGATGTTTATGTTGTTTTAGCTAAAACAGATCCATCAATGGGCACTAAAGGTATAAGTGCTTTTATTGTGGAAAGAAAATGGGATGGGGTTAAACCTGGAGAACGGATGCATAAATTGGGGATGAATTCCTCAGACACCACTGAGGTTGTTTTTGACAATGTTATTGTCCCAAAAGATAATTTACTTGGAGAAGAGGGAGCTGGTTTTATTGACACAATGAAAGTATTGGATGGTGGTAGAATCGGCATAGCATCACTCTCAGTTGGTATTGCACGAGGCGCCTTAGAGGAATCATTAAGGTACTCTATGGAAAGGAAACAATTTGGCTCACCAATAGGTAATTTCCAATATATGGAAGGAAAACTGGTGGATATGGCTACTGAAATTGATGCTGCTCGTTTACTAGTTTGGAGAGCCGCTTACATGAAAGATCAAGGCAAACCCTATACAAAAGAAGCTTCAATGGCGAAATTATTTGCCAGTGAGTTGTCAGTACGCTCTGCTCTTGAAGCTGTGCAAATCCATGGTGGATATGGATATACAAAAGAATACCATGTAGAGCGTTTTCTTCGTGATTCTAAATTAATGACTATTGGAGAAGGAACCTCTGAAGTTCAAAGACTGATAATAGCACGAGAATTAAAAAAATCATTCATTTAACACAAAAAAAACGTACTCCTTAATAGTTTATTCAATTATATTTACTGAGTATAAACAAATAGAAATAAGTAATAGAATGCCTACCAATCTTTTCAACATCGACGATGCTCTTTTATTTGAATCGGAGTTAAACGAAGAAGATAAATTAATCATGGAAACGGCTAGAGATTATGCTCAAGCCAATCTTGAACCCCGAGCTCTTGAAGGAAATACTAATGAGTATTTCGATAAGGGAATAGCAAAAGAGATGGGTGATATGGGATTATTGGGAGTAAACATACCTGAAGAGTACGGAGGAGCAGGCGCTAGCTATACCGCTTACGGGCTTGTAGCACGAGAAGTAGAACGTGTTGACTCCGGATATAGATCGTTTATGAGTGTACAGTCCTCTTTAGTTATGTATCCAATATCAATTTTTGGAACTGAAGAACAAAAGCATCGTTTCATACCTAAATTAGCTTCTGGTGAAATCATTGGCTGTTTTGGACTAACCGAACCTGATCATGGGTCCGATCCCGGATCAATGGTTACTACTGCCTTAAAGGTAGATGGGGGTTGGAAATTGAATGGTGCAAAAATGTGGATCACAAATTCTCCCATTGCTGACTTAGCTGTTGTTTGGGCAAAAGCAAAAGAGATAGCAAGTGAAGACGGAGTAATACGTGGCTTTCTAGTTGAAAAAAATATGAAAGGGTTTTCGGCACCGCACACCAAATTCAAAATGAGTTTAAGAGCATCTGAAACCGGTGAACTTGTATTTGATGACGTATTTGTTCCCGATGAAAACGTATTTCCTGACATTAGAGGACTCAAAGGCCCATTCATGTGCTTGAATAGTGCTCGCTATGGTATTGCTTGGGGCACTATTGGAGCTGCTGAATTTTGCTACCAAAAAGCAAGGCAATATGTATTAGATCGAAAACAATTTGGGAAGCCATTGGCAGCGAATCAACTTATTCAAACAAAACTAGCCAACATGCTAACCGATATTACTTCAATGCAAATGTTAGCTTTTAGGCTTGGCCAACTTAAGGATGCTGGTAGAGATCATCCATCAATGACCTCCTTGGCAAAAAGAAATAATTGTGGAAAAGCACTTGAAATAGCACGTATTGCTCGCGATATGCATGGAGGAAATGGTATAACAGGCGATTATCGAATTATTCATCACATGATGAACTTGGAATCGGTTAATACCTACGAAGGCACTTACGATATTCATGGATTAATTTTGGGAAGAGATATCACCGGAATTCCATCTTTCACTCCAAAAGGTTGATAACTAGAAGGATTCACTCTTTTTTTAAAGTTCTACTTCATTCTGTGTTTCTTTGTATTGCCTTTCGACTTTTAATCAAAGTCAAATAGTGTAGCATTTTTTCAATACCATAGACTTTGTCCAAATCGCTATAGAAGCCTCTTTCCAACTGAATATAAAACTTTTCTAAAACCATTCATTTGAAAAGAAATTATTTATTGTTCCAGCCTCTCATATCTAGTGAATAGAACATAATTATCCATTTAAGATTAATAGAATATGGATAGGTACTTATACTTCCCAAAAAATATGGATCATAAAAAATTAAAATTTTTGGGGGTATTACAGTTTTGATGTGTATTAGTCTTGAATTTAATACTTAAACCTTTCTAACACTTTTTAACTTATTTTTCTACAACCCGCTACCACAACGATTAGTTATTTGAAGAACAATTAACTAATCAATAAAAACAATTTAAAATATTACCTCTAGATAATAGACCAAAAAATAGGTCAAATGAATCTGTTTAAATCACAGAACCCGAGATATAAAAAGGTATGCTCTGATAGGCGTACCTTTTTTTATTTATATTGATAAATTGAATAACTTAATACGAATCAGTTAAAATTATAGATCAAGAGTTATAACATGAATTTGAATACTTTAAGAAAACACATAATCCTGCGGTCATTGAATTGAATAACTCTTATACATTATTTTTCAATATATATACATACACTTTTATTGTACTATGCTTTCTATGCAGTTCAATTAAAGCCCAAGATAATGAGTATACTCGCACAAATATCACATTCGACAACGGGCGTTTTACTCTTCATGGAGATTTACTTATCCCAGACACAGCAAGGAATGCTCCGGTACTTATTTTTTTAGTTGGATCAGGTGCGAATTCTTCCCACAATACACTTTATAAAAATTTTGTTGAAGAAAATTTAGAAAAATTATTCCTTGACGAAGGATTTGCAATTCTTTATTTCGACAAAAGAGGTGTGGGTAAATCTCAAGGAAAATGGCAAAGAACCAATTTATACGAAAGAGCAAGTGATGCTAAAGCAGCTATTGATTTTCTTAAAACTCAAGGTAGAATAGATTCAACAAGAATAGGAATTGTTGGTCATAGCCAGGGTGGCTGGGTTGCTCAAATTATGGGTGATCGTTACCGAGATGACATTAAGTTAATTGCTTCACTAGCTGCTCCTACCTTCGATATAAAATTGAAGCTTACCAATGAGTACTATAGCGATTACTTATGCGAAGGTATTCCGGACAAAGAAGCTTTCGACCGTGCAGGGAAAAAGGCCATCTCAGATATTAATTGGGTTTCTTGGTTTCCTATTCGAAAACAATGGCGTCAATTACGTGAACTCCGTTATTTTGATCCTGCCCCTCATATTTTAGAACTTGAAATGCCTAGTTTTTTCGCGTTCGCAGAACATGATGCAGACGTATATCCTGGCTGGGCAGTTGGTATGATAAATGAAATGTTTAATAATAAGGTACCCGAGTATTTCAGCCTCCAAATCATACCAGATACAAACCATGATCTAAAAATGGTGAATATGTGCGCATCCCAAGAGGAATCAGATGCAGCAGTGTACTCACCATATTTTCAAGCAGTTTTCAAGAATTGGATTCTTAAAAACATTTAAAGTTCCCTAAGCCAAATATTACGGAATTGAATTGGATCACCATGATCTTGTAATTCTAGAGGAAGCTTACTTTCATGTAACTGATAGTGTGGAGAGCCTATGTACAGGGTTGGACCTAACAATTCAACGTTATTTTGTACTAACACTCCATTGTGAAATACAGTAATCCTTGAAGGAGCCACTAAATTCCCTTTTTCAGAGAACTTTGGTGCCATAAAAATAATATCGTATTCTTGCCAAACTCCAACAGGTTTCGATGCATTAACTAATGGTATATGCTGTTTATAAACCGATGCTGCTTGTCCATTGTTGTATGTTGGATTTTCATACGAATTCAATATTTGTACTTCATACTTACCCATAAAGAAAATGCCACTATTACTGTAAAGTTGCCCTCGTTTCCCTTCATCAATTGGAGCAAGCCATTCGATATGTAATTGTACATCAGCAAAAGCTTGTTTAGTTTTTATATAACCAGTTCCTGGCACAACCGTTATAATTCCATTTTCAATCTTCCAGGGGGCTATATCGCCATCATTTGAACTTTCCCATGCATCCAAATTTGTTCCATCAAACAAAATGACAGCATCAGATGGAGCCCCATTACCTTCACCAGGTGTTACCATTTCAACCTCTTTATATATCTCAGTTGCTTCTGGCACCAAGGCTTGGCCAAATAGGTATGAACTTACTATGAATTTGAAAACAAGTACTCGGAGAAGAACCATAATTATGCTTATTTGTTAACTATTAAGATCTGAGAATTTTAAAGATTTTTGTTCTCAAATTCTAATGCCAGTACATTCTTTGGATAAGGTCTCCTTGCACTATACTATCGATCACATCTAACCCTCTTCTCACTTTTCCAACAGCAGTGTAACGGCCATTAAGATGTGGCTTCCATTGGTTAGTAATAAAAAATTGACTTCCTTCCGTATCAATACCCGCACTGGCGATGCCTACTATACCACGAGAATACATTGTATTACTAGCTTCAGTTGGAACAACATAATTTGGACCACCGAATCCGTCTTGTAATTCAATGTCACCACCTTGAATTACAAAGTTGGGGATAACTCTGTGGAAAGGTATTTTTTGATACGCTCCCACCTCCATTAAACTATCCATACTAGCAATTGTTACTGGAGCTAAATTGATATAGAGCTCGACGATTATATCTCCTTTTGATGTTTCAATGATAATGAACGGATGTTCACTTTTTTGTAACATTCTATCCCAATTAGGTTCTCGAACATTAACTGGGATAGAATTTATTTCTGAAATCGACCAACCATGTTCTTTCAGTGATCTATTAAGCGATCGATTTCCCTTAACGGCAAGTGAATCTATAAAATCATGGGCGGCGTCTTTGAAATGAGTATAAAGAATCTTTGAATATACTTGAAAAACTTCCACATCTTTTGGCAAACTAAATGTTGATAATAACTCAAAAACAATAAGATAGTCTTCCTTAGAGAACATAACAGAATCGCTAAAGAATGAAGCTAATGATAGACTCATTGTTCGATCCCCCAATTCTAAAATATTTAATACCAACTCTTTTACCTGACTTCGATTTTCTTTTTTAAATGATTCATTGGTATTGAACCACCAGTTTGGTAGATATCTAACGGCAAAAGATTTCAAGTGACGCTCTTCTTGATTGATATCTTTTTTTAATAATTCAAAAAAAGATGCGTTTGAATAAAATTTTTCAAGTATCTCGTATTTTAGAGTTTGTAAATGTGAGTGTTTTCCAGCGATTGTTAAAATTTCAGTTTCATAATCTCCAGGATTATTTATGGTATTAAATGCTTGCATTCTTGCTAATGGATCTACCCCATCAGTAAGTGCAATTTTATTCATTATATCTCTGAATAATCTATCAGCTACTTCTGGAAAAGCTTGTATAGCTTTTAGCGCTTCAATCTGCACATTAGGGTTGATGTGATTTAAGAGCGCATTACATACTACCATCGAATAATTAGTTGGCGTATTGGAAGCAATCATTTGGGCAA
This sequence comes from Balneolaceae bacterium, assembly GCA_963691715.1. Lineage (GTDB taxonomy): Bacteria > Bacteroidota > Rhodothermia > Balneolales > Balneolaceae > HXMU1420-13. Next base: position 1,742,406 of record OY829281.1, read on the forward strand.
TTTCTATGGCTAATTGAATATTCATTCGCTCATAGCTTTCAATTGGGAAATGCTGTAATACCTGGTTCAAATTGGTATTACCAAGAATTCGAACTAAACTTTGCTCCCCTTCCTCTGAATTAGGATAATATTCTTTCCATTTAGCTAAAACATGTCGTTCCGCTTCTGCAGAAAAACTCTTCCGTTGTCTATAATACCCATACAAATACGCTTGAGTCTTTTTACCATCTTTGGTTGAAAGAGCTTTGTCAATTAACCGTATCTCCTCATCAGTTGTCAATGTTATGTTTCTTGATCTTGCTCCAGTAGCATAAGCTAGTTTGTAATCAAAATCTGGATCACCAATCTCGTTTTCTGCTATCAATAATTCAAAAGTACTTTTATTTCCAACTTCCCCAAATAAATTCAGCAAACCACCTCTTAGGGGTGTATTATTATCCCATAAAGAATTAAAATGTTCAATGTGTTCATCAGTAAAATCTTTGAACCATAATGAAGACCACGCATCATCTTGATTAACTTTAATAACCTGTTCAATTAAGAGATCCAAATCATCAATATCTGTTTGAATTATGCTACGCCAGGCATGTGCCCTCACTAATGAATCATGATGTGTTGTAAATTCTAACAATTGATCACCATTTCTATCATAAACAGCTTCATATAACAAGGGATAGTACTCAGTAAATACCTTTTCTTGCTCTAATTCAGCTGGTGAACAACTAAAAACAAAAATTCCTGCAAAAAAGATAAAGAGAGGTGTACACATATTTTGTACACATTTAATTTTGAATTTCATTAAAATTCTCCTTTTATTACACATGTTTTATACATTAATTATATTTATCTATGGATAATGCCCATTTAACCCGAAAGCAACAGGAATTTTTTAGTTTTATCATCGACTATAAAAAAGAATATGATGTTTGGCCTACTTATCGGGAAATTGCAGAACATTTTAGCTACAAATCTCCTAATAGTGTTACCCAAAACATACAAGCTTTATTAAAAAAGGGATACCTAATCAAAAAAAATGATGAAGAATATGATCTTCCTGCAGAAAAAAAGTTTTCATATGTCAATGAAAATGAAGATGTAGGAATTCCTATTAGAGGCTTAATTGCTGCAGGTTTTTTACAAGATGCAGTCGAAGCTGACCTAGGAAGTATTACCATGTCGACTCTTTTCCCAAATCTAGAAAAATTATTCGCACTAAGGGTATCGGGTTTCAGCATGAAAAATGCTGAAATATATGACGGTGATTTTGTTTTGTTAATGGATACAGAACTAAATAATGGCGATATAGGTGCTGTTTTATATAATGGAGAGACCACTCTTAAACATATTTATTGGGATGAACATGGACTTCGACTTGAAGCAGCAAATGAGGATTATGATGACATATTTATTGCACCTGATGTATTCGAAGAAGTACGCATTATAGGTAAATATATAGGACATGTAAATCGCCAAGGATTTCAAAGAGCTCGATCAAAAGTGGCTTGAAATAAATTTGCTTATTAAGCTCACTTATCTTTTGAAATAAAGTTAATCTTACCGTATCTTAGTAAGCTCTATTAAAATCGCAAAAATTAAGAATTTTAAATATGTACGCGATAGTAAAAATTGGCGGACATCAATACAAAGTAGCCCAAGATGATACACTTTTCGTAGATAAACAAACTGCGAATGGATCATCTCTAACTTTTGAAGATGTACTTTTAGTTAAAGATAATAATGGTGTTAAAATTGGAACCCCTACAGTAAACGGGGCTGTTGTAAATGCCACTTTATTGGAAGATGTAAAATCTGACAAAGTTTTAGTTTTTAAAAAGAAACGCAGAAAGGGTTATCAAAAGTTAAATGGTCACCGTCAGATCATGTCTCAAATTAAGATCGATGGTATTTCAGTAAATGGTACTCCTAAAAAAGAAACTGCATCAACCATTAAAGATACATCATCTACTAAAGTTGATGAAGGTAAAACTATTTCAGCTATGACAGTTGCTGAGCTTAAAGCACTTGCAAAAGAAAAAGGCATTGAAGGTTATTCTAGCCTAAAAAAAGCTGAATTAATCGAAGCTCTCAGCTAAATTAAAAAACTTTAAAACTCAACATAATGGCACATAAGAAAGGTCAGGGTTCAACCAAAAATGGTAGAGATTCTGAAAGTAAACGATTAGGTGTAAAAAAATTTGGAGGCGAATTTATCCGAGCAGGTGGTATTATTGTACGTCAGCGTGGAACGAAATTTCATCCTGGTGTAAACGTTCAACGTGGCGGTGATGATACTCTATTTGCAGTAGCTGATGGTCATGTCTCATTTCGAGAGTCAAAAGGTGGACGTAAATTCGTTAATGTAGAAACTATAACTGCGTAAGTTTATACACCATTTTCTTTAGCCTCGCTCATTTAATGTGCGAGGTTTTTTTATATTTATAGTATGGAAAATCCTATTATTCCAGGCCTAAACATACCTGTTCGTACTATTTACTGTGTTGGAAGAAACTTCATAGATCACGCTGCTGAAATGAAGTCTCCAATCCCAGCTGAGCCTATTATTTTTTTAAAACCACTCTCATCCATTTGTTTTAACCATGATGTGGTTAACATCCCTTCAGCATCATTAAATGTTCATTATGAAGGAGAAATTGTTATCGCAATTGGAAAAAAAGGAAAAAATATTTCAGAACATGAGGCTATAAAATACATCGGTGGCATTGGATGCGGCATCGATTTTACCGCCCGTGATATCCAACAGAAAGCAAAGAAACAAGGATTACCTTGGAGTATCTCAAAAGGGTTTGAAAATTTTGCACCTATCAGCAATTTCGAACCCTTTGATCATTCTAAACTGAAAGAATATCAAATCACGTTATCGGTTAACAAAGAAGTTAAACAAAAAGGTGAACTTAGAGACCTGATTTTTACTATTCCTTACTTGGTTTGTTATTTATCAAAAATAAATACCCTATACCCAGGTGATTTAATTTTTACCGGAACTCCGAAGGGGGTAGGCCAAGTAAAAGAAGATGATAAAATTACAGCTTCCATACCTCAATTAAACTGTTCTGTATCAGTTAGTATCACCTCATGAATATTGTATTCTTAGTATTAGTTAATATTTTTGTATTTATATCGGTGCAAGCCCAACCTACAGGATATATTTGGCCAACAGATGCTAGTCCATATTTAACATCAACATTTGGTGAAACCCGTTCTGCCCACTTTCATGCTGGCCTGGATATCAAAACATGGGGGAAGGAAGGGTACAATGTGTTTGCAAGCAAGCTTGGAAAAATAGTGAGAGTCGCTATTACTTCACAGGGTTACGGGCGAACAATTTATATGCAACATCCCGATGAAACATATACTGTATATGCCCATTTACAACGCTTTCTCCCAATGCTACAAAGTTATGTTGATTCAGTTCGCCTTCTTAATCATCAATTTGAGATAGATTTGGATGTGAGATCGAAAAATTGGTTTTTTAATCAAGGGGATGTTATTGGTTACACAGGTTCTACTGGAATTGGCCCACCCCATTTACACTTTGAAATAAGAGACAAACAGCATCGCCCCATTAACGCTCTTCTTACTAATCTTAGGATTAAAGATACTATTGCTCCAATAATATCTTCGGTGTTGGTTTTACCAATGTCGGAAAGTTCTACAATAAGAGGAAGTAAGTTTCCTGTAACTTTTTCCCCATCATTGAATGTTGATGGCTCTTTCAGCCTTGGTTTGATTGAAGCTTCTGGACCAATTTCTATTGCTATTAATGAATATGATAAAGCAGAAAATGTATCAAATAAATATGCTTCTTATACTTACACATTGAGCTCTGAAAAAGGAATTCATTTTTCATCAACCCATGACTGTTTTGATTTTAATGAATCAGAAACAATGTTTATTGATCGAATCCCTGCACATGGAAAATCCAGAAGATCCTATCAAACCTTATTTTTTGAAGAACCAACACTCGTTCCTTTCAACGGAGAACATTTAAATGATGGAGTACTCGAACCATCTAATGATACAACTCTCTATCAAATTAAAGTCTCCGATATCTATAACAATACCACCACTATAAACTTTGAATTAATTAATCGAACCTTCGATATTGATTCTGCCATCTCTCAGGTTTTGGACGTGAATGAATGGTACTGGCGTAATGATTGGATTTCCCTCAATCAAAATTCATCTACCAATTTAAAGGAAAATCAATTTGGAATGATATGGGACACAAAAAGAAATCAACGATTGTTGAAATCTTCTGAACACCAAATACTTGTCTCCAGAATTGATCCATCTACTTCACATAGCATACGATCACCAGATCAAAACCTGAAAGTGCATATAACTACATCTACGTTTTTTGACACTACCTCTATTGGAATATTTACATTTAATAGAGGAGGTAAACCTGCGTTTTCAATTTCACCTCATTCAACACCAATGAGAAAAAATATTTACGTTGAATATTATCATGCTGGTGATTTGGATAAAAATCAAAATTACCAGGTGTTTCACTTTGATCCATTACGAGAAAAGTACACCCATATTCCAACGAAAATCATTGGTAAAACTTTTCATATTTCACCAAATATGTTAGGCGAATTTCACATAATACCAGACAATGAAGCTCCAATAATAGGTGATTTAAAAATTCGTACAACGGATTATGGTGAACATCGAGTTGAAATACGGGTAAGTGATGAACTATCGGGTATTGATTTTAAAAAGTCTGAAATAGTCATTAATGGAATTCGCGGAATTACCGAATATGACTTTGAGGATGATTTTTTGATTTATATTCATCCAAATTTCAACCCTCAAAAGAGAATCCGCATCGAAGTGACTGCTACCGACAATGCAGGTAATTCTCGGTTTGATGTATTTTACCGATAAGCAATACAACTAATTTCAATTAATACATTTTTTGGTAAAGTTTGCACTGCAACCGTTTCTCGAGCTGGGGGATTTTTTTCAAAATAAGCTCCATAAATTTCATTTGCAGCTGCGAAATCATCCATACTATCGAGAAAAATTGAACACTTTAAGACTTTAGAAAAATCCGATCCTGCTTCCTTAAGTACTGATTTTAAGTTAATCATAACTTGTTTGGCCTGGGTTGAAACATCATCGCCAACAATTTCCATTGTTACAGGATCTAGAGGTATTTGACCGGAACAATATATAATTCCATTATGCATCGTTGCCTGACTATACGGACCAATAGCTGCTGGCGCTTTTGATGTTGAAATAATTTCCTTCATTTTGATACTCCAATTTCTTTTTAATAGGAACTCTGACTGCCGTTTTATTGCAGAAAGTTCAATATATGGTTACTTTAACTTTCTAGAAACTATTTTAATAATACACTCAAAACACAAATAATGAAAAAGTACTTTTACAGTCTCTTTAGCGTGTTTGCTCTTTCTTTCCTACTAATAAGTTGTGGTCCTGAAAATGAGTTAATATCGCCAATTAAGCAGGGTATAAATTCGGAAGATTATGAAGCAGCACTTATTGCTGCTGATTCAGCTATTGTAGCAGAGCCTACAAACGGCCAAGCAAATTATTATAAAGCATATGCTTTGAGTCGAATTGCAGCAAATGAGCCTGTTATAACCGATAGAAAACCAATCTTAGAAGAAATGTATAGCAATTTAGTCATTGCTCGGGAAAAATTTGATGCCATGGAGGAACCTCCATTTGAGTCGGAACAGATCGTTGATCTTAAAATTGAAAGCTGGAGCCGTGAACACAATGCTTCTATAGAATACGCTACAAATGATAGTGTTAAAGCATCGGTAGAAGAACCTTTAAAAATTGCCATTGCACACCTTATCAATGCAACAACTATAAATCCTGATAGTGCTTTATCTTTTGATGTTATTGCGCAAATTTATCACATGGATGGGAATTATACGAATGCAGCTGAATCTCTAGAAAAAGCAATCGAAATAAGAGAAAAAGGATCTGCTGAAGATTATGACCGATTAGCTTCTTATTACTTCATGGTCGATGATTACTCATCAGCTTTAGTTTCCATAGATGCTGGCTTAGGGATGTATCCTGACAGTATTTTTTTAGTTCAAAAGAAAGCCGATGCCCTTTTTAAAACTAACGATACAGATGGTGCTCTTGAAGTTGTAAATGAACTTATCATGAGAGACCCTTCGAATCCTCAGTACTATCTCGTTGTGGGTACACAGATCTACCAAAGAGTCCAAGCTTTAAGCGATGAGTATCAAGATAACAACGATGCCATCTATGACCTTAAAGATACCGACGGATCAGAAGACGAAATTGCAAAACTCGAAGCAAGAAATGCTGAAATATTAGCAGAATCTGAAGAACTCACCTCAAAAGCTGAAAATGCATTGTTAAAAGCCGCAGAAATCGATGATATGAATCCTGTTACATTCAATACCCTAGGGATTTTATATCAAAATAAAGCAGCTGCATTATTCGAACAGCGCAACATGACCACTGACAATGATGAAGCTGCACGCTTTGATGAATTGGCTCGTGCTGAAGCTGAAAAAGCGATGTTAAATTATGAACGAGCATCAGAATTAAATCCTGACGATCAAGGAATATGGGAAACATTATTTAGAATTTATACCCTGCTTGACTATCGCGAAAAAGCAGAAGCAGCAATGGAAAAAGCTGGTATGTAATGCAACCAATATTTACTAGTTTTAAATCTAGCACCCGATTCGCTTGCTTTTTGCTCGCAATCGGGTTTTTTTACGGCTGTTCTTCTTCATCTATACCTATTGATACATATATCAATGAAGAACGATTCGAAGATGCATTATCTGAAATAGAAACCCAGTTAGAGAAAACATCAGGATCACCAGAATTATTTATAAAAAAAGGGGAACTCTTAATAAGAGTTGCTGAAAAAAAGAGTATTGAACATCGAGATTCACTCTATAAAGAAGCTATTTTAGCTTTTAAAGAGGCTGAAGTTATTGGGGTAAATAACTCTCAGTCTGAATCAATTCATAATCTCACATATAATAGTTGGCTTGAAGAACTAAATCTGGGTACAAATGCATATGATAGTGAAGAGATTGATATAGCTTTGTACCATTTTGAAAATGCTATAATCTTAAATGAAACTGAGCCTACCGCATACTTATCAAAATCAGTTGCACTGTATAGTACCAACGATCTTGATGCTGCACTTGAAACCCTCAATCAAGCAAAAGATAAATTAACAACTGAATCCGAAAAATTATATGAATATCTTGGCTTCCTTCACTTGCAAAACAGTAATGCAGAAGAAGCAACTTATTATTATGAGCTGGCTAAAACGAATATTGCTTCAAACAAAAACATAGCATTTGGTCTTGTTAACATTTATATAAATAATGGCGAACTACAAAAGGCTATCGATCTTTTACTAGATCTAAATAATGAAATACCTAACGATGCTGGTATTAATAATGTACTTGGCACTCAATTATTCTTTTTTACAGAATATGTCTATGGTAATCTAACAGAAGCATACAAAAGCAATAATTTATCTCGTGTAAATCCGCTTAAACTTGATGCAGAATCATTTTCAAAACAAGCAGAATCCTATTTGATTAAGGCTTATGAAATTGAGTCCACTAATCACGAGTATATACAAAGTTTAGCTGTTTTCTATAACAATCTAACAGCTATTTATCTTTCACTAGCCCAAATCGCACCAGAGGAAGAAAAAAATTATTTTCTTATAGAGACAGATTTATCAATAAACTCAGCAATCAAGTACTTCGAACTGCTCCTTTCTACCGACCCAGGCAATGAAGAAACATTAACTAGTATTAAAATGTTAAAAAAGCTACAATCCGATAGATTTGGCAAATAAATAATTATGCGATTTAATACCAAAACCATTCATGCTGGCCAAAAAGCTGAAGAGACTTCAGGAGCAGTAATGCCTCCGATTTTTCAAACCTCAACATACGAACAAGAAGCTCCAAATGTACACAAAGGTTATGATTACGCACGAGTAGGTAATCCAACAAGAACTGCATTAGAACACTTAATCGCAGGGCTTGAAGGTGCAGATGAATGTGCTTGTTTCAGTAGTGGTTTAGCCGCCATGGATGCTATAATGAAAATGTTTAGACCTGGTGATCATATAATAGCATCTGATGATATGTATGGTGGTTCATATCGATTATTCACTAGTACATTTGAACCATTTGGAATTGAATTTTCTTTTATTGACATGACAGATATAGATTTGGTTAAAAGAACAATTCAAACGAATACAAAAATGATTTGGATTGAGACGCCAACAAATCCATTACTTCGTGTTGTAGATCTGAAAAAACTAATCCAAATTTCTAAGTCGCATCAAATACTCTCTATTGTTGATAATACTTTTGCATCACCATATTTACAACGTCCAATAGAATTTGGTGCAGATGCTGTTCTTCATAGTGCCACCAAATATTTAGCAGGCCATTCGGATGTCATTCATGGGGCAGTAGCCTCATCTCATAAAAAAATAATAGATAATCTGAGATTTCAGGTAAAAGCAACTGGAGCAGTTCCTGGACCTATGGATTGTTATCTAACATTAAGAGGTATTAAAACACTTTCAGTAAGAGTTCAACGATCTGTCGAAAATGCGAAAGAAATTGCTCTTTTTTTGGATAATCATCCTAACGTAGCAAAAGTTTTATATCCAGGCCTACCCTCTCACCCACAACATGAATTAGCAAAATATCAAATGGATGACTTTGGAGCAATGCTCTCGTTCTCTCTCAAAGATGACTCCATTAATGCTGCTATTAAATTCATGCAAAACACAAAAATATTTACCCTTGCTGAAAGCTTAGGAGGTGTTGAATCTTTGATTAGCAATCCCGCTTCGATGACTCATGGTTCTATACCAAAAAGAATTAGAGAAAAATCAGGTTTATCTGACTCATTAATAAGAATCTCTGTTGGGATTGAGGATGTAAAAGATTTAATTAATGATTTAAAACAAGCTTTTTAATTCACTTTTTTGTTGAACAAATTCTATCTTATTTAATATAAAAAAGCGCTTTCTAACATAAAATCTATCTTTGTACATAATCCATGAAAAACGTTGTAATTGTTGAAGCAAAACGTACTCCTATTGGAGTTTTTGGAGGTTCATTATCCCGTTACTCTGCTCCTGAATTAGGAGCAATGGCAATCATTGAAGTTGTAAAATCTGCGGGTATCGCACCCGATGTTATACAAGAAGTAATTATGGGAAATGTTTTGAGTGCTGGAATAGGTCAGGCACCTGCTAGACAGGCCGCCATTAAAGCGGGGCTCTCATATAATACTCCTTCAACCACCATCAATAAAGTATGTGCCTCTGGTATGAAAGCCATTATGGTAGCAGCAAATCAAATTGCTTTAGATGAAATTGAAGTAATGGTAGCTGGTGGTATGGAAAGCATGAGTAATGTCCCTTACTATTTACCCAAACAACGATTTGGATCAAAATATGGGCATATTGAATCGGAAGATGGAATTTTGAAGGATGGACTTTGGGATGTATACAATAATTATGCAATGGGAAATGCCGCTGAGTTATGTGCTACTGAATGTGAGATTACACGCGAAGCACAAGATCAGTTTGCCATTGAATCCTATAAACGAGCTTTGAATGCTACAAAGAGTGGTTATTTCGATAACGAAATCATCAAAATCAAAAATATAGATCGTAAAGGAAATGTAGATATCATTGACAAAGATGAAGAACTTGCACGCGTCAATTTTGATAAAATTCCTTCATTACGACCAGTTTTCCAAAAAGAAGGTTCCGTTACTGCAGCAAATGCCTCAAGTATTAATGACGGAGCAGCCGCTTTATTATTAATGAGCGAAGATAAAGCTAATGAACTTGGGTTAACTCCACTTGCAAGAATAATAAGTAATGCGAGTTCTGCTAAAGCCCCAGAATGGTTTACTACAGCACCCTCCGATGCTATCCCCATTGCTCTTAAAAAAGCAAATCTTACAGTAAATGACGTTGATTTATATGAAATAAATGAAGCTTTTTCTGTTGTTGCAATAGCAAATAATCAAATCTTGAAGTTAGATTCACAGAAAGTGAATATACACGGAGGGGCAGTAAGCATTGGGCACCCGATTGGATGCTCGGGCGCACGAATAGTAGTCACTTTACTAAATGCACTTAAAAGAACAGGTGGAACCTTAGGTTGCGCCGGTATTTGCAATGGAGGCGGAGGTGCCTCAGCCCTCATTGTTGAAATGATTTAAAAAGTCTTAAAGCGTTGACATTATCATTATACGGCATTACTTTGTGATTAATCGCAAAATAGCCTGTATTTTATTTCCAACAGTTACTATTCTCAACAAGAAATAATCTCCTAGATTCGCATCAAAGCGCTTCTTATTAAAACTTTAACAGGAAACTTATAGCCCGACAGCTACGATATTAAATTTTAATTCTAATTTAACTATCTGCTTTGCATGTGTAGGGCTTCGCGTCATATTATTATTATAACTTTAATCCTGTTTCCGTTACGTTCTTTCGGACAGGAACTAAAAGTTGTGGAGAGCTCTCCAACCTATGATGTATATTTGCTAACCAATCCTGAATTAAAGATTGGTCCTTATTTTGAACTAATAATACCTACTAAGGTATCACACTTAGTTGAAGTTCTAGACCAAGAGATCAAGGAAATACCAATTAAAATTACAGATCAGCAAAAAAAAGGATTGGCCTTAATGCCAAGTACAGCGATCATTGAACTTACAAATTCAGGTATATTCAGAGGTGAACGTGTATCAAATCTTTTGCTCCATGTTGCTAGACCTAAAAACAATGGCACCTTAGTTACAAAAAGACTAAAAATTAAAGTACCTAAGTTAGAGACAACTAACGTTACATCAACCAAAGGATATGAAAAAAAAACTAACCTTGATGATTCTCCGTTATCCGCTGGGCGTTGGTTTAAAATCCCGATTTCTAGAGAAGGTATTTATAAATTAGAGGCTTCATATTTAGAAAATCTTGGTTTAAGTGTTGAAAATATCGACCCAAGTAAAATTCAAATTTGGGGAAACTCTGGTAAAATGTTACCTGAGCTAAACAGCGAAGACAAACCCGAATTAGTCCAAATTCCAATCATTGTGGAGGGTGAAGAAGATGGTCAATTTAATAGCCAGGATAGAATTATTTTTTTCGGTAGTTCACCACACAATGTTATTCGTACTTCATCTTCATTTTCTCATGAAATACACCCATATAGTAATCTTACCTACGTTTTTTTAACAGTAGGAAGTTCCATTGGTTCTAGATTAGTAGAAATAAATCTTTCTGGAGTAGCCTCTACTTCAATCTCATCGTTCACTGATTTTAATTGGAAAGAGCAAGAATTAAACAAAGCTGAAGACCGCCAAAAAAGTGGGCGTTATTGGCTGGGTCAACGTATTCCTGCTACTGCTCAAAATATCCCCATCACTATTTTTAAAGATACAATACCAGGAATTATCACAAGCCAGCCAATTAAAATTTCAGGAAAAATATATAGTAGAGCTTTACAAACAACTTCATTTTCTATCTCTCTCAACTCAGAACCTGTAGCTGATTTTATTATTTCTCGAGTAAGTGGAGGATATTTATCATATAGTGGAAATGCAGCAAACGGCAGAACTTTTTCAAATACAGTTAGCCCTATTATCGAAAATAATATTTTAGACGTAGAAATGGTTATGTCTAATGCAGATAATGGTGCAAACGGCTTTGTAGATTATCTAAAACTAGAATATGAAAGGGAGCTAGTGGCCAAAGATAACCAACTTTTCTTTTTCCCTCCCTTAAATTCTACACCTTCAAACTTAGCAAATTTTAAATTAAAAGGTTTTAGTAGCCCACCTTATATTATTGATATAACTAATCCTTTAAACCCAACACAATATAAAGTTTTTGAATCGGGATTAGACTATGAGTTTAAAGCTCCTCAGGACCACAATCATAGATTTGTTGCTCAATCAACCCTTTTCGTCCCTTCGTTAGGAAATGAGATAACCAATCAAAACTTAAAGGGGATTACAGATTATCCTGACTACATTATTGTAACTAATAACATCTTTTCTCCTTTTGCGAATGAATTAGCTCAATACAGATCTAAGGATGGATTACGACCACTAGTAGTGACCCAATCTGAAATTCTAAATGAATTCGCTGGAGGTCAAAATGATCCGACAGCCATAAGAAATTTTTTAAAATTCCTATGGGATCGAGCAATATCACAAGGTGAACAGCTCCCAAAATATCTACTCCTATTTGGTGATACCACCTATGACACTAAAGGAATTATTAAAAATTCGTTTACTAATCATGTATTAACCTATCAATCTCCAAATTCACTTAGCCGTATTGGATCGTATGCTTCTGATGATTATTTCGGATTCATGGATGATAACGAGGGAGGCTTTACCAGTGGATCAAGAATTGATATTGGAATAGGAAGAATTCCTTCTCAAACCATACAAGAAGCCAGAATAGCTTTAGATAAAATATACAACTATGAAAACCCAGAACATTCTGGTGATTGGCAAAATTTATTCACTTTTGTTGGTGATGATGATTTTCCAGATATAACACTTAACCGTGATTTACATGTATGGAATGCAGATGGCACTGCTGATCGAATGAATATAGCAGATGCAGGACTAAGACTTAAGAAAATCTACCTTTTTGATTATCCCGAAGAGATCACTGGTTCAGGGCGTCAAATTCCAACTGCATCAGCAGATTTCATAAATACCATAAACAATGGCTCTCTTGTGATGAATTATTCTGGACATGGCAATACATCTGTGCTCTCTGATGAAGAATTATTTACAACAGATCATATACCAAGTCTTACTAATTCTAATAAACTTTCAATATTTGTTACAGCAACTTGTCAATTCGGTAGATACGATGATATAAATGCACAATCTGGGGCCGAACTTCTATATTTTGCTGAAAATGGCGGTGCAATTGCAAGTTTTACTACCACAAGAATTGTGTATACCAGTAGCAATCCAGACGGTGGGCAAAATTTTGCGTTAAATATCGCATTATCTCAGCAAATGTTAGTTCGTGATGCAGAAGGACTACCTTCTAGGTTAGGTGATATTTATCTTAGAACCAAAAATACAACTGCAGGATCATCATCAAATTCTCGTCGTTTTATTCTTTTAGGCGACCCTGCTCTTCGAATTGCTTTACCTTCACGACCAGCTGAAGTTACCCAAATTAATAATACTGTGATCTCTGAAATAGATACAGTATTAACTATTAAAGCATTAGATCAAGTTACCATAAAAGGCCAAATTAACAATTTTGATGGGTCACTAAATACAAGCTATAATGGAATAGTTACTATTCAATTACTGGATGCAAAGAGAACCGTTACACTTCCGCAAGATTTACCTTGGATTGAATCAAGAGGATGCTTTTTATATAAAGGCACAGATCGTGAATGCACCTATGATGTAGAAAACAACACCCTTTTTAAAGGCTCGTCTTTGGTGGAAAATGGTATATTTTCATTGACATTCATTTTACCGAAAGATATTAGTTACAATCCAAATCAAGCTCGTATTTTACTATTTGCTGATGGTGAAATTGGTACAGCTGGGGGATCTTTTACGAATGTAGTATTTAACGGAATTAATGAAAATTCTATAAATGATGGGAAAGGACCAGACCTTAATCTTTTCCTTAACGATGAATCTTTTTTTAATGGTGACTTAACCACCGATAAACCTAAACTTATTGTAGAACTTGCCGATAGTTCTGGAATTAACGCAACAGGAACAGGAGTAGGACATGAAATAACCGCTACTATCGATACAAAACCATCACGCACTTTAGTTCTCAACGAGTTCTATGAAAGTGCACTTAATGATTTCTCAAAGGGGCGTATCGAGTATCCACTGGAAGAATTTCCAGAGGGTAACTATTCGCTAAAAGTTCGAGCATGGGATGTACACAACAACCCATCAGAGGAAACTATTTTCTTCGAAGTTGCAGAATCTGATAATTTGGTAATTGACAATGTATATAATTACCCAAATCCTATGAATAATTCTACAGCTTTTACGTTTGGACATAATCAACAAGGAAATTCACTAGAAGTCGATATAAGGATTTATACCCTTTCAGGACGAGCAGTGCAACACCTTCAAGAGTATATTACAAATACATCAAATTCATATGCCAGTATTTCATGGAATGGCCGTGACAGGGATAATGATCGCCTGGGCAACGGTACTTATATTTATGTGCTTCGGGTTACAGCAGATACCTCCGAAGGAAGAAAATCAACAGAAAAAATCGAAAAGCTCGTTATAATCAGATAACTATCTAACACATATTTTGGATTATATCCTTACTATTAGACTTAAACTATTTGTCACTTATGAAAAAAATAATTTTGTGTGTGCTGACTTTATTAGTCAGTGTTTTCCCAATTACTAGCACTGCTCAAATTGCAATTACTGCCGTACCTTTCTTGCAGATTGAACCAGATTCACGTGGTGCAGCCATGGGCAACACTGGAGTAGCTCTGGCAGATAATGCTGCAGCAATGTTCTGGAATCCGGCAGGACTTGCATTTCAACGCGATAATCAAATCAGTTTAACCCACTCCAATTGGTTGAAAAACTTTAATGTAAGCGATTTATTCTACGATTATGTGGTTGGCAAAATATATGTTGAGGGAGTTGGTACTATTGGAGGTCACTTAACTTTTCTAAACTTAGGCGAGCAGGCTGTTACCAACGAAGATAGTCCAGATGTTATATCTAAATTCAATAGTTTAGAATTCGCTTTAGGTCTATCCTATGGCTTTGAAGTACATCAAAATCTTGCACTCGGAACTAGCCTTCGTTTTATTTACTCAAGCTTGGCAAGTGGTACATCGGTAGGTGAGCAAAAAGTAAATCCTGGTAGTAGCGTTGCCATAGATCTTTCTGCACTCTATCGTACAAATAAATTTTATATTGGTGGTAATCGTGCCAGATTAAGTACTGGATTCAATCTATCAAACCTTGGACCAGGAATGCAATACACAGATAATGCACAAAAAGATCCTCTCCCTTCTTTACTTAGAGTTGGTATTGCGTTTAGTTACGAATTAGATCCAGAGGGATTCAATAAAATCAATTTTGCCACTGATGTTTCAAAAATCATGGCTCGTACTAAAGATAAAATCACAACAAATAGTGATGGAACTTTAGATACAATGCGTGTCGCATCTGGTCCATTAGAAGCTCTAATTGATTCTTGGGATTCTTGGACTCATTTTAACGGACAAACCAATGTAAATGTTAGTCTTTTACAACAATTGATGATAGGAACTGGTTTAGAATATTGGTACGATAATACTTTCGCATTACGTGGAGGTTTCTATTATGAAGATCCTAACAATGGTGACAGAAAATATATCACATTTGGAGCTGGGCTCAGGTATAATGCTATAGGTGTAGACTTTAGCTACATAAAAACTTTAGAATCGGACCATCCACTAGCCAATACCCTCAGGTTTAGTTTATTGGTCGACTTTTAGCGAATATGGAACACCCTACATTAAAGAGCATGTTTTTAGTAAGCATGCTCTTTCTTTTTCTTATTCAGCCTACTCAAAGTCAAGAGTTTCAACTCAAACGAAATCATTCTATATCATTAAATAGATACAATCAGCAAATATCTCCAGCAAAAGGTAATCTGAATATCATTGCTTTAATGGTTGAATTTCAGGCAGATACAAATAGACTTACCTCCGGTACTGGTGTTTTTGGAGTTAATGGGTTTGACGGTTTACCCTATCTTTCGAGAGAAGAACAAACCTTTATTGACCCACTTCCACATGATCGCAGTTATTTTGAAACTCACCTCGAATTTGCAAAAAATTATTTTCTTAAATCATCTGATCATCAATTAATTATTGATTATCAGGTTCTTCCACAGGTTTATAAATTAGATAAACCTATGGAAGAATATTCCCCTATTGGTGAGCGATTTACTCTTGAAAAAATTGCAACTCTTATGCAAGATGTATGGAGCAAAGTAGATTCCGAAGGGGGATTCGATGCCACAGGTTTAGATCCAGAAAACACAGCATTTGTCATCTTTCATGCTGGTATTGGGCGCGATGTAGAACTTACTGGAACAAGTTTAGACATCACCCCTTTTGACCTACCTTCCATTACCTTAGATCAAGAAAATCTTGCTGATCTATTGAATGATCCTTCATTCAATGGTTTCTCTATAAATAACGATACGTTTAGAGTTACCAATTCTATGTTAATTCCTCGAACTCAATCTCGTAGAGGTACGGATATCAGTGATAATGAAATTGTATTTCCACTCTCAATAAATGGATTACTATGTGCTTCTATAGGTAGTTATCTTGGCCTACCAGATTTATTCAATACCGAAAACGGACAACCTGCGATTGGTCGATTTGGATTGATGGATGGTGCAGGATTCTTCGCATATAACGGACTTTTACCACCTGAGCCATCAGCATGGGAAAAAGTATTTTTAGGATGGGAAACTCCAGTTATTATTTCATATGATGAGACTAATCCGATAGAACTTGTAGCGGGTTCCTTAAATGAACCTAATAGCATTGCCAAAATTGAACTTTCTTCAACCGAGTATTTTCTAATTGAAAATCGTCATCGAGATCCTGAATTACTTTCCGAAACTGAAGCAAGTATTACCCTTACAACTCGAACTACTGATGGAAATTTAGTGGACAAAAAGTTCACTAATTTCGACGAAGATTTCATATTTCAGGCTTCTGGATTTGATACCATGTTAACTCCTGGAACCCTTATTGATGTAAGTAATTTCGATTGGAGTTTACCAGGCGGTATTGATGTAGGTGAAGATGGAACAATTGACACTGAAGATGATCGCCATTTGAATGGTGGAATTCTGATCTGGCATGTTGATGAAAGAGTATTAGCAAGAACATTAGATTATGATCAGGTAAATGCAAATGAAGACCGTCGTGGGGTGGATTTAGAAGAAGGTGACGGAGCACAGGATATAGGAAAAAGTGCTGGTCTTTTTGATAACACCCCAACCTTTGGATACGCTTATGATTTTTGGTGGGCAGGAAATGATTACAGAGTAATCACACAAACCAGAGAAATTGACCTTAACCCCAATAATGAATTTAGCCCGAGTACCTACCCAAATAACAATTCAAATTCAGGAGCTCCATCAGGTTTTGAATTGTACGAATTTTCAGAAAATCTACCCAAAGCAAGTTTTAGAATCAGTCGAGTCAGTAATGGTAACTACAATATAAATAACCAGTATTATTTCCAGATAGGTATAAATACTTTTTACACCCCAGAAGACGATTATTGGGACTATTATCCACTACAATTAGACATTTTACACACAGGTTCTGATACACTTTTAGTTGTACCTGCTTTTTCTAATTATTATTTATACAACTTATCTCAACCAAGTATTTCAGATGGAATAATTTTTGGAGGTGTAAATAATCAACAACCTCTATTACTAGGTTCTAAGGTCATCAAATCGGAAAATCCCATTTCCTCCCCAAATTCAAGATTGATTGCCTACGATTTAAGTACTTTAAGCACATCATGGGACACCCAGGTAACAACTAATACAAGCTTTATTAGTTCACAAAATGGTTCTGTGATTGATTTAGATTTTACTGATATTTCTGTGGATACTTCTGATGGCACTATCATCCAAAATACTTCTGGTTATGAATTCCGTTCAGAAATCATAAATGATAAATTTGCAGGAATTAATAGTAATGAGGTTGAATTCGTTGGTGAAAATACCCCTGACTATTTAGCAAATTATGACCATCGATTATTTGCTGGCACTATCCAAACAAATACTGGAAACCACTATTATATATTTGAAGATGGTCGCTTTTCGTTGGTCAATCCAGCCAAAGTTGAGCCAATTAATATCATCTTTGAAGAATCAAAAGCTGAATGGCCAGCTATCGTTGACGAAGGACTCATCTATCGAATTAATCGCGCTGAAAATACCCTTGAAGGCTACAACTTCAATGGAGCACGTTTACCGAATACACCAATTATTGCTCCCAATAGTATTCAATTTGTCGGAACTCCCATCATATCTGATATAACAGGTGATAACCGTCAGGATATTTTAGTTGTTGGGCAAGATGAATACTCCATGAATATTTTTGCTTTTGAAACAGATGGCAATCCAATTGAAGGATTTCCACTATATGTTGGTGGTGCCTTAGGTAAGGATATTCAACCCATCCACCCTGTAATGCATGAAAAAATATTATATGCTGTAAGTCATACTGGAGATTTACGGGCTTGGAAATTCTTAAACCATACCACTACACAATGGCCTGGACGTTATGGGAAAAACCCCTTCAACAAAGTTTCTGCCTATATTACCTTAAGTGATGAAAGTGATGAATCATTTTCAGTATTAAATAAATCAGAAACCTATAATTGGCCAAATCCTGCCAATGAAGAAACCTATATTCGATATCAATTAGAATCAGCTGGCATGGTTGATATCACAATCATTGATTTAACAGGTAGAATCGTTTATGAAAATAAGGTGCAATCTTTTGGTGGTAGCCCAGAAGAAATCACTGTAAATACCAGTGAATGGAGTTCTGGGGCATATTTTGCACGTGTTGAAGCAAAAGTAAATGGACGTAGAGCGTCCAAAATGATAAAAATAGCAGTAGCCCATTGATAAAAGCATACTACATATATCTACTTCTGCCTTTGACTATACTGGGTTCAGGGATAGTTATTGGGCAAACGAATCCAGCATATTATGAGTATAGTCATAATCACTTAGGATGGTATTCCATTGAGAGTACTCACTTTATTATTCACTTTCAAGAAGGTAATTCTAGATCAGCTCAAGTTGTATCTAGAATTGCTGAAGAGATCTATAATCCAATCACAGAATTATATCAATATGAACCAGATTCTAAAGTGAATATAGTTCTAAAAGATAGAGAAGATTATTCAAATGGAGCTGCTTATTTCTTTGATAACAAAATTGATATTTGGGTTCCGTCTTTGGATTCACCTCTTCGTGGAACCCACAACTGGATGCGAAATGTAATCACACATGAATTTGTGCATATTGTTCAAATCCAAGCTTCAATGAAAAGAAAGCGAACCATTCCTATACTGTATTTACAATGGCTATCCTATGAAAAAGTTCGTAGACCAGATGTGCTCTATGGGTTTCCTAATGGAATCGTTTCCCTTCCTTTTGCTTCCATTAATATCCCTGCATGGTTAGCCGAAGGAACCGCTCAATATCAAACAAAAGACATAAGATATGATACGTGGGACTCTCATCGTGATATGATTTTAAGAACTAGGATACTTTCAGATACTTATTTCTCTTTAAAGGAGATGGGTACTTTCAGTTCAAAAACTAGTATAGAACGCGAAACCGTTTATAACCAAGGTTTTGGATTTGTGATCTACCTGGCACAACGTTTTGGGGATGATGTACTTCGTGAGATTTCAAATAATTTGGGTGAATCTAAAGTATATACCGTTGAAGAGGCTCTAGAAATGGCCACTGGTGAATCTGGTACACAAATTTTTAATGATTGGATTGAAGAACGAAAAAATCATTATGAATCGATCATTAATGATTTAATATTAACGAACTCAGATTATATAGAATCAGATGGATTTTTTAATTTCTATCCTAAAGTTTCACCAGATGGTAGTACGGTAGCTTATTTATCAAACAAAGGCCGTGATCATTCCACAGTATCACTTTATTTGCAAACTGATAATGATTCATCTTCTATATCATCCATTGATGAACATCATTCTCACCATGATCATGACCATGCGGTATGCGCCCAACCCACTATACCTTTTATTTCTACCTCATTTTCTTTTTCACCCGATGGAAATCAAATAGTGTATTCAGTAAACAAAAAAAATAAATTTGGTGAGACATACCGAGATTTATTTATTTATGATCTTAAAACAAAAGAAAGCAAGAGGCTGACACAATCAGCACGAATACAATCGCCTAATTGGGGTACCAATGAATATATAGTAGCAATAAAATATGAATCTGGAACTCAAAATTTAGTCACATTTCATCCAGATAGTACCGAACATTTAAAAACAATCACCTCTTTTTCTGATGCTGAAACTATCTTCTCTCCCATGTGGCATCCTAACGGAAAAGATATCTACTTTTCATATGCGGATTTTGGACAAAGAAGCATAAAAAAAATTAACCTCAAGAGCGGTGTTATTTCGGATGTATTAGCAGATAATTTCACCGATTATAGAGATCCTTTTATTACGGAAAATGGCAGATATCTTCTTTATGCTGCTAATCATAAAGGGCAATTTAATG
This sequence comes from Balneolaceae bacterium, assembly GCA_963691715.1. Lineage (GTDB taxonomy): Bacteria > Bacteroidota > Rhodothermia > Balneolales > Balneolaceae > HXMU1420-13. The sequence continues at coordinate 1,762,831 of OY829281.1, forward strand.
TTTACAGAAAAGACCTCGAGACTCATAAAACTAAAAAACTGACCTCAGTTGTTGGTGGTGCATTTATGCCTCATCAAATAGGCTCTACCTTATATTTTTCGGAATACGAGACTGACGGTTACAAGTTAAAAAAACAAATACTCAATGCATCAGATGTTGTGGATTTCGAGGAGCCTAAACTTCCGAATTTATATATGGATACTGAGGTAACCCTAAATAATTATAATGATAAAGATATTGATGCATTTGATGATTATGCTAAAAATGTAGCCGATACTGGATCATATAAATTCAATCTTCCGAATTTTTATGGTACAGAAAAATTGGAGTATAGGGATTATGAAGATACATTCCTGAACTATTCATTTTTTCCAGTATTACGATTTGACAACTATACAAAACTTAATGGAAGTAATGGAGCTTTACTTCGAGAAGGGAATTTTGGCAAACTTGGTGAAAATCTTTTGCGTGATATGAAACCAGGAGTCTATTTCGCTAATCGTGATGCAATTGATAAATTGTCTGTTTTCGGAGGCATAATGGTTGGCCTTACATCAAAACCTGCCGAAGATATTGGTGACTTCTTTTCACCGAGTCGATTATTTAGATTAGATAGAGATATTTTTTTTATGGCAGAATATCGAGGGCTCCCATTCATAAAAAGGAGTTGGTCACCAACCATTGCCATCGAAATCTTCAATTTACATAGGAATGTAAAAAATGGACTATCCATAGAAGAATTCCCTTGTACCTCATGCACACCAGACACTACTGGTGTAGACATTGGGTATGAAGTTTGGGAAGCAAATCTTTTTCTGCGTTCGAAATTGAGTAGAAGAAGTTTAATTGAGTTTGGTATAGGATATTCCCCCTACCAAGTTCAAACCGACAATTTTTTTTCAAAAGAATTAGAGACATTAATTAGTGGATCATCTTCAGAATATTTTAAAGCTACTACTCTATCCTTAGCATACACTTTTAACTATTATACGTATACCGTTGATGCCGATATTGCACCTTTAGGTCTTAAGGGATATCTAAGATATCAATATCAACCTTCGCAACTTCTAGAAGAATATGAAATTAAAGAAGGAGTATTAATCCCAATATTTAATAAAACAAAAAATCAATCTACGGAATTACATGTGCGGTATGGATTTAAAATATTTGGCAACCAAGCTTTTCAAGCCAGAGTAAGAGGATTTACCTACTTCAATGACCCAAAAGATTCTTTCTATACAGATTATGTGGGTGGTTTTTTAGGAATGCGTAGCTATCCATTTTTTGCCATAGCAGGTAATCAGACCGCTTTTACAAGTTTAAGTTGGTTTATGCCAATTTTTAAAAATATAAATACTCAAATTGGTCCGTATATGTTTGATAAGATGTATGCACGATTCTTTTTCGAAACCGGTAATGGATGGTTTTTGGGGAATAGCTCAGGTTCTGAAACCGCCCGCAGACTTACAACTGGCAACAACTTAAAGAGTGGTATTGGAGCCGAGTTACGATTAGCCTCTAGCGGATACTATTTATTCCCTCTTAAATTTTTCCTTAGTGCAAGTTACGGATTCAATGATTTCTCTGTCACTTTACCCGATGCTTTTCAAACAGGAACAGACAGTAATCGTGTTCGTTATGGTAAAGAAATACTCATGCACTTTGGTTTAACCTTTGATTTTGAACTACTATGAGATCGCTATTATTTTTTCTCATCATAATGTTTTATGGAATTAGCACTAAAGCTCAACCAATGAAATCTTTTTTAAGTGGACCAATATTACTGGAAGAATCTGCTGATTCATTGCAAGTATACCAAACAAAATTATCTTTTTTGCCGGATCAATTTTCGACTGAATATACATCTAATTCAATATTTGAGGCCACAAAAACTAAGCCGGGTATTGCAATGTTATCTTCTGCAATAATCCCAGGAAGTGGTCAGGCACTAAATGATAAATGGGGACGAGCTACAATCTATCTATTAGCAGAGGTTATTAGCCTAGCATATTATTTTAATCAAAATGGAAAAGCTAAAGATAACGAACGTGCTTATGAAGCATATGCAGATCAAAATTGGAGCCCTGTTGCTTATGCAAAATGGTTGGTAGATTACTCAAATGCACATGGCTTAAATCAAGACTTGAATGAATTCCTAAACTTAAGTGAGTTAGTTAGTAATCTTGAACCAGATTTTGAAAAAACATCCAATGATTGGGGGAAACTTGGTACATCAGGATTATCTCTCATCCGGAAAGTTGAGGTTAAAACCCCTTTTATAAAACAAGATGGAACTGTTAGAAGTGAATTTTCCCATGTTTTACAAGATTTTGGTTCTCAACAATATTATGAATTAATGAGTAAGTATTACCAATTTCAACCTGGATGGCAAGATTTCTATACAACAAGAAATGATCCAAATGGTCTATATTATGGTTATGGGGAAAATCATATTTCTTTTGGCTACACATGGGATAATTCAATGATAACTCCTAATTTCATGGAAGGACGCGATAGAGCTGCCGAATTCAATGAAAATTATCGCCAGGCTGGGAACATCATCAAATTTTTAGTGGTAAATCATGTTATATCAGCGTTTGATGCGTTTTTCACAATAAAGCTCAAAAATACTAAATTAGAAACAAAATCTAAGTTAGTTGGGGAAGAATCAATTTCGTTGATCTGGCACTTTTAACATCACAGATCTTCTCGTATTTTCAGCTATGCTAAAAGCACTTTTTACAAATAAATTCCTGTACATAATAATTTTTTCACTTGTAGGGTTAGGAGCTCTCTCACTCATTACCTTAGATAAATTTATTATGCCACATTATACCAAATATAATGAAGGAATTACTGTACCGGATATCACAAGAATTTCTTTAGAAGAAGCAAAAGAACAACTTACAAGTATAGGACTTCGTTTCGAAGTTGCTGATCGTAGAGCTAATTCTGCATATCCAGCAAATTATGTCATTGATCAAGCTCCTTCAGCTTCTATTCTTGTGAAACCAAACCGAAAAATATATTTAACGGTTAATGCTGCTGTTAAACCAAAGGTTACTGTACCAAATGTGGTAAATCTTTCTCTTAGAAATGCACAAGTTCAACTCCAAAATTATGGGATCCAAGTTGGGTCAATCAGTTATGAATCTTCTCGATTTAAAAACGCGGTGATGCGTCAAAGTATTGATGAAGGAACGATAGTTGACCGCGGAACAACCATAGAATTGGTGGTAAGCGATGGTCTTGGAGATAAAATTGTCACTGTTCCTTCTATTAAAGGTTTGAGGTTGCCTGATGCTCAATTCAAATTAAGAGAAGCTGGTTTAAGAGTGGGAGAAATTAGATTCCAACCTATAAAAGAAGTAGCCCCAAATGTTGTTTTAGATTTTTCACCTAATGTATCCTCTCTGGTTGAAGGAGAATCTTTAACTTTAGTAATATCAGAACGATTTGATGTAATTGAAGAAATAGAAGGTGGAGTAATAATTACTGATTCAACTGGTATTAACAATAATCAAACTCCTTAAAATTAGGAGAATTAACCCATGAATTTTGAACTTCCAGTATTGGCACCTTCCATTTTAGCCGCCAATTTTTTGACTCTAGAAAAAGATATACAACATACTCTTGATGGCGGTGTTCGTTGGATTCATTGTGATATTATGGATGGTCATTTTGTGCCAAATATAAGTTATGGTCCTGAAATTGTTAAACAAGTATCAAGAATTTCAAATGAAGCGTTTATAGACGTTCATTTAATGATAGAAAATCCCGATTTTTACGTTGAAGAGTTCGTTAATGCTGGCGCCGATTTAATTGCTGTACATTATGAAGCCTGCCCACATCTACATCGATCCATCCAAAAAATAAAAAGTTATGGAATAATGGCTGGGGTAGCTATTAATCCTGCAACTTTTCTCTACAACATTGAACCGATTTTGTCGGAAATTGATATGGTAGTACTAATGAGTGTTAATCCAGGTTTTGGAGGTCAGAGCTTCATTGAAAACACATACCAAAGAATTGAAGAACTGGTTGATTTAAGGGAAGCTGGAAATCATAGTTTCTTAATTCAAGTAGATGGTGGAGTAAATTTAAAAAATATCGTAGATGTGAAAAATGCAGGGGCGGATGTTTTAGTTGCTGGTAGCAGTGTTTTTAAGGCACAGAATATTAAATCAAGAGTTAAAGAACTAATTGAACTTTTATAAACCAATATGGATTCTGATAATTCATCTAAAAATTAAAACCTTACCGTTATAGAAGACCCAAGAACATTTCTTGAACAAAGAATAGAATTACAAGGGGTTGACCCAATCATATTATTTGGATTGCAGGATCAACAACTCAGAATCTTGGAAGAAACCTTTCAAGAAACTAATATTAATGCTCGAGGTGAACGGATTAAACTCTCAGGTCCCGCCGAAGAAGTAATGGTTTTAAAAGAAGTAATCGTTGGGATGATAGAGATAGTGTCTCGAAAGAATAAAATAAGTAAAGAGGATGTAAATACACTTATTACTTTAAAAAATGGACAACTAAGTACCAAAAATACGTCTACAGTAGATATTGGAGATGGGGAACTGATACTTTATACGCATAAAGGTCAAGCAGTAGTCGCTAAAACTCCTGGTCAAAAAGAAATTTATAAATCTTCTGCAATCCATGATATTGTTTTTTCAATTGGGCCTGCAGGAACGGGAAAAACATATACATCGGTAGCACTCGCAGTAAAAGCATTAAAAGAACGAAGAGTAGAAAAAATCATCCTTGCTCGCCCAGCTGTTGAAGCAGGTGAAAACTTGGGATTTTTGCCCGGCGATCTGAAAGAAAAAATTGACCCATATTTACGCCCTTTGTACGATGCTTTAGAAGATATGATTGATCAAGACAAGTTAGACTTGCATTTACAAAAGAATGTGATTGAAATAGCACCACTTGCTTACATGAGGGGACGTACATTAAATAATGCGTTTGTTATTCTGGATGAGGCTCAGAATGCTACAAATACTCAAATGAAGATGTTTTTAACAAGAATCGGGTTTAACAGCCGTGCAATCATTACTGGTGATATCACCCAAACAGATTTACCCCGTAAGCACCAATCTGGTCTGATTTCCATTCAACGAATTCTTAAAGATATAGAAGGTATTGATTTTGTAAATCTTGGTGATGAGGATGTTGTTCGTCATCGGTTAGTAAAAGATATCATTAATGCTTATGAAAAGTATGATGCCGTTGTACAGAATCAAAAGACCGACCGAGATGAATGAAACATATGTGACTGCACTTTATGATGGTACATTTTCAGTTGGGATAGATAAAAAATTTATTAGAATTCCCAGAACTGGCAGACAATTTCGTGCATCACTCAAAATTTCTTTAAATCCTTTCTTAATAAATACTCCTACAAAAAAGATACTTTTTGATGTTGGAATAGGTGAATTTGGTGAAGATACAGGAGTTCATTCTATCCTGAAAAATCTTGACCATCATGATATCCAAGACTTTGAAATAACAGACATATTTATTAGTCATTTACATTATGATCACATTGGAGGGCTTGCTCACCGAGAAAATGGCTTTTGGGAACTTACTTTCCCAGAAGCTAAAATTTGGGTTTCAAAAGTAGATTGGACTAGAATTATACATAAAGATGTTTTTTATGATGAAGAAAAAACAGAATTCATTGCTTTTCTAGATGCGAAAGCTAACCTACATTTTCTAGAAGAAATAGATAATTCATATCCAGAAATTAGTGTTGAAACCATAGGAGGTCATACACAACATCATGTAGCTCTTTTTTTTAATGATGGTTCTAATAAATTTTTAATGGCTGGAGATGTAATTGCAACAAGAAATCAAATCAATAGAAAATTTGCTGCTAAATATGATTATGATCCTAAGATGAGTCAATCACAAAGAGAACGATTAGCTAACTTTGCGTTCCAAAATGATTACTTAATTCTTTGTTATCATGACGATTATCATCCAATAGTACGGTTAACAGGCTATGATGAAAAACAAGGATACTTCACGAAACCAGTGAATTATGAAGATAATATCTGAAAAGATTACCTCAATATTTTTATATCTCACTAACCTTGGATTACCCACTAAAATAGATATAGCCATTATTCTAGGGTCTGGTCTAGGAGATTTTGGAACACAAATTCATAACACAACTACTATTCCTTATGCCGAGATTCCAAATTTCCCAAAATCAACTGTTGCTGGGCATTCAGGTTCTTTAATCGTTGGTAATGTTGCTGATAAAACAGTAATGGCATTTTCAGGACGTTTTCACTTTTATGAAGGATACCCTTTTTCAACTTCCATTATTCCTGTCCAACTTTCCGCAAACTTTGGAGTTGATACATTAATTATATCCAATGCAGCTGGGGGTATAAACCTCTCTTATCGTGTTGGAGATCTTATGGTGATTAATAATATTATTCATCCGTATGTAGAAATTCCTATTCCAAAAAAAATTAACTGGCTAGAAACTCTAAAAAAAAATGCTATTTCGGCTCAAAAAATTGCAACAAGTATTGGTGTTGAAATAAAAAGTGGTACATATTTATATGTAACAGGTCCGAATTATGAGACAAAAGCTGAAATTCTAGCTTTTAGAAAGCTTGGCGGAGATGTTGTTGGCATGAGTACTGCTCCAGAATTAATGGCAGCCAGTAATCTAGGAATAAAAACCACTGCTATTTCTCTCATCACTAATGCTGCAGCTGGTATTATCGATCAAAAATTAGATCATGCAGAAGTGAAAGAAGCCGCTGAAATGAAAAAAGACGAGTTTGCTAAGTTGGTAATTGGATTAATAAATAATTCGTAATCACTGCCTTGCAGGTATTCGTGGAATAGTCATAATCTCTTTTTGCCTGCCATCAATGTACCACACTCCAGATTTGTCAAAAAATGCTTCTTCTTCCAACATGATTCGGATTTCTTTACCCCACTCTTCAATGTAAGTGGCATTATTTAGTTCTATGGAATACGCAGTATTTAGCTGAAGCGGGTAATCACCATCACCGGGAACTCCACCTTGTGCATCCCACATGCCTAATGTAGTACCTGCCCCATGGCCATGATATCCTATAGGATGTGTATAAATTGACGGTTTTAATCCTTCTTCAATAGCTTGTTTACGTGACATAGCTAACACTTCGTTACCTGTTCTTCCTTCTTTAAAATTATTTGTAAAGATATCCTGAAGTCGATTACCGTTATCAAATGCCTTTTTTAAATAATCAGGAACTTTTGTTTCACCTGGTCTTAGCACATAAGCGTGTTGTTGAGTATCCGTATTTAAGCGGAGATATGTAATTCCAAAATCAACATGTAGAAGATCACCTGGCTGTATTACATTGTTACCAGGTCTAGAATCGAATGTTCTTAGATGATCAAAGGATTCAGGATCAGCTCTTTGAATAGACACAGATGGGTGAAACCATGTAATCAAATTTAAGTCACGAATTCTTTCTCTGTACCACCAAACAACATCTTCTGTAGTTGTTATACCTGGCTGTATGGCTTTACTTGAGAAACCTTCCGCAATGATTTCATGAGCAATTCTCACAATTTGAGGATATATCGCCATTTCTTTAGCCGAACGGGTTTCCAGCCAACCTACGGCTACCATTTCTGCAGATACAAGTTTAGCTGTATTCTCATTTCCAAGTGCTTGAATCATTTCTTGGTAATCGGTAAATACCATGCCATCTGCATGTTGCCAATGCTCCGACTGATTAATCCCAATATTTTTAGGATTTCGCTCATCTATTATTTCCTTAAGCCGTGCCCATTGATCAGGTTGTACTTCTTTGTCCCATGCTTTTTTAAATACTTCACCAACATCATATCTAGCAACTGCTAATGTTTCTAAACCCTCTTCTGGACCACGATCAAAAATTACTAAAATTGTACGCCTGCGAGCATTTAACCATGTAGAAGGTAACATGGTTTTAATTATAGGATCTTCATTATATTCTCGGGCAATAATCACCCACATATCTAGATCATTCTTCCTCATAATATCTGGGAGAATTGTTTCTACTTTATCCTTAAGTATATCATCAATAATTTTTGCCCGTTCCTTCATCGGTAAGATGTATGGCATCACATGAGGCATCGATTGTGAATAAGCTGTTTGGCAAATAAGCGCTAAGAATAAAATAAAGAGTGTCTTTTTCATGAATAATAAAAAAAGGGTCAAGACAACTTAAGAGGGTTGTTTCGGATTAAAGATAAGAGTTTTGGATAGATATTTTCTTTACGATAATTGAATCGGAATTCGGACTCTTTAAGATGCAGGTAAAAAGTAGCGGGGTGCATTCCCCGGCACTTAACTAATCGGGTTTTAGCAAATCCCCAAAAGCCTTCTATTCCGTTGATATGGCTTGTGGAGGTGGCAAACTCATTGCGCCCATGATCCACACGTAGGTGCTTAGCATACCCTAAGTCCACCAGCCCATTGTAGCCTCGCCAGCCATCGGAATGAATCACACTTTCTAGGGCTACTTTTCCTCTAATAATAGCCTGTAAGGTCTTTTTAGAGGCGTTGGGCACCACCTCTGTATACACCTTTCCATTACGCTTGTAGAGTCCAAATACCAATACTTTTCCATACGCACCGCGTCCCCGTTTACCTTTTACTCGTCGGGCACCAAACAAAGATTCATCGACTTCCACCTGTCCACTAAATGGAGATTCGGACTCACAAAACTCGGCGATACGCCTGCGGATAGCTGTTAAATGTTTGTTGACTGAATTGCGAGAAATACCACTGAGTTCGGCGGTCTGCACCGCGGTTAGATCTAGGCAAAAAAGGCGTAGAATCTGTCGGAATTTAGCCTCAGAAATTCGTGAACGGTATATATACTTATTACGGATTGGCATACAACAACTTATGGAATTTTAATATCCCTTAAGTTGTCTTGACCCTAAAAAAATTGATATCAGGTAAATATGTTGAGCTTTTTGATCAGCTGCAAACATTTTAAATGATATGAAGTATAGAATACTTATATCCTTATTAACATTAGTTTAAATATTATTGAATACTAACAATTTAAATTAATTAATTTGATTTAGAGTATATTAACGATTAAATCCTAAAGTACTTTACCAATATGAGAATCATAGGTACCTTTTTTTTTAGTTTTATATTTTTTTGTTCCATAAAAGCACAATCCTCACCTTCTTTAAATAAAAATACTTCATTTATATTTATACCAAAAAACATCAATTCTCATCAACTGGAAATCTTTATTCCATCAACAAATAAAGTAAATTCAAATAAATTTCTTACTTCTGCTGGTTGCTTACTAGAAAATTTAAAATTTCAATCACAAACTGATAAATTTACTGCTATAGCTCCATTTGATTCCAGAGATTTTAAACCCCTCTCATTCGAAGAATTAAATACGGAAATCCAAAATCATTATTTGTTAATGGATAATTAAATGGAAGGTGAAATAAAGGTTAACATAACCAATCAAGTTGGTGAAATTATATTTCACCACCCAAAAAGTAATTCTTTGCCATCAAATCTACTCTTAGGACTTATCAATGAAATAAAATCTCTTAGCGCTAACAATTCTTGTGCTGTAATAAAACTTACCAGCAAAGGAACAACTTTTTGTGCTGGAGCTTCTTTAAATGAATTATTGGCCATTGAAAATGACAAACAAGCCACTGATTTCTTTTCTGGCTTTGGTTTCCTAATAGAAGCAATAAAAAATTGTCCAAAATTTGTAATTGCTGAAGTGAATGGTAAAGCGGTAGGTGGAGGTGTTGGTATTATTGCAGCTTGTGATTATGTGGTGGCATTAGATTCAGCTTCAATAAAACTTAGTGAACTTTCTATTGGTTTTGGACCATTTGTGATAGCACCATCTGTAATTAGAAAAATTGGAGTAACTGCCTTCAGTTCACTCACCATAGATTCAGAAAACTGGAAAACAGCAGAGTGGTGTTTTAATAAAGGTTTATATAATCATCTTGCATACAATCAAGAAGAGTTATCAAAAAAAACCTCTGAATTGTGTAGCACTCTTGCCTCATACTCTAAACAAGCAATGAAAGAAATTAAAAAAATGCTTTGGGAAGGGACTAACAATCTTGAGAATATTCATAAGAAGCGTGCAGAGCTTTCAGGATCACTTTCACAATCTTCTCATGCTCAATCAATTTTATCTAAACTCAAAAAATCTATTTAGGATTATCTAACAACTAAATGGTTCACATAATTAATCATTATTAGCATTGATCGGAAACACAATGCGTATTCTATCAACTTTTCTACTCTCTAAATATTCTTCATAATAGGTACCACCCAGCTGATTAATAAGAGTTTTAATAAGGGTATATCCTAAAGTCATTTGCGTTGTGTTCATAGACGAGTGTTTTCCATTATGCTCTACAGAAAGCTCAACATTTAAATCCAGATGTTTTATTACAATATGGATATTTCCTCTAGAGCAATCATCAAAAGAATTTTTTAAACGATCAACAATAATTTCGCTTAATAACATTGAACAAGGTACAGCGATATTAAGATCCAACAATAATTCTTCTGTATCTGTAGTAAAATTAATACCTTTATTAACAACTAAATCTAATTCTGAAAGTGATACGATTAAGTCATCTACATATTCTTTATAATTTATATTTGCAAGAGTTTCGCTTTGATAAAGCATCTCATGTACAAGAGAAATTGACTTAATGCGAGTTTGGCTATCCGTTAAGGCTTCCTCTACTTTTTTGTTATTTGATGATTGGCTCTGTAGTTCAAGGATTCCAGAAATAACTGCAAGGTTATTTTTTACTCTATGATGAATTTCTGCAAGTAAAATTTCTTTCTCTTTTAATGACGCTCGAATTCGTGCATTTGCTTTATTTCTTTCTGTTATATCTGTAGCAACTACTACTTTTCCTACAAATTCATCCTTTGAATTTATCAAATCACTTTCCGAGAATAAAACAGGTATTTTTCTCCCATGTTTAGTGGTCAATGTAGTCTCTATAGTGTGCTCAAGAATTGCCTTCGGTGAATTATGTTGTAAATTGGCTAGCTCTTCATCCAGTAGCTGTGTTAAGGGTTTCCCAATTAGTTTTTTTTTCTTGTATGCCAATAAATCACTAGCAGATTTATTAAGGCCTACAATATCACCTAGTTCGTCTGTAACAATTAATGCCTCCTGAATTGACTCGATAATATTATCGAGATAATCTCGAGCTAAGGTTCTTTTCTGTAAGTTAGAGGCCATTTTATTAAATGTCGAAGTTAAATCACCTATCTCATCATTTGTTTTAACTTCCACCCTTTCATCTAAGTTGCCTTTTCCAAATGCAAGAGCTCCAACACTTAGATTTTTCAGAGGGTTTACAATTGAATTATAAATAAATAGAGCAACTCCAAGTGATAGAAAAATAAGTATAATGGTTATTACTATAATAAATAAACTCGCTCTCCTCAATTGAATATCTAGTTTTGAATTCTCTTGAATTTGCTGATTCATTACATCTTCTCTTAAATGAGATATGGCTGGAATAATATTATTACTAAAGTAAGGAGTTAGGGAATTGCTAAACATATGATGTGATTGGGATTTATTTTCTTTTCTAAATTCTAACCACTCGATACTTAACTGTTCATAGAATTGGAAATTTCGTTGTAGTTCTTCAAAATCATCTGTTAAGTGTGTCTGATATAATTCATGATGTACTAAAATAGTACCCTCTAAATCAATTATATGGGATTTAATCTCTTCAATAATTACCCCAAAATTTTGAATCAGTACTTTTTCAGTAGGCGATTGTAATTCGATCGTTGGTATGACTTCTGATTGAGATTCCTTGAGTTCAATAAGTAAGATTAAGGATTGGTACAGCCTATTTTCTAATTTAGCTGTTTGCTCAACCATACTTGTTGTTTCTACATTTTTTTGCACTAATTGATTAAGAATGGAATTTGTATACCAATTAGAAGTAACACCTATTGTTGCTATCACTAAACTTAGTGAAAATATGCTTAATAAAATTTTCGGGCCTAAACTCATACCGTAATTATATTACAAGAAAATAATTCAAAATTCCTGTAAAGTATTTAGCTATAATATTATAGTTGATTCTTGTAACTCTGTTTAAGAGATGTTCTAATGAGGTTAAATATCTTTATCAAATAAAATTTATTTAACTGATTTTTCCACTGACATTTTTGTTGTTAGTTTTGCAAGCCGGGATAGTAATTCAGTTAGTTTCATTAAATATGCGATAATTCTTTTTCGATTATTTCTTTAAACAATTTCTTAAAGTGCTCCATTTCTTCTGGTAACCCAATAGTAATTCTTATACATTTTGGCAACCCAAATCCTTTAATATGACGAAGAATAACTCCTTGTTCTAACAATTTTTGAGTAATATGAAATGCATCCTTCTCACTTGGCAATTCAATCATCACAAAATTGGCAGCTGATTTAGAATATGTTATGCCAAGTTGATCAAAAAAGGTATATAATTCTTGTTTACCTTGTTCAACGATTGATACACTATTTTTTAAAAAATCTTGGTCTTCAAATGCAGCTAATGCAGCTGCTTGTCCTAAAGAACCAGGTTCAAATGCCAACCTAGTTTTCTTTAGAAAACTGATTACATTAGAATCAGCAATAGCGTAACCTACCCGAAAACCTGCCAATCCATATCCTTTAGAAAAGGTTCTTAAAACAATTAAGTTTTCCTGATTGTAACTTAATACAGCCGGATAATCATTTAAAAAATGGGCATATTCATAATAAGCCTCATCCATTACAATTAATATATGCCTTGGAACCACAGAAAGTAGCCATTCAAATTCGTCTTTTGTTATATAAGTGCCCGTAGGATTGTTTGGATTGGCGATATATAACATTTTAGTATTTTCATCTATGGCGTTAACCATTGCTTTTAAATCGAACCGAAAATTTTTTGAAATGGGTATCTTCTTGACCTTCACACCACGAATATTAGCCTGAATAAACACTCCGATAAAAGTAGCATCAGAGGTAATTACATTTTCTTTGTTTAAAAAAAATGAACGAAATAACCCTGCCAACATACTTTCAGAGCCTGCACCAAAAACTACTTTATTTTCAGTTATCCCATAACGAGATGAAATCGCGGATCTTAATTTAAGTGCCTCAGGGTCTGGATAATCATGAACTGTTTCTAAAGCGTTTAAAACTGCCACATCTACCTTAGAACTTCTACCAAACCTATTTTCATTAGATGCTAACTTTAAAATTCGAGAAGGTTTATATTCTTTACGTACTTCGGCAATAGTTTTACCTGGCACATATGCTTTTAAGTCTTTTATATTTTCAGGGACTAGTGCTCTTTTTTTCATTTAGTGATCCAACTTTTTCAACTAAGATAAGGATGATCATCAAATCAATACAATTTTTAGTTTTTTTATACCAGAATTTATTTACAATTTAAAATATGCAGAAATATATAGTAACAGGTGCCAGTAAAGGTATTGGATATGCCACAACAATTTCTTTACTAGAAAGAGGAGATAAAGTCATAGCTGTTGCAAGAAGTGAGAAAATATTATCAAAATTAACCAAAAAACATAGAGAATCTGTTATTCCAGTAGCCGTAGATATTTCAACAGCAGCTGGTTTAAAAAAAATTATTAGCGTTTCAAAAGATCAGAATGGAATTGACGGCTTAATTAACAACGCGGCAATTTTAATAAATAAACCTTTTAAAGAGTTAACCATTGAAGAATGGAAGCATCACTTTGAAATAAATTTATTTGCTGTTGTTAATTTGATTCAATCACTTTTACCATATTTCAATAAAAATGCGCATATACTTAATGTTGGTAGCATGGGGGGGTATCAAGGCTCTGTTAAATTCGAAGGACTTTCTGCTTACAGTGGAACTAAAGCTGCTTTAGCAAATTTAACTGAATCGCTTGCTCTTGAATTATCTAATGATCAAATCAGAGTAAATTGTTTAGCATTAGGCACAGTATCTACCGAAATGCAACAAATTGCATTTCCAAATATCAAACCAAGTGTTTCAGCGAAAATGATGGGCGAATACATTGCAAATTTTATAACTTCTAATGGGAAATTATTTAATGGAAAAATTATTCCAGTAGCCTTAAATAATCCTATTTGATATGAGAAGATAGATCCTCTTTTTTACTATATTTACAAAAAACCAAATATGAGAAATTTTAAACTTTCATTATTAGTATTAACAATTTGTTTGAGCTTAGTTGTTGTAAATGTACAAGCTCAAAGTGTTCAAATTCTTGGATCAAATACTTTGAATGGTGCAATAAATGGTGTAGTTCTTGGAGGTGCGTCTATGTTAATGACGAATAAAAAAGTTAATGCTCCTTTCAATAAAAACTTAGAAGATCTATATGCACTACAGGTAGGCTTAGGCCTTGGAACTCTTTTTGGTGTTGGAATAGGTGCATATGATGTATATAGCGGAGAAGGTAAAGATATGATTGTCTCTGGTTTTTTTAATGATGGTAATAATAGTTCTATTATTTTGTTAATGGATACATTTTATGGAGCTGCTGGAGGTGGGTTAATAGCTATGTCATTAAGTTTGGTTTCTAATGAGCCTTTAATTGATGCAACAAAATATGGTTTAGGGTTAGGTGCATTTATAGGGTTTGGGTTCGGTATTATTGATTCATTTATCATAGCCGAACGATCAAATGAACCATTAACTTTCAATTATTCATTACCTAAGAATGCAGAAGGTTTAGCGACTGTTTCATTCGATAATGACACATCCATAGGATTAATTAACCCTACCCTTATCTCGAATTTTGAATCAAAAAATAATGGTGTTGTTTTAGCATATCGTCCAGCAATCGAATTAATTAATGTGAGGTTGAATTTTTAATTTTTTAGACTAGCAAACCCTTTTAGTAGCTCTCTTGCTGTATTAATATGTCCAATTAATGAGTGGTTTAAACCATCACTGATATAGTTCCACGGATCAGGTTTTTTACCCATCCTCTTACCTTGAGGATCTACTATAACTCCTTTTTTTCCTGCAATAATATCTATTAACTGATTAACCTCTTTATTCTCTATGATAAACTCATAAAATGGGTGAGCTTCGATTAATTCGGAAATTATTGGAGTTGGTGTTATCCACACAATTTCATTAGAAATATTATCAGTAAGAACTTCTTGTATCGAATTTAAATTTTCCCAAGTTTCAGACAAAGGAAGTAAAGTTCTATGCTGAGTGATATTTAATCTTTGAAGATCAAAAGTACCTAAATTTATTATTACCCAGTCTGGTTCATGCAATAAAATATCTCTATCCACTCTTCTTAATGCTTCTGATGTTGTATTACCTGAAATCCCAGCATTGATGAAATTAAACTGTGCATTATCTATCGTAATTTCTAGTATTTCCTTAAGAATTTGAAACCAACCTTGATCATCTTCTGTTGTGGAATCTCCAAAACCTACAATAGTTTCATTTCCATCAAAAGGTAACTTCTGAATTAATTCTATTATATCCTCTTCTTTTAAAAGTTCAAGTGCAGCTTTTTTTGCATTATTTTGCGCTTTAACCCTTGCTGACTTTAAATCTTCATTATTAATACCTAGAATTTTAGCTTCTATACTTTTTTCACTTTTCCCTGGCATTAAAGGGAATCGTTTTTCAAAATGAAAAAAAGGTAAAATAAATTGTTCTATTATTGTTTTTTCTTCTTTACTACTTTTCATGTAAAATTTTTAAAGTATTTCAAATAATTCCATAACTCCTTCAGTCGCAAACTTCTTTATATGAACCCAATTTTCATATGATTTCAATTCAGGATTTTTCGGATCAATTATATATTTTTGAGTTTTTTAGACGCATGGTATACTAAGTTTGCTGCAGGATACACTTCGAGGGAGGTTCCAATGACTATTAAGTAATCTGCATTTTTTATAATGTTTGCAGCGGTTTCAATTAATGGAACCATCTCCCCAAACCAAACTATTGCTGGTCTTAACTGGCAACCATCCTCAGCCATATCTCCTATAGCTATATCTTTATATTGTATGTCAACTAATATTTTGGTATTAATTTCACTTCTAGCTTTAGTTAATTCACCATGTAAATGAATTATGTTCGAGGAACCTACTCTCTCATGTAAATCATCTACATTTTGAGTAATAATAGTAACATCATGGTTTTTCTCTAGTTTTGCTAAAAAGAGATGAGCTTTGTTCGGTTTAACATTTAAAAGCTGTTTTCTTCTCTTATTGTAAAACTCCAAAACATTTTCCGGGTTTTTATACCAACCATCAATACTTGCTACCTCTGAAATATCGTGACCATCCCATAAACCTCCAGAATCACGAAATGTTGAAAGACCACTTTCGGCACTAATTCCAGCACCTGTAAGAACAACTATTTTTTTACTTTGCATTCACCAATTGAAGGTTGAACCATGAACTTTCTATCTGAAAGTCTTCAACTACCTGGCTAAGTGTATCACTTTTAAATGATGATAAAATACTTTTTATTTCAAGTTGTAGGTTATCTAGTGCATTATTGATTAATTGATTATTGAATCCTTTATCACCTAAATCTAAAGTAAGCTCCATCGATATCAACCTACCTAAAGCCTCCCCTAATTGAACTAATTTTCTTTGAGGCATTTTTGTATCTATCTCAAAATTTAATATCTCTTTAAAGTAATCTGACGAACGAATTGTTAGGTCATAATCTTTAAGGAAGTCGTACAGATTTTTACTTTTCAATTTTCTCATCATCTTTAGTATCGATTCCGATATCTGCTGGTACAAAATATCGTTGGATCCTTCAAAAATCTGGAATGGTCTACTATCAACTGTTGATCGCCCTGCTATGTGATCTAATCTATAACCTTTAGCACCTGAAAGTTGTAATAAAGATTGAGAAGCTTTCTGCATATAATCTGTAAGTACTGTTTTAATTGCATTAGCCTCTACATCCATACGTGATGTATTTTTATGCAATGGGACATTTGTACTTGTAAAATTGCACATTGCTGAACAAACAGTAAAATATGATTGGATTTTTGCTACTCTGGCCTTCACTTGATCGTATCCAATTAAACTAGTTCCCCCTACTATTCTAGTTTTACAAT
>OY829281.1:1785000-1922500 GCA_963691715.1 Balneolaceae bacterium
CGTCCCCACCTTCCTCACTACTTGCGTAGGCAGTCTGGCTAGAGTCCCCACCTTTACGTGCTGGTAACTAACCACAGGGGTTGCGCTCGTTGCGGGACTTAACCCAACACCTCACGGCACGAGCTGACGACAGCCATGCAGCACCTTCCATAGCGTCCCGAAGGAACCCTCTGTTTCCAGAGGTAGCGCTGTGGATTTAGCCCAGGTAAGGTTCCTCGCGTTGCATCGAATTAAGCCACATGCTCCACCGCTTGTGCGGGCCCCCGTCAATTCCTTTGAGTTTCATCGTTGCCGACGTACTCCCCAGGTGGCATACTTAATGCGTTAACTGCAGCACTGACCCCTAAGGGCCAACACCTAGTATGCATCGTTTACGGCGTGGACTACCAGGGTATCTAATCCTGTTCGCTCCCCACGCTTTCGTGCCTCAGCGTCAGTTGCAGACCAGCAGGCCGCCTTCGCCACTGATGTTCTTCGTAATATCTATGCATTTCACCGCTACACTACGAATTCCACCTGCCTCTTCTGCACTCAAGACATCCAGTATCCAAGGCCATTTTACCGTTAAGCGGCAAGATTTCACCTCAGACTTAAACATCCGCCTACGCACCCTTTACACCCAATGATTCCGGACAACGCTTGCACCCTCCGTATTACCGCGGCTGCTGGCACGGAGTTAGCCGGTGCTTATTCACCAGGTACCGTCATAAAAGGTCGAAACCCTCCCGTTCTTCCCTGGTAAAAGTCGTTTACAACCCATAGGGCCGTCTTCCGACACGCGGCGTGGCTGCGTCAGGCTTTCGCCCATTGCGCAAGATTCCTCACTGCTGCCCTCCGTAGAGGTCTGGGCCGTGTCTCAGTCCCAGTGTGGGGGATCATCCTCTCAGACCCCCTAGCTATCATCGCCTTGGTGCGCCGTTACCACACCAACTAGCTAATAGCACGCAGACCCATCTTCAGTCGCCCTAAGGCTTTAACAACTATGACCATGCGGCCCCGCTGCATTATGCGGTATTAGCACCACTTTCGCAGTGTTATCCCCCAACTAAAGGCAGGTTGTCTACGCGTTACTCACCCGTTCGCCAGTCTCCAGTCATTGCAAGCAACAACCTTCTCCTTCGACTTGCATGTGTTAAGCCCGCCGCCAGCGTTCGTCCTGAGCCAGGATCAAACTCTCCATTGTAATTTCTAAATTATATACTCTGTGAGCCTAATCCTACGCTCTCTTCCATTCAAAAGAATTTCCAAGCTATCTCTAGCTCGCACAAACAATCTGTTCTATTCTCTATCAATATTTCAAATAACTTTTGCCACAAAAAATTCTGTGACAGATTACAAAGATACGAGACTTATCTAATCTATGTCAATAGGGAATCAAAAAAAAATTTAATAAATAATACGCCAAGACGTATTATTTATTAATGTCTAAAAAAAATTATTCAGGCTTCTCTTCTGTTGAAGGTATATCTTCATCCTTCTGATTTTGAACTTCTATTTTTGCCGCAGATTCTGCAGTGTTTGTAGATTTTGCCGCAGATTTACCAGCACGTCTAGTACGTTTCTTTTTGGTAGTTTTACCGCCTTCTGGCTTTACATCATTAAAATCAACTAATTCAATAATAGCCATATCTGCCCCATCACCCTGCCGAAAACCTGTTTTTATTACACGAGTGTAACCGCCTGGGCGTTCTTTTGCTTGCGGACCAATCTCGTCGAACAAACGTTTAACAGCTTCTTTATGTTGTAAAGCAGCAAAAACCATCCTTCTATTTAAGAGAGTATCCTCTTTTGATCTAGTTATCAAAGGCTCGATGAATCTTCTTAATTCTTTTGCCTTCGCAACTGTCGTTACTATTCTGTTTGTATAGTTAGCTTTAGTTTTATCTTTGCTTTTATCTTCACTAGTTACTAAAGCAACAGTAAGAGCTCTCATCGTTGCTTTTCTGTGAGCAGATGTCCTACTTAATTTTCTTCCTTTTACTTTATGGCGCATGACTTAATCCTTTAGTCTAAATACTTTGCTACATCCATTCCGAATTGAAGATTTTTTTCTTCAATCACTTCATTTAATTCTGTGAGAGATTTTTTACCAAAATTTCTAAATTTAAGAAGATCTTGTTCATCTCTTGCTACCAATTCGCCAATTGAATTGATATTTGCAGACTTCAAACAGTTATAAGCTCGAACACTCAAATTCAAATCTTCTATACTTGTACGAAGTAGATTTGCGATTCGTTGTTTTTCAGCATCTACTTCTTCTTCTTCTTGAGTAAATGGTTCCTCAATTTTTTCCGTAATAAACTTTTCTATATGCTCTTTCAATATTTTTCCAGCAATAGTTAAAGCTTCTTTTGCATTTACAGACCCATCAGTTTGAACGTCCATCACCAATTTTTCATAATCGGTTCTTTGCCCAACACGAACATTCTCAACATTGAATTTTACCGATTTAATTGGTGTAAATATCGCATCAATAGGTATTAAGTTTATGTCTTCATCTTCGAATGACATTTCTTCTGCGGGCACATACCCTCTACCTCTACCTATTCGTAATTCAATTTCTAATTCAGCATCATCTGCAAGATTAGCAATTATGAGGTCGTTATTTAAAATATCATATTCAGCAGTTGCTTCATCAATATCTGCTGCAGTTAATTCCCCTGCACCTTTCTTAGTAATATGGATAACTCCACCACTTTGTTCGATTTGTTTAAAGCGAACCTGTTTGAAATTTAGGATAATTTCATAAACGTCTTCTTTTACTCCTTTAATGCTAGAGTATTCGTGATCTACACCATTTATTTTAATGGCCGTTATTGCGATACCTGGTAATGATGACAATAGTACTCGCCTAAATGAATTACCAATTGTTACTCCAAATCCTCTTTCTAAAGGTTGTAAAACGAATGTACCAAAACTGTCTTCATCCTTAACTACATCTAAACTTTCTGGCATTTGTATGCTATAATTACTCATAATATGGTAAATCTTAAAATTACTTGGAATAGAGCTCGACTATGAGCTGTACATTAATATTCTCTGGAATTTCTTCCATTGTTGGTTCGTATAAGAACTTACCCGTTCTCATCTTTGCATCAACTTCTACCCACTTATATTTATTACGCGGTGCGTTAGCTAGTGAAGTTGAAACTACTTCTAAATCCCTAGATTTTGGTCGTAACGCAATAACATCACCTGGTTTAACAGCAAAAGATGGAATGTTTACCGTGTGACCATTAACTGTTACATGTTTGTGACTCACTAGTTGTCTTGCCTGTCTTCTCGTTTTCGTGAATCCTAATCTGAATATTGTATTATCTAATCTTGATTCAAGAGCTTGAAGCAAATTTTCCCCTGTAACTCCACCTTTGGCAGAAGCAGATTCATATAAATTTCGAAATTGCTTTTCTAATAACCCATATGTGTATTTCGCTTTTTGTTTTTCTTCAAGCTGAATAGCATATTCTGATTTTCTTTGAAATCTTGATCGTCCATGTTGACCTGGACCATAAGGTTTTCTTTCTAGAGCTTTACTTGCTCCAAAGATAGGCTCTTTAAATCGTCTAGCTTTTTTTTGTTTAGGACCTCTATATCTTGCCATTTCTTATATCAATAACTAGTTAAACTCTTCTACGTTTTGGTGGGCGACATCCGTTATGGGGGATTGGTGTTCGATCAATAATTGAAGTAACTTCGAGACCCGCATTACCCATTGCTCTAACTGCAGCTTCTCTACCAGATCCTGGTCCTTTGACGAATACTTGAACTCTTCTTAATCCCATCTCATGCGCCGCTTTTGAAGCTGTTTCTGCGCTCATTTGAGCAGCATAAGGTGTATTCTTTCTTGAGCCTTTAAATCCTTCTTTACCAGCCGAGGACCAAGATAATACATTTCCATTTCCATCAGTAATAGTAACAATAACATTATTGAATGTAGCTTTAACAAAAGCTAATCCATTTGGATCGCTTACTTGTACTTTCTTTTTCCGTTTTGCAGATGCACCTGCTTGTTTCTTAGCCATTATATTCCAATTAAATTATTTGCCTACTTTTTTCTTACCTGCAACGGTTCGCTTTTTACCTTTTCTCGTTCTAGCGTTAGTCTGGGTTCTTTGTCCTCTTACGGGCAAACCTTTTCTATGTCGAACTCCACGGTATGCACCAATTTCAATTAAGCGTCTAATATTACCATTAACTTCGCTTCGTAACGCACCTTCTACTTTGTATTCTTCTTCGATAAAGTTCCTTATGGAACTTACTTGAGAATCAGTCCAATCAACTACTTTTATGTTTCTATCGATTCCTAAGGAATCTAAAATATGTGCAGATTGAGTGCGCCCAATTCCATGAATATAAGTAAGACCAATCAGGCCTCTTTTTTGTTTTGGTAAATCAATTCCAGCTATACGTGCCATATTATTCTTTCTTATCCCTGACGCTGTTTATTACGTGGGTTTTTTTTATTGATAACGTAAAGACGTCCTTTTCTACGAACTATTTTATCGTCTGAACTACGCTTTTTAACAGAAGATCTTGTTTTCATTCTTATTAATTATTTATAGCGATAAGTAATTCTTCCTTTCGACAAATCGTAAGGTGACATTTCTATAGCAACCCTATCACCTGGTAAAATTTTGATGTAATACATTCTCATTTTACCAGATACATGAGCTAATATTTCATGTCCGTTATCAAGCTTTACTCTAAACTGTGCGTTAGGGAGTGCTTCGATTATTTCTCCGTCTTGTTTTATAGGCTCTTGTTTAGCCATATAGAATTACGTTATCAGGATTTTTTGATAGCTCGGCAATATAATCAAAAGTACTTAAAATTTCAGCCTCACCTTCACGTATTACTACGTCATGTTCAAAGTGTGCTGAATACTTTCGATCTGCTGTTACAATTGTCCAGCCATCATTTAAAGTTTCAACTTTCCATGTACCCATATTAATCATGGGCTCAATCGCTAATGTCATGCCTGAACGTAGACGTTCACCACGACCTTTTTTGCCATAATTGGGCACAGAAGGATCTTCGTGCAACGAACGTCCTAATCCATGTCCAACTAAATCTCGTACAACGCCATATCCCTCAACTTCACAATGAGTTTGTACAGCATTTCCAATATCTCCAATTCTATTCCCATGAATTGCTTGCTCTATACCTTTATATAAAGATTCGAGCGTGGTTTTTAATAAACACCAAGTTTCATCGCTACATTCACCAACCGCAAATGTGTATGCATGATCTCCATAGTATCCATTTAATTCAACACCGCAATCAATAGAAACAATATCTCCTTCATTAAGAACTCTTTTTCCAGGTATTCCATGAACAACTTCTTCATTTACAGATATGCACAGTGTGCCTGGAAAAGGGTTTGAAGCTGTACCGTAGCCTTTAAAAGCAGGTCTTGCTCCATGTTTCTTAATAAAATCTTCTGCAATCATATCGAGTTTACCAGTTTCTATTCCAGGTTCGATATGTTTGCCAACCTCCGCAAGAGTATGGGAAACCAGTTGCGCGCTATCACGCATTTTATTGACCTCACTATCACTCTTCAGATAAATCATCAGGCTCTTCTTCTGCCTTTAATTTTACCTGTTTTCATAAATCCATCATAATGTCTCATCATTAAATGACTTTCAATTTGTTGAAGTGTGTCTAAGGCTACTCCAACAATAATTAAAAGACTTGTACCTCCATAAAACAGGGCAAAACCAGGTGTTACACCAAAGTTTATGACTATTGCTGGCAAGATTGCTACAAATGATAAAAAGATAGATCCCGGAAGGGTAATTTTTGTTAAAATATTATCAATGAACTCTACAGTGGCTTTGCCTGGACGTACACCAGGGATAAATCCACCTTGTCTTTTCATAGTATCCGCCATTTCCTTTGGATTAATGGCAATGGCAGTATAGAAAAAAGTAAAAAACACACATATAAAGAAAAAAACAATTGAGTATAACAAGCCAGAGTAATCCACAGACCAAGATGTCAATAACTGCACTGTTTCATTATCTGGAAAAAAAGAACCAATAGTGCTTGGTATAAACATTATTGATTGTGCAAAGATTATTGGCATCACACCTGCTGCATTTACTCTTAATGGAAGATATTGGGTTGTTCCACCATACACTTTTCTTCCAACAACTCGTTTAGCGTATTGCACTGGGATTTTGCGTGTTCCCTGCGTTAGTAGTACAACAGCAGTAATAATTAGTACTAAAACGGCTATCTCTATTAGTACAATGATTGCATTACTCTTAGTAGTTACTTCATTTATTAGGTTTGCTGGCAATATTGCTATTATACCAATCATTATAATAAGTGAAATACCATTACCAATTCCTCTTTCAGTAATTCTTTCACCGAGCCACATTACAAAGGTTGTACCCGCTGTAAGTACTATTATTGATGTTATAGTGAAAGCAACAGTATTCACAATAATGGCTTGTGGGGCTGTTGCAATTAAATTAATAGAAAATGCGATGGATTGTAGAGCTGTAATACCAACCGTCCCATATCTAGTTAGTCGTGTTATTTTTCGCCGACCTTCTTCACCTTCCCTTTGAAGTTTTTGGAAATATGGCACAACTGCTCCCATCAATTGAATTATGATGGAGGCCGTAATGTATGGCATAATTCCTAGAGCAAACACTCCAGCCCTCGAAAAAGCACCTCCAACAAACATATCAAACAATCCAAGTAGACTATTTGAGCTTGGTGTCATACTTAGTAGTGCACTTGCATCAACACCTGGTAATGTAATGTAACTGCCAACTCTATAGATCATTAAGATACCAATAGTATACAGGATCCTATTTTTTAGATCTTCAATTTTAAAAATGTTTCGGAAGTTTTCGATCAGACTCATTCGCTGCGAAATCTATTAATTAGTTAATTATTGTTAGTGAACCGCCTGCTTTCTCAATTTTCTCAACGGCAGCTTTGCTTGCCGCATGTGCTTCAAGCTTTATTGATAAACTAAAGTCACCTGAACCAAGAATTTTTACTAGTTCATTCTTTTTTACTAAACCTGCATTAATTAAACTCGCAAGAGTAATATCATTGTCCAATTTTCCAGCTTCAATATAATCTGAAATACGATCAAGGTTTATTGGTCTATATTCTACTCTATTTGGGTTTTTAAAGCCAAATTTTGGTACACGTCTTTGTAGAGGCATTTGACCTCCCTCAAACCAAGGCCTTCTGGAATATCCTGATCTTGATTTTGCACCATTCATCCCGCGACCAGATTCTTGTCCATGACCAGAACCCTCACCGCGACCAACGCGTTTACGGCTTTTTTTATTAGGGGTAGGTGCCTTTATGTTACTTAGTTTCATTACTTACTTCCTTGTAAGATTAACCTTCAAATACTTTGTTTAAAGAAATGCCTCTTCGCTGAGCCACTTCCATCGGATCTGTTAATTCTTTCAGAGCCTGAAATGCTGCCTTCACCATATTGTGGGGATTTGAGGAGCCTTGTGACTTAGAAAGAATATTGTGAACACCAGCTACATCAAGCAGGTTTTTTACAGCACCTCCAGCAATTACTCCAGTACCTTCTGATGCTGGTCGTAATAAAACTTTTCCTGCACCAGCTTTACCAACAACAGGATGATATATACTTTTGCTAGTAGTTAATGGAATTCTAATGAGATTCTTTTTTGCATTATCGAATCCTTTCTGAATAGCATCAGAAACTTCATTTGCTTTTCCAAGTCCATGACCAACAACACCGTTACCATCTCCAACAACAACAATAGCGTTGAAGCTGAAGCGACGTCCTCCTTTCACAACTTTTGCAACACGATTTACATGAACTAATTTTTCTTCTAGATTAAGATTAGCTGCTGGTATAGATTGTTTTCTTCTTACTTTAGGCATTTGATTTCCTGCTAAATTTAAAACTGCAACCCGCCTTCACGGGCTCCTTCTGCAGCTGCTTTTACAATTCCATGATAATTATAACCACTACGGTCGAACACTACTTCTGTTATTCCTTTATCGCTAGCGGTTTTTGCTAATTCGGTTCCTGCGATACGTGCAGCATCAACCCCAGATTTGCTTTTTACAGCAGCAAGAGTAGTTCCAACAGTGTCATTTATTAACTGTAGATATGTAAACTTGTTACTTTTATAGATTGCAAGTCTTGGTCGTTCTGCAGTTCCAATAACTGTAGCTCGTATGCGACGTCTTATTTTGTTTCTTCTTTCTGTTTTAACTTGATTTTTTTCCATCGTTTAAAACCTTATTTAGCTGCAGACTTCCCTGCTTTACGTCTAATTTGTTCACCTTCATAGCGAATACCTTTACCTTTGTAAGGTTCTGGTTTTCTAAAAGATCTTATTTTAGCAGATACCTGCCCAACCAACTCTTTATCATTACCTGATATAATAACAATAGGGTTCTTTTTGGATTTTGTATCAACTTCAATTTTTATTCCTTGAGGGGCTACAAAAAAGATAGGATGGGAGTATCCTAAATTTAACTCGAGCACATCTCCATTTACCGCTGCACGAAACCCAACACCGATAATTTCAAGTTTCTTCATAAACCCTTGTGTAACGCCAATAACCATATTATTGATTAAGGATCTATACAAGCCATGCAAGGCTCTGTCTTGTTTAGCTTCAGAATTACGTTTAACAAGAATTTCATTGCCTGCTTTTTCTACTGTAATATTTGGATGAATTTGTAAACTATTGCTACCTTTTTCTCCTTTTACAGTAACAATGTTATCAGCACCCATACTGAATTCAACTTTATCTGATAATGGGATAGGTAATTTTCCAATACGTGACATATCTAATGTATTTTATTTAGTAGACACTGCAAAGAACTTCACCGCCAACATTAAGTTTGCGTGCTTCTTTGTCGGTCATCACACCTTTTGAAGTTGAAAGTATAACAATACCAAGTCCATTTTGGGAGCGCGGTACATTATTTGAACCAGCATGCTCTCTTAAACCAGGTCTTGACATTCTTTTAATATTTCTGATTACAGGTAGTCCATAAGAATCGTACTTTAGGTACATTCTAATAACACCTTGTTTACCATCGCTAATGTCGATGTATCTTGAAATGTAGCCTTTGTCTACAAGTATTTTAGCCATAGCGCGCTTCAATTTTGAAGCTGGCACATCAACTTTTCTGTGCCCTGCTGTTTGGGCATTTCTAATACGTGTTAAAAAATCTGCTATAGGATCATTCATAGGTTTACCAGCTTGCTTTTCTTACGCCAGGAATTTTACCATCCAAGGCTAATTCACGGAATTTAATACGAGATACTCCATATTTACCAATATAACCTCTACCGCGACCAGTTAAACTACATCTGTTTCTGACTCGAGTAGGGCTCGCATTTCTAGGTAATTTTTGTAGTGCTTCATAATCACCAGCCTCTTTTAGGGCTGCGCGTTTTTCTGCGTACTTTTCTACCGTTTTTTTTCTTTTGTCGTTTCGTGCTATCCAGGATTTCTTAGCCATGATATGCTTCTATTTTCTTCGTTTAAAGGGCATTCCGAAGTGCTTTAGCAATGCTAAGGCTTCTTCATCAGTTTTTGCACTGGTAACGAACGTTATATCCATACCATGCATCTTCGTAACTTTATCTGTATCTATTTCTGGGAATATTGTATGCTCTTTTACTCCCATAGTATAATTACCTCTTCCATCAAAACTTTTGTCAGGAATTCCCTGAAAGTCTCGAGTTCTTGGTAGTGCTAGGTTAATTAATCGGTCAAGAAATTCAAACATAATTCTACCTCTGAGAGTAACCTTGCAGCCTATGGGCATTCCTTCTCTTAATTTAAAATTAGAGATAGATTTCTTAGCTTTAGTAGTTACAGGTTGTTGTCCAGTAATTTGAGCAACGTTTTGCACTATAGTATCTAATGCTTTTTTATCCTGAATTGCATCGCCAACTCCAACATTAATAACGACTTTTTCTAACTTTGGAATTTCCATTACATTAGAATAACTGAATTCTTCCTTCAGTTTTGGAGCAATTTCCTTGTTATAGATAGTGTGTAGTCTTGCTTCTGCCATTTTATTTCACAACCTATTTGTCTATTAGTTCTTGAGTACCATTTTTCGCATATCGTACCCAGCGTGACTTTCCGTTTTCTTCGATTTTTTTTCGTCCAATTCGAGTTGGTTCACCTGTAGATGGGTCTACAACCATTACATTTGATATATGAATTGGGGCTTCCTTATGAACACGACCACCTTGTTGATTCTCTTGTGAAGGCTTTTCATGATGTGTTCTAATATTTACGCCTTCAACTAAAACACGATCTTGTTTAGGGAATACCATTAATACTCTAGACTGATATCCTTTTTCTCTAGATGTCTGACCTTTAGAGCTTGTGATAGCTTTTGTTAAGGCTACAGTATCGCCTTTTTTGACATGTAATTTATTTTGTTTATTAAATTTACGTGGCATGACTCAATTCCTTTTAAAGTACTTCAGGTGCTAGTGATACTATTTTCATGTAGCTTTTCTCACGAAGCTCGCGTGCTACAGGTCCGAAAATTCGTGTACCTACGGGCTCACTATCTTTATTGATTACTACCGCAGCGTTTTCATCAAAGCGTATATAACTACCATCACGTCTACGATATTCTTTTTTTGTTCTTACGATAACAGCTTTAACAACATCACCTTTTTTAACATTTCCACCAGGGATCGCCGCTTTCACTGAAGCCGATATAATATCCCCAACTCGTGCGTATCTACGACGGGAATCTCCCAGTACTTTGATACACATAATTTTTTTTGCTCCGCTGTTGTCTGCTGTATTTAATATAGTTTGTGTTTGAACCATCGTATTAACCTAAATTAATTATTTAGCCCTCTCTACGATTTCGACAAGTCGCCAAGTCTTTCTCTTAGATAATGGACGAATAGACATAATGCGCACTATGTCGCCTTCATTGGCATCATTCTTTTCGTCATGAGCCATCAATTTGGTAGTTTTAGTAATAAACTTACCATAAATGGGATGCTTAACTTGACGATCAACTGCAACAGAAATACTTTTCTCCATTTTGTTGCTTACAACGCGTCCAACTCTTTCCCGTCGCGCTGCTCTTTCTTTATTTTGTGTATTTTCAGCCATAATATTATTGCTCAGCGCTATTTTTCTCGTTTAGAATTGTTTTTAAACGAGCTATGCCTCTTCTATATGATTTTATTCTAGCTGGATTTTCTAATTGTCCAGTAACGGATTTTGTAAATCTCATATTTTGAAGTGCAGATTGCTCATCCTTCAGCCTTGCTTCAAGTTCTGCGATACTTAGATCTCTTAGTTCGTGTGCTTTCATACTGTGTAATTTACCCGTTTATGTCGCGGCGAACCACAAACTTTGTTTTAATTGGAAGTTTATGAGAAGCACGTTTCATAGCTTCTTTTGCACGTGATTCTGATACTCCAGCAATTTCGAAAAGAATTCTTCCTGGCTTTACAACCGCTACCCAGTGATCAAGAGCACCTTTACCCTTACCCATTCTGGTTTCAGCAGGTTTACTTGTCATTGGTCTATCAGGAAAAATTCTTATAAATGTCTGCCCTTCTCTTTGAAGCGCTCGTGAAATTGCAATACGGCAAGCTTCAATTTGTCGAGACGTAATAAATTTTGGCTCAAGAGCTTTTAAACCGAAATCACCAAAATTTAATTGATGTCCTCTTTGAGCGTTCCCTTTAAGTTTGTCACGATGAACTCGACGTCTTTTTATTCGTTTTGGCTCTAACATTATAAACTACCTGCTCACTTATTCTGGTTATTAGACCTATTTCTATTTCTGTTGTTTCTTCTTCGTGGTCTACGATCTTTTTTCTCGTTTCGTCTACCGCGAGAGGATTCCGCTTCTTTAGTTGTTTTGGCACCAGGTGTTAAATCTACATCACCAATTATTTCGCCTTTGAAAATCCATACACTAACACCTATAGCACCATAAATTGTATTAGAAGTAGAAGTTGAAAAATCAATATCTGCTCTTAATGTATGGAGGGGAATTTGACCTTCTTTGTATTGTTCAGTACGCGCCATCTCTGCACCGCCAAGTCTACCTGAACACTTAACTTTAATACCTTTAGCTCCCATTCTAATTGCAGACGCAATAGCAGTTTTCATTGCTCTTCTGAAGGAAACTCGTGCTTGTAATTGTTGAGCTATGTTTTGAGCAACCAAAGAAGCATCTAACTCAGGTCTCTTAATTTCACTTACATTTATTTGAACTTCTTTATTAGTAATCTTTTTTAACTCTTCTCGAAGAAGTTCTATTTGTTCTCCGCCTTTACCAATTATAACGCCAGGACGACTCGTTCTTAATGTAAGTAGAATTCTTTTTGGTGTACGTTCAATAATTACACTGGATAAACCACCATTTCGAAGGCGCGCTTGAAGATATTCTCTAAGTTTAGTGTCTTCCAGCACTAGCGCTGGTTGATTGTCTTCAGAATACCAGTTCGAATCCCATCCGCGAATGATGCCTAATCTAAAACCAATTGGATTTGTCTTTTGTCCCAAGGTATGCCTCGTTTATTCGTTTACTAATTCTTCTTCACGTTTTGCCACCACTACAGTGATATGGCAAGAACGTTTGTTGATCCGGTGTGCACGACCTTGAGGAGCCGGCTGTATTCTTTTAAGAGTTACACCTTCATCAACAAAGATTGTTTTAATTATTAAGTCTTCATCTTCAAAGCGTTCATCTTGAAATTTATCTCGTAAATTTGCTGCTGCAGACTTAATTACTTTAGCTACATCAGTTGCAGAACCTTTATTTGTGAATTCTAATCTTTTTAATGCTTTGTTTAGCTGAGAACCTCTAACTGCATCAGCAACTAATCTAACTTTTCGTGGTGCACGTCTTAAATGTCGTTGTACGGCGCGTGCCTCAAAAACTGGAGTATCCATAGCTTATTTTCCTTTTTTCATTGGGTGACCACGGAAAGTTCTGGTCGGTGAGAATTCACCAAGTTTGTGCCCAACCATATTTTCTGTTATGAATACAGGTATAAATTGCTTGCCATTATGAACTGCAATTGTTAATCCTATAAAATCAGGAGTAATTAATGAGCTTCTAGACCAAGTTTTGATCACTTTTTTGCTACCACTTTCCTGAGCAGCATCAATCTTGCGCTGAAGCTTGTAATGTATAAATGGGCCTTTTTTTAATGAACGTGGCATATTTTATATACTTATTTCTTAGCTTTTCTTCTTCTGATTATATATTTGTTAGACAGCTTTTTTCTATCTCGTGTCTTTTTTCCTTTAGCCATTTGTCCCCAAGGTGAACGTGGATGACCTCCTGAAGATTTACCTTCACCACCACCCATTGGGTGATCAACTGGGTTCATTGCAACCCCTCTTGTTTGAGGGCGTCGACCCAACCATCTACTTCTACCAGCTTTACCAATAGTAGTATTCATATGATCTGGATTACTCGTAGAGCCTACTGTAGCCATGCATGTTCCAAGGATAAGTCGAACTTCTCCAGAAGGTAACTTTACACTAACATATTTATCTTGTTTTCCAAGAAGCTGTGCTCCTGTACCTGCACTTCTACAAATCACCGCACCCTTTCCTGGGGCAAGCTCAATGGCATGAATAAATGTACCAGGAGGCATATTTCTTAGTTGCAGTGCGTTTCCTAAATCAGGCGATACCTTTTCTCCAGAAATAATAGAATCACCAACTTTTAAACCGTTAGGCGCGATTATATATCTCTTTTCACCATCTGCATAAGCTAAAAGAGCGATTCTAGCTGTTCTATTGGGATCATATTCAATCGTTTTAACCGTTGATGGGATGTCAAATTTATTACGTTTAAAATCAATGATCCTGTAGCGTCTTTTGTGCCCACCACCACGATGACGTGAAGTTTTACGACCATGATGGTTTCTACCACCAGATTTATGAATACCTTCAACTAAGGATTTTTCAGGAACATTAGTAGTAACATCATCAAACACTGGTGCTATACGATGTCTGGTTCCTGGAGTTGTTGGTTTTAATTTCCTTGTAGCCATTATTATCTCCTAAATTTCACTAAAGAAATCTATTTCTCCTTCTTTCAGGGTTATAATTGCTTTTTTCCATGTGCTTGTCCTACCAGCTTGAAACCCACTGCGCGTAAATCTACCCTTTGGTTTAGAAGGCATAATTAAAGTGTTAACTTTTGAAACCTTAACTCCTGGATAGTGTGCCTCTACAGCACTTTTGATCTCTGGTTTTGATGCGCTTTTAATCACCTCAAAAGTAACTTTACCTTCTTGTTCTTGTAAACGACTTAATTTCTCAGTAATCAATGGGCGAATTAGTACACTCATGCTTGTACCTCCTCTGTGTTAGGAATAATAGAATTTTCTAAAACTTCTAAAGCACTTTTCTGAATAATAATAGTGTCAACATGTAACATTTGATAAGTATTTGGCTTATTGCCCTCAAGTACATGTACGCCTGGAATGTTGCTTGCTGATTTTACTATCGTATGGTCAGTATTTGCTGTCAAAATTAATACCTTGTTGTTACTCAAACCTAAAGCTTCTAGCATTGATACTACTTGTTTAGTTTTGGGTGATTCAAAAGTAAAATCTTCAATTATCGTTACAGAATTTTCGGATGCTTTTACTGATAAAGCAGATTTTCTTGCTAATTGAATTACTTTCTTGTTCAGTTTAAAACTGTAATCTCTTGGTTTAGGTCCAAAAACAGTACCGCCTTTTCTTAATAGAGGTGACTTTATATTTCCTCTACGGGCGTTACCAGTACCTTTTTGTTTGTACAATTTCTTAGTACTACCTGCAATTTCTGATCGCTCTTTAGTTTTTGCCGTTCCCTGGCGTTTATTCGCTAAATGCCTTCTTATATCTTCATATAAAGCAACCTCATTTGGCTCAATGGAGAAGATAGCATCGTTTAATACTGCTTCATTTCCAGATTTTGATCCGTCTATTTTATAGATATCAAGCTTCATTTTATTTATGCCTCACTTCTGTTGAAGATTTCTACATAAGAGCCTTTAGGGCCAGGTACACTTCCAGTTAGAAGCAATAAATTTGATTCTGGTAAAATTTTAGCAATACTCAGGTTTTTAATCTTAACACGCGTATTTCCATACTGTCCAGCCATTCTCATCCCTTTAAAAACTCTTGCTGGATCAGACGCTCCACCAATAGAACCAGGTGCTCTCAGTCGATTATGTTGACCATGAGTTTCATCACCAACACCGCTAAAATTGTGTCTTTTAATAACACCAGCAAAACCACGACCTTTAGATGTACCAGCAACCTCAACAATATCACCTACCTCAAATACATCTTCTATCTTTAATTCATCACCAAGATCTAAACCTTCTGGAATGAAGTCTCTAAACTCGCATATCACTGCTTTTGCTCCAGATCCAGACTTGATTAGGTGTCCTTTGATCGCTTTTGATGTGTTTTTATCTTTTTTATCGAAACTAGAAAGTTGAACAGCATTATAACCATCCTTTTCTTCTAGTTTTATGCTGGTGATGACAGCGGCTGGTACTTCGACAACAGTAACAGGTATACTTCGTCCTATTTCGTCAAAGACGCTTGTCATTCCAACTTTTTTTCCAACCAATCCACGCATTGTGTTTTTGATCTAATTCGTTAAACTTTAATTTCTACATCGACGCCAGAAGGTAATTCTAGCTTCATTAATGCATCCACAGTCTGTGAACCAGTAGAAAGAATATCGATGAGACGTTTATGTGCTCTATATTCAAACTGTTCGCGTGATTTTTTATCAACGAATACTGATTTATTTACTGTTATTATGCTTTTTCTTGTTGGCAATGGTATCGGTCCCGACACAACTGCTCCGGTTGATTTAACCGTCTGAATTATTTTCTCAGCTGATTTATCGATCAGATTATGATCGTATGATTTCAACTTAATTCTGATTTTTTGTTGTGTTGCCACGGATCAGAACTCCTTAATCTAAGATTTTAGTTACCACACCGGCGCCCACTGTGCGGCCACCTTCGCGGATTGCAAAACGCAGCCCTTCTTCCATCGCTACCGGCTGAATGAGTTCTACATCCAATTTCACATTGTCTCCAGGCATTACCATCTCCACTCCACTCGGCAACTCACATGCGCCTGTTACATCCGTTGTACGGAAATAGAACTGTGGACGGTAGCCTTTGAAAAACGGCGTGTGTCTTCCACCTTCGTCTTTGCTCAACACATACACCTCACACTCAAACTTCTTATGTGGGTTTATTGAACCTGGCTTACACAATACCATACCACGCTGAATATCATCTTTGCTTATCCCACGCAATAAAATCCCTGCATTATCTCCTGCCTCGCCTTGATCTAACAAACGACGAAACATCTCTATGCCCGTTACTACACTCTTCATCGGCTCTTCGATGATCCCAACGATCTCTACTTCCTCGTTGATCTTAATCACTCCACGCTCAATCCGGCCCGTGGCCACTGTACCACGACCTGTAATCGAGAATACATCTTCCACCGGCATCAAGAACGGCTTGTCTACATCTCGCTCTGGAGTAGGTATGGTCTCATCTACAGCAGCAATCAATTCCACTACCTTCTCTTCCCACTGCGCTTCACCATTAAGTGCTCCTAAAGCAGATCCCTGAATCACAGGTATATCATCACCGTCAAACTCGTAACTAGATAACAACTCACGCACTTCAAGCTCAACCAACTCCAACAACTCCTCGTCGTCTACTAAGTCAACCTTGTTCATGAATACCACAATCTGCGGCACCCCTACCTGACGTGCAAGCAAGATATGCTCTCTGGTCTGTGGCATAGGACCATCGGTTGCAGCCACCACTAGAATCGCTCCATCCATCTGCGCCGCTCCTGTAACCATGTTCTTCACGTAATCAGCGTGACCCGGACAATCCACATGCGCATAATGACGCACTTCGCTTTCATATTCCACATGAGCTGTGGCTATGGTTATTCCACGCTCTCGCTCTTCTGGGGCATTATCGATCTGATCGAATGCTTGCGCTTCTCCTCCCCATGTTTTAGCCATTACTGCCGTAATCGCCGCCGTTAAGGTTGTCTTACCATGATCTACGTGTCCAATGGTGCCCACATTCACATGCGGCTTGGTGCGTTGAAAGGTCTCTTTTGCCATTTTTTAAATGTGTTATTCGTTATAATTTCTTGTTATGCCTGACTCTCAATGATTTCCTGAGCAATTTTGTCAGGGACTTGAGTGTACATTTCAAATTCCATAGAGTAAACAGCACGGCCTTGTGTCAAAGATCGGAGATCGGTTGAATATCCAAACATTTCACTTAGGGGCACGTTAGCTTTTACGATAGAGCCGTTGGGATCGGTTTCCATACTTTGAATGATACCACGTCTCGAGTTAAGGTCTCCGATAACGTCACCCATATATTCTTCAGGTGTTGTTACCTCCACTTTCATAACAGGCTCAAGCATAACAGGCTTTGCTTTTTTTGCAGAAGCCCTAAAACCTGCTTTTGCTGCCAATTCAAAACTTAACTGATCAGAATCAACGTCATGGTAAGAACCGTCAAATAATCTTACACCAATATTTTGGACAGAGTAATTAGCCTGGATACCATTTTCCAATGCAGCTTTGAATCCTTTTTCTACAGCGGGGATAAATTCTCTAGGTATGTTACCACCAACTATTTCGTTGATAAACATAAATCCTTCATCTCTACTAATCCTATCTTGCTTTCCTTCGTAGTTATCAAAATAAGATATTGGCGCTATTTCGAATTGAATATCACCAAATTTACCGCGACCACCTGACTGTTTCTTGTATGTTTCTCGGTGAGTTACGTTGCTAGATATAGTTTCACGGTAAGATACTTGCGGTGCGCCAACATTTGCTTCAACTTTGAATTCACGTTTTAAACGGTCAACAATAATTTCTAAATGTAATTCTCCCATTCCCGCAATAGTAGTCTGACCAGTCTCTTCATCAGTACTTACCTTAAACGTAGGATCTTCTTCAGCCAGTTTTTGCAAACCGGTAGATAACTTATCTGAATCAGCCTTAGTTTTAGGTTCAACAGCCAACTTTATAACTGGCTCAGGAAAAGTTATTTGTTCTAAAATAACTGGGTTATCTAGATCACAAAATGTATCTCCAGTATGTACCTGTTTTACACCAACTACTGCTACGATATCTCCTGCTTGGGCAGAATCGAGATCTTTCTTATCGTTAGCGTGCATTTCTAGTAGGCGACCAATACGCTCTTTCTTTCCCGTAGAGCTATTTAAAACATATGAACCTTTTTCAAGCTTTCCAGAATAAATTCTAGTAAAAGTTAATTTACCAACATAAGGATCGGTCATTATTTTGAAAGCTAATGCCGAGAATGGCTCACTTGGATCAGCACCTCTAATAACTTCAGTATCAGTTTTTGGATCAAT
Organism: Balneolaceae bacterium; assembly: GCA_963691715.1. Lineage (GTDB taxonomy): Bacteria > Bacteroidota > Rhodothermia > Balneolales > Balneolaceae > HXMU1420-13. Next base: position 1,803,447 of record OY829281.1, read on the forward strand.
TCCAGTTACCGCGTCTACATCTAGAGGACTTGGCATGAAATCTAAAACTCTATCGAGCATGGCCTGAACACCTTTATTTTTTAAGGCAGTTCCCGCCATCACTGGGGTAATGTCTTTGGCTATCGTTGCTTTTCTGATGGCATTAACTATTTCCTCTTGAGAAATTTCTTCTTCCATCAAATATTTTTCCATCAAAGACTCGTCGTGGTCTGCAATCGCTTCTAACATTTGGACCCGATAGTTTTCAACATCCTCAACCATATCTTCTGGTATATCAATCACATCGTACTTAGCACCTAATGAAGCTTCATCCCAAACAATTGCTTCCATAGTGATTAAATCAACAACGCCTTTGAAATTCTCCTCCCTTCCAATAGGAATTTGAATAGGTATTGGATTTGCATTAAGCTTTGTATCTAACTGCCCAACCACATTAAAAAAATCAGCTCCGGTTCGGTCCATTTTGTTAACAAAAGCCATACAAGGCACTTTGTACTTCGTAGCTTGCCTCCAAACAGTTTCTGATTGAGGTTGTACAGCACCAACAGAACATAATACGAATACAGCTCCATCCAGAACGCGCAAAGAACGCTCAACTTCTACTGTGAAATCAACGTGGCCAGGTGTATCAATAATATTGATACGATGATCATTCCAAATACAGTGTGTTGCGGCAGATGTTATAGTAATACCGCGCTCCTGCTCTTGTTCCATCCAATCCATGGTGGCAGCACCATCATGTACCTCGCCTATTCGGTGGCTACGCCCTGTATAAAACAAAATACGCTCAGTTACAGTAGTTTTACCTGCATCTATATGAGCCATTATACCAATGTTTCGCGTTTTACGCATCATTGCTAGAACTTTAGGGTCTGTTGAAGTTTTTAAGTCAGACATTACTTATTGAATAGTTTTTAAAATCTAAAATGTGCAAATGCTTTGTTTGCCTCAGCCATACGGTGAGTTTCATCCTTTTTTCTTACAGCTCCGCCTTCATTTTTTGAAGCATCTATCAATTCTCTAGATAATCGTAAAGACATAGATTTATCATTTCGAGAACGTGCCGCCCTTATCAACCAACGCATCCCTAAAGCTGTACCCCTTTCCTGACGCACCTCAACAGGCACCTGATAGGTTGCTCCACCAACACGGCGTGATTTTACTTCGACTACCGGAGTCGAATTCTGAAGAGCTGAACGGAATATTTCTAATCCTGTCTCGCCAGTTCTTTCTTCAATTAATTCAAATGCCTGATAAACAATTTTACGTGCAACATTTTTTTTACCATCTTTCATCAGGTTATTTACAAAACGAGTTATCAATTTGTCCTCAAATATTGGATCTGGTTGCACATCTCGTTTTTCAGCTTTTCTTCTACGCATTCTCGTTTACACTTAAAACTTTTGGGTTAACCTTTGGGTCGCTTAGTTCCGTAAAGACTTCTACTTTGTGTACGCCCTTCTACACCTGCTGTATCAAGAGTTCCACGTATAATGTGATAACGCACACCTGGTAAATCTTTAACCCTTCCTCCTCGGATAAGCACAATACTGTGTTCTTGCAAATTATGGCCTTCACCAGGGATGTATGCAGTCACCTCAATTCCATTAGTTAAACGTACACGCGCAACTTTACGAAGCGCTGAATTTGGTTTTTTTGGTGTGGTAGTGTAGACACGCGTACAAACACCTCGTTTCTGAGGACAGCTTTGCATTGCAGGAGCAGTCGTTTTGCGTATCTTGCTTTTTCTACTTTTTCTAATAAGTTGTTGTATCGTTGGCACAATTCAATTTTTTTGGTTATTGCCATATATCGAGAGCCTTAAAAAATACGAAAAATTCTAATTTATTTACAATGTCTTTTGATAAAATAATTCTAAAATGGTTTAATTCTTTGAATTTCTGCAGTAATTACTGAAATTTAACGGCAATAATAATCAATATATAGTATAAAGATATATATCAATATGACTTTTAATTTAAGTAAATTACCTTTATTGAGCACAAAAAGGCTTGACGCACTTAAATCTGTGGGTATATTCACCTTTATGGATCTACTCTATTTGTTCCCGAATAGGTACATAGATCGTTCGAATATTCAGTTTATAAAAAATCTTACAGGGTCAGGTGAAGAAGTAACCATCTCAGGTAAAATAATTAAATCAGAAGAAGTAGGATTTGGAAAGAAAAAAAGATTAGAGGTCTCATTATCTGATGGCACAGGTATTATAAAAGGCATCTGGTTTAGAGGGGGTAATTATATAAAAAGAAGTCTACAGCCAGGAAGTATTGTTGCTTTTTTTGGTCAAGTAAAGCAATATGGTCATTCAATGAATATTGCCCACCCTGATATAAGTTCGATTTCTAATGAAGGTGATTTAAATGATTTTTCGCGTTTAATTCCTATTTATCCAGCAAATAAAGAATTTAGCAAAACTAGAATTACTAGCTCTTTAATACAGCAATGGATAACGCTTATATTAAAAGAGGTAAAGGCCGAAGAATTTATTCCTCACAACATACTCTACGAACTTAAATTACCAGAATTAAAATTAGCTCTTACATGGATCCACAACCCTAATTCTCACCAAGAGCATAAAAGAGCTATTGATAGGTTCAAATTTGAAGAGTTATTTTTATTTGAACTAAGCATTGCAAAAATTAAATATTCCATTTCAAAGAGTAACAAAGGTCATGTATTAACCCACTTTAAACCCAATACATCTATTTTTTTTAATGAAAAACTTCCTTTCCAGTTAACTGATGGTCAAAAATCAGCCTTATCCGAAATTAAACATGATTTAAAATCGGGTTTTCAAATGAATCGCCTTATACAAGGTGATGTAGGATCTGGGAAAACTATAGTTGCTATTGGCGCGATGTTAATGGCGATAGATAATGGATTTCAAGCAGCCTTTGCAGCACCCACTGAAATCCTAGCTGAACAACATTACCATACCTTAACTCATTACTTAAATGATTTAAATATTTCTGTAGGATTAATCATTGGTGGACAGAAAACTAATCTACGTACACAAGTTTTGGAGAACATTGAGAAAGGAACTTATGATATGGTAGTAGGAACCCATGCAATTTTCCAAGAAAATGTTAAATTTCAAAATTTAGGCTTAGCAGTAATCGATGAACAGCATCGATTCGGGGTTAAACAAAGAGCCAACTTATTAAGCAAAGGTAATCATCCTCATCTAATGGTTATGAGCGCCACACCTATACCTCGTTCACTTGCCATGACATTATACGCAGATCTTGATATTTCTGTGATTAAGGGACTTCCATTTGGTAGAAAGCCTATTGAAACCTTAATTAAAAGAGACACACAAAGAGAAGAAGTTTTCCAATTTGTTGACAAAAACTTATTTGAGGGTGGTCAAGTATATATAATTTACCCGTTGGTTGAAGAATCTGAAGTGTTAGATTTAAAAGATGCTACTGCTGGATATGAAAAAATCAAACAACGATTTCCTGATTATACAGTTGGAATAATTCATGGAAGGATGAATACAGACGAGAAAGAGAAAACCATGAGGGCATTTAATGATAACAAAATTCAAATATTGGTATCTACCACTGTTATTGAAGTAGGAGTGGACATTCCTAATGCATCCATCATGATTATTGAACATGCTGAGCGATTTGGGCTTTCACAACTGCATCAATTAAGAGGAAGAATTGGCCGTGGCAACCGACAGAGTTTTTGTTTTTTAATTCCTGATGTAAAAGTAAGTAAGGCAGGCGCATATCGCCTTAAAACAATGGTAGAGACAAACGATGGTTTTAGGATTGCTGAAGCCGATTTAAAATTACGTGGCCCCGGTGACTTTCTAGGAACAAAACAGAGTGGTCTTCCAGATTTTAAAACAGCTGATATAGTCGAGGATCAACTTATTCTACAACAAGCAAAAATGCATGCATCAAAATTAATGTCTGCGGACTTAGAATTGCTAGATATTAAACATTCCAAATTGAGGAACATCTTTCTTCCCTATTTTGAAAATAAAAAAGAATTTTATGGTTTGGGTTAAAATTCAAATTACATATTGTTTATGATTTATTTTAGTTTATTGATTTCATCCAATAAACTTCAGGCTAAAGTTAATCCATAAATAGCAGAGAGATAAAATATCTATTCAAAATAGATCTTAAGAGCAATGCGAATTCAATAACAGCGCTTAGCTATAGAAATTATTCACATCAAGTTTAATTTAAATTATGCGCAATGATGAGATGAAACTTAAAGTTTCTTCTTCTCTTCTCTTTTTCTTTCGTTATGATCTAGAAATTTTTTTCTAATTCTCAAGCTTTTTGGAGTAACCTCTAACAATTCATCATCACCAATAAATTCTATACACTCTTCAAGGCTCATTTTTTTTGCTTGTGATATTTTTACTGAATCTGCTGTCTGTGTAGCTCGATGATTTGTTAAATTCTTCTTCTTTGCCACGTTAACAATCATATCGTCAGTGCGGTTATTTATACCAACTACCATACCCATATATACAGGATTTCCTGGTTCAACAAAGAATTGACCTCTATCTTGCACACCTTCTAATGCATACCCTGTAGTATCCCCTTTTTCAAGCGCTATTAAAGCTCCTCGATTTCTTCCTGGAATATCTCCAGCAAATGGTTCATAAGCGTCAAATTGTTGGTGCATAATTCCAGTACCTCGAGTTTCTGTTAACATTTCTCCGCGGAATCCAATCAATCCTCTAGAAGGCACCCTAAATTCTATTCTATTATTTTCTCCTTCTTGACTCATCCCTTGCATAATCCCCTTCCGTTTCTGAAGATTATCAATCACTTTGTTACTATAATCAGTGTGCACATCCACAACTACTTCTTCAACAGGCTCTTGAGTAATACCATCAACTTCATACATCAATACTTCTGGTCGAGATACTGAAAATTCAAATCCTTCTCTTCTCATTGTTTCTATCAAGATCGCCATTTGAAGTTCTCCACGTCCTGACACTTTAAATACATCTGGACTTTCGGTTGGTTCAACTTTCATCGCGACATTAGTACGCACTTCCTTCATTAAACGATCTTTAATCATGTTTGACGTTACATATTTCCCTTCTAAGCCTGCAAAAGGAGAATTATTGACCCTAAAATACATCGCAATAGTTGGTTTATCTAAATCAACATACTCTAGGGGAGTAAGATCTGCAGAAGCAGTTAATGTATCACCAATGTTGACTGAGTCATACCCTGCAAGAGCGACGATATCCCCTGCATAAGCTTCCTCAACGGGCTCTCTATTCAACCCGTTAAAAGTAAATAATTTAGTAGCACGACCCTTCATTTTTTGTTCACCTAAACCACTAACTAGTGAAACTTCTTGATTAAGTTTAATATAACCTTGCTCAATACGACCAACTGCAATTCTACCTACATAATCATTCCAATCGATACTGCTAACTAACATCTTAAAATTAGCTTCATCTGGTCGATGGGGTTCTGGTACATGCTCAACGATCGTGTCTAATAAAGGGGACAAATTAAGTCCCTCATCTTCTAAATCTATTTTAGCAATCCCATCACGGGCAACAGCATAAAGTATGGGAAAATCTAACTGATCATTAGTTGCGTCTAACATTACAAAAAGATCAAAGACCTCGTCTAACACCGCATCGGGTCTTGCATCATTTCGATCGATTTTATTAATTACAACGATTGGTTTGTAGCCTAAGCTTAATGATTTCCTTAATACAAATTTTGTTTGTGGTAATGGCCCTTCTGCCGCATCGACCAATAAAATAACTCCATTTACCATTTTCAGGATTCTTTCAACTTCTCCACCAAAATCTGCATGCCCAGGAGTATCTACAATATTGATTTTAGTACCTTTCCAATTTATCGCAGTATTTTTTGAGCTGATAGTGATCCCTCTTTCTTTTTCAAGATCACCAGAGTCCATTACTCTTTCTTCAACCTCTTGATTTTCTCTGAAAGTACCACTTTGTTTTAATAACTGGTCAACTAATGTGGTTTTTCCATGGTCGACGTGAGCAATAATAGCTATGTTTCTTAAATCTTGATGCATATCAATGGGTAATAAAATTTATAAGCTAGAAATATACGGTTATTTCGTATTTGGTATGATTAATTCCTACATCTTTTTTTGGGGCTGAAATGTAGAACAAAAACAACTCAAACAATGAGGCTATGAATTTTATACATGCAAAACTTCCACAGATTTAAAAAACAATTCCCTACTATATGCCTCAGATCGAGTTTCGAATTCTTCATAATAATGAAGAACCCATGGACGACGACCTTTCGTGTACCGAACTTTGCCTTTATTGTGCGCTATCAATCGATATTCATTATCTTTAGTACTCCCATAATAATACGTACCATGACTTTCACTCTTCAATATGTAGGCTACATATTTCATAATAAAAAAACCTAGGCTCAGAAAGCTAGGGTTTGATTTTACATTGGCTTTGACTTTGCGGAGAGGGAGGGATTCTCCCATAGGGATGCCTTTGGCAGAACCCTCGTTACCTAGTTCGATTTGTTTAAATAACATGTTGGGATTTCAAAAACCGATACCCTTCCACAGATTTAAAAAACAATTCCCTACTATATGCCTCAGATCGAGTTTCGAATTCTTCATAATAATGAAGAACCCATGGACGACGACCTTTCGTGTAACGAACTTTGCCTTTATTGTGCGCAATCAATCGATATTCAATATCTTTAGTACTCCCATAATAATACGTACCATGGCTTTCACTCTTCAATATGTAGGCTACATATTTCATAATAAAAAACCCTAGGCTCGAAAAGCTAAGGTTTGATTTTACATTGGCTTTGACTTTGCGGAGAGGGAGGGATTCGAACCCTCGTTACCTATTTCTAGATAAACTCCCTTAGCAGGGGAGCGCTTTCAGCCACTCAGCCACCTCTCCGAAAGAATCACAAATATACGGTGGTTCATAGGTCTAAGCAATGGGGATTAAGAATAAATTAATCGTCAATCACATAAATTTGAGCAAGATTTCTTCCTACTTGCGCGTAATCTAATCCATAACCAAGCACAAACTTATTTGGAATTTCAAACCCAACATAATCGATTTGAATGTTATGCTGAGTCGCTTCCTTTTTATGTAATAATGTTACAACTTTTACTGATGCTGGTTGGTATTCTTCCATTCTCTTCATCATATAGTTCATAGACAAGCCTGTATCAACGATATCTTCAACTAAAATCACATGCCTATCTTTTAGTTTGGCATCAATATGTTTTAGTTCCTTCACATTTCCAGATGATACCTTTTCATCCCCATAACTACTCAACTTCATAAAATCTACTTCACAAGAAATTGTAACATTTCGCATTAAATCTGCTAGAAAAATATATGACCCATTTAAAATACCTATAAATATGGGCTTCAAGTCTTTATATTCATTATCAATTTGTTCGCCTAGCAAAGACAATCGAGCATCGATTTGATCTTTATCAATAAATACCTTGAAGACTTCTCCATTACATTCGACTTTATCTGGTAAATAGAAACTCATAGCTTAATTTTTGAGATACTCAGTATTTTTTCATTTGTTTGAGTAACTTTTAATAATTCAGATATACAACCATCTTCCCCATTAATGGCGGTTTCTGGGTATAAAACTGCACAGATAGTACCACCAGAATCTGTTAATATCAAAGTTTCTCCTCGATTAGCGGGATTTATTTTCCTATTAGTTAGATGATCAGATATTTTTTGACTTCCCCTCATCCCAAAAGGCTGGAATTTATCCCCTGATTTCCATTTACGAATGAATATCGGCCATCTAATATTAGCTATTGAGATTGTCAAATTTGAATTCGGTTCATTAGATTTTATTGCTAACTCCCATCCTCCATGTGAGATTTTTTGATTCAATTCTGATTCTTGGATAGCAAGAGAATGATATGTAATTTCATTTCTCTTGATTGATAATTTTCCACGACCTTTAACCAAACTAAACTTATCGGTTAGTGGAAGTATTTTACCTGTTTGGCTTTCAATCAATTTCACAGCTTCAGATAGATGACCCTTCGTACATATATAACCTGTAGCAGTAAAAATGAATTCTTTTAGTAAAGAGGCTTTTAATTCTAAAGAGAATTTTTCCATTTCTACTGTTTCAATAGATTCATTTTCAACTATTTTATCTAAAATGAAATTAAGTATTTCATTTGATATTTCTGCTTTCTTCCCAACTTGCTCAAGATTAATCATCCAGCCTGGAAAGAACTTTTCAAAAATAGGAAAGACAACATTTCTTAAGGCGTTTCGAGCATATTTATTTGATTCATTCGAAGAATCTTGTCGATAGGGAATAGATTCGTTATCACAAAATTTTATTATTTCATTTTTTGAATAATGCAATAACGGTCTAAAAATTTCTCCATTCCATAGCTGTAACCCTTTCCAGCTTGTAAATCCTCCACCTCTTAGTAATTTACTAAGTATTGTTTCAATCTGGTCATCACTATGATGTGCTACTACAATTCCACGAGCATTGTGTTCTTTTTTCAAAGCTCGAAAAATTTGATATCTCTCATTTCGGGCCCAATCTTGGAAATTACCTGTTAATTTCTCCTTTTCTAATCTAATCGTGCAACATTCAAAGCCCCACATAAAAGCCATATCTTCAACAAATTTTTGGTCGGCATCACTTTCTAAACCTCTCATTTTATAATTAATATGAACTACAAATACCGGTATTTTGGATTTATAAAACAGATATAACAAAGCCATTGAGTCCGGCCCTCCGCTAACCCCTAAAATCAAAATTCCACCCTTAGGGAAAACTAATTTATAATCTTCCTTAATTTGATTCTGAATCAATCTGAATTCGGACTTGCTCATATGAAAAAATATTCACTTCAAGATCCTTATTCAATACCAACAGCTGCCCTTTTTCATTTATCCCTAGAAATTTAAATACTCCCTCTTTTTCTTGATGATTAATCAAAAGTTTAATCCACATACCATAGCCTATTAATTTTTTATTTATCCTTTTTACCAATTCAGCGTTCGTTGTTAACCATAGTTGATAATAATACTCAATTCTTGAAAGTATACGAGCTAAAAGTATTTCCCTAATTACATCTTTACCTAAAATCTTTTTTATAGATGTAGCTTTACCATGAATTGATTCCTCAAAAAGAATCTGGTTCACATTTAATCCTACACCAACAATTGCCCTATCTAATTTATTTCCATTAAAAATGGTCTCTGTCAGAATCCCAGCTATTTTAGAATTATTATATAAAATATCATTAGGCCATTTCAGCCTTAACGACTTCTTTGTTTGTTCTTCAATGATTTCAATTATAGCTAAGGAGACTGCAAGCGTCAAAACAGTGAGTTTTTCACCACTTTTTGGTTCAAAAATTAATGAAAAAGTGAGATTTGCCCCTGCATCAGAATTCCATTGATTTTTATACTGCCCTCTACCTTTGAATTGATTCTCTGCGAGTATTATGGTGCCGTGTTTTGAACTATCTCTCTCTAAATTTTTTGCAAATGTATTGGTTGAATTCAACCTTTCAAAAAAAAAGAGATCTCTACCTAGCCATGTAGTAGAAATCTCTTTGTCAAATAATTTGGTATTAAACAAAACAATTATTTGCCTACAATTACTACCGAGTCTTCAGTGCCAAAAACATTTGGTACATAAGCATCGGCTTTGTAATCATTTTCCCATTTTTCTCCATCAATCAAATACTTAAATTTGTACTCAGATTCTGGCTTCAGCCTGACTTCAGTGATAAATTCGCCATCCTTTTTTGTTAATAGGGTAGAGGTTGTATCCCAATTGTTGAAATCCCCAACTAGGGCTACTTCTTTATTAACAATTTCAGACGGTACAGAAAATGTGACTTTGCAAATGGTTCTTTTAGGGGTGAATTTCTTGTTAAGCATCGTAAAAATGAAATTATTGTATTAAAAAAACAAAAATACCTCTACTTTTTAGCTAAAACAATTATATCTCATAAATTAATTATTTGTTAATTGTTTTTTTCTTATTTATTAAGGTTTACCAAGTTTTTTCTTAGGATATTGAATAGTGAAAGCGTTTTCCAGTTAAACAGTTCATCATTCATTTAAATTTAAACTAAATTATTAAATCCAGTTAATTACGAAAAAAGCGCTTTGTAAATTATATTTACTTCCTCAGTAGTAGAGCTATTCATTACTTTTTGAGCGAGTTCCCTGAATTTTTTTTCTGAATGTGATGAAAGTAAATGCTTAATTTTAGGAATACTATGTGGTGACATGCTTAGCTCATTCACTCCCATTCCAATCAATGTTGCTGCACCTATTTGATCTGCAGCAAGTTCACCACATACTGACAATTGAATACTAGCTTTTTTTGCTGAATACACCGTCTGATAAATTAATTGCCAAACAGCAGGATGAGTATGTTTGTATAGTGAACAAATGCGTTCATTGCCCCGATCAACAGCTAATGCATATTGAGTAAGATCGTTTGTGCCAATACTAAAAAAATCTACTTCTTTGGCAAAATGACTAGCTAAAAGTGCTACACTGGGTACTTCTACCATAATTCCCAACTTTACATATTTATCGTAAAGAATTCCTTCTTTATCTAGTCCATTTTGGACTTCTATAATAATTGACTTTACTTCTTTAATCTCTGGAATATTTGTAATCATAGGAACTAAAATCTGAATTCTACCCATATACTTTCCAGAAACTGATAGTATTGCCTTAAGCTGCTCTACTAACATCTCCCTTTCATCTAGCAACATTCTTATACCTCGCCAGCCTAAAAATGGATTATCTTCATCTTCAGATTTAACCTTTAGTTTATCGCCACCCGCATCAAATAAACGGATGGTACATACTCCTGAAGATTTTTCAAGGATTTGATCATAGAATTTATATTGCTCCTCAAAACTACTTTTTTCTAAACTTCCGTATAAAAGAGCTTCCGTTCGTAATAACCCAATACCTTCTGCACCGCTTTTTTTTACTTGGTCTAATTCTTGAACGAATTCAATATTAGCTCGCAAATGAAAATTAAAACCATCTGTAGTAAGTGACTGCTCTTTTATTTTAGATCGATCTTTCTTAACTCTGAATAACTCTTTTACTTTTGTTTTATAATCATTTAATGTCGATACTTTAGGATTAAATATTATGGCTCCTTTGTTGGAATCGACAATTGCTTGTTCAGAATTTTTACCAACAAAAACAGCATTTTTTGCACTTACAACACATGGTATATTTAGGGATTGAGCAATGATGGTGGCATGTGAAGTTAATCCACCTTTATCCATAACTAAGGCAGAAATTCCCTGATCATAATAAGCTACTAAATCAGTTGGGCTAATTTCTTTAACTATCAGAATTGAGCCTTTTGGAATTTTTTGTTGTTTTCCCCGATCATGGGAAAGCTCAATAAGTCGATCTCTGATATTCTCTAAATCAACGATTCGTTGTTTAAATACCACAGAATTACTTTCTCTTAACCTTTCAATAAAATGGCCAAAAGTTTTATGTATGGCATATTCAATACTGTAACGTTCACCTTCAATGAGGTGATTTATTTTTGCTTCAATATCAACATCGGTTACGATGTGTTTTTGTGCTTCTAATATTTCTTTAGTTGCGCTATCAAGATTTACAGATAATTGTTCAACTTCTTCTAGAAATAATTTTTTTGCTGTACTAAATCTTTTTTGATGAGGTCTAACTTGAATTGACCTTATTTTTTTTACTGAAATCGCAAGATTCGCATTATCAATTACCCAAACTGGTCCAATAGCAATTCCTTCATTACTGGCTTGACCATATATTATTTGCTCATTTAGGTCTCTTTCCATTTCTATTCGTCAACTGCACCAAATTTATTTTCCACTAAATCAATAATTGCAGACATAGCTTCTTCTTCATCTGGCCCTGAAACTTCAAACATTAATTCAGCTCCCTGCTCTGCTGCTAGAGTCATTACCCCAAGAATACTTTTACCATTCACTCTATAACCATACATATGGATATAAAAATCTGATTTAAAACTTCCAGCAAGCTTCACTAGTGTAGATGAAGGTCTTGCATGTAGACCTGAACTATTTTTTATGGTAACTGTTTTTTTGATCATGTATTTATATTATGCGAAGTCTGTAAATAATACAAGAATTTGTAAAAAATTGATTTCTATACTATGTATTTTTTTATGGGTTTAAACTAACCCTTTCTTTTATCTTTATTACCTTTATTAATCTAATATTTTAAAATGTCCGTCACAGAAAAAGATGTTCTTTATGTAGCCAATCTTGCAAGATTGCAATTATCTGAAAACGAAGTACATAGCCTTGCTAAAGATATGAACAATATATTGGACTACATGGATTTGTTAAATGAAATTGATACAGACCATATTGAACCTCTTGAACATGTAATCGAATTAAAAAGCAGGTTGCGCAAGGATACATCAAATATCCCTTTAAATCATGAAGATGCATTAAAAAATGCACCAGATGCAGATTCAGACTATTTTAGAGTACCCAAAGTAATTGAATAAATACTAATAAATGTCCGATTTCTATACTCGTCTTCCACAAACTAGACAACATATCATCTCATTATTGATCTTATTTGTTGTCCCACTAATTCTTTTTTTTAATACAACAATTGGGGGTAAAGAAATAGAACGGCATGACATCGTTCAATGGAGAGCTGGGGCTGAGTCAATCATAGAATATCGAGAGCTATATGATGAAGAACCTCTTTGGGCAAGTAATATGTTTGGAGGAATGCCCTCATTTGTTATTTCAACAAAACCACAAGTTCCCCATATAAGTAACTTATCGATATATTTTCAAAAAATTTATCCTGCATTCCAATATTGGGTGTTATTATCAGGGATGTATGTTTTCCTAATATTAATGGGGTTCCGATCATTAACTGCTGTATTTGGAAGTATTACTTTTGGGCTTACTACCTATTTCCCAATTATTATAATGGCTGGGCATACATCCAAATTTTTTACCTTAGCCTTTGTCCCTTGGACATTTGCAGGTTATTGGCTAATCACTCGCAGTGGTAAACGTTTACTTGGTCTTTTACTATTAACAGTAGCATTTGCACTAGAGGTTAGGGCAGGCCATCCTCAGATTACCTATTACTTTATGTATTTATTGGCATTCTGGTGGCTGTATGACTCCGTTAAATGGATAAAAGAAAAGGAATTTAAAACATTATCTACCATTACAATGCTCTTAATCATTGGTGGTTTTACTGCTATTCTTGGAAATTCTGAGCGAACTTTATCGCAGCTTAGTTACAGTGAGCACAGCATAAGAGGCGGATCAGAATTAGCGGGCACCACTGGCCTTGACTCAAATTATGCGTTTGCTTGGAGTCAAGGAATTTCTGAAACCTTAACTTTAATTATTCCAAATCTGTTTGGTGGGGCTTCACCAGATTACTGGGGTCCAAAATCATTCACTTCAGGCCCTCATTATTTAGGTGCATTAGCATTCTTATTTATGATTCTTGGAATTTGGAAAACTAAACACCAATTGATCTATGTTTTTCTTGGAGTTGGAATACTTGCCATATTTTTTTCCTGGGGTAATTTTTTTGCCTTACTAAATCAATTTGCATTCGATTACCTCCCATTATTCGATAAATTTCGTGCACCTGAAACATGGTTGGTTGTCACGGTATTCTGTTTTACAGTAATAGCTGCTTATGGATTGGAAAGCTTATTTAATTCCCTAAAAGATAAACCATCACCTTTATCATCATATTACAAACCTATTGGAACAGTAATCCTAGCATTTGTAATTGCCTTTATAAATGTACAGAGCTTCGATTTTGTTGCAACTGGTGAAATTGAACGCATTTCTGCTCAAGTAGCGCAACAAAACCAATTATCAACTAATAATCCTCAGGTTGTTCAACGTGCAAGGAGTTTTGTAGAACAACAACTAGTTCCATCAAGAAAAGATAAAGCTAATGCAGACACATTGAGATTTGGCTTCATCTTACTACTTGGAATTATAATTATTTATGCAGTTTCTCAGCATAAAATATCACCCACAATTGCAGGATTAATAGTCATTATTATTGCGGGATTTGAGATGACGAAGGTCGGTCATCGATATATGGATGATTCAAAATTTGTAACCAGTAATAGTGATCCTGAACGCTTAGTTCTGTCCCAACGAAGAGATCAAGATGAGTATATTCAATCAAGGAATGAATCGGATGAATTCCCATATAGAGTGTTACCTTTAGACTTTAAATCGGGGCCTTTTTCAAATGCTATACCCTCTTATTTTTATCCTTCACTTGGCGGATATTCAGGAGCAAAATTAAGTTTAGCTCAAGAAGTATTCATGGCACCCAAAAGTCCTCTTTTTGGAGGAGAATATGGGATTAACTTAGGCTTACTTAGTGCCTTAAATACAAAATATATTACCTATAATGCTGGACTTGTTATACCTGGTTTAACATCCGTTTTTACGGGTTCCAATGGTGGAATGGTGTATGAAAATGAAAATGTATTGCCAAAAGCATTTTTTGTTGATTCAGTAATAACCGTTGAAACTGCACAAGAGGCATATGATTATCTTTATGCTGATCGTTTGGATTTCCACTCCACCGCTGTGGTAGAAAATTATGAACCAAACACTAATTATGATTCGACTGCCAGTGTTACTCTTACTAACTATACGGGAGCTGAAATGTCGTTTAGTGTTGAACGATCATCTCCCGGATTTCTGGTAATCAGTGAAATTTTCTACGCCGATGGTTGGATTACCCTTTTAAATGGAGAAGAAATTCCAATTCATAAAACAAATTATCTTTTAAGGGGTGTAGAGATTCCAACAGGATCACATACATTAGAGTTTGATTTTCGACCTGCCTCATTTTATACGGGGGTAAAACTGTCATGGCTATCTTTACTCTTTCAAATAGGATTAGCCTGCTTCTTATGCGCAAAATTCATTATCAAAAAAAATAAAGGTGCCTAAAAAGAAGGTTCTAATTATAACTTATTATTGGTACCCGTACGCAGATGTGGGAACGTATCGTATATCAAGATTTTGTAAATATCTGGCAAAGAGAGGATGGGAAATAAGTATTTTGACAGCCAAAAAAGCTTCTTCTGGGTTCGAGGGCAAACCTGATGACCCTGTTTTAGAGAACATCAGCGTTTATCGATCACCTATTTTCGAGCCCACTGAACTACTAAATATTGGCAATAAAAATAAAATTAAAACAAATAATCCTAGTGTATTTTATCAAAAGGAAAAAAATTTATTATCGAAAATTGCAGTTTGGCTTCGCTTAAATGTAATGATCCCAGATGCTAAATTTACCTGGAAATGGTTTGCAGTACCACTAGGAAAAAAAATAATTGAAGACATAAAACCAGACATCATATTTTCCACTTCTCCACCGCCAACAACTAGTCTTATAGCCAAAAAATTAGCGGATTGGAGTAATATACCATGGATTGCGGATTTTAGAGATCCTTGGACAAATATCTACTATTATGATGAGCATCCCCAAAGCAAGTATGCCCAAAAAAAGAATAAAAAAATAGAATTTGATACTCTTAAAAGAGCAGACCAGATAACCGTTGTTAATGAGGGCTTTTTCCCTGAATACGAAGAAATACTTCGATCAAAAACCACCAAAATTCCAAATGGTTTCGATCCAGACCACGCAGTTAATACCTCGAATTCTAATGATCAATCTAAAATATTCACAATAAGATATTTTGGTAGTTTAAAAGCTAATCAAGATCCAGGGGAATTTATACGAGCTCTTCAAAATATAGATACTGATTATCCGTCAATTGCATCTCATATGAACATTGAATTTTATGGTAGTATTGATTCCAAAATTAAAGCAGAAATTGAGTCAATAACTACTAACATTGAATCAAGTTTTCATGATTTTATTTCGCATGATAAAATGATGAAAATAGTTTCTGAAACTAATCTACTTTTACTTGTTATTGGAAAAACTAAAAATAGTAAGTTTGCCCTATCTACTAAGGTTTTTGAGTATATGTTATCTGGAAATACCGTACTAGGTATTGGACCAACAGATGGAGCTGCTGCAAATCTAGTACATGAAACCAATATAGGAAGCTTTTTCGAACGTGAAGATTTTGATGGGATTCGAAACTTCATCTTAAAAATGTATGAAGCTCATCAGAATGGGAAGTTAGAGCAAAATCCGAATCGTGATGCTATAAAAAAATATAGCTTTGAACACCTTACTTCTGAGTTGGAGAACCAGATTAATACATTATTAAAATTCTAGACGTTCAATTTTTCGCGTTGCTTCTTACCCGATTCCGTTGTGGGAATTTTTTTTATAGCTACAAAATCAGAAGGAATTTTGTACGGTTCGATTTTCCCTTTTAAAAAGCGAATATATTTTGATTTATCAAATTCTATGCCCCGCTTTAATACTATATAGGCTTGGATCTGTTCACCAGTAATTGAAGACTTATTATTTAATGATATACATGCACAATCATTAATATCAGGATGCTTTATCAGTAAATCTTCAATTTCAGACGGAAATACTTTTTTCCCACCAATATTAATTAAATCATCATTTCTACCACTTAAGATGATGTATCCATCATCCTCCTGATATCCTAAATCACCAGTTTTAAACCATCCATTCTTTATTGATTTTTTTGAGAGCTCCTCATTTCTCCAATACCCTGGAGTTTGAATATCTCCTTGTACAGAAATTTCCCCCACTTCATTTACATCACAAAGATTTCCTGATTCGTCTAGAATCCCAACTTTTACATTTGGACTTGGTTTTCCTAATGTATTTAGTTTTTGTTTTGATTCATTAAACTCGATAAAAATATTTGCCGCAACTTCGGTCAACCCATAATGCATGCAAATACGAGTATTAGGTAACGCTTCAGTAAGCTCTAATTTGTCACTCAAACTCATCTTTGAACTACCAAACTCAATATATTTTAGCTTATTAAAATAAGATTTATAACGATCCTTCATTAATCGTTTAATTACACTAAAACCTGCCGGAACCATACTAACTCCATTTACTCCATATTTTTCAATGGCATCAAAAAAGAGTTTTGGAAACATGAATCCGTCTAAAAGAATTACTGTTGCACCTAACATCATATTTGTTCTGAGTCTTCTCAATCCAAATGCATGGTGTAGAGGCAATGGAATGATTTCAATATCGCTGCAAGAATTCCCAATAAATTGGTTTGAATTGATAGCGCCCGCTAAAATGTTACGATGTGTTAATTGTACTCCTTTTCCTCCGCCGGTTGTTCCAGTTGTAAATAATATGTCTGCAAGATCATTTTTTGAGGGTAATTCTTTAGCGATGCTTATTACATTACTAAAAATATTTTCTGTGAAATCAAATCTTGGGATTTCTGAATCTATATTATTTGGATGAATTATAATTTTAGGTTCAACTAACTTAATGATTTGTTCTAGCCGCTCTCTTGGCAATTTTACATCCACAGGTACTGCCACAGCTTTTATAGAATGTATTGCTAGATATATAAACACGAATAACGGGTTCTTTTTTCCATAAAAAACTACTCTATCACCACGTTCAACACCCTGTGACTGCAAGAAATATGCAACTTCTTTTACTCTTTTTGAAGCTTCAAAATAAGTAGTAGCCTGATCTTTCCATACTATTGCGGATTTATTCGGATACTTTTCAGAGGCTCTGAAAAAACCCTCAACGATGGATTGATACTTCATTATTCGAATATTATCTGTTTATTCGTAAGTAATTTTTTTATGTCATGTACCGTAGTGATCTCTGTTATTTCCTCAGGAGATAGTTCAATATCAAAATCCTCTTCAATAGCTGTAATAATATTAATATGCCCAAGTGAATCCCATACTTCAATACTCTCTGGACCACTATCATCATTTATCAATGATTCGTCAATATAAAGCACCTCCGATATTAACCCTTCAATTCTCATAGCTTATTTTTTGGGGAGTATTTTTCTACCTATAGCTTGCTGATTATCACCGATATTTTGGGTAACCGTTGCTCCAACCGATATAAAAACATTGTTTCCTATACTTAATTTATTAAGAATAGTAGAATTTGGACTAATCCAAACATCATCTCCAATTCTAGTTGATCCAGCAATTGATGCACTACCTGTTATTAAACAATTTTTCCCAATGATAACATTATGCGATATATGCACTGATTTCGAAATCTTTGTACCCTTTCCTATTACCGTATTTTCCAAGGTACCCCTATCAATGGTTGTTGCTGCACCTATTTCAACATTATCATGAATTTCTAGTCCGCCAATATGCGGAAATCGCTCCCAAATCCCATCGGTTGATTTTGCTAATCCAAATCCTTCAGCTCCCAAAATTGCACCGGCTTCAATCACTACTTTCTCTCCTATGGTGGTTCCGTCGTATACAAAATTGTTTCCATGCAAAACAGAATAGTCTCCTACTTCACATTTGCCAATATATGAATTTGGGCCAATATAAGCCGTTTTAGAAATTTTAGCTTCATCATGTATTGTTGCCGATGGATGAATACCCGGCTTGATCTGTTCAGAACATATAGTTCTTACCAAACGGGAGAATATCAACTTCGGATTTTCAACGACAATAAATCCTTTCTTTGAAACCAAAGTATCAGAGAAATTAACAGAAGAATCGCAAATAATTAACGGCGCAGAAGTATTCTCAATCACATTTTGTTTATCACTTCTATCTGGACTACACCATACTAAAGAATTAGAATCCGCTTTTTCGATGCTCTTAATATTCTTAATTACACAGGATTCTGAATTTCCAATATAATCGAATTCATCTCGAATCATCTGCTTTATTGTATCCAGTGTTAATGGTTCGAACTGTTGTGTATTCATGTACAGCATCTAGTTGATTTACTAAATAAAATACGGTTAAACTATATTTTTTGTCGAATTACTTCGAATGCTTCTGCAAATTTTTCATTCACTTGAACACCTCGTACTGTTGCTAAACCTTCGACAAATTCTTTAGTAAAATATGCTCTATGTTTTTCAAATTGTGAGGCATAGGTTGACATCATCTTCCATTTCATATCAAGATGATGTTGATCTAGTTTTACAAAAGCCTGTGTTGAAAATGTAACATGATTCCAAGGTAATTCATATCCCCAGATACTCGCATGCTTAAATGCACGAAGTCCTTCATTATGAACTACCTGATGATCCTGATGCAAATCATTTCCAGAAGGAAGTAACACCAAATCTGGTTGGATCAAACCTCTAAGCCTCACCATTTCTTCAAGTACCTCCTGTCGATGGTATGACAGCATTCTCACCTTATAATTGTATACAAACAATCTATCTTTTGGAATCCCTAAGATTTCCATAGAGGCTAAGAATTCGTTTTTTAATGTATCAGGATCAGCACCCTCGGGCAAAGAGGCTCTAGCAGTAGAAAATGCAGCAACAAAAACTTCTTTTCCTTCTGCAAGAAACCTAGCTAGTGTACCTCCACAACCTAACTCTGCATCATCGGTATGAGGCGCTAGTACTAAAATTTTGTTCATTACTGAATTTTGAATTCTTTTAAAGAAATTGAATTGGTTAGAAATAGTATTCTTATAATTCTTATCAAACTATTTACACTTCATCTTTTTTTCCATTTTACGGAATATTATTTTACTATTCGAATTAATTTTTAGTTCAAACATTACAATGAATCCAAATATTTTGTTTGATTATGTACTTAGTACCTTTTACTCAATATTTGAATGCAAAAAAAGGCCACTAATTAGTTATGGATCATTAGAAGGTGATATTTGTATACAAAAGGCTGATTTAACTTTTTTTAATTCAAATAAAACCATACCTGAACAGATTATTTGGCATGAATGGGACAATACGAATATTCCTTTTCTCTTCAATCACATTAATTTTGAAAATATTCTAATAAAAGAAGGGGACAAAATTATAGTTCAATACGATATTATTGCAAGCTCCTTCTATTTTTTAAGTCTTTGGCAAGAATTTAAAGAAACTACCACTGATAAATATGGGCGATATCCTTTTAAAAAAAGTTTTCAATCAAAACATCAAATCGCACATATCCCTATCGTAAATTATTATTTCGATATTCTTAAAACTGCATTAGAAATGTATGGACATAAGATCGTAAATAAATTTAACAAAGAAGCAGCTTTTACAACTTTTTTGTCTCATGATATCGATAATCTTAAAAGTGGTTGGAAAATAGATAGTTTTTTCGAGTTAAAAAGGGGTAATTTTATTACAATCCTTCATCTACTGTTCAGAAAATTATCCGGGAAAGACTCATGGGATAATCTTGATGATTTGGTACGCCTAGAAGAAAAGTTGGGGGTTACCTCAACATTTTACTTCATGACGGAATATAAAAAAGGTAATGCTGATTATAAATTTCATGATGTACAAGGGATATTTAATACGATTAGTGACTTTGGTTCAGAAATCGCTATTCATGGATCGCTTGGTTCGGGCTTAAAAACCGAACAATTGAAAAAAGAAATAGAAAAGTTTGAATTCCCCCCTCTGGGAAATCGATTTCATTTTTTGATGATGAATGTAAAAGATTCATTTAAAATTATTGATGATTCAGGACTCCAATATTCAAGTTCTTTGGGCTTTGCTGAATTTATTGGTTTTCGAAATAGTTTTTGCTTTCCCTACAAACCTTTTAACTTTCAAACAAATTCAACTCATTCACACATCCAAATTCCATTAAACATAATGGATACTACACTTAAACAACATTATTATATGGGTTATATGTCAGAAAATGAATTAAATAGATATATAAAATTTGTGATCGATCAAACTGAGAAATTCGGCGGTTTTTTAAGCATTCTTTGGCATAATACTTATTTTACTGATCACAAATATAAAGGTTGGAAGAATCGATATATTGAACTTATAAAATGTCTTAAATTAAGGAATAGCATATTTTTAAATGGATCTCAAATTGCCCAACTATTTCAATAGTTTAATTCTTAAATGAACGGAACAAAACACCTTCTATACAGATTATATTTAAGCATTAATAGGAGATTAAAGTTTCTGGAAAGTTTACAAGTGAAAAACTGTAAAGCTACACTTTCTAATGCGCCGATATTTATAATTGGTGCACCTAGATGTGGTTCTACTCTTATTTACCAGAGTTTAATCGCAAGTCTAAATTTTAGCTATTTATCAAACCGGCATTGCTTTTGGTTTGGTATGCCTTGGTTAATAGAAAAAATTACAGATTCAGGTGCAAACTTTAGAAAAAATCCAGCTTTTAATAGTCATTTAGGCAACACTAAGGGTAAATATGCTCCAAGTGAATGTGCAGAATATTGGTATCGTTTTTTTCCCCGCAACCCTCAATTTGTAGAACCTAAAGATATAAGCAAAAAAAAGATCAAAGAATTAAGAACTTCACTACATGCTTTCATAAACCAATCTGCGGGACCTCTGTTAATAAAAAATCTAGTCAGTGTCTTAAGATTGAGAACTTTGGTAGAATTTATTCCAGAAGCAAAATTTATTGTAATTCATAGATCTCCAATCGATATAGCTCATTCTATTCTTTCTGCTAGAAAAAAAAAATTTGGTTCATACAATAACTGGTTTTCTTTAAAACCTAAAGGTTGGGAGGATTGGCTTGAATTAAATGCTGAACAACAAGTAGTTCATCAAATAAAGGCTGTATATGATTTAATCAAATCAGTTGAAGATGAAAACCCAAATTTTGATGCTTTTCATTTAAAGTACGAGGAATTTTGTAAATCCCCCAATAAAGCAATATTTGAAATACAAGATTTTCTAAATGATAGAAACATATTAACTGAACAAGTAACAAAATTACCAAATTCTTTCCCAATACGAACAAATATAACAATAGAAAAAGCATTATTTGAATCTTTAGGTAACTATCTCTTAACAAACCCGATTGATGAATGAAAAATATGAACCTCTTTAAAGATCCATGTATTTTTCACCAGGAATGGTGGTTGGAGGCAATTTCACCTGGTCAGTGGGGAGTTTGTAAGGTTATAAAAGGCAAAGAACAATTTGCATCTATGCCTTATATCATTTCTAAAAAATATGGTTTAACATTATTAAACATGCCACCTTTAACTCAACACTTAGGACCTTGGACTAAACTAAATAATGGAAAATATTCAACAAAACTATCTCAAGAAAAAGAGCTTTTTAATGAATTATTGAATCAGTTACCTAACTATGACATATTTAGACAACGTTTTAGCCCTTCAATTACCAATTGGTTACCTTTTTATTGGAATAACTTTAAACAAACTACAAAATATACTTACCGTCTAACATCAGATTTTAATGAATCAATGCTTTGGAAAGGAATGCAAGGAAATATCAGAAGAGAAATTAAAAAAGCAAGAAATATAGTATCAATAGAATCCACAGATGATGTAGATATAATGTGGAATATTTGGGAATCTAATTTTAAAAGCAAAAATAAAAAAATTAAAATTGAAAAAAACGTTTTTAATAGATTAAATGATGCATGTACTAAACAAAAAGCAAGAAAAATATTTATTGCTGTTGATGAACAAAAACATATACATGCTGCTGTATATCTAGTATGGGATAAAGAAACTGCATATTATTTAATAGGTGGAGCTGAGCCAATGTTTAGAACAAGTGGTGCTGTAAGCTTTTTAATGTATGAGTCAATTAAATTTGCCTTGGATAAAGGACTTAATTTTGATTTCGAAGGATCCATGATTGAATCTGTGGAAAGATTTTTTAGAGGTTTTGGTGCGATACAGACACCTTATTTTGAAGTCACAAAAATGAATGGACTCCTCAATAAACTTAATATTTCTGATAGATTTTTTCAGTAAATACTACTATAAATGAAGTATAAATACATACATCTAATAATCGATTCTTATGTCCGTTTTTCTTTAAAAAATTTAATAAACAATAATGTAGGACATAAAATAATTATAGTTGAAAAAAATCATTTTTTTGATATCAATAAAAATCGCATATCAAATAATTCATTTAATGAATATATTATTAATTCAGAAGTAATATTTGCACATTTTTTAAATAAACATATTGCTAAAATCATTAATGATATAACACCATCAAAAAAAATTATTTGGTTTTCTTGGGGTGCTGATTTCTACAATTTGGGAAAGTTTAAAAATGATTTACTCCAACCTAAGTCAAAAAAAATATTCAATATTATAAGTTTAAAATCAATACAAGGAGTAAAAAAATTAGTATGGCAAAAACTTGGTATTATCACTGATTATCTACCTCCAAATAATGAAGTAATAAAAGCGATAAAACAAACTTCGGTTATTGTACCTGTGGTACCAAGTGACTTTGATATTATTAATTCTAAATATTCAATTTCTTCGAAAAAATATGACCTTAATTATTTAAATGGAATATTCATAAATCCCCCAAAATTTGATTCCAATATATTTAAAAATAACGTTTTAATAGGTAACTCTTCTTCATTTACAAATAATCATATTGAGATTATCGATATGATTTCAAAAAAACCTAATTTTGATGGTGATATTATATTTCCACTTGTTTATGGAAATAAAAGATATAGAGACTTCATTATCAAATATGCGAAAAAGAAACTTGGTCATAATTTACTTTTCATAGAAGACAGATTATCCATCGAAGATTACATGAAATTATATACTAGTTGTCATTCAGTCATTATGAATCACAAAAGACAACAAGCAATGGGAAATTTATATTTTGCATTTTGGTTTAAAACTAATGTATATCTAAATTTGAAAGCAAACCATGCTAAAGATCTAATCCAAAGAGGATTTAAGATCTTAGATGTTTCTGAATATATTAACTCAAAAACTTTATCCGAAGAAGATAAAAAAAAGAATCAAGAGCTTTTAATTAAGTGGTATGGAAAGGAATATTTACAAAAAAAATTCAACGATTTTCTTCTCTACATCGAATCAAACATTACTAATCAAGTTAAAAATGGATAGCTTTCTCCAACTCTTGGTATTTCATAATTTTCAATTAAAGATGGTCTCCCGTCAATATCTCTAAGAATAATATTATTTTTGGGCCATTTTCTTTCAATTTCATGGTCCCAATGCTCTATATCATTATTAATAATATCCAATTGAAATTCTGTCAAATTAAATCCACCCAAGGCAAAAGATGATGTTGCTGCAACATGTCTTAAATTTATTTCAGTAATGTAATATTTACCTGCATTCGACTCCTTAAGATCGACTGCAATAATGCCCTCCATTATTTCTCCTGTTTGGTTGCATATTTCTTCAACTGCTGCCTTTGCAACTCTAACTGCCTCATTATCATTTATTAATTTTCCTTTACTAATATTTCCAGTGATTCCACTTAATGAGATGTTTTTATTGAAATATTCGAGCCTTTCATAACATCCAATTTTTACTAAATTTCCCTTACTGAATAGTAAATGTACTGCAATATTTTTACCTGGAAGATATTCCGAAATCATAGCCTCTTTCGTTTTAGAGTTCATTAAACTCCATGCGATCAAATGACTAGTATCTTTAACTAACATGGAACCTAATCCACTTGTAGAACCTTCAGAAATTTCTCTTATCCAGTATGGAAAATCAATTGTAGACTGAAATTTATAAAAATCAGTTTTTTCAGTTTTAATAATTTCCGACTTAGGTATAAGATTAGTATTAGACAGAGCCTCATACAATCGACCTTTACTAATGGATAATTCAGAAAATTTGGGAGGCGGAGTAATTGTATTTGCTTCAAGTTGATTTTTTGACCAGAAAAGTACTTCTAGTTCTGGAATCAGAATTATACAATCAATTTTCTCTCTTTTTATGATAGAATTAAATATTTTGGGATATTCATCATCTTTCACATGTGGCACTCTCCATATTTTTTCAAATATTCCCTCATATAATCCATAAGTATTATCACAAATATCAGTCCCAATTAAAATCGAGTCCTTATATTTTTCACTTAATCTAATACTTCTCGCGATTGCTCTTGAGGTAACACCGCATGCTCCACTAATTAAAATTCTCATATACTATTTATAATTCTAGTGATTAATTCTATCTGTTCTACTTTCAAATCATGATATAATGGAAGGCATAACACTTTTTTTGATATTTCTTTGCATATTTCAACATCCTCACTATTAACATATTCAAGGGTATCTAAACTAGGATAAAAATACCTTCTTGGGAAAATCTCATTAAAATTCAATCTTTCAATTGCTTGAAGCAGTAATGATTCTTCTTCAAAAATGATTGGATAGTATGCATAGTTCCAATCTGCGTTTTCATTTATAATTATTTTTCTAATTGAAGTGTTATTAACAAAAAACTGATCATATAAATAGCATTGATCTTTTCTCTTAGAAATTATCTTATCAATATATCTCAGATTACACAAACCCATAGCAGCATGTATTTCTGAATTTTTTCCATTTATACCTATGCCACTGTATTTTTCAGGACCATTATGTCCAAAATTTCTCATCAAACGCATTTTTTGCATTAAGCCTGGGTCTCTACTGAAAATACCCCCCCCTTCAACAGTATGGAAAAGTTTGGTAGCATGAAAACTAGTAGTACTGACATCACCAAATTCAAAAATTGACCTTCCATTATATTTTGTACCAAAACAATGGGCAGCATCATAAATTAATTTTAGATTAAATTTTGATACAATTGATTCAAGTCCTTCAATATCACAGGGATTACCATAAACATGTGTAGCGATGATACCAGTTGTATTTTTGGTGATTGACTGCTCTATTTTAGTAACATCTATGTTTAAAGTTTTCGGATCTATGTCAACAAATACTGGAGTACAACCTTCCCATACTATTGACGAGGTCGTAGCTACATAAGAAAATGGTGTGGTTATAATTTCTTTACTTAATCCGAGAGCTTTAATTGCTAACTGTATCGCAATAGTTCCATTTGTCGTATACAAAATTTTCTTAACTCCCAAATACTCACTTAAACTAAGTTCCAGATTTTTCACAAGAGGGCCATCATTGGTCAGATACTCTCTTTCCCATATACCTTTCAAATATTCCTGATATTCTTCATATGATGGCATAAAAGGTTTTGTGACAAGAATCATATAATTTATTGATTAAGAATCTGGATTTTTGACTTAACAATATAAATTAACTCTTTAAATGAGTTTGGCTTGAATATTAAGCATGTACCACAATAAATAAATATCCCAGTAATAGTTAATGAAATTAACTTTAATATTTCATTATTAAATTGCAATAAATCCAAACAAATAACAGCAATAGCCATTGGAAAACTGTAAAGTAAGATTGAAAATACATCTAATAATTGTTCAATTTTAGAATAATTAATCAACTTTTCAGTGTAATACAAATTTACGAAAAGTGATGCGAATGAGCTAAATACTTGAGCTAAAATCAGCCCCCAAAAACCGTAATTCAAACCTATTATAATGGCTAGTGAGACCCCGATCTTTTTTATTAATGAAATTTTTAAAATCAAGTCAGTCCGCCCAACTACTTTTAATATATTTAAATTTATGGCATGCACATGATTTATCATCCCACTTATAGCAAGTAATTGTAGGATTGGTACAGATTTAATCCACTTTTCTCCAATCAATAAAATTATCGTTGGCTCTGCAACCAATATCATCCCAATCATAGCGGGGAATATTATAAGTGAATTAATCTCTAATATTTTCCTATATCCATCTTTTAATCGTTCTAAATCACCCTTAATTTTAGAAAGAGTGGGATAAGTAACTCGAACAATTATCTCTGTAATATTTTTTGAGATAATATTTTTAATATTTTCTGCTTGTGCATAGAAACCCAATAATTGGGTACTATAAAGACGCCCAATAATGACTTTATAGATTTCAACAAATATTAAATTTATTAAACCAGACAACATCAAATTTGACCCAAAGCCAAATAATTTCTTAAAAGATTTAGGGTTTATAAATCCTTTGGGTATCCATGGATTTATTCCCCAAAAAAGAAAGGAAGTAACAAAAACTAGCACTACTTGTTGGGTTGCTATCGCCCAGACCCCGAATTCATACGAAGCTAGAATGATTGCACTTAAACCACTTAACAAAGATGCAATTAGATTTATAATTGCCTGCGTCCTGAAGTTTATTTTATGAATATAATAGGCCCTTTGGATGATAGAAATTGAAAAAAAAATGGGAATAAATGCCATATATCTTATCAAAGATACCAATACCTTTTCTTCATAAAAAGCACTTATAAAAGGTGCTCCGAACCATAGAAAAACAAATAAAATGAGTGCTATATATAAGTTAACAAAGAACGTTGTAGATTTATCATTCTCAGTTATTTGATCCTCTCTAATTAGTGCCTGGCTTAAACCACTGTCAATTAAAATAAGTGAAATTCCAAAAAAAATGGAAATCATGGCAATAAGGCCATAATCTTCAGGGATCAGGGTTCGTGCCAAAATAATCGTGGTAAAAAACTGGATTAATTTACCTCCAATTCTCTCAACTGAAGCCCAGACGACACCCCTTAATGCTTTCTGTGAGAGGGATAACATTTATAAACCTTCAAATAAAATATTAGATCTATAACGATTAATTGCCATTCTAGAATGTACATATAGTTAAGATATTCATCCACACAAATCTTATCTTACTTTACAATATCGAATATTTCTATATGCCCAAAACCAAATATACTACACACCCAGGAATGGTAGATATTCTGCCAGGCGAAGTTGAAAAATGGAGGGCTTTGGAAGCAATAATCCATGAGCAAGCTGCAATTTTTAATTTTGAAGAAATTAGAACTCCAATCATGGAGCAAACCGAACTTATTAAGCGAGGTATTGGGCAATTAACTGATATTGTTACTAAAGAGATTTTTGCATTCACAAAAGGAGATCATAATTATGTATTACGCCCAGAGTTAACCGCTCCCGTAGTTCGTTCTTATGTGCAGCACCACCTTGCTCAACGTGGGGGGGCTCAAAAACTCTATTATATCGGACCTATGTTTCGTGCAGAGCGCCCTCAAAAAGGTAGACAACGACAATTTCATCAGTTTGGTTTAGAAATTTTAGGTACAAACGATCCCATAGCTGATGTGGAATGCATTACTTTTATGATACGTATTTATGAACGTATTGGGATCAAGAATTTCGCTTTAAAATTAAACTCGGTTGGGGACCCAGAAAGTAGAGAGAGCTATAAACATGTACTTAAAGATTATCTTCGCCCGAATCTAGAACAACTAAGCGAACTTTCTAAAACGCGTTTTGAAAAAAATCCAATGAGAATACTGGATTCAAAGGAGCCTGAAGATCAAGAATTCATCAGAAATGCTCCAGCTATTCGCGACTTTCTAAATGAAGAATCATCCCAGCATTTCGATCAGGTATGTAAGTACTTAGATATGAGGGGAATAACATATCTTATAGATCCATTGCTTGTTCGAGGTATGGATTACTACACAAAAACTGCGTTTGAATTAACTAGCCCCGACTTAGGATCTCAAGATGCTTTTGCTGGTGGTGGAAGATATGATTTACTTGTCGAAGAAATTGGTGGTCAACCCACTCCTGCCGTTGGTTTTGCAGCGGGTATGGAACGTTTACTTATAGCATGCGATGAATTGGGAATACAGCTAACAAAAGAAAAATCTATTGACTTATTTGTTGTTTGCTTGGGCGATAATGCAAGAGATTGGTGCATTAAACATTTAAGTGAATTTCGAAATAGAAATATCTCAGCTACGATGGATTATAAAGGACGTTCGATGAAGGCTCAAATGAAAGAAGCAAATCGCCAAAACGCAAAATTTGCACTTATCGTCGGGGATAATGAATTAGAGTCGGGAAAATTCGTATTTCGAAATATGCTAGAAAGCACTGAAGAAAAATTATCTCTTGAAGAGATTTTTACACAATTTATATAATTACTCGTATTCTAGTTGGCTTTTAAGCTCCGCTATATCTTTTGGATATCCAAGAATTGAAAGGATATCTCTTGATTCTAGTATTGTTTTTCCCTTGGGTATTATGATTTCTCCATCACGTTCAATAATGGTAACAAGGCATTCTCCTGGTAAATCTAGTTCCATTATTTTTTTACCAATCCATTCTTCGGCTTTGGTATGCTCTAATAATCTTATATGAAAAAATCGCTCATCAGTGAGGAGTACTTGCTTCATAGCTTTTTCAATTTTTGCGCTTTTCCATCGCTCCAAGAAACCGTCGGCTTCAATCAATTCAGCCAAATGCCCAATAATCCGCATGTGAAGAAGGGGTTTTTCTTTTGGTGTAGCTAAAAATATTATAGCGAAAGCTTTTTTCTCTTCTTTGTCAATAGTAAAATTGATTCCATGCGCTGAATGTACGGCTAACATTTCAGGGATTCTCACTTCTTCAAGTTGAACATATTTGAAGAACACCCCGTCTTTCATCTCTATAAAATTATCTCCTAAATCTGATAATTGTTCTTTTAAAAAATCTCGATCTAATTTTAAACGTTGATTTAGCGTAATTGTTGATTTCATCAAGAGTCTATCCAAGTTGCTCTGATTTTCTTCTACATGGAGAACGATCGATCTTGCAATTACTTCTTCATAGGTAAGCGATGAATCAATATTTTTTTCGTTTATTATTGTCATCAATTCATGCTCTAGGGCTTCGTATCGCAATTGTCCTAGACGGCTGTAAATATGAAAAATAGCTCCCTGGCGTTTTACTTTTCCATGAGCAAAATAGAAATACCATCCTATACATAGAATAATAACTGTACCGGTTAGGCCCACAGCTAATAATCCCATTTGAGCAATTAACCAAATAGAAATAAACATCCCAATAACTTGTACCCATGGGTAAAATGGAGACTTATAACCAGGTTTATAGGCTTCAATATGGCTCTCACGCATTACTATGACAGATAAATTTATTAAGCCAAAAAGTAGAAGCTGAAATGCTGATGCTAATTTTGCAACTGCTTCTACATCAAATAGTAGTAAAACTATAGCCATAATTAATGTTGTTACAATTACCGATGTATGCGGTGTTTTAAAACGACCAATTGTTTGAAATACTGGACTTAACAATCCATCTCTACTCATAGCTAATGGATATCTCGATGCTGACAAAATACCCGCATTCCCCGTTGATGCAAAAGCAGCAATTGCAGCAATAACAATTAATAAAACACCGCTATTAGAAGGAAGAAAATTCATAACAATTTCTCCGACATCAGCAACAGGGGTAAGACTACTATAAAACTGTCCTGTTGGAAGCAGTTTCACCATAATGAATACACCAACTACATAAACAAAGCTTGCTGTTAAAAGCGAAAAAATCATTCCCATCGGGATTGACCAGTCTGGGTTCTGAACTTCCTCTGCAATACTCGCCACTTTTGTTAGACCAGCGTAAGAAACAAATACTAACCCAATGGTAGATATAAATCCATTAATCCCATTTGTGAAAAAATCTGGCTGTCCACTAAAACCAATGTTATTCTCTGGTGTAAATAAATAGGAAAGCCCAACAATTATAAAAAATGCCATGATAAGCACTAAAGCCGAAACTAATATTCTCTGTAAAATTGCAGTTTCTTTGGCTCCAAAAATATTGAGTAAACCAAAAGCAAAAGTTAAAACTAAGGCTAAAGGTAACATTGGCACATCAACATATAGTGTTAAATATGCTCCCATACCAATCAAAGCAAATGCACTTTTAAAAATCAAGGCAATCCAAGAACCTAATCCTCCAATAGTACCAACCATAGGACCTAAACTTCTATCTAAGAAATAGTAAGCGCCTCCCGCTTTTGGCATTGCTGTACTCAATTCTGCTACACTAAACATTGACGGAAGAATCAAAAA
The DNA here is from genome assembly GCA_963691715.1 of Balneolaceae bacterium. Taxonomy (GTDB): domain Bacteria; phylum Bacteroidota; class Rhodothermia; order Balneolales; family Balneolaceae; genus HXMU1420-13. The sequence continues at coordinate 1,834,422 of OY829281.1, forward strand.
ACCAGCAGCCAGATAAGCTAGATAAACTGAGCTACCTGTTTCCATAGCTGCCAATCCAGGTAAAAGAAAAAAGCCAGAACTGAACATTGCACCCGTACTGACTGCATATACATCAAAAATAGTAAGCTTTTTAGATAATTTTTTCTTTCCGTTAGCCATAAATAATGGATTTATTTACTCTAATTACTGCTCAAAAGAATAATAGGTGTTTTATTCTTCTAGTTCCTAAAAAAAATAGAAAAAAACATAGATAACAGATAATCCGTTTTTGTGAGAGAAATATGTTTTTCCATTAATCTATATCCATATTTAGATCATTCAATTCATATATTTAGAATCTTACTCACACACTATCGAAAAATAAATGTTTACCAACCAAGTGGTACATGCTTTTAAAGAGCATAAAACCCCTTTCTATTATTACGATATAGAATTACTTCGAAACACTCTTAAAGAAGTAAAAAAATATGGGATTGATCGAGGTTATAAAATTCATTTTGCACTTAAAGCAAATCATCAACCAAAAATCTTAGAAGTAATTAAGGAATATGGATTAGATGCTGATTGTGTTAGTGGTGGAGAAATATCTCGCGCATTAGAAACTGGTTTCAAAGCAAATCAAATTGCTTTTGCAGGTGTTGGTAAAAATGATGATGAAATTAATCTAGCCTTAAAGCATAACATATTTTGCTTCAACTGTGAATCGTCACAAGAAATAGAGGTAATTAATGATCTTGCAAGACAAGCAGGTAAAATTGCTCCTATAGCTCTACGTTTGAATCCCAATGTAGATGCTAACACACATCATTACATTACCACAGGATTAAGCGAAAATAAATTCGGTATCATTGAGGACGATTTAGAAATGGTATTAGAGAAATTACCCACTCTTTCTAATATCGATTTAATAGGAATTCATTTTCATATCGGTTCCCAAATTGTAGATTTTAATCCTTTTGAACAACTATGTAAGAGAGCAAATGAGTTAAATCAATACATTCATACCAAAGGATTTCAACTTAAGCTAATCAATGTTGGTGGTGGATTCGGTATTAATTATGAAAGGCCTGATCAAGATTCAATACCCGACTTTAAGCAATTCTTTGATACTTTTTCGAATTACATTCAATTAAAAGAGTCTCAAACGTTACATTTTGAATTAGGTCGTTCTATCGTTGGGCAGTGTGGTAGTTTAATTTCAAGAGTATTGTATACAAAAACAGGAAGAGTTAAAAATTTTGCAATTATTGATGCTGGTATGACCGAACTTTTACGACCTGCTTTATATCAAGCTATTCATGATATTGATGTTCTTACTGCAGAAGGCTCAAAAATAAAATATGATGTTGTTGGGCCAATATGTGAAAGTTCAGATACATTTAGAAAAGATATAGAGCTACCAGAACTATCAAGGAGTGATTTAATTGCTATACGTAGTTGTGGTGCCTATGGAGAGGTTATGCAAAACGAATATAATTTACGCCCTCATGTTCGCTCTTTGTACTCCGATGACATCTAACAAATTATTCTAGTTTGCCAGCTATAAACCCAGATGTCCAAGCGTTTTGGAAATTAAAACCTCCAGTTATGCCGTCTATATCTAAGATCTCTCCTGCAAAATAAAGACTTGAATATCGCTTACTCTGCATAGTTTTAATATCAATATCTTGTAAACTTATCCCTCCACAAGTCACAAACTCTTCTTTGAATGTGGTTTTACCAGAAACTTCGTATTCGTCGTTCAAAAGTGTGTGAACAATTCTGTTGATATTCTTTCTGCCTAAATTTTTCCAAATCATATCCTCTGGAATCCCAAGTTTCTTTAAAAGAAAAATCCAAAGCCTTCCAGGTAAATTGAATGGATTTAAATTTTGAACTTTCTTCTTTGGATAATCATCAACGGTTTTATCGAGTGATAATCTAACATTCTTTTCATTTTGGTCCCCAATCCAGCTTACTAATAGTTTAAATTGATACTGCTTTTCGTTCAAAATTCTTGCTCCGAATGCAGAAAGTTTTAAAATAGCCGGGCCGCTCATTCCCCAATGGGTTACTAGTAAGGGACCTTTACTTTTAAATTTGGTCCCCATTATTTTTACTGTCACCGGATCAACGACTACTCCCATTAATTCTACAATCTTTTCATTTGGCATATTGAAAGTAAATAATGAGGGCACAGGTTCTTTAATGGTATGGCTTAATTCAGATAACCATTCAAATCCTTCTTTTCTGGGAGTTCCACCTGTAGCTACTATCACTTTATCAAAATATTGATCCGATTTAATTCCAAACCGTTCTTTTCCATTAATATGGAGCGTATATCCTATACCTTCTTGTGAAATCTTTTTTATGGGTGTTTCTGTTTTGATGATTATTCCTAGTTTAGAAATTTCATTCATCAAGCAATCAATGATTGTTTGGGAAGAATTAGTTACCGGAAACATTCGTCCATCAGACTCGGTTTTTAATGCCACTCCTCGTTCTTCGAACCATTTAATAGTGTCTTTGGTAGAAAATATGTTAAATGCTTTTCTTATTGATTTTCCTCCCCTTGGATAAAATTTTACGAGCTCATTTACCTCAAAACAATGATGTGTTACATTGCATCTTCCGCCACCAGAAATCTTAACCTTCGATAAAAGTTTCTTCGTCTTCTCAAAAATTATAACTCTAGCCTTAGGGTGGTGAGTTTTCACCGATATTGCACTAAAAAAACCTGCAGCTCCACCACCAATTACAGCGATTTTCATTTTTTATATAGAAGATAAGGTTCTTTTAATTAAAGACATTTGACCAACTTGAAAGGTTGAATGAAAGATTGGACTATAAAACAATACCGTTTTGGAACATTCTGTAAAACATATACTGAAATCACTCTAAAGAGTACGTATTTTAGACTACTAAACCCGCATTACTACTATGAATATAAGTGTATTAAAATTTGGTGGTACTTCTATGAATGACCATCAAACTTGGAAACAAGTGTTAGATATAATTTCGAAATATGAATACCCCGTGGTGGTTGTTTCAGCCACAGCTAATACAACTAGACAACTTATCAAAGCAGCAAAATTAGCTGAATTGGGAGATCTTAATGATGCTAGCGGAATTTTAGAAGACATTCGAACCAGGCATCGAAATCTTGTTTCTCAATTTATTAATGAACATCCCCATCCAAAAAATAACTTAATTAAAGAAAGTTGTTTTAAAAAGGTGGATGAAAAACTTAGCTTTCTATCAAAGCTATTAGAATATACATCTAAAAAGCAGCACTTAACACCTCCAATGCAAGACTCCATCGCCGCAATTGGAGAACAGGTTTCTTCTTATTTATTTGCGCAATGCGGCTTAGCAACTAATCAACTTACACAACATATCGATGCAAAAAAGATCATAAAAACCGATGCGGAATATGGCTCAGCAAATCCCAACAGATTACTCATCAACCAAAAAAGTGGCTCGCTAGAAACTATTTTAGAAAGCGGATTTACACCCATTATTGGTGGCTTTTATGGAGAAGCTCCTGATGGCACAACCACAACCTTAGGTTTTGAAGGTTCAGATTACACAGCAAGTTTAGTGGGTGGAGCATTAAATGCTGAAGTGATTGAAATTTGGACAGACGTAAGTGGTGTTTATACCGGAGACCCTAGATATATATCGAATGCTACTCCAATCGCTGAACTCACCTACTTCGATGCTACTGAAATGGCCTATTTTGGGGCAAAGGTTTTACATCCAGCCACATTAAAACCAGCTCAAGAACGTAATATTCCAGTTTTTGTAAAGAATATGTTTACCCCTGAAGATGCAGGAACAAAGATTGTGCGAAAGTCAGAAAACAAGAAGGATTTTTTAGCACTTTCATTTAAAAAAGATATGGTCTTAATTACCGTTAGTGCGTATGAAACAATAATGGGATTTTCTTTTCTAACCAAAGTATTTAGCGCTTTAGAGCGACATAGACTTAAAGTAGATGCTGTTAATACTACGGAAGCCTCTGTAACTATTGCTTTATCAAATTCAGAAAGACTACACGACCTCTCTAATGATTTAATCGAAGTAGGATCTGTGGAAATAGAGGCAGAGAAAGGATTAATTACCTTGATTGGATGCTCTCCTTCTCGAGTTGATGAACTCACAAAATATGTATTCAATGCATTAAGATCATCGAACATACATATGCTTAATTTCTCAGAGAAAAAACGCCTCTTAAATATTGTCCTCGATGATTCATTAACAGAAAAAATGAGTCAAAGTATCCATTCCTCAGTCTTCTGTTAAATCGTTCTCCCGATGTTCATCATCAATCACAGGAAGAATGATACCCATTTTTTTTGCACGTTGAGCCCATTTTTCTCTTGCTAATTTTTGCATGTCTTCAATGGCATCAATTTCATCAACGATCTCAATGCCAAGTAGTGTCTCTATCACATCTTCCATAGTAATCACCCCAGAAAGGCCTCCATATTCATCAACAACTACGGCTATATGCTCTTGCCGATCTATAAATTTTGGAAGCAAATCTTTCAATGAAATATTTTCTGGTACTATAAGTATTTCTCTTTGAATACTTGATAATGATTGATCGCCATTTCCTAATGAAAGTTGCTCATACAGATCATTTTTGAGAATATAACCTGTTATATCTTCTTCATTATGCTTAAAAATAGGTAATCTTGATACTCTCAGTTTGTCTTTTTGAGAAAGTGCTTCTTGTATACTTATCTCTTCCGAAAATTTCATAACAACAATACGAGGGGTCATTATATCTTTTGCTTTTAATGTGCTGAAGCGAATCAAATTTTTAAATATATTAGACTCTTCTTCTTCAAAAATACCTTCTTGAAGCCCTTGCTCAGCCATAGCAGAAAATTCTTCACGACTTAATGTTGGTTCTTTTGATGCTGGATTTATAATCTTTGTGATTATTTCAGAAAGTTTAACAAACGGGTAGGTTAGAATAATTAAAGCATTAATTACTCTTGCTGAACTTGCAGCAAGAGTTTTCCAAAATGTGGCACCTAAAGTTTTAGGAATAATTTCTGAGAGTACTAAAATTAATAAAGTCAAAACAACTGAGACAATACTAACATAAGTATCGCCAAAGACTACCAATGCTTGTGCACCTACACCTGCTGCTCCTATGGTATGCGCAATGGTGTTGAGAGTTAAAATTGCTGATAGCGGGCGATCTATATCCTCTTTTAATTTTTTGAGAAGCAACCCAATCTTTGGTTCATCTTTTTCCTTTAGCACGACAAATGAAGGCGTAATAGAAAGCAATACAGCCTCCAATATTGAGCATAAAAAAGAGACCCCTAAGGCCAAAAATAGATAAAATAGTAATAGTCCCATACCCTCAAAAATAAGATTATTTTGATATTCACTTTCAAAAAATTTTTTAACCTTTAATTAATATTTTTAGAAAAAATTATTGTACTCATATATTTTTATCGCTTGGAAAACAAAGAGCCCCAGACGCTTTGGTTTATGTTGTTAATTCCAGCAAACTTGAACTATATTTTGACCTCTTTTTAAAACACGACTTAATCTAATGCTCGCTCTAGAACAAATCACTTTAAAACTTGGAGATCGTATACTTTTAGACAAAGTAAGCTCCATCATAAACCCTGGCGAGCGAATAGGTTTGGTTGGACCAAATGGAGTTGGTAAATCAACATTATTGAAAATAATAATGAATTTACGAGAGTGTGATGGGGGATCAATTATATTATCCGGCTCTGAAACACTTGGTTATTTACCCCAAGATGGTGTGGATCCAGATTTTTCTCTTACAGTAATCGAAGAGGTGGAAACTGCGTTCTCAGAGTTATTTGAATTAGAGACACAGATTAAAAAACTTCAAGAAAAACTTGCTATCACTAACCACAATTCTGAAGACTATTCTAAACTACTTGAGCGCTATGGTGTTCTTCAATCTCAGCTTGAAACTTCTGGAATATACTCTCTGCGGTCAGAGATTGAAAAAATCTTGATGGGCCTAGGATTTAATGAAAATGACTTCAATCGGTCAACATCTGAATTTAGTGGTGGCTGGTTAATGCGAATAGCATTAGCAAAATTACTACTCAGAAAACCGACCTATTTATTACTAGATGAGCCTACCAACCATTTAGACATTGAATCGCTCCAATGGATAGAAAACTTTCTTAAAACCTATGAAGGGGCTGTAATAGTAGTTTCTCATGATCGAGCATTTTTAGATATGCTTACAAACCGAACATTGGCTATAAGACGGGGAAAAATGAGCGATTACTCTGGCAATTATTCATTTTATGAACAAAAATGGGCAGAAGAACGAGAACTCTTAATCAATGCACAGAAAAACCAAGAAAAGCAGCTAAAAGACACCCAGGAATTCATCGATAGATTTCGATATAAAGCTACAAAAGCTAGACAAGTACAAAGTAGGGTAAAGCAATTGGAAAAAATAAAAATGATAGAAGTGGATGATGACCTAGCCTCTGTATCATTTCGCTTTCCGGAACCTGAACGATGCGGTCAAGTAGTAATGAATCTTGATCGAGTTACAAAACGCTATGGTAGCAACACCGTATTTGAAAGTCTCGATTTTGAAGTTGAACGTGGAGATAAGTTTGCTGTAGTTGGACCTAATGGTGCTGGTAAATCAACACTTATTCGAATTTTGTCGGGAAATGAACCTATTCAGTCTGGCATAAGAAAAATTGGCCATAAGGTTACCTATTCTTATTTCGCACAGCATCAAACAGAAGATTTAGACCTCCAATCCGATCCACTAGAGATAATGCTTCAAGCGGGTTCAGGGGAAAAAGAAAGTCGCCTCCGCAATATTCTAGGCTGTTTTCTATTCACTGGCGATGATGTTTTTAAGAAAGTAAAGGTTCTATCAGGGGGTGAAAAAAGTAGGCTTGCATTAGCAAAAATGCTTCTATCTCCTGCCAATTTTTTGATTTTTGATGAACCTACCAATCATTTAGATATGAGTAGTAAAAATATCTTACAACAAGCCCTTCAGCAATATGAAGGAACCTGCATGATCGTATCTCATGATCGTGCTTTCTTAGATCCCATTGTAAATAAAGTACTAGAAATTAGACCAGGTAACATTAAAATATATCTGGGGAACGTGAGCTACTTTTTGGATAAAAAGAAAGAAGAAGAACTACAAAGTAGTACATCCAGTAATTCAAAAGATGTAAAGTTAGACACTCCATTACATTCATCACTAACCGATACCAAGGAGAAGGACCGTACTAATGGAATCTCAAGAAAAGAACAACGTCGATTAGAAGCGGAGCGCCGGAATGCAATAAATAAGAAAATACGCCCTATAAAAAAGAAACTGGAACACGTTGAGAAAGAAATTGAGAGCTATGAGCTTAGAAAAGCAGAGATAGAAGAACAAATGGCAAATACCGATTTTTATGAGGATAATGAGAACGTTAAGGCCACTTCTTTAGAATATGAAAAGATCAAACATACACTCACTGATCTGATGTTTAAGTGGGAGGAGTATTCAATGCGAATTGAAGCGGCAAAAGAAGAATAGAAGTGTTTTATCCATTAATCACATTGTTATGCGATTTATATACTGCAAGAAATACTTAAATTGATCCAACAATTCTTATTTAAAAATTATGCGAAGCAAAACCTCATTTCACCTGTTTATTTTATTCTTTTGCACAATTTCCTCGATCGAAATAGCCCGAGCCCAAACAATTGAAGGTATTATTAAAGAAGAGTACTCACTTGAACCAATTCCAGCTGCGATTGTTTTGTTAATGAAAGAAGATTCAACGGTGATTCAGTATCAAACAACCAATGGTAATGGATATTTCAACATTGATGTAAAAAAACCGGGTAAATATATTGTTGGAGTTAGGAAAATGGATTATAGCAAAAATTTTGCAGGTCCATTTAACCTCGCTAAAAAAGACACCCTAAACATTGAAATGAGAGTATTCTCTACTCCTAAAACTATGGAAGCAATAGTTGTAGAGGGTGAAAGAATTTTTGAAGAATTAAAAAAAGTAGAATTTTACGAAAGGCAGCGATCGACTGGTGGTTATTTTTTTACACGTAAAGAACTATATAAATATGGCTCAATTCCACCTTCTTTCTTTTTTAGATCTCAAACACAAACTAAAGTAAATTCAGAAGGCAGATTACTCAATAAAAGAAATATTTCTAGAGATTGTTATATGACAGTATTTGTTGATAATATGGAATTGCCAGATTTTTCCACTGTAGATCAAGTCATTTCAAATACAGATGATATCATTGGAATTGAAATCTATTCTGGGCTTGCAAGTCCAAATAAATTTACTTTACAATCTAATGGCTGTGGGACTGTACTTATTTGGACTAACCGTTACTAACTTTAATTATTAAACACTAATCACTTTGCAAATATCTGGCTTTTATCACCAAAGGCTTTAAACTCTAAGGCATTTCCAGATGGATCTAGAAAAAACATCGTAGCCTGTTCACCCGATTCACCTTTAAAGCGAACATACGGTTCAATAATAAATTCTATACCAGCAGCCTTAACTTTTTCAGCTAATTCTTCCCATTCACCCATTTCCAAAATAACCCCAAAATGGCGTACTGGAACTGCTTTTTCGTCCACCGCATTTTTAGCAGATTCACCTGCTTCATCTGGACTTAAGTGAGCAACTACTTGATGTCCCCACATGTTAAAATCGATCCATTGATCTGAAGTTCTACCTGTGCTACAACCTAATATCTCTGTATAAAAAGTATAGGTATCTTCTAAATTGGAAACTGGGAAGGCAAGATGAAATGGATGAATGGATTCGCTCATACTGAAATTTTAGGTTAAAGATTAATAATACCACTCCCTAAAATCTGAAAAAAGCTACTAGTAAAAAATAGCTAGCGTGCTTTTTTCTATTTAAACCTTCAACAGTAGTCTTAAATTTCAATTTATTTATTTTTAAGATTAAATTATATAAATTTCTTGCTTTCATTTACTGCTAACTGATCAACTCGTTCATTTAGTTCTACCCCTGCATGGGCTTTTACTTTAACCCATGTCATTTGATGAGGATTCATAACCTTCAACATATCCACCCACAATTCTTTATTCTCTACCGGTTTTTTATCTGCTTTACGCCACCCTCTTTTTTGCCAATTTTGGATCCACCCTTTGGTCATTGCATTTATAATAAGAGCACTATCACTGTGAATGGATACTTTACAAGGCTTTTTTAATGCTTTTAGCGCTTCGATCACTGCTTTCATTTCCATTCGATTATTGGTGGTTTGTGCATCTCCTCCCGAAAGTTCTTTTTCTTTGCCATTCCAAATTAAGATTGCACCCCAGCCTCCCGGACCAGGATTCCCTGAACATGCTCCATCTGTATATATTATCACCTCCGCTTTATCACACATAGTTATGAGTAATTATCTGTAGTTCTTCTTTCATAGTAATAGCAGATTTTTCTACATGGTACTGCCAGTTCTCTTCCTTAGAACCTGCGTAAATGATCCCTCGACTTGAGTTTATTAATGGAATACCTTCATGCTTAATAAGTGTCTGAGCGAGTGCTTTAATATTTCCTCCTTGAGCTCCTACACCAGGAATCAACAAACAACTTTTTGGGTGATGTGCAATTACAGCGCTAGCCTCATCGGGTTGAGTGGCTCCAATCACCATTCCAAGGTGTGCTTTGCTTCCTAAAGACCGTTCCTTCAATTGATAAGAAATATATTCAGCCATCATATTAAACCCCTCAAATGGTTTTTTCAAAAAATCTTTTGCGCCAGGGTTGGATGTTAAAGCAAGCACATATATTCCTTTTGTTTCATCCTCCGAAAAAGCATCCATAGTTTCAAATCCCATTAATGGATTTAAAGTAATGGCATCTACATTTAACTTATCAAAAAAAGCTCTTTTATAATGTTCGGCAGTAGAACTAATATCTCCCCTCTTAGCATCTGTTATAATGATATGCGAATCTGGAATGTAATCGATCACCTCAGCTAAAACTTTGAGCCCCTTTTTTCCGAGCGCCTCAAAAAAAGCTAAATTTGGCTTATAAGCTGCACAATGATCTTTAGTGGCATCAATTACTAATTGACAAAATTGAAGGACTAATTCACTTGATGATCCAATTTTATTTTTTATCTGATCAGGTAGTAATCTGAGATTAGGATCTAATCCTACACACAGTGTAGAATTTGAGCTTGTTACTGCCAACTTTAATTTTTCTAAATAAGTCATTCAAATTTTGCGTTGATTTCAAACAAAATAGACAACCATTTACGTTTACTCAACAGCAATAAGAATTCATTTGCAAAAAACAGTTATGTAAGTCGTAAAAAATAAAAACTATTTGACTGTAAATTTTCTCCCTTCTTTTAACTAATTATTCAATGCAATAGTCTGGTATGGACAACTAAGATAGTTTTAAAAAGAATACTGATTCACTGAGTGGTATTCTTTTTGATGTTCATTTTAGATTCCTTTAGCTTATTAAACAATTAATAATAAGGTTTTCTCAATGATATTTTCTGCTACAAAAATAATGTTAATACTTTCTATTACTAGCTTCTTTCAGTTTCCAACTGAGTTAATTATTGGACAAGAGCGTGTTGAACCTGGAATTGTATTTATATTCGAAGGAGCAATCAAAGATCATGTGACCCCAACTAGTTTACATTTACCCGAAAATAAAACTCATGTTCATATTGAAGCAAGGGTGAATTGGGATACAACAGATATACCAAATGGAACCCCTGCTGGCGGTTTCGTACCCTACCTACACCTAACAGCAACAGTCACTAATCAAACAACAGGATTAAGCAGCTTTATCGATTTACTTCCACATATAAATCTTATAGACAATTTTCATTATGCACGGAATATGTCACTTCCTGGAAATATTGATGATTTATATACTGTTGTGTTTTCAGTAACAAAACCAGCATCTAATGAACTTGCACTTCATCGTGATTGGTTAGATAATTATGGAGAAGAATTAATGGAAAATCAAATTTTCATTTACAAAGATGTAGATTTCGAAGCTATCGCCAAAGCTTCAAGGGATTAATGGTTGTGCTTATAGCGTAGATTCAGGAAACACTTCTTCAAATCCGTGTGGGGGGTGATCTAATCGTTGTGTTTCAAAATAAAACATTTGCTCACTATGAACACGTTTACCGTTAATACTGAAAAATCGAAAATTAGTATCTAATAAATCTTGGAATTGAAAAAAAAAACGAAGAAAAATGTTTTCTTTACTGAAAATTTGAAGGTCAAATCCATGTATTGCTTCTCTTTTAAAAAGAACAATCCAATCTTTTTCAAGTACATCTCGCAAAACTTTCCCTGAAAAAGAATGTATAAGCTCTTTTGGCATTTCTTCTGGAGAAACTAATACCATTTCATTAACAGAAATATTCGATATCGCTTCTGATAGATGCTCAAAGTCGTTATCTACTGTTTGATAAAAGTTGCAACTAAGACCTTCATCAATAACCTTAATCAATTCATTATACTTGAGTAAATTGTTGAGCCCAAATTTATTCTCTCTAAGTAATGTACCACTAAAGTAAAGCGTAGAATAAGTTGGATCAGGTTGCGTAAATATTGCTAATGGATCTTTATTTGGTTGATTAGTTGGAGCTAATTGCTCCATACGCTGATCATGATGAAAAATTAATTTAAAAAGATCCATTGAAGGAATAAGACTTTGTTGGATAAAAAAATCCCGATCATAACAACTATAATCGGGATTATAAGTTAATAAAACTTTATGCGATTTATATCATAGTTGCAATAACTAGAGCAACCACAGACATAAGCTTAAGAAGAATATTTAAAGATGGTCCAGAAGTATCTTTAAAAGGATCTCCAACAGTATCTCCAACTACACCTGCTTTATGAGGCTCAGATCCTTTTCCGTATTTAACACCGTCTATTTCAACACCTTCTTCAATCATTTTTTTTGCATTATCCCAAGCACCGCCAGCATTAGATTGAAATAAGGCCATTAACACACCTGCAGAAGTAACACCAGCTAGAAGACCTCCTAACATTTGTGCTCCTAGGGTTGGATCGTCAGAAATAAATCCAGGAACAAATCCAAATAACACGGGCACTACAACTGCTAATAATCCTGGCAATACCATTTCTCGTATAGAGGCAGTTGTAGATATTTCAACGCATTTTTCGTATTCCGCTTTACCATCTGCAGCCTCAAATGTAGCCTGATCGTCTTTAGACCATTCGTCAAATTCTTTGCCATCATTAGCATTCATCACATCTAATGCGGCTCGTAATTCAGGAATATCTTTGAATTGACGACGAACTTCTTCGATCATACTCATAGCAGCACGACCAACAGCCTGCATAGATAATGCTGAAAATAAGAAAGGTAACATGGCACCCACAAATAATGCCGCCATCACAGATGGAGTGGTTACATCAATGCCTGGAAGCGGAATTTCATGGGTAGCATTATATGCTGTAACGAAAGCTGCAAAAAGTGCTAATGCTGTTAAAGCAGCAGAACCAATTGCAAATCCTTTACCGATAGCAGCTGTAGTATTTCCTACAGCATCTAACTTATCTGTTCTTTCACGAACTTCACCTGGAAGTTCCGCCATTTCTGCAATACCACCAGCATTGTCTGAGACTGGTCCATAAGCATCTACTGCTAATTGTATCCCTGTATTTGCAAGCATCCCAACCGCAGCAATAGCAATACCATATAAACCGGCAAAACTGTAAGCCCCAATAATTGCCACTGCTATAATCAAAATTGGAATAGCTGTTGAAATCATACCAACACCTAATCCAGCTATGATATTAGTTGCAGAACCTGTTACCGATTGTTTTACGATAGAAAGTACTGGTTTAGTTCCTGTTCCAGTATAGTGCTCAGTGATCAAACCTATCAGAAGCCCAGATGCTAGTCCAAATATAGTGGCCCAAAATACTCCAGTGCTTGTATATTCAACGCCATTGAAAGTCCACTCTGAGGGTAACATCCATGTGATAAGAAAATATGAAGCTACTAACATAACTCCCGCAGATAAGAATTCACCTAAATTCAATGCCTTTTGAGGATCTCCTCCCTCTTTAACTCTTACAAAGAAAGTTCCCAATATTGAAGTAAAGATACCTGTACCAGCAAGAACTAAAGGCAATAATACAGCTGAAAGACCATCAAAATTATCTACCCAAGATGGCATGGTCATAAATGCAGCACCTAACACCATGGTACCGATAATTGAACCTACATAAGATTCAAATAAATCTGCTCCCATACCAGCTACATCCCCAACATTATCCCCCACATTGTCTGCAATAGTTGCTGGATTTAATGGATGGTCTTCTGGAATACCTGCCTCTACCTTACCAACAAGATCAGCACCCACATCGGCTGCTTTCGTATAAATACCTCCACCCACTCTTGCAAAAAGCGCTATGGATGATGCACCAAAAGAGAATCCAGTAACAACTGCAAGTACTTTATTCACGGCATCTGCACCTTCAATTCCAAATACATTAGAGAATAATATAAATAATCCAGATAAACCAAGTACTCCTAGTCCAACTACTCCGAGACCCATTACAGAACCTCCAGCAAATGCTACTTCGAGACCTTTACCCAAACTCTCACGGGCTGCATTTGTAGTTCTTACGTTGGCCTTGGTGGCCACCTTCATTCCAATAAAGCCAGCAAGACCAGAACAAATAGCTCCAACTATGAATGAAATTGCAACCATCCAACTTGATGTTTCTGGGTTAGCACTAAATGCTAAAATAGCAGCTACAACAATAACAAATATTGCTAGTACTCTGTATTCAGCTTTTAAGAATGCCATGGCTCCACTTGCAATACTTTCTGCAATTCGACCCATTCGTTCAGTGCCAACTTCTTGTTTTGTTACCCAGGAAGATTTTAAAAATGTAAATAGCAAAGCTATAACCCCGGCAACAGGTATAAAATAAATTATGTTCTGCATAATTCTGCGATTGTTAGTTTTGTTTTACCTCCAAAAGGAGGTGATTTAATTAAAAAAATTCATTGCTCTTTCTATTCCCATTGTAACAAATGCAAGAGCAGCATCGTGGGCTTTTTTAATAGAAGCATTAACATCTTCCATTTCTTCGTTTCCAAAAGGTGAAAGCACATAATCTACTTGTCTACCTCTAGAAAAATTATTTCCAATTCCAATGCGTAATCGAGGGTATTCTCGACCAATTTTATCATTGATATCAGCGATACCATTATGACCACCATCACTACCACGTTCTTTCATTCGAGTTGTGCCTACAGGTAGGTTTAAGTCGTCGTAAATAATTAAACATTCTCGTTGATCAGCATGATACTTATTTAATACTTTCTGTACTGCTGTACCACTACGGTTCATGTAATTGGTTGGCTTTACTAATCGTAATTTTCTACTCTTATATGAACCATCAGCAATCACGAATGGACCAGCTCCGGCTCTAAATGAGCTTTGAATTGTATCAGCAATCATATCAACCACTTCAAAACCTATGTTATGGCGAGTACCATCATATTCTTGCCCAACATTTCCTAAACCTATAATGATAGACATGGTATGATAGTTCTGTAATTATTTATTCTTCTGTAGCTTCTTCTTCTTCATCCTTAAATTCGGATAAAGTAGCACCCTTAGGTGGTCGGACGTTCACAATGGTTCTGCTTAAGCTATCTAAAGGTATGATCCCATTAAGATCTAAATCCCCAACATGAACAGAATGTCCAATTTTTAGAGGAGTAATATCTACTTCAAATTCTGCAGGTATGCGTGCTGGTAAAACTCTAATTCGCATGTATTGCATGGGTTGGAACAGCCTACCTCCATTTTCGATAACTCCTCGTGCTGTACCAACAAGTTTAAAAGGAACTCTAAGAGTAACTTTGTGATCATCAGATAGAACATAAAAATCAGCATGAATAGGCCTATCTGTTACAGGATCGAAGTCTGTTCTTTTAAGAAGCGTTTTATAGGTCTTATCACCAACTGTAAGTTCTTGTAGTTTAGTCTGTTTTCTGCTGAGAATTTTTTCAAGTTCTCTTTCATCAATAGAAAAATGAATATTTTCTTCAACTTCTGGGCCGTACAGCACAGCTGGTACACGTTTACTTTCACGGAGTTCACGATTAGCTTTTTTTGAAAGCTCCCTTAAGGTACCTTCTAATTTTACAAATTCAGGTTGTGACATTTTATTTTAATGTATATTTAATTATCAAAAAGTGCACTGATGGTATCATTGGTATGAATTCTTTGAATAGCTTCTGCAAAAATATTTGCAACACTAAGAACCTTTATTTTATTCGAAGGTTGGCGTAAAGGTATTGTATCAGAAACTAATAACCCATCAATGGGGGAATCTTCTATACGCTGAAAAGCCGGGCCTGATAAAATTGGGTGCGTACACATTGCTGTTATACTTAGCGCACCTCTTTCTTTCATAGCTGCGGCTGCATTCGTCAAAGTACCAGCAGTATCAATCATATCATCAACAATCAATACGTTTTTACCTTCTACTTCTCCAATAATGTTCATAATCTCAGATTCATTAGCATTTGGACGACGTTTATCAATAAATGCGAGTGAAGCACCAAGCTTTTTAGCGTAAGAACGAGACATTTTCAAACTTCCAACATCTGGAGCAACAACTACTAGATTTTCGATTGGATGTTGTGAAAGATGGTCTATAAACACCCTACTAGCGTATAAATGGTCTAGTGGGATGTCAAAAAAACCTTGAATCTGTGCTGCGTGCAAATCCATTGTTAACACACGATCGGCGCCTGCTTCAACCAAAAGATTTGCCATTAATTTAGAACCAATGGAAACCCTGGGTTGGTCTTTTCGATCTTGACGTGCATATCCAAAATAAGGTATAACTGCCGTCACTCGTTTAACAGATGCTCGTTTGGCTGCATCCAACATTAACAGTAATTCGATAATATTGTCACCTGGGGGAGGAGTAGGCTGAACGATGTATATGTCCTCACCGCGAATACTTTGCTCGAATTTAACATAAAGTTCTCCATCAGAGAAACGTTTTAATGTTACATTTCCAAGCGTAGTACCATACTCCTTTGCTATGGCTCGAGCCAAAGCAGGATTACTGGTACCAGAAAATATTGCAAGAGGACTTTCCAAAGGTTGCTAGCACTGAAAGATTCAGGATTACATAAAACAATAATATGAAGCCTAATTCATGTTATTGAGTTTGTTGCCCGGGGAGGACTCGAACCCCCACATACTGGACCAAAACCAGGTGTCCTGCCATTAGACGACCGGGCAATTCAAATCGTTGACAGACTTCTAAGATAGTGACACTTCAAAAATCTTTCAAGATAAAATTGCTTTATTTAATACTGCACATTTAGAGCAATTTAAAGGCTTACAGTATGCATTAAACTGATGAATTACCCCAATATGTTTTAGTGATTCCTTGTCTAGTATGGTCGAAAATATTCCGAATTTCTTCAAAATCGATTGCGGAATTTCAATTTTACTAATCTTCCATTGCGATAGAACTTCATCTTTCAAATTACCAGATTTTAAAATAACCCGAGAGCATACATTGCAGGCAAGAAAAATGCCACATATAATCTATGATTATGTATGGTTGCAGATAAATTACAATGAGATAGTATATCTATCCAGATTTGTTCTAATCCTGTGTTATAAAAATAATCTAAGGGATGCAGATCGATGAATTTGAATAATTGGATTGCTTGCATAACTCTAGAGTACGGCTTATTAATACCACTAGTACCCTTTCTTTTCCATTGATATTCTTCCTCTAATTGAGACACTATGGTTTGTAGATGTTGTGTATTGGATAAATCAGATGCATTAAATTTATTCATTATTTTATGAGCCACACTTTTCATAGACGCTCTATTAGCAGGCACACCAAGGGCGTCGCAAAGTGTAATAAATAATGCATCTTTCCATGCTTTCGAAGGAATTACATGCCCATTGAAATGCTGAAAAAAAATACTCACTTTTTGATCTAGGTATTCCTTTTGAGCATGATTAAGCTGATGTTCAACAACTTCCTTAGATACTGATCTTATCAAACCAGAGCATGCTAACGTAGCTTTTTTAAACTTTTTTAGGAATGGTTTTAATTTATCCGGGAGTGCATAAAATATATTGAGACTGGGAAGGCAAACGCCTAGTGTATTGGTAACTTGAACAACTTCTGTGTCTTCTGCCACCACATGTAAGATTACATTATTATAGTTTTTGTCTATATGATGACCATGAGTATACCATTCTTTGCTTTGCCAATGTATTTCAATAGACCCAAAATGAACTAAATTTCCAATTCGGATTCTAGCATTAAAAAAATCAGGACCATCTAGATGGTTTATTTCACCTGGAAATAATACCTCTACATCCAAACCATCTTCGGTTTGTAATGAAGACTGATTAAAATTCAAATTAGCCCATATAAGCTGAAGAACATCTTCCTTTAATGACAGATAATTACGAGACATCTCTCATGTCTGCATCATCTAAATGTACATCTTCTGTAGCTTCATATAAATTTGGTATAGCTCCTTTTATGTTGCTTGTAATCTTCTCAAGTTTTTTCTCACTTCCTTTGAGAATTTTTTGACCTTTATCTTCTACCCAATGTTTCGCATCATTAGAATGTTCTGAAATCCAACGGCGGTTATCTTTTCCAGATTGTGGTGTAATTAATAACCCAACCACTACACCAGCAGAGATGGAAACAATAGATGTTGCAATTATACTTAATGTCTTGCTCATAGTTAGCTCCTTTTTGGTTAACACTGTTAATATAACATTTGGATTTGTAAATTTTATACTTCAAAATTAAAATATTTAAATTAATAATTTAACTTATAATTTTAATAAATCATTACTATGATGCAGCATATTCCACTGATGGATAAAAATCATATCCACCGTACAATAAAACGACTTGCTATACAAGTTTGGGAAGAGTTAAGCACAAATAATGAATTAATGATTTTTGGATTAAATGAGCGTGGATTCGCAACAGCTGAGCTATTATTTGATTCACTAAGAGATATTTCTAGTCAGGATATTATTTTACATCGCTATGATATTGCAGATAAAGGTCAAAAAAAGCCTATTCCTGATTGTACTGAAAAAGCGGTACTAATTGTAGATGACGTGATTTTCTCGGGTAAAACAATGTTCAATGCACTCTCAACTATTTGCTATTCAAATGAACCAACAAAAGTAGAAGTACTCACTTTAGTTGATCGTGGCCACAGAATGTATCCAATTCAGTGTGGCTTAACTGGAATCTGTGTTCCAACAAAGTTTGGTGAGCATATAGAAGTTATCTTAGAAAATCACCAACTTGATGAAGTAGTATTATTCAAAAACACGTGAACATTAACTAATTAAAATCATGAAACAATTTTTTCTTTACTTAATATTTTCTGGCGTCATCTCTTTTTCTTATGCTCAAGAAACAGTTTTTATTCCTGATACTTTGGATAACGAGTGGGTAACTGTATGGATTGGAGGGATAAATGGCTCCCAATCAACGTTTAACAATTGGGCAGCTGGTGGGCAAAATAATGTTGCTGCAACAATTTTTACAAGGGTAAACGGTGCGTATCGTAAAGGTAATTTCACCTATGGCTATGTATTAAATCTTAGATATGGCATAACCAATATTGAGGGTGAGGAAAGTAGAAAAACAGATGATCGTATAGCTACAAAACATCGCGCTTCTTACATAATTAACGAAGAAAATACTATGAATGCCTTTGCAGAAATTAGTTTTATCACCCAATTTTATGCTGGTTATGACTATTCCAATGACCCAAGAAAACGTATTTCAGATTTTATGGCACCTGGCTTCTTCAATCAAAGTATCGGATATGCGTATACACCTAGAGATTTTATCTCTTTCGAGGCAGGATTAGGGCTTAAACAAACCTTTGTTAATGATGAAGATTTAACACCTGGTTTTGGTGTGAAAGATGGAGAAAATATTTTTTCTGAAGGTGGTTTTCAATCAGGAATAAGTTTCAGTAAAGAGGTTCTAAAAAATGTAACCTATACTAGTAGATTCGAGACATTCAGTAATCTTAAAAAAAGTTTAGTTAGTACAGATATATCTTGGGCAAATGAAATAACAGGCAAAATTAATGATTACCTCTCTACCACTTTTCAATACGAAATGATGTATGACGATGATATAGTTGCAGATGAATTACAAACCAAACAAATACTGTCGGCAGGGCTTTTGATCACTTTTTGATAATGGATAACGCCTCTGTAGATATACTGTCTAAAGCTTTGAGCGACTTTAATGAATGGGAAAAATCATTCGGATCCTTCACTCTTGATGAAGTTCTAAAAATTAAAGACCAAAAATTTGAATCCGTTATAAATGATTTAGTAGTTCGTTTAAAGGGAAACTACCCCTTCCATCATCCAGTATACGCTGGCCAAATGCTAAAAACGCCACATTCAATAGCTTGGACAGCCTATTCTTTGGCAATGAACATTAACCCGAATAATCACGCGTTGGATGGAGGCCCACCTTCCTCTGAAATGGAAAAGGAAGTAATGGCAGAATTAGCTCATTTTTTTGGTTTTAAAGATCAATATCTAGCGCATCTTACATCAAGCGGAACAATCGGAAATTTAGAGGCTTTATGGATTGCCAGAAAGATACATCCATCAAAAAAAATTGGCTTCTCTACCAATGCACACTACACACACTCTAGAATGTGTGAATTGTTAGGAATAGGGCAAGAAATTATTCCTATTAACAAAAATGGTGATTTTGATTTCTCTAATATTGACGCAAATACTATTGGAACATTAGTTGTCACTCTTGGAACAACTGGACTAGGTGAGGTAGAGCCTCTTGATCAAGCCCTTCTTTGGGCTAAACAACATGGAATACGAATCCACGTTGATGCTGCTTATGGTGGTTTTTTTAGGTGTTTGAAAGATTCAGGCTTAATTAACGGTAGTTCCTGGAAGATTATGCAAAAAGCTGACAGTATTGTTGTAGACCCTCATAAACATGGGCTCCAACCATATGGATGTGGAGCTGTATTATTTAAAGATCCATCGGTTGGAACTTTCTATAAACACGATTCTCCCTACACTTATTTTTCATCTGATGATTTACACTTAGGTGAAATAAGTATCGAGTGTTCTCGTGCTGGGGCTGCTGCTGTTGCGTTTTGGGCTACACTACAATGCTTTCCTTTGAAGGAGAAAGAAGGATTCGGGCCAATCCTAGCAAAATGTAGAAATGCTGCTCTCAAAGGATTTCGTTTAATTGAAGAAAGTGAAAAACTAATAACCTATAAAAAACCAGAACTAGATATTTTAACCTATTTCCCAATTCAAGTTTCTACAAGCAACACAAGCCAAATATCTGAACTTTCAAAGAAAGTATTCCAAAAAGGAATGGATGAACAATCTTTCTTTTTATCTTTATACAAAGTTCCAAGTCCTACCTTTGTACATTTTCATCCTCAATTTAAAGCTGATTCAGACATCGTTACTATACTTAGGAGTGTACTGATGCGCCCTGAACATGAGTCTTTTATACCAGAGCTGATTAGAAGAATAGAAGAGGCTGTTTAAAACTTTAATGTAGAGCTGTAATTCTATCTAACATCTTCAATCAAACATCTGTAACTCATTTATATTTGCCTTTTGTGCATTTATAACTTGCCCATTTTCATTTAACAGCATTGCCAGAATATCTATTTGTTCTATTTTATTAATGCCCAATCGTGCTAGATTAACCTCATAAGAATGAGAATGTATTCCAATCGCTGAACTTATATCATCACCAAATACATTTGTGACTGAATATTTTAATACTCCATTGTGAGTAAACCCAAGCAACGTTTCTACTCCCCCATAGTATGAAGTATAATTGCTTTGATGGGCTTTTATATTATCTTCTAAAATAAATACTACCAACTTTACCCCACTCAGATCCTCAGCAAAACCAGCTCTTATTTCAAGATCTAAATCATTTCCGTTGGTTGATGATGAAATCTCAAGTCCATAATTTATTCTTCCTGTAGATCTCTCTAACACTTCATAAATGTTATCTGGTTCTGGGTAAGACCAAAAAACTGAACGATTTATGATTGCAGTAGGGAAACCTCTCTGATTAAAAAAATCGTTTAAATCGGTACTAAAACTATTTTGCATATCATCGCCAATATGCACTCCAACAGTAAATGCATTTTTTGTTTCCTCTTCTAGCAAGCTTATTGCATGTGAAACTCTTGGACACCATCCACACCAAGTCCCAGTATAATCTTCTACTGTAGATTTCTGAGCAAAACTCTGCGGTAAAACATTTGGATCTCTTATCTCTACTTCAACAACATCACTTTCTATATCTTGATATTTTGCTTTAATCCTTAATATCCCTAATTCTACAGATGATATTTCATGACCAGATACACTTTCTTCATTAACAAAAAATTCAACTTCTTCTGTTATATCAGATATCCCTCCATTTTCATAAAAAGCGGAAGCCTCTAATGTAAATGTATTTGCTTGGTAAGAAGCCTGTGGCGCTTTCACTATAATGTATGATACAATCGGTTCCCCAACAACTATAGCCAAATCTTCACTTTTAAGAGAATTGTATTCAGCATGAATTTTAAATGCTCCAGCATTTTCAAATAGTATTTTTGAACCCGTAGCTTCTATATCGTTGACAAATATCTTTGACATATCGGTTATGTCTTCGTTAGTATTAGATACTACTATAAAACTAATTTCTTTTCCAATTTCTACTTCTTCTATGTCACTACTTATGGTAATAGAAGTAATCTCTTCAACACTGGTGCTATTTGAACAGGAATAAAAAAATAATATTCCTATCACTGTTAATAAATAGCTTATCTTAATATTTGTATTCATAGATTTTTTTATTTTAGATACTTAAAAAAATGTAAAAAACTTAACTTTATGATCAAAAGACCAATTTTAGTTTTACTTACAATATGTTTGATTTCAACTAATAGAAGTTATGCTCAAAAACTGTTGCCAGATGTGACTTTAACGAATTTAAAAGGAAATAGTACTTCTATTTTAGATGAAATTGATCATAGTAAAGTCACCATCTTAAATTTTTGGGCAACTTGGTGTATCCCCTGTATCAATGAATTAGAGGCAATAAACGATATTTATGAAGATTGGCAGGAAGATTTAAATGTAGAGCTAATTGCTGTTTCAACTGACGATTCAAGGACTCAAAAAAGAGTTCGTCCATTGGTTAATGGAAAAGACTGGCCATACAAAATTTTATTCGACAAAAATCATGATCTGAAAAGGAGTCTCAATATTCCATCTGTTCCTTACACAATAATCGTTTTTGAAAACAAAATACTTTTTCGAAAATCTGGATATACTCCTGGTTCAGAATATGAGCTGTATGAATTTATCGAACAACTAACTACTAAATAAATTACCCGTTATTGAAATATATAATTCTTCTTTTTGCTCTAGTTATAGGTTGTTTACAACCTTTGCATGCACAACAAAAAAACTCATTAAGTATTGGTTTTGAATCTAATAGCCAATTCTATACCGATGATAATAAAACGGGAACTAGCTTAAGTTCAAATAAATTTAGATCTAATAATTATCTAAAGGTTGATTATAGCACCTCAAAATTTTTATTTGGAATACAACTAGAAGGATATGAGTCAAAAGCTCTTCTTAACTATTCAACAAATCTAGATCAAACCAACTTTTCATCCTATTACGCCGGTTTTAAATCAGATTTACTAGAAGTTAGACTCGGTTATTTTTATGAACAATTTGGTAGTGGTCTTATTCTTAGATCATGGGAAGATCGACAATTAGGGATAAATAATTCTTTAAGAGGTATTAAAGTAAAATTCCAACCTAAATCATACTTAGAGATAATTAGTTTTTATGCAAAGCAAAAAGAAGGCTTTCATGTCTCTGATGGAAATATTTTCGGACTAAATAAAAAAATTAATATTAATGAAATATTAAATACCAACCAGTTTTCTTTTAATTTAGGGTTTAGTTACGTTGGAAGATCACAAACCAATTCAGTTCTACCAGAAAACAAAAATCTTGACTTGAATGATCTTACTCATTCTTTTTCAGGTAGATTAGATTATTCCAAAGGGAATATCATCTCTGGTATAGAATATATTCATAAATCTAGTGATGCCATTTACGGTTTTAATCAAATTATGAATGTAAAAAGTGGCGGTGCACTCTTAATAAATCTCGGTTACAATAAGAGAGGATTGGGAACAAATATCACTTTACGTAGAGTTGAAAATATGAGCTTCTATTCAGATAGGGAAGCAACAGGAAATATTCATAATGACAATATAATCAATTATGTACCTGCACTTACAAAACAACATGACTATTTGCTAACCAATATTTATGTATATCAATCTCAACCCCTAGTATCCCTAACTCAAAATCCCAAAGTAGGTGAAATTGGAGGACAATTTGATATTTTCTATAAAGTAAAAAAGAACTCTCTTTTGGGTGGAAAATATGGTACCAACGTAGCCATAAATATATCATATTGGGCAGGCTTAAAGGCAGAATATGACTTAGCTAATTATGATTATCAAACAAAATATTTCAACATCGGAGAAAAATATTATACTGATGCTAGCCTAGAAATAAGAAAAAAATGGAATAAAAAGTGGAATTCAATTCTATACTATGTAAATCAATATTATAATAAAGGCATTGTAGAAGGGTCTACCGGTGAGGTTAGATCTAATATTCTGATTGGTGAATCAATATATAAAATGCCTCGAGGAAGAGCATTAAGATTCGAATTACAGCATTTATGGACTAAAGACGATGCAAAAAATTGGGCAGGTGGCACTCTAGAATTCAATCTTAATTCAAAGCTTTCATTTTACGTGAATGACATCTACAACTATGGAAATGATAAGAATTCCGAAAAAATTCATTATTACAATTTAGGAACAAGCTATGTTTTTGGTCCCAACAGAATAAGTGTTAATTATGGAAGACAAAGAGGTGGTCTACTCTGCGTTGGGGGTGTTTGCCGATACATTACTGGTAGTAGTGGGATATCCGCAAGTCTAGTCTTGGCATTTTAGAAACAAAGAATTTAACGAGTTATTGATGGGTTGATAACCAAAAGTATCCGCCATTTAGAAAGCTTTTTCATCAAAGCCGAAATCTTTCCAAAATCTGGGAGCAAACTTCATGGAGCAATATCCAATAAGAGAAGAACCTAGAATAATACTTACCCATAGAGAGCTATTCATTTCATCATATTTCCCAGGATTCATCAATAGGAACAAACAGATACCAAAAATAAATCCTCTCATAAATAATTGAAGTTTGTTGTTCATAATCTATTATCCATAATTATGTGTTCAAGATCATAATATTCAAATCCAATGAAAATATAAATTCCCCAATACCTAATAACCCGCATCAATGTTCAATTGAAAATTGATCATTCTTAATTGATCATTGATCTCTACTTAAACATCAAAAGAAATTCCTTGAGCTAATGGTAATTCTGCTCCCCAATTAATAGTATTGGTTTGCCTACGCATATATGCTTTCCAAGCATCAGAGCCTGATTCTCTACCACCACCTGTTTCTTTTTCTCCTCCAAATGCACCACCAATTTCTGCTCCACTTGTTCCTATATTTATGTTAGCAATTCCACAATCAGAACCGGCTGCACTTAAAAATCCTTCTGCTTCACGCATATTTAATGTAAACATAGAAGAACTCAGGCCTTGTTTTACTCCGTTTTGTAATGCAATAGCTTCATCCATCGACGAATATTTCATCAAATAAAGAATGGGGGCAAATGTTTCTTCCTGTACTATCTTATAATGGTTTTGAACTTCGGCTAGTGCTGGACGAACAAAATTTCCCGCTTCTTCTAAAGCCTCTCCACCAAAAATAACTTTACCTCCCTCATTTTCAATTTCTTGTAAAGCATGTTGCATGGCATCAACTGCAAGTTGATCAATAAGGGGACCTACCAAAGTTCCTGGTTCAAGAGGATCCCCAATAGAAATATTCTCATAAATATTAATTAAGCGTTCTTTTACCTGATCATATACCGATTCATGGATAATCAATCTTCTGGTAGAGGTACAGCGTTGCCCAGCAGTACCTACAGCTCCAAACACTGTGGCTCTAACGCTCATCTCAATATCGGCATGTTCACTTATTATAATGGCGTTATTTCCTCCCAATTCGAGAATGGTTTTACCCAGTCTACCCCCAACTGTTTTTGCTACCTCTTTACCCATTCTTATGGATCCTGTTGCTGATACTAACGGAATACGCTCATCTTCCGTCATCCACTCACCAATCTCTCGATCTCCTGTTACCAAATTAAATATCCCTTCAGGTAAATTATTATCTTTAAGTACCTTGGAAACGATTTTTTGGACAGCTACACCACATAATGGAGTTTTCTCGGAACCTTTCCAAATCATTACATCACCGCAAACAGCTGCTAACATTGCATTCCAACTCCATACCGCAACTGGGAAATTAAACGCTGAAATTATTCCCACAATCCCAAGTGGATGCCATTGCTCATACATTCTATGATCAGGACGCTCACTATGCATGGTTAATCCATATAATTGTCTACTCAATCCAACCGCAAAATCGCAGATATCTATCATTTCTTGTACTTCACCGAGTCCTTCTTGGTGAATTTTACCCATTTCGTAGGTTACTAATTTACCTAAAGGTTCTTTAAATTCGCGCAGTTTTTGACCTATTTGGCGTACAATTTCACCACGTTGAGGTGCTGGCATTGTTCTCCATACCAGAAAAGCTTCCTCTGCTTTTTCTATCACCATGTCATATTGTTCGCGAGTAGTTATACTCACATTTGCAATTTTCTTACCATCTACTGGCGTGAAACTTGGTATCACTTCTTTACTTTCAAAGTTCTGTAAGCCTGTGCTTGTTCCCGCATTAACTCCTTCTATGCCAAGCTTTTTTAAAAAATCCATTCAGTTTATTTTATTCATTGGTACATTAGCTATACAAAGATAGTTATTTCAACAATTGTTTTGTTCTTTTTTATAAACCCAGTTATTCATTTTTTAAAATGAGACCAAGCTCACAAGCCCATATCTCTTTAATAAGGAAATTAAAACATCGTAAATACCGAGATAAAGAACATCGATTCTTAATCGAAGGTAAGCGAACGGTATTACAAGTTTTAAACAATAAGATTCTACATGTAGAGTCTATTCATATTAATGCTAATCAACTAAATGAGTTTGATGACATCAAAGGAAATTTATTTTCACTTGATTCAACAATTTTTGATTCATTATCCAATACAGAAACACCTCAAGGAATAATTGCTATAGGCATAATTCCAGAATCTGTATTGTTAAACAAATTAGTACATAGTTCTGGAATTATTGTTGCCACTGATGCACTTCAAGATCCTGGAAATATGGGAACCATCATTCGGTCATCGGCTTGGTATGGAACATCAGCTTTACTAGTTGGATCAGGTTCTGTGGATATTTATAACCCAAAAGTGGTTCGAAGTACTGCTGGAGCAACAGGAGTTATCCCAACACTTTCTTGTACATTATCAGAAACATTACCATTATTTGAACTGAATGGATGGGACATCCTACTTTTAGATAATAATGAAGGTGCACAATCTCTTGTAAATCATACCATAAAAAACAAAACAGTGATTATCGTGGGTAATGAAGCAAATGGAATTTCAGATGTGCTTAAACAAGAATCGTTTAAACGAGTATTTCTACCTTCTAAAGCAGCAAATATGCAGGTAGAAAGTTTAAATGCAGGAGTTGCGCTAAGTATTGCTCTCGCGATTTTGGATAAATAATTAATGATCGCATGCACATTGTACAAGTATGTAAACTTTTTAATAAAAATTAAGAATAGTTATCCACACCCATTGCATCTGGACGTGGCTTTGATTTAATTCACAACGTTCTTTTACATCATCTACAACAATTTGGCGGTTACGCTTTTATAAACCCATTTGCCCATGCCGAGAAAGAAATCGAAGAAAATCTTTGTACTCGACACCTCAGTTCTTTTATATGATTATGAAGCAGTAAGAAATTTTGAAAAAAATGACGTTGCAATACCTATTACGGTCTTGGAAGAGATTGATACCTTCAAAAAAGGTAATACTGTAACGAATTTACATGCCCGAGAATTTATTCGTTATCTGGATGGAATTTCTGACGCAAATCTTCTTCAAAATTGGATTCCTTTAAACGGTCGAAGTCATGGAAAACTAAAAGTTATCAGTAATAGCGGAGATCATGTGGATGCTAATAAAGTATTTGGCTCAAAAAAAAATGACCATGAAATACTAAACGCAGCACTGCGTCTTAAATCAGAAAATCCCACCGGAAAAGTAATTTTAGTTTCAAAAGATATCAATCTTCGCCTTAAGGCACGGGCGTTAAATATTGATGCTGAGGACTATGAAACCGTTCGGGTTAAAAACATAGAAAAGCTCTATAAAGGAAAAACTGAGCTTACTCTCGAAGACCCTTCCATCATAAGTAAATTTTATGAGAAGAATAAAATTCGACCAAAAGAGCTTATGGAATACCAGCCACCCTGTAATCATTACTATGTAATGAAAAGCCATGGTTCTTCTGCTTTAGGGTTTTATAACTCAAAATCCAAGTATATAGAGGGTATTGAAACATTAAATGCGTATGGAATTATTCCACGAAATGCAGAACAAAATTTTGCACTTCACATGCTAATGAAACCTGAAATTAAACTTTGTACCGTTACAGGATCTGCAGGAACAGGAAAAACATTGCTTGCTTTAGCTAGTGCCTTAGAACAAAGAAGTGATTTTAAACAAATTTATCTTGCCAGACCTATTGTGCCGTTAAGTAACAGGGATATTGGATACTTACCTGGTGATGCTAATCAAAAAATTGATCCTTACATGCAGCCTTTGTGGGATAATCTTAGTTTTATTAAAAATCAGTTTAAAGAAACTAGTAAACAGCACAAAAAAATTGATGAGATGGTTCAAACGGAAAAATTACGAATCGTACCGTTAGCTTACATTAGAGGCCGTAGTTTATCAAATGTTATTTTCATCGTAGATGAAGCTCAAAATTTAACTCCTCATGAAATAAAAACCATCATTACTCGGGCTGGTCAAAATACTAAAATCATCTTTACTGGAGATATTTTTCAAATTGATACACCTTATCTGGATGCCGAAAGTAATGGCCTCTCCTACTTAGTGGATAGGTTACACGATAATCCTATATATGCACATGTAAATCTTGAAAGAGGCGAGCGTTCAGAACTCGCAAATATTGCAAGCAAGCTGTTATAACCGCTTATACTTTGGCTACTCAAGGAATCTGATGTAATGAGCATACAGATTCCTTGAATAACAATACATTAATTTGAAAAAGAATATTGCTCCAAATATGTTTGAGCGTGCTCTGGCATAAGATTCTTGACAAGATATCTAGTTCTTATTTTTTGATAATGTGCACCATGTGAACCACGTATACCATGCCTATTTCCAGGATAAAACATAACATCAAAATCCTTATCCGCTAGAATCAAAGCATTTATAAGCATGATTGAATTTTGTGGATGTACGTTATTATCAATAGTGCCGTGGATTATCATCAATTTTCCTTGTAATTGTTCGGCATAAGTCATTGCTGAGCCTTCATCGTAGCCTATTTTATTTCTTTGCGGAGTATCCATATATCGTTCAGTGTAAATGGTATCGTAGCTTCTCCAATCAGATACAGGAGCTCCAGAAACGCCAACGTGGAACAGCTCTGGATAACGAAGCATTAATAAAGCTGTAGCATAACCACCATAAGAATGGCCATAAACCCCCACCTTACTTTCATCTGCATAGTCTCGCTTTGTAATTTCTTTAATAACCTGAGCATAATCATCAATTTCATAAGTTCCTAGTTTCCCATAATGCAAGGTTGCAAATGCTTTACCTCGATTACCAGAACCCCGATAATTTGCACGTACTACAATGAATCCAAGTTGTGCCATCTGCTGATAACTATCTGCATTTTTGTAGGTACTGGTCACATCTTGATAACCTGGCCCACCATAGAGCGGTAAAAGAACAGGATATTTTTTCGTTGGATCAAAATCTACGGGTTTATAAATAGTTGCTACCAAATCTTCTGATCCATCAGCCGATTTGAATGTCATTAATTCAGGTTTCTCAAGATTATTCTTCTCAACCTCAGATACATCTGTATCTAATAATTGCTGTAGAAAAGTGCCATCCTTTTTATATAAATTCGATTCGTATGGAAATTCAAATCCTGTAAACAAATCGGTATAATAATCACCAGAAGCATTCATATTAATGGAATGGCGACCTGCTCTTTTAGATAATTGATGGGTATTATCTCCATCAAAATCTACAACATAAAAATGACTTTCTAGCCCCATATTGGTATATGCTGTATAATAAATTTTTTGATCTTCCTCATCTACATATACTATGCTTCCTACAGGTTTTTCACCCTCAGTGATTTGCTGCACTAGATGTCCATTAAAATTGTAATGATAAATATGATTAAACCCATCAACTTCTGAGGTCCAAATAAAGGATTCATTATTTGCTAATTGGATAAAGTTATCATGTAAATTGATATATGCGTCTTCTCTTTCTTCCAAAATAATTCTCGTAGTTTTGGTACTTAACGAATATGAAAGCAACTCAAGATGATTTTGCTGCCGATTAAGTCTGCGAAATGTCAACTCTGTTCCATCCTGTTTCCAAATTGGCCGAACAATGTAATTATCTGCATTACTATTTGTGGGTACTTCTTCAATATCTCCTGTCTCTAAATCTACAATAAATAGTTTAAGTGTTGGGTTCTCTTCCCCAGCTTTAGGATATCGCATTAATTCTAACCCTGTTTCAAATTCTAATTCATGAATTACCGGATATTGGAACACATGCGTTTCATTGTATTGTAAATATGCAATTTTAGAATCATCAGGTGAAAACCAATAAGCATCACGTTGATAAAATTCTTCTGGATACACCCAACTAGGTCTTCCATTCATTTGTTCTTCACTTCCTACCGTTAACCTTCTCTCTTCTCCAGTTTTTGTATCCACTAAATAAAGATCATACCCTTTTACATGAGCAAATTTCGAATAATCATGTGAATAAGTACCATTCCATAGCTGTGAAGCTTCCATATTTCTCATTAACTCGTCGGTATATTGTGCCCTCTCAACTTTAGGTTTAAATAATTTTCTAAGCTCTGAAGCTATGGTATCGTAAATAAAGTCTATACCATTTACCGTAAAAAATAAGGCTTTGTCTTCCATTACAAAATCAAAGTCGACAAATGGATAGTTCGAAATAACAGTATCCATTAACATATTATATTGATCAATAATGCTATTTTTTGTGCGATTATTGAATAACCGAGTTTCTTTGTTTGTTTCTGGATTAACTTTATAAAATTCTATTCCATCATCTTCTTGACGGATGTTTAGATACCCCATATCACCTGGAAGCCATGGTAAACCTGATTGACCCTGATATTGAATAAAAGTGGGTTTATTCATTGTATTGTAAAGGTCTATCCCAGTTAATTGTGCATGCACAATATTTGCAGTGAATAGTGCAAAAAGCAGAATACTATATTTTTTTCTCATTGTAAGTAAAGCGATAAATTAATAATCTGTTGAAGATAGGTGATGCACACGCAACAATGAAATTTTGTTCGTTAAAGCGTGTTTTGGTTTATATTTACTGCAATGAAACCTTTTTTGTTATTACAACACCGCTATTTAGATGAGGCATCACATAATGAATACGATGCAGTGATTAAGTATTCTGGGCTAAGCCGTAATTTTATTAAAAGAATTCGATTAGAAAAAAATCCCATAGGAACCATAAATCTAGATGAATACAGCGGAATAATTCTAGGTGGTGGTCCCGCTAATGTAAGTGATAAACCCTCTGAAAAAAGACCTGAACAACTTAGATTTGAAAAGGAATTAGAGGATCTTTACAACTTAGTTTTTAGCACAGATTCCCCATTCCTTGGCATGTGTTACGGAATGGGATCTATCACGAAGTACTTAAAAGGGAATATTTCGAAAGAGACATTTAATGAACCGATGGGAGCCGTCACTATTTTTTTGAATGAAGATGAAAAAAGATCCTATTCTAATGGGTATCCCTACACAATTCCGTGCTTTAATTGGACACAAAGAATCCTGTATCTCGCCTCCTGATGATTGTGTTATTTTAGCAAGTTCAAAAGAATGTCCATTTCATATGATCAGAGCTAAGCAAAACATTTATGCCACACAATTTCATCCAGAATTGGATGTTGAAGGAATTATACTAAGAATAGGCGCCTACAAAAATCATGGATACTTTAACCCTGAAGAGGCAGAAGCGTTAATTAGATCTCTAAAGCATGAAAAGATTATATATCCTCAAATAATCCTTAAAAATTTCATCAATAGATATTCAAGTTAGTTCTTTGACCCAAAAATAATAACTGTTGTGCGTTTGTCACTTAAATCGAGAAAAGAGATTATTACCTAGTTTTTTTAACATCAATTCTTTTTTTACGAACACTAATTGAGGGTTACAATTTCCATACGATTAATTTTTCTACCTAAAAACCTTTTCGCTAATTCATGAAATCGCTGTGGTTGATCACTTACAAAACACTCAAAACTCCCCCCATTTTTATTTTCAATCTGGAGATTTTTTAATGTGTTGAATGCTGATTCTGCGATTGATTCTGCTGAATCAATAATATAAATATGATCATCATTAAAGAACGCTCGAATTGTGGATTTAAATAGCGGGTAATGTGTACACCCTAAAATTAAAGAATCGATATCAGTCATTTTAAATTCTGATAAATATTCTTCAATAGTTTTTTTTGCTATATCATTATCAATCCATCCTTCTTCTGCTAAAGGCACAAGCATTGGGCATGCTTTTTGAACAATTTCGATTGTTCTATCAAATTCATTGATGGCTTTTTTATACGCATTAGAACGCACAGTCGCTAGTGTTCCAATTACACCTACTTTATTATTTCTCTGATGATCTACCGCCATTACTGCTCCCGCTGAAATCACATCTAAAACTGGAATATTTCCTGCTAATTCAGAAATTTCTTTTTTTGCTGAAGCAGAAACAGTATTACAAGCAATGAGAATTATTTTAACCCCTTTTTTTAATAAAAATTTGGTGATTTCTAGCGCATATGAACGTACTACCTTTTCAGACTTAATACCGTAGGGAACACGAGCAGTATCGCCAAAATATATGATATCTTCGGCTGGTAACGCCTTCATTACTGCTTTAGCAACGGTAAGACCGCCAATGCCTGAATCAAAAATTCCTATGGGAGCTGTGTTATTTTTCAATACTTTTATGAGAACTATTTTTAATAAAGGAATGTATTGATTTCCTGATTCTTTATTCAACAACTCCTTCTATTTCCAATGCGGATTTTATTTTCATCTTTTCTATTCATTATTCTTCCACATCTATTGGTTGCCCAATCTACTATCGATACGGTTAACATAGATATTAATGAGATTATCGTTATTGGATATGAAACAAATAGAAATATATTAGAAACTCCTGTGAGTGTGGCTACTGTGAATCCTGAAACTGTAAATAAATTAGATGCATCTAGTTTATTGTTTGGGATGAATAGCATCGCTGGGGTTGTTATGGAAGAACGAGCCACTGGAAGTTATAGACTAGCTATAAGAGGAAGTTCCTTACGCTCGCCATATGGAATTAGAAATGTTAAAGTATATTGGAATGGAATACCATATACGGAACCTTCCGGGAGTACATTTTTAAATCTATTGGATGTTTCGAACATGCAATCTTTGGAAATAATCAAAGGGCCGGCAGGTAGTTTATTTGGCGCCGGAAATGGTGGCGTAATCCACATTGAAAGCACACCACCCTTTTTGCACGATCAGATTACAAGTTCATTTTCAGTGGGTTCATTTGGAAGCTGGTCAACAAGGCTATCTGCCCATAATCATTTTGATAATGGATTATTATCTTTCAAATATGCCACTCAAACCACCGATGGCTACCGCGATCAATCATTTTTGGATCGACACGTTTTCGAAATTACTGGCACCAATGAATACATTAAGGACAGGGAACTCAGTGCCTCTGTACTATATTCTGAATTAAATTATGGAATTCCTGGTGGCCTTAATGCCGACCAATTTGCATTCGATCCAACCCAAGCACGCCCAGGAAACTCATTTGCTTTAGGAAGTGTAGATGCCAATGCAAGTATCATACAAGAGGCTCTTATTTTTGGTATTACTCATGATGCCACGGTTAATAATCGGTGGGTTAATTCTTCGTCTATATTCGGCAACTTTAGTGATTTCCAAAACCCTTTTATCTTTGATTATAAAATCGATAGAAGAAAAAGTGGTGGATTTAGAACTGTTTTCAAGTATGATCTCAATATGGGTAAACAACATGCTGAGATAAATTTTGGTACAGAATATCAAGCTTCTAGCTATTCCTCTAGGAATTTTAAAAATGATACTTCTAAGATTGGATCACTTAATTTTGATGATCTTTTGAAAGTTCAACATTTAACGAGCTTTGCTTCTTTAACTCTCGATTTGAAACATGGGTGGATCATTAACAGCGGTTTAAGTTTCAATCTTGTGGGGTATGAAATTAATCGATTATTTACTGCCCAAGACAACGATGTTACTGGAAAAGTTGGTATTGATTTTGATCCTCAAGTTATACCACGGTTATCGATCGCAAAAAATTTGAATGACCGTATGATAATGTTTTCAGGCTTCGGATATGGATTTTCCCCTCCAACAATAGAAGAAATTCGCACGAATGAAGGAAGTATTAATCAAGATCTGCAGCCAGAAATTGGATTTAATATTGAATATGGAATTCGTGGATATGCCTTTAAGGGTAAATGGGGGTTTGATTTCACCACGTTCTACTACCGCCTCAAAGATAGCATTGTACAACAACAATCCGATCGTGGAACAACGCTGTTCAGAAATGCTGGCAGTACAAATCAGTTAGGCGTAGAAATCAATTCTGATCTTATCTTAGTTGATCATCCAAAAAGCTTTATAAAACGACTGGAGTGGAATGTAGCCTACACATTGAATCATTTTAAATTTGATTCTTACCTCACCAATGATGGTGATTTTAGTGGAAATGATTTAACAGGCGTTGCACCACATATTGTACTCAACATGATTTCAATCTCCGAAAGAGATGGGTTTTATGCTACGCTTTCCCATCGATTTAATGATAAGATCCCGCTAGAGGATGATAATTCAATGTATTCTGAATCTTATCACCTTGTTCAGACTAAATTTGGCTGGAAGGGTACAATCCTGAATAATTTGGATGCGAATTTTGGATTTGGGATAGATAATCTTCTCAATGAAACATACAGTCGAGGATTCGATATCAATGCCTTTGGGGGTCGCTATTTTCAACCAGCTCCAGAAAGAAACTGGTTCTTAACATTCTCCATCAACTATAAATTAGGCTATTAAGCAATTCATATTTTTCAATGTCCCCAGTCCTTAATAATATCATTGCTCATTGAATAATTCTTAATTGATAATTGAACCATTCTTATTTGATAATTAAAAACCGCTAAAACTTCCTAGCTAGTACTACCGTCTCTTTGAACGTTCGATCCTTTCCATTCGAACTATCATAGGCCTCGAAATACACAATATAAATTCCAACTCTATTTCGAGTTCTATCATCGGTTAGTCCATCCCAAATCAATGATCCTTCAAAGCCTGCTTGGTAGTTATTTACCAATTCCCGCACTTCTCTTCCATATCGATCAAAAATGCGTACTCGTAGAAGATAATCAGCAGCATCTAATGAATAGTTAATGAACAGATTATCTTCGAAGCCATCATCGTCTGGAGAAAATGGATTGGGACTAAATGATATTCCATTTGCATCAGGAGACGCCCCTGATTCTTGATAAATAGTATTTTGTGCCAGTGGTGTACCACCAGAAACATGCGTAGATGACGACCAATTACTTGCGTCGTTACTCGGACCATCAGGATCGATCTTTTCTATGGCGATCCCTCTTGTATCATATAAATTAGGATTTTGCCAACGTTCGTCATAAAACACAGAATCAATAGTTATTCCACTACTGTCTGCCAAAAAGATAGCGTCATTGGTCGAAGCCAGACTTAAACTTGTTCGATCTACCTGAATCACCTCTTCTTCAGCAATGCCTTCCAGTTCGAAGTAACGGGCAAGTTTACTTTCACTAAAACGTGTGGTTTCATCGTCTGAGTAAATTAACATATACGAATCTGGTGCTAACCATTTATAACGAGTTGATACTGGAATAATCGACCGAATGTTGTTTTCTTCGTCTGGTGCATCGTGCAGAAATATCCCTTCCAGTGAAATTGCTTGTTCGGTGGGATTAAACAGTTCGATGTATTCGGTTTGATCTGGTAAATTATCCTCATTGTCAGCTAACGGATTGTATAAAATTTCATTGAGTATAATTCCCCCTGGTTTTATTGGTTCTGCTACTAAACTTGAAACAGTGGGTGCAATATTTCCTTTATAATCACTCAAATTGCTAATAGAAATTCTTCCCAATTCTCCCTTCCTTTCTTTGGAAGTACTGGGTACAAATTCTATCCAAATTTCCGAAGCTATAACATCTGGAATATTCGAAATCGTACCATTTAGATGTTCAATAGTTACTTCATTTTCATTGGAAAGGCGAACAACTTCGGAAAAAGCAATAAATAGACTGGAATCAGTGGTGGAAGAAAAAAGGATTTCTGGTGGACGTATATCCTCTTCATATACAGAATTTATCAAGCCGGCAGAAATACCATTTTCATTGACAGATGTTGCCCAATTAGATTTATCGGAGGAAGCAGCACGTGAATCTTTTCGCTCCACCGAAAAACCAGGCATATCCCCTCCCCAATTAGAAGTATAAAATAAACTATCGATGGTTATACCAAATGTATTCCTTATCACCAACTCATCTCCTGAATCATTTAAACTTGGGAAATTGCTTAGATAAATTCCTTTTTCAAGCGCGTTGGCTAAAGATTCATTATCTATAAGAACTACATATTCACCAGCATTTAAGAGTACTCCATCCGGAATGTTAACAGTAACACCCGCATCCGAAAAAGTCCACCCACTAAGATCAAAATTAAGGTTCGTTGGATTATATAATTCCACAAATTCTGGAGATAAGGCATCTTTTCGTCGATATAATATTTCATTGATTACCACACTTTGTTGCTCTGCCTCAGAAACTTCCACATAGATTAAATCTACTATCTGTTCAATCTGCACATTACCGAATAAATCCTCTAAATGTTTTAGAGCTATTGAAATGATTTCACCATCTTCAAAATTATCATCAAATTCTATTTCAACTGAATCGTTTATAACTTCTATGTAGCTTGGAACCTGAGAATCATTTACTGTATAATTTTCAGGATTTAACGCAGACTCTCCAAATAATCGCTCATTAAAAATGAGTTGAATTTTACTATCAGAGAGAAAATTCGCTTTTAGTACATAAGGAGCTAAGGTATCCGGGAGGATTTCATTTTCTATTCCAGGGGTGCCTTTTTCCAAAGAAGGGCTTTCTCCCCAGTTTTCAGAATAAATTCCTGAAAAAAGAACCGATTTTCTCTCGAGAGATACTTCGTCTCCACCCCAACTTGATGTGTACGTGAGAGAATCCATCAGCAACCCTTCACTATTTTTAAGCACTAACGCATCAGTAGAATTATTTAAAGCGGGAAAGCCAGATACATCAAGTAATTTTATGTTTTCAAAGGTTTGAATGAGCGTAGAATCTGCAGCCAATATTAAATATTCCCCTGCTTTTAAATAAAATTGAGTATTTGATATCACCTTTTTATTTCCAGAATTATCTGCAAATGTCCATCCTTGTACATCAAAATTATTTGGGGTAGAATTATATATTTCCACAAACTCCGAAAAACCTATGGGGGCGTCATACGCAAATTCTGTGATTTTTACATCATTCGCTTGAGATGGAGATATCACTACATATTCAAAATCGATAAGGATGAGATCATTTTTATTTCCAAAAATGTCTGTTTGATTAGCTATTTCTAGGGTATTGAATTCAAAAAATGATTCTTCGAATGAAAGATGAATGGTATCTGGTGCAAAGAACCGAACCAAAGTGGGGTAATTTGTGGTAGGTGATGCAGAAAGCGCATTGGTTAATCTAAAATGCTCGATGGTTAACGCAGAAGTATCTTTTAACTGTTCATTAAAAATTAACTCCATTTCTTTATCCGAAAGTAGGTTGTATTCTACAAGAAGTGGCGCTGTTTCATCTAATCCTAGTGCATTTTGTTGGGCGGGTGTTGCAAGGTTTTCTGTGGGATGATCCCCCCAATTTTCTTTTACCGTAGAAGGAAAATTGGGACTTCTCCGCTCAAGAGAGACATCTTTACCACCCCATGAAGAATAATAAGTGAGTGAATCAATGATCATTCCGTTTGGATCTTTTATAACAATGGCATCATTGGAATTATTCAAAATTGGGAACTGCGGAATAACAATTTTACGCTCAACTGTTTCATTTATAGTTTCATCAGGTACTAAGATTACATGTTGGTTCCATGGTAGCCCTCGTTCAAAAGAAGCCCCTGAATTTGCTATAAAGAAATCCTTATTGGTAATAACAACATCTTGTCCTGAATTATCACTAATCGTCCAGCCTTTTAAATTGAATACTTTATTAACATGTACATTAATCTCTACAAATTCAGAAAATCCTGTAGGTGGATCATACATAATTTCATTGATTACTAAGTCACCTGGCTTGGCTTCATCAATTGCGATTAATTTATAAGATTGTTCTATGTATCCGGCAACATTACCAAATACATCTTCCTGGCGTTCTATAACCAAAATATTCGAATTAGCACCTGTATAAATAGGTGTTTTAAATTCAAGAATAACGGTATCTGGCGCAAAGAATGTAGCAATTAATTCATCATTCTCACCTGAAGTACTTAGTTGATTGGTTGTTGCTACTGGAACTGCAATAGAATAATTATCTGGATTGCTAGCTGGAATTGGTTTTATTTCTTCTGTAAAGATTAATTGAAAGGTGGAATCATTTAAAATTTCAAAACTTGCTAAATTTGGTGGGATGGAGTCGGGTTTACTATCATTTTCCCTCCCTGGTGTTCCCCCTAACTCATTGGGTGAGTTTTTCCAATTGGGCATTAAGGTTGCTGGAAAGTCTAATGATCGCCGTTCTAAGGCAACATCTACACCTCCCCATTCAGGGGTATATTCCAAAGAATCAACGCTTTCCCCATTTTCCTGATATATACGAATTTGATCGGAGGTATTATTCAGGGCAGGTATTGAAATATCAAGTGCAAAAAAATCACCAAACGTAGCTTTTAATTGATCTGGATTATTTGACAATACAAGGAAGGTATCTGGCCATAAAACAAAGTTAGTATCGGAGATTGTCGTAAGATTGGTGTTATCGCCAATTTCCCAATTTTTTAAATTTAGAATTTTATTCGATGTATTTACGATCTCCACGTATTCAGGAAGTCCTGATCCAGGAGGTGGGTCTTTTAAAAATTCATTGATAAGTACATCCCCAATTTCAAACTCCTCAAAGTTGGGCTCTTCTATAGATAGGGAATCAATTTTAAAATCAAAGTAAAAGTCATCCGTACGACTTGAGGTATAGGTAAGCTTTACTCCAAGAAAAGATGAACTTTGGTACGTGTCATCAAACCCAGTTATGCCACTGTTTTTTAATTCCCCACTGTAGCTTTTTCCAACCTCTAAATTCCAATTACCAGAAATATCCCTTAAAACTTTAACACGATACGCCCCATTACTTCCAAAAACGGTGGTATCAGATAATATGGTAGTTGCTTCATCCCCTGAATCATATCTAACCAATCGAAAAAAATCATCTCCAGTTTCGCCAACTCTTACCCCATATCCATTGAAAGTGCTAGATAAATCTGAGTTATCACTTACTAAGATGATTTCTGCTTTATTTGATCCAGAAGGTGCATTCCCATCCATTTGGATAAAAAATTCCCAATACCCTTCTATTCCTGTAGATGGTGTAGATAAATAGCTCGTAGAAGCTTCACTATTATTCAGCCTAAGTACGGCATTACCATTTAGAATACTTACAACAAAACTCGAATCATTCCCAGACCAAGTAGGATTAGTCGTAAAATTTCCATCCGAAAAACCATCTTCAAAAATTTGTGCTTGCAGACTTTTTGTGAGTAATAGAATTAATAAGATAAGCATGGGTCTCATATCTCAGAATAGACACAATCTTAGATCATTTCAAGTACTCAAAAGGTATTTTTTGAAACCATAAAAAAAGACAAAAGGATATTCCACCTTTCATCCATAAAAGAACATTGGAAGCTTCTCGACTTCCAAAGCACGGTTTATTTTATCTACGCTAGATAGTAAGACCATTTCAGTAGGCACTCCTTACAGATTTTTTGTATTTTTTATTGAATTATCTGAAGAAAATTAATCCATACCATTAAGGATATAACATGCGCGCACTCCCATTTTATGATGATGAACAAAACGGAGGATTTATGACGATGGAAGGAATTCTGCGCATAGAAAAGGGTCAAATCCATATCGAATATCAAAAAAAAGATGCCATTGTTGAGATGGTTAAATCTAGCGTTAAATCTATTTCTATTGATCTGAACGATATCGATCTGATTGAATACAAGAAAAAACTTTTTGGAGCTCGCTTCATCTTGCATGCAAAAAGAGCAACAGTATTTGAAAATTTTCCAGGGAGTGAACTTTTAGTGAGAACCCTTAAAGTAAAACGTAAACATAGGGATATAGCGGCTAATTTAGCATCGAACGTGAATCTGCATCTATCAGAAATAAAACTAAAAGAATTAGATGGAGATTTAGAATGAGCTTCGCTTATAATTACGAAGTTCAAAAAAGGATGGAAAAGTCACATATAAAACAATTATTGGGGTTCTAAGTATTGAAGGCGAAGAACTTCTTTTTGAATATAAACTGTATGACCAATCTAGAACTTCAATCAGCGTACTTAATAAGTTTTCATTCAATGTAGATTTACTTCAATCCATTCGGTTCAAAAAAACACTGTTTAATGCTTACATAATTATTGAAACCGTTCAACCCGTTTTTTTAGAGCCTCTTCCCGGTAGTTCAAACGGAACTATTCAATTGCATATCGATCGCAATCATCGGAAACATGCAGAAGACTTTTGTATAAAAATTAATACTGCATTAGAAAAAAGAAGGAATTGAGGAAATCTATAGATGACTTTCCCTCTTTTT
Source organism: Balneolaceae bacterium (assembly GCA_963691715.1). GTDB lineage: Bacteria > Bacteroidota > Rhodothermia > Balneolales > Balneolaceae > HXMU1420-13. Next base: position 1,874,944 of record OY829281.1, read on the forward strand.
TTATTATCTGATTAACCGAAAAGAAATGCGATTAACTTAAAAACCCTTTTTTTACCAATAATTCTGCATTCAAAATGGCTCCTCCTGCTGCACCGCGGATGGTGTTATGCGCCATACACACAAAACTGATATCAAAAACTTCTGCCTTCCTTAATCTACCCATATGTAACTGCATCCCGTTTTGGTGGTCTGCATGAAGCCTTGGTTGGGGAAAACGTTCTTCTTCATGTAGCATGATTACATCTTTTGGTGCAAAAGGCAGATCCAAATCAGCAATGGGGTTTTTAAATGAACGAACGGCCTCTTTAACTGCTTCAATATTCGATGGTTTTTTTGATAGTTTAACCGTAACGGATGCCATATGTCCATTTAGAGTAGGAACACGAGTACACGTAGCCTCAACAGGATAATCAGGAACTGTAATAGTACCTTGATGCAGTCTTCCAAGTAATTTCTGTGTTTCCGGAGCAATTTTATCTTCCTCTCCAGAAATAAAAGGTACCACATTCCCCAAAATATCTAAACTAGGCACACCTGGATATCCCGCCCCAGAGATTGCCTGCATGGTAGTTATAATCATCGCTTCAATACCAAAGGCATCATATATTGGTCGTAATGCCAGTGATAGTGGTACAGCCACACAATTTGGATTGGTAACAATCCAACCAGAACCATCTTCTGAAAACGTCTGAATTTTTATTAACTCAATATGATCTGGATTTACTTCTGGAACCAACAACGGCACATTAGCATGTTGTCGAAAATTCTTTGCATTAGAGATCACTGGGATACCCGCTTTTGCGAAATTACCTTCAATTTCAAATGCAACAGACGAATCTAAGCCTGAGAACACAAAATCTACCCCATGCATAGCTTCGGGTGCGCACGAAAGCACTATCATTTCTGCTACCGTAGTAGGAAGTGATACATCTTCAATCCAATTTGTGGCGTCTTGATATTTTTTCCCAGCTGACCGTTCAGAAGCCCCAAGTGCAGCAATTTCAAACCATGGATGATTCTGAAGTAATCGAATAAACTTTTGACCTACTGCACCTGTAGCGCCTAGAATACCTACTTTCATGTGACTATTTGTATATTTTCAATGAGTGAGTTTTATATTATGAAATTACCATTCTTAGTTCTTAATTCTCAATTGAGATTCGCTCAAATCATTAAATTAATTTTCTGGCATTATCTGTACATAAAAGCTCACTAAATCCTTATCTTTTGCGCTCATTCAAACTCCGAAACGAAGTACATTTCCTTCATGTCGAATTTAGACAGCTTAGATAAAATTGTTTCTCTAGCCAAAGCACGTGGCTTTATCTTTCAATCATCTGAAATTTATGGCGGGCTCAGCGCAGTATACGATTACGGCCCTTTAGGTGTAGAATTAAAGCGAAATATTAGAAATGCATGGTGGAAAGAAATGACCCAACGCCATAGTAATATTGTGGGTGTAGATGCGGCTATTTTTATGCACCCAAAAGTATGGGTAGCTTCTGGTCATGTTGGTGGATTTAACGATCCTATGATCGATGACAAGCAGTCTAAGAAACGATATCGTGCTGATATGTTGATCGAGCAGTATATCTTAAAATTGGAAAAAAATGGTAATACAGAAAAGGCTGCTGAGATTCAGAAATTGCTAGATACTTCTGGTACTCGTAAAAGTTTGACTGAAGATTTGTACCATATTATCATCGAAAACGAGATAAAATCTCCTGATTCTGGAGCCTTTGATTGGACCGAAGTTCGGCAGTTTAACTTGATGTTTAAGACGCAATTTGGAGCAACTTCATCCGAAGAAGATGGGGTGTATCTGCGACCAGAAACAGCACAGGGAATCTTCGTGAACTACAAGAATGTGTTAGATACGAGCCGAGTTGCCGTTCCTTTTGGAATAGCACAAACAGGAAAAGCATTCAGAAATGAGGTTGTCGCTCGCCAGTTTGTGTTTCGTATGCGGGAGTTTGAACAAATGGAAATGCAATATTTCGTTGAACCTGGAACCGATGCTGACGCTTATGCATCATGGAAAGCACAACGACTGAACTGGCATAAACGCATCGGAATACGGGAGGAGAATTTACGATTCGCAGATCATCCCCAAGATAAACTAGCACATTATGCACTTGCTGCTGTTGATGTTCAATATCAATTCCCTATAGGTTGGCAAGAAGTAGAAGGCATCCACAATAGATCTGATTTTGATTTAAGCCAACACCAGAAATTTTCTGGAAAAAAACTCGATTACTTCGACCAGAAGAATAACAAACGGTATGTTCCTTATGTGATCGAAACCTCCATTGGGCTTGATCGTTGCACCTTAATGGTTCTTTGTGATTCCTATCATGAAGAAGAAGTTAATGGCTCAAAGCGTACGGTTCTTAAGATGCACCCGGAATTAGCGCCTATTCAAGTAGGTGTATTCCCATTTGTAAAAAAACCTGGACTACAGGAAGTGGCCCGAAAAATTGAAGCAGACTTAATCGAAGATTACTCCGTGCAGTATGATGAAACAGGATCCATTGGTAAACGCTACCGTCGATTGGATGAAGCAGGAACACCTTTCTGTATCACTGTAGATTTCGATACGATTGAAAGTGATAACATGGTAACCATCCGTCATCGTGATGATATGAGTCAGGAGCGTATTCCAGTAGATAAAGTAGCGGATGCGATTAAGGATGGAATGAAAGGCTGGAAAGCGAGTTAATGAAAGGTTATCTAGGAAATAGTTGAAGCTAAATTTATATGATTCAATAATGTTTTTTTGAATTCATAATGAATTTGGAAAAACTCATTTAATCAATCATTAATGACAGTGCTATATTTCTTTTCAGTATTGATTTTATTCGTTTACATGCATTAATTCTACGGTGTTAATTATGCCTGTAGCTACTTTTGAATAGTTTAAAAAATATCATTGAATTTTATAGAGATTGTTATCAACATGACTTGAAGGGTATAAGAATTACCAATTTTATTTCTAAAAATACCTTAAAAAGATATTGTCCTAACACTAACGAATTTTTTCATGGAGACATTGATAAAATTCATACTGATGAAGAATGGGCTATTGATGTCGAAAAAATACTTCTTTTAGACCATAAAGAAAAAGCTTTATATGCTGGCACTTATTTCATTAAAGGAAATAAGTCAATTTTAGGTAAGTCTACAGTAAGTTACATTCCTCTTTATATCCATGAATTGGAATTGGTGAAAATTGAAGAAGTTTTTTTTGTTGAGATTTTAGATACCTATCTGAATCCTGATTTTGTTGAAATGCTCAACTTTATGGAACCTCAGTTGAATCTAAACATTGAACTTTTTGAAAAAGAGTTACCAACACACCCATTTGGTTTTGAACAGTTGGTACAAATAGAGTCTTTTTTTAAAGATAATTGCCCACATTGGGATATCGAAGAACTTTTTAACTATCATGATCCTAGTTTCAGTTTTAATCAGCATTTTGAACAACTAAAGAAACTCAAAGCTGGAACAAAGAAAATTGCATCTGCTCTTATAATTGGAATTTTTAATCGTCCACAAGGTTCTTTAGGAGTAATTAATGAACTAAATACTCTATCAAATACCACTTTAAAATCTCCTCTACTTTATCAATTTTTCGGTCTCAAAGAAATTCCAACAAAAAAAATTAAACCTAGAAAAATTTACATACCTGCATCTTTAAGTGATGCACAATCTGAGTCTATCTTTAAAAAAGATTCTTCTCCAATATCTTTAATTCTAGGACCACCTGGAACTGGTAAGTCATTCACTATAGCATGTCTAACGCTGGACGCGATCTGCCATGATCAATCAGTTCTCATTATTTCAAAAAATTCTCAGGCAACAAGAGTAATCTCAAATATTATTGAAAATCAATTTAACATAAAGGGAAAACTTGTTAAAGCAGATAATCAAAGATATAAACGGGGGTTAGCTTCTAGACTTTCAAAAATGATTAACTGGTCGACACGAAATGTATTTCCAATTTCTAGAACACTTAATAAAATTCATGTACTTCAGGAAATAATTTACGAAACGATGAACAAAATTATTGAAACTGAAGCAACGGAAATTGAATGGGGTAAATTTTATTCCAAAAACAATAATGGTTTTTTCTCTTTATTTAAGGATAAATGGATTCAATACAAAAAGTCTAAAACAGACTTAGTATGGAAGTTGAATGGAAATTTAATTGTTAAGAAAAAACAGAAAAATAAACTCGTTGAGAAATACATCATAAATAAGCTTGACGTAAAATTTAATTCTGCATTAAAATTATATCGAACAGGCTTCATCAAGCTAGTAAATGCGTTGAAAGAAGATAATTATACAAAGCTTAATGAACGGATTCATACTTTAGATTTTGGCTTAATTCTAAATGCACTTCCTATTTGGCTCACAACCACGAAACAAATTTCTGGGCATCTACCATTAACAGCTAATTTATTCGATTTAGTTATCATTGATGAAGCTTCCCAATGTGATATTGCATCATTCATTCCCGTAATTCACAGGGCAAGAAGCATGATAGTTGTGGGGGATCCTCAGCAACTAAATCATGTATCCTTTCTTTCTGATTCTAAACAACGAGATCTCAGAACTAAATATGATCTAAGGGAGAACTTACCGAACTATAGAATAGATAGCGTTATAGACTGGACCAACAAATTATTAATATCTCAAGATCAAGTTAGTTTTTTGAACGACCATTATAGATCTAAACCTTCTATCATTAATTTTTCAAATCAGAAATTCTACAACCAGCAATTGAATATACTAAGATCTTATCCATCAATAGATAATGAGCAATCAGTTTATATAAATTATGTTGATGGTTTACGTGATGAAAAAGGCATTAATGAAGCAGAAGCTGATGCTGTTTTGAAAGAGATACAAAACCTTGTTAAAAACTATAATTACATAGATAAAAAAATATCCCCTACTATAGGTGTTTCTTCACCGATTAGATCACAAGTAAATTACATAAAATCAAAGGTTAATGATATATTTACAAACGAAGTTATTAGAAAACATAAAATCTTGATAGGAACCCCTTATCATTTCCAAGGAGAAGAAAGAGACCATGTATTTATTTCTTTAGCTATTGATGCAACTTCTCATTTTGCATCCATCAATTATCTTAATAAAGAAGATGTTTTTAATGTATTGATATCTAGAGCAAGAAATAAGCAACATATTTTTTCTTCGATTAAACCTGAACAACTTCCACACGATTCCTTATTAAGAGAATACCTTGAATTCAAGCATGAAAAAAGAGAAAATCATATAACCGAACATGTTTATGACAGTTTTTTAGAGGAAATTATTAGGTTTTTAGAAGGTTCAAAATTTAATGAAATATATACTTCAAACACTGTTTCAGGAGTAGAAGTAGATTTAACTATTATCTATAATGGAAAATATTATTGTATTGATCTTATTGGATATCCAGGAAATTTTGAACGCCAATTTTCCGCAAGAAACATAGAAATTTTAAATCGGATGAATGTACCTGTATATTTCATCCCTTATAGTTGTTGGGTTCTAAATAATCATAAAACGAAGAAAGATTTGTTAAGATTCTTAAATCAATAAATTTTCTAAATTGTTAATTTATACTGTTAATCCACCCAGATATCTCATCCAAAAAACCATCGACAAATGCTTTAGGTAGCATTCCATATTCGTTTACAAATCCTGAATTCGCTTTTTGAAATAAATGATTCGCATCAGGAAAGTTTTTGATAGTACATTTCATCCTATCTGCCTCACATAGTTCTTGAAGTATGGGTTCATTTTGTGATGGAGTTACTTGGGTATCTTTTCCTCCAAATAGAGCCAATATCTCAACTTCAATTCCTTCTAAGTCCTGTATGGGGTTATAAAAAAGTAATGATCTCATTTGTGCACTCTGCATTGGGCTAACTTGTGCATTGAATTGAGCAGTTGCAAATGCTTCTATATCTACAATAAATTGTTGTTGTGTCTCAGGTAATTTGGATAATTCTCTTTCAATTAAATGCTGATAGTCTTTTTTGAGCTCATCCCATCCTTCGTTTGTTCTAGCAGTCTCGTAGGCTTTTTCTTGAAAAGATAGCACCAATTGTATGTCTTCTTCTGTCTTTCCTGAGGCTTTTTGAATGAGTGCAACCTGTTCGTTAATCACATCTTTCATAGGTACGGTTGGCGAAGCCATCAAAATAATACCAGATATTCGATCATCATTGTTCGCTACCTTTGTGGCAACAACACCTCCTTGTGAATGTCCAAGTAATATAAACCTATCGTACCATTGAGCTGACTGAAATTGAAAATAATCCATGATTGTACTTACATCATTTGCTAATTCATCCAATGGAGTTTCAGAAAAATTACCATTCGATGCCCCAACTTCCCTATCATCATAACGAAAACTTGAAATTCCCTGCTCTAATAAATGCTCGGCAACCAATTTAAAGGGTTTAAATCCAAATATGCTTTCGTCTCTATCTTGCGCACCACTACCAGAAATCAATATTACTAAAGGATCTCCTTTTGTATAAGATTCTGAAACTTCGAGAGTTCCTCCAATTTTCAAATTTCCATGTTCTATCACTAAGTCTTGTGACTTAACATGCGATGATATACTGAGTATCAATAATAATAGAATTAATTTTTTTCTTAACATCATTTGCTTACATCAAGTTGTTGGAAAATCACATACGAATACATTATTGGGTAAAGAATTAGTATAGAAAGTAATACCCCACATATAGACCAATATATATTTTGATTGGATATTAGAAATGGGATTAAAACCAATATTAGACCACCCACAGTCCATAATTTTGCTGTAATTCGGTGAGTTTTTTTCCAAACCATTTCACTTTCTAACGTCCATGGGGTCTTTACACCTATAAAATAATTTTGTTTTAAGGATGGCATATAGTTTCCAAGAATCAATATTAAAAACCCTATAGCTACATGTACATAAATTCTGACCTCTAATTCACTGCCCATCGATTTAGCCATCATAAAAGCATATAACCCAACCATGAATAAACTCAATAACATTCTGATTGCCGCAATAGGTTTTTGATGTGATTCAATTCGTTTCTTTGGATCGATAAATGGTAAAAATATTAGGGAAAGGTACGTTGCCAATCCTATAGCTGGGAACATAATAGCGTTTACCCATTTTGGCCCCCAATCATCCGCTTCTCCATATATGTTAAAATGAGTAGGCACCATATCGGGTAAATCATTCCAGAGGTATGCAGATGCCCCAAAAGGGACGATCAATAGAATTATTATGTACCATTCTTTTTTAATTGTTTCCTTTAACATAGCTCTCTAATTTTTGTTTAATAAGTGGAATAACCACTGAGTTGCTTCTTCCAATACGGTTGTATCTAAAGAATACTTTATGAATTGCCCTTCTCTTTGTGTTGAAACTAAATGTGCTTGCTTTAAAATATCCAGATGATGTGAAATACTTGGTTTTGAAATATCAAAATCCTCAGCTATTTCACCAGCAGTTAAATCCTTTTCTTTCAACAAATCTAAAATCTGTCTTCGGGTTGCATCATTTAATGCTTTAAACAAGGAATTCATTTGTATATTTAGATAATTATATATTTAGATAATTATCTAAATATAATGTAAAATACATTGTCGTTCAAAAATAATATTCAATCCAGATCATTTAGCTGAATATTTAAGGCTTTAACACTAATCTGAATCTCTATCATCATCATACCAAGTGATATGAGCAACAAAATCAAGCTAAGTCCAAATAATATTTTTCCCAACAAAATCCATCCAGCAAAAAGAGCCACCATACAAAATACAGAAAGAAATAAGGAAGCTATCCCTAAAAGCTGCATATTTTTTATTAGCCGAATTCTCTTTTGCAAGTTTTTGATCTGAGCTTTCGCACCTTTATCATTTGTTTCAAGATAGTTTCTATGTAACGTTCGTATAAGGTTTGCGATAGATAAAAACCGATTGGTATAAGCTAACAATAGTAATGAGATAGCCGAGAATAACAGCCCAGGAGTTGTTAAATTTAATTCCATGAGCTAGTCAGTAAAAGATTTTCCAAATACTGGCCGGATTTGTATGTTCTTCAAAACGGAAGCGTAAATAATCATTGATGGTAGCTTGTTGCATGGTATATGGTGTGTAAACAAAGACCGGTACAAAGGTAATGCCTTTCCATTCAAAAATTTCATGATTCTTCAACTCAGGTATAAGAAAACTTGAATAATCGAAAATTTCAGGATATGATGCTATGTATTCTACACCATGATATTTCAAGGCCTTAGCCATTCGTTCTGCATCATTATCTTGATATCGCTGTTCATCCAATAAATAATAGGACGAAATAAAAGATTCTATTTCTAATTCACTTTCTACAATGGGTACAGCAAGATCACTCCAAATTTTAGAAGATTCAGTAATGTTATTTTTCATCCACCATCCTATTTCTTTGCGAGGTTGCAGTGAATATTGGCGATAAAATGGCACTATTAGTTGTATAAGAGTCAATGCTAGAAAAAATATAACTTTTCGCCGATTTACAAATGGTCTAAACCACTGATCTGCCATCAGAGAAACAAACCAAACCGTTGCAATAGGTAAAACTATAACAAAAAAGCGTGCCTCTGGGTAAGAAATAATGGTTGTCTGAGCAAAAAGAAAAAATAACAGATGATTGAGTAAGAAAAACCCAATTAATGTTTGAATGCTAAATTCCCTAAAATTTATTTTAATTTTTTTCAACCAAATAAAATATACCACAAGTGGAAACCCTTGAAGCAATACAAATGCTGGAGTTAATACATACCTCACAAACACATTTACATCTTCGGTATAAAACTGAGTACTACTGGTAGTGCTACCAATTCGAATCAACATCCACCCCAATGGATTACCCGTTGTGTAGGTCGAATATCCAAACCATAAAAGTACGCCTAGTCCCGATCCGATTGCTGTCCATAATGCTCGTTTCTTTTCCCCTACCATGAAAAGATACAGTATTGTTAATCCCACTAAATACATTAACTCTGTGCGGGTGAGTACTGCTATAAACGTTGATCCAATGATCATCCATTTATTCTGTGTTTGAAGGCCTAAAAACCAGGAAATTATCATTAATGCTCCAAGTATTTCTGCCATATTCATATAGCTAAACACTATTAAATAAGGTTGTATAGCAAGAAGAATTCCTGCAAATAATGCCCATTTTTTATCTAGATAAGTTGTAGCGAATCGTGTTCCAACAGCAACAGTAGCTACTCCAAGAATGGTATTAGCAATCTGCATTACTTGAAGAGAGTAAGTCCCTGTAATCCATTGTACGCATGCACCCCAATAACGAAATGCTGGAAACCAAGTTAAATGCCGATCTTTGAAATCTGAATACACCCAATTATTTTCTAGTGTGAGCTTACTCATTATTAGGTTGTGGTGAGAATCTCCCCAAAAATCTTGGAATCCCATCATTATTACGGTAGTACGCGTAACCACAGCTAGGAATAAAGCAGTTAATATAGGGTATTCCTCACATGTCTTTATGATGAGGTGTAGATTTCCATCTTTGTTCATTCAACAAAACTAAGCCGAATTAATGAAAAAAGTGTACTCTTTAATTTTGTATTCCTATTACTCCACATCCAACTCTTGGACCCGACGCTCCCGAGGGCTGAGATTGTAAATCGTCTTCTCCACCATGAATTATGATTCCACGACCAATTATTTCTTCCATCAATATTACATGGTCTGTGTAATCTCTAATTCCAACCCCATCTTCATTCACTTCTAAATTACCCATGGCTCCCATGTGGCGATCTAAGGAATCAGGCGCTCCGTGTTCAAATCCATAGGGATTAAAATGCCCTCCTGTTGATGTTCCATCAACTGCAGTACAATCTCCAAAGGTGTGAATGTGAAAACCATGCTTTTCTCCGGTAAGCCCATTCACTTCTGCCCTAACATGTACCCCATTTTCAGTTTGCTCAAAGTAAGCAACTCCTGAAACCTCACTATCATTAATGGGATGTATAACCGCCACAGCCTTAATAAATGAAGATGCATCACCCTCATCATGAGATTTTTCGTTAGATGTGCAACTAATTATTAATAGAAATAAAGCACCGAATATTGCTGTATGTTTCATTTTATTTGATGTGGTTATATTTAATTCGTCAAAGTGCTTTTTGGCGAAATTCGTTCAAAGCTTGTATGCCATTAATAAAGGTTTGGTAAGCCTCTGGATGCTCTTTTTTTAGTAAGGCTAATCTATTTTTGGTGGAGGACTCTACAAAAAGACTATTGGCATTTTTAAAATAAACCGATGTACATATACTTAATATCGTATATGACAGTATGTACATCGAAGATACACCAACAATCCAAAGTATTAGGGAAACCAGTAGCCACCATGTAGGAAAGAGTATAAGCCCAAGCATGTATTTAGCAGTAGCATCAAAAGTAGGATCCTTGATTTTACCTTGAAGAATTTTTTTGATGGGTTGATAAGGGATAATATTATTTACCCAACTAAATAAATAAAATGGGAATAACAGTAACCAAAATAGCCACGGCCTTCTTCTACCATGTATGGTTTTAATCGATAGGTCGTGGATATTACTTATTTCAACCACTTGCTTACCCACTTCCACCAATTCAGATGTTAATTGATCGCTTAGTTTCTTCACTTTCCGGTTGATTTCAGCAGGATCTAAGTAGTACTTTTCATCCTTCTCCAAATCTGTAAGTAACACCTGCATTGCTGGATATTGATCCAGATTCGGGACATGCATTACTATTTTTTTCATTTCATCAGAAACATCACTTTTTAACTGATTAGCAGCTTTCCTTTCGTCTATTTCATAGATTTCTTTATACTTTTTTATTGAAATAGGTTTTCCATAAACAATTCGAATATCATTCCTCGATCTTCGATGCTCGGTGTAATTTATCCCTACTGGCAAAATTTGAAGATCTAATTCCCAATTATGTTTCAATTCCGCATCGAAAGCGATTCGTGTAAACCCTTTGCTAAGGGGCCGAACTCTTCTTCTCAAATCATGATTTGCTTCTGGAAAAATCAACACAGAGTGTTTCTCTTTTAAATATGTAATACATAGTTCAAAAATGGCATTGTTTTTAGTAACCGAACTTAGCCCATCTCTTACTCTATATACTGGCAGCATATTTAAACTGCGTAGAAACCAGTTCATAAATTTTGTTGAAAACGCCCTAGACCTTGTTAGTGCAAACATAGTTCCTGGTACATATGTCTCTATTAAGAGCGCATCTATCAATGCATTTTGATGATTAGGTGTAATCAAAATGGGTTTCCCTTTTGGGAGATTCTCCTTACCAACAACCTTTATATTTTTGTAAAATAGTAGAAGTCCAGTTTTGACGACCATATATCGCCAGAAATTATACCATAGATAGTTTTTACGCATTTGAGAATAATTTTTTTATGCTGGTTTTACCCATAGACCAATACCAGCCAATGATAAAACCCATTATAATATGCCATATACCCCACCACGCAGCAATTAAAGCCATCCCTCCTAATCCATCAAAAAAATTGAAAATTAATAATAGCCCTAAACCAGAATTCTGGATACCCGTTTCTACTGTGATTGATTTACGGTCTTCGATTGATAATTTCAACATACTTGCGATTGCAAATCCTCCGCTAAGTGCTAATGCATTATGCATGAATACATAACCCATCACATAATGTACATTTTCTATGAAGTTATCGAAGTTTAATGCAAAAGCAGTGATTATAAATCCAGCAAAAAAAACGATCCCAAAACCTTTGATCCAAGTTGTGAGACGTATTGCTATGTGCTGTTTATAATGTCGTACAGTCATTCCCAAAAAAAGAGGAATTCCTAAAATTAAAACCACGATCTTAAAAACTTCAAAAAGGTCCAAACTAATCTGTTGCAGAATGCTATGTGTTGGTTCATAAAGACTTGCCCAAAACATAAAATTTAAGGGGGTCGCAACAACAGCTAATGTTGTTGCAATTGCGGTCATCGTAACAGAAAGTGCAATATTACCTCCTGCTAATTGAGAGAAAAAATTCGAAATATTACCTCCAGGGCAAGCTGCAACCATCATCATCCCTAACGCTAACGATGGATGTGGTTCCATTAGAAGTATAAATATATAGGTTATTGCCGGTAAAAAAATAAATTGAGAAAACACTCCACCTAATGTTGATCTAGGATTGTTAGCTAAATCTTTAAAATCTTTGATGGTTAATTCTAGTGCAACACCAAACATTATAAAAAATAAGGAGGCGTTCATTACCATAAGACCGCCTGTATTTAAATTAAGTTGTAGTGTATCAATTTCCGACATGGCCAGAAGGTATGGAATTGATTTATAAAGATGCGAATGGTCGCATTGCTAAATCATCAAATTTCCCAATTTCAGCTTGCATTTTTCCAGTAATGGCTATCATTGCGGCATTATCCGTGCAATAACTTATCTGTGGAATATGAAGTGTTAGATTTAATTCTGCTGCCAATGTTTTCATTTTTGTCCGTAACATCGTATTTGCGGAAACTCCCCCTGCAATAGCAATAGACTGTACCCCAGTTTGTTTAACTGCTTTTCTCATTTTTTTTGTAAGAACTTCCGTGATAGCTTCAGAAACACTGGCACACAAGTGATTCAAATGCTCTTTTATCCAATCTTCTGATTTATCTTTCAAAAAATACAAGACACTGGTTTTTAAACCAGAAAAACTAAAATCTAATCCTTCGTTAACTAAGGCTTGTGGAAATTGGTGGAAGGTAGGATCTCCCGATTTTGATAATTGGTCTATCATAGGTCCTGCTGGATAATCTAATCCCATGATTTTTCCTATCTTGTCAAAGGCTTCACCAGCAGCATCGTCTCTAGTTTCTCCTAGTATTTCATGATCGAATGGAGCTTTAACTAAAACAAGCTGTGTATGTCCTCCCGACACGGTACAGCATACAAAGGGAAATGTTGGCTTTTCGTCAATAAAATTAGCGTATATATGAGCGTCCATATGATTAACACCAACTATTGGGCAATGATGTGTTAATGCTAAACCTTTAGCGAAACATACCCCCACCAGTAAAGAGCCCATTAATCCTGGACCTTGTGTTACAGCTATTACATCAATGTCTTTGATGTTTATTCCAGCTTCATCCAATGCTTGCTTCACGGTTTGACTAACAGTTTGTTGATGGGCACGCGAAGCTAATTCAGGTACAACACCACCGAATTTTACATGAATAGATTGTGAAGCTATAATATTAGATTTTACTCCTTCGTCTGTTAATACAGAAGCAGAAGTATCATCGCAAGAGGACTCGATTCCAAGAATGTTCATTCTGGAAAGATACGATTTGTTTCAGGATTCTGGGAAATAAATCCTGTTATAAGCCCAATTTTAAAAGAAATTCATTAACCTCTGGATGGTGAAGAACGAAATCATTTTTTACTTTTTCAACAGCTTCTTTGTGAAACCTACGATAATCGGATTGATCTACGTAGCCTGTGTTTACGAGTTCTTCAACTATTCTCTCTAGAACTAGTATTTTTTCGCGGTTTTTCATCACCGCTTGCATTAATTCATCAGAGTTTACGTTTGAGTTCATCTATGATCTCCAAAAAATATATTCTTTCTATAATTTTCGGATTCGCTACTCGAAATCATAATTAAATTTCATTGTTCACAATGAATCAGGATAATTGAGCTTATCAACCCATATCTACTAAATTATTTTAAGACTTTTAATTTCTCATTAAAATCTTTAAACCCAATCGCTTTTTTTACTTATAAAGGAAATGGTACTTCTTATGCTTTTAAAAGTAAAAAAGCGCTTTTTTGAAGCAACATTGAGCGAGATGGCATAAAAAAAGCTCCGATCAGAGACCGAAGCTTTTACGTAATTGTATAATTATTAGACTATTTATTGTCGTCGTCTTCGACAACCTCAAAGTCTGCGTCAACAGCGCCTTCTCCTGTTTCTGCATCAGCTACAGGCTCTTCCGATGGTGCCCCAGCATTTGCCTCAGCTCCTGAATCAGCCGCACTTGCTGCTGCCGCTTCTGCTTGTGAAGCCGCATAAATTTCCTGCGATGCCGCCGTCCATGCCGTATTTACAGCTTCCATAGCAGCATCAATGCCATCTAGATCTTCGGCTTTATGTGCTTCTTCTAGTTTTTCAACGGCTTCAGAAATAGCTGTTTTGTTAGCCTCAGAGATTTTATCTCCATATTCTTCAAGTTGTTTTTTGGTAGAGAAAATCAACCCATCGGCTTGATTCATTTTTTCCACTTTCTCACGAATTTTCTTGTCTTCTTCTTCGTGATCTTTTGCAGATTGCTTCATTTTTTCGATTTCTTCATCACTTAATCCAGAAGAAGATTCAATTCTGATGGTTTGTTCTTTACCAGTACCTTTATCTTTAGCTAAAATGTTAATTACACCATTGGCATCTAAATCAAAAGTAACTTCAATTTGTGGCATACCGCGAGGCGCAGGTGGAATTCCATCTAAATGGAAGCGACCTAATGTTCTGTTGCTTGCCGCCTGAGCGCGCTCACCTTGCAGAACATGTATCTCCACAGAGCTTTGGTTATCTGCAGCCGTGGAAAATACTTGTGACTTACTTGTTGGAATGGTACTGTTTGCCTCAATTAGTGGGGTCATCACACCACCAAGGGTTTCGATACCTAGAGTAAGGGGGGTAACATCTAAAAGTACTACATCTTCAACATCACCAGAAAGAACACCACCTTGAATAGCAGCGCCAACAGCAACAACTTCGTCAGGGTTAACCCCTTTGCTAGGATCTTTACCAAAGAATTCTTTCACAGCTTCTTGAATACGAGGAATTCGAGTGGATCCTCCTACCAAAATAACTTGATCGATTTCTGATTTACTCATGCCAGCGTCTTTTAGCGCTTTTTCACAAGGAGTAATAGATCGTTTTACTAAATCATCCACAAGTTGCTCGAATTTAGAACGGGCAATATCAATATTTAGATGTTTTGGACCTTCTTGGGTAGCTGTAATAAACGGCAGATTCACATTAGTTTTTTGTGATGCTGAAAGTTCAATTTTCGCTTTCTCTGCGGCATCCTTTAAGCGTTGCATAGCCATTGGATCGTTTCTAAGATCAATACCTTCAGATGCTTTAAACTCATCGGCTAAGAAATTGATAATGCGTTGGTCAAAATCATCTCCACCTAGATGGGTGTCGCCATTTGTTGACTTTACTTCAAATACACCATCACCTAACTCGAGGATCGAAATATCGAATGTTCCACCACCAAGATCATAAACTGCGATGGTTTGATCTACATCTTTTTTATCCAAACCGTATGCTAATGCGGCAGCGGTAGGCTCATTGATAATTCTTTTTACATCAAGACCAGAAATTTTACCCGCTTCTTGTGTGGCCTTACGCTGCGCATCATTGAAATATGCAGGAACTGTAATTACCGCTTCAGTAACTTTCTCGCCAAGATATTCTTCTGCGGTTTGCTTCATTTTTTGAAGTACCATTGCTGAAATCTCTTGTGGTGCATATTTACGGTCGTCGATTTGAACACGCGCCGTGCCATCATCACCTTTTACTACTTTATATGCAACCTGTTCTGTTTCTCCTCCAACTTCATTGAACATGCGCCCCATGAATCTTTTCACAGAAGCAACAGTCTTATCTGGATTTGTGATGGCTTGTCTTTTTGCAGGTGCACCTACTAAGCGCTCCCCATCTTTACTAAATGCGACTACTGAAGGAGTTGTTCTACCACCTTCGGCGTTTTGGATTACTACCGGTTCGTTTCCTTCCATTACAGAAACACAAGAATTTGTAGTTCCTAAGTCGATTCCAATAATCTTTCCCATTAGTCTAACGTCTGATTTATTTGTTTTGATTGAAAATTTTTGGCAGGGTGAATGTTTAACCCTATATATGCCTTGTTAATTAACTGGTATGTTTGATCGGTCTTTTAGCATCTCTGATTTCGGCATTGCAACCGTTAACACTCCATTACGAAAGCTTGCATTAATTTCTGCAGTGTTTACATCTTCGGGTAATGCAAATGAACGTGCGAATGCTCCACGTTTTCTTTCTTGCCTTTTAAACTTTTCTCCTTCACCAGCAACTATATCACGCTCACCTTTAATAGTTAGCACGTGATTCTTTAGTGATATACCTATTTCTTTTTTTGCCAGTCCAGGCAAATCAATTTGAACTTTATATTCCGAACTACTTTCTAAAATATCACAATCTGGTGCGAAGTCTTTATCTTCATGATTCAATGGAACCACTTTCTCAACAAATTCTTGTATATCCTTTCCTAGTTTTGTAAGGTGTTTCTCTATCTCTATTCCGAAGTCTGTAAATTCTCCCACGGTCTGCTCACTTTCGTTTTAATTGCTTTTCTATAACTAGCAATCTCAATGCCAATAACTTCAAGGTTTTTTCATTCTGTCGTATTGGCGGACGGATTGTCATATCTGTATAGCATTAGAACAGCGAAAGAAAAAATTCTATGAAAGAGTCATCGGGAAGACAATCCATCCAAATCACTCCAAAAACTTGGATAGCTTACTGCTACGCTTTCAGCGTCTTCGATTTCAGATTCTGAGCTTCCTTTTAAAGAAAGTATAGAGGCGGCCATGGCAATTCGGTGGTCATGAAAACTTTGAAACTGACCCGAATTAAATTTGAATGTGGGGTTACCGCGAATAACAAGTCCATCTTCCATTTCTTCATATACTCCACCTACAGCATCTAGTAGCTTGGTGATCGCCATAATTCTATCGGTTTCTTTGTGGCGGAGTTCTTCTGCTCCAGAGATAATGGAGGTTCCTTCGGCATACATCATAGCAATAGATAGAATTGGTAATTCATCAATGCAGTTTGGAATTAATGCTGGATTTAAATCTATTTTTCTAAGTTGAGCAGAGCGAACAATGATATCCCCACAAGGTTCTGCGCCTTCTTGATGTTCATTCTCAATGGTGATGTTGGCTCCCATCGATCGCAGAATATGAAGTAAACCCGTACGCGTTGGGTTTAACCCTACATTTTTCATGCGAATTTCTGAATGTGGCATTATTGATCCTGCTACTAACCAAAAAGCAGCAGCGGAGAAATCAGCGGGTATAGTATAACTCTGATTTGGAATTTCATCGTGAAGGGAGGCTGATATCACTCGTTTACCATCTTCTTCAACGACATTCAAATTAAGTAACCGTTCCGTATGATCTCGACTTGGAGCCCCTTCAATTACTTTAGTTGGTGTTTCGCCAAATAATCCTGCTAACAAAATACAAGATTTAAGTTGAGCACTTGCAATCGGTAGTTCATAATGCATGGGAATGAACGGATCTTCTCGCGTTACAAAAAGTGGAGCATATTCCCCATTTCTTGCCAATATATGAGCACCCATTCTTTCAAGTGGCTCGATAATACGCTTCATTGTTCGGGATGATAACGAGGGATCACCGATTAAATATACGGCGGCACCAGCACCAACCAGCACGCCAGAAAGTAAGCGCATGGCCGTGCCAGAATTACCACAATCTAACTCATTGGATAATGCTCGTACGCCATATCTTCCCGTTCCATTAATGGTAACGATTTGATCAATTTGATGAACTTCAGCCCCAAGCATTTCTATGCAGTTCAGTGTGCTTTGTGGATCTTCTGCCGTAGAATAATTTTTTATTACAGATTTCCCATCATGTAATAAAGAAAAAATAGCTGCACGCTGAGAAATTGATTTATCTGGCGGCGGCGTAATAGTTCCCTTTAAAGAAAATGTTGGAGCAACTTTTTTGATCATCCCAATCGAAATAAAATTTAAACCATCAAAGACGAAGGTAGGGAATTTATTGTTTCGTTTTTATGATTTAACTCGACAAAATAAGATTTTATATGAGATCAAATTTTTCTGCTTTTCAAAATATAATCAGTCTTTTTAGTGTATCTTAGGAATTACTTCCAATCTAATAATTCATTCAACTACAATGGCCATGGGGTGGTGATATGAACTATGAGGTTGAAAATTACGATTCTATATACCCATTCTGGAATCCGTGCTAAATCTACATTGTAAAGATCCTTCACCCAACGAGTCGGATTTTGGATAACTTCCAGAATGACGACAGGATTGTTAAAAGGTAAGACTCAAATTTTTATGAATCTAGATTCCCGCCCATACGGGAATGACCATTACTCGCCAAGTTCTTTATTAAAAAGTCATCCCGCGGCGAAGGCCGGGATCTGGATGGTTAACCAAGCATCGATTTTATACACATCCAGATTCCCTCTTTCGAGGGAATGATGGTAAGCATTGTTTAGTAGCTGTACTGTTGGATGACTTTTATGCCTACTTACTTTTCTAGAGTCACTCCGATCCCGATTCATCGGGAGAGGGGTCTTCACTTTTTTGTTATGCCAAGAACATGTATTTGGCTTTGCTATAGGGCTTTCCCATCATCAACGAATCACTCCTTACAGATTCTGGATCGGAGTCCAAAATGACGACGGGGTGGTTTGGGGCCAGTTTTTTTCGTTCAGATGCTTGCGCTAGATTGGTATGGGATGTAGGTTCTAACTGTAATCAAAAAAGGATAGACAGCCGCTCTTCCATCAGGATCGACTAATCTAACAGGATTGTTAAGAGCGTACACGTAAGGACTTGAGCTAGGGAACTTCTCAGCCAACGGATCAATCTGCAAGAATCTCCCCAGCGCCGGATCATAGGTACGGGCATTCATATAGTCGAGCGTCATTCCGGCCTCTTCGTCCCTTTCGTGCCCAGTAAACTTGTAGTTGTCGTTGGGGGTTGGCCGAGTTCGAGCTCCTGCCGGGCATGGCCAGGCCGAACACACCCAGCCGAGCACCCCGCCGTTGGTTATTACCTTTCAGTCTCTTTTCAAAGCAAGAGCATTGCAACATTTGGAAATTAATTATTCAAAACAAGAATGCCGATAGATAAACAATCGAAGATATAACCAAAAACAAAAAGCCAATCTTTTTAATTATATTTAATCTTCTACCTTCTTCACCTTTCTTAAGTATTTCTCTGTATTTTTTTCTTTCATCGTAAGACAGAATAACCATATTAAAATATATAATTACTGCTCTAATTAATAATAAGACCCATCCTGCGACAAAGAAAAAGGGTACAATATCGACAAGTATATTATTGTTAGCATTCTGCTGTAAAAAGACCATCGTTATCTCTGCATGATCCATAATAAAGTCTCCTTCTTAAATTGTCCATCCAGTTTCGCTTACCGCCTTCATTTGTACTGTATTTTTTATGTTGCTCACGAAGTTTATTAATAATATCATCGGCCTATTCTTCATTATAGCCATATTTATCTTCCATTAACATTTCCTTTAATTTTTTTAAGTTTTTCAAATTTCCAATTTCCCAAAGGAATGTGTATCCTAACTCTACATAATTGCCAAATCCAACACCACCACCTAAGGTGGCGGGGGTATAAAGCGATGCAGAAATTCCCCATTGACTACGGTCACCATCACGAATACCAGATTCTCCGAAAAAATCAGCTGTTGTGTTAAATTCTAACCCAAATCCAGCTAACATTGCTGAATATACACCACCACTGGTTCCCCAACCTTTTAGTTGATTTACCCTAGTTCCGTAGCTCTGCTTCGGGACATTCACAGGAGCTCTGCTCCTATCTATTCTTTGCATTTTGACATTCCTCTGATTCATATCGTGTAATAAAGTCCCATATATCATCTAATTTAAGCTCATGCCTGATCTGTTACGGAGCCGAGCTCCATAACTAGGTTAAAAAAACATCCCGAATCTTTGGAAAACCAGCCTGTCGGAATAAGTAGGTTTTTTTCGTTCACATGCTTGCGCCAGATTGGGGGTATGAGGTAAAGTGCTTAATCAATAAATCAATACTGGTAGTGGAGCGGGAATAAGGGGAGCTGGAGCTTCCGGAAAACATACAAACTTGGAGTCTTATAATTAGGAGATACAATATTAATACCATGTATAAATACCATTAAATTAAATTAAATTAGATTATATTTATATTTCGTTTAATATCATATATATACACCCAATTATAAGGAGTAAATAGAAAATTGAATAAAAGACGAAACTTACTTTTTCATCATTCCGATCAATTAACTTTCCATTATATGGTGTCAATAATTTTCCATTTACTAGCCCATATGTCAATATGCATATATAAATTGTCATGACTATTATCACTGCAAATATCATAACCGTTACTGTTTACTTGGATCAAAGTTACTCCAACATCCTCCAGTTCTAACTCCGTTACCATTTGATTTTTCCCAATCTCCATAACGTCCCACTTTATAGTCTGGATCTCTAAAACGCATATTTATTTCATTTTTTATAGGACCATCATTTATTGTTAAATTAACAATATTATTGAGAAATATTGTCAGTTCTGCTTCATCGAATATGTTTACATTTGAGCTCATAACATATTATGCAACAAATCCGATATAATGTATAACATCTTATAATTGATAGCACTGATTTCTGAATAATCACGACCTATTTGGAAGATTTCATCGATATGAATGTAACTAAAAATTCCTGCCCCACTCGTTCTATTGTTATAAGCATCAGTTCCAAAATCAAAATATCCTGAAGCTATTCCGAGCGTGAATACAATTTCATCAAATTTCTGGTCATAATTTTTTTTGAATGACTCATAAATACCTTGTGCATCACTTATAGAGGAATAAGCTCCTGCTGGTTTATACTTAAACAGCCCTACAATTGGATTGATATGGTCAAAAAAACCGGGTCTTTCATGAGAGGGTTCTTGACTTGCTATATATTTATTACCAGAAAGAGCACCTTGACTAATTAATGGTCCAAGTAATGGAATCGGAGATGCAAAATTTAACCATCTATTGTATTTAGTGTAATTTTTATTCAATCTTGAAGCATAAGATCCATACACTGCCCAAAGTCCATCGGGATCCAAAAAGGCTATAGGATTATTACCAACATAAGTATAAGGACTAGAGAATTGAAGTAAAGGATCAATTCCCATAAACCTTCCGATGATGGGATCATAGGTACGTGCATTCGCATAGTCTAAGGTTAACCCTGCCTCATCATCTCTTTCATAGCCCGTGAATTTGTAATTGTCATTCGGGTTGGCGGTATTGGTTGAGCGGCCTGGCATGGTTAGTCCAAACGGATAGTAATCATTCATTATTCCTGAAGCTGATTAAGTAACAGCTGGGCTAAGTTTTCTGCTTCTGTTCCGGGATAGTATTCAACTATTTCATTCAGAATGGATAAAGCTGCTCCCCGATTCCCTAACTGGATATTTGATTCTGCAGAGTGATACATCCCTAAAGAAACCCACGTCTCAAAAGCTTCAAAAAGAATTTTTACCTTTGCATATTCTGCAATAGCTTCTTCAAAATTCCCTTGTTGTTGTTCTGATTTTCCAAGAAAATACTGGGCTTCAGCTCCTATCTGTGTCGTATTTTTTTCCGCAATAGGCTTCAGTAGAAGTTGTGCTTCTTCATACTTTAGCTCTGCAACAGCAACTTTTCCAAGTCCTACACTTGCCGCTTCATTATTCTGATTAATCTGTAACGCTGCCTCATATTCTTTACGCGCTATCTCGTATTGTTTTTTTGATAAACTCGCATTTCCCATACCAATGTACGCTTCTTGCGCATATCGCCTTTCATTTTGAAGTAATTGGCTGAAGTATTCATGGGAAACATCAAATTCCTCTAGCTCATAATATTGAAGCCCCAAAGATGTTAACGCCCCAGGCACTTGATCATCATTAGGATATGTTTCTAATATCGTTTTATAAGAAGTAATAGCACGATCAATTTGATCTACTTGCTTATAGGCTACTCCAAGGTTCATATATGCTTCGGGTGCTAATGCGTCGGAATTAGTAACTCTTAGATATTGACGAAACTCCCGAATAGCACCTTCATAATCCCCTGTTTGAAACACGGTCTCTGCTTGTCGAAAACGTAGTCGGTCGGCCGTTCTTGATTGAGGATTATCACTCAAAAACTCTTCTAAAATTACTGAGCTACTATCTTCTCCACCCGCTGATAGTTGTGCATATTGAATGCCATTAATGGCTTCGATGATGTATCGAGATCTTGGATAGTTTTCAAGTACTTGTTGATATGCATCCACAGCACGATCGTATTCACCCGCATTATAATAGGCATCGCCAATGTTGTATTGTGATCTTGCTGCCCAATCCGTTCCAGGATATCTTCGAATTACAGTCTGGAATTCTTCTATGGCTTGGGAATAATTCGACGTGTTTAAATAAATGTAGGCGACATTATACTGGGCTTGTTCCCGGAGTCGACTAAACGGATAAATTCGAAGCATACGCCTGAAATTACTAACGGCTTCAAATGTTCTATTTGAACGGTAATAGGAATTAGCAACTTGGAACATGGCGTAGTCACCACCGGGTTCGGCACCAATGGCCTTGTTATAAAATGTGATTGCATTGCGGTAATCGCCTAAAGCATAATAGGCATCACCCACTCTAAGGCGCGTGTCTACATCGTATGGATACAGTGCGATCGGTGGTGGATTATAGTTATTGATAAAATCTTCTAGCGGGCCAACAGCGCGTTCAAAATCACCGGTTTTGAAGTAGCTCCAGCCTAACGAATACCTTGCAGCACCTATCATTTCATGGTCAGGAAAATTATCTATGAATAGTGTAAAGCGTTTAGCAGCATCACTGTATTGTTCCAATTTGTAATAAGAATCTCCGCTCCAGAAGAGAGCCTCTGCGCCTAATTCTGAAGAGGGATCTTCTGCATATATAGCCTCAAAAATAGGTTGTGCTTGTTCATAAGCTTGGTTCCTAAATAAGATCCATCCTTTCTGAAATCGTGCTTGTCGTCGAAGAGCAGGGTCTATATTCGCCACTTGTTCAGCTTCTTCAAACGCCTGCGATGCTCTAGTATATTCACCATTTGCAAAATAGGATTCGCCAAGTATAGAATACACATTCCCCGGTTGTTTTAGCTCGTCTTGATTTCGAATTAGATCAAGTAAAATTTGGATAGCAGCATCATAATCCGCCGCTTCAAAAGACGAAATTGCCCATTCATAATAGGCTTCTTCTACCCATAGACCTTGTTTAAAACGCTTACCAAATTCGGCAAATGTATTCATAGATCGCCTGTAATTTCCGCCTAATTTATGGTTGATCGCTTCATAATACATGGCTTTTCTAGAGAGTTCAGAATCATCAACTATCGCTTTATTGAACGATTGAGCCGCCCAATGATAGATTTCTTGCCGATGATATAGCCATCCTAAACCATAGTGTGCTGGGGCTTCTTTTTCTGTACCTTTTGTTAATCGAATGTATTGTAGATAATCTTTTATTGCTTCGTCGTAATTTCCCAAATAATTATGGGCTTCTGCCATCAAAAAAAGAGCTTTGATTTTAGACTCATCGTCCAAAAAAATCATTTGTGCATTTAAAGCGTCTATTGCTTCGGCATATCTTGCTTGCTGATAGTAAGACTCACCCAATGCGGTTCCTACTTTACGAGTTACGGGATCGTTCGGGAAACGCTCTTTCAGTAGTTCAAAGGCAATTGCTGATGAATCGTATTCATTTTCGGTTAAATATAATCGCCCGCGCGCATACAATGCTTCCGGAGCCCATTCAGACTCTGGATATTCATCGGCTAGTTTTAGGAAATAATATCTTGCTTCAATAAAGTCTAGTTTTTCAGCCGCCGCTTCTGCTATCCAATACATCGTTTCAGCGGCTCTTGTATCACCCATCCACGATTCAATGGCTTGATTGTAAAATTTTATAGCCAAATCATATTCTCTATTATCCGTATATCGATGACCTAAATCCTTTAAAAGAAGTACAGAAAGATCGCTCCCAGGGTGGTCTAGGATAAAATCTTGATAAAAACTTTCAATGTTCACTGAATCAATAGTAGCTTTTGATCGCACGATATAATAATCTGTGGAAATTAGTAACTCATGTTCAGGGTTGGCTTGTTTAAATCTTTGTAGAGATGACTTGGCCTCTTCAAATTGACCGTTATCATATAGTGAAATTCCGTTTTTATATAAATGAGTAGTAGAAGATGGGATACTTTGGGCAAGTATCGGATTCGATAGAGAGAGTAGAAGAAAAAATAAAAAAATGCTTCTAAAAGCTACGAAGCGCATTGGTTATTTATGTGGTTAGATCTTAGGTATCAAGATAACGAATAAGTTCATCAGCTCGGTCACTAAAATCTTTCTCCATTGATGCGCTACTTACTTGTGAAGTGATCACATAGCCATAACGCTGAAGAGTGGAGCACACCGTTGACGAATCTTCCAAATTTAACTTAATCGAAACCCGGTAAAAACCATACTCGTCGTTGGGCTGCTCTAC
Organism: Balneolaceae bacterium; assembly: GCA_963691715.1. Classification (GTDB taxonomy): domain Bacteria; phylum Bacteroidota; class Rhodothermia; order Balneolales; family Balneolaceae; genus HXMU1420-13. Next base: position 1,899,434 of record OY829281.1, read on the forward strand.
GGCTATATTTAAGATTTTAGCTCCCTCTGTTTCTATGAGGCGGACAATTTCGGATAGAGTAAAGTCATATGGTATCATTTCTATGGTGATTACTGAACCATACAATTCTAAATTGAAAACATCTCCTAAAGCTTGAAGGACATCTCTATTCTTGATCAAACCTAATAGCTTATTATTTTTGTCTACTACAGGCACTATAAATAACTCATGAGTGAGCATAGTTCTAACAGCTTCAAATAAATGCTGGCTATCAGGAATTGAAATACTGTCTTGTAGAGGTATTTCACCAATTGGAATATTTTCTTCGTCAACTTCTATAAGAGTATTTAACGAAACCGTACCAACCATTACACCTTCATCAACAACGGGGAATCGTGTTACGTAAAGTAGATCCATCTTGGTGAGTGCCAAGGCGACTGAATCTGTAACCTTCAGAGGTGTAATATTTTTATCTATGATTTCGTGAGCAAGCATTTTTATATAACCTGACTTTCTTTCTCTATAGTATCTAACAAATGTGACAAATGCTTGAAATCTTTTTTCGCAATGCGATAAAAAAGTTCAACGTTATCGTCGATATATTTTTCGCTGATAACAGTAGCTTTTTCATGGATAAAAGCGATTGCCTTGTATTTACTTATCGGGATTAGGATTGACCGGCTTAAGTACTCATCTTCTATCAATTCTTCGATTTTTTGTTCCAATTCGGTAAGACCAATACCCCTTTCAGCTGATATAAAAATGGCATCACCATACTCTTCTTTGAGCATGAAAACCTGATCTTGATCCATGTTATCCACCTTATTCAAAACCAGTAGTGTCCGTTTGTTTGTAGCGTTGAGCTCTTTTAATGTTGTTACTACAACATCAATATATTCGTGGGCCATACGAGCCGAACCATCAACCACATGTAGTAAAATATCGGCTTCACGAACTTCGTCAAGTGTAGATTTGAAGCTTTCAATTAAGTTGTGTGGTAGCTTTCTGATGAACCCAACAGTATCGGATAATAAAATTTCATGATTAACCAGTTGATGACGCCTTACAGTAGAATCGAGCGTTGCAAAAAGTTTATCTTCGGCCAATACATTTGTTTTGGTAAGCGCATTCATCAATGTTGATTTACCTGCATTTGTATATCCAACTAATGAAACTCTGTGCATACCTTTACGCCCTTTTCTCTGCGTAGTTCTTTGTTTATCTAGCTTCCCTAATTTAGATTTTAAAACTGAAATACGTTGCCCAATAATCCGGCGATCTGTTTCAATTTGAGTTTCACCTGGACCTTTGGTGCCAATACCCCCACTTTGTCTGGAAAGGTGTGTCCAATATCTTGTTAATCGAGGTAATAGATATTGGAGTTGTGCTAATTCAACCTGCGTTTTTGCAGCGGCTGTTTTTGCTCGAGATGCAAAAATATCTAGAATTAATGCACTTCTATCTAACACTTTTGCATCCGTTCCGGCTTCAATATTTCGAATTTGAGTTGGGGAAAGGTCATCATCGAAAATAATAGTCTTTATCTTCAATGCTTTCATTTGCCCTTTTAATTCCTGTAGTTTCCCTTTCCCAACATATGTGCTAATATCCGGTCTTGAGCGATTCTGCAATACTTTTTCAATCGGATTTCCACCCGCTGTTTCGGTGAGCATCTTTAGCTCTTCTAAGTATTCTTCCGCCTGTCTCTTAGTCGCTTTATGCCCATAAAGGCCAACAAGCATTACTCGTTCTTTCTCAATATCTGTGTTTTTTACGTCGTCGAGCAAATAATTTTATTTTAATCTTCTTGAATTTTAGGCAAATCTATATCTGAAAATAAATCGCTTTCGATACGCGATTTAAGTTTCAAGTATATCACTTTTTGAAAACTTTTATGCTTGGAGGTTGGCACAAATAAACGTAATTGTTTATATCCATTGGTAAGAGATTTATCTAACTCAGAATAGGTAAACGTATATTCACATCCCTCTAGCGACTCTTTTTCTACGAAATCTAATATTTGAAACCAAGGTATGGTTTGTGATGGTTCGTTGAGGTTCTTTACAATACCATGATCGGTTATGTAATGCTTTGATGCCAAGTAACTTGAAATAAACCACATGCTTCCAATCCAGATATAAGCAGCAAAGTAGCCAAAATTTTTCGCATCATCTATTAGGTAAACAACTAAGCCTAAAGTAGTAATTAGACCAAGAAAAACAGTAGCAAAGAGTGGATAACCCCTCATCTTACCAGCACGCCAATTGAGACGTACGTTTCTTAAACGCAACTTATTTTGGAAAGAATAAGCTGCTAGTAGCGTGGAGGTTATAGTAAAAAGAACCATCACACCTTGGAAAAAGAGTAATAGTAGTTCTTTCATAAATTAAACGTTTCTGTTTTGTAATATGCTGAAATTAAACTTTCTAGGATTAAGAAACATAATCCTGCCCACATAAACCACTGCCAAATTTCCCGGCCAAAGCCAGATGCTATGATTTCATTCGTCAAGGCCTGTTTTTGTAGTTCTGCAGTATTAACAATTCTGGCTTCAAGTTCATTCTGCATGAAAATATTTTCATCAATAGAGACAAATTCAGATTCTGATTTATCCATATTTACAGCAATTTTTAATTCATCCTTTTCATTGCGTATGACCACAAATCCGGGCTCCCAATCGATGGCTGGGTAGGTAAGTTCTACCCCTTGTGATGAGCTTCTTGTTTCTGGTATTATTTCAGCATCTCCTTTTTCTAGAACCAGATCAGTAGATGAGATTTTTCCAATCCAGGAAAATTTTTGCCCTAATGTATGTTCAGCTAAACCGCCATCTGCAGTGGAAGTGGCATATAACAATGCCCTATAGTAAAAGGGCGCATATAGAGGCTTTACCCCAAAATTAGACCATCCTGAATCATTGCCTATAGCTGAAATTATTATCCTTCCATCACCAAATCGTTTTTCTCGAATTAAGGGATCTCCATTATTCAATGTTATAATATTAAGTCCTCCTGGGGAGGTAGAAGGTTGGAATCTATAATAATAATAGATATCGGGCCTTGTGACTCGAATTTGTTCATTTTCATCACGCTCGAAAAGATCGTCAAATATTGGATGATCAACTTCTATATTATTTGCAGATGCAATGGGTTTTAAAGATGCATAATCGCCAACTATACCGTTAAATATCCCAGCGTTATAACGTTTTAAAAATTCGTTGTAACTCTTAATATCAAACTGTTCTGAAGGGAAAAGAATGATCCCTCCACCATTTTGGACAAATTTTTCAAGTCGTTCAAGTGCAAATTCTGGAATTGTTCGTAACCCCTCAAAAATTATGGATTCATATTCTTCGATAGTTATGGATTCAAATTCGCCGATTTCAATTTTTGTGTAGTTTAATTGAGCCTCGTCTTGATTGGACGCCTCTAATATAAGTTCAGTATAGGATATATCTTTAATGATCTGCTCTGGAGAACTTACCCATAGCACATTTCTACGTTCTGGAACCTGAATGCTAAAATATTCGACATTATCAGAAACAAATTCATCTCCTTCCAAAAGAATTCGACCCGTTACCGTACCCGTTTTTGTTGGAATAACACTAAAACTATAGGTTTGTGATGAATTTGGAGAAAGTGAAACTGAATATTGTCCAACGATATTTTGTTCAAATTCAAGCGTTATAAATTGATTTGAAATTGGAATATCTGATTGATTTTGTATCGTAACATCTAAAAAAACTGGAACTTTTAATCCAATCATATCACTAGAAGTTTCAACAGAAATAATTGCGGTATTTTGAACAACAACATTACCTAGATTGAAAAGTGTAGTAGTGATGGTTCGTGGAATAGTTTCAATCTGTTCAAGATTTGTGAATTGACTGAGCTGACCATCCGAAATAATATAGATTCTTTTGTTTTCGTAGGGTGAATCGTCCAATAGTGAGATTAAGGATTGTAATCTTTGAATGGTATAATTACCTCCCTTACTTATCTTGGTTTCTTCAAATCTGCGTAGTAACTGACTGTGACCGATTACAGACGTAAATTGTTCTTCGCCATTGGTCGTTTGAAATATAAAACGATCTATGTCTTTGGAAGATGCCTCCAATTCAGTGATAATGGACTTAGCTTGTTCTAATAATGGCCCTTTTTCCCCAATTCTTTCCATGCTTATGCTATTATCTAGCAATACAACATGGAGAGCTGCAGAGTTACTATCTCCATCAATTAAACCTGGAGGGAGATATGGTCTAGCAAGAACTAATGCGAGGCAAGTAATAGCTAATAAACGAACAAGAAGGAGCAGATATCTCTTAATTTTAATTTTTCTTATGGTTGTTTTCTGGAGCTCTTTAAAGAAAAAAAGAGATGAAAATGCTACCTTTTGGGGTCTTTTAAGGTTTAAAAGATGAATTATTAAAGGAATTCCAATGGCTAATAGGGCAAATAAAAATAGCGGACTTAAAAAACTCATTAAGGATGAAAAAGTATTATTTTAAACTTGTTTATAAGATTGGAACAATTCCTGACAATACGACTTACTCCATGCAACAATATTCAAAAAAGTACTCACTAATGCCATTGAAGCAACGTTGTGTAGACACATTCATTACCTTTTTTTTCATTCTATTATTTTGGGGATGTTCCTCTATTCAAGAACGAGATTGGACGGCCTTAATACCCGCAGAATCAAGTTTCCTTATTGTACCAAATCCAGAAGTTAATTTAAATAACATTGGAACCGTAGAGTATGCTTCTATCTTAGATGATCTTACGCCAAGTGCTATTCAACAACTTGGTAATTTGCCGGATTCTATTACCCAGTATATCGATCTTAAAGGTATGGTTTTATTTCCCTCTAGCTCCACAAAATCACAACTTATCTGGCTAACAAAAACTAACCAAACTCTTAATGATTTTGCGCAAAATTTTTACGAGCCATTTGAACAAAATTATTACTCATTTAATTATCAGACTATTCATAAAATTCATTTAAATGATTATTTGATTTTTGCAGCTCAGGTTCATGATTGGTTGATTTTTTCTGAGTCTAGTTTAGCTATTGAGAGTGCTCTTCGATCTTACATGGGTTTGGCCGATCGATTATCATTACCCTACCATCCAGTACCAGGTCAACTCATAGTAAATGCACCTAAACTAGATAAGTGGGTACAACAATTTATTTCTGTAGGTTTGAGACCAAATATTATGGGTTCAACTACTGGGCTTACCCCTTCTTCCTTACGATTTGAGCCTCTTGCAGATGATAATCCAGGATTTGAACTCAATGGTCTAATTCAAACGAACGACACCCTTTCATCTACACTGGTTACAAGTATCTCTTTAGAGAATTCTGATATTAAACTAGACCGATATATTGCTGGAAATTCTGCGGCGTTTGCAATTTTTAGACATCCAGTTCCCTCAATTCCTCTTCATGAACCATCAATGATTACCCCACTTGATAGTTTACTTCTTGATGACATAACTCTGTTTCAAGATTTGTCGCTTACAATAGATAATGAATTAGCAATAGTCGCATTTCCTGAATCTGGCTTATTAACCGATGGTGAATTTTTGTTCCTACGAAATCTACAAAATGGGAATGCTCTACGATCAGCAATGGAAGATCTAGCCAAGAGGGGATTTTTACTTAAAAATGGTAATTCTTTCTATGTAAAAAGCTCTGTTCTGGGAAAATTAATTGGTTCTGAAATGGCTCCATTCACAGATTTCTATGTTTCATTTTCACAAAATGTAGCAGTTATTTCAAAACGTAGAGGCTTATCTGAAAGTGTAGAAGCAGACCGTACAAGACGAAGAACTATATATTATGATGAAACTTTTAAATCGGTAAAATCTTCATTAATCGGTGGGGTTAGTGGATTTGTATGGGCGAAATCATCCGAGTTTTTGAAATTCATGGAACCCATGTTAACGAATACCTCTTCATTAGATGGGTTAATTGGGGCGTACGATATATTAACTATGACCTTCCAAAAAAATTCCAATGAATCTATCACATTTAATTTTAAGTCTCTTATTGAAGAAGGCTCTTCGCAGCCTTACGATGAACTATGGGTTTTACCGCTACAAACTGAAGAATTAACTGGAACACCAACCTTAGGTAATATCGTTGGTAGTAGTTCAGACGAGATCATTATTGCTACATCTGCGGGTAGGATTGAAGCCCTTGCTTTCGATGGTACCTCAGTAATGCAGGCATTCACTAATAATGGAGATATACCCATTGGAAGCCCAATACTTTACGATTGGTATGGCAATGGTAAACCTGTAATTTTACAAGCAGCAGGTACAAAAATCTATGCATGGAATGAGGGTGGGCGTTTGCTTCCTCAATTCCCAATCGAAATTGGCGAACAAATAAGTGCACCTATCGTTATTTCTGATGTTACCCGTAATGGGATTCCAGAAATTATTGTTGCTACCGAGAATAGAAAAATTCATGTAGTAGATGGCCGTGGACAAAATCTACGTGGCTGGCCTCAATTTACTAGTGCCATTGTGCGCCAATCTCCTGTGCACGCAGAAGTTGATGATGAATACTCTATTTGGGTTGTCTCTCAAAATATTTTGCATAGCTGGCAACGAAATGGAGCTGTTAGGCCCGGATATCCCACCTTTGTGAATGCAAGCTTTAATGCTGAACCCTTGGTTTTTGAAGATCAAATTATTGGCGCAGGCTCAGATGGTTATGTCTATTCCATTGGTCAAGATCCAGATTTTTTAGAAACCTTATCTATTAGTATACAAATGGATTCTATTCGAATTAAATCTTTGTACGCAACCAGTAGCCAACTTAATAAAATTTCGGTAGAGGAAAGAGTTTTATTACGAGATAGTACAGGGTTTTATCGATCTGACCTTTATGTTACCCAAAGTACAAATGGTTCTATTTTAATGTTTAATCCTGATGGTAAACTCGAACTAACCTATAATCTAGGGCAGCCGACATCTACTACATATACACCTGAAATAAAAGATTTAAATGGTGATAATCGCGCTGAATTAATCGCATTGGCAGAATTTGGTCGATTATTCGCATGGGAAGTATTAACAGGGCGTAGAGTATTTAACATCCCAACTTCTGGAATGAAGTACCCTATTATAGAAGATATAAATGGCGATGGTAGTTATGAATTAATTGCACAAACTAGAGAAGGATTGCGTTGCTGGACGATTAACAAACTCGAAAATTAAGGGGATGGCTTTCTTCTAGTGTGTTGGATGGTATTAATAAACCATTATCCTAGAAACTTAATACAAAATATCAGCTAAGGCCTCTTCCAGATCATCATATTGAAAATCAAACCCTTGTTCTTTAAGCACTGTTGGATTCATTCGAATGCTATCCAAAATAGGTTTGGCTCCCTCTCCATACAGACATTCTAACGCAAATTTTGGTACTCTAAAGAGTACGGGTCGATTCATCACATCCCCTAACACTTTGGCAAAAGTGTTCATCGTAACTGGTGTAGGAGCACACACGTTATAAGGCCCTTGAATGTGCTGTTCGATAGGAAAAATAAGTGCCTGAACCATATCATCTCGGTGTATCCAACTCATATACTGTTTACCGTTACCTACTGGTCCACCAACAAACCACTGAAAAGGAGGAATCATTTTTTTCATTGCCCCGCCATCTCTTTCTAATACAATTCCGATACGTGGGTTTACTACACGTACCCCAAATGCTGTCGCTTTTTGCGCTTCTGCTTCCCAATCTTTACACACAGAGGCTAAAAAATCATCCCCTACTATATCAGATTCCGTTCTAATTGTATCTTCCCCATTCCCATAATATCCTGATCCTGAGGCAGAAATAAATACATCGGGTTTTGAATCCGCTTCGCGCATCGCATCCACCAATGTTCGGGTGCTATCAATGCGGCTATCATAAATCTTCTTTTTCACTTCCTCTGACCACCGCTGACTAAACACATTTTCTCCTGCTAGATGGATCACCACATCTACGGTATTCATAATTGGAATTAAATCATCCTCCCATGAAATGAATTGCTGATTCTTAGCTTTTTCATCATCATATTTTTTGGGGTTTCTAGTGATGACAATCAAATAGTGGCCTTCTTGGAGCAATGTTCGGCGGAGTTCTTTACCAATAAATCCTGTTCCACCCGTGATAAGAATGTGTTTCATAGACATTTTAACTTTGTAGAATAAAACTACAAAAGCACGTAAAACATTCTTTTTTCAGTATTACTTTGAACATAGATCTGCCCATCATTTTTCAGAAATTATATAGATAGGTACTTTTATATTTGACAGAATTACTACTTATAAATCGACTACAAAAAAAGACGTAGGGTTAAGAAAATACTCCTTAGAGTAGATTCTCTTAAAGAGTGTATTAATAGTTCGTAAAATGAGAGGTAGGAAACTGAGTAGTTATTGATTTTAATTTTTTGCTATCACATTTAATTTTCTAATCAATAACACATATATCAATAATATTAATGCAAAAGATAGACCAAGAATGGTAAGAATTGGATTTTCATCTATAATAAATTGATGGAACAAAAAATTAATCCAAAGCTAGCCATAACTATTTTTATTAAAAATGAAGTATTTTCATTTTTTCATACTTTGTGAATAAGAATAATAGCTCAAAAAAAAGATTATTTTCAATAAAGAATTAATTTTAATTCTTATCTCATACAATCATCAGATTGCTCTCTTTAAATGTACATTTTTATTAGATACTGCACATTTTTTGTACCAAAATATATATATGAATGCAGAAATTTTTAATGAATAGCCAACAAGTATAAAGTAGAAGTTATTTAAATCATACTGATAATTAATCAATACTAAAGAAGCTCCAATAATCAAAGCTATTGCAAATATACATCTCACTAAAATACTAGACATAAAGAAATCTATTAGAAGAGTGTTAACAAGACAAGCATTAAATGCTAAATCCGATCTGTTGGTTATTGCTTATAAACTATGGGATAAAATAAAAAAATACAAGCTACTATTCCTCTCTCACCTATAATAAGAATGTGTTTCATAGACATTTAAACTTTGTAGAATGAGACTACAAAAGCTCTTAAAATATTTTTATTTCAGCATTACTTTGAACATTGATCTGACCATCATTTTTCAGAAATTATACAGATAGGTACTTTTATATCTAACAGAAGTACATCTTATAAATAAACATAGGATTAAGAAAATACTCCTTAGAGTAGATCTCTGTAACCCATGTATTGAATTTCCCTATCACATAGAGATAAAACCAATCATATCCATGACGGTTAGATATACATAAGCTACTGGAGCTGCGAGAATCAAGGCATCGAAGCGATCGAAAAAACCTCCGTGCCCAGGTAGTATATTGGAGGAGTCTTTCATATTGGCGGCACGCTTCATTTTACTTTCTAGTAAATCCCCTATAGGACCAAACGTAGCAACCATCAATGCCAGTGGTACTATTTGTAGAATATCAAAAGGCATGGTGAATGGAACGAGATAAAACACTGCGGTTGCACCAATAATACTGCCTATATATCCTGAAAAGAAACCTTCCCACGTTTTATTAGGGCTAATAGTTGGCGCTAATGCATTTTTCCCGAATGTTTTACCTCCAAAATACGCGAATACATCACTTCCCCAGACCATAAATATCAAGATGATGCTAAAAATAAATCCATCGGTATGGGTACCCATCTTGTTGATTAATGTAAAACAAAGAAATCCTAAAGGTGCATATAACCCCGCAAACAATGTAGTATGTAATTTAATATGCGACTCGGAATGTGTACTAAATGTTTGAATGGCGAAGAAGAGAACAAGGATAACCATTCCTATTTCAAACGCATAAGGAATTCGATGAGATAGCATTACCCATAAGCCCATGGTATAAGGGAATAAAGAAAAGGTAGGTGTACCACTTGCATCTAACAGTCGAATAATCTCATGAATGGTGAGTACCCCAATAGCAATAATCATGATTTGAAAATACCACCCCCCCAACCAAGTGATCCCAATAAATAGGGCTGCTGCTGGAACTCCAAATAGTATTCGTTGAACAAGATTATTCAATAGAATCTTCCTCATCGTCATCCAACTCCGAATGCTCTAATTCTTCGAGTGCCATTCGTGCTTTCTTTTCAAACTCGGCGGGTACATATAAATAAATAAGAGCCATATCCCCAACAATTAAGCTGTAAGCCGTATCCCTTTTTGACAAAATATTGGATGGTATTTTTAAATTGCTTAGATAATTGCGGGCTAAGTTAATTTCAAACTCTAAACTACTTTCCAGTACACATACCCAATTATCTATATCGTTGGGTTTAGGGTGTTCAAATAAACTCATGAGCTAGCTTCTGGTTTCATTCTATGTAGAATATATACTATCCCTGAAGAAATAATAATACTAACTATAATTAATCCCCAAGGCATTTCAGTATCAGGGGTGATGCTTTCTTCTAACATGGCTGGATAAAAGGAACTAGCAATCACTTGGCCACCATTATTTACAAAATGTGCAACAATAGCTGGGATTAAACTATCGGAAATGTAGGTAAGATAAGCCAGCATTATACCAAGAAAAGAAAGGGGTAATATATTATTGATTTGAAGATGGTAAGCTCCAAAGATGAATCCAGATACAATAATGGCGGTCCAAATCCCCCAATTTTTTTCGAACGATCTCTGAACATATCCACGATACATTACCTCTTCACAAACCGCTGGAACAATTCCAATATGAAAAATCCCTAGAATAAGAGCATTCTCGGATTGCAAAAACTTTGTTATCAATTCCATCATCGATTCCTGCATTTCCAGCATAAATGCTGGTGCTGGGACAAAAGAATTCAACCATCCTAAAAAAGTAACCAATGGATAAACGGAAATTGTTAACACCACCGCAATTCCTGTTACTTGCCAAACGTTTGCTGAGGTTTTAAGTCTGAGAAACTCTTTCCTTTTCCCTTTTACTGCACTTAGTTTTACTATTAAAAGTGTTCCAAGCAACATAACAAGAACTTGACCTGAGGTATTCGCCCAAAAGATTAAATTAAAGTTCTCTGCAACAGATTCTATAATGGCTTGGATATCAGTAATATCTGGGGCAATGGCAAAAGCACCTACAACTCCAACAATAGCACCAACTAAATTAAACCCAACAAATGCAATAATAACCCACATTATGGCCATAAATGCATGTGAAAACCCATTCTTCTCTACAAAAGGAAGAGGCTTTGGAATAAATTGATTGTTTAGTTCTGGGTTTAATTCTGAGGTTGCCTCTTCCATGTGTTTTTTTTAATTAGAGATTATTCTTCTGATGCAAAAACTTTTGCACCGATAATTCCTGAGATTAAATTTAAAATTCCAACAGCAACGATCCCAATACCCATAGTCCATATTAAGGTTGAGATCGAACCAGGATCTGGTACAAAATTCATTGCCATTTCTAATTGTTCAGAAGGTAAATTTTGTGCTTCAAGGTTTCTGATAGACCAATCATACACGGCTTGATTTAATTCAGTGTCTATAACATATTGCCAAATTAAACTAATTACAGTACTAAATAAAACGCCCATAACACCAGTTAAGAAACCGATTAGCGCACCTTTTCCAATAGGAAAAGTTATTTCATATTCTTTAGCAAAGTGACGAACAGCAAAAAAACCGCCGATCGCACCGATCAAACAAGCAAATGACCCAATTCCTTGTGCAAGTGAAAAATTTGCACCATTAGGTTCGCTATTAATAGTCATATATTGGCTAACTAACCCTAATACCGACATTAATAACCCAATAATTAAAGCCCCTATCATTACTGATGTCCAGTAACTAGGCTGCGAATTCTGTTCCATATGTATCCTCCGAGTTTGTGGTTGTTTTAAAAAATTCGTTGGTGATAAGCATAGCAATAGAAAGCCCAAATAGACTTCCTAATATTAATCGACTTTCTAATGTATTCGCCCATAAGCCCATTGCATTTCCTGCAATATCAATTGCATTTACACCTACTGTTAACATTACGAGGTAAAATCTACGTTTTTTTTGTATTGTAAATATATGTTCATACAAAGGGGCTAAAAGTAAACCAACTGTAAATATTGTATAGATTCCGAGGCACCTACTACATACTGCCATACTTACACCTGCGAGGCTGTACGAGCGATGTGGATTCTGGTGACATAGTTTTTCAAAAAACATATGTTGCCATCTAGATTCATGAACCTCCATTCCAAACAAACCCGGACCAAGGGAAATAATCACTAACCCTATGGACGTAATCGTTAATCCATAGTACAAAAAGGTATTATGAGTGGAGAGTTTATTCACTATTAAGCATTGGTTTTTAGGAGTGCTTGGTCGAGGGCATCTAAAAATTTAGCGGGGGCTCGCGTTGGTTTCCTAGTTATAGCATTCATAAAAAATAGAGTAACCTGCGCCCGTGCACAAAGTAAATCACGTTCTTTTGCAATCACATGATAGAAGGTTTTTAATCGTATACTTGGTTTTTCGTACACTAACACTTCAATTTCAATGGGTTCATCGTATAATACTGGAGCTTTAAACTCTACATTAGCTTCTACTACTGGAAGCATAATACCTGAATCTTCCATCTTGCTATACTCCAACCCATATTCTCTGATCATTTCAACACGTGCAACCTCGAAGTATTCGAGAAACTTCCCATGATACACATATCCCATTTTGTCCGTTTCACTGTATCTACTACGAAGTTCATGCACAAAGCTAATAATAGGAGTAGAGTTGGGAAATATTAGCATATTATATGGTAGTAAAGGACCCCATTGCCGAATATTTATTGATGCGTTGCTCAACTAATTTATTCGTTTTCATTTTTTTAAGTTTTTTTAGCGATTTCAATATTTGGTCTTTTACTAATTTTGCAGCTTCTATGTGATCTCTATGTGCACCTGATTTAGGTTCTTTTATTATACCATCTATTACATTTAATTCGACTAAATCTGGAGCAGTAAGTTTTAATACTGCAGCAGCTTGTTCTTTATAGTCCCAAGTTTTCCATAAAATAGATGAACATGATTCAGGTGAAATTACTGAATACCAGGTATTTTCCATCATATACACTTCATTACCCATCCCAATTCCTAAGGCGCCACCACTTGCTCCTTCTCCAATCACTATGGTAATAATAGGCACCTTTAGGGTGGCCATTAACTTCAAATTTTTTGCAATGGCTTCCGCTTGGCCTCTTTCCTCTGCCTCTAATCCAGGAAAAGCACCTGGAGTATCTAACATCGTTATCACAGGTATGTTAAATTTTTCAGCAAGTTTCATTAATCGATAAGCTTTTCTGTAGCCTTCTGGATTCATCATACCGAAATTTCGATACTGCCTACTTGTAGTATCACGCCCCTTTTGTTGCCCAATAATCATAACAGACATCCCGTCAATGGTAGCTAATCCACCAACACACGCTTTATCATCTGAGTGATATCTATCCCCATGAAGTTCAACAAATTCATCGGTAATGAGTTCGATATAATCCATAGTGTATGGCCGTTCTGGATGTCTTGCTAATTGAACACGTTGCCATCTAGTTAGATTAGAAAAAATGCTTTCACGGAGTTCTTCAACTTTCTGTTTTAGACTATCAACTTCGTGATTAAGTACTCCATCACTTGCAGAAGAGAGTCCTTCCAGTTCTTTAATTTTTTTTTCTAAATCAGCAATTGGTTGTTCAAAATCTAAATAATGTGTACTCATAATGTCCTTTTGTTCAGAACGTTTTCTTAGTTGGTTTAAAATTTCTTGAAAAAGCTATAGTGCTCCAAATAAACTTCTCATTTTTATCGCCCAGACGCGCCACATAGCTTCTCGCATAATTTTTTTCGACATTTTGGAAACTCCTTCTTCTCTTTCTCTAAAAATAATAGAAATTTCTTTGAGTTTAAATCCTGCTTTCCAAGCTCTGAAGTGTAGCTCTATTTGAAAAGCATAGCCATTTGATTTTACTCTGTCTAATGAAATATTTTCAATTACATTCCGATGGATACATTTAAATCCTGCTGTGGTATCTAAAATCGGCATTCCAGTAATTGTTCTGGCATAAATGTTAGCCCCATATGATAGTATTAATCTACTGAGAGGCCAATTTATAATACTTATACCATCACAATATCGAGAACCAATTACTAAATCTGCAGTTCCTTTTTTTACTTCGTTGATAAGTCTTGGTACATCTTGTGGATCATGGGAAAAATCGGCGTCCATTTCCACTACGTATTCATATCCATAATCTAGTGCGTATTTAAATCCAGCAATATACGCCGTTCCTAGGCCCTGCTTTCCTTCTCTCACCATTAGATGAATACGACCTGGATAAATTACTTTTTGATCTTTCACTATTTGTGCGGTTCCATCAGGAGATCCATCATCGACAACAAGCACATCGACCTCTTCCCTAAGCCCTACAAGTGCATGAATCATTTTTTGGATATTACCAGCCTCATTATAAGTAGGAATTATAATCAGGGTTTTATTTACCATATTATTGCCCCTTCCCTTTAATCATTGTAATTATGGTAGCAATAAGGATTTTCATATCCATTCGCAGTGAAATATTTTCTACATAATAAAGATCATATTTCGTCTTTTCTTTTACATCATCGAGAGACGAATCATATTTCCACTTAACTTGTGCCCAACCAGTTATGCCTGGTCGAACTCTTAACCGTCTGGTATAGAGCGGTATTTTATGCTTAAACTGATCCACAAAATGTGGTCTTTCTGGTCTTGGCCCAACTAGGCTCATCGAACCTTTCAATACATTTATAACTTGAGGAAGTTCATCTAGTCTTAATCTACGAAGCCAATATCCCAACTTAGTTACTCTTGGATCATTCTCTGTAGCCCACATCGGGCCAGAAAGAGCTTCGGCATCATTGCGCATGGTGCGAAATTTATACATGGTAAATAGTTTACCCTTTCTTCCAACCCGTTGTTGAGCATAAATAATAGGCCCTTGAGAATCTATTTTTATAAGTATTGCAAGTACAATAAAAATGGGGGACCCAAAAATTATCACTGCGAAACAAACACTTATATCTAATAAACGTTTAATTATTCGTTCCCAAAAAGGCATTGATTGTGGTGATATTTCAATAAATGGCAAGCCAAAAATCTGATTAGTTTTATTTAGACCGCTCACTAATTGGTAAAAATCGGGTAGCAACTTTAACGTAATTTCTGGTTGATCAATCTTTGAAATAACTTGCACAAGATCTCCTCTACGATCAGGCTCAATAGCTACTAACACATCCTGTATTTTGTTATCACTTATGATAGAATCGATGTCATCTAAATGTCCGATAACCATATTCTCTTCGATTCCAACCTCAGGATCTAACTTTTTACCATTAAGTTGAACATATCCCATTACATCCATACCTAAGGTTTTATTTCGCATTAAATCATCATATGCGACTTTTGCATTATGCCCAGTGCCAACAATTACCGTTCTATGAAGGCCTTTTCCTCTTCGAGCATAGAATTTTTGCACAGTTCTAATTAAAAAACGATTAACACTGGTCAGAGAAAATATATATACCCAGTATATTAAAAGAATTGAATTCTCAATATCAAAAGGCTCCTTCACACTAAGGTCGAGAACAACCAAAAGTATTACTGCCCCAATTATGCTTGACTTAAACACTTTAAAAAATTCGTCGAGCCTAGAAACTAAATATAATTTTTTATATAACCCTGAAAGAACGAATATTACACACCAAGAGAGGCTTAAGAGAATACCAGCAGAAACAAAATTTATATCTACATGACGTAAATGCATATTAACTGATTCTGTATGCAAATAATGGAATACAAACCAGCCGGCAAGCACTATGAGAAAATCCATAATGCTTGTAAAAATTACTTCTTGGTATCGCTTAATGCTATTCAATAAATTCAGTGTGAATGATTAAATTACAAACAATCAAAATACTGAATTTTCAATTCTCAGCATAACTAAGTCAAAACTTCTTCATTTGTATACATTAACAAAAAATTGCTCTTCTACCAAAGCACGATTAGGCTCTCTTACTACAGATCATGGCGTTATTAAAACCCCTATTTTTATGCCTGTTGGAACCCTAGCAACCGTTAAAGCAGTGTCTCAAGATCAATTGATAAAAAAAATTAAAGCTCAGATCATCTTAGGTAATACGTATCACCTGTATTTGCGACCTGGAAATACTATCATTAAAAATGCTGGTGGATTACATTCTTTTATGGAGTGGGAGCTTCCCATTTTGACTGATTCTGGCGGATATCAAATTTTTTCTCTAGCTAACAATCGAACACTTGAAGAGGAAGGTGCTAAATTCAAAAGTCATATCGATGGAAGTTCGCATTGGTTTACTCCTGAAAATGTGGTTGATACACAACGAACACTAGGGTCAGACATAATGATGATTCTTGATGAGTGCCCTCCTTATCCCTCTTCCTATGAGTATGCTAAAAAATCGATGGAATTAACACACCGGTGGGCTAAACGCGGACGATCACATTTTTTGGAAACCCAACCACACTACAGTCATAAACAATTTCAATTTGGAATTGTTCAAGGTGGAACTTTCCCAGATTTAAGAAAACAATCTTCGGAATTTATGTCAGACCTAGACTTTGAAGGCATTGCCATTGGCGGTCTTAGTGTTGGGGAACCTATTCCGCTCTTATATGAGATGACTGATATAAACACAGATAGCTTACCAAGTGATAAAGCAAGATATTTGATGGGGGTGGGAACTCCAGCAAATTTATTAGAGTGTGTAGCTCGAGGAATTGACATGTTCGATTGCGTTATGCCAACAAGAAATGCACGAAATGGGATGGTTTTTACTCGTAATGGTCATGTTAACTTGAGAAATGCCAAATGGAAAGATCATCATCAAGTTTTAGACGAGGGATTCCCATCCGATCTAAGTAGTACATATTCTATGGCAT
Source organism: Balneolaceae bacterium (assembly GCA_963691715.1). GTDB lineage: Bacteria > Bacteroidota > Rhodothermia > Balneolales > Balneolaceae > HXMU1420-13. Next base: position 1,916,419 of record OY829281.1, read on the forward strand.
ATATTCATCACTTATTTAAGAATGATGAAATATTTGGCTTAAATCTAGCCTCTCAACATAATCTTACATTTTATTTATGGCTTATGAATGAAATAAGACATCATATTGAGAATGATACCTTTGCTGACTGGTATCCGAAGATGGTACAGCAGGTAGAACACAGAATTTAGTTTTTACTTGCTTTTTCTAAGTGTTCGAGTACGGAATAGTTTGAAAATATCGATTTCACCATAATGTCGATATCTAACCAAAATGAATAATTTTGTAAATAATATAGTAAATAATTGTCTGTGTCTGTTTCACTTAAAATTCTTGTTTGATGAATTTGAGCGTATCCCATAATACCAGGCTTTACTGAATAGGGCGCATTATTACTTTGTGTTAATGATGATCCTACAATGTGAATTTTCCCTAAAAATATATTCCATAGTAATAGTGCTTTGTTGTGTGCTTTATTCTCTAATATTGGAGCAATCAAGCGGATGGGGCCGAATTCTTTTGCCTTTCCTCTTAAGTTAACATGGGCTATTATAATCAGGGGTGAAGTAAGTAAAACCATTGGTAGTGAAAAAAATATCTCTACTAATCTTTTTGTCCATTGGCTTAATTTATTTGTGTAGGGAACATCAATATCAATTACAGGTATTTGCTCTAAATATTCGACATTAGATTTACCTAAAATGAAGTCTTTAGAATCTGGTATTAATTTTAAAATAACTCGCTCATCTTGGAGCCTCGTTATGTGCTGAAGCATCACTTTATAGGAAATGGAATCTAATAAAAAGAATACTTGATCTACATTGTAAGCGCGAATTAAATCGCGTAGTTGAGGAAGTGAACCGATGTAATTTTCTGATTCATCATTCACTGCTACTACACCAACAATATCATAATTCCAGTCGGGCCTTGAATAGATCTGTTTTTTTATGGGCATAGCAAATTCTTCAGATCCAACCAGTAGTATTTTTGAAGTTTTTATGCGACCGGTTACCTTAGAACTGGTATTTCCAACATTAATCTGGATGAGTCGATTTATTAGAAATAATACTATCGCTGCGATCAACCCATAAATTAAAGCAAGTCTTGAAAAGGCTAAATTTCTTACAAAGAATGTAACCAAGGTAATACCAATATATGTCCCAAAAACAGCTTTAATCGCATTAGATATAGATGTTTTCTTATTTTTAAATAAATTAAAAATACTTCCAGTTAAGATATAAAATATTGATGCCAGTACATTAATCCATAAATATTTCAAACTCTGGATATTAGTAAAGATTTCTATACTGAAGTTAAATCGTATTAAAAACCCCAAAATTACAGAAACATTTAGAAGAATTAAGTCTGTGGTTATCGATACTAGTGATCTAACATTATGTATTACAAAAGAGATTAAGATTCGAATCCATATAGCTGTAAAAACCAATGAGCGAAAAACCTTGCTATAATTACTGCTGTAGTGCTTATCAAAAAATTGAAACAAAGCTTTATTAAATATTCGAACATATTTTAAATCTCCCTTTCTTGTACTTTCTCCTTTATAATGGATGATGGAGGTAGTCGGAACATATTCTATATAATAGTCTGTACTTTGAATTCTATAACATAGATCAATATCCTCACCATACATGAAAAATCGCTCATCAAATCCATTCAAAGACTTAAGAAGTTCAGTTCTCCAAAACATAAAACAACCAGAAAGTACCTCTATATGTGAGCTTTCGTTTTCGTCTAACCAACCTAAGTAATAACTTCCAAACACTTTGCTTTTGGGAAAAAGTGTATTTAGTCCTAGCACTTTATTTATTGCTGTATTTATTGTTGGTATTGAGCGCTTGGATTCAGGTGCAAAAGTACCATCAGGATTAAGAATTTTACAGCCACTAGCCCCACACTTCAAATTATGGCGCATATGGTTAACCATTATTTCAAGTGTATCTTCACTAACCAACGTGTCGGGGTTTATGATCAGAGTGAATTCCCCTCTGGCTTGCATAATGGCTTGATTATTAGCGACACCAAACCCAACATTCTCTTTATTTTCAATGTAAATTACATCTTCATATCGTGCCCTTAAATAATCTACCGAATTGTCTTGTGAATCATTATCAACTACAAAGATCTCTAGATTAAAATCAGCCTGTGCTTTTTTTAAGGAATTTAGAAGGTTAGCGATATATTCTTTCACTTTATAGTTAACAATAACTATCGATATATCAATTTTTTTACTTTTCAAGATGCACCATTATTAACGGATGATCACTATTTTTCCTATTCCTTTTTCAGAGCCATTATCAGCTATTGCGACTACAAAATATACACCAGAAGAAAGCTCTTTTCCATATTCATCTAGGCCATCCCAGCTATGCCTCCCTCCTTTGGTTTGAAAACTATTAAATACTGAGCCATCCACTCCAACAATTTTAATCGTTGTTTGATCACTTAGATCATCTATAATTACTTCATCATGCTTTGAATAAACAAAAGGATTAGGATAAACCTTAAGATCTCGCAAAGTATTCACCGGTTTTTTTGCCGTTTCAACCAAACTTATAAGTCCAAGGTCGGTTGATATGTACACTACACCACGTTCGTTGTCAATGGTTATATCTTCAATATTGTTAGAAATAAGTGGACTATTTTCTGCTGTAAATCTTGCTATTATTTCACTTCCATCTTCATTTAAAAGCCATATACCTTGATTCACACTCCCTACCCATTTTTGATTTGCACTATTCACTGCGATAGATGAGACATTAATATCTCTCAACAAAAATCTTGAAGTTGCCGACGTGTCAGCATTAATGAGCCATTGAGCGGTATACTCACTGGGATTATTAGTGCTTACAATAAAATCTGGGAATATGAATCTTGCTATACCTCTCTCAGTGCCAATCCAAATTTCACCATTTTTATCTTCAGCAATGGCTATCACGTTATTATCTGGTAAATTCCCTTCATCTACAGATAGGGTTAATTTTCTATAAGTATCGTCACTTTCATCAAACACATTCTGACCTGTATCGATGATCAGTAATCCTTTCCCATTATTGCTTACATCAATCAATGGAATCCAAAGTTTATTCTTTGAATCTACAAATAAACGAAAATATAGCTCATCATTATTAATTGGTAATGAGGAAAAATGTGTCCATTCGTCTGATTCTTTTGAATAAACATTTAAAGGTAAATCTGATAAAAAACTTATTACCCACGTGTTATTGAAAGAATCCGTATCAATACCAGAAATAACAATATAACTACTATTTGCAGATATCCCTGTGAAATCAGAGTTGGTGGTATCAAAAACCCTAATTTCGTTATTTAATCTAGAATGTATTGCTATTCCATCTCCCCAACTTCCTATAAAATAATCATCATCTGTAATATCTATGGTATATGCCATTGCATAGGAAAATTCATCGAGAGTTGTATTCGTATTCCTATTATAATTTTCCCACCCATTATTGTAGATATAATACCCTCTAATGCTATTAAAAGGATCAGACTGCGGGAATTGGGATGTTGAACTCGCTAGTAGAATGCCATCTTTATACTCTGTTTCGCTAAAAAAATTTAAATAGGGCCCTGAGGGGTTAAAAATTTGACTAGATGATGTTAACTCAATTAATCCATTCTCTCTTGTACCTATAAGTAGGTCGCTATTAATGCTTCTTATCGTTGTGATATTTTCCTTGTCAGACACAAAAATATCCGTAGTTTCATTGTTTTCAGAAATACTTTGAATCTTATTTATATTCCCTATAAGAATTTCGTCCTCATACGATTCTAAAATACTAGGATTATTTAAAGGCTGGTTATCTAACACTTTCCACGCTCCATTATTCCAGGAATACAAAGAGTCATCAGATATTGCCAATAAGAAGGTATTACTTTCTTCCACTTCAGTGACCTCCAAATTATTACTTTCTGACAGTTTTTTTGTATTCCATTCATTAGCATCTACTAAATTTGAGGAACTTAATGCAGAAGCTATCCCTTGAGAAGTAGCCACAAATATTGAATCATCATAGAAGGTCACATCATATACGGTAGAACCTCTTGGAAATTCACCAATGTTTAAATAGCTATTCGTTACATATAACTGGTTTCTATCGAAAACTACAACCCCAAAATCGGTTGCTACCACTAATTCATTGTGTTGTAATTCAAAATGGTTAATCATTTTTGAGGTAAATTCATTAACTCTTGCTATGTCATCAATTTTTTCAAACGACTGATTATCTACATTAAAAACATCAATTACACCATCGGTATATGCTATAATTAATCGGTTATTTAATTTATCGAAAATTGATTCAATAGCATCCAATCGATGCATTCCATCAATGGTAGTGTACCTACTAATAATGATATCATCTTCGACTACAAATAAGCCCCCTTTAGTTAAGACATAATAGGTATTAACATTATCAAAACTAACAGAATTAATGGTGGAGTATGAACTGTAGATTTCCCAATCACCAATAGATTGAGCATGCAAAGGTGGATGAATAGCAAAGACAAAAGAACTATAGAGTACTGCTTTTAGGAATTTTTGAATCATTAAATGGACACTACGTTGTTGTTAAGATCGTAGCTATTTGCATGCTTTATAACTTTGTTTGTTAAATAATAAGAATTATTCCTTTATATAAACAAAAAAACCCCGATCTAAGGAAGACGAGGTTTTAAAAAAGGGAGAGGCGGCGACCTACTCTACTGCTGTTGCAGTACCATCGGCGCTGCAGATACAAGATTACTAATTTATCATTTCTTGAAGTTGCAAAATAGAATAATTTATAGTCTCTTTTTTGGTTTGAGTACTATTTTTTTTCTGAGAACAATGTACACAATTATCGGAATCATCTAATTGATACCATCTTTTTGCATTTTCTACTGCCTTTCTGGCATATTGATTCATATCATTCTGATCAATAAAATCTGACAAAACTAAAAGATTCAAAAACATCATATCCGCGTTTGGATTACCTGTTTCTGCTAGCAGTGAAGTTCCATACTCAAGTAGCTCCATATCGATATAGTCTAATGAATACGAACTAAAACTATTGATTATGTCATCTTGATAAATAAAACCATCAAATGTTTTTGTCTGTATATTCATTGCTACCATCTGTTTAGCTAGCAATACATGTGGTGTAGTCTCATCAAATTCAAAGAAAAATTCTTTTGCTTCTTTAATAAATTTAGCTTTATTGTCTGCCATATCCGTACCCTTATTTAGTATCTTAGATGAAAGAGCAATTGCTTTTAAAGTGATTTTTTCACTTTTCGATCTTATGTAAAGCTGTTCCTTTTCAGGAAATAAACCCCATCTCAAAGTATCTAATCCTTCAAGAGAACTCGACATCGGATAATTAACTTTATTATACCCAAAATTTTCTAAGAACTGGTTTTCAATTTCTGATTCTTTTTCATTAGTACAAGCAAAAAATAAAATTATTGCCATCAGACACTTTTTCATATTCTAATCTTAATTTTGTTATTGTTAATTACCGATTTAAATTAATAGTACATATCTCCAGGACACTCACCAAAAGAACCACTACCGTAATATATAAGACCATCATCGCAATTTATATAGGCATCTCCTGTACCATTTCCGTTATCCACAATATAATAATCGCAACCATTAGCACGAAAATGGCATACTCCTGCAGCTAACAAAGAAACAAAAGTCAAATTCGTTATTATTACAAAAACCAAAATAACTAATATTTTTTTCTTCATTTTATTCTATGCTTTAATTACGATTATAATTGTGTTGGAGAAGAATTTGCTCTGCTCATCTTATCCAACATAAAAAAAAAAAACGAAATCAAAATTTTCTTAGCTCTAATATATTGGTACTGAATTTGATGAATGTAAGTAGATAATAACTAACTCACGTGGCAGATATTATAAACAAAAAAACCCCGATCTAAGGAAGACGGGGTTTTAAAAAAAGGGAGAGGCGGCGACCTACTCTACCGCTGTTGCAGTACCATCGGCGCTGCAGGGCTTAACGTCCGTGTTCGGGATGGGAACGGGTGGGGCCCCTGCGCAATAGCCACCTCAATAA
>OY829281.1:1925000-3236851 GCA_963691715.1 Balneolaceae bacterium
TCTCGGCGTTCTTTTCACCTTTCCCTCACGGTACTGGTTCACTATCGGTCATGCAGATGTATTTAGCCTTACCGGATGGTGCCGGCAGATTCACGCAAGGTTTCACCGGCCTCGCGCTACTCAGGATACCCGCCTTACTCGTATCATTACACCTACAGGCCTTTCACCTCCTCCGGGGCCGCTTTCCAGGCGGCTTCGATTTCTGATACTCGTAATTACGCAGGTCCTACAACCCCGAACCCCGTAGGGCCCGGTTTGGGCTACTCCCCGTTCGCTCGCCACTACTTAGGGAATCACTATTGTTTTCTCTTCCTCTGGGTACTTAGATGTTTCAGTTCCCCAGGTATGCCTCCCCGACCTAAGTCGGGGCTCTATCGGGTTGCCCCATTCGGAAATCCACGGATCTGAGCTCTTTTGCAGCTCCCCGCAGCTTATCGCAGCTTTACACGTCCTTCATCGCCTCTGCATGCCAAGGCATCCACCGTGTGCCCTTTTCCGCTTTGTTTATAGAACTTGCACGACCCGTCTTTCGCAAGACAGCCCGCGCGCAGCTTCAAGGTTATTCTTGTGGTCCCAACTTGCGTCGGGATACCTTTGGCGCATGGCGCGCACTCGCACGCCATACTGAGCCAAATACCATTGCTGGTATCTAACTACTTTTTACTCATTACTTGTTCATCATGTCAAAGAACCCATTGGGCAAGCATCAGTCTGGCTGAACTTGCTCAATGATACCAAGTTACCTTGGCACACTCTTAATTAAGCACCGGGAAGCCTCGCCTTCCGCTCACTACTCAATCCATCAATACATCAAAAAAAATCTGTGGAGCTACAGGGATTCGAACCCTGGACCCCTGCCTTGCAAAGGCAGTGCTCTAGCCAGCTGAGCTATAGCCCCTTCTTGGTGGGCTTGGCAGGACTTGAACCTGCGACCTCACGCTTATCAGGCGTGCGCTCTAACCACCTGAGCTACAAGCCCCACTCGGGTTTGCAGCCACAGTGGCCGCGCTCTGCCGCCGCTTGCGCTGCTATTGTAAAGAATAAAACAGATTGCTTGTAACGAACTAAACGTAAGATCTCGTCGCTGCCACAGCATTACCGCTGCAGCCAACAGGCTCTCCGTGAAAGGAGGTGATCCAGCCGCACCTTCCGGTACGGCTACCTTGTTACGACTTAGCGCCAGTTACCAGGCTTACCCTAGGCAGCTGCCTCCCGAAGGTTAGCACGCCGACATCAGGTACTCCTGACTTCCATCGCTTGACGGGCGGTGTGTACAAGGCCCGGGAACGTATTCACCGCGTCGTTGCTGATACGCGATTACTAGCGATTCCAACTTCATGGAGTCGAGTTGCAGACTCCAATCCGAACTGAGATTGGTTTTGTGGATTTGCGCCCCATCGCTGGGTGGCTACCCATTGTACCAACCATTGTAGCACGTGTGCAGCCCTGGACGTAAGGGCCATGATGACTTGACGTCGTCCCCACCTTCCTCACTACTTGCGTAGGCAGTCTGGCTAGAGTCCCCACCTTTACGTGCTGGTAACTAACCACAGGGGTTGCGCTCGTTGCGGGACTTAACCCAACACCTCACGGCACGAGCTGACGACAGCCATGCAGCACCTTCCATAGCGTCCCGAAGGAACCCTCTGTTTCCAGAGGTAGCGCTGTGGATTTAGCCCAGGTAAGGTTCCTCGCGTTGCATCGAATTAAGCCACATGCTCCACCGCTTGTGCGGGCCCCCGTCAATTCCTTTGAGTTTCATCGTTGCCGACGTACTCCCCAGGTGGCATACTTAATGCGTTAACTGCAGCACTGACCCCTAAGGGCCAACACCTAGTATGCATCGTTTACGGCGTGGACTACCAGGGTATCTAATCCTGTTCGCTCCCCACGCTTTCGTGCCTCAGCGTCAGTTGCAGACCAGCAGGCCGCCTTCGCCACTGATGTTCTTCGTAATATCTATGCATTTCACCGCTACACTACGAATTCCACCTGCCTCTTCTGCACTCAAGACATCCAGTATCCAAGGCCATTTTACCGTTAAGCGGCAAGATTTCACCTCAGACTTAAACATCCGCCTACGCACCCTTTACACCCAATGATTCCGGACAACGCTTGCACCCTCCGTATTACCGCGGCTGCTGGCACGGAGTTAGCCGGTGCTTATTCACCAGGTACCGTCATAAAAGGTCGAAACCCTCCCGTTCTTCCCTGGTAAAAGTCGTTTACAACCCATAGGGCCGTCTTCCGACACGCGGCGTGGCTGCGTCAGGCTTTCGCCCATTGCGCAAGATTCCTCACTGCTGCCCTCCGTAGAGGTCTGGGCCGTGTCTCAGTCCCAGTGTGGGGGATCATCCTCTCAGACCCCCTAGCTATCATCGCCTTGGTGCGCCGTTACCACACCAACTAGCTAATAGCACGCAGACCCATCTTCAGTCGCCCTAAGGCTTTAACAACTATGACCATGCGGCCCCGCTGCATTATGCGGTATTAGCACCACTTTCGCAGTGTTATCCCCCAACTAAAGGCAGGTTGTCTACGCGTTACTCACCCGTTCGCCAGTCTCCAGTCATTGCAAGCAACAACCTTCTCCTTCGACTTGCATGTGTTAAGCCCGCCGCCAGCGTTCGTCCTGAGCCAGGATCAAACTCTCCATTGTAATTTCTAAATTATATACTCTGTGAGCCTAATCCTACGCTCTCTTCCATTCAAAAGAATTTCCAAGCTATCTCTAGCTCGCACAAACAATCTGTTCTATTCTCTATCAATATTTCAAATAACAAACTTTCTTTAGATAAAAAAAGCTGATCAAAATCCATATTTTGATCAGCCATTTCATTTCCTTGAAAGGATTATAAAGGTACAGCTAAGATGGGAAAGAAGGCAAGTTTTTATTTAAAAAAAATTCACTTTTTTTTAAATAAAAACTAATCCATTCTGTAAGCATCAAAAGTATTTTTTTAGCTTTTCAATGATTTGATAAAATAACTTATCAAACACTTAATTAACCTAACATATACTTGTACAAAATTAACATTAACCAAAATATAAATCCGAAAACTAAAATTAATAAAAAGTAAAGGACTTTTGCTTTATTACGATTATTTGAAATCGAAATATCGGTTTCTGAACTGGATAATGAATACTCAGTAAAATATCTACTTAGTAAAAGATGGGGAGGTACAGTAATAATTACTATACCCACCCAACTAATCACTATTTCAAAAAAACTATACTGTCTAAAAACTACTAGAAGAAAACTTGATATGAGTAGACATATTGCTACTACTATCTTTTTTCGAGTTAGATTCGCCATAGTATATTCTATTAATTCTCCTTAAATATTTCGAGACTAATACTTGAAGAACCAACATTAACATTAAAACAATCCCATCTATAAGATTAAAATATTAATGTATAAATGTATCACCTCTATTTACTTTAGGCAATACTCAAAACTAACTTTTACTAGGTTGTTGTTTTCCAAGTTCACAAACTGATTTCTATGCAATTTTTTTCTACTTAATTCTAAAAAATGCGATAACCCCAATAATCCAAATTTTTTGAGATCATACACTTTCTTGAAACAACAGGAAAGACGTAATAATACACACTATCATGCCCAAAATAAAAGCCAACACATTTCCAATCGATCGTATGATAAGCATCATATTTCAGCTGATACTGTAAAAACGGATATCGTCATTCCAACCACAAATGAAATATAGCCGAGTTGAACGAATCCTTGACAAAACTATAACACCAAAAAAACAGTTGATGATTTATTTTTGAACATATGAGGATGTTTTATACGAAACCTCGACTTAGATTAATATATTTTAAAACAAAGACAGAACCATTAAACTCATCTATTTTACAAATAAATTTTGTTCTATATATTTTTCAATCTGTTCATCTACTGCGTTCTGGATCCTCTTCAAATTGTTTAAATAACTTCACCCCCAAATACATCAATGGAGTGTCTATTAATGCAAAGGAAAATTTAAAGAGATAAGAATTTATAATAAGTATGATGAGAGCCCCAATTGTGTTGATATTTTCTCCCAAATTACCTGCTAGATATAGAATAGTTAAGATTGCAGTTGAATCTACAAGTTGACTTACCGTGGTAGAAGCATTGTTCCTAAGCCATAAATGTTTTCCTTTTGTTTTCTTTTTCCAAAAATGGAAAAGTCGCACATCTACGCTTTGTGCCACCAAATATGCAATCATACTAGCAATAACATTACCAACCATGAACTGATACACACCATCAAATAAATCTAAGCCCCCACTTACTCCCGCAGCATTGGGTAGCCAATGATTCACCGTCATCAAAAAAAGCATAAATACATTCATTGCAAAACCGACCCAAACTACTAACTGTGCTTTTTTACGACCAAAAAGTTCAGAAATAAGATCAGTTGCTAAAAAAGTAAAGGGATAAGCAACTACGCCTGCAGGTACACTCATTGTATACACCGAACCATCACGTACAAGCTCTGGTATTATATGCAGCCAACTTGGAAGATTTATTGAAAATATTGTTACAAACTTGGTTGTTCCAATTACATTACCTAAAACGAGTGAGGTTAGGAAAACCCCTGTGAGCGTTAAAAATAGAGCGTCGCGTTTATGACTCATTTTTTATGTTTTATTTGAAAATACAATTTGAACAGAATGGAATAAAATATGGTTATAATTGCTGAATCAACTAAGAATACTCAAGGTTAGTTTCAATTCAATACTATTCAAACTATGGACGCAGAAAAGATCAATAAGAAAATTGAAATCACATGGGCAGCGGTAGATATTTATCAAGAGAAAAAAAAGGTATCTATACCTGATCTAGTAAATAAAACGAACATTTCAGCCACTGAAATTTATCAATTATTCCCTAATAAACAGGCAATACTTGCCTACTATTATCCTGCATTGGTACTTCAATATTGGGCAATGATTGAAGAAATAGAAGATTTTGAGAGTTACGCTATAGGCGAGAAGTTTTCAAATTTCATCTACACTATTTTTGACATGATGGGTGAAAAAGAGGCTTTCGTTACCGACACTTTCAACAAATACGTGTTTAAAAAAGGAAGTAAATCGAAATTTCATGAAGAAACAACCACGCTTTTCAAAGAGTTTTTAACAACTGATAGTAATATCGCTGTTAGTGCTGGTTTTTTTATGGGTGACATTTTTTATAAAACTCTGAGTTCACAATTTCTCTTTTTAATTCAATATTGGCTAAAAGATTCCTCTAAAGATAAAGACCGAACATTAGCACTTGCAGATAAATTATCCTCATTTTTTGAGGAAATTGTGTACAATAAATCCATCGATAAGGGCTTTGATTTGCTAAAGTTTATATTTGGAAACAACGATATAGAGAGTTGGATACCCAAATTTGATTTATGTTCATCAAAAAAAAATAAAACCGACCACATACAAGAAGAGGAAGAACATCAAGATGAGTGATTTTCCATCATCAAAATTTGAGAGAAGTAAAATAATAGCCAAGACTGGCCTTAAGGTTGGTTCCAACTATGCACAAAGGTATCTAAAGAAAAAAGTGCTTGGCAAACATGAGGATTCCAAGGAATTTCATAAATCAAACGCTAACGAAGTGTTTAAAGAATTTACCAAACTTAGAGGAACCGCATTAAAGATCGCACAGGGGATGAGTATGGATAATGGATTCCTTCCCGAAGAATTTGCAGATGTAATGAGTCAGGCTCAATATTCGGTTCCTCCCATTAATAAGGCGTTGGTTAGAACTATCATCAAAAGAGAATTAGGAGATTATCCAGAGAAGATATTCGCGAAGTTCGATTCCCAAGCTTTTGCTGCAGCGTCTATCGGCCAGGTTCATAAGGCAGAATTAAGAGACGGGCGGAAAGTTGCAGTTAAAATTCAATATCCAAATGTTCGGGAGACCATTGGTTCAGATATGACTGTGGCCAAATCTTTAGCAAAGCGTATCATAAAAAAAGGAAGCGATATTGATCCTTATTTTGACGAAATAAAAAATACCCTAATAGAAGAAACTGATTATATCCGTGAAGGTTCACAAATTGATGAATTTCGTAAGCGGTTTGAAAGTGAAACAATCATAATTCCTGAATGGATTCAAGAGTATAGTACTGAAAAAGTATTAACAATGACTTTTATTGAAGGTCGACACATGGCTGATTTTCTAAAAGAGAATCCATCTCAAGAAGAAAGAAACCATTTTGGGCAATTAATTTGGAACTTCTTCCACGAAGAATTACGTGTTGGCGGTGCGGTACATGCAGATACACATCCTGGTAATTTTCTTTTTACTTACGATGGAAAATTAGGAGTGATTGATTTCGGCTGTGTTAAATTATTTCCTGAAGAATTTTTTAGAAACTATCTGAAGCTACTACCCACCCATCTGGCAGACGATCAAGAAGCCATTCGTGATTTATATACTAAACTAGATGTAATAAATCCTGATGCCAAAGAACAAGATCGGGAGCTTGAGTATTATCACTTTGCTCGAAATTATGGCATCATGTTTTCCAAACCTTATCGATACGATACTTTTAATTTCGATAACCCTGCTTATGATGAAGAAATCCGCCACTTTACCAAAGAGGCGCCCTTATCCAATGAGCTTAGAGGTTCTAAGCATTTTCTTTACACGAGTCGTGTTCATACCGGTTTGTATAGTATTTTAATTAAAATGGGTGCTCAAATCGATACAACATGGGCCAAAGAGGTACTTACTGAATTATTAGATATGGAATTTGAACAATTCAAAGAACCTATTAATACCTGATTACAATCTTACTCTATGTTCAAAGGAATACTGCTTCGTATAATAATTGAACAAAAAGAAAACGGCTGTTATTAATAGCTTAATGAATAGCGGATGAGTATTAAAAAAGGGAAAACTAGTTAACCATTGAGCGAAAATGCTTGATAGCATTATAGAAATTAGTGAAAAACTAATGGACCACCTCAAGGAAGAAGCAAGTCCTCTAATTTTCTGAAAAATTAGATTTCTCTGAATGATAAAGTTTGAGGCAATACTAATAGATAGCGCAATAGCTTGAAGAGCGCCAATTTCTAATCCCAAATTAGCCCACAGAAGACCAAAAAAAATTGCATAATCCAAGCAAGTAGAAAACAAAGAGCCCAGTCCAAATTTTACTTTTGGAATAATATATTTCTGTAAAAAAGAGGGAGTATCTTTTTCAGTTTCCATTAAAAACAGTAAATCATAGATACATGTAACATAACCTTTATTGCTCTGTGATAAATGAGAGATTCAGGTACATAAAAAAAGACTCGAACTATAATTTCCGAGTCTTTTTAATTTTTGTTCTTAACTGATTTTAATCATCAATAGAATTTAAGTATTTGTAAAACTCACTGTTGGTTGAAATGATAAGTGAAGTTTCAGAATCAATCGTATTTGTGTAAGCTTCCATACTCTTTGTAAAGCTATATAGATCGCGCGCTGCTGAATTACGATTATATGCCGCATTGTATATAGCTGCTGCCTCTGCATCTGCACGACCTCTAATGGTTTCTGCTTCACGAAAAGCTTCTGATTGAATTCTTAACAATTCACGTTCTTTTTCTCCGGTAATCCTTGACGCTTCACCTTGACCTTCCGATCTAAATTTATCAGCAATTCGATTCCGCTCGGAGATCATTCGCTCATATACCGTACGTCGTACTTCCTCAGCATAATTGATTCTTTTGAATCGGAAATCCAGAATCTCAATGCCAAGATCTTCAGCTCTTTCGTTAGCTAGTTTAACAATTTGATCTTGTATAGCTCCACGGCCCACCAATATTTTTTGTAACGAATCCTGCTGTATATCGGCAATCAATCCATCTTGAGATGCTTCTCTATTCGTACTGCGAATTAATTCTACAAGATCATTTCCAGCAACGGCGTTTCGCGTTTCACCATCAAGAATATCATCTAAACGAGATTGAGCCCCTCGTTCATTACCTAATCGCTCGAAATATTTCAATGGATCGGTTATCTGCCATCTAGCATACGTATCAACAAAAATGAATACTTTGTCTTTTGTTGGAACTTGGTTCGGGTCTCCATCCCATTCTAAATAACGCTTTTCGAAATAATTCGCTTTTTGCAAAAACGGAATTTTCGCTTTTAATCCTGGCTCTGTAATTGCAACTCCTTGGGGTTCTCCAAATTGAGTAATGATTACTTGCTCTTGTTCATTAACGATATAAAAAACTTGACCTGCAAGAAGTGCGATTCCACCTAATATTACAAGTAATAAAATACCTTTCATTTCTTTCATCTTTCTATCTCCTGATTAATTATTACTTGTTGTTTTGCGCGCGCCTTCCATCTGCATTTGAAGTAGTGGAATTACCGAATTCCCTTCTTCATCTGTAATGATTTTCTGTCCCATTTTTGGGAGAATTTCTTCCATCGTTTCTAAGAAAATACGTCGCTTTGTCACTTCAGGAGCTTTAACATATTCCTCATACAAATCATTAAAACGAGAAACTTCACCTTGAGCAGTATTGACTCTATTTAATGCATACCCTTCTGCTTGTTGTATGGTTTGCTCCGCCTCACCTGCTGCACGAGGTACTACTCGGTTATAATCAGCACGAGCTTGATTGATTAAAGTCTCGCGTTGCTGTTCTGCCTCATTTACACCATTATAAGATGGCTTAACAGGATCTGGTGGGTTTGCATCTTGCAATACAACCTGCTCAATTTTGATACCCATTTCATATTCGTTTGTAATAGCTTGTAATACAACTTCCATCTCCGAAGCCACTTCGGCTCGACCTACAGTTAACACTTCGTCTACGGTACGATCACCTACTATTTGTCGCATTGCAGCTTCAGATAAATCTCTAAGTGTGTCATCAATATTTCTAACCTTAAAAAGGTAATTGTAAGGGTTGTCAATTCTAAACTGCACTACCCACTCCACATCGCCAAGGTTAAGATCGCCTGTGAGCATTAACGATTCACCTTGATATCCTGCTTTGCGATATGTTGAATTAACCCCAGCTGATGTGGTTCTGTAACCAAATTCTTGCTTTAATTGTCTTTGAACAGGTACAAATTGGACCTGATCAACAAAAGGAATTTTAAAGTTTAATCCCGGACGAGCCTCACTTACATATTCCCCAAATCTTGTTATTACGCCTACTTCTTCAGTTTCCACAGTAAATACAGAAGAGAATGCTGCTGCGGCCACAATAAATCCAATAATTAAAAGCCGGATATTTTGTGTAATCTTCTCAAACTGCGGTGGCATTTTGAAATCGAAATTTGCTTCTTGAGCCATATTTGATTGTTTTTAATTGTTGATTAGTTGATTCTTAAGATACAGTTCCAAAGATCAAGCCAAAGAAATAATATTGTGCTAAACTGACAGTCTAATATTCTTCTTGATGAATTCATCATGGAATATCCCATAAATTAAATTGTTCATGGATTTAAAATCTCCTTTTCTTCTGACTGTATGGAATAGTTTACATTCGTATTCTATCTATCATACCTAAAATCCGTCTATGTAATTTATTTAAGGGTTGCCTTACCTATTTCGAACGAATATAATAGAAATATGGCGTTTTTTTTCTAATTATATCGTTCCGAACAATATCATTAACCATGATGCTCGGTTGAGGGTTTAATTATACCTTAGCCTGACAGATGCGTCAGAATTTCATCTTACCGTGAATTATATTGAAAGAATTAAATTTTGAACTTATCACAAGATTCAGAATTTTACTGTCTAGGGTAATCTTAAGTATGATTGTAATTTTTTAGCTTTTTAATGTAATAATGGCACATATAACACTGAGCCTTAGGTTATGTCTTTTTTTATCGTTGATTCCAAGTGTAATACATGGTCAATCTTCATCAAATGTAGATTCTTCAACTATAGAATTAGAGTATATTTTCAATAAAGCTGATTCTATACCATCGCTTAGAAGTCTAATTATTCATCAAAATGATACACTTTTAGGGGAGCGTTTTTTTAATGGCAGATCTGCAGATGAAGCTTTTAATATCAAATCTGCTTCAAAAAGTATTATCGGTTTACTAGTTGGTATCGCCATCGACCAAGGATATATACCTTCTATTGATCAACCCATATCGATCTACTTTCGAGATTATTTTGATGTTAACCCTAATACAAAAAAAGAAAGCATCACTATTAAAAATCTATTGACTATGCAAAGTGGGTTAGGTTCAACCAGCTCACATAATTATGGGGCTTGGGTGAGCAGTAAACATTGGGTTGAACATATACTTGATAAAGATTTTACAGCCGATATCAACGGGAAAATGGTGTATTCTACTGGTTCATCTCATCTTTTATCTGTCATTATAACTAAGGCTACAGGTATGAGCACCAAAGCTTTTGCAGAACAATATCTTTTCACTCCTTTAGATATTGCAATAGCGGGATGGGATAAAGACCCACAAGGCTATTACATGGGCGGTAATAATATGGCATTAAAACCATCAGATTTACTTAAAATTGGTGAGCTGTTACTTAATAATGGGTATTGGAACAATAAACAAATCATATCTAGAAATTGGATTGCTGATTCTTTCAAAACCTACACCTATAGTAATTACAACCCTTATGGGTATGGCTACCATTGGTGGAATAAAAAAACAGGGCATTATACCTCTTTTTTCGCTTGGGGTCATGGAGGACAATACATTATAATGATTCCTGAACTCGATGCTGTTATAGTAATGACTTCATCCGTTACAATTCACAGCCAAAGAAGATTGTACAAGCAACCTATTTTTGAATTATTAGAAGCGTCTATCATTCCATTTCTAGAAAAAACTTAATTTTGAGTTGTTAATTTTATGGTTTCACTTTAACCCTTTCTCGGCATTGTGTACTTTCATGACAAAAATAAATTAACCTCATGAAGGCAATACAATACTTTCTAATTCTTGCTTTACTAGGTGTATGCTCAGGAAATACGTCTGCTTTTCAAGCAATCGAACAACTAAACGACACTCAATTATCAACACCGCGCAGAGCTATTCATGCATTTGTACATTGGCAGCAACAAGGGCATGAAAATTATGAGAATGTAATTTTACCCTTCAAAAATGTTGAAGGTGACAAAGAATTAAGGAAAGAATTGGCAAAACAGTTACTACGTGTTTTAGATGCCAAAGGGCTACTTGTTGAATATGAAAAAATACCAGATAACCCCGTTTATATTGATAGTCTAAGTGGATTAAGTCAATACATTTTGTTTAACCAGCTTCCTGAAGTACATGTAACAAAAGTAGGAAATGAGTGGCTATTTTCGGAAGCTACCATTAACCAAATCCCCTCTCTTTATAGATCAACATTCTCTTCTGTTTTTGATTCTTTGCTTGATCAACTACCAACATGGACCGAAACCACTTGGTTAGGAATTGCACTTTGGCAATATATGGCGGTATTCCTTTGGATTTTAATTGGGTTAATTTTTAGAAAGATTTTTGAATTCGTTCTAGATAATTATATCCGAAAAATAACACAAAGGACAACATTTACTTGGGATGATGACCTCCTAGAGGGCATTGAGAAGCCACTGGGTTTTATTTTTCTTATGGCCTTTTTCTCTATCTCTTATACTAATTTCCAATTGTCAGTTACCTTTAATTTTTATCTAGCAATAATCTTAGAAATAGCAATTTCAGTAGGCGTTATATGGCTTTTTTACAATCTATCTGGAGTATTTGCAAAATATTTGACTGTAATTACAGATCGAACAGAAAATAAATTAGATGATCAACTTGTTCCTCTGATTAGAAAAAGTCTACGTTTCTTTGTGGTTACAATGGGTGTAATATTAATTCTCCAAAACAACGGATACAATGTAGCCTCATTAATAGCAGGGTTAGGAATTGGAGGATTAGCGGTAGCTCTAGCTGCTCGCGATACACTAGCAAATTTTTTTGGTTCTATCACCATTTTCCTAGATCGTCCTTTTCGCATTGGTGACTGGGTTACCATCGGAAAAGTAGAGGGTGTTGTTGAAGAAGTTGGCTTTCGCTCTACCCGCATTCGCACATTTTATAATTCGTTGGTGTCTGTACCCAATTCTAATGTCTCCAATTCAGACATAGACAATTATGGAATGAGAGAATATCGTCGCTTAAAAACAGTTTTAAATTTAACATATGCAACAACACCAGAACAAATAGAAGCTTTTGTTGAAGGAATTAAGGCGATTGTTAAGGCCAATAAACATTTTAGGCAAGATTTTTATGAAGTACATTTCACAACTTTTGGAGCACACTCACTCGATGTACTAGTATATGTCTTTTTTAAGGTTCCAGATTGGAGTACAGAATTACAGCAACGGCACAATTTTTTGCTAGAAGTTCTACGACTTGCAAAAGAATTAGGGGTAGAATTTGCTTTCCCAACTCAGACAGTACATGTCGATTCGATGTACAAAGAAGAACCTCGTCGAGTGGGTGAAATAAAAACGAACGAAGAATTGGCAATGGGAGTCTCAGACTTTGGACCTGGTGGACCGAAAAGTAAACCTGATGGATTACGAATTTTTAAAGATGGTAAAGAGATTGATTTCGGAGCTAAAAGCTAGGCTACATTTCTCAAGACATTATCAACAGCTTGGGATATATTGGTCTCAGAAATTGGCTTATCCATTAAACTTGCATTACAAATAGCTTCCACTTTTTGATAATACTTTAGACTGTAGTTTCTCGATATAAATATTATCGGAATATCAGAAAAAGTTCTAATACGCTTTGCAACCTGTATTCCATCGATAGAACCTTGTAACATAATATCCATTATTAAAACATCTGGTCTATACTTTCTAACTAAATCTACAATTTTTTTACTGTCCCGTATTTCGCCTATAGTTTTAAAAACTTTCTCATTATGATAGTTTTCATACAATATCGAAAGAATTAAAATATCTTCAATGATCAGCGTTTTTTTATCTACCAACATTTTGCTAAGTAAAGTTTAAAGGAAGCCTAATACTTAGCTTATCGGGATTTTTACACAGACCTTTATAAAACCTAAATTATTTTTCTTCTTTATTTACAAAAGCTTCGAATACCATTTTTAAATCGCTTGCCACATCATGGCTTGTTCTACCCTCTATTCTGTGGCGTGGAATCATTGCCTTGATTTCGCCATCCACAAAATACGCAAACGAAGGCGATGACGGTGGGTATTCTGAAAAGTAAGCCCTTGCATGAGCGGTAGCTTCTTTATCTTGTCCAGCAAATACAGTTACCATATGATCTGGGGTTGCATCAGACTGCTCAAGGGCAATGCCTAGACCTGGACGTGCATTTCCTGCAGCACATCCACATACCGAATTGATAGCCATGAGCATGGTTCCTTTATATTCTTTCATGGCGCGATCCACATCAGCTGGAGTTTTCAATTCTTCTACTCCATATTTTGTCAATTCTTCGCGCATCCATAATGTGTCTGGTCCCATTCCGAATCCAAATTGCATAATAATTGCTCCTTATAAGTTTTCTCTAAAGTTAAAATAGTATTGATTTAATTTCATCTTAAAGCGACTGTTGACGATTGATCTACGACGAATGAAACTTAGATACCATAATTCTCTCTTTTAAAGAAAACGACTGAAGTATTTTCTCCAGCCGTTCGTCATTTGTCAATAATCGGTGGTCGTGTTACTTCGCTGCAGCAAAATATGCAGCCACTTGTGCCCAGTTTACAACACTCCAAAAGGCAGAGATATAATCAGGGCGTCTGTTTTGATAATTTAAATAGTATGCATGTTCCCACACGTCTAAACCAAGGATTGGAGTTAACCCATCCATGATAGGACTATCTTGGTTGGCCGTGGAGTGAACTTTAAGTCCACCATCAGCATCTACAGAAAGCCATGCCCATCCTGAACCAAAACGAGTAGCCGCTGCATTAGCAAATTCCGTTTTAAAAGCATCAAAGCTACCAAACGCAGCATCAATTGCAGACCCAAGGTCACCATCAGGGTTTCCACCACCATTTGGAGAAAGAATAGTCCAGAATAATGAGTGATTTGCAAATCCTCCCCCATTATTAATTACTGCCTGAACCTTATCCGTTGGAAGAGCGGAGATGTTTGAGAGAACATCTTCAATTTCTTTGTCTGCAAAATCAGTTCCTTCTAATGCAGCATTCACTTTTGTGGTATATCCTGCATGGTGTTTTGAATGATGTATTTCCATGGTGCGAGCATCAAAATGTGGTTCAAGCGCGTCGTAAGCATATGGTAAATCTGGTAATGAGTAGGCCATGTTAATCTTAAATTTTGTTGTTAATGTATCCTACAGTATCCTAAAAATTAGGATGTAACCCTGTTAGATAGCAATCATTTATCTGTTTGGAAGATAAAGATTCGACCAATTAAAATCGTTCCGTTTGATATACAAAGATTCTATATAGTTAATAGCTTCCTTTTTTGAAGTTGTGGAAATAACACGCCTTCTTAATACCTAGTAGTTCAGAATCTTCAGAACCGAAAGTTCTAAACTTGATTGTGATATTTCTAAAGAATATCACAACTAAAGTTAGAGAGGCACTAGTCTCTTTTCAGGGAGTAGGCATAGGAATCCTTTGTTTTAGTTTTCTGAAAAACTAACCTTCCAATGAATACCAAATTTGTCAATGCAGGTGCCATAATATGAACCCCAAAATTGATTAGAGATTGGAAGTATTATTGATCCTCCGTCTGATAGTGCATTAAATAATTGGGCAGCCTCACTTTTACTTTCTGTGTTTACATAAAGTGAGAAATTTTTTGATGTAGTTTCTTCTTCACTAGTATCACGAATCATATCCGCTCCCATCAGGACTGTTTCATCACTAATCGGTAAAGTTACATGCATAATATGTTCATCTTGGCAATTAGGGAAATGATGTTTTGCGGAATCAGGAACATCACAATATCGTCCAATAAAATTAAACTCTTTGTTAAATACAGATTTATAAAACATAAACGCTTCTTCACAATTACCATTAAATGATACATAGATATTAACTTTTGCCATAAGGTGCTTCCTTTAAAATTTTTGATTCCATGATACATCTTTAAAATCTGCCTATGGATGCTTTTTATCAGTGTTTCTTTTCAAGATGTAGTTCCACTTTGATTCCAAAATTAATAGATAATCTGCTGATTTGATGTAAGGCTCTACATTAGTTTTATATACATTGAATTCAGTTTCTGATATATGTTTAGAATAATGCTTGGTATAATTTCGCTTTTCTTGATCTGCTTTACTCCTTATAGTCTTAAGATCATCATCATTGGTATATACAAACATCGACATATCAACAAAAGGAACAAAAGAGGCATGCATTGAATGTAATCCATCAAAAATCACGATCTCAGATGCTTCAATTCTAGTGGGAACCGAGCAAGGTCTCCCTAATCTATGATCATAAGGGTAGATATCAACACCACCCCTATTTTTTAACTTCATCAAATCATTCAATGCCTGCTCTAGGCGATATGACTCTATGTGATACCCACTTAATCCATGTTTATTTCTTAACTCTCTATCGAATAAGTAAGAATCTAATGTTAAATGCTCAGCTGTAACATTCAATTTTGTTAATGCTTCGCAAATTTCTTTAGCCAAAAAAGATTTTCCTAAATCAGCAGCCCCACATATGGATATTACTTTTGTTCCATCAGAATATTTTCTCGCTACTATGACTTCCAAAATATCGTCTATAACCATGATAAGATATATTTAATATGTGCTTAGCATAAACAAAGAAATCGAATATAACATACATCACCTATTCAATTCAATGTGAAATATACCTTAGTTACGAACAATAATATCATTTCATTGAGTAGTGTACATTCTCTTCAAATCTACTGTAACTGTTCATTCATTTAGTAAAATTTGTCTTAAAATATCGTGAACTTGGTTTTCTCTTAATCCAATTTTCATATCAGGATGATACAATAATCTAATTAAATCTTTGTCTATTTCAGCATATTCATTGGTAATAGTCCATGAAGATTGAAAAATACTCTCAGTATACTTTTGTGAATCTCTAGCTAATCCTAATTACTGGGTCAATTCTTCTCTGAGTAAATGTTTTTGTTCATTCATATCAGCTCTTACAATATCAACATACATATGTCCGGTCGTAAATTGATTGTCACTATTCCAATACAGGGAAAATAAACCCCAATTAGAGCCCACTAACCCTGATTGACTTGGATATAACTGAGCATAGTCGGTTCCTGTACCGAAAAAAATATAGAAATTTGAAATAGATGGTTCTTCAACAATAACTATCTGAAACCCATTTTTTGCCAACTCATTTATTTCTAATAGAATATCATCCAATTCATCTAACAATTCAGAATTTGGCTCCCCATCTACAAAGATTTTTAATTCAGATTCCCATTTCCGTGTTATTTTGCTGGCGTTTCCAAATTCAAAACCTAAAGCAACTTCTTTAAAATATTCTATTACATCAATTTCATAATCACTTAGCCCTTCTAAAGATGAAAAGGTATTTCCCTCATCTTTAGAACAAGATAAGGTGGACATTAATGCAATAAGAATTATAATAATTCTATAGGGTCTTATGAAGTAAAGGAGTCAGAGCGGGTCTTTTCTGAGCCTTTTAAGCATGGTATGATATAAGTTATCATTTCGGTGATTAAATCTAAATTCTGTTTCTTTTAGGTGCAGATAAAATGAACGTGTTGGAATTCCATTAAACTGAGCTAGCCTTCGTTTTGCGAAGCTCCAAAAAGACTCGATCCCATTAATGTGGGAAGTTCCCCGGACAAACTCATCTTGGCCATGATGCACCCGGTAATGTTTGTCATAGCCTACATCCACCAGACCATTATAGCCCCTCCAGCCATCAGAATGAATCACACTTTCTAGGGCTACTTTCCCTCGTATAATAGCTTGTAAGGTCTTTTTACGTGCATCAGGCACTATCTCTGTGTATACCTTTCCTTGGCGTTTAAACACACCAAATACAATGGTTTTACCCGAAGCCCCACGTCCGCGTTTACCTGGAATGCGTCGAGGCCCAAAATAGGATTCATCGACTTCTATTATTCCATCAAAAGGAGTTTCTTGTACGCACCAATAGGCGATCTTTTTGCGGAGTTTATCAAAAATAACCGTTACCGAACGCAGAGAAACCGAACTCAACTCCGAGGTTTCAGTCGCTGTTAAATCTAGGGCAAAACATTTAATTATGTGTCGGAAATGTGCTTCAGAAATTTTAGAACGCTTATAATATTTGTTTCTCATTGAATAGCAATATGTTACAACTCATCATAACATGCTATACTTCATAAGACCCTTCTATATTTCATATCGGTAGTATTGGTTAGTTGCTTACATATTATAGCAAAATTTGCGTGATATAAGCGATTAATAGTCTTAAACTTTTAGGCTTACATAAAAAGCGTATGCTTATCTTCACTTTGGTTTAGTTCTTTATGTAGTGCTCTTAAAGTAGTCAAAGGCCAACTTTTTTGAATAATATCTGCTGAAAATGGTGGTAGCTTTCCTTTGGGGTCTACTTTAATTTCAACCATGATTTCGGTTGTTTCAGGTCCAACTTCTTTTAAATGAAACTCTAACCTATGTAAATGGCCCCTAACTCTATCTTTTCGCAAAGGATACTTGTTATGGTTTGTTGATGATAGAACAAGTTTAGCATTTGGGAATTTATTGTTAAGATCTAAAGACCATGTTGCTTCTAACACATATTCACGATCTGATACTGGCCATGCAAGAGCATAATGCTCATACGTTTTATAGTGTACCCCGAAGATATCACCTTCAATTAAATGATGTTCTGCTAGGCGATTTACCCAATTTTTTTTTGAATTAATATCAACTAATACAAAAGCAACTCGACTTAGTTTTGCCGCTAATTTGGTTGTGCCTTTAAAGATAGGTGGCATAGTATCGCTATTCTTCTCAACAATTACGCGCTCGCCGGAAGTGTTATTTTTCGATAACGGTTGATCGTTTATTTTAATCCAGTTCATAGAATAATTTTAGTTATGACCTCACACTCTTTCTATCGTTTATGATCCTTGGCACTGATATATTTCTTACGATTAATCTAGCTTTTTGGACCCTCAGTATCTATCGAATATGTCCAACAAAGATGAAGAGTAAAGAATTATGCTATCAATTATAATATTATTAGGTAGATATTATAAAACGTATTTTATAAAAACTAACCAATCAAACAAAATGAATGGCTTTGGGTAAGCCTTGCGAATCGTATTCTACTTCGTTGGGGATTGTTTTAATGCCTTTTTCTACCGATTGTTTGGCATAGTAAGCAAGAACCATGGAGTCCACAATATCATCTTCTCCAACATCAGCCCTTCTGTACTCTTCTTTGATGATTCGGAAGAAATCATCCGCTTTGGGCTCTTCAGCCCTAAGTAATTCCAAACGATGCCGTATCCCTTTTTTCAAATTCTTTTTTTGAAAAATCATACCACCGTTTAGTTGTTGAAACAATAATTCGGGATGGCTTTCGAATACTTTGGTTTTAAATTCCTCATTTTCACAAAGTAAACGATCAACAAGCTTAATTTTAGGAGTAATATTCCATGCTTGCAGCGATAATTTTTTTTCCGTCCATTCGAAACTGGTCATATTAGCTTCTGCATAACTTGGCGCATCAAGCGCTGGGCGAATGGGTGGACTAAATACCGAAGAGGAATATTCAGAACCTAACTCTTTGCGGAGTTGTTTATCACATTCACGGGTATATACCTGATCTTCTAGGCCAATAGGCATATCAATAAAAATACGATCATAGTACTCGAACGCTGCCTTCAAATCATCGTTATTATTCATGATTTGAAATTTGGCTTCTCCTTCAATAAATGTTGTAAGAATCCAACCGATTCTACATCCGTCAATACCCGCTGTTTTCACAAATTTTCCAACTATTTAATTATTTTCTTTAGGTTGATGTGTAGCTCATCCAACTGTTCTTTTTCTACCTCAGCAGGGGAGTTATCCATCATACTTTGTGCTTTCTGATTTTTTGGGAAAGCAATCACATCTCGTAAACTTCCCGCACCCGTAAGTAACATCACAATTCGATCAACTCCAAGCGCAATTCCCCCATGCGGTGGGGCGCCGTACTTGAATGCATCCAACAAGAAACCGAACTTTTCTTCAGCTTCTTCTTGCTCTATGCCAAGAAGTTTAAACATCTGCTCCTGTACTTTTCTATCGTGGATTCGGATGGAGCCCCCACCTATTTCTGATCCATTCATCACTAAGTCATAGGCTCGAGCTTTTATAGAAGCTGGATCGGAGTCCATTTTATCCATTTCTTCTACTTTTGGTGATGTAAATGGATGATGCATAGCATGATATCTTCGGCTTTCTTCGTCCCATTCAAGCAATGGAAAATCCGTTACCCAAAGAAGATTAAATGCTTTTTCATCAATCAACTTAAATTCTTCACCCACCATTAAACGCAGAGCGCCTAATTGTTCGAGCACGGATGGTTTTGGGCCAGCAAGTAAGAACACTAAGTCCCCAGTTTTTGCCCCTGCGGCTGCTACCATCTTAGCTACAATTTCTGGAGTAAGGAATTTCGCCACCGAACATAATGGACCTTCTTCTAGCATCTTAATATATATTAATCCACCAGCGCTGGTTTCCTTTTTCACTCGCTCTGTCCAGCGGTCAATAGCACCACGCCCCATTTCTCCTTGACCCGGGATGGTGATTCCTACAACGGCTCCACCATTATTTACGGTTCCTGAGAATACTTTGAATTCTGCATCTCTAACGATTTCGGAAAAATCTAAAAATTCCAAACCAAAACGGATGTCTGGCTTATCGGAGCCATAAGTGTTCATCGCATCTTCGTAACTCATCCGAGGAAATGGAGTTTGAATGTCTAATCCAATCGTTTCTTTGAAGATATTTTTCATCAAACCTTCATGCATTTCAAAGATGGTATCTTCATCAACGAAACTCATTTCAACATCAATCTGCGTAAATTCGGGCTGGCGATCGGCTCGTAAATCTTCATCTCTAAAACACTTAGTAATCTGGAAATAGCGATCGTATCCAGAAACCATCAACAATTGCTTATACGTTTGTGGAGATTGAGGTAAAGCAAAGAATTTACCTGGATTTACACGACTCGGTACTAAATAATCCCTAGCTCCTTCAGGGGTACTTTTCATCAAAACTGGAGTTTCAACCTCCGCAAAATTGTGCTGATGATAAAATGCCCTCACAGCTTGGTAGGTTTTAGAACGCAACATTAACTTTTCTTGCATTTCTGGACGGCGAAGGTCTAAATACCGATATCGAAGTCGAGTTTCTTCATTCGTAGTAATACCGTCTTTGATTTCAAATGGAGGTGTGGCTGCTTCGGAGTAAATCTCTAGTTCCGTTACTTCGATCTCGATTTCACCTGTAGCCAAATTTTCATTGATATTCTCCTTGCCTCGTGCAATTACCTTTCCCTTTATACCAACTACATATTCCGCTCTTAGCTTTTCTGCCTTTTCATGTAAATTAGCATCCGTTTCAGTAAAAACAATTTGAGTAACGCCATAACGATCACGTAGATCAATAAAAATAACACCACCAAGATCGCGGCGTGGTCCAACCCAGCCATTTAATACAGTTTCTTCCCCGATATGTTCAGCGGTAAGTTCTCCACAAGTATGAGTTCTTCTAAAAGTCATGATTTATTTCGATGAGTCGTCGAGTAATTTATCTAGTTGAAAAGCTAGTAAAATACACAACTTTGTGACGAATAGCTTTAATAAGCGCTATTTAAGATTATTTATTTTTTGGTCGGCTAGATTGGCTTGCCAACCCTTTGCGCATATGTTAAATACAATTGATGTTCATGTAATTAGAACTGTAGAATGAAAGGTACTTCGGGGATTATATAGTTAGGATGGCGATAACACACTTGACACAAAAAAAGCCCAATTTATTTCTAAACTGGGCTTTTAAATGTAGCGTGGGGCGGAATTGAACCGCCGACCTCACGATTATGAGTCGTGCGCTCTAACCATCTGAGCTACCACGCCATCCGTCATTAAGTTTATAAAGATACGAGTTTCTAAAATTAAGTCTAACCATTTTTTTGACTTATTAAGTCAATTATAAATCCTAAGTTCCTTACCTTTGCCCTCTCACACTAAAGTTGGAAAAAATGGCGAAGAATATTACCCCACGCGAAAAAGATTATTCTCAATGGTATTTGGATATCGTTAAAGAAGCTCAGCTGGCAGAACATTCCCCAGTTCGTGGATGTATGGTTATTAAACCTACCGGCATGGCTCTTTGGGAGAATATGCAAACAGGGCTAGATCAGATGTTTAAGGATACAGGTCATCAAAATGCTTATTTTCCGCTCTTTATCCCAAAGTCTTTTTTATCCAAAGAAGCCCAACATGTAGAAGGATTTGCCAAAGAATGTGCAGTAGTTACCCATTCGCGTTTGAAAGCGGTTGATGGCGGCGTTGAGGTAGACCCTGATTCCCGATTAGACGAAGAATTAATTGTGCGCCCAACTTCCGAAACAATTATTTGGGATACCTACAGAAATTGGATCCAATCCTATCGTGATCTGCCTATCTTAGTAAATCAATGGGCAAATGTGGTACGTTGGGAAATGAGAACCCGCCTTTTTCTTCGCACTATGGAATTTTTATGGCAAGAAGGCCATACTGCTCATGCCACCAAACAAGAGGCTATAGATGAGACGCTTCAAATGCTTGAAGTGTATCGTACTTTTGCCGAGGATTATATGGCAATGCCAGTTATAACGGGAGTGAAGACTGAATCTGAACGTTTTGCGGGAGCCGAAGACACCTATTGTATCGAGGCTTTAATGCAAGATGGTAAAGCTCTCCAAGCTGGCACCTCTCATTTTTTAGGTCAGAATTTTGCCAAAGCATTTGATGTAAAATTTCAAGATAAAGATGGTGATCATAAACTTGTATGGGCAACAAGTTGGGGGGTGTCCACCCGCTTAATTGGTGGCTTAATCATGACACATTCTGATGATCAAGGACTGGTACTTCCACCAAAATTAGCTCCAACTCAAGTTGTTATTGTTCCTATCTACCGTAAAGATGGGGAAAGAGAGTTAGTTCTAGAATACGGTGACGCTATCGTTAAAGAACTAAAAGCATTGGGAGTGCGAGTAAAATTAGACGACCGAGATAACTTTAAACCTGGTTTTAAGTTTGCAGAGCATGAAGCTCGTGGGATACCTCTGCGAATAGCTATTGGACCACGCGATGTTCAAAATGGTAATGTGGAGCTTGCACGGCGTGATACACTAAATAAAGAAGTTGTTTCTCGTGATGGAATCGGATCCCTTATCAAATCACTGTTAGAGACCATTCAGTTTGATCTGTTTGAAGCTGCTAAAACTCGAAGAGAGGAAATGACTTCAGAGGTAGAGTCTTATGAAGAATTTAAATCTGTTCTAGAAGAAAAAGGAGGATTTATTTACGCTCATTGGGATGGCACATCAGAAACCGAGGAACGCATCAAAAATGAAACGAAGGCTACCATTCGTTGCATCCCGTTCGAAAAAGGTACATCCGGCAACTGTATGGTAACAGGAAAACCTTCACTAAAAAAGGTGTTATTTGCTAAAGCCTATTAATCACCTAGTGTGAACATTCCACATCAATACCAGCTATTTACAGCGGCTGAAAGTCGAGAATTGGACAAGCGTACCATAGAAGAATTTGGTATCGACGGATTTACATTGATGGAAATCGCAGGAACTCGTGTAGCTGATTATATACTACAACATGTTCCAACCCCTGCAAATGGTCTTGTTGTGTGCGGAAAGGGTAATAATGCAGGAGATGCGCTTGTAGTAAGTCGCCTATTAGCTGAACATGGATTTAATCTTACCGTCGTATTGGTGGATGGTGACGAAAACCTAAGTCGTAATTGTAAAAAAAACTACCACCTTTTAAAGAAGTTAAACTCGCCTGATGTAGCATTTAAAAACATATCAGAAGCCTTTAGCTATTCTTATGATTTTATCGTCGATGGAATGCTGGGAACTGGGCTCAACACCGAAGTTCGCTCCTCCTACAGGAATGTAATTCAATTAGTTAATGAGCTACATTGTAAAAAATTTTCTTTAGATGTGCCCTCAGGATTACACGCTGATGATGGGACCGTTTTAGGATTAGCGATAAAAGCGGATATAACATTCGCATTAGGAACCCTTAAAAAGGGATATTATCATAATGATGGCTATGAATATTGCGGGAAAATTATTTATTGTGAACTCCCTTTCCCTTCCATTCTAAAAAAAAGTTCCGATTTTATTTTAAAAGAAGATTGGCTTAAAGAACATCGAATGGATCACCCTAAGCAAAACCATAAATATGAGCATGGGGTAGTTTATATCATTGCAGGATCGGAGGGATTAACGGGTGCGGCTATTTTATCAGCATTAAGTGCATGGAATACAGGGGTAGGAGCAGTGATTTTAATCACACCCAAAGGGTTACTTCCAATCTATGAGAAACATTTAATACACATCATTAAAAAACCAGTTGGAAATATAAACGACCTCAGATTTACTAAATACCACCTCGAAGAAGTGGAACACCTGTTAGCTGAAAAATCTGGGGTGTTATTAATTGGACCAGGATTAGGAAGAGATGAGGAGACCACTCATTTTGTTCAGCATATTCTTTCTACTTTTGAAGGAGAAACTATTATAGATGCGGATGCTCTATTTGCATTATCAAAAGCATCAACACATGTAACATCGAAGAACAGTGATTGGATTCTTACTCCACATATAGGGGAGTTAAATCTACTTGCCAAATCGATTCAAGGTTCTAGAAGTGAGATTGCTAACTCTGTGTGCAAAAAATTTGAGTCTACTATTTTATCGAAAGGATTACCTTCAATAATTGTATCTTACAACAAGCAAACCATTTCAACTGATTATGATACCAGAATCTTTGCAAGAGCGGGCTTTGGGGATGTATTGGCAGGGAAAATTGCAGGTTATTTACTTATATCAAAAAACCGGGAACTTGCTTGTTCTTTAGCTCTTTCAGATGGCAAAACAAAAGCATCTAAATATTTTGATAATACCTCTGAACCACTTGAACCTTTGGATATAATCTAATTCTATCATAAAAGACTTAATTTTTACATATCGTCGGCTATTAGTTACCTCTTTTATTTTAGCTACACTAGCTATCCTTGTTGGAATGCTATATCCTTCTGATCACCTGTCTACCATTAACATTTGGGACTATGACAAAATCTGGCATTTTGTTGTCTTCTTAATTTGGACGCTCCTTTATGGATTGGTGAGAGCTATTAGATTAAATAAACCCCCTCAGCTATGGATCATATTTACATTAGGTCTAGCTTATGGATTACTTGTGGAATTTTTACAATTTGTAATTCCAACAAATCGTAGCCCTGAAATTGCAGATTTTATTGCCGATGCACTAGGTTCTCTGGTTGCAATTGGGATTTTGCATTGGATCTTTAAATCTCCATCGAAAAAATAAATCCCACATGATGATGTGATAGCTTAACCCTCTATAACGATTATTTTATTTAGGTATAAATTAATCGATTATTGAGGTCAATATGAAATCCCAACATCAAAAAAACGTTTTGAAATCGAATTACACAATTCTGTTCCAATTAAGTTTAATACTCTCATTAAGTGTTATGCTTGCTCTTACAAAAATATCAATACCTTCACTAGGTGATTTGGATAAAGTAACAATTTCTCCAAAAGATGATCCTATTATTCAACAACCTCCTATAATTCCGCCTAAAGATCCCCCACCACCTATTAAGCCCTTAGTTCCAATTGAAGTTTCTGATGATGTCTTCATTGAAGATCAAATCGATTTCCCAAATTTAGAAATTGGTGATTTTGATTATCTACCACCTAAGCCTCCTATAGATAGTTTTGAAGAAAAAATCTACGATATAAACGGAATAGAAATACTCCCCTCTATGATAGGAGGCCTTAAAAAACTTTATTCTGAAATACAGTATCCTGAAATTGCCAGAAAAACGGGAATTGAAGGAATAGTAACCGTTGAATTTATTGTAAATAAGATGGGTGAAGTGGAAAATCCTCAAATTATAAGAGGTATTGGTGGAGGGTGTGATGAAGAAGTGCTACGTGTAATTAAAAAGATGAAATTCTCACCTGGCATCCAAAATGGAATATTAGTAAATGTTAAAATGTCTCAATCTATACGATTTCAGCTAAAAAATTAACAAAGAATGGAATCGATTATTTATTTTTTCAACTAGAGATATAAATGGATTAAATACTTGCGGGCTTTTCAAAAATTCCCTTTCTTTTAATTACTAAAACAAATAGAGAAAAGACTATGATTAACGAGCGTAAAAATGCTAAAGCTGACCTAAAAAGAACGTACAATGTTACGCTTCAAGCTGGTCTTATTGCTGCATTACTATTCATGATTTTATTGGTTCGTATTAATTTATACAGCGAACCGCCAGCTCCCTTAGCAATAGAGGAACAGGAAGAGGTGGTAATGGAAGATGTAGTTCAAACAAAACAAATTGAAACTCCACCACCGCCACCACGTCCACCTGTGCCTGTTGAAGTACCCAACGATGAAATTCTTGAAGATGACATTGTTGATTTAGATCTAGATTTTGACCTTGATGGCCCAATGGATTTACCTCCTCCACCACCTCCACAAGATGATGATGAGGAAGATTTCTTTGTTGTTGTGGAAAACATGCCAGAATTAATAGGTGGTCTAGGAGCCCTACAACGAAAAGTGAAATACCCAGAGATGGCACGCCGAGCAGGTATTGAAGGGCGTGTTACTGTTCAATTTATTGTAAATGAAGCAGGCCAAGTCGAAAACCCTCGAGTAATACGCGGAATTGGTGGAGGCTGTGATGAAGCTGCGCTAGATGCGGTAAAGCAAGCAAAATTTACCCCAGGGATGCAGCGAGGTAGACCGGTTAGAGTACAATATTCTTTACCTATTGTATTCCGATTACAGAGTTAAAATATATTCTCTATTTATCTTTAACCCTTCTCAAGCCTGAGAAGGGTTTTTTTTATGCCATCCATCTTTGGAATCTGTGGAGCACAAGTTTTAGGTTATCAAACCCTACTTTTTGAATCGCTTCGGTTAGAGGCACCCACTCTACACATTCAATGTTTTCTTTTTTTTGTGGTATAAACTTGGTGACTAGTGGTAAAACCATAACATACCAAAATGTTGTTTTTCCGTAATCCACCCCTTTTTGGGTATATTCGTGATAGGTAGTTCCTAAATCTCCGAGGTGCATAGGCAGTCTGCTACCTGTTTCTTCAGATACTTCCCGAGAAGCACACATCTCAATAGATTCGCCTTTTTCCAATTTACCTTTTGGCAAATCCCAACATCCATTTCTATATATTAATAAAACAGTGACTACTTCTTCATGATCAATTTGAAACACAATACCTCCAGCAGCCTGAATCTTTTTAACCATCGGTATCTTTTGGTGCTTCAGTATCTTCTGATGGTTTAGATTCTTCTTTAGCAGCTTCATCAGCAAAATTTAAACGTAAGGTTGTTAAGACCTGATCTAGAAAACCCTTCAATTCTTGAGGTAAATTCCCTTTTGTGTATTTATCAATAACATTAAGGGTATCGATAGCGTATTTAGCAGATGCCAAATCTTTTTCAATCTTATCTGTGGCAGGGTTCTGTAATTTCCCTAAGCCCATCATTCCAATTTGTTGATGTTGTTGTATAAGCATCATGAATAATAGTTGGTCTTGTTGATCCTGATTTAATGCGCCTTCAGTCATAATTTAAATTTTTGGTTAATATTTTTATGCCTCAAATTTATGGGGAATTAAACTTAATAAAGAACAATTTTCATTACCTTTATTCCTGAATTATTTAAAAAATAAATGGCATCTTTAAAACCTTTCAGAGCATGGCGACCTAAGCCTGAATATATTACTGAAATCACTTGCTTACCTTACGATGTGGTTGACAAAAAAAAAGCACGTGAAATACTTAGTAATCAAGCATATAGCTACATGAAGGTTATACGCCCAGAAGCAGATTTTAAAGAACCTATTCCAATATATTCTAAGGAAGTTTATGTAAAAGGTAGAGATAATTTACACACGTTACTTTCTTCAGAGAAATTTCTCCATGAAAAAAATGATGCTCTTTATGTGTATCAACTAAAATGGGATAAAGGAATTAAAACTGGAATTTTTGGGTGTGTTTCAGTTGACGATTATGACAATGGCGTTATCTTAAAACATGAACTAACTCAACCTGATAAAGAAGACGATCGAACTAAACATATACTTACACAGAAAGCTCACGCCGAACCAGTGATGCTTACTTTTGAATCATCCGATGCAATCCAATCCTTGATTAATGAGGCAATCGTTAGCTCACCACTATATACATTTACCACAGAAGATGAGGTGGAGCATATTATTTGGAGGCTTGATCATACAGATTCAATGGTCGAAGCTTTTAAAACGGTTGACCATATTTATATTGCTGATGGACATCACCGTTGTGCAAGTGCTTCAAGAGCATCTAAAAAGATGCCTCACCATGACCATCCTGATATTCAACATTTCCCTGCTGTTCTATTTCCTATGGATGAAGTTCAAATACTTTCTTACAATAGAATTGTATATAACGTAAATGATAATTTTATAGACCACCTAAAGACAAAATATCCTGTAATTACAGATGCTTCGCCCATTCCAGATAAATCTGGTTATATATGCCTTTATTTCAAATCTAAATGGTATGGATTTTCCTTACCTCAATCAAAACATGAGGATCTCGCATCACAATTGGATGTAGCACGATTACAAGAATTTATTTTAGAACCATACTTTGGAATTACTAATCAGAGATTAGATAATAACATCTCATTTGTAGGTGGTATACATGGAAGTAGAAAACTTGAATCTATAGTAGATTCAGGAACTGCTGATGTGGCTATAAGTATGTTTCCAACCAGTATTGATGAACTAATAGCTGTATCTGATGCTGGTTTACTCATGCCTCCAAAATCAACTTGGTTTGAACCAAAATTAAGATCAGGTTTACTAATACACACATTTTAATCACACACTATCAAGTATAACAATGAACAGAATACACAATTTTAGCGCCGGCCCTGCCGCATTACCACTTGAAGTCTTAGAAAGAGCAAAAAAAGATTTTGTCGACTATAAAGGTACTGGAACATCAGTTATTGAGAAATCGCATCGAGGTGCAGATTATGTCGCCATCGATGCCCATGCTCGCGAACAACTTGTAAATATTTTAAATCTTAACGATGATTATGATGTGCTTTTTCTTCAAGGGGGAGCAAGCACACAATTCTTAACCGTTCCATTCAATTTCTTATCTGAAGGTGATATAGCCGATTACATAAATACTGGTGCGTGGAGCACCAAAGCGATTAAAGAAGCCAAAATTTTTGGAAATGTGAATGAAGCTTACTCAAGTGCTGATACAAATTTTAATCACATTCCAACTAACGAGCAGTTGAAACTAACTCCTGAAGCTAAATATGTTCACTTTACTTCTAACAATACCATTTTTGGAACTCAGTTTGCTGATGAACCAGAAACAAATGGTGTAAAACTAGTTTGTGATGCAAGCTCAGATTTTCTTTCTCGACCTATAAACATATCCAAATATGGTGTGCTCTATGCTGGCGCGCAGAAAAATCTTGGCCCTGCTGGAGTAACTATTGTTATTGTGAATAAAGAATTCTTTTCAGCTAATGGAAAGTCTGATATTCCAACTATGATGAACTACAATACTCATGCAGGTAAAATGTTCAATACACCTCCTGTATTTGCAGTGTATATGGTTGGCTTAGTTCTTGATTGGATTCAGGAAAAAGGTGGATTAGATTATTTCAAAACATTTAATGAAGAGAAAGCTGCATTATTATATAATGAAATTGATGCCGATGATTTCTATGTGGGAACTGCAGAAAAAGCTTCTAGGTCGAACATGAATGTTTGCTTTAGAATTACTGATACTGATCTAGAAACCAAATTTTTAGCCGAAGCTTCTACCCAACATTTAGATGCTTTAAAAGGACATCGAAGTGTAGGTGGTATTCGTGCAAGTATCTATAATGCATGCCCTCAAGAAAGCGTGGATGCTTTAGTTAGTTTCATGAAGGAATTCAGGGCTAAAAACGGATAATATACTTTCGATTTAATTTTTAAGGGATTCTATTAACGGAATCCCTTTTTTTACCCATAAAACCCGAATACTGTGAGGAAATGGTCAATAGTATTGGGTACAAAAGCAAACATATAAATTAGCCCCCATAGTGCGCCTCCAATATGTGCTTCGTGATTAATTTTACCCTCTTTCTTACTTGCCCAGATACTATAACCCACGAATAAAGCTCCAAAAATGACTGCGGGCACACCAATTGGAATCAACATAAGGTAAATGGGTTCGAATGGAAATATAATGATGAAAGCAAAAAGTACAGATTCTACAGCTCCTGAGGCACCAATTGTAGCATAAGATGGGTTGTCTTTATGGCGTATCAATGATGGAATGGAGGATGCCAATAAACCAGTGAAATACAGTATTAAAAAGTGAATCTCTCCAATTGAACGTTCTAAAACCGGCGCAAAGAAAAACAGTGTAATCATATTAAAGGCTAAGTGTATGTAGCCTCCGTGTAGAAACCCTGATGTAATTAATTCATACCATGTATTGTTTCTCAGGGTTCGATAAGGCACAAACATACCTGTCTCCATAATTCTAGGCATATTAAATGCGGCTAAAGACACCATAATATTTACGGTAATTAAAAGTAGCGTTACACTCATTGATGACTTTCTTGTTATTTAAATCTACTGCTTATTTATATGCAGAATATAAAGTATAAAGAACAAATCTCATTTGTGTGATATTAATATTTGAAATAAGAACCTCTTAGAAATGAACTATTAATTCCTTGATCATTTATAGTCAATGTTTCTCTTACTATTTATATTTAATTGAAATAGCAATCACTTTTCAAGTTTTAGGGGGTATAAACGCATGATCATGCAGTAAAAAAAAATTACGAGTCAAATTTAAATTTTATAAAATTGCAGATATATTAAGTACTAACCTCTATCTTTAAATATGAAATTTTCACTGACAAATTTTAGTCTTCTCTTAATTGCGTTAATATTTACCACCCATTGTGGAATCGTCCCTAAAACTAAAAGTGCTACTGTGGGGAAAAAAGCATCGAAAAATGAAATTGAAACAGGGGTTGCGAGCTGGTATGGCCCTAATTTTCATGGAAAACTAACAGCTAATGGCGAAATTTATGATATGGATGGAATGACCGCGGCTCATCGTACTCTTCCATTCGGTTCTGAGGTGGTTGTAGAAAATTTAGATAATGGAAAAAAAACTCGTGTCCGTATCAACGATCGGGGTCCTTTCGCAAAAGATAGAATAATAGATTTATCTCGTGCCGCTGCAACAGAAGTAGATATGATTGGTCCGGGTACTGCAAATGTTCGTCTTTTTCTTGTTAAGGGAGATTTAAAAAATTCTAGAGTCACAAATTTAAAGGTAGCTAACTATACTATACAATTAGCTTCCTTTGATAATGTGAGACAAGCAACACAAACATCTGTACAAATAGAAGGTAGCCGTGTAGAGCGATTAACTGTTAATGGTAAGTTAGTCTTTCGTGTGTACTATGGAAATTACCAAGATACATCTAGAGCCCAGTCGGATCTTGACAAACTTAAAGCACGGGGCTTTGATGGATTTGTGAAACAAATAGAAAACGATTGATATTTTTCGGGATTGATGGGCTTCTTTTTTAGGTTATTAATCCGAAATCGAAAAAAAAGAGTCCATGAAAAAAAATATCATTATCATTGGAAGTGGTTTTGGCGGATTGGGTGCCGCTTCACGACTTTTATCAGCAGGCCATAATGTAACCATTATTGAAAAGAGAGATAAATTAGGAGGACGTGCTTATGTTTATGAGCAAAATGGATTTAAATTTGATGGCGGTCCAACAGTAATTACTGCGCCTTTTATGTTTGATGACATTTGGGAGGCTGCAGGAAAAAAGCGCTCTGATTATGTAGAATTTGTTCCTTGTAATCCATTTTATCGCATCTATGACGATAAAGGGATTAGTTTTGATTACAACAACGATCATGAATTCACATTAAAAGAAATTGATAAAAGATGTCCTTCTGATAAAGCTGGCTATGAAAAGTTTTTAGGTACAACCAAAGCTATTTTTGACAAAGGTTTTACTGAACTAGCGGATCAGCCTTTTTTAAATTTCACTGATATGCTAAAAGTGGCTCCTGATCTAATAAAGCTGCAATCTTACAAGAATGTATACAATTATGTAGCCCAGTTTATTAAAGATGATTTCCTTCGAATGTGTTTTTCTTTTCATCCTTTACTAGTTGGTGGTAACCCTTTTGATACTACCTCTATTTATGCAATGATCCATTATTTAGAACGTGAATGGGGTGTTCATTATGCGATGGGAGGGACAGGAGCTATTGTACAGGCTTTTGAAAAACTAATATCTGAGCAAGGCGGAAAATTTCATCTTGATACAGAAGTGGAAGAGATTCTTGTAAAAAATAGAAAAGCTGTGGGTGTTCGTCTTCAAAATGGAGAAAAGTTAGATGCAGATATTGTTGTTTCTAATGCTGATGTTGCATTTACTTACAAAAATCTAATTAATCCAAATCATCGTAGAAAATATACAGATCGTAAAATTGCTAGAACTAAATACAGCATGTCGCTTTTTGTGATCTATTTTGGAACCAAAAAAAGGTATCTAGACTCAGGGTTGGCACATCACAACATTATCCTGGGTCCTAGGTATAAAGCATTATTGGATGATATTTTTCACAAGAAACATGTAGCGGACGATTTTTCATTATATCTCCATATGCCAACTATCACTGATAGTAGTATTGCCCCTGAAGGCCATGAAGGGTTTTATGTTTTATCGCCCGTTCCTCATTTAGATAGTGGCACAGATTGGAATGAATTCGCACCTATCTATAAAGACCGGATTATGGATTTCCTAGAAGAAAACTATTTACCAGATTTGAAAGAAAATTTAGTTGCTGAGCATTATATAGATCCGCTCCACTTTCAAAATACTCTTAATAGTTATAAAGGCTCTGCTTTTTCTGTCGAACCTATTTTAACCCAATCGGCTTGGTTTCGTCCCCACAATAAATCTGAGGATGTTGATGATCTTTATTTTGTAGGAGCAGGAACGCACCCTGGCGCAGGACTGCCAGGAGTTCTTTCAAGTAGTATTATTGCACAAAATTTAATTGGGAAGGCATAACAAAGGTTTTATTTATTCTCAACAAATTGATGAATGAAATCTGCTTTAATTACAACCTTAGTTCTACTATAATTTTAAAGTAAACCATCCAAATGTACACATGTACTTGTTAATCCTAACTATTCTTACTATTCATATTGATGTATTAAACATAGACTTCGGTGCTCAAAAAGACGGGCGCGACTGGCGAATTATTAATGATGGTGTGATGGGTGGGATTTCCATCGGAGAAGCGGGATTAGATGATAATTCAATGCTTTTTGTGGGTCAATTATCCTTTGAAAACAATGGAGGTTTTGCATCTTTAAGAAGTAATCGTATAAACCTCCGTTTAGAAAATGCTGAATTTATAGAAATAAGATATCGCCTTAAGGGAATTAATTTTTCGTTTATGTTCGAGCAATATGCTCGCTTTTGGCAGCCTTATTATTCGTATCCACTAGAAACTACCGATGGTGAATGGATCACCAAAAAGATTCCAGTTCAAAGCCTCATGGAAACAAGAATGTCAGAATATACAGGCGAAACATTCAATCAGAATAAAGCTCGCCCTTTCTTTCGAATAGGGTTCATCTCTAATGATAAAAAAGAGAAACGGTTTGAACTAGAAATCGACTATATCTCTATTTATTAAGGCTCGCCTGAAGGTCTTCCCAATCTTTTAAAAATCGTGCAAGGCCACTATCCGTAAGTGGATGCTTTAACAGACCTGTAATTACACTTAGTGGCATTGTTGCGACGTCTGCTCCGGCTTTAGCACATTCCACAACATGCATCGGATGGCGAATGCTTGCAGCAAGCACTTCCGTTGGGAATCCATAGTTTACATAAATCTCTACGATATCACGAATCAATTGCATTCCATCTGAAGAAATATCATCTAATCTACCCAAAAAAGGAGAGATATATGTTGCACCCGCTTTTGCAGCAATCAGTGCTTGTGTAGGAGAGAAGCAAAGTGTACAATTGGTTTTTATCCCCTCTTCAGAAAATGTCTTAATCGCTTTAATTCCATCTTTAATGAGTGGTATTTTAACAACCACATTATCCGCGATTTTAGCAATTTTTCTTCCTTCTTCAACCATTTCATTGTATGTAGTAGATACAACTTCGGCTGAGACATCCCCCTCTACAATTTCGCAAATCTTTTTTATATGTCCTTCAAAATCACGAACCCCTACTTTAGCACATAAACTTGGGTTAGTTGTTACTCCATCAAGTACACCTAGATCGTGTGCTTCTTGTATTTCTTCTAAGTTTGCGGTATCAATAAAAAATTTCATAAAAATAAGAGAGTTATATCAAACATTATTTCAAATTAAGGAAACATATGATAGTAATCATTTAAAATTGTAAAGATATAATTGCTTTTTTTTACATGCTAAAACTCCTTTAGACTGAACTATTTAGCGAACTTTCTAGTAGTAGTTGCAAACAAAATTTATTCTATATATCTGTGAAAAAAATATTCTTTCCTGTTTTAATAGTATCCTTTTTATTAATCGGTTGCGGTGGCAGTGACTCTAACGAACCTTCAAAACCATCTGGAGGTGGCTGGGGTGGCTGGGGCTCTGGAAATACTACCAGCGCAACAAGTGTAGAAACTCAAACTGTAAGCTTACAGTCTATTGCTGAACAAGTACGCTCATTTGGCACTATCAAAGCTCAAAACGTGATTGCAATAACTCCCCAAATAAGTAATACTATTACCAATTTTTATGTTGATTTAGGAGATACTGTAAAAGCGAGTCAGCTTCTTGCTAAAATCAACAACACTACTTTCAAAGACCAACTTGCTCAAGCAGAAGCACAATTAATGCAAAGCGAAATAGCAGTATCAAGAGATAGTGCTGCTTATTCTAGAGCAAAAATGTTAGCGGAAAAAGAATTATCAAGTATTGCAGATGAAGAGATTGCAAAAGCTAATTATCAAAGTTCTTTAGCAGCGTTGGAATCAGCAAAAGCTTCACTTACCCAAGCAAAAGAAAATTTCAGCTTTACTGAAGTGCGTTCTCCAGTAAATGGTGTAATTCTATCAAAAACAGGAGAAGAAGGAGATGTTGCTTCTTCTGCGCAGGCTCTCTTTGAAATTGCAAATCTTGTAGGATATGAAACCCGTGTATTTTTACCTGTACAAGATTGGAGATTTGTAAAAATAGGACAACCTGTAAATTTAAGGGTATCGAATGAATCAGAATCTTCTGCAGTAGGGATTATTAGCAGAAAAAGCCCACAACTTGATCCAACTACTGGTTTAGGGGAAGTTGTTGTTTCACTTACGAATACAGGACCAAACATCTTTCCAGGAGTATTAACGGAAAATGTAATTGACATTGATTTTAAAGAACAAACCATTGTTGTACCAAGATCTGCGCTTGTCGAAAAGGTAGAGACAACCGTAGAACCTGAATCTAATACAATAACATTAGCAAAAACTTATTCCGTATTTGTGTCTGTTGGTGATACAACAGCAGAATTAAGATCATTAAAGTTAGGGATTGAACAAGGCGACAAAATTGAAATAATTGAAGGATTGAACGCTGGAGAAAGCATCATTGTAACTGGCCAAACCAGTTTAAAAGATGGCGCAAAAATACGAGTAGCAACCGGTGCCAATTTTACATCTCCAGAAGGCACAACCGTATCTGGTAGTGGTAGCTGGGGTGCAGGTACTTCGAATTCTGGAGCTGGTGGTTGGAGCAGAGGTACAACTACTGGTGCTACAAACGACTCAACAACATCTGAAACTGTTCGAAGAACTCGAAGAGCTGGCGCATATATGAGTGATGATCATCGCCGTAAAATGAGAGAGAGAATGCAAAATATGAATCCAGAAGAGAGAAAAGCATTAATGGATAGCATAAGAACCGCTAATACTTCAGAAAACTAATATGGGTGGGTTATCAAAACTAGCGGTACAGCGCCCTATCACTTTCTTAATGACTAGCCTGATATTTATTGGGTTTGGAATTTATGGAGTTTTTCAATTACGACTGAATTTATATCCAGATGTTAGTTTTCCAACTATAACTATTTTTACTGGATATGAAGGAGTTGCACCCGAAGATATTGAAGCACTAGTAACTCGCCCAATAGAAGAACAAGTAGGCAGTATAAGTGGAATTAGAAGAGTTCGCTCCCTTTCAAGTCAAGGTGCATCTGTAGTAAAGCTAAATTTTAATTGGGGAACAGATTTATATGAAGCTGAAAACGATGTTAGAAAACAACTTGGCTTTGTAACTAGAACAATTCCAGACGATGCAGACACCCCTTTGGTATTTAGTTACGACCCAAATCAAGAGCCGATCGTGGTACTAGCAGTAACTTCTGATGTACGATCGTCACGTGATCTTAGAACATATTCAACTCAAGTTCTTGAACAAAGGATCGAACGTACAAATGGAATTGCTTCAGCAGAAACCTCTGGTGGGTTGGAACGACAAATAAATGTATCCATCGACAATGAAAAAATGCGGCTTTATAATATTACTATTGGTGATATATCAGCTCGATTAGCATCCGAGAATATACAAGTTCCTGCTGGTCAACTTATTGAGGGAAATACCGTGTATTCATTACGTACAATGGGAGAATTAAAAACCGTTGAGCAAATCATGAATACAGTGGTTGAAGTGAGAGAAGGCCAAACGCTTTATCTTAAAGATGTGGCAAGTGTT
Source organism: Balneolaceae bacterium (assembly GCA_963691715.1). Lineage (GTDB taxonomy): Bacteria > Bacteroidota > Rhodothermia > Balneolales > Balneolaceae > HXMU1420-13. Next base: position 1,961,124 of record OY829281.1, read on the forward strand.
AGTGATGGAATAGCACAACCTATCGGGAATGTACAAGTGAACAGCGAAGATGGTATCATCGTAAATATTTACCGCCAGAGTGATGCAAATGTGGTTGTAGCAGCTGATGAAGTAATTAGAAACTTAGAATCAATCAAAGAAGCTTTACCAGAAGATGTTATCGTTGAGGTCTTGACCAATAAAGCAGAATTCATCAAAATGTCGATTAAAAACCTACTGCTCACAGGGCTACAGGCTATAATTCTTGTTGTACTAATTCTCCTAGTTTTTCTAAGGAGCGGACGATCAGCCTTAATTATTGCGATTTCTATTCCTGTGTCTATTGTAACGACTTTTGCAGTTATGGATTTTGCTAACCTTAGCCTAAATATTATTTCGCTGTCTGGACTTACACTTGCTGTTGGTCTTGTAGTAGATGATGCTGTCGTAGTTTTAGAAAATATTTTTAGATTTCGTGAAGAAGGTCATAAAGGAAAAGATGCAGCGGTTATGGGAGCTAAAGAAGTGGCCGTTCCAGTAGTAGTTTCTACCTTAACTACCTTAGTTGTTTTTCTACCTATCTTATTCGTACCTGGTATTGCGGGATTTTTATTTCGTGACTTAGCACTTACTATATCATTCTCCTTAACGGTGTCGTCATTAGTTGCTCTTACTTTAATTCCGATGATGACCTCTCAGTTTTTCAAAGATGGAAAAGCTAAATTTCAATCTGAAAATAAGCTTGCCCTTTTCTTTAGTAACCTACTTGTACAACTCGAAAAAGTATATTCAAAGCAACTAAACACTACACTAAACAATAGCTGGACTGTTGTAATTGCTTCTGTACTGTTTTTTGGGGCCACCTTACCCATATTCGATTCTTTAGGCGGTGAATTTTTTCCAAGGGTAGATGAGAATGCATTTACGATAGAAATAAGTAGAGAACCAGGCGTAAGTCTTTTAGAATTGGAACGATCTATTAAACAAGTTGAAAGTATCATTAGCCAAACTGTACCTGAAGCACGCATTGTAGTCTCTGACTATGGCGATAAAGAAGGTATAGAGGGAGCAGATAATCCGGGAGGCTTTACCGGAATTGTTCGAGTAGAATTAGTTGCTCAGAATGAAAGAGAACGAACCCAATTTGATATAGTAAATACGCTACTGAATGAACTTACCATAGTTCCTGGTATTGATGCACAAGAAATTGTAATTGATCCTTTGAGTCCAGATGGAGAAAATGGACTGATCGTTCAAATTTTTGGTTTTGATCCAGAAATTAAGAAAGATCTTACTAATGGTGTAAAAGAACGGTTAGCCGAAATTCCAGGGTTGGTTAGCGCATACAGCACTTCTGATAAAGGAAGACCAGAATTGCGGTTAATAATGGATAGAGAGCGAATTTCTTTGGTAGGGATGAGTACTAATCAAGTAGCAACGGCTGTAAGCGATGCCGTACAGGGAAACATAGCTACCAGCTTTGTAGATCAAGGCGTAGAATTTGAAGTATTAGTAGAACTAGATCCAAAACAGAAATCACAATCTACGGATTTAGAGACGATACAAATTCAAACTCCATCTGGCATATGGATGCCTCTAAGTAATTTAGCTCGTATTGAAAGATTTACTGGACCAACCAATGTTACCCGAATTGATCAAGAAAGAGTTGTTGAAATCTATACTGAATTAGATGGAACCGACCTTAAAACGGCCACAAATCAAGCAAAAATACTCTTAGACGAGATTCAATGGCCTGATGGATATCGGTATGCTCTCGCAGGCTCGGCTGAAGAACAAGCTGAATCTTTCAATTTTCTTTTATTAGCATTCGCAATAGCAGGTATACTTACATATATGGTGATGGCCTCACAATTTGAAAGTTTAATCGAGCCATTTATAATCATTTTTACGATTCCATTAGCTTTATCAGGGGTATTGATTTTATTAGGTCTTACTTCAACACCTATAAGTGTAACTGCAATGGTAGGTTTAATTCTTCTTTCTGGTATAGTTGTAAATAATGGGATTGTGATGATCGATTATATAAAAATCTTACAAGCCAGAGGATTATCTAGAAATGAAGCTATTATTGAGGGTGCTACAAGGCGTTTACGCCCTATCTTAATGACCGCTTTCACAACTGTGTTATCCATGGTTCCTTTAGCTTTGGAAGTTGGTTCAGGTTCTGAAACATGGAGTCCAATGGCGAGAACAGTAATTGGGGGGCTCACCATGTCTACCCTCTTAATGCTTTTTGTGGTACCTAGTATTTATAATCTTATAAATAGAGGTGTTAGTAAATTAGGTTTTGACACCACTCAAAAAGAAGATCCCTTAGCCAATCAAGAGGTACTTGCATGAAAAAATTCTCTATAGCAGGAGGAGTACTTAACCGACCTATTACTGTCATTATGATGACATTGATTATCGTAGGATTTGGAATTTTCTCATTAACCAATCTTAGAGTAACTCTTTTCCCATCATTAAATATTCCAATTATTGCTATATCTACGGGTTACCAGAATGTCGCACCTGAGGATATAGATCGAATTCTTGTTACACCTATAGAAGGTGCAATTTCGGCAGTAGAAGGAATTGAAGAAATGGAATCGAATGTAAGTCGAGGAAATGCATTTATACGCATGAACCTCTATCCTGGTACAGACATACGGAAAACGGAATTGCAAATTCAAAAGGCCATCGACCAAATACGCAATGACCTTCCAGAACAAGCAAGAGAACCTGTCATTTTTCAATTCGATCCAGAAGCCCGTCCAATTATGCAATTAAGCATCAACTCTTCATTAAAAGGATTGGATGAATTAAGAAATCTTGCTGAACAAATTGTAGAACCAAATTTAGAACGTTTAGTTGGACTTGCTTCAGCAAATACTAGAGGAGGTTTAGAACGCCGTATTTATGTTGATGTTACTCCAATGAAATTGGCACAACATAATCTGGTACCTCAAGAAATAGAAAATGCAATATCTACCAATAATACCCAACTTCCAATGGGTAATGTACTCGCTAATTCAATCAGCTATTCAGTACGGGCAGAATCCATGTTTAAGACTGTGGAAGAAATAAGTAACACCATTGTAAAAATTGCTGAAAATGGGGTTCCTATTCGAGTAAAAGATGTAGCTGAAGTATCTGATGGATTTACAGAAGTAACCAGTTTGGTTAATGTAAATGGAAATAATAGCGTCTCTATTGAGGTTCAAAAAAACTCTGATGCAAATACTCTTGATGTTGTAAATGCTGTAAAAGAAACAGTACCGTCTATTAATGAAATACTTCCACCAGGTGTTGAACTGATTATTTTAAGCGATGAGGGGCAGATTATAGACGACTCCATCAATAATCTTGCTCAATCATCGCTAATTGCGCTCGTTGTAGTAGTGGTAGTAATCTTAGTATTTATGGGCGGATGGCGTATTTCGCTTGTTGTAGCTTTATCTATCCCAATTTCTATTTCTGCGTGTTTTGCAGCGATGTTCGCAACCGGCTTAACGTTGAACATATTCACAATTTCTGCACTTGCTCTTGCTATTGGTCTTTTAGTTGATAATGCTATAGTTGTTTCCGAAAGTATTGCACGTAAATTAGAAGATGGGCTTTCTAAACATGAAGCTGCATTAACTGGCACAAATGAAGTAATAGGACCTCTTCTAGGCTCAACACTAACTACGCTCGGTGTATTTATTCCAATCACTCTATTAACGGGCATTCAAGGTGTGATATTTAAAGAATTTGCTCTTACTATCAGTTTTGCCATTGGAATTTCCTTTATTGCTTCTATAGTACTTGTACCGGTGATCTCTGTATTGCTATTGGATGTGACACAATTCGGAAAAAGTGGCTTCATTTTTTCAGCCATTCATAAATTAGAAAATGGTTATGCATCTATTTTAAATTGGGTAATGCGCCACAAATGGATCCCAACATTGGTAGTATTCGGTGTACTATTTGGCACATATTCTATCTTAGGAAATATTGATAAAGAAGGTTTTCCTGAATCTGATACTGGTGAAATTGATGTTAATGTAAGGCTTCAAGAAGGTACTAAACTCGTTACTACTCTCGATGTAATGGATACTTTTGAGGATATTCTTTTATCAAAACCCGAAATAGAAACCCTCATCTCAAATATTGGAAGAAGTAGATGGGTTGAACAAAGCAATGCAGGCAGTTTTTCATTAAAGTTGGTTGACCAAGAACAAAGAAAAACGACCAGTAATGAATTAGCAGCTTCTATACGTCAAGAATTAGTCTCTCCAGGAGTAACCGTTACGGCTAGAGTTGAAGGTGGAGGCTTACGATTCGGCGGTAGAGGATTTAGTTTTGGTGGGAATTCTCTTCGGCTTACATTTATTGGACCTGAAATGGAGGAATTACTTAAAATCTCTAATAAGATTGAAGAGCGATTACTTGACGATCCTAACATTACAGAGGTAGATAATGGAAGAACTGATCCAACCCCTGAATTACAATATATTGTAGACAGAAATAGAATTGGATTACTAAATTCAGGAGTCGCAAATGTAGCTGGAAATCTCCGAACCCAAACTTTAGGAAACCAAGCAGGTTTCTTTCGATCTGAAGGTCGTGAAATACCCATAGAAGTTCGCACCTCAAAAGATGCCTTAAAATCGCGTGAAGATCTATTTGATTTAGAAGTACTTCAATTTGAAAATCAACGAATACCTGTAATTGCAGTTGGCGAATTTGTTGAAACAAAAGGGGTAGATTCTTACAGAAAGAGAGACCGTGAGGTTTTACTTGATGTTAATATTCAATTCAATGGGGATGCCAATGAGTACAAAGAATTGATAACTAATTTTATTGAAGAAGAAATTGTATTACCCGATGGATATCGATATGACTTTACTGGAGCAAGTGCAGAAACTGACCGCTCTAGTACTCAATTTCTGTGGGCTGGTTTAGCTGCGATAATATTGATGTTTATGATTATGGCATCACTATTTGAAAATTTTCGAGATCCCTTTGTCATTTGGTTTTGTATACCAATGGCAATATTTGGAGCTCTTGCTGGCTTACTACTTTCTGGATTACCATTAAGTAATACAGGATATATTGGTTTATTTATGTTGGTTGGAATTATATTGAACAATGGAATTGTGCTGGTTGATTACATGCATCTAAGAACACGGGGAATGAAGTTTGATATTTCCGAAAACTCAAAATTTATGAATAATATTTTAGAAGCATGTAAACGAAGAATGCGTCCTATATTATTGACTGCTATTACTACTATATGTTCAATGATCCCATTATCATTAGAATTAGGAGCAGGCGCTGAGATATGGTCTCCCTTAGCCAAAACTGTGATTTTTGGTTTATCTTTCGGGGTAATATTCACGTTATTTGTCACACCCGCTCTTTCTGTAGGTTTGAAACAAATTTCTTCATGGATCGGTACATTATTCAACAGATTAAGAAGTGAACATTCTACTGTAGAAGTAGTAGATATTTCAAGTCAATAATTTACATTTAAACGTGTTTTTTATATCCTATAAAAAATAATTGAAAGGAGTTAACAATGAGTAAAACAGGAAATTTTATTGCGGGTTTATTTACTGGTGCTATGGCTGGAACCGTTTTGGCTTTATTATACGCCCCAGATACAGGAAAAAATACTAGAGACCGCTTGTCTTATAGATTAAGTAATTACAGAGATGAATTGAACGAACTGATCTCTGAATTAAGAAAAGAAAAACAAAAACTTATTTCTGAAGCGAAAGAAAAAGGTGAAGCTGTTGTTACTGATGCTAAACAAAAAGCAGATCATTTAATCAAAGAAGCAGAAGATTTACTTCATTCTATCGACAAAGCAGATTAATACCTACTTTTACAACAAATTAAAAGACGCTTCGGGCTCCTATCCAATGCGTCTTTTTTTCTTGAATGTTTAAGTTATTCCACTAAGATAATTCAAAGAGTAATTGTCATTCTTCTTCTTTTCGTATTTTCCATACTTCATAAATATCATTAAAAAGTAGGGTATCAACCTTAATGGTAGCTTCTTTTCGTAATGATTCAATTTCTGAGTTAATGGTAGTAAATACTCTATATTTAGTTTCAATATCAGCTGTGGAAGTCTCATCTTTAACTTCCGTTAAATCTCTCTGCACTACATTTAATACCATCCAACCATCTGTTTTTGAATAACCTATCACAGGTGTATTCACTAATGCTTTTCTAATAAGATTGAAATCATTATCTGATTGATCAATGGTTTGATAATCGTACATCTGAAAGGCATCATAACTGATAGGTAAATCCCCTGAATTTATTTCTTCTTTAATTCTCTCTGCCTCTTCAAGACCATTTGTGGTAATTTTCCAATATTCAGACTTAAATACCACATTACGATTCTTTATTAACCGATCTTTATAACTGTTAGGTACTTCAATTGAAGAGGTATCTAATAATGCAGTCTTAATTAAATCATATTGATATAAATCTGATAAAATTTCATATCCCCTTACGTTAACGTCTTTAACTACCCGTTCATCTTGTATATAATTTTCATTAGAAGCTAATTGATATATAACCTCATTTCTTAATCCTCTTCCTACAGATGCTCCTGTTCTAACCTTTGATTCCTGAAAAGATAAATAAGGCAACCATTTAATATAATCTCCAAAAGTAAACTCCTTAATTACCCCGTTCTGATTGTATGAAGCTAGTATAGCTTCATTATCAAATGAACGTTCAAGAAATTGAATTCTTTCATCTGTCCAATTACCCTCTTCTATATTTTCAGGATTTTCATCAGCATTGATTATGGTATTACCTTCGAGATTTAAAATTATTTCTCGGAGCTTCATTATGTTTTCTGCATCAGCTTCCACACTTAAGCCATTCATAAGTGTTTGAACATACTCATTAGATACTAATTGCTGTTTTCTTAATCTTAACTGGCTGGTTACCCCTTTCTTTCTATACTGATAGTCATCTTCAGTAAGCATTGCTGGGAATTCAATATGTTCTATATAAATTATGTGATAGCCTAATTGGGTTCGAATTGGCTTGCTGAACTCATTTAAATTCGTTGAATAAGCTGCTTCTGCAAAGGCATCATCTACTCCAAAATAACTTATAGGTCCGATATATCCCGCTAATGAATCATAGGTTTCTGTTTTATAAAAATCATTAGCAACATCAATAAAATTATCACCAGTCATTAGTCGCTGGTATGATTCTGTTAAATCCTCAACATTTTGGCTATATAATTGTCGCACAAAAACTTTTCGTTGTCGCTTAGCGTATGCAAGTCGAGTTTCTTCGTCGGATAATGGCTCCAACAATTCTCCCATTTCATCACTGAAATAGTAATCTAACATCGATTTCCTTTCTTGATAGGTAATTGCGCTTTTATAAATTTGATGATTTAGTAATCCATGATCTGCAGCAGCCTCAGCGAGTAGGATAGTGTCTATCAATTCATTCAAGAAGGCATATCTCTCATTTTTTGTATCATTACGCCCCGTCTTAATGAGATGCTTAACATATTTTGATTCGAAATCGAATACCGTTCTTTCGACACCATTAACATTGAACAATACCTTAAAGTCTCGATGAGTTTCACTATTTTTTTCTTTACATCCTAAGAGAAGAATCAGAAATAACAAAAAAAAGAAAGGCTGCCTTTTGTGGAGGCAGCCAAAATCTTTAAAAAAAATACTATTCATGTTAGAAGTATATTTTCACATCAACTATTGTTGTTTGGCCTAAATACTCATAGGGCACTTGTGCAAAATCTACTCCTATGGCCATTCCTGAAGAGGTTTTGAGGGTAAAACCAGCACCATAGGTAAAGTGTGAATCAACATTATCATCTAAAAATAAATCTTTATAGCCCGTACGCACATGGAATTTTACCGTATTTGATAAATAGCTTAATTCCGAACCAGAATCTAAGTTTAGTTTATTATCATTGGTTTGTTGAACTTCGCTAAGGAGTTTAAATTCTAAATTCTCTTGTTTAATTGCTGGAACCATTACTCCAAATTTGAATGATAGAGGAAGCTCCCAAGAATCTAATTTAATATTCCCAATGATTGCATCATTATTTCCTTGATGTTGACTGTCAAGGTCAACAAATGTTTCAGAATTTATACCCGACATCTGCATGTCATTTCCAAAATTTGTAATAGATGCTCCAATTGTTAAGCCATTTATATAATCTGTTTTTAGCAAGAATCCCATATCTATGGCTACCGCTTCTGCAACCATATCGTAGATCTTTTGTTGGATAAATTTAACGCCTGCCCCAAAATGAAAAGATTCTGTAAGATTTTGTGCATACACAATATTCATGCTTAAATCATGTGCACCAAATGTTGCACCTATACCTTCAGGGTTTTCAACTGTTCTCACATCCATACGTCCATAATCTACGTAGTTGATTCCAAAACCAAGGTTTTTACCTGGTTCTTTACCAATAGGTATTACCATTGCTGCTCCATAGATATCGACATCAACAAAATATTGGTTAACACTTATAAAACTTGAACTGTAAGTGCCACCGTCATTTTCAATTGATATACCTGCAGGATTCCAAAACATTGCTTCAGCACCAGATACGTTTATTGAATTTGCATGTCCAAGTGCTGCACCTTTTGCACCAACCCCTAGTGTTAAAAATGGGGCTGCTGTTGTTCCTACTCTAGATTCATTTCCAGACTGTGCTTGAACTAATGTAAAAGCAAGTACTAGAATTAACTGTGTTAGAATGATTTTTTTTGTCATTTTATTCACCAATACTTGCCTTATTTAATTACTGCAAATTTGTCTACATATTCGCCAATTCCAGGCGCTTCAACGTGATAGAAATAAATACCATAGGCAATATCTTCACTATCATTTGATTTCAAATCCCAAGAAGCGGATCCATCATTAAAAGCTCCTTCATGCTCAATAATTCGAACTAATTCCCCTCTAATGTTAAAGATGCGAATAGTACATTCTCTTGGTAGATTAAAAAATTCTATTTTTCGTTCACCTCTACCAATAGCACCACTTGCTCTTTCCCAAGATGCTGCACCAACATAAGGATTAGGAACTACATAGATATTATCTAGTTGTTGGCTTGCAAGTGTATTATCCAGAGCACCAGCTCGCATAGCGAATTGGAAGGTATCATCAGAGCCAAACTCACGTGTAGTTGATATTCGAATTTTGTCACCTATTCCTGGAGCTACATTGTTCTCTCCAGCGAAGAACGTAACTGCAAATCTAAATTTATAGACCCTCCCTACTTTTTCCGCTAAAATTATAATGTCACCACCGCTTATAGTATCATCGTCATCATTATCTAAGATAAAGTAATCCGTCTGAGCTCCTGTCATTAAATTTTTTGCGAACAAGGGGGTCTCAAACCGACTATATCCCCCACCAAATCTTAGTGGTGGTTTGTAAGTACTATCAGCTGGATCAACAAATTCTAACACATAGTCGTGATCTGTTAGAATAAAATCTGTTTTGTTGCCATTAACATCGGCAGTAACTGAAATTTCCCAATCGGTAGTCAACCCATCTAATTCGCTAGCATCAAGTCCAAAAATTTCGTTTTCTTGGCCCTCATTGGATATCCAACCTGTTTTATTTGATATAATTGATCCTCCCAATTCATTTGAGAAATTGATCGTAAATCCATCAATGATACTTGATGTCCCTACAAATTCTGAGGATTTAATGACTTCAATTCCTTGGGTTAATTCTGTAACAGAATAATTCACCGTATTCCTCAAAACACCTAGCGTTGATGCAGAATCTGTGAAGCTTACTTCATATAGTTTAGATTCATCAACTAATGCATCTACAACGATGTTTACTTCTGCATAGCCTGTACCTGTTCCAGTAGTTACACTGCTCAAGTCTGTGGTGGCTCCCCCAGCAACAAATCCTGCAGGCATTGTAGATGGTATTACAGCAGCAGCATTAGAAGAAGTTCCAACCACTTCACCGCTTCCACTAAGTGCAATTCTAAATGTATTTTCTTGTGGGTCAATACCAGGATCATCTCCACCTGATGAAGGAATACCTCTATCATAAGCTACTATTGCATAATAGTATATTTTACCATTGGTTACCTGATTATCCACATAATAAAATTGGAGTCCAGTATTATCACCAACATTGTAAATAGCCTCACCATCTAATACTGTAATGTTTCCAGAGATATCATTCTCTAAATCCCATTGAGCAATAGGCTCATAAAAAGTAGGGGTACCATTTACGTCTGTAATGGTTCTGGCATCACTTAATAAGTTATCCGTTCCTTTATATAATCGGTATCCTTCAAAATCAAAATCTTGCAAAAAGCGGTCAAAACTTGCAACTGAAAGTGTGTCCCAAGAGAGAATCACCTGTTTGTCGCCAGTAACCGCTGTTAGAGTTGGGGTGATAGGTGGTTGAGCAAAATTATAATCAGAATTATATATATTTTGTACCGTTCGTCTATTTTTGAAAAAATCTTCTTGATCATTTCCAAAAATCCAAGCGGTAGAGAAAAAATCAGTTGATTTCGCATTGGGATCATTCTCAGAAAATAATTCTACTTCACCAGAAGTGAATAATATAAATGGTTCATCAGCAACAACGGTAGATGGTTCCTCATAATCTGGATTTGAAAAAAGTGTTGCGGCTATCCTTGTGAATAACCACGTATCATCTCTTAAGTTATCTCCCGACTCATAGAATGGACGTGTATTCAAATCAAATCCAGTTAAACCAATTTGATCAGATTCATCAACATCTAATTCATTGTAATTAGGTTCACCATTTGTAGGTAAGCCATCACCTTCTCCTTCATCAGGGCCAGGATAATTTAAATCGAATGGGCTTAAACCATCCCTCCCTACATCGTTATTTAGAGTCTCCCCTACATCCCACACGCCATTTTCGTTCGCATCATTAAATCCTACCCAGTCTAAATTTTCATCGGTTGTGAACCATTTCTCTGCTTTATAAGCACTTTTAGCTTGGTAAGATTCATTATAAAAAATTTCGAATTGAGCTTGATCATAATTACTGGATACATAATTATCAATTTCAGATTGTGATGTAAGAACCAAATAATCTTCACTAAATCTTGATTCATCTGTTATTCCATCTAAATCATCATCCAAACCATTCACATCATTCGCTGGTGATTCAAGAAAAGCAAATCCTGTGTATCCTAATTCATACTCACTTTCTCCAGCTGCAGAAGGTCTACCAATTCCATTTGAGTCCCAACCATATACAAGATCAAGCAACGGATCATAGGATGCATTATCATCATCTTCGTCTTGTCCTAGACCATAATCCACAATTTGGGAAAAGAATAATCTTGATTGATCGTTTTCACTCTTGTTGGTGATTCTATAGATAATGAACATAGTGTCTTCTGCAAGTATATTCGCCCATTGAAATAATCGAATTTGTGTTTGTAATCCTAAACCACCAATGGTTGGATCTTCAAGTGGGCTTGGAAAATAAACACCTAGATTACTATGAGGGCCTTCAGTTTCGAGACCAACAGCATATTCATAGTCAGAAAAATCATCCATTACATAGTAAGATTCTAAGTCAGCACTGGCAAATCGACCATCACGCCCATTCCACGTACCAGGCCAACCAGATACATCTTCATCTAATCTATCGGGCCAAAATTCTGGCCAGCTTGTTTCATCATTGGATAAGGCTGGTACAGGGGCCACACCTAATGTTAATGGATCTATTCTATTTGGATTGTTGAACCCTGGTAAGGGGAGCCATCCCCATAAATCTCCATTATAAGGGCTATTTCTGGCACCTGCTTCTCTATAGTTTATTAGTACTGGATTTAATAAAGTATCTGGCCTAAAATTTGGGTCAGTTGTAATATCTATATAATCTTGTAATGTACTTACTCTATCAGAAGCTACCGCTTCTACGTAGGCAGAGACTACAACACCAACACCATCTATGTGTCTTCCACCAATACCTCGTGGCCAAACTCCCCAAGGTCTATCATTCCAACGGGATAATTCACCATGGTTTCGAAAGTTAGTTTCAATGAGGTTTCCGTTAATTACACCTCTAGCAACATTATCAAATTCGCCTCTGTAAACAACCCCATCTAGAGAATCTGGAATTGTTTGTTGTGCTGAGACTGAAGCCCAATATAATGAGACTAATGATAACAGTATCGCCGATTTAATCAATCGTTTTTGCATTACTATCTACTTTAAAAATTATAACTTAAACCAATTTTGATACTTCTTGGAGCACCACGTCTTTGCTGATCATAAAACCATTCTTGGTAAGAATTTAGACCACCAGGTCTAGACCCCTCACTGTTTAATAATCTGAATAATTCCGTTGATTCGTCTGCTCTACCAGTATCGGTATAAATACCAAAATGAGGTGCAGAATCGAATACATTATCAATTTGTATAAATAACTCCGCATTATGTTTTAACGAAGGCGGTTTGTAATATGCTCTTATGTCTGAATTAAACCATGTTGGTGTATCTTCATTATTTGGAGTTAACGAAGAAATATTATCTCTAATGGTTGTATAAGGACTACCAGTTTGCAATGTATTTATAGCAGATAATGTGAGGCCAAATTTACTAGTCCATGTAATTGAGTTGTTTAACACATTACGTTTATCCCAATTTAATCTATTAATTTGGATGATATCTTCTGCGTTTGACACAAATCTATTAAATCTTTCCGCTGGGCTAGAAGCTGAACCGCTAGCAAACTGTAAGGTATAGTCTATGGTCCATGCAAATTGACCTTTTCCTCTTTCATATAATGATAGAGTAAACCCTTTTATAGTACCATAATCAATATTTTCTAACCGTCCAACAGGTACACCAATATTACCTCGTACTGCAGTTTGTCCCGCAAGCTCCCTAATATCTTTAGAGAATACGGTTAGGTCAAGTCCCATAGATTCTGTTAATCCTTGTTGTAGACCTACTTCAAACTGTAATGTTCTCTCGGGTTCTAAATTTGCATTGCCTACAGAATATGCAGCAGCTCCTTGTCCTCGATCAAATTCATTATTTACATACAACAGATTTAATTGAGGAGTTTGGAAAAATAATCCAGCAGAAAAACGCATGACTCCTGTTTCCGAGATAGGGAAAGCAACTCCAAATCTAGGGCTTATCTGATAGGTAGGATCAGCTTGCACTCGATTAGAAATCATTTGATCTGGGTTGTCAGGATCAGAGATCATCGATTTTTCAAATTGTGTGTAGTCTCTGGCAACTACAAAATCTGGTTCAAAATAATCGAATCTTAAACCTGCATTAACAATAAGATTTTCAAATTCTAATTTTACCTGTGAATAAGCAGCGGCCTCCCATGGATTTACTTCAAGACTGTTATTAGCACCAGGATCATCTGATCTAAAGGCTTCTCCACTAGCTGGGTTTACGCTAACACCAAATGATTCATTATCTAAGTGGTGGAAACGTGCAGAGGCTCCAGATTTCCACAATACGATATTATTTACTTGTGAAGTGTAATCGGCAACAACGGTTTGGGATTGGGTAACTTCTTGACTTGAGTACAAATAATTCCCCCCCATTGCAAAAGCATTTGCTCCTTGTTGGAAAGCTAATGATGGAGCTACATAGCGACCATCCAAAGTACCTGTTGCGCTCACATCGTCGTATAAAAAGCTATCGCTCTGGTCATCTAAAAAACTATAAGAAAGGTTTGCAAATGAGTTATCACCAATGGAATATCTAAGACCAACGATATGCGTTTGATTAGAAAATTCATAAGGGTTAATTCCATCAGGATTGTATTTATATCCGTGATCGTAATTTTTCCCATCACCAAATTGATAAAAAAGATTATAATCTAACTTTAATCGGCTATTAAATTCATAAACAACAGATGAATTCAACGATAATCTATCTTGTCGATTCAGAGATTCAAAGTCTCCAGTTCCACTTGCTTGTAATAGCCATGTTTCTGGGTCATCACCTGTTCGTATTTCATCGCTTTGAATATCGCTCGGTCTAAATAGATCTCTACCAATTAAATGGCCCTCCCATTTAACCATACGTAATGTTGTTTGAAAACTTAATTTATTTTTAATTATCGGACCACCTAAAGAAACTTGATAATCTTGATCCCCGATTAAAGGAGCAGCTTCTGAATAACTAAATTTTTTATTTGAAAAATCACTTGCTCCAAGAAAGTTTGTTTGATCTGTATTTCTAGTAACGAATTCAAGCTGTCTGTTACTGGCTATTTTACCTACAAATCCTAAAAAATTGCCTGACCATTCGTTAGAAACACCTTTGGTTACAATATTAACCACACCGCTAAGAGCTTGTCCATATTCTGCATTAAAAACACCACTAATAACTTCAAGACTAGAAACCATGTTTTGTTCAACATCGAAAGATGCTCCATTATTAAAAGCATTGTTTATAGGAACACCATTCACCAAATAAGATACTTCTCCTGTTCTTCCTCCACGAAAGTGCCCATCAACAACTCCAGCTTGCTGGTTTATTGCTTCATTAATACTTACAAGTGGTAATGCTTCTAATTGCTCAGAGCTTATATACGCCGTAGTGGTAGTTCTATCTTTTTCTACAATCGGCCTCTCAGCAGTTACCACTATTTCTTGACCTTCAATGACTTCCTCTTTCATTGTCATATCAACAGTGGTTGTTTTATCGACTATTACTTCAACTTTTTCAACTTTTACGGTAGCAAAGCCGATATATGAAAATACAACAGTGTATGTACCGGGGTCTAAATTAACAATGGAATATCTCCCGTCAATGTCTGTCAAGGTTCCTCTTGTTGTCCCTTCTATAAAAACTTGAACCCCAATTAGGGTTTCCCCAAAATCGTCGATGACTGTGCCTGCAATTTTACCTTTTGTACCAAAAGATTCATTTTCTGAACTTGCAAAAGAATAAATAAAACAAAAAATGGATAGGAATACCGTTAATCCAAATTTGATTAACAAACTTTTCTTCATGATATAAATGATTTAAATCAGGCATGGCAAGAGCTGCCATGCCTGTTAATATTAGAATAGCTTTTGCTTATTTGATAAGCATCATTTTTCTAGACTGTACAAAATTAGCTGCACTAATTCTATACACATACATTCCTGACGCCAAGCTAGAAGCGTCGAATTTTTGTGTATGACTACCTGCACTCATTTTTTCGTTACTTAGTAACGTAGCAACCTTTTGACCTAACATGTTAAACACTTCTAAAGTAACATCAGATGCAGCCGGAAGCGTAAATTGAATATTAGTACTAGGATTAAATGGATTTGGATAGTTTTGCTCTAAAGTAAATGCAACTGGAGCTGTGATATCATCTTCATTTGAACTTGGTACAGCATCAGCACCAACAAGTGCTACAACTTCCCAATCCGATGGAGTGTTCCACCATGCGCTGGTACTTTTTGAAGACCATGCAAGTTGAGCATCTCTACCAGTGTCATCATTATCATTGATAGCCAGCTGGAATGGTATGGTAGTAACTCCAGTACCAGTAGGATAATCAAAGTCTTTAGCGCCTGTATTAACCCCACTAAATTCAAGAGTACTCATTACAGTAAGCAATCGATACATGCCAGCTTGAGAGCTATCACCAATTGTTTGAGAGTTACCTACTAGTTGATTGAATCCAGGAGTGCCTGCATCGCCATCCCAAGCATGGATGTAAGGGCTAGCCCCTTCCATAAATCCAGCACGTAATTGATAATCTGGCTCATCCCCAGACTCAAAGTCAGAATGATCAGAACCAGTAATAACTGATTGTGGCTCGTATGTACCGATACCACCTTCCCAGCTATCATAGTTCCAGCCGCCACCACCATTATCAGCATTTGGCGTAGGTACAATAATGTCGTCCATGATTTCTGCATAAATTACCATAAGATCTGTACCAGTAGTATTTTCAAAGCCTACCCAGAATTTACCAGATACATCTGCATCCGAGTCAGCTCCAGAACCTTCTACTTGTGGGCTATTTTGATCAATAGTAAAAGGCATATAAGAATCTGGGAAAAATGCAGCAAGAGTAGCTGCTTCAGGTACTACACCTGTTTCTAAAGCACCAGCAACAGCTTCTACTGCATCTTCACTTAGCTCGTAGATGTAGTTTTCAGCCACTGTCATGCTTGTTGTAATTGATTTCGCTGTCATATCACTGGCAGAGCCTTTTTCAGATAGACCGATTACACCATAATGTGCCTCGAAATCAGCAACATAATTTGGATGAGGAGCTTTTGTAGTATGAGTAAATGTTAACCCATTTGCTGGATCTACCGAACCCACAAGTCCACCTCCGTCAGTGGTCGTAAACGCAGTATCTGCAAAAAATACATCATAGCTGGCTGCTCCATTATCGGTGATGGTTATAGTAACAATACCATCAGCAGTTGATACTGCAAAATCTGGAGCATCTGGTACTACATCTTCAACTTGCGTGAATATTACGTTATCAATATAAACATCACCAGCTGCAGAGTTTACTTCAAACCCTAGACGCATTGATGGCCAAACTTCACCGATCGCAAAATCACGAGTGTATGTTTTCATTTCTGTATCAATAGTGATTAAACCTTCGCTCGTGTTTGGATCAAGATATCTTGCCCAACCGCCACCAACTTCACCAATGAACAAATGTACATCGTGCGTACCTTCATCAGTTCGTGCATCAAACGATACAGTATATGGCTTACCTACTTCAAGAGCTGCCAATTGAGTTGAATCAAAAGGTTGGTTAGCTTGGATATCATAAATATTTCCTGTACCTGGTAAGTCAAGGAATCTTAATTCGCCATCAACAATTTCACCACCTTCTAACCAATCTGAATCTGCCGAAAAATCACCATTTTTCACAATATTGTTGGTAGCTTTACGTAATTTTACGTTATCAATATTTAGGTTAGCAGCGTCAGCTCCGACTTCAAATCCGAGCTTCATAGCATCCCAAGTTTCAGTAACAAAAGTAGTAAGTGTGTATGTTTTTGTTTCACCGTCAACAGTAACATCACCATCACCACCAGAAGCCCAATATCGTTCCCATCCACCGCCATTATGTCCTAAAAACACATGAAAGGTTTTTGCACCATCAGGGCTGCTTGCGTCAAAACTTAGTTCCCAAGTTCCTCCACCTGCAAGTGCAGCTATTTGTTCAGTTGTTAATACTTGGTAAGCTTGTATTTCCCATGGATTTCCAGCAGTTGTTACGTCAAATGATAATGTATCATTGAAAGTAGCAGTTCCGTTTCCCCCTTCAGTAACCCATAAAGAGTCACCTAGCGAAAAATCACCGTTAAAAACGATATTTTCGCCGTAAAACATATTTTGCGCATTAGTATCAGCAGCAAAACTTAGCATTAATAGCATCGCCAATATAGACGAGGCTAGACATCTCATCGTAGCTTTAATCATATTATTAAGTTTTTATTTTGGTTAGTAAGAAAAAGTCTTAGAATTGCAGAAATGAGTGATCCAACAATTGGCCAATTCTTGATCTTAAGTGTATCAAATCGTGTTGAAATAAACAACCTAAAATGAGATTTTTTCTCAATTAAATGAGAAAAATTTCTTTGATTTTAATATTTAAACCTACATAATTCTAAAAATTAACTTTTTTTCCTTCACATCTGGTAAAATTCTTATTTTTTTATGATATTTTTTCCCAAATTCATGAGAAAATTTCCCAAGCCTTTAAATTCTAACCGTTGAATGATGAAAAAAGTTACTTTACAAGATATATCTGAGCAAACTGGATTATCTTTGTCCACAGTTTCTAGGATCTTGCGCGGAGAATCTGGCCCTAATTCCCAGAATGTTGAAAAAACGATTGATGTTGCTTTGAAGCTTAAATACCCCCTCAACATTAATCAATTGAAAGATAAATATAATTTTAATTCTCAAATCCGTATTGCATTCTTAACTACGCATTTTCCTAGTGAATTTTATGCCTCTTTGTTTGCCGGTATTAATCAATCGACCGAATCCTCTAATTTTGACATAACCATTCATCATGTAAATGTTCAGAAAACGAACATTATTGATTATATGAAAGCATTAATTGCCCAAGATTTCCACGGGGCAATTCTCTTTTTACCTATGTTAGATGAAGAAATTTATGCCCAACTAGTTAAAGAAATCCCACCTTCTTTCGCTTTTATTTCGGTGTTACCTATTCAAAACCCAGCAGTAGATACTATAACGTTCGATTCTTATGGAGGAGGATATCTTGTTGCGCAACATTTTCATAAAAAAGGATATGAAAACGTTGGCATTGTCAATGGGCCTATAAGTCGTCAAGAGTCACTTTTGAGAAGGAATGGATTTCAAGATTATATTTCTAAATGCGATGGTATTGAATTGATGTGGAGTTATAATGGAAATTTTGATTATATAGATGGGTTCACAGCCTTCGCTCACTTTTTAAATAGTAAAAATAAACCTCGAGCTATCTTTTTTGTAAACGATGTAATGTGTGTAAGCTTTTTAGCAAAGGCTACGGAATATGGAATTAATGTTCCAAAAGATCTTGCTCTGGCTGGATTTGATGATTTACCGTTGTGTGAATACGTATATCCTGCTATTACTTCTATAAGAACTGATTACTTTTTACTTGGGAAGAAGGCACTTGGTGTTTTAAAAAGCAAATTAAATGGTGATGAAAGACAAACAGGAATACAAAGCTTAATTCCTGTTTCTATATCAAAAAGAGAGTCTAGTTAAATTTAATTTCTCTTTTGAGCTTCCATAAATCTTTTAAAATACTGTTGCATTTTTGTTGAATCCTGCCTTAATAAATGAAATCTTGTATAGTTATATAACATTCTAGGTGAATTGGGTTCTAATCTCTCACTTTCTTTCAACCAATATTCTGCATTCGTAGTATTTTCTCTTAACAAATATATTGATGATAAAACATCCATATATCTAGGATCATAATTACCGTCATTTAGGATTTGAAGGAGCATAATTACCAAATATTCATCGGTATCTCTATAGTTTACTGCTAGCTCAATGCCTTTTTCAATTAGATCTATTGAATTTAGTTGCCATTTCAATAATTCATAGTAATGAGTTATGGTTGTAACTGTATCACTCTGTAGTTGAGATTCGTTTACTACTTCTGTTAGTACAATTGGTGTATGTATCTGCTCTTTAGAAGCATATGCTGCAAGTGAATCAATGTATGATCTTTTTACATACCCATTAAAAATAGCTTCATAATTTCGTAATTCCTGATCAACAGTTATATTTTTAGTAAATGGATACCCAGCTAATAATCTCGATATTGCCACATTCGAATACGTTTCTTCAAATCGACTGATATTGGTAGGAGGAGAAAATCCATTGTTCACAATTCTAGATTGTAATCTTGGCATATCTAGTAATGCATTAAAGAATTCTTCCGCTATGAGCTGATGTCCTTTATAATTGGGATGCAAATGATCGATGAACAAGGATGCATCTTCAATACCACTTTCCGAATTAGCCCGTAATATGTGTTCAATATCAACCACGGTAGCAGAAGTAGTGTTGCCAAAGTCTCTTATAATGTCATTAATTCTATTTGGTGCTCTAAATCTTATGCCATCACGTTCTTTGGCTTCTATGTAGGTTGACAATGCTTTTACTAATTCACCTTCTTCAAATAATTGTTGTGCTTTTTTATAAATGTTTAACGCCGTTTCATCTTCAGTTAAAGGAGCTTGATTTTTCAAATTTGAGGCTACAGTACCAATAAATACAGGAACTTTTTGACTTGTGAAATGCTTGATTACATCTTTAATATTTAACTCAAACTGTTTAATTCCATGATCAAAAATTTCACCATCTTGTTCGATGTCAGCATCTCGTATAACTTTGGCCATCATCGTTCTTCTTTCCCCTGTATCTTTATTCTCTGATGATGCTATATTTTCTAATAATTGATAGAATCTCAAATCTTTCAACCAAAGAATGATCCTTTTTAGGTATATATTATTCACAAATCCAAATTGTGTTGAGGCTGCTCCAAATGAGCCGTAATACTCGTTATGACCTGCATAAATAATTACTGCATCAGGTTTGTATTCCATAACCCGTTGGGATAGGTCTCTAATAACATAACTATTAACAGCCGTCATGCCGAGGTTAATCACTTCAACATGTACACCTTCTGTATTCAATAATAATCTTTGCTCCAGTTGTTCGGCAAAGCTGTAATAAAAATTATATGGAAACCCTTGTGTTGAGGATCCTCCAAATACAAAAACTCGAAATGTATTCGAGCGTTCCACTTTTCGAAAAGCATTAGGAGCGATTTGAGGTACAAAATTTGGAAAGTACCGTTTTATAAATTTGGGGTTAGAAACTAGAAATGAAGAGGTATTGGGTGCTTCAATAAAAAGTTCTTGACTCTCGGCATTATATCCTCCTAACCGTAAACTAATTTCAATAAATGATAGAAAAATTATCGGCAATAGTATGGTTATAGACCAGAAAACTGCAATTTTTGTCTTATCACTCATCAATATCCAATCTTAAGTTATAAATGTTAATTAATGTATTTAGCACTCATTAAATAATTAGTTTTTTTGCTGATTAGAGTGCTGTTCAAGAAATCGCTTGTAATATATGTGAGCGTTGTTGGTATCACCTCTTAGTATATGAAACCGTGAAAAATTATACAGGAGATTTTTTGAATTTGGATTAATTTTTTCGCTTTTCCTTAGCCAATATCCAGCTTTTTCAATTTCATCATTTATGATATATGTTGCTGCGAGCATATTCATGAGATAAGGATCTTTCATTCCATTATTTAAACCTTTACTTATCATATTTACAACATATGTATCCATTTTGCTATTATTTAACAAGTAATCTACTGCTTCAGTTAGTAAATCATCGTTAAAGGATAACCAATGTAGCAATTCATAGTAATGGGTAGCTACTGCCATAGAATCATCTAAATGTTTTGAATGATTTATAACTTTTTTAAGATCAAAAGCCACAACATTATTATACCTCCAGCTTTCAGCTCCCATTGAATCTGCAAATGATTTGTTCAGAATACTACGATATCCATCTTCAAACAGTGCAAGTTCCTGATTAACTGTAAGTGACCGAATAAAAGGATATCCTGTCTTTAAACGTAAAATTGGCGTAGTTGAATAAGCATTTTCAAAATTACTTATGGAAAATGGTGTATCGAAACTATTTTCATTATAAAACTCATCCATCAAGCCTATGTTATGTATTTCATTAAAGTATGCGTCTGCCATAAAATAGTGCCCTATTTCTGTAGGATGTAGGTGATCAATAAAAAGCGAATTGTCGGCTATACCACTTTCTGATAGTTCACTTAATATTCTTTTAATATCAATCAAATAGATTCCATCTTTTTTTGAAAGCATTTTTATAGTTTCATTTATTTTTTCGGGCGCACGAAATCTCATCTCATCACGATCTTTAGCTTTTTCATAATAAACTTTTGCTTCCTCTACTTTTTCATTCTGTAAAGACAATGTGGCGCTTTCATATAATTGAATGGCTTCTTCTGAATCACTTAAGGGTGATTGATCCTTTAAATTTGAGGCTACTGTTCCAATAAACACCGGTATATTATTCTCTTGAAATTCGCGAACAATATCTTCAATATTTTCTTTAAACTGACTGACACCAGCATCAAACATTTTAGAATCATATTTTATAATAGATTCCCCTACCACTCTTGCCATAAATGTTCTTTGAGCATCATCACTGTCATTATCATCACTAATCAGGTCTTCTATAAATTGATATAAAACAAAGTTTTTTAACCATAATATCAATCGCTTTGTTCTAACACTATTCACAACATTATTTTGAGTACTTGCTACACCAAATGAACCATAATACTCATTATGGCCCGCATAAATAATAATTGCGTCTGGTTCATACTCTTGTAATCGATATGATATATCACGTATTACAAAACTATTCACAGCTGTCATACCTAAGTTTATCACTTCTATGTGCGCATCTTGGGTATTCAAGATCAGTTTTTGTTCCAGTTGAGTGGCAAAACTGTAATAGAAATTGAAAGGGAATCCTTGTGCAGAGGATCCCCCTAATACAAATATTCTAAATGTGGAATCTGTTTTCTCCTTCTTGAATGGCTGTAGTGCTATTTGTGGTTCAAATGTAGAAAAATATCTTGAAACAAAATTTGGATTAGCTACTAGGTAATGGTCATTAACAGGAAAATCAACAAATAGTTTTTGACTCTCAGCATTATATCCCCCAAGACGAAAACTCATTTCTAACAGAACAAATATTAGAAACGGAGTGAGTAATGTTATAATCCAAAAAATTAATTTATTTCTTTTGGGGCTCATCTATTTTAGCTAAGAATGTTCAGTGTTATTACTCATAGATTCATCTACTAACTATACAAAAAAAGCCCCTCAAATGAGGGGCTTTTATAATACACTATCTATGGTAGTTATTCAGCAGGGCTTAAGGATTCATCACCTTCACCACCTAACGCTTCAAATACCTGAGCTACTTCTGCTTCACCAACATCCATATCCCGTTTAGAACCAACGATAATATCGTTGTACTCACGGAGTCCAGTACCTGCAGGCACTTTATGACCAACAACCACATTTTCTTTGAGTCCACGTAAGAAGTCTTTCTTAGCCTCTATGGAAGCTTGAGTTAGAACTTTTGTGGTTTCTTGGAAGGATGCTGCAGATAACCAACTTTCTGTAGAAAGAGCTGCACGTGTTATGCCCAATAGTATTGGTTTAGAAATAGCAGGTTCTGCTTCACGTGTTTCTAATTCTGCTTTATCGTCTTTTATAAGTTGGTTATTGATATCTCGAACTTCACGACGGTCTAAGATCGTACCTTTTTTAAGTTCGCTTCCACCTTCGTCAGTTACAACAAATTTACCAATCAATTCGTCGTTTCGTTGATTAACTTCGAAACGATCTACCTTATCACCTTCAAGGTACATAGTATCACCAGAGTCAGTGATTTCAACTTTCTGCATCATCGTACTTACGATCACTTCAATATGCTTGTCGTTGATTTTCACACCTTGGAGTCGGTAAACTTCCTGTATCTCGTTTACGAGATAAGATTGTACAGCATATGGACCAAGAATATTAAGGATGTCCTGAGCAGGTATAGTACCATCGGATAATGGCTGACCAGCTTTCACGAAATCATTCGATTGTACTAAAATATGCTTACTTAAAGAGATTAGATATTTTTTCTCTTCTGTACCATCTTTAGATTTTACAATAACTTCTTGAGAACCTCTCTTACGTCCACCCATTTCAACAATACCATCAATTTCAGATACTGTAGCAGGATCACTTGGAGATCTAGCTTCAAATAACTCAGTTACACGAGGTAGACCAGCTGTGATATCTTTAGATTTTGATGTAGCACGTGGAATCTTAGCAATTACCTGACCTGCACTTACTTTTTCGCCATCTTCGATAACAATATGAGTTTCTACAGGTAGAGTACTTTCACGAAGTATATCCCCTTCGCCACGTATAGCTAAGGTAGGTACTAACGAACGATCTTTAGTATCAATGATAACTTTCTCACGGTGTCCAGTTTGAGCATCTGTATCTTCAGTAAAAGTTAATCCTTCGAGAATGTCTTTATAAGTTACAGTACCATCAATTTCAGAATAAAGGAGTGCATTATATGGATCCCACTTACACATTTGTGCACCTTTAGGTACCATATCACCTTCTTCAACTAACATTTCAGATCCATAAGGAACATTGTAGCTTATAAGTACTTTTCCTTCATCGTCTACAATTTTAAGTTCTCCTGCACGGCTTAAAACAACATTGTGTTCTTCCTCGCCATCATCGTAAACAACTACACGAATATTTTCAAACTCGATTTTACCATCAAATTTAGCTTTATGTTGAGAGTCTGCCTCTAAACGAGAAGCTGTACCACCAACGTGGAAAGTTCTTAACGTAAGCTGGGTACCAGGCTCACCAATCGATTGAGCAGCAATTACACCAACCGCTTCACCTTTTTCAACTACGGTTCCTCGTGCTAAGTCACGACCATAACATTTAGCGCAAACACCTCGACCAGTCTCACACGTAAGAACCGAACGGATATCTACTTGTTCTATAGATGTCTCTGCAATCTTTTTTGCTACTTCTTCATCTATCATTTGATTTGCTTCACAAATCAAGTCATTAGAAATAGGATCGTAAATGTCATGCAAAGAAAACCTACCGATGATACGATCTTCTAATCGTTCAATGATATCTTCATTGTCTTTCAATGCTTCCATTTTAATTCCACGAAGGGTACCACAATCATCTTCAGTAATAATTACATCTTGAGAAACATCGACTAAACGACGAGTTAAGTATCCGGCATCAGCCGTTTTAAGAGCCGTATCAGCAAGACCTTTACGAGCACCATGCGTAGAGATAAAATATTCAAGTACGCTTAATCCTTCTTTAAAGGAAGAAAGAATTGGATTTTCTATAACTTCATTACCTTGTTGCAAACCAGATTTTTGTGGCTTAGCCATTAAACCTCGCATACCTCCAAGCTGGCGAATCTGCTCTTTAGAACCACGAGCACCAGAATCAGCCATCATAAATACCGGGTTAAACCCTTCTCTGTCGTCAGCTAACGCTTTAAATAGAGTTTCTGATACACGGTTTGTTGTACTGGTCCATTTATCAATTACTTGATTGTAGCGTTCATTATCGGTAATGAACCCCATTTCATAGCGACCTTGAATATCGGTCACTTCGTCCTTAGCACCATCAATTAACTCTGCTTTTGCATCTGGTATGATGATGTCTTCTAAACTGAATGATAGCCCACCTCTTGTTGCATTTTCGTAACCCAAGGATTTCATGTCATCAAGAAATGCAGCACATTTAGCTGTACCAGTGGTTGAATGTATGTCACCAATTAAAACACGAAGTTCTTTTTTACCTAATGTTTTGTTGATGAAACCCATTTCTTGTGGAACAATCTGATTGAACAAGATTCTACCCGTTGAGGTCTTTACAACTTCTGAGATCTGCTCTCCATCGGCATTGGTAGTCTTGATACGCACATTGATTTTCGCATGCATATGAATCTTTCCTTGATCGAAAGCAACGATTACTTCTTCTGGGGAAGCAAAGGTTTTACCTTCACCCACTTGTCCACTTCGAGGCTTTGTTAAATAATATAGACCAAGAATCATATCCTGCGATGGTACTGCAATTGGACCACCAGATGCGGGACTCATAATATTATGAGAACCAAGCATCAATACAGAAGCTTCTAAGATGGCATCATGGCTAAGTGGTAAGTGAACAGCCATTTGGTCACCATCAAAATCTGCATTAAATGCAGTACAAGCTAATGGATGTAATCGTATCGCTTTTTCTTCTATCAATACAGGCTGAAAAGCTTGAATTCCTAATCGGTGGAGTGTTGGTGCACGATTAAGCATTACAGGATGTCCCGTAATCACATTTTCTAAAACTTCCCAGACGATAGCGTCTCTACGGTCGACCACTTTTTTTGCTGATTTAACCGTTTTAACATACCCACGCTCGATTAATCGACGAATTATAAACGGCTTGTAAAGCTCTACTGCCATTTCTTTTGGCAAACCACATTCGTGCATCTTCAGTTCTGGACCTACAACAATTACAGATCTACCTGAATAATCAACACGTTTTCCAAGTAAGTTTTGACGGAAACGACCGCTTTTCCCTTTGAGCATATCACTTAGGGATTTTAACGGACGATTATTATTTCTTACGGCGTTGGATTTTCTTGAATTATCATATAATGAATCAACCGCCTCCTGAAGCATACGCTTTTCATTCCGTAAGATTACATCAGGTGCTTTAATATCGATTAATCGTTTTAGACGGTTATTTCTTATGATAACTCGTCGATATAAATCGTTCAAATCTGATGTGGCGAATCGTCCCCCTTCTAGAGGCACAAGTGGCCGTAATTCGGGTGGTATAACAGGAATTACTCGCTGTACCATCCATTCTGGACGATTTTCAGTATGTTGGGCTGCAGCACGGAATGATTCAATAACTTGAAGGCGCTTTAGCTTTTTCTTTTTACGCATCTGTGAAGTTTCATTCTTTACTTCGTAGCGCAATTGATAAGCTAGGTCATCTAGATCAAGGTCGGCCAACATTGCTTCGAGTGCATCTGCACCTTCCTTTACGATGAATTTATCCTCATCGTCATCATCTAAATCAAAGTTATCTTCTGGTAATTGATCAAAAATATCATATTTCTCTTCTTCTGAGATCAAATCACCCTTTGCATAACCTAAATCTCTTGCTAAACCAGGATTGATAATCACGAATGTCTCGTAATACACAATTCTGTCGAGGTTTTTTGATGATAAACCTAGTAAATAAGCGATTTTATTAGGAAGCGATTTAAAGTACCAAATATGTACCGTTGGAACAGTAAGGGTTATGTGCCCCATACGCTCACGGCGAACTGCTTTTCTTGTTACTTCTACACCACAACGATCACAAATAATACCTTTGTATCGTATGCGTTTGTATTTCCCACAATGACACTCATAGTCTTTAACTGGTCCAAAGATTTTTTCACAGAAAAGACCATCCATTTCTGGTTTAAATGTACGGTAGTTGATGGTTTCTGGGGTTAGAACTTCCCCATGTGATCGCGATAAAATTGTTTCAGCAGAAGCCAGCGATATACCGATACTGCTGAAGTCGTTGGTTACTGCTAATGTTTTTGTAATAGGCAAGGGTTTTCCTCCGATTCTGTATTAACAGTGATTAATTCAAGTGTATTTCAAGGCCGAGCCCCATGAGCTCTCTTAATAGTACCTTAAATGATTCAGGAACGTCACCATCTGGCAGGTTTTCACCTTTAACAATGGCTTCGTAAACTTTTGAACGACCTTTAACATCGTCACTCTTTACGGTTAACATTTCTTTTAGAATGCTAGAAGCACCGTATGCATATAATGCCCAAACTTCCATCTCACCGAGACGTTGACCACCAAATTGTGCTTTACCGCCCAATGGTTGTTGTGTAATCAGTGAATATGGTCCAATAGATCTGGAGTGCATCTTGTCTTGAACTAGATGATTCAATTTAATCATATAAATGTAACCAACGGTCGTTTTTTGTGAAAAACGTTCTCCTGATCGTCCATCAATTAGGTTAACTCGGCCATCTTCAGGTAGACCTGCATCTGCTAATTTATGTTTCACATCGTCCATGCTTGCACCATCAAATATTGGAGATGCAAAGGTTGTTCCTAATTTCTTTGCAGCCCAGCCTAGAATGGTTTCATAGATCTGTCCAAGGTTCATACGAGAAGGTACACCTAATGGGTTAAGACAAATGTCCACAGGTGTTCCATCTTCCATAAATGGCATATCTTCAACTGGTACAATCTTAGCAACAACACCTTTGTTACCATGTCGACCAGCCATTTTATCACCTACTTGAAGCTTACGTTTTTTAGCAACATATACTTTTGCTTTTTGTATAATTCCAGGAGGTAATTCATCTCCAACTTGGATAGCAAATGTCCTACGTTTGGCTTCGCTATCAATCTCTCGTCGGAGCTCACGATAGTTATGAAATAAGAGTCGAACATGCTTTACAAGCTCTCGATCGGTTGCCCAATCAATATTTTCATTGATGTTTACAGGATCAATCTCTTCAAAAACTGATTTTTTATACTTCTCGCCTTTGGGAATTAACTCATGGCGGCTATAATTGTAAACTCCTGGAGATGTTTTATCACGAAGAAGAGAGTACATCTTATCTGCCCATTTCTGGTTCAGATCTGCAAGTTGTTGTGCGTGACGTTCGTGCTCTTGTTCTACGCGCTTTTTCTCTTCTTTTCTTGATACTAATTCGTCTCTTTTTCTACTAAATAATTTAGTGTTAATGACTGTTCCAGACACACCTGGAGGTGTTTTGAGTGAAGCATCCTTAACATCACCTGCTTTATCACCAAATATTGCACGAAGTAATTTTTCTTCGGGTGTTGGATCGGTTTCACCTTTTGGTGTAATTTTACCAACTAAAATATCACCAGGATTAATTTTAGCTCCAACTCTCACCATTCCACGTTCATTCAGATTACGTGTAGCTTCTTCACTAACGTTCGGAATTTCACGTGTTAATTCTTCTTCACCTCGTTTCGTATCACGAACTTGTTGTTCGAACTCAGTAATATGAATTGATGTATAAATATCCTCTTGAACAATGCGTTCACTAATAACTATAGCATCCTCAAAATTGTATCCTCTCCAAGGCATAAATGCAACGAGAAGGTTACGTCCAAGAGCGAGTTCACCACCATCCGTAGAACATCCATCAACTATTGCCTGATTCTTCTTTACGATATCACCAACCTTTACGATAGGTCTTTGATTGGTAGCAGTATCTTGGTTTGTTCTTGTGAATTTTTCTAGTTTATAACTCTTAACTCCTCCATCAAAGTAACAATTTTGTTGGAGTTTAGTTCTTTCATATCTAACTCTAACTTCAGTGGCACTTACGTATACAACTTCACCATCTGCTTCTGCGGTAATGATAGCACGAGAATCGCGAGCAGCTCGATGTTCTAGACCCGTACCAACAACAGGTGCCTCTGGACGAAGCAGTGGTACTGCTTGACGCTGCATATTAGAACCCATCAAAGCACGGTTTGCATCATCATGCTCTATAAATGGGATGAGTGCAGCTGCAAGTGAGGTAATTTGATTTGTTGCAACGTCCATATACTCGATTTCATCGATTCGAGCCTGTGAATAGTTTCCTTCTCGCATTCTTGAGAAAACTGTTTCATTTTTGAACAGGTTGTTATCATCAAGTTCTGCATTTGCTTGAGCAATTACGGTTTCATCTTCTTGTTCAGCTGCCAAGTAATCAATTGTACCAGAAACTAATCCATTTTCTACTCTTCTGTACGGTGTTTCGATAAAACCGAAATCATTAACCTTGGCATGAACACATAAAGATGAAATCAATCCAATATTTGGACCTTCAGGAGTTTCAATAGGGCAAAGACGTCCATAATGTGTGTAGTGAACATCGCGGACTTCAAAACCTGCTCTTTCTCTGGTTAATCCACCAGGGCCAAGAGCTGACATCCGCCTTTTGTGTGTCAACTCAGCTAATGGGTTGGTTTGATCCATAAACTGAGAAAGCTGATTGGTGCCAAAGAATGTATTTATGACACTAGAAATGGTTCTAGCATTCACCAAATCTTGCGGAGTTAGCTGCTCCGCATCACGAGAGTTCATTCTCTCTTTAATGGTTCTAGCCATACGAGCCAAGCCAATTGCAAATTGTTGGCCTAATTGCTCACCTACAGTTCTTACTCGTCTGTTACTCAAATGATCGATATCATCAACTTGAGATTTCATATTTTTTAGACGAATAACTTCTGTAATAATAGCTACAATATCATTTTTTGTCAGATATTGAACATCTGTATCGTCTAGGTGAAGTCTTTTGTTTAGTCTATATCTACCCACTTCGCCTAGATCATATTTTTTATCACTAAAGAATAATCGTTCAAGGATGGCACGCGAGGTTTCTGGATCGGGCATTTCACCAGCACGTATCTGCTGATACACTTCACCGAGAGCAGAAGTCTCATCCCACGTTGGATCTTTACGTAACGTGTTCATTACCACTGAACGCGAAGATTCTTCTTCTGATATTTTTTGTACGAGAACTTTTTTGAGTTCCGCATCTTTAAGCATTCCATAATCATCTTCTGTTAATTCATGATCACGTTCAAAAATGATTTTTCGATTCAATGCTTCGCTTACTTCTCCAGTTTCATCATCAACAACCTCTTCCATTTCTTCGACAATGATATTTTCAGCAAGTCTTTTCCCTACTAAATTTTTGATGTAAGTAGGTTTCGTTCCAAATTTAATTTCTTCTGAAAGTTCAAAAAGAGTAAGAAGGTCAAGATCAGTAGAATATCCTAAGGCTCTTAATAGTGTGGTTGCTGGGATTTTTTTCTTTCTATCGATATAAGCCCACAATACATCTCTGATGTCTGTAGTGAATTCTATCCAACTTCCTTTGAATGGAATAACACGAGCAGAATATAATTGAGTACCATTAGGGTGAATGGATTGTCCAAAAAAGACACCAGGTGATCGGTGAAGTTGGCTTACAATTACTCTTTCTGCACCATTGATAATAAATGTTCCACGGTCAGTCATCCAAGGTAAATCACCTAAGAATACCTCCTGTTCAATCGTTTCACTTGCTTCATCACTGTCATCTACAGACGATAATCGTAATTTAGCTTTTAATGGAACAGAATAAGTTAATCCACGATCTTGACATTCTTTAATGGTATAGCGTGGAACATCCACATTATAATAAAGAAATTCTAAAATGTGAGTTTCTCTGGTGTCTTGAATTGGAAAATTTTCAAGGAATATTCTTTGTAAACCTTGGTTTAATCTTTCGTCAGGGGCAATATCAAGTTGAACGAACTTTTCGAACGACTCTAACTGAATATCTAGAAAATCTGGATATTCTAGTACTTGCTTTGTGCGGCCAAATGATTGGCGCGAAGTATTTGGAATGATTTGCATCTTCTGGCTCAAAAGGACCTCTCCTTTTAGTTTGAAGGTAAATGGTGAAAACCCTATTTACAGGGCATGGGTACATAGACGCCAAAGGCCAATACCGTTTTCACGATATTGGCTTAAAGCGATTGATAGCAAAATATTACTTGAGCTCGACTGTAGCTCCAGCTTCTTCAAGCTTGTTTTTGATTTCTTCTGCTTCATCTTTAGATGCTGCTTCTTTTACTGTATTTGGAGCACCGTCTACTAATTCTTTGGCTTCTTTTAAGCCAAGACCAGTGATACCGCGCACTTCTTTAATTACAGCAATTTTCTTAGGGCCAGCAGCCGTAAGTACAACATCAAATTCAGTCTGCTCTTCAGCAGCACCACCAGCATCACCACCACCGGCTGGGCCAGCAACAGCAACAGCTGCAGCTGCAGGTTTGATATCGTAATCTTCTTCAAGAACTTTCGCAAGTTCGTTTGCTTCTTTTATAGTTAAGTTAACTAGCTGTTCTGCTAATTCTTTAACGTCAGCCATTTTTTATCTCCAGTTGTTTTGTATGTAATTTCTTTTTGTTAAATAAGGGTTAGTTTTCGCCCTTTTCGGCGATGGTCTTCACTGCTCCAACAATGTTGGATCCTTGTGCATTCAAAGCACTAACTACATTAGTAATTGGTGCCATCAATAAGCCAAGAACGTCTCCAATGATTTCATTTTTAGATTTCATTGCAGCAAGTGTATCCAGTTTATCTTCACCAAAATATTCACCATCAATTAAGGCAGCTCTAAATTCTGGTTTTTTGTTGTCTTTGATAAAATCTTTTAACACTTTTGCGGGTGCAGATAATTCTTCTTCTACAAAAGCGAAGCCATTTTGCTGGGTTAATACAGGTAAGATATCATCATATCCACCTACTTCTTCCATCGCAAGCTTCATTAATTTGTTTTTATACACTTTGTAGGTCACATTTCCCTTACGGAAAGCTCCACGCAATTGATTAGCTTCATCCACAGACATTCCTGAATAATTTGCAATGTAAATTGCGTTTGAATTTTTCAGATTTGCCGTAATTTCGTCTAAAACTGCTCGTTTTTCTGCAGTAGGCATAATTTAATTCCTCCTAATTAAGGGATGTAACTGCGGTTCTGCTTACAGGTATGCTTGGGCCCATGGTTGAACTCAGGTATACACTTTTAACGTATATTCCTTTAGAAGATGAAGGCTTCAAACGCATTACTGTTTGGAAAAATGCTTCTGCATTTTCACGTAAATCGGAAGAGTTAAAACTAACTTTTCCTATGGCAGTGTGAAGAATTCCGGTTTTGTCAACTCGAAAATCAATTTGACCTGCTTTTACTTGTTTAACAGCTGCGCCAACATCCATAGTAACAGTTCCACTTTTAGGATTCGGCATTAAACCTCGGGGCCCTAGAAAACGACCTAGCTTACCGAGTTTTCCCATCACATCAGGTGTTGCGATAATCACATCGATATCCGCCCACCCTTCTTCAATTTTGGTAATGTATTCATCAAGGCCAACATAATCGGCTCCCGCATCGGTTGCTTCTGCTTGTTTGCTCTCATTTACGAGAGCTAAAACCTTTACTTCTTTACCTGTTCCGTGTGGCAAACTTACTGTGCCACGAACCATTTGGTCGGCATGTCGTGGATCGACACCTAACCGTATGTCAACATCAACAGATGCATCGAAACTGGTTGTAGAGGTTTTGATAACAAGATCACAAGCTTCCTCAAGAGAGTATTCCGTCTCTGGGTTAATCATTGCCGAAGCTGCTTGATATTTCTTTCCTTTTTTCGCCATTTATTTAGTTCCTTTAAACGTCGCGATTTACTCTAAGACCCATACTACGAGCCGTACCGGCAATCATTTCTGCAGCAGCTTCAACTTCAAACGCATTTAAGTCTTCCATTTTCTGTTCTGCAATTTCTTTGCACTGGCTCCAGGTTACCGTTCCTACTTTCGTACGATTCGGTTCGCCTGAACCGGATTTGATCTTCGCTGCTTGTTTGAGAAGTACAGGTGCTGGCGGAGTTTTAGTCTTAAATGTAAATGACTTGTCCGCAAACACTGTGATCTCTACAGGAATAACAGTTCCAGTTTTTTCCTGAGTCTTAGCATTAAAGGCTTTACAAAACTCCATAATATTGATACCAGCCTGACCTAATGCAGGACCTACAGGAGGGGCAGGGTTCGCCTGGCCTCCAACAATTTGGAGTTTCAGGATTCTTTCAACTTTTTTAGCCATGGATTCTCAGGATCCTATTCTAATTATATAACTTCAGTTTATCGCGTAATAGCTAGTTTGCATCAACTAGGTTCTTTTATGTAGTGGATTCAACTTGGTTTACATCCACCTCTACGGGGGTGCGTCTGCCGAATATGCTCACTAATACTCTGAGCTTCAATTTATCAGCATTTACTTCCTGCACAGTTCCATCAAAATCTTTGAATGGACCAGAGATCACTTTAATCATGTCTCCTTCGCTGTAAGGAATATCAACGTTCCGTAATTCTTCACCAGCTTCTTGCACTCTACCAATGATGCGTTTGACTTCGTGCTTCTTAAGTGGTGTTGGCACCGTTTGCTGTTTCCCTACCTTTAGGAAACCTAGGCAAGATGGTGCGCTTTGTATGAGGTTATTCACCTCTTCATCATAATGAGTATTCAATAAAATATATCCAGGAAAGAAATTTTTCTCACGTGTACGTTTCTTTCCACCACGAATTTCTACAACAGTTTCTGTTGGTACCAAAACATCAAGTATTTTATCACTCAAGTTTTGTTCTTCGATTTCGCGGTCTAGGAATTCTTTAACTTTCTTTTCATGGCTGGAAAAGCATCTGACTACATACCACCCATGTTCTAATTCTTTACTCATAATTTGTAAATAGCTTCAAGTACTGTACTATATAATTGATCTACACCAAATATAAAGGTAGACAGTATAATCGAGAACACAACTACAATTATAGTATTATCAATTAACTCTTGTTGTGTTGGCCAACTGACTTTTTTAAACTCAGCAACTACACTCTCGAAAAATTTAGTAAGCTTATTCATATCAATGTTTAGTTTGCACGGGCGGAGAGACTCGAACTCCCGACACCTGGTTTTGGAGACCAGTGCTCTACCAGCTGAGCTACGCCCGTTAATACATAAGAGTAGGTAGTGTAACCACCTACTCTTAATGTTTTAACTTCTTTGCTAATCTTCTGTTAATCTAAGATTTTAGTTACCACACCTGCGCCCACTGTGCGGCCACCTTCGCGGATTGCAAAACGCAGCCCTTCTTCCATCGCTACCGGCTGAATGAGTTCTACATCCAATTTCACATTGTCTCCAGGCATTACCATCTCCACTCCACTCGGCAACTCACATGCGCCTGTTACATCCGTTGTACGGAAATAGAACTGTGGACGGTAGCCTTTGAAAAACGGCGTGTGTCTTCCACCTTCGTCTTTGCTCAACACATACACCTCACACTCAAACTTCTTATGTGGGTTTATTGAACCTGGCTTACACAATACCATACCACGCTGAATATCATCTTTGCTTATCCCACGCAATAAAATCCCTGCATTATCTCCTGCCTCGCCTTGATCTAACAAACGACGAAACATCTCTATGCCCGTTACTACACTCTTCATCGGCTCTTCGATGATCCCAACGATCTCTACTTCCTCGTTGATCTTAATCACTCCACGCTCAATCCGGCCCGTGGCCACTGTACCACGACCTGTAATCGAGAATACATCTTCCACCGGCATCAAGAACGGCTTGTCTACATCTCGCTCTGGAGTAGGTATGGTCTCATCTACAGCAGCAATCAATTCCACTACCTTCTCTTCCCACTGCGCTTCACCATTAAGTGCTCCTAAAGCAGATCCCTGAATCACAGGTATATCATCACCGTCAAACTCGTAACTAGATAACAACTCACGCACTTCAAGCTCAACCAACTCCAACAACTCCTCGTCGTCTACTAAGTCAACCTTGTTCATGAATACCACAATCTGCGGCACCCCTACCTGACGTGCAAGCAAGATATGCTCTCTGGTCTGTGGCATAGGACCATCGGTTGCAGCCACCACTAGAATCGCTCCATCCATCTGCGCCGCTCCTGTAACCATGTTCTTCACGTAATCAGCGTGACCCGGACAATCCACATGCGCATAATGACGCACTTCGCTTTCATATTCCACATGAGCTGTGGCTATGGTTATTCCACGCTCTCGCTCTTCTGGGGCATTATCGATCTGATCGAATGCTTGCGCTTCTCCTCCCCATGTTTTAGCCATTACTGCCGTAATCGCCGCCGTTAAGGTTGTCTTACCATGATCTACGTGTCCAATGGTGCCCACATTCACATGCGGCTTGGTGCGTTGAAAGGTCTCTTTTGCCATTTTTTAAATGTGTTATTAAGTAAAGTTTAAAAAGTTTGTTCCAGCGAGCCGATAGTCGGACTTGAACCGACGACCCCTTCCTTACCATGGAAGTGCTCTACCGCTGAGCTATATCGGCATTGGTTGAGCGAGCGACCGGGATCGAACCGGCAACATTCAGCTTGGAAGGCTGACACTCTACCAATTGAGTTACGCTCGCAATATGTTTGTGGGGAGAGCAGGATTCGAACCTACGAAGTCGTAAGACAACAGATTTACAGTCTGCCCCAGTTGGCCGCTTTGGTATCTCCCCTTCCACAACATGAGCCAGTGACCGGATTCGAACCGATGACCGACGGTTTACAAAACCGTTGCTCTACCAACTGAGCTACACTGGCATTTTGCGAAAGACTTAAAAAATACCTATCAATCCAAAAATTGTCAACCATTGGTTTCACAAAAATTTCTTTATAAATCAATTACTTTCATTAGTCTTTTTCTTCTTAAAATATGAGAGCAAAATTCTGCTGATAATCAGTAATGATATCCCCAATAAAATCAACTTTCCATAAGCGGTTAAATAGTTCCCAATTATTGCCCAATTTTCTTTGACTAACCATCCAGAACCTATCAGAATAGCATTCCATAGTACAGAACTTATAAATGAACTGAATGTAGTTTGCGTAATTTTGAGATCCGAAACACCAGCAGTTAATGAAATAACAGAGCGTGTACCTGCTAAAAATCTATTGCTTACCACAACCCATTGGCCATACTTTTGCATCCAAGTCTTAGCGATTTTTATATACTTGTACTTAAAAAATTTTAATAAAAAATACTCATGTGTGTTCGTGGAAATCTGATGTTCCAACTTCTTGCCAAGCCAATACATATTCATAAAACCCAGTACCGAGGCTAAAACGGTAAAAATCCAAATTGGAATTAAGCTAACTAGTCCTTCTGCAGCCAAATATCCACTAAAAACAATAAGTATGTCTCCTGGTATTGGAGGAAGAATATTCTCTAGGTAGGCTATTAGAGTAAAAGCTACATACACTTTAAATGGGCTAACTTGTGCTACCCAATCGATGACAACTTGCACCACTTGGTCAACCATATTCTCACATCGGCTTTAACAGTGCGGTAGCAGTTGCTGATATTCCTTCTTCTCTACCAACGAATCCCATTTTCTCAGAGGTAGTAGCCTTCACAGATATTTGATGTATTGAAAGACCCAAATCAACAGCAATGGTTTCTCTTATTTTTTTTATATGAGGCATAAGTTTAGGACGTTCAGCAATTACTGTAGCATCTATATTTCCAATCTCAAACCCTTCATTTTTCACGAGCTCATAACAATGCTTTAATAATTCACGACTATTTGCATCTTTATACGCTGGATCATTATCCGGAAAATGTTGACCTATATCACCTAGTGCTACTGCTCCTAAAATTGCATCCGTTATAGCATGTAACAAAACGTCTGCATCTGAGTGTCCATATAAGCCTTTTTCAAAAGGAACTTCAACTCCTCCAATTATTAAGGGGCGATCTTTAACTAATTTATGAGTGTCAAATCCATATCCGATTCTCATATTTCCTCATTTTCCTTTAAAATCATTTCTGCAATTTTCAAATCTATTGGATATGTAATTTTTAAATTTTTACGGTCACCTTCCACAATTTTTATATCCCCTCCAATTCTTTCAACTAAAGATGCATCATCTGTTCCAAAAAAATCTTTTTCTATGGCAGAATTATATGCTTTAGTTAGAAGTTCCCTTCGAAATATCTGCGGTGTTTGGGCTTGCCATAATGATGTACGATTTGGTGTATCTATGATGGTCTGATTTTCCCCTACCTTTTTAATTGTATCTTTTGCTGGCACCCCCACTATAGCCCCACCATAAGTTAACGCCCTTTTACACACCTTTTTAATTAAATGCCAGTCGATGAAAGGGCGAACTGCATCATGAACAGCAACTAAATCAACATCATCATGAAGGAATTTTAATCCATTATTGATTGAAAATTGTCGTTCACTCCCACCAACAATTACATCAAATTGGACCTTATTTTTTGGAAGTGATTCACAAATAATTTCGACTTCATTCAACCATTCCTTAGAAGTAGGAATGATGATTTGAATTAGAGAATCTAATTTCAGGAACGCATTAATGGTATGCCATATAATTGGCTTGTCACCTAAAATGATAAATGGTTTGGGCTTGAAGGAACCCATGCGAGTTCCAGAACCTGCCGCCGGTATAATTACCGCCAGCTTCTCCACAGAATTAAATAATTATCATTGCATCGCCAAAAGAAAACAGACGATAATTATCCTTTTTTGCTTGCTCAAAAGCTTCCATCAAAAAATCATAACCAGCAAATGCTGCCCCCATCATCAACAGGGTAGATTCAGGTCTGTGGAAATTAGTGATTAGACATTCGGTTATTTTAAATTGATAAGGTGGATATATGAATTTGTCTGTCCAACCAGTTCCCATTTTTGACATACCGCTTGCCATAACACTCGTTTCTATAGCTCGAACTACACTTGCGCCAACAGCAACTACTTTATTTCTCTTTTTCTTGAGGGTTATATTTATTTTATCTGAGGTATCCATAGAAATAAAATAATTTTCAGAATCCATTCTATGTTTAGTCAAATCTTCTACTTCTACGTTTCTGAATGTTCCCCATCCTATGTGGAGAGTAATAGGTAAAAATTCAACCCCTTTGGCTTTGATCTTTTCTACCAACTCATCCGTGAAATGAAGCGCTGCAGTAGGTGCGGCAACAGCACCTCGTTCTTTAGCAAATATGGTTTGATATTGTTTTTTATCTTCTTCTCTAGGCTCCCTTTCGATATATGGAGGTAATGGCATTTTACCAAGTATATCTAATCTTTCATACAGTTCTTCATTAGGGCCATCAAATAAGAATCGAATGGTTCTACCACGAGAAGTTGTATTATCTACTACTTCCGCCATTAACTCGCAATCACCTTCCCCAAAATAGAGCTTGTTGCCAATTCTAATTTTTCTCGCTGGCTCTACCAACACATCCCACAGCATATTTTCTGGCTGCAACTCTCTTAAGAGAAACACTTCAATATCAGCTTCTGTTTTTTCTTTTTTCCCATTTAGACGTGCCGGGAATACTTTAGTGTTATTATAAACAACAACATCACCCTCATTTAAATATTCATGTAAGTCAGAAAACTTTCGATGCTCAATAGTTTTCTCAGCACGATTAAGTACCATGAGTCGAGAATCATCGCGTTTTGTGTGTGGAGTGTCAGGAATATTTAATCCTTCTAATTCGTATCTAAAATCGGTGAGTTTCATCTCTCGGATTTCGTTAATTTGTTGTCAATTTATAAACTTTCAAAAGAGGAAAAAGATAAGCTTTTTATACTTTTAGATCAATTAAAAATACACACCACTATATTTTACTTACAGTAACCATTTTGTTATACTAATAGATATATTTCCACGTATTCAGTGAAATCACAACCCAATGAAGAAACTCAGCTTTTTTATATTTTTTGTTATTTGTTCTCAATTGACATTCGCTCAATACCGGTCTGACTTACCCACCTATTTCGACTACACAGGACCATTAATCGATGAGCGTGCACCAACCGTGCAACATAGTTTAAATAGATTCTTTAGCAACATTGAAATGTCGCATTCCTACAGTATGTCGTTTAGTTCCTTTGGAGGTAATTACCAAAATATGAATGCATACACCAATACTATGCAGTTCAATATCAGTGATCGTATGAATGGCCGTGTAGATATCTCTTTCTTACACTCTCCATTTGGGGGGAATCAAAACTTCTTAGGTTCAAGCAACATGCAGAACCAAGTTATCATTAGAAACGCAGAATTGAATTATAAACTAAGCGACAAAGCTTTTTTACGAGTTCAATACCAACAACTTCCCAGAGGTTTTGGATATAACCCATATGGATTTAATAGGTACAATAGATATCGTAATAATTGGATGTGGTATTAAATTTTTTTTGAATGACAGACCCTTCTTCTGATAGTCAACATTCATCCATCAACCAATTACTGCTCAATACTGCTATCGGCTTTTTGAGTATCTTATTAATTGTACTTCTATTCGCTTTAGGAACTCGAGTAGTTTATCCTCGAATATTGAATACTAGAGCGGAAAGTAACTCTCAACTAATAAGCAATATCATTCAAATTGAAGTGCTGAATGGATGTGGTGTTGCCGGTATAGCAAACCGTTACACAGGGATAATGAGAAAAAATGGGTTTGATGTAGTAGAAACAGGGAATTTCGACCATTTTGAACTTAAAAATACAATCGTGATTTCTCGGAGTGGTGTTATGAAAAATGCACAACAAATTGCATCTGCTCTAGGCATTGATAAAGAGAACATTATTAGGGAAGAATCACCCGATTATTATTTAGATGTGACCGTAGTAATAGGTCATGATTTTGAACAGCTTAACACAGAATAAATGGTAAATATTAACCAACCAGCAAACGATCAATTTCAAACTAAACCCGATTCAAAAAGTTTAGTAGAGCTAGTTGTCGAAGGGATGAAGGAGAAAAAAGCGTCAGACATTACTGTGATGGATGTATCAGATCTTACAACACTTACCGATTATTTTGTTATTTGTAGTGGCAACTCTGATACCCAAAATAAAGCCATCTCTGATTCTATTGAAGAAGAGGTTCTAAAACAAACGGGAGAAAAACCATGGAAAAAGGAAGGGATACAAGCAAGAAATTGGATCATACTTGACTTTATAAATATTGTAGTTCATGTAATGAGCAAAGAGAAACGCCAATTTTATAGTATTGAAAGAGTTTGGAATGATGCTCGTATTACTCATATCGAAAATGAATAAATGAGTAAACCAAAGCCTCGAATTTTAATTACTGAACCGATTCCAGAATCGGTAATCAAGTATCTTTCAGAATTTGGGGAGGTTACTGTTGGTGAAAAGGGCAGGTATCTAGATGAAAAACATCTAATATCCGATATTGCATCTTTTGATGGTCTACTTTCTATGCTTTCTAATCCAGTAACTGCTCGCGTTTTGAAAGCTGCTACGCATCTGAAAATAGTGGCAAATTTCGCGGTAGGCTACAATAATATTGATATTAACATGGCTGCGAATCTAGGGATAAAAGTAGCAAATACCCCTAATGTTCTTACTGAGGGTTGTGGAGATTTTGCTATGGCTTTATTAATGGCGACAAGTAGAAATTTCTACCAGGCTGAAAAATATTTACGTGAAGGTGGTTTTAAAGGATGGGAACCACTTGGTTTTCTTGGCCCAGAGCTACGAGGAAGAAAACTTGGCATTATTGGGATGGGAAGAATTGGACAAGCATTTGCAAAGCGTGCTATAGCTTTCGGAATGGACATACAATATTGTAATAGACGTCCATTACCACAACATATCGAAAATGAGCTTGACGCAACATATATTCCTGATATAAATCAAATAGCATCAAGTTCCGATGTTCTTAGCCTTAATTGTCCTCTTACTCCAGAAACGCATCATTTAGTGAATAAAGAACTATTACATCTGATGCCAAAACATGCCTTACTGATAAACATCTCGCGTGGGCCGGTGGTAGATGAAGCTGCTTTAGCTCATGCTTTACATAATGGTATCATTTTTGGCGCCGGATTGGATGTATTCGAAGAAGAACCAACCGTTCATCCAGATTTACTTTCAGCACCTAACTGCACCATTCTTCCTCATATTGCCAGTGCTACCTATGAAACTAGAAAAGCCATTGGAATGCTTGCAGCTGATGCGATTATAAAAGTACTTTCTGGGGAACCTGATACAAGTATCATGAATCTTATATCTTAACAGGTACAACACTTATAATTTTTTGCGTTGGAAATGAATGGGATTCAAAAATTCACACATAACATCTATCCTGTATGCTCTGCTCGCCAGCGTAGCTGTATCATTTCTTATATTTGAATGGTATCACTTAAAAAATGAACAGAATCAAAAGGATATTCAAAATATTGCATCCCAGTCTGTAGAACAATCATTCAATCAATTTCAAAGTCAAATCTTTGAATTCAGCTCATCTTCCACAGAATTTGCTAATGAAATCGCTAAACTTCTAATTAGCAACCAACATCTAAATAATATACGTTCAATAGATTCAGATTTTTGGGGGGTGTCTGTTTACAAAGAAAAAAAACCTATTTACTGGAAAGGGTATACATCAACTTCAGAACTCGATTCCATTGAAGCTAATAATACTGAACTACAATTATATAGAGTGCGTGAAGGAAATGTTCAGTTCTTACAATCAATAATACCAATCACCAATATTCAAAATACGGATACCACCTATTATCAAGTCTATACTCGATTTTTACTCAATCAACAAAACGAATTTAGTATTGGTGGAAATCAAAGTTTTGATGTAGAACTTCAAATTAATGAGCCTTATCAATTTCCAGTTAGAGTTTCTTATGCAACAATCAGACAAGATTCTGTTATTCACTCAAGAGTTTTTGAAACGATGGCAGGTAATTTTATCGCACTTGTTTACGCCTCCAACTCAGATATTGATGTGTATCTATCTAACAGTAAGGATAAGATTAGAAATATTCGCTCTTATTTCATTTTATGTATCGTAATTTTATTTACAATTTTAATTCTGTGGCTCACTAAAT
Organism: Balneolaceae bacterium; assembly: GCA_963691715.1. GTDB lineage: Bacteria > Bacteroidota > Rhodothermia > Balneolales > Balneolaceae > HXMU1420-13. The sequence goes on from OY829281.1 coordinate 2,002,850, forward strand.
CTATTAATATCTATCTTCGACTCCTATTACAGTGGTCTTTTTTAGGATTAATTCATGCGCTTCAAGATCCATTTCTACCTCTCTTAGTAGATCATTCCTTTGTACATCTATTAATCGATGTTATTTTTATCCTACTTGGATATTTCTGTTTTTTCAGATTTATAAAATCGCGCTATGAAATAACAGTTACTTCTAATTTGTCGGAAGCCTATTTAGTTAGCTTTCTTCATGGAGTAACATTCTCTACTCTGTTACTATATTTTCTAACTAATATCTATAACCACATTGTAGAAACTCAACTCAATCTATTTAATCAAATTCTTACATCTTCTTTAGAATCAACGCTTTGGATTTGGATTTTTGGCACATCAATTCTCATCATAGCACTCATCTTCAATATCTCATTCAATAGAGGCCTAACAAATAACTTCTTAAGTTCCATAGGTATTTTTGGATCAACCATATTTGGGCAATTAATCCCATTATTATTTAGTCTTATTTTGAGTAAAGAGATGAGTATGGATCACTCAATTATTTGGGTTTCTTTAATGGTAATTCTTGTGCTATTGGCGCTTACTTATCTACAGATTAGATATCATAGCCTAACATTAGATAAATCTTTAATCCGTTTACTTTTATTCTTGATAATGCTTGTTGCTTCTTCAATCACAACAATTATTTACTTCTCTTTTGATGAAGTGTTATATAGTAAACTAGAAACAAATACCAATGCATTTGAGGAAGACAATGAGGAAAAAATACAACAAGTAATCAGTGATCTTCTAAACGAAGCATACTCAGAAGTAAGATCAATATCTCTTTACAGTGTATCAAATTTCGAACAAATTATTAATGAACTGCTCCTGGAGGATTGGCTAAAATATTCATTTTCTGTTCAATTAATAGATAAATCTGGAACTCCACTTGCTGCCTATAATACGAATTTATCAGTTCCTCAATGGACGAGAGATTACAGAATCGATGAATTAATTATCCCTTATGAGGAAGAGCGTATACGAAAGGCTAATATCCGCCCTATTCTACGAAATCAACCAATAAATACAGTAAATGCTGAATATTCATATTTTATGCGTGGATGGATACCTGTATATCAAAGTAGAAGATCTGAAACCATCAGCGGATGGATATTAGCAACTTTATATAAAGAAATACCTGAATTAAACCGACCCTTTCGATCTGTTGTAAATGCAACAATACAATCTCCAGAAGAAACGGCTTTTACCTTCACTGAATATGTATCGGGAATACCAACTCGATCTGTTGTGAGTGGCACTCTTACATCTATTCCCGATTATGGGGTTCTGCCAGCTAAAATACAAGATTATATGTTAGCCAATGCAGAATGGGTGCAATCCTCAACCATGCAAAATATGAAACTAAAAGAACGTTTTGTTCAAAGTAAAACGGGTAGCGTGATTCGAGGTACTCATCAACAAGTAACGGTTCCCCAAATTTTGTATGTATTTCTCAGAATTTACTTCACTACAGCAATACCGCTCATTCTCATTTTGGTAGTACTTACTAGTACAAGATTTTGGAATACCATTTCTAAATCTAGAAAAATTCGAGATCGCATTATGGATAGATCCATCATTGCTAGTGTTATTTGTTTATTCCTTTTGATTGGGGCTACCGCCTTAATCTTAGAATCCCAAAACAAGATAGAAGTACAAGAGGCTCTCCGCGATCAATTAATTACTCTTACCGAAACATTGAGCGAGGTAAATGAAACCGATCAATTTTCTAACGATTTCCTTGAAAATATTACCGCTGTTTTAGGTGTTGATGCTTCCCTTTATTCACAAGGAATATTGGTTAACTCTACCACCCCACCTATGTACAGCCAACATTTACTACCACCAACCATTCCCTGGTCGATGTATCAAGAAATTGTGAATGAAGGCGCACAACTTGCGATCGATATACTCTCCATTGGAGATCAGGAACTCATGATCGGATACCAACCTTGGTTAAATTCAGACAATGAGATAGCTGGTATTGTTGGTATTCCAACGTTTTTAAAAACACCGGACTTCTACAGTCGGTTACTTTCAACATCAAGTTATTTACTCGCATTTTACTCATTAATTTTTGGAGTACTTATTCTAACTATAGGATTTATAAGTACCCGAATTACCGCTCCCATAATTACACTGGAAAAAGGATTAGAAAAGATTTCTTCCGGCGACTTAAATACTAGAATAAAGGTAGAATCGAATGATGAAATAGGAATGCTTACTCAAGCATACAATTCCATGGCTATTCGCTTAAAAAAATTGCAAAATGAATTAGCACAGAATGAACGAGAAGCAGCATGGAAACAAATGGCACAACAAGTAGCGCATGAGATTAAAAATCCTCTCACCCCAATGAAACTAAATTTGCAGCATCTTGAACGCCAACTTCAAAAAACAGGGGCAGAATTAAAACTAAATAAACCTAGGGTCACTGCAATCACAAAAAGTATGATTGAACAAATTGAAGCATTAAACAAAATCGCGTCAGACTTCTCAAAATTTGCACAACCCACTTCCCAAAAATTTAAAGAAATAAAGGTTAATGAATTGATCCATTCGGTAGTAATGATGTATGAAGAAGATCATTTAAACCTTTCTACAAAATTTGATACCCGTGAGTTTTTAATCATGGGGGTATCAGATGAGCTGAGAAGAGTTTTCGTAAATCTAATAAAAAATGCGAAAGAAGCCATTTCTGAAGAGGGTAGTATTCTATTAACTACGGTTTGGAATAAAACATCTAAATCGGTGGATATCAAAATTATAGATAATGGGGTTGGTATTTCAAAAGAAGATTCAGAACATATATTTCTACCTAATTTTTCAACCAAAACCTCTGGCACGGGGCTTGGACTCGCCATTACAAAAAAAATTATTGAAGAACATCATGGTTCCATTTCGTTTGAAAGCACTGCTTCAACTGGCACTACATTTACTATAACACTGCCTCTTAATAACTCATAATCTCATCTTTTTTTTGAACCGAATTTCCGTACAATTATTCCTCATTTAACATCGACTTGAACCACTCTTACCAAGACATAAAAACTGAGGTTATGATTCTCTTAAAAATGGGGTTACCTATTGTTGGAACTCAACTTTTAGGGATGGGTTTGAACGTCACAGATACGATTATGGCGGGTAATCTATCTGCAGTTGATCTAGCAGGCGTGGCTGTAGGTAATGCTTTGTACCTACCTATTTCTTTATTTGGAATGGCTATTTTGGTAGCAATTAATCCTATTGTGTCTCAATATTTGGGGGCTAGAAAATTTGATGAAATAGGAAAGTCGGCCCGACAAACATTATGGATGGTTGCATTTCTTACAATCCCCTCTTTTGTATTCATACGTCATCTGGATTTAATAATGTATTGGTTAAATGTAGATCCAGAGATTATTCCAAAGTCGTCCGATTATTTAAAAGCAATTTCTTGGGGGATACCAGGATTACTCACTTTTGCAGGCTTACGTTACTTCACAGAAGGTTTAGCTATTACAAAACCAGCCATGTATATCGCATTATTGATGCTTATTCTAAACATTCCCATAGACTATGTGTTGATGTACGGCAAACTTGGGTTTACAGCCATGGGAGCCGAAGGCACAGGATATGCAACTACTGTGGTGCAACTATCGGGTGGCTTAGCAATGGTACTTTTTATGGCTTCATTTAAACCCATAAAACGGTTTAATATTTTCGCTCGCACTAAAGGACCCGACTGGAAATACATCAAAGAAATTTTACATATTGGTGTGCCAAATGGTATTAGTTCTACGCTAGAAGTATTATTATTTGCAGCGGTTAGTGTATTAATGGGAACGCTATCAGTCACTGCATCCGCATCGCACCAAGTAGCCATAAATATTGCTGCAACTATATTTATGATTCCCTTCGGGCTTTCCATGGCGATTTCTCAAAGAGTTGGGCTTGCCGTTGGTCAAAACTCAATGAAGCAAGCCCGATTTAGAGGGTTTTTAGGAACAATAGTGTGTGTAACCATAATGATGTTCACAGCTATTTTAATTTTTACCATTCCAGAACATATTGTTGGAATTTATACCAACGATCCAGAAGTAATGGCATTAGCTGTATCTTTAATTTTTTATGCTGGTTTATTTCAAATTTCAGATGGCTTACAGGTGGGTGGTTTTGGTGCCTTACGAGGTCTCAAAGATACCCGAATGCCCATGATTTTTAACTTTATTTCTTACTGGCTGATTGGATTTTCTGTAGGATATTACCTTGGCATTATCACAGATTTTGGTCCCGGTGGGCTATGGATTGGATTAATTTCTGGACTTTCTGTTGCTGCTATATGTCATAATACCCGATTTCATTTAATGACTAAAACGGCTAAAAGTACTCTTAATAAAAATTGAAATACCAAACCCATCTTCATACATTCGACCTAAGCTACCTTTAAATTGGAATATGTAAATTAAATATTATGCAAAACATAGCTACCATTTTTATTGTACTACTTTACTCTACTGTATCTTTTGCACAAAATAATCAATTCGTAGAACTCAAAAATGGAACCATCATAGAAGGTAATATTGAACGGGTAGATAAAATCTTTCAAAAAGGAAAACTTATTGTCAATGATACTACAGAAGTGTTGCTTCAAGATGTGTATCGATTTCAATCTTATGAAGGATATTTTATACGAATGAGTCAAGGATATGGTGATACTTGGGCTGAACGCATAATTGAGGGTAATATTGATTTATTTACCCGTACTGTAACATCTTATAGTGGAGGAACTTGGATGCCAGTGAGTGCGCCAGGAGGCGGATCCTTCTATGTTGGCGGCGGATTTTCATCTTCTCAAGTCGAATATTTTTCAAAAAATGATGGACCACTCATGAAAGTTAATGCCTACAATTTGAAACAACATCTAAATGACAATCCTATTAGTATGGAATATCTTCAACAACGAGATGGTCTAACAGCAGTTCAATGGGTTGGTGCGATAGCAGGATTGGCTATTGCAGGTATCACGCTCTCCAACCAAGCAGATAAAGATGAACTAGATATAACAGGCCCTGTTATTGGAATAGGTATTTTTACTGGAAGTATTTGGATTCCAAATTTTGAAAAACGAAATCTTGTCCAAAAAGCAATTATTGAATACAACGATCCAAGTTTCTAATTAGGATAAGAAACTATGTTTTTGAAATAAGCCTCTTTATTTGCTCTATATGTCTTAGGGTATGCCGTTCGTGAATGATGAGACAAACACTCACTGGCATCTTCAGAATCTTAACAATGGGATTCCTAACTTTAATTTTGTCTAGGTTTATATGTTCTTTTTCTGCACGTTCTGCGATCTTTACGAATCGATTCATGTTTTGATTGAAGTGGAATAATAACGCTTCTCTCTTTAAATCTGCTTTTTTCTGAGGATGAAAAGCAGGAAACGTACCTAATTTTAGATTAAACTCGGGACTAACAGCCTTAACAAATGCACGTAATGTCCATGGTATATAATACTCGCTATCCCCTTTTGGAAGTACCTCTCCTTTTTTATCGAAAGGAGGTTCCATTTGAGACAGGTACAAATCTGTTGTTTTATTTATATGGCTTATAATCTCTCCTATACACCATCCACCATGTTTTGGGACCCTTAAAAATACATTCTCATCAACCCCTTCTAGCAATTCATTCAACTCATGGTTGACCCATTGAAATCGTTCTATGAAAAATAAATTAGAGTACCTCATCTTAGATTTGGGTTCATGAAATAAAAGTATCATCCATGAATAGATAGTACAAAATTTTTGTTAGTTAATTAAACTTTTAAAAAGATAAATAACCATTTCCGAAGCTTTAATAAAAGCATTATTCTTAGATATGGCTGTATACATCAACGACATAGCAACCGCTGTTCCCGAAACCTTCGAACTGCAACAAAATGTTCGAGAAATAATGAAAAAGTCGGTTCCTGGAGACCGTAAAACTAGATCTATTTTACATCGTATTTATTCACAGTCGGGCATCGAAAAACGCCATGCTGTAAACTACGATTTTTCCGAAGATAGCGAAGATGGTTTTTTTAATCGCGTATTCAGAAATGAAATTCCTCCCACAACAGGCGAACGAAACTCCATTTATGAAAGAGAATCGAAAAAACTTTTTCTACACGTTGCCGATCAATTGATAAAGCAAAACCCAAGCCTAGATGCGGCATCCATCACCCATGTAATAACCGTTTCTTGTACAGGATTTTATGCCCCTGGTCCAGATTTTGAAGTGGTTCGGCATTTGGGATTATCACCATCCACCCAGCGATTCCATATTGGATTTATGGGCTGTTATGCGGCTTTCCCCGCGCTTAAAATGGCAGCGTCATTTTGCAAAGCCGACCCCAATGCTGTTGTGCTTGTTATTACGTGCGAATTATGTTCGCTTCATCTCCAAATTTCGGACGATATTGATCAAATATTAGCCGCTTCTGTTTTTGCTGATGGTGCAGCCGGAGTACTTGTATCAACCAAAGAACCTCAAAAAAATGGGTATCGAATGGATGAATTTTCATCTTCTCTAGCCTATGAAGGTGAAAAAGACATGGCTTGGACAATCAGCGATACGGGATTCAAAATGGTACTTTCGAGTTATATCCCATCCATCATCGAATCAAACATCGACCATATTATGCAACCCATGTTTGAAACAATGAACATCACAAAAAATGATATTGATATATGGGCAGTACATCCCGGGGGTAGAGCCATCGTGGATAAAGTTGAACACAGCATGAATATTGACGCTGAAAAAGTAATCCCTTCCAGAAATGTGTTGGCGCAATACGGAAACATGAGTTCCGCTACCATTTTATTTGTGCTCGATGAAATTAGAAAGCATGAGTTAGATTCCGGCGCAAAAGTGTTGCCCATAGCATTCGGTCCCGGTTTAACCATCGAGACCGGTATTTTTAGTTATATACATTCGTGATGCGCCACTCTTTAAAGTATCGACAGTCCGAATTAATAGAGTGGATGGATCGAGCTGATTGTGATCTAACAACGCTTAACAATACCTATCGACAGTTCTCAATCGTAAATACCATGCTCTCTGGATGGAGACGGATTTACAAAACCAGAATTAAACCCATTTGTACCGAAAAGAATAAAACCTATTCCCTACTTGATATCGGATTTGGTGGCGGTGATATTCCAATCAAACTATCAAAATGGGCACATCAAGATGGAATAAACCTTCAAATCTTAGCCATTGAACTAGACGAACGTGCCCTCGATTTTGTGCAGACGTTAAACACTCCCGCTAATGTAGAATTTAAAAAACTGCATTCCTCCCATTTGATTGATCAAGGTTCATCATTCGACATTGTGATATGTAATCATGTACTTCATCATTTAACGAATGAAGAGGTTTCAGAACTAATCAAACACACCGAACAATTAGCGAAACAAAGAATTATAGTATGTGACATAGAGCGCAATCTTCTTGGCTTCTACTTATTTAAATGGATCACACCGCTTTTATTTAAACATTCCTATATCCAAGAGGATGGACTTATCTCCATTCAGCGAAGTTTTACCTTTGATGAATTAAAGAGCATCATCCCAAAAAAATGGACGCTTGATCAAATGCCTTTTTTTAGACTTCTATTAACCCTCGATAAAACATGAATATTGAAGATGTAGTTGTTGTTGGTGGCGGACCTGTGGGTCTTTTTCTGGGACTTTGTTTACATCATAGGGGAATTCCATGTACCATTATAGAACAGCGAACGGAAATAATGAGCGGATCTAGATCCTTAGGAATTCATCCAGTTTCTCTAGAACTTTTCGAGAAACTTGGGATGGAAGATCCTTTCCTCCAAGCTGGTTTGAAAGTACATCGTGGTCATGCCCATTCAGGCAAAAAACAGTTGGGAACCATTGATTTTAGTTCCTGTCCAGCACCCTACAACTTCATCCTTCTCTTGGCACAATCTGAGACCGAACGTATTCTAAAAGAGGAACTTTTACGTGTTAGTCCACACTCCATCATAGAAGGCGCAGAAGTAGCTCACTTACACCAAGAAGCATTTTATGTTCAACTAGAGGTTAACAAAGAGGGAGAAACCCATTCCTTAGAAACTGGGTATGTAGTGGGTTGTGACGGCAAACATAGTTTTGTGAGAGAATCCGCAGGAATCCCATTCAAGGGAAAACGCTATCCAGATACGTATTTGATGGGTGATTTTAAAGATTCCACTCATTTTGGGGATGATGCCGTTGTGTATTTACCTAAAGATGGATTGATTGAATGTTTTCCTCTTCCACATAACATGCGGCGCTGGGTAGCCAAAACTCCAAGTTATGTTGAAAAGCCTTCGCCAGAACTGCTTTCCGAACTCATTAAACAACGCATTGATGTAGAACTAGATTCCTCCACGTGCACCACCTACAGTAGCTTTGGGGTACAGCATTATATTGCTGATCGTTTTGTGGTAGATCGGATTCTTCTAGCAGGAGATGCCGCACATGTGGTAAGTCCAATAGGTGGACAAGGCATGAATTTAGGCTGGCTCGATGCATGGCATTTAGCTAATGTGATGTCTTTTTGTAGGGGGATTTCTAAAGATTTGCCCCTTGCCGATATGTTTGTATATGAAAGCAAACAAAAGCCAATGGCACGAAAAGTAGCCCGAAGAGCAGAATTGAATATGAGGATGGGACGAGCTACTCATTTTCCTTGGCTAAAAAATCAATGGGTATCACGGTTGACACAATCACCATTACAAAAGAACATTGCAGAATTCTTCACCATGCGTGGGCTAGAAAGCTGGTGGATGTAGTTGTCTAGTAGGCTATTTGATTCGTTTTTTTGGTTAATACAGATTTTTTATGCGATACGGACAGCTTACGCTTCTTTTTTGATACTTCGAGTGTATCAAGAAATCTAGAATTTTACTTAACGCTTGGGAATAGATTTCTTAGCAAAATATTTATATGAAGACTCCTCTCCCGATGTATCGGGATCGGAGTGACTTTATAAAAGGGAATGGTACTTAAATCATCCAGTACCAGAACTACTGAACTACGATTACTGTCATTCCCGTGAAAGTGGGAATCTCGATGTGTATAAAATTCGATGCTTGGTTAACCATCCAGATCCCGGCATTCGCCGCGGGATGACGTTGAATAAAGAACTTAGCAAGTAATGGCCATTCCCATAAAAGTGAGAATCTAGTTACTTAAACTAATACCCCAAATTAAAAATGTGATCTATGTTACCGCATCATGATGCGTATGTTGAAGCTTACCAATAAATTACTTTTATTCAGTTTATCCTTATAAATGAGTAGGGTAAAATGAATAACACTCAAAGATACAATAGGGATAAAGTGAACTAAGTTAATTTTATTATTTTGTTATGGATAATTTCTTATGTATTGGGCAGATCAAATAAAAGAAGCTTCTGAAAAAGAACTGGCTAAAATGGGATTTGGCCAATTCTTCGTTAATCCGAACACTCGGAGATTAACTTTAATAAATGATTCACTTCATCCAAAACACAGGAATTCTTTTCCGATACAACCATCTCTAGGATGGCAAAAATTTGATGACAAATTTCTATTGTGGTGTCCGTTAGGAGGTGAAAAAGTATTAACTGGTGAAAGCTATCCTGATATTGTTCATAGACACTCAGATTATAGCATTACAGAAGAAGAAATCAAAAGCCTATCTAAAAAAGATATTTTCTATCTAATTGCAAATGGACTGGCATTCACTTTTTGTGGACGACTCTTTCTCCTTCCTGAAAACCAGTTTGAAAAAAATTCATTCAACTATGAAATTCCTAATCACGAAAGATTATCTGTATTTGTTGGGTATAGAGGACATTCATCGAACTATGCGGAAATAGTTACTCCAAGTCTCCTGCGTAAAATCAATTCCCCAACGAAAGAAAAATTTCACCGATATAAAAAGCTAGAAGCTTACGGAACGAATTTAGTTAAGCAGGCTTTTCTGGAAAGGGATAATATCTATATGACAGATATTCAGGCTAGAGGAATCCTGCAACATCATAAAATTGAAATTGATAGGGAACTGAATGGGAATACAGACATACTTGACCTCTCTTATGATATAAATATTGCAAAGTGGTTTGCTCTAAACTCATGGAATAGAAAAATTGGAAAGTTTGAGAAGAAAAAATTTAAGGAAACAGAATTCGAGAAGGCTTACGAAGAGACTTCATTAGTTTATCAAGTTGTAACAAGAGTTATAGGAGGAATGGATAAGATTTTACCTAAACAGTTCAATGGAATAGATATTCAATTAGTTCCTTGGAATCTTAGTCCATTGTGGTCTGAGAGACCTGAAAGACAAAAAGGTTTTGGAATTTCCGACATTGGACCTGGGGATTTTGATAAGAACGGAGCAATCATGAACATAGTCGAACACCGGTATCATCCTAAGTTTTTTCCAAATGGATGGGATAAAATTGGTGGAACAGATTTACAACTTTTTGGAGAGAGTTATTCAATTGAAATGGATACAAGTCACCTTGAATCTCAAATATTACCTAAGGAAAAGGAATGGTTCGTGGAACTTAAAAAAACAATCGAAAGGAAATCAAAAAATATCCATAACAAACACTAAAATGAATATGCGAACTGAGCTAACTGAAAGGACAATGCAAAAAAGAAACTTTGGTGCTTCTAGCAAGTGGAGAGCATACTCATTTTAGTTGGACGTTGGAGAAGAATTCGCTCCGCTCCTCTTCTCCAACGTGGCTGGGCTAAGTACAAAAGTTGCGTGCATGCAAAAAAAACATAAACTAAATAATGGCATTAAGTTGGAATGAAATAAAAAACAGAGCCTTAAAATTCACAAAAGAATGGAAAGGCGAAAGCAGAGAACGTGCTGAGAAAGACTCATTTTGGAACGACTTTTTTAATGTATTCGGTATTTCAAGGAGACGACTTGCCACATTTGAAGAACCAGTTAAAAAGCTGAATAATAAACAAGGATTCATAGACCTTTTTTGGAAGGGAACTCTGTTAGTTGAACACAAATCCAAAGGGAAAAATCTTGATGCTGCTTTTGAACAAGCAACTGACTACTTTCATGGAATCAAAGAACATGAATTACCGAAATACGTCTTGGTTTCTGACTTTGAAAACTTCAAACTGTACGACCTTGACGAAAAAAAAGAATACGAGTTTGGAATAAAAGACTTACATAAAAACATTAAGCTTTTTGGATTTATCGCAGGTTATCAAAAACGGACTTTCAAAGATGAAGACCCTGTAAATATCAAGGCAGCTGAACTAATGGGAAAACTTCATGACCAATTAGAAGAAAGTGGTTATGAAGGACATCCTTTAGAAGTTTTCTTGGTAAGGTTACTTTTTTGCTTGTTTGCAGACGACACAGGGATTTTTGAAAAAGATACCTTCAAGGAGTTTATAGAAGTAAAAACCAACGAAGACGGCAGCGACCTTGGAGCTTGGTTGGCTCAATATTTTCAAGTCTTAAATACACCTACTGACAAACGACTCAAAAACCTTGATGAACATTTAGCTGCATTTCCTTATGTAAACGGAAAACTCTTTGAAGAGCCTTTACCTATTGCTTCATTCAATTCAAGAATGCGTGAAATTCTTTTAGAATGCAGTGCATTGGATTGGGGGAAAATTTCGCCTGCGATTTTTGGTAGTATGTTCCAAAGCGTAATGAATCCTGAAGAACGCAGAAATCTTGGAGCACACTACACATCTGAAAAGAACATTCTAAAACTGATAAAACCGCTTTTTCTTGATGAACTACAAGGAGAATTTAAAAAGGTTAAAAGCAATAAGAGTAAGCTCAAAGAATTTCATCAAAAACTCGGTAGTTTAAAATTTCTTGACCCAGCTTGTGGTTGTGGAAACTTCTTAATCATAACCTACCGTGAATTACGACTTTTGGAATTAGAAGTCCTTAAAGAATTATATGGTGGTCAACAAGTTTTTGGAATCGACCAAATCATGCTTGTAGATGTTGACCAATTCTATGGTATTGAATATGATGAATTTCCTGCTCGTATTGCAGAAGTTGCGTTATGGCTAATGGACCACCAAATGAACCTGCGTATTTCGGAAGCATTCGGCATGTACTATGCTCGTTTACCATTAAAAAAGTCTGCAACTATCGTAAACGATAACGCTTTAAGAATTGAATGGACCGAAATAATACCAAAAACTGAATTATCGTATATTCTTGGCAATCCACCTTTTTTTGGAAAGCAATATCAAAGCAAAGAGCAAAAAGAAGATATGGCTCTTGTTTTCAATGGCGTAAAAGGTGCAGGCGTTTTGGATTATGTAACGGGTTGGTATTTAAAGGCATCAAAACTAATCAATGGCTCAGAAATAAAAGTTGGTTTCGTTTCAACCAACTCGATTGCACAAGGAGAACAAACAGGGATTTTATGGAATGAACTTTTCAATAATTATGGTATAAAAATTCACTTTGCCCACAGAACATTTAATTGGTCAAATGAAGCACGGGGAAAAGCTGCTGTGCATGTCGTCATAATTGGTTTTGGAAACTTTGACGCAAGAAAGAAATCCATTTGGTCTTACGAAGATATTAAAGGAGAACCGTTAGAAATTTCAGTAAAAAATATAAACCCTTACTTAGTTGAAGGGGCTGACTTAGTAGTTCTTAAAAGAAGGAAACCAATCTGCAATGTTTCTGAGATTTCATTTGGAAGTATGCCAAATGATGGCGGTAATTTTTTACTGAACCCAGATGAAACAAACGAGCTTTTAAGAATTGAACCAAATGCAGAACAAGTGATTAAGCCTATTTTAAGTGCTCACGAATTTTTGAATGGCAAAGAACGTTTTTGTATTTGGTTAGAAAGTATTTCACCTAGCTTATTGAAGCAACTTAAACATGTGCAAATTCGTGTTGACAATGTAAAAAATCTTAGGCTCAATAGTTCTCGTGCGGCAACTCAAAAACTTGCTGCCTTTCCGACACTTTTTGGTGAAATTAGACAGCCAAAAAATAAGTATGTTTTAGTTCCACGTCATTCCTCTGAGAATAGAAAATACATACCAATGGGATTTTTTGGGCCTGATATCATTGCAAGTGACAGTTGCCTAGCAATTGACAATGCATCTTTATTTGAATTTGGTATGCTTCAATCAGAAATGCATATGGCTTGGGTAAAATATACGTGCGGAAGAATAAAGAGTGATTACAGATACAGCAATGAGATGGTTTACAACAACTATCCTTGGCCAATAGAACCAAGTAACAAAAACAAAAAAGCAGTTGAAATCAAAGCGCAGAAGGTTTTAGATGTAAGAACAGAATACCCAGAAAGTAGTTTAGCAGATTTGTATGACCCATTGACTATGCCGCCAAAATTAGTAAAAGCGCATCAAGAATTGGACAAGGCGGTTGATTTATGTTACAGACCACAGGCATTCATGAACGAAACGGCTCGGATTGAATTTCTATTCGACTTGTATAATGAATACACAATGCCATTATTGAAAAAGGAAAAGAAAACTAAAAAGAAATAAAAACACGACACGTCAACAAGGCATATAGTGCATACCCTTCGGGTTACGCACCATACACAAAACGTTAGAAACCATTTCCCAGAATAGATATTCATGATTCGCGAATCGCGAATTACAAATTATTTTTGTACTTTTCAATTAAAAGAAAATATTTTTATGAAAAAACATAATGGCATGAGACCTCATGATATAGCCATACTACTAAAGATTGGAAGCATACAAACAGGTCATTGGTATATGAAAGATTTAGCGTATGAACTAAAAATTAGCGCGAGTGAAGTAAGTGAAAGTATAAATAGATCTGTAATTGGCGGTTTAATTAGTAGTGACAAAAGAACTCTAAATAAATTAGCTCTATTAGATTTTTTGAAATCAGGTCTACGCTATGTATATCCTCAACAACCTGGATCATTGGTGAGAGGAATAAGAACGGCAATTTCTGCTCCACCTTTAAACAATGAGTTTATTAGCGAAGAGAAATTTGTATGGCCATATGGGAAAGGAAACACAAGAGGACAAGCCATAGAACCATTACATCCAAAAACTCCAGATGCTTGTATTAATGATGTGAAATACTATGAATTAATGGCATTAACCGATGCAATTAGAATAGGGAAAGCAAGAGAACAAAACATTGCATTTGAAATGTTAAAGGAAAGAATCTAATATGCTCAAAAACCAAATCATAAATTTAAAGGTAATTGAAAAGGTAGCATTATCTCTGGGGGAATTAAATAAAGATGTGCTATATGTTGGCGGTGCAGTTGTTAGTTTATATGTAACTGACGAAGGAGCAGAGCAGCCTAGACCTACCAAGGATATTGATATTTCTGTTCAAATAAGTACCTATAATCAAATGGATACGTTGAGGGAAAAATTAGCTAAAAAGAGAATCTATCCAGCACCTACGGAACCTGAAATGTATCGATATTCTCATGAAGATATTCTAATTGATTTTATTCCCTTTGAAGCTACGCCGCTTGGCCCAACCAACAGCTGGTTGAAACAAGGTTTTAAAAAAACTTATCCTGTACCAATTGGTAATACTGAAATTAAAATCTTACCTGTAAGTTTATTTTTAGCAACAAAGTGGGAAGCCTATAAAAGTAGAGGAAACGACCCAAGGACAAGCCATGATTTTGAGGATATTATTTATATAATTAACAATAATTTTAAAGTGGTAAAAGACATTAAAAATGCAACTGAGGATGTGCAAGTATTTCTTAAAGAAATGAGTAATGAAATATTAAATCATCACTCGCGAAATGAAATCATAGAGTGTCATATCAGTCCATTTACCGCAGAATATCGTAAAGAAATTATAATAGATAAGCTTCAAAAGATAATTGAAATATAAAAAACGGTAAACAACAATGACTGCAAAGCATAAGCCTAACCAACTATATCGTTCCTACACTTCATAGCCAGTCTATTGTGTGTAATTTTAAGAAAACCAAAGAAATAATCATTCAAACAAAGACAAAGTGAGCATATTCTCTTATCATTTAATCGAACTTCCATTTTTTGAAGCAGTAAAGAGCATATTCTCAAGTCCAATTTCCGTAGACACTAAAGGACTTATCCATTCCAAATACATGACTGCTATGACTTTAGGGGCTCCCATCTTTTCGACTTCTCGAGTTTTGATAGGACAAGTTGCTGTCTTTATGCAATGGGAAAATGAAAGTGCACTTGAAAACTATTTGGAACAGGACAGTTTTGGAAGAATTTTAGCAAAAGGTTGGCATATACGTTTGTCCTTTATCAGAGAATGGGGAAAGTTTAGCGGATTTAAATTACCAGATGATAAAGACCAACTAGAAAGTCCAAACTCTCCTGTTGTTGCTGTTACAATAGCAAGAATGAAACCATTAGCTGTTCCTAGATTTATACGTTGGGGAAGACCCGTTGAAAAGCTTGTCAGAGACCACCCAGGAACAACTCTGTCGTTAGCCTCAGTTAAGTTCCCTAACATAGTCTCAACCTTTTCAATTTGGAAATCTGAAAAAGAAATGACCGATATGGTGCATGGTCATAGTAAAGTGGAAAATCCGAAAAGGCATTCTAACGCAATGCAAGAGAGGGAAAGAAAAGAATTTCATTTTGAGTTTACCACACTTCGATTTAAACCTCTAGCTGAGTTTGGAAAATGGAAAGGTAGATCGAATTTTGTTCCAAGAAATTAAATCTTGATTGATGTTATGGGAATAGCTAGGATAAATCAAAGCATTCAGGACTGGATTACCCAACAATGGGTTATCCTTTTCGGACAAAAAATTGACAATAAAAAATACCAATGGCTTTTAGGTCCATTTGGTGGAACAAATGGAATTGGGGTAAAATTCGTTGAGCAGTTAGCGAGAGATGAGAGTTTAGTAATTGATAGTAATAGAAAAAACAGAGGATTAATCGATTCAATTCGGAATCTAGGACTGCCAGAAACCGAACTAAAAAAATTATCCCCGAACATAATTAACTTCTATGAGAGCACTTCAGATTATGACTTGCTTTTAAAGGTAAAATGGAACCCTCTTTTCAAAATTTTCGGAATTGTAGTAAAAAGTATTTTCAGTAAAAGAATTGAACAACTCAATGTCCCTATTGAAGACCTCGAAGATGCATCAGGACTAACGAATGAAATAATTAAACTAGTTGATAAAAAGAACAATGAAGTTAAAAGAACAATTTGGCTTCGGACTTTCAAATCCACAGGTCAAATTGTTTATTCAGGAGTTTATGAGACCTGCTCTTTACCCAACAAACAGATTTGCATCAAGGCTATTTTTCCTTTGCCAAATGGAAACGCAACAGTGATATTGATTCCGAGTGTTGGTAAAAATGGAGAACTCATTTTAGATTCTTCGGGACAAAGAATTGGAGATAGTGGGTTTTACTTCTTGCTTAGGGATTCCAAAGGACAGTTATGGAGTAAATTTATCAAGTCTTTCAGAGATAAATTGGTCGTAAGTAGTGAACATGATAGAATTACAGCCATACAAACTTTAACTTTATGGAACTTAAAAATCCTCGAATTTGAATATGAAATAATAAAACGGTAACCAACAATGACTGCAAAGCATAAGCCTAACCAACTATATCGTTCCTACACTTCATAGCCAGACCGTTGTGTAAAATTCGCTCCGCTCATCTTCAATAAAGAGTTTTAAAAAACTTAACTCACGCTACTAAAGCACATTTATTGACTTTATAAATACTTACCCGAATATTGAACAGGGTTTAAAAAACTTTCACGCAGCTTTAAATTTAGGTATTACTTCAGAAAGCTTGTGCCGTGTCATAAAAGAAATAGCCAACAAATAATTTATTAACATACATCAATTTTCTCCTATTCCCTTCAATATACTTTCCAAGTGATCATGAAAAATATTGAAGAATGAAAAAAACAATAGCTCTTTTCGGGGCAACCGGTGCTACAGGAAAGGAATTTCTTAATCTTGCTCTTCAACAAAACTATTTAATCCAAGCATTAGTTAGATCACCTGAAAAAATATCATCCACTGATCCTAACTTACACCTGATAAAAGGTGATTTCTCCGACAAAGAAGCTATTTCTAACGTTATAAAAAATTCTGATTATGTTGTTTGTTTGGCAGGTTCATTAAAATCTCCAGAAAAAGATTTGATGTTTAACTTTATTGAGTTGTTGCATTCTCTAATGTTAGAGCAAAATGTTCGAAACTTAATCTACCAAGCAGGAGCTCTTTGTTATTTACCAAACAAAAAAAATCCCTTTCAATTATGTTAATGCGAAATACAATTGGAAGAATTACAGGATTTGAAACGTCACTTGCTGACCATGACAAGGTTTTAGCATATCTTGACTCAAACATGATACCAGAAGGTTTCAATGTGATTGTAACCTTACCAGGGGCAGCAGGCCTAAATCATAGTTCTTCTCAAAAAAAGCTGGAAATTCAATCAGGAGTAATATTTACTCCATCTACATATATCGATGTTGCAACATTCACACTCAATAATCTTTCGAATTTTGAACTTTTTGGAAAATTTATATACATCGCTTAATGTTTTCGTAATTATAAAATAAAAAATATGACTGTATTTGATATTCTATTTTATGTGAGTTGGGTTTATCTAAGCACCTTGATTGCTGTCGAGTTGTTACTATTTGATATATCTATCAGGCTTATAACTAATGAAAAAAGGAAAGAGGCTAAAGTAAATAAGGCCGTATCTTATTATGTAAACAGAAAGAATATATGGTGGTATAGGATAACTCCAATTTTTTGTCTGTTACAAATAGTAGGAATTATAGCCAACCTAGTACGGCATTATTCTGACTCTTGGATTTCCGCGATTTTGATAATCGTTTTAGCAATAATGCTCATCATCATTCAGACAAAAAAAAATATAACCGTTGTGGAAGCGCTGAAAAAAAATGAGGATACTAACCTTACAGATAAGAAAACGAAACTAACCTTTATATATAGCGCTCATATAATTACACTCTTAATTCTTGTAACCATAATCTTCTGTTATGTTTTTAAATTCTAATGATAGGAGAGTAACACTACCCATTACAAAAAATATTTGTAAGCCGGGAGGGTAGCTTAACTAGAGTTTTATACATTTACTTAACAAATAGTAATGGCTTGATAATACGATAGCTTCAAAAATCCCAGTATCCGAATATTCAGAATTTTGGAGAAAATTTCGCTCCGATCCTCTTCTCCAATATGGCTGGGCTAAGTACAAAAGTTGCGTGCAACTCATCCCAACTTAAGCTACATTCAATGGTAAATGCATTTTATTTCATGTATTTAATTTTACAACTATGCCTTATATGTAAGATAAGTCAGCATCTTCTATGAAAATGATTAGGGTACTAATTAATAACACAGAACACATTAAAACATCAACAACGTTAGATCTGATAGTCATTTCTTTTGTCTTTTTATTATTGACCTCCTCTTGTGGAAAAGACAGTTTAGAAGATATAGATGATACTTATAACCTCAACGACTTCGAGGAATACGTTGAAAAGGATCAACATTCTTCACAGTATATATATAACCAAAACCATATGCATCGGTTTGATATTTATATCAGCCAACAAAACTTAGATAAACTCAACAATAATCCCACTGCTGAGGAATATGTTGAAGGATCTTTAGTGTTTGAAAATAAAATTATTAGAACTGTGGGTGTAAGATATAAAGGTTCGTTTGGTGCATGGTTTGGGGGTAATTATCCTGATGTATATCCATGTTTATCAAGTAGTGAACCATTCAATCCCTCTGGATATAAAACCTGTCCTAAACTTTCTATGAAAATCAAAATTAATTGGCAAGGTGATAAAAAATTCTACGGATTAAATAAACTTCAATTTCATGCACAAAACTTAGATCCTGGCAAAATGAATGAAAGACTAGGATATTATATGTATCGCAATTTTGGTGTAATTGCCCCAAGATCAAATCATGCTGTTATTTATATAAATGGTGAATTTAATGGGGTTTTTGCAAATACCGAACAAATTGATGGACCATTCACTAATAAAAATTTCGACCACTCTGGCGGCAATTTATATAAGGAAATATGGCCAATAACATCCAATGGGGAGTCTAGAAGTGAATCTTATTTCCAGCGTGGATTAAAAACTAATGAGGAAATCTCTAATGTATCAAAAATTAAAGCATTTTCTGACCAATTAGCCGCTGTTGATCCTAACGAAGCATGGAGTATAATCGAGCAATGGATCGATAAAGAACTATTTCTAAGAACGCTGGTTGTTGACCGAAGAATTGCTAATGATGATGGATTTCTTCATTTCTATGATGAAGGAGGATTGTTTGAGAATCATAATTACTATGTGTATGAAGATCCTGATGAAAATAAATTACAAATTATTCCATGGGATCTGGACAACGCCTTTGAAAATTTAGTTGAAAATAGAAATCCCGTAACACCTATAAAAGACAGATGGTATCAAACTACGAACAATTGTAATGGGTTTTCTTATGGTGCTTTAAATCTGAGACAGAAATCAGCAGCCTGCGATAAAATTATTGGATCGTTTGTTCAGTTTTTAGATGAATATAATGAGTTAGATCTCACTTTTAGAGACGATGTATTTAATCTCCCTAACATAAATACCCTACTCGATGCATGGTCACAACAAATTAGAGATGCCGTTATAGAAGCTCACAATACGTATGGAGATCAAGAACCCAGTCTTGAAGAATGGACCACTAGCCTTGAACAATTAAAAAGTGATATAAATCAATCATTACAACATTGGGGCCCCAACTAACACCTGTTTTCCCGATGTATACTTTAACCCTCCGTTTTCTTTCACTAGAAGATTAATGCATACATATATAAGCGATTGAAAATGACTTAAAGTCATGGATTAGTACAAGGTTGTTTGGGCAGTTAAAGGGAATATCATAAATGTTGAATGTGGTTCTTAGTACCTCGAATTCATTCTCAATATTAGATGTTTAACAAAAAGGACCAGAAGGATTCAAAGAATTAGATAATACATGTTGGAACTACTTTTTGTTGTGAAATAAAAATACGAACATCCGGCAAAAGGAAAGTACTAATCGTAGATTTGGTAATATCCATAATCCATTCCTTCAGTCAGTCAAACAAACTAATAAAAGTTTGTTGAATCAACCCATTTAGGATTTATATTTAAAACCTTACTACTTACACATACACCATTGTCAGCTACTCAATAAGTATGTTATCAGGTATAAAAAGTAATGGAGAAGGTTGTTCCTCCTTCATCATTTGGTCGCTGAGACATTGTAGCATCTAGTTTTTGCGACAATGCCTTTATAATAACTGATCCCAACGAATCCTCTACCGAACCATCTAAAAGATCAACTAATCCTTTGCCATTATCAGAAATGATAATTTGAATGCAGTTATTCTCATCTTTTTTTACAACCAAAGCTATTTTACCTGTATCCAAACCTTCGAATGCATCTCTATACATGTGAACCAATACTTCATTCACAATAAGACCCACCGTTAATGCTACATTCGACTTCAACGAAATTTTATCCATTTCCACTAGAAGGCTGATATTTTTGCCCTCATAATCAAAAAAATCCGCAACAACGGAAGTCAACCGACCTAAATATTTACCTAGATCAAGGTATTCAAATTCATCTTGATTGTAGAGTATGTGATGAGCATTGGAGATAGTTTCAATTCGACTTCCTGTTGCTTTCATTACAAACTGAGCATGTTCGTCTGTAACATTAGCCAATTCAAGCTGAATAAGTGCATTTATAGCCGTCAAGTTACCTTTCATGGTTTGGTGAACTTCCTTTAGACGATCTTCCTTTTGCTGCACTCGTTTTTTCAAGTCATCAACTTCTCGAACTTTTTCAATAGATAAAGCCATATGACCTGCAAGAGATTCAAAAATAGGGATCTCACTTTCATCAAAATTCTGGTCATTTACTTTATTTAGAACCTGGATTACGCCAATTGCTTCATCATACGAATTGATTAAAGGCACACATAAAATATTCCTTGTTTCAAAATCTGAGCTTAGTTCCTCCCAAAATATTTTTTCATCTTTAGGGGTATTAGATAGGTATGGTTTTTTATGCTTAAGTACCCATCCTGCAACCCCTTTATCCTTGGGAATATTCATTCCAGTGATTTTATCTTTGATAGGACCAGTGGGTATACTTACATGTAAATCTCCTGAAATCTTATCTAAAAGCATCAATGAACTTGCTTCGGCGTCCATAAGTTGACTTGCTGAGTTCATGCATTTCAACAATAACGATTTAAGTTCCATTGTTCTATTAATGCCTTCAATAGCATGTAAAAGAAGCTGCATATGTTTGAAGTTTTCCGCCATTTGTTGACTCTTATAATTTAACTACAGCAAGGAAGATGTTTGTTTATAGGGATAAAAACAAAACATCCCCGCTGAACTCAGCGAGGATGTAAAACTTAATGTTTACTTTTTTTCAAGTAATCCAATAATACCGTATGAAGAATACCTCCATTCCGATAGTAATCGACCTCAACAGGTGTATCTATTCTACACTGTGTCATAAATTCAGTAGTTGAACCATCTGCCTTGCTTGCAACAACTTTGATTTCTCCTCTAGCTTTAACATCATTATCAACATGAATATCAAATGTTTCAGATCCATCTAAACCGAGAATATCAGCACTTTCTCCTTCTTTAAATTGTAATGGAAGCACTCCCATTTGAATTAGGTTTGATCGGTGAATACGCTCATAAGAAACAGCGATAACACATTTAACACCTAATAGGTTTGTTCCTTTAGCGGCCCAGTCTCTAGACGATCCAGTACCATATTGTTTGCCTGCTAAAGCAACTAAAGGTGTTCCGCTTTCTTTGTATTTAAGGGAGGCATCAAAAATTGTCATCACTTCCCCTGTTGGGTGATATTTTGTAAATCCACCTTCCGTGCCAGGCGCTAATTGATTTTTAAATCGAACATTAGCAAAAGTTCCACGTGTCATAATACGATCATTTCCTCTTCTAGAACCGTAAGAATTGAAATCTTTTTTCTCAACTCCACTTTCTTTCAGAAATAACCCTGCAGGAGCATCTTCTTTGATATTTCCTGCTGGTGAAATATGATCTGTGGTGATTGAATCCCCAACTTTCACTAAGGTTTTAGCACCTGTAATGGGTTGTATTGGCGCCGCTTTTTCTTTCATGTTCATGAAGAAAGGCGGTTCTTGAATGTAGGTTGACGCATCATCCCAAGCAAAAAGGTCGCCACCTTTAACAGGAATTTCTTCCCAAGCTGGGGAGTCAAAAACATCGCTATACATATCATTAAATAAATCTGGTCGGATTGCATTGTCAAGTTCAGCAACAATTTCTTCAGTGGTTGGCCAGATATCCTTTAGATACACATCATTTCCATCATTACCTTTGCCGAGTGGTTCTGTAGATAAATCTATATCTACAGTTCCTGCCAATGCATAAGCAACCACTAATGGAGGTGAAGCTAGAAAATTAGCTTTTACCCATGGGTGAATTCTACCTTCAAAATTTCTATTTCCAGAAAGTACACCAGCAGCAATTAAATCTCCTTCTTTGATTGCCGTTTCAACGGGTTCAGGGAGTGGCCCTGAGTTACCGATACATGTTGTACATCCATACCCAACTAAGTTAAAACCAAGTTTATCCATGTATTCAGTTAAACCTGCTTCATTTAAGTACTCCGTAACCACTCTTGAACCTGGGGCTAAAGATGTTTTCACATAAGGAGGTACTGTAAGTCCTTTTTCAACTGCTTTTTTTGCAACTATTCCAGCGCCTAACATCACACTTGGATTGGAAGTATTTGTGCATGAAGTAATGGCTGCTATCACTACATCTCCGTGTTTCATTTCCAATTCGGTTCCATTCTTATACAAACCTTTACTCGCAAGTCTTGCTTGATCTAGATTAAATCCCATGGTTGGATTATCACTAGTCAATGATGAAGCAAAGGTTGATTTCATATTCTTCAAAACAATACGATCGTGTGGTAATTTTGGACCAGCTAATGAGGTTTCTACGGTGCTAAGATCTAAATGCAAAGTCGATGTAAATTCAGGATCCGGGGTTTCGTCCGTTCTAAAAAGTCCCTGAGCTTTACAGTAATTCTCTACTAGTTTAACGAGGTTTTCGTCTCGTCCAGTTCTACTCATATATCTAAGTGATTCTGAATCAATAGGGAAGAATCCCATCGTAGCGCCATATTCAGGAGCCATATTGGCAATGGTGGCACGATCAGGTAAGCTCATATTGCTTATACCATCTCCATAGAACTCTACAAATTTACCAACTACATTATGTTGCCGAAGCATTTGGGTAACTGTTAGTGTTAGATCTGTTGCCGTTACTCCTTCCTTTAAAGCACCCGTTAATTTCATTCCAACAACATCAGGTACTAACATAGAAATAGCTTGCCCAAGCATAGCAGCTTCTGCTTCAATTCCACCAACTCCCCAACCGAGTATACCAAGTCCATTTATCATAGTGGTATGAGAATCTGTTCCTACTAAGGTATCCGGATAAGCTGTTTCAGTACCATCTTCTTCCACTTTCTTGAATACACCGCGCGCCAAATACTCTAAATTTACTTGATGAACAATTCCGCGTCCAGGAGGGACAACTCGAAAATTATCGAAGGCTTCTTTTCCCCATTTCAAGAATTGATAGCGCTCATTATTGCGCTCCATCTCTTTTTCTACATTAAAAAATAATGCAGCTTCGCTTCCAAACATATCAACCTGAACGGAATGATCTATGACCAAATCTACAGGAACTTGAGGATTGATATCCTTAGGGTTTCCACCCATCCTTTTCATTGCAGAACGAAGTGCGGCTAAATCAACAACTGCTGGAACCCCTGTAAAATCTTGGAGCACAACACGTGAAGGGTTAAACGGAATTTCACCTTTAGGATTTTTCGCATCGTAATTTGCTAAGGCATCAATATCCGATTTCGTAACCACATAATCATCGTAATTTCGCAGAACAGCTTCTAACAAGATTTTTATAGAAAATGGAAGTGTATCAATATGGGTGTATCCCATTTCTTTTAATTTCTCTAAACTGTATAAGAAGGCAGTACCCGATCCAGTATCGAAGGCTGTGCGTATATTCTTGAATGCTTCGCTCATAAACTCAATTTTATAGGTTTTAATACAGCCTAGAAAATACAAAATCTGCGGAGTTTTTTTTAGTGATTATTGATCAAATATAGGTTCATAAATTTACTCTAAAGTTCACATCCTTCAGATAAAGCATTTTATGCTCTTATATTTTTTAATATTAATACTACTAAATAATCAGAGATCTTATAGAGCTAAGAAATGCAACCAATACTATAGTTATCCATCTCTGTATACTAGTCTAAGAACTCGCACCAATTAATTTTTAAAACCCATTGATTTACATTCAAACGATTACCTACACTTTTAGGGGTTTAGAATGAGAGAAACTTGTAAATAAGTAATGAGTCTTTGCATTTACTCTATGTCACTGAATTTAAACCATTAAACGATCACTAATTCCTTTCATTCGATGATTAACACCTACCCTTTGTATCTACTAATTCTTTTTATGATCAATTGTTGATAACCTCGATTATTTGCCGTAATTTTTAAGTCTTTCCCAAAAAGTTAAAAACACAATATTGTGGATACATTAAGTTTTAAAACATACTCTGCTAAACCCAGCGACATTGAAAAAAAATGGGTACTGATTGATGCTGAAGATATTCCTTTAGGTCGTCTTAGCACCGTTGTAGCATCTACATTGAGAGGCAAAAATAAGCCCACTTTTACTCCACACATGGATACTGGAGACAACGTAATCGTTATTAATGCAGAAAAAGTAACATTGACTGGAAAAAAAATGACGGACAAGATGTATTTTCGTCATACATTTTATCCAGGTGGTGAACGCTTCACTAGCGCTGAAGACATGTTGGCTAAAGATCCAACATCTCTAGTGATGAAAGCCGTTAAAGGAATGCTCCCAAAAAATCGATTGGGTCGCAAATTGCTTACTAATCTTAGAGTTTATGCAGGTCCTGTTCACCAACAAACAGCACAACAACCAGAAATCATCGAGCTTTAATCGATTCTATATATGGCACAAGCTAATTACATAGGAAGACGTAAAACATCAACTGCACGCTTATACATTAAGCCTGGAACAGGTTCTTTTGTGATCAATGGTTCACCAATCGAAGAATATCTCCCAGAAAAAGCTATACAAAACATTGCACTATTAGCCATGTCTGTTACCGAAAATGAAGGTAATTTCGACATCAAAGTTACCGTTCGCGGTGGTGGCAAAGCTGGTCAGGCTGGTGCAATACAGCACGCACTTGCACGTGCAATTGATGGAGAAACAGAAGGATCTCACACTATTTTGAAAGAACATGGACTTCTAACTCGCGACGATAGAATGGTTGAGCGTAAGAAGCCTGGTCAACCAAAAGCTAGAAAGAAATTCCAGTTCAGTAAGCGTTAATATTAACGTTGCAGAAACATTTTTATAACACACATATGTGGCGACTCATCGCCTGGTGTTTCGATGTATGTCGAAATTGGATGATGAGGTAGACCCGCATAGAGGATTAACCTAAACATATATATCATGCCTCAAGCTGCTTCATTAGAAGAACTATTAAAATCTGGTGCTCATTTCGGGCACTTAACACGTCGTTGGAACCCAAAAATGAAGGAATTTATCTTCATGCATAGAAATGGGATCCATATAATAGACCTAAAAAAAACTCAAAAGTACCTCCAAGAAGCTTTGAACGAAATTCAAAGACTCTCTAGATCTGGTAAAACCATCCTTTTCGTTGGTACTAAAAAACAATCTACCGATATCATCAAAACTGAAGCTATCCGCGCTGGAATGCCTTTTGTTACTCATAGATGGTTAGGTGGTATGCTTACAAACTTTTCTACTGTTCGTAAAAGCATATCACGTATGGAAGAAATTGAGCGAATGAAAAATGACGGTACCATCAATGAGCTCACAAAAAAAGAAGGACTAATGCTTTCTCGTGAGCAACAAAAACTGGAAGATACTCTTGGCGGTATCGCAAATATGAGTCGTCTTCCAGGTGCTATCTTTGTTGTTGATATTATTAAAGAGCACTTAGCGGTTAACGAAGCCATTAAGCTACACATTCCAGTAATAGCAATGGTTGATACAAACAGTGACCCAGATGTGCCTGACTTCATCATCCCTTGTAACGATGATTCCGCTCGTACAATACAACTTGTTGCATCTCAAGTAGCAGACGCTATCATAGAAGGAGCTGCAGAACGAGAAGCACACAATGAAGAAGAATTAATGGAAGCCGCTGCCATCGAAGTGAAAGATGTTACAGAGGAAGAAGTTGAAGAAACTAAAACAAAATTACGTTCTCGTAGAAAAAAACAAGCTGAACCAACTTTAGAACCTTCCGATGAAGAAACTAAAGAAGAAGCCTCAGAAGAAGAATAATTTTATAAACCGACTAAAATCATAAAGACATGAGCATTACTGCTGCTGACGTAAAAAAACTAAGAGATATGACCGGCGCCGGTATGATGGATAGCAAAAAAGCCCTAACCGAAGCCGAAGGCGATTTTGAAAAAGCAGTTGAAATCCTTCGTAAAAAAGGACAAAAAGTAGCTGACAAGCGTGCTGACCGTGACGCTAAGGAAGGTTTAGTATTAACACGCATTAGCGATGATGCTAAAAAAGCTGCCGCCATTGAAATCAATTGCGAAACCGACTTTGTTGCACGTAACGAAGATTTCCAAACAAAAGCGGCTTCTTTCCTTAATGCTGCTTATGAAGGTGATATCGATAACTTAGATGCACTACTTGCTACCGAAGTTGAAGGCGAATCTATTGCAAATCACCTCCAAAATATGACCGGAACTATCGGTGAAAAAATCCAGATAAGCAAAGTTGTATTGGTAACTACAGAAGGATCTTTAATTGATTACATCCACCCAGGAAACCAATTAGGCGTATTGGTTGAATTTGACGGTGTTGTTGAAAATACCGATGTAGCCAAAGATGTTGCCATGCAGGTAGCCGCTATGAAACCAATCGCTGTAACACAAGACGAAGTTGATGCATCTGTAGTAGAAAAAGAATTGGAAATAGCTAAAGAGCAATTAATAAACGAAGGAAAACCTGCTGAAATCGCTGAAAAGGCAGCCAAAGGAAAACTTCGTCGATTCTATGAAGAACGTGTTCTTTTAAATCAAAAATTCGTAAAAGATAATGGCGTTAATGTGAAGCAATATTTAGAGCAAAACAATACACCATTAGCAAAAGCTTTTTACCGAATACAATTAGGTGAAGAGGCTTAACTCTTTTTTGTTTAACTTAGGCTGTTTTGATTATTCGAAACAGCCTTTTTTTTGGTCTTTAAACTAATCTTACTGGTATTAATTTTGGGAAATAAGTACAAACGTATTCTTTTAAAACTTAGTGGGGAAGCTCTTCTTGGTGAACAAGGACACGGTATTGACGGTGAAATCTTAACTCGATACGCAAATGAAATAAAAACCATCCAACGAGAAGGTATTGAAGTTTCTATCGTAATTGGTGGAGGTAATATTTTTCGAGGTGTAAAAGGTGCCACCGAAGGAATGGATCGTGTGCAAGGTGATTATATGGGAATGCTTGCCACCATGATTAATGCCATGGCTTTACAAGATGCCCTAGAACGACAAGAAGTTAAAACTAGATTACTTTCGGCTATTCGAATGGAGGCTATTGCAGAACCTTATATTCGACGACGTGCCGTGCGCCATTTAGAAAAAGGACGTGTGGTGATTTTTGGTGCTGGTACTGGTAATCCGTACTTCACAACAGATACTGCTGGTGCCTTACGCGCCATAGAGGTGGAAGCCGATGTGATTCTCAAAGGAACGCGTGTGGACGGTATCTACGACTCAGACCCAGAAAAAAATCCCGATGCCGTTAAATTTGATACTATAACGGGTGACGAAGTACTAAAAAGGCGCCTTTCAGTTATGGACTTAACAGCATTTACTTTATGCCGAGAAAATTCCACTCCCATCATTGTATTTAACATGAACGAGCCTGGCGCACTAAAAAAAGTAGTTTGCGATGGGGAAGATTTAGGAACTACTGTTGTTTGGGATTTAGGGAATTAAATAAAAAAATTTCTTAATTGCTAAGCAAAATTAAGAACCCTTTTAATTCATACTTATACTCTCAATGCTCTACCTATATTTCACACGTATGTAATTGCGATCAGAAAAATAGATAGTTCTGGCCTAGTAGGGAATAAATCCACCAATACCATAGTAGGGTTTTTAGCTTTTAATGAGCATGATGCCATGTATCGGTCGTTGCTTTAAATGCTCCCCCTTTTCCAAACGAAGCATGTACCGAACCAGAATGGCAGGCTAACATCCAAGGATAGGAATCGGTCACATAATAGGCATAACTTCCATTAACACTCATTCCATTACATTCATCAAGGTCGCCAGCATCGGTAAATTCATAATCGTCTACATACAACCCATTATATGATCCACCAGGATTAGTATCGTCAGGGCCAGGGCGTAACCCTGCTTTTAATGTATATCCAGAGATAGCTTTTCGCACTTGATTTGATGATGGATCCAAGAAATAGGAACCATAAATAGGAAATCCGTCTGCTGCAAAACCAATCACAGGAGAACCATTTATGCCAGGATTATCATCAAACATTGCTTTTGGATTACCATGATAATGATAAGTGCCATCTGGTTGTGTATGTGCATTGTTTGCATCAGCACCAAATTTCGACTCAGAACCTAAGGGATCAACCAACCATGGATCGTTCGGAGTGCATCCTATAGGCACATTTCCATCCGCATCGGCCATAGCACTGTTTGGACGATAACATCCGGCTGAAAGCATATCAACAACTACACCATTAAGCATAATTGCATCGTAATAATTTTGAGATAATGCAGTTACATTCTCCGCAAGGGCTGGATGTTGTGCTATAGTAAAAGCTCTATTTCTTGTACTCACATTGGTAGCGAAATTCGCTGATTGGTCATTAAAATCATGATTAGGAATTCCATTTACAGAAATCTGACAATGATCGCTGGTTGCTTCTATGGTAACAGCTCCTTCAAAAACAGAGTTTCGCTGTATATCCCTTACCATTGATGCATAATCTTCTGCATAGTTTGTACAATCTGTAGATAGTTCTGTAAAAATTGCATCTGTAATATCAATAGCATCAGGCACTTCTGAATTTGAATTGTTTGAATTACAACTTACTAATACTCCAAGATTCAATGCTAACAACAGCGTTTTGTTCATTTTAACTTATTTAGATGTAGGTTTCATCAGAATTGCGCTACGAAATGGCAACCTTGATTGATCGTGTAAAAAGATACAACACACCAATGTAATTAAAGAACCTTTATTGTTTAGAATTCTGTTCAATTTTGATGTTCACTTTTAGTAAATTCACACGTCTAAAAAAGGCTACATGCCTATCAGTTAACCAAAGTGAGTAGATATGATTGCGGAAGAATTACAGGATATAATCGACGAAGCTGATATGAAAATGGATGATGCTATCCAATTCTTGAAAAAAGAATTTTCCCATATCCGAGCGGGTAAAGCTAACCCTGCTCTTATTTCATCTGTCAATGTATCCTATTATGGCGCACAAACTCCACTCCAACAATTAGCCAATATCTCTGCACCCGAACCTCGTATGCTTATGGTTCAACCGTACGACAAATCGGTGATGACCGATATCGAAAAAGCGATTATGGCTTCGGGACTTGGTCTAAATCCTATGAACGATGGAGAACTTATTCGAATCCCTCTCCCTATTCTTACAGAAGAGCGAAGAAAAGAACTCGTAAAAATTGCCAAAGATAAATCTGAACAAGCAAGAATTAGTATCAGAAATTCTCGCCGAGAAGCTAACGACCAGATCAAAAAAGCTGTGGAAGAACATTCTTTACCCGAAGATTCCAAATTCGAAGCAGAAGATGATGTACAAACAGTGACAAATAATCATACTAAAACAGTAGACGATCTCTTCAATCATAAAGAATCAGAAATAATGACGGTGTGATTCATTGAACACGCTCTGCACACCATCACGTACACCCAAGAAATGTATCTTACAGCTATTCGGTAGTGTAATTTACCTTGTACTACGTTCAGCTACTGAAAAGCTACCGTTAGAAAAGCACTAAATGTATATATCGGAACTAAACCTACACGGATTTAAGAGTTTTGCCCACAAAACGAAAGTAAGTTTTGATAGTGGAATTACATCTATAGTAGGGCCTAATGGTTGTGGAAAATCAAACATTGTTGATGCATTACGCTGGGTGTTAGGAGAACAACGCCCCTCTTTACTACGATCTTCTGCGATGAGTAATGTAATCTTTAATGGCACCGCCAAAAAGAAAGCACTCGGAATGGCAGAAGTGTCACTCACTTTTGTGAACGATAAAGGTATTCTTCCCATCGAATACAGTGAAGTAACCATTACTCGTAGATTATTTCGTTCAGGTGATTCCGAATATCTAATTAACAATACCTCCTGCCGACTTAAAGATATCATGGAACTTTTTATGGATACGGGTATGGGATCGGATGCCTATTCTGTAATTGAGTTGAAAATGGTAGAAGAGATCTTAAATGATAAAAACAACGATCGACGCCGACTATTCGAAGAAGCCGCAGGGGTAACCAGATATAAAGATCAAAGGAAAAAGACCCTTCGAAAGCTAGATGAGACTAAAAAAGATGTGCAGCGTGTTGATGATTTATTAATTGAATTGAGAAAGAAGGCTCGATCTCTTGAAATACAGGCAGAAAAAGCAGAAAAAGCAAAGAACTACAAAGACGAACTCGAACATCTCGACAAAGCGTTAACCCTTCATGATCTACATAAGATTGAAGAAGAATTGGTACCCCTCACCGAGCGAATAAAAAATGTAGAACTCGAGAAACAAGAAATCACTGCCAATGTCGAACAATTAGAAGCCCAAGACGACAAAGCTCGTAATCAACTAGTACAAAAAGAAAGAAATCAAGCTGAGGCACAACGTTTAGTAAATCAATTGATTAATACCGTACGTGAATCTGAAACTAATATCCGTATCACATACGAGAAGATCGAAAACGAAAAAAAGGTGATCTCTGAATATTCAAAAGATATCAATCAGGGTGAAAAAGATCTTAAAGAGTTAATGGATCTTTTAAGTACTAGCCGATCCAAATTAGAGAATTTTGATACTGATCTAGAAAAATCTGAACACATTTTAGAGGATTCCAAAAAAAAATATACCCACATTCAACAACAGTACAATAAAGAGCGGAACGCGCTGTATGAGCTTGAAGTAAAGTTCTCTGAGACTAATAATGAACTTACAAAACTACAAACCAAGCAAATAAAAATTGAATCTCGACTTGAGAATACAGAAGGTGATTTAGAGCGGATTAATCAGGAAATTATTGACATAAATGATGAGATTGATCTGTTAACTACAGAGCAAAAGAACACCGAAAAAACACTTGAGCAATTAGTAGCTGAGCGGGACGACCTTGAAAAAGAATTGGAAGATGCACGGCAAAAAAAAGAAGGCTTCTCTTCCAAACAAAATGAAATAAAAGACGAACTCAGAAGCTTACATTCTCAGCATTCAAGCTTGTTAAACGAGCTGCGTTTAATGAACGATTTAGCTAATTCGAACGAAGCATTTCCAAGTAGTGTGAAATACCTGATGGAAAATCACCGCTTTGATTTTAAAGATATGTTCACCGTATCTGAAGTATTTGAAACCGACGAAAAACACGCCATTGCATTAGAATCTCTACTGGGCGGTACATTAAATAACATCATTGTACCCACCTTAGAAGATGCAAAACGTGCCGCACTCATTTTAAAAAATCAACGAAAAGGAAAAGCAACCTTTATCCCTTTAGATAAACTCCGTGCCACCTACGAAGTAATTGATGGCTCCCTGTTCGATTTTGTACAAACAAAACCCCAATACTCTGCCTTAAAACAACTTCTGTTAGGTAATGTTTTAGTATTTAATACGGTAGAAGAAGGATATAAAGCGTTAAAACGCATACATGCAATGGGCGTTACTTACGATGGTGAAGTGATTACAAAATCAGGATTTTATAAAAGTGGGAGTAAAAATAAGAACACAGGCATACGAGTAGGACTAAAAGACAAAATTACCCGTCTCGAAAAAGAGAAAGCGACGGCACTCAAAGAAATAGATAAACTCACCGATTATTTAACCCAGATCGTTGAAAAGCATAACGCCATTGATATTGGTGTAATGAGCCACTCACTGAAACAAAAAGAACAAGAAGTACGACGGTTAGAACAACAACAACACAG
Source organism: Balneolaceae bacterium (assembly GCA_963691715.1). Lineage (GTDB taxonomy): Bacteria > Bacteroidota > Rhodothermia > Balneolales > Balneolaceae > HXMU1420-13. The sequence continues at coordinate 2,035,357 of OY829281.1, forward strand.
CTCTAACTCCAAAATTCAGGTCTATCAAAAAAATATTACCGAATTAGTAAATAGAAAAGATAACCTAACTTCAAGTGAAGGCACTGCACAAGAAGAGCTCGATAGTATATTGCCAAAACAGAATGAATTAGAAAGAAAAAAAGCAGAATTTGATACACTACAAATAGAAAAAAAAGAAACACTTGAATCCCTTGAAGAAGAACGAGCAATAGCTCAAGGCAGATATAACGATGCACAATTAACGCATCAAGATTTACGCAACAAAGTAGAAAATCATGAACGCGATGTACGCCGAGCAGAAACAGGTATACAAAGCGTACAAGCACGCATCGAAAATCGAAATAAATTATCTGGGCAATCAAAAAAGAACATCACCGATTATTCGATCTACATCGAACAAGAAGAAGCTGCACTAGTACAACATCAAGAGGAACAAACTGCGGCCAATGAGGCCTTAACCAAAGCTGAAACAGAGGCAGCAAAACAACGTGGCTCGATCAATGAATTTGAAAAATCTTTACGAGAGATTCGGCGCCAAAAAGAAGTTCATATAGAGTTGGTGCATCATTTAGCAATGGCTAAAGAAAAAATGGAGATGCAAATTCAGGCACTCTCAGATCATATATGGGAAACCTACGGCATATTAATGAAACAAGTAGGTCGTGTAGAAATGCCTTCAGATAAAACACCAGAAGAAGTTAAACAACGTATTGGGTGGCTTCGCCAAAAACTCAACGCTATTGGAGATGTAAATCCCCTTGCCATTGACGAATTTAAGGAAGAAAAAGAACGCCTCACCTTCTATGAAGAACAAATAGACGATCTAAACAAAGCCGAAGCACAACTCCTAGAAACCATCCAAGAAATTAATGAAACAGCCATAGAACGCTTTAACGAAACGTTTGAAAAAGTGAGAATCAACTTTCAAAAAGTATTTAAAACGCTCTTTTTTGAGGATGATTACTGCGATTTATTAATCGAAGAAGGTGTTGAAGACCCCCTAGAAGCACGTATCGAAATTAAAGCGCAACCAAGAGGGAAACGCCCTAGCGGTATATCGCAACTATCGGGTGGGGAGAAAACACTTACTGCTATCGCCCTTCTTTTCGCGATCTATTTGGTAAAACCATCTCCCTTTTGTGTGTTAGATGAAGTAGACGCTCCGCTTGATGACGCCAATATTGAACGTTTTGCCAAGATGATAAAAAACTTCAGTAACGATACTCAATTTATTATCATCACCCACAATAAAAAAACAATGAGCAAAGCCGAAATGATGTATGGGGTAACTATGCCAGAAACGGGTGTGAGTCGACTTGTTGGGGTTAAAATGGACGATATTGGGGATGCAGCTTAGGTTGCTTCTATACCTGTTAAGAGGCGCTTTACAACACTTTTTTTAAAAACCTCTTCTTTTTTTGTAACAAAACCCGTTTCAATTACTCTAATTAATATTAGGGTCGCAAAATCAAGAGTTTAGGAAGTCTCTTAGCGAATAAACAATTTAATCAGGTAAAAGATGAGAATTTCGGGTTCCCTCATTCTATTACTAGCGCTGTTCTTTAGCGATGATGCTAACGCTCAAGTATCCGACTTGAGGGGTATGGAATTTCGTACTGCACCTCAAGTATCCAACGAACTTGATATTACTACGGCTTTACTGGGTAGCCCGTCGTATCCGTTGTATGTTAACGACCTGCCGACAACGAAGCGCAAAAACAAAGCATTTAGGGATTATACTTTAGCTAGAATAGACACCTTTTTTGTTCGCAATATTTTGAATCAAAGCACTTGGTTTACCATGGAAGCTACTTTGGTGGATACCATACAAAATTATGCGATTTGGATTGAATCGAACATTCTCGAAGAGCTTCAGTACGATGATATATATACTCATTTCAGAACGGGACTTCGAACATATCTCATTGAAAAATCAGATGAATATTCAGTAAATCCTTCCCTTGGGTTAATTGAACTTCTAAACACCTATGTAGGTGATTTTCCAAATTCTGATAATGACGACATGGTAGATATTTTATTTCTTGATATCATCGACCAATTTGAAACTACAGGTCAATTTGTTGCTGGATTTTTTGATCCCGTAAACTTAAGCCTTTATGAGTTTTCAAATAAAAGAGATATGGTGTACATGGATATATATCCTACACTCATTCAGAATGATTCCCTACACCTAAGGCGCTCTTTATCAACATTAGTGCATGAATTACAGCATCTAATACACGCAGGGTATGAAGGTGACGAAATAGAAGATGTTTTTATAAACGAGGGCTTTTCAGAGGCTGTAGAAATACTATGTGGTTTTCCACCACGAGATCCATCGTGGTACTTAGCCAACTCCTTTAAATCTTTATTGAGTTGGGAGTATTCAAACCCTATTGTAGACTATGCGAGGGCTTCACTATGGACTCATTACCTAGTAGAGCAATACGGAACCTCTTTATTAAAACATATGATTCAGAATAAAAAAACTGGAATTGAAGGATACCATGATAGTATTATACATTTTGGTGGACTAGGTTTTGAAGACAGCTTTAAACATTGGGGGATTGCCAATACTGTAAATAATAGAGAGCGATCAGAAAAATATGGGTATCTACATCCACTACTTACAAATTTTACAATGCCTCATTCAGGCGAAACAGATCACATTCCAACCGTTATCTCTGGCACTGTACCTCCCTTATCACACGCTCTAATTTCAATTCCATACGTTAGAAATGTTCAGTTACAAAAAAGCAATGTTCATGATGAGCACATAAATCTGACAGGAATACTTTCATATCCTCGTGATGAAACTAACGTAGTACACCCATTTTTTGAGGACAACAAGACCGCCTTTACTAATATAGATGATTTTGGGAGTGTTCGTATTTTACTCAGTAACAACTCTCCAGATGTGGATACAACATGGAATCGTATAAATATTCTTGTTGAAGGGGAACAATCGGCTATCGAAAAAACAATTGGATATGGAGATGGCGTTAATGACACCTTTTACTCCAATGCCACTTTCTTAAAACTTTCAAATAAAGATCAAAAACTTGGAATTATACTACCCAAACAAAATTCCGATTATTGGCTTAAAAGCCTCAACATTAGTGCGGTCTTTGAGTCCGAGCTTATGGGAAATAGCCAACTATCAAGCACAGAAAGAGATTTTAAGATATCTATTTATACTGTTAACAATGCACGCATCCATTCCCCAATACTAGACGGAATTATAGTACAGTCACAAAGAGAACCAGGCCAATTAGTTAAAGAGACATTTACCTTAGAACCATACTTCGAATTATTATCTAACATTAGGGATACTATAGCTATAGTAATCGAAAATGATTTAGACGATGATAACTTTATCTCCATTGGTTTGGATTACTCGCAAACTCCTTACGGTATCGTATATAATAATGAATGGCTAAGCTTGGGGGATATCTCTATTGGTGGACATTCATTAAATGGATTTACACCAAACATCAACATAACAATTATTGAAAAAGGGCACCAAACTTCGACACAGAATTTGATTCAATCGGTGGACTATAATTTCGAAAAAGTACTTGTTGATGTAGCAGTTCCAATTGGTTTTGAGCACCCTGAAATGAGTTTAATTAGCCAATTACCGGATGGGTCGTTTCACAAGTATGAACCCGTTGATACAAGCAATTATTTATTCACCTATGAAATTCCTGTGCAAGTAGATGGCACTTACACCATTAAAAGTGTGCTTTCTTCGAGTAACCCGTCTGTTACTATTACGGATGAAATAGAATGGAACATTGATTTACCAAATGGAATTACCATCAATCAAAATTATCCAAATCCTTTTAATCCTACAACGTCTATACCCTTTACTTTACTAGAACAAGCCGATGTTGGTTGGAACATTTATGACATTCTAGGCAGAAATATACGCACCATTGAACCAAGGAATACCCAAAGTGGTGAGCATATTTTTGAACTTGATTTATCAAAATATGCTAGTGGCGTTTACTTTGTAAGAGCCATTATTGAAAGAGAACGAACGGGTATTAACTACACAAAACCCATTAAAGTGCTTATGATAAAATAGAGCTTAGGTGTATACCTAAAAATGGTGAAGGATAGGATGCACCCTACCCTCCACCTTAAACCAAAACCCTTGATCAATAACTGACCAAGGATAATCGATAAATAAAAATACCATGAATAAACATAAAAAAACAAAGGATACTGCCCATTTAAGAGGTGTTGCAGTTATTCTTACCATGTTGCTATTCCTAACTGGATGTACCACTTCTGATAATCCATTTAGTAGCGAAAGCATAGAATCTAGTATTTCGATTGATGATCTAAATATCAATGTGAAGTATGCGGAGTCGTACGATCAAACTACAATAACTTTTTCCAGACATTGGCCTGATGGCATTACAGCTGGGTTTGGGAAAATGATAACTCCAAATAATGGTGAAATAATGACTGACTATGAGCGAATTAGTGAAATCATAGCGTATGATAATGATGGATATCTAAGTATTGTAAGAGAATTTTTGGAGGGTGATGAAAAAATGAATATGCCAGAAAGTGCCTACAATAAGCTCGAGGACGCGATGCCATCAAGAGATAGAATATTAGGAATAATGCATAAAGAAGAAATGAGTGGTGGCTCATTTAAACATTTCGATAAAAATGGGGCTTTACTCCATGAATATTCATACGACCAAGAATTATATAAAATTACATTAGATGAGCTTGCTGCTTTTCGAACATGGCAAGAAGACAATAATGATGCAGTAAATTCCAACATCGAAAAACTACAAAATAAAGGGATAAATTTCGAAATAGTAGATGATATTTATGCAAAATATTCAATTCCAGTCATTGATCATGGCTTTGATAATTTAAGATTTGAATACATAGAAAATTTACGAACTGGACTTCAAGTAGGCTTAATAGCCTATAAAGAAGATGGTGAAATTCAATCAATTCAAACGAGCCAATATGCAAAGTCAAATGGCTTTCCTGTGCTTTCAAAATTGGTTACTTATCAATATGGAAATATAAATGGTAAATGGGATATTGCCTATAAAACAATAATGACTCGGGAAAACATCGAAGTATTAATTAATTAAAAAAATTGGTAACTAATATGAAATATTTAAAGGTATATACACTACTTATTCTGTCATTAATAATATCAACAAACTTAATGGCTCAAAAGAAAATCGGTGTTTTTATTCATGGTTTTAACGGATCGGGTGATAAATGGACTATTGCGAGTAAAGCGCCAGAAGAGTTAAAACTGAGTGGAATCATTGACGACTATGTTGTTTTTAATTATAGATCAGAAGAACTGATAGATGATTTTTCTAGAGAACAGATGTTTACAAGGTTTGTTGGGCAAATGCTTCAAAAAGGGACCTTAACAGACGAATGGATATTACTCGGGCATAGTCTAGGTGGATTGGTATCGCGAGTACTTTATCCAGAATTTAGAAATTTTGGTTTTAATGTCACATCAATTATTTCTATCGGTGGGCCTTCACAAGGTGCCGCCGCTACGGACGTTGATACAACATTAATTCGATCCGAATTGAATCGTTTAAGAGATGATTTTAAGCTGGCAACAGACCATGAATGGCCACTTCTTTCATTTTTTCTTGATGTTGGTAATGTTTTGAACTTTTTTTTCTTACAATTACCAACTTTAGGAGATTCTGAACCTAGTGTTCGTACTGCATTAAATAAACTACCTAATATGATAGAGATTGCAAGAGATTCTGCACTCGGATATGCAAATTATGTTCTAGAATCAAATGCTTCTGATTTAATCGGGATTAATGGCTCAATTATTACTGATATTAATTTATACCCAGAAACTTATATACCAGAACATCCTGAAAATTTTCTTTCAATAATTGGAGCTGAAAAAGATCCTACACCTATTAGAATGGCAAATCATATTTTTACAAGTGATGAAAATAATGATGAAATTGAAAATCTTTCTGAGCTCAATACTTTAGATTATGATTATTTAAAAAGAAATAAAGATCATTGGGGTAATGTTGCCGCTCGGTGGAATTTATGTGCTTGGTTTAGTAGTAATTGTAGGAGTAGCAGAGACGCAGCAAATATTAAGAAGAGTTATTGGAATACAGCACGAAATAATTTACATAGCCTTGGAACAGTTTGGAGTACTATAATTAACTCATACCGTTTTGAAGAAGTTAGTTATCAGGTATTCATACCTCCTTGTGAAGACGATAATGGCATGCCTGGTCCAATACTTGATATAATTCCAAATGAGCCAGATCCCTATGGATGTTCACAATATCCGAATGGCCATTATGAAACATTTAATTCTACTGTTAAAATCGCTGATAAAAACGATGGAGTGGTTAATATTCATAGCGTGCTTTGGAGTGACGATGATTCATTTAATAACATAGAAAATGATCCCAATAATCAATATTTCCCGGATGTAGTTATAGATAATAACGGCAACGATGTTGGAGGTTGGAATCACTTTGAATTGCGTCATTATTGGCGCCCGTATAGCCTTCCTGGTAATGGCCCCGACGGATATGCTTTCAAAAAAGGTGGAAGAAACCCTAATGAAACCACATTTGGGGATAAAAATCCAAGCATGGAATTTGTGGAAAATTGGATTAGAGACTTAAAGTCAAATAATTAAAATTTTATCCACATCCCTATAAGTCAAGGGGTGTGGATATTAATCTTTTTTATAACCATGAAAAATCTACTATTATTTGTTTATCTAATCTCTCTTGGTTGCAATTTGTTTGGTGAAGAACCACCTATCGAAGAAAAACAAGATAGACTGAACGAGCTTTGGAGATACAGTTTAAATACTGCCGGTGATGCCCCTCCAACCTTTGCTGGGGATACACTTTTTTTTGCCGCTTATCCTAATCTATATGCAGCCTCAAGTACTGATAGTCTAATTTTTTGGGAGTCATTTATTGACGATATAAATGAATACGAAGATCAGGTCTTTTTAATTGACCCTACTCAGATTGTCATCAATCAGGTTAATAATATTAAAGCATATTCCCGATCAAATGGACATCTTCTCTGGGAAAGTAATTATGACTCATTGTTTAAAATAATTTCTCTAGGTCGACATTCTATACATAAAAATGGATATTATTTCGTAGGGCGTCCTAACAAACTAGCTGGAATATTTAAATCTGGTGATTTGGAATTCGTCGAACATTTTGATTCGGTATTTGGGTTAGCAGGTATTACATTTTTAAATGATGTAAACTACATAAATGCCGTGGATGGCGTAAATGGTGGTTTTACTAGAGGGTTATTACTAGCACAAGACTATGAAACCAGAGAAGAACTATGGCGCTATGAAACCGATCACTGCGGATTTTACGAGAAACCTATTATCGAGCAGGGAATAATGTATGCCGCAAGTAGAGGTAATTCTCCCGAATGTGAATTAGTAGCTATAAAGATAGACGATGGGAGTATTATTTGGCAAACGGTTGAAAAGACAATTGCCTATCAATTACTGCTCACTCCAAGTAGTTTTATAATAACTACTGGAGGATCGCTACGTAGCTATTCGAAATCAGATGGAAATTTGATGTGGGTATATAAATGGGAGGGAACTGTTGCCTTAATCGAACCAGTATATTCAAATGGCTATATATATATGTCAGATCATGGAAGTATTTATATCCTTGATGTTAACACTGGGGAATTAGCACATCGAGAACCTAGTCCAAGTGGCTTTATTTGGCATTTCGCAGTAAACGAACACCGGCTATTTATTCAAACAGATAGGCAGTTAGTCGCCTATGAACCTTGGCACTTACGGGAGGAGTAGCTTTGTACTATCCAACACCTAATAATCAATAAATGATGCAGAGTCATTCAGGTCATATTTTCAAAAACGACGGAGTGGTAAGCAATCTTAGCGCCCGCTGGAGCGCTGATGATCAGCTTGATAATGACCCTAATAATAGCTATTTCGACGATGTGGACGAAGATGGTGGGTATAACCATTTTGAACTACGCAATTACGAACGTGGCTACGATTTGAAACGAAACGATGGCTCCTTTGTATTCCAAAAGGGCGAACGCGCGCCACAGTATGATAAAATCTACCAGTGGCTAGATAATTTATTTAGTACACTCTAATTTTTAAGATTAAGAGAGGAAGACATCTTCCTCTCAAATTTAACGACAATGAAAACACAAGGATTTTATTTACTACGATTCTCGATCTTACTTTTACTTAGTTGTCCTAATACATCGAAAGATGAAGGTGAAACAAAGCTCAACGTTCAGTGGAGTACCCCCATTGATCTAATTAATTACCCAATGCCTGAACTATTAATAATCAATAATAACACATTGGTATATGCAGGGGAAGAAGATTTAGTAGCATTGACCACTGATAGTGGCACTGAAATTTGGCGCGGAGAAATTGATGGATCAAAAGCACTATATAATCGACAAATAATGTTGTATGAACCTGATAAAGAATGGATTATTTCTCAACACTATGAAGATGTAATTGTTTGGAATGCTCAAGATGGTTCTAAATTATATCAACTATCAGAAAGCACACATGGTATTTCGGCTTCCAGAATCGGATACAATTCACTCATGAATGATGGATATTTGATAGTAGGGTACCCCACCGATCTCTATATACTAAATTGGGATGGAAGTATTAGAGATAGTATAATAATACCTATTGCATCAACATCCGTAGCATATGGAAATGACACTATTTATTTAGGTCAAACCAACACCGTACATGGAGGGTTGACCCAAGGCCGCATTCGAGCTTTTGATGCTAGTACTGGAGACAGCCTATGGACGTATCAAACCGATAATGGAGGATTTTACACAAGGACGTATGTGCAAGATGGTGTTGTGTATGGTGCCGCAAAAGGAAATTCACCATTAGGTGAGATCGTTGCATTAGATTCAGAAACTGGTCAGCAGATTTGGGTTTACAATGAAAAAGACCGTGCACAGGCTCAAAACTTATCCATGTCAGAAAAAAACATCATTGCTAATACAGGGGGAGGACTAACCGCAATAGAGAAGGCCTCAGGTGATTTGTCTTGGCGGGTAGATTGGTTGGGATATGGCGACAATAAACCAGTGTATCTAGAAGGATATGTGTATCATGCAAGATATTCTGAAATTTTGGTTATCCATGATGCAAGTGGAGAAATAGTACATCGTGAGCCCGTACCCTCTGGCGAACGTTATTTCTGGCATTTAACCGCAGCGGCAGATAAACTCTTTGCCCAAACCGATGCAACCATCACCGCCTATGAACCTTGGCACTTACGGGAGGAGTAGCTTTGTACTATCCAACACCTAATAATCAATAAATGATGCAGAGTCATTCAGGCCATACTTTCAAAACCGACGGAGTGGTAAACATACATAGCGTCCTCTGGAGCGCTGATGATGGTTTAGATGATTTGAATAATGAATATTTCGACGATGTGGACGAAGATGGAGGGTATAACCATTTTGAACTACGCAATTACGAGCGTGCGTACGATTTGAAAGCAGAAAATGGCTCTTATCTTTTCCGAAAAGGCGATCGCGCCCCGCAATATGATAAGATAGTTGATTGGTTAAAAACATTATTTTCAAACAGTAACTAATAAATCATAGGAAGAGAAGCTGGTCTTCTCTTCCTCCCTAAATATGTGAGTATGAAACTTTCAGTCTTACCCTTGTTATCTTTGATGATATTAGTGGCACTTAGTTGTTCCAATACCCCAAAAAACCCTGATAATTCAACCCTAAGAATGCTATGGCAAGCTCCCATGGATTTGGTGGATATTCCTAATTCAGAATTACTAGTTACAAACAACGAGCATTTAATCTATTCAGGCGAGAGGGAACTGCTAACCGCCATTTCAGTAGATGATGGCTCTCTTGTTTGGAAATCCGACATCTATGATGGTCGTGCTTTACGAACAGACGAATTATTATATTCAAGAGAGCAAAACAAAATTTATGGCAGGCATTTTAATAATATAGTAGTGTGGAGTGCTTATGACGGTGCAATAGTGTACGAACTTTCTGATAGCTTAAACCAAATTAGTACCTCACGCATTAATTTTAACACATTAATGAATAATGGTTATGCCATGGTTGGTGAAAAGACAGACGCTCATATTCTAAACTGGAATGGTGCACTTCTTTATTCCATTGGTGTACCTTGGTCTACTGCTTCAGTCGCTTATGATGGAACTAGATTGTTTATTGGGCAGAGAAACACCGTACATGGAGGGTTGACCCAAGGCCGCATTCGAGCTTTTGATGCTAGTACTGGCGACAGCCTATGGACGTATCAAACCGATAATGATGGATTTTATCGAAGGATATATGTGCAAGATGGTGTTGTGTATGGTGGTACTAAAGGGAATTCACCCAATAGCGAAGTGGTCGCTTTAGATGCCGCAACTGGCCAAATAATTTGGCAATATGTTGCAGAAAATACTTTAGAGTATAGCGAGAATTTTTTAGTTACAGATAACTATGTATTTGCCAAAGGTTCTGGGTATATTTTTGCATTAGATAAATCTACAGGGGAAAGAAAATGGGGATTTAGATGGACAAGTTCTTCTTCAGTAGAGATTGCTCACTTAGAAGGGTATGTCTATGTAACCAATATGGGCAGAATCTTTGTCCTAGAAGAACATACGGGCGAGTTGGTTCATACGGAGCCCGTACCCTCTGGAGAACGTTATTTCTGGCATTTAACCGCAGCGGCAGATAAACTCTTTGCCCAAACCGATGCAACCATCACCGCCTATGAACCTTGGCACTTACGACATAAGTAGCTTTGTACTATCCAACACCTAATAATCAATAAATGATGCAGAGTAATTTAGGTCATACTTATAAAAACGACGGAGTGGTAAGTATTCTTAGCGCCCGCTGGAGCGCTGATGATCAGCTTGATAATGACCCTAATAATAGCTATTTCGACGATGTGGACGAAGATGGTGGGTATAACCATTTTGAACTACGCAATTACGAGCGTGCGTACGATTTGAAAGCAGAAAATGGCTCTTATCTATTCCGAAAAGGCGATCGCGCCCCGCAATATGATAAGATTTATGTTTGGTTGGATAACTTATTCAAAAACAGTAACTAATAAATCACAGGAAGAGAAGCTAGCCTTCTCTTCCTCCCTAAATATGTGAGTATGAAATTTTCTGTCTTACCCTTGTTGTCTTTGATGATATTAGTGGCACTTAGTTGTTCCAATACCCCGAAAAACTCTGATAATTCAACCCTAAGAATGCTATGGCAAGCTCCCATGGAGTTGGTGAATATTCCAAAAGCTGAACTGCTAATAATAAATAACGAACATTTAATCTATTCAGGCGAGAGGGAACTGCTAACTGCTATTTCAGTAGATGATGGCTCCCTTGTTTGGAAATCTAATAACTATGATATGCGCTCATTGCGAGCCTATCACTTGATGTATTCAAAAAAGCAAAATCAAATCTATGGTAATCACTTTAATAATATTATGGTATGGGACGCTAATACAGGTCAATTAGTGTACGAACTTTCTGATAGCTTAAACCAAATTAGTACAACGCGATTTAATTTTAACACATTAATGAATAATGGCTTTGCCATGATTGGTGAAAAGACAGACGCTCATATTCTAAACTGGAATGGAGCACTTCTTTATTCCATTGGTGTACCTTGGTCTACTGTTACAGTTACTTATGATGGAACTAGATTGTTTATTGGGCAGAGAAAAACCGTACATGGAGGGTTGACCCAAGGCCGCATTCGAGCTTTTGATGCTAGTACTGGCGACAGCCTATGGACGTATCAAACCGATAATGATGGATTTGATGCAAGAATGTATGTGCAAGACGGTATTGTGTATGGTGGTACTAAAGGGAATTCACCCAATAGCGAAGTGGTCGCTTTAGATGCCGCAACTGGCCAAATAATTTGGCAATATGTTGCAGAAAATACTTTAGAGTATAGCGAGAATTTTTTAGTTACAGATAACTATGTATTTGCCAAAGGTTCTGGGTATATTTTTGCATTAGATAAATCTACAGGAGAAAGAAAATGGGGATTTAGATGGACAAGTTCTTCTTCAGTAGAGATTGCTCACTTAGAAGGGTATGTCTATGTAACCAATATAGGCAGAATCTTTGTCCTAGAAGAACATACAGGCGAGTTGGTTCATACGGAGCCTGTACCCTCTGGCGAACGTTATTTCTGGCATTTAACCGCAGCGGCAGATAAACTCTTTGCCCAAACCGATGCAACCATCACCGCCTATGAACCTTGGCATTTACGGGAGAAAAACTAATGAAACCTTATATATCTATTATACTTTTATCAATAATCAGCAGTGTATGTGTACAAACCCTACACGCACAATCTAAGTTTGAGGACTATTTTATTAAAGGGGGTGTTTCCTACGATTTTAGAGTAATCGCTGATAGAGCATTTCCTAAATATTCAGATTTCTATTCAATGTATTTTAGGTCGAAAGAAATAGAGATTGGCAAGCGAAATGAGCAGAGAATATATAGCGTACACGTTCGATTTGGTAACAATGAATTCCGTGAAGAGTTAATTGTAGAAGATGAATACTTTGATACATTTGAAGTAGAGCGATATATGCAATTAGCAGGAGCCTTCCGTTGGCAGTTCAACAAGTACAAGGATACTGATTCCCAACTTCTTTTTAATATAGGAGTGCGAAACATGGTTGGAGTCTCGTATTTCCATGGCATAGAACTTATCAACGCTGGTTCAACAAATGCCCAGCTTATCGATTATAATCAAGCTACCATTGATTTAGAGACGGGAATATATCTTGAAGTTGGAAGACATGGAGGAAGAAAACCTGGGGTTTTTGTTAATTTTGAGCCTTTTTGTGTTATTCAAACCAATAAAGGATTAGGATTAGGGTTTGCTAAACTATCCGGCATGATTCAATTTTAACGAATGTAGTACGCAAAAACGATCACATGCCAATGTATGATAAGATAGTTGCTTGGTTGGATGATCTATTTAGTAAACTATAATAATTAAAGCTACGAGAGGAAGACATCTTCCTCTCAAATTTAACTACAATGAAAACACAAGGATTTTATTTACTACGATTCTCGATCTTGCTTTTACTTAGTTGTCCTAATACATCGAAAGATGAAGGTGAAACAAAGCTCAACGTTCAGTGGAGTACCCCCATTGATCTAATTAATTATCCAATGCCTGAACTATTAATAATCAATAATAACACATTGGTATATGCAGGGGAAGAAGATTTAGTAGCATTGACCACTGATAGTGGCACTGAAATTTGGCGCGGAGAAATTGATGGATCAAAAGCACTATATAATCGACAAATAATGTTGTATGAACCTGATAAAGAATGGATTATTTCTCAACACTATGAAGATGTAATTGTTTGGAATGCTCAAGATGGTTCTAAATTATATCAACTATCAGAAAGCACACATGGTATTTCGGCTTCCAGAATCGGATACAATTCACTCATGAATGATGGATATTTGATAGTAGGGTACCCCACCGATCTCTATATACTAAATTGGGATGGAAGTATTAGAGATAGTATAATAATACCTATTGCATCAACATCCGTAGCCTATGGGAATGACACTATTTATTTAGGTCAAAGCAACACCATACATGGAGGGTTGACCCAAGGTCGCATTCGAGCTTTTGATGCTAGTACTGGCGACAGCCTATGGACGTATCAAACCGATAATGGGGGTTTTGATACAAGGACGTATGTGCAAGATGGTGTTGTGTATGGTGCTGCAAAAGGGAATTCACCCAATAGCGAAGTGGTCGCTTTAGATGCCGCAACTGGCCAAATAATTTGGAAGTATATATCACAAGAAATTGGCGAATGGACAAATAATTTTTTGGTAACTCAAGAATCAATCTTTATCAAAGGTACCTCATATTCTTATGCTTTAAACAAACAAGACGGTTCTCGAAAATGGAGTTTTGGGTGGACCAATACCTCCTCATTTGAAATAGCTTACTTAGAAGGATACGTATATATATCAGATATGTATAAAATTTACATCCTAGAAGAACATACGGGCGAGTTGGTTCATACGGAGCCTGTACCCTCTGGTGAACGTTATTTCTGGCATTTAACCGCAGCGGCAGATAAACTCTTTGCCCAAACCGATGCAACCATCACCGCCTATGAACCTTGGCACTTACGGGAGAAAAACTAATGAAACCTTATATATCTATTATACTTTTATCAATAATCAGCAGTGTATGTGTACAAACCCTACACGCACAATCTAAGCTTGAGGACTATTTTATTAAAGGGGGTGTTTCCTACGATTTTAGAGTAATCGCTGATAGAGCATTTCCTAAATATTCAGATTTCGATTTAATGAGTTTCTGGTCGAAAGAAATAGAGATTGGCAAGCGAAATGAGCAGAAAATATATAGCGTACACGTTCGATTTGGTAACAATGAATTCCGTGATGAGTTAATTGTAGAAGATGAACGCTTTGATACATTTGAAGTAGAACGATATATGCAATTAGCAGGAGCCTTCCGTTGGCAGTTCAACAAGTACAAGAATACTGATTCCCAACTACTTTTTAATATAGGTGTGCGAAACATGGCTGGAGTTTCTTACTTCCATGGCGTACAACTAATAAATGCCTATAGCAATAATCCTCAGCTGATAGATTATGATCAAGCTACCATTGATTTTGAAACGGGTATTTATCTTGAAGTAGGAAGATATGCAGGGAATAAACCTGGATTCTTTATCAATTTTGAACCCTTTTATATTATGGTTACCAACCAAGGATTAGGAGGAGGTATCCTAAAGCTATCTGGCATGATTCAATTTTAACGGATGCAGTACGCAAAAACGATCACATGCCAATGTATGAAATGATAGTTGCTTGGTTACGTAATTTATTAGATAATATATAACCTATGAATAAAGCATAGGAAGAGAAGTACATCTTGTATGCATAGTTGAGTAGCTGAAATTAAATATTTAATTAATAATTGGTTCCTATCTTTAAAAACAACGGAGTATTTCCAATTGCTGTAACAACTTCCATTCTGCTAGGTAGTGTCGTCTTAACCATTCGTTCATTTATACATATTCTGCTAACATTCTGAATATGCCATGAGGTACAATAGATTAAATAGTAGAGAGATTATTCATTTCTATAATCAAGAAAATAATCATTTTAAGAAGCTCTAGTTCATCTGTATTGTTGCTAAGATGAAGGGTATATTACAACGGATGTTTTTATTTGTTATAAAAAAGAAATTATTGGTTGTATTCAACATGTTAATGGGTACAATAATGATTTAGTAACAGTATATTCGAATTCCATAAAAAATTTGATTCTCTAATAATTAAGAAAAACGATACGCAAAACGATTGCCACGTAAACAATTTCAAATACCAGAAATATATCAATCACCGATCATTCGATGGGTGAAAGAAGCAACAAAAATAACAGATCCTATGAAAAAGGATCTTACACCAACCCTGTTAGACTTCGGTCCTATTCAATTTTATGTACCTCGCTTTTTTGGATTTTGTTATGGCGTTGAAAATGCCATCGATATTGCTTATCGAGCAGTGAATGAACATCCAGATAAGAATATCTATTTGCTTAGTGAAATGATTCATAATCCCACCGTAAATGAAGATTTACTTCGGCGAGGAGTACAATTTCTACACCATACAGACGGAAGTGAATTAATTCCAATTTCATCACTACAATCAGAAGATATCGTAATAGTACCCGCTTTTGGTACTACTTTAGAAATTGAAGCCAAGCTGAAAGAAAAAGGTATAAACCCTTATGAATTTAACACTACATGCCCTTTTGTAAAAAAAGTTTGGCAACGAGGTAAACAGCTTGGAAGAAAAGAATACGCATTGGTTGTGCATGGCAAGCATCAGCATGAAGAGACACGCGCTACTTTTTCACAAAGTGCCGATCATTCTTCGGTAGTGGTGGTTTTAAACCCAGATGAAGCACATATTTTAGCTGAAATAATAACAGAAAAACGGCCTCTTTCTGATTTTGAGACGTACTTTGGTCATAAATCAACCGCCGGATTTAATCCCCTTGAGGAATTGCAACGATTTGGGGTAATCAATCAAACCACCATGTTGGCCACCGAAACGCAAGAAGTAATGGACATTCTTAAAGCTGCGACCATCGAACGTTTTGGGGATGCCGATATCTTGAATCACTTCGCGGATACTTCAGATACTTTATGCTACGCTACGAATGAAAATCAGTCGGCAACCTTGGCATTAGCCGAACAAGATGCCGATATCGCTTTTGTTGTGGGGGGATATAATTCATCCAACACCATGCATTTGGTTGAAATACTTGAACATGCGTTCCCAACATTTCATATACGAGATGCCTCTGAGTTTAAATCAGCATCAGAAATACATCATTTTGATCAATGGAAAAAAGAAGTTCTTATCACTAAAGATTGGTTTCCAAAACATCGCCCCTTAAAAGTAGCCATTACATCGGGAGCTTCCTGCCCAGATGTACTAGTGGATGAAGTACTACTTCATATTCTCTCATACTTTGACTCTACTAGAGAAGTAGACGAGGTAATAAAGCCATTTATGAAGCTTTAAATTAAGGCAACACTTAGTTCATTTCACCGATGTTAGTGTCCGGCAAAAATTAAAGTCGTGCTAATCATCCAATACACTAAAATAAGCAACGGCTTTTGGCTGAAAAGAACGCAGTTTAATTTGATATTCAGTACTAACTAACTCTATATCAGGGGTTACAAATCCAGTTGAATCTTCTACGATTTCCTGATAAGGCACATACACTTCGTAAGGTCTTAAGTTTTGCACTTCAACATACTGCTCGATGGGTACATCAAATCGTATAGTTACTGTTGATGGGTTATAATTGATGATATTACCGCGAGGAATATTGCGTGTGCGAATGTACACACTCACTTCTCCTTCTGTAAATTCGCTTACATCGGCTAAGAATCTGATTTGGTCGACATCATAATCGATCAAAGGATCTTTAGGAGTGATGGGTATAATCTGCGAAATATCTTCTCGAACGTTAGAAAGGGATAGTGTATCTGATAACATCCAATAGTCTATCTTGTTTGTTTGTGATCTAGCTCCAGTTATTGTTAGACTATCTGGATTAAAAACTGGATCGCTAACTAACCCGTACCGGTCCTCAAATTGAAGATCAGAATGTAATTTGATCGGTATTTTTTTGGATATTTTTTGTTCTAATCCAATACTAATAAATAGAGGTTGTACTTTTAATACACTCACATCTTGTTCTACAGTAAATCTTTGCCGAACCTGATCGAATAAATTTACCTCTCCTTCTATCACATCAATGGGAATTTCTGGTGGATTACTGTAAAGATTTACCAATTTCCATCCATCTCCACTCACTTCAACTTCTAAAAATTCAGGTAATCCCTCAGCCAGTGCCATATCTTGAGGTATAGCCCCTACTTCTATTGGGATATTTATAGTGATACGATAATCGCCATTTAGATTCACAATAAACCATAAACTTAAGGCCATTATATAAGCGATTACAAAAACGGCAATGCGCTCTCTGCGCTTCGAACGAATATCCTGATCAGGATTTGGAGTTCGAACTTTAAAAAAAAGTTTTATTCGCTCTAGGATTATATTTTTTTCTTCTGCTGCCACTTAAAATGAATATAGAATCGACTAGGGGATAATACAACTAACTACGTACGATAATATCTGCCACTACCTGACTTTTTAACCTCTGATTTATCCTTTTAGCAATATTAAAACGATTGGCATGTATTTCATGTCGCCAAACTTGGTTCGTTACCTTGCATGCCATTTTATCCCCTTCAAAATGTAAATCTTCGGTGTGTTCAGCAATGTGCTCGCCCACTACTTCAGTCCAAACTGAAAGTGCCATTCCCTGTTTAAGCTTCTTTTTGTTAGGGAAACGATTTATGAAATGTTGTAATTCTGATCCTAACTTTTTTGGTTTTTCAAACCTCATAATAACTCACTGCCTGATTTTTTACTGGAGTATAATTTCAGAGTTGTTAACGTTCAATAATTGATTGCGTGCTCCATCAAAGGTAATAAATTCTTGAAATGGAATGGGATTAGCTGCGGTAATAAAAATTTGCCCTGGGTGCGATTGCAAGGCATTTAGTAGAATTTCGGTTTTTTGTGGGTCTAAGTCACCAAACACATCATCGAGCATAAAAATAGGTAGATCTTCGAGTTCGTCGGAGTAAAAATGAAGTTGAGCAAGTTTTAAAGAAAGTGCAAAAAGCCGATGCTGACCTTGCGAGCCATATTGACGGAGTTCTCGATCCCCTAAATAGAAAGTAATTTCGTCTCTGTGTGGTCCAACAAGGGTTTGTTCGCGCTCAATTTCTTTTTCGCTCAAATTCTTTAATTGATCAAAATATTGAAGTTGTATTTCATCTTCGGTCACCGATGCGTCACAAAACGTTTTGTATTCAAGGTGTGTGGTAAGGTTCATTCCAGAGATCATAGCATAATCTTTTGCTAGATATTCTTTGAATTTTTGGAGAACCTGATGTCTTTTAAAAATGATTTTTGAACCTCTTTCAACCAATTGCAAATTCCATGGTTCTAAATACATTTCTAATAAATGGGGGGCATTACCGTACTGTTGAAGTAAACTATTTCGTTGTTTTCTTATTTTTCTGTACTCCATCAGATTTCGTAAATACTCATTCGAGAGCTGACTTATAAATGAATCTAGAAATGCCCGACGTTCTGCAGGTCCTTCGCGCGTCAACTTTTTATCATCTGGTGAAAGTACAACAACGGGAACCATTCCAATCAGATCTGATAAACGATCTAGAGGGCCCTCATTGACAAAAATCTTTTTCCCTTCCCCCCTTGAATAACTACAACCAACTTCAAATTCTGCCCTGATATTGCCCTTAAATTCACCTTTGAGCATAAAATAACTTTCCCCTTGATGCACTACATATTGATCTGAACGTGACACAAAACTTCGCGACATACACAAATAATGAATAGCATCGATTAAACTCGTTTTTCCTGCTCCATTTGGCCCTGTAATCACATTAATATGAGGCAACCATGCAACGTTATTCTGTCGATGGTTCCTAAAGTTTTGTATGGAAAGCTGTGTGATTTGCATACCTAATGGTAAGCAAATTGAATACTCTTTGCGTAGAAAAGAATCTCTCATTGGTATAATTTATTCTATTAAAAAAAGCTAATCTAGACAGTCGAATTAAGCCTTAATGAATATGTTATGCTTTTTTGGGAGTAAATGAATACACAAAGAGTAAGTCGTAAACCTTTTAATAATTCCAAACACAGTATTAGTAGCTACAATCTAATACTTTAATTGAAATTTTAGTTCAAATGGTGTTTCGTTCTTTTTTGACCGCTGAGTGGTAAAGTCAAAACCAAACAATTTGTTAGATTTAATAGATGGTTCAACTTTGAACTCTATTTCTGAAGTTATAGGGAAAGACTCATTAGAGCGATGGTCAATTAAAGTCATATCCCATTTTGCGAAAAATATTTTTGGTGCACGTATCAGAATACTTGAACTATTAATATCATCAATACCTTCAAAATTTAATGGTATGGATATTTCATCATCTGCTTTAGTTGGCAGTGTATTGTATAAGATAGAACTATGACCATGTGGCGAAATTAAGTCGGTTATTAAATACTTACTTATTGATGAATGGCCGGAAGTTAATGCATTTAACGAAGGATCTGTGATCAGAATTTTCCAGACTCCATGTACCGACTTTTCTGGCATTTTAATACCAAGCATTGTGTTTATAACCTGCATTTACTCTCATTTTCCTAAAGCATTTATATAAACAATGTTACATGTAAATAATTTCCTAAAAATAATTTCTATTTTAAAAGGGTAATACTTTTAGTGATAGTTTTTTCTTTATAATTTACACGCACTAAATATACGCCACTGGTTAAATTTGAAGCATCATAATTTACGGTATGGTTACCAGAATTATAATTAGTCTGTGCAATCTGAGCTACTTTCACACCGGTTAAAGAATAAACGTCAATGGATACGAATCCTGCTTCAGGTAAGTAGAATGTAATTTTAGTATTTGGATTAAAAGGATTTGGATAATTTTGGTATACCTGAAAAAAGTTCTTTGTGATTTCATCTTCGAAATCATTCATAACAGGTGAACCTCCAAAATAGGCTCTTCGAACTAAGGTTGAATCATGTACAAAGGGATTTCTATTACCTTGAACATCTTCTATGGCTATACTTCTATTCACTTCAGACTCATCAACAGGATCAAGATCATGCCATTTAAGTAATACATCTTTCATACCATTAAAGAAAGATGCATCATCCGAAACCTTGGCTCTATCTTGATACATGGTCCAAAAATAAAATATTGATCTAGCTACATTTCCTTTATGATCTTCTCTAGGCTCAAAGCGACTTCCAGAATCTAATTCACTATACAAATCAATATTTGAGCTTGGAATTGTAGAAGATTCATTCTCTAAATAAAACCATTTATTAGTTTGATTATCAGGAATTTCATCAAAAGGAAAATTACTTCTTGCAGAATTCGCTTCAATTCGGGTTGGAAATAAATGATGAATATCGCCTCTCATTGGCTCATCTTTATCGAATAGCCCCTGTGGCCATGTATGCTCCGTGTTAATTCCCTTATCGAAGGCGTCTCCTCGTGTATTTGCCGTAATGGTGAATCCTGTATAAACCCCTATGATCTGTCCATTTTTATTATCTATAGTACCATACATGGCATCTCGCGCACTGTTATAACTTTTTGGAGTTGTAGCAGTGTAATTTGACTGTAGATAATCGATTAACTCTGTATCTGTTAAAGAGGGTGCGATTAGTTCGGTTTGGGCATTACTAGTAGTCAGATAAAAGCCGAACAGTAATGCTAATGATATAAAACGCATGTGAATGATCTTTCAATTAATCGTTAATTACATACTAATTCTTTTTAATGGGAATAGAATTATTTAATTAATACCATCCTTTTAGATAGTACACTATTTTCTACGTTAAGGGTGTAAAAATAAATTCCGCTAGCTTGATTGGAGGCATCCCATCGCACAGCATGATATCCATTTTGCACATACTCGTCGAGTAACGTTGCTACTAACCTCCCTGTAATGGAATACACCTTAAGGCTAACATTAGAGGCTTTAGGTAGATTAAACGAGATCAAGGTAGATGGGTTAAATGGATTGGGATAATTTTGAAGTAATTGGATTGTTTTAGGCAGGGTACTTTCCTCAGATCCTGCCACAGAATTCCCATTTTCAATTCCTGGACTTCCTAAGTAATAACTTGAAGCACGCCAACTACTTGCTAAAGTGTTATCGGAATCCGAGTCTATTAATTCTAAACTATAACCATTCCCATCAGCCTCAACAGGCCATGGATCTTCATCATCATAGCGTACAGAATCAACTAACATACCTGAGAGATCAAATAATCGAACTTCATCGCTATTTCCTGAAAACCCATATCCAATCTCACTTACAATATTTTCAATATTAGGGTATATCGTTTGAAATTCATCAAGATCCTTAACAAGTACTAAATAATCATTTGCTTCAATTATGGTGCCTTCAGGCAATACAAATTCATGATCGTCATCTTCGTCTTTTAGTGTCCAGCCCGCAAGATTAACGTTTGAACTTCCCGCATTATAGAGTTCTATCCAGTCGTCAGACTCTTGTTCTTCGTCAGCATTGTACATTATTTCATTTATAATGATCTCTGTTTGGCTATTTGAAAGCGCAAATATGGCTTCAATACTATCCCCTGCACGTACACTAATGGTAGAGTTACTGGATTCAACATCACCCGTCCATTCAATAAAGTCATAGCCTGCTTTAGGTATTGCAGTTACTGGAATATCGATACCACCAAAATATTCTCCAGTCCACACTGCTTCTTCAATAAGTAAACGATTTACTTGAACGGTACCATGCTGTACATCCGAAATAGATACCGTTACATTTTGTAGATCACCAACGCCAAACTTTCCCCCTGAATTAATGGTCTGAGTTAAATGATTTTCAATATATATTGGCCTTCGACTTGCAAAAGTTTTCATAATCTCAAGTTGATTATTCCAACCACCAACAGAACCTCCATAATTTCCACTTCTAGTAGAAGTAGCCATATGTCTTGGTATTTCAGATTCGATAAGACCTGCCAATGAATCGATCACAGTTATAACATGCGAAGTTTTGAAATTGGAATTCATTAACCCAGCCATTCGATTAGCAAATTTAACTCTAAAAATCTCACTTTCTACAAGTTCTCTAAATAATACGGTAGACCAAGGTGGATTTGGCCACCCGGGGCCATTGGCTTCGAGTGCAAAATTTAGAGTATTATGGGTGTAATTTCCCCCGTAAGATAGCCCAAATCCAAAATCAGTGTCATATAAGATCCATCGCCATTTACCATTACTTTCTCGACTTCTCCAAGCTTTTATATTATTACCTGGCCAATCAGTATTTGCATAATAAATCTGTGAAGCCATATAGTCGATGAAACTATTTATATCGATGAACTCTTCTGCTTCAGCATACATCGCAGGATCGTTCAAATCGTTGGAAGTAACAAAAAAGATAAGTTCATCGTAATTTTCGATGGTACCATGTATTGGTCCAAATCCATTAGGGAAATCTTTTTCTCCGCCACCTTGAATTAGGTCAATGTTGTCGGAATCTGCATTGCTATTAGATTTAATAAAATGCTCATTTATTTTTTCTCTTATATTATGGATACCCCAATATTCTCCATTCAAATAAAGTACGGTAGCACGATACGCTTGGAAGTCATTCTCTGTATCGTGTACTAAGGTTGTCATTAATCCATCTCTAAACATGGAATGACCCTGAGATGAAAAATCATTACCTGAATTTCGTAGAATCAACGCCTGAAAACTATCAATGTCTTTTGATTTAAACATCTGATAATCGAGAGAATTAGCACCATAGTCTCCTCTAAAAAAGAGGGCTAATGATTTTGCTGGATTGTTTCGGCTCCAGGCTCCAAAAATTTTAGCTCCTGCTCCAACCTCAAAAGCCTTGTTGCCATCTTCTTCATAAAATTCTAAATGGACTGGTATTTCCCAATCTTGATTCCAATTTGCTCCGCCTTCCTCATAATAACCATAACCGGGTATACCATTTGTTCCAATTACATAAATTCCGCTCTCATCACTCCAAAGATTATCTGGATGTGTAGAAAGAGATAATACTGGCAACTCATGTTCTTCATCTATAAAGTAAGTTTCTGAAACAACTTCACTAGGAATACTTCCCGTTTCAAACGTTTTAAACTTCAGTACCTTTGTTTCGTTAAAAATTCTTTGTTCAGTGCCAAAAATTTCGTCAGATTTTGTAGGTATACTCCCATCTTCTGTAAAATATGTTCTATTGCCTATAGAGGGGTTTTGTAAGGAAACGGATACTTGATTCTGAAAAAAGCCCCCTTTTATAGTGGTAGCGGGCGATTCTGATCTAGCTGTATATCCTTGAAGATTATTAATCCTACCTGGGGTTGTAAGTGTGAAAATATAAGGCTCATTATCCACCGAATATATACCAAATGACTCATTAGCTAAAAGTTCTGGGTATTGGAGGGAATCAACTATTGTTGCACTCATATCACTTAGATAAACAGTCTCTCCGTCGGAACTTAACTTAAAATTAGTGTGTGGATAATTAATTTCTTTGGATGGTAGCCTTGTTTCATTAGCCGTTCCCCTAGAATTAGTCGGTTCACTTGTATAAGCAATGCTCAAAAACGGAATAAGTGTTAAGTCAGAGCTTGCTGAATTGTAATTATGAACTTGTATCGCTAATGTATTTTCACCTTCTACTAGTAATTCTATATACTCATTTAAGCCAATGTTAGGAAGATCTTCCCCGAAAATAAGTTTAGGTTCTGTGTATGTATTTGATTGGCGATTGAAAGGCACAGGAGCTTCACCATCTATATTTTCTCGATGAACTTCTGTTCCATTTATGTAAACGATATAAGCATCGTCAAAATCGATATGTAACATCATTTTTTGAACTGCATTTAGATCAGTGATGGTGAATGAAGTTCTAGTGAATACTGAAATGGTTCCATCAGATACAATGGTAGCGTCATCATCATCTCCATATCCGATACCGAAGCTACCATTATTCCAATTTGAATCGTCATAATCGAGAGTAACCCATTCATTACTAATGGTAGAATTGGCAACTAGATAAGATGTTTGATCACCTCCACGAATGATCGTTTCCCAATATAATTCTCCACCTTGTCTGTTTTTACTAGAAGCAAATAGTAATGTATATCCCCCTGGTTGAAGGGTTAATTCAGGTAGTTGAAAAGATAGAGGCTCATCAATTTTATCGCTGATATAATAATCAGAAAGTAAAATAGGATCGCTTGAAGTATTGTGTAGTTCTATCCAATCTGGGGTATCACCATCTTCATCATACAATACTGAAGTATTGCTTGCACTAAGTTCATTAATTACAATTTGTGCCTTAAGCCCCGCATTAAGAACAAACGCTATAAGAATGGCTCCGTAAATTTTTTTAAAGTTCATTCTCATACATATTCTCCGTTACTCACTCATTATGACCATAATCAAAATATGTTATCTGACTGTAAATAGGAATTAGATATTGGCAAAAAAAAACCCAAAACTTAATCGTCTTGGGTTTTTAGAAGTATTCTAATTCTAAAAGCCAAAAGCATCTTTACCTAAGAAGATCGCTGCATCACCAAGCTCTTCTTCTATTCTTAGAAGTTGGTTATACTTAGCAATTCTATCTGTCCTACTCATTGAACCCGTTTTTATTTGTCCTGCATTTGTCGCAACAGAAAGATCAGCGATAGTAGTGTCCTCTGTTTCACCCGATCGATGAGAAATCACCGCGGTATAACTGTTTTTATGAGCCATTTCAATTGCATCAAGAGTTTCAGTTAATGTTCCAATTTGATTTACTTTTATAAGAATTGAATTTGCTACGCCACGTTCGATTCCTTCTGCTAGGCGTTCAGTATTGGTAACAAATAAATCATCGCCAACTAATTGAACTTTGTCACCGATGGCTTGAGTTAACTTTTTCCAAGCATCCCAGTCGTTTTCTGCCAGGCCATCTTCAATTGATATAATAGGATATTTTTCTACCCAACCGCTCCAAAATTCAACCATTGCATCGGTATCTTTTTTTGAACCATCACTCCATTTAAATTCATATAGCCCTGTATCTGTATTGTAAAATTCAGAGGCTGCTGGATCTAAAGCTATTAAAACTTCATCTTTTGGAGTGTAACCAGCCTTTTCAATGGCTTCCATTATTACTTCTAATGCTTCTTCATTCGATTTCAAATTTGGAGCAAATCCACCTTCATCACCTACAGCAGTGCTATAACCTTTACTACTTAATACTTTTTTTAGCGTATGAAAAATTTCTGCACCCATTTGTAAAGAATGGCTGAATGATTCTGCCCCTGCTGGCATAATCATAAATTCCTGAAGATCTACACTATTATCAGCATGTGATCCCCCATTTATGATATTCATCATTGGTAAGGGAAGCACTTTTGAATTTACACCACCCACATATCTCCATAGAGGTATACCTAAGTCGCTTGATGCTGCCTTTGCAAGCGCCATTGACACTCCTAAAATTGCGTTAGCGCCCAATTTACCTTTGTTATTGGTTCCATCTAGTTCTAATAAAAGCGCATCTAATTCTGTTTGATTGAACACAGGTAGTCCTAAAAATTCAGATGCAATAATTTCGTTAACATTTTCTACGGCTTTGCTAACACCTTTACCTAAAAACACATTTTTATCGCCATCTCTCAATTCAACGGCCTCATGCTCTCCTGTAGATGCTCCAGATGGAACAGCTGCCCGACCAAAAGCACCACTATCCAACACGACATCCACTTCTACGGTTGGGTTACCCCGCGAATCGATGATCTGTCTTGCGGTAATATCTTCTATAAAGCTCATTTTTTCTCCAATTGTATATGAATAAGTAAGTGCAACAAGGTACGTCTATTCTTGGTGTTCTTAAAGCAAAAGGATGCTAAGTTTTTAAAATTAACATTTTCATTTAAAAGAGTTCTTTTTCCTAGTTTAAGATTAAATCTATAATGCTATTTGGTCGTCGGTAATACTATGTTCCTATATTCAACGATCATTAATCTAATTACTTAAAATTTCATGAAACACCCTTGGATCATTTTATTCGATATCGATGGAACTTTATTAACTGTTAACAAATCATTTATTCGCCCTCTTTTAAAAGAAATTATAGATCAACTTGGAATAGATTATTTGGGGGTAGAATCTGATTCCTTTTCAGGCAGAACCGATCATGATATTTTAAGTTCTTTTCTTAGTAACCATACCAATAATGAATATTTATATAAGCAATTAAAAAGTAATTATTTACACCGTTTAGAGACCGAATTAAATGCTGAACATATACTCAGACTCCCTTATGTAGATGATGCGATCTCCTTTTTTTCACAACGTGAGTTTATACCTGGATTATTAACAGGAAACTTCCCCAAAGCAGCCAAAACAAAATTAAAAGCTGCTAATATCCAACTAGATTATAAAATTGGAGCTTATGGAGAGTTCCATAAAGATCGTAACATGCTTCCTAAAGTTGCTCTAAATATGGCAGAAGAGTTATTAGATATTAAAGTTGATCCTCAAAAATTTATAATAATTGGTGACACACCTAAAGATATTGAATGTGCTAAAACCAATAATATGTGCTCTGTAGCTGTGGCCACAGGTAATTTTTCAAAGGAAGAGTTAGAAAAATTTAGTCCAGATCTGGTCTTAGATTCTTTAAAGGAGCCTCAGGTTTGGTTTAAACAATTTATAAAAGATGGTATTTAATTATACATCCAGCCTATTATAAAGGTTATTTGTGCAGAGCCAAAGTAATTAACTTTATCATTTGCATCTACTAAATAACCATTTCCTTGACTATCAAAAACAGCAGATTTAGGCTCTAATATTTGCAATCCTTTATTGAAATAATAAAAATTATATCCAAATTGTAGAGTTTGAAGACGTCCAAAATTTTCTCCAAAATCAATACCAAGTAAAAATTCTCCAGTCCATCCAAACTCGCTTTTTGCATCTTTCCAACCTTGAAAAATGTCATTAATAGGTTCCACCCCATTTAATCCAAAACGAGCGTAATCATCTTCTCGGTAGCCATTCCCATTGAAATCACGAAAATATGGAATGGATAAAGCAAAACTTGGTCCAAGATTGAAGGCGGTATGAATACGAAAATTATCAGTAACCTGTGAGGCAAACACTCTTCTTTTGTATCCTATAGTGGTTGGGAAGGTGATTACACGCTGGTATTTACTAGCGATAGTTCTATTTCCGAAATATATGTCAATATGTGTCTGTTCTCTCGGATCTCTAAGTCCAGCAATTTTGAAATTTATAAGCCCTTCGGAATAAGGCCCAAGACCTATTCTATATTGCATTCCTGCTCCAAATCCGAAGTCATTCAAATTAAAGCTGAATCCAAAGCCTTTTTTATAGCCTTCATCATAAAGATTTTTGGGTTTAATAATTTCTTGTATTTTAGGCTCACCAAATTGCGCCTGTACTAGTATTGGAAGGGAAATAAGTATAAAAAGGATGCTAAGAGCAACGGAATTTTTTTTCATAGTGGGAACGTTGAACATTACAGAAAGTAAATTAACAAACATTGAACGAAAAAAACTCCATTTTCTTATTGTCTTAATCATTTATCCTGTTATTTTCTTCACGGCAAAAATTTATTTTAAGCTTATTAACTTCACTCAACAGTATGAATTCACATACAACTTATTTGATTTATGGTCCAACTGCCTCACTAATAAGGATGGCAGAAAAATTATTCACTGATCATCCACCTAAATTTTTGCATTCGCGTAGTTTTAATGCTATCCAAACAAAATTGGATGTTGCTGTATATGAGGAATATGACAAACAAATAAATTCGAGTATTACACTAACATGTATATTTGAAACCACTCCTCAACACAATAAAATTTTACTAAAAAAAACTGGCGGAAGAATGGGATTTAGGGGAAGCGCAATCAGTGAGCAGCAAAGTCTTGAAAAGATTGTAACTGATTTTATTTTCGATTATTCCAAAAGATTCGGATTAACCGTGCAAGAAGAACGCATATCTGATATTAAAGAAGAAGATTAATTATGGGCTCTAAAAGTGCCGATTGGACGGTGCTAAAAATGCTAACATGGGCTACCTCCTACTTTGAAGAAAAAGGAATTCGTAATCCTAGATTAAGTATAGAATGGTTACTTGCAGAGGTTTTACAAAAAAAAAGGCTCGACTTATATCTGATATATGATCGTCCACTTTCTCGCGAGGAATTAGATGTTATCAAACCGATGATAAAGAGAAGAGCTCAACATGAACCTCTGCAATATATCGTTGGAAACACAAATTTTTTTGGAACTACCCTAAAAGTAAACTCAAATGTTCTTATACCACGTCCTGAAACAGAAGAGTTAGTTGACTGGATTTTGCAAAATACTCCCCTTAATGATCCTTTCAATGTTTTGGATATTGGAACTGGTTCTGGCTGTATTCCAATAGCTTTAAAAAAAGCTCGAAGTAACTGGTCAATACATGCATTTGATGTATCAAATGACGCTTTACTCACAGCAACAGAGAATGCCTTTTTAAATGGCACTGAAATTAATTTTTGGAAGGACGATATTTTTTCACCTAGCAATAAATTACTCGCACAGGAATTTAACATAATAACCTCAAACCCTCCTTACATTTTGCATTCTGAAGCAGAACATTTAGATATAGAGGTTAAGGCATTTGAACCAAGTCTTGCTTTATTTACTTCATCTACGAAAAAAATTTTTAAAGCTATCATACAGTTTTCAACAAAATGTTTGAAGCAAAATGGATTATTAGCCATCGAGATTAATGAAAAATTTGGAAATGAAGTTTTAACGTTATTCGATGATCAAGTATGGGAAGCATCCATACAAAAAGATTATGGTGGAAAAGACCGATTTATATTCGCAAAAAAGATGAAATAATTTAAAATTCTAATTTTGTTTTTACATAAAAAAATACTTTAGTTTTTTTGTGGAAAACTTGTGGAAAAGTTTTAAAAAAAATCTCAGCTTTTTTTGTTTCCACTAATAATGCATGTTACGGCAATGTTATGTGAATTTTGTTCAATTTTCATATTTATTACAAAAACAGCCTAAGCTACTGTCTATCATATATTTTGTGCATTTTTTATACTGTGGATAACTTTGAATAGCTTGTAATCTTAGCGTTTGACATCTTTCTAAGAATTCTTCATTTTCAAAAAAGATTGAGGCAAGAAAATTTTTTTTTGCTGTGGATAACTTACTCATTTACACATTTATTTTAGAAAGTATCGGAGGAACAGGAAGCTTTGCACATGGTTTCAGCAGAGGCGGCTTGGGATAACTGCCTAGACATTATTAAAGACAATATCAGCTACCAAAAATTTAAGTCCTGGTTTGAACCAATCAAATCAGTAAGTCTCATAGAAAACACATTAACAATTCAAGTCCCAAGTCAATTCTGGTATGAGTGGCTAGAAGAACATTACTACACCATGCTCAGATCAACTCTAGCAAAGGTACTTGGCCCAGATGGAAAACTTGAATATTCCATTGTTATGGAAAAGTCTGCTCAATTCGAAAACAATCGCGCAGTCAGATTACCTCAACGACCTATGCCACCTGTACAACCACAACAGGTTAATGGCTATCCCGACTACTCACCAGAAGTGATCGAAAATCCTTTCGTTATCCCAGGAATTCGAAAAATGAAAATCGACTCGAATTTAAACACATCTTATGTGTTTGAGCGATACATTGAGGGCGATTGCAATCGTTTAGCCCGTTCTGCCGCTATGGCAATTGCTGATAATCCAGGTAGTAATTCCTTCAATCCATTTTTCATTTATGGCCCTACTGGTTTAGGTAAAACGCATCTTATTCAAAGCATTGGAAATCGAATAAAACAGAAATTTGGAGATGACAAATCTGTACTATATATCTCATCAGAAGCTTTCACTAATGAATTCGTTCACGCAATAAGAAACAATCGCGCTAGTGAATTCTCAATGTTTTATCGGAATATTGATGTTTTAATCGTTGACGATATCCAATTTTTCAGCGGAAAAGAAAAAACGCAAGAAGAATTCTTCCATATCTTTAATGCATTACATCAAGAAGGCAAGCAAATAGTACTAAGTAGTGATCGCGCCCCAAAAGATGTACCAGATATTGAAGAACGATTGATTTCACGATTTAGCTGGGGACTTAGCGCAGATTTACAAATGCCTGAATATGAAACTCGATATGCTATTCTAGAACGAAAAGCTAACGATAACGGAATAGAAATAGAGCCAGAAATAGTTGAATTTATAGCTCATAATTTCAAATCTAATGTTCGAGATTTAGAGGGTGCTATCATTAAATTGCTTGCTCACGCTTCTCTACAAAACATCGATGAAATCGACCTAGTTATGGCAAAGCGTGTTCTAAAAGATATGGTTAAAGATTCTCATACTCAGATATCAATAGAAGCCATCCAAAATTATGTATGCGATTATTTTGGTATTGATACAAACAAAGTGCGTGAGAAAACCAGAAAACAAGAAATTGTTGAGGCTAGACAAATCGCAATGTATCTCGCAAAAAGATTTACAAAATCTAGCTTGAAAACTATTGGACTGCATTTCGGTGGTCGAGATCACTCTACTGTAATCCATGCCATTTCTACTGTTGAAGAACGGATGCTTACTAGTCCTAAGCATAAACGCATTTTGGAAGAACTTCATCAGCGTATTGAAGTGGCTAGCCTCTGATATGGATATTTTGAGGTTGAAAGGACTTAAATTTTGGGGCTTACATGGATTTTATGATGAAGAAAGAATCAATGGAAACCAATTTATCATTGATATCACGTTTTATCTATCCCTTCAAAAAGCAGGAGAATCGGATAATCTTGAAGATACTCTCGATTATCAGAATGTTTATAAAGTGGTTGAATCTGTAATGAAAGGACCATCAGTTAAAATGATAGAACATCTAGCTTTTCTGATTGGAGAAAAAATTATTCTCCTTTTAGAAAGTGAAATAAAATTTGAAGTAACCGTTCGGAAACTGAATCCACCTCTCCCTACTCAAATTGAATATTCAGAAGTTACTTTAGTATGGCCAAGGTAGCAGTTGCCTTGGGGTCTAATCTAAATAATCCCCATCATCAATTAAGACAGGCTGCGAATTTCCTGAAAAGAATTTCTTTTTCTAATAAAAAATCAAGTATTTATAAATCTGAACCAATAGGTCCTTCAAATTTTGATT
Source organism: Balneolaceae bacterium (assembly GCA_963691715.1). Lineage (GTDB taxonomy): Bacteria > Bacteroidota > Rhodothermia > Balneolales > Balneolaceae > HXMU1420-13. The sequence goes on from OY829281.1 coordinate 2,066,905, forward strand.
TTCTTAACGCAGTTATTTTAATAGATACAGATTTGACTCCAAATGTCCTTTATGGAAAATTACGGGAACAGGAAAAAAAACAAGGTCGGCCCTCAAGATACCCAAAGTGGTCAGCCAGGCCTATTGATTTGGATATAATTACTTATGATAAACAAGTTGTTAGTTCAACAGAATTAACAATTCCACATGCTGAATACAATCAACGATTATTTGTATTATTACCATTACAAGAAGTTCTACCTAATTGGGTAGATCCAATTTCAAATCTACCAATAAAAACTAGTATAGAATTAGCGCCAACAATGTCTATTTCAAAATCGGATTTAAACTGGTAATTAATGGCAAATTCGTTTGATTTCATAGCAATCGAGGGAGTAATTGGTGCCGGTAAAACATCATTAGCTACTTTACTTGCTGAGCGTAGGAAAGCTAGATTAGTGTTAGAGGAATTCGAAGATAACCCGTTCCTTCCAAAGTTTTACGAAGATCGTGAACGATATGCTTTTCAAACTCAATTAGCTTTTTTAGCAAGTCGATTTAAGCAACAGCAAAATATGATGACTAAGGATTTGTTTCATGAGCTTACCATTTCGGATTACATTTTTGACAAAGATCGTATCTTTGCAAGACTTAATCTTGGTGAAGATGAACTTGCCCTATACGATACCATTTTTAACATCATGACGGGAATAGCAGCTCAACCAAATTTAGTTGTATTTATTCAATCTTCAGTAGAACGTTTAATGCATAATATAGACCAAAGAGGTCGAGTATATGAACAACATATAACACCCGATTATCTACGTGATCTAAATAATGCTTACAATCATTTTTTCTACCATTATAATCGTACACCTGTTATCTTTATTAACACCACAGAAATAGATTTTGTAAACAATACCGATCATTTAGCGTACATCGAGGAACATATTTTTGAACGCCCAATTCACTCGAATACACATATACATATAGCGCCTTAGTTATGTTAAAGTTAATATTTTTTATTACAGTCTTTTATTTGTTTTCAAGATATATACGCCGAATGTTCTTACCTTCCTCTGGGAAAAAAAATCAATTTAATCCATACCGTAATCGACGTCGTTCAAATAAAAAAAACTTCGACCAGATTGAAGACGCCGATTTTGAGGATTTATCCGATAATAATTAAATAATTGCATGAATTTCGAAGAAAAGTTAAATCACGGTTTCGAACTACTCCAAGATAAAGACATCGACCACAGTCTTGATACAGCTAGAGAGTTACAAAAAGAAAATCCTGAAGCGCATGAACCATTTTATTTAGAAGCACTGATTTTTCAGCAACTTAATCAATATCAAATGAGTGAAAAAGCAATAAATACTGCTATTGAACTTGCTGGAGAAAAGCCTGCGTATATGAACATGCGTGGTAATTTATATATGCAGCAAGAGAAATTAACTGAAGCTGAATCAGATTTTGACAAAGCCATTCAAGATGGTGACCTCCCAAATGCACATCGAAATAAAGTAATGCTGATGTTAATGACTAATCGCGGACAGGAGGCTTTCCCTTACCTTATAGGACGAATTAAAGCTGATCCTCACGATGCTGAAAATTGGATTTTAATGGGTGATATGATAAAACGTGGTGGTCAAGTTGATAAGGCTCGTACCTATTATGAGCAAGCTTTGAAAATTGATCCAGGTAATGAATATGCAATGCGACAACTGGAAGAAGTTTAAAACTATAGATATTCCTTACTCGTCTTTTGGTAAGATCTAAATCATAATTGTAAATCATAAAACCAAAAGATAATGAAACAACCTATAAAACCATTTTTTCTTACTATACTTATATCCGCGATACTTGTACCGATTGTTGCAAAAGCACAAAAAAGTGTGCGTGATGGTAATAGAGAAGATTTAAATGAACTCCGTGCCATACCACCCCAATTACGAACTGATACTCGAATAGCGGTGTTCCATGAATATTTAGAATTATCAGATATACAGATCGATGAAATAAAAAAAATAGATTTAGAATTAGCAGCAAAAGCAGAAGAATTAAGAGGAAAAACAATGAGACCTCGCAGAAAAAAAATAGCCGCAGAAGATCTTAAAACTGAACATCAAGTGGCTCTACATAACATTCTTACCAAAGACCAATATTCTATCTATTTAGAACATAAAGAAGCTATCCAATACGAAATACGACAACGGCTAAAAACTATTTCTGAAGAAGATAAACAATAGGTAACAAACCTAATTACAAAAGAAATTAGGATTTATATTTATTGAATTTTGAAGCTCAAAAGCTCTATATTTGTCATCCTTTTGCTCACATGGCGGAATTGGTAGACGCGCACGCTTGAGGGGCGTGTGGGAGAAATCCCGTGGAGGTTCGACTCCTCTTGTGAGCACTTTTTTAATGTCCAATATATCCTTGTGTTTAGTTTTGAATGGCCTAAATAATGATTACAGTTTATGCTATTTCTAGCCTGTCAAAATCATACATCTATGTAGGTTTAAGCAGCCAACTTCATCTCCGTATTCTAAGGCATAACAAGGGCCAAAATAAAACCACTAAACCATATGCCCCTTTCAAGCTAATCTACACTAAAAACTTCGCTTCTAGGGTAGATGCTCGTATCCATGAAAAGTATCTTAAATCAGGAACCGGAAAAGAATTTCTTAAATCATTGATTTAATTATTGGCGGAACCTGCCTGCCGGCAGGCAGGTTGGTAGACGCGCACGCTTGAGGGGCGTGTGGGAGAAATCCCGTGGAGGCCATCCCTACGGGAGGCAGGTTCGACCTGGTCGCCGGGGCGAACTCCTCTTGTGAGCACTTTTTTAATGTCCAATATATCCTTGTGTTTAGATTTGAATAGCCTAAATAATGATTACAGTTTATGCTATTTCTAGCCTGTCAAAATCATACATCTATGTAGGTTTAAGCAGCCAACTTCATCTCCGTATTCTAAGGCATAACAAGGGCCAAAATAAAACCACTAAACCATATGCCCCTTTCAAGCTAATCTACACTAAAAACTTCGCTTCTAGGGTAGATGCTCGTATCCATGAAAAATTTAATCTAAATAATGTATATGGGAATGGTAGATTCTGCGTTAGCAGTTTCAATCATTAAATCGTTATCATAATGAAAAAATTATTTACAATTGGTGTACTGCTTCTTATAGGTACATCACAAATTATTTATGCACAGGGAATAGAAATGAACTCCAATAAAAATATTGAAGAAGCTACTTTTGGCGCTGGTTGTTTTTGGTGTGTAGAAGCCGTTTACGAGTTAGTAGAAGGGGTAATTCACGTAGAATCTGGTTACTCTGGAGGACATGTTGAAAACCCATCTTACAGGCAAGTAACTACAGGTAGAACAGGGCATGTCGAAGTTGCGCGCATTCACTTTGATTCAAATGTAATTTCATACAAAGAATTACTAGAAGTATTGTGGCATACTCATGATCCAACCACATTAAATAGACAAGGAAATGATGTTGGGCCAATGTATCGCTCAGTTATTTTTTACCACAATGAAGAACAAAAAGCTATTGCTGAAGAATCATTGGCCAAAACGGATGCCTCAGGCCTATGGAATGATCGAATAGTAACAAATATTGAACCTTTGACTAATTACTATGTGGCAGAAAACTACCATCAAAATTATTTTGAGAATAATCCAAATGCTGGATATTGTTCATTTGTAATAGCTCCCAAAATTAAAAAATTCAAAAAAGATTTTGCTCACTTATTAAAAAGTAATCCTGCATTCTAAGTATAAAGCCCTACAATTAGGGCTTTTTTTATGACTTATAGTAAAAGTTTTGGGTATTATATTGTATCACCTATACATGATATGATTAGAGTATTTTTTTTAATTGTTTGTTTAATTCTAGCATTTTCAACTCAGTTTGTCTACTCACAAGCTTCATTAGTTCCAGTTTACCATCCTGTTTACGATTGGTTACATTATCAAAGAGTCCGGGGAAATGCACCTTTATATAATTATGAGGCGCTTCCTTTAACTAGAGGTCAAATAACAAAACTTTTAAACGCTATCGAGACAAGCTTTATATCAACATCGGATGAGAGAAATAGACAAAGCTTTATAAAAGAATTTTCCGTTGATAGTTTAAAAAAACAGAAATCTTTTACACTCTTTCAAGGGCCAGGAAAATTTTATGAGCGTTGGTATTATGGTATAATCAGTGATATTGAACCTCACTTTTATGTATGGGACAACTCAATATCAACAATCGCTATAGATGTATTTACTTCACCTTCTACCACTCTCGTTAAGGACGGAAAACAAAGTTATAATTCACCATTTTATGTCTCAACAGCTTTAAGGACTTATGGCACCCTATCTAAAACTATTGGATTCCACTATGAACAGTATACAGTAAGTAATAGCGATGATTTAAGAACCTTCCAATATGTTCCTTTTTTTGGTAGAAATGCTAAATATCTATTAAATAAAGACAGTATGAATCATTTTGAAAGCTTTGTAGGTTATCATAAAGAATTTTGGTCTATCCATGTTGGTAGGGGGCTTTTGAAATATGGAGTAGGAAGGAAAAATAACTTGGTATATTCACGAGAAGGAATACCTTTCGATTGGTTGCGTCTTAACATTGATACTAAATATTTTAAATATTCTTTTATTCATGGGTTTTTAAGCTGGCCAATTGAACAAACACTAATTGATGGATTAGACAATGTATATACAAAAGCTGCACCTAGTAGATATACCGTTCATCAACGCATCCAATTTCAACCTGCTCATTGGGTCACATTCAGTTATTATGATTTGGTGAATTATAGTAATAGAGAAATAGAGCTTACTTATTTGAATCCTGTAAATAGACTCGCAATCATGGAATTCGAACAGGACGATCAAGACAATGGCTTCGTTGGCTTTGCCGCAAGTATTAGACCTATAAAAGGATTAGAAATATACGCTGAAATGTTAATCGATGATTTACATTCTACTGCTGATTTATTTCGTTGGAATAAGCGAGAAGGTAATGAAGAAGATAATAAGAGCGCCTTTGGACGACATTTAGGCGCATCATATGCTACAAAAACAGGGCAGGTCTTTAATGTTAATTATCAACGCATTGACCCAAGTGTATATGCACATCGATTTGATTTAAATGCCCACTCTGAATCAGGATTTGGACTGGGAAGTCAAATTGGACCTAATGGTGATGAATTATCATTTATGTTTGATCAGTGGTTTTCCATTCGTTCAAGAATAACTTTAGGATACTCTTTTAACCGTCATGGACTTAACTACTTCGACACTGATGGTAATTTTATTGACGCTGGAGGGGATATCAATGACAGCTATTACTTTGATCCAACCTCTCAAACTCTTGTCAAAGCATCGAATTTCTTGGATGGAGATGTACATAAATGGAATAATTTCTTCATTGAATTAATTTTTGAACCTATCAGAGCCATAAAATTCAAAACAAGTGTATCTTTAAGAACTATAACACATGGAGAGCAATTAAAAGATTTAGCGATCTTTAATTTTGGAGTTACTCTTGGAGAATAAAAGTGTGCTTTAATTATTCACAAATATAGATTGCAATAAAATAAAGTATTCAAATACAATTATTATTTAAATGGAAAAAAAAACCTTTTTACTGATAGTACTTACTTTTTTAGTACATGGAGCTATTCATGGACAGTCATCATTAGTACCCGTTTATCATCAAGTATACGACTGGTTACATTACCAACGCGTTCTGGGCAATGCCCCGCTTTACAACTATGAATCTTTACCTCTCACCAGAGGGCAAATCACACATATTCTTACAAAAATTGAAGTAGACAATATTTCTTCCAGTGATAACAGAACTCGACATAGCTACCTACGTGAATTTTCTGCAGATAGTTTGGAAAACTACAAAACATTTTCAGTCATTCAGGGTGATGGAACCATAATTTCAAGATTTAAGAAATGGACATTTTCTGATGATGAGCCACACATTTATGCTTGGAAAAGTAGTGAATCAAATGCTGTATTTGATCTTTCATTTAACCCTTCATCAACAATAGTAACGGATGATAGTGAAAACGTTAATTCTCCATTTTATTTCACTTCTATGTTACGAGGATATGGTACGTACAGAAAATCAGTGGGTTTTCATATAGAACAGCATGGAGTTTCTGCCAATTCGAATAACAAATCATTTAAATATCTTCCTTTTTTCGGAAGAAATGCTAAATATCTTTTAAATAATGACTCGATGGAGCATTTTGAAGCTTATGCAAGTTTACATAATAATGACTGGTCTGTTGCGATTGGACGAGGAACACTTAAAAATGGAGTGGGTAAAAGAAATAATTTAATTTACTCAAGAGAAGGTATTCCCTTTGATTGGATCCGAATTAATATTAATACAAAATATGTAGACTATACATCTGTAACAGGTTTTCTTACTTGGAAACCTGTTCGGGGAGAAGTTCAAGGCTATCCAGGTGTATTTTCAAGAACCTCTCCTAGTAGATACACTATCATGCATAAAATCCAATTCCAACCATACCATTGGATTACTATCGGATATTATGAAATGATTAATTATAGTAATCGTGAATTTGAAATTGCATATTTAAATCCAGTAACAAGACTATCTTTGATGGAATTTGAACAAGACGATCAAGATAATGGCTTTGCTGGATTATTAGGTTCACTTAGACCAATAAAAGGTCTGGAGTTTTATGCAGAACTCTTAGTTGACGATATAGGAGTTACTCGTGATATAATTAGAATTAATAATCATAAAAGAGATGGTGAAAGTTTGTTTGCACATCATTTTGGCGCCAACTATGCATTAAAAAGTGGGCAAGTGTTTAATATTACCTATCAACGACTAGATCCTAATATTTATGCTCATAGATATCCTTTTAACGCACATTCGGAAGCAGAAATTGGATTAGGAAGTCAGCTTGGACCTAATGCAGATGAATGGTCGTTTAACTTTGATCAATGGTTTTCTTTACGATCTAAACTTTCACTCGGGTTTAGCATTAATAGACATGGGTTAAACTATACCAATGATGAAGGTGAATTTGTTGACGTTGGAGGAGATATTAATGACAGTAATTTTTACGATCCAATTACTGGTGAACTTAGCGAAGCTCTTTCAACTAACTTTCTTAAAGGTGATTTACATGAATGGAATACCTTTTATGGCCAATTTGTATATGAAATTTGGAGAGGGCTAACCTTCAAAGTCGATGCTTCATATCGTAAAATGAATAGAGGAGAACAGATAAAAAATTTATTCATAACTACGGTAGGAATAAAAATTGGGGAATAATAGATGAACTCAAAAACAAAATATATCTTCACCATATTCTTGATGTTCATATCATTTCCCGTGATCAGCCAGGAAACCGAAAAGATGTCTATGAGCTTTGAGGAGTATAATCCTACCTCTACTCTTCGTACTCCTGCATCAATAATAACTCGTGCAAAATATCCCTTTATCGATGTGCATAGTCACCTCTGGAGAATGGCTACCATGGATCTAGAAAAAACAATTAAAGAAATGGACAGCTTGAATCTTAAAGTATTAGTTAATTTAAGTGGTCGTTCAGGAGAACAATTACTTGCAATGAGTGAAGCAGTTCAAAATACCGCACCAAATAGATTCATCATCTTTGCTAATGTCGACTTCAACGGTATGGATGATCCTAATTGGACCAATCATGCAGTTGCACAACTTCGTGAAGATTACAAGAATGGAGCCCGTGGACTGAAAATTTTTAAAAATTTAGGATTAACAGTTACTGACTCTAACCAAAATCGAATACAAACGGACGATCCAAGAATTGCACCCATTTGGGATTTGTGTGGTGAACTTGGTATCCCAGTATTAATTCATACTGGTGAACCTGCAGTTTTCTGGGATCCTATTGATGAAAACAATGAACGTTGGTTAGAAATGAAGCAATTCCCAAGCCGCCATAGAGGAGACACCACACGTTACCCAAAATGGGATATCGTGATGGAAGAACAATGGAATATCTTCAGAAATCATCCAAATACTACCTTCATTAATGCACATTTAGGTTGGATGGGTAATGATCTTGAAAGACTGGGTAAACATTTAGATGAATTCCCAAATGTCTACACTGAAATTGCAGCAGTTATTGCGGAACTAGGAAGACAACCAAGATTTGCTAGAGAATTTTTTATAAAATATCAGGACAGAATACTGTTCGGGAAAGACACCTATAGACCCCATGAGTTCCATACCTATTTCAGAGTTTTAGAAAGTGATGATGAATATTTCGATTATTTTAGAAAAAGACATGCATTTTGGAAAATGTATGGAATGAATTTACCTGATGAAGTTCTTAAGAAGGTGTACTATAAAAATGCACTAAAAATTATCCCAGATATTGATACAACACTATTTCCAAATGACTAATCTAACCAATACTATGAAAAAACTATTATCATTTTCTTTAATTATTATGCTAGGCTTAGCTTTTAATAGCTCTAAAACCTATGCACAAGAACGTGGACCAGGCAATGGACTCAGTCCAAATGCCATGGTTAGCCAAACTATTTTTAATAAAACAACAGTTACTGTCACTTATGGTCGCCCAGGGCTCAAAGGACGGGATTTATCAAGCTTAGCGCCAGCAGACGAAGTATGGCGTACTGGAGCTAATGAAGCTTCCACCATTACTTTTTCATCTGATGTAAATTTCGGTGGAGAAGCAGTACCTGCAGGAACGTACACACTATACACTATACCAGGTGAAAACTGGACTTTTATCCTGAATAACCAACTTACAAGAGGTGAAGATGACGATCGCCCAACCTGGGGAGCTTATAGTTACGACGAATCGAATGACCAAATACGTGTTTTTGCTGCTGTTACTACAACAGATGCTGCATTCATGGAACGTTTTAGCATTTACTTTGACACCCTGACTGAAACAAAAACCCATTTAAATTTACATTGGGGAGCTACCCTTACCGCTATTCCAATAACTATTGACTAATCGAATTCATACATTATAAAAGGGACGGTTTTACCGTCCTTTTTATTAATTTCTAGTATGAAATTAATACGCTTAATTCCCCTCCTTTTTTTTTCTTTTTCGCTACAAAGCTATGCTCAGTCTATTAATGATTGGATTTTTTCTGATGCTTCCCTCCCTGAAATTCATATTTCAATCGATTCAACCCACCTCAGTAACACTTTAGAAAACGTTCATAGTGATGAGGAATATCCCGCAGAATTTATATTCTTACGCAATAATATAGCAGACACCGTATCAAATGTAGGATTTCGAATACGTGGAAATACTTCCCGAAATTCAAAGAAAAAATCATTCAAAATTTCTTTTGATACATTTGATGACGGAAGAGAATATTATGGTTTGGACAAACTAAATATCAATGGAGAGCATAATGATCCATCAATAATACGGTCAAAGTTAAGTTGGGATATATTCAAAGTTATGAACGTTCCGTCACCAAGGTCAAATCATGTCAAGCTTTACATCAACCAAGAATATTATGGACTCTACATCAATGTGGAGCATATTGATAATGAATTTGTAGAAGATAGATTTGGCTCAGATACTGGAAACCTATATAAAGCTCTTTACCCTGCAGATTTAACATATTTAGGAGATGACCCAGAAAATTATAAAGCTATGTCCGGTGGGCGCTCTATTTATGAGCTTAAAACCAACGAACATCTTAACGATTATTCAGATCTGGCATCGTTCATCATCTTCATGCATAAATCATCAGATTCTGAATTTAAAGCCAAGATTAGAGATTACATTAATGTTGATGGTGTACTTAGAGTATTAGCAGTTGATATTTTAACTGGTATGTGGGACAATTATACTTTTAATAAAAATAACTTCTATCTGTATAATAATCCCATTACTAGTCGATTTGAATTTATTCCTTATGATTATGACAATACGTTTGGGATAGATTGGTTTGGCATTTCTTGGGATACAAGAGACATTAATAACTGGGGGACTAATGAAAGCAGACCATTAATAGACCGTTTATTACATATCCCAGAGTATCAAAATCGCTTTAACTATTATGTTGAAAAACTTCTAGACGAATACTTCAATGGTTCTAGTATTGATGCAGATATAAATCGGTTAAAAGCGATGATTCAAGAAGCTGCTGAACAAGATATTTATCGAACGTTAGACTATGGATATACCATCGATGATTTTAATAATTCTTACGATTCAGCACTGGATGGCCATGTAAAAAATGGGGTTAAAGAATATGTTATTAATCGGCATAATTCAGCTAGAACTCAGCTCTTAAATGTTGATATAGCTCCTGTTATACTCCGATCTGATACTAAATTATCTTACTCGAATGAAGGAGCATATGTAATAATAACAGCCCATGCATTCGATGATGGTGATTTGACATTGATCGCACACATAGAACATTCAGAACAGAGAGTTGTTGAAATGCTGGATAATGGTGAATCTGGAGATGAAGTATCATCTGATGGTATTTATACAGCAGTAGCAACACTTGAAGATGGTGATCAATCTGTGCGCATTTTTATTGAAGCAACGGATGATAAAAACCAATCAGATCGGTTTCCATATAACCCAAGTGACTATCTTGAAATTGAAATCCCTAATCGTTCAGAGAATTTAGTGATTAATGAATTCATGGCTTCCAATAATTCAACGATTCAGGATGAATTTGGAGCATTTGAAGATTGGGTTGAAATCTATAACCCAACTTCAATTCAAGTAGTGTTATCAGGTTATTATCTAACCGATGACCTAGAAAATCCAAAAAAATGGGCCTTTCCTGATACAACCATACCATCTCAAGATTTCCTACTCGTGTGGACAGATGACGATGATGAGGAAGGTTCTCTTCATACATCATTCAAATTATCAAAATCTGGTGAAGAACTTGGGCTTTTTTTTGATGACGGCAATGTTATTGAGTCAATAGATGCATTTACTTTTGAGGAACAAGAAACAGATGTTTCCCATGGTAGAGCAATAGATGGAGGGATTTCATTTGTTTCATTTGCTAACCCAACACCTGGGGAATCAAATAGCTCAAGTACTTCTAATGAATTAATAGACTTTGAACACCCTGATGTTCTATCATTACATCAGAACTATCCTAATCCTTTCAATCCAAATACTATTATTCCCTTTTCTTTAACTGAACAAAGCTCCATTACCTTGAATATTTATTCAATTCATGGAGCCCTGATTCAAACCCTTGTTAAAGGCACATTCAATGCGGGATATCACTCCGTTACATTTGATGCAGGTTCGCTAGCTTCTGGCATTTATTTCTATCGTTTAGAGTCGGAAAAAGGAGCAATGATTACTCAAAAAATGACCTTATTGAAATAAAAGGCAACCATAACTGATTGCCTTTTCGTCCATAATTTTTTTAAAAATCCCATTTAATTTGAAACAAGAAATTTGTTCCAGCTTGTGGATAATAATAGTTCACTCTTTGTTCACCTTCAAAAATGTAACCATAGGTATAGCCATTAGTTTCATATTCTTCATCGAAAATGTTACTAATAAGTAAAGTAGTTGTGATTCCATTAATAACTTGAAAGTTATTGAATGAATAACTTAACCGAAGATCATTTATAAAGTATGGATCTATTGATCTATTGTTGTTTTGAGTATTATCAAGATACTGTCTAGATACATATTTTGATGTTAGTTCAGCAATTATGTTTGATTTTTTATAGCTCAATACTGACGTTCCAATTAACTTAGGTGAAAAAGCGATATCAGTATTTTCGAATCTACGTTCAATCTGACCTCCATTATCATAGTCATCTATAAATTCTGAGAATTTTTTGATTTTATTACGGCTAATTGTAGAGTTAAGAGCCCATTGTAGTTGCTCATTGATTTCAAGAGCCCCTTCTAGCTCAAATCCTACTCTATAACTATTGTCAACATTACTACGAATATAGGCGCCAACATCATTTATTTGTCCAGTTAAAACCAATTGATCTTTATAAAACATGCCGTAAACGCTTAAACCTACATATCCAAGATCAAATTCACGGGTATAACCCGTTTCTATGTTGTACAAAATTTCATGATTTGGCCGACTTTGCTTAGTGGAGTTTACATACTCTTCTCTAGTTGGTTCCTTACTGGCCTTTGCGAATGAAAGAAATGCTCGATTTCTTCCTAATCGATAAACAAGACCAACTTTTGGGTTAAAAAAGGTTAATTCATCTTTTTGCTTAAGATCGATAAAATCTTCATTAACAATACCAAGACCTAAAAAATTATATTGTATGTTTCGTATTTGAACATCAACATAAGTGTTTATATGCGAACTAATTTTATAATTAAATTTACCATATAAATTAGCATCCCTTTTATTTCCATCATTATCATAATAGCGGTCATAAATTTCACTATTTCCTGCATCACGCGCCCAAATTACCTCTCCAAAGTGTGCACCATCGTACTGATTTAGTCCTCCACCAACGGTTAACTCCCAATCAATTCTTTCATAAAGAGTAGAAAATACAAACCCATAAAAATCATTATCTAACCATCTACGACGAATAAGATCTGATTCTTCACTCGATTGATAGGTAATTCCGTAATTACTTAGATTTTCACTAGCTTTATACTGTTCATAATAGCCTTCACCTTTAGTGTAATGCAAAGACGAGTTGAATATCCAATTATCTGCAAGCTCATATGAATAATGTAATTGATAATAGTCTTGACGATAATTATCTACCTCATTCTCATAAGGAGAGCCTTCACGTTCCGTTCCCGCTTCATTAAACGTCCGATTCCCAGATTCGATTACACTTTGCTCTACTCCATACCAAGCTTGATAGGTGATTTCCTTGCCAGAAAATATTTCGGCTTCAAGTAAGCTACGTTCCCCTCTTTTAGATCCAGATACATAAAAAGAATATAAATCGGCAGATGCTCTATCAATATATCCATCAGATAGAATTTTAGATAATCGACCTTCAAACATCCATCCATTATCCATTATACCAGACCCAAGTAGTAAATTGGCCTTTCGAGTATTGAAAGATCCAATTCCTGTATTTATCTCGGCAAAAGGAACTATTTTATTCGTACTTGTCTGAAGATTTATTGAGGCTCCAAATGCAGCGGCACCATTTGTTGATGTTCCAACACCACGTTGAATTTGAATATTCTCTACCGATGATACGATATCAGGTAGGTCAACCCAAAATACACCATGAGATTCTGCATCGTTAACAGGTATGCCATTAATAGTAACATTAATCCGCGCAGGATCTATACCCCGAATACGAATACCAGTATAACCTATTCCCGTACCTGCATCAGAGGTTGTTACTACCGAAGGGGTTGATCGTAATAAAAAAGGAACATCTTGTCCTAGATTTTTTGATGATAGCTCATCATTACTTACGTTGGTAAACGTAAATGGCGTGCTTTCATCAACTCGTGTTGCTTCTACTAATAATCCTGATTCACTTAAATGAGTATTACCAGAAGTTAATTTAATTTCTAACTCCTCTGTCATTTGATCGATAGATATAGTTTGTGTTTCAAAACCAATAAATCGAATAATTATTATTTTTTCTCCTTTAGATATAAAACTTAGTTCGAATGTTCCATTTTCTCGAGTACTAGTACCATTACTAGTTCCTTCTTGAATGATGGTTGCTCCAGCAAGTGGTTCTTGGGTTTCTGCATCAAGTACAACACCGCGTATGGTTTGTGCTTGAACCTCAGCAATACATAATGAACTAAAAAAAGCGACTGTTAACAGTCGGGATAACATGTTTGATAACATATTCCTCCAATTAAATTAATGATTAATGGAGGAGGTCAACGAATGCTTGATAGGCAATGTGGTTTCCCTCCGCCGGTATTATCCGGATCAGGTTCTTAGGGTATAATCTCAGTCCTGTCTAGGACACCCCTAACCGATACATTTAAGGTAGGAAGGATATCTAATAATTATCAAGAGTCAAAAATTGGTTCTTTATTCAAAAAAATTCATAAAAGCATCGTACTTTAAATTTCTAATTCAATTATAACGGTATGAAACTAGCTTACGTTGGCCCTTTATTTTTTATCACTTTTTTCGCTTGTTCGTCATCTCAAAATCATTCAAACTCTTCGGTAGATATTTCTGAAAAAGATATTGAAGAGCATATCGCTTTTCTTGCATCCGAAGAATTAAAAGGTAGGGAAGCAGGAACTGCAGATGAGGCAAAAGCAGCTAATTACATCGCTGATTTATTCCGTAATTCTGGCTTAGAACCAGCGGGAGATGATCAAACTTTTTTTCAGGAATTCACAATTAATACCACCATTCTAAACAATCCACATTCTACAGATACAAGTGGAGAAAAAAGACTCTCAAAAAATGTGGTAGGTTTAGTTCGCGGAACAAAAGAATCTGATGAAGTAATCATAATTGGAGCTCATTACGATCATCTAGGATATGGTGAATTTGGATCTTTATATCGAGGAGATACTCCCCGAATCCACAATGGTGCAGACGACAATGCCTCTGGTACTGCTGGCCTGATTGAATTAGCCCAATATTTTGGCAAATACCGACCAGAAACTGACCTTCTTTTTGTTGCATTTTCTGGCGAAGAAATGGGGCTTCTTGGTTCCGCTCATTTTGTTGAAGAACCACCCGTTAATTTGGATAATACACTTGCAATGATCAATATGGATATGATTGGCCGTATGGAAGATCATAAACTGATAATATTTGGGACTGGAACAACATCAGATTGGGAAGAAATTTTACTAGTTGCTAATACCGACTCGTTAAAAATACAATTGGTTAAAGATGGTACTGGAGCCTCTGATCATACAAGTTTTTATTATAAAAACATCCCTGTTCTTCATTACTTTACAGATACTCATTCAGATTATCATCGCCCTTCAGATGATGTGGAATACATCAATAATGAAGGAATTGCAAAAATTACAGAACATATTGTACGAGTAATCGAGTATTTAGATGGGATTGATAAAGAACAAATGGCTTTTATTGAAGCACCTGGAAAACAGCGCCAAAGTATGCGCTTAGAAGGGCCAACACTTGGAGTATTACCTGATTATGGATATGATGGAACCGGCATGAAGATTACGGGTGTAAATGCCGAAGAACCAGCAGCCAATGCAGGACTAAAAGCCGGCGATATAATTATCAAATTGGGAGGCTTAGAATTGGATGATATTTACGATTATATGGCTGCACTAAATACGTTAGAAAAGGGGGAAACTACCACTATTACCATTCTTCGTAACGGTGAGGAAATAACATTAGAACTTCAGCTCTAAAATAGAATGAGTTCTTTTATTGGTGTATTTAATGGTGGGGAGGATATCCTCAATAAAGCCAAACGAGCATATTCTTTTTTAACGCCAAGTATAGAAACCCCCATTTGTACAATCTTTTCTAATCAAAAAACCGATCGTTTATTTTATTCACAAGAATCTTCGGTAAAATGGATCGTCTCAGGAATAGGAATTCATCCCTATCCAACCCTATCTCTTGTCACAGAAACGGATTGGAGTCAGCTCTTTTCATCCCGCTCTCAAAACATTTCAACCTTGAATGGTCATTTTGCAGGAATAAAGTTAAACAATGAGAAAATTGAATTGTTTACTGATCAAATCGGAATGAGAAGTATATATACTGTTAAGTTAAAAAACGCTGTTATTTTCTCGACACGCATAGATTGGTTACTACCTTTTTCCAATCGCGCCATCGATTGGGAGGTATTTGGGGAACATTGGTTATCAATCAATGCTTTTTCTAACCGCCTATTTGTTCGTGGAATACAACGAATTCATTGTTCGGCACCATGTACACTCACTCAAAATGGCATTCATGTTACCCATAAGCAATGGACACCTACTCCAAAGGATATAGATCTTGAATCATATTTGTTTGATTTAACGGCAGCTTTATTCAAAAAGAACAATCAACTTTCT
Source organism: Balneolaceae bacterium (assembly GCA_963691715.1). GTDB lineage: Bacteria > Bacteroidota > Rhodothermia > Balneolales > Balneolaceae > HXMU1420-13. The sequence goes on from OY829281.1 coordinate 2,082,924, forward strand.
CTAGGTTTATCTGGAGGATTAGACTCTAGATTCTTATTGGGAATTTTGGCTGGAAATTCCTCCATTGATTTTGACTTATTTACCTTTTCTGGATGTGATCATCCTGACGAACGTATAGCTTTTAGGCTCAATGAATTGGTTAAAAAGCCACATCAATTGTTAGAGTATACCCAAGATCATTTTAATATGGATGACCTATCCAACTTATCCACACGATCATTACTTAATGCTTCCATTCCCGAATTATTTGCCAATAAACTATACTCAATACTAGGAAATCAATATAGGGTATCAATAGATGGTGGCATTGGTGAAATTGGACGTAGACGATTTCTACGGAGTGTTGAATTTAAAGCTAAGAAGGTGATATTAGCTAAAAATGCGCATGCCTTAGCGCCCTTATTTTTGAATCAAAAAGCAGATATATTTAATGCAGAAATCACTCAATGGATGACTAATGGTTTTAATCAAAGTTTTGATACTTTTTTAGATACCATGCCAACACCATCATCAGATTCTATTGGTAACTGGTTGGATCTTTTTTCTATTCGTTCGCGGGTTCCAAATATTGCTGGATACAATCAGGAATTTGTAGATGAAACTCATTTTCACATTATGCCTTTTGTTCAACCAGACTTTTTGAATGGAATTATGCATTATGCTTTATCAAAACGCCTGAACGCAACTTGGTATCGCTATATCATAACCAAGCATTTAAAACGCTCTACCCGCTTACCTTTGGTTAAAGGGGATGGTTTCTATCCATTTTGGATGAAGGATATTTCTTCTTCCGTATGGCTTAAGCTTAAAACATATTTTTCTACGCCATATAAAAATACCTTATTGGTTAACACGCTTAGATCAAATAAAGAACAAATCCTTGATCTTCTTTCTCCTAATGCAATTGTTAATAAACATTGTTATGATCCTGAAAAAGTAAATTCCCTGCTTTCCTCTTTCTATGAAGATCATAATAATAATGTTGCTACTGCAGTAAATTGGTTACTTAATTTTGAACTCTTTCGACAAAAATTAGATCATGAATTTTCCTAACTATATTCCAGCATTTATCCTTTTCTTTTTAGTGATAAACTGCTCTAATCAAAAACCCCATTTTATAGATCTACCTGAGCATATACAAGCTATCTCATTATTAGGTGACTCATTATCCTCAGCTTCCAGTCTTCCACTTCATTTATCCGAAAGAATAGACTCCCTTATCGAAGTGAATACCATTAAAGAGGACATCGCTTCTGCAACGATTTGGAAAGCCCGTTTAGCTGCATACCATGGTCGATATAAAGAAGCCATTTATATCTTAACTAAGCAGATAAAACCCGAGTATTCTAGCCAAGAAATGGCTCGTTTTCTTCGGCATAGAGGACACCGATATATAACTCTAAGAGAATTTGAGCTAGCTATTACAGATCTTGAAACTGCTGCTTTATTGATGAAAGAAACTGAGGATCGAATAGAAGAAGATGGTTTACCAAATGCTATGAATGTACCATTAAGCAGTCTTTATACAAATGTGTGGTATCATTTGGGATTAGCCTATTACCTTACCCAAAATTATGAAAAAGCAGTAAATGCTTATGAATACTGTTTCTCTGCTTCCTCAAACGATGACATGCGAGTTGCCGCCCTTTATTGGCACTATTTAAGTTTGCACAAGCTTGGTTTAGTGGATCATGCAAATACATTACTGAACAAGATAACTTCAAATATGAATATCATAGAAAATGAAAGTTATTTGAAGTTATTATTGGTTTTTAAAGGTGAAGTTGATCCACAGCATCTATTAGGACATGCTACCGACGAATTAACAAACTCCACATTAGGCTATGGAATTGGATCATGGTATTCCATGAACGGCACTGATCAACAAGCTAATCAAATTTGGAACAACGTATATGATGCACAAAACTGGGCAGCATTTGGCCATATTGCGAGTGAAGTTGAATTAGCAGCCAACCATTGATATCTATTTGATGATCAAATGAAAAAGGCAACCCATCGGATTGCCTTTAAACAATGTTTGTCGAGTTAATGCTAATTACTTAGGAAGAAAATAGCATTACCAACTAATAATTTACCATTATGCCAGAATCCTCTATAAAATGGATTGTCAATCATATACACTATGGAACCTGCCCCCATATTTTGCACGCCATAACTTAATGAATGTTCCAAATTATCTTGAACATTAGCTCCAACAAAACCACTTCTTGGAGTACCAGATTTAGCTACGCCTACATTCCATCCATTATCTAAATATTCAAAAGCGGTACTTCCTAACTTAAGCGACATATATTTAGAATCATAACCGAATGCAAGAGGGTGGGTAGTATCCATACTTAATTCATAAATTGATCCTGCGTTAAAATTCGATATAAAATTCCGTTCTGAATCTCCATAAACTCGGAGTTTTGATTCTGGATCTTCTGATTGACTGCCTGTTTTATTTCCAGATTTTCTATGAAGCGCAATCCCCTCTTGATTAGACAAGAAATTATTAGCTCCTTCAACGGCTATAAGTACCCCTCCACCGCGAACCCAACTCATTAATTCGTTTATGCCATCTTCATCGAATGTATCTCCATAATATCCAGAAGGCATAATCATAACATCGTAGTCGGTCCATTCGATACTTCCAAGTTCATCCATGTTAAGCATAGTTACTGGGTATTTTATCTGTTGATCAAAAAAGTGCCATATATGACCTACCATAGTAGAACTTGTTTCTGATCCAGCAATCAAGCCAATGTGAGGAGCATCGATCAAACGAACAGAGGAAGAACCAAAATCTAGACCTGTATCTACAAAGCCGGTAGAAACTGCATGTAATTCTCTATTGTGAAGATCAGCAATTGTTTTCACCTTGTCATCAAAAAAATCCCCCATTAAATGATTTCCATTTCTTGTGATCACCAAGGTACCAGCCTCATAATTTTTCCCCTCTAATGAAAATCCTTTTTCTACAAATCTAGGCCTAATATTTTCATTTAATAGTGCTGCTAGAAATTTCATATCGTCCATAGAATTCCATTTTGCTATATATGCATACGGTTTCTCATTAGTAGCGCTACTTAAGGGCAAATTATCAAAGCTGATATCTGTAGTTTCGATGTCATTTTTCAATGCGAATCCTTCAACACCATAGGCATAATGCATTTCCCATGCAGTAATATCATAGGTTACAGAGTCTTCAAGTTCAGGTGATGGTTCAAACAACACTCTAACCAAATTCCCAAGCGGTTGTTTGGTAGATATCACAAAATCCCCTTTTTTAATTTGAACTCTACCCTCTTTACCTGAAGTATAATCAAAGCCATTAGCGCGAGTGTCTGAAGCAGCTTGTTCTACAAGTATATTTTGTTCTACTAAATAACGCATCATCATTGCAGTTTTATCCGCATTAGAGTTTCGCTTCACTATAAATGTTTTATAATTACCGCTTCCGTTAGCACGAACATCTGAAAAGTATTTTTCAAACTCTGAAACTACACGATCTGCATTCATCGCCGTTATTTCAATAGTTGATAATCCGGAAGTGGAATGATGTATTAAACGATCTCTAAGAGTTAGAGTATCACCCTCTGCTGTTTGGATCCCTAATCCTGCTCGGCTATGTCCCGCTTGCTCGTAGGTCATCCCAATTGCACCATTAAAGGTTGGCCATGTATCTCCATAACTGGGATAAAAAAGATCAAAACTTTCTCTGGTAAAATATAACCATCCTTCTGCATCGAAATATTTAGCATTATTACGACCGATCACAGTCTGAAATTCTTTTTGCCAATTCGTAATAACTCGATGAAAAGGTTTTGCAGCTGGGGCAAAATAATAGGGTGCATTATATCCTTGCTCATGAAAATCAACATGTACATGTGGCATCCACTTTAAATATGCTTTTAATCTTTGTTGGCTTTCTACCTGTGTTTGCCACGCCCAATCCCTATTTAAATCAAAATAATAATGATTAGTTCTTCCACCTGGCCAAGGTTCGCTATGTTCTCGTGACTCTGGTCGTACATTTTGAAAAGCACCTCTAATGGATTTATTCCAAGTAACATAATGGTCTCGACCATCGGGGTTAAGCATGGGATCCATGATAACAACTACATCGTTTAACCAGCCTACTTTACTGGTCACTAATTCATAAAGAGAATGCATAGCAGCTTCACTAGAAGAAGTTTCGTTGCCGTGAACATTGTAGCTTAACCAGACAATAGCTTTAGTATTTTCTGTTGGCTCGCCATATTCCAACCCAACCATCTTTAAATTGTTACTTCTAATTTCTTCGAGATTAGCTTGGTTTTGAGCTGATGTTACAACTACATGTGTAAGTTCACGACCTTCATAAGATTTACCATAATCTTCAATTGTAACTAATTCTGACTGTGCTGCTACATGATGAAAATAATTGTACACTTTATAGTGAGGAGTCCATTCATCCCCAAGCTCATACCCTAAAAATTCTGCCGGCGATTGGAGTTGTGCAACACTTAGGCCTGAACACATAAAAATGATGCATAATGTGCTGCTTATTTTTGATCTTAGTTTTTTAGATTTCATATCAAATATTGAATCGTTAATTCTGAATTGTGGTTATAGTAAGACTTCTTTATTCAATCCACCAATTTCATCATAACTTTTAAAAAATTTATATGCCCAGCAATCTAGAAATAGCCGATAAACTGAATCTTGTATTTCAATTAATGCAATTAGCGGGTGAAAATCGCTTTAAAGCCATCGCTTTTGATAAAGCATCACTCACCATAAAAGGACTAAGCGAGGATATAAATACCTACATTGATAACAACACTCTCACCGATATTAAAGGTATTGGGAAATCTATTGCCCAAGATATTTATATCTATGCAGAAACTGGAACTATGCCCGTGTTAGATGCTCTACAAGAGAAAGTACCTATTGGTTTAATTAAATGGTTGGATATTTCAGGCTTGGGACCAAAAAATATTCTAAAAATTCACCAAAAATTTGGAATTACTGAGATTGCCGATCTTAAGGTGTTGATTGAAGAGGGCGAACTAGCAAAACTCCCTGGCTTAGGAGGTAAATCAGCTGAAAAAATTGCAAAATCGATTGAATGGATGGAGAAATTTGATGAGCGATGTAAAATTGATGAAGCAACAGTAATCGCTGAATCCATTTATGATAGCCTAAAAGGATTGGACGGAGTACAAAATATTGAAATTGCAGGATCGCTACGAAGAGCCAAAGAAACCATTGGAGATATTGATATTTTGATTGCTGCAAATGAAGAAGTGATCCCAGTACTTTTTGATGTATTCACCACCCATGATCGAGTTACCGAAGTTCTTGGTAAAGGAGAAACCAAAAGCTCGGTACGCACAATAGAAGGTCGGCAAGTTGACCTACGCATTGTAAAACCTGAACACTTCGCAGCGGCGTTGATGTACTTTACAGGGAGTAAGGAGCATAATGTGGTGATGCGATCCCGAGCCAGAGAACGGGGTATGAGTTTAAACGAATACGGGTTATACACACTTGATGAACATGGTGAAACCAATTGGGAAGCCAAGCAACCATTTGAGACAGAGCTAGACATTTACAAACAACTAGGGCTACACTGGGTGCCACCTGAATTACGAGAGGATCGAGGGGAATTTGAGATTTTTGAACAGCAAGAAACTCTGGAGCTAGTCACCGATAGTGATATTCGAGGAGTGATTCATGCCCATAGTACTTGGAGCGATGGCAAATATTCAATCAAAGAAATGGCGGATGCCTGCATAGATCGAGGTTATGAATATTTAGGAATTACGGATCATTCCAAAACTGCGGCTTATGCGGGTGGACTCTCCATCGATCGAGTACAAGCACAATGGGAAGAAATAGAACAGTTAAACCGAGAATATAAGAATTCAGACGTTAATTTCGTGATCTTCAAAGGAATTGAGTCGGACATATTAGCTGACGGAAGTTTGGATTATCCCGATGAAATCTTAGAAGGCTTTGATTTTATTGTGTCATCAGTCCATCAAACCCTAGATATGCCTCGTGAAAAAATGATGGAGCGTTTTCGAAGGGCGATAAAAAATCCATATACAAGAATTGTAGGTCACCCCACTGGAAGGTTACTGCTGAAACGAAATGGGAGCGATATCGATCTGAATGAACTGGTTGGATTAGCTGCAGAACACAACACTGCCATTGAATTAAATGCGAGTCCGTGGCGCCTAGACCTTGACTGGAGTTTAGGCAACAAAGCCAAAGAAGTGGGTATGATGACGTGCATTAATCCCGATGCCCACAGCATTGAAGGCATAGATGTGATGAAATATGGGGTGCGCATCGCCCGCAAAGGGAAATATGAAAAAGAGCGCGTGTTGAATACTAAATCTGCAGAAGAAGTGATGGCCTTTTTTAAAGCGAGGTGATGAGTTTACATTCTATTGTTCTTTCGAGTGCAATGAGAAATCTAACTCACTTGTTTTCAGTACTGGAAGTTGCAGGGCATCCCCATGGGATATCCAGAATCTGTAGGGAGTGATTCGTTGATCATGGGTGAGCTGTAAACCAACGCCTTGTCCTAACCATACGGTTTCTACATTTACGGTATTACGTACTTTTGGCTTGACCCAAAAGTACCAAAAACTCAAGGCATTAGAATTATTGATGCGCCTCGATTCCATGCGCTACCTATCTTCAAAGGTCCATGTTCTTACGTGCAATTTTAATACCTAATGACCGGTGTGAATATAGGTGTCCCGAAGGTATTCGGGACCCGCTCTTTCCATCTCGGCTTGGTTCATCAATAATTCTAATGCCTGTTTTGTATTCGAGATGTTGTCATTTCTAGTGCAACGAGAAATTTTAAGGTTTTCCTTTAAACATAGAAACGTTTCAAAACCCTCTCCTAAGCGAAAAGTTGATTTATTTTTTTGTGAGAATACCTATATGTTGTAGCTTGCCAATACATTACTTTTATTCAGTTTGTTCTTATAAATAAGTAGGATAAACTGAATAATACTTAAAGATACAATAGGGATATAGTGAACTCTGTTCATTTTATCATTTTGTTGTACTGCATTAACTAAGAAAACTTTATGAGCAAAGAATACCCAAGAGGTTCAGAATGGAGAAGATGGGATTTGCATGTACACACACCAGCCTCTATTTACCACAGATATGGCCCGAACACTGAAGAAACTTGGAAGGCCTTTTTAACCGATTTGGAAGATCTTTCTTCTGACTTTTCTGTACTCGGAATTAATGATTATTTCTTCTTAGATGGTTATGAAAGGTTAATTAAAGAAAAAACCTCAAACAACAGATTAAATAATATTGACCTGCTTTTGCCAGTAGTAGAGTTTCGTATTGACAAGTTCGCAGGTATAGATTTCGGTAAATTAAAAAGAATCAATCTACATGTGATTTTTTCTAATGATTTAGCTATTGAAACCATCAAAAGTCAGTTCCTTCAAACATTAGAACAAAGTTATTTTCTGGAAACAGGTGAACCTTGGACAAGAGCTATAACAAGAGAGAGCGTAGAGGAACTAGGTGCCAAAATAAAACAAGGGGTTCCCGCAGATCAATTATCAAAATACGGGACTGACCTTGAGGAAGGGTTCAATAATCTTAATGTTAGAGAAGATAAGATTTTTGAGGCGCTGCAAAAGGACTGTTTCAACGGGAAGTTTATTATCGCAATAGGAAAAACTGAATGGGGAGACTTAAAATGGACTGATTCTTCTATTGCAACCAAAAAGTCAGTTATCAATAAAGCTGATATAGTATTCACTGCTGCGGAATCAATAGATGCTTATAACAAAGCCAAAGAACAACTAAGAGCTCAAAATGTAAACGACATACTTCTTGACTGCAGCGATTCTCATTATTTATCATCGTCTAAAGACAAAGATAGATTAGGCAATTGTTTTACATGGATTAAAGCCGACTCCACTTTTGAGGGACTCCTTCAAATTCTATATGAACCTGATGAGCGAATTAGTATTTTGGATAGTAATCCAAATCTTGAGTTTGACAAGCCATACTTTTCTAAAATATCTATATCCAAAGATGTAAATATTTTTCAAGATGAGGATGACTTAGCCTTCTCAAAAACGGATAGTATTCCATTGAACCAAAATCTTATAGCAATAATTGGTGGTCGCGGAGAAGGTAAAAGTATGCTAACTGACTATTTGGCTAGCAGCTTCATTGATCAAAAACATTCAAAAGAAGGTACATTTAATAAGAACGGTGATGTAAAACTCTCTTATTATAAGTCCAATCAATCTGATAATGATGTCATTGAATTCTCATTGTCTGAAGAAAAGAAAGCTGTTGATTTTATTTACATCAATCAAGGGCGACTTAAAAACCTTGTTGAAAATAAAGATAAGCAGTATCAGCTTGCCAATTCAATAAGGAGGTTAGCTAAACTTAAAGAGCCTAAGTTTAATGATAAGCTCGATCAGGAAATAAGAGATTCTATTGATGAATATCATGAATTACAGAGGTTCTTTTCACAGAAGGATGAAGAAGGGAATTTGATTAACTCAATTGAATATTTAGAGTCATTAGAAAAATCAGTTCAAGACTTCATTAGTAATATTACTACAAGCGAGAATAAGGATAAGCTTGAAAGGTTTTCTGATAACTTACGGTCAAGAAATGACCTTTCTTCTAAACTAGCTGAACTCGATGCTCTCTCAAAAGAAATAGGTGATTCTGTTACTAGAATTAACAATAAGATAAGTGAGGTCAATGGTGATACAGGTAAGGTGTCTTTATTGGAAATATCACTCTTTCAAAAGCAGATTGATGAAATCAATCTATGGAAAAATGAAATCCAAAATGAAATTGAAAAAATATCAAGCACTATTTCTGAGGTTAGAGAAGAATTTAAGGACTATAAAGGCGATTTAACAACACTTTTAGGTGATATTGACAAGTTCCAAAAAAGATTATCTGAAATTCGAGAATTGATTTCTACTTCACGGGAAAAACAAGTGAAACTAGAAAATATTAGAGTTCTCATCTTTACTAGTCTCGAAGATTCAACCTCATTAATTGATCAAATCAAACAGGATTATGTTTTGCAGGCCACCACATTGACTAATGATTGGAGTAGTTTCAAAGATGTTGACATAAAAGAAGATTTGAACCCATCTCAAAAAGCAATAATGAAAAATCTACTTACTGACTTGGAAATTGAAGTCTGTATTGATTTTGATGTTAACAGTTTCTACGATGGACTATATCACTGCATTGATGGTGCGAAATGGAGAATTAAAGGTAACCGAGAAGCACAAAAAAACTCATTCGGCATTGATAATTTGGATTCTTTTATTGACTTCTTAAAAACACGTTATGATGAATTTTATTCATCGGATGGTGTACATAGTAAAGCATTAAAAAAATTGCTTTTCAACGAAGAAGAACGAAGTAAATACATTCACGTTCTCCCAATTCTAAAATATAAAGGGAAGGACCTAAATAAAATTTCTGTAGGTCAGAAAGGCACGGTTTATCTCAAAATGATGCTCGCAACTGAAGCATTCTCTAAACCAATAATATTTGATCAACCAGAGGACGACTTGGACAATTAGTTCATAATGCAAAATCTAATCTCCTTATTTAAAGAATTGAAACAATATAGACAGGTAATTATTGTCACTCATAATGCCAACCTAGTAGTAAATGCAGATGCTGAACAAATTATTGTTGCAGCAAATTTAGATGGTAAGTTGTCCTATCTATCAGGAAGCCTTGAGAACAGCAATATTAACTACAAGATTTGCAAAATCTTGGAAGGTGGAGAAATTGCCTTTGAAAAGAGAAGAAGAAAATATCAAGAAATACATTAGAAAACGCAGTACAACAAACACTAAAAATGAATATGCGAACTGAGCTCTTAGAAAAGACAATAGAAAACGGATGTTTCAGTGCTTTTAGCAACTGGGGCGCATACTCATTTTAGTTGGACGTTGGAGAAGAATTCGCTCCGCTCCTCTTTTTCAACTTAGCAATAATTTGGTGATGGTTCGTAATTGGTGTACATTTACATCAAAAACTGTATCATGTCGAGACAAAGTATATCGTTTACAAAGCCGAACGATGAATGGCTAAAATCCCAAGTGGACAGTAAAGAATATTCAAGCAAAAGCGAATTAGTTAACGATTTGATTAGACAAGCCAGAAAACAGCAAGTCCAAATTGACTGGATTCGAGCTAAAATTGAAAAAGCTAACAATAGTGGATTTACGAATGACAGCAAACAAAGTATTTTAGCTCAGTCAAAGTCTTTGCTGAATGGCTAAATACAAATTGACAAACGAAGCGAAAAATTACTTGATTCGAATTCACCATTACGGAGTTAAAAAATTCGGAATGACCCAAGCAGATAAATATTTTGACATTATTGCTGAACGTCCTTTTTCCTTTGAATCTGTTGACTATATAAAAAAAGAATACAGACGTTGCGCTTGCGGGGTTGATAGTATTTATTATAAAGTCAATGAAAATATTGTTGAAATAGTAACAATAGTTGGAAGACAAGATTTGAATGAAAAATTATAATGAAATTTAAAATAACTGAATCCCCACGGGAGATCCAGAATCTGTAAGTAGTGATTTGTTGATGATGGGTAAGCTATATAACAACGCCTTGTCCTATCCATACGGTTTCTATATTTACGGTATTACATACTTTTGGCTTGACCCAAAAGTACCAAAAGGTCAAAGCCTTTCTTGTAGCCAAGATGTTGTTATTTCTAGTGCAACTAGAACTCTAGAGGTTTTCCCGAATCTGAGAAGTAGATTTCTCTCCCGATGAATCGGGATCGAAATGACAAACATAGAAATGTTTAAATAACCCTTCCCCACTAAAACGGTGATTTATTTTTTCCAAGAATAAGTAAATGTTGTAGCTTGCCAACAAATTACTTTTATTCATTTTATCATTATAAATGAGTAGGGTAAAATGAATAACACTCAAAGATACAATAGGGATAAAGTGAACTGAGTTCAGTTTATTACTTTGTTGTGCCCAATTAAACTGACTTGCTACTAATTTAAAATATGAGAAATATTCTTGACTTAAAAACGGATTTACTAAATGAACTTGCAGGTTTTCGGAATGGAATCGGTTTACAAGACCATGCTTTAGATGAAATAAGGGAATGGGAACTTTGTCAATCACATTTTGACTCAAACAAAGGAGTGATACTTCCTAACCCATATTATCCAAAACCTTATTTATATCGGGGGCAAAATAGAGATTTTGGAAATTGTCGAGCAAACTTGTATAGATATTTTACTGAACCAAAGGATTTTCGTGATTTTTCAGAATCTGAAATGTCCTACTTCATATTGAATGAATCTAAATGTGTTTTTTTTACATCATTATTAAAGAACCATCCAGCTTATAGATGGTCAGAAAAACAGAATTTATATCTAAATCCTATGGATTTAGCACAACATTATGGAGTGTTAACGAATTATTTAGATTTAACTCATTCAGTAGATGTTGCATGTTTTTTTGCGTCTTGTAAATATGACAATGGCAATTGGTATCCGATGGATGAGGGAGAAGGTGTATTATATAAATTTCACCTTCATAAAATATCTAACTACGTTAGCAGGTTAGGACCAGTTGGTTTACAAACATTACCACGACCTGGAGAACAAAAAGCATGGTCATATGCAATGGGGGCAGGTGAAGATTTTGCTAAAAATCAATTTGTTGAGAAAACTTCTTTCAAACATGAATATAAAGCTTCAAAAGAAATTTATGATTTGTTTTCAGGAGGAGATAAGTTATTTCCAGATGATATTTTAGCTGCTGTAGCTGATGAAATAATGAATTCTAAAAAAATTGACAAGAACTCACTAGAAATTGTTTTAACTCATCGAGGTTATCCCAAAGATAAAATTGGGGAAGGATTTAACATGTTTGATAAACTATTCACCAAATATTCTAACTCTAAAATTGTTGATAATACTAAAATTCATTTTGATGAAAGTAAATTGAAAGAAGTGGAGAAAAGATGGGGTACAATTGGGAAGGATTTCTACACTAATGTAGGAATCAGACTTGTAAGAAAGATTAAATAACTGGGCACAACAATAAATATACGTAATGCGGGGTGATTTAATAAATTTGAACTTTAAAGTATTTAATAAACAATATAGCGGTTTGATAGTGAAGTGCCTTGAACTCCCGCACTACTCATAGCCAAAACCGTTGGAGAAGAATTCGCTCCGCTCCTCTTTTTCAACTTAGCAATAATTTGGTGATGGTTCGTAATTGGTGTACATTTACATCAAAAACTGTATTATGTCGAGACAAAGTATATCGTTTACAAAGCCGAACGATGAATGGCTAAAATCCCAAGTGGACAGTAAAGAATATTCAAGCAAAAGCGAATTAGTTAACGATTTGATTAGACAAGCCAGAAAACAGCAAGTTCAAATTGACTGGATTCGAGCTAAAATTGAAAAAGCTAACAATAGTGGATTTACGAATGACAGCAAACAAAGTATTTTAGCTCAGTCAAAGTCTTTGCTGAATGGCTAAATACAAATTGACAAACGAAGCGAAAAATGACTTGATTCGAATTCACCATTACGGAGTTAAAAAATTCGGAATGACCCAAGCGGACAAATATTTTGAGTCTTTTTTTGAATATTTTGACATTATTGCTGAACGCCCCTTTTCCTTTGAATCTGTTGACTATATAAAAAAAGGTTACAGACGTTGCGCTTGTGGAGTTGATAGTATTTATTATAAAGTCAATGAAAATATTGTTGAAATAGTAACAATAGTTGGAAGACAAGATTTGAATGAAAAATTATAATGAAATTTAAAATAACTGAAGCCAACAAAGAACTGAGGTAAAAACCAAGTACATTTCACTTAATGAATCACTAACTTACTTTTATAGTGCTCATCCTATGGAAAGCCATTTTTGAAACCAAGAGTTTGTCATTTCGAGTGGAATGAGAAATCTAGAGGTTTTCCCGAATCTGAGGAATAGATTTCTCTCCCGATGAATCGGGATCGAAATGACAAACATAGAAACGTGTAAATAACCTCTCTCCAGCAAAAAATGGATTATTATTTATCAGCTTTATCGTACTCAATTCTGTTACCGAGTAAATATCCATAAGGCTTTAATTCAGGAATTTCTTCAAAAATAACACGTAGTATACCTATTAGAGGCACAAACAAAATCATACCTGATATTCCCCATATTTCTCCACCAACAATCAACGCTAACATTGCCATAAATGGATTAATGGCTACTTTTGACCCTACTATACGGGGCGATATAAAATTTCCTTCTAAGAATTGAACGATTCCAAATACGATGAGTACGAAAACTGGTGTAAATATGGAATCGCCCAACAATAGAGCAAACAAAAGGGGTGGTAAAGCTCCAATTATAATTCCTAAGTACGGAATTACAGCCATTAATGCTGCAAAAACACCAAAGAATACCGCATGTTCTAGGCCTATAATCATTAGTCCTGTTATATTTAAAATGGCTAGAATCCCCATCACCGTTAACAAACCTGCCAAGTAATTCTGGCTGACATCTTGCACGTTGTCAAGCACATCATCAACATTGGAGCGTTCATCAGATTTCGAGAAAATTGCATGGAAGAAATTTTGATACATCCGCCTGTAATACAAAAGAAAGAAAACAAATATGGGCAGTAAAGTCATCAAGGTTACTGCACTTGACGTAGCTCCAATCAGCCCACCAATAAATCCTCGAATACGCGCTAGTAAATCCCCAATACCTCGCCTTAAATAATCGGTTTGTTGTTCCTGTGAAATCCCAACTTTTTCCTCTAAAAACTCAATACTCTCATTGGCTACAACTTGTAATCGATTCGTTACTTCAGGTACCCTTTCAGCAAATTGAACAAATTGTGCTGAAATCAATGAAATTAATCCTGCAAATATTACCAACACCATTAATATGGTTATTATGATGCTGAATGCCCGTCCTAATTTCCAGCTTTCTAGTTTATTTACCACTGGTGATAATAACATAGCTAAAAAAGCAGCAAAAGCTAGTGGCATCAAAATGAATTTTCCATAACTCATAATTACAAATAATAATATGAGGCCAAATAATGTAATGGTTGTTTTAAACCAATATGGATATTGTGTAGGTTGTTTTAATTTATGATGCTTACTCAAATTATACCTCGATAACTATTGGAATTTTTATATGCTTTATTTCAATAATAGCATCTTTTTTACTTGAGTACCTGTATTTGTATTCAATTTATAAAAATAAATTCCAGATGATAAACCAGGCGCCTCAAAGTTATATGAATGATTACCTGCACTCAATGTTGTGTTTACCAATTCGGATACTAATCTCCCCAATGTATCATAAACAGTAAGAGTGGTAGTGCTTGCTTCTGATAATTCAAAACTAATGGTAGTTGTTGGATTAAATGGATTCGGAAAATTCTGGTTTAACTTTGCAAATATTGGCTTTTCGATGTTTGCATTACCTACGGTTGTTTCTCCAGAGTCAACAATTCCAATGGCATCCATCCATATTTCAGCATTTCCCATAGAGCCAGATTCCTCTACAATTTGAAATACGTCTACTGCCTTCCAATCAAAATCACCTTGTGGATTAAACCATGTATTTTCATCCCAACTTCCCATCTCAGTAAAACTTGATAAAGGAATTCGAATTTCTTCCCATTCCCCATTCCATTGAAGATCATTTGAGGCTATTCGAACATTCATTCTCCAAGGTCTATCGCCATCAACTGTTGTTTTTGTATCAATAAATCGAATATCAAATGAAAATGCTTCTAATCCTCTTGTATACATAACGAGTTCATACCCTTCTGATACCAATAAACTTAAGTCTTTATTAGGGGCAAAATCGAATCCTACATGTTCATATTGACTTGAACCAGACCAATAAATACTATATTCCCCATCTAAGACATACTCGGTATCATAAAACCCAACTGTCCCATTTTGAACATTGCTAGCCCCTCGTATACCTTGCTCCATAAAATCTGAATATATATCAAAACTATTTGAATCGGCTTTGATTATAAATTCAGTTTGATTTGGAACAGTAAATCCTAATACCTCTAATAGTGGTATATTTAAATCATGGTCAAAAAGGTCATTTCCTCCCTGCTCATAAACTCCAAATCCGCCTCTATAATCCCAAATTGTCCAACTTATTTGATGCTCTGTTAAATAATTTGCTACAATATCATACCAGTTTACTCTAGTTTGGTTGTCGCTATTTGGAATGTAAACTCCAAACTCACCACAAAAAATTGGTACATCACGAGTCTCTGAAAAGTCAATCGCAATATCTAATGCGTTTTTAATCCAAGCCGCATTTCCTTCATTAGAATAATTATTAAATGCTCCTTCTACCCAAGTACCGACAAGTTCTCGAGGTATTTCTGGCATATCAGTAGCATTATAAGGAAACGGAATATTACTAAGATTAGCTAATGAGGGGTTAGTCCAAGTTGCTCCTTGATGCGTAACTACAAAAGGGTCATAAAAATGAAAGGTATAAATTAAATTTGAGTCTGCATATTCAGGTAGGAATTTAAGACTTCGAAAGCTATTGTAGTCAGATGCACCCACAATTATAGTATGCGTAGTATCCACCGCTCTGATAGTAGAAATTACTTCACCTTGAATACTACTCCATGTAGAATTCGATATACCATGAGGTTCATTTAGAATTTCATAGAGTACGTATTTTGATCGATCTTTGTAGTGTTTCGCCATATTTTCCCATACTGGATTTAAAATATCACCAATATTCGGATCTGTGGCTGTTCCTGGATCGAAGGTGTGGTTATCTAAAATAAGATATATTTCGAGTTCCTCTGCCCAATCTACTACTTCATCTAAAAAAAAGAGAAATAATGGTTCTAATTCATAATTTGGTGCTCCTTTGGTCATCTCATGAAGATTGATCGGAAGTCGAATTACATCAACACCTAAAGATTTTATATCCTTTACGTCTTCAAATGTAAATTTTGAGAAATCAATCTGGCTTGCAGATCCAGCCTGAAACCATTCGGTAAGGTTAACCCCTTTAGAGAAGGGTACTTCATTAGTGCTTTGTGCCAATGAAGAAACGGACATAACACTTGATAAAAAAAGAGTGACTAAGATGTTATAGTTCATGGCTATTTACATTCAACAAAGTTTACCTTTTTTTTGATGTATATAATTAAAATTACAGGACTATTTCAAGGTATTTTTTAAATCAATCTCTCTCCTACATATGATAGATATTATTTTATAATCAATACAATGTACATATACACCCTTCATATACGACCCCATTTTTAGGTAACTTAGAATGATTTTATGATCCACTCTACTTTAATATCTTCGAATAAGAACTATTTGGGAACTGAACCCCCATTACTGATTCCAAGAATTAGATATGGGTATTCATCCATAACATAGTAATCGGGTTCATGTTGATAAATACAACTGAACCCCATTTATATAACATATAAAAAGCCTCTTTGGATCTCGAACATCTATTCGTAAGAATACTCATACATGGTTTCAATGTCTGTTCTTTCCATGGTCTCTATACGAACAGTCATGGTAATATCTTTAAGTGGGCGATCCATTTCATTCGCTTCTTGAATCACTATTTGATCTATGATTTCTAAGCCTTTAATAACTTCACCGAATACTGTGTAATTACCATCAAGAAAGGGAGCTCCACCTAAGTCGGCATACAAAGCGCGTTGTTCATCGGTGTATACGGTAGGTACGAATCCCTCTGTTGCAATAGGTTCAATGCTAGAGATAGTTGCTTCTACACTATCAACCAACTGCTGCTGCATAAAATCTCTTAGTTTTTCTAATAATGCTAATTGATCTGGATCTTGTATATATTTGCGAATCATGTCTTGTCTAACAAATTCATTTCTTTGATTCTGCATTTGATCAAGTTCTAAGCTTTCCACTGGTCGCCCCTGAACAATATAAAATTGAGACCCACTACTACGTTTTTCAGGGTTTTGCTGATCCCCCATTCGGGCTGCAGATAAAGCTCCTTTTTTATGTGTAAACTTAGTATTGAATTCAGCTTCAATGGTATATCCTGGCCCACCTTGACCATCATTCATCTCATTTTCATCCTTCGAATTAGGATCTCCTCCTTGAATCATAAACCCTTCAATAATTCTGTGAAATGTTGTGCTATCGTAAAAACCTTCGTTAGCTAACTTTAAAAAATTTTCTTTATGCTGTGGTGTTTCATCGTAAAATACAACATGTATTTCCCCAAATTCTGTTGTAATGATAGCGATATCGTCTGTTGTTTTTTCATCGCTTTTCTGTTTTGTACAAGACATAAATAAGCATAAAATTACAGCGACGGATAGTAGATTTTTCATGGGTGAGTTCATTAAATTTGCATATAGTTTTTATATATCAAACATACGAAAGAAACCTGAAACCTTTTAGTAATCATTTCTGTGCATATCGACCATATTGGAATAGCTGTTTCTGATTTAGAAGCCACTATCAAAACTTATGAAACTTTATTAAATACAACCTGCTCTAAGCGAGAGATTGTTATTTCTGAAAAAGTAGAGACTGCTTTTTTTCAAACTGGTGAGTCAAAAGTGGAACTACTTGGCGCTACCTCTGAAGACTCTGTTATTGCAAAATATCTGAAAAAGAAAGGACAAGGACTACATCATGTAGCTTTCGAAGTTGACAATATTTACTCTGAACTAGAACGACTCAAGAATGAGGGATTTACAATTTTAAATGAACAGCCAAAACATGGTGCAGACAACAAATTAGTTGCTTTTATTCATCCAAAAGATAACGCAGGTGTTTTGGTTGAACTTTGTCAGTCTAGGAAATGAGTGTTTTCTTTTCTGATTTGATATATTCAGATGAGGTATCTGATTTTATAATCTTTAGATAAATATGACTGGTATCTTAATCCATACTTCTCACTAATATACATTTTTAAAATTCAGCTTCTTTAATTCAAGTATTCTAACGTTATTTCTTCATTTGAATCCGTATCCCAAATAAAAGATGTAGTGATTTTATTCAGTACTGAATCAATTTTGATAGGTAACTCACCATCAATGATCTCTGTTTGTGAGATCTTTTTATCTAGGTTATGAATAACAAAATCAATGCGTTTTTGCTCAGTCTCATAATTGTTTCCTGTATCAGCAGAACATAAAATAGTTATTGATGACTCTTCTTTTTTGATTTTGAACTTTAGCATTTCAAATTCTTTTTTTTGAAATGCATCCTGCGTCAAACCATCATCGTTGTATAGAATTAATTCTGCATTATCTGATTCTGCATCATAGTAATAGTGAATTTCTAAGGTATTTCCATCATACTCTTTGGTGTTCTGAAGAGATTTAGTCTTTGGAATGATTGAACCAGATCTAACAAACGTTGGGATAGATTCCTTATTTACTTCAACCGATATTGTTTGACCCCCTTTGTATTTTTTACCCGTATAAAAATCAATCCAATCTGAAGTTTTTGGCAGATAGATATCTTTACTAATCACGCCAGGTTTCATAATCGGTGCGATTAAAAAATCATTCCCCCATAAATAGGCTATATCATAGTCAAATAAATCCACATTCTCTGGTTCTTCAAAAAATAGTGGTCGCATTAAAGGCTCCCCTTTCTGTGCATTTTTCCATACCAAATTATAGTTATACGGTAACATCTTATAACGTAGCTCAATTGCTGTTTTTGCAAGATGTTTAGTTTCATTATCCCAAAATACTGGTTCACTTGGAAGTGCCTCATCAGCATGTGGTCTGTAAATGGGTTGAAATACCCCGTATTGCATCCATCTCACATATAATTCTCCATCTACTTCAGCAGGTGAAAATCCACCCAAATCACTATGCATATATGCCAGTCCTTGCATTCCCATTTGTAACGCAATTTCAACCTGACGACTTAGTCCATCCCACGATCTACTTACATCTCCGGACCAAGGGATCAATCCATATCGCTGTGAACCAGCAGCTCCAGCTCGCATTAAAACAAAAGGTCGCTTTTCAGAATCGTATTCTAAAAAAGTGTTGTACACTAATCTTGCCCAGTCATGCCCATAGGTGTTGTGTACCTCATCGGCCGTTCCAGTTGCGTGGATCACATAGGAAGGATGAGCTTCCGGTTCTCCAAGATCTCCCCAAATACCAGTTACGCCAAGTTCCATTAATTCACGATTAATATTTGAAAGCCACTTATACCCTGTTTCATCATATACATCAATAATACCACCATTCCCAAAATAAAATTCAAAGGTAGCTGCTTCGCCAGTTGAATCAACAGCTAGAATTTCTTCTTCGAGAGCTTCTTCCCATCGGTTTGATGTTTTCATTATGAATGGTTCGGTGATCAGGATGGTCTCAATATCTTGCTCGCGTAATTCACGAATCATTTTATCTGGATCAGGGAAAGAATCTTGGTAAAAAGATAAATTTCCTAGTGTATTCTGTATCTCTTTTCCGAACCAATACAAATCGATGATTACTGCATCTACTGGTATTTCATCTTCTTTAAATTTCTGAATTGTCTTCATTACCTCATTTTGTGAGTGATATCCAAATCTACTGGAATAATTACCTAAGGCCCATCTAGGCAACATGGATTGGCGCCCAGTTAATTGTGTATAATTATCCATGATGTTTAACCAATTATCTCCAACTATTAGTTGGTAGGTTTTTCGACCAGATATGGTTTCATACTTTATGGTATTGTTTCCCTTGCTATCTAAATCTAGATAACCGATAGGTGCATTGTCGAAGTGCAGCATGTATTGGTTTGATGAAAGAACGATCGGAAGTGAATAATTTAATTGCTCGCTATATGTGCTGTACCCATATTGAGCTTTATTATAAAGTGGAAGGCGATGACCCCGCCTATTCATCCCAAGGGCTCTTGCTCCTGCTCCGTATAAAACTTCATTTTCATTAATCTCAAATTCTAAAGTTTCAAGCGAGTCAATAGCATATCCTTTTTTTTCATTAATGATGTGCTTTCCATCTTTAGTGAACTCAACATGAAATGGAAATTTTTTAATTTCAATATCGATACTTTCTGAATCTATAGTAATTTTGTTCCATGATTCATGGGATGTCCCAATGTGTTGATCAGGAATTTCCATCACTACTGCATAAGATGAATCATTCCATTTTTCTCCATTTGGTATAAAATTAACTTCTACTATTTCAGGATTATAATATTGAAAGATGTATGTACCGTCAGATGATTCTAACTCAAAATATGTTGTATGATCTGTAAAGCTGACAAAACCTCTATGGGTATTAAAAAAACAAGCATGAGAGATTAAAGCTAGTACACATAAAAGTACGATACGCGATATAGTTGATACATTCATTCTGCAATTATACATAGTAAAATGAAATATTAAATCCTTTATTGATAAATTTCATAAATAATAATGGAATGAACTTACAAAGGGAACTCCTTAAGAAAATTTGTTTTGAGTACTCAATAAAGAGGCTGTATATTTGGAGTATTCGAGGCGTGGCGTAGTCCGGTAGCGCACTCGGCTGGGGGCCGAGGGGTCGCAGGTTCAAATCCTGTCGCCTCGACTAAGATCAATACCCATTTAAAAATTACAATCTGCGTTTGGATCATGTGTTAATACAACCTGCACGCAGGTTCTGCCACGGGCATCCCTTCGGGAAAATCCTGTCGCCTCGACTAAGATCAATACCCATTTAAAAATTACAATCTGCGTTTGGGTCATGTGTTGATATAACCTGCACGCAGGTTCTGCCACGGGCATCCTTTCGGGAAAACCCTGTCGCCTCGACTTAGATCAATACCCATTTAAAAATTACAATCTTTGATTGGATCATGTGTTGATACAACCTGCACGCAGGTTCTCCCACGGGCATCCCTTCGGTAAAATCCTGTCGCCTCGACTAAGATCAATACCCATTTAAAAATTACAATCTTTCATTGGATCATGTGTTGATACAACCTGCACGCAGGTTCTCCCACGGGCATCCCTTCGGAAAAATCCTGTCGCCTCGACTAAGATCAATACCCATTTAAAAATTACAATCTTTCATTGGATCATGTGTTGATACAACCTGCACGCAGGTTCTCCCACGGGCATCCCTTCGGAAAAATACTGTCGCCTTGATTTTTACAACTTTATAGTTGTAGTTAGCATAAAACTTGGCGCAAAAGATATATCAAGCTTACAATTTAATTGTTGGGCCAATGCTTCCATTAGTTGCATACCAATCCCAGTATTATCATTCTTAGTAAGTAATACTCCTCTACCATTATCCTGATATTTGAAGAATACATCTTTATGAGAATTTTCTGTCAGGATAATATCAATTTGACCGATATCCCCTTCTTTAAAAGCATGTTTCAAAGAATTTGTGATTAACTCATTTAATAGTAATGAAAATGGAACTGCTTTTTCTGTGTTAAACTCAATAGTATCTGCAATTACATGTACCCTTATTCTACTTCCAAGTTGTGGATACGAATCAGATAACTTTTTAATCAACTCATTGATGTATTGATCTATTTTTACGGTGCTGTATTCTTTTTCATTGTATAAAAACTCATGAATGCTTGCTATTGATTGGACTCTATCGATGGCATCCTCAAAAGTCTTTTTACTAAACTCATTCTTCATGAGCTGGAGTTGGATTATACCCGAAACTATTGCAAGATTATTTTTCACTCGATGATGTGTTTCTACTAGAAGAGCTTCTTTTTCAGCAATAGATGCAGTTAGTAGTTTTTCGTTATATCTCAAACTATTAATGATAGGCTGCATTAGAAAGAAGATAATCAAAGCGATACCAAGAATGGTTAATACTGCTATTGTAAACGAAATAATAGTTATTTTGTAATAAGACTGACTAGCTTCCGTCTCCATTTGGTTTACAATGGTATCCATTAATGCCAAAAATCTAGGCTCGTTTTTCATCACAATGTCAATATATTCTGAATGATCTATTTCTGGTTTAGTCACCATTTGATTTACAGCATACTCAATAGATTTTTGGCAATTATCTAGTTTTTTAAAATTGTCGCTTATTAATTTGCTGCTATAGTAAAACCGGCTAAGTGATGAATTTTCATCCATAAAACTTTCATGCGCCAGACTCCATCTTGTAACCGTTTCTTGAAGTTCTTTTAATGCAAATGTATCTCCAGACTTGTAATGCAAAGTCAACTTTGCAATTTTTTGACTAAACATACGCTGTCTACCTGCCTGATTAATAATATCTGCAGTATTGGTATTGTCTTGATAGGTTTTAAACATTGTTGCTTCGTTCAATAAGAAGACAATTATTGTAATACATATCAAAACTTGATAGTGTTGCTTAAAGATGTGAGATAGCAATAATTTATTTGACAAATATTTTCTCCCTAAAGATTAGTACCAGAATCTAATTAACCATAAGGGATTTACCTAAAATAATTTACAATTTGTATTAGAATAACTAAATATTCTGTTATCCAACAAAGAAGAAGTATTAAATCTTAATATGAATTAAACTCGAACATGTAATTGATCTGTTCTTTACAATTTTATTAAGATTTAAAAATTTTCGTACTCACCAAAAAATCTGCTTGCCTTCTTTAATATTAAAGTTTTTTAATATTATTAATTTTGTCAAAAACTCTTAAAAAATTGTACCGCATTTAAATACAATGGTTTAGAATTTTTTAACAAAGAATAAATAACAATTTTAATATTAAAATTTTTTAATATTACAGAAAATTAATATATTTGGTAAAGTTCAAGAGAAAAATTAAAAAAATGAAAACCAACAAGATTTACTGGTTATTAGGAATACTTTTATTGATGACAAGCGAGGTTTATTCACAGAAATCTGCAACAGCAATAATGAATGTTTCGGTAAAAATTATAAGCGGAAGTACTATAACTGAGGTTAATCAGGTAGATATCGATGTAAATTCAAAAAAAGTAAGTTATGTTGAATTCGATATATCTCCCCCAAAAAACATTGAAACCAAAATTAGTAGCGATTCAACATTTATTCTAACTAATCAATTTGGTGAAAGCATTACTTTTGAGTCTAACAAATGCATTTCAAGTGGCGAAGATTCTCAGTCTGTAAATCTAAAAGTTATGTTAGCTGAATCTGAAACTAATCTAAGAGGACAATATAAAGGTAATCTTATCTCTTCTATTTCGTATTTCTAAGATTGTTACGAATTTAATTAATTTTATTAGCCTACAGTGAGTAATTACACGTAGGCTTTTTTATTTTATTTACTAAAAACAATATGTATAGAAGAATCGGCCTGGCAAAAGAAGTTGAATCACCTGAAAATCCAGGTACTCTAGAAAAACGAGTAGCACTCATTCCCAATGATGTAAAAACTTTAGTTGGTCATGGACTTTATGTTGAAGTTGAAACTGGAGCTGGATCCCGTGTCCAATTTTCTGATAAAGAGTATGAAGAAGCAGGCGCAACCATTGTAGATCATAAAACGCTCTACAATGAAAAGGACTTGGTCATCAAGTTTAAAGGCCCAGCCATGGAAAGTATTCCCTTGATGCGCAACAAAACTACCCTTTTTTGTATGGCTCATTTTAATTCATTTCCAGAACGTGCTCAATTACTTCAAAAACATCAAATCAATGTTATTGCAATGGAAGAAGTTGTTCAATCACCTGAAAAACTTCCTAAAGAATTAGTACTAGGAAGGATGGCTGCAGATAATTTTATTGAACAAGATCTTAGAGTTGCAGGAATTGATCAAGATGAGTTTCATGTAATTGGATACTCAACTCAAATGTTAGGGGTGATTCGCCGTCTTATGAATCATCACCCAAAAAGCTTAATACTGCATCATATAGACGGTAAAATTAAAGATTTTGGCACTTTGAATGATAAAATTAGAGTTGTGTTTGATTCCACTACTATTGCCAATGCACCTTTCCTCATCAAAACTCTGGAAGAAAATAATATTAGATATTATGATGTCCATAAATTTGTTTCAAACCATGGCGAAGAAGCATTATTGTATTATAGACAGGTTAATCCTGCTCCTAAATTTGGTAAAAGAAAAATCCAGGCATTACATGAAACTGGAAGGGCGGGTGCTCGATATGGCCTAAAATTACTAAGTGAAGAAAGTATAAAAAAAATTCAATCTAAGGATGCAATTATTACTGTATTAGGATACGGTAATGTAGGTATGGGCGCAATTGACGAGTGCTATAGAAAAGGTGTTAAAACAATACGAATTCTAGGAAGACAGCAAACTCAAAAAGAGATGATTGAACCATTTATTAAAGACGCAGACCTCATCATAAATGCCGCTGAACAACCAAAACATTTACGTGGAAAAAATTATCTAATAACAAAACATCACTCTCAAAATATATTACAAGAAGGTTCAGTTGTTATTGATTTAATAGGTGGATCAGCAACTAACAGAAGCGCTGTGGAAAACGTAATTGAATGTACTTATTTAACAAATCCTTATTTTATTGAGGATGGCATTTTATTTTCTGCATTATGGGGATGGCCTATGATGGGCTTTATGCGAGAAACTGCCATTAAATACAGTAATCAAATCACAGATATTTTACTAGGTGAAGACAAATTGATTAGAGGATTAAATAGCTTAGCCCCAGGAGTAAGAAAAGCCTTAGTTTGTGGCCCATTTTAATTCTTTGCTAAAAGATAAATAATTATGAAACACTTTAAATTTTTTCCTCTCCTTCTCATTGGCCTATTTTACATAAGCAATGGTTGTTTTTCAAAAAATGAGGATAATTTTCAAATTGCATTTGATTTTATTCCCGGTGAAGTTTTTATCCGTCTTTCAGATGGTTATAATCAATCAGATTTAGAGAACATTATTGATGATTTTAATGTAGAAATTGATCGTAACTTAGGAGATGGATATGTGATATCTGTACCAGTAGATTTTGAACCTTTATGGATAACACAATTTAGTTCAATTCCTATAGTAGAGGAATCTACTTATAATCGATTTGGATACAATTATTTATTATCGGAAGAAACACATTCTCCCATTGTTAATAACGATTCTTTATCAATTACTGTTAGTTATAGCGGTTGTAATAATGATCATATTTTTTCTCTTGAAAGACCTGGCATCTTCACAGATAATATGATCATTTGGTTACTTAAAAGAACCCCAGATGAAGATTGTACCCAATCGTTTTCAGAGCAACTCACATTCAACTTAGAGCGATTTATCTTGCTTTCGGAAAACGTATATATAGAAGATCCTTTTGGCACTCAGATATTATTGTGGCCAATACCTGAAGATCCAACTATTGATTAATTTTTTAAAATTTTATGCCTATTAAATCACTTATTTGTTGAATACTTCCAGATTCAAAACTACGCCTTAGCATTTCAATGGTTTCATCATTTTGAGCAAATATCGACTACTAAAAATTATTTTTCTATGTATTGGTAGCTTTTTAAGTCAAAGTATAATAGCCCAGTATGGTTTTTTCTATAATGGAAAAGAATATGGATCCGAGGCTTTATTCAATCCGCTAAATCAGGTGATTTCTGGAGGTTTTGATATGATTTATATTTCTAGAAACAGTTCCAAGATCGATAGTCTAAGGTTACCAAGTGGATTTAGAAAGGTTTTTCTTTCTCTCAAAGAACCCAAAAAGGCGATTGAATGCTGCATAGGATGGAAGACATTTTTAAAATCAGAAATTCTCTTTTCTTTAAAAAATGGTCAATGGCTACCGAACTATACACTTCATTTATTGGGTGGGGGTATGGAATATGCTCGACTTGCTGATTATTATACCTATCATGGTCTTAAATATCCAAGACTTTGGGCTTTTACAACATCTACATTTGAACACCTTTTAAATGAAGCTGTTGAAACAGCAAGTTGGGAGAAACATAGCTATGGAGCAGTATCTGATCTATATTTTTTCAACACAATAGGTATAATTGCTTTCAGTTTTAGGCCCATTCAACGTTTTTTTGCAGAAGATGTAATAATTAGAAGCTGGTTAAGTCAAACCGCTTTTTCATTAAGGGATAATTCTATAAAAAATATCGGACAATATTACTCGATTAAATGGCAACCATCTTTTATGAAAGAATACTCCTTTTTTACTCATATGGGAGCTGGATTTTTGATTGGTGCAGGTTACAGCAGAAATAAAAAAACGGTTTCTATAGGTGGGGGGTTCAAAACTCATAAAGTATATACTTATGATGATGAAAATAATCTTGAAACTATAAGTACTCGCCCTTCAATTGGATTTTTTTTAGATAAAAATAATTCGTTGCTTTGGAGCTTCGTTTACACTCATGGACCAGACTATCATGAAAACCTTAAGATAGAAATTTATCCAGGGTTTATAAAAATTCCTTTCGAGCATTTAAAATTAGGGTTCTGGCTAAATGCTAGTTATGATTATCCATTTTTTGCAGGGGTTTCAATAGGTAACTTCCCATCAATTACTATTTAAATTCCCAAAATTTTGCGATTTGTTGCTTCATCAACAGTAGAACTTGCAAAATCATCAAATGTCTTTTTTGTGGCTTCTATGATATGTTTTTGAATAAAATCCGCCCCTTCTCGAGCACCTTGTTCTGGGCTTTTAATTACACATTCCCATTCCATTACCGCCCATACATCACAACCATATTCAGTTAATTTTGTAAATATTGTTTTGAAATCAATTTGACCATCACCGGGTGAACGGTAACGACCAGCACGATCTTTCCATGTATTAAATCCACCAAAAGCCCCCTTTTTCCCATTAGGTTTGAATTCTGAATCTTTAACATGAAAAGCTTTAATAAATGAATGATAATGGTCTATATATGATAGATAATCCAATTGTTGTAATACAAAGTGACTCGGATCATATAAAATATTTGCACGTTTATGATTATTCGTTGCTTCCAGAAATCGCTCAAAAGTTTCACCATCATGCAAATCTTCTCCAGGATGTATTTCATAACAGGCATCCACACCATGTTCTTCAAACACATCTAGGATTGGCACCCATCGTTTGGCTAGTTCCTGAAAACCTAAGTCAACCAAACCATCCGGCTGTTGCGGCCATGGATGCCAATAGGGCCATAATAAAGAACCAGAAAACGTGGCATGAGCCGAAATACCTAATCTTCGGCTAGCTATAGCAGCTTTTTTTACTTGATCTATTGCCCATTCTGTACGAGCTGATGAATTATTTCGCAATTCTTTTGGCGCAAAATTATCAAACATAAGATCATATGCGGGATGTACCGCAACAAGCTGACCTTGAATATGCGTCGAGAGCTCTGTAATCTCTAATCCGTAAGAATTAATTTTACCTTTTAATTCATCACAATAAGTCTGGCTTTCAGCTGCTTTATCCAAATCAATGATCCAATCATCAAGAGTGGGTAACTGAATACCTTTGTACCCTAAATCTGCAGCCCATCCGCATAATCCATCAAGGCTATTGAAAGGCTCTTTGTTATCAATAAATTGAGCTAAAAAAATTGCTGGACCTTTTATTGTTTTCATTGTACTTCCAATTATACGTTAATCCAAGTATTTCCTAGTTGGGTTGATTCAACAAAAGCATCTATCAGCCTCATACCATGAACACCATCATCAATTCCTGGATAATCATAAAGTTCGAAGTCATGGTCTTTTCCTTCTGATTTAGCTCTTAAATGCATTACAAAATTCCGATATATATTTGCAAATGCTTCTAGATATCCTTCTGGGTGTCCTGCGGGCGTTCGAGAGTTCACTTGAGCCGCTTTTGAAACGTAGCTAGAACCTGTTCTATACACTTCATTGGCACCATCATTCCACATTATATTTAGAGTGTTTGGATCTCGTTGAGTCCAATAAATTCCACCTTTTTCACAATAAACACGAACTTTAATGGCATTTTCTTCACCAGCAGAAATTTGCGAAATGGAAAGTATTCCTGGTATACCACCTTCAAATTCAACAAATGCATTAGCATCGTCATCTAATAATCTTCCAGAAACGACAGTACTCAATTGCGATAATACTTTTGTGATCTTTAACCCTGTAACATATTCTCCCATATTTGTTGCATGGGTACCAATATCACCATAAGCACCACTTTTTCCTGATTTTGACGGATCAGTTCTCCAAGCTGCTTGTTTTTGATCAGAATCTTCTAATTTCTTGGCTAACCAACCTTGCGGATACTCCATCACTACTTTACGAACAGATCCGAGCTTAGTACTTTTGATGATTTGACGAGCTTCTTTTACCATTGGATACCCTGTATACGTATGGGTGAGTCCAAGAAGTAATCCCGTTTCTTCTACTTTCTTTTTTATTGCTAAAGCTTCCGCATAATTAAAACATAGTGGTTTATCAATCATTACAGAAAAACCATGATCTAAAGCTAACATTGCAGGTTCTGCATGCACATGATTTGGAGTTACGATAGACACAAAATCCATTCTAAGATCATCTGGTAATGAAGCCTCTTTCTCGATCATTTCCAGATAAGAACCATACACTCTTGAGGGGTCAAGAAATAATTCCTCACCAGTTTGTTTAGATTTATTAGGATCGCTACTAAATGCACCACATACAAGTTCAATTTGACCATCAAGATTGGCTGCTAAGCGATGCACAGCTCCGATGAATGCTCCTGTACCTCCGCCAATCATTCCCATTCTTAATTTTCGCTGGTATAAACTCATGCCTACGCGGATTGCATATCTATGTCAGATTCAATGTTTTCATCGGTATCTTTATCCCAGAAAGTGAGAAAGAAAAATAGAGCAACAGCCAAAGCAACAATCCCTGGCATTACCCAAAAAGCTTGAGCCCCTTCGAACCAACCTTCGGCACTTGATCCATCCAATTGGATATTGTCACCCCACCAACCGAGTACATAATTTCCGATTAACATCCCTGCACCATAGGTTAATAAATTGAAAAAACCTTGAGCACTCGCTCTAAGATGCTTGGGGGCTTTTCTATCCACATACAGTTGACCGGTTACAAAAAAGAAATCATAGCATATCCCATGTAATGCTATGCCTAAAACGATAAGCGCGGTACTACTTGGAAATAACCCAAAAAGAAGATAACGAGCGGTCCATGCTACCATTCCAACAACTAACATCCATTTTACTCCTAATCTAGACAAGAAAAATGGAATAGCTAACATAAATAACACCTCACTCATTTGTCCAATAGCCATAAATGAAGGTGATGAAGAACCAAATGCCACTGCAGCTATAAAATCATTCGTTCTTGCATAATAAAATGCTAATGGAATACTAATAGCAAAGCAAGAAAATGAAAATACAGCAAAGCTTTTATCAGTTAATAGTTTGATAGCATCCAATCCTAATGCCTGTTTTAAATCAAATTTCTCACCCTTTGCTGATGGAGGACATTCAGGTAAGGTAAAACTATAAAAGCCGTAAAAAAGTGAAACTGCTGCACTTAATTTTAATGGTATATTTGTAGATTGAATTCCACTTTCAACACCCGTAATCCATCCCAAAATAGGTATTCCAAAGAATCCAAGAACAGTTTGTGCCACTACAAAACCTGCGACAATCCAACCAATTGTACCCCAAACTCTAATTTTTGGAAATTCTTTTTCAGGATCCTCAATATTTGCAAAAGCAATAGCATTTACTAGTGCAAGAGTTGGCATATAAAGCATGAAGTATGCCAACATAATCCAAATAAATGTTCCTGAATCGGTGACTGTAGATGCATACCACAACAATGCAGCGCCTAACAAATGAGAAATGGCATTTACTTTTTCTGCATTAAAAAAACGATCGGCAATAAGTCCCACAAATACGGGCGCCAACAACCCAGCCCAATTGTGTGTAGCATATGCCGATCCGATAATTGAATTTAATCCCTCTTCTCCATCAAAAACCTCCAATAAATAAGACCCCATAGTCACAAAAAACGCCCCCCAAATAAAAAATTGTAGAAACATCATAATACTTAGGCGCGCAGTAATATTCTTCATAATCATAAAGGGGTTAATTCATAGTTATTAGGATGGTCAAAATCTAAAGTATATTCATTCATTTCCCAAAAAAATCGCTTCCAAATTTAATTTTTTTATTTCAACCACGATGACACATTAAAAGAAGGTATTTAATCAAATTTATTCTTCTGATAGCCCACACAAATTTTCACTTATTTCCCATAATGTTTTTGCAGCTTTTGGATCTAAAGCATGGCTTCGAGGAGTTTTAACTTTCGAATCTGCAAAATAAGCTCCATTTACTTCGCTTACTTCTTCTGAGGTGGCCAAATATATGGTAGTAGCAGCACCCTCTAAATTAGTTTTCATGAATGGTGATCCTAGCTTCCATAAGAACTTAAACATTGGACTAAGCCCCGAACTAAAGTTTGATTTGATTACCCCAGGATGCAAACAATTCGCAGTCACATCGGTATTTTTAAGTCTCGATGCTAATTCTATTGTAAATAGAATGTTACATAGTTTTGAGTTTCCATACGCTTTCCATGCATTAAACTCTTTTTTTGATTGAAGATCATCAGCGTTGAATATACCATTTCGGTGCGCTTCTGAGGCAACATTTATGATTCGAGCTTTTCCAGAGAGTTTGATTTTGGGTAAGAGTAAATTAGTAAATAAAAAATATCCGATATGATTTACAGCAAAGGTAGATTCTAGTCCATCGACTGTTTCTTCAAATTTATTGTTAATGAATCCATGATTGTTAATCAATACATCGATCGTATTATACTTTCCTAAAATTTCATTCGCAGCTTTTCGAATGTCATCTTGTATTGAAAAATCACACAGTATTATATCAATGCCTGCACTTGGTATTTCTCGTTGAATTTCTTTTTTCGCATTAAGCGCTTTTTCTTCATTTCTGCATAGCATAACGATAAAGGCTCCTCGCTTTGCTAATTCTTTGGCTGTTTCAAATCCTATTCCAGTATTAGCTCCAGTGATGATGCATAATTTATTCTTCATAATTAAATAACAGTATTGAGTTTTGTGTTTATATTACTCATTAAAATGTTTGGAATTTCCTATTTTCGAATAAAAGAATACAATGATTCAAGAATATTTAAATACAATAGAAAAATTTATTGTTGTTGGAGATCGCGTACTACTAAAACCACGTGATATGGAAACCCATACACGTAGTGGTCTTGTACTTCCTGCTTCCGTTAAAGAAAAGGAGGAAATCCAAAGTGGTTATATTTTAAAAACTGGGCCAGGATATCCAATCCCAAATATGGAAATCGAAGAAGAATGGAAACGTCAGGAGGATACAAAATACATTGGTATGCAAGCTAATGAGGGAGATTTGGCAATTTTTTTAAAAAGCCGAGCTCATGAAATTGAATTTGAAAATCAAAATTATATCATTGTACCACACTCGGCAATTTTACTATTGATTCGAGACGACTTAAATGAATAAATACAGCTTATCGCTTTAATTTTAGCACACATTACTAACATAACCGATGTATATGAATGTTTAAAAATTCATATGGAAATGGATTAGTAATCGTATTGGTAACGAAGATCTATCCCTTGTCGTGAGTCTTCACCTTGAGTTATAATTAAATCCCAATTTTCATTCAATAGATATTCTAATACAAATAATGTTTTTGGAGTAGAACTAGTTAGCTCATTGATAATGGAAAATAAAGTGCGTTCATTGATATACCATCCTGTTGTAATTGCAGTTCTACCATTCTGTCCAGAGTTATCAATCTGTACAACGTCAACACCTAATTGTCGAGTTGCCAATGTTTCCACTTGATCAATTAAAACGTCTTTCAAAGCTTGAAATTCCTGGGCTTCACTATCTTCCACAAAAACACTCTGCCAATTATCCAAAGAATAACAAGGTTTATTGAATAAGGTGTAGCAAATAACGTTTGATTGTTCCATTTCTGGAGTACTTTCAAACATAAAATCAGGATTCAAATGTGTTCCTAAAATCGAATAGAATAACTCTACCGATTCTCCTTTTTGTCGAGTTTGTGGTGTATAGCTACTTTTAATGATTAATTCAGGGTCGTTATATGCCCCACTAAAAGCAATCGTCCCACTGGCTACATCAAATTGTTTTCCTAATGGCCGGATAAATCCTTCGTCAATACTTAATTCACCAAATAATTCAATGTTATTATTTCTTTCTTTTTTCAAATCAAGTAATCCAAAAAGCTCTAATTCAAGATCAAGGTAATCGAAACTTCGCACATAAAATTGATCACCGAATTCAATAATCATATCTATCGAAAGTGAATCAAATGGAACAAAAGATTTTATTTGCTCATCTGATAATTCAATGTTTTCCAATGCTTGATCTCCAAAATTCTCTACAATATAATATCCATCATTGACAACAAGATCTCCTATTAGATGTGGTTGTTCTAACTCACCAGATAATGTAGCATCTAGATCAACATCAACTGTTACTTCTGGTTTATCAATTAATTTGAAATTTTTAGCAACTACATCAAGTAATAGATTCTTTGGTGTAATCCCGCTCAGAACTCCATTACCTGTTGCCATTAAATTGCCATTGCCACTCTCAGCATAAATTTGTGAAACATCTAACATTCCATTATCAACATCTATTTGCATAATCAGATTTTGTAGATCTATTCCAGAATAAGGAGAGGTAAAAGTCCCATTACGGAGATTAAAATTACCTGAAGGCTTAATACTTCCCATTGGTCCAATAAATTCTAAATCCGCATTTATTTCTCCGCTCATAGACCTAATATAAGCCGGGTTTACAAAATCGTTAAAAAGTGCTATATCAAGATTATTTGTTTCAATGATAATTGAAAGTTGATCTTCCTCAGTGGGTAAATAAAGATCAAACGTTCGAAAATCATAATCTAAAGGATAGGCGATGTCTAATTGTGCAACTGATGTATTTTGCTCAAAAATTTCCCCTTTCAACATTAATTTTTTTTCTTCATCAGAATAATCGAATGTTGCTGTTAGTTGGTCTACGGGCACCCCTGAAAGTTTTGGGTCATCCACTTCAACTACGCCATAAAATTTTGGAGCCCCCGCCTTTCCTGACATTACACCTTTTAAGAGGGCAATACCTCCAGAGTTAATTATTCCTAACTCCTTTAATACGTTTTCAAATCTTGATAAATCAGTTGGCTGTATATCTAACCCACCACGAACTGGTCTATTATAGAACTCCTTATCTAACTCCTCTTTATTTACTACAAAAGGCACATTTGCCCAACCAGCAACTCCCAATGTACTATCCCAAAAAATATTACCTCGAGCATCTAACCGTTCATTTATTATATCAATACTAAAAATAAGGCTATCAACATTGGCGCCTTTTACATCGATATCATCAAGTCTTAATAATCCATTTGCAACTACATCGCCTGGTGTCTGGTGATAGTTAAATGCCCCAGACATAGTGCCTTCCAAGAATTTTTCTCCTAAAGTTATTTCTTGAAGTAATCCTATTTCAAAATTTTCCCCAGAAAAATGGGCTAGAATTTCTTCGTTAGTTTTATTTGGAATTACAAATTTAAATGATGCATCTGCATCTGAAATTAAATGCAAAGTATCTGTTCCAAAATCTGAATTTAAGAACCTAATATTAAAAGGCTTTTCTAAAGAAAAATTGGATTCTTGGGACAAGAAATCAAACCGAGTAAAACTAACATTAGAAATTTTTTGTGATATATCTTTTGCGATTCGCCCCTCTTGGACCAATGTACTTTTTTCACTTCCTGCAATAGAAATTTCAAAATCTGCCAAGAGGGAATCCTCTGTGAAGGATCCTTTGGTTTTCATGTTAACATCCTGGAATCTCACATTTTTAATGAGTGGTTCTGCAATTTCTAAATTGGATTCAAAAGCTGTTTTTGCTTTAATTTCAAAGTTTGATATTCCTTGTATTTTTTTTGCAGAGAATATGGAATCTACTTCTACATTAGATAAGTTTAAATCGAAGTTACCCAACAAAAAGCCGACATCGTTTTGTTGTACTATCCCATCCAAATTCCCTGTTGCAACGAGTGATTTCAATCCAAATATTTTTGCGAGCGGCTGAGGGTTTTTAATGTTTATATTCATATTTAATCGATTTTCTGGATTTTTTACATCCATCAAATCTCTTTTACCTGAAAAATTCCCATCCGCAATTTCACTTTTCAATGTTCCGTCTTGAATCATCGTCATACCGTTCCTATATAGAATTTCTGCATTAAAAGATTCAATATTAGCGTTATTTACCTGACTAGTTTCTGATTCCAAGACTCCATGAATTGTAGCTGTTTCTAAAGAGTTTCCCTTCCCATTACCAAATAATTGACCATTTAAACGCGTAGTATTTCCTTCGAATATTGTTAAATCTCCAATGTTTAGATCATCAAAATGTATTCTATACCCATATTCGATAGTATCATGAAACGGATTGTTCGCTTGTGTTTCAATTTCTAATTTGCTCTGCTTTATGCGAATAAATCCTGTGGTTTCTAACAGAGATGAATGTATTGAAGCATCGAAGGTTATTTCATCAACCACCTCATTGCAAATGTACCAGGGCATTAAATCGCCATTAATTGGATTCTGATTATGTATTGTAAATGCCTTTACGGATTCTGGAAATACAAAGCGTGTACCACTAACTTTTCCAGAAAAATGAACATTACCCTCACATGATCCATCATATATAGTATTAAGATTAAGATCTTGTACAACATAATCTACATTCCAATTTGGTGACTCACTAAAAGAGCTATCCATTTGTAAAGAAAAACGTAACAATTCACCTTTATCACTTAAAATTTCTGCCTTCCCTTTTGTTTCCCCATGTTCAAGTTCACCATTGAACTGGATATGTTTAACTCTAAATGCATCAACTTCAACATCAGATAACTCTGCCGACCATATCATAGTTGTAGTAGTATCAAGTCCATAAATATCACCCTTTATTTCCAGCTCCAAAGGCCCACCCGATATGTTGGACGAATCTAAAAAATCGGATACATCAAAATATTCTGCAAAAAGCGTTATGCGTTGAATTATTGGTGTTTCTTGCCACACTATATCCACAGATAAATCCACATTCTGTATGTTTGGACCATTTACAAAAAGGGAGAGTTTGAGCTGCCTATCACTTCCTTCTAACCCAAGTTCCACTTCTAGTTCGGAAGAATCTTTTGAAAAATTTTGAATAAAATCATTCAAATTTATTTTATTAGATCCTATGTTCCCAGTAAGTACATTCGAGTTTAAATCGGCACCTAACCTCCCTTCAATTATGGATTCCCCTACACCTAATAGTAGTTCATCTAATGTAATTTGATCATCTATTATTGATCCATCAAGTCCAAATACCAATGTTTGAGGCAATCGCCCGTATTCAATTTTAAAGCTTAAATCATGAATATTGATACTTTTTTGACCTCCATTTTTTAATGACCCTTGAAAAGCTACATCTTTAATTGAAATAGATGAATCAGGCAAATAACTACTTGAATTTACTCTAAATGTACTATTTGTAACTTCTATGTTTCGTAGATGTACATCATAATCAGTTCCTTGTATATTAGGTATAGAATGTTGAAAAAATTCGTCATTCAACTTATCTATAGTAAGCTCCACGTCTACCCCATCGATAAAAATACTATCTATTTCAGGCGTACCCAATATGAAATCAAAAAACGAATAAGTTAGAGAAATTTTATCGATAGAGAGCTCATAATCACTTTTTGTAAATTTGATTTGTTCTAGGATTAAATGTTTCCATGCGTCCCCAGAAACATTTTCTATTTCTACTTCTTTACTTAGTTCATCCGTTAATATTTTTTCAATGTTATTTTCGATGTATTCCAATGCAAAATCAGTAGTAAGTGTATATCGAAAACCCATCCCTATAAGAAGGGTTATTGAAAAGCTTAATGCGAGAATTTTTAACCTGCCACTATTTGTATTTCCATTCTTCATTAAAAAGCTTGCCCCACGCTGATATGCAGCCGCCATCGTTTAGCTGGTTTTTCATTTATACCTGGAAATATTTCAAGGTCATAGTCAGTTGGATTAAGTTTATAGCCAAAATCAATTCTTACGGGTCCTATTGGTGTTTCGTAACGAATGCCCACACCAGTACTATATTGTAACTCACGATCATCAATAGTTCGAATACTTTTCCAAACTTGCCCGCCATCCAAAAATGCTGCAATACCAAAGCCTTTCAACATGTTATCTAACTGCTGCCTAAGTTCAAAATTAAAGGTGAGAAAAGCTTTTCCTCCAATGGGTACAAAATTTACTTGATCAGGTACTCCAGGTTTTTCCCCTTTAATCACAAAGGCTCTTTTAGGTCCAAGTGTATTGCGTTTGTAAGCTCTTACTGAACTAGTTCCACCAGCATAAAATTCAATATCAGCAGGTAATGAATCTTGTTTAGCAAAATATATAGTACCAGCTTGTATACGAGTGGCTAAAACTAATTTGGGGGATAATTCGGTAAACTTTCGAATATCAAAGGCAAACTTTTGAAATGAAAAATCAGATTCTCCAAAAATTCCAGAAAGTTGAATGTAAGGTTGAATGATCCAACCTCTCTTGCCTCGACTTAAGCCATTAGCATAATATACATTTAGTGAAAAACTTGAAATATTATAACTAAGCACACTATCGGGTAATACTTGAGTGATATCTTGATTTTGTTCATTGGCAATATCATACTCATTGTTGATAGCAAACTCATAGGCTAAGGTTCCAGTTAAGTTTCGATTATATTCATACCCAAAGGAATTAATTAATCCCCCAGTAGTAATAGAATAAGCAGGTTCAATTCTATTTTCTATAAATGGATTAATTCTGAAACTACTTTTTGTATTAAATACATAAGGAAATAAATACTCGGCACTGAAAAAACTTTCAAAGTAAGAAAGTTTAATTGTTGTACTAAATTGGCTACCCTTACCGCCAATATTTCGATAAATCCAAGTTGATTGACCACGAAACAATTTCCAAAAATTATTAACCTCAAGCGGACCATCTAATCGATCAAAATCACCAGAACCTACTCTTACTCTAAATGACCGTAGTGGCAATTCTTTCACTTTTAGGGTTAGATCTAAGGTTGAATCTTTAGGTTGATCTGGAATAGATACTAGAGCCAAACGAAATAAATGATGTTTATACACTTCTCTTTGAGCTTCTCTTAATTTTTCTGATGAATAAACTTCTCCAAGTTTCAAGCCGGTTTCTCTAAAAATCAATTGCTTATCGAGGGTCTCTTCACCTTCAATATTAAACGAGGAAATAATGGTCTTAGGACCAGGTATACTAACTATTCGTACATCTACCAGATTATCAATGGTATCTATGGTCTCTTCTACTGTAACGGTTGCGTAAATATACCCAAGGTTATTTAAAGCCTCAGTTACTAAGCTAACCACTTCTGCTTTTTCTATAACTTGATATCGTTTACCTCTTCTAAATGGCAATCGATCAATCGTTCGTAAATACTTTGCATCACTTTGTATATACTCTTTATCTCTTATCGAGGCATTTGTAATAATTTCAAGGGTGTTAATTCTTAAAGGTTTATTTTCCTTTATCAAAAAAACTAATTTCTGTTGTTCTCGTGTCGATCCTTCTTTAAGTTGGTACTTTACCTCAACCTTAGGATAACCTCTACGTTGATAAAAACGCTCAATCCGAATTACATCTTTACGAATTTCGAATTCATCAATTACCATCCCTTTTTCATTTTCTCCCCTTAAGCGCTTCCAAAATGATGGACGTTGGTTCGCAATGTACCTCTCTATTATCGGATCTTCATACTGTATATTCCCTTCAAACTCGACATCCCAAATTAGCTTAATATCTTCATTTTCCTGCGCGAATCCCTCATCAGCAGAAAGTAATAGGAAGCAAAAAAAAGCTATATAAGTGATGTTGAAAATTAGTGTATGCAAAGTCCCTTTTAGATTGATCTATGGTTAAAAGTATAACCTCTTCTTTTATTATTTAAAAAAGTAGTATTTGAGTTTAAAAGCACAACTTACCTTCCTATTTTAAACATAAAAACATTCTTTGATGATTTTTAAAAAAATACTGGTTGTTTCGCTTTTATTTTTATCATGTAAAACTGCTTCTGAATTCACAGGGTTTTCTTATGATCCTCCTGGGGTTACGGATACCAGAGGAACACTTATTTCAACACAAAAAAAGAAAACAATTGGCGTCGGTATTCCAAAAATATGGATAAGTAATGAATTTGAGGGTGCTAGAGCCATCGATTTCTATCAGGTCAACAAAGATACGTTTGAAGTTCTCATTGAACCTGAAAATTTCCCTATAAATAATAGCCCATGGTATAGTTTTAATATTTGGAGTGATCAAGAACAAAGCATAGTTCTCCGATTAACTTATAAAGAAGGGAGTCATCGTTACATTCCAAAGCTGACTAAAACGATCGATAGCCTACAATTTGCAGAAACTTCTCCCATCAATCATATGCATATATCTGATGGAGTCGCTACTTTTAATCTCAATGTATATAAAAATCCTCAGCAGGTATCAGCACATCCGTTAGAAGGAATTAGATATTCAGATTTATTAAAACAATTAGACATTTATAAAAATACCTCAACGTATGTAGATACAGTAGGATATTCGCTACTAGGTAGACCTATTATTGAATTAACTATTAACGATTCATCATCCATTACAAACAAAGGTATTCTTGCATTATTAAGTCGTCAACATCCACCTGAAACATCTGGTTACCGTACTTACCAAGAATTTTTTAATACACTTAATGGAAATACAGAATTAGCAAAAACTTTTAGGAAACACTTTATTGTTAAAGCATATCCAATTGTAAATCCAGATGGAGTAGTAAATGGGCATTGGAGACATAGTGCAGCAGGCATAGATTTAAATCGTGATTGGATCAACTTCAATCAACCTGAAACACGAGCAGTAAGGGACGCTTTGTCAACTTATGTTTCTCAAAATGGCTGGCAACTATATTATGGGATCGACTTTCATTCCACTAATGAAAATATTTTTTACCCAATTCTTGAAGAAATAAAAACCTTCCCAGACAACCTAACTCAACAATGGTTTAAAAAAGTAATCGAAGAAAATCCATCATTAAATTTTACATCAGAAGAGTTTGATACCAGTTCTCCAGTTTCAAAAAATTGGTTCTTTCATACCTTTGGATCTGATGCATTGACCTTCGAAGTCCATGATGAATTATCACTTGAAGAAATACGAATCCTTGGGGAAAACTCCGCAAACTCTTTAATGCAACTATTAATCGAAGAGTGGAAACAAGCTAATGGTCAATAAAAGAAAATGAGTAACTTATATTTTTGACCTTTAAGATTTCATACTTTTCTCCTTAAAATTACACATGAAAAAACTATTCCTTCTCTTATTTTTGGTATTAGCCTGCCAAAAAGTGAATATTATTGACGATTTAAACGATGCCTCCTTTGAATTACTAACTCAAGAAAATAGCACCATTGTTTTTCCAGATGATTTTAAAGGAAAATATGTAGTTATGGGTTTTATTTATACTAATTGTCCAGATATCTGCCCATTAGTCACGCAGAATATGATCAAAATTCAGAAAGAGCTGGGAGCTCCAGACGATATTCAATTTCTAGGATTTAGTTTTGATCCAAACCGGGATACTCCAGAAGTATTATCAAATTATAAAGATGCTTTTAATCTAGGGGCAAATTTTGATTTTCTTACTGGAGACTCAATGGTTGTAGCCTCATTAATGGATAGTCTACGAGTTCGATCTCAAGTTTCATTCAACACTACTACTGAAGCGGGCGAAACACTTTATTTCCTTAACCATTCCGATAAAATTATGGTTATGGATAAGAAATCACGTGTTATAATAGAATATGGAGGGAGTCAACCTATGGTACCTTCTTTAATCATTGAAGATTTACAAAAATTGAGATGAAATATTCTAACTTCATATTTCTATATACCATTATCTTTTTTTCCTGTACTCAATCAGAGTCGGAAAATAAAAAAAGCATCGATTCTGAAACACTTTTTATAGAAAAGGGATGGGTACGTCCTGGAAATGCAGGAATGATGTCTGCCGCTTATTTTACGATTCACAACAATGTATCTGTAGATGATACATTGCAAAGTATCTCATCGAATGCCTCTTCAGATATTCAAATTCATGAATCTTATGACCAAGAAGACAACATGAAGGGTATGAGACAAATAGGTATAATTCCAATTCCAGCTAACTCTACCATTGAACTAAATCCAGCCGGAATGCATGTAATGATAATTCAACCCTCTTTTGATTTAATTGCTGGTGATAGCGTAACATTTACTCTTGAATTTTCGAATTTTGGAAAGCTAGATATAGACCTCCCAGTACGCTAAAAAATTTTAATTAAATACTAAGATACTTAGAGTATACGAGATGATATTAATGAGAAGCCCAAATGCTTGTACTTCCATCATTATGAATTAATAATACATCATAGTTATCTGCAGGTTGCCCTTCAACTTCCATTCCTGGTGAACCAGTTGGCATTCCTGGTACAGTAATTCCTATAGCGTCAGGTTGTTCATTAAGTAATCGCTGAACATCCTCTAAAGGTACATGCCCCTCAACTACATACTTTCCTACTTTTGCTGTATGACAGCTCGAAAGTTCTTGGGTTATTCCGGCTTCAACTTTAACGTCATATAAACTTTCAGGAACTACTTGTTCGACTTCAAATTCAGCAGTATCCATGTACTCTGCCCATTTTGTACAACATCCACAAGTTGCACTTTTATACATTACTACCTGTATTTTAGAATCACTTTCTGCATTAGACCAAAATAAAATAGCAGCAAATACTACTGTAAAAAGACTGCCAAAAATTAAAATACTTACGTTTTTCAAGATTTTTATAATTGAAGTTTAATTAACTGTTTTTTCTTTTAGTAATTAAATCTAAAATAAGAAAAAACCATACATTTTTTGTTACTTTGCAACTATTAAAATTACACACAAATCACACTACAATGAAACCGTTTCATTTATCTCTTATTCTTACAGTTGTTTTTACAAGCTCTTTATCCGCATTTCAAGTTGATTCTTTTAATCTTAAAGTGGGTAGTTCCTATCATATAACCTCTAGTCAAAGTCTAGAAACATCCCAAATTATTATGGGTGCGCCGAATACAACCAATATCGAAAATGAAACCTTAGAATTACTTGAAGTTTTAGAAATAAATTCAAACGGAGATTACCATTTAAAATTAACCACCCTTCAACAAAAATCTGTTATAAAATCTGCGATGATGACTATGGTAGAAGATTCTGAGAATCCAGAAATCGGCAGTGGACTCTTCCCCGCCCTTAAAAATACTCATTATTCTTTTATAATGAATAAGAAAGGAGAGATATTAGAGATTAATGGTCTAGACGAAGTAAAAAATACTCTTGCGTCTGTTTTAGAAGGAAATTTACAAGCATCTGCTCAAATTGGCTCATTATTGAATGAAGAAACCATTAAATCAACCCTTCAATTACGTTTTTCATATTTTCCAAACTCCACACAAATGGAATGGTCTAATGAGAGTACGATGACAATGAATGCAATGCCTGTAAACATTCATAATAATTTTTCTTATAAAGATAATACAACCTTGAAGGCGCAAAGAAATTTATCGATAGATGCAACCACTACTCAGATGGGGACAAATGTTGAGCTAAATTTAACGGGAGATCAAGAAGATGTTTATACTTTAGATGAGACATCAGGAATTCCACTCAATGTAGTATCTGTAAGTAACATGTCTGGTAATGCTTTGGCTGCTGGCATGACTATTCCTATGACCATTAGATCAGAATCAAAAGCATCCTTCACTTCATTAAACTAGTTTTAGCTTTTGTATACACACATTTCGATTGCAAGTTTTTTTCTAGCTTTGGCAGTTTCCCTTGGTGCTTTTGGAGCTCATATTTTAGAGGGCGTTCTTTCTTTAGAAAGAATGAAGACATGGGAAACAGCCGTTCTATATCACACCTGGAATTCAATAGGTGTGATCTTAATTGAGAGCATATCCAAACTCTATGAGATTAAGTTGCAACGTGTTTCAACCATGCTTTTACTAGGTATATTCATTTTTTCGGGAAGCTTATATACTCTATGCATTACTGATATCGGTTGTTTAGGGGCAATTACTCCAATCGGAGGGATATTCTTAATCCTGGCATGGATCGATTTAGGAATTACGATGGTTCGAAATGCATCGAAATAATTAAAGAACATAAAATATGAAAGCTATCTGGAATGGAGTTGTTATAGCAGAAAGCGATAAAACCATAGTTGTTGAAAACAACCATTACTTCCCAATAGAATCTGTAAACAATGAATTTCTTGTATTATCTGATTTACAGACAATGTGCCCTTGGAAAGGGGAAGCAAATTATTTTTCGTTAAAGATTGCTGATACGGTGAATAATAATGCTGCATGGTATTACCCAGAGCCTTCAGATGCTGCTAAACACATCAAAGGTATGGTGGCTTTTTGGAAAGGTGTGGAAACGAAATCATAAATTCACACAATCTTCATAATTGGTTCTTTTATTTGAATTTTAAAAAATTCATCAAGTTATTGTTAGATCTATTAAAAACCTTTCTTCTTGGGGTTTTAATCTGTGTAATTAATTTAGAGGCCTTTGCCCAAACTGGAATATTGCAGGGTATAGTTATATCAGAGAATAACACCCCAGTTGAAGATGTTTCTGTTTTTATCAAAAATACTACATGGTCGGTTACCGACGAATATGGATCTTTCGTCATCTCAGAGATCCCTTATGGGAATTATATATTAAAGACTTCTAGATTAGGTTATGCTCCTGTTGAAATAGAGATAAAAATCGATAGTATTCTCCAATCAATTACCATACTTCTTGAAGAAAAAATATACGGTGATATACAAGCTGTAGTAACCGCATCTAGAACTGCGTTAACGTTAGAAAACAGTCCAACACCAATTGATGTGATTTCTGAGCAAGAAATTCAATCCTCTGGAATGACTACCCTGAAAGATGTTTTATTAGAACAATCTGGGATTAGCTTGTCACCAAATGAAGAGAATGCAATTCAAATTCAAGGATTTGAGTCGGACTATACCTTAATATTGATAGATGGTCAACCAGTTATAGGTAGAACAAGAGGTGCTCTAAATGTAAATAGAATACATGTGTCGAATATAAAGCAAATTGAAATAATCAAAGGCCCTTCATCTGCACTTTGGGGAAGCGATGCGTTGGCAGGTGTAGTGAACATAATCACCAAAAAAAATACAGACCCATTCAGCCTTAATAGTCATATCCAGTATGGTAGCCGTAATTCATACGATGTAGGAACCTCGCTCTCTTTTGTAAAAAAACAAATTAATGGGAGTTTAGGTTTTTTTGCCAATGGTTCCGATGGCTTTGATCTTAGCACCACACAATTTGGGAATAATCAAAATCCTTTCAACTCAGTAACCTTTAATTCAAAATTTGGTTACGACATTAACGATTTGACAAGTATAATCGTTAGTGGGAGATATTATCTTAATAGGTTTAGAGGACCTACCCTTGCTACCGTCCAAAATCAAGTTGTAGAAATTGAAGAATCTGGATGGCAAAATGACGCTTCTTTACACGTTAGATTAGAGACATCTCCTTTTTCTAATCTGAAATCTACAATAACAGCCTATTCTACTAGATATGAAGATCAATCTGATACTTTTTTTGAAGATACTTTAGAAGCTGATATACGGTTAAATAATAGACAAGGGTTAGATAAAATTGAAGCACAAAATGACTATTCATGGAATGCAAATAACATAACCACTGTAGGGGGTGGAACATATTGGGAGTTTGTAAGAGCTGAAAGATATCAAGGAAAAAGAGAACAGAATGGAAGTTTTGCATTTTTACAACA
The DNA here is from genome assembly GCA_963691715.1 of Balneolaceae bacterium. Classification (GTDB taxonomy): domain Bacteria; phylum Bacteroidota; class Rhodothermia; order Balneolales; family Balneolaceae; genus HXMU1420-13. The sequence goes on from OY829281.1 coordinate 2,126,980, forward strand.
CCAAATCTTTTTGAATGACAAACTATATGTGATAAGCGGAGCCCGCTTTGACAGCCATTCCTCCTATGCAAGCTATGTAAGTCCAAAATTATCCTTACGCTATTCTATTACAAATGAAATAAATGTCAAAGCTTCGGTAGGTAAAGGATTTAAAGCACCAGATTTTAGAACCCTGTATTTGAATTTTGATAATTCTGGGAGTGGATATAGACTTTATGGGACACAAAATATCTTAGCTGAAATAGAAACATTTAGAAACCAAGGCTTGATTAAAAGAAATTTGGTAGATATTTCAAATTTGAACATACTAGAACCGGAATTTTCGACGGCTTATAATATTGGAGTCAATATCCAGCTTAAAGAATATTCTCTTACATGGATTTTAAATTTTTTTAGAAATGATGCGCAAAATCTGATCGATGCTCGCGAAGTTGTTGAGTTGAATGACGAAAGTACAATCTTTGGATATTTAAATATTGAAAAAGCAAGAACTCAAGGATTCGAATTTGAAACGATATACTCTCCTTTTTCAAGACTAACAACTAGTTTCAATTATCAATATTTACAAGCCGTTGAATTAACCACTGAGACTAGAACAATCTTAGAAAACGGTATTGTAATAACAAAAGAATTTGATATCGAAATACCTTTACCAAAACGACCAAAACATAGCGCAAACATCAAGTTTTTTTACAAAGAACCATTTTTTGACTCTGTTATATCACTTAGAGGTATCCTAAGAGGTACATATTTTTACAACGACAGGAATTCTGACGGTAAAGCAAGTCCAAAAGATGATGACTTTGTGAGTGCGCATTCCGTATGGAATTTAACACTTTCAAAAGAGCTGAAAAAACGATTCAGAGCACAAATCGGAATACATAACTTATTCAATTACACTGACTCACAATTTTTACAGGCACAACCTGGTAGAACTTTATTTAGCAAACTATTCATTGAAATCTAAAAAACAATAAAAACTAAAAAATGAGATATCACTTATTAATTCTTATTCTAAGCTCTTCACTTCTTATACAAGCTTGTGGAGACAGTAACTCGAATGAAGAACAAAATACCTTTACAGGCGAATTCGAAACTGCAGCTGATATACAAGCTGGTACCCTTGGCTATACTTTCTTTAACTTAAGAACTGGAAGTGTAGTAGCCGACTCAAATTCAACAAACTGGGATCTTGGATTTAAAGATGCTGGTTTTGAAATTTTCATCATTACCAATAGTGGTTCCCGAGGTCCTGGAGAAGGGGGAGGAATTCTTTTAGATGTTGCTTTTGACGAAGTAACAGAAATCCCATCAAACGACCAATTCACAGTTGAAACATCGAGCAGCTATGCTATCAACCCCGCTCCAACAACAGATCAATTAAGTGGTTGGTGGATTTATACTGCAACTTTTATGGAACCAAATCATGCTGTATTGCCAAAAACTCCTCATACCATATTAGTACGTAATGCAGACGGGAATAGCTATTCAAAAGTTGAAATTCAGAGCTATTATCAAGGTAATCCAAACCTATTTCTCCCACAATTTGCTGATCCTCAAAATAGGCCAGCATCTGGGTACTTTACATTCAAATATGAAGTAATAAACTGATACGGTATTACTTAAAAAAGGAGCCCAATCGTTTCGATCGGGCTTTTTCATTTTTAGTTATTTTAAGTAAATGAAATAGTCCTCTAATGTATGGGGGGGGTATTCTTCAAAAAATTATTACAGGTCAATGCAATTCCTTAAATTGTATGCTACTTATTCTATATCTATCTAAAATTCAAAAAAATCAATCCATTCTATGAAACACGCATTTCTATTATTAACTACGTTAGGTCTAGCGCTTATATCGCAAACATCGTTAGCACAGACTACACATGATGGTGAAATCACCCAAGTACAGGGGTTTGGTGAAGCTGTGGAAGTTGCCAATGGTAACGTTTTTATTGGTGAACCATCAAATGTTCAAATTCCAGGTGCCGTTTATATTTTTTCAAAGCAGGAAGAAGAATGGACTCAAAAATTTGCCATTAAAGCAGAAGACGGAGAGGTAGGAGACGGATTTGGTTCTTCTCTTTCTGCTTTTGGAAATTTATTAATGGTTGGTGCACCTGACAAAAATGATGGCGTAGGTGGTGCCTACATCTTTGAGGAGAGTGAAGAGGGTTCTTGGTCTCAATTAGCATCTTTAACTGTGTTAAGTGACTCTTCACTAAGTTCCATTGGATCAAGTGTTGCTTTAGCAGAGGGGTATGCATTTGTTGGAATCCCCAGTTTTGGAAATGGTGCAATTGCAGTTTTTAAAGACGTAAATGGGAATTATGTACAAGAATCGATGATCATAAATCCAGACACCTTACAAACAAATTTTGGTTACTCTTTAGATTATGACGGTACTAATTTAGTAGTGGGAGCACCTAATCGAAATGCGGGTGCCGCTTACATCTTTACCTTAGAAAATAAGGAGTGGATATCAAAAGCAACGTTATCAAATTCAGGCTTGTCAGAAAGAAGCTTTTTTGCAGGTGAGGTTGCCGTCCATGGCGATATGGCCTTTGTAACTGCTCAAAATCAAGATAAAATAGGAGCAGTTTTTGTTTATAAAAACACAGGAAATGGTTGGATCTCATCAGGAAGATTGAATCCGTTTGATGGAACACCGTGGCATACTTTTGGTTCTTCTTTAGCAATTGGAGAACATGAAGTTTGGGTTGGTGCTATCAATGACAATGGAGGTAAAGGCTCCATTTATCGATTTGTTATGAACGAAGATGGATCTTGGGATTCGTCATCTAAACTTAATGCAACAGGTGAATCAGCTGGTGACTATTTTGGTGGTTCCTTAGCAATAGATGGCAATACCGCTGTAACTGGATTGATAGGTGCTGATTATGGTGCGGGTACTGCCGCAATTTTAAATTTAGATGATGCGGGTGAATGGACTTCTAGTAATATTGTGATTGGAGAAAATGTAGAATTACTTCAGCCAATAACTAATGGGAAAGTAGAGTGTGAAGGTGGAGCTGCTAATTTATTTGGATGTGATAAAGTAAATCTTATTTCCTTTTTACCAATTAGTGAGGTTGGTGCAAATCGAGGAGTAATGCTTAATGATATTTGGGGTTGGACAGATCCAGAAACTGGTAAAGAATATGCGCTTGTGGGTCGTTCTGAAGGTACATCTTTTGTTGATTTAAGCGATCCGTCTAATCCAATTTATGTTGGCAATTTACCAATGACGAAAGGAGCACGATCGAATGTTTGGAGAGATATAAAAGTGTTTGATAATCATGCCTACATCGTAGCAGATAATGCAGGTGAACATGGTATGCAAGTATTAGATCTAACTAGGCTACGCGCATATGAAAATGAGCCCCTTTTGTTAGATGAAGATGCTCATTATCCAAACATCCATAGCGCTCATAATGTAGTAATCAATGAAGAAACTGGCTTTGCTTATATAGTTGGAGCAAGTGGTGGTGGCATGAGTTGTGGAGGAGGATTACACATGGTGGATATTAATGAGCCTAAAAATCCAACATTTGCAGGTTGTTTCGCAGATCCATCAACTGGAAGAAGAGGTACAGGATATTCACACGATGCACAGTGTGTGATATATGATGGACCAGACACAGAGCATACAGGTAAAGAAATATGTGTAGGAGCCAACGAAACAGCAATAAGTGTAGCTGACGTAACAGATAAATCAAATCCTATAGCACTTTCAACAGGATCGTATCCTGATTATGGATATGTACACCAAGGTTGGTTTGATGAAACCCAAACCTACTTTTATCAAAATGATGAGCTTGATGAATTAAATGGTACTGTTGAGGAAACAAGAACTATAGTTTGGGATTTAACAGATCTAGATGATCCTCAAGTTCTAACTCAATACTTTAATGACAATGCTTCATCTGATCATAATCTTTACATCAGAGATAATTTAATGTATCAATCAAACTATGTTAGCGGATTGCAAGTTATTGACATTTCTGAACCAGAAAATCCCCAACGAGTTGGATTTTTTGACACATTCCCATTTACAAAAGATGCTGCTGGATTTAGTGGAACTTGGAGTAATTATCCTTATTTCAATAGTGGTGTTGTAATAATGACTAGTGGTTTTGAAGGCCTTTTTATTCTTGAAACGAGCCCAGAATTAATCAATCGTTAGAACATTTACTAGCAGCTTACTTAAACACAGTAAGCTGCTATACTTCACGTTCATACTGATCTAAAATTATTATTTATGCGACTTTTTCAGCTTATCTCAGCTCTACTATTTGGTGTTATACTAAGCTCTTGCGAGTTATTTGCCCAAGAATATGTTTATGTTTGTAATCAAAATTCTGCTTCAATTACAGTAATAGATGTTGAATCTCTAGAAATTGAAGAAACGATAAGCCTTCAAGAACTAGGTTTTTCAGCAAGTGCAAAACCTCATCATGCTATCGTTGAGCCTGATGGTTCTTACTGGTATGTTAGTTTAATTGGCGAGCATAAAGTGCTAAAATTTAATGCTGCAAACAAACTCATAGGTGAAACTGAGATAGATGTTCCAGGTCTTCTATCTCTTCATCCCACTAAAGATATCTTATATGTTGGAAGATCTATGAGTGCGGTTAATCCTCCTCAAAGTTTTGGTATAATTAAGAGAAGTGACATGACTTTAAAAGAAGAAGTTGATTTAATTTTTTCCCGTCCTCATGCTATAGCAAATTTAGATTCCGCAGAACACCTTTTTGTTGCAAGTTTATCATCAAATCAAATTTTGTCAATGAATACTGAACATAACGAAGCAGAGTTCATTTCGATGGAAGGGATGAATCACATGTTTGTAAATTTTGCAATATCACCAGATCAAAATACACTGGTTGGAACAACACAAATGACGGGTAAACTCTTAATTTTTGATATAACCAATCCCCTCAACCTGGATTTAACAGATATAATTGATGTAAATGCACAACCTTGGCATCCCGTATATTCTAATGATGGTCATTATGTGTACTTTGGAAACAAAGAAACCAACTCTGTTACTGCAATCAATATGATTACGAAAGAAGTAGAATCAGTAATAGAAGAAAAGGGCTTGGCACAACCTCATGGCGCAGTATTAAGCTCCGACAATAACTATCTATTTGTTACTAATAATCATATGAAAATGGAACACATGCATTCTGGAGAAATGATGCATAATGGAACCGTTGCTGTGATCGATACTAAAGCATTCGAAATTATAAAAATCATCGAAGTAGGAATTAATCCAACTGGTATTGGTGGTCGATAGATTTTAATCATGAATAGAAAGTTTCATCAAAAGATATTTCTCTTCATAAGCTTAGTTACAGCCTTAAGCTGTAGTTCTTATTTATCTATAGAATCACCTTCTATACATAAACCCTCTTATAAAAAATCGATTCTTCCATTTCCTATATATGATGAGAATAATGAGCTAATAAATCATGCTTTTTTAGGAGGATTAAACACCCCTAGACCTCAATTTGTGGACATCGATGGCGATAATGATCCTGACTTATTTGTACAAGAATTCACTAATGATATCATGTTTTTTGAACATCATAACGAAGGGAATAAATCAACCCTCATTTGGAGAACAGATTCTTATATGAATTTAAAAGTAGGGGAATGGTTTCGCTTTGTTGATATGGATGATGACGGTGATTTTGATCTGCTTACAGAGCACCCATTTAGTTATATCAGTTACTATGAAAATATTGGCTCCCCAAAAAATCCATCATTCATTTTAGTCGCGGATATTCTTAAAGATGCTAATGGTGTGGCTATTTATTCAGATCGTCAAAATATACCGAATGTTACAGATATAGACGCTGACGGGTATCCAGATTTATTTATTGGCAGTTTAGAGGGAACAGTTGCTAGATATGAATCCATTGGTAATGATCAAAATGGGATTCCTCGATTTCAAAAGCTTACTAGTCGTTTTCAAAATATAGAAATAGTAAAAGAATTTGGTTCTTTGCATGGTGCAAATACGATGACTTTCATGGATATTGATTCTGATGGAGATGAAGATATATTCTGGGGTGATTTTTTTGAACCTAGTTTGTTATTACTAGAAAATCGAGGAACAAGCGAACACCCTATTTTTGAAGGCGAACCTAGACCTTTTCCTCCTAATAATCCAGTTAAAAGTAGCGGATACAATGCTCCCGCATTGATTGACTGGGGTAACGATGGAGATGCTGACCTTTTTGTGGGTGTTCTAGGTGGTGCATATAATGCAAATTTAACAACTGCTGCAAATTTTTACTTTTATGAACAAACGAATGGGGATTTCCGCCTTAGAACAAATCAATTTATAAAAACAATAGATGTAGGAGAAGAAAGTATTGCAACAGCGGGTGATCTTGATGGAGATGGAGATTTAGACTTATTAGTTGCTAATAAAATAGATGCAAATGATTTAAAAACATCGGCTGTATATCAATATGAAAATCGAGGAACTCTTAAAAGTCCTGAATTTTATATGATCGGTTCCATGAATCTGCCTAAAGCATATCATTATGCACCAGAGCTCGTTGATTTAAACGATGATGGTCTAGATGATTTACTACTTGGAAATTGGAGTGGTGAAGTAACCTATTATATCAATACGGGATGTGAATTCGGTATTGCCAACGAAGTTTTGATTGAGCTACCGAAAGGTAGCTATTCTACACCTACAACCATAGATATTGATGCTGATGGAGATTATGATATTGTGTTAGGCTCATCTAGTGGAAATCTTTTTCTTTTCAAAAATAATGGCACCAGATCTCAGCCACATTTTGAATTACAAGATGATACCTTTCATGGCATTAAATCGAAACATAGAAGCCACCCCGCTTTTATTGATATAGACAGGGACGGTGACTATGATTTGATTATTGGGAGTAAAATTGAAGGAATACTATATTTTGAAAATACCGGCACAGCAACACAGGCACAATTCAGATCATCTCGTCTACCATTTAATATTTCACATGCCCCTATGAGTGCCCCTTTTGTATCCGATTTTAATGCCGATGGAATGGAGGAAATTATAATAGGAAATCAAAGTGGAGGACTTCTTTTTTATCAAATAAAATAGTTTTAAAAATTATTTCATTGATATTCCATTTCAAGAAATATTTATATTTTTTCAGAAAGATATATAATAAAACCTAATGTATAGTGTGGCAATTTTTAAAAAAGATAACACGCCGTTCTTATCAATTTTGTTCTTTTTTCCATCTTAGCCTATTAAATGATTTTTTAATAAAATGAACAAAAAATTTCTTTTGACCGAATATTGTTCCAAAAAAAATAAGCAGTACGTAATAAGTAGGGAGTACAATAAATATCCAAATACATAAACGGGTATACCAAGCCCAATCAGGTGAAACACCTAATTGAGCATAGATTATATTTTTTGCTAATAAGACAGAAGCGCCTGTAAATGCAAATACACTAAATATTATAAATACTTGAAAATTGCTTTCAATTCCCCAGCGCTTTTTTATTTTATTAAACACTAATCGAAGATTTACTTTAAAATTTTTTAAGTTGTTTTTTTTTAGCATCATTGAATACATACGCTTACCTCTACTTAATATATACACTATTTAAATAGTTTATACTAATTGCTTGCAATTACTCGTGGTTGCATTTAGCTTGATTGACATTAGGAATGATAGAAGAAAATACTGACTATAAGCAATGAAAAAGTATGTTATAGAAGCCATAGGTACGATGGTCTTGGTCTTAGTCTATGGACTTACCAAAGACCCTTTGGCAATTGGACTTGTATTAGCCACATTGATTTACGGGGGAATGTATGTTTCTGGAGGGCACTTCAACCCAGCAGTTACATTCGCGTATTACATCAGAAAAGACATTAATCTTAAAGTTTTTTTGGGCTACACTGTGAGCCAAATCCTTGGTTCATTTGCTGCATCAGGAGTACTTTTGATGGTGACCAGTTCTATTTTTCTCGCACAACCACCTACAGCTTCCACCGTCTCTCAGCATATAGCAGGAGAAATTCTAATGAGTTTCTTATTGATTTTTAGTTATTTAAGTTTACTAAATTATAAAGGTAAAGGTACTAAACGAATACATGCACTTGGTGTTGGATTAACTTTAACCGCAGCATTATTGATATCTAATCCTATGTCTGGAGGATATTTAAATCCAGTACTTTCAATAGGTACGTCTTTTATTGATTTCTTCGCAATCAATAATAAACCATTTTCTCACATTCCTTTATTCACATTAGCACCTTTAACAGGGTCTATCCTAGCGGTTTTACTAGATTGGTATATCAAAGATTAAGATGAAAGAATAGGAAGGGAAAAGAAGAATTTCGTTCCTACTCCAATCGTACTTTCAACCTGTATTTGTGTTTGATGAGCACTTAAAATTCCTTTAACAACTGCTAGGCCTAGCCCTGTCCCCCCTTTATCTCTTGAGCGTGCTTTATCTGTTCTATAAAATCGGTCAAAAAGTCTATCTAAATGCTCTTCATCTATTCCTATCCCTGTATCTACAACCTCAACCCTAATACGGAGATCATTTTTTAAAGTCTTAACCAAAATTTGGCCATCATTTGTGTATTTAATAGCATTTGAAATTAAGTTGTCCATCACTTGTTCAAGTTTTTCATTGTCACCCAGAACACGAGTTTTACTTAGCCCTATAAAGGACAAATCAATCCCTTTTTCGTTAGCAATAGGGATATACGTATTCACAATACCAATAATCATATCTTCTAAGATAAACTCACTTTTCCTAATAAAACTCTCATCCATATCATACCTCTGAATAGACTTAATATCTTGAAAAATACGTACGACACGATCTATTTGTTTTTGTGCTGTGTTAAGATATTGTGCTTTCTTTTCTTCGCTTAATTCATCTAATTCTAACATTTCCATAGCTCCAGATATAGTGTGTAAGGGATTTCTTACCTCATGGGCTATGTCCGCAAAGAACTGATTTTGTTTTTTGTTTAATCTTTTCTGACTAGCATATTCTGCCTTAAGGCGACCTGCCATTTCATTTAACGATTTTGCTAAGGAACCAAATTCATCATTTCTCGATACGTCTAATTCACGATCTAGATTACCCCTTGCTACATCTAACGCAGCTTCTTCCAATTGTTTAATGGGTTTTCCCAGATATCGTGCAAAATAAATACTTACAATAATGACCACTAATATCGAACCTATCATAGCTCCATATATTAGATGTCGTATAGAAGCAGCTGCAGCATAGAGTTCTTTTTTATTTTGGGCGATTCTTAAATAACGCACCTCTGTAATATCACGCTCAATCTTATGAAATGAAAAAACATCATCTAAGTCGTCTGAATTGATTATGACTTGAGATTTTTTCTCAAGTTGATTTTGCAATTGAGCATTCAAAAAAGCTCTAGAATCCATAAATTTAGGTGCATTAATTGGGGCATTTACTAATACTGTACCCGTAGAATCAAATAAGGCAATCTGATATCCAGTTAGATCTGCTGCAAAAGTAGTTCTCAAAAATAAATCAGTAAAATCTTCTTGATCCTGTAATGATTCTGCAAAGGTTTTTGCATCCAACTCAAACTGCGTTATAGCTTCATCTAACAAAAACGTTCGAATGCTTAATATTGCATAGGCACTAATCACCACTACCCCTATGGATAATAGTGTAATGTAAGTGAGTGCTAATTTTGACTGAATGTTCACGAATTTATAAAATCACGATTAAAACCATAACCAACTCCTCTGAAGGTTTTGATGAGTTTACCTTTCTCTTTCATTTTTATTCTTAAATTCTTTATATGCACATCAACTGTTCGATCGAATATATATTTTTCTTCGTCTGTTATATGCTCCAGAATTTCCTGCCGACTGTAAACTAATTTTGGGTGTTTAAAAAATAATTCAGCAATAACATACTCTGTATGTGTAAGTTCAATGTGCTTTTCATTCATATACATTACTTTTGAATCTGTATCTAAGTATACATTATCATGACTAACCCAGTTTATTTTGTCAGAATTTTGTCTTCGTAGTCTACTTTCTACTCTTGCTTTTATCAAATTCAAGCTAGCGGGTTTTTTTATGTAGTCATCACCCCCCAGTTCTAAGCCTTCAATTTCATCTATTTCTTGGTCTCTAGCGGTTAGAAATAGGACAGGAATTTCATTTATGATGGGATGTCTTCTTATGAATGTACATATTTCTTTCCCATCTTTTTTTGGTACCATGATATCTAAAATTGCTAATGCTATCTCTTGTGCATTATTCTCGATAATCTGTACTGCCTCTTGACCATCTTTCGCCCAATACACTTTGAAATTATTTATTTCTAAAAAATTTGCAAGCATCTCTCCGGAATCGATTTCATCTTCTAAAAGTAATATCGTATGGTTAGTGTTCACGTGTTTAAAAATGATTATGTTCTACTAAAATTTATCAGAATGAGCTATAAAAATAAAACAGTTTGGATTACTGGCGCATCTTCAGGAATTGGTGAAGCATTCGCTAAAGCCTTTTACAAAGATGGCGCTAATTTAATTCTCTCTTCTCGTCGAAAAGATGAACTTGAACGAGTTAAGAAAGAATTAGGTAATGGGGATACCATCAAAATACTTCCCCTTGATTTAGCACAAAGTGAAATTTTATCTCAAAAAGTTGACGATGCCCTTAAATTATTCAATGGGATAGATGTGCTAGTAAACAATGGAGGAGTAAGTCAGAGATCATTATTTGCAGATACAGATTTGGCAACTATTCGACGAATACTTGAAATTAATTTTTTTGGATCTGTTGCACTTACACGCTTTATTCTTCCCCATATGATTTCTAATCAATCTGGGCACATTATAGTTACGAGTAGTGTTGCTGGTAAATTTGGAACTAAATTTCGTTCTGGATACGCTGCTAGTAAACATGCCTTACATGGCATTTTTGATTGTATTAGACAAGAAATGTATGAATACAATGTGCATGTTACATTAGTTTGTCCTGGTCCAATTAAAACTAATATTACTCAAAATTCACTTACTGCAAATGGAAGTACATTCAATGAAATGGGAAAACTCCATAAAAGTGCTATGAGTGCTGAAGACATGGTTCAAAGGATATGGAAAGGGGTTAAATCAAAAAAGGAAGAGATTTATATTTCTAGCCCAAAGGAGCGTTTCGCTTTATTCATGAAAAGATTATCTCCCGCTTTACTAAATAAAATTTTAAAGAAAAGTAATGTAGTTTAACCTAACTTTTTTCTTTTATTTAGATAGGCTAACAAACCTTCATCGAACTTAGACTCAGTGTCAATTTCTTCAAAATCAATCTTAAATTCACTGCATGCCATCCTAAAATTGTGAATATAATTATTCACTTTTGCTTTATAATCATCCCTTATCTGAGATGTTAATACCTCCATTTCTGCGCCGGTTTCTAAATCCTCGAACACTATGCGTTCCTCCTTAAACGCTAATAATCTCTCACTTTTTTGTTCTAAAATATTAAATAGTATGACTTCATGATTTCTATGTCGAAGATGCTTTAAAGCAGAAATCAAGGCTTCATGTTCATCCATATTTTCAAAAAGATCGGTTATAATAATTACCAAGCTACGGTGATTTAATCTTTTTGCAACTTCATGGATTGCTTGCGCAGACGCTGTTTTATGTTGTTTATTTGCATTATTTTCATCGCGCAGTATACCTTCTAAATAGGTGTAGTTCTGCCTTAAATGAGCATATGTGCTTTTTGGAGGATTAAAAAATTCAATTCCTGAATTAAACGGAATCAAACTTACAGCATCGCGTTGTTTATGCATCATATACATTAAAGATGCAGCAAAATGGATTCCATATTTTAATTTCGACCATTTACTGAAATGTTTAAAGAACATTGATGACGAGGTATCTAATAGTACATAGCAACGTAGATTTGTTTCCTCTTCATATTGTTTTACATAAAAACGCTCTTTCTTAGCGTAGGCTTTCCAATCTATATGTTTAAAATCGTCTCCTGTATTGTAAGGTCTGTGTTCTGCAAATTCTACTGAAAATCCATGAAAGGGACTACGATGTAATCCAGAGATAAATCCCTCAACAATTTTCTTTGCCCTTAGTTCAATGGATGATAACTTTGATAATGTTTCTGGATCTAATATCATATATGGTATTCCTTAATCTTCATTAAGTACGTTAATCTATGCACCTATATTTCTGATAATTGTGCGACTAGATCATTAATTATTATCATACATGTACCATATTTAATTTGATGAAATTCTTTTTTATTTCTTGGCCTATTTCAATGCAAATTCTAGATCTTCAATAAGATCATTTACATTTTCCAAACCAACACTTAATCTAATTAAGTTTTCAGGAGTTATCGATTTATCATTCTCACTAGACCTGCGATGCTCCCATAAACTTTCAATACCTCCTAAACTTGTCGCACGTCTAATAATTTTTGTTTTACCAACTATTGCCAAAGTTTCTGCTAAGTTTCCATCTATTAATAATGATATCATTCCTCCAAATGCATTCATCTGCGAAGCTGCTATTTCATGATTTTTATGAGTTTTTAAACCAGGATAATTTACTTTTAATATTTTCTTATTTGTCTCTAGAAAATGTGCTAGTTCCATCGCATTTTCATTATGCATTCTCATCCTATGGGGAAAACTTCGAATACTGCGTGTAAGTAACCAGCAATCAAAAGGGGAAGGTATAGACCCTAATTTTTTTTGAATCATTTGAATTTTATCGAATGTAGCATCTTTTTTAGAAGAAATTATCGCCCCTCCTATAATGTCCGAATGTCCACCTAAAAATTTACTTGTAGAATGCATTACAAAATCAGCTCCATATTCTATTGGGTTTGTATTGTATGGAGTAGAAAATGTATTGTCTACGCAAACCAAAACCCCATTATGATGTGCCAACTTAATACTATTTTCTAAATCGGTGATCTGTAATAGTGGATTCGAAGGGCTCTCAAGTAATACTAATGAGGTGTTTTTCTTAATGGCTGATTTAAATACATCTAAATCCGTTGTATCAATACTTGAATATTCTAAACCCCATTGATGGCTATAATTTTCTAAAATTACCCTAGATCCATGATAAAGATCTTTAGGTATGATCACATGAGACCCTTTTTCAACACTCATAAATACTGCAGTAATTGCTGCAACTCCAGATGAAAATGCTGCACAACATTCCCCATTTTCTAAATCTGTTAACAATTTCTCTAATTGTTGTCTATTGGGGTTTTCAGCTCTTGAATATATAAAATCACCTTCTTGATGCCCCTTAATATTGTGCTCATAATTTGTTGACAGCTCTATTGGAGATATAATAGCTTTACTCTTAGACCAATGTTTAGTTCCTGAATGAATAGCTATAGTCTCAAGGTGTCTTTTTTCTTTCATAACTTAATTGTCTCTATTGCTTTAATCCGTTCCAAGACGGGAGGATGAGAGTAATTAAGAAATACATAAATGGGATGAGGAGTTAGGTTTGATAAATTATCTTTTGATAATTTTTTTAATGTATTAATCATATCCACTTTATTGCCTGTGGTTTCAACAGCAAATGCATCGGCTTCGAATTCATGTTTTCTTGAAGACATTTGCATAAATATCGATAATATCATTTCTATTGGTGCATACAACATTCCAAAAAATATCAGTCCCCCATATATAGACATATTATCCATATAAAATGCATCAAACAGCCCTTTCTCTTGTAGAAATACGGATAATAAAAAAAATAATATCGCTGAATGAACTATACTTACTATCATTCCTTTTACGATATGTTTCTTTTTATAATGACCTATCTCATGAGCTAATACAGCCACAAGTTCTTCAACTGAATGGTTTTCAATCAATGTATCGTACAATGCAACTCTTTTGTTTTTCCCAAAACCAGTAAAAAAGGCATTCGACTTGCTTGATCTTTTAGATCCATCAATTACAAAAAGTCCCTTCAATGAGAAATTTACCTTTCTTGAATATCTTTCAATTTCTGTTTTCAATGCTCCATCTTCTAATGGAGTAAATGTATTAAATAGTGGCATTATCCAAGTTGGGGCGATGTATTGCATCAATAGACTAAAAGCGGTTACTACTAGCCATGCATACAGCCACGCTAAATCACCTGCATAAATAAAAAACGCCAAGATTCCTGCCAATAAAGGAATTCCAATTAAAGCACCAAGAACCGTTCCTTTTAATAAATCTAAAAGAAAAATTTTAACAGTAGTTTTGTTAAAACCAAACTTCTCTTCAATAACAAAAGTTGAATATATCGAAAAAGGTAATGATAGTATCGACTTAGCTATCATCAATAAAACAATAAAAATTATACCTGAAATCAACTCATTAAATGGGAACCCTCTAATCCATGAATCAAGCATATTAAATCCTCCATTAAACCAAAAACTCAATAGTATCAGAAGATCAAAAGCACCTGTTATTAATCCAAACTGTGTTCTAGCTTTGGTATATTTTTGTGACTTAGCATAAGTCTCAGCATCATAAACTCCTTCAAATTCATTAGGGAGCTGTTGTGATAAAGATTTAATATTCATCATATTGGTCACTAATCCAACAAAAAAGTCTACCAGTATGGCCAAAAGAATGATAATTGCGAATATATTCATTGAAAATAATTAAGGTTATTCGCAAAATATAAATTGGTTCATCTTGAACCAACCTATTTAAGTGGAAGATTTCTTACTTAATAATACTTTTATATTCTCATTTCGTATGCTGTATCAAAAAGTACCCTGCTAATATATATTCTAACTTGATTCGATTTCCTCATTAATGACTTTAAGTTCTTTTTTAACACATTCAATGCAGAGTAACTTAAATTCATCAACTGTTTCATAGGGATATAAAATTCTTTCATGTTTCCCATCAGAACTAATGGTATCCGCTTTTTTTTTACAATGTGAGCAGCTGCAATATGTATCTAGATTTATCTTCATTCCCTTTTTTCGGTGAAATGCACCTTATTTCTTTCATTCATAATCGTCAAATTTTACAATTTTATTAAATCTTTTTTTGATCTGTCCTATACTAGCTATAGGTTTAATCTAATAGTTTAATATTAAACTATTTTTTATTATTAATTCTTTAAATCAAACACATATCTGTGAAAGGGAACAAAGGATTACATCATATAACCGTTTTAGCTGGTGACCCAAAAATAAATGCTCAATTCTACATCGATGGTCTGGGGATGAGAATGGTAAAAAAATCTGTTAACCAAGATGACCCTGGGACTTATCATTTATTTTATGGAAACGAAGCTGCTGAACCAGGATCCAGCTTAACATTTTTTCCGTGGCCGAGGGCCCATAAAGGTGTTATTGGTTCAGGCGAAGCTGTTAATGTTGCTTTTAACGTTCCAGAAGGTTCCCAAGATTTTTGGCTTGAAAGGCTACACTTTCTTGGCCTCTCTCATTCTGATTACTTCTATACCTTAGGTAAACAAGGAATACGATTTAATGATCCTGATGGCCTGGAACTTGATTTAATCTTTTCGGGAGAAGCAAAAAAACAAATAAGTACCTATAATAGTGCAGTTCCTGCAAGTGTAGCCATTCAAGGATTTGATTCAACTAGGTTGAAATTAAGTAAAGCAGATGATACGATTACTATTCTTACTAATATTCTGGGCTTTAAAGAAATAAAATCGGAAAGGAATTTAACACTACTCAAAACAGATGCGAAAATTGGAAATTCTGTAATCATAGAAACAGCTGAAAAGGAACATGGAAGAGGGGGCCGAGGAATCATACATCATGTCGCTTTCCGTGCAGAAAATCTTGATGAACTCAATTGTATGCGGGAAGCCATACTAGCCGCCGGATTACATCCTACTAGAGTAATTGATCGCCATTGGTTTAAAAGTATCTATTTTAAGGAGCCCGGCGGAGTTTTTTTTGAGGTAGCTACAGATAATCCTGGTTACACAGTAGATGAAAAATTTGAAGAATTAGGTGAAAAACTCATCTTACCACCTTGGCTTGAACAAAAGAGAGAATTAATCGAGCGTTCACTTCCAAGTTTAAATTAGAAATCAATCAATTTATTTCTAACAAGCTATCTTTCTAACATTATATACGTTTGTTTATGAACTTATTCAGAATTGACAAGAAAAAGACGTTCCAGGGACCTCATCAATCACTACACCTGCATCAATGTGGTGCTAATTTAAAAGAGGCAAAATCAGCTATGATTATGATACACGGTAGAGGCGCTAGCCCCGAGAGCATTCTCTCACTCACAAATGAGATCAAGCATCGTAAAGAAATCACATTTTATGCCCCAGAAGCTCATGGTTTTACATGGTATCCATACTCATTTTTAGCACCACTGGAGAAAAATCAACCAAAACTTAATTCTGCTTTCCAATCGATATATGATGCTATAACAGTTGCTGAAAATGCTGGGTTTTCTAAAGATAAAATTTTCATTCTTGGATTTTCTCAAGGAGCTTGTTTAGCAGCAGAATATGTTGCAAGACATCCCGACAAATATGCTGGAATTTTTATTTTTTCTGGTGGTCTAGTTGGTTATAGAATAAATGAAGATTCTTACACTGGAAACCTTCATAAAACCCCGATTTTTATTGGTTGTAGTGATGTTGATACACATATACCCCTTCAACGTATACATAAAACCAATTCCATACTATCGTCAATAAATGGAGATGTAACAAAAGTAATTTATCCAAATTTTGGACATACCATAAATAAAGATGAAATAGATCATTTAAACAAAATTATTAGTGATCGAATTTAATGACTACACAAACATCTAACTGTATGGAGAATGAATATCTTGCTAACTCATATTGTTAGTTCATATTTGATCGGCTTATATTTCAACTCACACTAAACTTACACATACTAGATGGAATTTCTTTGGATAGCGATAGCCTATGTACTAGGAATGGCAGTGAAAGCTATTAGATTACCAGCTCTTATTGGATTTCTTATTGCTGGAATAATATTATCATTGACCGGAATTGAGGTAAATAAATATTTAATACATGAAATTGGGCATTTAGGTGTTTTATTACTTTTGTTTACTGTTGGGCTTCATTTACGTTTAAAAAATATTGTTAGAGCTGAAGTTTTTGGTGCTGGTGGATTACACTTATTAATATCGGCAGGTATTTTTACTGGGATTGCAAGTATTTTCAACTACGAGTTAGTCGAATCTATTATCATAGGAGTGTTGCTTGGTTTTTCGAGTACAGTATTGGCTGCAAAAGCATTAGAAGCAAGAGGAGAACTTGGAGCTTACCATGCACGTGTAGCTATAGGTATTCTTATTCTTCAAGATTTAGTGGCGATTGTAATGTTGGCTTTAACTGGTGGAGGATTACCATCCTATTGGAGCTTAGCATTACTATTACTTCCTTTAGCACGCCCAATAATTCTAAAACTTTTCGTAGCAAGTGGTCATGAAGAATTACAGCTTTTATTTGGTCTTATATTCGCAATAGGTACTGCCACGTTATTTGAAATACTTGGGCTTTCCTCAGAATTGGGAGCACTTGCAGCAGGTGCAATTTTATCTGGCCATGAACAAGCCAATGAGTTAGACGAAAAACTTTGGGGAATTAAAGAATCATTTCTAGTTGGTTTCTTTTTAGAAGTAGGTCTTTCAGGTTTGCCCGATATGAGTGCATTAATTTTTGCATTTGTGATTTTAGCTGTATTACCTATCAAGTCAATAATGTTTTTCTTGTTACTAGTTGGCTTTAAGCTCCGTTCTAGAAATGCATTTATGGTTATGACAACCCTAACTTCATATAGTGAATTTACCTTAATTGCGGGTGCAGTAGCTCTAAGTAATGGATTTATTCCAGAATCAGCATTTATCGCAATGGCTGTAATTACAGCGGTAAGCTATGCTATAAATGCTCCCATTGCTTCTAATGCAAATAACCTTTGGAGTAAATTTGAATTTAAACTTATCCCCTTCGAGCGGGATGTAAAACATCCTGGTCATCAGGTTGTGAACCTTGGCGAAGCACAATACTTAGTTGTTGGTATGGGTCAATCTGGCCAAGCAGCCTATGATTATTTAAAAGATCGGGATATAAGAGTGACAGGTATCGATAGTGATCCAGCTCGTATAGAAAATAATATAAAAGAAAGAAGACGTGTTGCATATGGCGATGCCAATGATCCTGAATTATGGCAACAGATAGATCTATCAAACATAAGCTCCATAATGCTTTCGATGGGTAATATAGACACCAAAGTTCAGGCCACAAAAATGCTACGAGAAAATAAATTTGATGGGAAAATTTATGCTCTTACTATGCGCGATGAAGAACATATGGCATTAACAGAATCTGGTGCTAATGCTGTATGCTTACCCCTGAAACAAGCGGGCAGAAAACTTGCAGAGTTAAGCATTACTTCTGAACTAATCAGTAACACTTCATCAATTTCGATGGATGTATCATAAGCCATTGAATATTTATTAGGTAATGTATTTATGAATAACCATGTAGTAGAATTTTTAAGAACAATCACTCACTTTAGAAGTGTACCTGTTTCTCAATTAGAATGGTTAGTTAATCAATCTCAAATCTGTACTTATCAACCCGGTGAACAGTTATCTGTTCCAGGAAGTGATATGGATAGATTGTTTATTTTTCTTAAGGGTGAAGTTAAAATTGAAATTAAAACAGGAAATCAATTACGTGAACTTGGGGTATTTCAAAAAGCTGATATATCCGGTAAACTACCGTTTTCCCGAATGCAATCATCGGTAGGTTATTTAACAGTTATTGAAGAATGTACGGTTCTTGAAACACCTGAAATTCTATTCCCTCAAATTGCAACACATTATGAATTGATAGAAGCATTCGTTCATATAATGTCCGATCGAATTAGAAATTTTACGACAACTCAACAGCAGAATGAAAAATTAATGGCTCTAGGAAAGCTTTCTGCTGGATTAGCACATGAATTGAATAATCCAGCTTCTGCCATGCTTAGAAGCGCTACTGCATTAAGAGATAATTTGGGAGCAAAACCAGAAAAATTTAAAGCAATCATGCATCTTCGATTAACAGATCCACAAGTTGACGCAATAAACGAACTTGTTTTTCGCAAAGCAGGAAATGGAACTACTAATATGCAATCATTAATGGAACGTACTGCTCTTGAAGATAAACTTACCGACTGGATGGATGATCATGACATAGACGAAGGCTTTGAATATGCGTCTACCTTTGCTGAATACTGCTTTAATATAGATGACCTTGATTTCGTAAAACAAAATATAGACTCTGAATCGTTAGCTGCTGTGTTAGGATGGATTGAAGATGTACTGACAACCGAAAAAATGGTAGAAGAGATAGAAGATGCATCAAAAAGAATTTCAGATCTTGTTTCCTCTGTAAAAACCTATTCACATATGGACCGAGGCTCTGATAAAGAAGTTGTAAACATTCAAAAGCACTTAAAAAGTACCTTAACAATGCTTAACCATAAAATAAAACAGAAAAATATTGTGGTTAATGTGAATGTTGAATCAAATATGCCAGAATTCATTGGATATGTAAGTGAATTAAATCAAGTATGGACTAACCTCATTGACAACGCTATTGATGCTGTTGAACATGGAGGAACCATAGAAATTGATGCTAAAAATAATAATGGTGTTCTCCATATGATCTTTAAAGATAATGGAGCTGGCATTCCAGATGATGTGAAAAATAAAATCTTTGATCCCTTCTTTACCACAAAAGATGTTGGCCAAGGAACTGGATTAGGGTTAGATGTAGTAAGAAAGATTATAGATAAGCATGAAGGGAGAATCGAAGTACATTCAAAACCAGGGAACACTGAATTCAAACTTATTTTCCCAATTAAATAAATCTTGAACCATTAATTTCTGCGTGAATGAAAAAACCTATCATTTTTATAGTAGATGATGATCCACAAGTTCTCAGAGCAGTAACAAGAGATCTACGAAAAAAATATCGATCTGATTTCCGTATTCTAAGTACAAATTCTCCCAATGAAGCACTAGAATCACTTCCTGAACTAAAAATGACAGGAGAAACGATCGCTCTTTTCTTAAGCGACCAAAGGATGCCCGAAATGATTGGTGTTGATTTTCTTGAACAAGCAAAAAAGCATTATCCTGAAGCAAAAAGAGTTCTATTAACAGCTTATTCAGATACCGATGCAGCAATAAAAGCTATTAATGATGTCCAACTCGATTATTATTTATTAAAACCATGGGATCCTCCAGAAGAACGTTTATATCCTATTTTAGATGATTTATTAGATGAATGGTCAGCGCATTTTAAACCTGATTTTCAAGGTATTAAAGTGGTCGGGTTCCAGTATTCCCCAAAATCTCATACGATTAAAGATTACTTATCTGGGAATTTAATTCCATATCGCTGGTTAGATGTAGAGGGGTCTGAAAAAGCAACCGAAATTTGCGCCTTGCATAGCATAGCATCGGCAGAATTACCTGCTATTTTCTTTGAAGATGGAAGCTATTTGTTAAATCCTTCGCCTGTTCAAATTGCTGAAAAACTGGGGCGAAGTCCATCCGCTGATCATGAAATTTATGACGTAGCGATTATTGGGGCAGGACCAGCGGGTTTAGCAGCTGCAGTATATGGTGGTTCAGAAGGCTTAAAAACCATTCTAATCGAAAAAAGAGCACCGGGTGGTCAAGCAGGAACCAGTTCAAGAATCGAAAATTACCTAGGTTTTCCAAAAGGATTAAGTGGCTCTGATCTTGCTCGTCGAGCCATTACACAAGCAACCCGATTTGGGGTTGAGTTTTTATCCCCCCAAGAAGTAGTAAGCATTGAAACACTCGATCAATACAAGAAAATTTCAATGGCAGATGGTAGTTGTGTTAATGCAAAAGCAGTTGTAATTACATCTGGTGTTAATTATAGAATGCTTGAAAGTAAAGGCTTAAGCGATTTTACCGGAGCAGGAGTATATTACGGTGCAGCAATGACCGAAGCCCATGCGTTTAAAGATAAACACGTATATATAGTTGGTGGTGGCAATTCAGCGGGCCAGGGTGCTATGTATCTTTCATCTTTTGCTGAGAAAGTTTATGTAGTAATTCGAAGAGAATCTTTAACTGCGACTATGTCTTCCTATTTAATTGATCAAATTAATAATACAGAAAATATAGAACTCGTCCCTTTCACAGAAATTGTGGAAGCATCTGGTAATGGACAATTACAGCAACTAATGCTTCGTAATAATACAACCAGTGAAACATACCAGACCAATGCAGATGGGCTTTTTATTTTCATTGGTGCTCGACCGTACACAGACTGGATTACTGAAAATGTAATTAAAAATGACAGAGGTTTTATAGAAACTGGAAAAGAGTTACATAAATATGAAATTTTTAAAAAAGTATGGAAACTTAATCGGCAACCTTATATGCTTGAAACGTGTAATCCTGGAATTTTCGCAGCTGGTGATGTACGAGCAGGGGCAATGAATAGGGTTGCCTCAGCAGTAGGTGAAGGTGCTATGAGTATAAAATATGTACACGAATACCTCGCAGACTCAAATCTTTAATTTTGAAATAGAGTTAAACTCTTACATCAAAACCAATATTCTATAGCTTAATCCATATAGCCTTTATATATACTATGAATTCAAATTATATCTTAATTTTAGTCTTGACTTTCCAACTTGGAATAGTTGGTTGTAAAAAAAATTCCACCTCTGAGGATACTACCCCTCAAATAATTGAAACTTTTCCTTGTGAAAACGGTTTATCTGCCGGTCTTTATCCTTGTAATGGAGTTGGCATGTTTTCGCATTTAACACCAGAGGAACTCGGTGGATATGAATTAAACGATATCTGGGGATGGAAAGACCAACAAACTGAAAAACTTTATGCAATAGTTGGGCTAACTGACGGGATTTCTTTTGTAGATATAACCAACCCTAATAACCCTATTGTTGTTGGAAATTTGGATGAATCACGTTTATCTACAAAACGCGCTAACTTGAATAACTTTGATAACGATCTATGCAAATTTGGAATAGGAAATACACCACGTGCTAAATCAATGACAAAAGGCTCCATATGGAGAGATCATAAAGTTTTTAATAACCACTTATTTGTGGTTAGCGATGCCCAAGATCATGGAATGCAAGTTTTTGATTTAACTCGCTTGAGAGAATTTGATGGTGAAAAATTAATGTTCACTGAGGATGCGGTGTATACTGAAATTTCAAACGCTCATAATATTGTAATTAATGAAGAGACTGGTTTTGCCTATGCTGTTGGTGCTACTAATATATTTGGTTCGAATTTAGCAAATGAATGTAATGATGGTGGTCTTCATATGATCGATATTAGCAACCCAAAATCTCCAACCTTTGCTGGATGTTACAGAGATTCTGAACCTCCTAGAAGACAAGTCGACTCTCCCTACATACATGATGCACAATGTGTCATTTACAATGGCTTAGATAATAAGCACATAAATTCAGAAATTTGTTTTAGTGCTGCAGAACGATCGGTAGTAATCACTGATGTGAATGATAAAGCCAACCCAATAACTTTAGGTTTTTCTGCGAATCCAAATGTTCAATACTCACATCAAGGTTGGTTAACCGAAGATCATAGGTTTTTTATCATGAATGATGAACTTGATGAGTTGAATTTAGGACGAACGACAAAGACACATATATTCGATGTGAGTGATCTTGACAATCCAATATTTATTGATTCATTTGATCACTCCACCAATGCAATAGATCACAACCTTTATGTTAAAGAGAATCAAATTTTCTTGACAAATTATACATCCGGATTAAGGATTCTCAGTTTTGGCAACCTTTCTAACATGGACTTAGAAGAAACAGGTTTTTTTGATACCCAACCATTAAACAACAATATCGATTTTTCTGGCACGTGGAGTAGCTATCCTTTTTTTGATAATAATATGGTCATTGTAAGCGATATATCAGACGGACTTTTTATTTTAAAAGTTAATTAATACCATCTTAATGATATTCAATATTTAGCCAACTCTAAGATACCGAACAACTTACACCACTGTTCTATAATTCTAATAAAAACCAGCTTCTTTTTTAAGTTAAACGCACTTTTACGTAAATTTCAACTTTTGGTATTTTCAGAAAAAATAAGTTTACTCTTAATATAATTTACATGGATTTATTTGAAAAGCTAGATGGACGTCCAAGTCCATTTCGAACTTTCACCTCTGACGATTACGGATATATCACTTTCCCCGAACTAGAAGGTCCTCTAGGACCAGAAATGAAATTTAGAGGAAAAGACGTTGTTGTATGGAGCATCAATGACTACTTGGGGATTGGTAGTAACGAATACATTCGTAAAGTTGACACAGAAGCTACAGCAAAATATTCTTTAAGTGCTCCGATGGGGGCCCGTCTTATGACTGGAAACTCTAAAGAACATGAAGCGCTAGAAAAAGAATTAGCTGAATTTGTTCATAAGCCAGCTGCCCAATTATTAAATTATGGATATCAAGGTATCATGAGTACAATTCATACCCTGGTTGATAGAAATGATTTTCTAATATATGATGAACTAAGTCATGCATGTATAGTGGATGGGAAACAACTAGCAATGGCTGACAAATCCGTTTTTAAGCATAATGATATTGAAAGTTTCAAAAAGCAGCTGTTTAGAGCAAAATCTAAGTTAAAAGAAAACTCTTCTATCCTTGTTGTAACTGAGGGCGTATTTGGAATGACTGGCGATCTTGGGATTCTACCAGAAATTATAGAACTAAAAAAAGAAGTTCCTTTTCGTTTATTGGTTGACGATGCGCACGGATTCGGCACATTAGGGCATGATGGATCAGGTACTGGAACCCAACTTGGATGCCAAGATGGTGTTGATGTTTATTTTGGTACTTTTGCAAAGGCTGGAGCACTTATTGGTGCCTTTGTAGCTTCTGAACCAAATGTAATTGCTTTCTTGAAAGCAAATTCAAGAAGCCAAATTTTTGCAAAATCGTTACCATTGCCAATTGTAGCCACTGCAAGGGAGCGATTAAAATTAATCAGACAGCATCCAGAGTGGAGAGAAAAGCTTTGGAGTAACACCCTAAAACTTCGCGAAGGACTTCAAAAAATAGGATATAATGTATTACCATCAGAAAGTCCTGTAACACCAGTTTTAACCTCTGGTAGTACTCAATTATGTACAGATATAATGAGAAAAATGCGTGAAGAACATGGCATCTTCGTTAGCGGTGTTGCATATCCAGTTGTTCCACGTGGAGTTGTTCTCATTCGACTTATCCCAACTGCAGCACACAACGATGAGCATATAGAAAAAACTCTTAACGCTTTTGAAGCCATTAAAGACTTTGTAATGGCGGCTGCGAATAAGCTTTCTGCTTAAGCATACAGAAAATTTGGTCATCTAATGTTGAGCCTCTCCATTCTTGGGGAGGCTTTTTTATTCAAAATGGAATAAAATATATACAGGCAAATGATCCGAAGGCATATTGTTGCCCGGTGAGTTTAAAAAAACCGCATATTTTTCAACATTGATTTTGTCATCAACAAATATGTGGTCAATTCTTCGATCTAAAGGATGGTTGCTATTGAAACCATTATAAGTCCCAATCGGTCCAAATGGCTTTATTGTTGAAATCTTTCTGGCATCTCTATATACTGAATCAAGAAAGGTTATAGGCTTTGAATTAGGTATGGCATTTAAATCGCCCATAAAGAGTAGCGGAATTCTATTACCATTCAGATCTTTAGCTTTTCTATGAATTAGTTTAGCTGATTCTATTCTTGCCTGATGGGATTCATGATCAAAATGAGCATTAAAAACAAAAAACTCTTGATCGATTTTTTTTATTCGAAGCTTTATCCAAGTACAAATTCTTCGATAATTTGCCCCCCAACCATAAGACGGAACATCGGGTGTAGGAGATAACCAGAAGGTTCCAGAATCATGTACCTCAAAAAGATTATTATTAAAATATATGGCAGCATATTCCCCAACTTTCTTTCCATCATCACGTGCAACACCTACATAACTATAATTGATTAATAACGAATCTAAAAACTCGACTTGATGATGCAACCCTTCCTGAATACCAAGAATATCTGGTTCATAAAATTCCAGTAACTTTAAAATTTTATATTTTCGATGCTCCCAGCTATTCTCTCCATCAAGTTCTGTTGCATATCGAATATTATAAGTCATTGCACTATACTGGCAAACACTTTCAATAGCGGTAGCCATAAAGAATAATAAAGCAACTATCATTCTCATTGTCACTTTCAATTTTATATAATTTTAAATTTCTGAATCTAAAGGTTAGATATAAAAAAAGCTTCATCACAAGGATAAAGCTTTATAATACTAGAATCGTGATTTACTTAAACAGCTTTTTCACCCAACCAAATAAACCTGTTTCTGAACCATTCCCATCTCTTCCACCAGATAATCCATCATAGGTTGGGCGCGGCAATGAATGAGAATTTTTTTTCTTTTTTGATTTTTTTTGGGGTCGTTTATTTCTCGACTTGGATATTCGTTCCTCAGTTTTTTTTCTAGGATTTTTCGTTCTATTATTTTCACTTTCAGAACCCTTTCCCTTCTTTTTAACCTCTTTAGGAAATGGAAGCTCTGTCAGGTCATAATCTAACTCAGTTTTAATAATTTCTATCATATCAGCATCCATTTTAGATACTAGAGAAATCATACAGGATACAATTCCTTGTTCCACTTGTGCCCTTCTTGACCTGTACTCCTCGATCTCTGATGGAACGTCGTAATTTATTAATTCATCCATCTCTGAGCAATCAATAGCATTGGCATTAATTCCACCTATTAACAACACTCGCATATCATATTTTTTATAACGTTCTACTCGTTCAGAAAAAGTAGCTTCATTTAAATCATCACTTAAACTTACTACCCCCCATCCTTTCTTCCTGATAATCTTAAACAAACGATCAGAAGTACGACTCGATGCTGTAAATATTACTACATGCTTTGCATCAGACTCCTCTAGATGAGCCATCAGCGTGGATATTTTCATTCTAGGTGGAACCTTTATATATCCATCTTTTTGATCTAATGCATATTTTTTAGGTTTAACAGTGATTTTATCATCGTTAATCTCTGATTCTAATGATAGACCTATATCTTTCTTTAACACAACCGATACTGAAGATTTTTTTAATTTATCTTCAATAGCATTGAGGTTCATTTCAACTGGACTTTCCTCTACTTTTATTTCTCCAGGCACATCTGCTACCAAATGTTCATGAGCCTCAAAACCAATCATTTCAGGATTTTTTAAAGCAAGCTTAACTAACTGCTTAGTTGCAGTATTTTTTTCATTGGATAAAATAACAGTTTGCGGTTCACAATCTACAAAACGTAGTATATCTTTAACCCGATTTACTAGGTTGTATTGTTGCATCTCATGAGCTTCATCAATTACAATTAGCTTGAGATCTTTTATCCTAAAATTATTCCTTTCCAATATTTCAATACATCTACCAGGATTCGCAACAATCACTGGTGCACCATCTAATAGAGCTTCCTCTTGTGCAGCTTTATCACCTTTCATAACCATTAATGCACTTCCTATTTGTGCATGATAGCCTAGAGCCCAAATCTGTTCATCAATTTTCTTTGCGCGCTCTATAGTTGGTGTTAAGATTAAAACTTGTGTGCCTGATACCTCTCCAATGTCGGTAATTTTTTGTAATGCCGGGATTAAAAACGCAAAGTCATCATCCGAGTATGTTTTTACTAATACATGTCTGCCTTCTAAGACCACAGGCAACATTTTTTTTTGGAGAGATGTTGGCTTTTCTAAACGTACATCGGCCAGCCCATTTAATAATTCAGGACTCAGACCATATTTTTCAAAAGACAATATTACACCTCTTTTCTTTTGGCTTTCTGTTCAATTTTCAAAGATCAAAGTTCCAATAACTGGAACAGGATTAATATACGAAGAACTTAAATAAGCTTATTCGTTTTCTTTTGTTAAACCTTCAAATTGGAGGAAGGTTTTTTTAAAATTGGAATGGATCCCAATCAGGGTTCCAGATTTTTTAATGACATATACATTGAGTCCCATAAGTAAAAATAATCCGAGAGTTCCAATTAAACCACCTTCAGGACCAAAAGTGGATCCCGTCCATAGTGGCTCTCCGACTTGCTGAATGTTAATTAATGATCCATGTATTGATATTCCACTTACTCGAAATCCAAATACTCCACCTTGAAAGAAATTCCAAGCAAAATGAATTCCTACAGAAAATGCTAATCTCCCTGTAATAATATATGGCACTGCTAGCATTATTCCAGCTAAAATAATGTTTACCAATGCTAAGCCCGTTAGATTTGGATTAAAACCATGAGCAATACTGAATATGATTGAGCTAAAAATGACTGCAATTATTGTGGCCTTTTGTGTATCGATACCGCCTATAGTGCATCCTTCTTTAAAATTAGTGAGTAGGTAGGAACGAGTGATCAATTCTTCATAAAATCCGACACATAACATTTGAATAAAGAAAAGAAACAATGGATATATCCAGCTCGAAGTTCCCGGTTGATTCCAACTGAACCCTACCACTTGTACAGTATCTAATAGTACTTGTACACCGAAAATTAAACCCATTACAAAAGCTGCGATTAAAATACCAAGACTACATTCTTTCAACCATATCTTTTCAGGTTTTAAACCAGCTATGGCGATAGATGCTCTATGATCAATAAATCGATACATCACCCAAAAAAAACCAAAACTAAGAAGCCCAGTAAATATAAATTCATACCCACCAAGAGAAAATGAATTCCCTAAAATCACGATTGGAAAAGCAAGTATAATGTAAACGACAATTCGAATACCTGCTCTTACGCGATGTTCGGATTCATTAATTACAGGATGCATAATAAATAGACATTTTCTTTAGTTAACCTAAAATTGAACATATTTTAAGCATAATTTAGGTGAAAGATGGAACGATTTGTTTTACAAACTACAGCAAGTGAAATTGAATCTATATTTTCTGTTAAGATAACTTCTGAATCCTTAATTAAAAGTACTTTTAATGCAGCCCCTGGGCACCTACTACCGTCCATCTTTCAAAAGAGTGGAAATACAACAATCGAGTCGTGCATATGGAATCCAAGTGTACCTACTGTTGATTTAAATGAATTAATACCCCAAAAAAATACTCTCCGCAAGATGTTAACTTTACCTTGTATTATACCAATTAGTGGTTTTTATATGTGGAAAAAAAACATCCATGAACTTCTTCCATTTTATGTAAGAGTTCATTCCCAAAATATTTTAGGGATACCTGGCTTTATCTCATCCGCTGGTACTTTACGATTAAAATTTACAGTATTTACTCGAAATGCAAATGTATTATTAAAACCGTTAGATAGTATGATGCCTTGTATCTTGAACACTGATCATTTTACTTCATGGTTACAAAGTGATGCTTTTTATATTGCATCTGAGGGTTTCCGTGCAAATGATTATATACCTGATATGACCATTTATAGAGTGCCTTATTTAGTAAATGACTTAACAAACAATAATCCTGATCTTATTCAACCTATCCCAAAAATTAAGGAATTTGAATAACCAACATCTCTGAATAACTGTTATATATTAACCCTTTCGCTTGGCATCATTTTCAAAATTAAGTATCTTTAAAGTTCTCAAAAAAATTTAGTTCACAAAAATGCTTTATAATATAATTATTGTAGTTATTACGATTATCTGCGCACTACTCACGTTAGTTGTACTTTTACAAAATGGTCAAGGCCAAGGACTATCTGGTATTGGAGGCGGAGGTGGACTTGACGCTGGCGCTGGTGGATTGGGAGCTAGAAGAACTGCTGATTTATTATCTAAAGCAACTTCTGTTTTGGGGGGAGCATTTTTAATACTCTGTATAGTTGCCAACTTCGCAATAGATCGCCAACAACAATCAAATTCAATACTTCAACAAGGAGCTCCATTAAATGATATTGGTGTACCTTCTCAAACTCAAGCCCCTATACCTAATCAAGCTTTACCTCCATCAACCGAAGACGGTAATTCATCAGAAGACAATTAAGAAATTCTTACTTAGTTACAAGCCTTCAAATTCGAAGGCTTTTTTTATATATGTATTATAGCACCTAGAGTATTTTATCCTTTGAGATTATTTTTTAAATAAGTCGATTCTTGATTTAATTAGATAAACTTCTTTCCACTTAAGAGTTTTCATATAAAGTCGATAATTCTTCTAACTCAATGAGGCTTTTTATGTTACAAAAATTATCACTCCGCGCTAAATTATTATTACTTGGATGCATACCTTTAACTGTATTTTTATTATTGGCATCCAATAATATTATATCTTTAATTGTAGATTCTAAGAATCTAGCAGCAATGAACAACGATATCAACATTGTTCTCAAGCTAAGACCCCTAGTTACCGAATTACAAAAAGAACGCGGTCGTTCTGTAGGCTACACAGCATCTGGGGCGAATCCCGAAGTCTATCTTAAACTCCAACAACAAAGAAAATCAACTGATTCAATATTTGATGAATTATCGAAGGCTTTTTCAAGCGGGGAATTAATATCATCTAATTCACAAATCAATAGAGAACTCAAACAGTTCATCTCAGATAAATCAACTCTTAATTCTCTCCGACAGCAAGTTGATAAACAAAGCAAACAAGAACTTGATTATTTAAAGGAATATACAGCATACATTTTCTTAGGATTAGACTTCCTAAACAAAACAGCTAAAAATGCTTCTGACAAACAGGTTAGCACTAATTTACTCGCCTACTATTTCTTTCTAAATATGAAAGATATATTAGGCCAAGAAAGAGCGATATTATACGGTGCCTTTCTTAGTAATGGGGTAGAAGTTGAAGAATATGGCAGATACGCATTCTTGTCGGAAGAATTCAAGTTTCTAGAACATGAATTTTTGTCGATGATTGATGAGAGAGCAGCTTTTATTTACACGGATAACCAAAATGACAAAAGAATTGACGATGTCGCAAAATTTAAAACTAAATTTGAGGCTTCGTTATTGAACGGTGGGTACAACCAAGATCCTGAAGCATGGTTTGGAGCAATTACTGCAAAAATTGGTTTATTTGGTGAGATGGATGCTAAAATTTCAAATTACATTATTGATTTAAGCGAAGAAAAATTAGCCTCTGATAGGTTTGCATTGATCTCATACATCTCTCTAAGCATTCTTATAGCCGGTTTTATCATTGCCACCATATTTTATTATATCCGTTCTATTTTAACAACTTTAGTAGAAGTCACCAATGGATTGGTAGGAAACACTGTTCAAACAAATAATGCATCTAGTATTTTAACAGAAACCAGCCGTCAGTTATCGCAATCCGCTGTAGAACAGTCTTCATCGTTAGATGAAACCAGCACCGCTTTTGAACAACTTACTTCTTCATCTAAATCTAATTCAGAAAATGTAATACATGCTAAGGAAGCGGCGAATACAATGAGAAGTGCTGCTGAAAAAGGAGTTGAAGAAATTTCACAATTGAATGTAGCCATGGAAGAAATTAAAACCTCAAGCGATAGTATATCATCTATTATAAAAACTATTGATGACATCGCTTTTCAAACAAATTTACTTGCTTTGAACGCTGCAGTCGAAGCTGCAAGAGCTGGAGAAGCAGGAAAAGGTTTTGCTGTGGTTGCTGAAGAAGTAAGAAACCTTGCTCAAAGAAGCGCAGAAGCAGCACAAAAAACTTCCCATGAAATTGAATCGTCGATTTCGAAAAGTGGGAGAGGTGTAAAATTGAATGCTTCGATTCGTGATGTTTTTAATCAAATTTTAGAACAAGCTAGGAATGTTGATTCCATTATTGAAGGAATCGCTGCTGCATCTTTACAACAAACAGAAGGAATACAAGAAGTCATGAATGCAGTAGAACACTTAAGTGAAAAAACCCAAGATACAGCTCAAATTTCTGAAGAAACCGAGAAATCTGCAGAAGGTCTTTCCATTCAAGTACAAGATATGATTAGATACATCAGTGATTTGAGCACAAAAGTAATTGGAGGCAAAATTGGTAATGAGTTACTTCAAAAAACACACGATGCAGACAACAATTCGGAGTTAGTTCTATCAAAAAATTACTCCTCTAATGGAGCTTCAACAAGGAATGGTTTCTACAAATCTCAACATCATGACCCACGCATGTTGCAATTGGATGAGAATGAAGAAGCTTTATTTGAAGCATTTTAAAACTTCCATTATTAATCCTACTTTTTGATACAAAATGCCTTATCAATGGTTTGATAGGGCATTTTTATTTCCCAATACAAAACCTTGAAAATATTGAATCTAAAATATGCTCATTGGTTATTTCTCCAGTAATGGTTCCTAACTCATTTAAAGCAGCCCGTAGATCGATAGAAATAAAATCTCCAGTCATTCCTCGTTTTAATCCATGTATTGCAGCATTAATCTGCTTATTTGCCTTAATTAAGGCATCCCTATGTCTGGTTGAAGTCACTAATAAACTAGAAGCATCATAATGTTTATTATCAAGTGCTCGTTTTTTCAACAAAGATTTAAGAGTATGTATTTGATCCCCTTTTTTAGCTGAAATCTTAATATCAAATTCTGTTCTCCATTTAGTATTTAGTTCAACATCCGCTTTTGTGCCCACCAAAATAAAAGGGGTTTCATCTGCTTTCCTTTGATAATTCACTATTTCTTTTTTTTCATCTTCCAAAAATGGATATGATAGATCTTTCAGATAAACCACTAAATCTG
The DNA here is from genome assembly GCA_963691715.1 of Balneolaceae bacterium. Lineage (GTDB taxonomy): Bacteria > Bacteroidota > Rhodothermia > Balneolales > Balneolaceae > HXMU1420-13. Next base: position 2,158,874 of record OY829281.1, read on the forward strand.
CATTTTCAAAAGCCTGCTGCGATCGTTTCACTCCTTCTGCTTCAACAATATCTTTCGTCTCTCTTAAACCCGCTGTATCAATCAACTTGAATAGTAAACCTTCATAATTCCAATCTACATCAATAGTATCACGAGTAGTTCCTGCAATGTTAGTAACTATCGCCCGATCAATACCTACTAGTGTATTTAATAATGTAGATTTACCAGCATTTGGCCGACCGATTAAAACAGTTTTAACCCCATCTTTAACAAGTCGACCAGTCTCATAAGTGTGTAGTAATTGTTCAATTTCAGATGTTAGGTCTATGAGTAGTTTCATCAACTCTTCTTTGTTAGCAAACTCTATATCCTCTTCGATAAAATCCAGTTCTAGTTCTATCATTGCTGTAGCATCAATAATTTCTTGACGAAATTGTTTTATATGCTCTCCCAATCGCCCTTCTAATTGTTGGTGAGCTGCATCTATTGCTTTTACACTTTTAGCGTGAATAATATCTGCCACCGCTTCTGCCTGATCCAAATCCATTTTTCCGTTTAAAAATGCTCGTTGAGTAAATTCCCCTGCTTCAGCTGCTCTAACCCCTGTAGATAGAATGGTTTCTAATACCTTTTGTGTAACTAGTACCCCTCCATGGCAAGATATCTCAATGGTATCTTCTCCTGTGTAACTTTTAGGTGATTTAAATACCGTTGCTAAAACTTCATCAACCAAAATATTTTCTTGATTTATGATTTTGCCAAAATGAACAGTATAAGGTTGTACCATAGAAAGGTCTTTACCTGAAAAAATAGTATTCACTTTTTCGATAGCTTCCTTTCCAGAAATTCTAATTACAGCAATTCCACCTTCTCCAATTGGCGTTGCAATGGCTCCAATCGCTGGTTTTTGTTCAATAATTTGCTCCATAGTTAAAGATACAAAGTTGATAAGCAATTTTGAGCGATTACTTGCTTGCTTTTCTATAAAAACTACACGTATTTCAGAATAACACTAAAAAGGGATTATATATGAAAAATTTACTATCCATTATACTTTGTTTAGGCATTATTTGTACTGCAAAAGCTCAAAGTACAGATGAACTTAAATCGAAAATTATTGAACGTGTAGAAACACATGCAGGCGATTTGACACAACTTAGTGATGCAATCTGGGAGTTTGCAGAGATTGCATTTTTAGAAGATCAATCAGCAGCAGCCTTATCAAATTTTGCAGAACAACATGGCTTTAATGTTAGACGTGGTGTGGGTGAAATACCGACAGCTTTTACGGCAGAATACAGTAATGGAGAAGGCCCTATTATTGGTATTATGGGTGAATTTGATGCCTTACCAGGTTTATCACAAGAGACGTTACCCTATAAATCTCCATTGGTAGACGACGCCCCTGGCCACGGTTGTGGACATAATTTATTTGGGGTTGCTTCACTAGGCGCTGCTTTAACAATTAAAGAGTTACTCGAATCTGGGGAACTACAAGGTACTATTCGATTTTATGGCACCCCTGCCGAAGAAAAATTCTTTGGCAAATTATGGATGATTCGCGCAGGTCTTTTCGATGATGTTGATGTTATGATGGATTGGCACCCCAGTGCTGAAACAGCTGCAGATGTACAAAGTAGTTTGGCATTGGTTGATTTTCTTGTTGAATTCCATGGACAAGCTGCCCATGCTTCTGGTGATCCATGGAATGGTCGTAGTGCAGGTGATGCTCTTGAATTATATACCGATGGCATTAATATGTACCGAGAACATGTAAAACCAACCGTTAGAATACATTACCATATTCAAGATGCCGGAAAAGTAGTAAATGTAGTTCCTGATTATTCAAAAATTTGGGTGCGTGTACGAGATACAAAACGAGCCGGTATGCAGGAAGTATACGAACGAGTTATGGCCATGGCTGAAGGGGCCGCCATTATGGCAAATGTTGATCATACCGTCTCTTTAATCTCAGGCATCCATGAAATATTACCAAACCGTACTGGCGGAGCTACATTACAAGCAAATTTAGAGGCATTAGGCGCAATAGAATACACAGAAGAAGAGGAGAAATTTGCTAAAGCAATTCAAGAAGCTACAGGAAAAGAGCAAGTGGGTATTGATATGCAAATTAATCCCTTAAAAGAAACAGCCGAGCACCCCATGGGCGGCTCAACAGATGTTGGAGATGTTAGTTTCATCACACCTACTATTCGACTTGGAGTTACTACTGCACCAAAAGGCACCCCATGGCATTCTTGGGCAGTGGTTGCTACTAGTGGAATGTCGATAGGGCATAAAGGGATGTTATATGCAACCAAAGCTTTATCTATGACCATGATAGATTTATTCCAAAGTCCGGAGTTAATTGAACAAGTGACCGCAGAGTTCGTGGAACGAAAGGGTGATTATGAATATGTAGGAATGATTCCTTCTGGGCCTCCACCACTAGATTTTGAACAATAGTGATATAAAAAAGCCTCCAAATTGGAGGCTTTTTATTTTTTTACTCGAATAATGAATTAATGAACATTTCCCATCAGCTTTCTCACTGGTTTCGAAATTAATAATAAGAAAAGCCCTGAGCCCACTGTGGTGTAAACAATAAGCATGTATTGACTTGGCATTGATGCCAGAGTTTCTTCTGTACCACCACTTAATGACCCAGCTATCAAACCTGCAAAGAGATTTCCAAGAGCTACTGCCAAGAACCACATCCCCATCATTTGTCCTGAATAGCGTTGTGGAGATAATTTAGTTACCAAACTTAAACCAACGGGACTTAAACTCAATTCGCCAAAAGTGTGCAATAAGTAGGTAAAAATTAACCACGTTGGTGCTGCTAAATCTCCAGATGCCGCAATTTCTGCTGCGAAATACATTACAAGAAAACCCATTCCTAGTAATATCAACCCAAATGCAAATTTTAGTGGTGAACTAGGCTCCAGATGTTTTTTAGCTAACCAAACCCACATAGCTCCAAATATTGGTGCAAAAATTATAATGAACATTGAATTTATAGATTGAAACATTCCTGCAGGAACTTCCCAACCTAGTATCGTTCGATCTGTAAATCGTTCAGCAAAAAGATTTAGCGTGGAACCTGCTTGCTCAAAACCTGACCAAAAAAGAGCACTAAATAGTAATAATAAACCAATTACCCCTACTTTTCCTTTTTCTTCACTTGTTAATCCGCCGAATATAAATATGTATCCAAAAAATAAAACAGCTACCGCAGCAATAATGTATTTCGATACATTTGCAATACTTGTAGCATCAATAGTAAATACTTGAAAAAAGAATAATGCGAAGATAACTACGACAATACCACCAACAATTTTTGCAATAGTTGTTGTTTTTTCAGCTTTTTCTTTCTCTTCTGGTGTTTCATAAACTGGGGCATCTCCATACCCATCCAAATTTGAAGCTGTTGTTTTGTATTGTACCAGCCCCAATAACATGCCAATACCTGCAGCTCCAAATCCCATATGCCAGTTTATTTCAGCTGCTAAAAAACTACATACGATTGGAGCTAATAATGCGCCGATATTAATTCCCATGTAAAAAATGGAGAAACCTGCATCTCTTTTTGCTGAATCATTATCGCTATCGCCTCCATACAATTCACCAACAATACTACTTACATTAGGTTTTAGCATTCCGGTACCAATCACAATAAAAACCAAACCAAGAAAAAAGGAATATGTATCTAATGGTGATACTATACCCGTATGTATACCATCACCAAAAAGTGCTACAACTCCTGGCACAGCCATAGTGAAATGACCAATAGTTATAATTATACCACCATACCAAACTGATTTTTTCAATCCAATTATATGATCAGCAAGCCAACCTCCTGGTAATGCAAAGAGATAAACTCCCATAGTATATAACCCATAAATTGCTCCTGATGTAACATCATCAAATTCAAGACCTCCAGATAGTGCTGGGGTGGTCATAAAAAGAATTAACAGTGCGCGCATACCATAGTAACTGAAACGCTCCCACATTTCAGTAAAAAAAAGAGTGGATAGTCCACTTGGATGCCCAAAAAAGGTTTTTGTACTCATTTAGAAAAAGTCCATTTATTAATAATCAATTATCCTTGTGATGATACCTATTCACAGTTTCGACCGCAATTAATTATCTTAATACAAGATTTCTTATACTTCATTAACAGATACCCAAAATAAAATACATGTGTAGGTAGTATTTTGGTTAGTATAGACCAAATCGATAACACCTCAGGTCTTTTGACCTAAACTTGTTACTGCTTTTTAGAACGAGAGGCTAATATTCGCTAGTCATTATAAAGAGGGGTTGCATCTCAAAGCTTTTATAAAATGGTCGAAGTCTATCTGTATCGTAATGTCTATGCACATTTACTACTTTTTTCTTACTCGTTACGATATCAATAGGAACGTTGTCATATCTTCCATTTTTCAAGACCACTAGTCTACCATGAATCCCTTGTAGAATTAGGTCTAAGGCTAGATTACCATAAGCCATGGGTACAATGGAATCTATGGCATCGGGATCACCACCTCTTACCATATAACCAAGTTTTTGGTTTATGATATTAACGGTTTTTCCATGGTTAAACTTAGGAGACAATTTTTTTAATTCATCGGAAACTAAATCCCCTATACCACCTAATTTTTTATGTCCATAAGCATCGGTTGTTGCATCTTGAAAAACCATTTCACCCCCTTTAAACATGGCCCCTTCAGAAACTAAGAGCATTGAATATCGGCTTGGGTTCTTTAATCGATCATAATTCATGAGTTTGGCCAGCTGCTCAATATCAAATTTATATTCTGGTATTACACAACGGCTAGCTGCACCAGCCATGGTTGGTAGCATGGCTGTATATCCAGCATATCGTCCAAATACTTCCATTACTAAAAAGCGTTCATGTGATCCTGCCGATGTTCTAAGTGTATTGGCTAATTGAATTGTTCTTGTAATACAAGTACTAAACCCGATACAGTAATCCGTTCCTGGCACATCATTATCCATGGTTTTAGGAAGCGCTACCACTTTTACTCCCTCGGTATATAATCGAACACCATAACTAAGGGTGTCATCTCCCCCTATGGGGATAAGATAATCAATACCAGCCCATTCTAAATTCTTTAGTACTTCTGCGGTAAGATCATTTACATCTTCTGTATATACCTCTTTAAGATGTTCTGGAACTACTTCTTTTCTTACATGGCTAGGACGTGTGCGTGAGGTATGTAGAAAAGTACCCCCAGTGCGACCAGCTTTATTTACGATTTCTTCAGTTAAATCAATCAAGTTGTAGGAATTATCAACCTTAGTATCCCTGACAATGTCAATGAGCCCTGCCCAGCCTCTCCGAAAACCTATCACACGATAACCTTCTCTCAATGCTCGAACTGTAACTCCTCTAATTGCTGGGTTCAATCCAGGCACATCACCCCCACCTGTTAATATTCCAATGGTTCCTTTGTACTTAGTTTTTTTAGTCATTGTGCCACCTATATATTTTGTAAAGAGTAAGTAATTGGTCTATATACCTTTAAAAAAGCGCTTTTTATAACTCAATTCAAAATATTTTAACTTTTTGTACCATTTTTTTAAACCCTAAACAAAAACATATATTTAAATAAATACCTTATATCTCTCATGCATTTGAAACATCCTAATCGTTCATCCGTGTTAGATTTAAACAATTAATTTACGTGTATGGAACTTATTTGGATGTTACTAGGCGCTGCATGTATCATGATTGGTTTGATTGGCGCCTTTTTACCTATAATACCAGGCTTACCTTTTTCATATTTAGGTATACTTTTACTTCATATTGGCGGGATATCAACCTTTTCAACATCTTTTTTACTGATTTGGGCACTTATTATTATTTCCATTTTAATCATTGAAAACCTTCTACCCGCCTATACAACTCGCAAATTTGGAGGTACAACTTATGGATCAACTGGTAGTATTATTGGTATGTTGGTAGGAATGTTTTTCTTTCCACCTCTAGGATTTCTTATAGGCACACTATTGGGAGCATTTATTGGTGAAATGTTATTTAAGCAAGATGTAAAAAAAGCAATTAAGTCGGCATGGGGATCTTTTTTAGGTTTCATTTCTGGAACGATACTTAAAGTAACAGTTGCACTTATATTTGCTATCTTTTATCTAAGAGCCGTTTTTTAAAACTATTTTATAAGATGCATCTTGTTTACAAGCACTTGATCATCAATTTTCAATCGATATAAATACGTACCACTTGCTAAGTGCTTTCCATCAAATTGCACCTTATGTAACCCCGCTGATTGAACTCCATGTACTAACGTATTTACTAATCTTCCCTGAATGTCAAATACTTGTAGAAGTACCTCCCCTTGTTTTGGAACTTGATATTGAATGGTGGTTACTGGATTAAAAGGATTAGGAAAATTCTGATTTAATTCGAACTCATATTCAAGATCATACGGTTCTTGATTTGAAACTAATTGTTGCATATCAATTTCATATGCCCCATTACCGTGGGTAGCAACTCTCAATGATCGGTTAGATCTTGAGATTACTAAATCCATTGCAAATACTGCATCTGGCAGATTGCCATTGATGTTTTCCCATGTATTTCCCCCGTCTCTAGATTGATATACTCCAACTTCATTTCCCACAAAAAGAGTATTATTATTCTCAGGATCAACAGTAATGGACCAAGTGGGTATATCAGGTAAGCCAGCACCTATATCAATCCAAGAATCCCCTTCGTCTTCTGTTTTAAATACATGAGAAGTACCAAAGCCTCCAAAAGTTATGTAAGCAATCATATCATTGGTTGGATCAACCGCCATGTCGGTAGGAAAACGATCGGGCAAATCCTGTGTAATTTGCATCCATGTATCTCCACCATTGCTAGTTCTATACACATGTGGACGTACAACTTTAGGGCTTGATGCAGCATATACTACATCGGCATTTTGCTCGGAAGCTACTAATACAGACATAGCATTCCCATCTAATTTTAAGTCACTATTTGTGGGTTGCCAATTAAAACCTGCATCTATTGATTTAAAAATTTTTTCTCCACCAATATACATGGTGGTATTATCTGCTGGACTCAGGATATAAGGGGTTATAAAATTGGTTTCATTAGAAGGAAAAGCTTCCTGACCTGGATACGCATAATAATCTCCATACTTAGTAGAGGTATATAAATCATAAGACACCGTAGCTTGACCAAATTGAGCCGATAAATAAGCTATAGTATTATTTTCTTGATTCAGAGCCGTCCAAGCTCCATCCCCGGCCCATCTTCTACGCCATTCTAAATTTCCTTCATAAATAATGCTATTATTATCTTGGAGCCCACCCATAAATAAATTTGGGTTAGTATTAGAATTGGAAATTCCATTGTAAAATTGAACCGTTTGATACCCAGAATTACAGTTTATTATTGTTATTCCACTATCTTTAGTTTTAAAAATACCACCATCATTTATAAAATAAATGGTATCTGGTTGTGATGGATCATAAATGATATCATGATGATCGGCCCATTGAGATAAATATGGATAAACATCTTCTTCAACATTTTCTGGCGGCTCTTCTTTCATAAAAGTATGCATTGATAAATAATCTCCACCAAAATCTGATTTGTACACATCAAATGGTTGACCAGCGGCCCATACTATATTTGAGTCTTTTGGATGAATGGCAATAGCATGAGAATACCAACCTTGAAAAGTCGCATAATATTGGTTATTACTAAATACTAATTCCCAGTTATCTCCATTATCCTCCGATCTCATCATCCAAGTCTTATTATCGTCTTCAGTCCCATTAATATCACCATTTGAATTACCTAAACTAGCCATAATTATGTTTGGATTTGATTTTGATATATCAAGTACTGCTTTTCCAAAAAACTGTGATGGACCGCCACCTCCCACTAAATTTGCTTTCTCAAAAGAAGTACCTCCGTCTACAGATCTATAAATGCCATGCCCCAAACTGCCCATCCCCCCATGTGCAACAAATACTATACTGGTATCTGCTGGATTGATGATGATGTCTGTAGCCATTTTAATAGAGTGTACATTCACCCAGTTCTTGCCACCATCAAGAGAGCGAAACACACCTTCGGTTGTTGCAGCCCAAACCGACTCTGACCTCAATGGATTAATCTGAATTTTTTGAACAGCTCTTCGCTGATCCAAGCTCCAATCCAAACTTTTTTCCCAGGTTTGCCCTCTATCCTCACTTTTTAAAATACCTATCCCATAACTACCTCTTGTTGTTCTTACTGGGCCTATACCTGGGTAATTTTCGTCTGTTCCATACGCTTCTCCAGTTCCGATATACATCAAATCACCATTATTAGGATCTATATCTATAGCTGCAACACCTAAAACAGGGTGTCCTGTTCGAACATATTCCCAGGCATTTAAACCTTCACCACCTGATGTACTTGTCCATAACCCCCCACTTGCCGATCCAACGAAGATAAGATCTGGATCATCGGGATGTATGGCCAACGCTAGTGTTCTTCCTCCTATATTAGTAGGACCCATGGTTAGCCAATTGAAATTTCGAGAAGATTTTCTTTTTTGAATTCGTAAATCATCAAACGCTGTTGCTATTCCTTTACTAGGAATTCCTTCAAATGGATATGAACGAACGGTTGTTAAATATCCCATTGAATGTTTAGCTCCTGTTATTGGGCCATCATTTATGTATTCCGCTTTTGGAGTATGATCATTTACATTTATTTTATCATAGATATAAGCAATAGAAATTATAACTATCCCCGCAATGGCGTAGGCTGTGGCTACCTTGAATACATTCCTTCGTTTAAGTTCTTCAATTAGCTGTGGTAGATTCATGGATGGTGATTATTCAGTTGCATCCCAGGCGGGGTTCCAGCGGTTATTGGTTTTGAGGTAGGTGCGCACATTCTCCCGCTGCCGACCCAGCTCAGCGCGCACCTGCTCGTGCAACCCCTGTATGGCAGGGGTGTAGGCCTGCGGGAAATACCGCTCTAAAACTAACAATTCTGGCGAAACATAAAACAAATCTCCTTGGTGTTCGAAGCGCTGGCGCAAAAGCTGCTCTAGCCGGATATAGTCGCCCTGCAGCTGGGCACACTGTGATTGGTAGAGCGCGTACTGTACGTCCTCGGCTCCACCTATTAGCCACTGTGGAGAAGCCTCTGCAAAACGGCATACCGCGCGGGTAAGTGCCTGCGCTTGAGCGGTGTCTCCGCTTCTTGATAGAAGCACCGCCAGCTGAAAGGCTTTAGCAATGCTAGCCTTCGAAGGTATGGACAGGGTCGCCTCAAACAAATCCGGATCAAACTCCCGGTAGAAAGGCAACACCCGAGCGATGTTCCCCGTGTCTAGGCTGTAGGTATATAATCCAACATATTCTATCGCACGAAAAGGCTGTGTTCTCGATTGTTCATAGAATACCAGCACATCGCGCTCATAATCGGTAAAGTCCCCGATAAAATTATTATAGGGTGCAACAGCTTCTCTGTAGTGATTATTTTCTTTGAGCTTTTGTTGCAGCTCTTGGTAATAAAAGCGCGCAAGAGGGGCGTCTTCTATTGCAGCAGAAAAAAGAGTGCTCCACCGTAATGAAAGAGTAAATGTTGGATCTATTCCAAGACTTTTATCGATGTATTGCAGGGCCGTATCCAATCGCCCAAACGGAGCCCCCCCCTCTAAAGACTGCATAGTATGAATAGGTATTAATGAAATTTGGGTTTATTCGGAAATTTTTCCTAAAAAAATACTCCATTTCCTGATAATTTCTTTCCAATTGACTCGCCCATGCTCGATTTAAAACGGTAAAGGGATTAAGGGGGTCTATCTCATACGCGGTTTTATACAATAAAATTTGCTTTCTGGGTTCATCTAGAATTTCAAAGTAGTAAATCAAGCCCAACCAGTTGTAAACATCGGTTAGGTTTGGGTTTAGAGCAACACTACGCTCCAGCGCTTCTAGTGCCGCTTCTAAGTTCCCTTGGTCTTGTTCATACAATCCCAATGCGGCATAGCCTTCTGCTAGATTTGGATCCATCCCCAGAGCTAGATCTATTTGGCGCTTCATTAGTGCTTGGGTCTCTTCAAAGGAGATATTGCCATATTCACTTTTATGTCTATACGCTATGGCTAGGCGCGCGTGGGCACTGGCAAAGCCGGGATCCATGCGCAGGGCTTCCTTGTAGAGTTCAATGGCAGCTTCCATTTCATCGATATTGCGATCCACCATCAACTGGTTAGCTTTTAGGTAGATCTGATAGGCTTCAATATCTTGGGTGGGGGCGGCCTGCAGCTGCGCCTGCTCCTCGGGCAGCAAACGCACCTTCAACTCTTGCAGCACCTGCCGAGCTATCTCCTCCTGGATGTCAAAGATGTTGGTGGTGGTAAGCTCGCGGTCATAGCTCTGGCTCCACATGTGAAAGCCGTCCCGCGCCTGCACCAGCTGCGCCGTAATGCGCACCCGTCCCCCCGCTTTACGTACGCTGCCCTCCAAAATGTGGTTGACACCTAACTCGGATGCAATAACGGATAAATTCTGGTTCTCTCCCTTAAACTTAAACGAAGAGGTTCTTCCAGCTACTTTAATCTTCTTCAACTTGGCTAGGGCATTCAACAGTTCTTCCGACAGTCCATCTGAGAAATATTCTTGATCTCCTTCTGCAGACATATCCGCAAATGGAAGCACGGCAATAGAGGCTGCCTCGGGGGTGGAAATGTCTTGTTCAATAAGCGTAGATTCTGCAAAAAACACCCGCTCCACCAGTAGAAATACTACGGCTATAGAAAGTACTCCGATAATCACTCCATTGAGTTTCTTCCCTGTTTGACTCCTAATGGATACCTGCTGTTCTACCTCCACCGATTTCTTAATCCCGTCTGGGGTGAGTTCAAAGGCCCACGCAAAAATCAAGGCCAGTGGAAAGCCAATTCCCAGTAAAACAATCACCATTGTATCAAACCAATCTGGTAATACTAATGGAGCTTCTATAATGGTAACTACTTGTATAATCAACCAACCCGCAATGGCGTAGGCTGTGGCTACCTTGAATACATTCCTTCGTTTAAGTTCTTCAATTAGCTGTGGTAGATTCATGGATGGTGATTATTCAGTTGCATCCCAGGCGGGGTTCCAGCGGTTATTGGTTTTGAGGTAGGTGCGCACATTCTCCCGCTGCCGACCCAGCTCAGCGCGCACCTGCTCGTGCAACCCCTGTATGGCAGGGGTGTAGGCCTGCGGGAAATACCGCTCTAAAACTAACAATTCTGGCGAAACATAAAACAAATCTCCTTGGTGTTCGAAGCGCTGGCGCAAAAGCTGCTCTAGCCGGATATAGTCGCCCTGCAGCTGGGCACACTGTGATTGGTAGAGCGCGTACTGTACGTCCTCGGCTCCACCTATTAGCCACTGTGGAGAAGCCTCTGCAAAACGGCATACCGCGCGGGTAAGCACCTCCGCTTGAGCGGTGTCTCCGCTTCTTGATAGAAGCACCGCCAGTTGATAGGCTTTGTCAATACTAGCCTTAGAAGGCATAGACAAAGTCGCCTCAAACAACTCCGGATCAAACTCCCGGTAGAAAGGTAACACCCTAGCAATGTTCCCTGTAGCTAAGCCGTAGAGGTATAATCCGGTAAATTCTACTGCAACCAAAGGCTGTGCACCCGATTGTTCATAGAATTCCAGTACATCGCGCTCATAATCAGTAAAGTCCCCGATATAATTATTATAGAGTGCAACAGCTTCTCTGTAGCGATTACTTTCTTTGAACTTTTGTTGCAGCTCCTGGTAATAAAAACCCGCAAGACGGTCGTCTTCTAGTGTAGCAGAAAAAAGAGTACCTCCTTGTAATGAAAGAAGAAACGTTGGATTTATTGCTAGCGCCATATCGACATATTGCAGCGCTGTATCCAATCGCCCAAAAGGAGGGCTCACTTTAAACATTGCATGATTATAATAAGTATTCAAAAAATTGGGATTGATGCGTAGGTTCTTCTGGTGGTAGTACTCCGCTTCCTCATAATTGCCTTCTATAGCACTCGCCCACGCTCTATTTACAATCGTAAAGGGATTGAGTGGGTCTATTTCATACGCAGTTTTATAGAATAAAATTTGCTTTCTGGGTTCATTTAATCTTTCAAAGTTATACATCAAGCCCAACCAGTTGTATACATCGGTAAGGTTTGGATTTAAAGCAACACTACGTTCCAACGCTTCTATGGCAGATTTAAATTTTCCATCATCTAATTGATACAATCCCAATGCGGCATAGCCTTCTGCTAAATTTGGATCCATCCCCAGAGCCTGATCTATTTGGCGCTTCATTAGTGCTTGGGTCTCTTCAAAGGGAATATTACCATAGACCCTTTGCAAATTATATGCTATGGCTAGGCGCCCGTGGGCACTAGCAAAGCCCGGATCCATGCGCAGGGCTTCTTTGTAGAGTTCAATAGCAGCTACAATCTCATCATAGTTTCTATTTACCACCAACTGGTTGGCTTTTAGGTAGGTCTGATAGGCTTCAATATCTTGGGTGGGAGCGGCCTGCAGCTGCGCCTGCTCCTCGGGCAGCAAACGCACCTTCAACTCTTGCAGCACCTGCCGAGCTATCTCCTCCTGAATATCAAAGATGTTGTTGGTGGTAAGCTCGCGGTCATAGCTCTGGCTCCACATGTGAAAGCCGTCCCCCCGCTTTACGCACGCTGCCTCCTAAAATATGATTCACCCCAAGCTGCTCGCCTACCAATGCTATATCTGTAATCTCTCCCTTAAACTTAAACGAAGAGGTTCTTCCAGCTACCTTAATCTTCTTCAACTTGGCTAGGGCATTCAACAGTTCTTCCGACAGCCCATCTGAGAAATATTCTTGATCTCCTTCTGCAGACATATCCGCAAATGGAAGCACGGCAATAGAGGCTGCCTCGGGGGTGGAAATGTCTTGTTCAATAAGCGTAGATTCTGCAAAAAATACCCGCTCCACCAGTAGAAATACTACGGCCACAGAGAGCACTCCAATAATTACTCCGTTAAGTTTCTTCCCTGTTTGACTCCTAATGGATACCTGCTGTTCTACCTCCACCGATTTCTTAATCCCGTCTGGGGTGAGTTCAAAGGCCCACGCAAAAATCAAGGCCAGTGGAAAGCCAATAACTATAAGGCTTATAATAAATTGAACCGTCCATTTTGGAAAATCAAAAACAGGGAATACAGAGGTCGCAATTTGTATAATCAACCAACCCGCAATGGCGTAGGCTGTAGCTACCTTGAATAAATTCCTTCGTTTAAGTTCTTCAATCAGCTGTGGTAGATTCATGGGTGGTTCTGAAAGTATTTATTTGTACGAAAGATCTTATATAGTTTTTTAATTACACAAATTAATAATTATAACATCAATACTAATATGTACCCTTTACTCATGTTAAAGACTATAAGTCTAATTAAATTAATTAAATTGTTAAAAAAATCGAATTATTAAAAATAAATTAATTTAGCATTAGGTGCAGAACACAAAACATTATTAGAAATAACAAAACAATAGCCTTGCAAATTAATTTTTAGCTATGGTTAATACTTATAGAACAACTTAAATTTTGGTATAAATTAAATTATCATCTAAGTTTCTCTTCTTAATCATTTTTTTGATAGATTTTGTTATGAAATTATTAGGAATAGATGTTGGTGGTTCTGGTATTAAAGGAGCCATCGTTGATACAAAAAAAGGTGTGTTACTTACTGATCGATACAGGATTGAGACACCTCAACCTGCCACTCCAAATGCAGTAATCCAAACAATAACAAAAGTAATTGCTTACTTTGACTGGAAAGGTGGAGTTGGAATCGGATTCCCAGCCGCAGTAGTAAACGATGTTGTTCGTACTGCTTCCAATATCGATAAAAGCTGGATTGGCATTAATGCTGCATCAGAAATAGAGCAAGAAACTGGCTGTGCTACCCATTTAGTAAATGATGTAGATGCCGCAGGCTTTGCAGAAATGAAATTTGGGGCTGGAAAAAAAGAGAAGGGTGTTGTACTGATTGCTGCTTTCGGGACAGGCATAGGCACAGCAATTTTCAACAAAAAAAAATTACTCCCTAATACCGAACTAGGACATATTTATTTAGAAAATACAATAAAAGGCGAAGATTATGCTGCGCATTCTGTTCGGGAAAAGAACGATATGGATTTTGAAACTTGGGGAAAGCGAGTTAATATTTATTTGTCCCATCTCGAAAAATTATTTTATCCCAACCTTATCATAATTGGAGGAGGGGTTAGTAAAAAATTCGATGATTTTGAGCCTTATCTAAATTTGGAAACTCCTGTTGTACCTGCTCGAAATCGTAATCATGCTGGAATAATTGGTGCTGCCCTAGCTGCCAAAAACGCTCATCATACGAACGTATAAGCATGAAAAACATACTATTATTCATTGTTCCTACACTAATTTGGGGCAGTACTTGGTATGTTATAAAATTTCAAGTTGGCGATGTGGATCCTATGTTATCCGTTTCCTACCGTTTTTTGTTAGCGGGAGTAATTATGTTAATAATAGCTCGATGCTTAAACCTACCTTTATCTTTCAGCAAAACGGAACATGGCTTTATTTTGCTTCAAGGGGTTTTGATTTTTGGGATTAATTATTGGTTATTTTATATCTCTGAACTTTACTTAACCAGTGGTTTAGTGGGGCTAATTTTTTCACTGCTTGTTATTTTTAATATTGTAAATGCTCGCATTTTCTTAAAAAATGAACTAGAAGTAAAGGTCATTGCTGGCGGTATTTTAGGTTTAATGGGTACTGTCCTCGTGTTTTGGGATGATTTAAAAATTTTTTCATGGGAAGATGGAAAACTACTTGGAATAACTCTAGCCATTGGTGGTACCTTGATTGCATCGTTAGGAAATATAACCTCAGCAAGAAATACCAAAGCAGGTATTCCTGTAATTTCTTGTAATGCCTATGGAATGACTTATGGCGGACTAACTATGATGCTAATCGCCCTTATTTCGGGAAAAAATCTTGCTTTTGCCGTTACTACTGAATATATAACTTCCTTGGCATATCTCACCATTTTTGGTTCTATCATTGCTTTTGGCGCATATCTCACCTTGGTTGGAACCATTGGTGCGAGCAAAGCAGCTTATGTTAGTTTAATCACTCCTGTTATTGCTTTACTATTATCAACCTTTTTAGAGGATTATACATGGTCAGCTGTAACTATATTAGGGGTACTTTTTATTTTGATTGGTAATACCATCGCTTTGTATAAAGCTCAAGGGAAGTAAACTTAATTTAAAAGTTAGGGTACAAAAAACTCTAAATGCATATCTGGTATGGATATTCAATGGGGTTTAGCTTTGTGTTTTACATTCTTTGCTTATGCCAAAGCTAACCATCCGTAAATAGGTAAAACGTAAATTAAAAAGATACTAATGATTAAAAAGATGAATGTATTGGTTCTAATGCTATTAATGACATCGTTAACATTAGCCCAAACTTTTGAAAATGGAGTTAAAAAATTCGAATCAAAGGATTATTCTTCGGCTGAAAAATCTTTTCTTAAACTGCTAGTATCAGAAAAAAATAATTCTGAGCTTTATTACTATCTCGGAAGAATTGCATTTGAGCGTAATGAGTTCGATGACGCTAACAAGCAATTTGAAAAAGCTATAGAATTAAATTCAAATAATTCTAAATATCATATGTGGATGGGGCATTCATTCGGAAGGAAAGCAATGGGTGCATCTATCCTTAAACAAGCTGGATATGCTCGTAAATGTAAAAAATACTATGAAAAAGCTGTTGAATTAGATCCATATAATATTGAAGCTAAAGAAAGTATACTGGAGTT
Organism: Balneolaceae bacterium; assembly: GCA_963691715.1. Classification (GTDB taxonomy): domain Bacteria; phylum Bacteroidota; class Rhodothermia; order Balneolales; family Balneolaceae; genus HXMU1420-13. The sequence continues at coordinate 2,174,735 of OY829281.1, forward strand.
TTATCTCCAGGCACCAAAAATAATAGGTGGTGGTAGAGAAAAAGCTGAATTTCAAGCAAATGAAATAAAAAAAATTGATGTAATCTCTGGCATTGCAGCTTGGGGAAAAATTTACTCTTATTACAAAGAAACTGAAAAGGCTGTAACTCATTTTACATTAGCTATTCAACATCATCCTGAAGAAATGATTCCTTACTACGGGCTTTTTAATTTATATTATAGTATGGGTGATTATATTGAAGCGGCCGATATTGCAACCCAACAATTAGAAATTAATGACACTACTGCTGTAATACATTATAACCTTGGGAATGCACAACAACGGTCTGGAATGTATGAGCAAGCTTTAGATAGTTATTACAAAACACTTGAATTAGATGAAAATTATAATCAAGCTCTCTATCAAATTGGTAGATTAGCAGCAATTTCGGGTAAGTACTTAGATATTGGTAAAAAAAATCTCTACAGGTTTATTTCATTAAGTACTACAATGGGTGATTCTTGGTTAGCATGGGCTTATTATCGTTTAGGTGGTATTGAAGAACATTTAAATTCTAATGCAAATGCTATAACCTCTTATCAACAGGCACTTAAACTTAATAAGGATTTCGAAGAAGCTAAAAAAGCGCTGAACGCATTACAATAGCTCAGCTACTAGCATCCCTGCTAACTTAGCAGTGCGGTTATCTTGGTCGTAGTTGGGGTTTAATTCACATACATCAGCACTTAATAGTTTCCCTGATTTTTTTACTATAGAGATTACATCTAACGCATGTTGAAGTTGAATACCATGCCAAGCGGGCGCACTCACCCCAGGTGCGATAGATACATTAAATACATCCAAACAAATGGTTAAATAGATATGGCTTCTATTCTCAATAAATCGTTGCACTTTTTCTAACGACGTTACATCTCCTCTTATCACTTGTTGATTGGTATTGTATTGAACATTCCATTCTTTGGCGGTATGAAAAAGGGAGGAAGTATTGTTATGTTCATTTAAACCATGAACAAAGTACGTTACATCCATTGTTTTAGATCTTGAATCTTCTAATGCTTGTAAAAATGGAGAGCCTGAATGTGCTCCATGTTCATAAGGCCGAAGATCAAAGTGTGCATCAATATTTAGTATTCCTAATTTTGCTTCTGGTTTATGATTTTGTAAAAATGAGGAAATTCCTAAATAATGACCAAACGCTGTTTCATGGCCACCACCAATTACGATGGGTTTTTTGTTGTGGTTTAGCAATGATCTAACTGCTTTTCCTAACTGTATGTGTGCTTCATCCAAGTCGAATCCATTTGGGTGGATGGTTCCCACATCTATAAACCCTTGCCTTCCATTTCTCCAACTTAAATTTCCTACTGTAGATCTGAAATGATTTGGTGCAGCTGCAGCCCCAATTCTTCCTTTGTTTTTTGCTACACCAATATCACATCCAAAGCCTAAAAGAGCAACCTCATTACGCTTATCTAGATCCTTAAGAGATACACATTTTACCACTTGATGCCATCGAAAAGTACGTTCATTTCCATTAGAATCGATTCTTCCAGTCCATAACCCAGGATCAGTTTCAATGTACGTGGTATTATTCATGATGGATAAAAGCTTGCCCTATGGCACTGTAAGAGGGTGTTAATTGACCTTGTTGATAAAAGATAGTTCTAAAATCATTCGTCTCATATATATTGAATTGAGCTCTTTTACCCACTTCAATCGAAGTTGAATCAATACGCAATGCATGTGCAGCTCTTGTTGTAATTCCAACAAGCGTTTCTGCAATGGTTAATTTTTCTGACGCTCCTAACAATGAAGCTAGGGTTACTAAATCTCCCATTGGAGCAGAACCTGGATTCCAATCACTTGCAATAGCTAAACAAGCGCCGGCATCTAATAGTGCTCGAGCAGGGGCATATTGCATTCCAAGCCCAAGAGAAGCACCTGGCAATGCAACAGCTACGGTAGTTGAGTTTGCAAATGCGGCAATACCATGTTCATCTGTGTATTCTAAATGATCAGCAGAAACACACTTTAGTTCATTAGCTACTTTTCCACCCTCAGAGTGAAATTGATCCACATGCATAGTAACGTGAAACCCTAATTTCTGTAACTCGATTATATAATCCCTTGCTTCATCCGTTGTAAATGCTCCTTCTTCAACAAAAATATCAGCCCGATGAGCAAGTTCTTCTTTTTGAATGATTGGGATTACTTGCTCTAACAGCATATTTAGATATTGGGTATTACTACCTGTAAAATCTTTTGGTTTGATGTGGGCTCCAAGAAATGTTGGGATCAAGGTTGCAGCGGTATCTCTATTAGCCGCTTTGATTGCTCGCAACATTTTAAGCTCATCATCAACCGTTAACCCATATCCAGATTTTACTTCGATTACTGATATTCCTCGCCTAAGGTGCTTATTAACTCTATCAACTATCCCTGCAATTAACTGTTCTTGGTTAGCTTCTCTGGTGGCATTAACGGTAGTCATTATCCCACCTCCTGCAGCTGCTATTTCTAAATATGATTTTCCAGCTACCCGTGAAGCATAATCATTAACTCGGGTACCAGCCCAACATATATGGGTGTGACAATCAACATATGATGGAAGGGCCACCCAGGGATTATTATCGGGAGACACCGTAAAAATATTTCTATACTTTTGTAGGAGTAGTGAATAATCATCTATTTCTTTGATGATTCCGTCTTCAACCACTATCCCAGTATTTCTTTTTACATGGATATGTTCATCAGCAATGGCTCCATGAGTTTCCAACTGGCTTAATGATATTAGCTCACTAAATGGGCCATATAGTGTTGGGTGATTCATCAAATTAAGATGTTATGATCGCTTCCAACCTGTGTGGCAATATCATATCCAGCATCATGATGGCGATAGATACCCATTGCTGGGTCGTTATGAAGTACCCGTTGTAGGCAACGCTCTGCTCTATCGCTTCCATCCGCAACAACCACCATTCCTGCGTGTTGACTATAGCCCATGCCTACTCCTCCACCATGATGAAAACTAACCCATGTTGCTCCACCACTTGCATTGGAAAGTAAATTCAGTAACGGCCAATCGCTCACAGCGTCGGTTCCGTCTAACATCCCTTCCGTTTCTCTATTTGGTGATGCTACTGAACCACAATCAAGATGGTCGCGCCCGACGACGATGGGTGCGCTAACTTTACCTGTTCGAACTAAATCATTAAATATTTTTCCCGCTTTTTCTCTTTCCCCTAAGCCCAACCAGCATATTCTACATGGTAAGCCTTGAAAAGCAACTTTTTCTTGGGCTTGTTCTAACCAATTTATTAACGGTTTGTTATCTGGGAAAGCATCCATTAAGGCCTGATCCGTTGTATGTATATCTTTTGGATCGCCAGAAAGAGCCGCCCACCTAAATGGTCCTTTTCCTTCGCAAAATAAAGGACGAATATATGCAGGTACAAAACCAGGGAAATCAAACGCATTTTCTACTCCACCTTGTTCAGCATATGCTCTTAGATTATTTCCATAGTCGAAGGTTATAGCACCTCGATCCTTCAACGTTAGCATGTGCCGTACATGCGTAGCCATAGATTCAATGGTACATTGTTCATATTTTTTAGGATCATTTTTCCTTAAGGTCAGCGCTTCTTCAAAACTCATTCCTGCTGGTACATATCCGTTTAACGGATCATGCGCTGAAGTTTGATCAGTCAAAATGTCTGGAGTAATGTTGTCTTTGATTAATTGTTCGAGTACTTCCCCAATATCTCCTACCAATCCAACCGATATATTTTCTTTGTTTGCCTTAGCTTTTAAAACCCAATCCATTGCCTCATCATATGAATGAGTTATTCGATCGATATATCTTGTTTTAATTCTTTTCTCGATGCGTGTAGGATCAATATCTACTCCTAAAAAAGTAGCTCCAGCCATAGTTGCCGCCAAAGGTTGAGCACCCCCCATACCACCAAGACCACCCGTTACTAATAATTTTCCACGCAAGTCGCTTTGAAAATGTTTTTGCCCACAAGCAACAAAGGTTTCATAGGTTCCTTGTAAGATGCCTTGAGTGCCAATATAGATCCATGAACCAGCAGTCATTTGACCGTACATCATTAATCCACGTTCCTTCAAATCGTTGAAATGATCCCAAGTTGCCCACTCAGGTACTAAATTGGAATTCGCGATAAGTACTCTTGGTGCTTCTGGGTGAGTTCTAACAACTCCAACTGGTTTTCCTGATTGAACCATCAAACTGTGGTTTTCATCTAGAGTTAATAGTACCTCTATGATCTTTTCTAAGGCAGCACGATTTCTTACTGCCTGTCCATTTCCTCCATAAACAATAAATTCATCGGGATTTTCAGCAACTTCTGAGTCTAAATTATTAAGAAGCATGCGAATAGCAGCTTCGGTTTGCCAATTTTTGGCATGCAATACAGAGCCTGTAGGTGCTTTGTAGTTAGGATGTGATGCATAGATGTTAAGAAATTCGGAATAGTCCATTATGTTCTCCATTTAAGTCAATATGTTCTTGTTGTGCAACCTCTTCAGCAATCAGGTTTAGTTCATTACTGTTAAGAATAGCGTGCGCTTTAGCAATATCTTTTGCAAAAATTCGGTCTTTATCCGCATGGTCAATCTTGGTGCGTACATGATGGTGACACGCTTCTAAAATCACTCCTGACTTCAGAGGGCGCCGGAAATCAAAAGCCTGGGCAGCGGTTACTAATTCTATGGCTAAAATTTGTTCTAAATTTGTAAGCACTTGATTCAATTTTCTTGAAGATATGGAGCCCATACTTACATGGTCTTCCTGTCCCAATGAAGTTGGAATACTATCTGCGGAAGAAGGGAAACATAGCGACTTATTTTCGCTAACTAATGCTGCTGAGGTATATTGAGGAATCATGAAGCCAGAATTAAGACCAATATCATTCATCAATAGTTTTGGTAATCCTTCATGACCGCCTTCTAGCAATAAGTAAATTCTACGATCAGAGATGTTTCCAATTTCATGAGCGGCTACAGTGAGATAATCTGCTGCCATTGCTAGTGGTTGTCCGTGAAAATTTCCACCGCTTATTGCTTCATTCTCTGAAAAAATGATTGGATTATCCGTTACCGAGTTTATTTCAATATCTACCAATTCTTTCATATGCAACCATGCATTTCTAGAACTACCATGAACTTGAGAGATACACCGAATAGAATATGGATCTTGTACACGACCACAATCAATGTGTGATTGTATCATTTCTGAATGTTCCAGTAATGCCCGCATGCGATGAGCAACGTGTTTGCATCCAGCAAAAGGTCGTATCTGATGCAATTTTTTTGAAAATGGACTAGCACTTCCGAGTACTCCTTCTAAACTCATTGCGCCAATTATATCTGAAATATCTAATAGTTGTTGCATGCGATAAACACCAATGGCAACATGGGCCGCAATAAATTGAGTACCATTAATTAAGGCGAGTCCCTCTTTAGCCTTTAATACCAGTGGTTTAAGACCTGTTAATTGATACATTTTTGCCGCTTCTATTTTTGCTCCTTGGTAGTAAACTTCTCCCAACCCAATTAGTGGAAGAAAAAGATGTGCAAGAGGAGCTAAATCTCCAGAAGCACCTACTGAGCCTTGTTCTGGCACCACAGGAATTATATTGTGGTTAATGAAAAATTCAATACGTTGAAGTGTTGTTTTTTGTACTCCTGAAAACCCCATACTTAATGCTTGTAGTTTAAGTACTAGCATTATTTTTGCAATCTTTGGCTCAATTGGATTCCCAACCCCTACACTATGACTTCGAAGAATATTGTCCTGTAATTTTGAAGTGTCTTCTTTGGAAATAATGGTATTGCATAATGGACCAAACCCTGTATTAATTCCGTATGTGATTTTCCCATTCTCAATAATGGCATCTACAAAATCTGCACTCTGCTCCACCTGATCGATGGATTTTTTTGACAGCTCTACATAGGCGTCATCTTCACTTAGTTCTACAAGATCTTTGATTGTTAGGGTATCTATTCCAACGTGTATAAAACGCATTTTTTATTTGTAATCTACATTAAGCTATAAATACTTTGTAATTCTTAGTTTTTATATATTAATAACTATGAGTAATAATTTAGAACTTCGACATCTTAACTATTTTCAAGTAGTGGCTGAAGAGCTCCACTTTAGCAATGCTGCAAAAAAACTATTTATCACCCAGCCAGCTTTAAGTCGACAAATAAAGCAATTAGAAAAAATACTTAATACAACGCTACTTAAAAGAGACAAACGAAATGTTGAGCTTACAAAAGCAGGGATGTACTTGCTAGAAGAAGCTGAATTCTTATCCAATCACATCGACTATTTAAAAAAGAATATCCAACATATACAATCGGGAGGAGCTGGTGAATTACGAATTGGATTTGTAGGCTCTGCGATGAATTCAGTGATTCCTGGATTAATTGCTTCCATTCAGGAAAAAATTCCTGGCATGCATACCGAATTAACCGAACTACCCAATCAAGTTCAAATTGATCGAGTACGAAATGATACCTTGGATATTGGTTTTATTCGGTCTATGCGATTACCGAATGGACTTGAGAAGAAACATGTTTTTAAAGAAACCTTTAGTTTGGTATTACCAATTAGTCATGAATTGAATCAGCAAAATTTTAGATCTGTAAAACAACTACAAGAAGAATCATTCATTTTATTTTCTAGCCAGTATAGTCATGGATATTTCGAAAAGATAATGAGTATTTTTGAAGATCAGGGTTTTTCACCAAAGGTGGCACATCAATCGGTACATGCAAATACAATTTTTCGATTAGTAGAGCAAAATCTAGGCATTGGTATTGTACCTACATCGTTAACACATGGGTTTGCACTCAATTTCAAATGCATTGATTTAAAAGATATCCATCAACGCACAAAACTTACAGCCATCTGGAAAAAAGGGCATAAAAATAGACTTCTGAAAAGTTTTATTGAACTAATCTGAAAGTATCTATTTCATTTTTTTCTTTGAAACGTAATATGCCGCTCCTAACAGCGCAGCATTATTTTTAAATTCAGCGGGCTTAAAACGAGTACTTAGTTTTATGTAAGGCAGCGTCTTATCTGCTTTTGAACTTATCTGGCCAGCTATTATAAAAAGTTCGGGATGAAATAATTTTTCAAAATGTTCCAGGATAAATTGTAGTCGTTTTGCCCACGTTTTTCGTTGAATTCCTTCTTCTTTTCTCACTTTATTTGAGGCTCTTTCCTCTACTGAAATCCCTTTTATTTCGATATTTCCTAAATCAGTATTTGGGACAAGATTCCCATTTACAAACACAGAGGAGCCTATATTTTCGCCAATAGTAAAGACGATTACTGTACCGGCTACTCCTTTTCCAATTCCCCATCGAATTTCAGCAAGACCGGCTGCATCCGAAGAATTCATTACTTGAACATCACAGCCTGTTATTTCAGAAAATAAATGATCAGCATCTGCATCAACCCAGGCTTCATCTAATATATGTGTAGATAGAATTCGACCTTTACGAACTGCGGCAGGTAATGCCACTCCAATTGGGCCTTCCCAGTTAAATTTCTTAACAATTTTATGCATTTTAGAAATCAACTTATGTGGTCGAGTATCACTTATTGCATCAATAGATCTCTTTTCAGATAAAATTTCTCCTTTATCAGTGTCAACGATGGCTCCCTTTACACTTTCACCATCGATTAAAATGCCTAGTATCTCCAAAATATCTTTCGAATTCGTTTAATTGAACTAGTATAAGGAATGATCATAGAAATGCAATGTTAAATCTTTTAGACTTGCCAAATGGAATCATTTAATACTCAAATTAGGGGTTGAAAGCTCCATAAGTGTACAATAGATAAATTACCTAAGCGTGTGAATATATATCTACACTTCACTTAGGTTAAATAATGCATACTTTAAAACTATCACCCATGAAAGGTATATTCATTCTATTCATTAGTATTATTTTTTCAATAACAGCATGTAATCAAGAGAACAACCTAATTAATTCTGTAGATGCCACTCCTATTGTAAAGCGAAGCCCTTCGTATTCATTCGTCAAGGACTCTAATATCGTTTACGCGGAAGGACTTGTACATGATAATGAAAGTGTATATCCATTTTCTTCAAACAATTTAGGTGATGATTCACCCCTTATGTTAGATGTGTATTACCCTGTTGATCGTTCGAATAATAGACCTGTCTTCATGTGGATACATGGAGGGGGATTTACCGGTGGCACAAAAACTAAGGTAGATATTGTAGAAATGGCAGAATATTATGCTACAAGAGGATGGGTTTTTATTTCTATCGATTATCGGACCACAGAAGAATTATGTGATGCAGAACATATACCTGCATGTAAAGACAAGTTGAAAGAAATGGTTAAGATAGATCGTGATAAAATAATAGATTTCTATACGGGTATTGCACCGCAAGAATGGGTCAGTTATGTTTTAAATCAAAATCCAGATTCTCCTAAGAAGTTACAGCAATCAATTGCTCAATATACCTCTCAAAGAGATGCTAAAGCTGCATTGCGTTGGATTGTCGCTAATGCTAGTGCATACAATATCAACACCGATTACATTACAGTTGGAGGAAACTCAGCAGGTTCTATAACTACAATAGCATTAGGGATTTCAAATCAGGAAGATTTTAGAGAAGAAATATCTTTAGATGACGATCCCACGCTTTCGACTACTCATCTTAATGAACGCTATGATGTTAAAAGTATGGTTTATTTCTGGGGGTCGAATGATAAATTGGATTTACATGAAAGAGTCTATGATTTAAAAAAATATGAGCGATATGATGCTACCGATCCAGAATTATTCATGGGACATGGTAAAGCTGAAGATCTACAAACGCCTTATGAAGGAGCTCTAGAATTGCAAAGTGTTTATGACTCTTTAGGCATTTATAACGAATTGAATACGCTTGTATATCCCCCAGATGACAACCCCGCAGGACATGGGGCATGGGATGCTGAAGTTGATGGTGTGGGTTTATTCGAGCTATCATTTAATTTCATAGTAAGCCGGCAGAAATTAAGTGTTGAATAACGTACAACCATCCTGATTTCAAGATGCTAATTTTTTTAATTAGTACAGCGATAACTGTTAAATCATACCATCCACATTGCAAGACTATGAAAAATATAATTATCCTATTCCTCAAAATTACAATGTTATTAACAGCATGTAATAAAACAGATTATGTAGTTAATTCTGAAGAATCAACACCTGTTGTTAAACAGGTGTCGACCTTTCCGGTTATTATCGATCAAGACATACAATATGCTCAAGGTTTAGGATATGATGATTCAAGTACTTCTTCGTTTCCTATCCCTCTTAAATTGGATGTCTATTATCCTGACAATGAAGTTATTAACCGTCCTGTTATAATGTTCATACATGGAGGTAGTTTTATGGGTGGTTCAAAACTAAAACCAGAAATCGTAGATATGGCCAATTATTATGCTTCCAGGGGATGGGTTTTTGTATCTATAGACTATAGAACCTCAAAAGAATTAGGGAATATCGCTGAAATTCCACCTAATAATGAGCTATACTATTATAAAGGAATAGCACCACAAGATTGGATTTCCTTTAGTCAGGAAATAACATCTACACCCGAAGAAACTAAGACACTAATTGCGATGTATGCTGCTCAAAGAGATGCCAAAGCAGCGCTTCGGTGGGTGGTTGCTAACTCTGGAATTTACAATATAGATACAAATTTTATCACAGTTGGAGGAGCTTCAGCAGGGGCAATAACATCCATCACACTAGGTATTTCAAACCAAGAAGATTTTACTAATGAAATGGATATATCTGAAGACCCTACGCTCGCTACTACCAACATCAATATCTCCTACAATGTAAAGAATATTATTAATTTCTGGGGTTCTAACATAAAATTAGAATTAGTTGAATCGATTTTTGGATTGGACAGATATGATATCAACGATCCTGAATTATTTACAGCACACGGAAATAAAGATCCTAATGCATTTACACCCTATTCTGAAGCCATTGAATTACGTGATATTTATAATTCTCTAGGTATTTACAATCATCTTGTAACACTGTTAAATGCGGGTCATGGTGCATGGAACGCTACCGCTGATGGAAAAAGCTTGTCAGATATGTCTTTCGATTTTCTTGTAGAAAGACAAAATTTAACTATTGAATAAAGTATGATGATGAACATTGGAGCTCATTGATCTATCCAAATCATATTATTCCAAGTACTATTGGGTGCTCCAAATAAGATTGTAATGAATATGTTTGATGTCCATTTTTTTATTAAGTTTTTCACAATGTTTCTATCTTAGCTACACAAATGACTAATACATATATTATTAATATTTTAACTATTTTAAAATTGTTATTAATAAACTTAAAAATGAAATACATATCTTTACTTAGTATAATACTAAATATTTTCCTTTTACCTAACATTATTGCTCAAACTAATGATGATGTGATTCCATCAAGATTTACTTCATTTACGTGGATAAATACTGAAAGAGTAGAAAATTCCTCCTACGGTTCTGGTTATACCATGTACTCATCAGTATGGCCAGTTATGGTAAATTATCCAGGCTACACAGCATTTCAATCAGGATTAGCATCTTCATGGTTATCACCTAAACCAATCGATAACTCAGATCATCTATCTTTTTATCAGACCATTGAAGGGGGACTTGGATGGTGGGGTAATACACGTTTTGGGACTAAAACTCCTAAATTTATCATGGGTGCAGTTGCTTACAATTTTAGCGCATGGGCTAACGGTCCAGGAGATGGAAGCACGGCTACGATAGATCATGTACCAAACGGGTATAGAGATTGGACCAAGGATGAAGGAAAATATGGAATAGCTCAACTATCGCAACATATACTATGGCCACCAGATGGACTAAATATGAAGCAAGGAAGTAATGGGCAGTTACTTGGATACGGTTACTTACCTTTACCACTTACAGATACTATGTCCGAAACTAATGGTGAACCTATATCTACAGGAAATCAATCATGGACACTTTTCCTCAATTCTGAAAATTTTAAAGGACCATTAACATTCGTTTTACCTACATTTTGGAGTAAATCATTAGTTGATAATCCACATTTAGAAGGTCAATTTTTTGATGCTAGACCTTCCAATCAAAATGTAGGCTTTGGAGTTGAGCATGCATATTCTCCTGCTTTAATAAGTTACGATAATTCAGGAAAAGCATATTCTAAAGTTTCGAGAAGAAGTTTTCCAAAAAATGCTGATACAAATTATTCGTTATTGAATCATCAAATTAAAGTATATTCAAAAGAAGCACTTTGGAATAAAATTTATGCTTGGTTTAATGGAAATGCAGAGCCTGTAATTCCATCGTTACATACATTTTTAGAAGAACAAGGAACTTTGGATGTAGCCTATACTACCTCATACATGCAAGAAGAAATTAAAACTCATGGTGACCATGACTATTCGATACCAACACACATAAAATCAAATATTTACAGCACACCCTATATCGAAGATGAAAATCATATGGGAATTAAATGGGATGGTTCTTATGTATCTCAAACTTCAGATTCTTATTTGCTACCGGAATATTATCAACTCAATGTAAATGGTGATAATACATGGGTACCTATTAAAGAAGAAGATGTCCCTTCTTCAACCAGTTTATTAGATCAAGAATTACAATCCCATCCAATAAATAATAATATTCCTTATCTCACTCCACTAGATCCAGAAAACCACAAATATAATGACCCTGATAACCCTTGGCGCAATCCTGGACCTTCAGCTGGTCCATTTTATGCTTTCCTAGGTGATGGTAGTAAAGTAACGTATTATTGGTATAAGTTTATAAATCAACCCTCCGTTGTGAGAGCTAATCTACCAAATGATCAGTTACAAAAATTACAGGAAAGAGTTGAATTAATACATACACATTGGAAACCTGACCAAGAATATTTGAAACCACCATCAACTGGAGAATTAGTAAGTCTTGACCCGAATTTGATTGTAGATCCTCCTTCGGGACTAGAAATTGGTTTTGTACCTATAGTATCTCGTCAAGAAAAATCAGCACCGAGTAAAATGTTACGCAAATTCATTCTTGCAGGTCAATCGAATATGCATGGTCATGGTTGGGTTAGAAAAGAATGGGCACCAGGGTCTATTGGAACTTTAATAGACGTTCTTGATAAAGACAGTACTAATCATTGGGAAAAGGTGGGATCTAAAGACGATTGGAAAATCTTAGATAATGTATGGATCTATTCTGAGCGTGATACGGATACATTGATCGCAAAAGCTAGTGTTGATCAAGGAACTGGATATGATCAAATAGGACCTGAATTGATGTTTGCTTATGAAATTGATAGTCTTTTTGGCGAAGATCCAATTTTGATCATAAAAACTGCATGGGGCGGTAAAAACCTTGCTGTTGATTTTAGACCACCTTCTGCTAATGGAGATACTGGTGAATACTACACTAAAATTATTGAAACCACTGAAAAAATAACTAATAATCTAGGGACATTCTTTCCGTCTTTTGAAGGAATAGAATATGAATTTACAGGTTTTGGATGGTTTCAAGGATGGAATGATGGTGAAACTCTTGATTTTGCCCAGGAGTATGAAAATAATCTTTCTTTACTTTTAGCTGATATTCGAAAAGATTTGAAATCTCCCAACTTACCAATTGTAATTGCCAATAGTGGACATTACGGTGACAATAGAAATCATGGAGATCCTTGGCTTCATAAAATTCAGGATTATATTGTGCCTGCACAAGAAGCTGTAGCATGTGACTTCAGCTATGAAGGAAATGTTGGATATGTTGACACTCGAGATTATTATTATGCAGTAGACCAATCTCCTGATGATGCATTACATCACTTTAATAACAATGCACTTTCATACTTACACATTGGCCAGAATATGGGCTTTAGCATGATTAAAGCAGTGGCTGGAAATGCTATTTGTGATGTTGGTGTTAATAATGAAGACATAAGACCAAATGTACCAAGCTTCATTAATTTATCGCAAAATTATCCAAATCCATTTAATCCTAATACTGTTATTTCATATTCCCTATCAACTAATTCTACCGTTGAATTAAGCATTTATGACATAATGGGTAAAAAGGTAGCTACGCTGGTTAATGAATATAAAAATGCTGGGATGTATGATGTTAATTTTAATGCATCAGATTTATCCAGTGGAATATATATGTATCAATTAAAAATTGATGGTAAAGTCGTAGAAACAAGAAGCATGACCTTAATTAAATAACCTATTATTACCCCAGTTGTTGGATTTCTGCAATGGCCTAAATTCTTAGATTTGTGATTTGATGTAAAAGTAATTTCATTAATAAAATTACACTTAGTTTCAATTCCTCTTTATGCAACCTATGCGATTGGAAAATATTTTTTCATTGATGGAGGTGCTATGTTGGACTTTCATAACAAAGAACAAAGCTTTGACCCCCAATATGGAATCAGATTTGGGTTTGGTGTTGGATGGGAATACAGTTTTGATAATTACACGATCTCCATCAATCCCAATTTTAAACGGCATGCATCTATCCCTTTTGAGAAAGAAAAACATCACCAGAGATTAACAGAAATGGGGGTGCGAATAAGTTTAGGATATAAGTTTTAAATCCTGTCATACATTCTTTATATGCAAGACCAATTGAACATGCATTATTTCATCCTTTCGTAGTTTAATAAGTCGTAGCTAATTGAATCTTGAAAATTCTATCAGCTTTCCACTAACACCCAGCCTTGCTCATCAATAAGTCTTTTGGCTACTTTCCATTTTATGGATTTCGTCTCACCCGTATTCATATTTTGTATGGTAACGACATCATTTCTACCAGGTTCTGCGACCACTGCCACTGGTTTTCTTTTTGTGTTACCCATAGGCGGTTGTTTAGCCCCTTCTAAGGGTTTGCCAGATGTAGTTTGAAGACCCATTCCAGTAGAATCGGCTTGAGAAGCTTTCATTCTTGAGGTATCGTATCGTGACTTCTGTTGCTGTGCTTGCTTTAGTTGTCCCTCATTGGCTTGGGCTTCTGGAAAGGATTTCCAAATTTGAGAAATAGCCTCTTGATTAATCATGTCCAATAACTGCTTGAACATATCAAAAGCTTCTTTTTTATACTCTAGCAAAGGGTTTTTCTGTGCAAATGACCGAAGTCCTATCCCTTCTTTCACAGAATCTAATTCTCGAAGGTGCTGCATCCATTTATCATCAATCACTGAAAGAACAGCACTCCGCTCTAGCGCCCTAGCTACTTCACGACCCTCATTTTCAAGCGCTGCTTCCACATCAACAATAACACGCATTCGGCGTAATCCGTCGGTAAATACGATTTGAACGCGATCTGGTCTTCGTTCTGGATCTGCTTCCGAAATACGTTTCATCACCTCATAAAGAGGTTTGGCCATCATTTCTTCTTTACGGGCATAAACTTCTAATGCGCGATCTATGATTAATTCAGTGAGTGCGTCTTCCCCAAGTGATCGCCAGTGTTCCTGATCAAATTCAACATCAACCGCTAGCTGACGTAGTATTTCTTTGTGTAACCCTTCATAATCACCTGCCATCACATAATCATCAACCAGCGATTCCACAAATTCCTCGAGCATGCCCAAGATATCCGTTCGTAGCTGATCACCCAGCAAAGCATGCTTTCGCCGTGCGTAAATTACATTTCTTTGATTGTTGAGTACATCATCATACTCAAGCTGACGCTTACGGATACTAAAGTTATTCTGCTCAACTTTAGATTGTGCTCGTTCAAGTGATTTTGTGATCCATGGATGAGTTATTACTTCCCCTTCCTCAAAACTAAGTTTATCCATCACACCAGCTACCCGATCACTCATAAATAGCGACATTAATTTATCTTCTAAAGATACATAAAACTGTGATTCACCTAAATCTCCTTGGCGACCCGAACGGCCTCGTAACTGTAAATCTATTCGGCGTGATTCATGGCGCTCAGTACCAAGTATGGCAAGTCCACCATTTTCTAGCACACTAGGGGCCAGTTTAATATCCGTACCACGCCCCGCCATGTTTGTAGCTACTGTTACCGCTCCTGGCTGGCCCGCTTGCTTAACAATTTCACTTTCACTGGCGTGTTGTTTGGCGTTTAAGACATTATGCTTAATACCAGCTCTTTTCAACATCCGGCTCATAGTTTCAGAAACATCCACACTGGTTGTTCCCACTAATACTGGCTGACCTTTTGTATGGTATTCTTGAATTTTTTTGATCGCAGCGTTGAATTTTTCTCGCTTTGTTTTGAATACCAGATCTTCTTGATCATCACGTTGAATAGGTCGATTGGTTGGGATTACAACAACATCTAATTCGTAGATCTCATTAAATTCTCCCTCCTCGGTTTCTGCCGTACCCGTCATCCCAGAAAGTTTGTTATACATCCTAAAATAATTTTGTAGGGTGATGGTGGCATATGTTTGCGTAGAAGCCTCAACCTTTACATTTTCTTTTGCTTCAATAGCCTGGTGTAAGCCGTCGGAATAACGACGACCTGATAACACACGTCCCGTATGTTCATCTACAATTTGAACCTTGCCATTTTGCACAATGTATTCTTCTTCTTTGGCAAAATTGGTGTAGGCTTTAAGCAATTGATTCACCGTATGAATTCTGTCTCCACGTTCTGCAAATAATCGATGTAATTCGTTAAAACGTTTATCCCGTTCTTGTTGAATCTCTAGTTTAGTTTCAGAAATTTTATTCTCTTTATAGCTGTCACTAAATGCATCGTTATGTTCAATTTCAGCAACTTTTTCTTTTTCCAATTCTTCGATAGACTGTTCGATCAATGCTGTTTCTGATCCTAAATCTGGAATTACAAAGAAATCGGAGTCCTCTCCCTTTTTTGTTACAAATTCCCGTCCCTTCTCGGTCATCTCAATGGAATTCATTTTCATATCCACTGCATAGTACAAGTACTCATCTACAATGGGCATATTTTTAGCATTATCCGCTAAGTAAAAGGCTTCTGTTTTCTGTATCATCTTTTGAATAGACGGCTCCTGAAGCATTTTTCGGAATCGCGTATTCTTTGGGAAACCTCGTTGAACTCTAAAGAGGGCAAGTCCCGCTTCTTCTTCGTTTTCATTTTTTAGGTGCTGTTGTGCTTCAGCAACTAACTGAGTGATTAATTTTTTCTGCGCATTCACTAGAGCCTCGATACGGGGCTGCATATCTATGTACTTGTCTGACTTATTATCGTTTGGGACAGGACCAGAAATGATTAGAGGTGTTCTTGCCTCATCGATAAGGATTGAATCAACCTCATCAATAATGGTGTAATTATGTTCTCGCTGTACCAATTGATCTTTATTGATCACCATGTTATCTCGGAGATAGTCGAACCCAAACTCGTTGTTCGTTCCGTAGGTGATATCTTTACGGTAGGCTTCGCGGCGAGCTTCTGTATTGGGATCATAATTGTCGATGCAGGCCACTTCTAAACCGTGGAATTTAAAGATGGGCTCATTCCACTCAGCATCACGTTTTGCCAGATAATTATTCACCGTAATTACATGCACCCCTTTTCCGGTAAGTGCATTGAGGTATGCAGGAAAAATGGCAACTAGCGTTTTACCTTCCCCCGTACGCATCTCTGCGATTTTCCCTTGGTGAAGTACAATAGCTCCTACAAGTTGAACATCATAAGGAATCATATTCCAAGTAATTTCATCTCCAGCAACCTTCCAACTCTTACCGACAAATCGACGGCAGGTATCCTTCAATACTGCATAAGCTTCGGGCAATATGTCATTAAGAACATCTTCAATAATGTCCAGTTCTTCTTGTTCCAGTTGGTCGAGTTCTTCACCTAATCTTCTATTTTCGGTAGGGTTTAATTCCTCTATATGTTCGAGGCGGGCTTTTATCTCTTTAATTTCAGCTCTTACTTCGGCTGTTGCCTCTTGGATTTTTTCTTTGAACCCTTGGGTCTTGGCCTGAAGCTCTTGATCACTCAATGACTCCATATCGGGCCCAAATGCCTTAATTTTATCTACAATGGGCTGAATGCCTTTAATATCTTTTTCGCTCTTTGAGCCAAACACTTTGGTGATTAGCTTTCCTACTTTATCTAACATAGTCTCGCTTGGAGTGGATAATTTGGTTAAAACAATGAAAGTTAACCTTTAATCGAAGGTGGTTCAACTTTTCACCGTATTTCTTGTCAAATATTACGCCATAACTATATTTGTGACAAATTGATTCGTGGGTGTGCAGCTCGTTCTTAGACTACATTCGTACCACCCCACCCTGTTTCTAATTGTTACAAAAGAACGGACTTTGATACAGAGAAAGAATGTTTGTTTATTTCCACTCCATTATTGGAGACGAATTCGCATCAAATACATCATATAAACATAATACATAATCACCCCTTGATTAAGCTTAGGAATAGATTTCATGGTATATCAAAGAGGTTAAGACTCCTTTCCCGATGAATCGGGATCGGACTGACTCTAGAGAGAGAATGGTATATAAGCCGTACAACGACAAAGCTTACAAACTAACATTACCGTCATTCCCACGAAAGTGGGAATCTCGATGCTTAAACAAACCTACTCAATAAAAAGATGATTTTTTTACCGCATTATTATGCTTATGTTGAAGCTTAATAATAAATTAATTTTATTCAGTTTATCATTATAAATAAGTAGGATAAACTGAATAATACTTAAAGATACAATAGGGATAAAGTGAACTGAGTTCAGTTTACCATTTTGTTGGAGAAGAATTCGCTCCGCTCCTCTTCTCCAACGTGCCGGGCTAAGTTCAGGAGTTGCGTAGCAACTCATCCCAACCCTCACTAAATTCAATAGGTAAAACCAACTGAACTTAGCCCGGCACGTTAACCACAATAATGAAAAAACTACTTCACATAATACTTGGATTATTCATAACAGGATGTTCTTCACAACCAATAGTTTTGACTGAAAGTCGATACACAAAAAAGTACATCAAGGTTATGGAAAAGAAGTATCCTAAAGTAACCTATGAAATAGTTGAACCATTAGTGCTCAAAGCAACTTACGGAGAAGATGGAGAAGTAACTCATTATTTGGACAACTCATATCGCGAATACAAACTTGACCCAAAAAAAATAGATGAAGTCATAGAAAGATATGCCAATGCTTCAGGCGATGTTTTTAACAAAAGCAAAGAAATAAACGTCGATAGAATTGTTCCAATTATTAAACCAAGTGACTATTTTGAACAATTAAAATCACTTGGGAATTCTGTTGCAGACTATAAAGTACCAGAATTAATTTGGGAACCTTACAACGAGGACTTGATTATAGTTTACGCAGAGGACAGAGAAGAAAGCATCCATTATTTTAACCAAGAGGAATTTGAAAAACTTCAAATTTCAAAAGACACGCTTTTGGAATTTTCAGTTAATAACCTAAACAATGTATTACCTAAAATTGAGAAAGTTGGAGAGAATGGAAATTTCGCACTGATTGCAGGTGGTGATTATGAAGTTAGTTTAATGTTAATAACTGGCATTTGGACTAAAAAAAACTTTGATGTGAACGGAGAAATTGTAATAGCAATTCCAAATCGTGATTTAGTTTTCATTACAGGTTCAAATGACAAAGAAGCAATTGAAAAACTAAAAGGGACTGTCAAAGAAAATTTTGAAACTGGAAATCATTTTATTTCGACCAATTTTTATAAGTGGAATGGAAAAAAGTTTGAAAAAATATAAAATTACAGTGGCTAACAATGGCTATAAGTAATTGCTTGTCCTCGCCTACTTCTGAAAATCCGCGAGGATTTTCAATTTAGTTTGTACTTGCAAAATTAAGTGCTAACTCACGCAACTCATCCCAACTTGGGCTAAATTACAATAGTAAACCCACTGTAGGTAGCTCAGTCACGTTGGCAGTAATTCAAAATCGTTGGCTAATTATAGACTAAATGAAATACCAAAATGAAAATCACTAAGAAAAGTTTCACCATAAATCTCATAGCAATCATCGGATCGGGGGCCTATCTGGGAAATCTTATTAACATGGGGTTGGCCCACGCACCTTATTGGCAATCTCTCGATTCAGAATCCTTTATAGCAGATTTTACCTTGAAATTCCCATTACTCCTGACAACATTACCCTTGACCATGATTCCATCCATTATTGGAGTTGTCACTTGCTTTATTTGGTATAGAAAAACTAAAGCTGGGAAATCATGGAGGATTGCCTTTTACGGAGTAATTGCAGGATTCATAATTTCAGCCATTTACCATATCCCAACAAACTTCAGCTTTTTAGGAGGGGACTTCACGCAAGAGGCAACCGCCATAAGACTTCAATGGTGGGTCAACTTACATTGGGTTAGAACCGTGTTTGCGTTGCTAACTGCTGTTTATTCTGTGCTCGGTTTCAAAATAACCATTGAAGCCAAACTCTAAAAATCAATCCATCTGAAATATAAACTCGTTTAAATCGTTTCAACAAACATGGAAAAAAAGAATTTTGTTTTAATGATTTCAATATTATTAACTGTTGTGCTGTTCTTTAGCTGTACTGATAAAAGTGAATATTATTACGTTACTGAATATGTTATTGCCGTAAATTCACCAACAACAGGAATGGTTAATGAAACCTCAAATATTGAAGTTTTATTTAGGATCAGTGGTAGTTCCTGTTACAAATCTGCGGAATTTATTGACTCTTCAAATGGAAATTCACGAAACATTGAAATTGTAGCAAAATATGAAGGCGACGTTTGTACTTTTGATGCTCCAATTGAAACGATTACGTATCAATTTATAACAAACAATGTTGGTGATTAGGAATTGAAGTTTAAATCGAGTCCTACTGAGTTTATTACCATAAATTTAACAATTAATTAAAAAAAGTTGCGGAGCAACTCATCCCAATTTGGGCTAAAGTACAATGGTAAAACCATTGTACTTAGCCCAGCAACGTTGGAAGCAAATAAAAAAATGAGACATCTATTTCAATTATTTACGGTAATCCTCTTTTTTTCATGTAGCGTAAATGAAGAGCCTCATGAACAGATTAACCAAGATGCTCTTGTATCAGCTTTTTTTGGACTTGATAATGCACTACCAAGTCTATTGTGTAATCAACCAGGAAGCCTTCTAGATGGTATGCCTGTTAATTTTAAATTCCCAGTAGATATAGCCACCTTGTCAGAATCTGATTTTGAAGTTGTAGATAGCCTTGGAAATAAACACATCCCAATGTGTGCTCTTTTAGCACCCGCTAATGAAAACGGAGAAAATCGAACCGTGCTTCTGTTAGGTGAATTTGGTAACGCTGTTACCAATCCACCTGTTGAAGTTAGAGTTATAGGGGATTTATTTACAACCGATACTTTATCCGGAGAGTCCGCTTGTTCAAAAATCATAAACCTAAACGGAATCACTACCAAGAATGTAATTCCCCTTGCTGATGGACCAAGTTTATTCTTTGCCCAAAGAATTGATGGCACTCTGAATGAGTGTAATTTAGGTACACAAACGATTCAAGTTGCTTGGAATGGTGGCATTACACCGTATATAAGTGGTGATACCGAATCTGACTTATTTCAGTATTATATTGGCTATTCTGACAGTTCTGGAGTTCTAATTCCACATGTACCTATTTCTATAGCAGATATAAATGACAACGACAACTTTCACCAACTTTGTTTTTCTACAAGTGATGAAATTGTTAAAATTTCAATGATAGCTAACACGGTAGAAGACCCAAACCATGACTCAAATTTATACAGCGAAATTGATGTTCGTTCCTGCACTCCTTAGACAAGTATTGAAGAAAGTCATTTCGTAAAAGGGTATAAAATTTATCCGAATCTGTTCTCAGATAAAATTTTCGTTGAGAATCTGCCTGGTAATGAATACTTCATCGTTTGTGACTTCTTAGGGCGAAATATTACTGAAGGCAAATATGTTGGTATTGAACCAGTAGGAAATGGAATTTGGAGCGTATATTATAGAAATATATTTTTAGGCTTCTTTGATGAAACTAAACTAAGAAATAAAGATCAACATGCAAGGTTAGAGACCAATTTAGTGTAAACCCTAATCTTTAACTTGTGTAAAGCCTGTGTCTTAATGAACTATTCGCTCCGCTTATCTTCTCCAACGTGGCTGGGCTAAGTACAAAAGTTGCGTAGCAACTCATCCCAACTTGGGCTACATTCAATGGTAAACCCATTTTAGGTAATACAGCCACGTTAGCTATTCATAAAAAAGAAAAAGCAATTGCAAGTAAACAAATCAAATATCAAAAAAATCAATAAGGCACTTGGTGAATTAGCCAAGAGATATGAACTAATTGGTGAATATTATGAAGATAAACCAAGTGATTATGAAGTTAAAATTGGAGATACTGAAATTCTTATTCCATTTCCATATGATTCTAAATCAATTCACAAAATAGAAGAATTCTCACGTCTTATAGAAGAATTTGATTCAGTTAAAATTAAGGACAGAAATAAAACCATAACAAAAAGATTTACGCAAAGAGTAATTGGGAGTGACTCAGGAATTATAGAGTATCTTTTAAGTGAATCAAATTTTGAAGTTACAACAAGTGAAGGGATTAAGATTAGATTGGTTTCTTCTCCAATCCTAATTGGAATTGCTGCAATGGAATTAGGAGAGTATGATAAATACTCCCCACCATGTTCATCATATATAGCAGTTGAAATTGAATATATAAGAGAAGATAAAAGATTAAGCGAAGAAAAAGAAAACAAATTGCTACAGTCATATTTTTTCGAATTAGCAAATAAGCTTCATACAAGCGTAGGTTTTACTCAGGTAAGCGAAACTGTATTTTATGGAACTGATGAAGACGAAGAAGCAGAATTAGAAATCCCCGAACTAAATGGAATTGAAGAATTTAATGTGGGAATGGAGATATATTCAAAAGCAATTCGACCTCTTAATGAAGATATTCGATTGTTATATTTCTATAAGATTCTTGAATACTTTGCACCAGTTGTTGTTAAGATTAAAGCAAATGAGAGATTAAGAACCAAGTTAGATTCTCCGAAAGCATTCAAACCTGATGCTGATTTCCTACAATCTATTTATAAACTAACAAGAAAATTTGACGAAGATTTAAAAGATAAAGATTTAGTGAAAGCAGTATTTAGAGAATGCTTCGACATAATTGATTTGTTTGAATATCTTCCAAAATCTTTAAAGAAAAGAATCAGAGGACAATTAAAAGAGAAAAATATTTCATATGAATTAAGTGAAGAGAAAATGACGATTGCAGCGAATATGCTTGGGGGAATTGTTTATAGTACAAGAAATTCAATAGTACATGCAAAATCAAATTATGAAACAGATAAAAATGAATGTGCAATAGAAGATTTACCTGAACTGAATAATTTTCTCAAACATGCATGTTACAGTACAATAAAATGGTATAACAGATTACCAAATCATTTGAAAATAGAAAATGAGAGCTAAAAATGGCTAAAAAGTTCATTGCCAGCAAAAGCTGTTAATGAACGTTTAACCGAGACCATTAATGAAAACAGGAGCTCTTTTACCTTCAATCCACCCACTACCACCATACATTAATCAATGCGAATTATTTCGATAAGAGAACAACCTGACTATAGAGATCGTGCTATTGAATATTTTCAACAAAAATGGAACAATGTATGGCCCATCATCTATGAGGATTCGATTTCACATGCTATCAATGCCGCCAATGACTTGCCTCAGTGGTATGTATTAGAAAAAGAGGGTGCGATAATCGGATGTGCCGGATTAATTACCAACGACTTCATCAGTAGGGGAGATTTATATCCGTGGATTTGTGCCTTATATATAGACGAGAAGGAAAGAGGAAATGGATATAGTTCTCTATTAATTAATAAAGCAAAAAGGGATTCCAAAAAATTCGGATACACTCACTTATACCTGAGCACAGCACATGTTGGGTTATATGAGAAATTTGGATTCAATTACATGGGACAAGGCTATCATCCATGGAGGGAGGAATCAAGGATCTATGGTATTGAGTTAGATTAACACAAACCCCAGCTATATGGGGAGGTTGTTAACAACAACGAACAGCATCATCACGAACCTACTACTCTCTTTTTTTGTTTTGCAAGCAATCAATATCTTATCTGATCGTACTTTTATAAGCAAACGACGATGCAAGAACTGATACCATTACTTACAAATACCCAAATTGCATTTGCATTTCTTGGCATTGTTGTACTTTCTCTCGTTGAAAATCTTCATCCCTTTTTCGATTTTTGGCGTTCATCCAACACCAAAAGAAATAGGCATTATCTAAAAAATCTTAGTATTGGATTGATAAATGCTCTTGTTATTACTTTATTCTTTTCCGGATTATGGCTTTGGGCTACCATTTGGTCTGATCAGCACACCTTTGGACTATTACATTGGCTTGAACCATTTTTCGGAAATTTTGAATCCCCACTAAGAATGTTACTCGCCATCCTATTTTTTGATTTTTGGATGTATACTTGGCACCGAATCAATCATGTGATTCCCTTTCTATGG
This sequence comes from Balneolaceae bacterium, assembly GCA_963691715.1. Taxonomy (GTDB): domain Bacteria; phylum Bacteroidota; class Rhodothermia; order Balneolales; family Balneolaceae; genus HXMU1420-13. The sequence continues at coordinate 2,198,382 of OY829281.1, forward strand.
CGTTTTCATAAAGTACATCATTCCGATCCGTTTATGAATGTAACTACAGCTACTCGATTTCATGTGGGTGAGATCTTTTTTTCTTCCGTGTTAAGAATAGGAATACTTATACTTTTTGGAATGCATCTATGGGAATTGCTTATCTATGAAATTGTATCTGTATTCGTTATCCAATTTCATCATGCAAATATTCAACTTCCTGAAAAAATCGATCGTTTTTTGCGTAAAATAATAGTTACTCCATCCCTACATAAAGTAAATCATTCCGATTGGCAGCCAGAAACTGATTCTAATTTTGGAACCCTATTTTCTTTTTGGGATTCCCTGTTTGGTACTTTTCGTATCAGAAAAAATATACATGAAATTCAGTTAGGTTTGAAAGAGTTTAAATCGGAAGATAGTCAGCGTTTGGATAGCATAATGAAAATGCCTTTAAAGAAATGATATCATTTTCTAGCGATGGCTGAGATCTGGATAGTTAACGAAGTATCGGTTGTTTTACAGATCTAGATTCCTGCTTACGCAGGAATGACCTGTATTTGCTACTTTTTTCATTCAAAGTCATCCCGCGGCGAAAGCCGGGATCTCGGTAGGTAACGAAGTATAGGTTGTTTTACAGATCTAGATTCCCGCCTGCGCGGGAATGACAGTACATACCACTTTTTTCATTCAAAGTCATCCCGCGGCGAAAGCTGGGTTCTGGATTGTTAACGAAGTATCGGTTGTTTTTAAAGATCTAAATTCCCGCCTGCGCGGGAATGACAGTACATACCACTTTTTTCATTCAAAGTCATCCCGCGGCGAAAGCCGGGATCTGGATAGGTAACGAAGTATAGGTTGTTTTACAGATCTAGATCCCTGCTTACGTAGGAATGACTCTATGCTTTTTTATTTGTCAACTTGTCGAATAAAGCCTGCGCGGGAATGGCCGGTACTTGCTACTTTTTTCATTCAAAGTCATCCCGCGGCGAAAGCCGGGATCTGGATGGTTAACGAAGTATCGGTTGTTTTACAGATCTAGATTCCTACCTACGCAGGAATGACTCTATGCTTTTTTATTTGTCAACTTGTCCAACAACGCCTGCGCGGGAATGACCTGTACTTACCACTTTTTTCATTCAAAGTCATCCCGCGGCGAAAGCCGGGATCTCGGTAGGTAACGAAGTATCGGTTGTTTTACAGATCTAAATTCCCGCCTGCGCGGGAATGACAGTACATACCACTTTTTTCATTCAAAGTCATCCCGCGGCGAAAGCCGGGATCTGGATAGGTAACGAAGTATAGGTTGTTTTACAGATCTAGATCCCTGCTTACGTAGGAATGACTCTATGCTTTTTTATTTGTCAACTTGTCGAATAAAGCCTGCGCGGGAATGGCCGGTACTTGCTACTTTTTTCATTCAAAGTCATCCCGCGGCGAAAGCCGGGATCTGGATGGTTAACGAAGTATCGGTTGTTTTACAGATCTAGATTCCTACCTACGCAGGAATGACTCTATGCTTTTTTATTTGTCAACTTGTCCAACAACGCCTGCGCGGGAATGACCTGTACTTACCACTTTTTTCATTCAAAGTCATCCCGCGGCGAAAGCCGGGATCTCGGTAGGTAACGAAGTATCGGTTGTTTTACAGATCTAAATTCCCGCCTGCGCGGGAATGACAGTACATACCACTTTTTTCATTCAAAGTCATCCCGCGGCGAAAGCCGGGATCTGGATAGGTAACGAAGTATAGGTTGTTTTACAGATCTAGATTCCTGCTTACGCAGGAATGACCAGTACTTGTTAGGTTCTTGTTTCAATGCCTTCCTGAGGTGAAAATTTAAGGCATCCAGGTACCCTAAAACACCTAATAAATCCCCAATATATTTTTCCATATTTATTCTTCGATTCAATACATTTTCTGCTTATATTTATAGTCTTTTTGAATTACGAAATTCATTTAACATCCTGATTCATGAAACGCACATTTCAACCAAGTAATAAAAAGCGCATTAATAAGCACGGATACCGTAAGCGCATGTCCACAAAAAATGGACGTAATGTAATTGCTGGCCGCCGAGCTAAAGGGCGTCACAAGCTAACTGTTAGCGATGAGAGAAAAGGAGCAAAGTAATTTAACTGCTCCATCTCCTTGCAGTTATACTCTTCCCAAAAAAAGTATCCTGCAAGGTAGATCTAATTATAAGAGTCTTTTTTCTGACTCTAAAACATTCTCTACTAGTTCAGTTTTTCTTAGACACCGTATAGAGCGATCAAAAACTTTAGAATTCAAAATAGCTTTTATTGCACCAAAGAAGATTGGCAATGCAGTAAAACGTAATCGAATAAAACGATTGATGAGAGAAGCGTATAGACTAAATCAATCCTTGACTAATTCATTCGCACACACCCCTGTTTTAGTACATGCGGCTTTTATCGCAAAATCTACTGAAGCTAATTTTGAAACACTACAAAAAGATATCATAACACTACTAAATAAGTTGCGTACTCACGTTGCTGAACATTCACTCTTAAATACGTAGATCATTGGATAAGAACACGGTTATAGGTTTTTCACTCATTTTCATTCTCATGCTAGGATGGTTTTACTTTACCTTACCAAGTGAAGAGGAAATTGCTGAACAACGTCGTCAACGAATGATTCAAGATAGTTTAGCTACTATCGAACAATCTGAACTCAATGAAAACTTAACCAACAGCTTAAACCCATCTGTCTCTAACTCTGTACTACAGAACGAAACTACAGAATCAAAGCCTACAAGAGTTTCTTCAGGAATGTTTGCCGAAGGTCAAGACAGTGTGCAAACTAATTTTGTTATTGAAACACCACGATATAGTGCTGTATTCACAAACCTCGGTGCAGGTCCTGCTAGCTTTACCTTAAAAGATCATCTAACTTGGGATGGACAACGTATACAAATGATCGGGGACACCACTCGATCGGCTTATAATACTGGTTTTCTAACCACAGAAAATTATAATGTAGATACCAACACGTTACTCTTTCAGCAACTCACCTATGGATCAGGACTCTCATTAGAAGAAAATGAAATCGAGGAACTTTCTTATGCTCTAGATTTAGGCGATGGTCGTCAATTGATTTATACGTATACGTTTTATGGCGGTAAATATGAAATTGATCTGGATATAAGATTTATAGGAATAAGAGAATATGTTATTGGAAGAGCCATAGATTTTGGATGGTTAGCCCCGCTTCGATTCACAGAAAAAGATCCAATTCAAGAAGCATTAGCTACCACCTCATATTTATATTCTGGTGGTGAATTGGAGCAATTAAAAGTTACCGACTTTGATGAAAGAAATGGGTATAAAGAACAAAATGTAAATGGAAATGTTGATTGGGTCGCTACAAAAACCAAGTTTTTTTCCCAGATCATAAAACCTGAAACCGAAACAGACGGCGCGTACCTAACGGGTCAAATCACAGGGGAGGCGGATGACGCTTCTACTGAACATTTTTATACATCCACAATTACAGCCGATATTCCATCGGATGGCACCATATCTATGGCTTTATATGTTGGACCAATGCGCTATAATGATGTTAAAGAATTTGACGATCATGCCTTTGACATGGTTGAAGTGAGTTACGGGTGGTTACGTTGGTTTTCCGATCCCTTCGTACGATTTGTAGTTATTCCCTTCTTCAATTTCTTTAGTGGATTCATTTCGAATTATGGAATACTAGTCATTATTTTTGCAACGGTTGTGAAACTCATTTTATCTCCTTTAACCATTCGCAGTTATAAGAGCATGGCGGCAATGCGGGAACTTCAACCACAAATGAAAGAAGTGCAGGATAAGTACAAAAATGATCCCCAAAAACAGCAAAAAGCAACCATGGATTTGTACAGAAAACATAAGGTAAATCCACTAGGTGGCTGTTTACCTATGCTTCTTCAATTCCCTATTCTTATAACATTATGGAGATTCTTTCAGAATTCAATTATACTTCGACAGGAAGACTTCCTTTGGGTAAGCGACCTCTCTGCGCCAGATTATATTTTAAGCTTACCATTTAGTATTCCATTTTTAGGCGATCAAGTGGCTGGTCTAGTTCTACTCATGACTTTATCTATGGTTTTCCAAAGTAAATTAACTGCTGGGACCAGTGCAGGTGGCGGAGCAAGTAATCCAATGGCACAACAGATGAAAATCATGCAATATTTCTTACCTATCATGTTATTGTTTGTATTCAACAACTTTGCATCAGGGCTAAGTTTGTATTATTTGATTTTCAATGTTTTATCAATTTTTCAGCAATTATATATCAATAAAAACACGCATGATGCGGCGGTTGCCAAATCCAATTGATTAGTTCTGGCTTAAAACATTATCCACAGATACGGTACAAAGAGGATTCAAAATTTCTCTGGAATACTATCCTTAAAAAAAAGTATAAGCAAAGACCAGAAGAAAGGGTTCGATTAAAATGTATCGAATACTTAATTCTAGAAGCTGGCTTTTCTAAAAATCGTATTTCCTTAGAATCCCCTGTTTCACTTTCAGGAGATAAATCCTCTTCTCGTACCGATGTGCTTTGTTATGATGATCATTTCAACCCATTACTTTTGGTAGAATGTAAAGCACCAAACATTCAATTAGATGACAAAACAGCTATTCAAATTGCTAGGTATAACACTAAAATAAGTGCCCCTTACTTAATGCTCACTAATGGTCTTCGTGATTTTTGGTTTCATACGGAAACGAATCAAGTACATGTACTTGAAAAACCACCTGCTGTATTTTCATCCTCAAAAACGATAGACAGAAATTTTGAATATTGGCAACATCGTGGATTTGCGGGCACCATAGAAGAACTCCTTGTTCAGCAATGGATAATTCAAAATTGTTGCCAGCTATTTATAGATTCATCCAATCCTGCTCATTATTTAGATTTTGATGGAACTGAAATTGATTTACAGCTTTCTAATTTTTACCAGGTTCTATTAATTAATGAACAGACTCGCTTGGCAGTGTCATTAACAACCACTCCTTTTGGGGCAACCAAATTCAATGCCATTCTCAATCAAGGAGGTCAAAATGTGGGACTACTTTCTGCTTCGCTTGATATCATTGCTTCTGATCAATTAGAAAATACTCTGATTCAAAATTCCCAAGGGATCAAGATGATAGATTTAGTTGAGGAGATTGGATTTGATTTTATGAAATCGATTAAAGAATTAGCACAACCATTATCTAGGCTGATACTTAGATAACCCCTCTTTCTTTGTCTAGCGTTTTTTTCCAAGCAATATAGCCTGCACAGGCCAGTACTGTAAAAAGGAAGAATTGAACACTTGTAAGCACTAATCCTTTGTAGAAATAAAGTGGAATAGAAATGATATCGGTGATAATCCACATAATCCAATTTTCAAGTTTTTTTTGAGCCATCAACCACATTCCAGTAATTGCAAAACAAGTGGTAGCAGCATCCCAGATTGGAACATCGCTATCGGTAAGATACATTAAGGCAACCACCAAGATACCAAAAGACCCAATGAGTAATGCTACCGTAATTTGCCACTCTTGGGTATTATTTGTTGTAATTGCAATTTGGTCTCGATCATCATCTGTATTTTTCCAATGATACCATCCATATACACTCATAATAAAATAGTATCCATAGACCCCCATATCGGCGTATAAAGAGTATTCAAACGCTAGGTATACATAAATCAAAACACTTACAATCCCGAAAGGATACACTAAAATATTCTCTTTCATAGAGCACCACACACTTGCAATTCCAGTGACAACTGCAATCCATTCAATAGTGGAGGTAACAAATACTCCGTGTAATAAAGCTTCAAAAATTTCGTGCATAGAATAAATTTAGGAGCTGAAAAGATAGCTAATAGAACAAAAATTTAGAATTAGGAATGGATTGTTTGGTAGAAAATTGTAGTATAATTAAATATTTCAATCAAATTTAAACCAATGCCAATTTTAGCTACTAGAAACATCCCAAAAGACATTTAACATGCATTAAATCGTTTGTAGCGGAGCTATTTTGCCATTAATTTTAACAAAAAAACCTATAGCCAATAATTATGACTTATAAAACAATATTAGCGTTCTTTTCTCTTATTGTAGGGCTCAATCTATTGGTTACTTCCTGCAATTCAGAAGAATGTGGACCTTTCGGAGATTATTATTATACCAGCTCATTAAAAGCACACCTTGTTGCACTAAAAATTTCAAATAATTCAGAGTTGTCTGTCTCTATTGAATCAATTAATCCATTGGAAACAACCAGTGAACAATTTTCAATAAATATTACACCAAATAAAGAAATTCTATCTGTTTCCACCAAACCTACATCTAATTTGAAATGGAATACTTTAGTGTTTGCCTGTTCACCTTTACCCCCAGAAAAAGTCAAAAATATATCAATACATAGTGACATCCCTTTTAACTCGAATGTGGATATTACTACAAATCTTGTCGATTATTTTGATCTTATCGTGAAGTATGATGATAATAGACTAAATAGGTTTTCACTAACAGAATGGATAGAATCTGATCCTCCAATGCCAGATGAAATATTCTTACTATTTAATACTGCCCCAGAGATAGATCAGCCTATCAAATTCAATGTGGAATTGTTAAGTGATGGTGCAAGAAATAGTTCTTCAAATGAAGAATTATTCGAATTTATGACGAATCCAATTACTATTATTTCTTTCTAGATCTTATCTCTTAATTCTTTGTATTGTCAAAATAATTGCAAAGCTTTTTTCTTTCGCTTGTTCAAAAAAAGTATTTGAATCCAATGTTAGTAGTTCGGTTCCATCATCTACTCTTCAACAAATTGGTCAAATTAAGCTTATGAATAGGGATAAGATAAGAGGAGAGTAATTCATCTTTATGAATGCCCAATAACCCTGTTCCACGGAAATCTACCACACATACTTTCTCTTCTTTTTGAACAATTTCACCAATGCCATAATATTCCGGACTTGGTCCATAATAGACTAAGTCACCCGGATTGAGTTCGTTCATCGCCCTACGATGAAACGGGTAAATCACCGGGAGTAAATCAAGTCGATATGCAAGTCTACGTTTCCCTAGGAGGGACATTCTACTCGTTTGTTATTGTAATTTTTCGTTGATGTTCCTTCACATGGGCTATATGTACCCAAATTGATTCCACTGGTAATAAAGTTCGGATTTTTTCTGGCCATTCAACAATTGAAATTCCATTTCCATATAAATATTCCTCTGTTCCTATTTCTATTGCTTCTTGCTCATTGTTAATCCTATAGCAGTCAAAGTGATATAAAGAAACACTACCTTGATATTCATTGATCAAAGTAAAGGTTGGAGAGTGAACTTCTGAAGAATTTATTCCATAAAATGAAGCAATTCCTTTAACGAAGTGCGTTTTCCCTGCGCCTAAGTCCCCATCAAGACATACCACATCTCCAGGCTTTAATCGCTTTGCAAATTGTTTACCAAAATGTATCGTCTCTTCAATAGATGAACTTAACATATTACACTCTCATCGTTACATTTTAAAAGAAATTATTAAAATTAGCTTCTCTAAATTCATTTTTTGGGAGTTAAAGTAGCAATGGGTAAAATCATTTCTTCCATGGATGCTCCCCCATGTTGAAAGGTATCTTTATAACGATTTTGGAATTTATGATAGTTAGTAGGATACACGAAATAATAATCTTCCAAGGCAATCAAGTATTCATTGGAAACCGAAATCTTGGGGAGCTTAAAGCGAGAAGCATTACCAATTTTAAGACTTGCATTCTCATCTACCGCATTCAAATTTTTGCCATATTTATATCTTAGGTTAGTAGCTGTATCTCTATCTCCATAGACTTTTGTATCACGCATGGAACGTACTGAGCCATGATCGGTAGTAATTACAATGGTTACCTCTTCCTCTGCTAATTCTTTAAACATCTGAAGCAAGGTTGAATGCTGGAACCAAGCATCCGTAATTGAACGAAATGCTCCTTCATCTGGAGCAAGTTCTTTTATCACTTCTGAATCGGATCGGGAATGAACTAAGGTATCCACAAAATTGAACACAAAAGCAGCAAGTTTAGATTGCGCAAAATTCTTCATTTTATTTGCAATCTGTTTTCCAACTTCTGCGCTTAGTATTTTCTCATATTTAAAATTGATAGAGATTCCTGCTCTGTGTAATTGCTTTTCTAAAAGCTCCTCTTCATGACGATTAAGTGATGATTCGTCTTGACCTTGTTGCCATAAACTTGGATATAGTTGTTCGATTTCCATAGGCGAGAGTCCTGCAAATATTGCATTTCTTGAATATGGAGTAGCTGTTGGAAGAATGGAATAATAAAAATCTGTTTGTATATCGTACATTTTCGCCAAGTATGGTTCAAACACTAACCATTGATCATATCGCATACAATCAATTAAAAAAAACATAGTCTTTTTTCCATCCTTCACTTTTGGAAACACATACTTTCCGATTACTTCCGGAGAAAGGAGCGGGGCTTCTTTACTTCCTTCATTTAGCCAATCTTCGTAATTATTTTGTATAAATCGGCCGAATTCTCGGTTTGCATCTTTGAATTGATCATCTAAAACTTGAATAAGGGCTTCATCCCCATCGCTAAGCTCCATTTGCCATTTAGTAAGCTCTCTATAGATTTCAATCCATTCTTTCCAATGTGTACGTGGATGAATACGTGAAGATAATTCTCCGAACTGCCTTAAATACGACTGTGATGATTTTTCGGATTGTAATCTTGTAGTTTCTAACAGTTTTTTTGTAGTGAGTAGAATTTGAGATGGATTTACAGGCTTAATAAGATAATCACTTATTTTTGCGCCAATAGCATCTTCCATAATCGATTCTTCTTCGCTTTTCGTAATCATTACTACTGGAAGACGAGGTTGTATAGATTTAATAGCATCTAATGTTTCGAGCCCTCCCATACCAGGCATTTGCTCATCTAAAAAAACAATATCAAAATTCTGATTTTTGATTTTCTCAACTGCATCTTGACCATTTGTAACTGGAACAATTTCAAAACCCTTTTTTTCAAGAAATAGTATTAACGATTGTAGCTGATCTATTTCATCGTCAGCCCATAATATAATTGGCATAGGAATTTTTTAATGTGGTTTTATAATCAATAGTATTTCTTTTGAAACTTTAATAGATGTGAAAAATTACTAAATGTGCCCGTTTTTCCAATAATATCTATTAAGAATTTTAAAAAAATAGTACGTAATAAATGTTAGTTACTCTAACTTCAATACCTATCATTATAATAGGTTGTTATAGCTTAATAAAGGGTTTAATTTTATCAAGTGTACGTTTTCCTATGCCTTTAACATGTACAAGTTCCTCAACAGAATTAAATTTTCCGTTTGCTTCTCGATACTCAACGATTCTTAGAGCGTATGTTTCCCCAATTCCAGATAGGCTTTGCAACTCTTCAATGGTTGCAGTATTTATATCAATGAGTTCCTTAGTTAGAACTTCTGGTTCAATAGTTTCATTTATTTCAATTCCTGCATATCTCTGTTCCTGAGTTAATTTTTCTCTTTCAATACCTTCACTTTTTCGTTCAAACTCAGCTTGAATTTCGGCATGGTTTTCAGGCATTGGAACAATACGTTGTTTCATAACTAAATTTGTGAGTAGCAATACAACCATAATACTCAGTAAAATAGTAACCGTGACTCGCTCTTTTTTGGTAATTTGAAGTTTATCAACCCAAAAAAATAATGATCGTTTAACTTTTTGTTTATCCATAAACATTGTGATTTCAGTTGTAAATAAGCCAAAGATTTTATTCGAAGTCAACTTGTTTTGGAGTTATTGAATTGAGAAGTTTGCCTATCGATTTTTTTTCATGGACAAAACATTTTTCTTCACCTATAAAAATCAACACATAGCCTATCAGGTAATAGGTACTGGTAAAGCTCTAATTATCTTACATGGTTGGGGTAGCAGTAAACGTGTTATGATGCCTATCGCTAAATCCCTTGAACACATACGATCTTGTTATGTAATCGATTTCCCTGGCTTTGGTGAATCTAACGAGCCGAGTAAACCTTGGACTATTGATGATTATGCAGATGCCATAGAGGCGTTTATTTCAATGCTTCCAGATGATCATGTTGATGTACTGGTTCACTCTTTTGGTGGTCGTGTAATTTTAAAACTTCTTAATAGGCGAAAAGGAAAAGAAGTGATCCAAAAAGTTCTGATAACTGGTGGGGCAGGGATGAAGCCTAAACGATCCATTACGTACTATTTTCGAAAATACACCGCTAAAACACTAAAGGCACCGTTTTTAATTCTCACAGCTTCACTCCGCGATAAGGCCTTATCATGGCTTAGAGGTACTAACCTTTGGAAAAGTTTAGGATCTGCGGACTATGTTAATCTTTCTGGAGTAATGAGAGAAACTTTTGTAAAAACGGTAACTAATCACTTAGAATGTGAACTGCCTACCATTGAACATGAAACCCTGTTATTGTGGGGCAGAAATGATGAGGCTACACCCGTATATCAAGCCGAACGTATAGAAGCGGGAATAAAAAATTCAGCTTTGGTAGTAATAGAAGATGCAGGTCATTACGCATTTTTAGATAAGCCGAAACAATTTATAGCTATCGCAAAAGCATTCTTTGAACCTAAATAATTGAACTTATGTGGTTTGATTTAAGAGTATCATCGTACTAAATGTTCAAATACCTGGTGTTCATTAAGACTCAAATGAATATGTAGAGATTCGATAGTTAATTTAGAACTTAGAAGGGCAATACCTTTGTTTTGGGTCTTTTTACTACTTCTATCCCCATTGATGCCATAAATTGGATCGTCAATGATTGGGAAACCCCATTCAGCTAAATGCAATCGAATTTGATGTGTACGCCCCGTTACTGGTCGGCATTTAACAAGTGAAGTCGAATCATAAGTCTTTATCACTTCAAAATGTGTGATTGCATCCTGCCCGGTATCTAAGTGTAGTCCACTTTCGAAAACAAAACCTTTTTTCCTTCTAATTTTAGATTCTATTGTTTTTTTGTTTTCTAGAGGTACTCCAACAATAAGTGCATGGTATTCTTTTTCAACATTCCCAGAACTAAACGCTTCCATTACTTTTTTTGAGAAAGGTTTATTTTTTGCAAAAAGCACAATTCCTGATGTTACAGCATCTAAACGATGAGTAATTTTTAGATGGTTAAATCCCATTTCTTGCAATATCCAAGTAAGAGAATTTTTATTATATCTTCCTCCTGGATGCATGGGTAAGGGTGAAGGTTTAAAGACGGCTAAAAATTCTTCTGATTCGTGTAAAATTTCAACTTCATTTGGAACGCTTGGTTCTATTACAGAAGGGTTATGGTGCCGAATTTCATCTTTCTGTTCTAATAGGGTGTTGTAACTACAATCACGATTCTCTAAATATACACGTCCTTCGCGTATTCTTTCTCTCCAAACTAATTCTGTATTAAATGGAAACTTATTCGTTAATAATTCTAAAAGTGTTTTCCCGACAAATTCTATATCTGGCTTGAAATGGTGGGTTATTGGATAGGGATTCACTATCCTAACTTTTCTTGAAATTATTTTTTTAGGATTGCTGGTCACGCTGCTTGAATTCATCCCCAAAATAATTGTACCATTTTCTAAAGGGTTTAAAAGCGTTATTAGCATCGAAAGGTCGTTTAAATTCACTTTGTTTGCATTCTTCACTGCAACACCCTTCCATTATATGAGCGCCTTCCTCAGAGCATACAAATAGTTTGTTACACTCCATGTTTGCACAGTTCACATAAGTATCTGCTGGTTTTCCAGTAATTTCACAATTAGAAATTGGAGCTAAATGTTTTGGATTCACAGGTACAATTAAACGATCATCAAAAACAAAGCATTTACCTTCAAAATGTTTTCCCTCTTCTTTCTTTGCATAATTTAGAATACCGCCATGCAATTGATTAACATCATCCCAACCTTTATCCTTCATCAACACAGAGAATTTCTCACAACGAATTCCTCCTGTACAGTACATAAGTACTTTCTTGTCTTTTGGGATGTTTGATTCATCTAACCATTTCGGAAAATCATAAAAATTATCAAGATCTGGAGTAATAGCACCTTTAAAATGACCTACTTTGGATTCATAATTGTTACGTACATCGATCATTACATATTCTTCATCAGATTCCATTACTTCACGCCATTCTTCTGGCTCTAGATGCTGCCCCCCATGTTTGGGATCCACATCTTCCACATGAAGAGAAACAATTTCTTCACGCACCTTGCATATTAACTTTGCAAACGGAATATATTCCGACTGGTCTTGTTTAAATTCTGTATCCTCAAAACCAGGTAAAGACCATAGAAACTTTTTATAGGTATCTATTTGTTGATAAGTACCAGCAGCTGTGCCATTTATACCTTCTGAAGAAATATAAATTCTCCCTTTGATTCCCAATTCTTGGCAAAACTTTTTATGTTGTTTATTAAAACGTTCTACTTCTAGAATTGGGGAAAAATTGTAATAAAGTATAACTTCGTACATCTTATAATTTTAAAGACGATCAAGTCGTTGGATTTCTGGAAAAACAAAAATTACATAATTTCACTGAAAAAAGATCTTGTTAAACCAATCAATACTACCAAAAATATTTTTCTTTTTACTGTTTATCGTTGTTTCTAATGCTACTCAACTTAAGGCTCAAGAAACATTCCAAGAAATCTATGAAAAATATCTACGGGGGGAAACCACTAGAATACACACCATCGAACATATGATGGAACATTTAGAGCATGATCACAGTGAACACGATTTTATTAAATGTTTAACTCCTTTGATGATACTTGTAGAAAATGAGCGTCAAGAGTCGTCTTTTTCAAATCCATTATTTTTAAAAACAGCTCCAGCCAAAAAAGATTTTTCCGTTAACGAGTTTGTATCACCTTCTGGTAAATTTCAAATCCATTATGCTACATCAGGACGTCATCAAGTACCATTAGATGATTTGAATGGTAATACCATACCTGACTATGTAGAAGAAGTAGCTGAAGCAGCAGATTATTCCTATAACCAAGAAATCTTAACTCTTGGATACTCCGATCCTATTGATGAAGGAGAGATGTACGATGTATATATTGAAGATTTATCAAATTTTGGAGCATATGGATTAACTAATAATAGTACAGTTGGCAGCTTTCCTTGTGATATTTCTGGATCAGAAACCTGTATTTATATTGAAAATGACTTCAAGGGATTCCCAGAGAACACAGACCCTGAAGGTCGAGTAATTGGTTCTATTAAAGTTACCATGGCCCATGAGTTTAAACATTCCATTCAATATGTCCAAAACAATTGGCGCGGTAATTCTGATCTATGGGCCGAAATGGACGCTACCTTAATGGAAGAGGTTGTTTACGACGATGTAAATGATTATTACAATTATATTGGAGGTTTTTCCACCGATTTATTCAGTAGTCCTTCTAGTTCACTTACCGCAGGTTCCTATGAAGATATTACTTGGGCGTTGTACTTCCATGAACGATTTGGTGATGATTTTTGGCCCTCCATGTGGGATATTATTGAAGAGAACAATCAAACATCATTAATCGAAGCTATAGAAACTGAACTACAATCAAGATCAGAATCATACCATGAAGCCGTTTTAGAATCTTATCTGTGGCATATGGCCAGTGGCTCAAATCTTGCAAATATTAATTATGGCTTTGATGAGGCATTCGAATATCCCAATCCTAACATATCCCAATTTTTTTCAAAGCTACAAACAGAACCCATAACCGAAACATTTTTACAACCTTTTTCTGCAAGATATTATCTCACTTCTCCTGAAGATATCACTCCAAACGGCTTCTTAAAACTAGACTTCAACTCCAATACAGAAGATATTCATTTCGGTTTTCTTGGTTATCAAAAGGATGGAAATCTAGAAACTTATAGTGTTTTAGGTAATCCAAACCGTTTAAATGGTACTATAGAAACAACTTGGGAATGGGAAAATCTAGATAAAGTTGGTCTAGTTGTAATGAATAGTAACCCAACTTCTAACGGGAATTATTCCTTCCAAATAACAGAATACTTTATTGAACAGCAAATTCAATTGGCTCAAAATTTCCCCAATCCATTTAATCCACAAACTACCATTCGATTATCTATTCCACAAACCCAAGCAGTCAAGTTAGATGTATATGATATTTTAGGACGGCATATTCAAACCATTTATGAAGGAAATGTAAATGCTGGTTTTAAAGACTTTACATTTGATGCAAGTTCATTATCCTCTGGGATATATATTTATCAGTTAGAAAGTAATAGTGGAATTCAGAAGAAAGCAATGACCCTTATAAAATAGAATGCTTTTTGAAGTCGACTCTAGGTAAATTAAAATGAGTTAGGTTAAATGAGATATAGGAAAGCATCCTAAGCATTTTTATCTCTGTAGCTGGTGTTGCATATTCTTTCCAAGCGATATAATTATCTTTAAATGTAAAATTTAATGGATTTTTTTCGTCTAAAACTTCAATTGCTTCATCAATAGTTAATGCTTGAGAATATGATAATAAGCCAGCCAACATTATGTTAATAAATCCATGAATTTTCATATTTATATCATCATCAAAATAGGTAAATGAATTTACATTATGCCCAGCGAATTTAATAGCAACATTTGCGTCTCTTGCACTTTGTATTAATTCTGCTAAAAACTTAGAAGTAGGATCAGGTGTACAATTAATTTTAAAGCCTGAGAATAAATAATTTTCAATTTTTCGCTTGTATACTGATTTATTGTGGACTGCAATTACCTTTAAAATTTTTTTTGCCAAATTTATATCATAAGTATTTCCTGGGATTTCAAAGAATACTCGATCTGGTAATATTTTTGAATCTGCCGAGGTTCTTACCACCACTTCGATAGCTTTGACTAATTCGTCAGCATTAAAATTTTCAACACTTAAGGTTGGCAAAGTTAATTCAAGAACGTTAGTTTTTACTTCACCAGGAAACCCAGAATGAGCATATAAAATATCTTTTTCAATATTAAGTACAGAAGTCTTAAAGTCATGTAAAGAATCTACAATTGGCCCAAAAATGCATAAGTTCAACGGGCCCTTGACACTATCGTATCGGTCAGAAAAACGAACCATATCTGAAATTTGAGAATATGGGATCACAAATCTTGATAAAATCCAGCTATTTTCATCATGTGTAAGAGCTGCATAATTTTCAAAAGCCTTCCTTATTGGCGCTTCGACAGGGGGCTTAAGCGCAGCATAATCAATGCTATTCGATAAAAGATAATTGATTGATTTAAACATATCCTAAAAAATACATATCTAGAATGGAATGATAGCTAAAGATGTTATTTTTTTATCAAATATTTAACAATATTCATAATTTGTCTGATAAAATTATTGTATGGCAAAATCTGATAAAGTAAAATCGATAAGTGATAAAATGAATTTAACTCAACAAGAAACTGAGTTAATCTTTGATAAATGTATTGAAATCTTATCAGACCATCTCGCCAACGATGAAGGCTTTTCACTTCCTAAGATTGGTAGTTTTTCAACTCGGATTCGAGAAAGTTATCAAACGTATAACCCTCACTATAAAGGAATGATTAGGTTGCCTAAGAAAAAAGTAGTGCAGTTCACTCAAAGCTCCACGTTGAAAACTGAATTAAACAACGAATAGTGATGAGTACAAAAATTACATTAAATCAATTAATCGAAGAGTTATCTGACGAAGCAATAATCTCTAAAACAAAGAGCCAAGAATTCTTCAATCGCTTAATTGAATCGATGCTTGAGGATATTCATAGTAAAGGTAAATCAGCGCTCACTAATTTTGGAAGTTTTACGATTATTGAAGTTGCTGAAAGAGCGGGCATAAATCCAAAAACTGGCGAACCCTTATCTATTCCTGCTCATAAAAGAATTTCTTTTACTCCTTACAAAACTCTCGAGAGAAAAGTCAATCAAGATTACAATCATCTTGAAGCTGAAATAGTAGATTCCTCAACAGCAAAAGAGAACTCACATTTAGAACAAAGCGAACATGTACAAAATGAAGACAAAACTATCTTAGATACCTTAAATACTCAAGAACATGTTGAGGGAAATGATAATCACCTAGAATCAGATATAGACTCAACTGAAGAACATCTTTTTCAGGATTTAGTTGAAATAGAAGAAGAGTTGCAATCTTCAAAGGAAGACACCACCTTTAATTTTACCAACGAAGAAGATAGTTTTGAATCCTCTACCTCAGAAAATCAGAAGTCATTTTGGCTAAAAAATAAATCATTACAAAAATATCTAGGCTTATTATTAGTTTTTTTGATTGGTATTTTCACGGTATGGTTCTTTTTTTTACGTGTAAAAACCCCGCCTACACCTCCAACTTCCTCTAACACTACACAAGATATTTTAAACGATCCCTCTGCTTTCGAAAATGAACAGATTTTAAACGAGGTGATGGATGCCAATCAAGAATCAATCGATGAAACTACATCGCAAATTATTCCAATGATTGCACCAGATATTGATGTAAGTGAAATCGATAACGAATTTAAAACTATTGAGAATAGGATATCGAGTAGTATACCTAGATCAACTGCAATTACAAGATACAGCGTGAATACGGATATTTGGATTTTTGAAATTGCAAGACAAACCTATGGTAATACAAGGTTATGGCCATTAATTTTTGAAGCAAATTACTCATTAGACAATAATCCAGATTTGATTTTACCAAATATTGAATTAGAAATTCCTATGCTAGATG
Organism: Balneolaceae bacterium; assembly: GCA_963691715.1. Classification (GTDB taxonomy): domain Bacteria; phylum Bacteroidota; class Rhodothermia; order Balneolales; family Balneolaceae; genus HXMU1420-13. Next base: position 2,215,196 of record OY829281.1, read on the forward strand.
GTAATGCACAGAATCCATCAGCTGCCGATTACAGAAAACTCGCCGATGCAGCTCGTTATGTTGCTTTAGCTTACGAAAGAGCTGGGAATAACAAACAAGCTACTGCTTACTTTGGAGCTGCAGACTGGTACGAAACTATGCAGTAATAAGATCTAAAACTATTAAATCAGTAATTAAAAGCCCTTCATTTGTCAATTTAATCTGATCTTTAGATAAAGTGAGTATACCCTCATTATTTTTTTTGGTTAAATAGATAAGCTGTTTCTCTGTAAATGAAAATTCATATTCCTCTTTAAGAACGTGCAAGTTTAAACCACTATTTGTTCTTAAACCAAGCATTAATCGTTCTTCAGCTAATGCGTGTAAATCAAGGTACTCCATTTCATTTTCATTCTTCCAACTGCCTTCTAGATAAGATTTAATATCTCTTTTATTATTCCACCTTTGGGCAAATGTTGAGCCCTTTTCCCACCAAAAAGAATGTGCAGATGGTCCAAACCCTAAATAATTTTCATGACTCCAATATGCTGAATTATGCTTCGCTTCATGCCCATGTTTAGCATAATTACTGACCTCATATTGATCGATTCCACAATCTGACAATGAATCTCTAACAATCTGAACATGTTGTGTCACTTTCTCATCGCTTAGGGGATAAATTTTTCCTAATTCCGCTTGCTTCCCTAATCGAGTACCATGTTCAATGGTGAGTGAATATGCTGAAACATGTGGAGGATTGAATGATGTTAAAATTTCTAAATCTTTATTAAGTGATTCAATGGTTTGATTTGGATTTCCATAAATCAAATCTACCGTAAAAGAATTAAATCCTTCTTTAGCTAATAGTTCTAAACTTTGGATTGCTTCAGTACTTGAGTGCGCTCGATGCATAAACGTAAGAAGATGATCATCAAACGATTGAATTCCCATGCTCGCCCTAGTTATACCTAATGAATGTATGGATTGGAGATATTCCTTTGTAACATCATCAGGATTTAACTCCATGGTACATTCTTTTATATCTAGTATAAAAGATGATTCTAATGCTTTAAATACTTGCTCTATTTGAGCAGGTGTTAATAATGAAGGAGTTCCACCACCAAAATAAATGGTTCGAATTTTCTCTTTAGCATATCTTGTGCATTTTTTTGCTAGAATTTCATCAACTAACGCATCCACAAATGCTTGCTGTTGATTTTTACGGGTTACAAAATAAAAGTCACAGTATGAACACGCTTGCTTACAAAATGGGATATGAATATAAATTCCAGACATTACTTAATTAAAAGATACCTTGATCACTAACAGTTAGCTAGTAAGCTATCCAATAACAGCATTGTGCTTAGAATCATGATTTATAAAATGGATTGCTTTTATAGTTGTCTTTACCAAGATATGCGCGACTGTATTTCACATAATTTTGTGAATACGATTTAATGGATTGAATCTCAGACTCTGATAATTTTCTTACTTGTTTCGCGGGTGAACCCATATATAAATATCCGCTTTCTAATTTTTTGTTTGGAGGAACTAATGTTCCTGCGGCAATAATTACATCTGATTGAATAATGGCTTTATCAAGTATAGTAGCGTTTATTCCAATTAAAACTCGATCATGAATGGTACATCCATGAATTACAGCTCCATGCCCGATGGTAACTTCATTACCGATTATGGTAGGCCCTGTTTGGTTCATAACATGAATACAAACGTTATCTTGAACATTAGAACGATTACCAATTTTAATGCTATTTACATCTCCTCTAATAGTAACATTAAACCACGCACTACTCTCCTCTCCAATTGCCACATCACCAATTATTTCAGCGCTCTCTACAATAAAGGCAGTTGGATGTATACTTGGTTTTTTACCTAAAAACTCATGAATCATATATTAAAATAAAAAAGATTTATCTGTCTAATCTATCACAATTATTTATACCTAAATGAATGTAGAATTCAAATCACATAAGGGTTGATTTGTAAAACAAACCCAATGTTAAACTTCCTTTGAATTGTCAATCCATGTAACTTTCAACTAATTCTTTAAGTTGCGGGTAAGTAGATGGATTTTTATCAATTTTATCGCCATTGATCACAAGCGTTGGCGTAGAATTTAAACCGATTTCTACCCCCTCTCTACGATTGGCCATTACTATTCTATTCATATCTGCTGAGTTCATATCCGCAGTAAATTTATTAATATCTAGTTGTAAGGATTTCGCATAATTCACAAATATGGCATCAGCGTTTCCTCGGCTCCACTGTTGCTGTCCAGCAAATATGAGATCATTCATTTCTTCAAATTTACCTTGTAAACGTGCCGCTTCTGCTGATCGAGCAGCTACTTGTGCGTATGGATGCTGAGCCAATGGAAAATGCTTCATATCAACACGTATATCTGATCCATAATCTTGTTTTAGTTGCTTCAAAAATGAATGATAATTGGCACAAGCAGGGCATTGGTAGTCGCTATATTTTTCAATTACTACTTTTGCTGGAACCGGTTGTATTTCTTCGGTATTTACGGACGCTAGATTTACTTGATTTTGCTCCTTTTGGTTTGACTGGTTACATGCCGAAAAAACCAATAATCCAGCGAATAAAAATGATATTATGTTGTTCATTGATTTAAGTTTTGTTTAAGATTCAATAGATCGAGTGATTTTGCTATAATGACGTGATAAGATAACTCCTATTTTCTCAATTATCACTGAAATGTGATGTTCTTTTACATCAAAACCAAAAGAGAGACGAACAAATTCTCTGGCTTCTTCATCACTTTTACCAATAGCTTTGAGACTTCTATTTGGTTTTTCAGATCCTACTTGGCATGCACTTCCCGTTGATATAGCTAACCCTGCCTGATTGCATTCTAACATTAAATATTGGCCTTCTATTCCTGAAAATCGAAGACCTAAAATATAGGGTGATTGTTCTAATTCAGCCCCTTCAACAATTAAATTGGGTGCCTTATTCTTTAACTCTTCAACTAAAGAAGTTCTTAATTTTATGAGTCTATTATATTCCCTCTCTTGAATCGAAAGCATTGTTTTAATGGCAGCTGCAAAACCTGCTATTCCAGGAGAATTTAATGTACCAAAGCGAAGAGCCTTAACCTGATCTGGATCTTCGAACATTGGCTTCCAGTTCGTTTCTGGATGTATCCAAACCGCTCCAACTCCTTTAGGTCCATATATCTTATGTGCTGAAATTGAAATGGCATCAATATTCCAACCACTTACATCAATTGGAATTTTACCAAAGCTCTGCACACAATCTGAATGAAATAAGACGTCCATATCTCTCAACTTTTTTCCAATTTCTTCTATAGGTTGTACTACACCTAATTCTGAATTTACATGTTGGATAGTTACTAGCGCTGTTTTATTGCTTAATAATTCGTTGAAATGATTAAAATCAATAGTACCATTTTTATTCACATTAACCCATAAGATGGTATACCCCTCATCCGAGAGCTTTTGTAACACATTTATTACTGAAGAATGCTCCATCCTAGAGCTAATGATTTCTTTTTTGCCATCTGTTCTACCTTCTAAAAGTGCTTGTATAGCTAAATGATTAGATTCTGTAGCTCCCGATGTAAAAGAAAGTCCTTTAGGTGATCCATTAAACGCTGCCGCTATTACTTTCGATGAGGCTTCAATAATCTGTTTAGCAGAAGAACCTTCATCATGAAGACTACTTGCATTTCCATAGTACTTGGATGCAACCTGAGTATATATTTCTAAAACTTCAGGATGAATGGGGGTAGTTGCTGCAAAATCTAAATAGATCATTTTACTCGTTCTTATTCGGGAAAGTCGGTATCTTAGTATTGCTTGAAATTAAACATTCTTGCTTTCTAAAACTGTGTATTCGTGTCATTTCATTTATTTAAACATATTATTGAAAAAGAGCTCATAGAAGATTTGGGTATGGGCGATCTTACTACACATTCAATCTTTACTAGTACAGATAGAGCTAAAGGAACATTCACATCTAAAGCTTCTGGTATTATAGCTGGCATGGCTGCAATTGAATTAACCTATTCTTTTTTTGAAACTGATGTAACGATAAAATCACAAAAAAAAGATGGAGATCACGTTCAAATTGGGGAAGTAATAGCTGAAGTTGAAGGTCCTGTCATCAGCTTATTGAGTGGTGAACGAGTAATATTAAATATGTTACAACATTTAAGTGGTATTGCAACCTCTACTTCTGAATTGGTTCAATTATTAGATGATCCATCAATTGCAATAGTTGATACACGAAAAACTCTTCCTGGGCTGCGCGGTCTGCAAAAATATGCGGTAAAATGTGGTGGAGGTCGTAACCATCGTTTTCGACTAGACGATGGCATCATGATAAAAGATAATCATATAAAAGCCGCTGGAAGTATTACAAAAGCAGTTGAGTTAGCAAAAGGTAATACTGGGCATATGGTTTCTATTGAGGTAGAAACGGAGACTAAAGAACAGGTGTTAGAAGCCGTTAAAGCAGGTGCTCATGTGATCATGTTGGATAATAGAAGTCCAGAGGAAATTCGCGAATTAATAGAGATAATACCTGATGATATTGTTGTAGAAGTGTCTGGCGGTATCAATCCAAAAAATATTGCCGACTACAAAGGTTGTGGTGCAGATGTTATTTCTGTCGGCTGGATCACACATTCCGTAAAAGCATTAGACATTAGTTTTAATCTCAATGTATAAACCTATAGCCGATAACCCATTTAACCACATCTTAGAAATATATAAAGCCTATTTACTAAGTATGATTTGTAACTTATTATATTTATATGGACGTTTTAGAATTATTAGAAATTGAATCAGCGGTAAGTCTTCCAAAACGATATTCAGAAATGTCGGTGGAAGAAATGGAAGAGCGAGTAAAGGAAATAAAGTCTCACTTTGGAAAAAGATTATTTATTCCTGGTCATCATTATCAAAAAGATGAAGTCATTCAGTTTGCAGATGCACGCGGTGATTCATTAAAACTAGCTCAAATTTGTGCAGAAATGCATGAGGCTGAATTCATTGCTTTTTGTGGGGTTCATTTTATGGCAGAAACTGCAGATATGTTAACGAAACAACATCAAAAGGTAATTTTACCAGATCTTCGTGCCGGTTGTTCAATGGCAGACATGGCTGATATAGATCAGACAGAAATAGGATGGTCTAAAATGCAAGAAATTTGGGGTAATACTATATTACCCCTTACTTACGTCAATTCAACAGCTGCGATTAAAGGCTTTGTTGGTAAGTATGGTGGAGCCTGTGTTACCTCCGGAAATGTAGAGAAAATGCTTAAATGGGCATTTGAACAAAAGGAGCGTATTTTATTTTTACCAGATCAACATTTAGGACGAAATACTGCATACAAATTAGGCATTCCTCTTGAACATATGGCTGTTTATGCACCTCTAACACAAGAATTTGAATATGAAGGTAAATGGGAGGATGTAAAAGTTATTTTATGGAAAGGGCATTGTTCTGTACATGAGAAATTCCATGTTCAACACATCGAAAATCTAAGAAAACAAGATCCCGAAATTAATATTATTGTACATCCAGAATGTACTTTCGACGTTGTACAAGCTTCAGATTTCGCAGGTTCTACAAATTATATAATTAATACTATACATGAAGCCCCAACAGGTTCTAAATGGGCTGTAGGCACAGAAATGAATTTGGTTAATCGTATTATAGACGAGCATCCAGATAAAAAGATTGTATCTCTAAATCCATTTATGTGTCCTTGTTTAACCATGAATCGTATTGATTTGCCCCATCTACTTTGGAGCTTAGAAAAACTGGAAGCTGGTGAAGTGGTTAATCAAATTACGGTTCCTGAAGATATCACAAAAAATGCCGTACTTTCCCTAGAGAGGATGTTGGAACGAAGTTAAACCATAATAACTTTTAAAGATTCTACAATGTAGAAATCAAAATTGATCACGAATTAAAAGTTATTCTATCTTTTTTGTGACAATTGATTTATGGAATGTAAAAACTTAACTAGCCATGAAAGTACGTCAATGTATTTATATTGATGGTTCTTGGATCAAAGATGATCCGGAAACATGTGATATATGCCCATCACTAATTTTAATATTTGGAGGAATCTATGATAAGGGGCACAAAAAAATTATAGAATCAATTAATGATACTTTTCAAGATGCCGTTGTCATAGGATGTACTACTGCTGGGGAAATAGGTGACAATCAAATTCTTGATAATTCTATTACCCTCACACTCATAGAATTTGAAAATTCAAGCGTCGTTTCAACTTCTGTGTTTGCAGAAAAAAATCAAACAAGCTTTGATATTGGCCAAGAAGCAGCTCGAAGATTACCTAAAGAAAACCTTAAGCATCTAATAGTGTTATCAGAGGGCTTGTCAATGAACGGGAGTGAATTAGTAGATGGTATCTTATCTGAAATCAATTCTGAAATAAAATTAACTGGAGCACTTGCTGGTGATGGCGAACACTTTTTGAAAACTTGTTTACTTAACAAAAATGAAATAAATGAGAACGGTATCGTACTTCTGGGGTTTTATGGTGAACAATTAAAAATTGGATTTGGATGTTATGGGGGGTGGGATCCATTCGGTCCTGACAGATTGGTAACAAAATCTGAAGAAAAAGAATTATTCGAATTGGATAATGAACCAGCTTTAAAACTTTATAAAAACTATTTAGGCTCTTATGCCAGTAAATTACCTTCTAGTGGTTTGTTATTTCCTTTAAGTATTAGAGATGGTTTGGATGAAACAGAAAGACAAGTTCGTACAATTGTTGGAATTGATGAAGAAAAACAGTCTCTAACTTTTGTGGGTCACATTCCTATTGGTAGTTATGCACGTTTAATGAAATCAAATAATCACCAACTAATTGAAGGGGCTAGTGATGCAGCTAAGAATTCGATTATTGACAATACCTCACCTAGCCTAGCAATAGTTTTTAGTTGTGTAGGCAGAAAATTGATTTTAAAACAAAGAGTTGAAGAAGAAATTGAAGCATTAATTGATGTATATGGTGCTAATACCACGCTAAGTGGTTTTTATTCATATGGTGAAATCGCACCTCATAATAATACGACCCGAGCAGCACTGCATAATCAAACAATTTGCATTACTACAATTTCTGAATAATGGCATGGCATCCACTGTTAAAAAGGCAGCTTAAAAAGTCACTCGGATTAGATGCCAGTCTTTCTCCGGAAATTGAACATCTATTAACTCTTGTTAATGAAGCATATACCGGCTTTGATGATGATAAAGAATTATTAGAGCATTCTTTAGAATTAACTTCTATGGAATTTGTTAATCGTTTCCACAAAATTAACGAAGAGAATAACAAACTAATTGAAGCTCAGAAACAACTGGTTGAGCAAGAAGAAAAATTGGAGTTGATGGTGAGAGAAAAAGATGTACTACTCCAAGAAATTCATCATCGTGTAAAAAATAATTTAGCTCTTGTTTCTGGCTTACTTTATTTACAAACAGAAGCAGTTGATAATTGCGAAGCCCAAATAAAGCTTAAAGAAGCACAGTTACGAATACAATCAATGGCGATGATTCATGAAATGCTTTATAGTACTCACTCATTTTCTAAAATTGATCTCAAAATCTATTTAAATGAACTTGTTTCAAATATAGCTAAGAATTTTAAACCCGAATATTTAAATCTCGAAATAGATATTCATGGCACTTCGCAATTAATCGAAATTGACAAAGCAATTCCCATTGCTTTGCTTGCTAATGAAATCACTGTAAATTCGATGAAATATGCGTTTCCAAATCAGCTAGAAGGAAAGTTTACAGTAACCATTAATATTAATGAATCTAACGAGTTAGAAATTAAATTTTCTGATAACGGTATCGGTATAACAAATAAAGATTTTACAAAATCCTCTTCTTCTATTGGATATATGTTAATAAACACTTTTATAGATCAATTAGAAGGGTCACTTCAATTTTGCTCAAATCAAGGAGCACATTTTTTTGTATCAATTCCTTTAATGAATACTTAAAATTGATTATCATGTAGTAAACGTATTTTGATTTATTTCAAAAACTATCATTATCATTCATATCATACTTACAAAATAATTCAAATGATTAAATTATCAACAAACTTAATTTTTGGAATTTTTTTTCTGGTAATATGTTCTTGTGCCTCTTCCTATAAACAAATCAATCCAGATGATTTATTTTTTACTGGAAATAGTGATCAGGATTACATAGAATTTAGTTATAAAACAAACATTCTTAATACAAGCGGTAACCGCAAATTTGCCAGAAAAGAAGTAAAAAGTGGTGCTTCGGTTATAGCAGTAAGAATACAAAATAATTCAGATAAAGAAATAATAATTGGTCAAAATGCCCATCTTAAATCTGGTAATTACCACCTTGAGCTGTTAACACCAAATCAAATTACTAGTAAAATAAAACAATCTACAGCTTCCTATTTACTTTTTTTGCTTCTAACACCTATGCAATTAACTATCGATGATGGAGAAGGGCCTCCAGAATCATACAATATCGGAATTGGTGTGGGCCCTGGACTTAGTCTTTTAAATATGGCTACTGCATCTGGTGCAAATTCAGCCTTTAATAAAGAATTAGTTCAATTCAGTTTAATAAATAAAAGTATCGCTCCAGGAGAAACCACTTATGGGCTGGTTGGTTTAAATTATTCTTCCTTAGGTACCATTGAATTAGAAATTTTGGATTGATTACATCTAACCGAACTTAGTTCATTTTCTAAAATGAAAAACTGTTAGATCTCTTTACGCTATTCATATTATTTTCCTTTTTAAATTGCGCTAAAATTGAATCAGGTTACGAGCCAACATCCAATCAATACATTACTGTTCTAGGCATTGCTCAAGATGCTGGCTTTCCTCAAGCAGGTTGTGACAATACGAATTGCCACCAATTTTGGGAGGGAAAAGTTGATGCACGTTATCCTACTTCTCTCGGTTTAGTGGACAAAGAAGAAGGAAAAATTTGGATTTTTGAGGCAACTCCTGACTTTAAATATCAGCTTAGAAATTTAACAACACTAAGTGCTATCTCCGAAATTTCTGGAATATTTATAACCCATGCACATATCGGACATTATACCGGATTAATCCATTTAGGTCATGAAGTAATGGGAACGAGTAACATTCCCGTGTATACTATGCCAAGAATGAAACACTATCTGGAAACCAATGGACCATGGAGCCAACTCGTTGATTATCAAAATATCCAATTAGTTGAATTATCTGCTGATTCTTCCATTCAAATATCCAAACATTTAAAAGTGACTCCATTTTTAGTCCCTCATAGGGATGAATATTCTGAAACCGTAGGTTATCGAATAGAATCACCTTCCACATCAGTTTTATTTATTCCAGATATCAATAAATGGGATATTTGGGATAGGAGCATCATCGACGAAATTTCAAAAGTTGATTATGCTTTTTTAGATGCTACCTTTTTTGATCAAAATGAATTACCCGGAAGAGATATCTCCAAAATTCCGCATCCATTTGTTTCTGAAAGCATCGAGTTATTTAAAAATTTACCAGATTCAGAAAAAGCGAAAGTAATATTTATTCACTTCAACCATTCAAATCCGCTGATACTGGGTTCAAACGAGAGAAATGATATTGAAACCTTAGGTTATAAAGTGGCCTTCGAAGGAATGAATATTGAGCTTTTCTAACTATTTACTATAAGGTATTAAATCTATAATAAGCTTCAATGATCCGTTCAGCTATACTTTCTCTATTTATTTTTTTTGCAAGCTCCCCTTTATCAGCACAATACTTTCCAGGGGATTGGGGAGATTGGGAAACTCGTACCCCAGAATCAATGGGTTTCAATGCCGATTCTATTGCTGAGGTTATTGAGTATGCAATATCGAATGAAAGTACAAATCCACGGAGTATGGAAGAAAACCATTATGGTACTTTTGGTAGAGAACCATTTGGTGACGGTATCGGGCCATTCAAAGATCGCGGTAATCAAACAGGAATAATAATTAAAGATGGATATATAATAGCAGAATGGGGAGAACCTTTCCGTGTCGACATGACTCATTCCATCACAAAAACCTTTCTCAGTTCAACCGTTGGTATTGCCTATGATTTGGGGCTAATTCGAAATGTACATGACAAAGTTGATCCATATATGGCACCTATTCTGGCAGCAAACTTTGATAATAATACTCCAAAAGCAGACAATTTTAAGAAATCGAAAGTATTAGAGCTTTTCAAATCTGAACATAACTCTAAAATTACATGGAACCATTTACTTCGCCAAACTTCCGATTGGCAAGGTTCATTATTTGGTAAACCAGATTGGGCAGACCGGCCATCAGATGATAGGTCTAAATGGATTAATCGGGATAGGTTTGAGCCTGGTTCTGTTTGGGAGTATAATGATGTTAGAGTGAATGTACTCGCTCTTGCTGCTTTGAATATATTCAGAGAACCATTACCTGTTGTTTTGAAAACTCATATTATGGATAAAATAGGTGCTTCCCCTACTTGGCGCTGGCATGGATATGAAACCAGTTGGATTGTTCTCGATGGTCAACTTATGCAGAGCGTAAGCGGTGGTGGTCATTGGGGTGGAGGAATGTTTATATCTGCACGTGATCAAGCTCGACTCGGTTTGCTTACTTTGAATGAAGGTAATTGGAATGGTGAACAAATTATTAGTAAGGAGTGGATAATGTTATCAAAAACGCCAACACCAGCTAATGAGACCTACGGATACATGAATTATTTCTTGAATACTGGAGGAAAGATATTTCCAAAGGCTCCAGATTCTTCGTTTTGGCACCTAGGCTCCGGCGTAAATATGATATACTGTGATCCTGAAAATAATATAGTCATTGTGGCAAGGTGGATCTCCCGAGAGGCTAGAGAAGAAATAGTAAATCGTGTATTGGCAGCAATGGAATAGTAATACATGTTATTCTACAAAAAATATGCTTTCATCGCTGTATATAGCATAAAACTGAGCACTAATTTTAGTATAAACGCGAGTAAATGAGTTTTCACCTGTTGCTGCCAAATAGAAAAAAGTTCCTTCCAGCTCTCCTTTCACTCCAACTTCGGTGACTTCATCAATGGTTACTGAACCCGATTCAGAGAAATATCTTTTTCCTAAACCCACTTCAGGACTAATATATAGACCAGAAAAACCCGTTGTATAGAACTCATCAACTTGTTCAATGTTGTTGTATTCATAGACCCCAGAATTAATTATTCCCTCTCTTTTTATTAAAGCGAATAATTTTGTGGGATTATCAGATGAAGAAAGCGTCGATACTAGGGATAATTCAATTAACGAATCTTCCGAATGCACTATGTAATAACTATTCCCATTTAATTCTTCATAAAGTCCCACATTTGGTTCTATACCTACCAATCCTTCAAATTTCCCAAGAGGTATACCATCTAAATCAACTTTATTCGGTTCAGAGTTACATCCTAATACAACGATTACTACGCATAGAATGGCTTTTATATATATTAGTTTATTTCTCCAATCATCCTTCATTAGATATTCAGTTTAGTTTTTGATCAAAATTCAGCATCCATAGGATAAAGATCATTATCATAATTTCTTATAGCTAGTCGAATTTTTTTATTAATTCGTGTTACCAATGATGCCGGTGCAAGCACTTTCATAGAATCTCCAAAACCAAGTATTTCTCTTTCTAACTCAAAATTAAGCTGTACTCGTAATGTAATTATAATTCCTTCCTTCACTTTTTTTTCTAATTGCTGTGAGTGATGTAGAGGTTTTGTAAGCACATAGGGAGCATTACTTCTATCTACAAAAATTCTGATAGTTCGTGGTTTCATATTAGGGCTCACAGTTACACCGATTACGTCTTTATAATATTCTTCAGCGCTAATATTTAAATCCATTAAAGCAACAGATTTATTAGCTTTTATCTTTTCAATTCTATCAAGGGCTAAGTTTAATGGATGCGAATTCATATTTTTTATACCCACAACGAACCACCGGTTTCTATACTCTTTTAAAAATTGAGGATGAAATTGGAATGCATTCGATTGCCTTGCATTAAATGATTTATAAGTAATAATTAAAGCATATTTGTTTTGAATTGAATTATACAACTCATCTAGATGATGCAGTCCTCTCAAGCCTTCATTTTTTTCAAAATCTATGATCGATTTATGTTTTGCATCGTTTACATATACTTTATCCTGAATTCTTTTTGTGATTTCATCAAGATCATCAAAATGTGAAAACCCTTTAAATTGTCCCAATATCTGCACTACCGCATTTAATGTATTAACATCTTGTTCAGTAAGTGGATTATCCGTTATAGAATAATCAGGGTCAGAATATGTATAATACTTTTTCTCAACTACTATAATTGGAGCATTATACCCAAGTTTATCAGAGCGCATAAATTGTATATCAGCTTGTACGGTTCTTTTACTCACTCCTTTATCAATCCCTTCATATTCATATAACGCGTCTGAACAGGCATATATAAGGTCATCTAAAGTCCACCTTCTTTGTCTATTTCTTAGACAATGATTGATTGTTCTAAACCGGATTAAAGCATTTCTATTAACTGGCATAAAAAAATTATTTACTACGCATAAAGATTGCGTAGTTAAGATATATCTTTCTCATGAGGCCTCAAAAACAATTATAAAACAAAAGGGAAGGTAATACGGCCTTCCCTCAATTAACCAAGAAAATGATTACAGGAAAAACGATAATAGAATTAGGATTTAGGCCAGGCAAATGGTTTAAAGAAGCGATATCTCATGCAAATGAAAATAATTTAGAAGGAATGGAATTGATCTCCTACCTAGAAAGTGTACAGCCTGAATTGATAATTCCTTTTAATGAACCAGTACCATATGCAAAAAATATCCAAGCAGAATCTGTAGAAGAACATTCTAATCTGAAAAGAGTTTTTGAAACAATGGACGAGTTAATGAAAACTCCAACAGTTCTAGATGGTGCTATTATGCCCGATGCATGCCCAACAGGAGAGCGTGGAAATATTCCAGTTGGTGGTATTGCAGTTACCAAAAATGCTATTCATCCAGCCATGCATTCTGCCGATATTTGTTGCTCAGTTATGATGACTTCGTTGGGAAAAGTAGATCCCAAAGTGGTGTTAAATACAGCACATTCCATTACTCATTTTGGAGGTGGTGGTAGATCTGATAATTTTGAACTTCCTAAAGAACTAGAAGAAAAATTTTAGATAACACATACTTAGGTAACCAAAAAAGTCTTCATCTTGCAAAAACACATTTAGGTACACAAGGAGATGGAAATCATTTTCTTTTCATTGGAAAATCTAAATCTACCGGTGATACGATTATGGTTACCCATCATGGAAGCCGTGGTTTTGGTGCACATCTATATACAAAAGGGATGAAAGCCGCTGAAGTGTTTAGGAAAGAAATTTCTCCATCAACAATTAAGGCAAATGCTTGGATTCCTTTCACAGAGTGTGAAGGAGTTGCTTATTGGGATGCACTTCAAATTGTGCGTGAATGGACTAAATTGAATCATACTTTGCTCCATCAAAAAGTAAATGAGACACTACATATTGAACCAAAGCAGCGTTTTTGGAATGAACATAACTTCGTGTTTCGAGATGGAGAAAATTTCTATCATGCAAAAGGAGCAACACCACTAGATGATAAGTTTGTACCTGATTCACACAATGGTTTACGTTTGATTCCACTAAATATGCGTGAACCCGTACTTATTGTTAAAGGGGACACAACAAAAACAAACCTTGGTTTTGCCCCACATGGTGCAGGTCGCAATATTAGTAGAACTCAACATATCAGAAAAAAGGAAGATAAAACTCAAGAAGAAATTTTTCTGGAAGAAACGGCTGGTCTTGATGTCCGATTTTTTTCTGGAAATATTGATATCTCAGAATTACCGTCCGCGTATAAAAATGCTGCAGCAGTTCGACGACAAATGTCCGAATTTAATTTGGGATATGTGGTAGATGAGATAATGCCATATGGTTGTATTATGGCAGGTGATTGGCAACGTGATGCACCTTGGAAAAAAAGAAGGAGGCGAAGAAAAAACAAATAAAATCAAATCTAGACCTAAGTATACCGGTCTAGATTTTTTTTAATTACTTTTATAGTTCACGTGAGTATCATTTTAAGTTCGAGTTCCTTTTTTTTATCAATTTATACTCTAAAGTAGCTGATACAATTAAACCTTTTCCCAATGAACAACCATTTAAAAATAGCTGTAATTATTGGCGCCACAGGTTTGGTTGGTTCTAAACTATTGGAATTTCTTTTGCAAGATAACAGATACTCAAAAATCAAAGTATTCCACCGCAGGCCAACGGGTATTTCTGATTCTAAACTGGAAGAATATATCATCAATTTCGATAGCCCTGAAACTTGGAAAGATCTCATTATTGGTGATGAATTGTACTCCACATTGGGCACAACATTAAAAACTGCGGGATCAAAGGAAGCTCAATATAAAGTTGACTTCGAATATCAATTCCAGTTTGCCAAGTATGGATTGAACAATGATATAAAAAAATATGCTCTAGTCTCCTCTATGGGTGCAACCACATCTACCAGTAATTTTTACTTAAAGATGAAAGGATCACTAGATGATGCTATATCTCATCTTGGTTTTGAAAAACTTCTTATTCTTAGACCATCATTATTACTAGGAGATCGCCAAAAAAAACGACTTGGAGAACGAATATCTGAGCCAATGCTCAAAATAGTTACTAAACTACCAATATTAAGAAATTATGCCCCTATTCACGCTTTAGATGTAGCAAAAGCTATGATTAATGGTATGAATTCAGAATTAAGTCAACCTATTTATGAAGGGGAAGAGGTTAAGAGCCTTGCATCATTACATTGAAAAATTATCTAAACTATAGTTAAAATTTATATTGCCTGATGATTTATACTATCCAATCTGAATTACTACAAGTTTGCATCAAGCAAAAAGGAATGGAACTATGTTCCATTAAAAATAGAATTGATGAAACAGAATATCTATGGCAAGGGGACCCTTCTTTTTGGACTGGGCAGGCGCCTATTTTATTTCCAATCATTGGTTTACTAAAGGATAATTCGACAATGATACATGGCAAAGAGTTTGCAATTCCTAAGCATGGTATTGTTAGGCATTCAGAACAAGCCGTGGTAAAAAATCATACTTCAGACTCCATTACCTTTCAACTTACATACGATGAACACTCCCTTCTTGTATATCCTTTTAAATTTGTGCTAGAAATGACCTTCAGCTTGGAAGGAAAAAAACTATTGATTTCCCACTGTATTCAAAATGAAGGAACAACGAACATGCCGTTTCATCTTGGAGGACACCCAGCATTTAATTGTCCGGTTAATAAGGATATTTCATATGCTCATTATTTCATTGAATTCGAAAACAAGGAACATTCGGTTTCATGGCTACTTAATGAAGAGGGTCTCATCACAGATCATTCAAAACCAATCTTTGATTCTAGTTCTATATTAAGATTAAATGATACTTTATTTGATGAGGATGCTTTAATCTTTCGGGACTTGAAGAGTTCTTCAGCTACTTTGAAAAATGACCTAGTAGGAGAAATTCTAAGGGTGGATTTTGAGGATTTTCCTTACTTAGGCATTTGGGCAAAACCAAAAGCCCCTTATGTATGTATAGAGCCATGGATTGGCATAGCGGATCATGTTGATTCTAATAGAGAATTTATATCCAAAGAAAGGCTTATAATTCTTGATGCTGGAGCTGAAAAAGAGATCAGTTATTCAATTAGTATCTACTAAATAAGTTTAAATTCATCTAAAACGTCTTTAATCATCATCTTAAATACACCAAAATGATACTATTTTGATGTATTATACTGCACTATTAGTGTATCCAACCCTTTTTTATTGTATCTGCAATACATATCTACTACATTTTGGCTTTGCTTCAACACTTATGATCTATGAAAATATTATACCTATTTACAGCAATTATTTTTGTAGTTACTGATGTAACTGCTCAATCGTCAAATCTAAAAGCTCTAATTGACCAAAGAGCAGATGAACTTGAAAATCAAGTGATCGAATGGCGCCGGTATTTTCACGAAAATCCAGAATTATCAAACCGTGAATTTAACACTGCTAAAGTTGTTGCTGAGCATTTACAATCATTAGGTCTAACAGTTGAAACAAAAGTAGCTGTTACTGGAGTAGTAGCAACCTTAGTAGGTGCAAAACCTGGCCCAGTTGTGGCTTTAAGAGCAGACATGGACGCTCTTCCCGTTTTAGAACGAGTAGATGTTCCATTTAAATCAATAGCTAAAGGAATCTATCAAGGAAATGAGGTTCCTGTTATGCATGCATGTGGTCACGATACACATGTAGCTATTCTCATGGGAGTGGCACAAATACTTACCGAAATGAAAGGTGAGTTGGCAGGATCTGTTAAATTTATTTTTCAACCAGCCGAAGAAGGTGCCCCTGTTGGAGAAGAAGGAGGTGCTAAATTAATGGTAGAAGAAGGGGTACTAAAAAATCCAGATGTAGATGTAATTTTTGGCCTTCATATAAGTGACGCAACTCCAGTAGGCATGATAAATTATCGCGAAAGAGGCATTATGGCAGCAGCAAATAGCTATAAGATAACAGTTAAAGGTAAACAAGCTCATGGATCTGCTCCATGGGTGGGTGTAGACCCTATTGTTACTGCAGCACAGATAATCAATAATATTCAAACTATCGTAAGCCGAAACCTGGAGCTAACCAACCAAGCTGCGGTTGTTACTGTTGGGCAAATACATGGTGGTGTACGTAATAATATCATTCCAGAAGAAGTATATATGGAAGGAACAATTCGAACGCTCGACACTGATATGCGGGCCAAATTATTCTCACGACTCGAAACAATTGTAACAAAGACAGCAGAAGCTAATGGAGCAGAAGCCATACTTGATATTAGAGAAGGATATCCAGTTACCTATAATGACCCAGAATTAACAACTATGATGGCGCCCACATTAAAAGCTGTTGCTGGTTCTGAAAATGTTAATTATATAAATGCGATTACTGGGGCAGAGGATTTTTCATTTTTCCAAGAACAAGTACCTGGCTTATATTTTTTCATTGGCGGTTTACCACCTGGTGGAACACCTGCAGGACATCATACACCTGATTTTTATATCGATGAGGCTGGTATGAAATTAGGAGTAAGAGCAATGGCGAATTTAGTAATAGACTATTTTACAATTTCAGCAGGTGGCTGAGATGTTACGTGTTGTATTTTTATATCTTTTTATCCCTACAATTAGTGTTGCTCAACATTTGAGTAACACTGAGATTGCAATAATAAATGCTGTAGATGCTAACAATGAAGACGCTCTTAAGTTTCTCATTGATAATGTAAATCTGAACTCAGGATCGATGAATGCTGATGGAGTTCGGGATTTAGGAATGCGTTATGTAAACGCTTATAATGCTCTTGGATTTGAAACTGATTTTATAGACCAAAGTGAAGTAAATCGTGGTGGTCATTTTATAGCTAGAAAAAAGGGGAATTCAGGACAACGATTACTTCTAATTGGACATTTAGACACCGTTTTTGAAAAAGATAGTCCATTTCAAGAAGCTATCTTTCAATCAGATTCCATTCTTGCTGGGCCTGGTATTGCTGATATGAAAGCCGGTAATGTTATGATTTTATATGCCTTAAAGGCTTTGGTTGAAACTAACGCCCTCAAAGACGCAACTATAACGGTAGTTTTAACTGGTGACGAAGAAAAACCTGGTCGACCTTTTTCTGTATCTAGACATCATCTTGTTGAAGCTGCTAAAGAATCGGATATAGCACTAGGATTTGAAACTGCCAGTGGTTGGGAATATGCTACTGTTGCTCGCCGTTCTTAAAATACATGGAAAATCGAAATTGAAGGCGTTCAAGCACATTCATCTGGTGTTTTTTCCGATCAAGCGGGTGCTGGCTCCATTTATGAAGCAGCAAGGATATTGAATCGATTTTATGAAGAACTTCAAGAAGAATTTCTAACTTTTAATGCATCAATGATAGTGGGTGGAAATGAGGTAGAATTTGATGTTGAGAACCTTGAAGGGTCTATGAGTGGAAAGTCTAACATTGTGCCAAAGAAAACCATTATCTATGGAGACCTTCGATATCTTACTGAGGAACAAGGAGAAAGAACCGTCGAAAAAATGAGGGATATAGTCAGCCAATCACTACCGCAAACTTCCACAGCATTTACCTTTAATCCTGGATATCCTCCTATGGCTCCCAGTGAAGGTAATATGAACATTCTCTCCATTCTAAGTGAAGTAAGTGAAGATATGGGAATTGGCCCAGTAAAAGCATATGACCCCGGAAAACGTGGTGCAGCTGATATTTCTTTTGTTGCAAATTATGTAGACGGACTAGATGGCTTGGGTGCCTTTGGCCAAGGCACACATAGTCCTAGAGAAATTATGCATGTGCCTTCATATAATAAACTCACACAAAGAGCAGCTCTATTAATTTATAGACTCACCCAAATGGATGAATGAAACTGCTAATTAGAATAGAGATAGAGCTGTGCCATGCTCTTTGGCTATTAAGATTTTTATAAAATTCAGATGTAGATTAATGCTCTATCCATCAAAATGGAAATCCTACGAACTACTTGATATTGGCGAGGGCCGAAAATTAGAGCGATTTGACGAACTAATAGTTGATCGGCCTGAACATGCTGCAACTGGGAAAAAAGAACACCTCGAACTGTGGCTTGATGCGGATCATGTATTTAAAGAAGAGAAAAATCAAACCGGATCATGGAATGCTGATATTAAACCGTTTAGTATTAATTATTTGATTGATGATCAACCATTTCAATTTCAACTTAAACAAACCACATTTAAACATCTTGGTATTTTCCCTGAGCAAGCCGTCAATTGGGATTACATAGCCAGAAAATGTCTTCAATTTCAAAAAAAGGGTATTAAACCAAATGTACTTAATCTGTTTGCCTATACGGGCGCTGCATCATTAATTGCTGATAGATTTGGAGCAAATGTAACTCATGTTGATTCTTCAAAATCGGTAGTGCAATGGGCAAAACTAAATTCTGAATTAAATAAAATCTCTAGCATTCGATGGATCTTAGAAGACGCACGAAAATTCGTTGAGAGAGCTATCAAAAGAAAAGAAACATATCATGGGATCATTTTAGATCCTCCGATATTTGGAAGAGTATCTAAAGGCAAAAACTGGAAATTAAATACTGATTTGAAACCACTCATGGAGAATATTATTAGAATCCTTGACGAACAGTATCATTTTTTAATCCTAAACACTTACTCGCCACAACTTTCCCTTATTAAACTAAAACAATTGTTGAATTCTATTTCTAGCTTTCCAACAAAGTATGAAGCGACCACCCTTGGGTTGGAATCCACTTCTGGAAAAAAATTAGACCTTGGCAATTTAGTGAGGTTTCATTCCAAATTTTAGGCCGTTTATGATGTTAAAATGGTTGCAGTTAATGAATGAACCTTAACCACAACCACTTATACTTTAATATCTTTACTCTTGCTGTTTATCTGTATCGTCATTCAACCTAATATCCAACATTTTATCATCTCCATTTTTTGTAATTCGTATAGATTTAATTTGATTAGGTGAAATCAAGTTCAAAGCGTCTTTTGTTTCTTCTGCTTTGAGATCTAAAGCATGTATCTGTATTTGTTTATTGCCTTCATCATCCGTTGTTATGGTAACGGTATTACTTAATTTTGATTTAGCAAGAATATTATTCATTCCTCGAGTAAGAATGCTATCTGGTATTTGATTACCGATATGGATTGAAAATTTTGCTAATACTGATTTATACACAGGTTTTTGAATGGTTTCTTCAATAGGTAAAATTTCAAAATCAAAATTTGTGTATTGTGTACCAAGTTCCTCAAACCGATGTTCTACCTCATTCAAGGGTATATCAGGAAATAAAAATAATACTGTTCCACGGGTTGTAGATTCATACACATCTATGGTAGTTGCAAGATTCTTATTCGATGACCTTATTTCTTTTAACGATGAACTAACCGTTGCAGAGTCTGAAAATATGAGACCCTTAACCATAAATCCAATTTCTTCCTCATGCTGAACTGGTACAGTACAAGCAACTAGAATGAGGGTTGCTACTAAAAAAGAAGCGGCTACTTTATAAAACTTTTTCATTGGATACCTTTTTTTTGATTGTTGATCTAACCAGACACTTAAATCATCCATTGAATCAGAATGATCTTGATTTTTAAAGGAATTAAATTTTTCTGAAACACTCATTGTATTATCCAATTGATTTGTATTGGTTAATAAGTTTAGAAGTTTCATGGTATAGATCGCTGGTTTTAATTGATGTTATATTTTTTTGTTGAGGATATTCCTCTTCCAGGGTTTCCATGATTTTCTTCAATTTTAATCTTGTTCTACTCAACCTACTTTTTATCGCTGATTCACTCTTTTCCTTTTGCATTTCAGTGATTTCTTTAATCGAAAAGCCTCCAATCTCGAACAGTAATAATGCTACCCTTTCTTTTGGTTGAATATGCATCAAAGCAGCAATTAATAATTGATTTTCATCGAAGTAATTTTCGGTTAATATCTTAAAATCTTTGCCTTCAATTAACATCGTTTGTGATACAAATCTTTTCCAAAAAGGGCGTCTAATAGCATTATAAAAGCAATTAGTAATTATCTGAAATAGCCAATTTTTAAATACCTTTTGATTCTTAAGATGGTCTACGTTTTCATATGCTTTGAGCAATGATTGCTGTAGAATTTCTTCAGTTTCAATCTGATCCTGTTCCGCACATAATGCCCTGCAATAATTAACAGCGTCATTATAATGTGGTTTTAGTAATTGGGTAAATTCAGAATTTGTCAAATTAAATATTGTTGAAATTCGTGGTTAAGCGCGCACTCCTTCATAAGACACTTCAGAATGTAAGAAAGTCGCAATAGCTTAACATTTAATTTATTTTGAGGTTCATAGACTATAAGTTATTTCATATTTCTCTTTTGACTATTCTTATTTTTATAATTTATTTATTTAATTGCCATATAGAGTATGCGATATGGCTTTGAATGTGATGAATACTAGAACGAGATGGCTCAGTGTATACATCCTCTTTCATTAGATTCTACCTTTTTTTTATTATCTACGACCTTTTTCTAAATTAAAAATACGTTTACATCAACCAACAATGTCTACTACTGAATGAAAATACCTGTTGTACTATTAAATGGTTTTTTGGGGTCGGGTAAAACCACACTTTTAAGAAATCTGCTTGTTCAATCACATGAAAAAAATATCAATGTAGGTGTTATTGTAAACGACATGAGTGAACTTGATGTGGATGGGGAATTAGTTGCACATACAGAAGTAGTTGAACAAAAAAAGTACAATTTCATTTCTATTCATAATTGCATTATTAGTAGTAAAAGAGGACTTGAAGAATTAGATAAGGCATTACATACTATTCTTTCAAAGAATACGCCCGAAGTAATACTTTTAGAAACATCTGGAAGTGGACATCCAATGCCTCTTATTCAGTATTTTCAAACTAATGAGCGATGCAGTCTTACGGGAGTATTAGCACTAGTTGATAGTTTAATGTTGGCACGAGATTATAATTATGGAAAATTATTAGTCCCTCTTCTGCAATATAATTTACAAATCAATAAACGCGATACCATCAATCTTCTTACAGAGCAAATTATGTTTTGTAATCAGTTAATACTAACAAAAGTAGATCGCTTAGAAACTGGAAAAGTCAATGATATAGCTCAATCGATTCATCCCCTTAATCCTTATGTCTCTATAGTTTCAGTTCCTTGGGGTAATCTTGCTATTGAACAACTATTAGACATGCCAGAATACAACTATCATCGGGTAGCACAGTTAGCAGAAGAACTAACGCCAATAATAGAAATAGAATCAAAAGAAGAAAAACCATATAACCTAGCAACAAGGGTAATAAATGATGATCGCCCATTTCATCCACAACGTTTGTGGGATACTTGTCAACAATATCTTGATCAAAAAATTTATCGTAGTAAAGGATTTTTTTGGCTCGCTAGTAGAGATAAATTATCATTACTATGGAATCAAGCTGCTGGCAATATAAGTTTAGAATGTATTGGTTATTGGCGTTCTGGAATTGTTGAAGATGAAAATCATGGGCTTACTGATATGGAAGTAGAAGAGCTTAAAAAAATGTTAGCCAAAGAACCTGGGCGATTTGGAGATCGACATTGCGATCTAACTGTTATTGGAGATGCAACCATTATAGATTCGTTTATTGAAGCACTTGAAACATGTTTTCTCACCAAAGATGAGCTTAAGCTCTACATATCGGGTATGCATTTTGATGATCCTTGGCCAAAAAATATGGTCAAACTTTCCAATTAAAAATTCTGCATACTTTATAAGTAATTACTCGAATCATAATATTGGTTCCATAACATGCACAGTTCCTATAAAACATGAGAAGATCTGTAACTTTTTTTGAAATACTAAGTATTTGAGATTTATTCTACAAAGAAACCCATTCACACTTACCTCTTTTTTACTTTAATTGAGAACATCATTTTAAAATGAAAAAATTAATAAAAACAATTAGTTGTTCACTTCCATTTTTTCTTGGACTTATTTTTGGAGGATGTAACAAATCTAATACCCCTATCTCACCTGCTATTAATGAATTAACCGATACAAATTTTATACATCATAATCACGATTCATTGATCTATGAACATGTTAACAATCTCCCAAATGGTACTGAATTATCATTTGGATTTTTGGTGGATAACGAACCTTATTTTGTTGGGGTCTCCAGATTAAATGATACACTAGTCGTAGTAACTAATGAGGAATCAATCTTTGAAATTGGATCGATCAGCAAGGTCTTCACTTCCACTCTTCTTGCAAATACTATTGTAAACTCAGATCTAGACATGAATTCTGCCATTAACCCATATTTAGATTTTCAACTTGCAGATAGCATTGAAATATCATTCAAAGAATTAGCAAATCACACTGCTGGCTTACCAAGAATGCCACCAAATATTTTACTGAGTTTACTATTTAATCCAAGTAACCCATACAAAAATTATGATCATACAAAGCTAGAGAAGTATCTTACTAAAAAGCTGGAACTGCATTATGAACAAGGTCAAGTAAGTAAATATTCTAATATTGGTAGTACGATTTTAGGATTTACACTTTCAGAAATTACAGGAGAGAATTATGAAAGCATGTTGCAAAAAAATATTTTTAAGCCATATGGTATGCCTTTTTCGACTACTAAAAGAGAGAGCCTTGATCCTGGTTCCTTAGTAAAAGGTTTAGATGAAGAAGGACTTCCAACCCCAAACTGGGATTTAAATGCATTCACTCCTGCGGGTGGTATTTTATCTAATGTAAAGGATTTATCTAGCTTTGCATCAGCACAATTTGATATCTCAAATTACGCATTAAATCTTACTAGAGAAGTTACATTTAGTGATACAACCCATATAGAAGTGGGATTAGGTTGGCTTATCATTAATACTAAAAGTGGAGATAGATGGCATTGGCATAATGGTGGAACAGGGGGCTACAAATCTAGTATGGCAATTGATATAGAAAAAAAGAATGCTGTTATTGTTTTATCTAATGTGAGTGGATTAAGTCCCAAAGCTTTTCAAATTGATGATTTATGTTTTGATTTGATGAAATCTTTATCCGACTTTTGATATAATAATTATTCCTTTACCCAAATGTAAGTACTTACATAAGATTCTGTTATTGGGGATGGTTATTTTCCTTTATTGAATATAGCATAATAACACACTTATGAAATTAACAGTATCTTTCCTATTTGCTTTCGTAGTAAGTATAAACACTCTATTTGCTCAAGTTGATAAAATTGAACCCCCATTTTGGTGGACAAATATGCCTATTCAAGAGGTGCAAATTCAACTCTATGGTAAAAATATTGGTGATTATCGAGCATCTATTGATTATCCTGGAATAAAGATTACGCAACAAATTGCTGTCGATTCCAAAAACTATCTATTTCTTTACTTAGAAGTTTCTCCCGATGCAGCAGCAGGCCTAATTCCCATTGAACTGAAAAAAAGCCGCCGCGATAAAATTGATATAGAGTTCGAATTAAAGGAAAGATCCAGTAGTGTTGGTAAACATATGGGCTTCGATGCTTCAGATCTGATTTATTTAATGATGCCAGATCGATTTGCTAATGGAAATCCAGCCAATGATTCTATAGAAGGTATGTTGGAAACTGCGGATATCACAAATCCTGAGCGCAGACAAGGAGGGGATCTAAAAGGAGTAATGGATCATTTAGATTATATCAAGGAACAAGGAATGACTGCTATTTGGCTGATGCCCATCTTTGAAAATGATATGACTCCAGAATATGGGGGATATCATGGATATGCTGCAACTGATATGTATCGTGTAGATCGGCGCTTCGGATCAAACGAAGAGTATAAAAGACTTGTAGAAATGGCTCATGAACATGATATGAAAGTTATTATGGATATGATTCATAATCATATTGGTGATCAACATTGGTGGATGAAAGATTTACCCACTACAGATTGGGTACACAGTTGGGAGCAATACGGTCAAACAAGTTATAGAGGCCCTGTAGCATCCGATCCATATGCTTCAACGTTTGATAAGAATCAGTTAGTAAATGGTTGGTTTGTAAAAGAAATGCCAGATCTAAATCAAAATAACCCTATTCTTGCCGACTACCTCATCCAAAATACCATTTGGTGGATTGAATTTTCTGGAATAGATGGTATCCGAATGGATACATATGTATTTCCCGATAAAGAGTATATGGCGCGATGGGCAAAGGAGGTTTTAACTGCTTATCCAAATTTCAATATTGTAGGTGAAGCATGGCTTAACTATCCAGCACCTGAAGCTTTTTGGCAATACGATCTAGGAAATAAAGAAGATGGTTACCAATCCCATTTACCAAGCGTAACCGACTTTCCTCTTGCACAAACCATAGATCGTGCACTAAATCAAAAATTTGGTTGGGATGAAGGTGTTTCGCAGATATGGAATCTACTTGGAAATGACTTTTTGTATGATGATCCGATGAAAAATGTAATTTTCCTTGATAATCATGATATGGATCGAATATTTGAAAGGCTTGGAAAAAATGAAGCTAAATTTAAAATGGCATATAGCTTCTTATTAACTACTCGTGGCATCCCTCAAGTATACTATGGGAATGAACTGATGATGGCGCATGAATACCGAGGAGGAGATGATGAGCATCGCCGTCCCAATATGCCCGGAGGTTGGCCTGGCGATGTACGATCTGTTTTTACGAAAGAAGGTAGAACGGATAAAGAAAATGAAATTTTTGAATTTACCAAGAAACTGAATCATTGGAGAATGAACTCACCTGCTATCCATGAAGGCGCATTGGTTCATTTTGTACCAAAGGATGGTGTATATGTCTATTTCAGATTGCATAAAGATCAAAACGTGATGGTAGTCATGAATCAAAACGACGAAGAGGTCACATTATCTCGTGATATATTTGCGGAAATTTTGGATCACTACAAATTAGGGATCGATGTTATGAAGGGTTCCCATATTGATCTTTCATCTGACTTTGCTGCTCCTGGGATGACAACTTCAATATTGGATTTAAAGTGATAATTATTTCATTATTGTCCATTAATTAAACGTATTTCATCCATCTTTTATCGATGTAGTAACTTTGCTTTCCAAGCACATAAGGTAGTAAGTAGAATAATACAAGCAATGGAATAAAAACCTCCATCTAGCCCAAATTTTTGAATTACTACCCCCAATATTGGTTGAGATATTAACTCCCCAATTCCACCAAATATCATCACAATTGCCAACGCATTTGCACTAATTTTACCTGCAACACTAAAGACAAATGGAAAGGTTAGCGCAACTCCGGCACCTATCAAAAATACACCTAAAGATGAGATGTAAAAATCTTGACCAATAACAGCCACAACTATGCCGAAAACAGCAATTAAAGTACCCATTATTATTAATTGCTGTGCACTTATAGAACTTCTAAGTCGATCCCCTAAAAATCGCATCATTAACAACGCAGTTGCATATATGGTGTACCCGATTGCAGCAATTTTCTCACCTGTTTCTAAGTAATCTGAATAAAATAACGCTATCCAATTCATGATAGACGCCTCTGTACATGCTGCAAGAAAAATAATTAAAGCAAGCCATAAAATTGAAGAATCTGGCCAAGATAATTTAGAAGATCGAAGGGTAGATCTCTCGTCTGGTATAAATCTAAATGAGATGACTATAATAGTGAACATTAGTAACGATGCCACCAAAAAATGAAACTGTACAGATAAGAGCAGTGCTGTTGCTGCTGCTCCTATTAGCGCTCCTCCTAAATTACCTACTCCAAACCAAGAATGAATAGTTGACATTCTAGATATTCCCATACGTGTTTCAAAATTTGCGCCTAAAGCATTGATAGCTAAATTGAATCCACCACCAGCACCACCCAATATGATCAAAGAGATCGCGAGAGCAATCCAATTAGGAGATAAAAAAATGGGAACAAGAGATAAAGAGACAACACAACCAAAATAATATGCTGTTTTATGAGCACCATATTTATTAATCAACCATCCAGTTACAGGTATCATAGCAACTGAACCAATGCCACGAGCAAGGAGTGCATAACCCAATGTAGCTGGTATTAATAATGCTGAATCTCTTATAGCAGGAATTCGACTTGCCCAAGTCGAGAAATTAAATCCAATTAAAAAAAAGACCGCACATATGGCTATGAATTCTGAGGAGTACCCATTGCTGTCAGTTCGTGGATTATATGACAAAGCACTTCATTTTTGCATTACTCAAAACGATATTCTAATATTATTTAAGTGATTAAAGAATTAAAAATACAAGTATTTTTTTGAAGCTAATTTATACTTTTAGCAGGCTTTAAATAAAATTAAAACTATAATTAATCTATTATTTATATACTACAACCCAAACAGGCAGCATCAACAATTATAGTAAAATAAAATGCCTAACAATAAACGTATCTCAGATTTACAAAAAAAGTTAAAACATTTAGAAGAACTTCATTTAAAATTAGGCCAACATCTTTATAAAATTGAAGAAGAAATTGTGATGTTGAATGCTTATGAAGATGATGAGCAAATACTTAATAATTCATCAAATACTAGTTCTTTAGGATCAAAAATTGAAAATCAAGAACAACCTGTGAAGGGATCCGCCTCCTCTAAGAGAAAAGAGAAGTCTCCAAAATCCAAAAAATTTGATCCGAAGAAATCCATAAATCTAGAAAAACTTATTGGTGAGAATATTATCAATAAAGTTGGAATCATTATTACTGTTATTGGTTTAGGAATTGGAACTAATTATGTGATAGAAAATGATTTGATTAGTCCCTCTTTTAGGATACTTCTAGGCTATGTATTTAGCTTTATACTTGCAGGGGTATCCTATAAACTAAGAACGCAGTTTCTTAATTACAGTGCTGTTTTATTTGGTGGATCCATGGCATCAATGTATCTACTAACCTATGCCGCTTTTGATTTTTACCAGCTAATACCACAACTTTTGGCTTTTGCTATTTTAACCATATTAACCATTACAACAGTAGTTGTATCTCTGGGATATAATAAAGAATGGGTGTCAGTATTTGGACTAGTTGGTGGTTATGCTGTTCCTTTTTTACTAGGGGATGAAGAGGGTAATACAATTACCCTTTTTAGTTATGTATTGTTTTTAAATCTAGGGGTGTTATTAGTTTCAATTTCAAAATATTGGCGCATTCTATTACTATCAGCTTATGTTTTTACTTGGCTTATTTTCCTTTTTTGGTTTAATTCAACCGATCCAAATACCCGCGATATAACACTTAGCTTTACTTTTTCGACAGTCTATTTCCTGTTATTTTATGCTGCATTTTTAATTTCTAAGATTAGAAATCAAACCGCTCTTTTGCGAGTTGATATTTCAACTCTTTTATCAAATACATTCATCTATTTTGGTGTAGGCTTTGCCACTTTAAGCATTGCTCATGATGATTATAGAGGTCTATTTACAATTATCCTTGCTGGAATTCACTTTATAGTTGGAAAGATTGTTAAACGTTTTGAAGAGCCCCCTAGAACCACATTAAGCTTTATAAATGGACTAGTTTTAGTTTTTATAACCCTCGCAATTCCAATACAGTTTTCCGACAAATGGATTACTATAGCTTGGTCTTTAGAAGCCATACTTTTATTGTGGATGGGTAGATCAAAAAAAATATATGTTTTTGAGGTATTGGCTTATCCAACCATTTTACTGGCTATAAGCAGCTTCATAAGCTATAGTTTTTGGGATTATTTGCGGTTTGAAGAGATCGTATCCCAGCCATTTTTTAATCAATTATTTCTGACAAGCAGTATTTTTCTACTTTCGATGAGTAGCGTCCAATATTTTTTGGCTGATAAAGTTGGCAGTACAACAATACAAGCTAAAGGCAACGTATTGCTTGAGCTATCAAAATCTTTAGTTCCCGTTACTATCATACTTACACTTTATATTTCTTTGTTTAAAGAGATTGGAAGGTGCTTTGATTATTGGGAATATATTAGCACGGATGGTACATATAACAGAGCATTCTACTTATTCAAAACGCTGGCTTTAATTTGTTATTCCATTACGTTCTTATATATCGGAAAACGTATAAATGATAAGTGGTTTAAAAACGATGTAATTTATAGAAGCATTCACATCTTTTCTTTTATTGTTTTTGTATTCTTTTTCATTTCCTTTTTCGACAGCGTTAAGAGTTTACGTCATCTTTATCTAGGATTAATTGAGTCAAACTCTGATCAAGGAGTATTTAATATTCTTTCAAGGTACATACTCATTGGTTTCGGGTTGCTGAATTTGAAATTAATTTATGATTTACAGCCACATCAGCAAACTGAAAGGATACCACCACATTATTTACAGTTATTCACAGTTTTTTTCATTCTGTTTCTTGCAAGTTCGGAATTGATACAGTGGATGGATATTGCTGGGTTTGATGATTCTTATAAATTAGGATTAAGTGTTTTATGGGGTTCATTTTCTCTTGGCTTAGTTTTTTATGGTATTTTGAAATCCAATCAATTGTTACGAGTAGCAAGTTTGTTTCTTTTCGGCGTTACTTTAGTAAAATTATTTTTCTACGATATCACTCATTTGTCAACTATCTCAAAAACTGTTGTCTTTATGGTATTGGGCATATTGTTACTTACGATTTCATTCATATATAACAAATACAGAGATCAAATTATATCGGATAATTAGTAAGTATGTTTAACATAATTAGTTGCCGATTTAGATTAGAACAAGCAACATTACCCGCTATATTTATATTTTTTATGTATTCATAATTCTATAGTGCAATAATATTGGGTGTACCCCCATGCTAGATTAAGCCTGGCGCCTTGCTCACTTTCAGCAACGGTAATGGTAAAATCTTCAACCAAAGTAGAGAGGGTCTCTTTTTGTAATGCTAAGCGACCAAAATCATATTCTGGATTATAATTTCTCCCATTTTGTCCCGTCTGTGTATTTACTATTAACGTTCCTCCATCTTCTTCAGGAATGCTAAATAAAGTGTATTCACCTGCAGGGACTTTTAAATCACCAATTACTATATCTTTATCAAATTTGATATGTGTTGCTCTGTTTGCACCCGTTCTCCATCTCTCTCCATATTTTACTATACCCCCGAATATCTGTCTACCTCGTTTCGATGGTGAGCCATATTCCAGAATGAAGTTAACTCCATTAACTTCATAATTGTTTATTACAGCTGCAGATAAAGCACCAAATACTTTCCCCTTTGTTTCAACATTCATAAATGTTTTAGCCACTGAAGCTACATCTACATTTTCTTTTCTTTCAACAAATAATTTTCGTGTCGTTTTACCTGCATCTAAGGTTAAAAGGGATTGTTCTTCTGTTAGATTTACAACCATTTCGCCTCTGTAAGGATGTTTCACAATTTTAGTATCTTCATCTACTTCTATTATGCTAAAATTTAACATTCTTCTTCCAGTTAACATTGGAACTGTTGCTGTATCTGAAACTTGACCCTTTGTTTTGTTTAGTGCTATTTCGAACGGCCAGTGCGTATATTCTATAAATGGGATAAAATCATGGTCGCCTTTCATGAATGATTTTTTAATTTCACCACTTACATTACTAATAATTTCAATGCTATCTCCTTTAAGGGTAACTACTCGAAATAGATTACCTTCACCAATGAACCCAGAAATAGGATCAAATCGATATTCTTTCATTTCCGTTAATCCACCAGTTTCACTTAAAATCCCTTCGTAACGAGTTAAAACTGTTCTTGGAGTGCGTACTGCAACATCTGCTTTGAATTTGTTGCCGTATTTGTAAAAACGTTCAACAGCTAGAGTATCATCACCTAGTTTCGTGATAAATCCACTGCTTTTTTCAAGGTTTGGTGAACAAGCTACAATTAAGATTATTAAAGAAATCGATAGTGAAAATTTTTTCATTTTTTGTTCAAAATAATTTTCAATCTTTACAAATAAAAGTCTTTTGAGTTTATGATTTGTAAATGATTAGCTTATTCTAAAAAAATCAGCATGCTATGAGTACATTTAAAGATAAAGTTGTTTTAGTTACTGGTGGTGCAAGCGGCATTGGATATTTGTTAGGAAAAAAATCTCTTGAAAAAGGAGCTGATCACCTTATTATTTGGGATATCAATTCTGATTTATTAGAAGATGCATATACAAAACTTAGTGAATATGGTTATAATGTGTCTACACAGAAAGTGGATGTATCAAACCCAATGGAGGTGGAACATGCGGCAGCACTAACGCTCCAAAAATTTGATATTGTTCATATACTATTTAACAATGCAGGTATTATTGTTGGTAAACCATTTCATAAACATACCTCTGAAGAAATAGCAAAAACAGTTGGTGTTAATCAGCTTGCACTTATGTATGTAACAAATGCATTTCTTCCACACATGATGAACACTAATTCAGGTCATATTGTAGCTATAACCTCATCAGCTGGACTCACACCCAACCCCGGAATGGTAGTTTATGTTTCCAGTAAATGGGGGGCTGTAGGTTGGGTTGAGTCTTTAAGACTTGAACTTAAACGCTCCCATCATGGCATAAAGTTTACAAATGTCATGCCAGGATATATAGCTACAAAAATGTTTACTGGCGTAACTTCACCACGATGTATGCCTCTTCTTGATCCAGATAAGATTACAAATAAAATTATCAGTTATGTGGAACGGAATAAAACCACACTTAAGGCTCCAGCACTCGTAAAAATAACTACCTTAGCCAGAGGATTATTACCACAGAGCTGGTATGATTTTGTAGCAGAAAAAATATTTAAAGTATACACATCGATGGATACTTTTAAAGGACATAACCAATGAAAACTTATACCTCACTATTAGAAGCGCAAAAAAAATATTTTAGGAATGGTTCTACCAAACCCGTTGATTTTAGAATAAATCAACTACATACATTAAAGCAATTACTCAAAGAAAATGAGTCTTTACTCATTGAAGCAGTCTATAACGATTTTAAAAAATCTCCCTTTGAAACCTTTGGTACCGAAATAGGGCTTGTTATTAATGAAATTAACTATGCTTTAAAAAATATTTATCGTTGGGTTAAACCTAAAACTGTACCATCATCTTTAGTTAATTTCCCTTCAAAGAATTATATACTCAAAGAACCTTTTGGTTCAGTTTTAATTATTTCGCCTTGGAATTATCCAATTCAATTGTGTCTTCTTCCATTAGTTGGTGCCTTAGCGGCTGGTAATACGGCTATTATAAAGCCATCTGAATTAACACCTAATACATCTCAAGTTATTTCAGATCTTATTAGTAAGTATTTTAGTCCAGAAATGGTCACTACAATCCTTGGTGGTGTTAATGAAAGTCAACAATTACTTAACTTAGATTTTGATTACATTTTTTTTACGGGTAGTACCAAAGTCGGTAAAATAATTATGGAATCGGCTTCAAAAAGATTGATTCCTGTTACATTAGAATTGGGTGGTAAATCACCCTGTATTGTAGATGATACAGCCAATCTTGAGATATCTGCTAAACGTATTGTTTGGGGAAAATTTGTTAATGCTGGTCAAACATGTATAGCTCCAGATTATTTACTTGTTCAAGACTCTATAAAGGATCCATTTATACAAGAAATTAAGAAAGCATTACTTTCATTGTATGGAGAAGATCCATTTACATCCGAAGACTATCCCAGGATTATTAATAAATCACATTTTGATCGATTGTCTAACTTTTTAAGTAATGGTACGCTTGTTACTGGCGGGGATACAGATTCAGAATCATTGTTTATATCCCCTACCGTTTTATCTGACGTTAGTTGGAATGATCCCATAATGAAAGAAGAAATTTTTGGACCCATACTCCCCATTTTAACCTATCCCGATATAGATGATGCAATACATCAAGCTTTAAATACACCAAGGCCATTAGCTCTCTATATTTTTACTGATTCAGCTCTTACAGAACGTAAGATATTAGAACAAATATCTTTTGGAGGTGGAGCCATTAACGACACAATAGCACAATTCGGAAATCATCATTTAAGTTTTGGTGGAATCGGTGCTAGTGGTTTTGGCTCATACCATGGTAAAGCTAGTTTTGATTCTTTTTCCCATCAAAAAAGTATTATGAAAAAGAATTTTTTCTTAGACATTCCAATTAGATATGCCCCCTATGATGGAAAAATTAAATGGTTAAAAACTATTTTTAGATGATACCTAAATTTTTTACTGCATATGAAGTTGATAAATACCACAGAGGATCGATCAAAGATATTTCTGTGGAATCCTTGCCTAAGCATGAAGTTACGATCCAAGTAGAATACTCTTCTTTAAATTATAAAGATGCATTATCTGCTAGAGGTTTAAATAATGTAACTAAACATTATCCTCATATTCCTGGTATTGATGCCGTTGGAATTATAATTGAAGATCTTACTGGAACATATAAGTCAGGTGATTGGGTTGTTGTGACAGGTAACGATCTTGGAACCAATACCTTTGGAGGATTTGGAAATCTTATTCGTGTACCAGCAGAATGGGTAATTTCTAAACCAACTCATTTGTCGCCTATTGAAACAATGATGGTTGGAACTGCTGGTTTTACGTCTTTATATGGCATTCATCAACTCCAAAACGTAGGCATATTTTCACATTCTGGACCAATTTTAGTTACTGGTGCTTCAGGCGGTGTGGGATCGTTCTCTATTTTTGCTCTTTCTTCTTTTGGTTTTAATGTAGTTGCTGCTACCAACAAATCTGATGTTGCTGATTTTTTATCTCAATTAGGTGCACACACTATTATTTCCACGAATTCATTATATCCAACTAATTCTAAACCTTTACAAGCTAGAAAATGGGCTGCTGCTATTGAAACCGTTGGAGGTAAATTATTAGGCGCTGTTTTGTCACAAATAAATCAAAAGGGAGCTGTCGCGTGTTGTGGAAATATCTTAGGGATGGAATTAAATATTAATATTCTACCCTTTATTTTGAGAGGTGTTTCTTTACTTGGAATTGATTCTGCATTTTGTTTGAAAAATACACGTCAACAAATTTGGGATACAGCTAATCAACTTGATTTTTCTTTACTTCCATCAAGTTTTTCGAATATTGTACCTTTAAGAAATATTGACCAAGAGATCGATAAAATTTTAAATGGTGAACAGAAAGGTAGAATAATTATCTCTCACAAATAAAAAAAGAACAGATATGTTCTGTTCTTTTTAATATATGATATAGCGGTCAAGCTACAACATATTAGGGTTATGGTATCAACATTATAAAAATCGCTTACGCTGCATGTATTTTCCTTTGCTTTAATTTAGTGGCTCTTATTAAAGATTTCCTTAATCCAGCAACCGTTATTGGTTTTTGTAAGTAGTCTGTAATTCCTAAATCCATTGCTTTTTCAATTATCACCTGATTTTCTTCACCTGATAAAAAAATCACAGGGTTATTAAAACCTTCCTTTCTCATTTGATTTACAAGATCAATTCCTGTTAAATCACCATCTAAATTTATATCCACTATTAAGATGTCAGGGCATTTTTCTTTAAACAATCTCAAAGCTTGCTTACTTTCGTTGGCCTTAGCTACTACGTTATAGCCCAGATTTTTAATCAATCTTTCCTCAACCATTAACAAAAGTAAATCATCTTCCACAATCATTATATGCTGCGGTACAATATTCATAAGTTTCTCTCTATACATTAAAAAAATCTAATATAAATATATTAGAAAAATTTAATAAATCAAAATTTTTTCGATCACTAAAGTTCTATTTCTACTAGGGTATTTATTTATCCAACTCACTCATCATCAAATAAGTCTTCTGAATTTGAGTTTAAATTAAAAATACTAATCTATTTTTTTGATATTTATGGATTTTTCATTCGAAATACATCCTTAATCATATAGATTCGCAGCAGCCCGAAATGTATTGCAATGTGCTTCAAGAATTAGTCTTATATCGGAAGAGTACCCTCCACCCATGGTAACCATTGTTGGAATTTCATGTTTTTTCATCATTTGAAAGATGTAGTCGTCTCTTAATTTGCAACCTTGGATAGTGCATGATAACCTACCAAGTTTGTCTTCTTTTAAAATATCCACCCCAGCTAAATAAAAAACAAAATCTGGATTTACTTCATCAATTATACCTGGGAGAATAGATGTTAATTTTTCAAGATATTCATCATCACCCGTCCCGTCTTCAAGAGGAATATCTAAATCAGATTTCGGTTTATGAAATGGATAGTTTTTTGCTCCATGCATACTAAAAGTAAAAACTCGGGGCTCGTCTTCTAACATTTTTGCGGTTCCATTACCATGGTGAACATCTAAATCTATAATTAGAATTTTTGTTGCTAGTTTAACACTTAATAAATGCATCGAAGCTACTACTTGATCGTTTATAAGGCTAAATCCTTCTGGTCGATCTCGAAAGGCGTGATGTGTCCCTCCCGCAATATTAAATGCAACCCCGTAATTAAATGAGCTTAACGCACCCTCGATGGTGCCATTGGTAATTCTTATTTCTCTATCAATTAGTATTTTAGATTGCTTAAAGCCACTAGCTCTCTCATCTTTTTTGCTAAGATTTACATCGATCAAGCGCTTTAAATACTCGGGGCAATGAATACTTAAATCATATTTAAGACCTTCGCTTGGTTCAAAGAAATAATCTTCATTCACTATTCCATTCCTCACTAATTGTATAGGAAGCAATTCATATTTCTCCATAGGAAAGCGATGATTCTCTGGTACAGGATAAATATAAATAGGATGCCAAGCGATCTTAAACATTATTTACTGTTGAAAATTGGTTGTTTATATGTTCCTGAGACTTTCAGTTGTTAACTTTATAAAATTAGATCCCTCTGAGATTTACAATATCGTTTAAACAATAATTATGAATTACTAAAAATTGGAATGAGATCCACGATTTGTGGTAGCAAACTCAAATTCTAAATTAAATTTACAATCAGTATCAACAGTGAATTCTGCATCAAGTTGTTTCAATTGAGCATGAATTAAATTTAAACCTAGATTTATGGGATTCTTAAAATTTATTCCCTCAGGAAACCCTTGACCATTATCGCTATATCTAACTTTAAGACCCTTTCTAAACGTTTCTAATTTAATAGAAATAATGTTATTTGTATTGTCATTAAAAGCGTATTTAAATGAGTTAGTAATCAATTCATTCAATAGTAAACCCAGAGGGATAGCCTGATTAATATTTAATTTGTAGTGGATTACATCTAACTTAAATTCAACATGTTGATTCCGGTATTGCATAGTTGCGCTAATTGCAGGTACTAGTTTATGGAGATATGTATCAACATTTACTGAAGATAAATCTTCAGTATTGTACATTAATTCATGAACCATCGCAATGGATATGATTCTATTTATACTTTGATCAAAAATTGCAGAAAGTCGATTATCGTCAACTTCAACTTTTTGTAGTTCCAATAAACCAGAAACTATGGCTAAATTATTTTTAACCCTATGATGTATTTCAGCTAACAATGTAGTTTTTTCTTTTAAAGAATTTTCAATAAATGCTTCTGATTTTTTCCTCTCTGTAATGTCTTGGGTTATACCCATTATTCGAACAACTATATTATCTTCATTTTTGAGAGGTATCATTTGAGACTGGTAATGGTTTTCTCCAGTGCTAAATTCAAATATTGTAGATTCACCTGTGAGAGTTTTATTCAATAAATGATCAATCATTGTGGAATGATTTTTACCTATTAATACTGGGTAATACCTTCCTATAAGTTGGTCTGGACTATCTAATTTAAACATTTCAACTTCCGCCTTGTTTATAGAAACTATACGCCCTTTCACATCTAATTCATGTATACAATAAGGAGAGCTCGATATAAGGGTTCTTAATCGCCCTTCATTTCGTTTTAACTCTGTTTCAGCCTTAATTCTCTTGGTTATATTTATTGAAAAAACCGTTAAACCAATAATGTTATTATGATTGTCTTTAATCGGTGAAAACCAATTCTGCCAATAGTGATTTTTTAAATCTTGACCTACAATCTCTTGAATAAAATCGAAGGATTCACCATTTAATGCACGGTTATAATTTACCATCAATAAAGCTCTATTCTTTTTTGGAACAACATCGAAAACATTCATCCCTTTTCGTATTGGAATCCCATATAGATCACCTACAAGCCTTCGGTAATTTTCGTTAAATGCTATATAATTGTAAAAGCGATCTAATGAAAAAATTACAATATTTTGAGGGCTTTCAAGTACCGAAGAAAGCAATTCTGAGTTGATCCTAAATAGCTCTCTACTATTTAACAATTCTTTAGATTTTTCTTGCAGCCTTTTTTCTAAATTTTGAGGTTTTCGAAATAAAAAGTAAGATAAGTAGCCAAATATTGAACTCAGAAAAAAAGAAAGGCAGCATAAAATTATTAGTTTTTCCTTTACTAGCTCATAATTTTTTTTTGATGCATATATTGATAGACCCAACTCTGCTATAGTTATTTCTTGAAAGTCTTTTGGGTTTAAATCATCAATTGTATTAGAATAATACAATTGTTGCGCATCTGATATTTCTAAATAATAAAGTTTTGAAAAAGAAGTTATATTTGAATTTCTTAAAATTATTTTTAAATCAATCACAGCTGTTATGACCCCCTTGGGTTCATTATATTTATTTTGAAATGGAGTACAAATCAATACAGAGAAAGTATCGCCTTCAAAATTATAAAGGCCAGATACAAAAATTGAATCTGATTTTGCTAGTTCTAAAGCTGTTTTAAATATTTGTTCGTTACTGAAATCTTCAATATCTGCAGCAACGGAGTAGATATGCTTAGTCTCACCTTCTAAATCGATTCTTATTAATTTTATTCCTTCATATGTATTTAGTAAATGTTCTGTAAAACTATTTTTTTTATCACTGTCACCTTCATATTCAGTTATAGAACTAGTATAAATATCAGTTGCCTTATTTATCTCACCGATCGAACGCTGAACACTATCTTTAATAATGATCAGTGTATTTTGAGTTTCTAATTGATGGCCTTTTATTTCAATTTTATAAAGGGTATATGCTACGAATACACCTATACTAAATACAAGAATCCAAATAAGGAAACCAGATAATATGGGGCCTAATTTTTTTAAATTTTTACTCTTTGTGTTCAATAACCTTTTTTTATCAAACAATAATCTAGATACACCTCAAAGGAATGAAATGTTTAAAAAATAAGATTCAATTATTTAAATCTGACTGTTGATACATTGACCATAAACACTACTGGATGGGTTAAAATTCCGTTACGCAATTTTAATCTTTAATTTATCAAACCAAAGAAGTAGGAAATAATATGAAAACAAACTATGAGTTATCAATTATTTATAACTGATAAATTTGAATGTGAACCTCTACTCCGTGAAGTAAAATCAAAATTTAAAGTGAAGTTATTTTCAGTATCAACTGTATAAGAAGCCCCTAATTGGTTTAATTGAGCATGTATTAAGTTCAAACCTAATGTTTTAGGATGATCAAAATCAACCCATTCCGGATATCCTTTTCCATTATCATAGTAAGTTATATAAACCTTGTCATCTACAGACCTCAAAGCCAGATCGACAAGGTTCCCATCCGAACCATTAAAAGCATATTTAAATGAATTCGTTATTAGTTCATTCAATAATAAACCTAGTGGGATCGCCTCATTTATATTAAGTTCATATTTATCGATTTTAAGATCAAACTGAACGTTTTGAGCCTTATTTTGCATTGTCGCAGTTACGGCAGGAATTAATTTTTTTAGGTAGACACTCACATCTATAGAGGATAAATCTTCATTATTATACATCAGCTCATGTACGAGTGCAATAGAGATTATTCTATTGATGGATTGATCAAAGATTGCTGTTAAACTTTGATCTTCTACTTCACCTTTTTGTAGCTCCAATAACCCTGAAACTATTGCAAGATTATTTTTAACACGGTGATGAATTTCAGTCAGAAGCGTAGTTTTCTCTCTTTCAGCATTAATACGTTTAGTTATATCTACAGAAAATACTGTAACTCCTAGTATGGCACCATTTTTATCCTGTATTGGTGAATACCAATTTTCCCAAAAGGTTTTCTGATTGTTTTGATCAATAACTTCTTGTTCAATATTAAATGAATCACCTTTTAATGTACGATCTAAATTCTCTTTCAATGCTTTGGCCATCTTAGATGGATATATGTCTAATGGGCTTATTCCTATTTGTACATTTAAATCAAAATATTTTCTTACTAATTCTTCATAGTTTCTATTG
The DNA here is from genome assembly GCA_963691715.1 of Balneolaceae bacterium. GTDB lineage: Bacteria > Bacteroidota > Rhodothermia > Balneolales > Balneolaceae > HXMU1420-13. Next base: position 2,254,259 of record OY829281.1, read on the forward strand.
AAAGCTATATAATTCTCATCCAGGTCTAAAGAGTAAATAATTATGTTTTGGGGACTAGCTAAAATTGAACCTAAGAGTTCTGAATTTTTTTTGAACTGATTTCTACTTTCGTATAACTCCAAACCACGTTCTTGTAATAAATTTTCCAGTTCAATTGGCTTTTCAAAAAGTTTAAAAGACAAGTATCCTATTAAACCAGAAACAAATAGTAATATTAAGCTCTGTACCATTAAGTAAAATGGTAATTGTGTGCTTGACGAAAGATGGGCAAATAATTTCCAATCGCCCTCAGGTATTATTACATATTGTTCCTGTTTCCAATCTATATCTTTTGAGTTTTCTTTTTCAATAAAAAATTCTTCTTCTCCAGTAATCAAATTTAATCTAGAGAACTCAAAATCATACCTATCTGAGAACGACGCTATTTGCGATTGACTTAGTAATGTTTCTAAGTACATGATCACTGCCGATACATCAAAATTCTCTCCATTTATATTAAATGGAAGTAATCCAATTACTCCTAATTTACCTTCAATAAGTTGTACAGGTCCCGAAAAAAAGATGTCATTATTATTGGCAGCTTTAAATAACTCTAACTTAATCCGCTCATTATTGTACAAGTCATATCCTAATATATTCTCATAACCTTCTAAAGGATATACGTGGGTAACGACGCCATTTCTTATTAACTCTAAAACATTTACAGAGTTGTATTTCTCCATCAATGTTGATGCTGTCTCATCAAAATCAACTACTTTACTTTTTTCATCAACAACTTGAGAAAGTAGTAAAGCAATACTATTTACCTCACGTATACTATATTGAAAACTTTGAGCTATGGACTCAAGTACAATCCTTGTTTCTGCTTCTTGATTTTTTTTTCTGACTTGATGCTGTAATCCTATCAACAAGATACCTATGATTAATATCGATATACCTATAAATAGACCTGAAATAGTGGGAGATATTCTAGTATGTATTTTTTGCCCTTTATTCAATTAGCTATAAATTTTCAAATCTGTTAATTCTAATTATCGACCACCCAATATTTTTTCTGTAACATCTTAAAATATTCTAATTAGAGGGATGGGTACTTCTAAAGTATAAAATAATATAATAATTTATATCAGTTATTTAGCTTTAAATTATTAATGATTAAATGTGCTTCATTTAGAAAGTATCTTTTACAAAATTCATTTTCGCAATATGTTTAATCTACAAGAACTTTTATTTTAAACTGTATAAAAGGGCATCTAGTTAATGATTAATCCATGAAATCCATAATTTTACCAGATTCTTTTTTATACTCATTTTCATTAAAGACATATAGCTGTACTGTTTTATTTTTAAAGATATTCTCCTCCATGTTATATGGTACAATGCAGTTCATCGTATTTATTTTTTCATGAAAATTGCGAGTATTGAATTTCATATCGTAAACTTTTTCATATACTCTTTGCAACTGAGTAAGACTAAATTTAGCAGGTAATAACTTAAACCCTATTGGCTCCTGCTTCATCTTATTTCGAAGAGCTATAAGACCCTCTCTAAGTATATAATTATGATCGAAACCTAAAGTACCTACATCGTTTACAGGAACCCATTTCACTTCTCTTCCTTTCCACTTCAGTTTAATATCTTTTGTGGAAAGAAGCGCAAAATACCCAATAGATACTACTGGAAATGAAGGATCTCTATCAATATTTTTTAACCATAATTTATCTAAAGGTTTTGAAATGCGTTCAGGATCATCAAATGTTCTAAATTTTTCTAGATAAATATTCTCAAGCCCAGTCAGGTCGAAAAGAATTCTACTTGCAGCGTCATCAATTTTTTCGTCTATGTACACATGATTACCCGCAAGTGTGTAATCAGAAAAATAAAATACATATCCATTAGATTCATCGGTTAGTGTACGCTTAACAAGTAATACATTTAGGTTTTTAGAATCATATCCAAAAACAACACAATCTACCGATAAATGTTTATTTATTTCTTTTTGCATAGCCACAAAAATTATAAGTGTATATACAACACTATACAAGTATATGCTAATTTTTCACCAATTGTACCACTGTAAAAAACTAAAATTTTATGGATCAAAACAAGAAAAAAAAGAATATCACCTAAATTATTTACTTTATTTTTTGAAATCTAAATTATAATAGAATAATTATAATTTTTAAATTACTGATTTAAATGAGTTTAAAAACCTATTATTTTTAAATTATAGGGTATTAAAAATTCAACTTCAAGTAATACTAACCAAAGACTCTCTTCTAAGAAAAAATCAACTATGAAATTGTTTGCATAAATTCAAAAAAAAGCCCTGAATTACTAAAATGTGAGCAATTCAGGACTGTACCAATGTGGGACCGGGCGGAATTGAACCGCCGACACACGGATTTTCAGTCCGTTGCTCTACCAACTGAGCTACAGTCCCTTTTGGAAGACGCAAAAAATACCGTCTTTCCTATCCAGAAACAATAAAAGATTTAATTTTCTGCTACTTCTTTTAAATGTATATCTTTTAAGCGCATTTGTAATGTTCTTCGACCATTCCAAAAATTTTCTTCCAAAACATAAGCAATATCAAATGGCTGACCATTTCTTACCCCTGGTAAATATTCATGCATATTAAATCCAATAGCATCAAATGTACCTGAATTATTCTGTTTAATTCTCATCTTTAAATGACCATTACCTACAACCGTTGGTATTCCTACTACCTTCACATTATTACTTACAAATACTGGACGAGGATTTGATGGTCCGAATGGCTTAAATTGCGCTAAAAGTTTCCAAAATTTCATATCAATGTCTGAGAGTTTAAGGAGTGCATCAACCATAATTTCAGGCTCAAAAGCAGAGCTTGAAAGCCCATTATATGCGATTTGATTTATCCTACGCCTAAACTCTGGAAGATTATTTTCATCTAACGTTAACCCTGCAGCAAATTCATGCCCTCCAAATTGTTCTAGTAAATCTTCACACTCTTTCATGGCATCATAAATATTAAACCCTTTTATACTTCTAGCTGATCCTTTTAATTTTCCTTCCACGTTGCTCAACATTATTGCGGGTCTATGAAACATATCAACCAAACGAGAAGCTACAATACCTATGACACCTAAATGCCAATCTCGTTTATAAAGTACAAATGTGTTCACATCTTCAATATCTAGCTCTTCATCGATCTGGTTAAGAGCTTCTTCCATTGTTTTTGTATCCTTATCACGTCTTCGAAGATTGATAGATTCTAGTTCATTAGAAAGAGATTTAGCCTCTTCATAGGTTTCTGCTATCATAAGTTTAACAGCGGTAGAAGCATCTCCCATTCTTCCGGCTGCATTAATTCTAGGACCAATCGAAAATACAATTTTTGATGTTGAAACATCTTCAACAGGCATTTTTATTAGCTCCATCAACGTTTTTATACCGACTCTAGGATTATTTTGAAGCATTTCTAATCCTGCACGCATTAAAATTCTATTTTCACTAACAATCGGCACTATGTCGGAAGCAATAGAAATTGCAATTAAATCTAGAAACTTAAATGCTATTGAATCTGGTAGTCCTAGCTTTTTAAGGGTTCCTTGGATTAGTTTAAAACCAACTCCAGCACCTGATAACCCATCAAATGGATAATTACAATCTAGTCTTTTTGGATCTAAAACAGCAATAGCATCTGGTATACTGTCTCCAACAGTATGATGATCACATACGATCAGGTCCATACCCTTCGCTTTAATTTCTTTAGCTTCTTCAATGGCTGTTATTCCACAATCAACAGATACAATTAAGTTACAACCTATTTTTTCTGCATATAAAATACCTTCTGGGTTAATTCCATACCCTTCTTTAAAACGATGAGGTATATAATAATCTGCATCTACACCAAAATCTCGCAAAAATGTATATAGACTAGCCGTAGCTGTTGTTCCATCAACATCATAATCTCCATACACTAGTACTTTTTCACTCTTACGTATTGCTAACGCTAATCGCTCAGTCGCTTCTTCCATATCCTTCATTAAAAAAGGATTGTATAAGAGGTCTATAGTAGGTCGAAAAAAAGATTTTGCATCATCATATGTTTTTATGCCACGGATAGCCAACAAATTGGCTATGATATCCGGAACCCCAAGTGCCTGCTTTATTTCGGACACATATTTTTCTGGTTCCGGCTGTGCGTATACCCAGCGGAATGACATTGTTTACTTTTCCTTTATTTTTACTTTTATACATAAGAGGTTATCTGGCGACCAAACCAAGACACCAAACTAGAGCTTATTCTCTAGAGAGTTTTATACTTTAAAATACACTTTTGTTGATAACTTTCACTATGGGCTTTCATGGTTTGTGCTTTTTAGTCGTATAAATTTTGAGCTTTTTTTTATAACATCTTGTTTGAGTTAAACAAAATAACTTTTGATTAGTTTTTTTTCCCAGAAAGCGAGATTTTTGGAAGCGGTTCCAATCAATAAAATCTAAATTTAACCATGATCGAAACACCATCAGTAGCTAAGCATTCTAATCCAAATACTTCCACGGAGCTAAGTATTTTTGATGCTTTAGAAAATATGGGTCATGAACAAGTTGTTGTATGTTCAAATCCTGAAACAGGTCTTAAAGCAATCATTGCTATTCACAACACAACACTCGGCCCGGCTTTAGGGGGAACTCGAATGTGGATGTATAACAATGAACAAGAAGCACTTAAAGATGTACTCCGTTTATCAAGAGGAATGACTTATAAAGCTGCAATTTCTGGTTTAAATCTTGGCGGTGGAAAAGCTGTAATCATTGGTGATCCTTATAAAGATAAAAATGAAGCCCTTTTCCGTTCATTTGGCCGATTTGTAGACTCTCTAGGTGGTAGATATATCACCGCAGAAGATGTAGGCATGAATGTGCAAAATATGGAATGGATTTATTCGGAAACAAAATTTGTGACCGGTATTTCAGAGTCATTAGGCGGTAGTGGCAATCCATCACCCGTTACTGCCTTCGGTGTTTATATGGGTGTAAAAGCAGCTGCCCAAAAAGCCTATAGTTCAGATTCATTGGAAGGAAAGAGAATTTCAGTACAAGGGGCTGGAAATGTAGCCTCCGTATTTGCTGAACACTGCGCCAAGGAAGGGGCTAACGTATTTATAACCGATTTATACATCGATAAAGCTAAATCCGTAGCTAATAGAATTGGTGCAACATTAGTTCATCCGGATGAAATTTATAACCTAGATGTAGATATTTTTGCACCTTGTGCTTTAGGTGGAGTTGTAAATGATCACACTATCCATCAGTTTAAGTGTAATATCATTGCTGGGGGCGCAAATAATATTCTGGAAAATGAAGATATACACGGAAAACTCTTGATGGATAAAGGAATTATCTATGCTCCTGATTATGTGATTAATGCCGGTGGTATAATAAATATTTCGAGCGAATTAGAAGGTTACAACAGACAACAAGCTCTAAACCGAACTGAAAAAATTTATGAGACTACATTGAACGTATTAGATTATTCAGAAAAGCATGGTATCCCAACGCACAGAGCATCTAATGAGTTAGCGGAAAAGCGTATTGCAGAAGTTGGAAAACTTCGTGGCATGTATACATCAAATAGCAAAATATCTGGGCGTTTAGGTGAGATGTACAAGCTAGATAATCGATAAAAAAGAATAAAATCCTTATCTTTAAATTCCCACATAGAATCACTACTTGGGGTTTTTGTGCACAAAGGTTTTATTAATGAATATTGAAGATTTTCGATTTAAGGATCGAATCGTTAAAGGCATTACATCTGATAATAATTTTAAAATTTCGGTAGTAAAAACTACGGACACCGTTAGAGAAGCAGCTAAACGTCATGAGCTAGGACTGCTTGCTACTGTGATTTTGGGCAAAGCAATGACAGCCACAATGTTACTGGCTTCTGAATTAAAAAAGGAAGAACGTATACAACTTAGATTGGATGGAAATGGACCACTGGGTAGTGTAATTGCAGAAGCTAATAGTTTAGGTGAAGTACGAGGTTATGTAGGTAATACACATGCGGAATTAGACTATTCTAAACCTGGCGTATCATTAGGCGATGGTATTGGGGTGGGGGTGCTAACTTTTACAAAAATTTTATATAACAATGCTCAACCTAGAGTTAGTACAATCGAAATAATATCTGGTGATATCACCACTGATATCGCGCACTATTTAGTACAATCAGAACAAATCCCATCTGCTATTTTATTGGATGTTGGTATTGATGAAAATGGTATCCTCACACAGGCAGGAGGACTTTTATTACAGCGACTACCGAATGCACCAGATGGCCAAATAGATATGTTACAAGAGCGACTCGGTTCTTTCCCTCCGTTAGATCAACTATTATCCGAAGGTGAGTATATAGATACAATTATGGAAAAAGCCATTTCCCCAATAAAGGTAAAAGAGTTAAGTCGGCAGCCAGTAGACTTTTTCTGTCGCTGTTCTCGTGACCGTTTTTTAGATGCTTTGTCTATGCTTAGTATCGACGATCTCAAAGATCTTAAAGGAGAAAGCCAAGAAATAGTATGTCATTACTGTAATAATCGAGAACATATCACAAAAGAAGAAATTGCATCATTAATTACTGATGCACAAGCTAGATTAAATTAATACCGCTTACTAAAGAGATTTTAATACGACTAAAAAATTATATGTGATTCATTCACTGTTAATAATAGATAACGCCAATTTTTTTTCAAGAACGAAGCTTTATTACAACTCGTTAATGACAAGGTATCCAATAAATTGAACATCACATTTCCAAGATATTTTAAAATAATAGGTTAGCTTTATGCCAAAACATATAGTAATTATTGGTGGCGGATTTGGGGGTATTAATGTGGCCAAATCATTAAGGGACACAGATTATAAAATCACCATTATAGATAAGTCCAACCACCATTTATTTCAACCTTTACTATATCAGGTTGCTACTGCGGCACTTTCTCCTGGTGATATCGCAGTTCCTATAAGATCCATTTTCTCGAAACAAAATAATGTACATGTAATTTTAGGCGAAGTAGTTGCTGTAAGTAAAGAAGATCAAATTGTACAACTTGCAGATGGTGATGTAATACCTTTTGATTATTTAATTATTGCTACAGGAGCACAGTATAATTATTTCGGTAATTATGAATGGGAATCTATTGCACCAGGACTTAAGTCTATAGATGATGCAGTACGAATTAGAGAACGAATTCTTTTTTCCCTTGAAAAAGCAGAAAAAATACCTGAGGTAGAGGATCGAAAACCATATCTAACCTTTGTAGTAATTGGTGGTGGTCCAACAGGTGTGGAATTAGCTGGTTCTATTGCAGAAATCGCTAAACGAAATATGATGCGCGAGTATCGAAACTTTCACAAAAATGAAACAACAGTATATTTAATTGAAGCAGCCGGTGGTGTATTAAATGGTTTTTCTGAAAATTTATCGCAAAATGCTCTAGAAACACTAACCGCCATGGGTGTTCAAGTTATATTGAATTCTCCAGTGCAAAAAATCACCAAGCAAGGAGTTCAATTAAAAAATCATTTTATTGAGACTCCTAATGTAATGTGGGCTGCTGGGGTATCTGGAACAAGCTTAACAAATTCAATGGAGGAAGAAAAAGACAGAATAGGACGAATTAAAGTACTTCCTGATTTATCTATCCCTAATTACTCAAACATATTTGTAATTGGCGATGCTGCTTATTGTTTAGATAAAGACGAAAACCCTCTCATTGGTGTTGCGCCTGTTGCTATGCAACAAGGTAAGTTTTTAGGAAAACTTCTGAAAAATGAATTGAAGAATAAAACACGTGAGATATTTAGTTATACTGATAAAGGCACAATGGCTACTATAGGTAGAGCTAAAGCAGTTGCTGATATTCAAGGATTCAAAGTAACAGGTTTCATAGCCTGGTTACTTTGGGGTGTAATCCACATATTTTTTCTAATTGGATTTCGAAATCGTTTTCGAGTGTTTGCAGAATGGATTTGGCATTATATCACTTTTAAACGAGGTGTTAGACTGATCTCAAAAAAGGAATTGTTAGATTAATACCTATTATTACACCCCTTAAATTAAATACTTACTGCTCTTATAAGGTTTTAGTTCTCATATCGAAAAACTAGTACCACACCCACAATTATCAATAGCATTTGGATTATCAAAAGTAAAACCACGTGCATCTAATCCATCGGGATAATCGATTGTAATTCCCTCTAAATACATTAAATGTTTTTCGTCTACGATGATCTCCACACCGTAATTCACATATTTAATATCATTTTCAGTACTGTAATCTAAACCGAGTTTATAACTCAAACCAGAACAACCACCACCCTCAACGGCCACTCGTAGGTATAGATCATTATGATCTTGATCATCAGTCATAATTTTAAGCACTTGCTTAGCTGCTCTCTCTGTTAATGTAACTGGCTTCTCACTTTTCTTTTGCACCTCGTCGGCCATGGTCTCTTCATCCACTAAATCATCTAATAAAGATGCAATTACATCGTCTAAGTTTTCTTCTTGATTACTCATATCTGTAAAATTACTCACTTTTTTTGGATAATGTATAATGTGCAACACCATCTTTCTCATACAAATCAAGCACGCCTATAGTAACTAAATTTACTAATATTTTTGCGGCAGAATATGTCGTCTTATTTATTATCGTACTAAAACGTTTTACGGTTATATCACTATACTCTTTCAGATATCTAAATAACAATCTTTCATTTTCACCAAATTCAAAAGTCACACCTTCTTCTGCATATCCCTGCTTCAACACTTCAATCAAATCTTCTGAAGCAAGTTGACATTCATCGCCTTGTCTTATAAAAACTTTTCTTCCTTTATTCCCTTTTACATAAACCGGTTTAGTTTCTGCTTCTGGTACCTCAATGATTATGATGTCTTTATTTCCAATATTCAATAATTCCATACGTATTTCTACTTTTGGTATACACAAATCAATTGCTTGGTTCAACCAAAACTCTTCTTCCATATAGCTCTCTGTACCAATAAGTTCCCCATTATCTGCAACACCAATTAAAATAGTTCCTCCAGTTGCATTTGCAAATGCTGCTATTTCACGTGCAATCTTCTCTGGAGAAGCTACTTTATGCTTGAACTCAAGAAATGAACTTTCACCAGTGGCTACTAAATTTTTTAAGTCTTGTCTGCTCATCTGGCTGATTGGCATGTTGCCAGTATGTTGCAAATAAAAATTCATCTCTTCGTTCATACAAATCCTTTATCATATCTATATTATGATTTCGTCTTTTGGATCTCGACTCATTAATCTTTGAAGCGCATCTGATGGATCAATATTATCGAATAACACATGGTATACAGCTTCTGTTATGGGCATCTCTACCTGATTTTCAATTGACCAATCATAAACCGATTTTGTTGTTTTTATCCCTTCGGCCACCATGTTCATACTTTTAATAATATCATCAAGTTTTTTTCCTTTGCCTATTTGTTCACCTACATATCTGTTTCGGCTATGTGAAGATGTACATGTTACGATCAAATCACCCATTCCAGTTAATCCTGAGAATGTATCATGATTTGCTCCCATAATGGTTCCCATTCTTTTCATTTCATGTAAACCCCGAGTGATAAGTGCTGCTTTTGCATTATCTCCTAAACTAGCGCCATCTATTACCCCAGCTGCGATAGCCATTATATTTTTTACAGAACCTCCAATTTCTACTCCAACAATATCATCATTTGCATATACTCGAAACATCGGGGTGTGGAAAGTTTCTTGAATAATTCTTGTTGTTTCATTTGAATATGCAGCGGCTACCACGGTTGTGGGTCTAAGTTTTGCTACTTCTTCGGCATGTGAAGGTCCATATAATACTCCTATTTTATCCTTTTCTGTCACACCTTCCATTACTTCTATAAGAATTTGCGACATCGTCTTGAACGTATTATTTTCAATACCTTTCGACACAGTAACTAAAATCTCATTTCCACTTAAACAAGGTTTAATTCTACCAGCAATTTCCCTAAGAGTATGAGAGGGAGTAGCGAATAATATTAGTTCTTGGAAGCTTAGATTATTTTCAAGATCGCTAACTGCTTTGATTGATGTTGGTAATGTTAAATCTGTGAGATACGACGGATTTATATGATGTTTGTTAATAGAAGCCACAACTTCAGCCTCTCGAGCCCAAATTTGTACCTCATTACCAGCTGCTGATACTACAGTAGCCAATGCAGTTCCAAAACTTCCAGCACCAACTATAGTTACTTTTCTCATACCTCTATTTTCTGTTGTTCAACGTCAGATTCGATCTTTTCTTTACTTTGCCCAACTTTACTTTCTGTACCATTTTTTAGCCGTTCAATATTTGATCTGTGGCGATAGATAATCCCAATTGCTACTATTATAGCAAATACAATAATACTTCCGTCTATTTCTAAATCGAGCCCATATCTCATAACCAACAAATTTATAGGGTAGAGTAATGTAGCCGTTATAGATGCCAATGAAACATATTTGGTAATCAAAATAATTAGACCAAACATTGTAAATGAAATAGCAATGGATACTGGCTCCACACCAAAAAGCATACCACAAGCCGTTGCAGCTCCTTTACCACCTTTAAATTTTGCAAATATTGGATACATGTGCCCAATAACGGCAAAAAGACCGCATGATATTTTTAGGAAGGCATCTACATCCCAATTTGGTGGGGATAATGGTCCAGAAAAAGGTGCGTCCATTAATAAAAATGCTACAGAACTCAGCCAAAATGAAGGAATAAAGCCTTTCATAAAGTCCATTGCAAATACAGTGATGCCCGCAGGTATACCTAGCACTCTGAATGTATTCGTAGTACCCGCGTTACCACTTCCATGCTCTCTAACATCAATACCTTTGTAAATCTTTCCAACCCAAATTGCTGAGGGTATCGATCCTAATATGTAACTGATAAACAGTACAGTTAATGTTGAGAGCATATTTTTGTATAATTATTTCCGTTCAGCAGAGCTTAAACGTGACGTTCTGCATGGTATGATGATCGTACCAATGGGCCACTTTCAACATGACCTATTCCAAGTTTTTCTCCAATTTCTTTGTATTCTGCAAATTGATCTGGATGAACCCACTCAATTACTGGATGATGCATCTTGGTGGGTTGCATGTATTGCCCAATCGTTAATACATCCACTTTATGATCCACACAATCTTGCATTAATTCTATTACTTCTTTTCTCTTTTCCCCTAATCCTACCATTATTCCTGTTTTTGATTTTATCCCAGCTTCTTTTGTCCTCAATAATAATTCCAAAGACCGTTCATATCGTGCTTGTGGTCTAACTCTTCGATATTTGTTCGGTACCGTTTCTAAATTATGACTTAACACTTCTGGTGGGGTATCGAGTACAATTTGCAGTGTTTCCCAATTTCCTTTAAAATCTGGAATAAGCGATTCAATGGTTACTCCCTGTATAGCCTCACGAAGGGCTACATGAGTTGCAGCAAAAATTGGTGCTCCACCATCTTTTCTATCATCGCGATTAATGGAAGTAAGTACCACATGCTTCAATTTCATTTTAGCTGCTGCATCAGCTACACGTCTAGGCTCATCCCAGTCTAAATCGGCTGGTGGTCTTCCCGTTTTAACTGCACAAAACGCACATGAGCGTGTACAAACATCACCGAGCAACATAAAAGTTGCTGTTCCAGCTCCCCAACATTCTCCCATATTTGGGCATCTTGCTTCTGAACATACGGTATTCAATTTGTGCTCATTGATCGTATCTAGAACTTCTTTAAATTTCTCACCTGATGGAAGTTTAACACGTAACCACTCTGGGCGTCGTTGCTTTGATTTTTTTTCTACAATTTGAAGTTCTTTAATCATTGAAATTCAATTTTTTTACTAAATCATCCTGTGGATAACTTTTAAAATTACGAAAAATATTGCTCTAGTTCTTTCCATCCACCAGATGGTTTTATATTAGTATCGAATATCTCTTCAAAGTGACTAACGATTCTTTTCTTTACATCGTTTTGATCAATTTTCATACCTAATTCTTGTTGTAAACTCGTCACTGCTTTATCGGTAATTCCACAAGGAACAATGTGGTTAAAGTAATTTAAATCAGTATTTACGTTAAAACCAAAACCATGCATAGTAACCCAACGAGAAGACCGAATACCAAATGCTGCAATCTTTTTCTCACCAATCCAAACCCCAGTTAATCCCTCAATTCTTTCAGCGCTTAATCCATAGTCTTCACATACATTAATGATTACTTGTTCTAAGAAACGTAAATATTTGTGAATATCTGTGAAATAACGATCTAAATCTAAGATGGGATAACCTACTATTTGACCCGGTCCATGATAAGTAATATCACCACCACGATCTATTTTTACAAACTCTGCCGATAGTTCTTGAAGCTCCAATACCGAACGAAGCATATTTTCCTCAGCTCCACTCTTTCCTAAAGTGTATACATGGGGATGTTCTACAAATAATAACGCATCTTTTTTTCGTATCCCATTAAATTCACCTTTTGATTCTGCCCTTTTTTCTTGGATGAGCTTTTCCTGTACAAATCTCTGCAAATCCCAAACTAGTTGATAGGAACCTTGTTTTAAATCATAAAGGTGGATGATATTGTTGCTCATAAATATATCACAACTGTTTTACTAACCACGAACCAAGAATAATTAAAAAACAATGTATTATCTGATATTTCTAAATCATCTAATCTCATCACATATATTGTATTAATTGAGACAAAAATGGCTCCCTAATAGGGAGCCAAATACTTTGTATAGTTTTATGACAAATTCAGCATCAATTGCCACCATTAAAATATGATCGCTTATTCGACGACCAAACCATTATTTACTTCTAACCGGCGTGCCTAAATGAACACCTTCGTTGTAAGCTTCTGCAACGGCTTCCATCACTGCTTCTGAAAGCGTTGGATGGGGATGCACGGCACTTATTATTTCATGACCCGTAGTTTCAAGATCGCGTGCTACAACGGCTTCAGCAATCATTTCAGTAACGCCAAATCCAATCATGTGACACCCTAACCATTCGCCATACTTTGCATCGAATACTACTTTAACAAAACCTTCTTCATGACCTAGAGCAGTAGCTTTTCCGCTTGCTGATAATGGGAATTTCCCAACTTTAACCTCATAACCAGCTTCTTTAGCTGCCTCTTCAGTTAAACCCACGGAAGCAACTTGAGGCTCACAATAGGTACAACCTGGGATATTTTCGTAGTTAACGGGTTTTGGAGATAATCCTGCCAACTGTTCTACCAGTACTGTTGCTTCATGAGACGCTTTATGGGCTAGCCAAGGCGCTCCAATAATATCGCCGATCGCATAAATACCGCCAATTCCAGTTGAGTACGTTGATGTATCAACAACTATTGCACCACGCTCTATTTTTACACCTAGATCTTCAAGTCCAATTCCTTCCACATTTCCAGTAACACCAACCGCGGAAAGAACTACATCTGCATCAATTTTTTCTTCGCCTTTTTTCGTTTTAATCGTAACTAATACTCCATTACCTTTTTTCTCTACTTTTTCCACTGTGCTTTCAGTAAGAACCGTCATTCCTTTTTTCTTGTAGATCTTTCCAAGTTCGCGACCAACGTCTTTATCTTCAATTGGAACAAGTGTTTTTTGAAGTTCAACCAAAACCACTTCTGTTCCCAGCGTATTGTAGAAATAAGCAAATTCTACACCAATAGCGCCGGCTCCAACAATCACCATTTTTTTAGGTTGTTTGGGCATGGTCATTGCCTTTTCAGAATCGATGATCATCTCGCCATCAATTTTTAAACTTGGTAATTCTCTTGGTCTTGCACCTGTAGCAATGATGAAGTATTTGGCTTTGATGCTTTCTATTTCTTTTCCATTTTCATCATTAACAGCTAATTCTGTTTTTGATTTGAATGCGCCTGCACCCATGAAAACATTAATTTTATTGGCTTTCATTAAGAACTGAACACCCTTGCTCATCTTATTAGCAACACCTCGGCTTCTTTTCACAATACCGTCAAAATCTGGCTTTACTTCACCAACAGAAATTCCATAATCACCAGCATGCTGAATAGATTCTAATACCTCTGCAGATCTCAATAAAGCTTTAGTTGGAATACAACCAATATTTAAACAAACTCCGCCTAAGTGTCGCTTTTCAACAATTGCTGTTTTAAAACCCAATTGTGAAGCTCGGATTGCTGCAACATATCCTCCAGGTCCGGAGCCAATCACACATACATCAAATTCTTTAGCCATGATTTCTTTTTGATAATAGTTTTTAGTGAACACCTTCTTTTTAAATCGGAAACAGGAAATTTTTGGATTTTGAAGGCGCGTAAATGTACGAGTTTTATGGATGAAGTTCGAGTATCAGAACTTGGTTTGTTTGCCCCAACAGAATTTTTTCTATAATCTAAAAATCAAAGTTTTATTTTTACTTCTTAGAGTTACTTTTCCTCATATTCTAGGGTGTATTCAAATACTTTAATTTCTTATATACCTACACATTCTTATCCACTCAACACAAAGGGAATCTATTATGAATAAAGAAAACTCAACTTTAATGAAAATGGCTAGAGAATCTTTAGAAGACAGATGGGCTCTAGCCGTTGGGGTATGTTTTTTAAATGTAATTATCACAATTACCGTACAATTAATACCTCTGGTGGGAATTTTAATATCTTTATTTATTACAGGTCCACTCACATTAGGGTTAGTTATTTTCTCCTTATCAATTTCGAGAGATGAGGAAGCCTCGGTAGAACAATTATTTGAGGGTTTTAATCACCTTGGAAAATCTATTGGAGCCTATATAGTTATAAGTATAATCATCTCTATTGGGATACTTTTACTGATAATACCAGGAATTATTGCAGCACTTTCTCTTTCAATGACTTTTTACATCATTGCAGATGATGATTCAATAGGAGTATTGGATGCAATTAAAAAAAGTAATGAAATGATGAATGATCATCGATGGAAGTTATTCTATTTGTATTTAAGATTTTTTGGGTGGGGTATCGCTTGTCTTTTAACTTTTGGATTAGGCTTTCTTTGGTTGATACCTTATATCCAAGTTAGTGTCGCAAAATTTTATGAGGACATAAAAGACAACAACGAACTAAACTTTGAATTTGCCTAGCTAAATCAAAACAGCTCCTTTTAAATAACTTTAAGAGTGCCCTATATACCCAATCATTTCAATGGCTAAACGTGAACATATGAATTGTATTGAATGTTAATTCTTTATCTCTTTAACATACAGAACAAAATGCCGATGATAGAGGTATTAACCTGGAAAGCATATGAAAATTTTAGCACTACTTTTACCCTTTTCGATGGTTCTTTTTGGCACATCTGCTATAGTATCTGAAAAAGAAATACGTCTCCAGCAATTGGTTGATCATTTCGAACACAAAGGCATTGATATTCAGCCGCATATAAATGATCAAAGGTTTGCTTTGGTCAATGATATAACCAGTAAGTTTACTCGTGCAGTTGAAATCAAAATCGAGTCTTTTGAGGATTATAAAAAGGTGATTAAATATGATCGTAAAAAAAACAAGATTTCTTATTTCTACTCCGAATATCACAAAGAACTGAATGCTGCTGAAGCAGAATATGGAATTCCAAAAGAAGTAATTATCGGCATTCTAGCTGTTGAATCTGAATTTGGTCGCTATAAAGGAAGTTACAATCCTTTCAATGCTTATGTGAGCATGTATGTAGAAGAATACAGAACCAAATGGTCACTGGCTCAGTTAGAAGAACTCCTAAAATTTTCGGAAAAGAAAAAGTTAGACATTCATGAAATGAAATCTTCCTATGCTGGAGCAATGAGCTACGCACAATTTATTCCATGGTCACTGAATCGCTTTTGGGTGGGATCGGAATTATATCATATGCCAGATAACATCAACTCCATCGCCAATTATTTAGCTCATTATAAAAAAGTAACGGGAAGTTTAGATAAATCGGTGCTTCGCTATAATCCTAGCTCAATGTATCAAAAGGCAGTATTAGCACTGGCCGAAGATGCGGAGAGGATTATTAATCAATGATTCAATTTAGAATTATCGATTAGCTGATTTTTAAGTATTCTATTACCTATTCCCAAGATTGGTAATATTTAATCAAAAGTAATTGACTAATAGAACATTAAATCATTGTCAATTGATCATTGACTCATCCTTGCTTGAACTTAAATAAATTTTCTGCCCCAACTTTCTCCTCACCTTGGGTTAAGGCATACATCGAATCAAATAATACGATAGGATTTTCTTCTAAATCTTTAGTTACATGCGTAGAATAACTTTTTTCAAGTTTTTCAATCACCTCATCATTAGTTGACAACCATCTTGCCGTATAATAAGCCACGGGAGTGATCACCAACTCTACCCCATATTCTTCTTTCATACGATGGTGTACCACTTCGAACTGTAGAATTCCTACTGTTCCTAACAATAATTCGTTACCAACTCCATTGGGGACTTCAAACACGTGAACCACACCTTCTTCAGAAAGCTGTTTTAGTCCTTCGCGTAATTGCTTTCTTTTAAAAGGATCTTTGGTAGCCACTTTCTGGAAATGCTCGGGCGTAAATAGAGGAATCACATCATAGCGAACTGGATTTTTTGCAAAAATCGTGGTTCCAATTCGGAAATCTCCAGGATTAAAAATCGAAACAATATCACCTGGATAGGCTTCTTCCATCAATTGGCGTTCATCGCCCATTAGAGTATGTGGCGTCGCCATTTTTATTTTTTTTCCAGAATGGGAAATCACCACTTGTTGACCGCGTTCAAATTTTCCAGATGCTACACGTATAAATGCGGCACAGTCCCGGTGACCTGGATTCATATTGGCTTGCATTTTGAAAATGAAGCCAGAAAAGGAATCGCCGAGTACCCGTTCCGAACCTTCTACATGAGTATAACCTTGTGGACTTGGTGCAAGTTGATGGAAGTAGTTTAGAAATACATCCAACCCAAAGTTGTTAAGTGCCGAACCAAAGAAAACAGGCGTTACTTTTCCAGAGTTGTATAACTCCTGATCCATGTTTGGATACATGTCTTCAATCAGCATTAATTCTTCTAGAAATGCTTCTTTTTCTGCATCGGATAAGTTGCTTTGATCAAGGGCTTCATCCACTTCAAGAATTTCGGTTACTGCTTTCTTTGCCCCATGATCTGCTTTTTCATAAACATGCACTTTCTTTGCTAATACATCATAAATACCCTGGAATTTCTGCCCATAACCCAACGGCCAACTAGCCGGAAGTGCCTCGATCCCAAGTTTTGATTCTACATTACTTAATACTTCGAGGGGATCCATACCCGGTCGGTCACACTTATTTACAAAGGTGATAACGGGAACTTCACGAAGTTTACACACCTCAAATAATTTTTCGGTTTGTTCCTCCACGCCTTTCGCTACATCAATCACCATTAACCCAGAATCAGCAGCAACCAATGTTCGAAGAGTATCTTCAGAAAAGTCTTTGTGGCCGGGTGTATCCAACAAATTATACTTAATGCCTTCTTTTTCGAATCGCATTACGGATGAAGTGACCGAGATACCGCGTTCTTTTTCGATGGCCATCCAATCGGAGGCAGCATGATGAGAAGCTTTTCGGGCACGAACCGAACCTGCTTCATGAATTGCACCACCATACAACAATAGCTTTTCAGTGAGGGTGGTTTTCCCAGCATCAGGATGGGAGATAATGGCAAAGGTACGCCTCTTCTTTGCTTCTTCTAAAATTTCGTTATCTGCGGTAACCACTTTCGACATGTATTGATGACTATTAGAAATGAGTAAAATCTAAAAATACGACGAATTAAACTCTTTTGCGTGATCAGTAGTCTCGAATATTTTGGTTAGATGAGGGTTAGGCTATGTGCAATGGTTTACCATTGAATGTAGCCCAAGTTGTGATGAGTAGTTCCGCATTTTTGTAGGTAGCCTTACCACGTTGGAGAAGATGAGCGGAGCGAATTCTTCTCCAACATTCAGGCTATGAAGCTTAGGAACGGTTTTGTTGGTTAGGCCTATGCTTTATAGGCATTGTTAGGGTGTGTTTTAATTTTTCATTCGTTACCGATTCAACGTAATCCTAAATCTCTTTTTTTGACTTTTCTTCATCAGATATGTAATCCATAATCATTTCATATGCAATTCCTAAGCATGCTCATCTGAAAGCGTTATACTCGTTTTAAATTAAATTTCTTCCAATCATCAAGGTAAATTTGCTTACAATTGATTCTGTAAAGCTTCTATCAAAGTCGACCATTTCGAGTTGAATTATCTGTCCAAGTTATTTCTATGTAGTCGTTTGAAATACAGAACGTGCTTTGTCCATCGTGTTCGATATTCGTTCCGTCTGATCTTACAAATTCAACTTCATATTCATTGTCTGAATACTTTATCAGAATTGTCCCAACGCTTCCTTTTGGCAAGGTTGGATTCAAATCCTTTGTCAATCTAAATACATCGTATTCTTTCATTTTTTAATTACCCACAACGTGGCTGGGCTAAGTAAAGTGGTTTTACAATCAAATTTAATCCATTAATTTTAAATTGTTTAAGTGATTTACCCACTATTAATATGTTCTGTTATATGTGGTGTATTCTTGGTTAACTCCACTTACAAAGTTCAAAACTTTACTGGCAGCAATTGAACCTGCTTTAAGTGACTTTTCTACGTCTTTAGTTTTTAACCATTCTATGCTAAAAGCTGCTTGAAAAGAATCACCACATCCTGTTGTGTCAACAATTTTATCAATTTCAATCGCTTTTTGATAATATTTTTTATTTCCAAAAAAAGCTACACTGCCTTTAGCTCCTAAAGTTGGCACTATTAGTTTTTTCTTTTGATAAGAAAGTGTTTGTAGTTCATCTAGCATATCATCCTTACCACTTAGAAAAACTATATCAATATTGTCTATATGTTCTTTGATAAAGTCAATTCCTAGATAGTCTAAGAAGTCAACAACTACCAATTGTTTTTTATTTCGTCTTTTTAACAGTTCTTTTAAGTTCGGATCGCCAGCTGGCATTGCAATAATTTTACTATCGGTTAATGAGTTCCAATCATTTTCGGATAATCTAAATTTGTCAAATGCGCCACCATTCCAACTATTTTCTTTGAAATATCTATCGCCTTTTTCATTAATAAATATCTTATTTGATGCAGTTGGTTCGTTAATTCGGTATAATCTCGAACGATTTATATTTGATTTATCTAATTGTTTTTCTATTAGTTTACCAAATCTATCATTTCCGATAGCACCTATTACTGAAGTATTTTCATATCCTAAAAGTTTGCATTGAGTAGCAAAGTTTAAAGAATTTCCTCCAACATAAGTTTTATTCAATTCAGGGAAGATATCAACACAAAAAGATGTTAATGCTGTTATGTTCATTTCTGTTTGTTCAAATTAAAAACAACATAGATGAGGTAAATATGTGGGCTCACCCAATATATACTATTTAGAGTGCGTATTTTTCTTTTTTTCTTCGTTAAATAGTATTGGAATTACCCACTTCATTTAAAAATTTTTCCCTTTAGATAGTAAATATACCATTCAGGTAGTATTTACATATCCCTTATAGCTCCATCTTTTATTGATTCGTATTCTGAACCATGAATGATTTGAATACTTTGTCTTTTTTCACACATTCAAGTATTCGATATTCCCCTTTTTTTATACCCTTAACATTTTCAAAGAAGAAACCTATTAATTCTTGAGATTCTACAAAATATAGCCAGTCGAAATATGTTGTTAAACTTTGTCTTGTCAATTCAGGAAACTGATTTTTTTATTTCATTAAGAGTATTTTCCACTATGTCAAAATATTTAGCTGTAATAATATAAGCACATTCATATCAGTATTTTCACCTGCTTTACATATAGCCGTTGTTGCAACTGGCATTATTCTACAAGTTCAATTCCATTAACAAATTCTATGAATTTTGATAAATTCAATTCAAAAGTCTCCGGAGTAGCAACAAATTGAATCCAAAGAAATGCTTTTTCTGTTTCTATCAAGGAAAATTGATTATGATAAATCTTGTTTTGGAAGAATGTGAAAACCCTACAACTTACTCCATTTTTAATGTCGTGTAAATCACGGGGATTATATCCATACCAAATATGGTTCTCACTATATAAAGCTTTTTTCCCAAATTCATTTCCAGTTATATAGATTGCTGTAAAGTGGTCAAATGATTTGAATTCTGATTTTTCAAAGCCTTTAATGATCATTGCATTTTCGATTCCGTCAATAGCAGGAAATGTTCCTCCCCAAACTTTATCGTTTCCAGTTTCTATTAAAGTGAACCACTTTGGAACTTCTGCTTTATAACCAAGAGTGCTATCTACATACACAAGAAAATCAATTTTATTAGTCTTAACTTGTGATTTTAAATTTTCAATATTTTTATATTTTCTATTAATCGTATCATTTTGAGCCTTTAAAACATACGTATTTAATGCGATAAGTAATGTTAATAAAATCAATTTCATATTTACATTAAACTTTTTGCTTATTAATAACGTGGCTGGGTTACCTACAGTGGTTTTTCCGCTGACTCTTTTTATTTATAAACCTTGTTGCAAGTAGAAATTATTCATTTCAGTAGATGCAAAAAATTTTATGTTATTGTAATTAATGCACATAAAAGTGTCAATATTCCTACTGCCGTTGTATATATTCCCACCTTTCTTGATTTAGTCCATCCAGATAAAGAAATCATAACCGATAGAGAAAATAACCCTATCATAAAGGCTACAAATCCGATTATTCGTGGAGTTAAAAAGTCATTTTCGGTTACATTTTCTAAATATCCACCAGGTGTTGTCATCATTGATATCTGTATCATTGCAAAAACCGAGATCAAAAAACATCCAGTGGACAGAATTGCAGATTTAAAAATCCGATTATATAGTTTGTCATTTTTTTCAGACACTAATAAGCTAGCAACAACTGTAATTGAAAAAACACTCAGTAATGAACTAATCAAAATAAGTTGTTTCGCTAACTCATTCCAATATTCTAAAGTCATTTCCATTTTTTAATTTTATTAAAAATCAGAATAATATACTGATACTCTTTTGATTTATGATATTTCGCGTTTTTAACAGGTTACCTGAAGTCTGTAAATGGCTTTATCCATTTAGTATTTTTTGGATATCCTTTAGTACATTTATATGTGTTATTATTAATTCTTCCATCATAAATTTTAGAACCTACTTTTCTTTTTTACCCGTTTCAGTCAGATTAGAATAAATGAAATCTAAAAGTTTATTTCGTTTGTACGTTAAAGGATCTTCGCTTTTTCAATTTCTGTCAAA
The DNA here is from genome assembly GCA_963691715.1 of Balneolaceae bacterium. GTDB lineage: Bacteria > Bacteroidota > Rhodothermia > Balneolales > Balneolaceae > HXMU1420-13. The sequence continues at coordinate 2,275,695 of OY829281.1, forward strand.
ATGGATAATTTACTCTATTATATCAACTCTATTTTGAGTTCGAAAATGCCCTCCAGCTTTATGGAAACTTGATTCCTGCCTATTCGGGAATGACCAATACTCGCTAGATTCTTTATTCAACGTCATCCCGCTGCGAAAGCCGGGATCTGGATGGTTAATCATGCATTGGTTTTTATACACATCTAGATTCCCACTTTCGTGGGAATGACAATAATGATTGTTGGTAGCTTTGCAGTTTGATGTCGGTTATTCATCATTCCTTTTCCTCACAGAGGTCTCGACTATGATTATGTTATGGAATCATCCGTAGGATTATTCCGCCAAAATCCAGACCTTAGTTTATAAATCAAACTTTGATTTTACTCGTTGCCACAGTGAGTTAAAGCCAATTTGGTAGCCAGTATTTCTTCTTAACCTTTTTAGTGGAACATTCAGATCACACTTATTTTTTTCCAAATCAGAATAATATCTATCTTGAAATAGCTTCAGGTTATCCCAGTTCGAAAAGTTTTGATAATGTATTGCAGAATAATAATTCTTCTCAACCTCTAATTGTCCGATTTTTTCGATTTTAATTTCTGCTTTTTTGTAGTGTTGAGCGTAGTACCAACTTATTTTTTCTTTTGGATTAAACTCATTATCTATTTGTTGTTCAGATCCGAACAGGATTTTTGCGTTTTCAAAATCTTTTTCAGTTGGTTTATCAGACTTTTTTATATCAGTAACAACAACTAGATTAAGACCGAATTCAGATTCTTTTTCTGATTCAAGCACAAAAATTCCGCAGAAATCCCCGTCACTTAGATTAAAAACTAAACAATCTCCTTTTTCGAAAATTGCTCCTCTTAATTTCTTAACCTTTCTCTTTCGAGCGGTTTTCTTTTCTGTAGATATTTTTTCAAGAAAATTATCTAATACTTTCTTTCGCTTTGTCAAATCCGATTTCGAGGCGTCAAGTTCTTTCCACAATTCTATATCCTTTTCGGATTCAACAATGTCTTTAATTAGATTATAGATTTTCGGATCAAGAGCTTTACATTCCCACTGAGACTTTGCTATGGTAATCCAAAAATTATTATGGTCTTCGTGAGAGTCAATTAATTCTTTATTTTCTTTAATTAACTTTTCTGTTATGGAAGTAACTTCTATTCCTTGATTGTATAATTCAAAGAATTTATAATAAATGTCCTCATAAACATCATTTGAAGAAATTCCTGTTCCCCAAGTTCCCATAAATATTTGTCGATATTGGTAACTACAACAGAATATAATAATCCCTATTCACTATATCCCGGCTTCATCTTTAAAGGGTATTCATCCTATTCCTTTATCTGTAAAATACAATAAGCAGTTATATTTTATGGGTAAACCTGAACAGTATTTATTCTTGCAAACTGAAGTACGATCTCATAAAAAAAGGATGGGTTATTTCATTCTTTGTAAATCCAAGATGAAAAGAATGTGGTCACTCTTGGCATCACGTAATAAGTCATCAAGGATACTAATATCATGGATACAAATAATATTCGTACAAGCCGGGGCATACCATTCAAGTACGCTTCTGATAAAGTGCTTAACGCCAAAATCATGGGATAAATAACCATCCATGTAAGAAGTGCCATTTTCCATTTTTTAGGAGTGACTGAATTTGATATTTGAGGTAATGAAAACCAAAATTCTAATCCATCGTGATAGCGTACTTTACTCTTTTTAACGATATATCTTGTGAGTTCTTTAGACCATACTCTTCGGATATCTGAACATTCCCATGTTCTAAAGTTAGATTCTGTATCGAAACGGATCAAAAGTACATATTCGTTTTCTACTTGGGTATTTACTTGGATAGTTTGAATTCCTTCATACCCCTTAAATCCCTTTGCTTGCTCAATAACCTGTTTTAAAGCTTTCTCAAACTCTGGTTCTTTTCCACGTTTCACATAATGAGAAACCACAACCGTAATATTATTCTTCATGGTTAAAGAATGGATTAAATAAAATAATAGCCCCAAATAATGAGGCTATCGTTCTTTCAACTTATTTATCAGATGTTTGCTTGCCATCGATGAAATTTAATTGTCTTCTTTTAGCAATAACTCAACAACTAGTTCAGCTGAAGCAGGATTCTGACCTGTTATAAGTAACCCATCCTTAATGGCATAAGGAATAAAGTTTTCTTTCTTGGAAAAAATACCACCATTTTCTTTCAACATATCTTCAACTGAAAAGGGTACTACAGAGGTCAATTGAATAGCTTCTTCTTCTTCATTTGAATAAACCGTTACTTTTTTCCCATATACAAGGGGAACTCCGTCAACATTTTTGGTGTGCTTAAATATAGCAGGCGCATGGCATACAGCAGCTATGGGTTTATCATTTTTATAAAAATATTCAATCAAGTTAATGACATTTTTATCTTCGGCTAAATCCCAAAGAGGTCCATGACCACCAGGAAAAAATACTGCATCATACCTGGAAGGATTAATTGTTTTGAGTACTTCTGTTTGTGATAAATGAGCCTGCGCGTTTTCATCTTCATCTAACCTTTTGGTTGAAGTTGTTTGAAATTCAGGCAACTGACTTGTTGGGTCTATAGGAGGTCTACCCCCTAAGGGTGATGCTAAAGTAATATCTGCTCCCTGATCTATTAAGGCATAATAGGGGGTAGCAAATTCTTCATACCAAAAACCAGTTTTATTTTCTGTATTACCTAGTGTATCGTGACTAGTAAGAACGATCAAAAATTTTCTCATTTCAATAAATATTAGTGAATAATCACCAAGTTATTCTGAAAGGCTGGGATAAAATTTGATGTATGTTAATTTAGTTTTTGATCAGCAATTTCTTTTCTAATACGACTTAAACTCTCCGTTGCAATTCCTAAGTAGGAAGCAATATGATAGTTTTTTACAATTTGCTCGATATTAGGATAGGTATTTATAAAAGAAATATATCTTTCTTTCGCTGTGGTAGATAATTTTTTTAAAACTCGCATCTGAAGATATGCGTAAGCTTTTTCGAGTTTTGCTCTATTGAAAGTTGCAATCTTAGGTATCTGTAAATACAACTGCTCCATACTCTTTCTAGAAACTTTTAATACGGTTGATTTTTGAATGCATTCAATACTCATAATAGCACTACTCGAGGAGAAATAAGCAATATAGTCACTGATCCACCAGTCTTTTACAGCAAATTGTAAAGTATGTTCTTTACCAACATTGTCTAATAGATACGATCTTAAACAACCGTCATAAACGTAATATTGATGATAAACTGTGTCTCCTACTTTTATTAGTCTTTCGCCCTTGTCTAAGGTAATAAGTTCAAATTTTGATGCTACATTTTTAAACTCCTCATCAGTAAGTGAGATATCTTTGTATATACCTAATAATAGTTCGCTTTTATTTTTCATCATCAACCGTCTGGAAACTGATTAAAGAAACGTATTTTATTCGCAAGCCTCAACTTGTACTTATTCTTAGAAACTTGAGTAAGTTTATATAACCAAAAAGAAGGGCTATTTCATTCTTTGTCATTTAGAGATCAATACATCTAATTTTAAGAGAATCATTAGATTTCTAGTTGCATTCTAGATTCAGAGTACAGGTTTGAATAGAATGTGTTGTAATATTGGAATGATAATGATTCGAACCCAATATCTTTAAGAAGTTCTAGTAAATGCTAGTTGAAAAGAATAGGGTATTTAAAACGCAAATGCTTCTACAAGGTTCTCTTTTTGGTAACCACTATAGATGTGTATAAAACTAAGCCCCATAGTTATTACTTCTGGATCGTCTGATTTACGCAAAGAAATGACAACAAAATAAAAGTTATCTACTTTATAATAAGTTATATTATTTGCAGGTTCTCCAAGACCGTTGTCTTCCGTAAGTGCTTCTTCATAAATGTGGTTGAAAGAACTGCACGCACTAGCATGGTTTAAATCGTTAAGTACTGTAATTTGTGATACAGAGAGATGGCTGGTAAAAGTTTCAACCCGTTCGGTTGACCAACTGGATTTAGTTAAGAAATTTTCCATAATGGATCTATTTTTATCATTTTCAATTGGGCAAACTAAAGGAGCTAAGGCATTGCTTTCATATGATAGATGTGACGAAATTGGCTTTTGAACCAAGGGATTATGCCCAAGAAATGAACTGAGTAATATGGTTAGAAGGAGCTTTAGTAACATAGTAGAGTTTATAAAAAATGCTAGTAAGCACCAATACTAACAGGCTCATAATCATTATTAATTACATATACCGCCGTAAAACCAAATATGTAAGCATCAACCCAATGTACCCAATATTCTAGACCTACCACAGGATTACCATTAGCACGGTCTAACATCACTCAATATAATTTTGAATAGAATGTGTTATAACATTGGAATGATAATGATTCGAATCCAATATCTTTAAGAAGTTCTAGTAAATGCTAGTTGAAAAGAATAGGGTATTTAAAACGCATATGCTTCTACAAGGTTCTCTTTTTGGTAACCACTATAGATGTGTATAAAACTAAGCCCCATAGTTATTACTTCTGGATCGTCTGATTTACGCAAAGAAATGACAACAAAATAAAAGTTATCTACTTTATAATAAGTTATATTATTTGCAGGTTCTCCAAGACCGTTGTCTTCCGTAAGTGCTTCTTCATAAATGTGGTTGAAAGAACTGCACGCACTAGCATGGTTTAAATCGTTAAGTACTGTAATTTGTGATACAGAGAGATGGCTGGTAAAAGTTTCAACCCGTTCGGTTGACCAACTGGATTTAGTTAAGAAATTTTCCATAATGGATCTATTTTTATCATTTTCAATTGGGCAAACTAAAGGAGCTAAGGCATTGCTTTCATATGATAGATGTGACGAAATTGGCTTTTGAACCAAGGGATTATGCCCAAGAAATGAACTGAGTAATATGGTTAGAAGGAGCTTTAGTAACATAGTAGAGTTTATAAAAAATGCTAGTAAGCACCAATACTAACAGGCTCATAATCATTATTAATTACATATACCGCCGTAAAACCAAATATGTAAGCATCAACCCAATGTACCCAATATTCTAGACCTACCACAGGATTACCATTAGCACGGTCTAACATCACTCAATATAATTTTGAATAGAATGTGTTATAACATTGGAATGACGATTGGGACTATATAAGGCCGGTAATAATTACATTCCTAAATAAAAATTAATTGGTAATGTCATTATGGTGCTCATCACATTTCCTTCTGCATCTTTTCCGGGGATAAACTTGGCTTTTCTTATAGCATTTCGTGCAGCCCCATCACAACCATGCCCAATACCTTTAATTATTTTGATTTTTTTTGCTTTTCCTTCTACATCAACAACAAATTGTACGATTACTCGACCTTGTACATTTCGTTCTCTTGCCCGTTCTGGATATCTAATTTTTAAACTAGATAACCCACCAATCAAGATAGAAGGCTCGCTCGCTAGTATTGCATCTATCGATTTTATTGCAGTGGCTGAATCTGCCGATTGGCTACTTGTTAAATATATTTGTTCAGGATCTGGGTGTTGATTAAAGGGGGGAGTTTTTGTTGAAGAACATGCCATAGTTAACAGTATGATGGTAAATAAAAAATTATGCATAGTTATAAAAATTTTTTTAGTTGCCTTAAATCTTCGTTTTTTAGATAAAGAACGTTTTATTTATAGTTTTTCTTTGTTGCCTAAATCATCAATTTTGTATTCGATGCCATTTTCAATCAATAATCCTTTCGTTTTACCACTATTCTTCGTCTTGCCGTGTTCTAAGTCTATTCGAATAATTTTTCCATTAAAATCTGTTGAAATGTCATTGACTACCGTATGCCCAATCACCATCTTTTTTGCGTCGTAATAGTTTAACACGTCATCTAATTCATCCTCCGAAATCTTTGAATAGTACTCTTTATAATCCTCAACTATACCTCGGTACCAAAAAGGTCCTTTTCTTCCAATCAAGAAATTTGCTGTATGATCATCCGTAGGGTAATTGTACAAATTGTTATCCCAATGTTTTCTGGAGATACTATTTATTTCATCGAGGCTTATACTAAAATCAAGTATTTCAGGATGTAATCCTGCATGTACAAAGATGTAATCCCCAATTTTTTCAATCACATGTTTAGTTCGCAACCAATTACCTAATTCAGAGTTATCAGAAAATAAAAATCGTAAAGCTTCATCCCAATCCTCAAGCTTACTTATTTCTTCAGCTATTTTAATGTATTTCTTTTTGTTATAACCCCAGTTCCCTTGAAAATTCATGATCTCGTGATTTCCTAGAATAAAGTGAACTTTTCCTCCATATTTTTTTGATTGATTGTCCAATTTATAGATTAGCCAAAGTACCTGAGTAACATCATTTCCTCTATCTATAAAGTCCCCATTTAACACTAAACTTCCATTACCGAATATCCAATTATAATTGTTATCAATAACCTTATTTGCTATTAGAAAACTTGAAAAGGCGTTAAAATTCCCTTCAATGTCTGATATCGCAATAAGTGTATTTGCTAATGGGTACGTTTCTGTTTCTATGATGTAATCCCGATGGATTGTTATGCTAAAACTGTCATTAGTCTCATTGTTTACTTTAACAGAAAGGGCATCATCTAGGTTAAATTCACTTTTATGTAACACGTTGTCCATATCTACATGATACAATGTATCATGTATTAGATAAGGTCCATCCAGTCCATCATAGTCAGCGATCATTTTTTTATCTAACCAAAAACCAAACTCTTCATCAGCATCCCATAAGCCCTCAATACCTGACCAGTAAAAATCCCAAGAACCGTTAGAATTGGATTTCTTAAAACCAAAAATAGTAATAGCAAGGAAGTAGAAACTAAAGATTAAAATCGCAGTCCACTTCAACAATTTAATTAAGAATCGCAGCATGGTTTATATAAATTGGCAAGTTTTCAATTCATTATTTGATCGATTTTTGAACAACTGGTGTGATCAAGGCACATATCATATTAATTAAATCACTCCCTGTTCTTTCATTCTGGAGATGTAATCGTTCGTTGCTTCTCGTACTTTTGGCGACAGTACAATGGCTACGATCATGGTCGGAATGGCCATAAGCGCAAACATCCCGTCCGTAAAGTTTAATACGGCGTTTATAGTGGCTACAGATCCAAAAATGATGGCAAATGCATAGAAATAATTAAAATATTTTTGTTTATCAGCGCCAATCAGAAATCCAAGACATTTGGTTGAGTAATAGGAATAGGTAAAGAGAGAACTGAACGCAAAAATCAATACGGAAAAGAGTAGAAGATAAACCCCCGCAGGACCAATAGCTTCTTGGAATGCGTTTGCTGTTAAGGTGATACCGTTGAATTCGCCCGATTGCCATACCCCAGTTACGAGAATTGCGAGTGCAGTCATTGTACATACAAGTAGCGTATCTATAAATGGCCCCATCATTGCAACCAAGCCTTCACGCACGGGTTCTTTCGTTTTTGCAGCACCATGAGCTAGTGTTGCTGTTCCAATGCCAGCCTCGTTACTAAAGGCTGCTCTCTTTGTTCCATGTACAATCAAGGCTCCAATAGCTCCACCGCCAGCAGCTTCGGGGTTAAAATATTCTCCTTTAAATGCATCGGTAACAATCAATGATAAATAATGGCCTAAATCACCGAAATGAACAGCTAAAATGTATAACACACAGCTAACATAGATCACAACCATTGCGGGTACCATTTTAGAAGCCACTTTACCAATTCGTTTTATGCCCCCAAATATCACCAAAGAGACAATACTTAGAATAACTAAACCTGAAATTAAATCTGTGGTAAAGGAATCACCAGCGCTTGTTAGTCCGTTAGGTATTAAAATTACATCCCGGACTATTTGCGTAACTTGATTGGCTTGAAAAATGGGTAGGGGGCCAAATAAACCTGCTACAGCAAAAAGGATAGCCAATGGTTTCCATTTTTTACCTAGGCCTTCAACAATCATATACATGGTTCCACCCTGTATATCACCGTTACTATCTTTACCACGATACATTATGGAAAGTGTACAAGTAAAAAATTTAGTAGCCATACCAACAATTGCACTTATCCACATCCAGAAAACGGCGCCCGGGCCACCTACTGCAATCGCTACTGCAACTCCGCTTATGTTCCCCATACCAATGGTGGCTGCTAACGCACTGGATAAGGCTTGAAAGTGACTTATATCACCAGGATCGTTGGGGTCGTCAAATGTTCCACGTAAGATAGAGATAGCATGAAAAAAGTATCGATATGGGGTAAATTTTGAGTAGAATAAGAAGTAGAGACCACCGCCAACTAGAAGAACTACTAACGGTGTACCCCACATAAAAGATGAAAATGCTGCAAGAGCGCGATCTATAGTTTCCAGAATAATAGGATTTTAGGATGAAATATTAGCTAGAGATTAAGGCAAAACTAATAAAAGTTAGCTTTAGTGCATACTGATCTCTAAAAATTATTTGAAATTGCATATACCATACAATTATTAAATGAAGATCACAGAATCAATATGTGTTTAAAAGCCATAGAAATATGTTCTAAGGTAAAGACAGAATATCTATCCATTCAATCCAAAGAAAGAACTAATTCCATTAATAACGAACTGCACTCCAATCGATAATGCGATGAAGCCCATCATTCGAGTTATTACAATCATACCACTTCTACCTATAACCGTAGTTAACCATGGCGCAACCCGGATAATACCCCATGCTACACACGCGCATAAAAATACAGCTATTGTATTGATGATGTAATCGTCGATACTATTTGCTTGTGAGCCAAAGCCAATAACCACAGCTATACTTCCTGGACCTGCCAATAAAGGCATTGCAATGGGACTAAATGAAACATCTTCTTTGGTCATAGCAGCCTCTTGGTCTTTTTTTGACAGTTTTCGCCCACCAGTTTCGGGATTCATCATTGAAAAACCAGTTCGCATGATTACGAACCCTCCTGCAATCATAATACCGGGAAGGCTAATTCCAAAAAATGAAAGAATGAAAGTCCCTAAAAATAGAAAAGTTGCTAATACTAAGAACATATAGATAGCTGATTTTCTAGCAGTACGAATCTGATCTTCTAAAGAGTGATTTTCCACTAAAGACAAAAACACTGGCATTGCTGCGAGCGGATTAGCCACGGAAAAAAGAGAAGTAAAACTAGCAATTAATAATGCACCAGTACCCATGAAATCAGTAGAAAAAGAAAAAATATCATTGATCAAATGTTCCATAATATGTAATTAAAGGGAGCAATCATTTTTCTAGATAGGCAATAAATAATTATTTTAAATTTGTTGCTTTCATACTTAAAATTGTTGGAAATTTATCTAAACTTTAAAAAGAACGATAATTTAAAAGCTAAACTACAAACAAAATGTTTAGCTTTTCTAGTCTACCATTTATTTTACTTTCATAAATACGCGTTTTATATGTCTAATACTCAAACTATCGACTTAATTGACAAACTAGCAATTTCTACGGGTAAAATTTTAAAACGCTCAGTAACTAGGAACGAAAAGTTGTTTGCAATATGTGAATTGCTTGCTGATGAAATTCCTACTTTCGATTGGGTTGGCTTTTATTTAGTTGCAGAAGATGCTAAGGATGAATTGGTTTTAGGACCTTTTGTTGGCAAAAGAACAGACCATACCCGAATACCATTTGGAACCGGGATTTGTGGCCAAGTTGCACTATCTCATAAAACCTATGTTTCACAAAATGTAGAAGCTGAAGAAAATTATCTAGCATGCAGTGTAGAAGTTAAATCTGAGATTGTAGTACCTATTATGGCGGAAGGTGAATTTGTAGGTCAAATAGACATTGATTCTAACACTAAGGATTCAATAAAAGAAGAACAAGTGGAAGCTTTGGAGATTATTTGTGAAATGTTAAGCTCTGAATTCCAACCCTAATTCATTTCTGATAATTATTAATGAATATGTACAACTTAGGTGCTATATTCTATCTAGAAGTTAGTCACATTCTGTTGCTGAAGTAACAGCTATTGAATTGATGTTGATAGGTGAAATAGTTTTTGTAAAGCCAGAATTATTTCTATGGGCTACCCATTCATCCTGAACTGTTCATTCTAATTTTACTAAGAATCTCAAACTGTCTGCGTGCGTTACTTTTATCGGAAGAGCGTTTGAAGATGCTATACTAGCAATATTACCATTGAATCTCCAGACTTCGTCATTGTTACAGGGTTTAAATGTTGCTCCTAGGGTGCCAGACGTTATCCCTTCATATAGGTCATAGTTATCAGGTTTTTTTACGTCACTAACAACTTTGTTAAGCTGATCAACTATTTTCATGACGTTTAAGGCTTTATCTGTAGGTACATAATAATCGGGGTTATCATGTCTAAAAGTACGATAATTCATTCCAGCACGAACTTGATAGATTAGAGACCATTGTAAGTTATTTTCTATATCGTATGCATCAAATTCATAGTTATCCCCAAGAGTCCAAATAGTATGATTTTCCAAATACTTAAACGTTTTATTCCAATCGGTAAGGTTGGATGTTTCCGGAACGCAGTATTCAAAAATACCTGCATTTTTAATTTCTTTACATATTCCTTTTAAATAATCATGCATATTTTTATTAGGAGTTAGACTTATATACTGATCAGGTTTTGGCCAATACAGAATGATATCACCGTAACTTTTTTTTTCATTACTCATTCTAAATAAATAGTAAGGTGGGAAATCAGATTTTATGGCAATGTGCAATTCTTCACTAACCGATGAGAGTTCTGCAGATGCTAAATCATTCCATTGTAAAGAGTCAACTAAAGATTGTGGGAAGTCGTCTTGGCGAACTCCATCTATTCCAAATTCTAAACTAATGTAGGGTGCTTCTGTAATTGGGTGGACGGTAGTGCATCCAATTACAAAAAGGAACAATATCATTAATTTTAAATATCGCAATCAGATACCAAGGTAATCCTTTGCTTCTTCTAAAGACATATCCATTTCTTCTCGGATGATATCTAAAGCGCTTTTTGTTTGGCCAAGATCTAATAAAATATTTGCTCTATTCTTAGGACTAACATCAATACCAAGTCCCGTTATTGATTTTACATCTCCTACTAATTCTTCTACATCATAGTTCGTGCTAATCGTATAAGAATCTGATAAGCTAATGGTTTTTTTGGATGTAAGAATATTAATAAGCATCTCTTTCGAATCTTTTTCGGCTCGATCGATCTTGATTTCTTGTATATCATGAAATGGAATTATTCCTTTCTTTGAACGAAAATATTTTCTTTTCTTCCAATGGAGTTCACCTTTTTCACTATCGAACATAAAACTTGAGCTTTCGTAAATAATAACTCCAGCAATACCTAATATCACACCAGCAAGCACAAGTCCAATAATTTGAATTGAAAAAATGTGTAATTCTTCAAAAATCCAAAAATAGGCAATGCCAACTAAGCAGCAAAAAGCACTAAACAGAGCAAGATAGCTCATTACAACAAATGAGATATTTACTTCAATGTTTCCGTTTTCATGTCTTTCAATGTGCATATTTCATACAATTTTATTCAAAAATAATTTAATTCTTCAATTTTGAGATTCAAAACATGGTTAACTCTATAGCCAAAGGAGTGATTAGAGTTGATTTTGAACTCATCGACAATAATTTCTCTAACTTGAGCCCTACTCATAAAGTATTGTAGAGTTGTATCTTCGTAAGCTACAGCAAACAGATTTAAATCAGATGATTCTTTTGTATCATCATAAATAACAATATTTTTACTAGTTGAGTAAGTTTCGAAGACTTTGGGTAATTCTCCAATTCTATGGTTAAAAAGATGATCTTTTGTGTTTCTATTTTTTGTATTTATATAGTTTTGATTTGAGAGTTTGAGATCATCTCCACTGAAAAATAAGCCATAACTCTCAAGCTCCTTTCTGTTTGGATTGGATTGATAAATATTGGTAAGTATCGTGTAAGTGACTTTATATTGGTAATCCGTAGAAATAAAGTCTATGTCTATTGGGTTAGACTCATTCACATAGTATAAAGGAATTTCCCAGTTATGAGAGATTTCTAGATTCAAATCTTTATCAACTTTATTATACACGATCATTTGAATTTCTTTCGATTGTAAAGAAAGAGTCGATAATATGGAAATGAAATTCAATTTCATATTAACTCAAATATTACAAATTTCAACTCCTCTTTTCAACGAGGCGATTTCATCCTCATTTGCAGGGATAAATTCTTGGGCAACGTACCCATCAAAACCTGTTTCAGCAATCGCTTTCATAATGGCGGTATAATTTAGTTCTTGGCTTTCGTCTATTTCGTTTCTACCAGGTACACCAGCAGTATGGTAATGAGCAATATAGGTATGATATTTTCTGATAGTAGAAATTATATCCCCTTCCATAATCTGCATATGATAGATATCATAAAGAAGTTTGAAATTTGGTTCTCCTAACTTCTCACAAAGAGCAACTCCCCATTCGGTATGGTCACATTGATAGTCGGGATGATCAACCTTTGAATTAAGTAATTCCATACAAATAGTTAAATCAAATTCTGCAGCCTTTTTTACAACGGGATCTAACCCGATAGCACAATGTTCCAATCCTTTTTCATCATCAAGTCCATATGTATTACCTGAAAAACATATGATATTTTTAAAACCTGCTTCTGCTACTAATGGAATTAAATCAAAATATTCATGTTGAAGTTTTTTATGAATTCTAGGGTTATTAAATCCCTCGGTTAAACTTAAGGGTACTGAGTTTGCCATTGCACATGTGAGTCCATAAGATTTGACAATTGCAAAATCTTCAGGGTTTATAAGCTCGATGGAATCAATGCCAAGATCTACAGCGATTTCACATAATTCTTCCAATGACTTGTCAGCATATGGCCATCTACACACTGAATGCTTAAATGTTCGACTCTGAGTATTTTTAGAAATATTGATATCATTTGAAAAACCCAGGGGGGAAAGAACACCTAATAATGATGTGCCAGTAATTTTTTTTATAGCATTTCGGCGTGTTATTTTCATATCAAGGTTTTTTTTACAACTTCATTTTTTTAAAATTGGAAGCGTTTCTATATACTATGCCAAGAATACTACACTTTAATCAATTTTGCACATTATAAAACACTCATCACCATGCGTTTAAATATTAAAGCTAAGCCGGAGAATACTTACGATGCAATTGTTGTAGGTAGCGGAATAAGTGGAGGCTGGGCTGCTAAAGAATTAACAGAAAAGGGCCTTAAAACACTAATGTTAGAAAGAGGTCGGCAAGTTAAACATATTGAAGACTATCCTACTGCAACGAAATCTCATTATGAAATGCCTTACAGGAACCAAATTCCTGAGGAAGAATTAAAAGATTATTACGTGCAAAATCGTACGGGTTATGCCATGCGGCAGACTCATAAACACTGGTGGGTAAAAGATACAGATCATCCATATACCGAAATTCAACGATTTGATTGGATGAGAGGGTATCATGTTGGAGGCCGATCCTTAATGTGGGGGCGTCAATCTTACCGTTTAAGTAAGATGGATTTTGAGGCTAATGAAAAAGATGGTATTGCTATACCGTGGCCTATCACATATGATGAAATTGCACCATGGTATTCATATGTCGAGCGTTTTGCAGGTATCAATGGAAAGAAAGAAGGCTTGACTCAATTACCAGACGGTGATTTCCTACCTGCTATGGAGATGAATTGTGTTGAGAAAGAAGTAAAAAAGCGAATCGAGCAGAAGTTTGAAGGTCGGATGATGACGATTGGACGTTCAGCAAATTTAACAAGAGCACATAATGGACGAGCCTCGTGTCAATATAGAAATATGTGTATTCAAGGATGCCCATTTGGAGCGTATTTTAGCACACAATCCTCAACATTACCAGCAGCAATGGCAACTGGTAATCTTACGCTTCGACCAGATTCTATTGTTACTGAAGTACTTTTTGATCCAGAAACTCAGAGAGCAACAGGAGTAAGAATTCTGGATACAGAAACCATGGAATACAAGGAATATTATGCAAAAATTGTATTTCTTTGTGCATCTGCCATTGCTTCTGCCTATATACTAATGAACTCTACAGAACATTTTTCTGAAGGCATGGGAAATGCTTCAGGAGAATTAGGTCGAAACATTATGGATCACCACTTAAATATTGGAGCCTACGGTACTTTTGAAGGTTTTGAAGACATGTACTATTATGGTCGGAGACCAAATGGTATTTATATCCCTAGATTTAGAAATCTTCACGGCAACGATATGGATTTTATACGTGGTTATGGATACCAAGGCAGTGCAAGTAGAACGGGCTGGAAAAAAAGTATTGCAGAATTAAGTATTGGAGCAAAAATTAAAGAAGAAGTGAATGAGCCCGGCCCATGGAGTTTTGGGATTGGAGGTTTTGGCGAATGGCTACCGTATCATGAAAATAAAATGACCTTAACTACCCAGAAACTAGATATGTATGGAATGCCTACTGTAGTTTTTGATGCTGGTCCTGGGGAAAATGAGATGAAAATGCGAGAAGACATGAAGAACTCTGCAGCAGAAATGCTAGAAGCTGCAGGTCTTAAAAATGTGCAAACATTCGATGATGGTATTGCATTGGGTAAGGGAATCCATGAAATGGGTACCGCTCGTATGGGTGCGGATCCAAATAAATCAGTAGTTAATCGATGGAATCAGATCCACAAAGTAAAAAATGTATTTGTTACAGATGGTGCATTTATGACTTCTTCAGCAGCACAAAACCCATCACTAACCTATATGGCATTTACCGCTCGAGCTGCAGATCATGCCGTTTCTGAATTAAAAAAAGGAAATCTATAAATATGTATACAAAAGAAAGCCAACTAATCTCTAGAAGAGAAGCGATCAAAAAAGCAGCCATGGTTTTTGGAGGCGTCATTTCTACCCCAGCAGCTTTAAGCATTCTTCAAGGCTGCTCACCAACTCAGAAATCAAGATCTAAGTCATTTTCAGAGTTAGAAAGAGCCACTGTTGAAACTATTGCAGATATTATTATTCCTACAACAGATACCCCTGGTGCTACAGAAGCTGGTGCAGTACAATTACTGGAAGATGTTCTATTTGCCGTGAGAAGTGAAGAAGAACAGAATGATTTTCTTGTTCAATTAGAAAACTTTGAACGTGTTGCCAAAAAAGAATTAGGAACAAGTTTTTCTTCAGCAACTCCAGATCAACAAGTTGAATTTGTAACTAAGATGCATGATGCGGCTTTTTCTCAAGAATTGGATTGGGATGCCCCCAAACCTTTTATGTGGCAAATGAAAGAAGCGATAGTTCATACTTATTTTGGAACAGAAGTAGGAATGACTCAAGTCCATCAATATATTCAAACTCCAGGTCGATTTGATCCATGTGTGCCATTTTCAGAAGCTGGTGAAGGAGGGAAAGTTTGGGCAGCTAACTGGTAAAATGTTAGCTACTGATTAATTATGTAATAACCTTTACTTCACAGTTAGAGCCAATCAACGATATCGTCTTTATGTTTGATTTCAACATATTTTTCAAAAATCTCATGAAGACTTGAATCTTTCTGAAGCTCTTCTCTAGTAGTTTTGTCTAAGTAGGCGGTAATTATTCCTTTGTTTAATATGGCGATATCGTCACAAAGGTTTTCTACAACTTCTAAAATATGGCTTGTAACTACAATGGTTACTCCTCTTGCTTGAAGTTTACGAAGTACTGTTTTCATGCGGTCAATAGATACTATATCTACGGCTTCAAAAGGTTCATCCAGCATCATTACTTTTGGTTCAACTAAAACAGCAGTACAAAAAGCTAATTTTTTTCGGCTTCCAGAGGATAACTTGTGAATTTTAACTTTTGCAAAGTCTTTAATGTCAAAGTAATCCATCAATGAGAGGGCTTTTTCCAGTAATCCTTCTTTTTCCAGATTATACACCTCACACACATATTCTATAAATTCTAAACTAGTGAATTGTTCAAATAATAGAGGTGGCTGTAGAACCGATGATATATTGCGTTTTATATGCAGTTCATTATCAGAGACTAAATCATGTCCAATTATTTTAATACTTCCACCTTCATAACTTAGCAATCCCGTTAAAACTCCAATAAGAGTACTCTTCCCCGCACCATTAGGACCAATTAAACCAAAAATAGAACCCTCTGGTACTTCCAGGCTCAAATTTTTTAGAACAACAGTATCCTCATATCGTTTTTCTAAATCATGTATGCTAATGGCTTTAGCCATTGGATGGTTTATTTAAAAAATACCTTATTGTATACCAAATTGTAAATAAACCATAGGCTAAAAGTACAATCTGTAAATTCGACATATTTGAGAAGGTCACAAACTCACGGTCACCTCGAATAAATTCTAAGCTAAAACGAAGTAAAGCATATCCTCCGGTATGGATGAAAAAAATGAGGGGTGATTTTTTATCGGACTTCCAAATGTTATGAAATACCCACAACACGATCCCAAGGATGATAAAATCACCAAACATTTCATACAGTTGTGTCGGATGCAGGGGTGCAGATAAAGATGAAGCTTGATCGACTAATCCATTTTCATATGACCACTGCCATGCTGGAGATGAAATTCCATATTCTTTTTCAAAACTTGGTATACTAGTACCATAGCGAGGAAATTGAACTCCAAACATCGAATTAGTTGCTATCCCATGAGCATCACCATTAAAAAAACACCCGATTCTCCCCACAGCTTGACCCACTAACAAACCGGGAGAAACCAATGAAAAGTATTCGAAATAATTTATTCTTTTTCTTTTTGTGAAAAGATATCCACCAATCATTCCACCTACTAATCCACCAGTTATACTATTACCTGCACCAGACAAGCTAAATAATATAAATGGATTAGATAAAAATAAATCCAAGTTCCAAAATAAGAAATGAGAGAGTCGAGCCCCAAGTAAGGCTCCAATTATTGACCAAGTTACTAGACCATCAAACAATTCAATTTTACCCCCATATTTCTTCATATGGCGATATATGATATAAACACCAATTACTATCGAAATAAGAAAGTATAGACCTTCATAAAAATAAATGGTTGTAAAGCTTGTATCTATATGTATAGGTAGCATGTAGTAAAAATTCTGTTATTACGCCGGACAAGGTACGAATTAAAGTTCACTCCATATACGTAAGAGTATTCTTTTTTTGAAAAGATTAACAAGTACATCCATATGGCCCCATATATACACTACAATAATTAAAATTACTACACTCATAATGATTAGGCGGTACCATTCAAGCCCATGTAATGGTACAAAAACAAAATATCCTATTGCAAAAATGGTAAATGAAATTGCAAAAGTAACTTTTTGAGGTATGATGGGATGTTTATAACTAAAAGAGGAATAACTAGCTTTTTGGTATTGATAGTAAGAACTCCAAATAAAGAGTAACATAAAGCAAAGAAAGACAAATGTATTCGAAATAAATATATGTAATGCGTTCCCAATTTGAGGTATGAATAAAATTTCCAAAATGGTAATCAAATAGAATACGAACAAAGGCAAGAGAATTACACCAAGAAACCGTTCTTTCAATTGCTGTTCTAATTTGATTGGGAATTGTAAGTGTAAGAGAAATTCACGGTTTTCATAGCCATACATGTTGGCCATACCCATGGCTAATAAAGCAACAGGTATACCAGCTAATATCGTAGGTATTGCTATGGCCTGTGCAATTTCTAATTTTACATTTAAAAGTAATGGAACATAGACTATTGGGATAATTGCGAGAGTTAAGATTTGTAGTTTATTGTAAGGATGCATCATTACATAGTAATAATATTTACTTGCATTTAGTCCTAATATTCGTTTTAAAAATACCCATAGTTTGCTGTTCACCTCTTCGATCTTTTTTAAATTTGGGCGATGTAGCCCCTCACATGTTTTTTTAAAGTGATCTAGCAGTACAACACTTACTGATATCACCAAAAATAGGGTATAAAGAGTTGCATTTAAAAGTCCATAATCTAAGTTTACTGCCTTGGTAAGAATACCTCCTGGTAACCATCCAAGAAAGAAATTTATAGACTCAATACGTGGTATAATCTGGTAGATGATCTTAGCATTTTCAGATGATATCATTTGAACAATCTGAAATAAACTAAAAACTAGCAGGATAAAACCTACAACAACTGCAATAAATCTACGCTCAATAATTTGTAAGAACCGATGTTTTAAGGAATAGATGATCACATAATTTAATACTACCCCAAAAAAAGCGACAGGAATTTGATACCAAATATCTATTTGTATCATTAGAAAAACCAACCAAGTGAAATTGTAGATGAAATTTACTGGATGGAGAAAGCTTATTATTATTAAATGCTTAGATAACTTTTTTAGTGGAAATCCAAATCCTAGTAATTTTCTATTCTCTTGTATATTAAGGAGTCTAAGATTTGTAAATGAAAAATGCATTATCCAATAAGTATTTGCAAAAACTAAAAGTATAAAGGAATACACTTCTGGTGTTAACCAAGGAATTTGGCTAGACATCCAAGGGTCACTATCCATTAAAACAACTACCACAGCTGTTCCAATCAAATTAATGAGCATCACCCCTAGAAAAAGGATATACCCGATCATCAATATTATCTGAAACTTATTCAGGTTGGATAAAAAAATGCGCCAATTTAACGTAAGGAGCTTTACAAACATATTGGAATTAAGTGTTTACAATGATCAATAAATCTAGAGTACCTCAATTATTATAAATTATTTTGAAATATATTCCTTCAAAAACCTTCCAGTATGACTTTCTTCTACGTTCATGATATCTTCAGGAGTTCCCGTTGCAACAATTTGTCCGCCACCAAAGCCTCCTTCGGGTCCAACATCAATAATCCAATCTGCACATTTAATCACATCTAAGTTGTGTTCTATTATAATCACGGAGTGACCTGCATTCACAAGTTCATTAAATGCATCTAGAAGTTTTGCAATATCTTCGAAATGGAGACCCGTTGTTGGCTCATCAAAGAAATAAAGAGTATGTTCGGTAGAAGTTTTACTCAAAAATCGAGCTAATTTAACACGTTGTGCCTCTCCACCTGATAGAGTGGTTGCCGATTGGCCAAGCTTTAAGTAACCGAGTCCAACATCTTCTAATGGCTCCAGTCTATTAACAATCGTTTTCTCATCAACAAAAAAATCGAGTGCTTCAGAAATAGGCATCTCCAGTACATCATGGATGTTTTGTCCGCGATACTTTACATTCAATACATCTTTTCTGTACCGTGTTCCATTACATACTTCACAGGTAAGTTCAATATCTGCCATGAACTGCATTTCTATTTTTTGGACACCCTCACCTTGGCAGGTTTCACAACGGCCCCCAGGCACATTAAAGGAAAAATGACCTGCGGTATAACCCATAATTTTAGCTTGTCGAGTAGAAGCAAAAACATCTCGAATACCATCAAAAGCTTTGGTGTAGGTTGCAGGGTTCGACCTTGTTGAGCGTCCGATAGGGCTTTGATCTACCATCTCAACATTATGAACTGCACTTATTCCATATAAATCTCTAAATTTTCCAACTTTTTGATTATAAGTGCCAATATGCTTTTTTATACCTGCATATAACGTATCGTGCACAAGGGTAGACTTTCCAGAACCAGAAACCCCAGTAACTACCAGCATTTTACCCAGTGGAAACTCAATATTAATATTTTTGAGATTGTGTTCGCTAGCTCCTTCTAAGGTGATTTTTTTTCCATTCCCTTTTCTACGATTAGATGGTAAAGGGATTTCTTTACGACCACTTAAAAACTTACCGGTTAGCGTATTCGCTTCCAAAATATTTTCATAGGAACCTGCATACACAATTTCACCGCCGTGGACGCCTGCAAAGGGACCAATATCTAAAATATTATCTGCAGCCTTCATCATTTCAGGGTCATGTTCAACAACAAGTACCGTATTACCAATATTTCGGAGGGACACTAAAATTTTTATTAGTCGATCATTATCTCGAGGGTGTAATCCAATGGTAGGTTCATCCAACACATACATACTGCCGATTAATGAACTACCTAAGGCATTTGCAAGATTAATTCGTTGGGATTCACCGCCACTGAGTGTATTCGCAAGGCGATCTAAGGTGAGATAATCAAGGCCAACTTCATCTAAAAACCGCAATCGTTTTTGAATTTCATATAAAATCTGTCCTGCAACCTCTTGCTCAAAAGGTGAGAGTTTTAATTCATCAAAATAAGTCCGCGCATGACCAATGGTTAGTTCAGAAACTTCTCCTGCATGCATATCTCCAACTTTTATATACTGGGCATCTTTGCGGATGCGATACCCCTCACATTCAGGACATCGACTATATCCGCGATATCTAGAATAAAGCACTCTCATATGCACTTTATAATTTTGTGCTTTTACTTCATCGAAAAATTTCCAAATACCAATATATTCGTCCTTTCCCCGCCATATTATATTCTGGACATCTTTTGATAACTCTCGGTAAGGAATGTCAATGGGAATTTTCTCTCTAGCTGCAACTCGTATCAAATCCTTTAAATTTGCGCTGAATTTAGGAGTATTGAACGGTGCAATAGCATTATTTCGGATACTTAAATCATGATTTGGAATCACGAGGTCTTCATCAATTCCTGTGACCTTACCGAATCCCTCACATTTAGGGCATGCACCAAATGGATTATTGAAAGAGAACATTTGAGGAGTAGGTTCTACAAATTCCATTCCGTCCATTTCAAATCTCTCTGAAAATGCTAATTCATGTCCATTTCTAATTTTTATGGAGCACCTTCCAGCACCTTCTCGAAAGGCTGTTTCTAGAGAATCAGCGATTCTACTAATTGTTGCCTCATCATCTTTTAATACTAGACGATCTATGAGTACTCTATAGTCTTTTGTTTTAAATTTCTTTAGGTCAATTGAATCAGAGGTGAGATCAATAACAGATTCATCTTTGCTATTCAATAATCGAGTTAACCCTTTCTCTTTGAGAACCCGGAATTCGTCGTCTAATTTTGTTTTTTGATGATGAGGAATGGCATATAAGATATAGAAGCGGGCTCCTTCTTCTTGGGTATCAAATAACTCTTTGATTACAGTTCGAGGCGAATCTTTTTTTACAGGTTTCCCAGATATTGGAGAATAGGTAATACCAATTCGAGCAAAGAGTAGACGAATATAATCATAGATTTCAGTTGTAGTCCCAACCGTTGATCGTGGATTGGAGGTACTTGTTTTTTGCTGTATGGCCATTGCAGGCGAAATACCTTGCATGAAATCTACATCGGGTTTGTCCATTCGTTCAAGAAATTGACGTGCATAGCTTGAAAGACTTTCTACATATCTACGCTGTCCTTCGGCATAAATAGTATCGAATGCAAGGCTAGATTTACCAGAACCAGAAACCCCAGTAACTACGGTAAGTTTATTTCTGGGTATGATAACATCCACATTTTTTAAATTATGAGTACGAGCCCCTTTTATGATGATTGGGCGTTCTTCGGCTTTTTTAGAATTTTCTTTAGAAACAGTAGAGGAGTTGGCCATGCAGGAATCTGGATATTTCAGAATCTTAAATATACATCTTTATTTTTGCGTTCCCGTTACCATTTATTTAAAATTTCTATTCTTAAAACTAATGCCATTTCTCTCTCCAGATGTTTGAACCATCCGACTTCAAAATCACTGCTTTGTCTCTGCTTGTAAATAGAAGTTCAGTTTCGGTGGTAAGTATTCTTTGTACTGCTTCTGGATGAGGGTGATTAAACCGATTTTTTTCTCCTAACGAAATAATGGAAATATCTGGAGTAGCTATGGCCATAAATTCATCTCCAGAACTAGTTCTGCTGCCATGATGACCAACTTTTAAGACATCAGTATTTAGGATATCTGAATAGTTTTTTACTATTCTCGTTTCCTGATCTTCTTCCGAATCTCCTGTAAATAAAAATTCAGTATCACCATAAATAATTTCCAATACAACAGAATGCTCATTCGGGTCGTCGTTAAAGCGCGCACCTTCTGGCGCAAGGACTAAAAAAAGAAGTGATTCATCAATCTCTAAGATAGTTCCAGCTTTTAACTCTACCACTTTGATTTCATTTTGTATAGCTGATTGAAGATATGATCGATACAGATTGGATTCATATTTAAACCCGGAGTTATAAATAACATCTATGTCGATGGATCCAATTAAATCCAACATTCCTCCAATATGATCGGCATGGGGATGGGAAAGTATTATTGCATCAAGCTTGGTTATGTGTTCAGCTGCGAAGTGAGGGAGTAAAACAGATTTACCAGAACTGTAGCGAGGATTCCAAACACCTGTATCAATTAATACGTTAGAACCATTTGGAGTTTGGATCAATGCGGCATCTCCCTGTCCAACATCAAAATAAGTGATCGTTAGCGGAGTATGCTGAAAATGAGAAATAAGTTGTTGACCCTGAATCACAATGATAAAAAATAAACCCATGATCAAAGCCTTCCATCTAATTGGAGGTATTCTTAGCGATGAAATAGCAAATACTATTGAAAGCCAACATGGAAAAATCAACCATGTTTGTGAGGGTACTTTAAACCAAGACCATTCCCAAAATGAAACTGTTGTAACAAATTGATACATCCAGCTAAGAAAAAAATCCAATGGTAAACTAAGCCCATATCCTAAAACCTCAACACAAGTGTGTAGAATAGTACCTAAAATTGCCAAGGGAATAAATATTCCAAGAAAAGGCACAAATAAGGCGTTAGAGATAGGACTTATCAAAGATACTTCGCCAAAATAATAGGCTTGAAGTGGATACAAGCCAAGCTGAACAACGATAGAAACCAAAATTACCATAATTGGTTTTGAATACCATCGAAATCGTATCCAATAAGGTATAAAATGTTGAATTATAGGAAGTATTAACAAGATGAGAAAAACTGCAGAAAATGAAAGCTGAAACCCGATGCTAAACAGATCATTTGGGTTGAGAATCAATAAAAAAATTGCAGCAGCAGCGGTAAGATTTATTGAATTTGGAGATTTGTTGTAGAGCTTCCCATAGGTTAAGAAAAGAGCCGTAGTAGATGCCCTCATTACCGAAGCCGAAAACCCGGTAAGTCCGGCATAGGCATATAGAATTAGTAACACAAATATTAAACCAATAGTTTTGCCGTGTTTTATTCGTTTCATGAAGGGTAAAAGTACCCAAATGGGCGCAATGATGAATCCGACATGTAATCCTGAAACAGCCATTATATGAGATAATCCAGTTCGTGAAAAAGCTTTTTTTGTCTCTTGGTCTAAGTCTTCTTTATGTCCTAGAAGTAGAGCTTTTGCTAATGGCTGATTTTTTTTAGAAAAATTTATCGCTATGATACTGGAGGTGAAATTTTGCCACCAATTCCAACTAACCCTAGTTTGATTATTGGATTGCTTCAAAAGATCATCCAAACGAAGTTGTACGTGAATATCTTTATTAGTGAGATATTTTTTGTAATCAAATTGATGAGGATTTCTTTTCTCTGAAATTGGGATTACCGTTGCCGAAAACAACAGTGAATCACCTGGATTAATCTCTATAAAATCATCAAAAATAACACGTGCTTTATAACCCTCTTTTGAAGTGTTTTCTCCAAGCTTCGTTTCTAGGATGTATACATCAGCACGTTGTTTTCCTTCTGCATTAAAAGAATAAGAGGTTATAATTCCATAAACGGTTACTGACTCCCAATACATCAAAGAAACTAATTCCTCGGTTTGTGATATAGTTTTATTTTGAGTGTGAATAGAAAAGCGTAGCCATCCAAAGGCAATGATTAAACACAGAAATAACACATTAGAAGATCGTGTAAGTTGGCCTAGAAACGATTTCGGATTTATCTTTCTTAAGATCCACGATAAGGTTATAAACAAGCAAAAAACTCCTAAAGGTAGATACAATCCCACCGAAAAAGCCTTCCCTAAAAGAATCCCAACCGTTAGAAAAATAACAATTCGTACTGCTGGATACCTAGAGAAAGGAAAAGTATATGATCCCTTTTCATACATATTTGTAAGACTCCCTTCAGATACATTCCTTACAAAATTTGTTAACTTATTTTTTAATTATATCTACTATCTTTGTAAGTAATTTCAATTCATTAGGGTATCATTAACGAACAACAAGGCATAATTACCAAAGAAGTACAAACGAAAAAAGAACTCAAGGCCTTCGTAGAATTTCCATTTAGGCTATATAGAGATCATAATTGTTGGGTACCACCTATCATAAAGGATGAGATAGATACATTTAATCCAAAAAAAAATCCTTCTTTTGAAGGGGCTGAAGCAAAGCTTTGGTTGGCATTTAAGAATGATAACATAGTTGGCCGAATAGCAGGTATAAAACATGGTCAGGAATTTGAAGAAAAGAAACTTGTTCGATTTGGTTGGATCGATTTTATAGATAACCAACATGTAAGCCATAAATTGATAGAATCTGTTGAATCATGGGCTATAAATCTTGGTGCAAAGGCTATCCATGGACCACTAGGTTTTAGTGATATGGATTTTGAGGGACTTCTTGTTGAAGGATTTGATTCAATGGCTACCATTGCTACCATTTACAACTATCCGTATTACAAAGAACATCTAGAACATTTAGGCTTTAACAAAGCGGCTGACTGGATTGAGCTAGAAGGTGAATTTGAGAGAAATATTGATAAAAAATTTTCTAGAGCAGCACATTTTTTATCAGAAAGATTTCACATAGAACCCATAGTTCTCAATAATTCTAAGGATATTCAGTTTTATGGAATGAAGATGTTTGAGGTCATCAATAAAGCCTATTCAGACTTATACGGATTTTACCCCCTTAGAAAGAGTGAATCCTCTTATATAGTTAAAAAGTATTTATCCTATGTAAAGCCAAAACATCTTTCTTTTATTAAGAATGACAAAGGTGAATTAATTGCATTTGGTATAACAATGCCTTCTCTATCAACATCTTTTCAGAAAGCAAAAGGACACCTTTTTCCATTTGGGATAGTTCATATAGTTAAGGCGTTATTATTTAATAAAAATTTTGATCTATACCTGATTGGAGTACATCCAGATTATATGAATACAGGTGCAATTAGTTTGGTATTCTATGAGATTTGGAAAAATTTAAAAAGTCTAAACGTAAAAAGAATTAGAGCAAATCCAGTTCTAGATAAAAATGAAAGAATGATCAGTTTATGGAAGTCAATTACAAAATCAAAAGGTCTGAATTTTAGTGATCATATCATTAAAAGAAGAAGATGCTTTATAAAACCAATCTGATATGGTAGACAATATCCTTCATCAAAATATCTTGGCAGCGATTCCCCATCGCGCTCCATTTAGATTTATTGATGAAATTATCGACGTGAATGAGAGTAAAAGTGTAGGTACTTATCGATTCAAAAAAGAAGAGTTCTTTTATAGTGGTCATTTCCCAGAAATACCGATTACTCCGAGCGTTATTTTGGTGGAAACAATGGCGCAAATAGGATTAATACCTCTTGGTATGGTAAATTTACTTAAAGAAAAACCAGAACAAGATTTCGACCAAATTACGCCTATTTTCACCGATTCAAATGTAACGTTCAAAAAAGTTGTTTATCCAGAAACAAGAGTTACTGTTGAAGCAGAAAATATTTATTTTCGTTTAAACAGATTGAAAGCCAAAGTAAAGTTACACGATGAGAAAGGACATATATGTTGTTCTGGTATACTTTCTGGTGTATTTGTATCAAATGAGAAAATAAATTTTGAATAATAGAGTAGTTATCACTGGTCTTGGAGTAGTAGCTCCTAATGGTACGGGCATTGAAACATTTAATAAAGCCATAAGAAGTGGAAAATCAGGGGTTAGTTTTGATGAGTCTCTAGCTCATTTAAATTTTCAATGCAAGGTATCGGCCCGGCCAGAAATAGATATTGATAAGCTAAAGGAAATTCTACCCAAGGGATTATTTGTTAAGCTTGAAAATAAAGCAATGAAATATGCTTGTATAGCTGGTCATGAAGCTTGGTCGGATGCAGGCTTACCTTTTAAAGAAAAGAATGAAAATCCTGACTGGGATAATGGCGTAGTATTTGGGGTAGGAAATTTAGCGTTAGGAGAATTTTTAGGCGATATTTTCGAAAAAATTATATCTGGAAATCCACGAAAAATTGGATCAAGAATTGTTGAACAAACAATGAATAGTGGTGCGGTTACTTATTTAAATGGAATGATAGGATTTGGAAATATTGCAACAGCGAATTCAACCGCATGTGCAACAGGGACAGAAGCTGTAATATTGGGGTATGAACGCATAAAAATGGGGAAAGCTAAACGTATGTTATGCGGTAGTACAGAAAGTGAGGGTAAATATGTGTGGAGCGGTTTTGAAGCTCTTCGTATAATCTGCTCCGATTCTAATGATGAACCTGAGAGAGCTTCAAGGCCAATGTCAGCTGACTCGGCAGGTTTTGTTCCAGGAACAGGCTCAGGGGCATTAGTATTAGAATCGCTTGATAGTGCCATAGAACGTAACGCAAAAATATATGCGGAAATCGTAGGATCCGATATCGTGAATGGAGGTCAAAGAAATGGTGGTTCCATTACTGCAAACAATCCAGATGGAACGATAAGAGCAATCAAGAATTCCTTAAAAGAAGCAAAAATATCAGGGGATGATATTGACCTCATTTGTGGACATCTAACATCAACCATAGGCGATTACAGAGAAATAGATGCTTGGACAAAAGCTTTAGAAAGACAAGGGGATGACTTTCCGAGAATAAACACTATGAAGTCAATGATCGGGCATTGCCTGGGTGCTTCTGGTTCCATTGAACTTGTTGCAGCTTGTTTACAAATGTATCATCAATATGCACATCCAAATATAAATATTCATAACTTACATCCTAAGATTGTCGAATTAATTAGTGAAAATGCAATAAACTATTCGTCAAAAGAGTTGCCAATGAATTATTTAATAAAAGCAAGTCTTGGCTTCGGAGACGTGAACAGTTGTATTATTTTAAAGAAGTGGGATGCTCATGAGCAGTGAAATTATTGGGAAACTAAAATCAATCATACAGCCTTATTTAGATGAGGATGAAGTTGATGTTAATGAAATAAAGCTACACTCCAATCTAATCCAAGATTTAGGTCTAGATTCTTTTTATGTGATCGATTTAATTATCGATATCGAAACAGAATTTGATATAACCATAGACAACGACCAAATTAGCCAATTTGAAACAGTAGAAAGTGTAGTGAGGGTGATTGAAGAAAAAATGGCGGAAAAGTGATATTTAGTATCGCTGCTATTATTTTTTCAATCTATGCAGTATTTAGCTTCTTTATATTAATTGGCTTTAGAAGAATACCTGAGAGTCAACTACTTTGTAATAACTTACCCACCGTATCTATATTAATTACTTGTAGGAACGAGGAGAAAGATCTCCCAACCTGTTTAGATTCATTATCAAAACTAAGCTACCCGAAAGAGTTGCTACAAGTTGTTTTAATAGATGATAATTCAACAGACAGCACATTACATATTTTAAATGAATTTTCGGATCAATATGAACATGTGGTAAGCTTTTCTGCAAATGACTTTGCGCCTACCCATTTGGAAGCTAAAGCTAGAGGTATTTCTAGAGCTATTTCTAAAGCAGATGGAGAATGGCTATTCATAACTGATGCTGACGGAATTGTACCCAAACATTGGATTCAACATATGCTTAATGGAGTAACAAAGGATACGGGACTTATTGTTGCGACTACAGAAACATTAAGCCCTACTTTTGTAGGAAAACTGGAAAAAATTATTGGTGCATATACGATTCCTATTGGTTGGGGACTTGCAGGTTGGGGATTACCCATTAATGCATTGGGTCCAAACATGGCTATAAGAAAATCGGTGTATGAAAAGTATGGGGGGTTAGAAAAGGCAGATTTTAAAGTTGCAGAAGATCAAGCCATGTTTAATCTGGTAAATAAAAATGGTTATGATATTGTGTATCACATGGATAAGCATACCAAAATTAAACTAAATCCTGTACAAAGTTTCAAACAAATTATTAGCCAACAAAGAAGATGGATAAAAGGTGGTTTTGAAGGAAATTCCTTGGAAAAACTTCTTATTAGTTTTCTTTTGCTTCTAGGGTTTAGCTTTAGTGTTTTTACATTTTGGATAATCTTTTTCTTACCCATTTATGGTATTAGCTTTGCAATGATAAAATTAGTGATGGATACACTTATTTATTGGCAATATGGTAAGAAAACAAAAATCTCCGAATTAGTAGTATTGTCTCCTTTTTCTTTTATATATACCCTGATTGCCTTTATATGGATTCCTGCAACCTTCATATTTAAGCGCGATATAGCTTGGTTGGGCGATGGCTACAAAGTAAAATACGAGTAACAAAGGGAAGTATTCTATACTAGCATTCCCCAATGCAAATATCTTCAAATTCGTTTTAAGATGGAACAATCCTGTATATACCACCACCTGTAGTTCCCACGTAAATAAATCCGTCTGGACCTTGTTTTAAGCTTCGAACACGACCAATTCCAGGTAATAATTCCGTTTTATCCATTACATTTTCTCCATTCAATGTTAATAGTTGAATGTGGGCAAATTTTAGAGAACCCACAAGCAGGTGCCCTTTCCATTCCGGATATATATCGCTGGTAACAAAGGTCATGCCTGACGGAGCAATAGATGGGTCCCAATAAGTTACTGGGGGTTCCATGCCTTCTCTGTACATTCCCTCAGCAAATGAAGTACCACTATAATTTATGCCAAAACTTAAAATAGGCCATCCATAATTTCCACCAGGCTGTATAACATTTACCTCGTCCCCACCTCTAGGTCCATGTTCATGAACCCACATAACCCCACTTAAGGGATTCATCTCCATGCCTTGGGGATTACGATGCCCATATGACCAAACTGCGGGTATGGCATTTTCTTGATCAAAAAAAGGATTATCAACAGGTACGGTTCCATCATCATGTAATCGATAAACTTTACCAGCATTTTTTGATAGATCTTGAGGTAACTCGTTTCGATTACCTCTATCCCCTATAGTAAAAAATAGATATCCATCGTTGTCAAATTCTATTCTACTTCCAAAGTGACGCCCACCTGTATCATATGTTTCTCCTTTGTAAATATCTTCGATATTATCGATGGCATTACCATTCAATTTTGCTCTAAAAATCCCTGTATTTGATCCATTTTCATTAGAGTAAGAGTACGAAAAATAAATCCAGCCAGTTGCTTCATAATTTGGATGTACTTCAACATCTAAAAATCCTCCCTGTCCTCCTACTTCAAGATCATCTGGGAGGTTGCTTATCGTTGAGATTATTTCTCCATCTTTTATATGATACAAAGCACCAGAACGCTCTGTAACCAGCATGTCACCATTTGGTAACCAAGCCATTCCCCAAGGTATTTCAATTCCTTCAACATATAATTCTGCTTCATACTTTTGAGCTTGAAGTGCACCAAAAAAAAGTAGTGCTATGATTGGTGAAACAATGGAAGCTTTTATATTCATAATAAAGGATTAATTAAAAATGATGGTTCTATTATCAGTAACCAAAGTTTTACGTTGGATATGTTTCCAAACTGCTCTGGATAGTACTAGCGTTTCCAAATCCCGACCTTTTCTTACTAAATCTTTAACATCGTCTCGATGGGTAACACGCACAATATCTTGCTCAATGATGGGGCCTTCGTCCAAATCTTCGGTAACGTAATGGCTGGTTGCTCCAATAATTTTAACCCCGCGTTCAAACGCTGAATGATACGGACGAGCACCAGGAAAAGCGGGCAGGAATGAATGGTGTATGTTTATGATGTTATTGCGCCAAGCGTCAATAAATGAACCCGAAAGTATTTGCATATAACGTGCAAGAATCACTAGGTCTATATTGTAATCTTCAAGTAATTTAAGTTGCTTCTTCTCTTGTTCAATTTTATTAGCCTTAGTTATTGGAAGGTATTGGAAATCAATTCCAAATTTTTTGGTAATATCTTTTGCTTCTTCATGATTACTAATGATTAGGGGAATTTCTACTTCCCATTCTTTAGTTTGCCAACGACCTAGAATATCAAACAAACAATGTAATTGTTTAGAGACAAAAAGTGCCAGCCGCAAAGGTTGAGTTGTAAAATTTAACTTCCAATTAAATCTATATTTTTCTGATAATGAGTGTTGAATTTGCGTCCTCACTTCCTGGTGAGAAATATCAAAATCATCCATTTCCCAAGAAATTCGCATATAAAATTTGTTGCGAGTAGAATCCGAATGTTGGTCTAAATCAACAATATTTCCCCCATGTTGATGCACAAATTGTGTAACTGCTGCGATGATTCCTGGTTGATCATCACAAAAAATTCTTAATATGGCATGGTCGTTAGATGTCATAATACTAATATAAAAACTGACGAAGTTCGTCAACATTCATATAACCGGTTCTCGATTTAAGTAAAGCGCCATCTGCATCTATAATTAACGTACCAGGAAAAACATAAACCCCATACTTTTGAGCCCATTCTTTTGACATCATTTCCTTTCCGTTAAAAGAAATCAAATCTTCAGAATTTCCGTCAACTTTTGCTGGTATATAGCCAGCATCAAGTACAGCACGGACAGTAGAATCGGGATATACTTCTCTCTCCATAGCACGGCAATATTTACAACCAACTTCAAATACATCTACTAAAATTAGTTTTTCTTGTTCACGTGCTTCTTCTTGTGCCGTTGTGATACTCATCCAATCTGGTGCATTTACGACTTCAACAGGAGCAGTATTTTTCATTGCAGAGATAAAGTAGATGCCAATAAACACGGCAATGATGACTAATATTATGGCTTTTTTATTCATGAAATAAACGAACTCTAACTCATTGTTTGAGTGTTAAAATACTATCTTTGTACATTTTAAATGAAATTCATTTACAAATTATGTCAGAACCCATAGAGTCTTACAAATTGGGAACAATAAAAGTCACCATAACTAAAGATGACCGACCAAACAAATTATTGGTTCAATGTTTTGATGGGGAATATAAGTCGGAGTTTACAGTGAGTGAATATGAATTTAAAAATTATAGAAGGTTAATGAATCAAAGGATTACTGATGCCTACAACAGAACAAGTGATTAGTGGATATCTTATCAAACTCAAACAACTGTTGCAAAAACAACAATAAAACTAAGTACCGATAACACAAGTCCTATCATAAACACATTGTAAGATATTCTAAGCAATTGGTACTTTTTGGTAAGCACTTTCCCTAAACCATGAATATCTCTTGCCATGTTATCATATAGTCGGTTACTATCTTGCATAAGCTCCTCCATTCCTGTTACATAGTCTTCTTTTGAAAGGGTATGGAAATTTCCAAAAAAAAGAATATTCGCTCGATTTGCCCTAACGTCCTCTAGGGTGATGGTTGCATTACTAACCCTTGGGCGAGCAGAAAGAACCGCGTAAACTAAGGACCCAAGGCATGTAAGTAATAAAATAGCAGTAGGTATAAGTAGCCAGGGGTTAGAATCTATTTTTGGAGAAATTGATGCAATTACAATTGAGATAATAATACCATTTATTGATATCATAATATTTGATTTATTATCAGCAATTGCACTTAATTCGATATGAGTACGGTAGGAGGTTCGGAACATATCCGAAACACCTCGGTTAGTAGAACCAATCTTTTTCTTTTTTTTTGATGCTTCTTCCATAATTTGTATCAATTAAATATAAATAAACAATAAAACTAAGTTTACAATGATCTAGTGTCTCGGAATTAGAATATCAACAGTTAAACTAATAATTTTACAATCAATAATATGCGATTTTTTAAGTTCTTATTTTTCTCGGTAATAGTAGTATTTATACAACTACAAGTACTAAGTGCGCAGAGCTTCGATTCTTTTTTAACAATTTTAGAACAAGCAGAATCAACAAATTCTTCCATTAGAATTGAGCTAAAAGAAGGGGATGATTTTTATGTAGGCGAATTATTATCGTTTTCAAAAAACGATGTTACAATTGAAATTTCGGCTGGTACTATTACAATTACTTTTGATAAAATTGATGAAATTCGAATTATTGATATCAGTAATGAAGAAGAACTTTGGTTTCCATTACATTCTGATAACCGACTATTTATTTATCCAACAGCGATAGCCAGCAAAGCTGGAACGGGTTACTATCAAAATATTTATGTGTTGTTTTCCAACTTATCTTATACCCCCATTAATGGGTTAAGTTTTAATCTTTTCTTTGGTAATATCCCAGAATTAATTTTTGATGAAAATATTTTTTCATTTGGTCTGAAGTATAGCTTAAAACCAATTAAAGATGTACATCTCGCTGTTAGCGCAAATAAATATGGGGATTTTATTTCTGAAAGTGGTGGTTTTACCACGTTCTCTACATTAGGAACGTATAGTTACCAAAATACAGATTTTACATTTGGTTTAGGTTTTGGGGCAAATGATGGTGAAATTTCTGACCCTATAGCTCTCTTTGGATTACAAACTAGGTTAAGAGAACGATTATCCTTCGTCGCCGAGAACCTGATTCTACCTGGTTCAGAATCTGCTGTATTTTCAGCTGGTTCTAGATTCCTAGGTAAACGCATTTCAGCAGATTTAGGATTCTTTTTTAACCCAGATGAATTTGAAACTATAGTGCCCTTTGTTTCATTCACAACAACCTTTTAAAAGGCATACGCAATTTCCTAAGCCATACGGTAACTTGTATTATAAACAACCATTCGGAACCATAGGTTTTGAAGAACTGTGCATCGCGCTTTACTGATGGGGATTATTTACAGCACTTAACCCAAATAAAATCAAGGTATAAATACACTAAATTCTATTACTAACCTACCTCTTTCCTTTATACGATAACAAAATGCGACTTTTTAAGTTCTTATTTATCTCGGTACTACTACTACTTATACAACTACAAATAGTAAATGCGCAAAGTGCCCATTCTTTTTTAACGATTTTAGAACAGGCAGAATCAACCAATTCTACAATTAGAATTGAACTAAAAGATGGATATGACTTTTATGAAAGTAAATTATTATCATTTTCTAAAAATAGTGTTACGATTCATAATTCTGCTGGTTCTATAAGCATTAATTTTGATAGAATTGATGAAATTCAAATTATAAATATCAGTAATAATGAAAAACTTTGGTTTCCATTACATTCTGATAATCGACTATTCATATACCCAACAGCCATCTCTAGCAAAGCCGAAAAAGGCTACATTCGAAATTTTTACTTGTTTTACACAAACTTTTCTTTTAATCCTATTAAAAACCTGAGTATGAATCTTGTTGTTAGTCATATTCCTACTCTTGAAACAACATTAGATGTAAATATTTTGTCGTTTGGTTTAAAATATAGCTTAAGACCTTTTAAAGATATACATATAGCTATTAGTGCAAATAGATATAACCATTTGATTGATGATATTAACTCTTTCACAACATTCTTTACATTGGGTACCTATAGTTACAACAATACTGATTTCACACTTGGTTTAGGATTTGGTGCAAACGATGGTGAAATATTTGAGCCTGTAGCACTTTTTGGATTACAAACTAGATTCAGTGAACGACTTATTTTTGTAACTGAGAATCTAATACTTCCGAGTTTTGAAACTCCTGTTTTTTCTGCTGGTCCAAGATTTCTTGGAAAGAATATATCTACAGACATAGGATTTTTCTTCTTACCAGACGAATTTAAAACGGTACCCTTTATTTCTTTTACTACAACCTTCTAGAAAAACTTTAGATTATTTAGTTGTTATAACAACTTTTTTCTGTCTCTAAGCTACGAATTTGATATAATTGGTTAGCCTAACTAATCAGAGAAAAATGCCTATATACCATCGTCTTGGGAAAATCCCACCAAAACGGCATACGCAATTTCGTAAGCCAGATGGAAACTTGTATTATGAACAACTATTCGGAACCATAGGTTTTGATGGAATGTCCACACTATCATACCATGTTCATCGACCTACTATGGTTGCAGAAGTTGGCAAAGCCATAGATGTTTCTCCTAAAGTAGCCATTGGTAACAATATGAAATCGATGATGCTAAAGGGATTAGACATCCAGCCAAAAGATGATTATTTGGATGCTAGAGAACCGATTCTCACAAATAGTGATGTAACCTTACATCTTGCTGCACCAAAAAAATCGCTTACCGATTATTTTTACAAAAATACCGATGCCGATGAACTCATTTTTATCCATAAAGGTAGTGGAGTGCTTAGAACGTTCATTGGTAATATCGAATTTGTACCTGGTGATTACTTGCTCATTCCGCGAGGAATGATATATCAAATTTCCTTTAATGATGAACATAATCGGCATTTTATAACAGAATCTTTCGTACCCATTTACTCTCCAAAGCGATATCGAAATTGGTTTGGTCAGTATTTGGAACACTCACCCTATTGCGAAAGAGATTTGAAACTTCCTACCGAACTGGAGACTTACGACGAAAAAGGGGAGTTTCTGATCAAAATAAAGAAACAAGGGATGATCCATCATCTTACATATGCTTCTCATCCTTTTGATGTAATTGGCTGGGATGGATATAATTTCCCCTACGGTTTTTCTATTTACAATTTCGAGCCTATTACAGGGCGTGTGCATCAACCGCCACCCGTTCATCAAACGTTTGAAACCTCGGCATTTGTAGTGTGTTCTTTTGTTCCAAGATTGTATGATTATCACCCACTAGCTATTCCTTCGCCTTATAATCATTCTAACATCGATTCAGATGAGGTGATTTATTATGCCGAGGGAGATTTTATGAGTCGTAATCATGTGGAAGAAGGCTACATTTCATTACACCCTGCTGGAATACCACATGGACCACATCCCGGTGCTTATGAAGCAAGTATTGGTAAAAAAGGCACCGAAGAATATGCCGTAATGGTGGATACTTTTAAGCCATTGCAGGTTACAGAAAACGCGTTAAAGATTGATGACGGCGTGTATTATCAATCTTGGCTAGAAAAATAATTCAAAAAAAAATTGTGGGGTATAATCATGAATTGACCTCACTGTATTACCCATTTAATATATATGAAAACCTGGCTTGATATATCCCCCAATTCTGATTTTTCAATTCATAACCTTCCATTTGGAATTTTTTCTGTTGATGGTTCACCAAAACGAATTGGGATGGCTATCGGCGACGTAGTGATTGATCTTGTTAGAGCCCTTGAATTAGGAGTCATTACAAATAATACATTAACCATAGCCGAATTAGAGAATGAATGTTTAAATGATTTCATTGCTCTAGGAAAAAATGTGACCCATTCCGTGCGAATGGAAGTGCAAAAGAGTTTATGTGATGATCAATCACCACTTAAAAATTCTTCCGCGTTAATTTCGATGGGTGATGTTACCATGCACTTGCCAGTGAAAATTGGAGATTATACCGATTTTTATTCTAGTATTGAGCATGCAACAAATGTAGGGAAAATGTTCCGCGATCCTGAAAATGCATTACTCCCAAATTGGAAACATCTACCCGTAGGCTATCATGGTCGCTCTTCTTCCATTATCGTATCTGGAACAGACATTCATCGCCCAAAAGGTCAAACTAAACCCCCTGAAGGGAATCCTGTGTATGCCCCTTCTTCAAGGATGGATTTTGAACTAGAGATGGGATTCATTATAGGCAAAGCAACGCAGTTGGGTGATCAAATCACCACAGAAAACGCCATGGATCATATTTTTGGAATGGTACTGTTTAATGATTGGTCGGCCCGTGATATTCAAAAATGGGAATATGTTCCGCTTGGTCCATTTTTAGGCAAAAGTTTTGCTTCCTCAATTTCTCCTTGGGTAGTTACGATGGAAGCTTTAGAACCCTTCCAAGTAGATGGACCTACTCACGATCCACCCGTACTGGATTATCTGAACTCTGATGCTAAGAATTACGACATCAATCTAACCGTAGAAATTGAACCCGAAGGGAGCGAATCCACGGTTGTTTCAACATCGAATTTTAAGTACATGTACTGGAATATGGCCCAGCAATTAGCGCATCATACCGTCAATGGTTGTAATGTAAATGTGGGTGATATGATGGCTTCAGGTACTATTTCTGGGAAATCACCAGATTCATTCGGCTCGATGCTGGAGCTATCGTGGGCAGGTAAAAACCCTGTTCCTCTAAACGATGGTTCTGAACGAACATTTCTTCAAGATGGAGATACCGTAACTATGAAGGGGCATTGCGAAAAAGAGGGTATTCGAGTAGGTTTTGGTGAGGTGCGATCTAAATTATTACCTGCAAAATGAGCCAAATCCAATCATTTGATCCTTACGATTTAACCATTGCTGAGCGGCAGAATGTACTTACTACAGCTATTGGACCGCGCCCCATTTGTTTCGCAAGCACCGTAGATAAAGAAGGTCGGGTGAATTTAAGCCCATTTAGTT
This sequence comes from Balneolaceae bacterium, assembly GCA_963691715.1. Classification (GTDB taxonomy): domain Bacteria; phylum Bacteroidota; class Rhodothermia; order Balneolales; family Balneolaceae; genus HXMU1420-13. Next base: position 2,312,258 of record OY829281.1, read on the forward strand.
TCTTCAACGTATTTTCTAACAATCCCCCGATTTTAATTTTTTCACCAGCACGCCGAGGAAGAGATAATACCACAAAACATACCTATGAAAATGTGAAGGAAGTACCAGAGGTATGCATCAATATTGTGAATTTTCCAATGGTAGAGCAAATGTCCTTAGCCAGTACGGAGTACGAAAAAGGGGTAAACGAATTTGTTAAAGCTGGTTTTACGGAGGTGCCATCAGAAACGATACTACCTCCCCGGGTGAAAGAAAGTCCGGTTTCCTTTGAATGTACTATAGATCAAGTAATCGAACTAGGAACAGAGGGCGGAGCTGGAAATTTAGTGTTAGCACGAATTCAACGCATTCATATGGATTCACAATATCTTGACGAAAACAATAGGCTTGATAATACAAAGTTAGATTTGGTTGGCAGGATGGGTGCAAACTGGTACACAAGAGCCAATAATGAAGCCCTCTTTGAAATTCCAAAACCGTTAAGAACTCAAGGAATAGGAGTTGATCAGCTACCGACGCATGTTAGAGAAAGTGAGTTACTTACTGCGAATAATTTAGGTCGTTTAGGAAATATTGAACGTTTTCCTAATCTAGATCAAATTAAAGAAGCCAAATTATTTACTACGGTGGCATCAGCTTTCACTCAATTTGAAAAGGATGAATTAAAAGATGAACTCCACCGACTTGCGAAAATTGAGTTGCAGTTAGGTAACACGGAGAAAGCATTAACGATTTTATGCACGTACGATGCTTAAATTAAACGATATACTTTGGAGTCCAACGCCCGATTTCATCCAACAAAGTGGACTAAAGAAATATCAACAGTGGCTAGAACAAGAATTTGGACTCACCTTTAAGAGTTATGAGGAACTTTGGAAGTGGTCAAATTCCCATTTTGAGGATTTCTGGGAATCGTTATGGGCGTATTTTAAAATAATTTCACATTCTGACTATGATTCGGTGGTCGACTCCTACGATATGCCTGGTGCACGATGGTTTAATGGAGCAACATTAAATTATTCGGAACATATTTTCAAACAGAAAACAACCGATCGACCAGCCCTTCTATTTGCTAATGAAGCTGGAGTAAAACAAGAGATTTCATGGCAAGAACTAGAATCTCAGATTGCATCAATTCAAGCATTTTTACGATCCAAAGGAATTAAAAAAGGAGATAGAGTAGCAGGATATGTTCCGAATACTCCAGAAACCATTGCCTGTTTTCTAGCGGTAAATTCATTGGGCGCTGTTTGGTCGTGCTGTTCCCCCGATTTCGGAATTCAAACCGTAATCGATCGATTTTCTCTGATTGAACCCAAACTATTTTTCACCTGTGATGGATATCACTATGGTGGAAAGAGAATCAATCGACTAGAAGAAGCTCAACAGATTGCTGACTCTATTCCTTCTATCCATACCATAGTGTTAATACCAACATTGGATGCGGCATCAACGCTGGATCATGCAGTGAATTGGTCTGATATAATTTCATCAGAATCACATGATCTTGTATTTGAGGCCGTCGAATTCAATCATCCCATTTGGGTGTTATATTCATCGGGTACTACAGGTAAACCAAAAGCAATTACACATTCGCATGGTGGAGTTTTATTAGAACATCTAAAATACATGCATATTCATAATGATGTAAAACCAGGGGAACATTTTTTTTGGTTTTCTACCACGGGTTGGATGATGTGGAATTTTTTACAAGCATCAATGCTGGTGGGAGCCGTTCCTGTGCTATTCGATGGAAGTCCTGGTAAACCCGATCTAAATACACTTTGGAAGTTAACCGCAGAACTTCCCATTCATCATTTTGGAACAAGTGCTCCTTTCTTGATTGCCTGCATGAAAAAAGAATTATCGCCAGGAACAGAGTTTGATTTATCTAATCTTCGATCTATTGGATCTACAGGCGCACCACTCCCTCCTGAAGCATTTGATTGGGTGTATAATCACGTGAAAAAAGAAGTATGGTTATGTAGCATGAGTGGTGGAACGGATGTTTGCACAGCCTTTGTGGGGGGAATTCCCACGAAACCAGTACGCCGAGGCTATATTCAAGGACGCGCATTAGGCTGTGACCTAAAAAGTGTAGATGAAGACGGAAAGGAAATGATTGGTTCATTAGGAGAAATGGTGATTTCAAATCCGATGCCGTCTATGCCTATTTATTTTTGGGGTGATAAAGATCATACTCGATATAAAAGTTCGTATTTCGAGAAGTTTGCAGGAAAATGGTGCCATGGGGATTGGATTCAGATCGAGGAAGATGGAAGTTTACAAATTATGGGTCGTTCGGATGCTACTTTAAATCGAAAAGGAATACGAATAGGAACCGCAGAAATTTATTCGGTGCTAGATCGAATAGCCGGCTTAGCCGATGCTTTGATTGTAAATCTTGAAAAGAAAGACGGCTCCGACATCATGCCTTTGTTTGTGGTAATTGAGGATGTTGAATTAGATTCGATGTCGCAAACTATCAAACAAAAGCTGAAAGAAGAATGCTCTCCACGTCATGTTCCAGATGTTATAATTCCCGTCGATGAAATTCCTTACACATTAAGCGGAAAAAAAATGGAAGTTCCAGTAAAAAAAGCATTGATGGGGCTAGATGTATCCAAGCATATGAATAGAGATGCAAGTAAAAACCCAAATGCTATGGATATATTTGTTAAATTAGCGGGTACTTTTTGAATTAAGAGTCCTTAAAATTCTTATCAAGAGAGTATTCAGCTCTTAGATTGTACGTGCAACATAAAAGAACAGATAGGCCAAATAAGTAGGTTTAGCAATTATAAGTAATAGTCATGAACGACAAGATACTTAACGAAATATTAGTTTTATTAAGATCACATTATCATATTATTAATATTGAGACAGTTGACGACGATCGTGCCTATGCTATTGCGAAAGAAGTAGCCGAGCTTAAAAATCTTCCTTTTTTTGAGTGGTCAGTTCATAAAGGATTAATGAAAATGGGTGATGCTTTTCTTGACACCCAAGATATCTTAAAAGTACTTACTTACATAAGCGGAACTATTGATCAAGGTGTTTATTTGCTTAGGGGTTTTAAACCCTTTTTAGAAAATACGGAAGTGCAAAGCCATTTAATTAGTCTTGTTGACAGGCTAAATAATGATGAAAGCGCATTATTTTTTACTGGCAAAGGGGCACATTTAGAAGACCCATTAAAATCTCATATTGCATCACTAACACTGCCTTTACCCACAGAGAATGAGTTGCTTAAGCTATTAAAGCAGATCTATCAAGACTTGAGCCAAAAAAATAAAATCGAAATCAATATTTCAAAAAAGGATTTGGAAGTATTGATTCTAAATTTGAAAGGATTGAGTTTATTTGAAGCAAAAAAAATCTTAACCATGGTGATGGTAGAAGATGGGATTTTGTCTAAAAATGATATTCAAAAAGTAATTGAATCTAAAAAGAGGTTGATAGAAAAAGAAGGGGTATTAGAATATTATACCCCAGAAGAAAGCTTTGCAGATATTGCTAGTTTAAAAGGCTTGAAAGATTGGCTTAAAAAGAGACAATATTTCATTGAAAAACCTGATCAAGCAAGAAAAATGGGACTCGACTTCCCAAAAGGTATTTTGTTACTGGGTGTACCGGGAACAGGAAAAAGTTTGTGCGCAAAAGCCGTATCTCAAGAATGGAGATTACCTTTATTACGAATGGATCCAGCAAAACTTTACAGTAAATACATAGGTGAAACAGAGAGTAAATTTAATAAAGCGATGCAGATCTCAGAAAAGATGTCTCCTTTAATTCTTTGGATCGATGAAATTGAAAAAGCTTTTGCAAGCAGTGGAGACTCAGATGGCGGACTTTCACAGAGAATTATTGGTAGTTTTCTATCTTGGATGCAAGAACGGAAAGGGGATGTATTTGTAATCGCAACTGCTAACGATATTACTAAACTACCACCAGAGTTCCTCCGAAAAGGTAGATTTGATGAAATCTTTTTTGTGGATTTACCAGACCAAGATTCAAGAAAAGAAATACTAAAAATACATCTTAAACGCAGAAACTTGAGCTACTTAAATCTTGAGCTAGATGAATTAGCAATGTTAATGGAAGGCTTTAGCGGTGCAGAAATAGAGCAAGTTATAATAAGCGCATCATATTCTACACTTTCTGATGATGTAAACATAACGCATTCTGTGTTAGAAAAAGAAATTACGAGTACAAACCCACTGTCTCGTACCTATGGAGAAAAAATTCAATCATTAAGGAACTGGGCTAAAACTCGAACAGTATCAGCAAATTAACCCACAAAAGGGCTGAAATTTTCTTGTTTTTTTTTAAGTTGGGCATCGTTTTTGCATTTTTCTTCTGGAAGCGCACCACATAAACCACAGGGCTCGCCTTCTTTATTTAAAAAAGGACTTTGACTCGCGCAGGTGCCAGAAAATTCACCATTTTTCTTAAGCAGGATTTTAATAGCAATGCCGGCAAAACCTACACCAATCAATAAAACGGATAATACAAGGGTTATAAGAAATGTATTCATGAGATATCTCTTGTTAAAGAGTAAAGATCGTGATTTATGGAAGTAACCTCAATTTTTGATACATTTTTCATAAGCGATAAAGTACGATAGTATGTATATTTGCAACCCCTTCGAAAAAGATATCATGCATTGAGACTATCTTTTTTAATGGGAACCATCAATTGTTTAATGATGCAATGATGATTATGTATGCGCCCGTGCTTCCCGACCTGTCGGGAGATAGACACCAGGTTTCGGCAAGAGTCGAAGTTAGTGATCGAAAAGGGTATTATTTACTGATAACAAACATGCGCCCGTGCTTCCCGACCTGTCGGGAGATAGACACCAGGTTTCGGCAAGAGTCGAAGTTGGTGATCGAAAAGGGTATTATTTACTGATAAAAAACATGCGCCCGTGCTTCCCGACCTGTCGGGAGATAGATGCCAGATTTCGGCGAGAGTCGAAGTTAGTGATCGAAAAGGGTATTATTTATTGATAACAAACATGCGCCCGTGCTTCCCGACCTGTCGGGAGATAGACACCAGGTTTCGGCAAGAGTCGAAGTTGGTGATCGAAAAGGGTATTATTTACTGATAAAAAACATGCGCCCGTGCTTCCCGACCTGTCGGGAGATAGATGCCAGATTTCGGCGAGAGTCGAAGTTAGTGATCGAAAAGGGTATTATTTATTGATAACAAACATGCGCCCGTGCTTCCCGACCTGTCGGGAGATAGACACCAGATTTTGGCGAGAGTCGAAGTTGGTGGTCGAAAAGGGTATTATTTACTGATAACAAACATGCGCCCGTAGCTCAACTGGATAGAGTACCAGATTTCGGCTCTGGGGGTTGGGGGTTCGAACCCTCCCGGGCGTACTTTAAATCCTTTACTTAATATTAATGAGTAGAGGATTTTTTTTATTAGTATGGATCTAGCGGATTGTTATAGACAAACCTATAGTCGAGGGTTTGTATAAGTTTATTGGGGTCTACTTTTTTACTATCCTTTCCACCCGCCAAAAATGAGGGAGGGTCTAAGTTAAATTCTTTTGCTTTTGCATCATATACCTGTTTTTTGGTTGGGTGAGATGGAGCAACTACATTAAATACCTCGCCCTTAATCTCTTGTTCAATAATCTTTTGTATGATAGAAGCTACATCATCACCATGAACAAGGTTCACAGGCGCATCACCATTGGGGACCTGTTTTCTTCCTGATAAAAAGTAGACAGGATGTCGACGGTACCCATACAATCCGCCTAATCGTAGGATGATTGAATGAGGAAGTAGTTCTCTAAGGGTTGCTTCTGCAGATACGATGATATTAGAATGATCTTTGGTGGAAATAAGATCATTCTCAACCACAATATTCGAACACTCATTATACACAGAGGTTGAACTACACATAATCACCTGATTATTTGCTTTTGATAATGCCAAACTAATAGCCATAATCGATTTTACATACCCACCATCATCAGCGGTACGTTTAGGGGGTATTGAAATAATAACCACATCCGCTTTTGGAATTTCAGAATCTAATCCATGTTTGATATCTAAGATTACTGGTGAAATTCCCAATTTATTTAATGCTTCAAATTTATCTGCATCACGGGTAGTACCAGTCACTGAATAACCTGAATTAATAAGAAGCTTTGCTGTTATTTTTCCCAACCAACCACATCCAATTATCAGTATAGATTTCATAAAATTGAAGGTAAAATTTCGTTTTTCTGAGGTTCGATTTTTTTCTTAGCAAATTTGAAATGAGTCTAAATACAAATTAAGGTTCAAAATCGTCGAATAACAGCTTTAAACGCCATATTGTAAATCTAATTTATTTAGACTAGCTACAAATTATTAATACAATGGATTTAATTATACATGAAATGTGTATATATAAGCCAACTAAATAATAGAATTATGTCAATAAGAGTAGCAACTAGTTGTGGAACATGTATGTCTTTCACAGCAACACATATTTGTAAAACTCATGAAGTAAAGGTTAGCAATCAATATGTATGCGATCAGTTTACTGGAGATTCAATGCTTAATAAGTCTATCGATTGTGTAAGTTGTTCACGTCACGAAAGAGAAGATTGTAAGCATCCCGATATAGCAACAAAAGGTATGCTTTGTACAAGTTGGGCTCCTAAGATTTGATCTTTATATCTACGTTATTTAAAGTTCTTTAATTGATTCAAGAAGAGCTGTAACAGTACGATCTATATCTTTATGGCTTAGCGCATTCGATAAAAAGAATGCCTCAAATGGAGAGGGAGGTAAATAAACTCCTCTAGAAAGCATATTGTGGAACAGGCGTTTAAACAATGTCTGGTTAGTTCGGTTTGCATCTTCGAATGATATAACCGGACCAACACAAAAAAATACGCCCAACATTGAACCTACACGATGTAAGGTAAAGGGTATTCCTGTTTCGGTAAGCACTTGCTTAATGCCTTGTTCTAAAAGGGCTGATTTCTTTTCGAGTTCTTGGTATAACTCAGGATTGGTTTTCAATTTTCTAAGCAAAGTTAGTCCAGCAGTCATAGCCAATGGATTACCAGAAAGAGTCCCTGCTTGATATACTGGACCCGTGGGAGCCACATATTCCATAATCTCTTTTTTACCGCCATAAGCGCCTACGGGTAATCCAGCACCGATAATTTTCCCATAGGTTACGAGGTCGGCAGTAACGCTATAAAGCTCTTGGGCTCCTCCAAATGCCACTCTAAATCCGCACATTACTTCATCAAAAATTAACACAATGCCTTGCTGATCACACAGTGTTCTGAGTCCCTCTAAAAATCCTTCAACTGGTGGGATGCAGCCCATATTTCCAGCAATTGGTTCAAGAATAATGGCAGCTATTTCGTCTTTATTCGCATCCACTATTTGTTCAACATGCGCTAGATTGTTAAACTCGGCAATTAAAGTATCTTTGGCAGTACCTTCAGTAACCCCAGGGCTATTAGGGTGCCCCATAGTAAGCGCTCCACTTCCTGCTTCTATAAGAAACGAATCTCCATGACCATGATAACAGCCCTTGAATTTTACGATCTTATTTTTTCCAGTAAAACCACGTGCCACTCGAATGGCACTCATACAAGCTTCCGTTCCAGAATTCACCATTCTAATTTTATCCACTCCTTCGATAGAACTGGTTATCAATTCAGCCATTTCAACTTCAAGTTGGGTTGGTGCCCCAAAGGAAGTAGAAAAGGTTGTTGCTTTTTGAATGGCTGCAACAACATCTGGCTCGGCATGCCCAAGCAACATCGGTCCCCAAGAGCCTATGTAATCGATGTATTTATTCCCATCTTCATCAAATAAGTAAGCACCTTCGGCCTTTTTCATAAAAATAGGCGTACCACCCACACTATTAAAAGCACGCACTGGGGAATTTACTCCGCCAGGAATTACGTGGTTTGCTCGATCATATAGAGTTTTGCTTGTAGAAAAATTCATGCTGTTTGTTTGATAATTTTGGATGCTTCTTTGGCAAAATAAGTAGCTATTAAATCTGCACCGGCCCGTTTAAATGATAGCAGCGATTCCATCATCGTTGATGCTTCATCTAACCATCCATTTCTAGCGGCGGCTTTAATCATAGCATATTCGCCAGATACATGATACACCGAAACCGGTATATTAAAGGTATCTTTTACCGATCGAACGATATCTAAATATGGAAGACCAGGTTTTACCATTACGATGTCTGCACCTTCTTCGATATCTAGTTCTACTTCCCTAAGTGCTTCTAAGGAATTAGCAGGATTCATTTGATAGGTTTTTTTATCGCCAAATCCTGGGGCTGAATCTAAGGCATCTCTAAAAGGGCCATAAAACGAAGAGGCATATTTAGCGCTGTAGCTCATAATGCCAGTATGTGTAAAACCAGCGGTATCCAACGCATGTCGGATGGCTCCCACACGACCATCCATCATATCGGAAGGAGCAACCATATCTGCGCCGGCTTGTGCATGTGATACAGACATTCGAGCAAGTACTTCTACTGTTCGGTCATTAATAATCTCACCATCTTCCACTATTCCGTCGTGACCATAACTGGAATAAGGATCTAAGGCTATATCAGTCATCACATAAAGTTGAGGAAATTCTTCCTTGATAAAGCGGATCGATCGTTGCATTAATCCATCGGCATTGAGGGCTTCTTTGCCTTCATTATCTTTTAAATGATCTGGCACCTTCACAAATAACAACACGCTTTGAATATCCAAAGCAACGAGTTCTTTTAATTCTTCGGTCAATCGATCTAAGGAATATCGAAAGTAATCGGGCATACTTTCTATTTCTTGTTTGATGTCATTCCCATCTACAATAAATAATGGAGCAATAAAGTCATGGGGATGCAAGCGATGTTCCTGTACCATATTTCTAATGGCTGCATTTGCTCTTAATCTTCTTGGGCGTTGTGCTGAATGGTGCATGGCATTAATCAATGGTAAAATTAATCCAATCTACGGGTTTTAGATGATCCAATAATTTGGCTTCTTTAGAATTCGGTTCTGGCTGTACATTATAATCCCATCGAACGCGAGGGGGCAAACTCATCAAAATGGATTCTATTCGACCTTTGGTTTTTAAACCAAACAGAGTGCCTCGATCGTGTATCAGGTTAAACTCAACGTATCGTCCTCTTCTTAGTTCCTGCCAATAACGATGTTGATCGTTGTATAGCATTCCCTTTCGTTTGTTCAAAATGGGAATGTAAGCATCGATGAAAGCACCTCCCGCATCTCTAGAAAAGTTTAACAATGTATCTACCGAGTGAGAATCATCAACTCTTAAATAATCAAAAAATAAGCCACCAATTCCACGTGTTTCATTTCTATGGTGATTAAAGAAATAATCATCGCATTGCTTTTTAAACCTTGGATAAAATGCTGGATTAGTAGCATCACATGCGCGTTTATGAATCTCGTGGAAATGCTTTGCATCTTCTGGAAATAAATAATAAGGTGTTAAATCAGCACCGCCCCCAAACCATTGATCCTTGAGTTCGCCAGAAACTTTATCATATAGCTCGAAATATCTATAATTAGCATGTACCGTTGGGCAAAACGGATTTTTGGGATGGATGACCAAGGAGATTCCACAGGCAAAAAAATCAGATTCTGAGGTTTCAAATTTTTCTTGTAAAGAGGAAGGTAATGGTCCGCCAACTACCGAAATATTAACTCCTGCTTTTTCTAATACCTCTCCATCTGAAAGAACTCTGGTGCTACCGTATCCAAAGGTATCGCGCTCCCAATTATCTACCACAAAAGTTGCCGTTGGTTCTTGGTTCTCCAAGCTATCGCAAATATGTTGTTGCAGGGTTTTTATAAAATCAACGAATTCTTCTTTGCGGGATGAAATCATATCAACGGATGGAGTAATTCTTTACTGTATCAATAAATGCTTGGGCATGTTCTACAGGCACGTTTGGTAAAATACCATGACCAAGATTCGCGATTAATCGATCGCTCCCAAATCTTGAAAGTATGTCTTTTGTTTCTGATTCAATGGTTTTTGGAGATGCTAATAATTTTGATGGATCTAGATTCCCTTGAACCGTTTTTGGTCCTGCATAAACTCGTGCATCTTCGGGGGTACAGCCCCAACCTATACCAAATGCATGCACGTTGGTATCTTGAAATAAAGGATATGCCCATTCAGCACCTTTTGCGAACATGATGAGAGGCACTCCATAGTCTTCAGAAGCTATTTGTTTAAGATGTGGTAAGGCGAAACGTTTAAAATCGTCTGGACTTAAGGCTGCCGCCCAAGATTCGAATACTTGCAATACCTGTGCGCCAGCCTGTACTTGGGCATGTAAATAGTCGATGGTTAGGCGAGTCATTATAGCAAGAAGTTTCTCAGAAGCTTTCGTTTCAGAGAATAAAAAAGATTTTGCGGTCGAAAACGTCTTAGAACCTTGACCTTCCACTAAATAACAAAAGAGTGTCCATGGTGCGCCAGCAAATCCAATTAGAGGCACTCTGCCATCTAGTTCTTTTCTTGTAAGCGTGAGTGCATCGAACACGTAGCGAAGCGTTTCTTCTGGCGGTACAAGATCGAGCGCATCAATCTGTTTGGCAGAACGAATTGGAGTTGGGATATAAGGACCAAACCCTTGTCGCATTTCAACATCAATGCCTAAACAATCATACAACACCAGAATATCAGAAAAAATGATTGCGGCATCAGTCCCAACAATATCGATGGGCTGAATGGTGATTTCTGCTGCTAGTTCAGGAGTTTGTACACGCTCAAAAAAAGAATATTTCTTTCTTAACACCATGTATTCGGGTAGATATCTTCCAGCTTGTCTCATCATCCAAACAGGAATTCGAGAGGTTGGTTTTTGCTCTAATACATCTAACAGCAGGCGGTTCTTTAAGGTGGGAAAAGTCATCAACAAAAAGTTTCTTTAATGGTTTCGCTTAACTTATGAAAAGTAAAAAGCGGTGGAGTTATGGGTTCTATCGAAGTGAATTTGGCTAATTCATGCGCCGTAGTAGTGCCGATGCAGAACAGTGTGTGTGAGGTGTTCACAGTATTGTAATTAAAATACGATCTAACCGCAGATGGACTCATAAACACGATACCATTAAACCTGGATGAATCTATTTTTTGAGGTGTTAATGAGTTTTTATACACCTCTATGGATGTTATCTGTATGTTAGTAGGCTCATCGACTAAATCTGTAAGTTCTGCTACCTTCAGATTTCCACAAAAATGAATGATGGATGCCTGTGTCTTACCAGATATCAAAGAAGCTAATTCTTTCATCGTGTGATTTTCTGGGTGGATGGAGGAAATACCTAATTCTGCTAATTCATTGGAGGTATTTTCCCCTACCGAATACACCGAGTTTGGTATGTTCAATTTTAGGAGTAATTTTGAAATGCACTTCACCGCATATTTACTTGAAAATACCCATGCATCTACTTGTTTGGAAGCTTCATTAATCCACGTTTTATGAGGTATCAATTCTATTCGATTAAATGCTATACTTTCATAGCTAAAACAAGACTCTTGTATTATTGCAATCTGTCGTTGATTCAATGCTCTTGTAAACAATAAATGAGGTACTTTATTAGCCATTGGTGGTTGCGCTATCTATCAACAAATCTGCCCCATTTGATAAAATCTCATGTGCAAAATCAGCGCCTAAATCACCAACTGCATCTTCCAGCGCAATAGATTTAGAAATACTTATTTTTCTAGCCCCATCAACAGATAATACTTCACCGGTGAAGGTTAGCGTATCGTCATCGATCGAAGCAAACCCACCTACAGCAGACGAACAGCCCACGCCTAAGGTGTTTAAAAAGCTTCGTTCTATATCAACACAAAATCTGCTATCGCCATGATTTAATTTATATAAGACTTTTAGAATTTGGGGATCATTTTTGCAGATTATTCCAAGCGCTCCTTGTGCTGGGGCTGGGGTCATCCATTCCAATACCGTATTTATCCTAAATGGAAGACCTAAACGATCAAGTCCTGCATAGGCAAAAATTCCACCATACCATTTATTTTTATCTACTTTTTCTAAACGGGTAGGTACGTTGCCGCGCAATCCAACAATAGTATCATCAGGAAAACGATGTTTCCACATAGCAGACCTTCGAATGCTACCGGTTGCTAACGTGCGTTCGTCGATCGATCGCAAAGGCTTTAGAGGTTTTACGAGAACATCGTAGGGATTACCTCGTCTAGGAACAGCAGCTAGAATCAAGTCGTCATCCAAAACGGTAGGTACATCTTTTAAAGAATGTACTGCCAAGTCGATGGAATCCATCATTAATGCATGGTCAAGTGCTTTTGTAAAAACGCCTTTGTCTCCAAGCTTATGAATAGGCAAATCCTTCTCTAAATCACCAAAAGAAACCACCTTAACAATCTCAGTCTCATGCCCATATGCTTCTAAGTTTCGAGCAATAAGATGCGCTTGCCATAATGCAAGCTCACTTTTTCGGGTTCCAATTCTAACTTTCATTCCCGATTAACTCTTTTTCTAAATGATGCACATGAAAAGCTATAATCTTTTTCTTAATTCTATGAGTGACGCTTTCGATTTTTTCATATGCATCATCTCCAACTTTATTTTTAATGCGTTTAAGTTCGTTTTCGGTAATGGCAGCAATATGTGCATGTATAGCTTCTAACTGAGGTGCTAATATCTCGTTTCTTTTTAGTTTAGCATAAAAGCTTTTTTGTTCTTCCTCAATAATGGTTTCCACTTTTGGGATGATGGTTTTGCGATCTTCAATAGCTTTTTGGGTTACATTAGATATAGCATCCATATCTATTAATGTAATATTATCAAGTTCCCCAACAGATAAGGATACGTTTCTAGGAACAGAAAGGTCAATAATTAAGCGACGTTTATCTGATAATGATTCAACATTTTTTTTCGTTAAAATTGGTTGGTTAGAACCTGTGGCCGTAATGATTACATCCGCTTTTTTTAACTCATTGTGTAATTCTTCGAAGGTATGTGCAGAAATATGATATCCACTAGCTAGGCGTTCTGCTTTTTTATAGGTACGATTAATTACCGCTAATTCTTGTACACCTTGAGCTACTAAATTTTTTGAAACGTTTTTACCCATCTTTCCAGCGCCAATTAAAAGCACCTTAATGTTGCTAATATCGGTGAATTCTTTAATCACATTTTGAGTAGCAGCATATCCAACCGATGCGGCTCCGGAGGCAAAATTTGTTTCGTTTCTTGTTCGCTTATGCGCCCTAAAAACAGCCTGTATTAGCTCATGAAAGTTTCGTGAATAATTGGATGCAGTTAATTTATATGATTTTTTTAATTGCTGTATGATTTGAATATCACCTAAAATCTGTGAATCCAAACCTAATCCTACTCTAAAAAGATGGTCAATAGCTAATTCATCATCATATTGGTATCCATTCTCAATGAAAAAAGAAACGTCAACACCTGCAGCAATGCATAGCGGTTCAATTAATAGTTTCGGATCACATTCTGCGTAGATTTCAATTCGATTGCAGGTATCGAGAATTAAAGCGCCTGGTACAATTTCATGTAGTCTTGCTAGTAAAGCAGATTTTTCGCTTTCGCTCAAATAAAATTGTTCCCGTATGGACACACCGCTTTTCCAGTGTGAAATTCCAACAGCGCCAAAAGTCATGTGTACTATAGTGTGTTTGCCGAAAAGTAAACTATGGTATATGACTTATGTGAAGATAATGTGAAGAGTAGCTATTTGTAATGACTCTAAATAGTCCTTAAATAAATCCTTTTCTTTAGGTCATGAAGAAATGTTTAATCTAAAATTAGTCCAAATTCATGAGATATTTGAGTAGTCCACATTTTTATTCTTTTTTCTGATAAATCGGGCTGATTGTCCTCATCAATGGCTAGGCCACAAAAGAAACCTTTTTCAAAAACAGCAATGGATTCGTCAAAATCATATCCATCGGTAGACCATTGACCAATAAGCTTTCCTCCGTTTTCTACTACAACTTCTCCAATAATTCCAACACCATCAATGAAAGTATCTGAATACCCATATTGATCACCTAGCCCGAAAATTGCGACTTTCTTGCCGCTAAAATCTATGGTTTTAAAATCCTCAAAAAAATCATCCCAGTCACTTTGTAATTCTCCATTATACCAGGTAGATAATCCAAGAATTAAGCATTCATAATTTTTAAATGTATCAACAGTAACGTCACTAATTTCTAATACATCTACAAAGGAACTTCCTAATTGTTCTACTATTTGTGTTGCTGATATTTCTGTATATCCAGTATCCGTTCCATAAAAAAGGCCTATTTTTTTCGTCATGATAAACTTTTATTAGAAGTAACAGTCAAAAAGTATGCGAAAAAAATGAATTTTAAAAACTTTATTTAGATACATTCTAAATAAAGTTCTAGAACACGTGTTTTTATTATCTATTTAAGGTGGCTTATCAAATCCAAAGCCCCTTTAACGCAATCTGGTACACTCACTCCCCACCTAAAATTTCCACCGATATGAATATTTGGAAACTTAGCTTCGAATTGAATTATAGATTTTAATATACTTTGGTAGTTTTTGCTAAACTGTGGAATAGCTTTAGGCCATAGCTTATAATCTATATAGGATGGCTTAGTTGAGATTTCAAGAATTTGATTGAATTCAGAAATAGCTTGTTTGGTGATAGTATTTTTACTTTCACTTAAAATGTCCATGTTTTTGGCGCCTCCAATCATCAGGTTAAATACATATTTTTGGGGATGTACTAAGTCTGGAAAGATAGAACTCCTCCAAATTGCACCTAGCAATTTCTTTTTTTCATTGGATGGTATTAGAAATCCAAAACCATCTTCAGGAATTGAGATATTAGAGCGTTCATAGCCTAGAATTAAAGAAGCTACTGGAGAATATATTATACTGCTTAGAATACTAGAAAATTGGGGATCTAAGGAGCTTAACAGTTCAGCTAGATTGTAAGATGGGATGGTTGAAATTACTTTTTGAACAGTCTTTGATCCTGAGTTCGTGAAAATTGTAACTCCATCATCCGTGTATGTAATATCCTGAACGGATTCATGTATAACATTGGGCTGTATTGCCTCAGTTAGCGCATCGGTAAGTGTTTGAAGACCATCCCTAAAAGAGAAAACTAATGGTGTATTTCTTTGTTTTAATGTTTTAATGAATCCCTTTAATAAAGAACCATATTTGTGTTCATAATCTGCTAATTCTCCAAGTACACATTCTTTGCTTAAATTATAAATATCGCCAGCATATATACCTGTAAAAACAGGGTCAACAATTTGATCTGTTACTTCTTTGCCAAACCTTCTTGTAAAAAAATCACCCACACTTTCATTTTTCACTTTTTTGGGGGTTTTAAACAATTCACCACAAAGTTTAAGTTTTCCATTCGTAGAAAGTATGTTGGTTTTTAGGATAGAGAGCGGGCTGCTTTTTAGACCGTGAAGTTGACTATTTTTTACTAAATAACGTGTTTTGGAGGCCTCAGATATCGAAATAAGCTTGCTTTGTAATCCTAGTTCATTAATAATCTCAAGTAAAATGCCAGTTTTATCCCGCAAAGAGTTGGGACCATATTCGTGTATGGAACCTTGATGTTGTTTGGATTGAATCATACCGCCTAAGGTTGGCGCAGAATCATATAGAATAAATGGGATGTTATTTTTTCTAAGATAGAATCCAGAAGCTAATCCACTAATTCCACCTCCAATTACAGCAATCACGAAAAAATAATTATAAGATTATATGGCTTCATGAATTGGTGAATTAGAAAGAACTTCATTACACCATGCTTCTAGAACATCAATCCACAGATCGTGATCGTTAATACATGGAATCAATACAAGCTCTTCCCCTCCAGCTTCGATAAACTCCTCTTCTCCTCGAATTCCAATTTCCTCTAAGGTCTCTATGCAATCAGATATAAAGGCTGGGCACACAACGGCGACTTTTTTCTTACCTTCTTTAGCAAGCCGCTCAAGTTCTTTGTCGGTGGCTGGGCTAAGCCAAGGATCTATCCCTAATTTTGACTGAAATGCATTACTATAGGTATACGATTTATTATCGAGATCTAAATAGGTAGCCACCTGTTTGGTAGTCATAAGATCTTGATGGCGGTAGCAAAATGCATGTGCAACAGAGGTGTTTTCACAACAGTTTTCGAATTTGAGGCAGTGGTTGCCTGTAATATCACGTTTCTTTATATGGCGTTCTGGAACTCCATGATAAGAAAAAAGTAAGTGATCGAGGTCATCGGGTAAATGGGGTTTCATTGATTCCCCTAATGCTTGTATATAACCTGGATCATTAAAAAAAGGCTCTTTTAGTTTTAGTTTTAAGTGAGGGAAAAATTCGCTGATTACTTCTTTTGTTCGCTCTGTTACTGTTTCAGTAGTAGCCATCGCATACTGAGGATACAAAGGTATTAAAAACACTTCTTCCAAATCAGGATTTTGCACAAGTAAATCTTCAATACCAGATTTTATGGAGGGATTTCCATAACGCATTCCTAAAGAGATAGGGATATCAGCTCCAAGTTTACTTCTGAGTTTGATTAGAACTCGGTTACTTATAACAATTAGCGGTGAACCATCTTCCCACCAAATCGCTTCATATGCTTCACCAGATTCTTTAGGTCTGGTATTAAGAATGATTCCTTCCACAAGGAACTTTCTTAAAGGTTTAGGGAGATCTATTACTTTTTCATCTAATAAAAACTCTCGTAAATATTCTTTTACATCAGCAGGTTCATAACTATCGGGAGAACCAAGGTTAACTAAAAAAATTCCGGTCTTACTCTTCATTAATATGTGTTGCGTTTAATTGACAAAACTAAAAAAATTGGGTTCTGAAACGTTCCTAAATAGTAGCACTCTTTTACATTAACATTCCATTTGCTAAGCGATGATATATTTGAGGATGTTTTGTGATATAAAAATTATTAGGTCTTATCATGCTCAGATTTAAAGTGAATAATAAACAAAAAAAAGATCCACGACCTACTAATAATGGATGAACAATGCTTTGAATTCAAGAAAAAAATGTGGGAATAACAACGTTATTTTTCCAATAAAATAATATACCTGACCTTAATAAAATAGGTTAACATATGTAATATTATTAATTGTTTGAAGGGGTAATACGCAGAAAAAATATTATTGAAGGCAAGATAAAAATGGCTAAAATTTATTTAGATTAAATCTAAACAAAATGCTTATATTAAATAGGTGGTAAATTTCTTATTTAGAATTATTCTAAATAGTGATACTTTTAATCGGTTCGAATACCGAAAATTCACAAACATTTATTACCAAAAAATGAACTATTCAAAAATATTTAATCTACTTTTTTCTCTTTTAATTTTATCTGTAATGTCGTCATGTGATAAAAATTCTACGGATCCAGATGGGCCAGACGAAGGCTTTCTAGCTAGTGAACTTGACGCCCTTGGTACCATAGATCTTGGTGGGTTTACAATACCTAGCTCTTACGATATTACTGGAAGTTTTTCTCCTGGAAAATATAGCGGGCAAGAAAGAAGACTTGCACAGCTAAAAGAAATTACTGATTCATTACGAAATGAACCTATTCGTTGGAATTTAAGTGCAGCACTTGCTAATGAAAATAGAGATCAGTTTTCTAGTACAGCGGCACAGGGTAATTCTGATATCCGCACAAAAATTGACGAATTAAATTTTGACAATGGCAATACATCAGTTGCCGATGATTTTGCAGAACTGGCAGATATATTAGTTGCTTCAAGTCAGGAAAATTATACAATATCTGCTAGCAATGGAGTAGCTGGTATGATTACCACAGGAAGCAAAAAACGGCATGTAAGTGCTATGGGTCTAGAGTATGCTCAAATCCTAGAGAAGGGATTGTATGGTGCAATGGCTTACGACCAGATGGTAGATGATTATATGAGAGATACACAAGCTGGAGCTCAAAATACTAAAGGGAATAATGAATCTGCAACGGATGATTATAATTCATACGGAACAGATCGCCAGCACAAATGGGACGAAGCCTTTGGATATTTTGGTGCTAATGCAGCAACCTACCCAAATACGGCAAATACATCCAGCGGAGATGGTATGTTCATTGCGAACTATACGTTTGATTTCAGCGACGAGGTAGAAGTAGCAATGGGCGTCAATTTAGCGGAAAGAGCGATGCATGCTTTTATCGTTGGACGAGCTGCATTAAAAGCTGGAGAAGGTTTTGGTCCATCTCAAGAATCAACAAATGAAACAGTATTTAATGCTGCAAGATCAGATGCAAAATTATATGTGGAAGCAGGTATTGCAGCAGCAGCTCTTCATTATTTAAATGAGGCTATAGCTGATATAACTGATGAAGACAAACTGCATCACTTATCTGAAGCATTGGCTTTTATTTATTCTTTGTCCTTTAACTCGGAAGGAAGATTAACTGCAACTGAAGCTCATAATGCCTTAATAGCCCTAGGGTGGTCAGCTTCAGATTCATCTCTAAATGGAATCTACAACATAAACCTATGGGAAGTTACTGATCAACAAATGGAATCAGCCAAAGACATACTTGATAACTCCTTTCCTGGATTCGGAGATATCCCATTTTAACAACACTTAGTATTAAGAACCAACAATGACATCACAGCGAAAACATAGAACATTTACATTTTATATATTAATCATAGTATTGTTGGCTTGTAATACTAAATCAGATGATCCTCGCCCGGAAGAAACAGATTACACTGCTTTATTAACCAATCAGATTGATAACGTAATCATACCTTCAATGATTTATTATCAATCTGAAATGGATGATTTACTTGTTCAAGCTGAATTATTTATAGGAACTATAGATGAAAATTCATTAAACGCACTAAGAGAAGCATATAAAAAAGCATATGTAGCCTATCAAGCTGCAGCAGTTCATAATTATTATGCAACACTGAACAAAAATTTGGTAAATACCACAAATCTATATCCAGTGGACATAGATGCACTTGACAGTTTTATAGAAAATGAATCCTATAACTTTAATACAACTTCTCAGGAAAGAGCAAACGGTTTTCCAGCATTAGATTATCTCCTATATGGTCAAAATGATATGATCATATACTATAATAATGATCCGAAAAGAGGAACATTTATTGTAGAGTTGATTAAAGCGATGAAATTTACATCCGATGGATTAGTTGAACAATGGACGGGAAACTTAAGTGATAATTTTATTGGGAATGGGGGAACTGAGATAGGAAGTTCAATAAGCGTTCAACTAAATGATGTTCTTCTATATTACGAGGAAAATATCAGAGAGAATAAAGTTGGAATACCGATTGGCAGGCTTGGTCCAAACGATTCTCCAATAACAGCTGATCCAGCAAAAATTGAAGGTTATTATCAATCATTAAATGATGATAATGATGAATTCGCATTGTTGTTGGTGAAAGAAGCAGTGAAAGAAATAGAGGATATTTATTTAGGTAAAACCTTCAATGGACAAGATGATAAAGGATATGATGACCTCTTACTAGCTCGTGAACAGCCTTCGATTGATACTGATATAAAAGATCAATTTGAAGCAATATATTATCAAATAGAGAATAGAACATCTATTTCTGGAAATACAGATCTTTATGATGCTGTTCAGGGCTTGGTAACTTTATTTAAATCAGATCTTTTTCCTGTACTAAATATACAGGATGCAGATGGAGCAAACGACGGAGATTAAAAAAAACTCAAAGCAAAAAAAAGCACTATCTGTAGTGCTTTTTTTGTTGCTCCTTTAATCAAATGAAAGACAAAATAACACAATTAATATTCAAGGAAGCGTCTATTGCCCCATTGGTAATATTCAGGATTGTAATAGGATGTGTGTTATTGTATGGAACATTACGCACAGGTTATAATGGGTGGATTAAAACATTGTATGTTGACCCAACTTTTCACTTTCCATTCATACAGGGGATTTCACCACTATCAGAAATAGGGATGTACACCTGTTTTTTAGTTCTAGCAATATCCGCTATAGGGATTATAATTGGTGGTTTTTATAGAATAAGTACGGCGAGCTACTTTCTAATATTTACTTATATAGAATTAATCGATAAAACTTATTATCTAAATCATTATTACTTAGTGTCGTTGCTCACATTTTGGCTTTTATTTGTTCCAGCGAATAGATGGTATTCCATCGATGCTTACAGAAACCCAGAAATAGCCTCAAGCAGATGCTTAAATTGGCATACACTGATTTTTAAACTGCAAATTTCAATGGTGTATTTTTTTGCAGGTATTGCCAAAATTAATCCAGATTGGTTACTAAAAGCTCAACCAATGGCTACATGGTTGCCAGGGAAATATGAGCTTCCATTGCTGGGTAAAATTTTGCATTTAAAGGAAGTTGCATTTCTATTTAGTTGGATGGGCTGTATCTATGATGTAACCATTTGGATTTTTCTATGCGTAAGAAAAACACGATGGTTAGCATACGTAGCAGTTATTGTTTTTCATGTGTTAACAGGCATCCTGTTTCCTCGTATTGGTATGTTTCCAATCATCATGATAAGTGCTACTACTATATTCTTCGCGGATGAATGGCACGAAAAAATCATGCGAAGACTGCCCTTTTATTCAAAATTTGAAAGGAATGATTTCAAAAAAGAACTAACATATTCCAACAATAGAATAATTGAAGTTTTTTTTGTGACTTATTTGATATTACAACTCTATCTACCTTTAAGATATTTACACAATGATGGAAACCTATTTTGGCATGAAAAAGGATATAGATTTAGTTGGCGAGTAATGCTAATGGAAAAAAACGGATACACATCAATCATAATTAAAGACCCCAAGAATAATCTGCAATATGAGATAAATCAAGATGAGTATTTAACCCCGTTTCAACAACA
Source organism: Balneolaceae bacterium (assembly GCA_963691715.1). GTDB lineage: Bacteria > Bacteroidota > Rhodothermia > Balneolales > Balneolaceae > HXMU1420-13. Next base: position 2,333,208 of record OY829281.1, read on the forward strand.
ACAAATGAAATCGCAACCTGATATGATTCTTCAGTTTGTTGAGCACATTGGTGACGAATTCACAGAAAAGAATGGATACGCTCCAAATATTTTCGTAGACAGTAGAATGTCATTAAATGGAAGAAGAAGTCAAGAGTTTACCGACAAAAGCATTGATATCTATTCATTACAAAATCCAATGGAGTACAATTGGATTACGGAGTTTAAAGAGTGAGATTTTTTGTTTTCTTATTGTTGTCGTTAATAGCAATGTCTAAAATAAATGCGCAAGATGTGGTGCTAAATGGTGTAGTAATTAATCAACAAAAAGAGCCTGTCCGTGATGTTATTGTCTATGTAGAAGGAATGAATAAGAATTCAATTACCGATAGTTTAGGTGCTTTTATGTTTACATTATCTGCACATAGAGAATATACTATCTCCGTTTCTAGTATTGGTATTCATCCAGCACAAAATCGAATCCAAATTATAAGTGATACAACGATCACAATACAAGTAGAAGTTAAAAACCTAGAATTGCCAGAAGTAATTGTACAAGGTGATTCAGATGTATTTGGTATACGTCGATTACGATCGATGGAAGATGGTGGATTGTATGAAGGAAAAAAAACTGAAGTTATTAATATTGAATCCCTTATTGGAAATAAAGTTACAAACAACGCTAGACAGGCATATAGCAAAATTCCAAGTCTAAATGTCTGGGAGAGTGATTTTGTAGGACTTCAACTAGATATTGGTGGACGAGGATTAAGTCCTAAAAGAACATCGAATTTTAACACACGGCAAAATGGATACGACATTAGCGCTGATGCTCTAGGATATCCAGAAAGTTATTATACACCTCCTTTGCAAGCTGTTCAACAAATAGAAGTAGTGCGTGGTGCAGGTGCGTTACAATATGGGACACAATTTGGTGGTTTGCTGAATTTCAAAATGAAAAAGGGTAATTCAAACAAAAGAATAAACCTTGAAACACATAATAGCTACGGTGCTTTTCAGTTCTTAAACACGTTCAATAGCGTTCATGGTCAGGTTAAAAAACTTAATTATTACAGTTATCTACAATATAAACGTGGAAATGGATGGAGAGATAATTCAAACATTGAACAAAAAAATATATATACAAGTTTTAGCTATGAGATATCGCCCAAGTTAAAAGCTGATATCGATCTAACTCATATGAATTATCTAAGCCGTCAACCAGGTGGGCTTACAGATTTAGCATTTGAATTCGATCCCCAATCGTCAAATAGAAATAGAAATTGGTTTCGTGTAAATTGGAATTTAGCTTCTATTACCCTCAATTATGAAATCAGTAGTTCTGCACATATAGTTAGTAGAACGTTCGCCTTATCAGCACGAAGAAGTTCTTTAGGTACACTAGAAACACCTAATTTAGAAGACCCTCTTACACATAGAGATTTAATAGATGGTACCTTTAACAATATTGGAAATGAAACCAGATTAACATATTCCTACAACAGCGTTCATAAACAAAAAAATGTACTGTTAATTGGAACTCGATGGTATAAAGGTAACACAAGGTTTTCTCAATCTTTTGGTTCAGAGGGTAATGACGCTAATTTCGGAAGAGTAGATACAGCATTCTTAGATCGAAGAAAATCTGATTTCAAGTTTCCAAATTTCAATGCAGCTGTATTCGTTGAAAAAATTATTCGTTTAAACCAAAAACTAAGTCTTATACCTGGGATTAGATATGAATTTATAGATACTAAATCCGAAGGTACCTATAGTGTAAATACCCGAATAAATAGTTTTGGAGACTTCATAGAGAGTTATGAGGATGAAAAAACCGAAAAACGGCGACATATATTTTTATATGGTTTAGGTTTATCAAATACATTGGGGGATAATTATGAATTGTATATGAATGCTACTGCTAACTATCGAGCAATAAATTTTTCCGATATTCAAATTCAATCAAATACACAGCTTGTTGATTCTCTTATTAAAGATGAATCAGGCTATAGCTTTGATTTAGGAATACGAAAATTAGATTTCAAGCCTTTTTTTCTAGAAATGAGTCTATTTTATGTGTGGTATAACAACAAAATAGGCGAAATTAGAGACGATGATTTACGTATTAGAACAAATATAGGAGCCGCACAAATTTATGGTGCTGAATTTTTTCTTGAAATAGATGTGCTTGGGATACTTAATCGACTGAGCTCCCAAAAACTAAGTGTATTTATAAACGGTTCTATCAATCGAGGCATTTATATAAATGTGAATGATCGCCAGCAAGCAGTGTTACGTTCGAAAAATAGATTAGAAGAAATACCTAACTACAATTTAAAGATGGGTATTACCTATCAACCCAAGAAACTAGCTTTAAGTCTGCAAGGAACATTTGTTGGAGAGCAATTTTCTGATGCAGCGAATAGCAATCAAACCATTACGGGCGTTTTTGGTAAAATCCCTTCCTATCAAGTATTTGATTTTTCGTCTAAATATGCGGTAAATAAAAAATTTGAGCTCACATTCGATATAAATAATTTTCTTGATCATTCTTATTTTACAAGAAGGGCAACCGCATATCCTGGACCAGGAATTATTCCGGCTACAGGTAGATCATGGAATTTAACTTTAATAACAAAATTTTGACTTTAATCTTTTCAATCAAAAATTGATGAAACAACTATTCCCCTTATATACATTTATTGTATTAATTTTAATCTCGTGCAATACTAAAAAAGCAGAAGATACACTGACCCTTTATACACATCGTCATTATGATACCGATCAAGAAATTTTTGATGCGTTTGAAAATGAAACTGGGATTAAAATTAATGTAGTTAATGCTAGTGCTGATGAACTCATACAACGCCTTGAAAATGAAAGCGATCAGTCACCTGCAGATTTATTAATCTCTGTAGATGCAGGCAGACTTGTACGTGCTAAAGAAAAAGGACTTTTACAGAGTTTTGATTCTAAATTTATTGAGGAAACAATACCAGAACATTTACAAGATAGTGATAACCAATGGGTAGGGATAACTAAAAGAGCACGTGTTATTGTATTTGATAAGAACGATGTTCAGGCATCTGAACTATCCACTTATGAGGATTTAGTCCATCAAAAGTGGAACAACCAACTCCTCATACGTTCTTCTGGTAACATATACAATCAATCTTTGTTGGCATCTATGATTGCTAATTTAGGAGCAGATGAAGCAGAAGAGTGGGCTGCCAATGTTATGATTAATTTTGCGCGTTCGCCTCAAGGTAATGATCGAGATCAAGTAAAAGCTATTTTAGCTGGAGAAGGAAATTTAGCTATAATCAATACCTACTATCTAGGGAGATTGATCAATTCAACAGATGAATTTGAATCCAGTGCAGGAAATGCAGTAGAAGTATTTTTCCCTAATCAAAAAGGTCGCGGAACACACATTAATGTAAGCGGAATTGGGATTGCTAAACATTCGAATAATGCAGAACTGGCTACAAAATTTATTGAATATTTACTAAGCGTAGATATACAAGAAAAATTTGCACACGATAATTATGAATACCCAACCAATCCGAAGGCAGAAATATCAGAGTTGTTACAATCTTGGGGAGCTTTTAAAGAAGATTCCTTAGCCCTTCAAAAATTAGGAGAACTCAATCGTGAAGCAGTTATGATATTTGACAAAATAGGGTGGCAATAAAAATACGTATACAAAACTACATACAATCATCGATTAGAGATTTTAACAAATGGTCATTGTTTACAGTGGCCATTGTTTGTTTTATATCTATCCCTCTTATAACCATTGTGGTTAATTTAAAAGAAGGTGTGGGTGATATGTGGGGGCACCTGGTGGAGTATTTACTTCTCGATTATGCCATTAATTCATTCTATTTATTGATAGGATCGGGAATACTTTCCCTACTATTTGGTGTACCTACTGCTTGGCTCATATCAAATTATGAGTTCAAATTTCGAAAAATTTTAAATGCTCTGCTTTATATACCTTTAGCAATCCCAAGTTATATCATGTCATATGTATATGTTGGATTAGTTGGTTACGGTGGAACTTTGAATCAATTATCATTCGGCTTGTTTCCACACATCGATATGATGAATATTTGGGGATTAATTTTTGTTCTCAGCATTAGTCTCTATCCATATGTGTATGCTAGTTCTCGTATAATGTTTTCAAGTGCACATGGTTCCATAAAAGAATCGGCTCTCTTATTAAGGATATCAAACACATCGTATTTTTGGCGAATTGCTTTACCGATGGCATCACCAGCAATAATTGGTGGTTTATTTCTAGTGTTTATGGAAGTGTTAAATGATTATGGTGCGGCTAAATATTATGGTGTAAATACATTTACTACGGGTATATTTCGTACATGGACTGCATTAGAAGACTTACAATCAGCAGTATACCTTGCTGCTATCCTAGTTATTTTTATTTTCGTCCTTCTGTTTATAAATAAGTATGCTAGAGGAAGAAAATCTTACAGCAATACAGAAAGTACATTTTCTGGTGAAAAAGAAAGGAGCACTCTTAAAGGTCACAAAAGATGGAGTATACCTTTAATTTGTGCCACACCATTTGTATTTGGTTTTTTATTACCCCTACTTCAACTTAGTAAATGGGCATATCTTAATTTCTTAAGTCAATTCAATCTAGAGCATATTTTCATTTCTCTGCAGAGTATGTTATTGGCAGGTGTTACTGCGCTAATAACCATTATTTTTACACTTTGCCTCGTTTATTTTCCAACATGGAATCGATTAAGAATTATGAAGCCTTTAGTAAAAATTACCACCGTAGGCTACATCATACCAGGGGCTGTTATTGGGATAACCTTAGTTGCGAGTAGTAGTTATCTTGTTAATAGTGTGTATAATTTATTTGAAATCGAGATTGGACACATCGTGTACTCTAGTATATATGTATTAGTTTTTGCGTATTTATTCAGGTTTTTAGCTGTTTCTTACAACCCCATTGAAGCACATTCACTAAGAATTGGTTCAAATATTTCTGAATCCTCTTATATGCTTGGGAAATCAAAAATGTATACCTTTTATAACATTCAACTTCCTCTGCTAAAGAGTTCTTTGCTAAGTGGTTTCTTAATAGTTTTTATTGATGTAATGAAAGAGTTACCATTAACGCTACTTTTAAAGCCGTACCAAGTGCAAACATTAGCTATAAAAGCCTATGAATTTGCAGATGATGAGAGGATTTCTGAGGCAGCAATTCCATCTCTTACATTAATAGGACTGGTATGTTTTGCTATGTATTTGATTTCAAAATTTCGAGATGAATAAGAACAATTCACATATTCTAACACTTAATGATTTATCAAAATCTTTTGATGGTAAGCATACTGTTTTAAACAATGTAAGCTATCAACTCGAGGAAGGTAAAATATGTGCAATTGTTGGAGAAAGCGGATGTGGAAAAACCACCTTACTTCGATTAATATCTGGATTAGAAGTATCTGAGAGTGGAACCATTATGATTTTTGATGAAACCGTAAGTAGTATTAGCGTTAATAAACCTCCCCATACTCGAAAAGTAGGTATGGTTTTTCAAAATTATGCACTTTTTCCACATCTAACGGTTAAACAAAATATCCAATTTGGTGTTGAAAAAACCGAATTTGAAAGTACTTTAAAATTGATTCAATTGATGGGTTTAGAAGGTAAAGAACATCGATACCCACATGAATTAAGTAGTGGGCAGAAACAACGGGTGGCTATCGCTAGAACACTTGCAGTAAAACCTAAATTATTATTATTAGATGAGCCTTTCAGTAATTTAGATGTATTAACAAAGTCTTCTCTAAGAAAAGAAATTAGAAAAATCGCAAAACTACTTGCCTTGTCGGTAATGTTTGTAACCCATGATATCTATGATGCAATTGACATTGCTGATGAAATCATCTTTTTAGATGATGGTCGTATTCTTCAAAAGTGTGATACCGCATCATTGATGGATCAAAACGTAGATGAAATAACAAAATACCTAAAGCACATCCAAGAGCAAGCTAAACATCTTCTGTCACTGAAAGGGTAAATGAGGAAAAGCTCGATGGTATCTCCCCCAAAAAGAGCTAGCTATAAGATTTAATTATTGGTTGGCCAATAATAGTTTGAAGTTCATATCCATTTAGAATAAGGTTCTTTTCTAGCCATTATGTTGTGAAATGACTTTTTTTGTTTTATTCTGGTAAATGTACTGTCAACAGAAAAATTGAAAGTCAAACCATTCGATTATTCACATATAAAAATACCCTTCTTTTTTATGCATTACATTTATAAAATTTTGATTTTGAAACTGTTTGTGATGTTTCTAATTGTACCAAGTACATCATTTGCCCAAGTCGATCGTGAGTCTGGAAGTATGTTTCAGACCCGTTCAGAAGTAATAGGTCAACGTGGCATGGTTGCTACCAGCCAGCCGTTAGCTACTCAGGTGGGTCTCCAAATTCTTAAAAATGGGGGGAACGCAATAGATGCAGCTATTGCTGCAAATGCAACAATGGGTTTAATGGAGCCAACGGGAAATGGTATTGGTGGTGATTTATTCGCCTTGATATGGCATGAAGAAAGTGGACAGCTTTATGCGTTAAACGCAAGTGGAAGATCTCCTCTTGGTCTAACTTATGATGATCTCATGAATATCATTGAAGAAAAAGAATATGATAGAATTCATCCTTACGACTTAATATCTGTTTCAGTACCAGGAGCTATTGACGGCTGGTTTGAAATGCACGACCGTTTCGGTTCACTTCCAATGAATGAGATATTAGAAGAACCTATTTGGTATGCAGAACATGGGTTTCCAGTTAGTGAAGCTATTTCATCAAGCTGGAAACGAAGTGCACCAAGATTGAGCAGACAACCTGGAGCATTCAAAGATACATTTACTTTCGATGGTCGTGGACCAGAAAAAGGTGAAATTTTTAAAAATCCAGATTTGGGAAATACCTTTAAATTATTAGCTACTAAAGGAAGAGATGCTTTCTACAGAGGTGAAATAACAAATAAAATTGATACCTGGATGAAGCAAAATGGTGGGTATTTACGGTATGAGGATTTTGATAGCCACACCTCAACATGGGTAGAACCACAAACTATCAATTATAGAGGGTATGATGTATATCAAGTAGGAGGAAATGTACAAGGTACTGCAGTATTACAAATACTAAATATTCTTGAAGGCTATGACCTTTCTGAAACAGGCTTTGCTACTGCTAAAACATTTCATCTTATGATTGAAGCAAAGAAATTAGCTTTTGAAGATCGAGCAAAACATTATGTGGATGAAGATTTTTATGATATTCCCTACGAAACTTTACTCTCTAAAGAATATGCAGAGGAACGAAGAAATTTAATAAGTGAAACCGCCAACAGAGATCTATCAACTGGGGTTGATGTATTAGAAGATGGAGACACTATCTACCTCACTACTGCAGATAAAGATGGGAATATGGTTTCCTTGATCCAAAGCAATTTTCGTGGTATGGGTACAGGATTTGTAGTTCCTGGAACAGGATTCAGCTTTCAAAATCGTGGAGAATTATTTTCTATTGATCAAAACCATCCTAACGTATATGAACCAGGTAAGCGCCCCTTTCATACTATTATTCCTGGTTTTGTGATGAAAGATGGCAAACCATTTATGACACTTGGAAATATGGGAGGTGCCTATCAACCCATGGGGCATGTGAGTTTAATAACAAATGTGATCGACTTTGGAATGAATATGCAGCAGGCAGGTGATGCCTTAAGATGGAATCACAGTGGATCAACCCAACCAACGGATAGTCAAAACGATTCCTTAAATAATGTTGGATTAGTAAGCATAGAAAGCTCGATTAACCCCCAAGTTATACGCGATTTACGAGCAATGGGGCATAGAGTACAGGTAGGAAATAGTTTTTTTGGTCGTTTTCAAGCTATTATGCGAGACCTTAAAAATGGTGTTTATTATGGTGCTTCAGAAGCACGGGTAGATGGTCAAGCTGCTGGCTATTAACATTGAGAAACTAAATTGTAGGTTTTTTATGTACATTAAATGTGAAAACTAAGAACTAGTAATAAAGAAACTAACCAATGAGAAAAATTCTTCTAACATTTCTTGTAATTCTTATTTCTGTAGCTGTTCAAGCGCAAGATTCAATCCAAAAAGAATGGGCAATAGCACTCCATGGGGGTGCTGGTTATTATCCAAAAGATGCTCCAGAACAAGAGGTTACTCAATACATGAAGTCTCTAGAAGAAGCACTTACCATTGGCACTGATATTCTTGAACATGGTGGTTCAGCAATGGATGCAGTTGAAGCCACTATAAGATATTTAGAAGATAATGAGTTATTTAATGCAGGGCGAGGTGCTGTTTATACGGCTGAAGGAAAAAACGAACTAGATGCTGCGTTCATGCATGGAAATACGTTAAATGCTGGGGCTATAACGGGAGTTACAACCGTAAAAAATCCTATTTCATTAGCTCGTGATGTAATGGAACAGTCTAAACATGTTTTATTTGCTGGTGAAGGGGCAGAAATTTTTGCTGATGAAGCAGGCGTTGAACGTGTTGATCCTCTTTATTTCAGAGTAGAAGAAACGTATGAGCGGTGGAAAAAAAATAATGCAGGACAAGGATATAATGATCAATTGATAGGGAATAATGGATGGAAGATGGGAACTGTAGGAGCAGTTGCATTGGATAAAGATGGTAACCTTGTTGCGGGTACTTCTACGGGCGGCATGACTAACAAACGATATGGAAGAGTAGGAGATGTTCCCATTATTGGCTCTGGCACCTATGCAAATGATATGGTTGCAGTATCAGCTACAGGTTGGGGTGAACGAATAATGGTCAATGTGTCAGCTCATGCATTGGCAGCTCATCTCAAGTATACAGGCTCTACGTTAGAAGAATCAATGAACCATTTAGTTGATGAAATTTTGAATCCCAAAGAAGCGGGATTTATTGCTGTAGATCGGTATGGAAATATATCAATGCGAACAAATACAGGTTCAATGCATAGAGCTGCATCAAATTCCGAAGGGTATAAAGTGATAATGATTTGGGATGACTAATCTATTTTAAGTTGTAGAATCGGTCTCTCAATTCTTGAACGTAAATGCCGATGTCATTTCTAATTTCAAAAATTTGCTCGTGGAAGATCGGATATTGGTGTTTAGAAAAGTATTTTTCATTTTTTTGGGCTTGTAATAACGCTAATGCTAAATTGCAGCATTTTAAAGCTTTTTTTGTGTAAGCGATATTCGCACCAAGGTAGTCTGCTTCAAAACCAAAAGAATAGCCCCCAGCTAATTTAGCTCCGATCTTTAAAGTTTCACCAACAAATTCTTGAAAGGCTTTATTTTGTTGTTCTTTTGTAACTGTTTCTGCCCATTTTAGTACATAAATAGCAAGCTCCTTAGATCTATTAAATATCATAAGGTTATCAAGCGATCCATAGTCAGTTACTGCAAAATCTTCACTTAAAGCTTTCCATTCTTCACCACTGTCAAAATCGTCAGACTCTTCTAGTTCATCAAATTCACTTTGTTCACCAAAAAGAAAATCTTCATCGTCAAATTCATCCTCATCCCAATAATCATCATCTTCCTCAGGAAAATAAGCTTCATCTAAAAGTAGCTCTTCTTCAACATATGCTTCGAAAGCATCATCTTCACTATTACTTTCTTTTAGCAGAGTAATCCATCTTGGAGTATTTCCTTTTGGATCAGATGAAATGAAACGGCGAAGCTGATCACTTTTTTTCTCTACCTCATCTAGGTGAGACTCCCATTTATATTCGTCCCAAAGCTCATTTTCGAATCCATCATAATTCATAAAAGCATGTACCTTTCGATGGTTATTAGTTTACTGTAGGAAGGCCCTACAGTAGTTTCGACATAATAATTAAAATAATATTTTTTGTGGAAAAAAAGTTAAAAAAATATTATAAACGTTCTAAGACTCCAACGAGAACTTGAGTCATTTTTGGTTCTGCCATTGCCGCTGCTTCTAATACATCATCAAGGCTCACAGGTTCGAGTGCATCTGGGAAGCACTCGTCTGTAATAACTGATATACCAAGCACTTCTAAGCCCATATGTACAGCAGCTATAACTTCTGGAACGGTACTCATTCCTACAACATCTGCGCCTAGTTGCCTCATGTAGCGGTATTCTGCTTTGGTTTCTAACATTGGCCCAGAGATAGACAAATAAACTCCTTCATGCATCTTTATTGAAAGATTGAGCGCAACATTTTCTGCAGTATCTAATAATCTCTTAGTGTAGGGTTCACTCATATCCGGAAAACGTGGACCTAATTCATCATCATTTGGACCAATTAATGGGTTATCACCCAGAAAATTGATATGATCATTTATAAGCATGATATCACCTCTCCGGTAATTTGGATTTAATCCTCCGCAGGCGTTGCTAACTATAAGAGTGTTAACCCCCAAGGATCTAGAAACTCGTACAGGGAAAACTATTTCTTGCATAGAATAGCCTTCATAAAAATGAAAACGGCCTTGCATTGCTACTACTGGTTTTCCACCTAAATAACCAAAAAGTAACCGTCCATGATGGCTTTCAACAGTAGAAACAGGAAAATGCGGGATACTATCGTAGTTGATGGCAATAATTACATCAATTTCATCGGCAAGTTGTCCTAATCCGGTACCAAGAATTACAAGATATTCTGGGTTAAAATCACCAATCTTATTTTTTATGAAAGAAACGGCTTCATCTCTTTTTTGTCTAAATTCTTTAACTGTATCCAAAGTATTAGTCTATTTCGTCAAGTATGTCGTCTAATCGATCAACGCCAGGCGTCAAGTCATCATCATCCATCGAATCTATAAAACTAGTATCAAGTTCGGCATCTTCATCAAATTTAAATTTCGATGCGTTACTTTTATCAGATGGAATGTCATCAGATTCGTTCTTCGAAGCTTCAACAGAAGTAGAGTCATCTTCATCTAAGGAAAATATGTTCATTTCATTATCCTTAAATTTTTTAACACTGCTTGATGCGGTTTCAAGATAGGAAGTGATTCCCACAATTATTTCTTCTCTTTTATCGAGTAACCGTAAAATGCTTTGCCGTATGCGTGCTTTTTCATGATGTGCTTCTTTCACAATCATCTCCGCCTCTATGTAAGCCTTATCCACGGCATTTTTGGCTTCAAGACGAGCATTATCCATTTTCTGTGCAACCGACTCTTTCGTTGTTTGAAGTGTCTCATGCAATGCTTCTTCCACACGTTCATAGTGTTTAACTCGATCTGAAAGCTTTTCAATGTGGTCTTCTAGCTCTTTATTTCTGGTGATCAGGTTTTCATATTCGTTTGAAACCAAAGCTAAAAATTGTTGAACCTCTGCAACATCAAAACCACGTAATGATTTGTCGAACTGCTGCTGTTTAATTTCAAGTGGAGTAATTTTCATAGTACGGATAATTACATGTCTTTTCGTATGATTAAAATACTATTTATTCGTTTAACATGTTCCTTAGATTACCATCTTGGGCTTTTTTTACATCAATCGATTCATGTTCTTCTTCAATTTCGATACTTCTGTTCTCTTCAAATGCTGTATCTACCAATGTTAGGTCATCTTCTTCTTCAGAAATGATGGTTTCGAGATTGTTTAATCGCGATTCAGTTGATTTTTTGAAATCTGCCAGTGCTCGAAAAAATTGAGGATCAATACCGCTAGAGGTAGGTGATTTTTTACGTTCTATTGCTGTTCGAATTAGACTAAAAATATTGTGCATAACAAACGACAGAAAACCGATGCCTCCAATCACCGCAACTAATGCTATAATTACTTCTTCTTCAGACATATCATCCCCTTAGTTTTGATTTTTTGGATTCATTGTTTGTATCGCCTTTAATCTCTATTTCATCTAGTGAAATATCTCGTTTATGTTGCTCCATTTCATTTACAATACGCTCTAATTGTTCAATCCTAGATTTAAGATTGAATATCATTTTCCTTAACTCTTGAGATTCTTTAGAGCTAGTAAGTCTTTTTTCCTCAAGTTTTAGTTCTTTTGATCGTATATCACTCCAAATGCCACCACCCACAGCTACTACTATTGCAACTATTGCAACCACCGCAACCCAAGGTAAACCAAATATCATAATGCCCTCATATTTTTAATTTTTAAAGTGGAACCAATTACGGAATAAATCAACCATAGTTTCGTGCACCAAAAATTGCACTTCCAACTCTAATCATTGTTGCACCTTCTTCAACAGCAATTTCAAAATCATTACTCATACCCATGGAAAGTTCTCTTAGCTGTATATTACCACCATTTAAATGAACATGCTTATCAAATGTGCTTTTAAGCAACGCAAATTCCCCGCGAATGCTTTCAGGATCTGTGGAAAACTTAGCCATTCCCATCAGCCCCTTAACTTTTATATTAGTACATGATCTAGCAAAATCTAGAATTCCTTCCAACTCAGTGGGGTTACATCCATTTTTTTGATGTTCCTCACTTATGTTTACTTGTATAAGAAGATTGATGGTTCTAGCCTCCTGTTCTGCTCTTTTATTGACTTCACTAATATATTTTGTTTTATCTATCGAGTGAATCCAGTGAACATGACTAGTAATATATTTGATTTTATTACTTTGAATTCCACCAATCATATGCCATTGAATTTTTGGATCGTTGATTGTTTTCATTTTAGTGTGTAGCTCTTGCATTCTATTCTCACCAAAATGTTTGTGACCTGCATTCAAAGCTTCTATTATTGCTGCGTTTGGCTTGGTTTTAGACACGGCAATTAAATGTATAGATTTAGAGCTTCTCCCTGATTTTTCGGCAGCTTCTTGTATTCGTTGATTTATGATCTCAATATTGTCTGATATAGAATTCAATGTATGGGTAGTTTTTAAATTAATTTTGTTTTCAACAATTTAACAACAAGTTAGACTTTTTAAATTCGTGTTTTAGTCGTATTTTAGTGTTTCAGAAAAATATGTAAACAGTTCGTATTCTTGGTACTGAAATTTTCTACTCACTTAGGCAACTCATCGAGCCACTCTTTTAAACTAATCTTCAAAGAGGATAGGTAAAGTGGCAACCCAAATCCAACATATTTCCACTTTTATCAATCAATGGGCGCCCCCAAACATAAAAATGGATTATGATAATGTTGGATTATTAGTTGGTAACCCTTACGCAGAAGTAAAATCTATTTTAACCTGTCTTGATGTCACAGAAGACGTTGTGGAAGAAGCTGTAGCTAAGAATGTACAATTGATTGTGGCTCATCACCCTCTCATATTCAATAAGATTGGAAGCATCAATCCAACCAATGAGCAAGGCAAAATTATATATCAATTAATCAAGAACGATATAGGTTTATTAGTAGCTCATACTAATCTTGATGCAGCTCTTGATGGTGTTTCTTTTGTGTTGGCAAATATTCTTGGTTTAGACAACCTTCGGTTTCTTGACAAAAGTTATGATATTAGTCATAAAATTAGGCTGGTAACTTCTCATGATAAACCCGAGGCCGTGCTCAAATTGCTGAATTATTACTCAGCAGAGGAAGCTCACTATTTTTCCGTTGAGAATAGGGAACACGACTTAACTTGTTTTGAAGCTATCATTGATGAACATCATTTATCTGGTTTGAGGGCTGGTTTGAAAAATGAAGGATTATTAAAATCTGGAAAATTTCAAGTTATTCAGCTTGATTCCTCTTCTCAGAATTTTGGACTCGGTGTTTTAGGTGAATATCCAGATGAAGGAGTTGGACAAAGTGAGTTTCTACATTTGGTGTCTAAAGCATTAAATGCACCCGCAGTTCGATTTTCAGGTTCAACGGATAGAATAAAAAAAGTAGCCGTATGTGGCGGATCTGGTATAGGTCTAAAAAAGAAAGCAATACAAGCTGGTGCGCAAGCTTTTATTACTGCTGATATCAAATACCATGATTTTTTTACAGAGCACAAAAACTTCCTATTGGTTGATGTAGGTCATTACGAAAGTGAATTCCCTATAGTAGAAGAATTACGAAATGAACTTGCAGATGCTTTTGAAGATCTCAATGTGATGGCAACCACCATTACGACAAACCCAATGAACATTTACATCTCAGATTCTGAACACCAATCCATCCATCAAAGCTGATAATTAATACATGAAAGAAATACTGCAACAACTCGCGAATCTTCAGTACATCGATAGTAGAATTGACGAGATAAAGCAACTTAGGGGAGACTTACCAGAAGAAATTCTTGATATTGAAACAGACATAGCAAGAAATGAACAAAAGTTAAGTCGCTTAAAAGAAGAAGAAACAAACTTAATTGTTGAATTCGATAAATTAAAGCTTGAAATATCTTCATCCGAAGAGAAAGTAAAAAAATACGAAGATCAACAACTTACTGTTCGAAATAATCGTGAATATGATGCTTTAACAAAAGAAATTGAAGTTCAAAAACAGATTATTGAAAACAGTAGCTCTCGTCTTCTAGAAATTGAAAAACGGCAAGAAAGTATTGGACCAGAAGTCGAGGAGGCTGAAAAAAAACTTGCCGAAGTAAAAACCATATTTGATGCTAAGACAAATAGCCTCGAACAAGTAATGAAGTCTACCGAAGAAGAAGAACAAGTTCTTATCAATAAACGTGATGAACTAGAAAAAGAAGTTGATCAACGCTACATTAGAAATTATAAGAGACTTAGAAACGGACTTCAAAATGGAATCGCTGTTGTAGCTATGGATCGTGGAGCTGCTTTTGGCATGGTTCTTCCACCACAATTGCAAGTTGAAGTTAGAAGAATGAATAAAGTGATTATCGACGAGAACAGTGGCCGAATTGTAGTGGATCAATCTTTTTTTGAAAATGCAAAGAAAAATTTAACCTTATAACAATATAAGATTTCATCATTTTCACAGATACATCTAATTACTCCTTTTTATTTGTATCTTATTTGGTGGAAAAGTCGGGCAATCGCTCCATATTAATATATGGGGAGGAAAGTCCGGACACCAACAAGCACCACGCTTAGCGATCCTTCGGGCGAAGTTAAGACTCGAATGTGGCGACATATACGAGATAGAAAGTGCAACAGAGAATAAACCGCCTCAACGTGTTGAGGTAAGGGTGAAAAGGTGAGGTAAGAGCTCACCGTACTGTACCGTGAGGTCGGTAGCTAGGTAAACCTCGTGGGGTGCAAGTTCATGTAGGATAGTATTCGTTGCTTGTCGATACGCTATCGGGTAGAATGCACCAGATAAATGATTGCCAAATCTCATTGATTTGAGAGGAACAGAATCCGGCTTATAGACTTTTTCATTGTATATCAGAGCTCCAAACCGAAAGGGTTGGAGCTCTGTCTTTTAAACACTTACCTTCCCTCTTTTTAAGGCTCTATCTATATCTCGCTTAGTATCTTTTTGTTTTATACTCTCTCTCTTATCGAATTTCTTTTTTCCTTTTGCTAATCCGATTTGAACTTTGGCAAAACCATTTTTAAAAAAAATTTTTAAAGGAATAATCGTATTCCCTTTTTGTAAAACAGCACGATCCAGTTCTCTTATTTCTTTTTTACTTAATAAAAGCTTTCGATCCCTTCTAGGATCATGATTATAAAAGGAACCATGTTCAAACGGTTTAATATAAAAGTCCCTAAGCCATACTTCACCATTCCTAATGAATGCAAATGTATCGGTGAAACTTGCATTTCCCTTTCGTAACGACTTTACCTCCGTTCCCTGAAGTACCAAACCTGCATCGAAGGTTTCTTCGATGGAATAATCATGAAAAGCTTTACGGTTTTGGATACTTGGGGTGCTCATGAATACAATTAATTGCTACCAATAAACATTAAAAGCCAAATTTTTCAAGTTCAGTCATAATATCAGGGTCAGGTGAGCGATCTGGAAAAGTAGAGTAGATTCCTAAAATCTGTTCAATTTCTGTAATGGCTTTTTCATTATCTGGATTAATTTTTAATACTTCTACATACTGACGAAGCGCCCCATTCATTTTATCTCTCATATTAGATACGTTTGAATCGCGGTATTCAAGAAATAAACCATAATTCAAATAGGTAGTTTCTAATAGTGAATTTTTTTCTTCTGTATCCTCAAGATCAGTAAGAAGTTCTAATGCCTCTGTATATAGATCAGCATCGAGTAAAGCGTCTACCTTATCTTCTAATGTTTGTTCTACTGGTTCTGTATTTGGGCTTTCTGTTTGTTGGTTTGCTGAACATGAGAAAAGCAATAAGCTAAAACTTACAATGAATAATTTTTTCATAGGGTTATTTATCTAAATGAGAGTGGATTAAAACTGATACATAGAACAAATATAAGCATACTTAACCATCCTAGCACTTTTCTAGTTGGTGTAAGTTCTGTTTCGAACATCACTGGAGGATGCTCTATTCGAACGAAAAAAGTGATAAAGAAAATCCAAAAAAGCCAAATCAACGATGATTCTGTACCATCATCTTTAGAAAATATAAAAACGTAACTCACAGAGATAACAATAGATGATGTTAACCCTATTGGAACCCAAAAAGGATCGCGACGGAAAGCTCTTTGAAACATAAGAAAAAGAAAACCTGTCCAAATGGTCCATGATAAAAGATGAAAATGATTCCCATAATCTTCTAAAAAACTTTGGATAATGGGAATTGCTTCAAAACTTGCAAATATCGTAATCAAAATAAAAAATAACCTTGCCACGATTCGATGTCGCTCGTATCCAATAAGGGTATAGAGAATATGACCACCATCTAATTGGCCAACAGGCATTAAATTCAAAGCAGTAAAAAACAAACCAAACCATCCTGCTAGAAGAAATGGATAATGCATGATTTCCCATAAAGGAGGAGCATCAGAAAAAAATGCGGAAATGGTATTATAAAGCGGGGTTCCACCAAAGAAAAATGCGATTTGACCTTCAGCAAGGAGAGGGCCGTCTGGGTATTCTCCCATTTCTTGAAAGTATTCAACCACATAGTTATGATCCCCAAATTCATTCAGAAATTCGACATCTGGTAGCGTGAAAAAACCTATAAAAAGAATACAAATAGATACTATAAAACCTGCAATTGGACCTGATGCTCCTACATCAAACATTTTATTGGTCTCTTGGATTTGTTCCCGAATACGTATTACTGCGCCAAGCGTTCCTATGCCTAGTGGAATCGGTATATAATAAGGTAATGAAACCGCAATATTGTGATAAACTGCGGCAAAATAGTGACCGAATTCATGCACTGTTAAAAAAGTTAAGAGTAGCGTGGCAAAAAGAATTCCACTTAAAATATCTTCTTGGGTTGGATAGGGAACAACCATCCCTAACAATGTAGCTGGAGTCAATTCTTTGCCAACAAGTAATACACTTACAAGCGACACCGTAATAAAAGTGAGTATAAAAAGTAGACTGTGTTTGAGGATTGTTTTTTTCGATGGCTTGTTTTTGCCTGAAGTAGGAAAAAACTTTTTGAGTTGCAAAGAGCGTTTCATTGCAACGTTTGAATCTTCAATATTGTGGTCTGTTTGATGTAAATCCAAGGATTATAAGTTAAGTGGTTCTCTTGATATAGGCATGGTCATACAGCGAGCACCCCCACGGCCTCGGCAAAGTTCATGACCTTGAAAGCTAATAGCAATTTTTGTGTCTTCGTTCAATTCTAAGTCTTTATTCTCATATTCTTCCACAAATTCGAACTGAGTCATATAGGAATAGCCATTATCAACCAATGCGTTGAATGTTTTTGTATTTCTATCATACCCAACAACTACACCTGGTGCAAGAGCAAACATATTAGCTCCATCGGTCCATTGCTCTCGGAATTGGCTCGTTCTATCCTCACCACCGCATTTTATAAAGTTATAATCAATACCAGAAAATTCTTTTAGTGCAGATTGAAGTTGGGAACGCTGCTCGGTTACAATTTTATCACCCTCTTTTTGAAGTGCAACAATATTGTCTTTTTGTTCTAAAATGGCGGGAGGAAAAGCAACACATTCGGTATCTGAAATAAACGTAAATACGGTATCAAGATGCATACTGGCTCTTTGTTTTGGGATATCAACGGCAAGTACTGTTTCCACTCCTTTATCGAATAACCCTTCCGATGCTTTCATCAAACCAGTAAAAGAGGTTCGTTCACTCATCCCAATAAGTACTAATTTATCTGATTGTATTAGAACGTCACCACCTTCGATACTTTGATGGCCAGATATTCGAACTGCATTTGATCGAACGGTTTCAAATAGAGGATGATATGTCACAATCGTTTCCATGATTAAAGATTCTCTCAATCTTGCATGTGTTGCTGCTCTAGACATTAGAATTGAATTGCCACATACTACCGCCAAATCTCGAGTAAATAATAAATTTGGAGAAGGATGAAGATTAAAGTCCGTTGAAGTTTTCAAAACACCCTGAATACTAAATTTAAGAAGATCGATAGGAGAAAGTGCTAGTAACTCACTTTCTATAACTTGTAGATTTTCTTGTGGGAATTCTTTGATTAGTTGTTCAACAAAATAAGGTGATGCATCTCCTATTTTTAACGTTTCTAAAAACAAATCAGCAATTTCAATTACTTTCCCATCGGTTTTCATGGCAGCCTTAAAAATATCCAACATCGCTAGATGTTGTTCGCGGGCATCATCTTCAAAAATTATATCATCAAAAAGAAGTTCATCAGCGATTTCAGGATTAACTAAAGAAACTTCATTTCCTGGAGTATGAACAATTACACCATTTAGATGACCAATTTCGGAAGAGACATTAATTTTCATAGTGATATATTTTTAAAAGAATATAGGGACTCATAGAACCATTTTTTAAGTATTTGTGTCCACAATTAAGTATTTTAATATTGGTTAAAGAGAAATCATGACAAGTAAATCAGAAATAGAATCCTTAATCCAGTTAATGGAGGATCCAGATCCTTTCATACAACAAAGTGTGCAAGATAGATTTACCGAATTAGGAATAAATGCTGTTCCACTTTTGGATGAATTTCGGATTGAAACAAAAGACCAAAATGAAAAATCGAAGATAAGATCGATTATTCACCAGTTAACGTTTCCATCTTTAAAAACTGATTTTCATGAGGTGTTGGAAAAAGGTGTTCGTAATAGAAAGTCACTTGAATTAGCAGTATTTACCCTTTCTCGCTTCGGTAATCCTACCCTAAGAATCACCGATTTTGAGAAACAACTCGACCACTTCTCTACCATGGTTGAACCAACCATTCGATACCGTTTAGATGAGCGTAGAAAGATGAAACAACTCATCAAATTTGTGTTCGAAGATTTGAATTTCTCTGGGGATACCGAAGATTATCATAACCCAGCAAATTGTTTTATCGATCAGGTTATTCGCCGGCGCCGCGGACTTCCAATTAGTTTAAGCATGGTTGTAATGTTTATCGCTCGTAGGCTTGAAATGCCGTTCTTTGGGATAAATATGCCTATCCATTTTATGCTTAACTATGTAAGTGAAAAGGAAGAAGTATTGATTGACCCATATGATAATGGAGCTATCGTTTCCTATGATCAGTGCTATTTCTTTTTAAAAAAGAATAATATTGAACCCAAGCCCGATCATTTTAAAATAGCTACAGACTTGGAAATTTTAATTCGATGCATACGGAATCTTATTCATAGTTATGAGCGTTTGGAGCAAACTACTTATGCGGAAGACTTAAAAGAATTACTCCAGCTAACTGCTATGTATGAATAATTACCCAAATTTGGGAATTATATATTTGGGTAGTTTATTAAAAGACCATAAACACTTAGAACTACATTGTTCTTGATCACTTAAACTAAATGGGACAGATAAGTAATAATGCGAACAAATATCATCTAGGCCTAACAGGTTGGAGTACAAAAGAATGGGTTGGATCTTTTTATAGAAGGGGAAGTAAAGCTAATGGTTACCTTTCGCAATATTCCACAGTATTTAACACAGTAGAAGGAAACACAACCTTCTATAGTATGCCCTCTCACGAAACTATTGCAAAGTGGAATGAACAGACGCCATCAAATTTTAAATTCTGTTTTAAATTCCCTAGGTCCATTACACATATTAAAAGACTGTCACAGGTCGATCGTGAAATTGATCAATTTCTATCACGATTTGAATCTATGCGTTCCAAACTTGGTCCTTTCATGATTCAATTACCAGAATCATTTCGTCCCGATGAACTTTACAAATTAGATCAGTTATTGAGCTACTTGCCAAAGATATACAATTATGGAGTTGAAGTTCGTCATCTCGACTTTTTTAATCAGGGCAACAAAGAGCATGTGTTTGAAAGTTTATTGCAAAGCTATGGCATTGAGCGTATTATTTTTGATACTCGAAAACTTCACTCTATGGTAAGTGAAGAACCAACGATAGTAGAAGCTCAGCAAAAAAAGCCGAAGGTTCCTGTACGATTTAAGCTTCATGGAAGTCGACCAATGGTTAGATTTGTTGGCAGTAATGATACCCTTAACAATGCATCATATTTAAAAGAATGGGCCATCGTTGTTGCTGATTGGATTACATCTGGTAAACATCCCTACATATTCATACATACTCCCGACATAATCTCACAACCTCTTGTTGCTGCATATTTTCATGAAGTCTTGGGTAGATTAATCGAGTTGCCTCCACTTCCCAATTGGCCGGCTAATGTAGAACAACAATTGGGTTTATTTTAATCATTCAATCAACACACCAATTAGTGCGGTATATTCTACAAAAGGTAGCTTTTCTACTTCTAACATCATATCATTTTCAGTCCCCTCTTCAACAAGAATCGTAACAGTTTTTGCTTGAACGGGAATTATGTTATAAGCCACAGATCGAAAGTCTGTCATAAAGTTGATAACATCTTGTTCATTCATATCATAATTAAACTCTATTCGAACTTTCTTTTCATTAAATGTACTTAGATACCGTTGCATCGATTGTTTAATTCTTTCATCATTCACCCCTTGTTCGCTTAGTTGCTGTTTAAAGTTTAGTGAATCGAATTCAACCGTATATTGACGATGATTTAGTATTTCTGGTTTACTCAATAGATCGTCGATAATACTTTGATCTGGCGAATTAGCTAAATTAATACGAATTGGATCTACGTTTAAATTTTTGAAACTATATCCTAGGGATGATAATTGCCGTTCAATATACGCTGGAGAAGCAGTATCTGCTAAATACACAACAAATTGATCTTTCAGTGTAGTGGTTTCACCATTTTCTATTTTTTCTAGTGCCTTATCATCTAGAACTTGAGCATGTATCTGGGAATAGACAAATGTTAAGAGCAAACAGACATATATTTTAAGCATGATGATTAAACCGTGTTTTTTTGGAAGTACATATTGGTAATTAACACAAAATGTAGGATAAACAAAAGAGATTAAAATAGTTATAAATAAACCCAATCTTGGAAATCTGTAGGGAGTGATTTTGATAACAGGTAAGCGACATAATAAAGCTCTAATCATGGTAGCCTTTGCTATTTCGATCCCGATTCATCGGGAGAGAAATCTATTCATTTACTTAAAGCTCAGAAACTAAGAGTAATAGTCATTCCCACGAAAGTGGGAATTTCGATGTCTATAAAAATCGATGCATGTATAACTATCCAGATCCCGGCTTTCGCCGCGGGATGACGTTGAATAAAGAACCTAGCGAGTAATGGTCATTCCAATGTAGGCGGGAATCTAGATGCTTAAAATAATACCCCTCAATAAAAAGATGACTAATTTTACCATATGATTATGCGTATGTTGACGCTTACCAATAAATTACTTTTATTCAGCTTATCCTTATAAATGAGTAGGGTAAAATGAATAACACGTATAGACACAATAGGGATAAAGTGAACTGAGTTCATTTTATCATTTTGTTGGCAGTAATTAGAAAATGAAAGTTGGATACTACAATATTGATTTATGGTCTTTTATGGATATGTCTGATAATTTGAAAGACTATCTTTTGATGTTTGACAACTTAACCATTGAACACGGACCTATCCATTTAGTTGAAAAACTAATGGGAGTATTGCCTAATGGAAAGCAAGATTTCAAAGAAAAACTCGAATATATAGAGTTACTTGAGAGTAAAGGACTGATAGAAATTCTTAATCCAGAAAATTTTGAGATTCCGAAAGAGTTAATGGCTTCACCCCAATTTGCTTTCAACTACTCTAAATCGGTTGAGCATTACAGCAAAACAAAAGGAATAAGAGAAAGAAATAAAGGAAAAGGCGTAATTGATATTTATGCTGAATTTATGGAAAATGATAGGACTGCGGGTGAATTCAGTTCCAGATATAGAAGCATAGTTTTAAACCATAAAAACCCAAACTCAGAATACATTCCTATTGTAAGAAATTTTACCCCCAAGGACTTAAAAGAAGTTGACACTAATAAATCTATGGTCTTAGGTGTTGTGCTTAAAAACTTTCCAATTATTGAGTCCGATGTGGATATAGACAGGATTATCGAGTTCAAGCAAGCAGATGAAATACGTGCAAGATATTTTCAATTAAGGGATTTTCTAACTACTCTTTCAAAACAAAACCTAACACAAAATGAGATTCAAGAAAAAGTCGAATATCTTCTTAACGAGTACAAAAACGGTTTAGAATTGCTTGAATTAAAATATAGCCTATCGACAATAGAGACGATTTGCATTACCGCTGCTGAAGTAGTTGAAAGTGTTGCTACATTGAAATTCAGTAAAGCAGTTAAGACTCTATTTGAACTAAATAAAAAAGAACTTCAACTATTAGAAGCTGAGCAAAAGTTGAAAGGACGTGAAGTTTCATTCTTGTATGAAGCAAAAAAGAAATTAAAATAACTACTGCCAACAATGGCTATAAAAAATAGGGCAGCCTCTACTCTGCTTCACCGCTTGGGCTTTTCTGCATCATTTTCTGTCGGGGGACAGAAACGATGCCACAAAAAGCCCTAAATTTCATAGCCGAGAACGTTGTGCAACATTTAAGAAGACCCGTACGTGACAATAAACATGACTGAATTTTGGGATTCAAATTATTACGATAATCCACCTTTGACTGATAAAATTATTCAACAGGCGGAAACTGAATTAGGAGTAAAACTACCAGATTCTTTTCTTGAAATGCTTAAAATTCAAAATGGTGGATATACAAAAGGATTTGCCTTCCCAATGACAGTAAAGACTACATGGGCGGATAATCATGTGCCATTAAATGAATTGTTTGGGATAGTTTTGGACAAAGAATCGGATTCTGCACATAATATTATGCAATCTGACTATATGACTCAAGAGTGGGGTTTGCCTGACAAACAAGTTTTATTGACTGGAGATGGTCATTGGTGGATTACTCTTGATTATCGGCAAGGTGATATTCCGACAGTTCGGTGGATTGATTGCGAATGTGGTGAGGATATTCATATTGCAGACACATTTAATGATTTCATAAACGGATTGGTAAGCGAGGATAAATTTGCTGATTAAAAAATGGACTGGAAAGATAAGAGACTACATATGGATAATGCGTTAAAAGAACAATTTGTGCCAAAATTAAGACAGATTGGATTTAAGGGTAGTTACCCACATTTTCGCAGATTCAATGATAAATCCATTGATATTCTTGGGATTCAATTTAGTCAATGGGGTGCACAGTTTTACATTGAGATTGCCAAAGCACCAAGCGATGGGATTACTCTTTTGGATGGAAAACATTTTGCACCAAAGACATTAAAACATTATCACACTGGTAACAGAATAAGAATTGGAGATTTACCATTTGATTTTGATAACGGAGATTTTGATAATATTGCTCAAAAAGCGGTAGACTCTTTGAATGACGGGGAGGATTGGTGGATTGATAAGGAAAAAGAATTTGAATAAAAACGTTGCACAACAATGTATATACAAAATAGCCGAAACAGTAGTAAATTCAAGGATTGCAGCCCGCTTCAACTTCCTTGTAACTTGACAGGGAAGTGCTACGCAGTTGGCTACAATTAGATGAGAATTGAAAAAATAAATATTAAAAATTTCAGATCATTTGGATCAGAAACTGCCACAGTTGAGTTTCCTGATATTAAAAAACCCTTTTCCATTGTTGGACATAACAATTCAGGAAAATCAAATTTGATTAATGCAATTCTTTATGGATTGAATAACAAATCAACAAATTATGGGAGTTTTGATCAAAATGACTTTTTCAATACCGATTTTGAGAATAGTGTAGAAATAGAAGTGGATATCTCACCAGCGATCAAATGCCCCACCATTTACAATGATTTAAGGGAAATTGAAAAATTCAATCTGAAAATCGGCTATGAAGAGGGAGTTATTGAAACTCAGCATTATTGCTTAGACAGCACTGGCAAGCAGGTATTTACACCAATGGCCCTTAGTAGAGGAAAGAAAAAAGAGTTTACCCCAGAAGAAAAAGAGATACTAAATGAACGACTAAAAAAAGGGGCGCAAACTGCATATAAATGGAAGAGTAAAGTACCGCTTTATTTTATTGATCCTTTATCAATCCATAACCACCTTAAAGCAAATCGAAATACTCTTCTTGGAAAGGTTCTTCTAGATATTAGAAAAGAATTTGAATCTAAGGAAACAAAAATACCTAACCGAGACGGGGTTTTACCACGTCACATTGATCAACCTAATTCAGATGTATTTGATAAAATGCTCAAGTATATTGAACAGCAAGTTATCCCAACACCTAAGCTTGAAGCATTAACGGAGCAAATTAAAGAAACCATTAAATCAGAACTAAGCATTGATGACGACAACTTTGACTTAGGTTTTGGTTTCCCTTCAGTTGAATCATTCTACAAGAATCTGGAATTTTACGTTAAGGAACACGAAAACAAGCCAAAACTTCCAATATCAAGATTTGGAAATGGATTTATCTTTCTCTTCGTCATATCATTATTTAAAGCAATAATTGAAAGTGAAAAGGGTGGGAATATCTTTATTATTGAAGAGCCTGAGACATTTCTACATGAACATTACCAAGATTACTTCTACAAGTTGCTAGAGAAACTGGCTGAGAAAAATCAAGTTATTTACACAACACACTCTAAAAAATTTGTAAACCTTTTTGAGCCCCAATCTATTATTAAGTTGAAAACCCCGTCATTTTTAAAAACGGAGGTTATTCAACACCCTAAAGAAAAAATAATTGTTCCTGACACTATCAATGAGTATAAAGTAAAGAGTATTGATGACTTTGCTCTGTATTTAAAAACACTTGAGCCAAACTTAGGAAGCATAATTTTTGCTAAGAAGGTATTAATTGTAGAGGGGCCGCATGACGTTCTCGCTTATAGAACTGTTCTTGGAACTAAATACAATTTGGATTATAGTAACATTTCAATTGTAGCGGCTTGGGGAAAAGACACTCTTCAATCGCTTATTCAAATATGTAAACTTTTCGAAATAAAATATTTCGTCATCCATGATTTTGATCTAGATAAAGACGTTGATATTTCCATCCCAAGTGATGACTCTAATTCCTCGTATAGCATTTTGGAAAAAGAGGAAAAACAACAATACACTAAAAATCACAAGATTATAAGTCTTGCAGGAAGTGATTACGTACATCATAATAAGCCTAATCTTGAAGCAGTTCTTGGAATTGATAAGAAGGATAAAGGAGCCTCATCTGTTTATGGAAACCTTAGTGGTAAAACCATTACAGAGGTTGTAAAAACTTATCCTAAGTTCCTAAATGATGAAATTTTAAATTTTATAAATAAATAACTGTAGCCAACAACACCTAAACTGCATTAGAACGCACTTTAGCCAAACCATTCAAATACAATCCCCCTCTCACTCCCCTACAACTCTTTCTCTAGCTTATCGATTTGATCTCTAATTCGGGCGGCTTCTTCAAATTCCATATTTTTGGCAGCGTGTAACATGGTGGCTCGTAAATGGGCAATCAGTGCATCTTTACTTTCAAAGGTTACATCGTTCATAGCGGGCGATGCCTTGTACTGTATGCCATCCTCTGCCACTTTAATGGATTCAAGATAGTCTTGCTCCGCCTGTTGTTCGGCTTCTTTACCAAAATCAAAGGTATTTTTAGAGATCAGCGCTGGATCAACCAGTGGTTTTAGTTCTTTTTGTACGGTTTGTGGGGTAATGCCGTGTTCTTTGTTGTATGCTTCTTGGATGTTTCGACGCCGTTCCGTTTCCTCAATCACCTTTTTCATGGAATCAGTGATTTTATCTGCATACAGTATGGCTTTCCCATCCACATTTCTAGCTGCTCTCCCCACAATCTGAAATAAGGAAGTCGCTGATCGCAAAAACCCTTCTTTGTCGGCATCCATAATGGCAACCAAACTCAATTCTGGAATGTCTATTCCTTCCCTTAACAAATTTATTCCAACCAATACATCAAAATCGCCCCGTCGATATTTGAAGAGCACTTCAATGCGTTCTAAGGCATCTAGCTCACTATGCATGTAGGCTGCCGATATCCCAATATTTTTCAGATATTCGCTTAATTCCTCCGAAAGGCGCTTGGTGAGTGTGATCACTAATACGCGTTCTTTTTTCTCCACACGTTGGCGGATTTCCTCCATCAAATCATCTACTTGATTGCCCAGCGGACGTACTTCAATCTGGGGTTCCATCAAACCAGTAGGTCGAATGATTTGCTCGGCATAGGTTCCTTCACTTTTTTCTAATTCGTAATCCTTAGGGGTGGCACTTACAAAAATCACTTGATTAACAATGGATTCCCATTCATCGAACGTTAATGGGCGATTGTCTAAGGCAGAAGGGAGCCGAAAGCCATGATCGACCAGTTGAACTTTTCGGGATCGATCGCCCCCATACATGGCAGAAATTTGTGGAATGGTTTGATGACTTTCATCCACCACACACAGAAAATCTTTGGGGAAATAATCCATTAAACAATACGGGCGCTCCCCCGGTTTTCTAGCCGAGAGATACCGACTATAGTTTTCAATCCCAGAACAGTATCCAATTTCTTGAATCATCTCAATATCAAAAAGAGTGCGCTGTTCTAGGCGTTTTGCTTCTAAAAATTTCTCTTCATCAATTAAAATCTTAGTACGCCAGTGTAATTCGTCACGAATTTGTTGGATGGAGTCATCCAATCGTGATTTTGTAGTGACGTAGTGCGATGCCGGGTAAATCTTAAATTCTTGAACTTCTTCGATCACATTCCCCGTATCCACATCAAACAATTGAAGTTTCTCAATTTCGTCTCCCCATTGGGTAATGCGAAGTCCTTCATCGGAATAAGCTGGATATACATCTATCACATCACCCCGAACCCGAAATACTCCGCGTTTGAAATCAAGGTCATTCCGGGTGTAATGTAAGTCCACCATGTCATACAACAGCGTGTTGCGTGGAATTTCCATTCCAGTATGCAAAGAAACAATCAGCTTGGCATACTCGCTGGGGGAACCAATACCATAAATACAACTCACAGACGACACGATGACCACATCTCGTCTACCCGACAATAAGGAACTAGTGGCACGAAGTCGCAACCGTTGAATTTCTTCGTTGATGGATAAATCTTTCTCGATGTATTTATCCTGAGCCGAGATATAGGCTTCGGGTTGATAGTAGTCGTAATAGGAAATAAAAAATTCGACGCGATTATTGGGGAAAAAATCGCTTAATTCTCGAAAAAGCTGTGCTGCTAGTGTTTTGTTGTGGCTCATCACTAAAGTGGGTCGCTGCACGTTTTCAATTACACTAGCCACAGTTCGTGTTTTTCCAGAGCCTGTTATTCCTAGAAGTGTTTGGAATCGATCCCCAGCCAATACTCCATCGGTGAGTTCTGCGATGGCATTGGGTTGATCGCCGGCGGGCGAAAATGGAGAATGAAGTTTAAACTCTGACATGAAAAAATATAACTCTCAAAAATTTAATAGTCGGTTAGAAAGGTAATAGGTTCTTTATTTAATTGATATGGAAAATGGGTGGATAGTGGGTTTTAGAATGACTTAATCAGCATTAATAGAATTAAAAGAAGGATTTAAATTAAGAATACCTTAGTTAGGTAGAGATTGTACCCCTCTATGACTTTACCCTTTACCTCCAAAAAGTTGTATCCTTCCAGTATTTAGGAAAGCCCATTTCTTTTTCTTGGGCTAAAGGACAGTTGTCCATGAGTTCTATATATCGTTCTTTAAAACTATGTCCAGGGCTGATAATGTTTAGAATATATTGAATGGCACAGGTGTAGGCATATATTTTATAGGGTAAAACATGAGTTGTTGGAATGAAATTGTTAAGTGGTTTTCTAGGAAATCCAATTTTTGTCATTCTCCTATTCCAAACACGACCATGATGCGCACATATATTTCGTAATAAACTTAAGCATCTAAGCCAATTTTCTAATAAGCCGACTTTCTTAAGTCCAAAATAATAAGCGATTTCAGTTTTACATTCATTATTTTTTAGATTAGTAAATATCTGAGATAACAAACCTAGACTACTTACTTCTAGACTCATCCATGCGGGAGGTTGTATGGGTTCTACATATGTTTTTTTGTAATGCTTTATGAAAGTTTCTTTACTTATGTTTATTTCCTTTTCTAGAGACGTCATATGTCTCGTGAAATCATCATGATTAGTATATAATTTAGGGTTTAAATGCCAGTGTGCACCATACTTGAGTGAATAATGGTAGATAATTTGAGTTCTAAATGCTATTTCTAGCTTCTCTAAAGCATTAAAGAGCAATAATCGTAATTTTCTATCAAATACATAAAGCGAGATAATCTCTTCAAATGATATTTCTTTAATAAATGGATGGTTTGAATCTTTATTATTCTGAAATGGATACGTATAGGCTCTTAAGCGATAATAACTAATATTTCCTAAATAATGACTCGCTTTGTCTTCATCCTCAATGTTGAGTCCCCTGTGCTTTAACCTCTCGATTTGTTCAGAAATAGATATAGCCGTTTTTTTATACTTCATTAGGCTTATACAAGTTCATAAAATGCGAAAACCCGCCAAAGTGTGCTTCTGTGAGAGGCATGGCGGGTGCTATTGCTATAAAGATAAGGAAAATTTATGATATTCGATGAAAAATTATTCATGTAGTACTAAAAATCATTTTCTGTTATATAGCAAAAAAAGGATAATCAAATGAACTTCCTTTATATAACAATCAACCATCATTTAATTAACATCATCGGTTTATTTTGGATATTTCCATCCACATCCAGTCTTACAAAATACATCCCAGAAGCTAAATCCTTAGCATCGAAAGTTACGCTATGAGATCCAATATCATATATCTTTCTATCCATTATTGATACGATATTGGTTCCACTTACCGAATGGATTGACATGGAAACAAAGCCTGGTTTGTCCAATGAAAAGGGAATTGTTGTGGATGGGTTGAAAGGATTTGGATAATTCTGACCCAAGTAAAAGTGTTGTGGTTTATCCAACGGATTGCTGCTAGAAGTTCCCGTCTTCAACTTGAAATCTACGACAACAGGAATATGATCCGAAGCATCGATTGTATCTTGATATTCAAGTCCATACACTGTTAAGCTATCTTGATCAAGGGTTGGTGTATGAAGAGAAAAGGAATTTAGAACCTCAAGTACTGATCCAGAATATACTACATAATCGAGACGACCCGCACCGTAAGAACTATTCGGGCTATACCAAGTAAAAGAAGTGGGCAATCCCGGATTATAGGGTTTAGCATCGTCTAATGCCGAGCCGTCCCAGTCGGGATCGAAATCTGGACCATGATCATTTTCATAAAAAATATCCCCAGTAGTTAACGTGGTTTGTTGGCGGTTTAATCCAACGAGGTTCATATCTCCCATTATAATTATGGGTGTTTTTTCAGGAATATTAAACTCAGACCCTGATTTAGAATCTCTTAAAAACCCCATGAATGCATCAATTTCCCATTGACGACCCTCTTCATTACTACAACATGGAGGATGTGCAACAATAGTAAATAGGTAATCATCACCCATTTCTAGCAAATAGGCAGAATTACCGTCAACGGTTTGTTGATTTATAATTGGATATCGGCTCACAATTAAATTATCTGTTCCCGTATCTCCATAATACCATGCTTCGCCAGCTGAGGACGGAAGCATTTGCTCGATTAATGCTGCCGCATCTACACCGTCATTATTATAAATTTCTTGGAATCCAATTATATCAGGTTTAATTGCCGATAAAATCCGATCATATTCGTCGAATAAAGAGGGGTCAAAAAGTGCATCACGCTTTGAATTATAGGTAAGAACTCTAAAATCTGTGATTGAAGATTTAGCAATGTGAAATGGCTGTTCAAGATACGTTAACTCCTCATCCAGTCTATAAATAGCAGGGTTGCCAGCATCTGGTGCATATTCGTCTCCATCGCTAGCTTCAAAAAACAGTCCAATCGTATCTGAACTAAATAGATTACTTCCATTTATTTGGGCATCTATATCAATTTTGATTTCAAAAATGTGTGAAGTTACCGTTGGTGAATTTATTAACCCAATATCATAAGAGCGCAACGACGTTGATTGATAACTACCTGAGCGTTCCCCAAACGCATATCTAAACTCATAGCCTATTCCATTTTTAACAGTTCCTGTATTTGGGTTGTTATCTGTATCGATGTATAAGACTAGATCGTTATTTTCTTGAAGCTCTATTTCGCTATTAAATTCAATCAAGAGGTAGAGAAATCGGTCATCATTCGTAATCTGAAATTTTACTACATCTAAGCCATTACTGTCGCCTGTTGGGTCTATATATTCCGTCTCCACTTGACTCCATTCACTAGGATCTTCGTCTAATACAATGGACTGGGAAAAGACATAATTGGTAGAAAGAATTAAATATATGAGCGTTTTAAATAATTGATTCATGCTTGCAATAATTGTGAACCTGTAAACTAAGTTCTTTTGTATTAAACTTTCTCTAATTAACATGTTTAAGCGCCCAATTCTTTATCTATTCTATCAAAGGACACTAAGTACTGATAGATACATGTAGTAAAATAACGAATCTCATAAGGTGCGTTCCTTTCCTTAATAAAAAAAGAGCTGAGATGAGTAGATATCCACATTCAAAATATTGAGGAATTATAAATCTCAATAATACTCTAGAAAAATTAATCCTATATTAGTATTCAAATCACTCATTTCTTCTACTAGGAGAAGAATTCATTAGTAGTATAACCCACGAATAAATTTACGATGTCTCATCGCCATAAGGAGCTTGAGAGCTTCCGAACACGTATTGATGAAATAGATACACAGATTTTAGATTTGTTAGCAGAACGGGCAGAAACTGTGCGTCAAGTAATTAGAACTAAAATTGATAATCAACTTCCTGTTTTTGTGCCCGCAAGAGAACAAGAGAAATCGGATGCCTTTAAAGCATTAGCTTTAGAACGGGGAATTAAACCCGAATGGGCAGAAGATTTTCTGCGATTAATTATGAGTTCTTCGCGGGATAGTCAATCACAAGCAAAGTTTCCTATCGCAACTTCAGAACCAAAGCATATTCTCTATATAGGTGGTGAGGGTGGAATGGGAAAATTATATAAACGCATTACCGAACAAACAGGGCATAACACCTATTCAATTGATAAAGGTAACTGGTTTCAACTAGAAGAAATGACAAAATATCTGGATCTAGTAATTATAACTGTTCCCATACATGTTACTGAATCGGTCATAACTCGGTTACAAGGTAGACTATCTAAAAAAACAATATTAGCAGACTTTACCTCTAACAAAACCAAACCCATTAAAGCCATGTTGGAATCTCATTCCGGTCCAGTAATTGGGCTACATCCTATGCATGGTCCAGATGTTGAAAATTTATCAAAACAATTGATGCTAGTTTGTCCAGGTAGGGATTCAGAGAAAGCCCAATGGTTTATAAAACAATGCGAACTTTGGGGGATGCGAATTATTCACGCAGAGCAAGAAAAACATGATCATGTTATGCACTTAGTTCAGGGCTTAAGGCATTTTGTAGCCCTGCTCCATGGCTCATTCATGAAAGAGTATGATCTAAAGCCCGCAGATATGGTGGACTATTCTTCCCCCATTTATAGAGCAGAATTGATGATGACGGGTCGTATATTTGCTCAAAGTGCAGAATTGTATGCAGATATTGTGTTTGCCAATGAAGAACGGAGAGAATTACTCCTCAATTTCTTTGAACACCACCAAAAACTGGCTGAATTAGTACAAACAAACGATCGAGAAGGATTTATTCGAGAGTTTGAAGGGGTAACCGATTTTTTTGGGAGATTTGCTACTCAAGCGCTTGAAGAATCGGGATATTTGATTAATCGTTTAGCGGATCGATTTGCATAGAGTATGAAAGATGAATCTTGGATCTACGATCATGATGAACCATTAACTCGATATTCGTTGGGTCAAGAAGGCTCACATCCACTCGTTTGTGTTGGTGTAAATCCTAGTACAGCAGTCCCTGGAAATCTGGATCCCACGGTAGCCGGG
This sequence comes from Balneolaceae bacterium, assembly GCA_963691715.1. Taxonomy (GTDB): domain Bacteria; phylum Bacteroidota; class Rhodothermia; order Balneolales; family Balneolaceae; genus HXMU1420-13. The sequence goes on from OY829281.1 coordinate 2,365,733, forward strand.
GTAGCGCGTTTTGCGAAGGCAAAAGGATATGATGGTTGGTTGATGTTTAACCTATATCCCCAAAGAGCTACCAATCCCAATACAATGCATAAACGATTTCAGTCAAAGATTCATCAAAAAAATATGGATGCCATCAAGAAATTAGTAGATCAACAATCATTAGATGTGTGGTGCGCTTGGGGAACCTTGATAGAAAAACGAGCCTATCTCTCACGCTGTTTGCTGGATCTATTTCACATTCTTGAATCAGCTCATTGTTCATACTTCAAACGAGGACCTATATCCAAGGCGGGGCATCCGCATCATCCACTCTATCTCAGAAAAACAGCTCCCATGGAAGTTTTTGATTTGGGAGCATATATATCTCATTCCCTATAATTAGGAGACCGTATAAATACGGGGAAATCAATTTGGTGATATATACTCTAAAATAGTTCTTGGCAAATCCATATTTCTATATTGTTCATTACTACAAAGATTCTAGTCAAATATGAACAAGGCGGTATCTGAAAAGCCAATATAATAGAGTAAGAAAAAATTAAAATTTAATTAAATATGTCTAAAGAATTAATTTCAATGGCTCAACAGTTCCAAGGACTTCCTATGGATTCCTTAATTGGTGGACCACTTAATGCAGCTGCAAAAGCAAATGGGGCAATGGCAGCAACGCAAACAAAGTTTATGTTAGATACTTGTTTTTCGAAAGATGAATCAGACCCAGAGTCCTCTTACAAACCCATTATGATTAAAATGGAGTTAGAGAGAGGTGTTATTACTCCTCCAATATTAGATGATGAAGGAAAAGAATCAACTCCAGCTAAGATCGATAAAGTCTTAACTACATTCAATTTGCCTATACTAACTATTATTCCTTTAAACTCATTAGGTGTTGACGAAATAAGTATACTTTTTGATATGGAAGTTAAGTCTAGCTATGGAGAAGAAGAGTCTGAAGATTCTTCAATTCAAAAAGCTGGTAAAACCAGCTTTGAAGCAAAGATTGGATACGGTCCATTTTCTGCATCGGTAAAAGGTTCTGCTAGCTATTCTAGTGAAGAAAATTCTTCAAAAAGTTCTCATTATGAGAAAAGCAATAATGCGAAATATACAGTAAATGTACATGCAGGACAATTGCCGTTACCTTTAGGTGTAACAACAATCATTAATGCGTTCACTAATGCTATTGAGCCATTAGAATTACCTGTAAATGAAGGTACGTAAATTCAACTTAGAAAAAACATGAGGCTTCTTAAGCCTCATGTTTACTTAATTATTAAAAAACACAAATATGAAAAAAGGCCCAACAAAAAAAATATATTCTGGTATTTCAATTGATCAATTACTAGCAGCTCCTTTAGTTGCTGCAGCAAATGCAAATTCCTCAATGGCAAAAAAACAAACTATTTTTTTGATGGAATCATGTTTTGATCGCTATAACATTGGCAATGAAGATGACGAAGACGAAGTTCAAGATTATGTATACCATCCTAAAATGGTGACTTTATCTATGACTAAAAATGTAATAAAGCCAGGTATCGATAAGAATAAGAAACCCAAAATGGAACAAATCTCAACCAACTTTGAAGTTCCAATTCTTACCTTAATCCCATTTAATTCACTGTCATTAAAAGATTTATCTGTTAATCTAGACTTAGAGATTACCTCACAAAAGCAAAAAAGCAAATCCTTTGATGACAATGTTGTTGCTACAGATGAAATTGAACTCAAAGGAAATGTAAGCTATGAGTCTGATAGAAAGTCTAATGATAATAGAAGCTCAAAAAAAACTTCAAAACTTTCTGTTGAAATGAACGCAGGTTCCATACCTCTTCCAGTTGGATTTACTACCATTTTAGACTTATATACAAAGAACATCAATTCTATCTCACTAGATAAAAAAACGTATAAAAAATAAATCATGATTGAACAATATATAAAATGCCCAAATTGTAAGACTAATATTTTATTCGATGTAAACACACTACTCCAAGGAGCAAGTTTTGCTTGTAATGGGTGTGATGCCAAAATCAAATTGTCTGGGGAAAGTAAAGAAGTGGTATCAGAGTCCATAGAGAAATTCAAAAGTATAAAAGCTCAAACATTAAAGCCCTAAAATTATGATCAAGTTTAAAGAATTAGTAGAATCAATTAATGAAGCCGCAAAGCAAGCTAACCAAACAATAGCCGATAATGAAGGAAAGATTATCAAAGATTTTTTTGACTATGATACCGAAACTGAAAAATATAAAGCCAAAACCATCAATATTGATTATCCATGTACCAATATAGACGGCAAGATAGAATCTGTAGACTTAGAAGTTCCTCTGATTACAATGGTACCCATTACACCCTCAGCTATTGATGAACTCAGATTTACTACAAGCTTAGACATTGTGTTAAACAACGATGAGTTAATGGTTGGTTTTAGCAAAGATTCAACTCCTCCAAAAAGTGGGAGTTACCCAGAAAAAAATAAATCAAACACAACTGCAGAATTAGAGATTGTAATTAGACCTCATGAGCCCTCTGAAGGATTAAGTAACCTAATTAACGGCTATGAAAAAATTCTAAGAGCACAAATTCCAGATTAAGCTTTAATATTACTAAGTCAGTTAGTATAAAAAAGCTAATTCATAATAAAATAAATAGACTGAATTAAAATCAAGAAAAATACATCCTGATCAATTAGAAATATTACTTGATAAAGTAATAAATTAAAACATCTCAGAGGCTAATCGTCAATTTAAAATCATATTAGACAAGCATTTTGCATAAAGCAAAAGAGCTCTGGTTACACCCCTAAAATAATTCCTTCTAATATTCATATAAAAGGAGTTACAACACAAATAGAATAATTAATATTAAAAAATGAATAACATAATAGATAAACGCAGTGGGTACAATTACCCATGTACTTTAACAAAAGTATTACCAAAGTATATAACAGTAAATATGAGTGGTCCTAATGGATTCAACGCTGTAACAGGTGGAGCTAATGGAACTGGAATTGTTACAGATGCAACAGGTAATTCTTATACAATTATTTTACCAGGACTTAATAGTTCAGTGGGAACGTATGAAGTAACATTCAATAGAATTTAATTTATAAAAATAAGGGCTGAAGTTGCTAAATACTTAATACGTTTTAAAAGTGTAGGTACCATAGTTCTTATATTGACCATCCTACTGTAAAAAGGGACGACCTAGCCTAGGACTTAGTTAGTAGATAGACATACGCAAGCTCCTTCAATCGTTTTTTGGGTACTTTTCTCATGCATAAGTACCTAAAAAACGTTTTAGTATCGTACTAATCTAGGTGTTTTGTTGTTGTTGGATTAAACCTCTCTCTCCATCTTATCTTCTGTACTGGCTAAAAATGCATTGGTATATAAACCTCTTCCTAAAGAAGGTGCAACTTTTATACCTTTTGCGCTTGGGGAACCTTGATAGAACAACGAGCCTATCTATCACGCTGTTTGCTAGATCTATTTCACATTCTTGAATCTACTCATTGTTCATACTTCAAACGAGGGCCATATCCAAGGCGGGGCATCCGCATCATCCGATTCATTTTAAAAAAACAGCCCAACGAATAGTTTATAATTTAGGAGAATATTTAATCCTTACATCATGTTAATTTTAAGACATATAATTTATGTACTATACTTTTAAGTCACGTCAATATTGTATATAATTATAGTCAGCTTAATACTCGTACATAGATAAATAACTTACTTTAACACAAAATTATAAACGGTAACACTTAATAAATAACTACTATTATGGCAGAATATAAATTATCAAAGACTGAATTTTTTGAAGCAATTAATCTTTGGGATACGAAAAAAAAGGATTTCTCAGAAATACAACAACTTATACATCCTGCCCATATTTTTTATTTATCAGAGGCGGTTTGTGTATGGGTTAAGGATAACAACGAGTTCAATAGTTTTCGAGTTTATGCAGGAGTATATAACCGTTCATTTGTTTTGATAATCCGTCCATTGGATGAAAATGGTAAGGAAAAAACTCTTAAGGAGTATTTTGCAGTAGAATTACAACCTTTAAACAATGAGCTTACCTTGGTTGAAACCGATGTGGTTACCACCGTTTATAAAACCGTTCTATCTAAAAACTTGGAAATTGGTAAGGCTTGGAAAGAAGTTGATTTGCCTGTTTATAACGAACCTACCATTACTGAACGCGCATCGGTTAAAGACATTGAATGTTGGAAATACGATTGCCTGAGCTGGTTTTTTAATGAAGTGCACACTACAGATGGCTTAAATATCTTTAAATATTTTACAGTACCATTTGCCGACCTAGATACACAAAGTGATAAGAAAAAAGAGGTCATAGCTCTGTTCGGGTTTAAATTTTCTTCTGTGTTCCAAAAAATGCTACCCGTTCTAATTTTTGTTGCTGATTCAAAAGAAAATAACACCTCTGAGATTATGAGGCTAAACCAAGATCAAGGTTCATTAACCACAAATACCAGAAATTGGTCTAGTCCTTGTCCTCCCTATTGTCAAATGTGAGATTGGTAATAAAATTGAATTCTATAATTGGATGTCTTTACACTATTTATCAATTATTGTGACTGTATGTATGTTATTGGCTTCTCTTTTGTACGGTTATCTTAACAACATTACAGAAAAAAATAATTTGACTAGAAGTTATATTATATATTTGGAGTTTTTTTTAATTATAGAAATTGCCAGAAACTTAGCCATATTTATTTTTGATACTTCATCGGGATATTTATTTATTATTTATGTAGCACTTGAATTTTATTTATTGTTCAATCTTTTCCACAAGGCATTGCAAACACCCCAAAAATGGCGCATAAGTACTACAATTCTAGCGGGGTGTTTTTTTGTTGAAACAGCAACGTTGTGGTTTTTTTTTGATAAATCCTTTACAGGTTATAGCAAAATTATTTCTCATTTACTTATTTCCATGGCAACTGCTTACATCTTGGTAAAATACTTACAAAAAGTGGATCAGCGTGATTCTTTTTGGATTATCTATGCCGCTTTATTTCTCTATTACAGTATGTCTCTGTTTTTATTTCTATTCATGGATCAATTAACCGAAAAAAATGTTGCTATATGGGCTATAAATAACCTACTTTCTTGCATACTATATGGTAGTTCTATCTACGTATTCCATTCACTAAAACATGCTCGTTGATATTGAACATATCATTGCTACGATAATTATTTTAATAATTATCGTAGTAGGTGGTCTTTTTGCCTATCGGACATTTATACGTCGGGTACTGGAAGAAAAAGATATGCAACATCAACAAGAATTAGCACACCAAAAAAAAGTAGCGGAGCAATATACCATTGTTCAAGAAAGTGAAAGAAAACGCATAGCAGAAGTGTTGCATGATGATGTAGGAAACAAATTGAATATTCTTTCACTGTGGATTAATAATGAAGAAACGTGGAATAATGAGCGATCTAAGACAATAATAGCACAACAAATTCCAGAATTAATAGAGTATACCAGATCAATTTCACACTCTTTATATCCCGTTAATTTGGAGAAATTTGGACTAATGTTCGCTATCGAAGCACTCATTGCAAATGTAAATGAGTCACTTCCAATTCAACTTATCTTAAAACATAGCTATCAAGAAAAACCGATTTCGTTTGAATTGCATATATATCGCATCATTCAAGAATATTTAAGCAACGTAATCAAACATGCTCATGCGAGTATTATGTTAATTACTATTAGAGATACTACATCTGCTTTTAGCTGTATTATTTCTGATAATGGGGTTGGATTTGACAAAACCAAACTTAAAACAGGTATGGGATTGAAAAATATTGATAGTAGAGTTCAATCTATCAACGCACGAAGTAAGTGGAAAACTAAAAAAGATGAAGGTACAAGACTAATTTTGGTATATCCAAAATGAAAAGAGAAGCAATACATATCGCCATTGTTGATGATGAAAACCTTGTCTTAGAGGGTATATCAATACTGCTCTCCAATGTAAGCCATATACAAGTTGATCGAACTGCAAAAAATGGACAAGAATTTCTATCTATGCTTCAAGAAATAGAAGAAACGGAATTACCCGATATCGCCATAGTAGATATTCAAATGCAACCTATGGATGGTTTTGAGCTCGTTGAATTATTGAAGAGTAATTATCCCGAAATAAAAATAATTATACTTTCATCGCACTATAAAGCCAATGTGGTAGGTCATATGATTAAGTTGGGAGTGTCCGCCTTTATACCCAAAGCTAGTGAAAAAGCACAATTAGTTAAAACTATTGAGTCAGTATATGAATATGGGGTTTTCTTCACCCAAGAAGATCAACAGATGTTGATTTCTCACATGAATAGTAAATCAAAAAAACCAACTTTCACTTTTAATGATACCCTATCCGCAAGAGAGATCGATGTACTCAAATTAATCTGTAAAGAACTAACCAATCAAGAAATTGCAGATCAATTATTTCTTAGCAAACGTACAGTTGAAGGGCATAGACAAAGAATTCTAGAAAAAGTTGGTGCTAGAAACACAGTAGGGCTCATTGTCTATGCTATTGCCATGGGCATCCATCCTCTCCCTCAATTCTAAAATATTTTAATAGAATTTTAAAGTATCTAGCCAAACCTAGATTTTCATGTCAACAAATTCCCATCTTCATCCCATTCGGCGGTAATATCTCGCTTGGATTGATCTATACATTTGGCTAACCATTCTGCTTCATATTCCATCCCATGTTCTTTCAACACATCTTCTGGAACACCATCCCAAATATTTGGTCGATTGCCAACATATCCTAAGTCATCCCAGCCCATTTGGGTGGTATAATATCCTGTTAACGTAAAATTCCGTATCTGATTAAAAAACTCAACTCCCGCTTCTGTTTCTTTGGTAGCTTTATCAGGATAAGCAATGTCATCTAAAATAGTAATTTGATCTTCATGCTTTGCAAATATGAAATCCTTACCGTTTTTGGCTGATGAGTACGTATCCAACCATGCTATTCCTTCTCTAAACCCTTCTTGTTGATTTGGCCACTCTTTCACTGCAAAATCTATGAATTCAGGTACAAAAGCATCACTTGCAGATCCTGCAGATGCGTTAGAGGGAAGAATAAGATCACATAATACTGCCACTGTCTCAAACTCATGATCCGTAAAGAAATTATCATTGAATATCTTTTGATCTCTGGCTTTCTCCTCGGGAGTCCTACCATATGAACTAAAATCGTACACATCTTGTAAGCGTCTGCGATTGCTTCCATCTGGCGCACAACCATTGATAATCATACTTGAGCCCAAAGCTCCTAGCAACATGGTTTTTATAGAATCTCGTCTATTCATAATCTATATATTTTGCTTTTTTAATTGATCAACAACGTATTCAGATGCTCGCATAGATAATGCTAAGATGGTCCAGGTTGGGTTTTTATCTGCTTGGGAAACAAATGTGCCCGCATCTACAATAAACACATTTTCACAATCATGGAGCTGCGACCACTTATTTGTGACCGATCGTTTTGGATCATCACCCATACGCGTAGTACCAACTTCGTGAATAATCTGACCTGGAGCCGTTAACCCATATCCACGATCTTCTCCGGGTTTATCACCAATCATTATTCCACCGGCCGATGTAAGTACTTCTTCCATCATGTCTTGGGCATGCTTGGCTTGTTTATATTCGTATTCTGTCCATCTATAATTGAACTTCAAAACTGGTATTCCCCATTGATCTACTTTATTTGGATCGATGGAACAGTAATTATCATATTGCGGAACACTTTCTCCACGCATGGAAATACCAATGGTGGAGCCATAAAACTTCTTCATATCATCCCGAAGTTTGTCTCCATATCCTCCAACAGTACCGCCTATGTAGGAATTAAGATCAGAAACATTAAACCCAGTACCATAGGAGGGGTGCCCAAGACCTCCCCAAATTTCGAAATGGTAGCCACGAGGGAAATCAAGCTTGGCATCGTTTAACCACCATGGTGTATAGACATGTAACCCGCCTACTCCATCTTCATTATACGTTTTTCTATTCATTAGATCGGGAATAAGAGCCATCCGATCAGCACCTGTGGAATCATGTAGATATCTTCCCATTACACCGCTACTATTGCCTAAACCATTCGGATGTTGTGTACTTTTGGAATTCAATAGAATGCGAGCTGTAGAACATGCAGAAGCCCCCATTACGATAACTTTTCCATTTATAACCTGCTCCGTTCCGTTTTCTTTATTGATGTAAGATACACCGGTAGCTTTTCCTTCTTTATTGGTAATTACTTTTCTTGCCATTGCATTTACAAAAAGGTCCACTCTTCCAGTGCCTTTTTGAGCCGGAAAAATAAGACAAGAACCTGATGAGAAATCCGCATAAATCTGGCATGCTCTGTTGCATTGTCTACAATAAAAACAGACACCTCTATCACTGTTTAGCCGTTTAGTAAGAATGGACAATCGAGAGGGAATGACTGGTATACCTGCTTTTCGAGCCCCTTTTATGTAATACATTTCATGAAGACGTGGTTTGGGTGGAGGAAGGAAAAACCCGTCTGGTTCATTGTATATTCCTTCTTTACTGCCAAATACACCTATTATTTTGTCCACACGATCATAAAATGGTTTTATTTCGTCGTATCCAATAGGCCAGTTATCACCTAACCCATCAATATCATTTCTTTTAAAATCTAATGGCCCAAATCGAAGAGAAATCCTTCCCCAATGATTGGTTCTGCCCCCTAACATTCTTGATCGAAACCACCAAAAATCGGTTCCTTCTTCTTTAGTGTAAGGTTCACCTTCAATATTCCACCCGCCATAAGCCGCATCCCAATCACCAAAGTTTCGCAGAGGGGTAGAAGCCCCTCTTCTTGGCGATTCCCATGCGGGGCGAAGTTGACTCCGATACTGGTTTTGCGCAGGATCAAAAAACGGACCAGCCTCGATGATTGCCACATTTAATCCATTTTCCGCAAGTATGTTTGCAGACATTCCGCTCCCCGCACCAGATCCAATAATTACTGCATCATAAGTCTTTCTAGTTTTGATGATTTCCATCGACTCTTTACTCCAAATTTCTGTCTCAATTTAAGTATGAAGTTAAGATATTTTTTATGGGATGAAAGTAGATTTTATCCAGTACCAATTTTTCTTATCCAAATAACCAAAAATTATGTTTTTAAGGAGCAGACTACTTCGTTCTTAAAAGATAATTATGGCCTAACTGAGGGTCATTTGAAGACTAAATCTCGGGAAGGTTTTCTCTTAAACAATAAATGAAGTGCTTTTTTATAAGAAATATGCGGTCCTTTCTGGGTTTGTTCTACCGTAGGTAGATGTACTGTTGCGCGGTAGAAAAGAAACAAGCTGATGGCCATGATGGTATGTGCCAAATCAAGGTGATTGAACCAGACACTAGGAGCAAATTTTAAGGAATAAACCATAGCTGCCAAAGCAGAAAATACCGTGGACAAACACATGATTCTGCTACCTTTATTCTGTGTTTTTTTGAATAGATAAAAGTGTAAAGGAAGTACAATTAACCCCAAGCCATAAGCAGAATGCAATTGAACATACATAAAATTTAAAGAGCCAACAGTAATCGTTCCTAAGATGGTTAATTCTATTATATTGGCAATATTCACATAATGAGTAAACCTGTTAGTTAACAATGAGCTCGCATACCTAGCCGTCGCAAGCTGTAACACTGAAATAGCAAGCATGCTCATTATCCATCCAGGCAGTTTCCAAATAACTCCTAGTTGAGCTTGAAGGGCATGTCCTAATAAACCACCAAAAAACGTTGCCAATGCCATCAATAAAAAATACCATCACATATACCCATGCGCTCTACCGGTTAAATTTTTCTTAGAAAGTTGGACAAAAGCATAGACACAGACTCCCGTAATTAAAAAATCGGTAAGGGTAACAACTGGCTCCATAATTTGAAGACCAAATAACTCAATTGACGGTTGCCCACTCGGAGATGACATTGTTCAGATCGTTTAAAAAATTAACTCAAAAGTTTAATGATACGCGTAGTGGAGCTACACTATCAAATAAAATCTGTTTCATTTTTGAGGTTCATCATAGATATACGATGGTGCAACCAGCACCCCCAAAATCTTCATTAGCCAACTCGTAGCTTTTAACTTCTGATCGATCCCCTAAGTACTTATGTATTTGTTCTTTCAATACTCCAGTACCTTTTCCATGAATGATTTCAACTTGTTTTAGCCCTCTATATACCACTTTATCTAAATACTGCGTGACTTCATCGATAGCCTCATCAGTACGTTTACCTCGTAAATCTAAGCTCTGAGAAACAGATTCCTTGAGCGTTGAGTCTGATGATACGGCATTTATTCTTAATTTTTGGTTCTTTTTTACTTTCGGTGGAGTTACCTTAATTAAATTTTTGTATTTGGTTCGTAGTCTTAGACCATCTGTTTGAACTGTGGCATTATTCCCTTTGTGTACTACCAATTCTCCTGTTGTATTACCATCTAAAAACCGAACAAAGTCCCCAATTTTTGGAGGCTCACTGCTTTTCTTGAACTGAGCCTCCCTTTGCTCTTTAACTTCTTCAAGACCTATCTCTATCTTATCTTTTTCTTGCTCAATATCTTCTCGAATTTGCTTAATCTGCTTTTTGGATGTTTTCTTTTGTTCAATAATTTGTTCAACAGCCTTTTCTACTTTTCTATTCGCATTATCCATGATCGACTTAGCCTCTTTCAAAGCCTTTTCACGAATTTTATCGCGTTCTCTATGAAGTGATTCTAGCTTTTGCTTATAACGATTTTCATTAACCTGAGCTCTTTTTAAAATTTCATAATTTTTTTGTTTCAACTCCTCAGCAGATTGGGCTTTTGATTCAAGTTCAGCAATGAGACCTTCCATTTTATTTTTTGATTCCCCTAATAATTCACGGGATCGTTGCAAAAGCTTTTTATTCAATTTCATTCGCTCAGCTATTTCAAACGCATAACTACTTCCTGGTATTCCTTTTTTAAATCGGTAAGTAGGTGATAGAGTATTTTGGTCAAATTCCATAGACCCGTTCACAGCATTGGCATGTTCATGTGCAAAAATTTTCAGTGCCCCATGGTGGGTAGTAACTAAAATTTTGCAATCATATTGAAGTAGATATTCAATGAAGGATTGAAATAAGGCAGAACCTTCATCAGGATCTGTTCCTGCTGCGGCCTCATCAATTAAAATAAGGCTATTTGCCTTTAATCGATCTTGGGTTTCTCGCATCCATTGAAGGCGAGATGAAAATGTACTTAGATCATTTTCTATAGACTGATCATCTCCTAAGTCGACAAAAATGCCGTTGAATACTGGAATTTCTGAGTTTGGATCTACTGGAATGGCAAATCCTGATTGAATCATAAGCGCACATATTCCTACCGTTTTCATTGCAACAGATTTACCGCCAGCATTTGGGCCTGTTATCATCAAGCAATGTTCTTCCTCGGTTAATTCCAGATTTAAAGGAATCACCTCTAATCGATCTTCTTTATTTAGTACAACATTTTTCAGCTTTAGATTAGGATTAAATGCTTCTCTTAATTTTGTTAAACCTGTATCTGAAATAATTGGGATTTCCCCTCCTAGCTGTATGGAAACCTTGGCTTTTGCAGCTATTGCGTCTAGTTCTGCTAAAGTCTCAAGGTTCTGGGTAATATAGGTTCTATGTTCCCTGATGTGGTTGGTTAGTTCAATTAATATACGCTCTATTTCTTGCTGCTCTTCAGCCTCAAACTGTCTAATTTCATTATTAAGATGTAGTGCTTCCACGGGTTCTAAATACACGGTTTGACCCGTGGATGACACATCATGAACAAAACCGTGAATTTGGCGCTTATACTCAGCTTGAATAGGAATCACCATGCGCCCATTTCTTATGGTAGCGCCCTCATCGCTGGCCATGCCGTCCTTAACGGCAAGTTTCATCATCTTATTTATGGTTGATCTTAAATCATTTCGTTTTGAATTAAGTTTTTTTCTAATGCTTTTTAAAGCAGGGGTTGCATCATCTCTTAAATCGCCATGTTCAGTAACTTTTCCTTTTATGTACTGCTCTAATTCTTTTAAAGGGATTAGTTGTTCTGATATATGTTGTAATGCTGGGGTGCGTTCTTCTTTATTTTTTATAAATTTTTTGGTTATTCGTGCTGTAAAACAGATGCTTAATATATCTCTAAAAGCATACAAGGGAATAATACTCCCGTATGCCTTTGCAATATTCAGAGGAGAGCGAATATCGGGAAGCTCTGATAAAGGGAAGATGTCAGGATCTTGAATTAGAGCGATCATTTCGCTTGTTTGAGCCAATAACACTTTTACCCGTTCTTTCTGTGCAGTAGGTTGTAGTTCCTTAATAATCTCCGCTGAGCGTACCGATTGAGCAACAGATAGTGTTGCTTCACGTATCTGTTCAAAACCTAATTTTTCTAAAACGTTTTCGGGATAAAACTCCATCAAAAAATAATTGTACTTTTCAGTATTAAAACTGCAAAGATAACCTAAATCTACGTTCATGAAATTCCCCATTTTTCAAGTTGATGCATTTACCAATACAATTTTTGGTGGTAACCCTGCTGCAGTTATGCCATTAAAGCAATGGTTGGCAGAACACACCATGCAAAATATTGCTATGGAAAATAATTTATCCGAGACCGCTTTTTATGTGCAAGAGCATGGAGCCATTGGTTTACGTTGGTTTACACCCGAATTAGAAATTGATTTATGCGGTCACGCCACGTTAGCAACCGCACATGTTTTATTTTCAGAGCTAGGTTTTACAGGGAATGAACTTCAATTTGATACACGTAGCGGGCGTTTATCTGTGCGAAAAAAGGGAGATGGATACATTATGAATTTTCCTTCAGATAAGATGAATAAAGTAGACGCCCCTGCTGTGTTGTTTCAGGCGCTTGGAATCCCGCCAACCAATCAAGTATTTAAGAGTGATGACTACATGATTGTGTTAGACAAAGAAGAGGAAGTTGCCTCTATACACCCTGATTCCACATTACTCAAAACGATTGAAGCTCGTGGTATTATTGTTACAGCACCTGGAGATACCGTAGATTTTGTATCTCGTTTTTTCTGCCCACAGGTTGGTATTGATGAAGATCCCGTAACTGGTTCGGCACATACAAAACTCGCTCCTTATTGGGCTAATCGACTGGAGAAGAACCAATTACATGCCCTCCAAATTTCGAGCAGGCAAGGAGAATTACGTATAAATTATTTAGGCGAGCGTGTTGAAATAGAAGGCAAGGCAATTACTTTTTTAAGGGGAGAAGTTGAGATTTAAGCGAACTATCCGTGTTCACTGATTTTGTCAGATTATCATTATGGAACTCATCGTACTAGTACTAATTGGCATTCTGGGTGGGCTCATCGCTGGCTCAATGGGAGTGGGTGGAGGCATTATTTTTACTCCAGTGTTATTTTTTCTTTTTGAAGAAGCTGGACTTGAGGATTCTGTACCATGGTCGATCGCAAGTGGGTTATTATGCACATTTACAGCTTCCCTTTCCAGTACTATCCGCCAAACATTGAATCATAATCTATATGTACGAGAAGGAGTTCTTTTAGGGATATTTGGAGGTTTGGGTATAAGCGTGGGTAAATGGATACTCACCTCTAGTTGGTATGAAAGAGAGCAATTTGTCGTTTTCTTCAGCCTCATTTTGTTGTATGCCGCATTTATGATGTTCAAACGAGGACAAGATTTTTTGGATGAAGACAAGCGCTCTTATCAAGCATTTGATAGTAATGCTGCTTTATTTACGGGAGGGATTGGTGGAAGTATTGCATCATTAGCTGGAGTGGGTGGGGGAGGTGTTATGGTACCAATAATGAATCTTATGTTTAAGCAGCCCTTCAGGAAAGCCGTTAGCATTTCCCATTTAGGCATGTGTATTCTTATTTTCGTAGGACTTATTCAATTGGCACTAATCGATGTTCAAAATCCAGGAATAAGTCCGTATCAACTAGGCTATATTGATGTTGGAACAGCATTTCCTTTAGCATTAGGTGGATTAGTAGGCGCAAATTTTGGCACCATCCTCAATCATAAGATAGGCCGAAAATATTTGCAATGGGGCTTTGCTCTATTGGCCACCATCATGGCCATTCGTTTGTTATGGGGAGTTTTTGGATCTTAAGCAGACCTGTCATCTTTTGAAAAGAAAGAATTTCTTCATTTTTTTCGAGCATAGCGAGAAATCTTAGGGGGTACTTTACATTGAGAAATAGATTTCTTGGCATTACAAAACGGTGAAGACTCCTCTCCCGATGAATCGGGACCGGAGTGACTCTAAAAAGGTAATAGTATATAAGCCATCCAACGACAATGCTTAAAAACTAAAATTACCTTCATTTCTAAGAACGTGGGAATCTCGAAGAGTATAAAAATCCATGCTTAGTTAACCATCTAGATCCCGGCTTTGCTGCGGGATGACGTTGAATAAAGAACCTAGCGAGTAACAGTCATTCCCATGCAGGCGGGAGTCTAGATGCTTAAACAAACCTACTCAATAACTCCTTGATGCTTTTTTTGGTAAGGATATATGTATGTTCCAATAAACCAATCAACGATGTTTGTTCATTATATTATGTTAAATCTAGGAATATGATTAAGATCACTTAAAGATACAGCTGGGATATAATGAATGGGGTTCATTATATTCTATTGTTGGAGAAGAATTCGCTCCGCTCTTCTTCTCCAACGTGCCGGGCTAAGTTCAGGAGTTGCGTAGCAACTCATCCCAACCCTCACTAAATTCAATAGGTAAAACCAACTGAACTTAGCCCGGCACGTTGTGCTTCATGCAAGAAAAACCCAAAATGATAGATTGGATTAAAAAAATATTAAATAACGAAGAATCAAAAGAAATTCTTGAATGGGAAACGGACGATTCAATACTAGTGCACCTAAAAAGGAATCTTAATAGAGATGGTTCTTTGAATGAAACTGGTGAAAAATTGCCAGATGAAAAAAAGAGTGATGATGAAATAAAATTTGCACCAGGCTTAATGGATGCAATGTTTGGAGCTGATGAATCAGAAGAATCAAAATCTAGAATAAAACAACTTGTCGGCCTGATTAAAAAAATTGCCAAAAACGGAGATAACCAAAGTGAATCTGACTTTTATAGAGAAGTAACAGAGAATGAAAGTGTCATTGGGATTATAGACGAGTTTTTACAAAAATTAGCACAAAGTTCATTACCAATTGAACCATACTTATATAATTATGCAAATAAACTAGCTACTAAAACAAATAATCGAAATACAGTAAAGTTTGGAATTGCTATTCTTGGATTATGTCAAAACAAGAAACCAATAGACGATATTAAAATATTGGGGCTTCACGATGAGTTCACGGTTTTTTCAACTATCGCTATTTCAAATTTATCTGACAATTTAGTTAATGACTTATGGGAGCTTGCTAAACATGTCGACGGTTGGGGAAAAATTCAACTAGTAGATAGATTAGCGGAGATGGAGTTAAGTAACGAAATCAGAGATTGGTTGGTACTTGAAGGCTATAAAAACTACATAATGTATGAGTATTTAGCTTTAACCTGTGCTAAAAATGGAATGCTAAACGAAAAACTAAATACTGAATCTATTGACGACAATCTTTATTCTTCGGCTAGCGATATTATTGTTTCATTAATGGATGAAGTTCCTGCTATTGGAATGTCAGGCTATGATGATTCAAGCGAAACTATTGAAAACTTTATTAAGCATTCAAAAAAACGAAACCTCAATATTTCAAATTATATAACGCTTCATAGAATTAAAGATTATTTGGAAGAATTACCTGAAGAAAATAAAATACTAAAGAATTGGAATCAAAACGATTTATCCAATTGCTTGATTGATATTAATGAATTATTAAACTCTAAAGATTGGACATCAGAAGTCCAAATTGCTTTAAAAAGTTCTGATAATGTTGAATATTGGAATGGTAAACAGGCTGCCCAAAAACTTGGAATTGATCTTTGGGATACGGTTTGGCAAAAACTAAAGCAAAACCCAGTGGATAGTTCGGCTTGGTATGATGTAACTGTTAATGCAAAAGAAAATAATGTTGAAGAAATCATAGATTTTGCAATAAAGAATTTACCATTAGAGTTTTTAGGTTCTGGACCAAAAGATTCAGCTGGAATTGGAGAGCACTATCAAAAGCATTCTTCTCTAGACAGTGTAATAACGTTTTTAGAAAACTACCCAAAAAAGGGAGAAAAATTAATTCTTGTCGGATTAGACAGCCCTGTTACTAGAAATAGAAATATGTCTTTAAGAATTCTTCAGTCTTGGACTTCCAGTAATTGGAGTGAAGAAATTAGAACTAAATTAAATGAGCTTAAGGAAGTTGAACCAAACGCAGATACAAAATCAGACTTGGTAAAACTTCTTAATGGCGAAAAAATAGAATAACACGAAAGCACAACAATGGGTATAGTCCATAGCGGCTTTCAGCACGCTACGTACCATACCCGAGCCGTTGGAGAAGAATTCGCTCCGCTCTTCTTCTCCAACGTGCCGGGCTAAGTTCAGGAGTTGCGTAGCAACTCATCCCAACCCTCACTAAATTCAATAGGTAAAACCAACTGAACTTAGCCCGGCACGTTAGCCACAAGTAGAATAATCTAATGAAATAAGTATACCCCAATCTATCATGTTAATAAATCAGAAATTACAAGCATCCGAGATTACTTATCAAATGAATATAAATTGCTCCAAAGAAAAACTCTGGGAGGTGATATCAACACCAGGAATTCTTGAGTTTTGTCATCCATTCTGTAAAGAAAATAAAGTAACTAGATGGGGTGAAGTTGGAGCACAAGATACTATTCAATACTATAATGGACTTAAATTACATCGATTATTCACTGATTGGGATGTAGGGAAAGGATATAAATTGCTTATTGGGCGAGGTAGATATGCAACAGCAAAAGTTATATGGAAAATTACTGCTCAAGAAGATGAAATTTCGGTACTATCAATTTCAATCAATTTATATTCTGATATTGCGCTTAGAAGATACTCGAAGTTTTCACGTTGGGCAATTGAGAAATTTTATCTTTTACCCAATATGTCAAATTATGTGAAAGATGTTGTTAAAGGGTTCAAATATTATATCGAAACTGGGAAGTCAATAGAAAAGAACCAATTTGGAAACAATCGCATGTTTTCAAACATGAGAGCTTAATCAAATAAATCCAAAAAAAGAAAATTGAATTAATTATAACTTTGGCTAACAATGGCTATAAAGCATAGACCTAACCAACCAAATCGTTCCTACGCTTTTTAGCCGAGACGTTGGGGCTCATTAAATCATAACCAAAAAATTTGTCCATACCGATAAAGACATATAAGGAAGAAAGACTAAGAATGAATTTCTGATTCCAGATATTTTCGAAGGTTCTGATAAGTTCTTAGGATTGACTTCTTTGACCACTTATTCTCATGGTATGATTATTTATACTGGTTAAGACTTGGATGAGACAAAGGTTCATGAAAAAGTAAGTCAGGTTAAATCTGTTAGCGTTTTTAAGCGTTTTAAGGTGAAGAAAATTCTTCGAAATTATCTATCGCAAATAAAAGGACTGAAGATTGGCGATACTGTTAAGCTTGGATTGGATGGAATTCTTAAGAAAGTAGATTTGAAGAAATATTATTACAAGCGAAATTGGGAAGAAGAAAGAATAGAGGATTCTGACAATTGGGGAGAATCTATATGGTATTTAGAAGTTGACAGCGAAGGATTTCCAATAAGGCAGATTGAAAAGTATAATAATGGGAAAATCTTGAACTATTCAGAAGCAAACATGGAGGATGAATTCGGAGGGCTAGGCGATCAAGCTATTGATAGAGAGGAATTCAACTCTTTTAAGATTAGCCAGCAAGAGTTTGAAAAAGAGTGGTGCGAATGAAATAAGATTTTGAATAAAAAAACGAGCTACAACAACAGCTAAAGTGCCATGTCCGCCCTGTGGGACGGACCCGTCATTTAGCTAAGTGCGGTTGGAGAAGAATTCGCTCCTCTTTTCCAACGTGGCTGGGCTAAGCACAAAAGTTTCAGAGCAACTCATCCCAACTTGGGCTAAATTAAAATGGTAAAACCACTTAGGTAGTCCAGCCACGTTAGCAACAACCAAAACAAAAATTCTGAAAAGAAGAAATGAAAGAAAATGTTAAGAAATTTTTAAAAGATATGATTCCCGTATTATTGGGAGTTTTGATTGCCTTGTGGATAAATAATTGGAATGAGAATAGAAAAAACACAGAATATATTACCAAAATAAAATCTTCAATAAATAAAGAGTTAAAGGAAACTAATGACGATATAATTAAGGAATTGTCATTTCAAAAAACACTTATTGATACCTTAAATTTTTATCGAACTAACGATAAGGTTTCGATATTTGATATAATGCTGAAAGCCGATGGAATTCATATGCCTAGTATTAAAATAAACTCTTGGAAAGCCATTTCTCGTTCAAAAATTGAGTTATTGGAATATGAAAAAATATCTGCTCTTGCAAGTATTGAAGAACAAAAAGAGATATTGGAATCAAAAACTGACCTTTTGATAAACTTCCTTTATCCAAATATAAAAGAAACAGGAAGTGACAAGAAAGAACTGATTATTTTAATGATGCAGGATATAATTGTCACAGAAAAAGGCATACAAAAAGAAATTCAAGCAATGATAATAGATTAAATTTCGAGTTAATAAAAAACGATTGTGGATTTAAGAGATTTCTTAAAGTACAAACAGAAAAGCCATTTGCTAACTTTAGTGCATAAACACGCAACGAAGTCATACACTAAACGTTGGATAGAAATTCGCTCCGCTCCTCTTCTCCAACGTGCCGGGCTAAGTTCAAGAGTTGCGTAGCAACTCATCCCAACCCTCACTAAATTCAATAGGTAAAACCAACTGAACTTAGCCCGGCACGTTGGGCAACATACAAAAAAGCCAACCGCACAAACAGCACATTTGGTTTTTGCCGACACACGAGCCAACACTGAAAAAACCAAAAGAGCTGTTTTTTTTCCTTCGCCTGAACAGAAAACCAAAATTATTTTTATATTTGCCAATAATTAGCAAGTGCATTTTAAGCACGTCTAAGTTATGGCAACATTCGGAGAATTTTTAAAGAAGGAAAGAGAGAAAAAAGAAATGAACCAAAGTGATTTTGGACAGAATATTGGAATAATAATGACCGACATTAGTAAGATTGAAAACGGTCGCAAAAAATTCCCTTTTACCAATTTAGACAAGCTTGCCAATTTTATTGGTCAAGATATTGAGGAACTAAAAACTTTGTTTGTTGCAGACATTCTTGTTGAAGAAGTTAATAAGTATGAATGTTCTGATAAAGTTTTTTCTGTTGCTGAAGAACAGTCAAAATACTTAAAGAGCAAAAACGCAAAACAAGGTAATTTCAATTTTTAGACTATGGCAAACGAAAGAAAAACTGAAATAATAGTAAGAAACCACTTCAATAAGTATCTTGATAGTATTGAAATGGAGGAGCAAAAGTCTGATAATCCAAAAATTGATAAACTTTTAAAGACAGCTTCTAAAAAAGGTAATGGACAAGGTTATCCTGAATTTATTATTACTTATAAGACTAATCCTGATTTAATTATTGTTGTAGAATGTAAAGCTGACCCTACAAAACACGAAAGTGTTAATAAAGACAAATATTCTGAATATGCTGTTGATGGCGCTTTACTATATTCTTCTTATTTGTCTAAAGATTTTGATGTTCTCTCAATTGCAGTTAGTGGCGAAAATAAACGTGAATTAAAAGTATCACACTTTTTACAACTAAAAGGAGAAAAGCAGGCGATTCAAAAATTTGATGACAAACTATTACCTGTTTCTGATTATTTAAATGGTTACTTAAAAAGTCCTGAGAAATTTAGGCAAGACTACTTAACACTATTGGACTTTACTAAACAATTAAATGAAAAGCTACACGCACACAAAATACTTGAAAGTCAAAGAAGTTTATTAATAAGTTGCATACTTATCGCTTTAGATAATCCAGCTTTTAAAGCTTCTTACGGTTCGCATAAAACACCGCAAAATTTGGCTAATGCTTTAGTTCAGACTGTTTCTAATGAATTAGAAAGTGCAAATATCAGTAGTAAAAAGTTAGAGAATTTAAACATTCAATTTGGTTTTATTAAAACAGATACTTCTCTTTCTACTAAGGATAAAGTCTTGAAAGAGTTAATTGATGAAATTGATGAAAACATTAATCAATTCATAAAAACTCACGAATATTTTGATGTTTTAGGTCAATTATATATTGAATTTTTACGCTATGCAAATAGTGACAAAGGACTTGGTATTGTTTTAACACCACCTCACATTACTGAATTATTTTCAGAGTTAGCTCAAGTAAATAAAAATTCTATTGCTTTTGATAATTGTACAGGAACGGGTGGTTTTCTTATCTCAGCAATGAAAAAAATGATAATTGATGCTAAAGATGATACAGAAAAGATTAAGGAAATTAAAAAATCGCAACTCATTGGGATAGAATATCAATCTCATATTTATGCATTAGCTGTATCCAATATGTATATTCACCAAGATGGGAAAACTAATATCATTAATGGAAGTTGTTTTGATTCAAAAGTAATAGAGGAAGCAAAGTCAAAGAAACCAACGGTTGGATTTTTAAATCCACCATATAAATCAAAAAAGTCTGATATAGAAGAATTAGAGTTTGTATTAAATAATCTTGAAATTCTTGTTGATGGAGGAAGGTGTTTAGCAATTGTTCCAATGAAAATAGCTTTAGAAACTAAAGGCAAAATTTTGGAATTAAAAAAGAAGATACTTTCAAAACATACATTAGACGCTGTATTCTCAATGCCTGATGAGTTATTTTTTAATTCAAAAGTAGGTGTAGTTTCTTGTATAATGGCTTTTACTGCTCATAAACCACACCCAAAATCAAAAGAAACTTTTTTCGGCTATTTCAAAGATGATGGTTTTGAAAAAAGAAAGCATAAAGGTCGCATAGACATAAATGGCACTTGGGAAAATATTAAAGATGATTGGGTTGCTCTTTATATCAACAAAAAAGACAAGGCAGGTGTTAGTGTAAATAAGGTTGTGACGGCAAATGATGAGTGGTGTGCTGAAGCCTATATGCAAACTAATTATGACTTATTAAATCAATCAGAATTTATAAAATCAACTTTAAATTATTTATCGTTCCTTATCAAAGAGGGCAGATTTGATTTATTCAATTCGTTTTTGGGAAAAAGGAGTAAAAAGGTTTTAGAATTAGAAACTGATAAGTGGGAATTTTTTGAGCTAAATGACATTTTTACGGTAAAAAAAGGGAAAAGACTTACTAAAGCTGATATGGATTTAGGTCAGACATACTTTATAGGTTCGTCTGACTCAAACAATGGGTTAACGTCTAAAATAGCAAGAGAACCGATTTTTAAGGAAAATACTTTAACAGTTAACTATGATGGTTCTGTTGCTGAATCATATTATCAACCAATTCCTTTTTGGGCTTTAGATAGTGTAAATGTTTTATACCCAAGATTTAAACTGAACCCATTTATAGGTTTGTTTATTGCTACAATAATCAGACAGGAAAAATATAGATTTAATTACGGGCGAAAATGGGGAAAAGACAGAATGGAGAGGTCAAAAATCAAATTACCAATTAAAGACGGACAACCTGATTATGATTTTATGGAAGAATATATTAAATCTTTACCAATAAATATTTAGCCAACGCTTAAAGCCATACACATTTGCAATTCGCACCAGCTAACGCTGCAACCAAAAATTGCAAAAGAGTAAGTCTTTGCCAACGCTGACAGACGGGCGAAAAAAAAGTACGATTGCCCAACAAAGAACTGAGGTAAAAACCAAGTAAATTTCATTTAATTTGTCACTAACGTACTTTTATAGTGCTCATTATATGGAAGACCATTTTTGATTATCGCAAAAGCTTGTTTTAGTAATTTATTACACACCGCTATTAAGGCTAGTTTTTTACTCTTCCCTTTAGCAACAATTCTATCATAGAGCGCTTTACAAGCTCGGTTATAGTTACAAGCATTAAAACTGCACATAAAGAGTAAATTTCTCAGTTTTGCATTGCCCATTTTACTAATCCTTGAACGTGCATTAACACTACTCCCACTCTGCCTTATTATGGGAGTTAAGCCCGCATAACTACATAACTCTTTGGCACTTTCAAAACGTTGAAAGCCATCTGTAAATACCAATAGCATTAAGGCTGTTTTAGTCCCTATTCCTGGAATACTTGTTAGTAAAGTCAATGATTCTTGATATTCCTTTTTCACATTATCAAGCAATGCTGTTTCTAAAACTTCTATCTCCTTCTCAAGGTTTTTCAAACTTCGTTTTAGGGATCTAACCACCGCTTTTGATGGGGTTCCTAAGACTTCTTCGCCATGAAGTTTATTTTTTAACTGTGTGCTTTGTTTGCTGTACACACTCAGCATACGAGTTAATTGCAAGCATTCTTGTTGGGCTTTTGACTGACCATCCCAAAGTTTAGGCTTACAATCCGCTCCGTACTGCTGTATCATTTTTGAATCGCTCTTATCGGTTTTTATTTTCGATAACTTCATTTGGATATAACGCTTAATCTTTAAGGGATTAACAACACTAACTCCAATGCCTGATTCAAGTAAAAAATAAGCTAAACGAACATGATAATACCCCGTGGCCTCCATGACGCAAACCGTATTTGTATCTAATAACTTAATAAGCTTTTTAAAACCAGATATACTGTTTTTAAACTGATAATGAACCTTGTTATTATCACATACATCAAAGACATCTTTACTAATGTCTATACCAAAATAGTGTCTATCTTTAGTCATAAAAAAAATGATTTGTAAAGAACCGCTCTATTGAACATTCAACAACTTGAAATCGAAGTCTAAAGCTTCATAGAACTGAACGAATTTAACATAGAAAAGAGCAGGGATTATCAATGTTGACGAGATCTAAGGTCTCTATGTGTATCATAACCTTATTCCGCTCTTTGGTTCTTTATGATTAAATATCAAATGTATTAAATTGATAACTTAAGATGGCTATACGTAATGCGGGCGAAGGTGCTTATATGAAAGTAATTACATTAAATAAACTAACTGCTAAACGGAAAGTGAAGTGCCTTAAAATCCCGCACTACTCATAGCCGAGACCGTTGTAAACCATAAAACATACGTAGTGCCAATTACAGCTAGCATTAAAATCATTCCTCAATTGAATCAACTTGAATTGACATAAGTCAATACTGTTGGTAATAATAGCTTAGATAATCACTTCCACAATCGGTTGTCATTCGCTATTGTGACAGAAGGAATTGGCGAGTTCCACATCAAAAATCGGAGACAAAAGGTACATGCTGGAGGTATTGTTAAAATAGCTCCTGGAGAAGTACATAGTTCAGGCAAATCGACTAGTTCGAACCAACTTAAATACCGTGTCTTTTATATAGATAATGCTTCAATTCAGCATATCTTAGAAGGAGAAGAACAAAAATCAGAGAAAGTAATCAATTTTAATGAGCAGATATCATATGATTTAAACTTCTTTGCCCAATGTCTTCAAGCCCACCAAGGGTTAATACGGGAAGCAGACATTTTATCTCAAGAAATCGTTTTTACCAACTTGATTCTTGAGTTAATCAAAACACATAGTGATAGGAATGTACAACTTCCAATGGTTGATTCACGGCCCTCATACTTGCCCTCGATAATTGATTATTTACATACCTACTACAGTAAATCAATTTCTTTGAGTGAACTCGTAACTATTTCCAAAAGAAGCCCCAGTCAGATTATTAGAACATTCCAAAAACACATTGGTATCACTCCCCATGCCTACCTGATTAACTTAAGAGTTATAAAGGCCAAAAAACTTATAGCACAAAACATATCAATTTCTCAAGCAGCTTTTGAAGTAGGGTTTACCGATCAAAGTCACTTGCACAAGTATTTCAAAAGAATAAATCATGTAACTCCAGGAAAGTTCAGAGAGTCTATAACAGCATGATGCGTATTTTGTACAAGACTCGAACGTTTCGATTCAATAATTTTGCAGAAACTGAATTGTGAAATTATGATCGTTAAATCTACAAAAGCAAAAATGCGAGAATTCTTAGGGGTAAAATTTGAGTTATTGGCACAAGGTGAAAAATCTATGGTCACCAAAATGCTCTATAAAGTAGACAACCACGTCCCATATCATCAGCACCCTCACGAGCAAAGTGGTTATATCATTTCAGGGAAATATAGAATTCAGTTTGGAGAACATGATGAAATACTCAATCCAGGAGATACTTATTCCATTCCGGGAGGTGTTGAGCACACACTTGAAATTTTCGAAGAGGGAGAGGTAATTGATTTTTTTAGCCCACCTCGCGAAGATTACACCTGATAAATACGGTTTACAACACTGTATAAGTAATTGTTGGTTCTCGCCTAGTTCAGTTAGTAAAATTGGTATCAATTTTATAGAAAGCGAAAAGATAGAATAATAAACCGCATACAAACTGCGTTTTAGAAGAAGAAAAAGAAAAAAAAGCGTTTTTTTCTTTTTTCGCTTTTTCAACCATGTAATAAACTCTTTATCAAATAGATAGGTGTGATTATAGGGGGTTAATCAAAACGGTAATAATTTTTTTTTTGAGTTCATAAAAAACGCAAAAGTGCAATTTTTAAATAATTGATATTCAGTTTAATAAGTTTGATAAAATACAAAGTGTGTGACTGGCATTAAGAGATGACCCGATCTGGAAAGAGTGGGACGAAGCAAGAAAAAAAATTTTGAATGATTTAATAAAATGAAAAGCACATACTGGCAACAAAACCTAAACCGCATTTTACCCTAAACGCACGTTTAACAGAGTAATGTTTATAAATTATAATAATCGAAAATTCAAACCTGAATCAAATTCTGACAATGGAGAAATTTCTACTGAAATAATTTTTCATTATCAACAAACGGATAATATTCTGACTTGCTCTTATAATGGAGAGAATATTACTAAAGGCCATCTAATTGGGAAAGTTGATCCTTCAGGTCTTATCGATATAAGTTATCATCAAGTAAATATTGAAGGGCAATTAATGACCGGATTGTGTAAATCTATTCCAGAGATTTTGCCTGACGGTAAAATTCGTTTACATGAAGAGTGGCAATGGACTTCTGGTGACAAATCAAAAGGAAAATCAATATTAAAAGAAGGGTCAAGACAACTTAAGGGATATTAAAATTCCATAAGTTGTTGTATGCCAATCCGTAATAAGTATATATACCGTTCACGAATTTCTGAGGCTAAATTCCGACAGATTCTACGCCTTTTTTGCCTAGATCTAACCGCGGTGCAGACCGCCGAACTCAGTGGTATTTCTCGCAATTCAGTCAACAAACATTTAACAGCTATCCGCAGGCGTATCGCCGAGTTTTGTGAGTCCGAATCTCCATTTAGTGGACAGGTGGAAGTCGATGAATCTTTGTTTGGTGCCCGACGAGTAAAAGGTAAACGGGGACGCGGTGCGTATGGAAAAGTATTGGTATTTGGACTCTACAAGCGTAATGGAAAGGTGTATACAGAGGTGGTGCCCAACGCCTCTAAAAAGACCTTACAGGCTATTATTAGAGGAAAAGTAGCCCTAGAAAGTGTGATTCATTCCGATGGCTGGCGAGGCTACAATGGGCTGGTGGACTTAGGGTATGCTAAGCACCTACGTGTGGATCATGGGCGCAATGAGTTTGCCACCTCCACAAGCCATATCAACGGAATAGAAGGCTTTTGGGGATTTGCTAAAACCCGATTAGTTAAGTGCCGGGGAATGCACCCCGCTACTTTTTACCTGCATCTTAAAGAGTCCGAATTCCGATTCAATTATCGTAAAGAAAATATCTATCCAAAACTCTTATCTTTAATCCGAAACAACCCTCTTAAGTTGTCTTGACCCTAAAAGAAATATGAATTTTATTGAAAATATTGTTTTAGAAAACGATAGAGTTCGACTTGAACCTCTTGATAAAAATCATTTAAATGAACTACTTCCTATTGCAATTAAACATCCAGATTTATTGCAGTATTCCCCTTCTCCATTTGGAACGCCAGAATTGCTAGAAAAAAATATTAGTAAGGCTATAACATCAAGAATAGATAAACAACGCTATCCTTTTGCAATATTTGACAAACTAAATAATCGATTTGTAGGTAGTACTAGCTTCGGAAACATCTCAACAAAAGATAAGAGGCTAGAAATTGGATGGACCTGGATTGATAAAGAATCACAAGGAACAGGATTAAATAAATACTGTAAACACCTTTTGTTATCATACGCTTTTGAAAAATTAATTATGCAACGAGTTGAATTCAAAACTGATAACAGAAATAATCAGTCAAAAAAAGCTATTGGAAAAATTGGTGGGACATTCGAAGGAATATTAAGAAGCCATACCGTAATGCGTAATGGATACAGAAGAGATACAGCATATTATAGCATCCTAAAACATGAATGGGATAGTATTAATAATACAATATTTAAAGAAATAAATACGGCACATAACAAAACCTAAATTGCATTAAAACGCAGCTTAGTTAACGCGATTTTTTTGCTTCCCGTTTTAATGCCCATCTTTTTTCCATCACCAATAGTATAGGAGAACTTATTCCCACCACAACTATGGTGGAAGCATGGGCAATAGTAGCATAGGCTAACCCTGTTATTTCTGGTACCGCATAAAAATAAAGAAGAGCTAGCTTGATAAAAATATGATAACTCCCCACACCTCCTGGAGTGGGTATAGATAATCCAACGGCTGAAACCACTGTTAGAACAATGGCATCGGTATATGTAAGATTATATATCTCAGTCATGTCAAACATAAAGAATGGAAGATAGGTCATGGTAATGTAGCACACCCAAATCAACGCGGTATAAATAATGAATAACAGCCAATTATCTAATTGGCTAATAGCTAAAATTCCTTGACCAAAATTTTTGGCTCCTTCATGTAACTTAGCAAAAAACACCCCCATCTTACTTTCAGAAGAACTTAATCTATTTAACACGAAGTATACTAATCCACCAATGGCTACCAAAAGACCTCCATACACAAACAGTGTTTGTATGAAGCCTTTGTATACTTCTGGATCGGTAACATCTACCCCAAATAAATTGGATAACACTTCCGGGTCAGAGACTAAAAATACACCTACCAAAACCATGATAAAGAGCATACTTAATACATCCACAATTCGCTCTAGCACCACGGTACCTATTAACTTTGAATTACTTTCACCAATTTGATTGGCTACATATACGGGGCGCGCAACTTCGCCAAGTCTGGGAAAAGGAATGTTGGTAAGATAACCGAACATCACCCCTGTAAAGAGGGTAGAGCGATGCGGTAAATGTTCTTTGTCCTCAAAAAGCATTCGCCATCGTTCTGCACGAACAAAATGAGAAAACAGGGTTAATAAAGAAAAAGGGAGGAACCATCCCCAACTCGCTCCTTTAGAGGCTTCGATAATTTCTGAGATTTCTATTCCTCGAAATGCAAACCATAAAAAGAAAGCAGCAACGCCAAGGCTTAGTGCGACTTTTAGATACTTGTTCATAGCCTAATAGCGCATGTCCACAATTTCTGCATCTTCTGGATGTGTAAATTCAAAAATAGATGGATCGGTTACAAAGAATATGCCTTTGGTAAACGTGGTGACAATGATATTATCAGCAATATCATAAGCCGTGATTTTTATAGGCATGGTCATAGCGTCTACTTCTATTTCAACCCGTATGTAGGTTGCAAATTCGTCGTTCGTTATTAACTCAATACGAGTATTTCCATTTTCTAATGTGACCTCCGAAGACGTATAACTGTCATCATCTTGAGTTAGCATTCGGGATAATACTCCAAAATCATCATCTTCTGGCTCATACTCACTAATTATTACTCGATTACGGTGAGCATCATACACTTGAGATCGCATACTATCTACCACAATTACCTGTTGATCGCTTGTTAATTTATAGCTGATTGGGTTGATCCAGAACTCGCCCAATGAACGGGTAGTTTCTTGAGTATATGAGTCAAGATAACTATGCTCAAATTCAGCATAAAATGTTGTGCTATCATTAAATTTAGAACGTAAGTCATCAAATGCAGTTTGGGCACTCGTGGATGTTGAGATCGCCATCCATAGACATAAAAAAAGGGGGGTAAATTTATTCTCTATTTTTAATTCCATCCAAAATTTCTTGTAATTCATCCTCATCTTGTACGAGAACATCCCTCGCTGTACTTCCTTGATATGGTCCAACAATACCTGCATTGAATAATTGATCTATAATTCTTCCGGCGCGATTATAACCGATTTTTAGTTTTCGTTGTAAGAGTGATACCGAACCTTGTTGATGCAAGATTACAACTTTTGCTGCACTCTCAAACATATCGTCTATATCTTCTAACGGGTCGGGAATGCCTGAATTGTCTTCAGCAATTACGGGTAAGTAAAACGGTTCTTTATAGCCTGCCTGTTCTCCAATAAAGGCATTAATACTTTCCACTTCTTCGGTTGAAACAAACGCATTTTGCAATCGCGTTAATCCTGCACCTTTTGTAAACAGCATGTCTCCCATTCCAACCAATTGGTCGGCACCCCCTTGATCTAATATAGTGCGTGAATCTACTTTTGAAGCCACTTGATAAGCAACCCGTGCAGGGAAATTTGCCTTGATGGTACCTGTAATTACATTTACAGATGGTCGCTGTGTGGCTACAACCATATGGATGCCAACTGCACGGGCAAGTTGTGCGATACGTGCAATCGGTTCTTCAATTTGTTTACCTGCGGTCATCATCAAGTCAGCAAGTTCATCAATAATTACTACGATATATGGAAGATGTCGATGGCCTAAGTCTTCTTCTAATCCACCTTCTTTATATTTTTCATTGTACGCCTTTATGTCGCGTACATAGGCCATTTTTAGCAAATCATAACGATCATCCATTTCCTTACATACACTGTTTAGTGTTTCTAGTGCCTTGGAGGTATCGGTGATAATGGGTTCGTCAGCATTAGGTAGCATAGCTAAGAAATGATTCTGAATATTTCGATACAACGAAAGTTCAATTTTCTTAGGATCAATCATCACAAACTTAAGATTGTCTGGATGACATTTGTATAAAAGGCATGTTATAATGGTATTTATACCTACGGATTTACCTGAACCCGTTGCTCCAGCCACTAATAGGTGAGGCATTTTCGCTAGGTCAAGAAGAAATACTTCGTTCTCAATGGTTTTACCAAAAGCTACCGGTAACGTCATTGTAGTTTCTACAAACTTCTTGGTGTTAATCACCTGTTTTATATATACCGTTTCTCGGGTACTATTTGGTACTTCTATTCCTACAGCTGATTTTCCAGGAATAGGGGTTAGCATCCGAAGCCCTTTTGATGCTGTTGCCATTTTCAAATCGTTCGAATAGCTTTCAATTTTGCTAATCTTCACGTCAGGCGCTGGCTCTAATTCATATAAAGTAACGGTTGGACCTACAATAGCATTTATACCAACAATCTCAATTTTATGGCGGGAGAGTTTATCAAGAATAATGCGTTTATTCTCTTTAATTTCGTTTAGATCTACTTCATTTCCTTCATTTGGTGGAGGTGTTAATAGATCAACCGTTGGGAATTTGTATTTTATGACTGGTACTTCTTTGGCTTGTTCTCTATTTAGCCGATCAAGCTCTTTTTCTCCTGCCTTTTCCTCTTCTGCTCCTTTATAAATGGATACTTCGAGATCGTCCTTTTCTTCTTCTTTCGATTCTGGTTTTTCTAATATCGCTCTTTGTCGAGTATCCAGCGTTTTAACTTCCGATTTTTCCGCCTCTATCCTTTTCCGATCTTCTTCCTCCGATCGTGCTACAATATCATCGATCGTTTGGGTAGTACTTTTTGGGGCTACTGGCTCTTTGGTATTTTTTTTGACCGCTTGTTTTTCAACTTTTTCCTGTGCTTTGGCTGTTTCTTTTAAAGCTTTTTCAGCAGCTTTCTCTTCTTTTTTTAGTTCAATTTCTGCTTTACGGGCTATGATCCTTTTTTCTCGTTCTGCAGCTTTTTGTGCTTTTTTTTCTTCTCTAGCAATGCGAGCAGATTCCATTTTATCCCTGATAGAATCCATCCATATTTTAATATTATCAATGCTTCTTTGTAGATCTCGCTCCCAGAGAAGAAGAATGGTAATCAACAGTAATACAAGAAGGATAAATATGGATCCTACACCGGTTATATTTTGAAGGATACTTGCCAAGGCTATTCCTGCAGTTCCCGACCAAATTGCTTCTTCGGGGAAACCAGTATTTGAAATTAACCACCCTAAAAATGTTGAGAGTAAAACCACTCCCCAAATTGATAATACATTCAACCAAGAGTTTTCACGAAATGAGCGTCTTCTAAAAATATGCCATCCATTATATCCAATAAGCAGTGCTAAAAGAAGACTAGAATATCCAAATAAAGAATACACCAAAAAATGGGATAAATAGGCGCCTACTGGTCCTAACCAATTTTGGACCAATCGCGAAGAGGTGTCTGGATCGAATAACTCTAAAAATTCTTGGTTCTGAGCAAATTGATAATCTTCGGGTGTATAAGAGATAATACTAAGTCCCAATAAAATAGCGATGGCAATAACTATTATCCCAATAATCTCAACTTTACGAGCTGATTCTACAGTTCGTGATGATTGTGCAGTATTTAATTTCTTTTTAGCCATTTAAATTGGTAATGAGTCCATCTCTCATTCCGGGTAATACGTTAAATGTATCAACTTGACAACAAAATGGAACGTCATTTTCTGGGACAAGTTTACTTAGTCTATAAGAGTGATCACTACTGTTAATTGTTTCTTCTAAATTGTCTTTAAATTTTTCATATAAACCAAAGGCCACCTTAGCTCCATCTTTGGTTTTTTTGGGGAGAACGCCTCCAAATAAATGATATAATATTGAACCCGCGAATAATGTGTCTTCTAAGGCGAGTCGGCCTCTCCAGCCAGAGCAAATGAGTACCACTTCATCATCGTGTTTTGATAGTGCGTTTAAGATGGCTTGTTGATTTAGAAAAGAACCGATGTAAATTTTATTGGCTAGCGTTGCTTTCTTTATCGCTTTAGTGCCGTTGGTTGTATTAAAAATAAGGGTTTTATTTTCTATAACCTCTTTGGTGTATTCTAATGGAGAATTTCCCAAATGATATCCTTCTATTTTAACCCCATTTTTTTCGCCGCACAAAAGATAGTCGTTGGCATCCATGGTGTGAGCAATTTTTACGGCATCACTCATATCCTCGACAGGAATTACTTTTTTTGCTCCTTGTGCGATCGCCGTTGTAATCGACGATGAAGCTCGTAGAATATCTATAATTACCGCACTTTTCCCTCTCAAGTCTTCTTCTTGAAAAGCTTGCACAGAATAGAATACATCTATAAAATTAGATTCTGGCATACTGTTTATTTTTTGATAAATGGTGGTTTAGTAACTACGGCGGGAGCCATCTTTTTGCGAATTTGGATAAAAATTTCTGATCCCTCTTTTGCATAATCGGTTGATACAAAGCCCATCCCAATTCCCTTACTTAAAGTGATAGACATTGTTCCACTAGTAACAAAACCAATTTCTTTTCCTTCAGAATCGCAAATAGTATACCCATTTCTGGGTATGGATCTTTGGTCTTGCATTTCAAATCCTACCATTCTACGAGTTAGTCCTGCTTCCTTTTTTGATAGAAGCACATCCTTAGCTACAAAATCTTCTTTATCGAATTTGGTGATCCATCCCAACCTAGATTCTAAAGGATGGGTATGTTTATCAATATCATTACCATATAAAGCAAACCCCATTTCAAGTCGAAGGGTATCTCTTGCTCCTAGTCCACAAGGCTCTATTCCAAATTCTTTACCTGCTTCAAAAATAGCCTTCCACACCGTATCAACATCAATATTTGAATGTTTAAAGTACAGTTCAAATCCTGCTTCTCCCGTATATCCCGTAGCTGAAATAATCATTGGTATACCTGCCAATTCCCCTTTTTTGAAGGAATAAAATCCAATATCATTTAACGGTATAGGTGTTAGTTTTTGAAGGGTATCTTTCGCTTTTGGCCCCTGAACGGCTAACAGTGCATAATCGTCCGATTTGTCCTCTAGATGTGCGTCCATCGTATTTTGAGAAGAAATCCATTCAAAATCTTTTGCTACATTCGCTCCATTTACAACCAGCATATATTCATGTTCAGCTAACTTGTAAATAATCATGTCGTCGACGATTCCGCCATCTTCATAGCACATGCATGAATACTGTGCCTTACCCGGATATAATTTTGATGCGTCGTTTACACTTACTTTTTGGATCAATGCTAAAGCGTTATCGCCAGAAATGAAAAATTCACCCATATGGGAAACATCAAATACACCTACCGCATCACGTACAGCTGCGTGTTCTATTTTGATCCCCTTATATTGAACTGGCATTTCAAATCCAGCAAACTCTACAATTTTGCCACCTTCATTATTGTGGATAGCAAAAAACGGCGTTCTTTTAAGCATGTACCTTATTAAACCATATGATGTTAGTGCATTGCAAAGTTAGTGAATTTTGGACTAAGGAAAGAATTAATCGTACTCAACTTCTGTTTTATCGACCAAATTCCAAATTATGAAAAATCTTACCATAGAAGACATCTCCACAATGCCTCCAAGAGCTATCGCTCACTTTATGAATGGCGTAACAGGGTTTAAATCCTCAAATCTGATCGGAACCACTACAGATGATGGATATACAAATCTTGCTATTTTTAGTTCTGTTACCCATTTAGGAAGCAACCCTCCATTATTAGGTTTTGTACTTCGCCCCCACACGGTGATGAGAAATACTTTTGACAATCTAAAAGAAACGGGGTATTTCACCGTGAACCACGTACATGCATCTATGATTAAACAAGCGCACCAAACCTCTGCAAAGTATCCGGGAGGAGTATCTGAGTTTGGTAAAACAGGGCTCACAGAAGAATATCTAGACGGATTTAAAGCACCCTATGTTGCTGAAAGCAGAATTAAAATGGGTTGTCGCTTTGTGAACGAGTACTTTTTAGAAGAAAACGAATGCCGGTTTATAGTTGGAGCCATGGAAAAAATTTATGTGCCGAGAGATTTAGTTGGAAGCGACGGCTTTATCAATCTAGAAAAAGCAGAAACGGTTTCTGCCACAGGCTTAGATGCCTATGCATTGCCTAAAATACTAGATCGATTTTCATATGCAGAACCAGATAAAGAACTTCATTCTCTACGGTAGATAATCAGCGGGATTAACATGCTTGTTATCCTTCAGAAGTTCAAAATGTAACTGTGGTGAAACGCTCAATCCAGTGTTCCCTGATAACCCAATGATTTGTTTTTGCTCCACTAAATCACCAACCAAGAGCTCATTTATACTCGAAAGCTGAGCATATATGGAAACAAATCCATTTCCATGATCTATAGTTACCGTCTTTCCGAGTGAACCTTTAAGTCCAAGATCGGTTATTATTCCAGATGCTGAAGCCCATACTTCGGTACCAACTTCCACTTTGTAGTCTATACCATTATGGTGCTTTACTTCATGTAGAATGGGGTGGGAACGGTTTCCAAAATCTGTTACAATTTGAGCAGTATCTTTTACTGGATGTATAAATTGAACATCATTATTGAAAGGATGTGAAACAATAAATAATAGTATGCTTAGGGTAATAAATTTCATGGCATCTTCTTAGTTAGGAGTTCAATCTTCGACTTAACAAATACAATTTCCCACAACTTATAAGTATGGAATGCAGAAAGCAAATAATGTGGATTGTTCCTAATTTATACCTAATAGGACACATCAAAAAAAACGTAATATGTCGATCAATAAAGAACAAGTAAGAACGGCGCTGGCTCATGTTCTGCACCCCCATAGTAAACAAGATTTAGTTTCTCTAGACATGATACAGGATCTAATTGTTCAGGATAAGTATGTTTCTTTTACTTTAGAAATGGCTGAGCGCAATGAAAACCTTGCTAGCGAATTAAAACAGCGCTGTGAAGGCGCCATTCACAAATTCATTGATCGAGATGCCGTAGTAGACATCCAAGTAGGAATTAATGTTTCGAAAAAAGCGGCCACCCAAAAAACGGCTCCATCCCCTGTTCAACCTCTTTCTGGAGTAAAAAATATTATCGCAGTAGCATCTGGAAAAGGAGGTGTAGGGAAGTCAACCGTAGCGGTAAATATTGCTGCTGCATTGGCTAGAAGTGGTGCCTCTGTGGGTTTAATGGATACGGATATTTACGGACCAAGCATTCCAACCATGTTCGACTTGTTTGATCGCCCCAACATCACCACCCAAAAGAAATTAATTCCATTAGAAAAATACGGAATAAAAATGGTTTCAATGGGATTTCTAGTGGATGTAAATCAAGCTATGGTGTGGCGTGGACCTATGGCAACAAGTGCTATCCAGCAATTTATGAAAGATGTAGAGTGGGGAGAATTAGATTACATGGTTCTCGATCTACCTCCAGGAACAGGCGATATACAACTTACCATTGTTCAAACCATTCCATTAAGTGGCGCTGTGATAGTTTCTACGCCCCAAACGGTTGCTCTTGATGACGTAAGAAAAGGGGTAGCTATGTTCCAAAAAGTAAAAGTGCCTGTTTTGGGTGTTATTGAAAACATGGCCTATTTTACTCCTCCTGACATGCCAGACAAGAAATATCATATTTTTGGGCAAGGAGGAGCGTCTAAATTAGCTGAAGAACTTGCTGTTCCTGTTCTTGGGGAAATCCCAATAGACCAACCCATCCGTGAAGCTGGTGATAACGGAAAGCCTATTGTCTTAGCAGATGATCAATCCGAAGCATCTCATGCTTTCTTTACAGTCACGTCTAATATGCAACAACAATTAGCCTTAAGAGCAGCTGAAGCAAAACCAAAAGTACAGATCTCTTTTAAGAGTTGACCCAAAAATTCATATTTCCTTCATAGTTCTATTCTATGTTCTGTTTTAAATCGGTTAGGAGGCAGAACGATGATACTTGAGAACAGCTTTAACAGAATAGATCGCATACTTACCAAATGGATGGCTGAATATGCCTTGTCCATTATGCGAATAGGGCTAGGAATTGTATTTCTTTGGTTTGGTGCATTGAAATATTTCCCAGGCTTAAGTCCAGCAGAAGATTTAGTGAGAAGCACTATTTATTTTGTAGATCCAGACTTTTTTATTCCTATTCTCGCTACTTGGGAAGTATTGATAGGTCTTGGATTAATATGGGGTAGATGGCTACGAATCACATTACTTCTACTTTTCCTTCAAATGCCTGGAACCGCAATGCCACTATTTATTTTACCCGACGTTGTTTGGACGACTTTTCCTTATGGATTAACCCTAGAAGGCCAGTATATAGTAAAAAATCTTGTACTGATTGGCTCCGCGCTTGTTCTTGGCGCTACCGTTCGTGGAGGTAGTTTAACCTCCTCACCAACAAAAGTTTGAATCCGGTGTAATGTACGACTAACCGTTATAGGTAATTATACATTAGGGGAAGATTCCCATTTGTTCATACATAATTCCAATTTTTTTAATCGCACTAATAAACGCCGCAGTACGTAAGTCGTCTAGGCCATGTTCTTCCCTAATTTCAGTAATTTGATTATAGGCGGTAATCATGGTTTCTTCTAATCCAGAATCTACTAAATCTGGTTCATCTGCACCATAAGTAAGAGATGTTAGCTCTTGTTCAGAATATTTTTTTCCTGATATTTTTTCTAATTCACGAGCTACTTTTAATAAACTGCCCTCATCAAAACGTTTACTCATACGCCCATAACGCACATGCTGTATATCCTTTAACCACTCAAAGTACGACACCACAACACCACCGGCATTTAGATAGGTATCTGGAATGATTAAAGCACCTTGTTCTTTTAACATTTCGTGTGCATCGGCAGTAACTGGTCCATTTGCTGCTTCTGCAATGATCTTAGCTTTCACTTTGTGTGCATTTTCCCCGGTAATTTGGCTTTCCAATGCAGCAGGTATCATTATATCGCATTCTTGTTCGAAAATGTCACTATTTTTTGCTAATGCTGTACTATTTCCAAAACCAATAATACTTCCTGTTTCTTTCCGAAAAGCCACCAATGCTTCAAGATCCATTCCCTTTGGATCATAAATTGCTCCCTCTAATTCTGCAACGCCAATAAGTATTGCCCCCGCCTCAGTTAAATATTTTGATGCGTGATAGCCCACATTTCCAAGACCTTGCACACAAAATGTTTTTCCGTCTACACCAAGAGAAAGACCGAGCGCATCCATATCTGCCTTTACATTCACGGCTTCACGAATTCCAAAATAAACTCCTCTTCCTGTAGCTTCTGTCCTTCCTCTAATACCTCCCTGTTGAAGGGGTTTTCCTGTAACACAAGCCTCTGCATTTAAATCGTCTTTCATCTGTCGGTAGGTATCTAAAATCCAGCCCATTTCTCGAGCACCCGTACCATAATCAGGAGCAGGCACATCAACACCGGGCCCAATAAACCCTTTTTTTACCAATTCGAAGGTATATCTTCTCGTAATTCTTTCAAGTTCATGCACAGAATATTTTCTAGTGCTAATTTTTACACCACCTTTTGCACCACCAAAAGGAACATCCACCAAAGCACATTTATAACTCATTAACGCAGCTAGTGCCATGGTTTCATCTTCATCCACTTTGTGGCTATATCTAATTCCACCTTTTGTAGGCATTTTATGGTGGCTGTGTTCAACCCTCCATCCCTCTATAACCTCTACACTTCCATCATCTCTTCTTAGAGGAAACGATACCTTATATACGGTATTACACATTTTAATTTGTCCAAGTATTCCCTTGTCAAAATTGGTGTAAGCAGCAGCTTTATCAAAGTTTTTGTTTACCTGCTCAAAGAATTTATACTTTCCCATTATGTTGTTCTAATTACGTCTTATTTATGCGCAACCAATGGTCGGAATATTCTAGTTCATAAACAATAGAAAAGCGCTTTTTTATTAAAAATTAGTTGGTAGAGCTACATGCAAATGGTCTGCAGTACCAACATGGCGTATGGTTTGTAAACCCATTAGTGTTAGCGCCCATTTTAAAGTGACATTTCTTAACTCAGAATGTCCAATAGTTCTTAAGTCAACTGCGTGCACATACCCTGTGGGTTGCATATAATGATACGAAGATTCTCTTGGGCTTAACCCCATTTTGATATAGTCTTCTTTGGTTCTGCTGATATCGGTAATTACAAGATTATGTTCAGCTAACGTGGTACTTGCTACTGCTATTCTCAGGATAGGATGCAAGGTGTTGTACACCTCCCGTATAGCTTCTGTTTTAGCATTCGCGCTTTTCAAATACCCTACACCATATATGGTAAAACTACCAACAAGTACAGCCATACTAAGAAGTGTAACTTTATAAAAAAGCGTTCTATTCTTCACTTTTCTAAATAAAAACAAAAAAAATAGACTTAAAAAAAGGATCGTTGCACCCATTCCACCACCTAGGGCCATCCAAGCATTCCAATCTTGATTCAGATT
Organism: Balneolaceae bacterium; assembly: GCA_963691715.1. Taxonomy (GTDB): domain Bacteria; phylum Bacteroidota; class Rhodothermia; order Balneolales; family Balneolaceae; genus HXMU1420-13. The sequence goes on from OY829281.1 coordinate 2,403,498, forward strand.
TAAATACACCGACATTCTAATTAAAATAAAAAATGGGGTAAACACTAAACTTACAAGTAAAAATAAGCTCCCAACAAAATAGTATCTAATCTTCTTTCTTTTTGATGGGGGCCTTTTAAAAGAAGCGCGCTCTGTTGAGAATACGTCAAAATTATTCTTAGGCTGTGACAACCAATCAATATCGCGTTGAGATATTTTTTCCATGGGCATCTACACGAAAAGAAAAACGGTGAGTTACACTAAAACTGCCGTTGTGTTCTGCGCATCAGAAATGGGATCGTTTGCATCACTACAAATAAAATAAGTGAGAGAGGAATTGCATGATAAGGCATCGAAAAGGCAACGGTTCCAAGTTCAAAAAGGGTATAAGTGAATAATAAACCCATTACTAATAAACTAAAACTAAATGACCAAGTGGCTCTCATCCACAAAAAAAGAGCAGCAAAAATACCTGTAAAGCCAACAATAAGTCCGGCAATTAATCTAAACACAGGAAGTTCCTGAAGGTGAAACTCAAATATCCCAGATCCCCAAAAGCCGGTAGTTACTTTCCAAATATTAAATGCTGCTATGTAACAGCCCGTAACCAATAAAAATAGCTGAAGGAAAAAATGTATGCGTTGATCTTGATTATTCATGGATTTTTTTGAGAATTAAGTGAGTTAAGCATCCCTTTCAGTTTGTTCCATATAGAGGAGGTGGTTTTTTAAAAACCGTTTCTTTGGCTACACATCGTCCCCAGAGATGGACACAGGAATCTGATTCTGGATGTATAAAAAAAGAACTTCCAATCCTCATCAATGTTCCAACTATTAGAATGTTTATTAAAAAATGACTTCAATGAAATATATGTGTAATTTATGTCTATGAATCATGAGGATACCATAAGAAAGATCATTCATGTTGATATGGATGCCTTTTTTGCTGCGGTTGAACAGCGAGATTATCCTGAACTGCTTGGAAAACCCGTAATTGTTGGGGGCAAGCCTGGAGGGCGTGGAGTAGTATCCACCTGTAGTTATGAAGCTCGCAAGTTTGGGGTTCGTTCTGCGATGCCCACCAATGAAGCCTACCGACTATGCCCACATGGAATCTTTGTTAAAGCTCGGTTCGATGCGTATAAAGAAGCGTCGGAAATTGTACGTTCCATATTTTTTGATTATACCGATTTGGTGGAGCCTCTTTCGTTAGATGAAGCCTTTTTAGATGTTACTCAAAATCATAAAGGAAATCCCTCAGCAACCTTAATTGCCGAAGATATTCGTGCCCGCATTTTTTTTGAAACAAAGCTTACTGCCTCAGCTGGAGTAGCGCCCAATAAATTTTTAGCTAAGATTGCCTCCGATTTTAATAAACCGAACGGATTAACCGTGATTACACCAGAAAAAGTGGACCGCTTTGTAGAACAATTGGATATCAAAAAGTTTTTTGGGGTAGGCAAGGCCACTCAAAAGAAAATGCATGCTTTGGGAATAAAAACGGGTGCTCATTTAAAACAATGGACAGAAATTGATTTGGTTAAAGCTTTTGGGAAAGCAGGAAGATATTACTACAAAATAGCTCGAGGTATAGACCATAGAGCAGTAAAACCTCATAGAACTCGAAAGTCTTATGGTAAAGAACGTACTTTTTCGGAGGATGTAGGTGATCTCGATTGGGTGCATACCTTTTTGGATGATCTTGTTAAACAGATTGCGGGTGGAATGCAAAATATTCCAACTGCTGGTAAAACAGTAACCCTAAAAGTTCGCTATAAAAATTTTGATACTATAACTCGAAGTCACTCTTTAGCACACCACACTAACAATGCAGAAGAGATATCCACCATAGCTAAGCAATTACTTGAACAAACAGAAGCTGGCACAAGAGAAATTCGTTTATTAGGAATTTCCCTTTCTAATCTAAACTTGATCGAAAAAAAGTATTGGGAGCAATTAGAATTGGGCGTATGAGGTGTCGATGGTGGAGGTGCTATTAAGAGCCTTTAATCCAGATACCATCAGACCTCTGAACTTCATGTGGCATGGGTGTAGGTATACAGATGAAGCCAAATCAGCTAAGGAAAATCATACCCATTATTATAGCGCTGATGACCAATGAAATCGATGCACGTATTCGTATATCTTTTCTTTTTTTTATAAATGAATACGCTAGTAGAGGGATTGGAATAAAAAATAACATACCTAATATCACCGCTAAATATCCATTGGATAAAAAGAAACCCATGCTATAAATAGCTTGAAATACTTCACTTTTTCCCTCAGTTTCTTTATTGATCATCCAATTAATCACCAAAAAGAATAAGAGTATCGAAAGAAGGTGTATCGTGGGTATGATTGCTGGTAATCGTTTCATTTTTATGATTTTTCTGTTGATGAAGACCATGTACTTAAAATATTCCATTACGTGAGTAAATCAAACGATGTGTGGAAAGAAACGGATTGGTCAACGGTTTGGCTATGCGCAGTGTCCGATTTCATTTCTTTTTTGTTCGCGCATTGACACTTTTAAATCGTAACGTTGTTGCTAAAAAGTACCTACGCACATATTGTGCAAGGGATCGGGTTATGGGTTAGTTTTTTTCCAATTTCACCTTAATGTTGTTATAATATATAGTTGTAGTAGCCTCAAATCCAGAATCAGTACCGATTGCCAACCATAGTTCACCGAGACTATTTGTAATTACTAAAGGAATATCATCAGCTATCACTGTTTTAAGTGTATATGTATTTTGGTCTGTATCGTTAGAGAAGTCTCCAATAACAATCATATCTGAACCGCCGGTTAATTGATTTCCTTTATCTATATTCATTATGTACCCTTCGTATCCTAGGCTATTTTTATCATCAACTATTTTTTCGGGTTTGATATTTGTTGCTCCAGCTTTAATTGCCACATCTTCTCCAGGGCTTCCGCCAACACCAACCATATCATCTGCAACATCGGTTGCAAATTCAATTTCAAAGGAAACTTTATAATCGGTATTTGGATCAAGATCTTTTATTTGCCTTTGAATAAACATAAATAAATCGTCGGAATGGTTATTTCCTGATTGTTTTAATGCTCCTTTACGGGTATCAAGGGGGGATGGTAAATAGGAAAATTCATAACTCAATGCATAAAACTCTTCTTCCCCCAGTGGGTAATCTGCAAAGTCACCTTCCCAAGATTGGGCATTGTTTTGAAAGTCAAAAATTAACTCCACAACCTCGGGGTTAGAAATGCCCGTCGCATCTTCTCTGCAACTTGAACATAGAATGGTACTTAAAGAAAGAAATACTGCGGCAGATAGTCTCATAATTAGACAGTAGTTTATTTAATTAAATATGAAAGTTCGTTTTGAGCTGTTTATTTCTAGAACATGCATCACACGTTAGCTAAACCGAGGTATAAACCATGTGTTGTGATTATCCCGAGAAAATTAAACGATCGATGTACTTAGTCATGATCGGCACTTCAACGGGGGGCGTTCGATTATTATTAGGGTTGTTATTTTTTGGTGCCAAGGGATTGGGGTGAGTAACGGGTTTGCTTTGCCTAACCTTATTAGAAAAGATGAGCGGAGCGAATTTTACCATATTTTGAATATAGTGTGAAATAAAATAACCCAACCTATGAAAAGAGCTATAAGTTATATACATATTAAATACATGTATTAACCCTCTTCACTTTATGAACCTTTGTTCATTTCACTTGTTTTAATATTCGATTATTTAGAGTTCAAAATTTAGATTCTCAAAAGTTATAATATCAATTAGTTCGTTTGTGTTATCGTCATACATAATTCTAACACTATCTCCTTTCTGTGTAATAGGAAGTTCATTTGATATTAAGGAGCTTCCTATAAATAACTTATTTTCATAATCGCTAAGAATTAGATAATAAAAAGTATTACCATTTCTTATGTCGCTTGAAATTCTAGAAACAGTTGCTTCAACAGAATACATTTTTGAGAAACTTGATGGTACTATGTTATTACCATTACTGTTAAGAGCATTTTTATAAGAACGAACTGTTTCTGCCATATTATTTCCTACTCCAACTATCGTATAATCTTCAACTGATACCATAGCGATCATTTTAATTAATCCTGCATTGTCTTTTAAGGACATCACATATGTGGGAATACCATTTATATTGTAGGTTATAGGGAAAGATGCAGCATATCTTTTTTCCTGAACTTTTCCCATTGCAGAACGTTGAGCAGCTATTTCAGTTGCTCCTTTTTGCTTATACCAGATAGACTTCTTTGTCCTTGTATCCACCAAAATAAAACCAACTGTACCTTCATCACTTCCAACAGACGTTATCCCTGTATACCAATAGGATCTATTATTACTTCCATAAATTAAAGAAATACCATTACTCGGTTCCAGCTTATTTTCATTTGCAAAATTCCAGTAACCTTCCACGTATTCTCCCCAATCATGTATTTGATCAAATACAAATTCAGATGGTTGAATTCTATCAACCCAAGTTGGGGCGTCTTCAATAGAGTATTCATTGATTTCCCCTAATTCTGGATTAACAATTATTATTCCTATTGCTTCTTTTCCGCTAAAACCAATTTGCTTTGAGTATAATGTTACTACCCAAAATGGTTCTCCATCGTCATTAATCTCAAATGTGAAATCAGTAAACCCTGTAGTTGTGTAACCATTAAAGTAAATATGTCTTTTTAAATTATCACTGAAGAATGCTTCTGTTTGGTATCTAATTTTAATAGGTTTATTGTTTATTTTTTGGATTAATTTCACATCGCGCTCGTTAGTTGCCGATACCATTATGTAACCCGGTGTGCCTTCATTGTTTTTTTGCCATTTAAAGAAACCAGAATGTAGTAATGGCGCTACCCAATAGAGTTTATTGTTAACTCTCTGAATACTGAATACCCCAACATCAACCTGACTACCAAGTGAAGGAATAGAGCCTATAACTTTGTCACCGAGGCGGTATGCCATCGGTTTATCTACAATTCTTATTTCTTCATTCGATATTGGAGCTACTTGATTTGTAAAATTTTCTCCTATTTTTACATCACCAATTAACTCTTTGTATTTTTCATGATGAAAAATAGCCCATGTAGAAACTGAAGGAACAATTATTATAAAACTCAATGAAAGCCAAAATATACTATCAATTATAGAGTTTATGTTATTATTCCTATTATTCTTTTTATTGTAATTTTCTAATAGGAAGAGAAGCCCACTCAGTAATAAGAAAATAAATGGTAGACCATAAAAACCAAAATTTAAAGTCGGTAAGAAAAAATAAAAATATAGCGAACTAAGTACAATAATTATAACGCTGTAAAAAATAATTTTTTTCATTATTGGATCTATTTTATAGAAGTGAACATCGAAAGAAATATAGGTAGTATTTAGTATTTTGATCGATTTAACACCTGATATTGAACACTCTTTATAGGATTTGATTTTCTAATTTAAACATTACTTCTCTACTAATCATCAGGCACTAATTTGATTGTTCTTCAATTGTGTAACCTGTTGACTTATATCCGGCCTGGATCAAAAATACTAAAATGTGATTATTTTAAATTTTGATCTGGTATAACTATACATTCAAAGACATCATAGAAAAAATAAATTCATACTTAATTCTTATAAATTAAAATGTAACACAATAGGATCCGTGCAGTGGTTTTACCATTGAATTTAACCTAATTTGGGATGTGTTGCTTCGCAGCTATTGTGCTTTGTCTAGCCTCATTAGAAAAGATGAGCAGAGGGAATTTTCTCAAGCGCTTATTCTAATATTTTACTTTGTCTTAAAACTGTTTCGGGTTTCATGTGATAAATCTTTTTCCAAGAATCTTTTCCATTTCTTTTTACAAATTCTTCAACAATTCTAAACCCGATAAAATAGCCAACTGCACCCGGGTATTTTTCTGAAAACTTGTATGCACGATTTGCAAACTTGTCACTTAATATTTCGTTATTAGAGTTATAACTTTTTCTTAACAGTTCAATAAGTTCTTTTTCGTTTTCTAAACAAGCTTTGTATTCAGATTCGGTAAAATCCAATTCTTGGGTTATCGTAGTTGTTCCGTTATGAAACAAATAACTAACATAAGAGGCAAAGCCCTCGTCCAGAATTCTATATAAAACGGCGTTATTCTCCTGTTTCATTGTATTGGAATAAATTTGATGATTTATTTCATGAGGAAAAAAGATGTTTATGTCTTTAAGGGTTCCGTTCCTTTCGTGCGCTAAATCTATCAGCATTGTTCCATCACCAAAACCACCAAGGTTTGTCCATTTAGGTCCGAAAAATATATACCATTTACCAATCGGCTTATTTCCAGTAAACTTTTCCATTCCTTGAACCGTCTCGAAAAAGTATTCATTGAGTTTTAAGAGGTCAATGTCATCAGCTTTAGAATTATAGGATTCCAATTCTTGATACGCCGAATTGTTAATCCAATGTGTGAAATCCGATTCGCTACCTAAATATCCCTTCCACAAATAGCTATGCGGTTTATAAATAGAGTCAATTAACATTATATTTCGTTCTTCAATAGGTTCATTTTGAAGCAAATTCATTAACTCAATCTGCTTTTGAGAGATATCAATTAGTTCAATTTCACCCGTTTTCTGATTTTGTCCATAAACAATGTTGTTTAGAAGAAAACTCAAAAAAATAGAATATATAATTCTTTTAGCCATAGTTTTTTTTGAACGGTTTACATTTCGTATTAGCTGATTATAAGAAGCTCTATTAATTTTCTTTCTCGTACACATTTTTATTTTAATAATATCCAATTCATCAAGTCATTTTTATCTACAATTGCCCAACTATGAGGGTGTCGTTCACCATCTGCTCTATATCCTTTGTTTTCAGTCGGGATATATTCAACTTTTTCAAACCCTTTCATTTTTAAACTCTCAGATAATTTTTTAATGTAAAAAGCATTCGTTTGTTTATAGTCAGCCATTCGATTCTTTTTCCACCAAAGGGTATCAGGTTCTGTATAAAGTCTTATTTTTGTGCTTTTTAACTTTTCTAAATTAGACGTGTTGTTAGTACTAAATGTGAATACTGCTTTGTCCTCATATTTTTTTATATCATCTTCAGGTTTACCAAAGCTGTCTTCTAAAGTCTCTAACAAACAAGTACTTTCTTTAGTAGAAGGCTCCGAAAAATTATGGTGTATATTTATTTCTAAAGATTTATATAAAGCCACTAAGTCTATGGGCGAATCTACAATAAATACCCCTTTTGGATCAATGTAGAATTGTTTCATACCAACTATAAAATTGCTAAGTAAAATACTTACAACTCCACCACTTGAAAAACCACCAATAAAAATATTGTCACTAGGTAATTGATTTTCCACAATTATATCCTGTAAACTACTTGCTAGTCTGTATTTTTCGTTTTCTTCAAGCCATAATTTTTGGTTAAAATTGGATAGGATTACTGCAATATTATTTTTCCTCGCAATATCAAGGATGTTAAATTCTCTTTCAATGTCCTTCGCCGTCTCAGGATAACCTCCAAAAAGAATTAGAACAGCTTTGGCTTCTTTTTTGGGCTTATAAAGTTCATGATCATCCTTTATGATTTTTGTAAATTCAAAATTTTCAGATATTTTATGTACTCTTTCTTGTTTATTCTTTTTACAGAAAAAAAGCCCAACAAGTGTTAGAATTAAAATTATTAGTATTCTTGCCAATCTTGTAATTGTGTACATGGGTCTCGTATTTAAAAAATAACGGATTTTGAAACGAATTTTCAGTTTAAAAATGCTGTCCTGTAAACAAGTCTATTCCAACGAATTCACATTTTTCAAATTTACAGTCGGTATATTTTGCTGGCGTACCTAGTGAACTAAACTTTCCATAAAATTTACAGTCAATGAAAAGGCAATCAGAGTATTTAGTGTCAAATCCAAGATAACTGTTCTTAAAATGGACATTTCTAAATACAACATTTTCAATGTCAGCTTTTCGAACAACTAACTCTTCAAATAAAGTATCTAAGAATTCTTTCCCTTTTATTTTACCTGACCATTCAACTTTATGTTCTTTAGTTCTCTTCATTGCTAGGAGGGTTCTTCAATTTACAGCTAACGTGGCTAGGCTAAGTACAAAAGTTGCGTAGCAACTCATCCTAACTTGGGCTAAACTCAATGCATATCCACTGTACTTAGCCCAGCCACATTGTTGGCAACCGTATTTATTCGATTATTACTTTGTTAATCGCCATATTTATTTCCATTAATTTTCCAACTGACACTTCTTTTTTATTGTAAATTGGGTTTTTATAGTCACAATTATCAACATTGTTCAACTTGATTGTTACAAAGTAATTCTTCCTTTTCTTATTAGTTGAAACTACAGTTCCTACCACAAAGCAATCGAAGTCTCTTGAATTTTCGACTGTGTACAAATAATTATGCAAAGTAGTTCTATCTGTTCCGTCATATCTCCATCCAATTTCTCCTGATAATGGAACTTTAATTACATCTCCTTTTTCTAGTTCTTTGAACTTTTTCTTTAGGTTTTTCCTTTGATGTTCTATTCCGTCCCAATACGACTTATAATATTCTATTTGTTCGTCCAGCTCAATAGGTTTGTCGTTTAAGTCTCTATGAAAAGAAGTCAAAATTATTGAAGACATATCGTATGGATGAGAGATTCCTTTTGATTTGAAAAATCTTGATATTCGGTTTTTGCCTTTCCATAATTCCCAACCATTTCTTATTCCCATTCCAGTCCCCAAATGTAATTCGCTTACTGCATCGCCTTCTTCTTTGTTTTTGAATTCTGTTTTATCAGCTTCCGACCATTCGCAAGTCAAGTATTCAATTGCATCGTTCAGATTTTTAGGAATATAGTTTTCTTTATAATCTTTACAGTCGTTTTGTGAAAAGACTGTTCCGAAAACAAAAAGTAATATAATTGCGATAGTGTTTTTCATATGGTTGCCAACGTGCCGGGCTAAGTTCAGTTGGTTTTACCTATTGAATTTAGTGAGGGTTGGGATGAGTTGCTACGCAACTCCTGAACTTAGCCCGGCACGTTGGAGAAGAAGAGCAGAGCGAATTCTTCTCCAACGGTTTGGCTAAGCTGCGTTTTAATGCCGTTTAGGTGTTGTTGTAGCCAGTTTTTTATTATCCTTCATATTGGTATACGCTTACTACAATTCCATTTTCAAACTTAATCTCCAAATAATCAGGGTCAATATTAAATAGTCCAGGAACGTGGCCTAATTCGTAAGTTATACTTCTTTCATTATTGGATGAAAAATCCGTTCCAAGTATTTCGATTACCTCATTATGAGTTTTCCCCATTAACATTCTACTTTCAATAATGTCCTCTGACATTTTATATCTTTCTTCGACATTTGAATTCCATTCTGTTTGGTCAAAGTCGTTAGTTGGATAATGTGAAAGCGAGAAGATCCAAAGCATTATTAGCCCAACATAAATTAATGGACTAAGTATGATGGTAGGAATTAAGGCAAGCCATTTCCTGTTCTTTTCAGTTCCTGCTTTAAGCTTTTTCATCCCCCATAAACAAATGAGGTAGGTAGGAATTGCGAGAATTAGAATTATTATTGGTACTTCAGGGCTCATTTATTTTTTCATCTGTTTTTTAATTGGCTACAACAAAATGATAAAATGAACATAGTTCATTTTATCTTATGGAATTCGTAGGATAAACGGAATAAAAGTAATGTATTGGTAAGCTTCAACATGCGCATAATCATAGAGTAAAATAAGTCATCTTTTTGTTGAGGAGTATTTTTTTAAGCACCTAGATTCCCGCCTATGCGGGAACGACCATTACTTGCCACGTTCTTTATGAACAAGTCATCCCGCGGCGAAAGCCTGGATCTGGATAGTTATCCATGCATCGTTTTTATACATAACATAATCAAGAACTTGAGGACTTGCATTTAAATCGGAAAAGATTAAGAATATAAAAATTACTATTAAAGTCGATTTCATATTGCTGTTCTCAAATTTTTGGCCAAAGTATCCGCTATGGGTAGTTGCATAGATTGGCATGAAACTTTACAAATACGCACCATGCTGAAAATCCGCGAAAATTTTCAGAAGTACGCGAGAAGAAGCAATTACTTAGCAAATGTTATTTATTCAATTATATCAATTCTATACTTATACTCTCTGATGTCTTTCTTATTCTTTTTGAAATCTGTCATACTTTCTATTTTAAGAAGTCCATCTTTGTTGTATTCATAAATCATTTCAGATGTTTTCTGTAAGTCTGATGTAATTGGGACTATCAGATTTCCATTATATTCTGTCTCGAATACTGAAACTTTAATCAAATAATCATCTTTGTCATATTCATAATGTCGAATATTCAAAATCCCGCTTCCTTCAGAATATTCTGTTTTTGTGTTATTATCTTGATTTTTTGAATTAGCAAATCGATATATCGAAATTACTTCACCATCTCTGAAATACTTTATTTCCGTAGTTTCAGAGTTTTGTCCGAAAGTGTTACTTATTTCTCTTTTGGTTTCATTATTACTGATTCCGACAACTTTCTTAAAAGCTTCATCTCCATTTGAGTTATATTGAAAAGTAGTCAAAATTGTATCACGATACATGATACTGTATTCTTTTTTCTCGATTGGTTTGTTTTGAGAGTTAAGGATTTCTGTATAACCTTTTAGTTTAGGTGATGAAATGATTTTTTCTACTTCTTTGGAATACTTTAATTGCTTAAAATCTTTAAACTTTGAAATGTACGCATAGGCATTAGTGTTCTGCTTGAAATCTTTTGTTTCTGGGTACTTTTGAGTAAATAATGTTTTTGTTTCTGGATTTTGTCCATAGTCATAAGTGTAAATTGACAAGCCTGCATTTGAATTAAAGTCATATCGTTTTACAATTCTACCATCTTTGTCATATTCGTTTGCATAAATAAATATCTGAGTTTCTTTCCAATTGAAAAAAGGTGGGATTTCGGTTTCTCGATAGTCAAATATAATCTTGTTGTTAGAGTTGAATTCAAGAATTTTCTTTAATTGTCCTTTTTCAGTTTGGAAAATTCGGTAAGCAGATTCAGGCGGTTCTTTTAGCTTAAATTCAATGTTATTAAAAGCAAACTGTCCAAATGAATTCGTATAGATTAGTAAGGTTAATATCGTAAGAAGATTTAGTTTCAATTTGTCGTTTTTATTATTTGCCAACAGTTTGTGTATGAATAGTTGCGGTTTTTAAATTGCGGATTTTTCCGCTGGGCTTTAAAGGTATTTAAATTGTAGGAATTACACTTCTCTTAACCAGCTAAGCAATTACTTAAAGCCATAGTTGGCATTAGTTATTTTTAATAATTCAATCTCCAAATCTGTTTAGCAAGTTTGGCTAATTTCGATTGACGTTGTTTTAACTTATTCGGATTCCATAAATCGTAGTCAAATTCTTTTGTTAAAGAGTACTTGGATTTTAAATATTTGGGCTTTTTCTCATCGATTAATTTGTTTTCACATTCCTTATTTAATTTACTCTCTAAAATGGTGAAATTTCCAATTCTGTAAATAAATTCAATTTGGGTGTCTTTTACAAAGCTACCATTCCAATCGTCACTTGGATTTTCAGGTAATATATGTTCTAAAGTACCATTATCTTGTTCAAAATCTAATGCACTCAATTCAGAGTTCTTGTTTTCTAAAGAATAGATTATGTATCTAGCTAATCTATTTTTTGATTTAGTATTAATTGTTTTCAATGTGAACTGATTAGTGAAAATTTCATCGGATACATATAGCTGACCTAAATCATTAAATACCTGTGAGGCATTTGTACTTACTCCTTTTATGATATTGTTTGCGGCTCTACTATAGACTTGTTCTAAAATGTTAGTCTTAAAACCAGAAATAACAGTATATCTGAAAGATACAATTGAACATATTTTCACAATTTTTGTAAATGTTTTTATGTCAAATTTCTCATACGCAGATAATAAAAGTGGAAATGGCTGTTTAATTCCAAAAATTTGTAATTCTGTTAAATGACTTATTAATTTGGGATTTCCTTTCCATAAATCATCTTTAGGGTCAGATAAAGCGTTAAAAACTTCTGCGTGTATTTCTAGATTTGTGATAATATTAATTACATCTTTCTGGTCAGAAACTGTCCGTTTAATTGCTTTAAATAATTCTTTCTCTGTAATTAACCTATTTCTCGAAATCCAATAATATCTTAAGAAATTTGCGAAGTCACGATGTCTAACATAGCTTAAAATACTATCCCATTTGTTTTTTATGTGTTCTTGGTCATCTTCTGCAACTTTTGAAAAAAGATAGTTCTTAAACAAGTCTGTTACAGTTAATGGAATTCCTCTATCATTTAAAGTTTCAAATACCAAATAAGCGTTAAGTTCATCGACAACTGTTATCTGAATGAATTGTAAGTTGTCTCCAACAAACTCAATAAAATCAATTAAATTGTCTGTGTCATTCTCTTTAAAAACTTCTTGTTTAAGCTTTTTATAGAAATATTCGTATGCTTCAAGTAATGCTTTATTAGATTTAGCAAGTTTACTTTTGTTAGGAACATTATGAAATTGAATTAAATAAGAAGAATAAGTTGGGTTATTTAGCTTATTTAACTTCAGTTTAGGTGAAAACATTAATGATTTTGCAGATTTAAAACCTACAAATTTTCTCATTAGGATATCTTTTCGTTCTACGTTATCACATTTATTTTCATTGTTTTGGATTAATTCTTCTATTATTCTAATACAGCTTAATGCTAATAAACTTAATGTTGTTAATCTTTGTTGACCATCAATGATTTCAAGTTGCTTTTTTTCTTTTTTAATCAAAACAATTGAACCCATATAATGCCTAGTATTACTCTCCAAAGCATTGTTAATATCTAACCATAAATCGTCCCAATTTTCTTCTTTCCAAGAATAGTCCCTTTGAAAGAGAGGAACTTGATATGTATTGTCTCCTGAAATAATATCACTAAAGGATATTGTATTTGCATTCAGTAAATTTTCGTTTCTATTCATATTATTGTTCTAATTAATGCAAACGGCTAGTGCCGTTTGCACTTTGTTGGGCGTTCGTGTTAATATATTGGATCCAGCCCTACAAAAGACAATAATGTCCCACTTTTATAATTTAAAAAGTAAAGTAACGTGCTGACATTTTGGGGACTATATTTTATTTACGATTTCCCAAAATTTGGACTGAAATTAAGGCTGATAATTGGGAGACCTTTTTTCATCTAAAGCATTGATTTTACTTGTTCATAAGAACACCCCTGGGGTATTTTACCTTTTTAAAGAGCCATCGCTTTTAACCTTCTTAAAGAAATTCGTCGTTTAATTTTTTTTTTAATTTATTTTCAATAATTTTCTGTGTCTAGAAAAAGTGAGTAGCTTTCCGAGAAGTTGTTATTCATGAGTTTATTACTTTTATATATTATTTTATTGAAAAAAATTTTCCTTTACAATGAAAAAATTCTTTTTGCTAATCCCCTTAATATTTCTAACTCCATCTATTTTATCTGCCCAAACTTTAGTAGCTATTGTTTATGAATCAAGTGGTTCGAGTAAATATTCGGATGTTTATGTTAAAAATAAATCTGGAACAAAGGTTTCCGTAACAATAGTATATCGTAATTACTCTTGTTTAATAGGAGATTTAGGGAAATATAGGGAGAATGAAATTACCACCCTTTATCCTGGCTCAAAAAGATATCTTGGACATAGTAAAACATACTGTGCTACAACAAATAGATATCATGAACATGAATACCGTCTTAAATCTTGGTATAAAAAAGAATAAGTTGTTACTCATTTTTGTGCTATACTCAAGGGAAGAAAGTCAGTATCAATCCCCCCCTTTTTAACTTTTTTAGTATTCTGGCTCCAGCCCTTCAAAAGGTAATAATGTACTACTTTTATAATTTAAAAAGTTAAGTAACTTGCTGACATTTTCGTTGTAAGGCTTTAATTGACACTTGGTTCTTTTTAAGATATCTCATCGTATAAAATTTTATGTATAAAAAGATTAATTATAACATCCATATCAGCAAATTCCGCAATTAAATTATGACCATCGATAAGTAGTTTTTTTCTAATTTCTTTTGATAGTTTCAAATCTTTCTGTTTTTTTCAAGTTCGTTAAGACACATGCTTTACACAAGTTAAAGATTAGGGTTTACACTAAATTAGTCTCTAACCTTGCATGTTGATCTTTATTTCTTAAGTTAGTTTCATCAAAGAAGCCTAAAAATATATTTCTATAATATACTCTCCAAATTCCATTTCCTACTGGTTCAATACCCACATATTTTCCTTTAAGAGCAGCTGTGAGATAAACCCAATAATAGGACTTCCATCTGATAGCCCCATTTTGAGTTACTTTCAATGTTTTCCATTCGTGATGGTAGTCATAATGTTCAATTTTTTCAGGAAAGGGTCTTGTTGAAAATGAATGTACTTGAGCTGGAGTTTTCATCCCTAAAGCTTCATGTGGTCTAACATGATTATACTCTTTTACAAAAGCATTTAATCGTCGCTGTTGAGCTTTCATATCATATGCAGATGGTTTGGCACAAGCAGCTTTTAAATCGCGGTGCATGCGTTCATGTCTTCCGTTTTGTTCGGGGTGAGCTGGGTCAGAGAAAACAGGCGTTATACCGAGTTCAATGAACCAATAGGAGAGCTGTGTAAATCTTTGAATAGCTCTTACAGAACCAAATGGGCTTCCGTTGTCTGTATGTATTTGTTTGGGAATCCCATATTTCCTAAAAACCTTTGTAAAGGCTGCTTTAGCTTCTTTTAGGGTTTCCTTGTAATGCCCCTTTGCAGAAAATAAAAACCTACTTTTGGAGTCTGCTATAGTCAGCGGATGACAATAGATGGTATTACCCATTAAAAACTTTCCCTTATAATCTGCACTCCATACTTCATTACATTCTTCTGGATCGAAAATAGGAAATACAGGCTTGATCCTACGCATCCTTTTTTTCGTAGAGACAAAACCATTTTTCTTTAGAATATTATGAACTGTAACCACCGAAGGGAGGTCTTCATTTGGTAATTCGTTAAACAATAAAACTCTTATTTTTTTTGCTCCCCAACGCGGATACTTTTTCTTTAAATTAAGAATAGTATCAGTGATTTTTTTACTAGTTTGATTAGGATGGTTCCTGGGAGCTCTTGAGCTCTCTCGAAGACCATCAAATCCCATTTTTTCGAATCGAGAAATTAGTTTGTACGCGGTTGGTCTTGAAATTCCAAAGTGTTCACAAAGATCTGTAATGGTATATGTTCCTGATCTCCATTCACAGATAAATTCAATTTTTTGTTCCATAGGTGTCGTTTGTTTCCAAGGCATATACATTCATTTTTTGTGAATATATACGACTAAAAAAGTGTAAACGATGTCCCTTTAACTTTGTAAACGATGTGCCTTTACCATACCAATTCTTCTCCAACGTTTAGTATATGACAAGTAGGAACGGGTTGGTTGGTTAGGCCTATGCTTTATCGCCATTGTTGGCAGCTGGCTATTTTCTATTAAATATTGTTTCTTCAAAATCTTTAAATACTTCCATGTCTTCTGATATCATTTCAGACAGTTGAAGCTTGAATTTTTCAGCATTAATACTGGTTGTAATCCCGCAGTAATTCTTGATTCGATTCGTTTCATCTTTTATGTTTTGATTATCAATGTCCGTAACGAACTTATCGTATTCTTCTTCGTCAAACGTTAAGTTGTTTGTCAAACAGAATTTCTTCAATACTTCTTTATCGAATAAATAATTCTCAATTTCCCAACGCCTTAGGATTCGATAATTTTTAGGGTTGGTTTTGAGATATACTTGTCTATCGTTTTCGTCATTAGGTTTTCCAGAAGATACATCTCTGTCTTTTAAAACCCATATTTCAATATCTGAAAAAACCTTAGTCAGAATAGTCAAAGCTATTTCACTTCTTTGATCCAACTCCGTATTTCCGCCACTTGAGATAAATAATGTATCATGATATTTCTCAGAGAAAATGTTATTGAAGACTTTAGCATCAAAACCTTTTTCTTCACCATTTTTTCCTGGTTTGTCTTTACCTTCGCAGTAGATTATTCGTTTAGGACTTACTAATCCTGTCAAGTCATCCAAAGCTGTTTCAAAAATGGTTTTCCAATTCGAACGACTTTTCTTAATTGGTTGTAAAGTCTGTGGTTCAGATGCCCAATTTTTATCTCCATCAAATTGAATTATCTGGCATTCATTCTTTAAGTCTTCTTGAAGAGCTCTAAGAAAGCCTATACTATGAGTAGCTACCCATATTTGGCAATTGGATCCAATTAGTCTGTTGATTTCAAGTAAAAGCTTTTTTTGAATAGCTGTATTTATGTGAAGTTCAGGTTCATCAATCAAGAAAATGGAATCGTCATACTCATCACTTCGAAGATATAGGTCCAATAATATGTCGACCACTTCTTTTTCACCTGAGGAAAGTACATTAAATTCAAAATTGGATGAATAATCAGATTTTGTAAAATATAGAGTTCCTTCATTTGCTTCTATATCTCCTATACTTACGATTTCCAAATCAAGACAATTACCTATGGAACCGTTAAGGTCACCGATTATTTTCGCCTTTGCTTCACTTGGCCGACAGTCTGCTTGATTAAGGTATCTATTGTACTTAATGTATAGCCTTCTATAGTTTTCTTCCATTTTATCGTCAAGGTCGGAAGATGTTGAAGCTCCATAATTATTCAATCTTAATTCTGAAGTAGCCCTTGATTGAGAGACTTTTAGATTGCTATTATAACGATATGGGCTTCTTAAAGAGAATAGTGTTTTGTCTTTTCCTTCTTTAACTTTCAAATTTCTTACAGTTCGATATAAGCCTTGGTCAAATTCAAGTTCTATGTTTTGCCAGTTATAACTAGGATTTCCACTCATAGAATGATAATTGTGGTCTTTAGCTCCTTTGTTACCAATGTTACCATGCGAATTGTGAATGAATAACATCCCATCCATGACGCTGCTTTTTCCACAACCGTTTGGACCGACAAGGGCTATAATTCTTTGAGGAGTATCACCAAGGTCAATAGTTAGATCATGGAACCTTCTGTAACCATTTTTTAATCGAATCTTTTTGACTTTCATTAATGTTTATTTTGCTTACTGCCAACAAAATGATAAAATGAACTCAGTTCACTTTATCTCTATTGTGTCTTTAAGTATTATTCATTTTACCCTACTCATTTATAAGGATAAACTCAATAAAAGTAATTTATTGGTAAGCTTCAACATGCGCATAATCATAGAGTAAAATTAGTCATCTTTTTCATTGAGGAGTATTTATTTAAGCACCTAGATTCCCACCTACGCGGGAATGACCATTACTTGCCACGTTCTTTATGAACCAGTCATCCCGCAGCGAAAGCCGAGATCTGGATAGTTAACCAAGCTTGGATTTTTATACACACCTACATTCCCACTTTCGTGGGAATGAAAGTAATGATTGTTAGTAGGCTTCTTAATTCCCTGAGTTTCCCCGAATGTTTGGACCAAAGAAAATCGCATTGGCAAACAACTTATTGGTTCCATACCAAAACGCTCGGAAATTTGGATTATCGGTCATCGCTATAACTTTGCCTCTTCCGAAACGGCTAACCACAATGGCCGCTGTTCCTTTCATCATCTCCTCGTTGTCATCAGAGATATATCCACTCGCAAGTGGATTTTCTGAATAATACAGCGGCGTAGAATAGGGGTTTTCGCCTTTTTCCATAAACATAGTGCTATTTCTAAATACCGTGATTTCAGGATCATTATATCCATAGCCAAGAGGATGTGTTAGATCTAGAATAGCATTAAAAATGGAGCCACCTATAACTTGCGCACCTTGATCTGCTCCTTGCTTTACATACGGTCTGGTTCCAGAATTTGCCTGTTCTTCCTCTTCGTTCGACACAAAAGAGACCTCTGCGAGATCTTGTTGTGCCGCCCATTGTACTCCTTGTTTCATGGCAAGCAAAACACCTCCCGAACGAACCCAATCTTTAATTTTTTCTTCAGTAGATGAAGATAAATCGCTGTAATTGTATCCTGTTACAATCATTACTGTATATCTATCTAAATCGGCACCAGCGAGATCTTTTTTATCAATAATTGTTAATGGCATATGATAACGCTGATCCATTAGATGCCACATTTCTCCAATCTCATAGGCATTGGTTCCCTCGCCACCAATTACTGCTACGCTAGGTTTTTCAATCATAGAGAAATTATTACTTCCTAAATCAATCCCCTTCGTAGACAAACCCGTTTTTATAGCATACACCTTAATATTATCTTCTTCTGCTATTGTTTGCACCATTTCTTTTATTGCTGCTTGATCTTTTTGAATGCCCAGCGGGAGTAGAATACTCCCGTAATCAAACGATTTCTCCCCATCATGTGTAACGGCTGAAAACTGCAATTTTGCTACTTTTGCTTTGCCACCAGCTTCTAATATCCTATAAAGTGCGCGTGGTGAATAATACTCATCCCATTCAAAGGCATAGGCATAATGAGATTCCTCTCCAAGTACCTCCCCTGTGGATTTCATGGTTCCATCAAACACTTTACCCAACAAGTCTGATTGAAATTGCCTGTTGCTTAATTCCGCGAATGGTAGGTTAAAGGCATACGGCATCGTCCAAGCAGATACATCATAAAATAAACTGTCAGTAAAGGTATTTCTTCGCTCAAACATTGCCGTAATTAATTTAAACTGCGGCTGGTCTGTGGGAATGATATAGGCTTTCCCTGCCTCAAATTTTTCTCCGTTAGCCGTTATGGATTCGTTCAACTCATACATTTTTATGTTATGTCTGTTGATCATTTCTGCTAGATGATACGTTCTTGCTCCATCGGCAGACTCTCCAAACACATAGGCTTTTATAGTGGACCGAGACGCCGCGCGATCCGCTTCTTTATAAAACAAGCGATAATGCTCTAACAATTCAACACGCAAATCAATCGCTGCTTTAATGGTTCCTAAACTTGCTGTAAATTGATTCAATATGGTGAAAGGAAATGTTAGTACCCCGTGAATGGTTTCTTGAGCATGTCCTCTAGAGCTTGCCTGTTCAAACAGAATACCAATACTTCCTTGAACATCTGGATAAGTTGATCCTTTTCCATAATAATAATCATCGAAACTCTCTTTGGAGTAATATAGAGATTGAATTTTATCCAGTTCATCGGCATGATATTCTCCAATACTTGCCGTTAATGCTTGGTTTCTTTCTGGAGTTAATGGATGCGTTCTACTAGGAATACCTGGTTGAAAAAAGAATGTTGAATTAGATCCCATTTCATGGGCATCAATTAAAATATTTGGTTTCCAATCTTGATATCGCTGAACTCTTGCTTCACTTTCAGGGTGTTGAACTAACATCCAATCGCGGTTTAAATCAAACCAGTAATGATTGGTTCTACCTCCTGGCCAAATCTCGTCATACTCTCTAGTTTCGGGATCAGTAACTAAGGTTTTTAAGCTTTTGTGTGTATTCGCCCAGTGAGCAAACCGTGCTAGTCCATCTGGATTAATAGATGGATCGAGTAAAATCACTGAATTGGCAAGTACGCGATCTATTTCCTTTCCTTGAGCAGCCGCTAAGTGGTAGGCGATCAATAACGAGGCATTTGCCCCACTGGGTTCATTACCATGTACACTATAACTAAGCTGTACAACAACGGGCATAGCGTTAACATCAAGATTTCCTGAGTTCTCTGCATCCCCTAATGACAAGTGATTTTGCCTAATTTCTTCGAGGCGCCCGTGATTTTCTGGTGATGTGAACACCAGTGATAGCAGGGGCCTATTCTCATAGGTGCGACCCGTTTTTACAATAGATACTCTATCCGATGCTTCTGCAATAGCGTACATATAGTCAACCAGTAGATCATGGCGTATATGCCATTCACCTACTTCATGTTTTATGACTTCTAATGGCGTTGGAATCTCGGCATTATATTCTACCCCTTCTGGCAAATAATAATCTAATGATATTTGCGCATGCGCAGAACTATATAAAACGAATACAAAGAAAAGTGTGACTAAATTTTTCATAAATGATCTTAATTATATCCCTTAATTAGAAGTTAGAATAGAACAAGTAGATGTAAAATGCTTAAAAAGCTACTCGCGTAGTTTACAATAGCTTTATTTCAATTAAAAATCACTAGTAGAAAATTATACTTCCAGTTAGTAACTCTGTTCAAACCCCTACTATTCTATAACAAGCCCCCATAAGCAACATCTTCAGAAAGTTACTTTTACAGAATTCTTTTCTTTTGATACTTCACCTTTTCTGATTGTTTTATAATTTGTACACTCTTGAAATTATTTTTTTACATGCCTAACACTATCTCTAAGACAACTTCGACCCTTAAATACGCGTTCGGACCTGGTTTAATTTTAGCCGCAGCAGCCATTGGTGTTTCTCATCTCGTTCAGTCTACAAGAGCTGGCGCTGAGTTTGGGTTTACTCTTGTTTGGGCTGTGGTTCTTGCAAACCTATCAAAATATCCATTTTTAGAATTTGGACCTCGATACACCATTACAATGGGTGAAAGTATTATCGAAGGTTATAAAAAATTAGGCCGGTGGGCTCTTTGGACATTCTCTGGGTTCACTATGTTAACCATGTGCGTGGTGCAGGCCGCTGTTACCATTGTTACGGCAAGCCTTGCTGCTGAATTAACAGGGATAACACTCTCTCCATTACTATGGAGCGCAATTATTTTAACCATTTGCATAGCTATTTTACAAGGAGGTCAATATTCCGCCCTTGATAAGGCGATTAAATTAATCATCGTTGTTTTATCCATTTCTACACTAATTGCTGTAGTAGTAGCTTTTTTAAATTCAGGATCTAGTCCCCGCCCGGATGCCCCAACTATATGGACAGTGGGTGGAGTATCTTTTCTCATCGCTTTAATGGGATGGATGCCCATTCTTATTGATGCTTCTGCTTGGCATTCTTTATGGATTATAGAACGAATTAAACAAACAAATGTAACACCTTCTTTAAAGGACTCACTAACCGATTTTAACATTGGCTTTATTGGTGCGGCTGTAATGGCGCTCGGATTCTTAAGCCTTGGAGCATTAATCCTATTTGGATCAGGGGAGAACTTTGCGGTTAGTGGTTCTCAATTTGCGAGTACTCTCATTAGTCTTTACACCGAAACATTAGGCGATTGGGCCTATGTAATTATCGTAATCTGTGCATTTACAGCAATGTTTAGTACAACGCTTACCGTTACAGATGCCTATCCAAGAACCATTTCTCATATTTTAAATCTTAACCGTAACAACAACGAGCAACCTTCTTTTTTTAAAAGCTACCGAGGAACGCTTATCATAATCTCTATAATTTCTCTATTGGTTCTCTATGTGGCAGGAAGCAGGTTCATTTTTATGGTGGATTTAGCAACCACTATGTCATTTTTGTCTGGTCCTGTGTTCGCCTATATTAACTATAAGCTCATTTTTTCGGATCTTTTTCCAGAAAATAAAAAACCTGCGCAATGGTTGAAATTATTAAGCTGGTTTGGAATGTTATTCATATCCGGCTTTGCATTGATTTTCTTGTATTGGAAACTCTTTGTGGCTTAGCTTAATAAATTAACCCTGATACATTGAAGAAATACCTTTTTCCTATTAGAGAACCTTTTAACACGTATACTCATCTTTTTGGAGCTCTTGTTGCGTTAGTTGGAACTGTACTTTTGATGTTCGATTCATCCATTGAGTCTGTTTCTTACCGAATAGCTTTCATTATTTACGGCATAACCGTCGTTTTAATGTTCGGAAGTTCTGCAATCTATCACTCGGTTCAAGTTTCTTTTCAAAAAGAAGAACTCTTTAGAATGATTGACCATATGATGATCTATTTGGTTATTGCAGGTTCCTATACTCCCATTTGTGCCATTGCTCTAGAAGGAGAGTGGAGGCTTGGGATGTTACTAGGCGTATGGATTTTAGCTGTTGCTGGTATTTTAAAGAAAGTTTTTTGGCTTAATGCTCCCCGTTGGTTTTCTACGGGTTTGTATCTATTAATGGGTTGGTTGTGTGTTATCATTTTCCCTCAAATATGGGATGTTGTACCTAAAGTGTTTTCATACTGGATTATTATTGGTGGCTTATTTTACACAATAGGAGCGATTATCTACGCCCTTCAAAAACCCAACCCTGCTCCATCTTGGTTTGGATACCATGGCATTTGGCATTTATTTGTTATGGGAGGAGCTTTTTCTCATTTTTGGGCAATATTTAACTATTTACCAGGGTTGTAATGGCATCTATGCTCCGTTTTTCCCTTGCACTATTCATTCTATTCTTTTTATTAAACACAGATTTTCACGCCCAACAAGTCTTATACACGAGTGAACATCGACCCGCTGGTCTTAACTGGCAAGAACTACATAGTCCTCATTTTCGAATTATATTTGCTTCTGGTCACGAAGATATTGCACGAAGAGCTGCCCGTATTCTTGAATCCCAATATGATAAAACCTTAGAATTAACGGGCGGTAAACTTAAGCGTTTTCCTGTTGTTTTATCTCCCTATAATGATGTTACCAATGGTTTTGTATCTTCTATAAATTTTCGGTCTGAAGTGGATCTGTCTCCCTTTAAAGGCAAGGCATTAAATCCACAATCTGGTTCTTGGCTAGAAACGGTTCTCCCTCACGAATTACTTCATGCTAATCATGCCAATGTGAGTAATCCTTTTTCTTTCGCAACACTACTTGGACTTTTGGGCCCTGATTATCGAAGGTCGTTTAACTTTTTTCCACCAGTTGGAGTGCATGAAGGTTTAGCGGTATATCATGAGTCTGAACATGGAATACGAGATTACTCTGGGAGATCGAATTACACGTATTTTCAAAACCAATTCAATGCTAATCTTGTAGGTGCCCACCCTTGGAATACTGGTCAGCTCTTCATTCCTTCTGAGTACACGGAACCTGGAAACCGTCATTATATTGGTGGGGCAGCTTTCACCACATGGTTACACGATACCTATGGAAACGATGTCTCTAAACGGGCAATACGAGTTCATCAAAACCTTTTCTTTTTGGGGTACGGATATGCCCTTAAATATGTAACTGGGAAATGGCCAAAACAACTTTACGAAGAATTTAATGATTGGCAACATGCACAAGAACATGTACGAATTAAAAACAATGACTTAACCACCGACCGTCTACATCGAGTTATAACCAGCCCTTTTGATGGTGTTCGACAACAACGCCCTTTATGGATTTCAAATAATGAGATTTTATATTTCTCGCGCCAGTATAATGCGCCGGGTGCATTCTATACGTATGATCAAACTACAGACACCCACGCTTTATTAAGTGAACATTACTTAGTAGACGATGCATATATAGATTATGAAAAAGAATCGGGCCATCTATTTATTGGAGAGTATTTTTCACTGAATAGAATCATTTCAAATTATCAAGCGGAATTGGTTCGATTAAATATTGATACGGGAACTGAATTTCGCATATTAGCAGGAAGTCGACTGTACGCTCCAGATAAACATGGGAGTAACTTCTATGCTCTTCAACCCAATGGTGATGTATCTAATATCGTTAAGGTACTATCCGATTCTGTGTTAACACTTACTGATTTTAAGGATCGCTCGGCTGTAGTTGTTAAAGCTTCTCCCCATAAAAATGGAGAGATTGCTGTTATTATCAATCAACGAGGGGTACAAGCTCTTTGGATAGTCAATGAATCTTCCCTCCAAGACGATTTGAAGAAAGCGCCAACCCTTGCCTTCAAAGATGGCTCCATACACGACCCCGTTTGGCATCCCAAGGAAAATAAGCTCCTTTTCACAATGGACGCTTTTCCTGCAATGAATATTTACGAGTACGACCTAGAAACCGAACGTGTGGTTCAACTAACGAACTCTGAATTTAATGCGATGGATGCCTCTTATCATCCAGAAGATGGCTCTATTGTGTACGTAACACAAGTAGAAAATGAGAGAAAAATTGCACTTCTATCAAAAGATGATTTTTATAATCGTGAACTTTCAGAAGATGAATTACTTACCGGTTCTCAATTAGATAAAGCAATGACTGCGCCTTTTCTTGGGGATGAATTACTTTCTGAAAGTGAAACTTGGGAAGTTTCTGATTATGGCAGAGACTTCCGTTGGCTAAAGCCTCGTGCCATATTACCAATTCTTAACGAACAAAATGGTAGAACGGAGTGGGGAGCATCAATACAAAGTACGGATGTGCTACAAAGCCAAGTATATTCATTTCAAATTACAACATTGCAAGATCAATTATGGTATGACCTTAAGTACACCAATAAAACCTTCTATCCTGGCATTTCAATTAGTACATATAGAGAGCCATCTATTTTGCCAATACGGTTTACTGATGATACACCTCAAGGCACTTTTGTAATTAATTCCTTAGCCGAAGAACGTGGTGCTCGAATAAGCATCCCTTTTGAATATTATTTTGATGATGTAGATCGGTTCAGTTCTTTTTTTATACGACCAAACATTAGCTACAATAAGCTTCAATACAACACGCTGCAAGGGGAAGCAATTAGTAACTCCACAATAGAATGGAAAGGTGGAATATATACTCAACTCAACATCCGCCTTTTACAAAACTCAAGAGATATCCAGCCATCTTCAGGGTTTCAATTATTTTTGCAGGCAGATCGTGGTTTAAATGATACTGAATTGCAATTCTCAACCGATGAATTTAGGACGGCCTTACAACCTTTAGAAAAAAGGTCCGCTAATTATTTTGGAGCACATGGGTATGTATCACCCTTTCCTAAAACAAACCAATCGTTAAAGTTAACGGCTCAATGGTTAAGCCAGACAGATCGTGCATTTTACAGTAATAGCACCATTATACCTTTTGGTTTCAATAATGATCTATTTTTTGATTCTTCAACAATAGGGCGGTTTAGTACTAAATATGCTGTACCTATTTCATATCCCGACAACGGAGGACTGCTCTTCCCGTTTTACGTGAGTACTATTTATCTCACTTTATTTAGTCATACCCTATTAGATTACGATGATCCTGCACCTTACAGCACCGCTCAATCTCTTATAGGTACTGGGCTTCATGTACGATTTAAGATAAGCAACCTAGCTTTTGATCTGGGGGTAGGTGTTGCTTACAACATAAATTCTAATTCCGCAGAATTTATTTTAGGCTCCTTTTAATTTTGCTTACTTACACGTGAAAGCTCTTTGCGACCACATCCCGATTTATCGGGAGAGGATTGCAATGTGCTTGAATTCAGCGTTGGCATTTCTATTCTAAATATTCCTTTAATATCTGTTCTTTTTGCTCGTCCATTGATGCTAATTCATTTTCTATATCAGCGATTTCCGTTTCTAGTTTTTCTATTTCACCTATTATTTTGTCTTGTTCCTTTTTATCAGGGAATGGAATTTTTTGTTCTAAAACTGTTGGTTGCGAAATGTTTGGGTGACTTGACTGATTAGCAAATTGGTTTAAATTCAAATTCTTTAAAGCGAAGAACAAATATTTGAGATTCAAATCTTTTAAAAACTGATTTACAAACATTGAATTATCAGTAATCCAAGATTTAGGTTCTGTTAAATGTACTGCTCCACAATATGCACCAACACGCCCTATTGCAAGGGTTGCCTTTTCAGACACAAAAGCGTTATGAGTACCGTTTATTCCGTTACCACCATAAACCAAGTGTTCTCCTGTAATCATTTTAGTAGAAGATAAACCTTTACCATTTTGTAATGAAATAATCTTGCTCAATGGTAGTTTTTTAAATTGCTCTGAAAGTGAATTGAATGTTTTAAAAACATCTTGTCTCAAACTCTCCGCTTTTTCTCTCCTTGCTTTTTCCTTTTGCTCTATAGCTTCTATTTCAGCTATGATTTTTTCTTGTACCGTTTTTGGTGGAAGTGGGATTTGAAGATTTCTTAAAATGGTAAGTGATACAAATGACCTGTTACTACCTTTTAGTTCATAATCAATTTGTGATTTAACTACTTTAAATCAAGAACTTCTTTTAAGAATTTGCTTTCAAGAAATTCATTTTTTTGAAGTTTAAAAAGAGCAACATTCTTAATGGCAAAATTGGGTTTGATATCAACTAAGACTGGACTACCAACTGTACCAATCATGGCAAAAAGCACATCCCCCTTTTCAACTAACGAGCGTTTGTTTATTTCATCATAATCCTTTTGTGAAATGAATTTAACTTCTGATAAATCAAGTGTTCCACTTGTAATATTTTTGGAAGTAACCAAGGGAAAACCTTGTTGCACAAATTTTGGACTGTCATGTGTCCCATCACGTACATCACAAATTTCACCCAACTTCTTGAAAGGATATTTCGACTTTAGCTCAAGTTTTTTTTTAACGTTTACAGAGATTGATTTTTCAAACGACAATTTCTTAAAGTCAATCAATTCGGCTAAGTCAAAAGTGCTCAAGTTGTTTTGCAAACTTTCAGAAATGCCTTTTTGTTCGCCCAAAAAGGCACGATAAACATAGCTGTTTGCTTTTTCTCCGTTTAGTGGATTGTCATCATCATAGAGTTTGGTAATAGGCTTTCCGTTTTCATCACGGTACATTTTAATGCCTTCGTGGCCACGTCTGTTGCTAAACTCGTAACCGATAAAATCTTTCTCGGCTTGTTTTTCACCCACTTTAATTAAAACCGTTTGTTGTGGTTGAGCTAGAAAGAAGTAGAGCATTTTGTCTTGCTCTTTGGCAAAAATCTTATGGTAAAAAAGTCTGTCAATCTCGTTTAGTTGGTCAATTTCAAGCTTTTCGATTTCCTTTTTTACATCAGCTTTCTTCGTTTCGTCTTTCTCTTTCTTAAGTTTTGCTTTTAATCTGTCGAGAGTTTTTTTATGTTTCTTCTTCAGGTTTTTAATTTCCGTCAAACCATTAAACCAAGCTTTGTAGTCAGTAAACAGCTCGGATTTGCTTATAGCTTCATTGGGTGTTTTGTTCACCAAGCTGATATAGTCTTGTAGCGTAATATCTTCAAAAACTTCATCTACATATTTTGCAAAAGCCTTCTCAATGCCGTTTACGGTTGCTTCTTTAGGCTTGTCAAAGAAATTTTTAATGGCGGTTTCTACCTTTTTCCAATCATTGTTGGATCTGCGTTCCAAAAAGAGCGTAACCGTATTGGTGCCTGTTGCCATAAAGGTGTTTGAGCCAAATTCGGCAATGGCTTTAATGGCAAAGTATTTTAGAATGATTTCTCTGGCATCTGTGTAAATGCCCGAATTACTTAGAATGGAACTAGGCAAAATAATACCTGCCCAACCGCCTGGTTTTAAAAGTTGTTTGGTACGCTCAATAAATAAACATTCAATTTCCGAACTGTCGTCTGTCAGTCGGTTAAACAGGTCAAAGGATTCTTCTCCGTTCTTGAGCGTGTTTTTAAATGCTGAAACCGAGTAAGGCGGATTTGCAATTAAGACATCAAAAACGCCATTGTCTTTTGGGTCTTCTTTGCTTACTTCTTTGAGTTTGCCTTTGTAATCAATGCTTTTTTGAAAATGGTCTAAACCGTCTGCGTGAATTACATTTGCTAAACCATCACCATTGAGGAAGCAACTCACTTTCGCAGTTTTTACCAAACGATAATCAGCTTCAATGCCATACACATAATCGTAAGCCCAATCGAAAGGATTAATTTTCCAACTGCTCAAATTTCGTTTTACAGAAGGTCGCTGTTTGCTTTCGTCAATTTCGTTGATAATGTTTTGCACTTCGTCCATTGATTCTGTGAGGAAGTGTCCGCTACCTGCTGCATAGTCAATTATGTAGGGTAGGAAGTGGGTTTCGTCATTTTCAATCTTTTGCTTTATAAGTTCACGAAGAGGCAAAGACGATATAATGAATTTGGCAATGGGAACTGGTGTAAAAAACTGACCTGCTTCCTGCTTAATTCCTGTGCTTAAAAGCAACTCGAAGAAGTCACCTAAAAACTGCTGCTTGTGTCCATATCGAATCTGATAAGGTTGAAGCAATTCAACCACTTCACGCACCACAACCGCATTTTCTTCAAATGACTTCTCGTCAAAGACCTCTTTAAATGCAAATTCGTTGTTTTTGTGCAAACGCACACGAGTAAACATTTCACGAATTTGGTCTCTTACGGCTGCATCAAGTGCATAAAGTTTTTCTTCTACTTGCTCGTCATTGTAGTCTGTTACTTCTTTGGTCAAGTATTCTTTCATTCCTTGTTTGTAAAGGTCTGAAAGGCGTTTTTGCAAATCTTCGTTATTGTCGGTTTCTAACCATTGAAATTTTAGTTCTTCGTTTGGCTTGCGGTCTTCATCAACGATTTTGCAGAGAAATAAATTGAAGATTTTATTAAAAGCATTCGGCTTGTCAGAAACCACATTGTGGCGAAGAATTTCGGCAAACTGGTTGTAAATTCTTCCGCTATCTTCTTCTGTTAGTTCTTTCAGTCTTCCACGAGTTAGCGATTTGATTTCAATATCGTATGCATTTGCCCATTCTTCAAAGATTCCATTGTCCTTAAAATTTTTGTTCCAATGGTCAAATATTTCTTTTTGGTTGTCGAGTTCTTTCCAAGCTTCATCAACTTTTACAATGTCATTTACAAACTCAATTTTTGCGTCTTTTACTCTGGAAGCATACAGGCATAAATATTGAGCTGCTTTGTCTTGTTGGAAGTAAGAGAATAGCTGTCCGCCATCTCGTTGCATTTTCTTTTTCTCTTTCTCATATTCGTATCCCCAAGTTTTGCACTCAATCATCAAATAGGCTTTGTCGTCTTTGTCCATTACAAGAATGTCCAACTTGCCTTTTTCTTTTCTACCCATTGGCCATTTATGTTCCAATGAGAGTTTGTCGGGTGCATAGCCTTTTTCTAAAACTCTGTCAACGCCTTCTAAAACCACAAAATTTTCGCTGTTTTCAAAGTTGCTGGTTGTCAGGTCGCCCAATTTGATTTTTGTACCGTAATCAATTTTTTCTTTCTCAAAGTCAACTTTCAGCACATAGTTTTTATGGCTTGGGTAGTTCTTATAATAAATATCCTTGTCACCTTCTTGTGGTTTAAATCCAAGAAGTCCAATAAGTTCCTTTATGTCTGATTTCTTTATTTTCATTTAATATTCTCTGTCAAAATATTCTGCTCAAATTTCGTTATTCGAGTGATGGCAAAAAAGCAATGTGTGCGTTAGCTTTTTTTTAAAAAATGGTTAATCCCGAAGAAACAAACTATACAAGCTCCAGTAATTCTTGAGGTACATCAATATCCATTCTCAACACTTGTAAGGCATGCGTTTTCCCTTGGGCATCTAATTTTAAAGAAACGGTTCCGCCGCCGCCCAAGCTATCATGTAAAATGAAATTTAAGGCTCCAATATTAGGTAATTCGTAACGATCAACCTCTCCCTTACACACATATTTCATATGTTCTTTAATTCGTTCAGGAGTAAGTTTCTCTTTAAGAAATGGATAAATATCAGGTTGCCTTGCAATGATTCCAACATTACTACCATTTCCTTTATCTCCACTTCTTCCGTGGGCTATTTTAATGAGTTTTACAACAGGCATAATTCCAACTTTTGATGAAAGCTACAAAACGTTGCACAACAAAACGAATAGCTATTTAATAACAATTACAAAAGAAATGACTTCTTTTTATTTATACGGAGGTTCAATAGTCATTGAATCCCAATATAACCCCAATTTATCCCAAGTATAGATTATAATCTTATTATCAGGTTCAAAACCTTCAATAAATTCGGTAGAAAAAGTGCGTTTACGTATAGCAGGTACTTTATTTTCTTCTGATTCTACAGGAAACCAATCGATTCTAGATGCAAACTCTACATCCATCGCAACAAGATAAATAGGAAATAGATTGTAATTCTGTATAATTAACTTATTCTCTACTATTTCTGCTCTAACGAAAGTTTTGTCTCTGTCTACATCAAGAACTTCACATTGTACAAATAGTGCTATTCCTATCAGTAAAGAAAAAAAATGTCGGAATTTCATTCATTTATTTTAATACTCAGCTATATCAATGTACTATTTTTTTAATTAGTATCTTTTAGAATAATGTATGATTCTTCCTTTCTATTTCAACTCGTTCAAGCACGCATGCCTTTTGGAAAATATGAAGGCAGATATATCACCGATTTACCAGTGCATTATCTTGAATGGTTCCATAGAGAAGGTTTTCCAAAGGGTAGCCATGGTCAATACATTTCAACCATGTATGAAATCAAAACAAATGGATTAGATTCCATATTAGCCCCTATCAAAAAAGAGTTTAGAAGACCTAGATGCCCTTAATATAATTTTCTTTATCGTGTAACATATTTTTTACATTGCGTATGGTTTTTTTTACTTAAAATTAAACTTTCAAATTATGTCACGAACTGAAATTTTATCCTGGACATCATTAGCTACCTCAGTATCGGTAGTAGTCTTTTACATTCTTATCATTTTAGGTTGGCCAGAGGTTCTATCAGACTACACCTCAAAATTGGTTAATATTTTCTTTTACGTTTTTTTATGCGCTGTTATTGTTGAGATCTTTGTGGAAATAAATGGGCAAAAACAAACCGTAACAAAAGATGAAAGAGACCTTATGATTGAAGGTAAAGGACATCGAATAGGTTATAGTATTCTTGTTTTTGGAGTAATAGTCGTTTTAATTCAATTATTAATTATTGATAATTTTGGAAACGAATTTGATCATTTTATGAGCATAAATACATTTAAAAATATCTTTAATTTGCTCTTCATCACATTATTTGTAGCTAGTGCGAGTAAGCGCACAATTATGATTTATAATTACAGAAAAGATGATTGAGGGAACTATCCATAATAAAATTAGAACACTTCGCTTTTTGGCCAATGAAATGACCCAAAAAGAATTAGCTGATAAGGTTGATGTTACCAGACAAACCATTAATGCAGTTGAAGCGGCTAAATACTCACCATCTTTGGAACTTGCTTTCAAAATTGCTTTCGTCTTTAACACAAGTATAGAGGATGTTTTTCAATTTGATATAACCCATCCTTAACCTTTTAAATATTAGATTTCTATTTTCTATCAAGTAATTCCCCTTTCATGGTTATATTACACTCACAAAAGCTAATTAACATTTTGGAATGAAGTTTTTTACTTCCCAGATAACTTATTTTATTTCAAATAAGAAATCTAAAACTAACATACAGCGGTTAGCACAGTTTCTCACTATTCTCATAACCATGATTGTTACTTATGGGGTCCTTTTTCATGTAATTATGGAAATGGAAGGGCAACAACATTCATGGATTACTGGTTTTTATTGGACCTTTGTAACCATGAGCACCCTGGGCTTTGGGGATATTACTTTTACATCCGACTTAGGCCGACTTTTTTCAATGATTGTGCTGGGATCAGGCATCGTTGTTTTACTTATCATGCTCCCATTTACCTTTATAGAGTTTTTCTATGCTCCATGGATGGAAGCTCAGTCTCGAGCTCGGGCTCCAAGAGAACTTCCAGACTCGTTCAAAGGGCACATTATAATAACTAGTTTTGATCCACTAACTCATTCATTGATTGAAAAACTAGATCAATATCAAAAAAAATATGTGCTTTTAGTCTCTGACCTTAAACGAGCTCTAGAGTTATTTGATGACGGTTACAAAGTGATGTTAGGCGACCCTGATAATCCAGAAACCTATAAAAAGTTGCAGATTCACCAAGCCGAAATGGTTGTAACTACCGGATCTGATATGTTTAATACCAATGTTGCCCATACAGTACGTGAATTCAATGAACAAATTAAAATAGTAACCACTGCCAATTTCCAAGAGTCTGTAGATATCATGAAACTTGCTGGGGCAAATAATGTCTTACACATGGGAAATCTTTTAGGAAGGGCATTATCACGCAGAACATTGGGACAAGATGCGAGGGTACATACAATAGGAAGGCTGGGTAATATTGTAATTGCTGAAGCTACTGCACATGATACTCCATTAGTGGGAAAAACCTTACGGGAGTCACAAATTAGAGAACGTTTAGGAATAAACGTGGTTGGAATTTGGGAACGAGGAAAATTCCAAGGGTCCCATCCAGATACTATTATTCATGATCATTCCGTGTTAATGATGGCTGGATCGATTAGTCAACTTCGAATGTATGATGAACTTTTTGGAATTTATGGAATAAGTGATGAGCCGGTTATCATTATTGGGGGAGGACGTGTTGGAAGGGCTGCTGCATACCATCTGAAAAGAAGAAATATCAGATTTAAAATCATTGATAAAGATCCTAAGCGAATTCTAAATAAAAAGAATTTTGTACTTGGTGATGCAAACGATTTAAATACGTTGAAGAAAGCTGGTATAGATACCGCACACAGTATTATTATTAGCACTAATCAAGATGATATCAATATCTATTTAACCATATATGCTAGGCATCTACGGCCAGATATTCATATTGTAGCAAGATCAACCCTGGAAAGAAACGTAAATTCCTTACACCGTGCTGGAGCAGATTTTGTAATGTCGTATGCATCGATGGGCGCTAATGCTATCTACAATATTTATGAAGAGAACGACATTATAATGATTGCTGAGGGATTGAATGTATTTAGCTTAAAAACACCAAAAAAGATTGCAAAAAAAACTCTCATTGAAGCAAATATTAGAAATAAAACAAACTGTAATGTAATTGCTTATTCTATTGGCGATAAAGAGGTTATTAATCCTGATCCACATGAAATTATTCCCGCCCACAGTGATTTAATATTAATTGGTGAGACCGAAGCCGAACAAAAGTTCATCGAAGAATTTTCGGATTAGTGGGAATAGAGTTTTGTAAAAAAAACGGCTTTACATCATTAATTTTTTTGAATTTATAACTATAGCTTTCTTTGTTATTTTTTGGATTAACTAAGTTATAAATCTACTTCCTATCTTAAAATAAAACCTTTATTTAAACCAATAAATTATACTCTTAGACTACCTTTCCAACTTCAAAGATATCTTCTCCTAAGGCAGTAGCTTTTTCTTTTACAGCATCTACCGCATGTGCTGATACAACTGCAACTAATCCAATTCCTAAATTAAAGGTAGCTTGCATATCTTCTTCTGGTACATTTCCTATTTCTTGAATCATTGTATAAATAGGTGGGCGTTTCCATGCATTCCAATGTATATCTAAAGCACATCCTTGTGGTAATATTCGTTTTGTATTTCCTACCATTCCTCCACCGGTAATATGAGAAAAGCCATGTACGCCATCTAATACTTTTAAAGATGAAATGATCGGTAAATAAGATCTATGCACTTGAAGTAATTCTTCAGCAACGGTAGAACCTAATTCATCAACATAATCATGCACATCATATTCACTAAAAAGCACCTTTCTTGCTAAAGAATATCCATTAGTATGTAAGCCAGAACTTTTAAAACCAATTAATACATCTCCTTTTTTAATAGTAGAACCATTTATGACGTTGTCTTCATCAACAATTCCAACAATAGTTCCAGCTAAATCAAATTCACCTTCCCCATAGATATCTGGCATTTCTGCAGTTTCTCCACCTATTAATGCTACTCCATTTTGCTTACAGGCTGTTGCAAAACCTTTTATAACTTCTACACCAACTCCTTGTTCTAACTTACCGGTTGAAAAATAATCCAAAAAGAAAAGAGGAGTTGCCCCACACACAGCAATATCATTAATACAATGATTTACCAAACACTGGCCAACAGTATCAAATTTCTTAGCTTTAAAAGCTACGATTAACTTGGTTCCAACTCCATCAACAGAACTTACAAATACTGGATTTTTAAACCCTGATAAGTCTGGTTTAAAAAATCCACCAAAACCGCCAATATTGGTAAGAACAGCATTACTATGAGTCTCTTTTACCATTCCTTTTATGGAATTTACTAGTTCTTCGCCGGCTTTTATATCAACACCAGCATCTTTATAGGTAATACTCTTTTTTGTCATTATATGGAATTGATCTTTTTTAGAATCGTTTTATCGATTTGGTTTTGTTACTAGTTGAATGTGTGCTAAATGATGGTTTCCATGCCAAGCATATAAGGCTAACACTCCTACCAATGTATCTGGATATTTTTCATCTGCAGGATGGTGTAGGGTTCTGTTCAGTTCTTCTTTGGTTAATCTTTTTAAGGTAGCTACTATTTTTTTGTGAAGAATTTCTATAAAAATTAGTGCATCCTCTACAGAAACGTCATCATAATCACCATGTTCTGCCCACAAATCTTGTTCATATGGTTTTATTGTAGGATGTTGTTCTGTTAATGTATTCTTAATTCGTACAAATGCATTTAAATGGCTGTCGCAAATATGATGTATTACTTTTTTTACTGTCCATCCACCTACTCGATAAGAGGTATTCAAGTATGACTGCGGTACCGACTCAATTTCTTCTCTTAGCTTCGCTGGTAATGTTTCGATCTCGGAAATGTATATTGAGGCATCTTCCGCTTTGTACTCCATGTTGTAATCAAAATCACCTATAGGAAAGGAATAATTCATCTAGCTTTTTATTTATTTCTACTAAATATAGTACAGTTTCTAAGTATAAAGGGATCATTTTTTTAAATCTTTTCCACATCGTTTTAAACGATAAAAATTAAATTTATTTATTTAATACTTAGTATTAGGTAGTGTGGATTTGTGGATAATTTAGTTTTCTTTTTTTTAAACAAAGCTTGACATCATTATGTTAATAATAGTGTTGAAAAAGTAGTATGTAATAACAAATATTTAGAAAAATTTTTATTTGTTCTCCACATCCACACAAGTATTATACATAAAAGAATTAGATATGAAATTAACAGTAAAAGTTGTTCTTTTGGATTGTTGATTAGAAGAAAATTTTGTGGAAACTTGTTTAAAACTATTGGTTATTTAAGTTATCCAATAGTTATTAGTACACTATCCACATATAAATCCACACTATTTTAGTATATGAGAGTTATAGTTCAGCGCGTGAGTGAAGCCAAAGTTACCGTAGATAAAGAAGTTATAGGGTCGATTAATCAAGGTCTTTTATTACTTGTTGGAATTCATGAAGAGGATACCAATGATCAGTTACAATGGATGTGTGATAAAATTCTAAAATTACGTGTGTTTTCTGATGATATTGGAAAGATGAATAAATCTGTAACGGATATTCAAGGCGGTATTTTAGTGGTATCGCAATTCACTTTATATGGAGATGTAAAAAAAGGGACTCGTCCATCTTATATAGAAGCTGCACGTCCAGATAAAGCAGAACCTATGTATAATCAAATGATTGATTATTTTAAAAATAAATCCGAGTTGAACATTCAAACAGGTCGTTTTGGCGCAATGATGAATGTTCATCTTTTAAATGATGGTCCTGTTACCTTAATCCTGGAGAAATAAATTGGCAGTAATCTTTCTTTTTGTTGATGGGGTGGGATTAGGGAAACGAAGTAATGAAAATCCTTTTTTTACTACATATTATGAAAGCCTACAGATTTTATCTGGAGAAAACTTTTTTAATGACTCCATTCCAATATATAATGATACCCATCTATTTAAAGCTATTGATGCAAATCTTGAAATTGATGGATTACCACAAAGTGGTACAGGTCAAGCAAGTCTTTTTTCTGGAGAAAATGCCAGTAAAATTATAGGAAAGCATTTTGGACCCTATCCCCATTCTGGAATTAAATATTTATTGGAAGAACACAGTTTATTTCATTCAATAAATGAATTGGGAAGAACACCCTATTTTATAAATGCCTATCCACCTGTTTTCATCGATTATTCAATGAAAAGAAATAGATGGAGTTGCAGTACATTAATGGCTAGATCGGCAGGTCTACCATTGAATTCTACTCAAGAAATTGAAAATGAAGTGGCATTAACAGCAGAGATTGTTCAAAATGCTTGGCGAGAAAAATTACATATTTCTATTCCAAAAATAACTGCAATTGATGCCGCACAACGATTATTACACATTCTACCTGGCTATGATCTTGTGATGTACGAATATTATTTAACTGATAAAGCAGGGCACAATAAATCTCATGAGGATGCTGAAACAGTAATGAATCCATTTGATGAGTTTTTACTACATATTTTAAAACATAAAAAAGAGGATGATTTGTTGGTGATTACAAGCGATCATGGAAATATGGAGGACTTGTCCGTTAAAACGCACACCAGAAATAAGGTACCATTAATGGTTTATGGAAAAGGAGCACATCATTTTCATCATGTTGAAAGCATCGTTGATGTGAAACATGCTATCCTTAGCACCTTTAATCTGTAATTTATATGCTATGAATACACTATCTGTTGTATGCTTCATTCTTAAAACATGTAACCCATGAAAAAAATAATTTCTTTTACTGCCCTTAGTTTAATAGTTATCTATGCTCTGCTTTTAATTCCTAATTCTGATACTATTCAAATACAGACAGAGGGAAATTCAATACCTTTTATATGGGATCAGGATGAAAGATGGAATGCATTAGAAGAACAATTTATAAAGGTTAAAAGTGATACAATGCTCAATGCTGATGAAGAAGCATCAGTAAGAATAAGTGTATTAGAACAAATTATTGATGATTTACAAAACAATTCATTTTTTCCTGATGATGAACGCCTTGATGTTTTTTTAAATCTTTTTTTCGAAACGGCACCATTTATAGCAGCACAGAAAATCCAAGATCCAGCTTTTTTTGAAATTTATAATCGTTCAAGAAGAGTATTAAAGGATGCATCAATTAATTGGGATATCAATCACTTAGATACTCGAGTTGTATTATATAAACTTTTATTTGGGATGAGAGCAACGGTAGAAGAGGTATTGCTTCAGTCAACTAAAAACATTGATCCTGTAATTTATGTAACTAACGAACCTTCACAAACACCTTCTACCGAGTTGTTTGGAATTAAAGTTCATAGTGGCGATTTATTGGTTTCAAGAGGTGGTGCAGAAGTTTCAGCTCTTATATCAAGAGGAAACGATTTTCCAGGAAACTTTTCACATGTAGCGTTAATTTATGTAGAAGAGGAAACGAATAGAGCGTATTTAATAGAAGCACATATTGAAAGGGGAGTTGCTGTTGCTTCAGCTGAAGAATATATGAATGATGGGAAACAGCGATTTATGGTTCTTCGACCTAGGGCAAATTTATCTGAATTAGTTCAAGACCCCATGTTACCTCATATTGCCGCAAAGGATGTTTTTGATGAGGTGAATAGCCGGCATATTCCTTATGATTTCAAAATGGATTTTTATGATTCTGAAAAAATGTTCTGTTCAGAAGTTGGCTCTTATGCCTACAAACAAAGAGGAATAAAGCTGTGGGAGTCAGAATCTACGATAAGCTCACAAGGTGTAGTGACTTTATTAAATACTTTTGGAGTTGAACATTTTGTTACTCAAATGCCATCTGACTTAGAATATGATCCAAAACTTTCTGTTGTTGCTGAATGGAGAGATACAGACGCACTTTATAATGATCATTTATATAATGCAGTGATAGATGCGATGCTAGAATGTGCAGAAATGAATATTGAGATTGAAGTTAATAATGCAATGCTCCCAATACTAAGATTAGTAAAAGGATATAGTGTAGTAAAAAACTGGATGAATTCAGAGGGGCCTGTTCCAGAGGGTATGAATGCAACTCAAGCGTTAAAAAGCGATGCATTTATTCAACGCCATGCGCATCTTAAAGAGATAACAGACAAAGAAATTCAACAATTCAGAGCAAACCAACACTATCTTCCCCCTTACTGGGAAATGTTTAGAATAGCACAAGAAAAAGCAGCATGCAGGATAGTTCCTGAATAGTTAGTAAGAATATTTTTTTAAAAAATAAGAGAGAATGTATTTCAAAATATTATAATGAATACCATTCATCCATTGGTAAAGTTATCAAGTAAAGCCTAAACCTATTTCTTTAAGAGTGGAATTTGAATGTATATAGATATAGATGCTTGGATAACCAGCCAGATCCCGGCCTTCTCCGCCGGAAGACATTGATAAAAGTACCTGTCGAGTGATATTCATTCCCGCGTAGGTGGGAATCTAGGTGCTTAAGAAAATGGTATTTTTACCTTTAACTATCCTCCAGTAATTCGGGACTCCTGCCAAAGGCATCCCACGGGAGATCCAGAATCTGCCAGGATTTTTAGTTTGGTGCTAACTCTTGCAACTATTCATAGCCAAAACCGTTATGTTCCCTATCCAAATTAACTGATGGAAAGCATTTAATTAAAATCAATAAATGATGAAATATTTATCAATAGGAAATCTGATTTTGATAATAAGCCTTTTTGTTTACTCAAGTAGTTACGGACAAAACACAAATACTTTTTCTCCGATATTCAAGAAATCAAAAAATACCACTCATAAAATAAAGAAAGATCAAGAATTTACTTTTGGCTATTTAGAAGTACTTGAAAATAGAGACAAACCTGATGGTAATAGAATAAAGTTACCCGTTTACATTTTCAAAAGCCGAAGTAAAAACCCAAAATCTGATCCAATTTTATACACTGTTGGTGGTCCAGGTTATACTTCTATGCGCGCATCAAAGTACATGGATTACTACCGGTATCTCGATGATCGTGATCTTATTTTATTCGAACAAAGAGGAACCCAATATGCAAAGCCAAGTTTAGATTGCCCTGAATGGTCAAATGCAACTTATGAATCAAATCTTCCTGGTTTTGATACCACCAAAACCGATCGCCTTTTTCAAAGAGCAGCGAAAGAGTGTAGTGAACGATTGCGTAAAACAGGAATTGATTTAAACAGCTACACAACAAACTAAATAGCAGCGGATATAAATGACCTAATGAATGTATTGGAAATTGAGGATTATAATTTATTGACTATGTCCTATAGTACTAAAATTGGACAGGTTTTAATAAGAGATTATCCCGATAAAATTTGAAGTGTAGTTATGGATTCACCACTTCCATTAGAAGTTAATTATGATGAAGAAAGTGTAAGCAATCTTTTGGAGTCTTTAGATAAACTCTTCATGGATTGCGAAACCGATATTAATTGTAATAGTGCCTTTCCGAATATAAAAAGCCATTTCTTCGCCTACCTGGAAGAGAAAACCAAGAACCCACTTCAGGTTAAAATTGAAAATCCTGAAAATGGAAACT
The DNA here is from genome assembly GCA_963691715.1 of Balneolaceae bacterium. Classification (GTDB taxonomy): domain Bacteria; phylum Bacteroidota; class Rhodothermia; order Balneolales; family Balneolaceae; genus HXMU1420-13. The sequence continues at coordinate 2,442,734 of OY829281.1, forward strand.
TAGAAACTTTTTATCTTAAGGGAGAAGACTTAATTAATGTGGTCTCAACTTCTACAGCAGATGTACCCAACATTCCTTTTGAGATAAATAAATTGCTTAACAATGATTTATCTTCCGTAAAACAGCAATTACAATATACTTTCCAAAAGCCAGTAGGTGGAGTTAGAATGGGAATGCGTTTATCGGTTTGGTGTGCAGAAGAAAACCCATTTAATTCTCAAGATAAAATCGCTTCCGAAACAACTAAATATCCGGCAATTACGGGATTATCTCCTGCGGTTTTTGATGATGAAATTTGCAAAATTTGGAGTGTTAAACAAGTAGCAGAAATCGAGAACCAAGCTGTAAGAAGCAACATTCCTGTTTTATTAATTAGCGGAGAATATGATGAATCAACTCCTGTTAAATGGGCTGAAGCAATGACTAATAATTTAACAAACTCCCACCATTTGATTTTTAAAGGATGGAAACATGGTCCAACTACTAATTGGAGTAATCCGTGTGCGATGCAAGCTGCTAATGATTTTTTTAATGATCCATCAGAGAAACCTAATCCAGAATGTATGGAACAAATTAAGAGACCTAAATTTATTACTGAACAATAAACTGCTTACAACATTTATTTGTAAACCTACTTTACAGAATCTAGGTGTGCATTACCTCCAAAGGAGAACTTCATATTTATGAAATTTGTGATTTTCGATATAGATGGTACTTTGACAGATACAAAGAAAGTTGAAGATAAATGCTTTATGAAAGCATTTAAACAAACTTTTGGGATCGACATTGCATCACAAAAATGGGAGGATTTGCAGCATGTAACAGATTGGGGTATTACGGAAGAAATTATCCAACGTGAGTGGAATAGAACACTACAAAAAAATGAATATGAAAGGATGATTTCAAATTTTATTGAACTCCTAAACACTGAGTTAATTTTGGATACATCACAATTCAAAGAAGTTCCTGGAGCAAGAGAGTTTTTCTACACACTAAAAAAATTAGATGAGTTTAAATTAGGAATAGCAACAGGTTCATGGGAAAGTTCGGCTAAATTAAAACTTGATGCAATTGGGTTAGAATTAGAAGGTATTTGTTTTTCTAATAGTACTTATCACAAATCAAGAGAATCAATAACAAAAGATGTGATTGAGCAACTCACTAGAAAGAATAATATATCACCTGAACAGATTGTGTACTTTGGAGATGGCGAATGGGATTATAAAACGTGCCAAAATCTTGGTATTACATTTATCGGATTTGATATTGAAAACGATGGTAAGCTAAGTAAACTAGGAGCAAATACTGTTTTTCGGGATTATACACATAGCAAAGATATAATGAAGTAATTAAATTGAAATGCGTTATAGAATACGCAACAAAATTATAGTTAAGATTATAGACAGTTCTCTCCTAAATCTTACCGCAGTTGATTTCCACAACATACTTTAGCACCCTTTTGCTCTTTGATATTATTACAATCTGAGCCTTTGTTATTGGCGTTAATTGTTACATTTATTTTCCATGTTGTATTTGTCCCCTATAAGACCGACTACTTTTTCCCCACTCTTAATGCAACTTAGTTGCATTAAGATGATTTTTGCTTATTTTCGATACAACTGTAGAATGAAAAATAAATGAAAAAAATTTAAATAATTTGTAATTAACATTATGAAAGTAGCTTATATTTTTAAAACTAACATGGCTTCTACCTTCCAATTAGCAACTATGATATTACCACAATTAGAGGACAATGCTCATGGAGTAGAAGTTGTTGGTATGTTCTTTTTTGATGAGAATGCGCACATTCTCAGAAAAGGAAATGACATAGGAGAACGCCTTAATACGATTGCTAAAGAAAAAGGAATGCTTCTTATGGCCTGTGATCAATGTGCATTGAGACGTGATTTAGCGGAAGGGACTTTCGAACAATGTGGTACTGGGAATGTACGTCCTAAAAATATGATCGAAGTTGGGCAAGTTGGTTGTTTTCCCCAATTATATGGTGCTTTGTCAGGTAATGTGCCAAATTTAGTTATCACATTGTAACTGCTATTCCTTTTTAGTTATTAACTATTGATCGCAGTTTTACTATATTTTTATGATAATGTGTTCATTTTTTACATAAGATGAACACTGTTGAGAATTTGTCTTTTAGGTAATTTATTCTGTACTTAAAGATTGATATTGTTTCTTTAATTGTAATGGTATAAACAATGATTACACTAAACTGGACAAATACCTTATTCTCTTCGAACTATAAAATATTTGATGGTGAAAACCAGACAGGAGAACTCTCTCATTCTTCATTTAGTAATAATAATATAGGAACCCTTGGAAGTACTAAGTTATCTTTTATCAGTAAAGGTATTTTTAGTTCAGTTATAGCTATTAATGATTTGCAATCGAATCTATCTGTTGGAGAGATTAAGTTTAATTCGTTCGGATCAAGTGCTGTCATTGTTCTTAATAACAAAACGTATACATGGAAATATGATAATTTATTACAAACTCAGTGGAGTATTTTAGATAATGAACATAAAATTGTCAATTTTTCAGCGTCATTTTCCTCAGGAAAAATCGTTTCTGATGTCGATGATGAAATGTTATTTCTTTGTGGTCTTTATGTTCAAAACTATATGATACAAGTGCTCATTTTTTCATTTTCAATGTTTTTTATATTCTTTCTCATCTAAAATCTTATTTGTTTTATCTCTTTTTTTTCGTCGAATTATATTTGTCTCATATAGTAAAAATTACTTTTCCTCATTTTAAGACAGGCATAATTGCGCTGTGTTATAATTTTATCTTGTGTAAGGAGTTATAAATCGTTGTTAATTAAATTATCTCGAATCAAATGAAAAATATTATTTCCTTATTAGTACTATCGTGTTTCATTTCTTGTTCAGATGATCATTACAGCTCGAATAAATATCAAAGTACTTACTCCATTGAAGAGGCCATGGCTAATAGTAAAGATGTTGAATATCTTTATTTAAATAATCAGCAGCTCACAGAATTGCCCAATGATATCGGTAAATTAGAAAACTTAGTTCAACTTCATTTGAACAAAAATTACATAGCTATTTTACCTGAATCTTTAGGAGATCTACATAACCTTCAGTTTTTTTCTATTGATCAAAATGAAATAACTTATTTACCTAATACCATTGGGACCTTGTACAATTTGAAATCTCTATGGTCAGGTCATAATCAATTGGAACAATTACCCGAGACGATAGTAAATTTGACGTTATTAGAGCAATTAAGATTAAGTAATAATCATATTAGTGTACTCCCTGAATCAATCGGTTCTTTAACTAACCTCAAGATTATTTCACTTCACAACAACCAATTAAAAGAATTACCAGACTCATTTGTTAACCTTGTTGATCTTGAAGATGCACTAACTCTTTCTTTTAATGAATTAAGTTCTCTTCCTGAAGCTTTTGGTAATCTTACTAAAGTTGATCAATTATACTTAAACAACAATAAGCTGACTTGGTTACCAGAGTCCTTTGGTGATTTAGAAAATCTTTACTACTTAAATCTACAGGATAATCAAATAGAAAGCTTACCAGAGTCTTTTGGAAATCTTATTAATCTTAACAAAGAACTATATATTTCCTATAATGAATTAGTTTCTTTACCAGAATCTATTGGTAATCTTACTAAAGTTGATGAATTATACTTAAACAACAATAAGTTGTCTCAGTTACCCGAATCATTAGGTAATTTAACCGGATTAAGACACTTAGATCTTAGTGAGAACAGCATTTCTTCATTACCGGAATCTTCTAAAAACTTTACATCCCTAGAAGTTTTAAAAATTAATGATAATAATATCAGTACCCTACCTCAAGATATTGGGAACTTAGAGTCCCTTGAATATTTATTTGTTGAGGGTAACGAATTAGAGGAATTACCAAAATCCATTGGTAATTTATCCAACTTAAAGACATTGACGTTACAACGTAACAATATTACATTAATTCCAGAAACAATTGGAGACTTAACAAACCTTAGGTACCTATATTTAGGCAATAATCAACTATCTAGTTTACCAGAAACTATTGAAAATCTTACTAACTTAAAGGAGCTGAGCCTTATTGGGAATAACTTTAATGCTGCAGAAATCTTTCGAATAAAGAATTTATTACCTAATTGTAATGTGAACTTTTAATAATACATTCTCTAATTATTTGGCATGAATTGTATCTGTAATTTTACCGATAAAGACGGATACAAAAACTTAATTTTAAAGTCAGCGTTCTGCTAAAATCCTTTTTATTAATAAGCTCATTTTCTAAATGATGAAAATACTCATATTAGGAGCCTCTGGTAGAACCGGAAAATTAATTTTAAAAGAGTCGCTTCAGCAAGGACTTGATGTTAACTGTCTTGTACGTAACCCTGATTCTGTGTTAAGTAAACACGCATCACTTTCAATTTTTAAAGGTTCTCCAGACAACATTCACGACCTGGAAAAAGCATTAAAAGGATGTGATGCAGTTATTAGTGCATTAAATATTTCACGAAGATCAGATTTTCCTTGGTCAAGATTAAGAACACCCCATACATTTCTATCTGATGTTGCAAAAAACATAATTGAACTAAATAAGCATCTCCCCATTAAAAAAATAATAGTCTGTTCCGCATGGGGTGTTTCGGAAACAAAAAAAGATATTCCCTTTTGGTTTAAATGGTTAATTGATTTTAGTAATATCGGTGTTGCCTACAAAGATCATGAGAGGCAAGAAGAGATATTAAAGAAATCAAATCTTGCATATATCATAGTTCGCCCAGTTGGCCTTACCAATTTTAAACAAGTAAACCCTGTTTTAGAAAGTTATACTAATCACCCTAAGCCAAGGTTAATCATTTCTAGAACTAACCTTGCAAAATTCATGGTTCGTGCATTACACAGAAAAGACTTATTAGGACGTATGCCTGTGATATCAGAAAACTGATGTATTAGTTATATAAAGAAGTTGTCTAAATTTTATCGATTCTCTGGGAGCTTGGATACTTTTTTTTTAATGAGACTGTTTAATTCCGTAGTTACTTTCTTTACTGATTAGTTCTATGTCAAAATTTTATATTGCATCTATTTTATGCATCGTATTTCAGGTTCAAAATGTTAATGGGCAAGGATTATTAGGCGAACTTCTGTATGAGTTATTGCGGCCAAAAGAGAATTCAAAATCCTATTATTTTTCTACACAGTTAACACTGAGTGATCTTAGTATAAGAGAGTCTGGTTATAATTCTTATTACGATTCATCTATAAACGCAATTATAATTGAATATATAGAGTCAAGAAGTGCTTCAACCTTCTTGGCAGGTGCATATACCAATGCTGGTATAGTTTTTGGCAGGCGTTACTCTTTCGGTGTAGGAACAGGGTTAGAAAAGTATTTAGAACCATCAACTCTAGCAATACCTGTATATTTTAATGTGCGTCTCCATGTTTTAAAAAATCACTTAGCTAATTTTTTATATATAGATATGGGAGGTACCATACCATTAAAAGAAAAATTAAAAACCATGATGTTTGTTCGTTCTGGTTTAAGCGTTCAGTTATATAGCACTCCTGTTGGGACATTTACAGGGCTTGTTAATTTCGAGTTGCGCCAATTTATATTCAATGATCCAGAACAGATATATAATAGAATAGAGGTATGGTTAAATGGCATGACGGTTAGCGTAGGGTTCAATTATTAATTTACTGTTATACTTTTAGGTTATTTACAAAAAAAAGCGAGATTTCTTCCAAGAAATCTCGCTTTTGAATTAATTGGCTAATTTATTAGCGAAAATAAATTTATTCAGTTTTCAAGTGTTCATCTAGAAAATTAATCATCGCATTATAGAACTCATATTGATTTTCTTGATTTCTGAATCCATGACCTTCATTTTCTTTTAACATATATTCTACATTAATTCCTCTTTCTACTAAGGCTTTAACCATTTGATCAGATTCGGATTGTACCACTCTAGGATCGTTAGCTCCTTGTGCAATAAAAAGCGGAGTTTTAATTTTATCGACATTAAATACAGGGCTATTTTCTCTCATCATAACACTATCTTCCGAATTAGGATCACCCACCATTTCGTAGAGCATTTTTTTATACGGTTCCCAGTAGGGAGGTATTGCTTCTATAAAAGTAAATAGATTTGATACGCCAACATAATCTACCGCAGCTGCATATAAATCTGGGGTATTTGTAATTCCCGCTAATGTTGCATAACCGCCATAACTTGCCCCATATATTGCAATACGATCTTTGTCTGCAATTCCTTCATCTATGAGCCACTGAACGCCATCTGTAATATCGTTTTGCATTTCCTGCCCCCATTTTTTGAAAGACATTTCCCAAAATTCTTTTCCATACCCAGTAGATCCTCTAAAATTCATTTGCAGTACAGCATAGCCCCTATTAGTTAATAGCTGTATTTCTGGGTTGTAACCCCAATAATCTCGTGCCCAAGGCCCCCCATGCGGGTTTACCACAACCGGTAAATTCTTCGACTCAACACCAACTGGCAGTGTTAAATAACCATTAATTTTAATACCATCTCTGGAGGTATAACTGATTGGATTCATACTCGCCATATGCTCTGGGTTAATCCATGGAGCTAAGTCTGCAAGATGTTTTAAATCATCTCCTTTAACGTCATAGAAAAAGTACGAACCTCTGGTCTTGTCACTACCTGTATAAATTAGCAATTTATCTTCGTTTTTGTTCCTAGAAGTGATACTTATTTCTTTATCTGATCCTATTTTCTTCTCTAACTTGTTATAAATTTTTTCTGTTTCCTTATCTAAAAACTTTCTTTTTTGCTTAGCTTTGGTGTAACTAATATAGGTGAGTACTTTTCTTTTATCAGAATAGTGCAAACCTCCAGCATCAACTTCATCATCTACAAATATTACTTCAAGTTCTTTTTTATCGTTTAGATCGTATCTTACAATTGCTTGTTTATCTCTAGATAAGTCAGATAGTGCATAAACTATATCGCCGTTGTCAAACTCAAAGAATAATGGAGTTAGAGTTTGTCTAAAATTAGTTGTTATTACTTCTTTAAATTCATCGTTCACGGTTGGTCTGTATAAGATGGTATTATCTACGCCATTGGTTACATAAGCTAATCTTAATTTACCGTCATGATCAGTTTGCCAGCCTGTAATATTTCCTGGGTTTTCATAAAGAATTTCCATTTCTCCATTATTAATATTCAAACGATATGGATCAAAAACTTGTGGAATTCTTTTGTTTAATCCAATGATCATTTCTGATTCATTCTCCTCAAGGTCGTCTATTATTCGGGCTGTTACTCCATCAAATGGTGTAAGATCATTCTCATTGCTTCCATCTTTGTTTACAGCATAAAGATGAAAATTTTCGTCCCCTCCTGTATCTCTTACATACAGTAAACGGTCGTTATTTCCCCAAAAAAAACCTGGAATATCCCGATCTTCTACTGAAGTAACCCTAAGCATTTCCTCAGTATCAATTTTTTGTACATGTATGTTCATTCTGTCTTTATAAGGCGCCAAATAAGCAAGGTATTCCCCGTTTGGAGAAAGACGAAAAGACGTTTTTTCTGATTTTTTAAAAAAGTCTTCTACTGAGATTTCTGGAGGTGGACTTATATTTTTTTGTCTATGTTGAGCGTTCTCATTACATGATAGTAAAAGTATCGCTAGAGAATAAAGCATTATAGTTTTCATAATCTAATTTATTTTTTGGCATGGAATATACTACGTATTATAAAAATGATAGTATCATATTTTTTTTTACCATTATGTGTTTAAAGTTATGTGTATTATCAGTTAAGAATAGCAAGAGTAAATTTACTGAATTGCCTCCTATGCATCAATGCAAAAGTAGCATGTCCATTAACACGTTTTGGTATTACAATGTCCTAGATGTTTCCTTGTTTCGTCAGGTGTGTATCAACCACTCGGAGATGTTTGAGCATAACGGATTATAGGTCATCGTTTCGATAGTTAAAACGAAATTCTGTTTCTTTTAAGTGTAGGATAAAGTGGGTATGCCTGAACCCGTTGAACTGTGCCAGTCGCCGTTTGGCGTAGCTCCAAAAAGACTCTATGCCATTGATGTGGGCACTCCCGCAGGCAAACTCATCGTTGCCATGATGTACTCGGTAATGCTTGTTATAGCCCACATCTACCCGCCCGTTATACCCACGCCATCCATCGGAATGAATCATACTTTCTAAGGCTACTTTCCCTCTAATAATACCTGGAGCGTTTTCTTGCGTGCATCAGGGACCATTTCGGTGTACACTTTGCCATTACGTTTGCATATTCCGAATACGACGGTTTTACCTGATGCCCCGCGCCCACGTACGATTCATCCAATTCTACGATGCCATTAAAAGTTATGTACCCACTGTTGGACTTTGAGTCTGAATAAGGCATAGATAGAGTTCACTGAACGTCGGGAAATACCCGTTAACTTCGCTGTTTGGGTAGCAGTGAGATCCATGGCAAAGTATCTTAGTAATTGCCTACATTTAGCTTCAGAAATCTTTGAACGTTTATAATACTTGTTTCTCATTGTATACCAGTATGTTACAAAAATTATTTAAATGCTATACTTCTCTAGATCCTTTTTTATTTTTGATTAAGCATTTTTTTCAATAGATCTTCTCTTTTCTTTTTTAACTCGCTGGGTTCCTCAACCATAAGCATAGATCCAAATTGTAGTAACCATTCATTAATAAATTCCATATTATTGAAGAAAAATTCGACCCTAATTTTATTAGAATTTTTTCTTTTCTCCCTAAATATTTTAGCCGGCAGATTTGCTTTAAATCGATTAACGACCGTGTCATCAAGTATAACTACTATTTTTTGTTCGCCCTCGTTAGAACGAAAAATTAAGCCTTCTACATCAATTTTTTCATTTTTGGTTATTTTTTCTTCTAGAATCTTTACTTCGCTCATTCGTTCGAGTCGAAAATTACGGTTATCACCACGAAGATGAGATTTCCCAATCATATTCCAATGATCATCGAAGAAGACTAAAATATATGGATCAACCTTTCGAATTTTGACTTTGTTGTCAACAGTCTTGTATTTAAATTCAATACGTTTTTCTTGAGATATAGCACTACTTATTATATACCAATTTCCACCATCCCTTTTTATACCGCCATATTTTTGATAGGGGTCAACGATAGTACGAGAAGATAGAGAGTTCATAAAATCACGTAACTCTACAGGTAAAACATTTCTAATTTTTAACTCAACTCCTTCTGCATCTTCTGCTAAACTATTGTCTATTTGAGACTTAACAAAATTTAGGCCAACCATTACAGTGGCCAATTCTTTAGAGGTAAACATTAGTGGAGGAATTTTATATCCCTTCATCATGCCATATCCTGCATATTTGTCCCATGTAACAGGCACATTAATTTCTTGTAAAGCATTGAAATCTCTGAATATAGTGCGCCGACTAACGCTAAATTTTTCAGCAAACTGATTTACGGTGAGTTTTTCACCCGGTTGCTGTAGCATTAGCATTATTTTAAGTCGGCGTTCAGAACTATTCATGAAAACGGGTTATTTCAACAATGCCTTTTCCTTTATAAAAGGGATGGTGTATACTTGTATCAAGTTCGATAATATTTGATGATACGGGAATATCTAACTTTTTTATTTCAGGTTCTGCTTCGTTTACCCCCTTTAAAAAAAGTATCCTTTTCCAGGGTTGTTTGCCCAATAGGTTTACTAATTCATGAACTTTGAATGCGTGCTTTGTAACCAGTAATTCTTGGTGCGAAATATTCTGTTTCGCAATGGAGCCCTGGGAGGTTCTCAAATTGTTAAGTTTCATTTTAAAGCCTATTTGCTTCATGGCCATTACTTTTTTAGACACTATGTCATTCACTATGAATTGTTTTTTTGGGAAGCATATAGATAAAGGAATTCCGGGCATCCCGCTACCTGATCCAGTATCAAATATTTTTTCACTCTTTTCAAAGCTCTCAATGACGCTTAGTAATAAGGAATGTTTTATATGTTCTAAAATTGTTTCATGTGAAACATCTCTACTTACAAGATTTACTTTTTTATTCCACCACAGAACTTGGTCTGAATAAAGTAGAAGAGATTCAATATTTGAATGAATAAGTGCTTCCCATTCTGAATGTTGTTTGTCATTCAATATGGAGTATAAAATTTGATGTTTCACATGAAACCTAGTTTTTTAAATACACCATTAACACGGCAACATCACTTGCTGAAACGCCGCTTATTCTGGATGCTTGACCAATTGTTTCGGGTCGGATTTTCGAAAGTTTAAGCATTCCTTCCGTTGATAAGCTCCTCAATTTTGAGTAATCAATTTTTTCTGGAATTGGGGAATTCTCTTTATTACTAAGTTCTTCCACCATTTCATATTCCTTTTGAATATATCCCGAATACTTGATTTGTATTTCAACCTGTTCCGATACATAAGTATTCGTGGTAATTTCTTGCACTTGTGATTTTAACTTTTCGTCTGCCTCGATAATATCAGATAAGTGGACTTCTGGTCGCATTAAGACCGTTTGTGCTTTTACTGGTTGGGAAAGTCGGGAAGTCCCTAATCTCTCTAGCATGGCATCCATGTTTAATGGACGAACAGTATATGAGGCAATCAACTTAAACAACTGATTAATCTCTGCTTTTTTCTGTAGATATGTTTGATAGCGAACCTCGGTGGCAAGTCCAATTTTGTAGCCAAGTTCTGTAAGTCGTAGATCTGCATTATCTTGGCGTAACAGTATTCGGTGTTCCGCTCTTGAAGTAAACATTCGATAGGGTTCTTCAGTGCCTTTATTGATTAGGTCATCAATTAACACTCCAATGTAAGCTTCTGATCGTTTAAGAATAAAAGGGTTTTTACCAGAAACTTTTAATCCTGCATTAATACCAGCCATTAATCCCTGGCAAGCTGCCTCTTCGTAACCTGTTGTACCATTTATTTGCCCTGCAAAATAAAGACCATCTATACGTTTGGTCTCAAGTGTTCTTTTTATTTGGTGAGGAGGAAAATAATCGTATTCAATGGCGTATCCTGGGCGTATCATTACTGCCTTCTCGAAGCCTGGTATTGTTCGTAGAGCCTCATACTGTGTTTCCTCTGGTAAGGATGTAGAGAATCCATTTAAATACATTTCATACGTATTCCAACCTTCGGGCTCTAGGAAAAGTTGATGTCGATCTTTATCTGCAAATCGATTGATTTTATCTTCTATACTCGGACAATACCGTGGCCCAACAGACTTTATTCTACCATTAAACATAGGGCTTCGATCAAAACCTGTTCGAAGAACATCATGCACAGAAGAATTTGTATATCCAATCCAACATGTAAGCTGTTCTTTCGCTGTAGGTAATGGGCTATCAGTCATAAAAGAAAATGGAGAAGCATCATCATCACCATATTGAATCTCAAGCTTTGAATAATCAATAGAGCGGCCATCAACTCTGGGAGGAGTGCCTGTTTTAAGGCGCCCAATTTCAAAACCTAAACCTTCAAGCGCTGCAGAGATTCCGACGGAAGCCCGTTCTCCAGATCTACCTCCACCATAATTATTTTCACCAATATGTATTAACCCATTTAAAAAGGTACCGCTGGTTAAAATTACCGCCTTCGCATGAAACACCTGTCCTGTTTGTGTAACAATTCCTGTTACCTTTCCATTATCAGTGAGCAGATCTACCACATTATCTTGTCGAAAGGTTAAGGAAGGAATTTCTTCAAGCTTTTCTCGCATTTTCTGGGCGTAAAGCATACGATCGCTTTGACAGCGAGGACTCCACATTGCGGGACCTTTACTACGATTTAACATTCTAAATTGAACCGAAGATTCGTCACTTACTATTCCGCTAAGCCCACCAAGAGCATCTATTTCCCTCACCAATTGACCTTTTGCAACGCCACCCATAGCCGGATTACAAGACATCTTTGCAATCGCCTCTAAATTCATTGTAATCAATAATGTAGAAGCTCCCAGCCTTGCAGCAGCTCCAGCAGCCTCACTTCCTGCATGACCAGCTCCGACTACTATAACGTCATATGTTGAATAGATAGATGACATTGATATTTATTGACTTAGTTAAATTAATAGAAAATATATGGCTTCTTAAAATAAAAAAAGCTCTGAACAAATTTATACGTTCAGAGCTTTTAAGCGATCCGGAAGGGACTCGAACCCTCGACCTCCTGCGTGACAGGCAGGCGTTCTAACCAACTGAACTACCGGACCTTTTTGAGAGCATCAAATATACTGAGGTATCGAAATCTAAGTCAACACCTTAGTATAAAAATTATAGTAGAGATTTTATTGCAGATGTAAGTGTTTCACTTTCAGGCTTTACAGAACTGCGAAACCTTCTAATGAGGTTTCCTTCGCGATCAATTAAGAACTTTTCAAAATTCCATTTAATATCTCCATCAAAATCTTGGTTCTCTAAACTAGTTAAATAAGTAAATAAAGGAGCTTGATCGTCTCCTTTGACAGACACCTTAGCAGCCATTGGAAATTCAACACCATATTCTAACCTACAAAATTGTTTTATATCTTCATTGGTTCCAGGTTCTTGTCCTCTAAAATTATTGGCAGGAAAGCCAATTACAACAAGACCATCATCTTTAAATTCCTCATAAATAGATTGAAGGCCTTCATATTGTGGGGTATATCCACATTTAGATGCTACATTAACAATTAAAAGGACATTTCCTTTATAGGCTTCTAGGGTCATTTCATTTCCATCGATATCTGTTAATGGAAAATCATAAATCGATTCGTTTGTTATCATTATATTATTAGAAAGAGACAGTGTTAAAAAAATGGTAAGTAAGAGCTTCATTGCATAAATTTTTGAATGATACGTTACTGTTCAAATTTAAACTTATAAATTTTAATTCCATATGAACCTAATTCTTAAATGGCTTTTACTTTTTTTTGTATCTGTAGCGCCGGTTATAGTAAAAGCACAAATGTTTTCGATCCCTGACAAAGAAGAACGCATAAGTAAACCGAGCACAATAATACGAGTCGGAACCTCAATTACTGATTTTAAATATAAAGGTAAAGAAGAAGATACAGACCAACGCCTTCTTGAACTAGACAATGCCATCTTCGAGGTGATGATTGAAACATTTGGGTTAACGGCTAATGCCAAAATAGGGAATTCAATTACAGGTTTAGACAATGGTTCTTTTCTAGATTTGAATCTGAGGTTTACAAACGATTTTAACCTCATAAAAACAAAAAAATTACAAGCAGGTATTCCGATTCAGCTAAGTTCAGGATTGACAACCTCGAATAGTGATTTTACAAGAAATAGATTTAATCAAACCCATTTTGCAGGAGGAACAGGGTTATTTTTTAATATAAACCCGTCCAAAAAACTAGAAATCCATAACCATGGGATTTATGGTTATGGATTTAGTAATTCAAATGGAGGATTCTTTGGTGGTACACTAAACTATTTGGATGTCGGTACTAAGATTAATGTATTGAATATTATAGGTGAGAGAACATTAAGCATTGCATATGCTTATATATTAAGGTCCTATGATATTGATAAAGAAATTTATGATTATGATCTAACAGGACATCAAATTACAGTAGGTATATCATTTTGAAATCAGATAAGTTACTACTCGAACTAGAATCGGTATTGGAAAAATCAGGGTATAAACTTAGAAAAGAAAGAGGATCATTTAGGGGTGCTGACTGTATCATTGAAGGGGATAAACTGGTAATCGTAAATAAAAATAAACCCATTGAGGCTCAACTAGGCACAATAGCTAAATTTTTGGGATCTGTAGATCTTACGGATTCTTTCATAAAACCTGCTGTGAGAAAAGAATTAGAAAAGTTATGGGATCGGCTTTCAGTAACCCCATCTTTTACGAACGATAACTGGGAGTTAGGTTAAATGAAACTCACCTTTTTAGGAACGGGAACTTCGATGGGAGTGCCGGTTGCTGGTGGTTTTTTAAGGGAAAAGCTTGCACATGATCCTCGAAATGAACGAAGTAGATGTTCCGTCTGGATCCGTTCAGAAAATGTATCGTTTTTAATTGATGTAGGTCCAGAATATAGAATCCAAAGTATTAGATCTGGAATCAAAAACATTGACTTTGTTTTAATTACCCATGAACATATGGATCATATTGGTGGACTTGATGAGTTGAGGATGTATAATTATAAAATGAAAAGACCTATTCCAATTTATACGACAAAAACAGCTATAAAAAGTATAAAAAATAGATTTAATTATATGTTTGGAGAGAATAAATACCCCGGATCAACCTCTCTAGATTTATATGAAATATCCAGCAAAATGGTGTTTGAAGAGATAGCGATTACACCTTTACCTGTGAAACATGGATCCCTAGATATTCTAGGTTTTAGAATTAACAATACCGCTTATTTAACAGATGTAAGTGATATACCAGAATCCACCAAAGCATTAATCAAGGGTTGCAGTACCATTATTTTAAGTGCACTTCGATGGGATCCTGAACACCCCACACACTTAACCATTCCACAAGCTGTTCGTTTAATTAATGAATTTGATGTAAAACAAGGGTATCTAATACATATGAACAGTTATGTTGACCATGAAAAGACAAATCAACAATTACCCGAACATATCAAATTAGCGTTTGATATGCAGACAATTACAATCGATTAAAGGAACTTTTGTAAGTCTTCTGATGCCTTCAGTTGGTCCACAATTTGCTTAACACCTTGTGCAGTATTGAGGTTACAGATTAAAATGGAGTCATCGGTTTCAACAACAGCAATATTATCTACCCCAACTAAGGAAATCATTTTTTCAGAATTTGAAACTACTAAATTATGCTCAGCTGCGGCAAAAGTAGCATGTATAGACTGAATTGCATTACCCGATGCATCTTTACTTGCCAATTCAAAAACGGCAGACCAACTTCCTACATCGTTCCATCCAAATTCGCCAGGAACAACAAATACAGATTTTGATTGTTCCATGATCCCGTAATCAATAGAAACGGATTCGCACGCATAATAAAAATCTTTAATTGAAGGGATATGATAATCTGTATATAGTTCTTCGGAACATTTAGAAAGTTCATCATACATTGCTGGTAAATAAGTTTGTATTTCCTTTAGTACCGTAGAAGCTTTCCAAACGAACATGCCACTGTTCCAAAAATATTCACCAGAAGCAACAAACTGTTCAGCGGTGGCTATATTTGGTTTTTCAGTAAACGCGCGGACAGGATGAACCACGTGCTCATTGAATTCTTCTTTTATCGAACCATTAGCGTGAATATAACCAAAGCCAGTCTCTGGTTTATCCGGATGGATACCAATGGTAACTAAATGTTCACCTGATTCAGCTTTTTTTATTGCAGAATGTACGTACTTAAGAAATTGATCCGGCTCAGTAATATGGTGATCTGCAGGAAGAACAACCATGATAGCATCAGGGTCCTTTTTGTATAATAGTTCAGCCGCAATAGCAACACAAGGGGCTGTATTTTTAGCTACGGGCTCGCCAACAATATTTTCATCTGGAACCTTAGGAAGCTGTTCTTTTACAATAGAAACATAGCTCTCGTTAGTTACCACCATTATACGTTCTTGTGGAATTATTGGCTCAATGCGTTTAGCTGTGTTTTGAATCATTGTGCCCTCACCAAAAAGATTTAAAAATTGTTTAGGTAGAGCTTTGGTACTTTTTGGCCAAAAACGTGTGCCCGATCCCCCAGCCATAATTACTGCATATATCATAAAAAAATTGAATAGTCGATGTTAAAATTAGTATTGAATTTTAGACAAACTTATAGAGAAAATCGACCCTTTATTTGGAACACTTTTAATCGATAATGTTTCTCCATGAGCTTCAATAATATGTTTTACAATAGCCAGACCCAACCCTGTTCCTCCTCGTTCTCTTGATCTTGATTTATCGACCCTAAAAAAACGTTCTGTGACACGATTCAAATCGGCTTCATCTATACCGATACCGGTATCTTTAACAGAGAATTCAATTTTTCCAGGATTGATTCCAGATTCGACACCTAAATATACTTTTCCGCCTTTCATATTGTACTTAATTCCATTCTCTACAAGATTAATAAAAACCTGTTTAAGTTGGTTTTTATCTGCTTTTACATGGATATTAGGATCAAAATCATTGACAATAATTTCAACGTCTTCCTTTTCTGCTTTATACGTTAAGCTTTCTACCACGTCTTGAACTAGATCATGTAAAAGAACGTCTTCGAATTCAGATTTTAATTCACCTGTTTCGAGTCTGGAAATTTCCATTAAATCTTTGGTCAAAAAAATAAGTCGATTAACGTTATTCATAGCTTTTTGAAGAAACTTTACGTTTACATCTTCATCTTCAAGAGCCCCATTTAAAAGAGTTTCAATAAAACCTTGTATAGCGAATATTGGGGTTTTGAGTTCGTGTGAAATATCACCAATAAATTCTTTTCTGTAATTTTCAATTCTGTTTAATCGCTGAATTTCTCTTTCGACGGTTCTACTAGATTTAATTAAATGTTTAATGATATAATCCAATTCGTCATTATAGTTGGTTCTAAGGTCTTCAATCTCTTCAAAGCGTTTTTTTGAAATATTTTTTGAAACTCTTTCAAGTACTTTTATTCTTTGGAATTGAAGTCTTGAACCAACGATATAGCTTGTTAGAAATGTACTTAGTAAAACAAGAAATGTAATGAGTAAGGATTCTTTATACCCATGGTTAGAAAGGAACAGAATTAAATAAGCGAAAGAAGAGGATATTAAGGCAGTGTATACGGCAATTCTAAAACCTAATTTATAAAAGAATCGGTTTTGTCTTGAGTCCCTTCTCATCCTTTGAATCGATATCCAACACCTTTAACGGTTTCAATGTAATGATCGCCAAGTTTTTCACGTATTTTCCTCACATGAACGTCCACCGTGCGATCAACAACATAAATATTATCACCCCATACTTTATTTAATAGCGCTTGTCGGTCTAACACTTTTCCTTTTCTGCTTGCTAAGAAAAATAAAAGCTCAAATTCCTTTCTTGGAAGTTGAAATTCTTTGCCCCCTTTTTCTACTACATATCGATCTTTATCAATTTCAAGATCATGTGCGATTAATTTATTTACAGGTTCAGAAGAATCATCAAATCTCCGCATCACTGCTTTGATACGAGATACTAATTTAGTGGTACTGATGGGTTTGGTAATAAAGTCATCACCGCCTTTATTTAAACTTTCTATTTCGGTTTTTTCGTCACTTCTTGCCGTTAGAAAGATTACAGGAGTGCGTTTTAGTTCTTCATCTTTACGTATAAGTTCAACTGTTTCTAAACCGTCCATTTTAGGCATCATAATGTCTAGGAGAACCAAGTCTGGTTTATATTCCTTTGCAATTTCGATCCCTTTTTCGCCATTCTCGGCTTTTAAAACCTTGAACCCTTCCTTCTTAAGGTTATATTCGATCAGATCAAGGATATCTTGTTCATCATCGACAACTAAAATAGTTTTGTTTGCCACTGTGTATTAAGTTTAATTCCCTGGTAACAATTCTACTATTATACTAATGTATTTAAGAAATGTATAATGAAGAAATTGTTATGTAATACAAAAAGTTTCTTACGTTTAAGTATTTAAAAGACTAAGAGCCTTTCGAATTATAGTAGACGAATCAGAGTCTTGGCTAGTATTTATTGCTTTTATTGCTGCTTGCTCCGATTCTTTGGCTTTAAACCCGAGAGCCACTAAGGCCTGTATTGCTTCTTCAAGAACCCCAGACGTCCTATTAGATGCTATTTCATGTGTACTTGAGTCTATAGATTTTAATTTTTCTCTTAATTCAACAATTATACGCTCAGCTGTTTTTTTCCCAATACCAGGTACTCTCGATAAGGCAACAGTATCTCCACTGGTAATTGCAGAAATAAGATTACTCACCGGTAAGCCACTCAAAATAGTTAATCCTAATTTCGGACCAACACCTTTTACGATTATAAGCTCTTCAAAAAGATGTTTTTCACTAACTGAAAAAAAACCAAAAAGACGTTGGTCGCTGTCTGTGATATGATGATAAATGAGCAGCTTAACTTCACTCCCCTCCGAAACTAATTGATCGATGGTTTGACCAGAGACTTCAACTTTATATCCAACACCTTGTACATCCAACAATACGGAATCAGACTTTTTTTCTTCGATAAATCCTTTTAAGAAAGCGATCATAAAAATACGTTTTTAATACCCGTTCAACCTAAATTTGAGGTAGAAATAACAGGGTTGATTGGGTAATAACATAACGGATGTTTTTTTCTTTTCAAATACTAGAAAGCGGAGAAATGCGCAATATTACTCTCGTACTCGATCTGGGTTTTGAGCAATAAAATTTGCCCAATCTCCCTTTTTATTATTTTGATGGGTCTTATTAGCGCCTGAGGGAATATGTTTATTATTCATCATATGACACCAAGCAACGGCCAAGGCATCGGTGGCATCGTTTGGTAGCTTTTCGTCTGGAAGGCGAACCATTTTTTTCAACATAAAAGCGACTTGTTCTTTATTAGCATTGCCATTACCAGTAATAGATTTTTTTACAACTTTTGGAAAGTATTCAACAGCCTCAAGCCCACACTGCTTAATTGCTAATATAGCAGCAGCCTGAGCTCTACCTAATTTGAGCATTGCTTGAGGATCGACCCCATAAATAGGGGTTTCAACTGCACATTGGGTAGGTTGAATAGAAGTTATTATCCCCTTAATCTGATCAAAAATATAGTTAAGTCGATCGGAGTGATTCTCAATGTTTTTCATTCGAATTACATCACACCGTAAAGCAATAAGTTTGCCATATTCCTCGGTGAGTACGGCATAGCCAGTGACTCTAGATCCAGGATCGATACCAAGGATAATTTCAGGCATAAATAAATACCTATACGTATTTGATTCATTCCATCATAGATAGCAAAAAAAGAGGTAATAAAACCGATATGCTACATAAACAGGAATGAGTTAGAGGTTAATTATTCTTCGTCAGAATATATTTTGGCAAGGTCTTCCATCATCTCTTCAGAAATACCGTTTGTAACAAAGCCACCATCGTGAAAGAGATTCTGCATAGTCACTTTTCGGGTTAGATCAGAAAACATAGCCACACAATAATCGGCGCACTCATCTGCAGAAGGGTTACCCATTGGAGAAAGTTTCTCTGCAAAGGTATACATGCCATCAAAGCCTTTAATACCAGAACCAGCAGAGGTTTTTGTTGGCGCTTGAGAAATAGTGTTTACTCTAATACCACGATGACCTAATCGACTTCCATAATTTCTTGCAATACTTTCAAGTAACGCTTTTGCATCATTCATATCAGAATATTTACTGAAAATACGTTGTGCACCGATATAAGAAAGAGCAATGATGCTACCACCATCGTTTAAAATCCCAGCGTTATCTGCATGATGTAAAACACGATGTAATGATATGGCCGAAATATCGAGAGATTGCTGATACCAGCGATAATTAATATCCGTGTATTCCTTTTTTTTGCGAATGTTAGGAGACATCCCAATAGCATGTAGAATAAAGTCAACGTTTCCTAATTCTTCCTTTACCTTTTCCATCATTTCTTTAACCGCATCATCGTCTGATACATCACAGGGGATGATGGGGGCATTTGTCTCTTCAGACAAGGCATTTAAGGTGCCAAGCCGTAGTGCAATAGGAGCATTGGAGAGTGCAAATTTTGCCCCTTCTCTATGACAAGCCAGCGCAACTCGCCAAGCTATACTACGCTCATCAAGCGCACCAAAAATAATTCCTTTTTTACCTTTAAGTAATCCGTAACCTTCGCCCATTCCTGATAGTTTTTTAAATGATAGATTTCAGTATTCCAGTTTAACCTTATAAGGAGAATTTAAACATACATTTGCCTCAGGATTTCTTGAAATGTACAATGAATATTATTTCAAAAAATGAAGATGTTCATGCACCATTATAATGCCAATCGGAATAGGTAGAAAATCTTACTTATTACAATAAAATGATAGCGGTAAATGTGGGTACTAATCGATAAGATCAATTCTAGAAAAAATACCGTTTTCAATTTTGAAAACAATCCATTCTGTTCCTCTTGAATTTCCATTTATTCTATAGGTATGCATTAAGCGGTTGTCCCCATAAACACGTACTGTTGCCCTAGATTGGCTAGCTAGTTTGTTCGATCGCCCGCTTCCGCGATTTGAATAATCATGTACTTTATAGGTATACGTGTCGGTAACACTCATCGAATTAATAGTGATGGTCTCTGGCCCGTTTCCATTGGAGTCGTCTCGATCAAGTTGTGCAGTTCCATCTTGGGCAGTTTTTGTATCCCGGTAAGAAATATGATATCCACCATCTTTTATCAAATGTGCATCTAAATCTCTAGGTCGATTAGCCCAGTCTAAGACTACTCGAATTTGTTGTGGTTGCAAAGAAGGGGATACTGAGATTTGATTTTGCCAAATGGAACCAACCATAATTTCTATATTGAAATCAGCATTGATAAAATCAGGTTTTCTAAATGAAACAGGAAGTTGACCATTTACAATGTCTGTTGTGAAAAGCACTTTTCCTTCAAAGTCGGTGGTGTAGGAATTATTGCCTATTGTTACATCTGCCCCAGAGACATATTCACCAGTTAGTGCATTAACGAAACGAAGAGTAAGTGTACCTGTATTCATTTCTCTGAACATATCAGCAGAACGATCTTTTACCCCAGAAGATCCTTCGGTTTGAGCAAATACGCTGATTGAAGAAACAATGAATATTGCCGAAAAAAATGTTAATAATTTTGCCATAATAATGCCTGATACTTTCATGAATTAATAATGTTCCTAAATTAAAAGAGTACCAGAAACTTTCAAATTAAGTCTGTGTTACAAATTAGGCTTTGCTTGATTTAGTAAGAATACTGTGATATTGTTTTAACAATAAAACAGAGACAATACCCCCCTGTTTATTTTTGGCAAGTTTCATATATAAAGATTAGCCCAAAAGACAATTAGTAAAACATTTTAAATCCATGTGATATGAAAATAGTAGCTTTATTTTTGTTCATTGTATTGTTGTCATGCACCAATAGTTCAACAGGTTCAGAAGATAAATCCTCACGTTTGTTTATGCCAACTTCTGAGTTTGATTTGAAGGCCTCTGGTTACACTAGCTACAAGATAAGTGGGTTTCACATATTACTAGAAAATGAACTTAATGTACTTCCAGATGCATCAGTAAATAAGTTTCTAAGCACAATAGAAAGTGATCTTACAATTATTCTAGGATTAAATATCAATGATGATATTAAAGCGAAGTTATTACAAGTACCCATTTTTATCGATAAGAATACTACCGAAGGCGCGGCTGTATATCATCCTAGCGTATATTGGTTAATTGATAATGGTTATGAGCCAGAAAAAGCCCAGGCTGTAGAGATTTCAAATGTGGCGAATTATATGTCTTGGACTGAAATTAATCAACCATTTATGGTCTTACATGAGCTGGCCCATGCATATCATGATCGTGTTCTAGAATGGGGCTTTTACAATAAAGACGTTTGGCAAGCCTATGATAATGCTGTTGAGAATGGGCTCTACACAAATGTGAACTATCATAGCGGTAACGGGTATTATTTTATTCAAGACCGGGCATACGCGTTAAACAATCAGATGGAGTTTTTTGCTGAATTGACGGAAGCATACTTTGGTCTGAATGATTATTTTCCTTTTAATAAATCTGATTTAGAACAATACGATTCGCTAGGGTATTCAATGATTGAAAAGGTATGGGCGCAGCAATAAGCGCAAAAACTCAGCTACTTTTTCAGTAAGGTACATGGCAAGTATATGTGGCTTTTTTATATAGATGCATACACTATCGTTACAAAGATTATTTCAGTATAATTGGGGGACAGATTATTTAATTCACTCCCAATTTTGAATAAAATTAGGTTTAATAAAAATCCTCATTTAGATCATTTAGACAGAATTTTTAATTTTGATTTAGCTTCATTTCTTCCACCTGTTTTTTCAATTTTTGTGGATCAAATATCTAAATCATCGGTTGTTTTAGCTATTATTGTTAGCCCCTATATTCTATACCTTTTATTTAGGCTAAAAAAATATGGTTGGCTTTTATTTTTTCTCATTTTTGTTGGCGTACCATCAGTTGGGTCGCACCAGTTGTTGGGCGGCACTGATTGGTCGATGCTTGTGTATTTTATATTTTTAATTTTTTTAGCCGTTTATTTATTCATTTTGAATATGTCATATAAAGATTGGAGAGAACCAATTTTTTATTAATGGTTAAACCGATTAATAATTTTCCACATTAGTGTTGATAAGCCCAGCTTTTACCCGTATTTTAGTATGCTATAAAACTGACGAAAAAATCCTGTTTATAAAGATTCATGTTTGAGAATCTATCATCCAATTTAGAAAAAGCATTTCAGAGCCTTAAAGGCGAAGCGCGTATTACCGAGGTAAATATTGCCGAAACGGTGCGTGAAATACGTCGTGCGCTTTTAGATGCGGATGTTAATTTAGAAGTTGCACGTCAGTTTACGGCGGATATTAAAGACAAAGTGCTTGGCTCCGACGTTCTCACATCCATAAACCCAGGACAACAGTTCACAAAAATTGTGTACGATGAACTGGTGAATACATTTGGTGGTGAGAAATCAGATATTGCTAGCTCACATGTTCCGCCCACAATTATATTAATAGCAGGTTTACAAGGTTCTGGTAAAACTACCTTTACAGGAAAATTAGCCAGACATTTAAAGCAGGAGCATAAAAAGAATCCTCTTCTTGCTGCCGCCGATGTTTATCGCCCTGCCGCTGTAAACCAGTTAAAAACCCTCGCAGCTACCATCGAGGTACCCGTATATTCAATTGAGCAAAAAGATCCTATTCGAGTTGCCAAAGAAGCCGTTTCTATGGCAAAAAGCTTGGCTATGGATACGGTTATAATTGATACTGCTGGTCGCCTTTCTGTAGACGAGGAAATGATGGATGAAATTGCAAACATTAAGGATGCAATCAACCCACACGAAATCCTATTCGTTGTTGATTCAATGACGGGACAGGACGCTGTAAATACAGCAAAAGCCTTCAATGACCGAATCGATTTTAATGGCGTGGTACTTACCAAGCTAGATGGCGACACCCGTGGTGGTGCTGCTCTTTCAATAAAATCGGTTGTTGATAAACCCATCAAATTTGTAAGCACTGGTGAAAAACTGGATGCTCTCTCTCCATTTTATCCTGAGCGAATGGCTCAACGTATTCTGGGGATGGGTGATGTGGTTTCTTTGGTTGAAAAGGCACAAAAAGAATTCGATGAAAAAGAAGCTCAGCGACTT
Organism: Balneolaceae bacterium; assembly: GCA_963691715.1. GTDB lineage: Bacteria > Bacteroidota > Rhodothermia > Balneolales > Balneolaceae > HXMU1420-13. Next base: position 2,466,182 of record OY829281.1, read on the forward strand.
CAAAAGAAGATAAGCTCAGATAAATTCGATTTAGAAGACTTTTTGGATCAAATTCAGAAGATCAAAAAGATGGGTAGTTTTCCCGACCTCGTCTCGATGATCCCCGGCGCCAGCAAAGCAATAGAAGATGCAGACCTCAGTGATGACGCTTTTAAGCCCATCGAAGCTATTATCTATTCTATGACGCCGGAAGAGCGTCAGAACCCAAGCATTTTAAACGGCAGTCGACGTCGACGAATTGCAACTGGTTCTGGCACCACTGTTCGTGAGATTAATGATCTTATGAAACAGTTTGAACAGATGAAGAAAATGATGAAGACCATGTCTAAGATGGGCAAAATGGGTAGAGCCATGCAAGGTCTTAAAAATCTTCCTCTGGGACGATAGGTTTTTGAAATAGTGTTGCTTTAAGAAGTTAATTATGTCACTCAGTGCGTAGCGAAGAGTCTTCACATGTAATAGGTGTGCAGATCTCTCTGGCCATGGATGTATAAAATTAAAGCCTTAAAGCATTTTTAAAGAATAGATTAAAATTAAACAACATAACTCACTGGAGATAACCATTGATTAAAATCAGACTTCAACGCAAAGGGCGTATTCGACGGCCTATTTATCATATTGTAGTTGCTGATAGCCGTTCACCTCGTGATGGACGTATCATCGAGCAAGTTGGCCGATATGATGGCGTTACCGAAAAGAAAGAAACCGTACTAAACGAGGATCGTATTATGTACTGGTTAAATACCGGAGCTCAACCAACAGACTCCGTAAGAAAAATCCTTCGACAAGAAGGGTTACTTTACAAGCGTCATCTAATGATGTGGGGCAAAAGTGAAGCTGAAATTGAGTCGGCCTTAGCGGAATGGAAAGCCCATAAAGATTCAAAGAAAACAGAAGAAATAACTCACCGCGATCAGGTGAAAGCAGCTCTTGCTGCAGAGGAGAAAGAATATAAATCTCAGGCTTCAAAAAATGCCGCAGCAGCAGTAGAAGTAGTAGAGGAAGCTCCAGCAGAAGAGCCCGCCGCAGTGGAAGAAGCTCCAGCAGAAGAACCCGCTATAGTGGAAGAAGCAGCAGTAGAAGCAGTAGAGGAAACTCCAGCAGAAGAGCCCGCCGCAGAGGAAGAAGCAGTTGAGGAAGCTCCAGCAGAAGAGCCCGTAGCAGTGGAAGAAGTAGTAGAGGAAGCTCCAGCAGAAGAGCCCGCCGCAGTAGAAGAAGCAGTTGAAGAAGCTCCAGCAGAAGAACCTGCTGCTACCGATGTAGCTAAAACATCTACAGATATGGGCGCTAAAGAAGCAGCTGAATATATTGCTGCTACTAATTTAGCTGATTTAGAAGGTTTTGTTACTGATGCCGAAGAGCGCAAGACAGTGCTTGCAGCATGGGAAGCAAAAAAAGCTGAATAATACTTAGGCTCCTATGGCTAGAAGCGCCAGTATAGACCCTTTCATAGAGATTGGTACCATTGCCCGGTCTCATGGACTCAAAGGTGAATTAAAAGTACATTTTAATACCAAATCACCCGAAGTAGTTCAACAATTAGAAATGGTGTATGTGCAAAATAGCCGTGGAGATTACTTTCCTTGCCGAATCAAACAGATTCGTACTGAAGGCGAGGAACATCGAATTTCGTTCTTTGTACATTTTGAACACATCGCTGATCGTAATGACGCAGATGCTCTTAGAGGGAAATCAATATTTATTGAAACAGATAAAAGCTCTCCCTTCTTTGAAGATGATATAGAAGATCTTAACTATATAGATTTCGAAGTAGTAGATACAAATAACCATCACAAAGGATTGGTTATCGATGAAATTGATAATGGAGCACAACTAGTAATAGTTGTGGCAACTACATCAGGTACATTGATGATCCCAGTTGTTGACCAATTTGTTGAAGAAATTGATGAAGTTAAATCGCAAATTCTGTGTAAAAACTTAGATTTATTAGAGGGCTGACATGAGAATAGATATCATTTCGGCCGTGCCCGCTTTACTCGATGGACCAATAAATCAAAGCATCATTCAACGAGCTCGTGAAAAAGGCTTAGTAGAAATCTACGTTCATGATCTTAGAGCGTATACGGAGGATAAGCACAATAAAATCGATGATTATCCATACGGTGGAGATGCTGGAATGGTGTTAACACCACAGCCGATTTTTAGCTGTATAGAGCATTTAACCTCTCAAAGAAGTTATGATGAGCTTATTTTCACAGCAGCAGACGGGAAGGTTTTTAATCAAGGAGAGGCGAATACGCTCTCGCTAAAGGAAAACATTCTCATACTGTGCGGTCATTACAAAGGAGTAGATCAGCGAGTTAGGGATGAGTTAATCACCAAAGAATACTCTATTGGCGATTTTGTACTAACAGGTGGTGAATTACCGGCTATGGTAATAACAGACGCTATTGTACGACTTCTACCAGGAGCAATTGGTGATGCAGAAAGCGCACTCAAAGATTCTTTTCAAGACGGTTTACTTGAAGCACCTACGTATACAAGACCTGCAAATTTTAAGGGTTTACATGTACCAGAAGTGCTGAGATCAGGTAATCCCTCTCTGATTAGAGAGTGGCAGAATGAACAAGCCCTTATAAAAACAAAGAAACGAAGACCCGATTTATATAACCAGTTTAAGAAAGAAGATTAACCTACGTTTCCCATTCTAATGGGGATAAATTTATAAAAACATGGATAAGCTAAAATTAGTTGAACAATCGCTTGTAGCAGATAACCTACCAGAGTTTATTGCCGGTGATACAGTGAATATTCACTATCGAGTAAAAGAAGGTGAAAAAGAAAGAATTCAGCAATATCAAGGTGTGGTCATTGGAATGAGAGGAAGTGGCCCAAACCGCACGTTTACTGTTCGTAAAATGAGCGGTAACATTGGTGTTGAGCGTATTTTTCCTTTTAATTCCCCATTTATTGCACACATTGATGTAAAAAGACGTGGTAAGGTACGCCGTGCAAAACTATTCTACTTAAGAGAATTACGTGGAAAAGCTGCACGTATTAAAGAACGAGATACAAAAGGCAAAAAGAAGTAATCTTTTGGTTACTTAAAAATAGTATGTTTGGCTCAAAGCTTGGTTTCAAGCTTTGAGCTTCTTGCATTTTCCCTATACTCAATCAATACGTAATTTATTATGAATATCATTTTATTTGGGCCTCCAGGCGCTGGAAAAGGTACGCAAGCCAAGTTAATTATTAAGAAGTATAATCTACCTCACCTATCAACAGGTAATATTTTTCGAGCAGCGATTAAGAATCAAACTCCATTAGGTAAGAAGGTTACTTCCATTCTAGATGCTGGCGAACTTGTTCCCGATCAACTTACCATAGATTTGGTGGAAGAAGAACTTACCGATAGCAAGTATGCACAAGGTGCTATATTTGATGGATTTCCTAGAACCGTAGCACAAGCACAAGCATTAGATCATATTCTACAAGAAAAAGGGAGCCAAATCGATGCGTTTATCTCTCTTGTAGTGGAAGAAGATGAATTAGTGAAAAGAATTTTATCACGTGGACAAGGCCGATCTGATGATACAGAAGAGGGAATAAAAAACCGTTTAAAGGTATATAACGACGAAACGGCTCCCGTTCAAGCGTATTACGAGGCAAAGAATCAAGCCCAAGAAATTAGCGGTATTGGCAGTGTGGATGATATCCACCAAAGGATCGTCGAACTCTTAGAAAAGTAGTAAAAACCAAAAGCCCCTAGTTGGGGCTTACTTTAAAAAGGTATGGAAGAGGAGCGGAGCGAATTCTTCTCCAACGCTTAGTGTAAAAATGCGTTTTAAAACATTTTTACACCTTGTTGTGTTTTCATGTTTTTATTTTTTTCGTTCAGGCGTATGTTCAAACATATTCTTTAGCAGGCTTTTGGATCGCCTGGTTGGTTAGTGCGGCTTGGCAATGTGTGTGGCTGCTGAGCGCTGGCATTATTTGATAAATCTGATTTGTAGATTCAATTTGAATAATAGCTCGTCACCATCCAAATAAATTGTTCCGAAGTCGTGTCGTGTGCTACTTGCAGTTTCGAGCTTAGTATTTACTATCAAATAGTCTTCAAACTCGTTTCTGTTGTAAATGTGGTAGCAAAGTATTTCACCATCATCCTTTACTATTAAATAACCACCTGTAGCATCTAATTCTCCAGTCCAAACTTTGGAAGGCATCATACCAAGGGCAATATCTGTTAGAAATCTTTTGATTTTATAGGTATAAAACGGATGATTCGACTCATTATCAAAATTGAGTGGATTCAATGCTGTTACCGAATCAAGTAAATCAATAGTTTTGGATTTGGAAGAGCTGTAAAACTGATAAACGATTTGTGAGATTATCGAAGGCAGGAGTGAGTCGATTAAAGTCAGGTTGTTTCCAAAAACTGAACTTTCAGTTCCCATAAATTCTATACCATCTGATTTTTCTCTGATTCGCTCAAGCCGGTCTTTGATTTTACTTCTAGAATTAATTGAGTTAATTTCTGAGATTTGGCTTTCAGAAAGGTTTGGGTTTTTAATTCTGTAGATAAAGTTGGTGGTTTTCCCTGCATTTAGCAGTGTGGAGGCACCACCTAATTGTGATTTTATACTGAAACCTAGTTCAGGATTTGTACCCGTACGTTGGTCATGAATTACGACTCTAATGTCACTTTTTACGCTTGACTTGGCCTTTAGAGACACACAATTAAAAGAGTTGATAAAGTTCTCGACCTCTGGAATGCTGAATGTTGAAGAAGTTGATTCTTTCAGCTTGGAAAGCAGTAGTGCAGCGTTTTCTCGGAACTCATTTATAGAGATTCTGAATTCTTCCTCATTTCCAGTTATAACCACCAAATCGGAATTATAACTGTATTGATATGTTCCGTTAGATTCGTCTCTGAGAACTTTGATAATTGGAAAAATGAGGTCTTCGATTTTATATAAATCACTATTCCCTGCAAATAGATTTTTGTCCGCTATAATTTTTAGAAGAGTGTAAATTTCACTCCATTCACCTTTATTTCCTGTTAACATATTCCATTATTCGATTTACAATTTGTTCTGCAGTTGCTTGAATAGCAGGAACTGCAACCGAATTACCAAACTGCTTATAAGCAGAGGCGTCTGCAACTGGAATTAAGTAATTATCAGGAAAACCTTGGAGTCTAGCCCATTCTCTAGGTGTCATCTTTCTTATTCCTTGTCTATTCACTTCTCCTTTTATATGAGTTACAGGCGTAAAGTCCTCAAGTCTGTCATCATATACGAGGTTTCGCTCTCTTCCCATACCTCCACAAACCACAGCATTTGCAATCCCATCATCTGGAATTATTTCATAGCCAAAACCATTACCTTTGCTTTCATGTCTCTGCTTGTGTTTGACTAGAGTGTTTAGATAAGTATCTGAAAGGTAGTATTTAACAGATACTGTGTTTTCCTCTTTAACATCTTCAAAAGACACAGGTTGTTTTGGCGGCTCTGGATATTCAAATTCTTCAATTCCTAAGTCGTTTCTAAACCCTACTATGAAAATTCTTTCACGATTTTGAGGAACTCCAAAGTCTTTAGCATTTAGAATTTGAGGTTCAGGAACATAATAACCTAAGTCCTCTCGGAGAACATTTAGAATTGTTTTAAGTGTTTTTCCCTTGTCGTGATTTCTTAATCCTTTAACATTTTCAAGAAAAATTGCTTTGGGTTGTTTTCGTTTAATAATCTCAGCGACATTAAAGAACAAAGTTCCTCTTGTGTCTTCAAAACCACCACGTTTTCCCGCAATTGAAAAAGCTTGACAGGGAAAACCTGCACACAAAACATCGAAATTGTCAGGAATGAATTTTTTAGTTTCCTCTTTGGTTATGTCGCCAAATGGAACTTCACCAAAGTTGGCCTGGTAAGTTTTCTTTGCTTGCTCGTCCCATTCGCTGGTATAAACGCATTTTCCGCCAAGATTTTGCATCGCAAGCCTGAAACCTCCAATACCTGCGAACAAGTCTATAAATTTAAACTTTGGTTTTGTTGGAGCAGGGAAGGGGATTTCTTTTTGGAAGTCAAAAATCATGTATTGTAAAGCTTCTTCAGCCGCTTTACTCGTGATATTGTCTTCTGGAAATTTATATTCCAAGGCTCGCTTAATATGGTTTAGCGCTTCTTTTTTGTAAAAGCCTGAAACTCCATTTTTGTGGTTATGTAAGTAGTGAGTCAATGCAGCATTACCGTGTTCAGAAGCTTCAACCACTCTGATTTTGAATGCTTTCCCATTCACTTCTTCAACTGTAATTTTTTCTTTTAATCCCATTTATCTACTTGTCTTAGTTTAATTTTGCAAGATAACAAATTGTACCTTATTCTCGGAGTAATGATCTGTCGAATTTCTCACAATTTATTCTTGTTAGTGCGTTGGCAAAAAAGCAATGTGTGCGATAGCACTCTTTGCCTGTGTGTCGGCACTTTTACATGAAGCCCAGCCACGTTGGAGAAGATAAGCGGAGCGAATTCTTTTCTAATGGTTTGGGTAAACTGCGCTTTAATGCAGTTCAGGTTTTGTTGTAAGTAGTTATTCTATTCTTTTTGTCAACTCACCACCATTATCATGATGGGTATTAATAAAGTCAGTTTTATTTAAATCAGATTTTGTTATCAAGGAATAAATTTCTGTTTTGTTACCTATTTTTGATTCCGAAATATGATAAGCGTTGCAAAATTTTAAATACTCTACGTCTTTGCCTAGTTCATCACAGTATTCTAAAGCTTCATTTTCAGCCTTTTCTATTGCTTCGTCAAAGTCTTTCGCTTTAACTAGAAGAATTCTCTCTTCATAGTTGCTTTTTCCATTTCTCTTTTTCAAATCTTTGTGAAGAAACAGGCATTTGACGGCAAACCATGATACTTTATCCATTCTTTTTCTAATTACTTCCAACCTGGCTGGGCTAAGTACAGAGGGTTTACCATTGAATTTAGCTCAAGTTGGGATGAGTTGCTACGCAACTTTTGTGCTTAGCCCAGCCACGTTGGAAAAGATAAGCGGAGCGAATTCTTCTCCAACATTAGAATATAATGAACTGTATTCACTAAATCCTAGCTATATCTTTAGGTTATATTCATCATATCCCTATGTTTTCTAAAAAATAATGAACAAATATCGATTTTTGGTTGGCTATAACATATATATATCATTGCCACAAATAATCAAATAGGGGTTTTTATATACATCTAGATTCCCGCCTACGCGGGAATGACTGTGACTCGCAAGGTTTTTTATTAAAAAGGCAATAAAACATATATGGCTGCTGCTAATGCACCGCCGAGTATTGGTCCAAGGACAGGAATCCATGCATACGCCCAATCACTGCTACCTTTTCCTTTAATTGGTAATATAAAATGTGCAATTCGGGGCCCCAGATCACGCGCTGGATTAATTGCATATCCCGTAGTTCCCCCAAGTGACATTCCAATGACTACCACTAAGAGGGCTACAGGGAGGGCATTAATGGCGCCAAGTCCCACATCGGGCGCAGCCATATATAACACACCGAGCACCAAAACAAAGGTGCCTAAGGCTTCCGACAATAAATTAGAACCGGTATTTCTAATGGCCGGTGCAGTACTAAAGGTTGCTAATTTTAAGTCCGTATCCTCTGTTATATCATAATGATCTTTATAATGAACCCAAACGGTAACAGCTCCAATAATAGCGCCGATCATTTGTGCAAGAATGTAGCCCGTTACTAAATCCCACGAGAATTTACCCGCTAAGGCCAATCCTATAGTAACTGCAGGATTTAGATGAGCGCCACTACTATCTGCAGTTACAAATACTCCAACAAAGACAGACAAACCCCAAGCTAAGTTTATAAGTATCCAGCCAGCGCCATGTCCTTTAGTGTCTTTTAATAACACATTTGCAACCACTCCATTTCCTAAAACAATGAGTAAAAATGTACCCAATACTTCGCCTAAATATGCTTCCATTGTATGATTTTTATGTTAGTATGTACTGTTTTGCTATCTGTTTAAATTCCTTCACTTGATTGGCAACCCAAGCTTTATGTTCACCTAATTCATCGGCCATTAGCACTGCAACATGTTCTGCCGATTCTATGGCGGCTTTGGCGTCTAACAACAACATTCTTGTTCTCCTTGAAAGAACATCATCAACAGTCATCGCCATTTCATTGCTACACGCCCAAATAACTTCTGCCTTTAGATAAGGCATATTGGGATGTATTTTTTCTCCCAACTCGGGTCGTTCAGCTATAAGTGATTCAATGCCACTACGATCAGCCCCATACACATGTAGGTGATGTTCCCAGTCTACGCCCTGTTGCCAACCATGTATTTTTAAATTCGTAGTGATGCATTCCTGTCTTTTTAAATGACCTATCGTAATGGCTTTATCAATGGTATCTTCTGCCATTTTTCTATAGGTCGTCCATTTACCACCCGTAATGGTAACAAGACCAGACTCTGATACATGAAGATGATGACTTCTAGATAACTTCGAAGTAGAAACGCCCTCTTCTGTCTTTATTAAAGGACGAAGCCCAGCAAATACACTTTTAACATCCTTTATTGTGGGATCTTTTGATAAATATTTTGTGGCATGGCGAAGTATAAAGTCAATTTCTTCAGCCAAGGCTTTCGGTTCAAGTGAAGCGTGTTCAACAGGAGTATCGGTGGTACCGACTAACACTTTTCCATGCCAAGGCACCGCAAACAGTACTCGCCCATCTTCGGTATGTGGAACCATAATGGCAGTATCACCGGGTAGAAAAGAACGATCTAATACCACGTGAATTCCCTGAGAACATTGAATGATTGGGGTATGGGATTCATTGTCCATGTTCATTATTGGATCCGTAAAAATTCCTGTAGCATTGATCACAACTCTGCCATGAATAGTAAAAGCTTCTTTGTTTAACACATCAAAGGCTTCCAGGCCTTGAATAAGTTGATGTTGATTTTTATGCAGTCCTGTAACTTGTACATAGTTAAGTGGAATTGCACCGTGGTCATGGGCGGTTTGTGCAAGATTAATTGCAAGCCTAGAATCATCAAATTGGCCATCATAATACATGGTTCCACCCAATAGCCCTTCCGTTTCAAGAGTCGGAATCTTATGTAGTGTTTCTTCTACACTCATACTCTTAGAGGTGTGTATATTCAATTCCCCAGCTAGCATATCATAAACCTTCATGCCAATTCCATAAAATGGTCCATTCCACCATTTATAACTAGGTACAATAAAAGATTGATGGCCTACCAAATGAGGTGCATTTTGGATAAGCAAGGCTCTTTCTTTGAGCGCTTCAATTACAAGAGATACATCACCTTGTTGTAAATACCGAACACCACCATGAATTAGTTTTGTGCTTCTACTGGAGGTGCCTTTCGCAAAATCATGCATTTCTAGTAATACGGTAGAGTATCCACGAGAAGCGGCATCAACGGCACAACCTAATCCAGTGGCACCACCCCCAATAACGACCACATCCCAAGGCTCTTTTTTTTGATGGGCAGTATGTAAGAAATGGGCTCTATTCAATGATGTTCCTTAGGATGACTTATTCATCCCAAAGTTTACTTTTTTCGACGGCTTTATTCCAATTATGGAGATAATCAGCCGCTTTTTCGGCGCTCATCGTTGGTTCAAAGCGTTTATCTAATTGCCATTGCTGATGAAGTTCATCTGTTCCTTTCCAAAATCCTGTGGCAAGTCCTGCTAAATAGGCTGCACCAAGTGCTGTTGTCTCTAAGATCTTAGGGCGTACTAATGGGATTTGCAGGATGTCAGACTGAAATTGCATCAAGGAATCATTTACTGTTGCACCTCCATCCACCCTAAGTTCATGAATGCGAATACCAGAATCTGCCTCCATTGCGGAAAGCACATCTTTAACTTGATAAGCAATACTTTCTAAGGCAGCTCTAGCAATATGTGCAGCGGTACTTGCTCGCGTTAATCCAAACATAGATCCACGCGCTCTTTGATCCCAATGTGGAGCCCCTAACCCAGCAAAGGCAGGCACCAAATACACGCCACCATTGTCGGGAACGGAATTTGCCAAAGCTTCCACATCAGAAGAAGAAGTTATAATGCCTAAACCATCTCGTAGCCATTGCACAACGGCACCAGCGATAAAAATAGAACCTTCAAGTGCATATGTTGTGGTTCCATTTAGCCCGTAACCAATGGTTGTAAGAAGATTATTATGCGATGTGACGGCCTCTTCACCGGTATTGAGCATAATAAATGAACCGGTACCATAGGTGTTTTTGAGCATACCTGGTTGTAGGCACATTTGGCCAAACATCGCCGCTTGTTGATCGCCTGCAATCCCAGAAATAGGAATTCCATACATAGACTCTCCATATACTTCACTCGAAGACTTAACCTCTGGAAGCATAGATTCTGGAATATCCATTAATTTTAATAATTCAGTATCCCATTTAAGTTCGCGGATGTTATAGAGCATGGTTCTTGAGGCATTGGATACATCGGTTACATGTACGTTACCTTCGGTAAGTTTCCAGATTAGCCAAGAATCTACCGTTCCAAAAGCCAGTTTACCTTGGGTAGCTTTTTCGCGAGCACCTTCAACGTTATTTAAAATCCATCGTATTTTTGTACCCGAAAAATAACTATCGATTACCAATCCCGTTTTTTCAGCAATTGTTGGAGCAAACCCTTCCTGTTTTAAGTGATCACAATAATCGGAAGTTCTACGATCTTGCCATACAATCGCATTATAAATGGGTGCGCCTGTTTCTTTATCCCACACAACAGTGGTTTCTCTTTGATTGGTTATACCAATTGCAGCTACTTCTTTTTGGTGGTTTTTTAATACCTCCTCGATTACGCTTTTCTGGGATTCCCAAATTTCATTAGGATCGTGCTCCACCCACGCATCGGCAGGAAAATATTGGGTAAATTCTTTTTGTGCTAAAGAAGTGATATTCCCTGAATGATCGAAAAGAATAGCACGTGAACTTGTTGTTCCTTGATCTATTGATAGAATGAATTGTTTACTCACTGTTGACTCCGTTTATTCATGACAGAATATGAACGAAATTAATGTGATTCTCAAATTTTGTGAGATAAAAAAATAGAACGGTTTATTATGCTTTTAATGCCTTTTTTGAGGCTATTAATCCTGTCTCGTACACATAAGAGGCTTTCCAATATTCAAAAGTACTGCACGTCTTGCGGGGTATTTTAATTAATACATCGGGTGGATATACTGTAATCATCAATTCCTTAAGGCGATCTTGAGTTAAGATGAATGAGCTTTCCATAAGCTCAAACATAGATAAAGAATTTTCTTCTTTTTTGGTTTCAAACCGTGTTTTTTCTAGGATATTTTCTGGAATAACATTCTCAAACCATTTGGTTGATTTGTTGGTTTTCTGAGTATCCTTGATCAGTTTATTTCCTTTTGCATTTAAATCTACTGCTAGAAGTAAGGCGTTTTCTTTTTTGGTGATTAAATTAAGAGGAAGAGGATTTAAAACACCGCCATCAACCAGCATTTGATTTTTGTTTTCTACGGGTAAAAATACTCCAGGAATAGATACCGAAGCTCGAAGTGCTTTATATAGATCTCCGGAGGTATAATGAACTTCCTTCCCCGATTTCACATCTACAGAAACGGCTGTAAATGGAATGTGGAAGTCCTCGATCTTTAAATTTCCTGTCAATTCGCGATGTTTTGAGAATATCTTTTCCCCTTTAACAAAGCCTTCTCTTTTAAGAGTAAAATCGGTTAGATCAAATACCTGATTGCGATCTAAGGAGAACAACCATTGTTTATACTCTTTAAGGTGACCAGCAGCATAAATTCCACCGATAACAGCCCCCATAGAGCAACCCACTATTTCAATAATCTCAAACCCGAGTTGTTCTAGTTCTTCAATAACTGCAATATGAGCGATTCCTCGCGCTCCGCCTGATCCTAAAACTAATTGTACCTTTTTACTCATTGGTATATACGTTTACATTTGATATAGATATGGGTGCATGTAAGGATGGTGGATTAATTCCTTAATAAAGGATATTGAGTATCAGTAATACTGACAGAGAATGTATAGGTTCAAAGTTGGTTTTTCAATAACAGAACAAAGTATTATTGGCCTTTTTATTTCCTAGCGTGCTCAATGTTGTATGTATATAATTTAGTCAGCACTTAGTTACATCCAAGAATAAGCATTAGAGATCAACAAAATACAACTCCTTTTCCTACAAGTGGGTATCTAGAGAACTGTTTTAGAGTTAGTACCCTATAGCAACTCCGATCCCGATTCATCGTGAGAGGAGTCTTCAAAGCTACTTTTTGCCATTAACTTCATGTGCAAACACCAAGTTAAGATTTTAGATTTGTCGGTAAACTCGAAATGACAAAAAAGTTAAAATTTGGATAAACGTTCCTAAAGTATGAATGAAGTACACAGGTTTGATTAAACCTTAGTACTCGATGGTTTATTCCCTTTACATATTTTCCATATCAAGTATGTGATACAAAGGGCTAGTACACTTAGACTTTTTTCAAACAATGTTTCTGCTAATAAATTTCCGGCTGCATTTAATCCAAATAGAACAAAGAACACCCACAATAGAGCATTAACAATAGAAATAGGAATAAAAAGCGGCACATAGTTCCCTTTGATAAGTAATATAATACCTAGTAAGTGGGTCACTAGTATTGATATGCTTTCAAATAGGTACATCTGTGTATCACTTTTCAACTTACCACTCCAAGCAATTTCGTAAGGAATTACTTTAGTTACTATGGCAACATGTAAAAGAAGAATAACTCCTACAATCCAAAACAGTATGTTGATAGCACGTTTTTGTGTCATTTTAATGGGCATTTGCAAGTAATAAATACATTCATGTTACGATACAACGGAATGATTTTATTTATTTTCCAATAGATAAGATAGAATGAGTAACACAAAAGATGATACCGAGGAAACAGTACGGATTAGGTTGTACTTATTCCATTTACCCTCAATACCTTTTCTTAGATGCTTTAATTGATTTGGGTTCATCTCGTCTAAAAAACTCTTATCCAATATTTCATTTAATGGGATATTCCCTAATACTGTTATGGCAAATACGCCCATCCAATATATGAGAAATGCTGATGAAGAAAGCCAAAAAATGGTACTTGGAAAAAGCTTGATGTAAAATAAAGGTAGGAAAGCAGTGAATAAAATAGCTCCAATAAATAGTACTTTAAAAGGAATATTTAATATTACTCTATTCATTGACTGAAAAGATCTAAGATATTCTAAATCTGTTAATTTGCTAATTCCTGGTTTTACAGCGTTTGTCCAAGTGAAGAATATGCCTGCCATCAGTCCTGTTAAACAAGTAGCTGTTGCTAAAATGAAAAGTTCTAAATCCATGATGTTAAAATGTAAGTTTAATATGATAGTCCCGGAGTATGATGAATGTAATCCACACCTGTAATCTGTTTAACAATGAAGTCTGCAACATCAGCGCGGGCAATTTTAAGTTTAGTTGATGTATCTTTGGGACTAAAACCATGTAGATAATTTCCTGTTCTTTCTCCGTCAGTAAAAGCTGATGGTCGTACAATGGTCCAATTTAAAGAGCTGTCTTTTACAAGTTGTTCTTGAAGTTCATGGTCTAAGAATACATTCTTCAAAAACCAACCGAACATGATATGCTTCCAAAAAAAGTTTAGATTTCCTCTACTCTCACCCACTCCTAAAGTAGTTTGGCAGATGAGTCTAGAGACTCCATGAGTATGCATTGCTTGAATGATATTCCTTGTTCCTTCAGAACGAACGGTACTAGTTCTGTTATTTCCAGAACCTAGCGCAATAATAACAACGTCCATTCCGCTAACTGCTTTGCTGACATCAGCAGAGTTCAACACATCCCCTTCCATGATTAATAGATTAGGATGAGAGAGGTTGTTTAGTTTAGTTTTATTTCTGCAAAATGCTAAAACTTCATATCCCATTTCTAAGGATTGTGAGACTACATGTATGCCTATGGTTCCAGTAGAACCGAATACAACTAATTTTTTCAACGTATGTGATGTTTAAGAGTTATAGAAAATTCCTCATTTACAAACCTCTGAATAGAAACCGCAGTTTGCTATTACAGGTTATGAGAGAGTATTCCATTTGTTTATTTTGAAACAAATGTACCGAGAGCAGTGAAGGTAAAATTGAATAAAACCGACAAAATAAGCGGATGCCTAAAGGTTTCGGTAATAGAATGAGGGAGTTTGACCAGTATAACTTTTGAAGGTTCTAATAAAATGAGACTGGTCAGTAAAACCACTATCTAATCCAACATCTGTTAATTTCTCAAATTTGGCTTCTGTTAATTGGTTTAAAGAAGATTGAAACTGAATTATTTTTGAGAACTGTTTTGGTGAAAGCCCAACATAAGATTTAAAACTTCGCTCAAATGTTCGTTCTGTTAGGGGAAGTTCTTCTAGTATTTCTTTAATTCTAATTTGTCCGTTACTGTGAAGAATTAGTGAAATGGCTTTTTGGATATTGTCATTTTCATATACGTTATGGGAGCGAATTAATTCCCGCATTAAACTAGATATGATTTCAACTTGTTCATCAATCCTGTTCGAACTTTTTAAATTCTCTTGATAGCCTTCAACATTAAGGTATTTGATTTGAAGCAGATCGTAACATTCATCATTTAACACCTTAGGGTCGATGTTTAGAAGATATTTGGAAGCAAAGGGATAGAGCTGAACGACCACATAATGGTGAGGACCCTTTACATCAAGTGAGATAGGGTCTATCGTATGACCGTATAAAAATAATTCTGAAAGCCGTTTCCTTTTAGGAAGCAAATAAAACCCTTTTTCTGATTGTTGAAACATGATTCCGGGGTAACCATCGGCATATAAAGGAATATTAGTATGTGAATGTATTTCGGTATTATTTCCCGTCATTATGCAGTTCACATAAGGTGCTAAATCTTGATCGATATGGAATTTTGTTTTAATCAAGGATGGAATCTATGAAAGTCATAGTAAGCGTTGTAGCGATTATATACATCTTAATCATTCTATGATTTATAGAACGAAAATAAATTTCAATTGAAATAAGAAACATATACCAGCTTACTAAGCCAATGTTTAGAGTTCTTGTTGTACTTGAATTGAAAAAAAAGATTCGTTTTTGGTCAATTTTACGAAACCCATCTGGCCTTAATTATTCGTAGACTCAAGAATAAATATTAGAGATCAACATAAAACAACTCCTTTTCCTACAAGTTGGTATCTAGAGAACTGTTTTAGAGTTACTTCCCTAGAGTAACTCCGAGTTAACATCGATAAGATGTTGTTTTAGCGATTAAAAGTGTTCTACGAATCATATAAATAAAAACCCCTTGATCAATTACTTAATCAAGGGGTTAACATAGTATTCCTTAACAACGAGCTGGCTTAAATTCCTTCGGCTTCGTCCTCGTCCTCGTTTACCACTCGTGTTACGGCTGCAATGGCACCATCAGAATCAAGACGCATAATTCGAACACCTTGTGTGTTTCTTCCCATGGTTCTTATTCCAGAACAGCTCATGCGAATTACTTTACCGCGCTCGGTGATGATCATTAAGTCGTCTTGGTCTGTCACCTCTTTAAGGGCAATGAGATTTCCTGTTTTAGGAGTCACTTTCATGGTGATAACCCCTTTACCTCCACGACTTTGTTCTCGATAATCATCTACAAGAGACCGTTTTCCATATCCATTTTCGGAAATTGCAAGAACAGTAGCTTCATGGGAGTTTTTTATAACTACCATATCTACAATTTCATCACCGGCTCCTAACGTCATTCCACGAACTCCAGAGGTATTTCTTCCCATTTCTCGTACATCTGATTCGTGGAATCGAATAGCGCGTCCATTTCTATTGGCTAAAATTATATTGCTATCACCATCGGTAAGTTCGGCGCCCAACAACGAATCGCCTTCTTTAATGTTGATAGCAATAATTCCGTCACGGCGAGGTCTGCTATAGGCTTCAAGGGAAGTTTTCTTGATTTGACCTTCACGTGTACTCATCACGATAGATTGTGATTTTACATAATTTTCATCATCTAATGTTTTTACTGGAACAAAAGCTTTGATAGCATCATCTTTTGCTATTTCAATGAGGTTTACAATAGCTCTACCTCTCGCTAACCGACCTCCTTCAGGAATTTCATATACCTTTAACCAGTAACATTTTCCTTTTTCAGTAAAGAATAAAATGTAGTTATGATTAGTGGCTACAAATAGATGTTCTACATACTCTTCATCCCTAGTTGTGGTTCCCTTCATGCCTTTTCCGCCACGGCGTTGTCTACGATATCCACTTACGGGCATTCTTTTGATGAAGCCTTTGTTAGAGATGGTTACAACTACATCTTCATCAGCAATCATATCTTCCACATTGAAGTCTTCGGCTGAATAGACAATTTGAGTACGACGTTCATCCCCATACCGTCCTCTCAAATCCTCTAATTCTTCGATAATAATAGAGGTTTGCTTGTCGCGATCAGAAAGTATGATGCGAAATTGCTCGATTTTATCCACAATGTCACGGTATTCGGTATCAATTTTGTCCCGCTCTAACCCAGTAAGTTTTTGCAGTCTCATCTCTAAGATTGCTTTTGCTTGTATATCGGTAAGAGCAAATTTTTTCCGTAACTCAACATTCGCTATAGCTGGATTCTTAGCTGCACGAATCGTTTTGATCACTTCATCAAGATTATCGAGAGCAATTTTTAATCCTTCCAGAATATGTGCTCGAGCTTCTGCTGCTTCTAAATCATAAATGGTACGCCGGATAATGATTTCGATCCGATGCTCCACATAATGATGAATAAGCTCTTTAAGTTGCATCACTTTTGGTCGACCTTGAACAAGCGCAAGATTGATGATTCCAAACGTGGTTTGCATTTGGGTGTATTTGTAGAGCTGATTAAGAACTACGCCTGCGTTGGCGGATCTTTTTAGGATGATTACCAGTCGCATCCCTTCACGATCTGATTCATCCCGAACTTCAGATATTTCTGTTATTTTCTCATCCCGAACAAGTTCAGCGATTTTCTGAACTAGGGTACTTTTATTTACTTGATAGGGAATTTCAGTAACTACAATTTGCTCACGACCCCCACGTAATTCTTCCGTGTTTGCTCGTGCCCGCAGAGTTACTTTTCCACGCCCCGTTTCATAGGCTTCTTTAACTCCTTCGTATCCATAGATAATGCCTCCAGTTGGGAAATCAGGTGCGGTGATGTGGGTCATCAACTCTTTCGTTTCAATGGCTGGATTTTGAACATAAGCTACTATTCCATCTACCACCTCGGTAAGATTATGAGGAGCCATGTTGGTTGCCATACCCACCGCAATACCAGAAGAACCATTCACTAATAGATTAGGCAGAGAACCAGGTAACACCGTTGGTTCTTGTAAGGTATCATCGAAGTTAGGTTGATAATCTACCGTATCTTTATTGATATCGGTTAGCAACTCTTCGGCAATACGATCCATTCGAACTTCAGTATAACGCATTGCTGCTGCCGAGTCGCCATCTACAGAACCAAAGTTACCCTGTCCATCAACAAGGGGATATCTTAATGAGAAATCTTGAACCATTCGAACAATGGTATCATATACAGCCGTATCACCGTGTGGGTGATACTTACCCAGAACCTCACCCACAATACGGGCACTTTTTTTGTATCCGCGATTATGCAACATTCCGAGTTCGCTCATACCATACAGCGCTCTACGATGAACTGGTTTTAGTCCATCACGAACATCTGGTAATGCACGGGAAACAATAACCGACATCGAATAATCGATGTACGACGACTGCATTTCATCTTCGATGGTTATTGGAATAATCTTTTCTCTAGCCATAAATTAGTGTTTGTAAAACCGCACTAAGTGCGATATCTGGATTTTTTAAAAATTGTTATCAGTTAATGAGTGCATCAATGATGCTTAGATATCTAGTTTTGCATATTTAGCATTACGTTCAATAAACTCACGACGTGGTTCAACATCCCCACCCATGAGGGTTGAAAACATTTTATCTGCCCCAGCGGCACTCTCAATGGTGATCTGTTGAAGGGTGCGCGTTTCTGGATCCATCGTGGTTTCCCAAAGCTGTTCTGGGTTCATCTCGCCAAGACCTTTGTATCGAGATACATCAAACTTGCGTTTTCCTTTTTTCAATTCAACAATCAATTTGTCGCGGGTGTCATCATCCCAAGCATAGTCTATTTTTTTGCCAGCGGTAATTCTATATAGAGGTGGAGTAGCGACATATACATACCCAGCTTCAACCAAAGGCCGCATATAACGATAGAAGAAGGTTAACAATAATGTTCGAATATGAGAACCATCAACGTCGGCATCCGTCATAATGATAATTTTATGATACCGTAGCTTTTCCAATTCGAATTCTTCTTCGGCATGCCCAACCCCAGATCCAAGAGCGGTGATCATGGCTTGAATTTCGCGATTTTCTAAAATCTTATTGATTTTTGCTTTTTCTACATTAAGAATTTTTCCACGTAAAGGAAGGATCGCTTGGAAACTTCGATTACGTCCCATTTTAGCAGATCCCCCTGCGGAGTCACCCTCAACTAGATAAATTTCACAATGCTCTGGATCTTTGATAGAGCAATCTGCAAGTTTTCCTGGAAGACCACCACCACTCATTACACTTTTTCTTTGCACAAGCTGGCGGGCTTTACGAGCTGCTTCCCGAGCTTCTGCGGCAAGAACCACTTTCTCTATTACTTTTTTAGCAATTTTTGGGTTTTGCTCTAAGTATTCATTCAACTGATCATATACGGTAATTTCAACCGCGCTTTGTACTTCTGAGTTACCAAGTTTTGTTTTTGTTTGACCTTCAAATTGAGGTTCTGCAACTTTAACAGAGAGTACAGCTGTTAAGCCTTCACGAAAGTCCTCTCCCGAGATGGAAACCTTAGAGTTCGACTTTATAATATTATTTTTATCAGCATAGCTTTTTAAGGAACGGGTTAGCGCTCTCCTAAAACCAGATACATGTGTTCCACCTTCCCGAGTATTAATATTGTTTACGTACGAATGTACATTCTCGGTGTAGGAAGTATTGTATTGCATAGCCAATGCCACAGGCACTCCTTCAATCTCCCCTTCTATATAAATGGGAGTGGGCATACTAGTATCACGGGCTTCATCTAAATATTTAACAAAATCTCGTAAACCCCCTTCATAGTGATAGGTTTCCTTTTTCAAAGAATCGTCTTCTTCACGGTCGTCGATTAATTCGATGGTAACTTCAGGATTTAAAAACGCGAGTTCTCTCATCCGTTCAGCAATAATATTGAATTTGAATTCAACAGTTTGAGTGAATATGGTTGGGTCGGGCAGGAAATTGATAATAGTTCCGCGACGGTCGGTTTTGCCAGCAACTTTTAGAGGTTGTGTGGTAATACCTTTTTCGAACCCGATGGTATGTATTTTTCCATCACGATGAATTTCTGCAGTAAAAGTAGTTGCTAGTGCGTTCACACAACTTACACCTACTCCATGCAGCCCTCCAGATACTTTATAGGTATCCTTGTCGAATTTACCACCCGCATGTAATTTTGTAAGTACAACTTCTACTGCTGGTATACCAAGTTTTGGGTGCTTATCTACGGGAATACCCCTACCATTATCTTCGATGGTCATAGATCCATTTTTATTGATTTGAACAACAATATGATCGCAATGACCAGCAAGCGCTTCGTCAATAGAATTATCTACGACTTCATTGATAAGGTGGTGAAGTCCGCGTTGACCAGTATCCCCGATGTACATTGCTGGTCGCTTTCTAACTGCTTCAAGTCCTTCTAAAACCTGTATATTCGACGCCTTGTAGTCAGCTTTTTTTTTCTCTGCCATAAAATATGGGTGATAGCTTTAATAAATGTGGTGTTTAAAAGCAGAAAATAGGGTTTATAGCTATCAAAACAAAAAGAGACGGCCTCCATATTAAAAAAAGGTGAGATAATAAGTCAGAACGAAAATTTAGAGAAATATGCGGTAAAAATTAATGTGGATAAATTGGTGATTTAGTGGAAAACTTAAAAATTTAGAACTTTTTGATGGTTCATTGATTGAATTAAATTTAAAATACCTTATCTTTGGTGTCTATCCGAAAATTGAAATGGAAGAAAAATGTCGCGAAGAGACGATATTACGGGCAGAAAAGCGATGAATGGTTATCGCTCGTCAAAGTCCAATAATAAAACGAAACACAGGTTTCATCTAAATTTACAAAAACGCCGCTTCTACATCCCAGAAGAAGACAAATGGATTACATTGAAAGTGTCTGCTAAGACGCTTCGTACTATCAATAAGAAAGGTATTACTGAAGTTTTGAAAGATGCTAAGAAGAAAGGCACACTTTTAAAACAAATTTAAACCATGGCAAAAGGTAATAGAGTTCAAGTAATACTTGAGTGTACAGAAAAACCTGGTTCATCTCGGTACGTTACAACAAAGAATCGTCGTACCCAGACTGACAGAATGGAATTGAAGAAATACAATCCTGTTTTAAGAAAACACACCGTTCATAAAGAAATTAAATAAGTAAACATGGCTAAGAAACAAGTATTCGGTTCAGAAGCATTACAAGCAAAAGCATCAGCAAGAAGAATGGCGAAGGTTGTAATTTCGACAAAAAATGCTAGTGGTAAATATTCGTACCAAGAAGCAATGGTTGACCAAGACAACGTTAAAGACTTTATAGCCAAGAATAAAGCTTAAGTAACTAACAACGATATTTAAAAGGTTATACAAGCTAATTGTATAACCTTTTTTTTTGCTTATTTTCCAACACAAAAAAACATAAACTATGCCAGTTAAAGAGCAAATTTTTGAAGATCTGAAAAATGCCATGAAGGCTAAAGATCAAGATAAACTTAGGGTATTAAGATCTCTTAAAGCAAAACTAATGGAAGCTGAGATAGCAGAACGGAAAGGAGGCCAAGCTTCTTTATCCGATCAGGGTGCAATACAAGTAATTACAAAGGCTGCCAAACAACGTAAAGAATCTATCGATCAATTTATGAAAGGTGGGCGAGAGGATTTAGTAGCGAACGAAGAGCTAGAATTAAAAATCATAGAAGCGTATTTGCCGGAACTAATGTCTGAAGATGAAGTTCGAAAAATAGTTGAAGAAAAAATTAATGCATTGGGAGCAAGTGGTCCACAAGATATGGGTAAAGTAATGGGTCCACTAATGGGACAATTAAGAGGTAAAGCCGACGGTTCGTTGGTGAGTAAACTAGTAAAAGAGCTTTTAAACGGTTAACATGGAAATTCTAGATCTGATAATTGCAATACCATTGCTGTATTTTCTTTATAAAGGGGCTGTTAATGGCATTGTAAAAGAGATCCTGAATATTGTAGGTATAACTCTTGCTGTATTTTTGACTTTTAACTACATGGATGCATTATCTGTGTTTATTAGTCCTTTTTTTGAGGAAGATGCTTCATCCTATATTCCATTTATATCGGCAGCAACACTGTTTATTGGTACATTAACTCTAGTTGCTGTAATTGGTTATTTGACCAAAGAGTTTTTAAAAGCTATCAAGTTGAGTACCCTTAATAGGGTTGCTGGAGCTATTTTTGGAGTGTTAAAAACAAGTTTAGTTATAAGCACAATTTTGTTACTTGCCGCAGGCTTCAACATCCCGAAAGAAGAAGTTAGAGATGAATCAATACTTTACCCCTACATAATAAATATTGGTCCGTGGGCCTACGACGTAGTTGCTATTGTATATCCAGGAGCAGAAAACTTTACTCAAACGATTCAGGAAAATCTTAGTAACTATAATCCAATCGAAAATCTACCATTTATAAACGATAATTAGTTAACATGTCATTTCTGCCAGTAGAAGAGCAGCTTGCAATTATAAAAAGAGGAACCATTGAGATTGTTCCAGAAAGTGAACTTATTGAGAAACTAACAAGATCTTATAAGGAGAATAAACCATTAAAAATTAAGTTAGGTGTAGATCCTACTCGACCAGATCTTCATTTAGGTCATTCTGTAATACTTAGAAAATTACGTCAGTTTCAAGATTTAGGGCATGAAGCAATCCTCATTATTGGAGGGTTTACAGCTATGATTGGTGATCCTACAGGACAGAATACTACACGCCCACCACTAACATTACTAGAGGTAGAGGCTAATGCAAAAACTTATATTGAGCAAGCGGCAAAAATTCTTGATTCTGAAAAACTAACACTAGTTAATAATAATGATTGGCTAGGTCCTATGAATTTTATGGATGTGATTAAATTAACTTCGAAAATGACTGTAGCACGAATGATCGAGCGGGACGATTTTTCTAAACGATTTAATAACAATGAATCCATTTCACTGCATGAATTTCTATACCCACTGGCGCAAGGTCAGGATTCTGTGTACTTACATTCTGATGTAGAATTAGGAGGAACAGATCAAAAATTTAACTTACTGGTTGGTAGACAACTACAAAAAGATGTAGGTCAAAATCCACAAGTGGCTTTAATGATGCCCTTGTTAGTGGGTACGGATGGCTCAGCTAAAATGTCTAAGTCGTATGACAATTATGTTGGAATTGATGAACATCCAAATGATATGTATGGTAAGTCTCTATCTATACCTGATGAATTAATTTATACCTACTTCGAGTTAGTTACCGATATAGGTATTACTGATTTACCCGCCGTCAAAGAAAAAACAGAATCAGACCCTCGTAATGCAAAACATGACCTAGCTTTTGCAATCACCAAACTTTATCATGGGGAACAAGCAGCGATAGAGGCACGGCAACATTTTGAGCAAACAATAATAAACAAGCAAGTGCCAGACGATGCTCCAGAATATATAATAAGTGGATCAAGACGCATTGTAGAAATTATTGGAGATTTAAAGTTTTCACCTAGCAACGGTGAAACTAAGCGTTTGATAAAGCAAGGTGGCGTAAGTATTGATGGGGAAAAAATAACAGATTTAGGATTTGAACTATCGATAACATCTGGTGCAGAAAAAGTACTTAAAGTAGGAAAGCGAAAGTATGCGATTCTGAAAGGAGCCTAACTTAATGCTGAAAATAAGTTCTTACAACATTAACGGAGTTAGAGCAGCACATAAAAAAGGCTTTACAAAATGGATAAAACAATCAAATCCTGATATTGTTTGCATTCAGGAATTGAGGGCTCATGAAACACAACTACCGGAAGAGATCAAAGAGTTAGACTATTATCAATATATAGTGTCTGCCGAAAAGAAAGGATATTCAGGAGTAGCAATTTTTAGTAAAACCGAAGCCCAAAATATAACTGTTGGAATGGGTATTGATTGGATTGATGCAGAAGGTAGGGTCATAACTGCTGAATACGATACCTTTAGAATTGTTTCTGCCTATTTCCCAAGTGGTACCACTGGAAATACGAGACAGGATATGAAAATGAAGTTTTTAGATGATTTCATGAAATGGAGTCAACAATTTGTGGGTGACTCAAAACCAACAATAATTTGTGGTGATTTTAATATCTGCCATTTAGAAATCGATATTCATAATCCAGAAAAACAACATAAAACGTCTGGTTTCTTGCCAGAAGAGCGCCAATGGATAACTGATTTTTTAGATATTGGTTTCGAAGATGTATTCAGAAAAATACATCCAAGTAAAAAAGATGTATATAGCTGGTGGAGCTATCGCGCTGGATCAAAAGGAAAAAACAAGGGGTGGAGAATTGATTATCAAATGGCTACTCCCAACCTTGCTCAATTAGCGAACGAAGCATTCATAGAAAAAGATTGGGATATATCCGATCATGCACCGGTTTCAGTTACATATGAGTTTTAAATATTGTTTATGATGCCGAATCTTTGTTTTTTTTAATTCAGATAATGAAAAGATATTATGCCAACCCACTATAAAGGGACTAAAAAAGAAATTCGTACACTTAATACCTTTATTAAATTGATGCGATCGACTGAAAGTTTAAGCAATAGATTATGTCATCATCTAAATGAATACAATCTTACGATAAGTCAATTCGGTGTTTTAGAATCTTTACTACATGTAGGCCCACAGAATCAGCGAGAACTTGGCGCTCGTTTATTAAAAAGTGGAGGTAACATTACTATGGTTATTGATAATCTTTGTAAGAATAACTGGGTGAAGAGGACTCCAAATCCTTCAGACAGAAGATCGATGATTATTAGTTTAACGGATAGTGGATCAGCGTTTATAGAAGATTTTTTTCCAAAACATTTAGAACGAATTATTAAAGAGTTTGAAATCCTTGACCCTGAGGAATTGGAGCAATTAGGAGAACTAGCAAAAAAAGTTGGTACTCAAACAAAATAAAAACCTTTTATAAAGGTTCTTGTTTAGCATTTAAAACTCCATAAATCCCTCAGGGGGTAAGCCTGATAAGCTTGCTCCCTTATTTTTTTTAAAAGAATTGATATAAGTAAAATTAAAGGGATAAGGAAACTATAGTATTTATGAAAATTTAAGGGGATATCGGTGTAACTTTATCAATTTTGATTGGAGTGATAACATAAATTGGATTTCACCATCAGAGTTTCTTTAGTTATATGTTCAGTCAACGATGTTGAAGTATGATATATCACTGGGAAATCTAATTTCAGAATTATTTTCAATGAGTTGCATATCATTCGGTAAATCAAACAGGGACATAATTTGAAACTTTTCTCTATAGTAAGGGGAGAAAATAGAGGATTAATCTTACCAGTAAGTTCTTTAGCTGGTGTTCCTCCGTAAATATATTTTTCTTTCATATTTCCAGTAATTATACTTCCCAACAAAGCCATTGATCTATCTTCAGCAATAATTAAGGAAATGATACATTGACCAACAAACCAAAAATTATAAACCTAGACTTTATAAATATCCTAGCCATAAGATCGCTTAATATTGAGTCATCATACTTAAAAATTATGAAATACTATTTATTTTTGATAATTCTTATACCTCAAATTGCATATGCTCAAAAAGTATTTAATGGAAAAATTACATATGAGTATGAATTCTTAGACCCAAGTACTAGGGAAGATATTACAAAAGAAATGGCGAAATCTTATGGAGAAAAACAATACTATTTTATCTCAAATAATAGCTATAAATCGTATGATGAAAACAACAACTTTAGGCAATTATATAATGGGAGCACTAATAAATACTATTTTGTTAATCCTAGTAATAACGAGATAATGGTACTTGATGCTTCATATAGTATTTCAGAAGTTATTTCCATAACTCATAGTGAAGAAACAAAAATGATTTTAGGTAAACTTTGTAAGCAAGTGGTTATCAAAACAGATCAAGACAAAACTACCTATTTTTACAATGAAGATTTAAGAGTCGATCAGTCGATGTTTTCAGGTCACTTATTTGGTAATTGGAATACGTTTCTAAAAGCTAGTAATGGCGCCTTACCATTGGAATATATATCAGAAAGCGAAAATTATATCTGGATTTCAACCGCCACAGCGTATGAGGAAACTGATTTTACTTCTGAAGATTTTGATCCAATGATTTTATTTAAATAGAACTTACAATGTGATAAAATCTAACAAATAAAGTTTGCGAGATTTATTCATAAGTTACATTTATGTTTTTAATAAAAACATTGAAAGGTTAATGCTTTGAAATCAAATAAATAACTTTTTTTGGACACAGAATTGTAACATATGATCAATTAAACATTGCTTCCCTCTTTGAAACAGAATATACTCCAAAAAAAAGATGCGAATTTTTATACTGTGTTCTATTCTTATAGTTCTTGCATGCACTCCTTCCAATACTTCCAACATTCCTTATGACTGGGGGCCAAGTCCGTGGCCAGAAATTCGTAAAGAACGAATCTCAAGTCTTTTACCGAACGCCATGAAGGCATCGAATGTAGATGCTTGGTTGGTGATTTGCCGTGAAAATGATAATGATCCTATGGCAGATCATATTGGAGGTGAAAATGCTGGAGGTACCGCTGTTTTTATCTTCTTTATGGACGAAAATGGATTTAATTCAATAGTTTTTTCTCCAATTGGGGAATCAACGGCTTTAGATGAATTGGATATACATGACATAGTGATTCCAGTGGCCCGAGGTGCATCAGCAATTGAAGATGCAGCAAAATACATTCAAGAGAAAAACTTTAATCGTATTGCTATAAATACCTCAAATCAAAATAAACTTGCAGATGGCTTATCTCATTCACAGTACTTGGCGTTAACCGAGTCTGTGGGTGATCAAATTGCACGCACCTTTACTTCATCTGAACAACTAGTATACGAATGGTTAAGTGTTAAACTTCCGGCAGAAGTAGAGATTATGCGTAAAGCTGCAGAATTAACAGCCAAATGGCAATTAGAAGCATATGCTACCATTCAACCAGGTATTACTACCGATGCTGATGTAGCTGCTTATCTTGATGAAAAAATGATAGAATATGGAGTTGGTGAGGCTTGGGCTCCAGATCAAAATCCAAATGTCAATTCAGGTGCAGACCGAGGGCATTCGCATGCAACGCAAAAAGTGATTATGCCAGGTGATGTTATACAAACTGATTTTGGAATTAGAGTATATGATCGCTGGGTTACAGATATTCAAAGATTCGCTTATGTTCTTAAACAAGATGAAAAAAAACCTCCTGTAGATATCCAGTTTTATTGGGAGTCTGGCAGAGATGGGAGTAAAGCTGCGTTTTCAGCGATGAAGCCAGGTGTTCGTGGAGAAGATGTAGATGCTGCGCAGCGTGCACTGATGAAGGAAAATGGGAGTGATTATGTAATGTGGAGTACGGGGCATCCTGTAGGATATGTTGCTCATGATGCTGGGCCAAATCTTGGGGGTTCTCACATACCTGGTCAAAGACCTTCTGCTCAATTACTATTGAAGCCGGGTATGGTTTTCGCTTTTGATGGATTTCATGCTTGGACCCTAGAAGACGGAGGTACAAAAACTATAAGTGTAGAAGAAATGGCGGTTATAACAGACGATGGAGCTGAATATTTAATTCCACCTCAAGAGGAATTAGTTTTGATAGGTGGAGAATAATGAGTTGTTTTTATACTCTTTAAAGCGTGTCGAAAGAATATATCGTTACTAATATGAGACTTAAATCTCTTGAACACATTGAAAGATACTCTAATACATAGAATAACTAACCATTAGGTAGTATCTCTCTTTACACTATTAAAATGGTAAATCATCATCAATGGCGTTGAAGGCTTGGGTGTCTATTTCAAAACTTTCGGTACTGGGTGGTGGAATTTCAGGTGCATTTTGTTCACCTGTTCCCTGTTCTACACGCCATGCTTTTATATCGGTATACCAATTTCCATTGTATTCGCGACTCTGTATATCTACAGAAACCGTTATATCCATTCCAATCTGAACGGCTTGTTGGTCAATATTATCTCCCCACTGTGTAATGCACACTTTTTTTGGATATTTTCCAGGTATCTCGAGAATAAAATTTCGCTTTCTCCAGCTACCATTTTTTCCTTCTCCACTTTGTTCATCAAGTATTTGAACCACTTTTCCTTGAAGTTGAATGTCCATATCAATTCATTTTAAAAATTACTTTTCCAATATTTTTTCTTTCTTCTAAGAAGCGATGAGCGAGCTCTGCTTCTTCTAAGGTAAAGGTTTTATCCACATAGGGATTTACCCAACCATCTTGTACTCCTTGTAGGATAGCGTTCATCCATTGGGCTGCTTTTATAGGTTCATGCCATAAATGACCCAAATTAACACCAAATACCCCTCTGTTCTTATCGAGTAAAGAAAGGGGATTAAATTTAGGCATGGCTAATACCGTTTTTAATAAATTATATTTTGCACTTAGCCCACCCTTAGCGTTAGTGCTAGCAACTGAAATACCAAACATTCCTAATCGGCCAGTAGCTCTTAATGCTCGGTAGCTTCTTTTCCATTCTTTTCCCCCTAGAGGGTCAATAATCAAATCTACTCCTCGATGATTGGTAAGAGCCATTAATTCGTTGTACCAGTCCTTCGATCTATAATCGATGGCATGATGCAGTCCTCTTTTACTAAGAAAATCATGTTTATGAGCACTAGCTGTTCCGTAGGTAGTAGCGCCAATATGTTTAGCAATATCAAGAGCTGCAATTCCAACACCACCGCCAGCATTATGTATTAAAATGGATTCTTCTTTGGTTAAACCTCCCATGGTTACGATTAAAACCCATGCGGTTAGATAATTCACTGGAATTGCAGCAGCTTCCTCAAAAGTAAGAGTGCTGGGTTTTTCATACACTTGCAGTTCTTTCAGCACCACTTGTTCTGCTTGTCCTTTAAAGCGACACAGTCCGATAACCTCTTTACCAATCCAATCTTTTGAAATTGTTGCACCAACTTCTGCAACAATACCAGACACTTCATATCCCATCACACATGGTGTAGATGGACCATCTGGATATTGCCCTTTTCTAGCCAATATATCCGCAAAATTGAGACCTGCAGCCTTTACTGATATTAATAATTCATCATCTTTTGGTTTTAAGTCATCTACTTCTTGTACATTAAGGACGTTATAACCGCCAGTTTTTACATATTCTAGTTGCTTCATAGAGTTATAAAATAGTTAGTATGTTTACCCTTTCATTCGGTTAACCGCAAACGCACGTAGCATCCAGGTTGGTAAAGACTTTTTTGGATCTCTTTTGGTCATATCAATAAATAGACCGAATTTTTTTGCGATGGGGACTTTATGTGTTTCTACAAATTCTATTAATGCTCCGTCAGGATCTTCAATATAAGTGAATCGTCCAGCAGCTTCACCCATATCAAAGGAATTGGCACTATCTACCGTGAATGGAAAGCCTGCAGCTTCGCATTCTTCCTTTAAAGAATCCATTCCTTGCACATCGAAACAAAGGTGAATAAATCCTAAATCACCCCAATATCTATGTTCAAAAATCTTTTTTGGTTTCCGGCGCCTATCAAGATTTTGGATTAATTCAATTTCGGTGGGACCAAATAATTTACTGAATGCTCCAACCCGAGGCTTACTTTCGCGAAGCAAGACTCTTCGGTATTTTTTTTCGCCACCAGGTACTCCAGCTAAATCCTCAAAAACCCCTGACTCATCGTATACAATCGTATCATAACCCAGTACCTCAGAATAGAGAGTCCGAGATTTTTCTATATCTGAAACTCCCATAATGGTACCTGTGACTCCTCCAGTTGTTTTTATTTCTTTCTTTTTAAACCAACCTAATCCTTTTACCACATTGAATATATTTCCATTTAAATCTTTAACAAAGAAGTGGAGATCACCTGCTGGATTTTCTTTTAATGACGAAATTACATTCAATCCTGCACTATTAAATTGTGTATAGGATTTTTCAACATCAATAGACTTTATCTTTGCACCATTGATGCCGTAATCTCCTAACTGAAGTTCAAATTTAGCTGCTACTGGCTGTCTGCTGGTATATTGCCAGATTTCAAACCCACCACCGCCTCTCATGCTTAACGTGAGGATGGCTCTACGCTCATGTGGTTTGCCACCCGTATAAGGAAGCATTAAATCAGCAATAGCAGCGTCATCAAATACTTTGATGTCCATTCCAAAATACTTGCGATACCATTCGGTTGCTTCTACCACATTAGGGTTACCAATACCAATTTGTTGTATGCCTGAGATAATTTTTTCCATGAATTTTTTTCATGGAAGGTATTGAAAAAGTAAATGCTGTGCAGTAAAGGTTCTTAATTGTTAGTACTAAAAATTAAATTTTGTGCTTCCTTTGCTTGGGTCCCAGAATGGACCTTGTAGCATATCATCCATTGTTTTCTGCTCAACGTTATCATTTCTATTGACCATGGATGCAGGATAGAGAACCGATCGTGGCCAGTTTCCTGAGCTAGGAGTGAGTGCAGGTTGTAGATTATCGTCACGATCAGGGAATCCTGTTCTTCGCATTAAGTTGTAGGCTTCATATCCATTGCCCCAAAGAGCAAAATAATATTCACGCGCGATAACTCTCATTTTCTCTGAGGAAGTAGGGGCAGCATCAAAGCGTTCTAATACCACTGCTTGGTAAGCAGAGATGGTAGAATCTGTGATTTCAAAGGGAGTTCCAGCGGCGAACGGTTGTCCAAAATCAGCTACTTTATTGAAGCTATGTTCAAGCGCGGTTTGCAGAGATGCGCGAGCATTAGAAGGATTGTTTCTGAGTAAGAGTTCAGCTTCGGCAATCATAAAATGAGTGAATGCAGACAACAGAATTGGTTCAATACCAGCGCCTTGCAGACCTAAGTGGCTATCAGCGAAGCCTCCTTTATCCTCATCAAATGCACCGCCAGCAGGATAAATACCATAAGTTGCTATGGGTAAATGAGAAATATACATAATACATATTGAAGATAGATGATCCATCCCAATATAGCCGTACGGAAGTAAACAAAAGGGATCATCCTCATCAAAATGTTCTGGGGAAATTGAATGAAAATAATCTTCTAAATAATCTTCTGCTATGTCTTGTCTGTAAATGTAATAATTAATTCTTGGGTCAATAAACGTTTTATCAGTGAGAAGCATGTTCATATAACTGTTTGCAAGCATTTCGAAAACCCAAGAATTATCCATGTAATTACGAGCAAAACTTGGATGTCTAGAATCTGGGTTGGATTGCTGCGTGCTGTATTTGAACTCAAAGTCATGGTCATGGTAAAGAATCAATTCCCCATCGGATAACAATTGATTGATATGTTCAGGCTCCCTCGTGTTTAAATAGGCTTTAAACTTAATGGTATTGGCAACTCGCTTCCATGCTTGGATACGTTCTGACATGGATAGGTTGGGAAAAAATAAATCGGTTTCGGTTCCCGGCAAAGAGACGGGATTCTCTAGATCGATGATAGCCTCATCCAATAGTTTGAGTGCTTCTTCATAAATAAAGGCATCGTCTTGTAAAGGAGGGTTGAGTTCGGTGCCGTCTAAAGATTTGCTGTAGGGGATATCTCCAAACAGGTCTACCATCAAGATCATGGTGTAGGCCTTTAGAATCTTGGCTACCCCAAAGTGATTATAAAATGCATCTGATGAGGTGTTGGAAAGTAAGGTCTGTGTGTCAATAAATACTTTGGTGTATGCATTAGAATGTATGTTATCGAAGCTTGAACCGTTAAATGCATTTTGATAAGTGCTTCCATACATGAAGTGCATTCTGGTGAGTTCTCCACCATAAGCAGAAGCTCTGGCAAAGGTGCTTTTGGAGGATAGTTGAATGTTATTTAAAAGTAGGGATGGGTCGGCATACTCGATGTTTACATTGGAATCATCTTCGGTCACAGCTTCTAAGGCGCTGTCGCAGTGTGCCGTCAAGTAAAGAGCACCTACAAGCAAACAGATGGGGAGGCATTTCATAACAGTTAGTTAAGTTAAATACCAGTTACGTATAACTAATTGGTTTATTGTATAAAAGAAAATTGCTAAAAGAAACTAGCAATCTCATTGAGCTTTTTCTTACTTATATCAGGAACTTCAACCCCAGTTTCTGGATAACCAACCACCAATAATAAAAATGCTTTTTCATGGGAGGGCCGTTTCATAATAGTATTTAAGAAACCCATAGGACTTGGAGTGTGGGTTAAAGTAGCAAGTCCCGCGTTGTGGAGTGCGGTAATTAAAATACCTGTAGCAATACCCACCGATTCTTTCACATAGTAATGCTTTTCTTTTTGGCCTTGTTCATTTATGTGATAGGGCTGAGAGAAAATTCCAATTAATACAGGAGCAGTTTCTAAAAAAGGTTTATGCTCATTGGTTCCAAATGGTACTAAATCTTCAAGCCAAACTTCTGGTGCACGTCTATTATAAAATTCATGTTCTTCCTCTTCAGCAGCAGTGCGAATTTTTTTCTTAATCGCTGCATCTTTTACCACTGTAAAATGCCAAGGTTGTTTATTTGCACCATTTGGTGCGGTACCTGCAGCAAGCAAACAATCATCAATAACGCCCTCTGGTATTGCACGGTTCGAAAATGACCTAACAGTTCTTCTCTTTCTAATGAGAGTATAAAAATCTTGTGCCCTTTTTTTCATTTCAAGAGGGGTGTAGGATGTGAAATTATCCAAAGGAATAAATTTAGTTTTTTTCATAACATCTAGTTTTGAGTGGCTTTAGTGAAGTCCAACCATTCATGGAGTTCGTGTACCCTTTCTTTATAACGTTCTCTCATAGCCAAATTCGTTAGTTTATGAATCCATTTTTCTGCTAGTTCGAATTCCCTGTAATATACAAGGGTGTTGATCATAGATTCTTGTATATCAAACCACCGAACATTAGCAACATTAGTAAGCAAAAAATAGGCATAATTGATAAGGTGATTTTTATCCTTCAGTGATAACGCTCTATCTACTTGTAGCCATTGCAAGGGTTCCGGCAAGGTTTCAAAGAGTGTAGGATGTACAATGGTATTATGATAACGAGCCTTTAGAAAAATACTCCATGTTAATGAATCGGATCGCACTACGAATGAGTCGTCTGTCCTATTATTTGATTTGTATGCATGTTTTGTTTTCCATTGAAAAAGAATTGAATCTGCAGCTATATAATTTCCAGTTTGGAAGTATGCATCTGCTTTAGTGAGCTGTAATGAAAATATTGAATCTGAGTCGGTGATATCGGATATAATTTGGCCACTATTCAATGTTCTCAACTGATAGGTAGACCAAATGGTTTTAATTTGAGGGATATCAGGATGCTTAGAATATAAGTGGTTTATTTTTGCGCGAGCGTTAACGGAATCCGACAGTGACTCATACAGCCTTAAGTCATCGATACCACTTAAAACGGGATGTACTTTTCTTGGACAATCCATCTGAAAAAGTGATCGCTGAGAAAATATTTGTTGAGATATTTTAGTGTCGATGGAGTCAACATTATTCACTGGAAGTTGAGATTTCCAACGTGTAACAAGGGTATCGAAGGGAACATTATAGGCTTTTTCAAAATCGGTTGTTGGGAAAGCGACTTTAAAATTTTTGATGGGATAGTTTTCCAATAAATATCCTACAAAAGAACCTGCAGTTGTGTAGCTAATTGCAGAAGCTGATGAGTAAAACCCAGACATTGTAAGTGAAGATGCCATTTCATTTACTGTAGGTAAGGGATCCTCGGCGGCGATAATTTGATCTAGGGTTGAAGTTTTTGAAGCATCTTTTGCAATCGCCTCAGCTACGCCTTCAACTAAACCAATACTCCAGCTGGCATTAATTACTGCATTTCCAAATTGTTTGGTAATTACATGCACTAATTCATGTTTCAAAACATGTTCTAAATGTTCTTTGGCGATGTGCATTTGGTCTTGTTCTAACCATACTGGTACGTAGCTCGTAAATTTTGCCCCCACCAACGTTTTCTTTTGCCATGCATTGGCATATACATAAGATTCTATTATTCGATCCTGTGGCCAATCTATTTCTAATAATTGGATAATTTGTTGAAAATGAAATTCATGTCGAGCAGCCCAATAAGCTCTTTCCTCATGATCAAAGTTATCTTGATCGAAATAAAGGACAAAATGATCGGTTCTTATTACTTCAGGGAGTTGAGTCTTTAAATACTCTCTTGGGGTAGAAATACCAAGTTGAGGATGTAGATAAAATATACTTGCGATACATACACATGAAATGAGAATCGAAAGGTGATGCTTTGTTTTGGTTTTAATATTGGGAAGCACCCATAGTAAGAATATCCATGACATTGTAGTTAGTCGAAACCATATCAATCCTCTTGTGATTTGGATTTCATCATCATAAATAGGTCCAGGCCAGAAGCCCCATACATGATTGAAATAATACACCTGTGGAAGGGTTAGAAATTCGTAGAGTAAAATGCCAAATCCTATAAGTACTAACATGCAGAAACTGAGGATTTTAGGAATTGGGAATTTCATGATTCTAACAAAGCGACCAATGGAAACACCAAACAAAAGACTAGGAAATGGCAATAAAAGCCATAACCCTACTCCAGTCCAGCTAAGACATTGTGAAAATGCCCCATGTATTAAAAGGGGGAGAGCTAAGAGTAAAATTTTAAGCGATAACTCGGAAATGATGTTGAAATCATTGCTACTTGTTTTATCTGAAGCTTTTAAACTCCCCCAAAAGCATACTAAAGTAGCTGTAAGTAAGGCTGATTCTAGATGTAAGTCTCTTAATAAAGGAATCCAAAGCAAGACTATACCAATACCAAAAGGCCAAAATAATTTGATAAATGGTATAATTTTATTCAAATGATTAGAATTCTAAACAAAAATTTACAAATGGTTGGTAATTCTTTAATGTAAATCACCATTGCAAACAACCAACAATGGATTGAAATAGTACAATTAGTTTAAAGAACGTTTTCGAAGCACTTTGTTACTTTTTAAACATAGTGCTTAAAATAAACCAAATATTTTCTTTTCTTTCCATGAGGCGGCGGCTAAAATAAGGGAACCAATCGGTACCGAAGGGTACATAAACGCGGGTAAGATATCCCAGTGTTGTTAAGTCAACCATGGTTTCTTCTCTTAGACCATATAGCATCTGAAATTCTAAACTATCTTTTGCTTTATTTTCTGATGCGGTGTATTCACGAAGCCAGTTTACTAACTCGTCATCATGTGTGCCAAAACGTGGGCGCTCTGTTTTTTCGAGTAAGACTTTTGCATAGTCCTTAAATGCCGTTCGTATTTCAGGCATGCTTTGAAGTGCCACATTCGAGGGCTCTTTATACGCTCCCTTTACTAGACGGATATTAGCTCCTATTGAGGCCAAGTCTTCAATATCATCTTTGGTTCTATGAAGCATGGCTTGAATAACAGTTCCAACTGTTTGCCCGTATTTTTTATACGCGTCTTTAAAGATATCGATGGTTACTTGAGTATAATCACTTCCCTCCATATCGATATTTACAAATTGATTATATTTTTGAGCTACGTCCAAAAGCTTATATAGATTCTCTACGCAATATTCGCGATCAATATCGAGGCCCATCATAGTTAATTTGATGGATATGCTACTTATTAGGCCATGTTCATTAATCCCGTTTAAGAGATGAATGTATTCTTCAACGGTGGAATCAGCAGTATGTTTATCATGTACATTTTCACCAAGAAGATCTAAGGTGAGTTTTAGGTTTTTATGATTTAAATATTTTGCCTTTGGGATAGAATCCTCGAACGTTTCACCGGCTACAAATCGCTTTGCTAATACAAAAGGAAGTTTCATTCAATTATTATAAAATATTTCAATGATTAAAGGTAGGAATTCCATCAATTATCAACACCAAAAAAATGTAAGAAACCTTTTACGAATTGATACGTTTACGGTTGGGTTAATATGCTTTTTTTAGAAAAAAAGGACGAACTAATAAAATCACAAGCAAAATGGACATATTTAAAACTAAAAGTAAAAATTTCTGGATAGTGCTACTAATGAGTAATGTTTTTGTCTCACTATCTTTGTATGCACAAAAACCATACATGGAAGAAAGTTTCGCAGTGGGTAATAATGTACGTATAGAAGTATTAACCTCTGGGGGGAGTATTGAAGTTAAAGGCTCTGAGAGAGATAATGTACATGTAGAGATGATTGTTAAACAAAGAGGGAAAGCGATCGAAGCAGGAGAAGCTGATCTTGATAATTGGGATATATCCATTGATAAAAGGGTAATACAGTGTATGCCACGGCTGAAAAGAGAAATAGGATTAATTGGGGTAGAGATAATTTTAGCATATCCTTTGTTGTGTATGCCCCTATTGACTCAAAAGCAGATGTTAAAACCTCCGGGGGTAGAATTATTCTAGAAAATCTAGAAGGAGATCAACGTGCCAAAACTTCAGGAGGAAGTATTACAGCATCTCAAATTATTGGAGAGGTAGATGTACATACATCTGGCGGATCAATCACTCTTGATGAAATTGAAGGCACTATTCAAGCACATACATCGGGAGGGCGTATTAGGGCAACAGAGATACATGGCGAAATACTAGCAAAAACATCGGGAGGTAGCATCACTTTAGAGGATATAATTGGTAATGTAGAGGCAAAGACTTCTGGAGGATCAATAGATGCAGAAATTGTGAAGCCTGATGAGTATATCGATTTAAAAACCTCAGGTGGGAGTATTAATGTAACGGTTCCAGAAGAGGGAGGATATGATTTAAATCTAGATGGTAATAGAGTTCGTGCAGATTTAAGTAATTTTGATGGTGATTATGAAAAAGATGAAATTGAAGGCACTATGAATGGCGGTGGAACCCGACTTACCGCTAAAACCTCAGGAGGATCGGTAACAATGAGATATCTTTAAAAAATCGGAAAAAAGATGTATTTACGTATTTGGGTTAGATGCACAGGATTCACGATATGATTTAAAATAGATAGCCCTTTTTTCGTTGCCATTTGCACATAACACCGGGTTTAAATATGTAGTTTTTTTATTCACTTTGCTTTGGTGGAAAATACATGTTCGGATCGTTCTTTGAGGGCGTAATTTAATCTTTCATATGCCTTTTCAATAGGCTTTATATTCCAAAAGTTAACAGCTATACCCCTGTAATCTTCATGAATAGTCACTTTAACCGTTTCATTTATTTCCTCTATCAAATAGACATGATGGAATGAAAATACTAATCGATTGCCACCTGTATGTTTAAGAATTTTTTCTGCAGTTAACTGAGCGACGGTAGCTCGAACTTCAATGGCTGTGTTTTCGTCTGGAGTTAGCAAATATTTTACTTGATTTCCTTGAATTAATGTTCCCTCCAAGTGTTCCATTACCGGATTCCAATTAGGGTATTCCTCCATGTTAATTATCACATTCCAAACAGTCTCTGTATCTGAATGTATTATGATTTCATGATGAACAGATTTACGTCCCGTTAAAAAAAGGATAAAGAGTAATAGTATTAGTCCAAATAATAGGTACAACATTTTTTTCAATTTTTTATTCCTATTGGTTCTTTTATCCACAAGCATAGGCTGTTAATCTGCGTCTGTATTATATTTATCAATTCAAACGTAACATTGAAAGTTAGTTTAGTTCTTAGATTATTAATATGAAGTAGGGTTTTTTTATTTTTTTAGATAACTATTTGGCTCAACATAATCAAAATCAGGGGAGTCGTTGAATAATTGTCGTAATTGCCAAACATGTCCCGAGCCATATATAAGTAAAAAACGTTCTTCTTTGTCAAAGTTAGTTATATCATAAGCGTTAGAAAATATCCTCAGATTTCTTCTATACCATCTAGCAACACCATCTGCACCCAAATAATTATCTCCAGCACCTGTTAGTACATTTTCAGTTAAATATGCTTGATGATCTTTTAATCTATTTTCAGGTCTATTGATAGTTATTAGGTGCTCTGTTAAGGTTTGTACGGTTTTCATGGAATCGCTGTATAGATAAAAAGATTCGTAATCATACCGTTTATATTTTGTTAATTGCCCATTTGATTTCAAATATACCGTTTCATCGAAGTTGTCCCAATCCAATTCAACTCCAAACCATTCTGCTGAAGCATCAGAACAATACACCCTACTATGACCTAGTCTTTTAGCTAATTTAAAACCTATTTGATATACTTCATTTTTTTTGTCGTTGAGCTTTAGTAAACCATTTACATAGTTTTGGTAGTAGCCATTGATGATGTCGTCCATTTTTATTCTTGCACATTCTAGCAATATTTTTGTTGGTTTGTATTCCGCAATATTAGATAGCAGTATATCTAATTCATTTTGTCTTTTTTCTTCTAGAATATTGAAAGCATATTTGGGTGTATAACTGTCAAGATTTGGATTATCAAAATGGAAAACTCCCAATACCATGGCTTTAGTTTTATACTTTCCAATAAAGTGATTTGGATCTTCTACAGGATTTAATTCCTTTTCTTTGTTCGATATTAGGTCACTCTGTTGATTACAAGAAACCGTGTTGAGAAAAAAGGTTAGAAGAAAAAAGTATTTTATCATTTCGGGGTTCATATTTTTATCCAATAGTTAGTATAAAATCTTGCGAAATGTAGATTGGGATAAGCAGTAACTTAATTATTATTCAATATTAGATTGTGCAAATATTCTAGCTGTGTATCTGTTCTCCAAAGAATTTGTTTAAGATCTCTTTCTATTTCTATATCGGGATCGGTTCCGAATCCGTCAAAAATTTCCCCATTTTTTTGAAATGAAACCATGGTACTTATTTTGAAAAAAAGCTTGGAATTAGGCAAATCAATCCATTCACTGTTGCCACTTGAGCCATCCGTTGTTACACCAACAATGTTGATATTTGGCAATCCCTTAAAAGCAGAAACAAAAACAGATGCAGCACTAAAAGTTTTTTCATTTGCTAAAATGTACACAGGTTTATCGTAGTAAAAGTCTGGGTTAGCTAACTTTGTTCCATTAAATATTCCGAAATAATATTCGCTGTACTTGTTTTTATCCAATGCATACATTGGATTGAAAGTTTTCAAAAATTCCGTTGCTTTTTTTTGTTCGATGGTGTCTAATTCGGAAAAGGAAAACAGAAAACGGTTATGTAAACTTTTTTTGTACTCTTCTGGTAATGGAAGCGGGCCTCTTTGTTTAGCCGCGTTAATAATAAATATTGAATCCGGGTGTATCAAATATTTTGCGAATTCATACATTAAATCTCTGGTTCCACCATAATTAGCTCTCACATCAATAATTAAGGCTTCACTATCACTATGAATTGATTTCATGAATGAATTGAGACTATCAAAAAAAAGGGAGGCTTTGCTTCTACTTATCATCGCTGGAATCTTGATATATGCAATATCATGTTCTTTATTTAACAATTTTTCAATTATTTCAGGCTTGTTATAGTCTTCGTCTTGTACGAAAAGATAATCTACTTCAAATTTTTCATCTCACGGTCGTTGTCTATTTAGTTTTTCAACTACTGATACGGTCAAAACGGTGTCGTTTTTTAAAGTTGAATCCGAAAGTGTTAATGTTAACTCGGCAGGTAACTTTCTGTTAAGAAGTATATAATTTTTTTCAATGTCTCGAATATCCCTAACTGCATATGTAAAATGGGTTTTTTTAGGAGCTTGTATATCTTCGGGGCGGATTTTATGTAAGAAATGCTTAATGGGGATATTGTCAATTTTTTTGAGATAAGGAAATACTGGATTGAGAACTTCTAGGTCTGCACTTTTTTTTAAAACAATTACTTTGTCGTTTAAAGGTGCGTAAATGAAAGGTAAAAACAACGATTCGTTCAGTTCATAACCTCTTATCTTATTTAAGGAAGAATGTCTATCCCCAATTTTTGCCAAAGTATTGGTAAGAAATAGACCAAAATCTTCAAGACGTATAGAGTCTTCTACTATATTCAGGTAGTTTTCAAAATCCTTATTAAAGTCAAAACCATTTAGATAGGCATAAGAAGATTTTTTATCTAAAGTATTTGAAAGAAATTCTAGATCCTCAGTTACTTGTTTTTTGGTCAGCCAACTATGTTGTGCGTTCGATGTTATAGCACAAAGACTAAAAAGAATAAACAGAGTTGTTAATTTCATTACTTTTACTTTTATGATATGCATAATAAAATGAAGCACAAAACAGCGCATCAAATCTTTTCTTAGGGCCTAAGTATGTGCAGAAAAATAGAATTAAAATTTTGTTTTTATGTAACATGAAGCTCTATAATGGCAGCTAATATTATAGTATATCCATTTATTGGTTTATGATTTCTATAGACTGTTCAATTCTGCTTCCATATTCATCTACCAAAACCAATTGGTATTTACCTGCTTTAGGTGATACGGATAGTTGATGAAAATCTCTCGTTTGACCTAAATATTGATCATCGAGATGCCAAAAAATTTTGGTTGAGGGATTCCTATGAGCAATTTCAAATACCGTTTTTCCAGTGTTACCGTCTAATTCTACAGGGACATAAATATTGGAATTTGAAAAGGGGTAAATGAATTTCATACTAGATAATTGATCATTTGAACAATCTGGGTGAAAAGGTGGTAAAGGATCATACGATGGATGTACTCGCTGGTAATACAAGGCCTGATCTGGAGGGAGCACAAATCGTGATTCTGTAATCATAGAGGAATATTCCGCGCATCGGGTATCCACTTGAAACATTCTATGTTCGTCTAAGTGAACCGATTTGTGGTAGGGACAAATCGTGGTATTTAGACCTTTTTTGGGTACCCATTCTTGTTTTGTTTTTTTGCAATATGTTCCAGCTCGATGTCCACTTAAGGTACAAATCGAAATCTTTTCGAGCTCATAAATAGGTTCTTTAAACCACGTTGTTGATGGTAGTGCATTAAATACATCGAATAAAATGGGACCCGCAGATGTTACTCCTGTAAGTTCAGGTCGCCCTTCTCCATCAGCATTGCCAACCCAAACACCAACTACATAATCTGGAGTTATACCAATTGCCCAGCCATCCCGATTGCCAAAACTGGTTCCAGTTTTCCAAGCAACTTTTCTTGCTTCATCAAAACGTCTCCAAAAAACTTCATCTTCTGGGCGTTGAACATCTACCATGGCTTGAAACATCGACCAAATTGAACCTACATTAAGATTGAAGTTTGTGGTAGGTGTGTGACCATGCTCAAAGTTGATGAAGGAGTAAGTACTCGCCTCTGGATTTTTAGCATTATACGCATTCATTTGGTTAGCTAGTGAAGCATATATCGAAGTAATTTCTAGTAGTGTGGCTTCAGCACCACCTAAAATTAATGTTAAGCCATAATGTTCAGGAGGGTGCTCAATGCTAGTAATTCCAAGTTTTTTTAGGTGATGTAAAAATTTTGGTACACCATATTCTTTAAGTAGTTGAACGGCTGGCACATTTAGCGAACGTGCTACAACATGTGAAGCCGGTACAGCACCGTCATAGGTTCTAGAGAAGTTTTGAGGGGAATAATCAGAGAATTTACTAGGTACATCAGCGACTAAGGTGTTTGGTAAAATAGTTCCCTCATCCAACATTAAGGCATATAATAGTGGTTTTAGTATACTGCCTGTGCTACGTGGTGCATCAATGATGTTTACATATTGATCGTGCTGTTCTCCAGAATGGGTGTTTCCAATGTAGCTTACGATCTGTTGTTTTTTTACATCTAACACTAAGACAGCGGCATTTTCAATCCCATTTTGTGAAAGCTGTTGATGATGAAAATCAACAATATCGGATACTTTTTGTTGTAATGATTGTTCAATTCCTGAACGTATTCGAGTCCCTTTTTTCGGTGTAGATAAATACTTCGCCAGATAATGTGGAGCATCCTGTGGAAGCGCTAAAGGATCGTTAGGGAGTTCTTCGAGTAAGGAAAGTTCTAAGGTAAGTTCGTCTATAAATCCCCGATCATGCAAACGGTGTAACAAGCGATCGCGCTTAGTTTTTAACTCATCTCGATTTCTACCTGGATGAATTAAGGCAGGACTATTAGGTAATACAGCCAGCATCGTTGATTCAGCCCAGGAGAGTTCATTCGAGTTTCGGCCAAAATACCGCCATGATGCAGTCTCTAAGCCAACTACATTTCCTCCAAATGGAGCATGGGCTGCATATAATTTAAGTATTTCATCTTTGGTGTGGCTTAATTCTAGTCTAGTTGCAAGAATCATTTCTTTGACTTTTTCTGGTACTGTGCGAGGAGGGTTTTTTTGAGCAAGCCGAATCACTTGCATGGTTATAGTACTTGCTCCACTCACTACTTTTTTAGCTTCAAGATTTTGGAGTGTTGCTCGTAAAAGTGAAGAAAAATCAATACCTATATGATTCTCAAAATCTCGATCTTCAAATTCAAGAAGGGCAATTTTGAATTTTTCTGGTACATGATCTGATATTGGAAATCTCCATTGGTAATCATCAGCAATTTTAGCACCTAGCAATTTTCCATTTACATCTTCCAATACCGTAGAGTATGAGGTATCAAACAATGGATTTGGCAGGGAAAACCAATACATTAGCGATAGTACTGCACCCGCTAAGAAAAGCCAGTATTTTTTTCGTGATATGTTAGGGTTTCTAATGATCAAAATATCTACTCAGAGGGTCCAGATATGGTTACCCATTCTCCAGGAGTTCTGGCATTTATGGTTTCGTCGTACATGGCATATGCTGTTATCGCAGGTAAATAGAACCGCCCTTCATAGCTCGCATTTACTTGAAACCGGAATACTTTATTTGAATTAGCTGAAAGATCAAAATAGGTATACACCCGATCATCTCGTATATCCTGATAATCAAAATGTGATGTTGTTGTTTGAAAAGCCTCGCTTTCCATTCTAGTATTTCTTATTTCCCACCCAGAAGGAAATATAGTAGTAAGTGCCATTTCCTCGTAATTTCCCCTTAAACCTGGATTTATTATCCCAATTTCGATGATTAAATCGGATCCTTGGTCTATGTTCGATGGATCAATGGGAGCTCCATCTAAGGTAAGATATCGAACTCGTTTCACTAAATTATTAGAGGCTGAAATAGTATCACCAATCAATGGAGTACCTTCTAAAATTAGCCTGGTAAAGAGTGTACCCGATGAGTTATTGTTTAGAATAAGAGTGTTTTCTTGGCCTTCTTTAATCGCTAGTGGCAGTTGGCGAATATAAGCTGATGATTGAATAGCGTTTTCATTTCCTGAATCAAGAGAAAATGTAGCATCTATTTTTCCTGATATATCAAAGAGGTCAAGAAATTTTGACATTGCTATTAAACTGTAAGCTGTTGTTTGTGTGCTATACCAATTCCCTGAACTTAGTGACAAGGCGATTTCACGGGATAAATTGGTTGCGTCTTCTTGTCTTTGTAACAGTGAAAGTGTTTCTAAAATCATTGCTTGATCTCTGAGTGAAGAGCCAAAATTACCCGAAAGTTCGGTGTATGCATCAACTTTTTGTGTGGCTCCAGCTACGATCTCTGCAGCAGCTTCTATCTGCCCTATTAATGCATATGAAGCAGCTAATCTCCATCGAGCTTGAATACTTAATTGTTCGCGTTCTCTGAATCGATTCATGGCACCTAATTCTGGATTTCCAGCCAATGCTAATGTGTATAGTCGGTAAGCTTGAGTTAAGTCTGCTCTGCGATATTCAGACGGCTGCCACCGTTCAGCCATTTTTTCCTGATAAGAATTGATGGAGTTCAGTAAAGAAGAAGAAACATAATATCCACGATTTTGGGCTTCTATTAGGAAATGATAGGCATATGATGTTCCCCAAGAATGAGCATCTTCTTGTCCAGGCCAATAAGCTAGCCCTCCTGTTGGAGTTAAAAACAGTGCAATCCTTTCAATTCCTTCTTCGATATGGTCACTGATATTTTTTTTCTGCTCGTTAGTTAGTTCTACCACTTTGCCAGCTAACAGTTGAGCAAATACAGCAGAAGTTGTTTGTTCGATACATCCATGTGGATATTGAATGAGATAGTTGAGTCTCTTTCCAAAATCTATGGGTGGAATTCTGGAAAGTTCTAATGTAGCAGTATTTGTTCCAATCATACCTTGAAGATCCATTGGTATTTCCCAACGCTCACCAGCATCAAGATTTTTAGATACAACATTGGTGAAAGGAGTATTTGGATTTCGAACAGCGATTTCGATTTCATGATAAGCGGTTTCATTACCACTTTTAGCTGTTACCCGAACTTTACCAACACCTATCTTTGGTTTCGTTTTTAGGGAAAATGATACGATCTGATCACCAGGTTGATCAAAGGAAACCGATGTAGATGTTGATCCTGTTATTTCAAATAAATCATTGGCCTCCACTTCAATTTGAACATTTTTGATTGAATTTTTCATGGCAAATACACTTACAGGTAACTCTACTGTTTCAGCAGGGCCCAATACACGAGGTAAGGTTGCTAAAACCATAACAGGTTTACGAACAGGAGTAGTTTTTTCAGTTCTACCATAACTCCCTTCTTGGCCTGCAATTACCATGGTTCGAACCGAGCCAACATAATTTGGGATTGAAATAGAATGTTTTTTCGTAGTGCCTGCATTGAGATAAAAAGGACCTGCAAAGCGAACCATGGGTTCAAAACGATTAGCTTCATTCAGAGGGTCAGCAGCTTTTTCCTCCCCATCTCCACCAACAGATAGAATTTTTGAAATAGCCCCCGAAAATCCACTAGCAACAAATCCGTATAAGTCCCAAGTTTTAATACCTAGAGCCTCACGGGCGTAAAAGGAAGAATGTGGATCAGGTGTTTTAAAGTTCGTGAGATCAAGAAGTCCATCATCAACAATAGCTAGGGTATATGTCATAGCTTTACCGTTCGACTCACTTACCGAAATAGTAGTGGTGGTTTCGGGCTGAAATTCATCGGCCACCATTAACTTCGGTTCTAATATTGTTTCTGGATTTTTCACATTTATTGGAATTACACCATACATGCGCATAGGTAAATCGTTTTGATCTTGACCATGGGGCTGAATAAGCATGACGTGAGCATAAATATTTGGGCTCATTCTTTCATCAGCTAAAAAAGTAAATGATGTTTCTTCTGCTTCTCCATCCAGCCAAACGGTTTCTAGAACCTTCGATCCAGATTCGAGACTTATTAAAAGCTTGCTATTTTCATTACTTGGAATAGATAACGTGATGGGATCCCCTGTTTCATAGCTTTCTTTATCCGATTCAAACGTTAACTGAGAGGGGCTGGTTGACGTATTATTTCGACTTCCCCAATTGAAATATACTACAGTGCTTGCAGAATGGTTTCCTGTTGGATCTTTTACACGGATAAGATAACGCCCCCCGTCGGCATTTTCAGGTAATTTTAGTTGTATTGCATTTTCGCCGTTCGAACGTGTGGTTACCTTTCCAGAAGCTATTCTTCGCACATTTTCTCGTTCAAAATAATTGCTAAGGTTTTCGCGACTT
Organism: Balneolaceae bacterium; assembly: GCA_963691715.1. Lineage (GTDB taxonomy): Bacteria > Bacteroidota > Rhodothermia > Balneolales > Balneolaceae > HXMU1420-13. The sequence goes on from OY829281.1 coordinate 2,511,155, forward strand.
CTTTCCCACCACCAACGCCAGCGTATTTGATATATCTCATATTCTAATTCTCTTCTTCCGATGGGATTTCCTTCTCCATCAACACTTACCACGTTGAAAGTGTGCATTTGATCTCGATTTAGCCAAGTGCCATAGCGATCATTATCTGATTCGGGTGGTTTTATACCAATCAAAGTTCGAAATGGATATACCTTGGTAGAAGCTCGACCGATAGAAAAACTCCCTGATGGCTCAAATACCCGTAGGTTAAAGTCTGCACGCAGAAGAGCTGGCCCTTTTTCTAGCGGTGTAAAGGTATGGGTTATTTCAACAGAACCTTTTTCGGAAAGTGAGCCTTCAAAAATCATTTCAGGGTTAGAGCGAAATGACACCGTTTCGTCATTAAAAGTATAGCCCCGATATTTAGAGAAATTGGGTTCAGTAGGTCGAAGCACCATTTCAATATCTGCTTTTAAATTCTTGGCAATTGCTCCATGTAGCCATTGGGAAGAGAGCGTTGCATCAAGTGTTCGGTTGCGAGCTAAAACGGCATCCTTGGCAAAGGTCATGTCCACTTTTAGTCGATTAGGTTTTACTGTTTCAATTTTTAATGTTTTTGAAAAAGCTTGTCCACCAACAAGGGCTTGTAATCTCCAATTTCCAGTGGGTGCTTGTTTGTCGGTTAGGCTTTTAAACACATAAAAATTATTGTGCTCATTTGTTTGAGTTTCACGATCAACAAGTTGTCCAGATGGATTCCGAAGTTCAAAAGTAATAGGATGATTATCTGGGAGTGATCCATTCTTATCCTCAAGAATAAATGAAACAAATAAAGAATCGCCAGGGCGCCAAACACCACGCTCACCATATAAGAAACCTTTTATGCCTTGTTTTGATCTAGCACCAGATACATCGAAATTACTAAGAGAAAGAGAAGTGCCATCATCCACACGCAAGTATCCTTTTTGATCGTTGGTTTCTGCGACGATATAATAGGATTCTTGATCAGAAATTAAAGCAACTTTACCGTTAGCATCAGTAGTTCCTGCAACAATTTCTTGCTGTTGATAATTGTACAAACCTACTCTTACACCTGTTAGTGGAGAAGTATCGCGCAGATCCGTAACTATTACTGTAGTTACATTTTGGGCGTCTTTTTTTGCTATAATTCCCAAATCGGAAGCAAATACATTTTTACGTATTCTACGATTACCTGTGTAGTAGCTTACAGTACATGGGTCTTCACGTTCTCGCCAATTATATCCTCGGGGAGTATAATAATTTCCAAAACTGTTCCAATATCTTTCTTCTTGAGCAGGATCAAGTTCCCAAACCTTTGTTTCATCAAGCATAGAGTTGACTATACTGTTGTCTTCACAAGGGTAGATCGCATGATGCGCTCTGTACCCAATTTCTACCTGATATATAGCGCCTGGTTCAGGTTCAATAAGTGTGGATAAATCTAGAGAGTAGTTATTCCATTCTCCAACGTCTACTGCTCCTAGTGTGGAAAGTGGAACAACTCCATTAAATATGGGTCTTCCAATTCGGCGGAGATTCCACCCACTTGTTTCGTTAATTTGTTGATCTTGAAAAAATTGACCAATATTATTTTCAAAGATTCGTGTTATTTGAACATCGATGGCTCCAAGACTAACTGCTTTAAAAGGCAGGTGTAAATCTTTTGATCGAGGAATAATCACCCCTTTTCCTAAGAAACTTATAGTTGGTTTTGGCTGAAAGAAATTGACGGTTCTACGAATAATAGTTCCTAATTTTACACCACTTGAACTGCGAAGGGCTTCATCGATAATCAATGTTTGTTCACCATTAACGCGTCTTCTAGGATTGATGATCAAAGTATTGCCTGAGGCGATGATATTTAATCTGTTGCCGTTATCAAGAGCCAAAAGACCAATAAAATTTTGACTTGCATCAACAGGGTATGAGAAAATTAGTTCAATTCTTGGATTTTCGTCCCTAAAAATGCGTGTCTGTATTAACTCGAAGGCTCCAATTTCAGGTATGTCTATACTTCTGCTTCCTTCGCTCTTTGAGTGAAGCCCACTTCCTGACCAAGTAATTTCTAACCGACCTGCTTCCTCTTTTTTTTCAATGCCAGAAATTTTAAACGAATGCTTCTTTGCTAGGCGACCACCATCAAAAAATATATCAAGTTTAGTGCCATTCAGATATGCTTGAATGGATGTTTCAACGTCATTAATTCTAGAAATGTCTGCGGTTATCAGAGTTCCTTCAATCGTTAAGACATTTGGATTATCAGCGTTCGGGCTGAGACCATCTAATTCAATTTCTAAGTCCTGCTCCATTACACTAAATCCAAAACTGTAATTTTCTTGTTCCTCAGAAAGATCAAAAAGTTTTTGGAGGTTTATTTCACCGGTAAAAGATTAACCATTTTTTAAAGGATCATTAGGTCTAAAAACCAGTGTTTTATTATTCACCCAATCTGCCTCTCCTCGAATGGATGGAGAAAATGAAAGTATATCTGTTAGATTTTGTTTTTCAATTGAAATTTCTCTTTTAAAGGTAATACCTATTTCTCCGTAAGCACTAATTTCACCATTTGTAATAGCAGAGATGTAATCGCTGTCTTGAAAAACAGATGTTTGTCCGGGGTCTGGACTGGAAGTACAAGAAATTAGTAGGAGAAACAAAAATGGAATAGAGACATTCAAACTGGTGACTTTCATATAAAAGAATCTTTTTGATTGTGAGGTACATATATACCCAACCTTATTTTTAAAAAAAAGTTCTAATCCATGAGTAAAACAGTTAGAAAAAATTCAGTCACACTGCTTTAAGGTTAGAGTACATATAAAAATTTGCATGATAATGCACATCCCTGAAAAGATGTATCCTTTTAATCATAGTGATGGGTAAACATTAGAACATATGCTACTATACTACTTTTGCTGAGAAACCCGTACCTTAAATAGTTATTCCAAAACAAAGTTTTACTTCTGTAAATTAATAAAGATGGATGAAAAGGAACGACCAAGCTTCGAAGATGCTTTAAAACAACTGGAATCGATTGTGGAACAATTGGAAAGCCAAGATATTACACTGGAAGATTCTGTAAAATTATATGAGCGAGGTATTGAGCTTTCCAAGCTCTGCAATAATGTATTACATAATGCAGAATTACGGATACAGCAAGTAAACGAAGAACAAGATTAAATATCTATGCACCCAATGGAATATCGCCCAATAGCAGGTGAACTTTTATCAAATATTGATTCTCCAGAGGATTTAAAAAAACTTTCTCCAGATCAACTACAACAAGTATGTGATGAGTTAAGAACATTTATCATTGATATAGTTTCTGTGCATGGGGGCCATTTTGGAGCTAGTCTTGGAGTGGTTGAGCTAACAACAGCACTTCATTATGTGTATAATTCACCTGAGGATCGCATTATCTTTGATGTAGGGCATCAAGCTTACGGGCATAAAATTCTTACTGGCCGAAGAGATAATTTTCATACCAATCGCAAATATGGTGGGGTTTCTGGTTTCCCAAAAAGAAGTGAAAACATACACGACGCGTTTGGAGTGGGTCATTCCTCTACATCTATTTCTGCAGCCTTAGGCATGGCAGTAGCCAATGATTTAGATAAAAAAGATGCTAAAGTGGTAGCAGTAATTGGCGACGGTGCTATGACTGGTGGACAAGCTTTTGAAGCACTAAATAATGCGGGTGCAATGAATAGCGATGTGTTGGTTGTCTTGAACGATAATAACATGTCTATTGATCCAAATGTAGGTGCACTTAAAGAATATTTAGCAGATGTTACCTCTAGCCGAACATTCAATAAATTGCGAGACGAAGTGTATGATCTTCTGGGTCACTTCAATAAAGCAGGCAATAAAATGCGAAGAGTTGCATCTAGGCTTGAATCAGCTATGTTGGCTGCTTTAACACCTGGTTCTCTTTTTCGATCTTTTGGTTTTAAGTATTATGGGCCTATAGATGGCCATGATGTAGATGGTTTGAGAAAAACCCTAGAAGATTTAAAGGAAATTAAAGGTCCTAAACTTCTGCATATTGTGACAGTAAAAGGAAAGGGATTTGCTCCAGCAGAAAAAGAGCAGACTAAATGGCATGCACAAAGTAGCCCTTTTGATAAAATCACTGGGGATTCTTTAAAACCAAAATCAACTCAGAAATCTGCCCCAAAATATCAGGATGTATTTGGTGATGCATTGGTAGAGTTAGCTGCGGAAAATAACGACATTGTAAGTATGACTCCAGCCATGCCTAGTGGTTCAAGTTTGTGGCCAATGATGAACACATTTCCAGATCGTGCTTTTGACGTTGGTATCGCAGAGCAACATGCCGTTACATTTGCCGCGGGGCTAGCGGCCCAAGGTAAAAAAGCGTTTTGTGCAATTTACTCCACTTTTCTACAACGAGGATTTGATCAATTTGTGCATGATGTCGCCATCCAGAAATTACCAGTTGTCTTCTGTATTGATAGAGCTGGTGTAGTTGGCGCCGATGGACCAACGCATCATGGTGCTTACGATGTGGCCTACATGCGTTCAATTCCGAATGTGATTATTTCATCTCCTTTAAATGAACAAGACCTTCGAGATATGATGTTCACAGCAAGTGAGTACGATGAAGCTGCATGGGCTATTCGATATCCAAGAGGTGCATCAACAGGAATGGAAGTCCGACAACATTTCCAGAAAATCGAAATTGGAAAAGGTATTTGCATTCAAGAGGGTGAAGAAATAGCCGTTTTAAGTTTTGGACCTATTGGAAAATATGTGACAGAAGCATCAATACAATTGGAGCAAGAGGATATTCGTGTTGGTCACTATGACATGCGTTATGCAAAACCGTTGGATGTTGATCTTATCGATGAAATTTGCCAAAAATATGCACATATCGTTACGCTTGAAGATGGGGCAAAGCTCGGCGGATTTGGAAGTGCAGTTGCTGAATATCTGGCAGAGAAAAGAGATTCGCCAACATTAACCATTATGGGATTACCAGACCGAATCATTGAACATGGAACCCAAGAAGAACTTCATGCAGAAGTGGGTATAGATGCCAAAGCATTAGTAGAAGTTGTAAAGCAGAAATTAGTGGATGCTTGAACTTATAAAGGGTTTTTTAATAGATTAATGGTACTTCTTTAAGCTAACATCTACCATATGCTTCGAACTTTTTTTTATGTCATTCTCTCGAATATTGTAGTACTTACAGGGTGTAGTACTTATAAATACAATTATGGTTCGAGTTATGATAGTAGCTTTAACAAAAGTGAAATCAAAAAAATTACGATTGTTTATTCTGAATTTGATGCGTCAGATGAAAATTTTTGGTCTCATAAGACAATGAAAAATATTGATACTACTGAAGTATACAATAACATTTTGAATGATTTAAACACTCGATTTTCGGATGAAAATGTCATATTAATCAATAAAAGTGATGAAATTCCTTATGATTTGAAGAATGCAATAACTGTAGAAGCGGGATCAATCAAACAATTTAGACGGGATCTCCAAATTATGGAGAATCTAAATTTTAGCTTCAATACTAATGTTGATTATTCTTCATTAACAAGTGATAGTGATTCAAAATATGCACTTTACTTTAAAATCTATCCTAATCAATATACAGAAACTGTTATGATTTCAAATAGTTTTGGTGGATACAGTAATTCAAGTTCAACACATTATCGTGTGAATTTATTTACTTATTTAGTAGACGTAGAAAACGGAAAAGTTATCTGGGTTTTCGATAATTCTGAACACGTTGACCTTTATAAGTTTGAATTTAATTCGATTTCTAGGGTGATCGTAGATGCATTAATGAAAGGAACGGATACTAAATTCTTAACTTATCCCACACCGCTACGATGAATAGGCCCTTAACCTTTCTTCTTATATCTTTACTCTATATCTCTTGTGGTAAATCATTTGAAAAAAATTTCTTAATCCAAAGGTCATCTAGCGATTTAGAAAACTCTGAAATCGCTTATTTAGGAACTTATGAGTACACGAAAGAGATTGGAGAAATTAGCATGCCAGAAATTATCGAATATGTTGGCCAACGAAGAATGTATTCTATTTTTAGAAATGAACTAGAGTATAAATATAAGACACCTATAGATGTTAGCAAGGAATTTAGTGAAGAAGAAATGGCTATAGAAACCTTACACAAAGGGATATTAAATTTTAAAGGTAATGCAGCAAGTGATAGTATACCAGAGTTTCCTAATTTCTTCCAACAAATTAATGAGTATGATCAATATAGATTTGGTATTATCTCTTTTGTAAAAAGGTCATCTAGAGCTAGTTTCCATAGTGATCTATACTCAAATAATAAAAAATATAAAGTCGATTTTTCTTCAATGGTAATTGACTTCGAAAAGGAAGAAGTTTTTCTCTTATATAAATACTCTAAAGTGTCTGATTATTTTGAAGATAAATATGAATTATTGTTTAGAGCATTAACTTTATCAATTTCTGATGAACCTTACATTGAAGCAAGGTCTTTGAATGCTATCGCTAATTGGGATGAAAGAATGGTGAGGGTAACTTTTAAAGATGGAGGTTTGTTTTATGGAATAATCGATTATGATTACAAACATGGAGTAAGTCTAGAAACAGCTGATGGTACCATCAATAAAAAATTAGAAGACTTATTGCTAGTGTATGATGTATCTACTGAAAGTCAATTATTTCCAGTTTTCGTAGAGAAATTTAATTAAGAGAATGTTAATCATAAAGATATAAAATGATTGCATATTGAGGGAAGATTTTACTCAAAGTGTCTAAATGCATAGGATCATATTTATATTTATTTCGGTTTGTTTAGGGTGTACAATTGTACCAATTAGAGGATTTATTACTCAATCCTCAAATCAGGTTCTCTCCATTGATGAAATAACATACTTGGGCACCTATCATTATCAAAAGGGTTCAAATTCATCTTTTCCTAATCCTAGAACAGATAGTATTGGATTTTTAGAGTATAGAGGGGGGTCTTACTATGATGTAGGAAGGCTTTTTTATAATTCTTTTGATGCTGAAAATATCGAAATAAAAAATTCAGTTAATGATTTTAGTGAAATGAATTATAAATGGGAGTTTCAAAGAGCATTATTCGATCTTCAAAAGTTAGGAGATAATAAAGGTATTCCTTTACCCCCGTCCTTTCTAATAAATAATGAGTTCAAAATTGAAACTAGATATGCGGTTTTAAATATCGTGAATTTAATTAGTTATGAAGCCTTAAAAAACATCTACATTGATGATAAAGAGTGGTTGTTTAAATACTTTTATGAAGATACTAAAGAACCAAATTACAAATTTCAATACAACTCATTTCTATTAGATTTTCAGGAAAATGAAATTGTTGGTAGGTACTATTTTCAAGAATACATGAAGCCAAATAAGGATAATATGATATTTATTTTCGAAGCAACTAAACTTGCATTTTTAGAGGGTAAATACATAAGTCCCATGGCTTTAAAAAAGATTAGCAATTGGGGGCGATCAGTTACAATATCTACCAAAGAAGGTATTCTTTTATCTGGTGAAATAGACGAATTCAAAAATGGAGCATTTCATTTAATTTCTGGTGATAAATCCTATTCATTAAGTTTGCTAACAATTCTTACTGTCATAGACAATCTAAGTAATGATATTCTATATTCAGTATTTTAGACTAAGTAATGTACACCCTTTCCGACTTCAATTACCATCTTCCCGAAGAGCTCATTGCTCAAACACCGGCGCATCCTAGAGATCATGCTCGTTTATTAGTTTATAACAGAGCTAATGGCACCGTCACAGACGATTTCTTTTATAACTTGGGAAATTATTTACCAAAAAATTCAACCTTAGTAGTAAATAATAGCAAAGTTGAAAAATGTCGTTTACTATTTGATGATGGAAAACGAGAACTTTTTGTTACCTCTATTCGCAATAATAATACGATTGAAGCACTTGTGCGACCTGGGAGGAAATTCAAATTTGGAAAAAAAGTTGAATTGGTGAGAGGAATTTATGCCGAAGTTACACATGTAGCTGATGACGGACTTAGAACCATGATGCTCTCTTGTGATTTGGATGATCCTAGATTAACCCCTTTTAAGCATACTCCATTTCCGCCTTATATCGCCCAGAATGAATCGCTCGCTGATGAATATCAAACAGTGTATGCTAAAGATTTAGGCAGTAAAGCTGCACCAACCGCTGGTCTCCATTTTACGGATGAATTGCTTCACTTTTTAAAAACACAAGGTATAGGAAGAGAAGAGGTAACTTTACACGTAGGATTAGGAACTTTTGCTCCCGTCAAAACAGAAGATATTTTTGATCATGAGATGCATAGCGAATGGTATCATATTTCAGATGAGACAGCATCAATTTTGAATGAAACTAAACACATTACAGCTGTGGGAACAACATCAGTTCGAGTACTAGAGTCCGTATCAAATGACGATGGGTATTTAAACTCTGGAATAGGTGAAACAAATATATTTATCGCTCCTGGATATAGATATAAAAGAGTAAATTCACTCATTACAAACTTCCATCTCCCAAAAAGTACCTTGCTCATGTTAGTCTCTGCTTTCATGGGATTTAAAGAAATGAAGAGGCTTTATCAGCATGCCATTCAAAAAAAATATCGCTTTTATTCCTTCGGTGATGCCATGCTTATTCTTTAAAAAAAATCGGTAAGAATCTCATGCCGTTGAACTTATACAAATTGCTACTAAAATTTTAGAAAGCGCTTTTCTGGGATAAGTATAAATTTCACTTTAATATGAAAGGTTAGAGTACCAAATCACATGTTTTTTTTAGTATCTTTTAGCCTTTAAAAGAGTCAGATCAATTGCAGTCGGGTGTTACAAAATTAATTACTTCATCCGATGAAACTCCAAATTGAAAATTCATACATGTCTGAAGTAATAAAAATTAAACGCGGTGTAGACATTAAGCTGGTTGGGGATACCAATATGGAATTTGCCCCCGAAATCCGTGTTGAAACTGTGGCTATAAAACCGGATGACTTTCATGGTGCCCGATTTAAGTTAGTAGTAAAGGAGGGAGAGGAAGTTAAAGCCGGTTCTCCTCTACTTTTTAATAAAGATGATGAAGCAGTAAAGCTTACTTCTCCAGTTAGTGGAGAAGTGGCACAAATAGTTCGAGGTGCGAAACGAAGAATCCTTGAAGTACGAGTTCTTGCGGATAAAAAAATTAAATATGAAAAGTTTGGTAAGGCAGATCCTATCGAATTAGCTCGTGAAGAAATTTTAGAAAAACTAGCTTCTTCTGGCTGTTTTGCTTTCTTTAAACAGCGTCCTTACAATGTAATTGCAGATACATCTAAAACTCCAAAAGCCATTTTCATATCTGGATTTGATTCCGCACCATTAGCTCCAGCAATGAGCATGCTACTAGATGGTAATGAAAAAGAATTCCAGACAGGTGTAGATGCGCTTGCTAAGCTAACATCTGGTAAAGTACACTTAGGGCTTAATGCGGACATACCTTCAGGTCGTACTCTTTCGAGTGTAAAGGGAGTTGAAATCACGAAATATTCGGGACCACATCCTGCTGGTCTAGTTGGGGTACATATTGCTCACAAAGATCCAATAGATAAGGGTGATACTGTATGGACCATCACTCCTGAACATGTGGTGATAATTGGGCGCTTATTTCAAAGCGGTACGTTTGATGCACGAATTAATATATCAGTGGCAGGTTCTGAGATAAAAGATCGAAAATACCATTCAACGTATATCGGCGCTGCTGTAAAACCATTTGTCTTAGATAATGTATCAGAAAAGAAGGTTCGAATTATATCTGGAAATGTTTTGACTGGTAAGCACATCCAAGAAAATGGTTATTTAAGCTTTTATGAGCGCCAAGTTACAGTGTTGGCCGAAGGTGAAGATCCAGAATTGTTTGGATGGTTGATTCCAAAACCAGATAAATTTAGCATATCTAGAGCACTACCCTCGTTCTTTATGCGCCAAGCAGAAAAAATTACGGGTCAATCCATAGTGTACAATTTAGACACAAATCTACATGGTGAAGAAAGAGCGTTTGTAGTTAGTGGCCAATATGAGCAAGTATTTCCATTTGATATATTTCCTGTTCAATTAATAAAAGCCATTATGACGAATGATATCGAATTGATGGAAAACCTAGGCATTTACGAAGTTGTAGAAGAAGATTTTGCCCTTTGTGAAGTGGTTTGTACATCAAAAGTTCCAGTACAAGAGACCGTCCGAAAAGGACTTGATCTTATGAAAGAAGAAGTAGGTTAGAGATTAATCAATACTTTTAAATTAAATGAAAGCTATACACGACTATTTAGAATCAAACATTAAACCGTATTTCGACAAAGGTTCGAAATATGAGAAACTGTGGCCAGTATATGACGGATTCGCGACATTCCTGTTTGTTCCAGGTCATACTGCTCATAGTGGTGCCCATGTAAGAGATGGCATCGATTTAAAACGAACCATGAATACTGTAATCATGGCATTAGTGCCTTGTTTATTATTCGGTATGTGGAATGTTGGATACCATCATTACAACGCCTTAGGTATTGATGCCACATTTTTTGAACAATTCATTTTTGGAGCAATAAAAGTTATCCCAATGGTTATTGTATCATACGGGGTAGGATTGGGTCTAGAATTTTTGTTTTGCGTGATTAAAGGACATCAAATAGAAGAAGGCTACTTAGTATCAGGAATGCTAATTCCATTGATTATGCCTGTTGATATTCCACTTTGGATGGTGGCTATTTCTGTTGCTTTTGCAGTAGTTATAGGGAAAGAAGTATTTGGTGGAACAGGAATGAATATTTTTAATCCAGCACTCCTTGCTCGTGCATTCGCATTCTTTGCGTACCCCACGTACATGTCGGGAGATAAAGTATGGATTAATACTTCAGTTCAAGAAGGCCAAGCGGTAGTTGATGGCTGGTCGGGAGCTACTATTTTAGGTGAATTAGCTGCGACAGGGGCGACTTCATATTCTGCATTCGATGCATTTTTAGGGTTAATTCCAGGCTCAATTGGTGAAACTTCGACACTGATTATTTTACTTGGCGCTGGCCTCCTAATTTTTACTGGAATAGGATCATGGAGGATTATGCTCAGTGCCCTAATTGGAGGAGCGGTAATGGGTCTAATTTTCAATGCTGTTGCTCCTTATGCACTTTCTCCAGAACAGCAAAGCTTTATGGCAGTACCATTTTGGAATCAATTAATAATAGGTGGATTTGCTTTTGGTGTGGTATTTATGGCAACGGATCCTGTTTCTGGCTCTCAAACAGAAATGGGTAAATATTTTTACGGTTTCTTTATAGGTTTCTTTGCCATTATGATTCGTGTATTTAATCCCGCATATCCTGAAGGAATTATGTTAGCAATATTGTTCATGAATACAATGGCACCGTTGATAGATCATTATGTAGTACAAGCAAATATCAAAAAACGCCAAAAACGATTAGCTCTTAAAACAGCGGGTGCATAAAATGGCAATAAATGTAAACAGCAACGGATATACTTTTGCATTTGCCGCCTTCATGGTGGTAGTGGTGGCTGCAGTTTTGTCTTTCATAGCTACTTCTTTAAAACCAATGCAATCTGAGAATATCGAGAAAGAAAAAATGCAGAATATTCTCAGTTCCATACAAATACAGGTTGAACGAGATGCTGCACCAGACATTTATGAGGAGTATATCGTTGAAGAACTTGTTATAAGTGGGGGCGAATTAGTTGATGGAATTGATGCTTTTAAAGTAGATATGTTAAAAGAGGCTCGTATTACTAATGAAAAAAGAAATGCACCACTTTATGTAGCCCAAAAAGAAGGGGAAACCTTTTATGTAATTCCTTTACAGGGTACAGGTCTTTGGGGGCCAATATGGGGCTATATTGCTCTTGAAGAAGATTTAAGCACGGTCTATGGTGCAGTATTTGATCACAAGGCGGAGACACCTGGGCTTGGCGCTGAAATTAAGACACCAATTTTTACCGACCAATTTCCTGGAAAAAAAATACTTGACACCGACGGTACATTATTAGGCATCGATGTTATGAAAGGAAACTCAACAGCGGCCTACCAAGTAGACGGCATTAGCGGCGGTACTATTACATCAGATGGGGTAGAACTTATGATTTTGGATTGCCTTCAAGCCTATTTCCCATTCCTTGAAACTTATGCTGGAGCTACTGCCAGCGCTCAACTCATAAACTAATTGCTGGCAAACTAAGAAATATCATGGCAGAAGTATTAGAAAAAGAAGTTGTTGAAAAGAAGCCGGTTACAAAACCAAAGGATCCTCTTTTCAGCAAAAAAAATAAGAAGCTTTTAAGCGACCCCTTTAATGACAACAACCCAATTACTGTTCAAGTATTAGGTATTTGTTCAGCTTTGGCTATCACTGTAAAATTGCAACCTGCAATTGTTATGGCGCTTTCTGTAGTGTTTGTGATGGCTGCTGGAAATATCATCGTTTCTTTAATGAGAAATCTGGTTCCAAATCGTATTCGAATTATTGTACAATTAGTAGTAGTTGCATTTTTAGTGGTTTTGGTAGATCAAGTTCTTAAAGCATTTGTATATGATGTCAGTAAAGAACTTGCAGTATTTGTTGGTTTAATAATTACCAACTGTATCATTATGGGTAGATTAGAAGCTTTTGCGTTAGGTAATAATGTATGGCGATCATTTCTTGATGGTATTGGAAATGCTGTTGGTTATGGTGTGATATTAATAATCGTAGCTTTTTTTCGAGAACTTTTGGGTTCTGGTCAGTTAATGGGATACCAAGTAATACCTGAAGCATGGTATTTAGCTAATGGCGGTTTTTACAGCAACAATGGGTTTATGCTTTTACCACCAATGGCGCTTATAACAGTAGGTATTATTATTTGGATACAACGAGCTCGAAACACAAAACTAATAGAGGATTAATCCATGCAAGAATTAGTTAACATTTTTGTGAAATCCATATTTGTTGATAATATGGTATTTGCATACTTCTTAGGAATGTGTTCTTATCTGGCTGTTTCGAAAAAAGTATCTACTGCTGTGGGTTTAGGATTCGCTGTAATTTTTGTTCTATCAGTAACAGTACCCGCAAACTATCTCCTCCAAAACTATGTGTTATCAGAAGGAGCATTAAGTTGGATTAGTGAAGATTTTGCGACTGTAGATTTAAGCTTTTTATCGTTTATTTTGTTTATAGCCATCATTGCTTCAATGGTACAGTTGGTAGAGATGTTAGTAGAAAAATTTTCACCAGCATTGTATGGAGCCCTTGGTATTTTTCTTCCATTAATTGCAGTTAACTGTGCTATTCTTGGTGGATCACTTTTTATGCAAGAACGTAACTATGCAAATATCACAGAAGCCACAGTATTTGGTTTTGGAAGTGGTATTGGTTGGTTTTTAGCTATTGTTGCGATTGCAGCAATTCGAGAAAAAATTCAGTATTCAAATGTGCCAGCGCCTTTAAAGGGTTTAGGTATAACATTTATCGTAACCGGCTTGATGGGCATTGGCTTCATGTCGTTTATGGGAATTAAATTATAAACATCAGGTAGAGACAACTATGATTTTAGGAGCTACATCAACAATTATGATTGCAAGCATCGTGATTTTCTTTGCGGTAATCATTTTATTGGTTTCCATCCTTTTAGGTGCGAAAGCAGTATTAACACCATCTGGGCCAGTTAAAATTACGATAAACGGAGAAAAAGTAATTGAAGTAGAGTCAGGAGGAACCTTATTAAGTACTCTAGGCGATAATAAAATATTTCTCCCTTCTGCTTGCGGTGGAGGTGGAACATGCGTTCAATGTGAATGTCAAGTTCATTCGGGTGGTGGGGAAATCTTACCTACAGAAACGCCACACTTTACTAGAAAAGAACAAGCAGAAAATTACCGATTAGGCTGCCAAGTAAAAGTAAAAGAAGATATGGATATATCGATTCCAGAAGAAGTATTTGGAATCAAAAAATGGCAAGCAAAAGTTGTATCAAATTATAATGTTGCATCATTTATCAAAGAATTTATTGTAGAGCTACCCGAAGATATGGATTATAAAGCGGGTGGATATATACAGATAGAAATACCTGAAGGTGAAGTAGACTATAAAAATATAGACATCACCGCACACCCAGACGATCACCCAGGAGAACCTGACAAATTCAAAGTGGAATGGGATAAATTTGGTCTTTGGAATCTGAAAATGAAAAATGATGACGTGGTTGAACGTGCATATTCTATGGCTAGTTACCCTGCAGAAGGTCGTCGGATTATGCTAAATGTGCGTATTGCAACTCCACCATGGGATCGAGCGAAAAATGCTTGGATGGATGTAAATCCAGGTATAGCTTCGTCTTATATCTTCAATCAAAAACCAGGTGATACTGTTACTATTTCTGGACCTTATGGTGAATTTTTCATCAAAGAAAATGAAAGTGAAATGATTTACATAGGTGGTGGTGCGGGAATGGCCCCTATGCGTTCGCATTTATATCACTTATTCAAAACTTTAGAAACAGGTCGTAAAGTTACTTACTGGTACGGTGGAAGATCACGGCGAGAGCTGTTTTATTTAGAACATTTTTATGAATTAGAACGAAAATTTCCAAACTTCAAGTTTTACCTTGTACTATCAGAACCTCTACCAGAAGATAATTGGGTTGAGAAAAAAGACATACACGACGAAAAAGGAGATGGTTTTTTAGGCTTTGTACATCAAGCCGTGATTGACCAATATCTTGTAAATCATCCTGAACCAGAGGAAATTGAATTTTATTTCTGCGGACCTCCACTCATGAACCAGGCCGTATTGAAAATGTGTGACGACTGGGGAGTACCAGAAGAGAACGTTGCCTTCGATGATTTCGGAGGGTAGAAAAAGCTTTCTACAACACATAACCCCGTACTTTACAAGTGCGGGGTTTTTTTTGCAATAAAATTTAATCACGTGTCATACAATATCTTGTTTTAGAGACTAACTAATACGGATGAACGATCACGAACTTGAACAATTACTAATTACTCATCATAGGGATGCTTACTTATGGGCGAGGCAGTGTTGTTCATATGAAGAAGATGATGCTAAAGAGATACTACAGTTAGTCTACTTAAAAATATATGAACGCAAGGCGATATATAGGGCTAAATCCTCTTTTAAAACCTGGTTGTTTTCCGTAATACGATTTACAGCGATTGATTTTGTGAGAAAGAAACCGACATATGAACCTTTAGACAATCATCAAATAATCGCGTATTCAACTGACGATAATGAACATATTAACTATATAAGATTATTGAAATTGCTACCAGATCGACAACAGGAGGTGCTTCTTCTTTCATTTTATCACGATATGTCCTTGTCTGAGATTGCTAGTGTGTTAGAAGTACATATTGGAACAGTGAAAACACACTACCAGAGAGGAAAGCAGGCGTTAAGAAAAATTCTAGAAAAGGACCATGATGGATAACGATTTTAAAGACCTAAGAAGGTTTTTTAAAGAAGAAAAAACGCGCGATGAATCTTTGAATATCCCGGTATTTGGTGAGATGTATCCTAAACGAAAGTTGATTCGAAAATACTGGATACCCTCTGGAATAGCTGCGTCAATCTTATTTTTAGTAATCGCGAATTCAATTTTTAAAGAATCAGATAGTTCAGTAATCAACCACTACGAGGTTGAAGTAAACCTTACTATCGAAGAGACAAACACCTATTCATTAATCTCCAATCAATCAAATGTCTATTCATGGGAAGCCCCATCTACCACTTTAATAAGTGATTTCCACGAATGGTAATTCTAATTAAACGATCTATGAAAACAATTTTACTAACACTTGTAGTTTTTCAATTCACGTCAGCTATATATGCACAAAACTCATTTGAAAATGAGCTCTTTTCGGCTAAAGTCGCATTGAAGTATAGAACAGAAATAGGTCTTTCAATGGACCAAGTAGCTAGCATTCAGGAAATTTATACCTCTCATATTACCGAATTTGAGATTATGAGATTCGATTTGGAAGCTGAACTCAGCGCTCTTGACAATATCATTGGAGTTTCAGCTGTAAATGAAGAGGCAGCAATATCTCAATTACAAAAAGTACTTCGATTGGAAGAAAATTTAAAAAAAGTACGCTTGATGATGCTTGTCCGGATAAAAAACGTAATGGATAAAGAGCAACAGGAAAAGCTAAAGATGTATAGGACTGAGAATGATGTAGATGGTTTTTTAATGACAACACCTATCAACAGTTCACAAAAAGTTACACTTCAACTAAATGGTATCATCGGCAACCTTCAGCCATTATTTATTCTAAAAACTGCTGAAGAGGAAAAAGAAGTAACTAGAACTATGATACAAAACCTGAATACTTCCGAGATAGAGTCAATTAATGTTATTAAAGGTGAAGCAGCAATAGAGCAATTTGGCGAGAAAGGTAAAAATGGAGTTGTTTACATCGAAATGAAACAAAACCCATAAAAATGAAGGCCAAATTTATTAGAGAACTATGAAAATATTACTCTTATTAGTTATTACTTCATTGATAACCTCATCAATGGTATGGTCCCAAGACCTTCATCAAGCAGCTTGTGATGGAAATATTTCACAATTGGATTCCCTTCTACAAACTAGCAATATAGATTTGAAGAATGGAACTGAATCTACGCCCCTTCATATCGCAGCTTTTTGCAGACAAACCGAAGCGGTTCGTTATCTGGTAAACCAAGGAGCTAAAGTAAATGCAACTAATCAATATGATGAAACACCATTATACTATGCAATTCGTGCAAGAGACAGTGTTATGGTAAAGGGGTTATTAGATAAAGGCGCCAAGATTAATATCCTAAATTTTGAAAATATCTCTCCTTTCTTTCGCGCAGTTCAATTCGATAATCCGACAATTATCAAGTTGTTACTTTCTAAAGGCGCGGATGTGAATCTAGGTACATCTTCATTACATGATGCAGTGTTAAATAATAGTCCTGAAGTATTGAAAATGGCCATAAATGATTCGACAGAAATAGACCCTATAAACGATTATGGGCACACTCCACTTACAATCGCACTTAGGCAAGAGTCAAATGAACTAATTGAAATCCTTTTATCTAAAGGCGCGGATACTACGAAAGTTAAAGAGTATGTTTTGAATGGCCCATATGCGGGGCAATCTCTCCCCGACACTATAGCAACAGTTTTTGCCCGCGGCTTTATATCAACGGAAGATTTTGTACATACTCTAGCATTTAATCCCGAACAAACTGAGATCTATTATACTCTTGAGTCAGGGTTAATGCATGGGGGAACAATTATGGTGACAAGGCTAATAGATGGGAAATGGACGCAACCAAAGCCGTCAGATATCAGTGGCAATTATCGAGAAATTGATCCCTATATAACTACAGATGGGACAAAGCTATTTTATAGTTCAAACCGACCAGTAAATGGAGTTGAGGATCCAGCAAATATTGACCTTTGGATGATTGATATTGAGGGCGAATCATGGGGTGAACCAGTTCATCTTGGTGATGAGGTGAATACAGAATATTTGGACTGGTTTCCTACTGTTTCAGATTATGGTAATCTATTTTTTTCAACTGGACCAAATCGCTCAAGTAATATTGTAAAATCACAAATATTGGATGGAAAATTTCAAAAGGGAGTTTCTTTAGGAGATTCAGTTAACTCAACGTTCCGGGATTATGATCCATTAATTGCGCCCGATGAAAGTTTTATGATATTCTCATCAAATAGAGAAGGTGGGTATGGTTCCGTTGATTTATATATAAGCTATAGAAAAGGAAATGGTGATTGGACGAAAGCAGTAAATATGGGTGAAACAGTTAATTCACCAAGGGCTGAATTTGCATCCAAGTTATCGTTCGATGGGAGCTATTTGTTTTTTAACAGGGGCGGTGAAATATTTTGGATTGATGCATCAATTATTGAAAAATTGAATCCACTTATAAAATAAAGAAAAGTGATTAGATGAGTGTTTTTCTAAACTATATCTGATTAAGTTTAGATATGAGAAAAACACTAAGTCTACTTTTAATATCTGTTCTAGCTTTTAGTTGCACCGAACCAGAACCACGACTTGTGGTAAAAACGGGAAATGCACAAGGTTCTACCTACCAAATTAAATATATCACAACATCTAGTAGTGATTTAGATAAAGAAATTGACAAAGATATCCTTAGGATATTCAAAGAAATTGATCATTCAATGAGTACATGGGATGCAACTTCTATGATTACCCAAATAAATGAAACGGGAGATTGGATTGAGGTTGATACCCATTTTGTAAATGTATTGAATAGATCGTTGGAAATTGCAGAAGAATCAAATGGCGATTTTGATCCAACTATTGGACCATTGGTAAGGCTTTGGGGTTTTTGGTTCGATGAACTTCGGAGCGAGGTGAGACCCGAACAGGTACAGCAAACCTTAGAACATGTTGGATATGATAAGATTAACATTGATGGACAAAAAATTAGAATCAATCAGAACAGTATGATAGATTTTAATGCCATTGCACAAGGCTATACCGTAGATGTAATCGCTCAGGCTTTAGAAGAAAAAGGGATTAATCGATATATGGTAGAAGTGGGTGGTGAAGTGAGAACTCGAGGGCTAAATGACAAAAATTTGATTTGGGTAATTGGGGTTGATAAACCACAAGAAACCATTGATAAAGAAGAACGTTTTCAATTTATACTAAAGCTTGAAGATGCAGCACTTGCAACTTCTGGTAATTACCGTAAGTTTTGGGTAGATGAAGAAACAGGGTTAAAATATTCGCATACCATCGATCCAAAAACAGGATATCCTGCTAAGAATAATTTATTAAGTGCTTCAATTATTACCTCAACGGCCATGGATGCTGATGCCTATGCGACTTTATGTATGGTAAGAGGGGTGCAAGGCTGTAAAGAACTATTAGATAAAAACTTTGAACTTGAGGGATATTTGATCTTTTCAGATAACCAAGGTACATGGCAAGAATTTGTAACAAACGGATTTCAAAAAGCGATGTTAGAATAAGAGAAAAGTTAGGGATTGCAACATGGTTTAAAGTTAAGTTACAGGTATTAGAAAAAGTTTTTTTGCAATCTAGGGAAAATAATTTTTGGGTAAAGGTACTTTCATAAGAAGAGATTGTGTTGCTGATAATAAATTTAATTTCGAAGTAATCTACATAATCTTGTTAAACCAGTTTCTAGTTAAACATTAATCGTTAGTTTTTGCTCATAGAAAAAGATAAATGGAAACATGTTGATATTTTAAAAATTAAGTTTATATTTTAGGTCTAAATCAAATAAAATTCAATCGATGAAGACATTCGTTTTTCTTGTAGTATTATTTGTTACGCATACCTCGATTTATTCACAAGTAAGTGATCCACTAAAGAATAAAAGATTCTTTAATATTACCAAACTAAGTTACATCGATGTTAAAAATGCGACATTTGATGAATTTATACCACAAAAGGGTAACACCTCAACCAACATAAATACTAATGATGCAATTTGCTACAGTCTTCAAACCATATCTGGTTATTTTTTAAATCCACATTTGTCGGTTGGTATTGGTATTGGTTTAGATGGATATCATAAACCAGACTTTAACACTATGCCTTTATTTTTAGATATAAGAGGTTATTTCGTAGATAATAGAAATACAGCATTTGCTTTTCTTGATATTGGAACATTGTTAGATGCTGGTCCCTTATACAGAAAAGGAACAATGGCGGAAATAGGGATTGGATACAAATTTTTTGCCTCATCGAATATCGCTATGATTGCAAGTATTAATGGTAGTTTTAAAGGTCTTTCATTAACAAATGAAGGATATAGAACGGCAGATTGGACAGTTGTTCTCAGAGGAATAGGCATTTCTGTTGGTTTTATCTTTTAACATTCAAATTTATAACTATGTTTTCTAAAAAATCCAAATGCCTGATACTTAATGCTGGCATATTTATTTTCTTTTTGGGTTGTGATTCAACGTTTCAAAATGAAGATAATACTCATAATCAAATATTTATTGATGCAGAGATCATTAATGAGAGAATGGTTTTTGAATCAAGAGATCAACTTGATACGGAACTTAACAAGTTGAAAAATATGTCTGATGAAGTGTTCTTTAGTACTCTTTCTGACGCATAAAATAACCCTTATAAATAATAAAATTAGAATAATGTAGTGAAAAGAAAATGATTAAACCTTTAGTTCGTATGCTAATATTATTATTAGCCATTACATCATGCAAAGATCATAATGAATTAAAATTTGGTGAAAATGAAGGTTATAACATGCTATTAATCGGAAATAGTTTTTTTAAACCTTATGCTCAAAAACTAGATATTTTAACAACATATAATGGTATTCAAGATCATAACCAAACCCTTATAATGCGTGGGGGTGATAATGGAAGACCGCTCAACTTTTGGAACGATTCAACAACTGTAGAACATCTTCAAATCAAATCAGTGCTTGATGGAGGTGGAGTTGATATATTTGGAATGACGGCGGGAAAGTTACCTGAAAACCCAATTGATGGTTTTAAAGAATGGATCGAATATGCGTTAAAGAATAATCCAAAGATTACAATTTTTTTTGTCTATACCAAATCCAGATTTTCCTGCTCAGTGGGACGCCTTAGTCGAGGATTATGAATTTGATTCGATCCAAGAGCTTTATGATAATTTTATAAATGAAAACATTCATAACTCATTAGTGAATTCATTACGTGAAGAATTTCCATCAACTAAGATTTTTACTATTCCAACGGGATGGGCAGCAATTAACCTAAATCAAATGTATGAAGATGATCTATTACTTGACGATATAAATGTTAAAGGATCACGGGAGAATTCAATATTTACAGATGAAAAAGGTCATCAAGGTGATATAGTAATTGAAACGGGTGGCTTAATTTGGTTGAATAGTATTTATAATATTGACTTAACTAGCAAAGATTACGATACGGGATTTAATACAGATTTACATGCTATAGCTAATGATATTATAAACAAACATGATCCTTATTATACATTTTGATCAAGTAAGATCAACTTTTTGAAGAATTGGATGTCTGATCAGTTGGTTAAAGAATTAGACAATTTGGTATTTACTGTTATGCAAATATCACATTAATAGAACCAGGCTCGACGTAAATCTTTTCATAAAAGCGCTTTTCAAAGAACTGAAGAAGTTGTAATTTAGTTGTCATAACAACTAATAATTCAAAAGAGTATAATATGGAAACCTTAGTAAATCCTGTGATCGATCAAGAATTAGATTTTATGCCTATTTTAGGCACAGATTATGTCGAATTTTATGTTAGTAATGCAAAGCAAGCAGCTCATTTTTATCGTTCAGCGTTTGGGTTTAAAGCACATGCATATGCCGGATTAGAGACAGGTTTTAAGGATCGGCAATCTTATGTTGTAATTCAGGACAAAATTCGGTTAGTATTTACATCACCTTTGCATAGCGGCACAGATATGGGGCGTCACATCGATAAGCATGGTGATGGTGTAAAAGTAATAGCATTATGGGTAGAAGATGCGAAATATGCCTATCAGGAAGCGATGAATAGAGGTGCTAAATCATATTTTGAACCAATTACAGAAAGTGATGATCACGGTGAGGTAATCCGAGCAGGAATCCATACATATGGTGAAACCGTGCATATTTTTGTGGAGCGAAAGAATTATAATGGAACGTTTTTACCAGGATACACGGAATGGAACACGCATTATAATCCAGAGCCTGTAGGTCTTAAATATGTAGATCATATGGTAGGAAATGTAGAATTGGGTGCGATGAATAAATGGGTTAAATGGTATGAAGATGTTCTAGGGTTTAAACAGATATTATCTTTTGATGACAAAGATATCTCTACTGAATACACTGCCTTAATGAGTAAAGTTATGAGTAATGGAAATGGTCGAATTAAATTTCCAATAAATGAACCTGCTGCTGGTTTAAAAAAATCTCAGATTGATGAATATATCGATTTTTATGAGGGAGCAGGTGTACAGCATGTTGCGGTGGCGACGGATGATATTGTTCATACTGTTTCTGAGCTAAGAAATAGAGGGATTGAATTTATCACTGTTCCAACCACCTATTATGATGTACTTGAGGAACGTGTTGGTAAAATTGATGAACCTATTGATAAATTAAAAGAACTAGGAATTTTAGTTGATCGAGATGATGAAGGATATCTACTTCAAATATTTACACGAACACTTCAAGCTAGACCTACCATGTTTTTCGAAATTATACAACGTAAAGGTGCAACCTCGTTTGGTAAAGGTAATTTTAAAGCGTTATTCGAAGCCATCGAAAGAGAACAAGAGTTAAGAGGAACATTATAAACAAAACCTTTTAATTGAAGGCGATCCGTAGGTGAGATCGCCTTTTTTATTTGGAATAACTAGTGAATACTTTATCAAGTAAAAAGAGCAGTTGATTGTATTGAATTTCGGTTAAATTTTCCCATCCTAACTCACGAGATGCGAATACATGTCGCTTTGCCTTAGCTGTTTCGATTTTTCCTAAATCCGTTAATGAAATAAAAAAACGGCGTCCATCGTCAGGGTCTTGTGTACGAGCCACAAACCCCTTTTTTTGGAGCAAATCAATGATTCGAGAAACAGTATGCTTATCTTTAAAACTTTTTCCAGCAAGCTCGACTTGGGTCAATGTTTTATCTTCGAGTTGACTAAGAATAACCCACTGTTCCGGAGTTATATCAATATTGGCACTTTTAAACCTATTAATTAAATCCTGCCTAACAACTTTATAGGTACGATCTATATAGACCCCTATTTCTTTTTTCATGCAGCAACAACATTAACTGTTGGTAAACCAATTCTATCACGAAGTAATTGAAATCGTGGGTCTTTCGAAAGAGGATGAAGCGGAAGAAAAGTATCTAGAAATACGATAGCTCCAAGCTTTTTGTCAACAGCTTGGTTCAAATAATGAAAAGCGGAGTCGAAATCACCTATTCCAGAATAAATAAACGCAAAATCAATAGATAGATCTTGTTCTGGATTTTTTTCAGCTCTCTTTTTTAATCCAACTAAATTTTGTTCAACAGTTTTATGGTCACCTCTTAATGCAGACAAATAGCCCAGAAATCCACTTCCAAAATCAGGATTATTAAGTATTTCAAAATATTTCGTAGCATAATTCCAAGCATTATCAAGATCATTTATTTGTAAATAAGTCAATGCTTTACCTTCATAAGCCATTCTAAACAAAGGATCAAAATCAATGATTTCATCAAAAATTTGGAGACTTTTTGCATGGTTATGATTAGATAAATAAGCCTTCGCAAGATCTGCTTTTGCTGGTAAAGAAAGAGGCTCCAATTTAGTGGCTGCTTTAAAATGGTGAATCATTCTATCATGATCACCTAATGCCCTATATAAGTAACCTAAGCCAATTCGAGCGTCAATATGGTCTGGTTCAAGTGTAATTGCTTTTCGGAAATTAGACTCTGCTACGTCAAAATTCCATTTAGAAAATAAATGTACAAATCCAAGAGCAGCGTAAGAAGCAGCCCTGTTACTGTTAAGGTCAACGGCTTTATTGGCATATTCTTCAGCATTTGAAAAGGCTTCTGAAGAAGTCATTTGCCCAATGGCTCCTAGGAAAGTGTAACAATTTGCGAGTGCGGAATAAGCATGCGTATAAGTTGTGCAATAGTTCACTGCTTTATCAAAAAGTATAATTGCTTTTCTAACAGATTCAGGATTTCTTTTATTCCAGTGATATAAACCTTCTAAATAGTGATTGTAAGCCACTATACTATCGGTTGATGCTTCATATAACTTATTAGATTTATCGAAATAGGAATCAGCTTCTAATTTTTCAACAATTTTTTGTGAAATTTCGTCTTGAACTTCAAAAATATCTTTCATTTCACCGTCAAAATTTTCCGACCATAAATGAAAACCATCATCGGCTTTGATCAACTGAGCGGTAACCCTAATTCGGTTCCCAGCTTTACGAACACTACCTTCTAAAATAGTAGCTACATTTAATTCCTTTGCAATTTGACGAATATCTCTATTATCCCCTTTATAACCGAATACAGAAGTTCTTGAAGTAACTTCGAGGTTGTTTACCTTTACTAAGGCATTAATTATTTCCTCTGTAATACCATCACTAAAATATTCATCCTCATTATTGCCACTGAAATTTGCAAAAGGTAAAACTGCAATACTATTTTGATATGAACCCGTTTGTTCTTGAATATGATGTTGATCTGGTACTTGGAGGCCTTCATCAGCAAGAGCATAGATGCTCGTCATAGTAAACACATTTTTTAATTCATGTTCACCAAAGGCTTCAACTCTTGTACCTGGATGATTTTTAATTTCTTCAAATACTTTACCTGAAATCATTACTGAGCCTGGGATGCCCAACGCTTGTACTCTTGCTGCCAAATTTACAGCATCGCCATAAACGCCTTCATCATCATAAACAACATCACCCAAGTGTATCCCAATTCTCATAGGCACAACAGGATCTTTCTGAAGTTCCAGTTGAATTTCCCGTGCTGCATGTACAGCTTCAATAGCTGAAGAAAACATACTTAATGTACCATCCCCATAATATTGCATTACTTGGCCTTGATGATTAAGAATTTTCTCATCCACAATCTTTCGCTGCTGATCTCTTTTTAACTTAGCCATAGATTCGTCTTGCTGCATTAATTTAGTATAACCAACCATGTCAGCAAACATAATTGCAGCTAGTAAACGCGTATTATTTTTTTCCGCCATTTAAATAGTTTTACGAAAGTATAAAATAGTTAATGTTTCAAGACAATAAGCGTGCCGTAATTCTCTAGAAAAAGAATCCTGCTTTTACTTCAAATGAATTTTCTGACCCAGATGTTCCATAATAGGCACTAATAAGTACTTCATCAAAAATATTAAACCAAAGCCCGCCACCATATCCATTATGTAGTATTTTTGAATTTTCACCATCAGTCCATACTCTACCTACATCATAAAATGAAAGAATGCCACCCTTTCCGCCAAATAGGTACCTGTAAAAATTAACTAGCTCTAGCCTGACTTCTGCATTTGCAAAAATTGTTGATCTACCTGAAAATCTTTGATTGGAATATCCTCGAAGGTTTTTACTAGCACCTAAGGTATTTGCTTGATAGAATGGAAAACTTCCAATTAGATGATCACCGCCTACACGTCCAGCGAAAGTAAATTGCCGTTTACTCGATGATGATACATAAAAAGTTGAGGTACTTGTTAATTGAATATGTTCTGAACTATATGAATTTAAACCAAGATTTCCGGTTGTATTAAAAGAAAATTTAAAACCATAACGTGGATTCATGGCATTATCCACATCTTTTAATGAAATTCCACTCGTAAGTATAGCATAATATTGACTAGAAAAAACGTTAGGATTTATTCCTAGTTGAGGTTCATTTAATATATTATCACGGCCACGTTCTTCATCTATGTCGGTATATTGAGCTCCTAGACCAATAGTAAATTCAAGAAAATTCTGAAGGGTGATACTAATGTTCCCTGCTATTTGATATTGTTCTAATCTGGCTCTGTAAAAGTCAAAATCCAATTGATTTTGCCTCAATGTTTCATTTCCGAGTCCAAAAAAGTATCGATAATTTTGAGGCAATAATAATGTTCCGTTTATGCTTGCATCCCAATCTCCAAAAATTTCATACCAGTTTCCAGTGTACAAAAAGTTACCTGCAGTTGTTAATGGTGCGTAATTTGCTCGCAGATAATGTTTTTGTGAAGGATTTTTTCTAAACTCATATTTTGTAAACCTTGGACCCCCTCCTAGAAATAGACCATCATTATTATTATAGGCGAAGAAAAATCCGAAAGTGGTAGAATTCCATTTGTATTCTCGGTTATAATCATATTGATTTATGTCTGTATCATTAGATAAATGAAAACTTGTTTTTGAATCAATGACGGAAGAATTAATCTCAGTATCATAAAAAATAATATTTCTACTAGTTGAAGGATTTGCGTCTGTGAAAGTATCCATACCAGAACCTCCTATTATTCTAAATTGAATATTAGGCAATCCTGTTCCAGTTACATTGATTTCATCATTACTACCCATCGCATAAATTCGAATTTCATTGGTCTCTGAATCTTTAAAAATTCGGTCAAAGTATAGATATCTTAACTTACCTTTAGATGATAATTTAAAAACTTGAATATGAACACGATCATCATCTAGCATATTGATAATAATTCTTTCTCGTTTATGGCTTGCAGGAATAGAAACAACTTCATATAAATGTGAAGCATACATTCGAGCTATGGTAGGAAGTTGATCTCTACGCGATTTTAGGATTTCAATAGTATTTTGGCCAAATTTTGACTCTATTTCGTTAGGGTACGCATTAACAGCCTTTTCAATCTCAGCATCGGTTAATGAAGCTTTTATATCTTCAGCAATTTCAACCCATTCTTCAATCAAAAGGTTATTTGTAAATCTTCTGGTTAAACCTAGAGAATTTCGATTCATTCCTTTTAAATTACCGTATTTGTAATCAAAATTTTGATATTGAGCGAAATGACCTAACTTGGCAAGTATGGGGATTATACCATCTAAACGCATTAGTGCCACATCACGATCTCTTGGTATAGGATGATAAATTTTACCTTGCTTGTCTTCGGGTTCTATGGCTGCCCATCTCCATTGATCTGAATGGCGATCCCAATCCCCTATTAACATATCAAACAGTCTTGATCTTGCAAATAAATATTGATCAACTCTGTGATCAATATCATTATCAACTTCACGAAGAAAATCAATTGATGAGATTACATCATCAGGATTGCCAAGTGAGTTAACATCGCTCATATCATTGTTGGGCTTGCGTTCGAATAGTGCAAGTTTACCAGCCATTAAATCACCAAAACCACCAAGCAAAGGGTCGTCTGGTACAATATAATATTTTGGATTAGTATGATATACTCCTACTGATGAAGCAAGTTTAGCGACTACCAGGGAAGCATAAGGATCTAACATAGAAAATTGGTCTTGAGCTGCATCTAACGCTACCGACTGTCGGAGTTCATCGGACCATACTTTACCTGCTTCTTTATCCACAGATCGAAGAACGTATTCTTTACCATCGTTGCCTTCAAGGTGTAAGGTATTCGATTGCCCTCTACCACCATAACGTATGGGGGTAAGACCACCTTCAATCTTAGTAACATCAAATACAGGGAAATTAGATTCTACAGACCACATTTCTCTTCTATTGTTACCAAGTAAGCCACGATATAATAATCCACCTCGATCGTAGTTCTCGTTAGCAGATATTTTTGAAGGTGTATTTGCAATTATCTCATCTCTATCTTGTTCTGTTACTATTTCCTCAATCCTATCTTTTGGTTCCTGTACCATGGTTCTATAGATCATTTCACCTTCACTATTGTCTTCAGATGGCGTCCATGCTTCTAGCCAAACTGACCCATCTGTATAAATATTAAGCACTATAAAACCATTACCACCGTACGCAAAATTAGCTCCTTTTCCATGTGCAACATAATCGGTCTTAGAGCCTGAACCACTTACGATAAAATGCGAATTATATCGGCGGCTTTGTACTTTCTTATGGTATTGAAGGCTATGTGCATGACCTGATACATAAATTACATCCTCTTTTTCACCAAATGTAGAACGTATTGATGTTGCCATCTCAGAGTATCTATGATGTGGGATGTCTTGCTTTAAACCAAAAATTCTGCGATATAAAACATACAGAGAACCTAAAATTGGGGGTTTAAAATGTGTGGATAGGGGGAAATATCCACCATGACTTTCATTTGAAACTAAAGGATGATGTGCTGCTATAATTAAGTAATCGTTTTTCCGGTCTCGAACTATATCCTCTAACTTATTAATTACATCACCTGCATCATTAACAACGAAATCGCCATTATCGCCATATGATTTCTCGTACTCATGAAGCCACCACTGAGTATCTAAAGCAACTAATCGAATATCATCATTTAAGTCTGGATGATCATCTTCATCCATTAATTTTACATCATGAGGCCCTGGAAAACCGTTATCAGGAAGAAAAGTATTGCCTCTACCTAGGTAATCTTCAATAAACTGTTCCTGTCTTTTTACAGCTTTCAATCCATGTGTTTGCCCATTATCCCAATCATGATTCCCAGGTATGAAAAATACTTTACCAGAAAACTCTTTTACAGTCTTTAATTGAGTTAATAATCGGTTTTCATAAAATAATCTTTTTGGATGGGTAGAGTCTGGTAATCCATTACCATAAATATTATCCCCTAAAAAGATCGCTGCACTATTTTTAGAAGCTTTTTCTAAATGTTTTGAAAAAAGTGTTAACGTTGGGTCATCGTATGTTTTTGGTGCACCTGCATCACCAATAAGATATACTTTATATATCGACTCTGATTCAGAAGGGGGGGATTTATCCATCCAAGCTCTTTCGTCGGAGTCAACATAAAGGCCTGTTGATCCACATGAGATTAAAAATAAGCTTATTGTTAGACTTGAAAGTAATCTCATCAAAAAGAATTTTGTTGTAATTTAAGATGAGTTGATTATGACATTTTCTGAGTTATAATCAGAATTAGGATGAGCTGGATTTAAATTAATTACTGCTAATATACGCCGGAGAATAGATGCAAACCAAATCTAATTGATTACATTAATTTAAAATATAATTAATGATAGAAAAAGTTTATAATATAGTATATTAATAATAACTAATGATAATTAAAAATTTATAAATCATGCCTAAGAAACTTGGAAATCTAACCTTATATTCTGTAGATGATCTACATGAAATGCTAGGAGTTTCAAAACTCACACTACGTAGTTATATAAGGAATGGAAAAATTAGAGGAAGAAAATTAGGGGTAAGTTGGTATGTAACAGAAGATTCAATTCGAGAATATTTTGATCAATCAACTCAAATTGAGGAGCCAAGTAAAAAATTAAATGTAAAGTATATTGTACAAGGAATTAATGATCTTGTTAGTGAAACGGAAGAATGTGATAGTATCGACGATGTTTTGTCGGTATTGAATGAACAAGCTATTATCAGTCTTTTTCAGATACGAGTTATTAATCGTTCGAATAACGAAATTATAGAAATTATGAAAGCTAGAGATTTTTTAGAAAGATATGCGAACAGTTAAAGACATGGCTTTAGAATCATATAAATTCGGTTCTAAAACGGAGGATACTTATTACTTGTTAATTGATTTGGTTCGTAACCCAGATGGTTTAGATATTAATAGACTCACTAATGCAGATCCTCGAAGGTTCGATTCTGTTCTCAATGAAATGGGATGCATCTTAATGCTAAGTGGCGATGAAATGCAGGAATTAGTTCGGCGGGGAGATATTGATGAACATAATAAACTCGAATCACTATTCAACCTTGCTAGAACCGAAGGATTGATTTAGCCAATGCCAGACTCTGTAAAGACAAATAATTGTTTTACCATCATTAATTTCTCCATTATTGATCATTTGAATAGCTTCTTTGAAAGCAATTCGGTTGTTTACAAGAAATTCGTCTGCATCAGTATCACTTTCAAATTGAGATAACCCCATAGCGGCGTAAATGTGAATAATTTCATCCGCATAACCAATTGCTGGATAAAAATGACCCACATAAAATAGTTGCTCACAGTGAAGCCCCGTTTCTTCAAAGAGTTCCCGTTTAGCAGTGTTATCGGGAAATTCTTTTAGATCTATTTTTCCAGCAGGAACTTCATAAAAGATTTGAGCTACTGGATATCGAAACTGTTTAACTAGCATAATATCTTGATTCTCAAATATTGGCACTATAGCACATGCCCCAGGATGTTTTATCCATTCTCTAGATCCAATATTCCCATTTGGTAAATGAGCAACATCATGATATACTTGTAATAATTTACCATTTAAAACTTTTTTAGATGACTGTGTTTCTTCCACCAATTTGCGGTTATCTTTCATAGTGGTTTTGTATGAATAAGGCTTTAACTTTAGGCATTAAATATCGCAAATAATTTATCGCATTGGGTATTACAGAAAATATTGATGGTAAAAAAGTTGTTATAAGTGGACGTGTACTTACGATATCCAATATAATATCATTTAGCCGTGTATTAATTGCGTTTCCAATTATATACTTCCATCTTAACAATAGCTATGCATACAATACTGAGGTTATAGTATTGATTGTTTATGCAGTGATTTCAGACTATTTGGATGGATTAGTAGCACGAAAAACTAACTCGATCTCGGAAGTAGGTAAAATGATTGATCCCATTTCTGATAAACTTTGTGCGGGTACCTTATTTATCTATACCGTATGGCTGGGATGGGTACCTTTATGGTTTTTAATCTTTTTTATACTACGAGATACACTTATTCTCATTGGTTCTTCATTTATAAAATTGAGATATGGGAAGGTGGCAATGAGCACAATGAGTGGAAAAATTTCTGTTAATATTATTTCTGCATATTGGTTATCTGTATTTTTCTTTAGAGATGCAGAAATAGTACATCAATTTTTATTATGGTTTTCGGTTGTGATTATGATTATCTCTTTTTTGGATTATTTTAATCGTTATCGAAAAATTATGAGAGGAGCACAATTTAACTAGCATGGGATTATTTGAAAAACTAGGTTTTAAAAAAAAGGAAACCCTTGAACAAGGTGTAGCCAAAAGCCGTACAGGTATTCTTGATAAACTTGGCAAAGCTTTTGCAGGAAAAGATACTGTAGATGATGCTACCTTAGATGAATTAGAAGATATTTTGATAAGCTCGGATGTTGGGGTTAAAACAACAATTGAAATAATTCATAGAATAGAGAAACGAGTAGCTCGTGATAAATTTATTTCTCAAAAAGAGCTTCAAATAATTTTAAGGGAAGAAATTATTGCATTATTGCAAGGGCATGAAGTGGATAAACCGGCTGAATTTGATGCTCATCTACCAAATAAGCCACATGTTGTTCTTATCGTGGGAGTTAATGGGGTTGGTAAAACAACTACCATTGGTAAAATGAGCTATATGTATAAGGCAGCAGGAAAAAATGTTTTACTTGGTGCTGCAGACACTTTTCGAGCTGCAGCGGTAGATCAACTTAAGATTTGGAGTGAACGTGCTAATGTTTCAATCATTGAACAAGGCCAAGACGCTGATCCAGCAGCGGTAGCCTTTGATACAGTATCAGCAGCAAAAGCTAGAGGTGCAGATATTGCTTTGATTGATACAGCAGGTCGTCTACACAATAAAAAAACTTTGATGGATGAGCTTTCAAAAATCAAACGTGTGATGAACAAAGTGATTGATGGTGCTCCTCATGAAGTGATATTAGTATTAGATGCTTCAACAGGTCAAAATGCAATGCAGCAAGCGAAAGCTTTTACAGAAGCAGTAGATATTACAGGTCTTGCACTTACCAAGCTAGATGGTACAGCAAAGGGAGGAATTGTAATTGGCATATCAAATGAATTAAGCGTACCAGTGAAGTATATTGGTCTCGGTGAAAAGATTGAAGATCTTCAAATCTTTAATAAAAAAGATTTTGTTAACGCTTTATTTGGGGACTAAAAAGTACTTATTCCAAATTAATTTTGATTTTCATTATCTGAAGGATCTGTTGGAGCTTCTTGCTCATTATTAGTTGCAGGATCTGGAATTTGGATTGATTTACTTTGGATTAAGTTCATATTAAATAATTAAAGTTTTTAGATTATAAAAAAAACATCATATTAAACCTAGTTTAAGGAGTAAAATAGAATTATTTGTCAATTATAATGCAATCTATAGGGTTAATCTTTGGTATTCTGTTCACATATCAAGTGTATGCGCAAGGGTGGAATGATCAGTTTTTGACATTGTATGAAAATGGAGACGATTATTTCAATAGTTATGATTATTCCGAAGCTCTATTAAATTTTGAAAATGCATACCATATTGCAAAAAATGAATTAGGAGCTAATGAAATATATAAGAGTGGGTTTGCAGTTGTAATTACTTTAAGAAAATTAATAAGGTATAAAGAAGCATATCTAGTATTAAGAGAACTTTTAGATAATGTTAGTGAAGAACTTTCATCTAGTCAGAAAACCTATATATACCAGTATTTTGGATTAATTAATACAAGTATTGCAAAATATGAACGGGCAATTAATGAATTTGATACAGCTATTTCATTCGCAAAACTTTCTAGAGATACTCTTCTTATTGGTACCCTATTAGTGAATAAAAGTATTTCACTAATTCATCAAAATAGACTAAACATTGCGTTAGAAAATTTAGATTTAGCTAGTAGTTTTTCAATTAAAGACGACATATTCAATTCATTTCTAAATCAAACATATTATAATGTATATACTTATCGAAATGAGCATAAAAAAGGATTTCCTTTTCTGCTAAAAGCGTATGAATTTGCGAAGGAATCAAATGATAGACCTCGATATATGATGGTCTTAACAAATCTTTCTAATTATTATTTAAGACAAAATAACTTCAGAGAAGGGTTAACACTTTTTCAAGAAGGATATTCAATAGCTAAAGAAACCAAAAGTATAAGTACAATTGCCCAATTCAGTGATTATTTAGGCAGGGCATATAAAAATTTAGGCGATACTGAGCTTGCTATAAAATATTATAATGAAGCACTAAAGATTTATGAGCAAAGTGAGAACGAACATCTTTCTAACTCTTTAAAAATACAAATCGCAAAGCTATTTATTACAGATGGTGAGCTGGAAACAGCGCATAAATTATTAAAACCACTTCTTAATGAGAAATTAAGCATTCTTCAAAAAGTTTTTGTTTATAGTTCTCTATCAGATATTGAAAGAGAAAAGAAGGATTACCAAGCAGCAAAAGCTTTTATAGAAATGGCTTTATCGGAATTAGATGAGAGCACTCAAACTTTTAGTATTGATTTATATGATAGACTTTTAAGCTTGCCAATTATATCAAATGAAGAAAAAATAGAATATGCAGTAATAGCCAATAAAAAAGCGGGCTCGAAAAGTGTTTTGAGTAAAATAAATTCTGAGATTGATTTAGCAATAACCTATGAGCCAGTAAACCAAGATAGTGCTTTTAAATATGCATATTTGGCATTTAACAGAATAGAGAAGCATAGATACCGCATATTTTCTCCTTCGATAAAGAATAAAATGAATAACAAGTGGCAAGACTTTTATTATGAATTGGCACATTGGGAAGTAAAATATCATGAAAATTATGATCGAGCATTAGAATTATTTGAATTATCAAAATCCCGATCGCTATTCGATCAAATGTATGAGAATCAACAGGCAAAGCTGTTTAGCCCAGATGATCCTGAGAGTGTTCATATTCTAAATCTCCAGAAAAGAATAGATCAATGGTATGAGCAAATTAATGGAGAAAGTAGCTTATCCACTCATACTGCCCACATCCTTAAAATTTCTGAATTAGAATTAGAATATCAAATTTCATTAGATGCATACATGAATTCAAATTCAGATTTGACAGATCTAAGGTATCCAACGGTTACTAGGCTCGAAGAAGTTCAATCATTGTTAAATAGTGAAACTGCTTATTTAAGCTATGGTGTAAGAAAAAATAGCTTATTTATATTTTTGATTACTAAAGAAAACAACGTGTTTAAAGAAGTCGTGCTTAAGGATGATGCACAAAAAGTTCTTTCATCTGAAGTCAATAATTTTAGAAATGCAATTATCAATCTAGAAGATTTAGAGTCAATTACATCTCTTTCTAATCAATTAATTGATCAAATATTTAGTCCTATTATTAACCATCTTGATGGGATTAAGCATCTAGTTATTTCCTCTGATGGGCCCCTTCATTTGCTTTCATTTGAAGCTCTTGTGATTGAAGATCAATATTTAATTGAGAAATTTAGCACTAAGTATTTACCCTCTTTTTCAATTTATACATCTATTAAATATCCAAAGGTGAAGGAATTTGAGTATGAGTTATTAGCTGTTGCAGGCTCCGGTTTCGAATCGGGGGATAAAAATTTAATTCATGGATCACAGAAATCTTATGCAACACTCCCATATTCTTTAGCCGAAGTTGATTCGATTCATAATTATTTTGAGACATCTACAATTTTGAAAAATGAAGAAGTGACTGAGTATGCATTCAAAAATTTAAATCTGTCTGATTACAGATATATCCATCTTGCAACACATGGAGAATTGGACGAATTTTTTCCTAACCAAAGTGGCTTAATATTATCGAATAAAAGAAATAGCGAGTCTATTTTTGGTGAAGATGGTTTTTTGACTGCGAGAGAAATAGCTCAACTTGATCTCTCGGCAGATTTAATAACCCTTAGTGCATGTAACACCGGCACTGGAAAGGTAATAAATGGGGAAGGTGTTATGGGATTACAAAGAGCCGTATTAGCTGCCGGAGCATCTTCTGTAATCGTAAGTTTGTGGAATATCTACGATCGAAGCACCCCAATTTTCATGAATACATTTTATCGTCAAATGCAAGAATTTGAAGATAAAGAAACATCTGTTATTGATCGGTTTAAGATGTATATCGATTATTATGAACCTGAGTTAATAGATTATAAAACACTTGCTTTGCAACAAACAAAAATTGATATGATTCACCACCCCTTTTATAATCAACCAGTTCACTGGGCACCGTTTATCCTAATTGGTAAATAAAGAGATTATTGTTGAGTTCTTAGAATAAAAGATTGGTTGTCTACAGTTGGCTTTTCATCAGAATTAGACAACAGCGCGGCGGTCATGAATATTAACTGAGTTCTTTTTCTGAGGGCATAAAAATCAATGTTATCAATTTCATCAGAAGGTTTGTGATAATCTTTATGTGTGCCATTAAAAAAGAAAATGAATGGGACACCAAATCTACCAAAATTCCAGTGATCACTTCTTCTATAAAATTGATTGGGGTCTCTTAAACTATTATATCTATCGCTGAGCTCAATATTTACGCTCATTTTATTTGCTTTAATAAGTGTTTCTTGTAAACTGGAAGAAATGATTTTTCCTCCAATGATATATATATAGTTAGGATTATCTAAATGAGCAGGATCGCGCCTACCTATCATATCTATGTTTAGGTTTGCAACAGTTTTTTCTATTGGAAACACTGGATGGTCTGAATAGAATCGAGAACCCAATAAACCTAGCTCCTCTCCAGATACGTGCAAGAATAAAACACTACGTTTAAAAGAAGCACCAGCATCTTTGGCAGCTTTTAATCCTTGGGCTATTTGGAGAAGAGCAACGGTTCCACTTCCATCATCATCTGCTCCATTATAAATGAAATCGCCATTTACGTCTGGACTCCCAACACCAACATGATCATAATGAGCTGATAAAACGACAACTTCATCTTTTAACATTGGATCATCTCCTTCAATATAGGCAATTACATTTCGTGATTTTGTGGTTCTCATTCTAATATTTGGAGTATATTTTAATGAATACTCCATCTCAAAGGGCTCAAATAAATTAGGATTAGCTTTCAGTTTATTTTTTAAATTATTTAGTTCATTAATTGAATGTAACCCCAATAATTGTGAAGCTAGTTTTGGATGAATTCTGACATAGCTTTTATCGCTGTCATTTAAATGTGGTAATTTTACTCTAGATTCAGCTCTAAATTCTGCTTGCATTATGAAAGCTTCTTCCTCGAATACTTCACCATTTGAATGTTCTATATAAATGACACCTAATGCATTATTGGCATGCACTAATTTTTTCATTCTCTCTGAAGAATTTATAATTGGATCATGAAAACTGAGAAGCCACTTATTTTCTAAGTTTATTTTGGAAGTATCTATTACACCTAAACCAACGAAGACTATATCGCCAACACGATTTTTTTCCCCGCCAGAAATTCGATAGAAGTTCGCAATATCATCATAACTATGGACGGAAATATCAATAGACTCATCCTCTTTAAATACTTCATATGTAATATTATCAAAAGTAGTTTGTATTAATTCGAAGTTTTGATAGAATGTTTGTTCATTTCCTCCAGGGATTAACCCTAAGTCTTGGTATCTATCTGCCAAGTATTCCGCTGCTATTCTTTCGCCAGCGCTACCTGTATCTCTTCCCTTTAAACTATCGCTAGAAAGGAAATCTAGATCTATAAATAACCCCTCTTCTGTTATAGTATTTTGATAATCGGTTAGATTAGCCTGTGGTTTAATAAGTGCAGTATCGTAGCTATTGCAACCAAACGTTATTGCAAGAAAAAAAGAAACCAAAGTCTGTTTCATAGCCCAAAAAATTTAATTGACACCAATAATTTCGTCAACAGCTTTTAAATCTATATAAAAATTTGTTGGTTCTTCTTTTAGGTATAAATTGATTTGTTGTTCCTTAATCATTTCAAGAACAGCTAAAAAAGTAACGACTACAACAACTTTACTCGTTAGATCATGACAAAGTTCGTAGAAACTTTGTTTACCTCTGGCTTGTAGGGTTAGCAGTACGAATTCACTTTGTTTTTCAATTGTTGTTTCAACTTTTTCGACCTTATGTACAATATTTTTTCGTTCAACATCAGATAGAACTTTTCTAAAAGCAGCAATTAAATCAAAGACGGTTACATCCTTTAGAGCTTCGCCGGTTGCTTTTTTATCTACTTGATCTTCTTCAAAATACCCGCGTGTGTATTTTTTTCGTGTTTCTTCATCGATATCAGACATTTTTACAGCCATTTCTTTATATCGTTTGTATTCTAGAAGTCGCTGAATAAGTTCATATCGAGGATCACTTTCATCTAAATTTAAATCTTCATCTTGCTCTTCTCTAGGGAGCATCATTTTTGCCTTAATAGACATTAACATACTAGCCATTAAAACGAATTCACTGGCAACATCAAGATCTAGTTCTTCCATTAGTTTTATAAAACCGAGAAATTGATCGGTGATGTATGAGATTGGGATGTCATAAATATCTAACTCGTCTCTCTTAATAAAAAAAAGAAGTAAATCTAGTGGTCCTTCAAAGTTATTTAGTTGTACACGATACATAAAAAAATTAATTACTAAGTATGAAATTCTATATTTTGTTACTAATTAACATGATGTTATTTTTAAGTTAATCACCAAGTAAAGCGCTTCATTTATGGATTATTCAAAATTTGTATTTGCAATACAAGAGAACAATCAAGCCATAATAAAAGAATATGTTCCAATAATCATAAGTGTATTAATCAAATTCTTAAAAGTACGATTACATGCCACTCATCATGATGCAGAAGATGTTGCACAAAATACGATCATTAATGTAACCGAAAAAATCAAATCAAATGAGTTAATAAATCCAGATTCTGTAATATATTATCTGTTTACTACAGCTAAAAACGAGTATTACAAATTCTTGAGAAGTATTAAGGAAGGCAACTATGAGGAAATGCCAGAAAATTTTTTTGAAGAGGGAGATCAGCTAAGTAATATACTTGATAAAGAAAAGCATAAGATTCTAGCAGGATGTTTAAAAAACTTGAAACCAAACTCAAAAGCGTATATTACTTATTGGTTTGATAATCCAAGAGGTGAAGCAAAGGTAGTAGCACAACATTTTGGGATTTCAGTGAATAATGCATGGACAAAAAAACATCGTATAATAAGTTTATTAAAAGAGTGTGTTGAAAAAAGGTTGGCAGCATAGTGTAAGGAGTAGTGTTTTTGTGAGTCTTACTTTCTCAAAAGGAGGTGTGTAACAGTCACTATTCTGAATAATTAAATAATTATGAGCAAAGAATTAGGAGAAATAAGAAAAAAATTAGATGCCTATTTGAAAGGTAATCTCTCAAATGAGCAAGTGGATGAACTATGGGTTGAGTTTGCTAAGCAACCAGAATTATTAAATGACCTAGAAATTGAGGTAGGCATACGTGATATCATAAAAAATGAAGGTGTACGAAAAGATAATAACATGAGACTTTTGAAATCTTCTTTTACTTGGTATGCCTCTGCAGCAGCAATAGTATTCATAGTTTTTGGAATCCAATTTTTTCAAGTTCCTAGTAAATCGAATCTTGACCAGTTTGTTGTTAAATCAATAAATAGTGACGAATTAGAAAGTTCTGATGGGATAAGATCAAGAGACATGACAGTGGTTGCACCAGACTCCATTCTGAATCTAGGCTTTAATGAGTTTGTAAATGGCAACTATGACCAGGCATTAAGGCTTTTCAATCAAATTATACATGATTATGATTATGAACCTTATGCATCTAAGGCTTACTTAAATAAAGGAATTATATACTATAATACATCCAACTACGATTCGGCAATGGTTGCATTTAATAAGTCCATATCACTTGTAATAGATAACAAAATAATCGAAGAAAAAGCATATTGGTACCTAGGTAATTCATTAGCTAATGTTGGAAATCTAAAGGAAGCTCGAATTGCAGTACTTCAAGCATACAGCTTGGAAGGTGTGTATAGAAAACCAGCTTTTTTACTACTACAAAAATTAAATTTTGATCTTGGTTATTCTGAAGCTGCATTTGTAGACGGTTAGGTTCTTAAGAGGGCGAAATTGCAATAGGTTCAGATATATTAGACATATGGCTCATTAATATTTTATGGGTAGATATTTTTTTATCTCCTTTATTCCGTTCAATTTTTTTATAGTTCCCATCTGCAAATAATTCCCAACGTTGTTGATTGTCATGCAAGTAGATGCTTAACAAAAATTGTAAGTATTTTTTAAACTCTGGTCGCTCTATTTGTATAATTGCTTCTACTCGGTTGTCTAAATTTCTATGCATCCAATCTGCTGATCCCAACGCGTATATATGTTCATCTGCGTGGTGAAAGTAAAAGATTCTTGAATGTTCAAGAAACCGTCCTATTACGGAAAAAACTCTGATATTTTCACTCAACCCTTCTTTTCCAGGAATTAAGCGGCATACCCCGCGTACAATCAAATCAATCTTCACACCTGCACGAGATGCTTCATACAAAAGTTGAATAATTACTGGATCTTCGAGACTATTCATTTTTGCAATAATTCGTGACGGTCGTCCTTCTTTTGCCTCTTTAGTTTCGAATTTTATATAACCCTCCATTTGCTTTCGCATATGTTTTGGTGCAACGATCAATTTTTCAAAGGTTTGATCGGGGGCATAACCGGTTAATAAATTGAATATATCAGTTACATCAGAGGCTACTGTTTCATCGCATGTAAACAAGCCTAAATCTTCATACAATTGAGCTGTTCCAGGATGATAATTCCCAGTACCAATATGGCAATAAGTTTTTAGTCCACTTTCCTCTTCTCTTACAACCATGGTCAATTTAGTATGAATCTTGAGACCTGGTATGCCATATGCAACATGGACGCCAAAATTATCTAATTGTTGTGCCCATTGTATATTTTGTTCTTCATCAAAACGAGCTTTGATTTCAACTAATACAGCAACTTGTTTACCACTTTCTGCAGCTCTCATTAAGGAATGCATTAATGGTGAATCTTTGGATGTTCTATATAACGTTTGCTTTATTGCAAGAACTTTAGGATCTGCAGAAGCTTCTTCAATAAAGCGTTGGGTTGAAAGGTCGAAACTATGATATGGATGGTGTACAATAAACTCATTTTCTTTAATCACATCAAACATACTTGGAGGTTCCTCCTCTAACGAATGGGCAAGAGCAGGGTGTAAAACTGGGGTCCAATGTGGAATTTTGTGTCGTGTGAACCCTTTTATACTAGCAATTTCAAACGCACTAACAAGGCCTATTGTTCCTTCCATTTCATACACATCTTCTTGTGTTACTTGAAGGTTTTTTATTAAGTAATTCTTGATGTGCTTTGGAGTGCTTTTCTCAATTTCAAGTCTTACAATTGAAGCAAATTTCCTTTCTCTTAATTCATCTTCTATAATTTCCAATAAATCATCAGCCTCTTCTTCATTGCGTTCTAAGGAGGCATTTCTTGTGACCCTAAAAAGATGTGCAGAAAAAATTTTCATTCCAGGGAAAAAGGATTGAACTTTATTTTTAATGATATCTTCGATAGGTACTAAGGTTACATGCTCGTCTTTTCTGTACACCTCTACAAATCGTTTTCTATTCGAGGGGATTTTAATTCGTGCGAACGATTTTTCTTTACTCTTTGGGTGTTGTAGTTCAACAGCTAATGATAAACTATGATTTGAAATGAATGGAAATGGGTGAGATTCATCCACTGCTAAAGGAGTAGTAATGGGGTAAATTTCTCTTTTGAAATAAGCATCACATACATGTTTTTGGTGGTCACTTAATTCTTCATATTGTTTGATACCAATTCCAATTTTGTCTAACGATGGCAATAAATCATCAAAATAGCAGGATCGGTACTCTTTAATCATGATTTTTACAATATCGCGTATCGCAATAAGTTGATCAGCTACAGACATACCATCAACAGGTAAAGATTTTACACCTGCATGTAATTGGCGTTTTAAACCCCCAACTCTCTTTTGGAAATATTCATCCAGATTAGAGCAAACAATGCCAATAAACTTTACTCTCTCAAGTAGCTCATTTTTTTCGTTTCGAGCTTCAGCAAGTACCCGTTCATTAAATTTTAACCAACTTATTTCATAGTTGAAAAAGTATTCGTTACCAAAAATAGTTAGCTCACTTTTTTTCTTATCCTTATGTAATCCTTTTTCCTTTAGAATTTCATTCTTCTTTTTATTGGTAACTTGATCGTCAGTACGCTTTTTTTTCTCTTCGTGTGGTTCGAAAGGTAATGCGTCGGGAGAAAATGAAGACTTTTCCATACAGTGATAATTAAACTTCTTTGGGCAATTCGTGATAAAACTAAGTATAATCGTTTATTGGTTAAGTTAACATCACAATCCAAAGATTACGTGCAAAATCCTTTATTAAATCCTTTACAAAAAGAAGATGCATTTGAGCAGTCTGTTCGTCCAGCTAATCTGGAAGAATTTATTGGCCAGCAAAAAGCCATTACTAACTTGGGTGTATTCATTAAGGCAGCTAAACAACGTGGAGATGCTCTTGATCATGTAATTTTATCAGGACCTCCAGGTTTAGGTAAAACAACCCTTTCCTATATCATAGCACAGGAAATGGGGAGCAATATAAGACCAACAACGGGTCCAGTTCTTGAAAAGCCTGGGGATCTTGCAGGTATGTTAACCAATCTAGAAGAAGGTGATGTACTTTTTATTGATGAAATTCATCGTTTGAATCCAGTCATTGAAGAATATCTGTATTCTGCAATGGAAGATTTTAAATTAGACATTGTGATAGATTCAGGGCCTAATGCGCGCAGTATTCAAATTGATTTAAATCATTTTACCTTAGTTGGCGCTACCACTAGGAAAGGAATGTTAACGGCTCCTTTACGTGCTCGATTTGGTATCGATATTAGATTGGATTATTACGATGTTGAATTACTCCAAAGAATTGCGCTCCGATCGGCTTACATAATGAAATTTGGTATTGATGAAGCAGGTGCTCATGAAATCGCGAGTCGCAGCCGAGGAACACCTCGAATAGTGAACAAACTGTTAAGAAGAACAAGGGATTTTGCACAGGTAGATGGTCTGAAAGCAATCAATCAAAAAGTGGCAGATAAAGCTTTAAATGCCTTAGATGTTGATTCTAATGGATTAGATGAAATGGATGTCAGGATGCTTCGTGCCATTATTGAAAACTATGGGGGTGGACCAGTAGGCTTGAATACACTTGGGGTTGCAGTAGGGGAAGATAAAGGTACCATTGAAGAGGTCTATGAACCCTATTTGATAAAGGAAGGGTTTTTACAGCGAACTCCAAAAGGACGAGTAGCTACCGCCAAAGCGTATCAATGTCTAGGAGTAAAAAAGAAAGGATCGGAAGGAGATTTATTCAAATAAACGCTAATTATTTACGATACTTTAAAATTCCCCGCAATAATATCTGTCATAATTTCTAATTCATTGTTCAGTACCACTAGCATTTTGATGAAATCAATGAATAAGGCTTTTTTATACAATTTCTTTGTATTTTATTTAATCAATGCTGCAACCGAAAGTACCTCACAAAATATGTTAGAATGAAGAAATTATTTACCTCAGAATCAGTATCAGAAGGACATCCAGACAAAGTAGCAGATCAAATCTCTGATGCTATTTTAGACTCCATGCTTGAACAAGATTCAAAATCAAGAGTGGCCGTTGAAACATTAGTAACTACGGGATTAGCTGTTGTGTCTGGGGAGGTAACGACCAAGGCTTATGTAGATGTTCAAGAAGTTGTACGTGAGGTTATTAAAGATATCGGGTATACGAAAGCTTCTTATAGGTTTGATTCCGAAAGCTGCGGTGTATTATCAACTATTCATACTCAAAGCCCAGATATTGCCCAGGGTGTTGACCGGGAAGGGGCTGGTGATCAGGGGATGATGTTCGGCTATGCTACAAACGACACGGATGCATATATGCCAATGCCTCTTCAGCTTTCACACAATCTATTGAAACATCTAGCCGAAATTAGGAAAGCTGGGAATGAGATGACATATTTAGGTCCTGATAGTAAGAGCCAGGTTACTATAGAATACAATAATGATGGTTCCCCAAAAAGAATTCATACCATAGTTTTATCCACTCAACATGATGAGGGTGTTGAGCAAGCACAGATCCATTCTGACATCAAAAATATACTCATTCCTCAAGTAATGCCTATGCATTTAATAGATGATGAAACATTGTATCATATCAATCCAACGGGAAAATTTGTGATTGGAGGCCCTCATGGAGATACTGGATTAACAGGTAGAAAAATTATCGTTGATACCTATGGCGGCTTTGGTGCACATGGAGGAGGTGCTTTTTCGGGTAAAGACCCTTCAAAAGTTGATCGAAGTGCAGCCTATGCTGCTCGCCATATAGCTAAAAATTTAGTCGCTGCAGGGCTTGCAAAAGAGTGCTTAGTACAACTTGCTTATGCGATTGGTGTGGTTGAACCAGTCTCCATTTCTGTGAATACCTATGGAACAGGAAAAAAGTCGGATATAGAAATTGCCCACTTAATTTCTAAAACATTTGATTGTACACCAAAAGGCATCATAGAACGATTTGATATGCTTCGACCAATGTATCGACCAACAGCTGCTTATGGTCATTTTGGGCGTGATGAATTTCCTTGGGAGAAATTAGACTTTGTAGATAAACTTGGATAATTCAACCATGGTTTACTGGAACAACTTTTCTTTATGAATAGTATGTTTTTTCAATATTGTTAGGTTCACTCCTTCATTTAAAAATTTGTACATTCTACAAAACCAACATCTATGTATTTGCGTCTTATTTTAATTCTTATCGCATGTGTATTTGTATCATCAGATACTACAGCTCAAAGCAGTGCTAGTGACCAAAATTCTCTTTTACCTGAAATTAATCCGCAAGACATAGAGATTAGAAGCGAATTTCGTGCTCGTTTCCCAGGATTAAGAAGGCAACCCATCTTAGGCTTTAATCCAAAACCACGGGTTTTTCAAGTAGATCCTTATAGAATGCCTTTTATGGAATCCAGAGACGAAGCAGTTGCTTCAATGGCTATTACTCAGCTTGATCGCCCTGAACCACCTGAAAGAAATATAATAGAGGAACCGAAAAGAAGAGCTATATTTTCCAGAGCTGGAATTGGTAATTTTACAACACCAGAATTTAATGGTGTATTTTT
The DNA here is from genome assembly GCA_963691715.1 of Balneolaceae bacterium. Classification (GTDB taxonomy): domain Bacteria; phylum Bacteroidota; class Rhodothermia; order Balneolales; family Balneolaceae; genus HXMU1420-13. The sequence goes on from OY829281.1 coordinate 2,554,945, forward strand.
CCAAAACCTTACAACCAAATCGAATATTTCTGGCAAGGTAGATTACAGTAGTTCAAAAGGCCACTTAGATAGTCAACTCAGTAGTTTTCGGTTTTTAAGTAGCGATCTTAGATTCTTTTCTAAATTAAATAGAAATACTCAAATTGAAGCAAATTTAGGTGGTAACCTAGATTTTAATAGACTCTATGATCTTGCTCCATTTTATCAAGTTATGATTGGTGAAACAGCTTTAAAAAAATATGCTGGTCTAAATGGTGGAGTATTCTTTAAAAAAATAAAAAATGCTCTGGAAGGATCAGAAGCAAGTCTTCAACTCCATACACACAACTCCGACATTGAAGCAGGCTCTACAAATTTAGGAGGTTTAAGTAATGAAATTTATTTAGTAGGGGACGTTAAAAAATATTGGCTCGGAAATCGTTTATACGAAACATTTGGTGTGTCGGGAAATTTCATCCTCGGTAATTATGAAAATTCATTAAAGAATTCGAATAATATTTCTAACATTGGAATAGATGCAGAATACAAAAAACTAATGAACTTTAACCTACACATTTCAGGTAAAGTAGGGCTTCACTATGTATCAGACGGTATTTCAGATAGAATCTATTTTTCTCCGAAAGTATTGATATCATACAATTTAAAAGATGCATTACTTTTAAAAGGGGGGCTTTCAGGAAAACCACAGATTAAATCCTTACAAGATCACTATGAAATAAATAGGTTCTTAAATAATGAATTAATATTGCAACATAGTTACCAATCAAAAGCTTTTGTTGAAGCCGGTCTTCAATTTATAGAAGGTAATCGCTTTTATGGTGGACTAGATTATTCAATTACAAAAGATCGCGCCTATTATGATCGAAAAATTGAATCAACAATCAGCGATACGTATTACCTTTTCTATGAATTGAAGTACGATAATGTCACAGAATTTGAATTTTATGCCGGAGTAACACAGCAAATAAATCCACAAAAATTTTGGTTTGATATTCATTTTTATGCACGTCAACCTAAATTAAAAAATGATGAAGATGTACCCTATGAGGAACGTATAGGAATTAATTCTAGCATAAGTTATAAGCCAACTAATAAGCTTTTATTAACGGCTTGGGCAGACTTTATAGGAAGTAGAGAAGCACCCTCAGTAAATGAAGAATTAAGTGCATTTACGTTAGCAAGCATGCAAATTGATTATGAAATTAATAATAATCTTGGTGTTTATACGAAAGTGTTAAATATATTCGCGCAAAAATATGAAATTTGGGATGGTTACCAAGAGCGCCCATTCCAAATTTATGGTGGATTAATCCTTAAATTTTAGATATGACTAAAGAATTTTTAGAAGCATTTAGTGTTATTATTCGCGATCAGGTTATGATGAAAAAGACGGTTGAAATATTTGGGCTTGGTACATTTAAGGTTGTTCATTTTAATCAGCAACAAGAACAAAGAGCAGACGGTACTTCAGTGATGATGCCCCCCAGAGACGCAATTGAATTCATAGCCGAAAAAAAGATCTAGTTATGTACATAGAGCACAAACAATTTCTAAAGTTAGTTTCTGAAGCCTGCAATATGGATCTTGAGAACACCGAAAAGCAATTATTACAGTTGGTTGATGAAATTAACCAATCTTTAACTGATGGTGAAGCTTACGAAATTGAGGGCTTTGGGATTTTTTCGAGTATTGGCAATAAGTTGATGTTCATCCCCTCTAATGAATTAGAAACTGAGATCAATTATAAATATGTTGGAATGGAGCCGATTGAACTTGATATCCCAGAACCAACCTTTGAAGATCCATTTAATGAAGTCGAAGATGATTCTATTACAAAATCGTTCGATAGTAGATTCGATGGTTTAATTGAAGCAGATATTATTGATCCATTGTTAGTCTCCAGTGAGAACTTAGAATCTGAATTGTCGGGTGTACAAGATGAGGAAGAAGAATATGCAGAGAGATTGTTTGCAAGCTTAAAGGGTGAGGATTATGAGACTCCCTTAGAAGAAGCCGATGGAATAGATACCTCGAAAGGTACAACGAATGATTTAGGAGATGTTTTTGATGACCCATTTGAAGAAAATAATGATGATGATCTTGGAGAAGAAATAGCCTCAATCATGGAAGATATTATTGTTGAAGAAGAAGAACCTTCTTTAAACAATGAACAAGTGAACTTCGATACCTTTGAGGATAGTCCTAATGAAGAGCCCAGTATTGAGCATCTTGCTGAATTACTAGATGAGGAAGAAAGTTACGAAGATCTATCCGACATCAATACGTTGGACGATGACACATTTGAGCATAATCACGCAGAAGAGAATATTATTGGTATCGAAGATCTTAAAACACAAAAAGAAAACACTTCGGAATTTGATGACCCATTTCTTTCTATACAAGATGAACCGTTCCATGAAAGTCCAGATCAGTTGCAAGATATAATTGATGATGATGTATTACCCGTAATTAGGAATACACATACCGATGATGCAAACATGGATCAAAGCAAAGCTAAGGAAAATGATAAGCAACAGAATAAGAAGAGAGAACTAGTTAATACGTCGAATAGAAAAAGAAAAGAATTAAAAAAACAACAAGTATCTGTATGGTTTTGGCTTTGCACCATTTTGATTCTATCAAGTGGACTTATTTTTGGGCTAACCTTTTTTAACGTAATTGATGTCCCTTTTATAGGTTCTGAAAAAAATAATTCTGATGCATTATTGGTAGATCGAACACCTAAAGTGCCACCAATAGATGATAATAAGGTATCAGAAAATATTACTATGTCTTCTAATAATGGGAAAATAGAAGCGGAACAAGTGACGAAACCTGTTGTTCAAGAAAATGAATCTAATGTTAGTACTTCTTTAACACGAAGTCGTTACGGACTAACGGGAGAATTAGCAGAATCGGGTAATGATGATTATACCATTGTTTTGTACACACTGAGAAACCAAAATAATGCAATCAATGAGGTTCAGAAACTTGTTAATGCAGGTTATAGAGCCTTTGTAACCCCAATTACAAATGAGCGAATTGGAATAATGCACCGAGTAAGTCTTGGCCAATTTGGTTCTCTAGTTGATGCTGCAATTGCAGCAGAAGAAATAGAAAATCTATTACCTGAAAATTATATCATTCAAAAAATTAATTAACCATCTACATGCATAGTTTACTTCTCTATATACAAGAAACAACCAGTATCACTGATTCTTATGCATCTAATTTAAATGAAGAAACCATTACGTTTTTCGATCTAATGGTAGAAGGGGGAATCTTAATGATTCCAATATTAATTCTACTACTAATATCATTTTATGTGATTATTGAGCGATGGAGTGCAATATCTAGATCGCACACTGATACAAATCGATTTTTGCAAAGCATTGGTAGTTTGCTTAAAACAGGAAAGCAGTCCAATGCTTTAGCTTATTGCCAAGAGTTTGATAAACCTCTTTCAAGAATTATTATGGCTGGAATAAAACGTCTTGGTAGACCTATTCGTGATATTGAAGATGCTATTGATAATGCAGGAAAAAAAGAGATTTTCTTTTTAGAAAAACGTATGAATTGGCTTGCGACTATTGCAGGTGTAGCACCTTTAATCGGTTTTACAGGAACTGTTACAGGAATGATTGAAGCATTCATGGATATTCAATCGTTACAAGGAAATGTTAACCCTAGCGCATTAGCTGGTGGTATTTGGGAAGCACTTATTACCACCGCAGCTGGATTAATTGTTGGTTTAATTGCTTTTGGATTTTATAACTTCTTGCTAGGTAGAATTAATAGATCGATTTTTGAACTTGAAAATGCATCGGCGGATTTCCTAGATCTACTTCAATCCCCAGCACCTAAAAGGCAAGTATAATGGCTCGTGATTTTAGAAGAGGTGATAAACGTTTACCGCCATTAACTTTATTCTCACAATCATCTTTGACAGATATTGTACTTTTACTTTTAATTTTCTTTTTGCTCACATCATCATTTGTAACGAATTTTGGAATACAAGTGAATATTCCAAGAGCAGAAAGTGGGGCAGTTACAGAAGCAGAATACATATCTGTGGCAATAACGAATAAAGGCGAGTTCTATGTAGAAGGTGAATTAACGGCACGGGGCTCACTGGCATCAGCCATTCGAGAAGCAAGAAATATAAAACCCGAAAGTATGATTGTTTTAAGGGCAGATAAAGACGCAACAGTTGATGCTGCTGTTAGAGTACTCAACATAGGCAAAGCGCTAAATCTACGATTAGTAATGGCTACCGAACAGGGATCTTAAATCATGAAACCACAATTTACCAAAGATGATGGTAGAGCATTAATTGCTACTCTTGTATTTGCAACTCTCTTACTTTCATTTTCTTTGTGGTATACCATAGAAATAGGAAAAAATTTACGCCCATCATTTATAGAAGTTGAATTTGGTGAATTCAGTACTGGAAGCATAACAGAGTTCTCTGAACTTGAAAATGATGAAGTGGCTAATCGACCCAATCCTGATGAAACCGAAACTGAACAACCAACAGAAGAAGCCCCTGAGATAGAAGAAATACCTGAAACATCTACTTTAAATAATACGAAACCAGTTGATTTGCCTGATGAGGTGGAAGAAATTTTTGATGAAGCTATTGAAACGCCAGTAGCTGAAGAAATAGATCCAACACAAAGTGCAGAAAAAAATATGGTAGAGCAGGTTGAAATAGCACCCTTAGCAAAAGAAAATATTGAAATTCAAGAGGGAGCAATAGAAGGGGGAGATGTGGATGGTGCTACTGGTGATACAGATTCAGATCAAGGAATTGGAAATGATGAAGATAATACTTCACCTTATGATCTAACTTTTGAAGGAGATTTAGATCGTACACCACTGTCACAAACTTTACCAGTAAACAACACAAATCTAAATGCAACAGTAACTATGGGCTTTGAAGTTCTACCTGATGGAAGTGTAGGAAGAATTTGGCCCATTCGACGCTCTGGTAATCCAGAGCTTGAGCGGACAGTGTTGGCAACGTTAAGAAATTGGAGATTTACAAAACTCCCAAAAAGAGTTCCTCAAACTAATCAAAGAGGCTCTATTACTTTTAAGTTTATAGTAGAATAATTCTATTTATACCGACACATTTTTTTACTGAACTCTTGATTCTAAATACCTACATTCAGTAATTAAAAAAAAGCTCCTCATTTAAACATAAGGGATACATATGAAGTATTTAATAAAGGGCGTTTCGCTTTTAATTCTAAGTTTTATGCTTGTTGAATCAATACAAGCACAAATATTCGGTCATGGTGTAGAGACCAACAAACCAGCGTTTGAGAACTCTATGTTCCAAGACTTGAATTATCGTGAGATTGGACCATTCCGAGGAGGTCGATCTGTTGCCGTTGCAGGCCATGATGATCAACCTTACATATATTATGTAGGGTTTACAGGAGGGGGAGTTTACAAAACCACCGATGGAGGAAATACTTGGGATAATGTAACTGACGGTTATTTCAAAACAGGGTCAGTAGGTGCCATCGATGTCGCTGATTCTGATCCAAATGTAATTTATGTTGGAATGGGAGAAACCGATATCCGAGGAAATATGAGTGCAGGGGATGGAATGTATCGTTCTACAGATGCCGGTAAAACATGGACATATTTAGGGCTAGGTAAAACACAGTTTATTGGTGATATAGAAATTCATCCAACCAATCCAGACATCGTTTGGATTGCTGCAATGGGTAAGCTCTTTGGTAATGTTGAAAGTGATGATAGAGGTGTTTATAAAACTATCGATGGAGGTAAAACTTGGACTAAAGTTCTTTATCGAAATAATAAAACCGGCGCAGTTGATATTGCAGTAGACCCAAATAATCCGCGCATTCTCTATGCAGCAATGTGGGAAGCATATCGTACCGAATATGAAATGAGTAGTGGAGGTGAAGGATCAGGTCTTTTTAAAAGCACGGATGGTGGAGAAAGCTGGGTAGAAATCACAAAAAATGCTGGTATGCCAAAAGGTTTGATAGGTAAAATTGGAATTTCAGTCTCATCAGTTAACTCCGATCGAGTCTTTGCCATTGTCGAAAATGCTAAAGGTGGAGGTTTGTTTAGGAGCGAAAATGCTGGGGATACATGGACTCGAGTAAGCTCAGACAGAAATCTTCGTCAGCGAGCATGGTATTACTCAAAAGTAATAACGGATACCCAAAGTGAGGACGTGGTGTATGTACTTAATGTAGGGTTTTGGAAATCTATTGATGGAGGTAAAACATTTAAACGAATAGCTACTCCACATGGTGATCATCATGACTTATGGATCGCTAATAATAATCCTGATAGAATGGTGATTGGTGATGATGGTGGTGGACAGGTTACCTATAATGGTGGAAGAACTTGGACTTCATATCATACATCAGCTACAGCGCAAATTTATCAAGTTGCAGTAGATAATCAGTTTCCATATATGATTTATGGAGCCCAACAAGATAACTCAACCTTTGCGATTATGAGTAGAACGAATGACTCTGGAATCGATGAAGACGATTGGTGGCCCGTAGCAGGTTGTGAATCTGGATATATAGCGGTTGATCCTGAAAACCATGACGTTACCTATGGTGGGTGTTATGGAGGGTCTTTTTCTCGTTATGATGTTAAGTTAAGATTGAATGATCGAATCGATATTTGGCCTGATAATCCGATGGGTTCTGGAGCTGATCAACTTAAATATCGCTTTCAGTGGACTTTCCCAATAGTTATTTCTCCGCATGACCCGAATGTTTTGTATGCCACGTCTCAATATGTGCACCGCTCCACAGACGAGGGAATGAGTTGGGAGGATATAAGTCCTGACTTGAGTCGAAATGATAAATCCAAGCAAGGAGAATCAGGAGGGCCAATTACAAAAGATGATACCTCTGTTGAATATTATAACACTATTTTTACTTTTGTTGAATCTACCATAAAACCTGGTTTATTATGGGCTGGTACCGACGATGGATTAGTACATATAAGTAATGATAATGGTGAGACTTGGAAGGATGTAACACCAAAAGGATTACCGGAATCAATGATCAGTATTTTAGATGCATCACAACATGAACCAGGAACAGCATACATAGCTGCAACACGCTATAAATTTGGAGACTTCCAACCTATGCTGTACAGAACTACCAATTATGGACGTAATTGGGATAAAATTACGAATGGTATTCCAGAAATGGATTTTACTCGTGTGATTCGAGAAGATCCTAATAAATCAGGGTTACTATATGCTGGAACGGAAACAGGTGTATATGTATCATTTAATGCCGGTGATAATTGGCAGCCATTACAATTAAATTTACCGGCTACTCCAATTACAGATCTAGCAGTACATAAAAGGGATAAAGATTTAGTAGTTGCTACTCAAGGTCGTTCATTTTGGGTATTAGACGATCTTTCCGTATTACATCAAATAACCGATGATATTGCAAAAGCAAGTCATCATTTATTTGATCCAGAAGATGTATATCTATACGGTGGTTCCAGTTGGGGAGGCCCTTCACCTACTTCTGGTGAAAATCCTGAACATGGCGCAGTAATATTCTATAGCTTAAATAAGGAAATAAAGGACGAGATAAAACTGGAATTTTTAGATATGCGAGGAAATACTATTCATACATTTTCAAGTTTAGAGGATGAAAAAGGTAAAAAAATTAAAGAGTCTCCTTTATTTTTTGAAGAAGAAAATCCAACTAAAAAGAATATTATATCGAATGAGATTGGTCTAAATAAATTTGTTTGGGATTTGAAATATCCTGGGGTTACAGATTTAGATGGGCGTCAAATTCTATGGGCAGGTAATACTTCAGGTCCAACTGCGGTTCCTGGTACGTATATTGTTCGCATGCACATTGGAGATGATATGGTTGGAGAACAAGAATTTGAGGTAATGAAAGATCCACGACTTGTTGATATAACTCAAGACGATTTCATTGCTCAATTTGAATTAATACAAACAATAAATGCGAAGTTAGATACAACTCATAAATCTATTAATCGTATAAGAGTGGCTACTGAAGAAATGAAAACAATAGCTAAAGAGATAGAAGCAAATGAAGAGATGACAAGAAGACTTAAAGAGTTAGCTATTGCCATAAATGAAATCGAGAATGCATTAGTTCAAACCAAAGCTGAAGCAATTCAGGATGTATTGAACTTCCCTATCAAATTAAATAACAAGTTAGCTGCTTTAAAAAATACAGTTGCCACTGGTTATGGAAGGCCTACAACTCAACAATATGCTGTATTTAATGAACTTGCTGAAAAAGTAGATGTTCAGCTTATAAAGCTTAATGCAATCTGGAATGGAGAATACGAGCAAGTTATTGAGGAAATAGAAAACCCAGTACTTCCAATAAATCGATAATTAACTATCAGCCTACCTGTTCAGAAATAATTTTGACAGGTGTTGGCTGTGTAAATTTAAAATATAAACTTCTATTCGGTATCGTTATTGATCTTTGGCAATTCGTTTCTCAATGTGATATCCCTTTGAGGAAAAGGGATATCAATTTCATATTCTTTAAATTTTCTAACTATAGCTTGATTGAGCTCATTTAAAACGGTGTAGCGATCACGAACATTTGGAATCATGACCAAAAGTTTCATATTCCAAGCGGAATCTCCAAAACTCCTAAGCTGAACGCGATGTTTTGGTTTGCTGAGAACCGATTTATTTTCCTTAGCTACTTCATCCAATGCTTTAAGAACTGTATCTAACTCAGAATTATAAGATACCCCCACTTCTACTACTAATACATAACTAGGATCGCCGTGAGAGTAATTGATAACATCTTTACTCACAAACTCACTATTTGGAACAATAATAGAAATATTATCCATAGTCTTAATCTTAGTAGATCGAATATTGATTTCTTCTACATCTCCCTCAATTCCATTTACTTCAACTCGGTCACCAACACTAATTGGTCGTTCGAATAGTACGATCAAGCCTGATATAAAATTAGAAGTTACATTTTGAAGACCAAAACCAATACCTACCGAAAGAAAACCAAATACAACGGCTAAACCAGTTAAATCAACTCCTAAAAACTGAACAGAAACAAAAAACCCAATGATGATGATGATATATTGAGACATTCTAGAAAGCGTGTATCTCAAACCAGAATCATTGATAAATCTTGGCAAGATGGTATTTTGTAATAATTGCTTTACAAATAATGCTAAATAAGATGATCCTACTATAAATAGTATAAATATAGCAATCGAAAAAATAGTAACGGGAGTGTTACCGATATTGAATAATTGTAATTGAAGAAAATCTCCAACATATGATATTATTTCCCCAAGTGAATATTGAGATGTACTTGGAACATTATCTATAATTTCTTGTTCCAACTTTGATGAATCAGGTTGAGAAATCAGCGAATCTTGAAATAATCTTTTTTTCATGAGATTTTAATAATTAGGCCAAATAGTATGAATAAAAAAATTTTTTTCCTCATAATTTTAGCAATACTAATCTATTCATGTTCAATATTTAGACCTAAAGATACTACAGTTAGCAAAGATGATATTGCTAATTATCCCAATTTGGTAGAGCTAACACCTGGCGATTATCTTGAAATAAATGGAATGAAAAATTATACCCCAAAACAGATAAAAGGTATGATTTTAGAAACACAACAAGATCGCTTAAAAAACAATCAACTTATCTCTGCCTGTAGTCAAATACTTACCAACAACTTAGGATTTGAAGATTCAAATACATTCTATATAAATCCAAACTTAGGGATTATATCGACTATTGAATCCATTGTGGGATATGGAATTGAAGAGTTTCCACTCCCGCCTGATTCCTTAGCTACTATTGAACGGTGGAATATACCGGCAAAAGATTTGACTAAAGATGATAACAATAGTTCTTTAAATTTTTTATTTCAATTTCTAAGAACCGACGGTGAACGTTTATCGATGAAGTACGAAACTATCTTTAAAACTGTAGCCTTACCTTCTGAAAAGTTGTTCTATGATGGGTTTTTGGATCATATAAATAGTCTACAAATTGAAAAAGAACTTCCGATTGCTAGAAAAGTACTTCAAACGGATAGAAATATAGTCAATAGAACATGGGCATTATTAATTATTATGCGTACCACACCATCTACAGCCGATTTAGATTTAGGGTCAAGACAACTTAAGAGGGTTGTTTCGGATTAAAGATAAGAGTTTTGGATAGATATTTTCTTTACGATAATTGAATCGGAATTCGGACTCTTTAAGATGCAGGTAAAAAGTAGCGGGGTGCATTCCCCGGCACTTAACTAATCGGGTTTTAGCAAATCCCCAAAAGCCTTCTATTCCGTTGATATGGCTTGTGGAGGTGGCAAACTCATTGCGCCCATGATCCACACGTAGGTGCTTAGCATACCCTAAGTCCACCAGCCCATTGTAGCCTCGCCAGCCATCGGAATGAATCACACTTTCTAGGGCTACTTTTCCTCTAATAATAGCCTGTAAGGTCTTTTTAGAGGCGTTGGGCACCACCTCTGTATACACCTTTCCATTACGCTTGTAGAGTCCAAATACCAATACTTTTCCATACGCACCGCGTCCCCGTTTACCTTTTACTCGTCGGGCACCAAACAAAGATTCATCGACTTCCACCTGTCCACTAAATGGAGATTCGGACTCACAAAACTCGGCGATACGCCTGCGGATAGCTGTTAAATGTTTGTTGACTGAATTGCGAGAAATACCACTGAGTTCGGCGGTCTGCACCGCGGTTAGATCTAGGCAAAAAAGGCGTAGAATCTGTCGGAATTTAGCCTCAGAAATTCGTGAACGGTATATATACTTATTACGGATTGGCATACAACAACTTATGGAATTTTAATATCCCTTAAGTTGTCTTGACCCTAGATTTATTATTTAGAGAGATGCTTAGAGAAGATCAACAACAATTAAGAAATTTTTCTTTATATGTCACTTTTGAGACGCTAAAACTAAAAGATAAAATCCAATGGGTAAAGTTTGAAGGTTATGTGAAATCATTAATAAATGGTGGTGCTGTTACTTTTTATGGTCAATTCTTAAATTTACTTTTAAAACATAACATTGATCGAAACCTTTCACAAACCATTATCACTCAAGAATCGCCACTATTAAAGCATACCTTAAATTCGATAGACGAAAAAAGTAGTAAAATGGCATTAGACTTGATAAAGTATTTAAGTAATAATAAGGTTAAAGATTTAGAAGGCGCAAATATATGGCTTACAAACACTTCTATGAAAAATCAAAATAAATAGGTTTTACTTTGTTAAACAATCTACCAAAGATTATGGCATTGTAACATACTCAGAGTGCCAAATTTCATCATTATAATCTTTAATGGTTCTATCACTAGAAAATTTACCCACTTTAGCCACATTAATGATAGCCTTTCGAGTCCATTCATCTTGATTTTTAAACAATCGTTCTACTCTTTCTTGTTCCTTAACATATGATTCATAATCTGCAAGCACCATGAAATAATCATTTTCATGTAAAAGTGCATGTATTATTGGATCAAATAAATGTTTGTCTTCGGGAGAAAAGAAACCATTACTAATTTGATCTAACGCCCGTTTTAATTCTGCATTACCATGATAATATGTTTTTGAATCATACCCAGAGCGTCGAAGTTCTTCTAACTCTTCCACGGTAAGTCCAAAGATGAAGATATTATCATCGCCCACTTCTTCTTTTATCTCCACATTGGCTCCATCTAAGGTTCCAATAGTAAGAGCACCATTTAGAGCAAATTTCATATTTCCTGTTCCAGATGCTTCCATCCCTGCAGTAGAAATTTGTTCAGAAAGGTCGGCAGCAGGTATCATTATTTCTGCTAATGTAACCCGGTAGTTATCAAGAAATATACATTTTAATTTATCCTTAACATCTGGATCGTTATTTACGACTTCACCTATTGCATTGATAAGTTTAATATGCATTTTAGCCATGGCATAACCTGGAGCTGCTTTACCTCCAAAAATGACTGTTCTAGGAACAATGGCTAAATCTGGATTTTCCTTTATGCGATTATATAAGGTTATCACATGCAAGGCTGCCATGAGTTGTCGTTTATATTCATGAATTCTTTTTATTTGAATATCAAACATAGAATTTGGATTAACATGAATACCTTGAGTTTCATAGATGTAATCGGCAAGTCGTTGTTTATTTTCAAGTTTTATCGCAGCAAATTTTTTCTTAAAAGTTGCATCTTCTGCGAATGGTTCTAAATTTTGCAGATTATCTAGTTCAGTTACCCAATCATCTCCTATACTTTCACTTATCAAAGATGAAAGCTTTACATTACATTGTTTCAGCCATCGGCGAGGAGTGATACCATTTGTTTTGTTAGTGAATTTATCAGGATAGAGTTCGTTAAAATCATGAAACATGCTTTCAACTAATAATCGTGAATGAAGTGCAGCAACTCCATTTACTTTGTGTGACCCTACAATTCCTAAATGTGCCATATGAACGACTGGGTGTTCACCTTCACCCACTATACTCATTTGGCTCATCCTATACTTATCGTCGCCAAATCTCACCTTAATTTCATCCATAAAGCGTTTATTAATTTCATAAATGATATTTAAATGACGCGGAAGAAGATTTCTCATTAATGAAACAGGCCATTTTTCCAAGGCTTCTGGTAACAAGGTGTGATTGGTATACGCCATAGTTTTGGTGGTAATATCCCAAGCTTTCTCCCATTCCATATCAACTTCATCTAACAGCACTCTCATTAATTCAGGAATTGCTAAATTTGGGTGGGTATCATTACATTGAATCGCAACTTTCTGAGGAAGTTTTGTCCAATCGTCGGTTTGCTTTTTAAAGCGACGAATAATGTCTTGTAAAGAAGCCGATACTAAGAAGTATTCTTGTTTTAAACGTAGTTCCTGCCCGACAAAAACTTTATCATTCGGATAAAGCACACGTGTGATATTTTGCTCTAATTGATTGTCTCGAACCGCATCGATATACTGACCTTGATTAAAACTGTGCAAATCGAGGGCTGTATCTGATTCTGCCTTCCAAAGCCGAAGATTATTAACAATATTATTGTTATAGCCAGGAATCATAGTATCATAAGCAACAGCAAGCACCTTTTCTGTATTCTCCCAATCGTAGTTAATTCCCCCTCCAGATTTTGGCGCCATATGCTGATATCCATAAAACTCAACTGGATACTGAATGTTGGGGCGTACGATATCCCAAGGATTTCCATATCTTAGCCATAGATCTGGTTTTTCAATTTGATATCCATTTTTAATTTTTTGATAAAAAATACCGTAATCATATCTCAAACCATATCCTGTTGCGGGGACCCCTAGAGTAGCCATTGAATCTAGAAAACAAGCCGCTAATCTTCCAAGCCCTCCATTTCCTAAGCCTGCATCCCATTCTGCATTACGAAGTATATCATAGTTTAAACCAAGGTCGGCTATGGCATCTGCAACTTCTTGTTGTACGTCCAGATTAACAACCATATTATCGAGTAAACGACCAATTAAGTATTCCATTGATAAATAGTATACTCTCTTAACCCCAGAATTATGGTAATGCTGTTGAGTTTTGATCCATTTGTCATGTAATCGATCAATTAGAGTTAATACAACACTACGATATTCATCCCAAGGGGTTTTTGAAAATTCATCTTTGGCCAATGTGTGGCGTAGATGTAATTTAATGTCTTCTCGAAGTGATTCTTTATTTAGACCAGTACGCACCTGGATATCATTTACTTTCTTTTTTGTCATAGTGGTTAGATTCTACTAAAAATGTAAGCGCTTACTTTTTTATTTCGTATGTGTTTAATTTTCTTTTTTATAAATGCCTAAATCTGGAATAAACTTAGGGCGTGTTAGATTAACTGAAAAGTTTAGGCTATGAAACGATTCATAAGCATCAATAGCAACAAAATCCTGCAAAAAAATCCCAAAAACACTGGAACCGCTACCACTCATACTTGCATAGGTAGCTCCATAATCATAAAACTGATCTTTTAGATTTCCAACTAAATCTAATCTTGGAAAAACAGCAGGTTCTAGATCGTTCTGCAGCAAATAATGCCAATCTTCAATTTCTTGTTCCATTAGAAGATTACGAAGTGAAAAATCGGGCTCTGGATTGGGATTACAATACTGGTAAGCATCTGGAGTAGAGCTAAAAACATCAGGAAAAACGGTGACGATATATGCATTAGGTTGAATATCTAAAACCTCAATTTCATCGCCAAAACCAGTACCAACACCAACTTTTCCATTAATAAAAAATGGAACATCTGCCCCTAACTTTTTCCCAAGTTCCATAAGATCAGAAGTAGATAAGCCAAGATTAGATATTTTATTTAACATACATACAGTTGTTGCAGCATTACTACTACCACCACCAAGTCCAGCACCAGCTGGTATTTTTTTCTCTACATAAATGTCAAATTCATCTCGCAATCCAGCTTCTGATTGTAATAATTTTATTGCCTTTACAATTAAATTTTTATCATCAACGGGTATACTTGGTTCACTCATTGTAAGATTCATAGCAGACGAATGTCTTACTTCAAATCTATCATTCCATTCAATAAAACAGAAGCCCGTTTCGATGGTGTGATATCCATTAGGTAGCCGTTCTAAAACATTCAAACCTAGATTTATCTTAGCATAAGAATTAGACACCCATAAATCACTCATTAATAAATTCCTTTTTTTTACTCATCATATATCGAAAAGCAGCATCATGATTATTTGGGATTTCACCGTTTAAGATGGCTTCTTTAACTGCATTTTTTATGTTTCCCACCACTATACTAGGGGGTATCTGTAAAGCAGTCATTATTTCTTGTCCAGTAAGAGGATTTTTCCAATTTCGAATTTTATCTTTTTTTTCAACTTCAATAATCTTCTGCTCTACTTTCGAAAAGTTATTTTGATACTTTTTCACTTTAAATTCATTCTTGCTGGTGATATCTGCTCGACATAAAGTCATTAAATCGTCGATATCGTTACCTGCATCAAAAATTAAGCGGCGTATTGCACTGTCACTCACAATATCAGAAACCAAAGCGATCGGCCGAAGATGTAATCGTACCAATTTTTGTACATATTTCATCCGCTCGTCCATAGGCAAACCAAGTCGTCGAAAAATTCTATACGTCCACTTTGCACCTAAGGCGTCGTGTCCATGGAATGTCCAACCAATACCTTCTTCAAACCTTTGAGTAGGCGGTTTAGCAATATCATGTAAAATAGCAGCCCATCTGAGCCAAAGATTATTACTAACTTTTGCAACATTATCAAGTACTTCAAGAGTATGCCAGAAATTATCTTTATGACGATACCCATTTACTTCACGAACTCCATGCAAGTTGTACATTTCTGGGAAAAACTGTTTCAATAATCCAGACTTAAATAATAAACTGAAACCATGAGATGGTTTTTTAGACTTAATTATTTTATTCAATTCAACTAAAATGCGTTCCTTTGATATGATTTCTAATCGAGAGGACATGTTTTTAATAGAAGCAAAGGTATCATCGTCAATATTGAACTCAAGTTGGCTTGCGAATCGGATGGCGCGCATCATACGTAGAGGATCATCATCAAATGTTTTATCGGGGTCGATCGGAGTTCTAATTATTTTATTTTTTAAGTCAGCCAATCCACCAAAAGGATCATTCAATACCCCCAAATCTTCTTCATTCAAAGACCATGACATCGCATTTATGGTCAAATCACGTCTTTCTTGATCATCCTTTAAACTACCGTCTTCTACCATTGGTTTACGGGAATTTCGGCGATAGCTTTCTTTACGTGCTCCTACAAATTCAAGTTCTAGATGTTCCGTTTTAACTTGTGCCGTGCCGAATTGTTTAAATATCGATAATGTTGAACCAGGTAGCGACTTGTGGACACTCTGAGCAAGTTTAATTCCCGAACCTAATGTTACAAAATCTAGATCGGGGTTTTGTTTCAATCGATTGAGGTAATAATCTCGTACATATCCACCAACAATATATACTGGTTGATGTAATTCTTTCCCAGCTTTGGAGATAATCTCGAATACAAATTTATGAGCAAATGGTATTTGATGAACAAAATTCATAGTGTCAAAATATAGGAATGAATAGATTGGGTTTCATCGAGATGTTTCAAAAATTATTGCTGTAACATTTACATCAACTAAAAAGAAACTAACCAAATTCTTTGCCCATTAATGGTTGATTGAAATAGCTAGCATCATGTTCGAACTTGCTATATTGGATGGTTCAGTCTTTAAACAAAACTAAAAGGGACGATTTACAGTGCTGCAGATACTGTATATGATGTAAATAAACCTCTTGCAATTGTAGGGTGCTGTAGTAGTTAAGATTCAACTGACGACTAAATTAATCACCAGTTGATGGGTTTCCCATCTCTAAAAAAACCACCTGTTGGTCCATCATTTTCTAATGCTGCAGCCCAAACAATTCCTCGAGCACCCTCTTCTACTAAACGGGGTGCAGATTGCCCTCCCATGTCAGTACGTACCCATCCAGGACACACTGCGTTTACTTTTATTCCGTATTCTTTAAGCTTTTCAGCTAATTGGATGGTAAGTACATTTAATGCAGCTTTGGATGCTGAATAAGCGGGAGTGCCAGCAGTCATATCATTGAGTGAACCCGCTCCACTTGATACATTTACGATTCTGCCTCTTTTACTTTTTTTGATAAGAGGAAGAAGAGCAACGGTTAGTTTCCAAGGTGCTAAAAAATTCGTGTTTGTAGCTTCTTCAACAATTCTCCAATCTGGGTGAATAACGTCATTAGTGGTGTCATAATGTATACCAGCATTATTAACTAATACGTCAATTATACCAAACTTGTCTTCAATAAAATATCGTAGCTTTTCAATATTACTTCCAAGATTGACATCTAAATGGTGATAAAAAACGTTATATCCTGCAACCCTAAATAGTTCGGCTGCAGCTTCTCCTTTTTCATCATTTCGGCCAGTTAAAATCACTGTGTATTTTAATTCAGCCAACTGTTTCACTGTTTCTAGACCTAGTCCTCGATAGGCCCCTGTTACAACTGCAATCATTTTGTATTAGTTAGTTTTCACTCCAAGATTCATAAAGTATAGATCTATCTACAACTTTCTTAAGGTAATCTCTCGTTTCCTCATAGGGTAAATTTTGAATAAGATATTCATAGTTGTCTTGAGGTGTCATTGATTCGATCTGAGTAATAGCACGGGATTTGCTACCGTTTGGGTCATATGCTTTAAAAACATTGCTAACACCGGTATTGTAGGCTGCAATTGCTAGGTATTGTCTAGTTAAGACATTGCTAATATCATTCAAATATCTATTTAACAGAAGATCTACGTAAGCGCATCCTAATTCTACATTATTTTTTGGGATAAATAAAAATTCTGGGGTAGGATATCCATCAGAATTATAAACACTACGATATGCATCTGCCCCGCCGCTAGTTGGAACCAATTGCATTAAACCATACGCATTTGCAGCGGATTGAGCCATAGGGTTGAAATAAGATTCTGTGTGAATTATTGCAAAAACTAAAGGAGGGGAAATATCATATGCACTTGAAAAGTCATAAACAAAACCTTGAACTTTTTTAACACGAGTTTGAATAGCCTTTGGAGCCAAAGAAAAATTGATTGAAACTATTACCCTTTCCAATCCATCCTTACCAACAACTGGTTTTACGTCAATATCATTTTCTTGGAGTACTCTTAACGCATACTCTTGATTACTTTCCCTTGGTTTTTTATCAAGCTGTCCTTTAAGAACGGGCTCATTTAGTATTGGTTTGTTATTTGTTTCAAAACCCAGTTCTGTGCCTTGATTGTTTATTACTTCAAGAATTTTATAAGGTAGTTCTTGTACTGTATTTCTTGCATCATCAGGATCCTCATAAAGAAAATCAATACTTACTTCATCCACTGCAAAATCTACTTCAACTAGAGTATTTCCTTTATCTATGTATTCTACCCATTGTGTATTAGAGCGCTCTTTAAAAGTACCCCATTTTTGTTCCATATTTGATCTAAAAGTCTCAAATTCAGCTGACATTTTCTTATCGTATGCTTCATATTCAGACAGCGAAGCACTTACATTTGCTTCTTTATTGTTACTTGAACGGAATTCTTGTAAAGCCCTACGAATACTATCTTGGTAGGTTTGAAAATCTGAAACTTGTGCAATTGTATAATTTGAACTAGTTAAGAATAATAAAAAAAGAAGTCCTACATTTCGCATACACATTATCCGATATTGGTCAATTCTAAATGGAATATAGATAACCAGCAATAGAAGTGGTAATACCCATTCAATGTGAATTTTGTTCCTCCATAAAATCTAAGGTTGGATTTACTCTAGCCAAAAGTTCAGATACAAGTTCAGGATCATCAAAAGAATATTCATCTGGGATATCAAGAACGTGGATGGATTTGTATTGCAGTAAAGTTCTAAAATTTGCTAATAATCTATGTTTATGCTTTTTTTCCATTACAAAAATACAATCAGCCCAACAAATGTCCTTAAAGTTTATCCTCCGAACAGCATTGGGGCTTGTACCAGCGGAGCGCACAGAATAACCAGGCTCATTTTTCCATATTTTCTCAGCAGTTGGACTCCTCCATTTATTTCTGCTACAAACGAATAACAAGTTCATGTAAAAATTATCAAATTATTATGGTGTATTTGAATCCTTTACGATTATTGAACTATGATCTCCAAGATCAATGTTACCGAATGCATTATGTACTGTTGAGAATGCTCCAATGGTAGAATCTTCAAGATCAGTATTAGTAATAAGAGCTGACTCACGAATAATTGTATTTTTGATAGTAGAACTTTTGATCGTGGATCCATTTTCAATACTTACCTTTGGACCAATCGTAGAGTCTTCAATAATTACATCATCACTAATAAATACAGGTGGAATGATATGTGAGTTTGAGAACTTAGTGGTGTCAAAGGAATGATTTTCTTTTTCTAAAATCACTCCAGTAGTTTCAAGCCAGGCTGTTAAGGTACCACAATCCAACCATTCATCTACAGTTGCTGTCTTAAACAATTTACCATTATTAATCATATTGTCTAGAGCTTCAGTTAAGAAGTACTCTCCACCAGGACCTTTAATATCCTCATCCATAATGCGTTGTAATTCTGTAAGTAACCCTTCCCCATTTTTGAAATAATACACGCCAATGATGGCTAAATCAGATATAAAATCTTTAGGTTTTTCAACAAAACCAGTAATTCTCTCTCCTTCATAAACCGCTACACCAAAACGAGATGGATCATCAACTTTTTTAAGCCAAATAACACTATCTGCATCTTCAATATTAAATGAATTTTTACTATCAAAAAGAGTATCAGCAAATGCCACAATAATTTCACCTTCTAGATCTTCTTTAGCACAAAATACAGCATGGGCTGTACCCAGAGCAGATTCTTGCACACGAAACGTAGCTTTTACTTTGTGGCGAGCACTCATGGTAATTAAGTCTTTTTTAATTTGATGGCCAAAATCGGGTCCAAGTATATAAACTACTTCCGTTATTTCACGCTCCAGAGTTCGTATAAATGTTTCAATTAATCGCTCAATGATCATTGTGCCAGCGACTGGAAGTAGTGGTTTTGGAACGGTATGTGAATGTGGTCTAACGCGAGTTCCCCTTCCCGCCATTGGGATAATTAATTTCATATATTCAGTAAAATTTAGCTTGAATTCTTCAGTGTGAAGAATATAAGGCTCAAAGTGCTAAAAAGTTTATCATCTTTGATGTATAAGAAATAATCATTAAAACGAAATACTCAGAATCTTTTGCTTTATTCAATTCTGGATGTACTATCCGTATTATTCTTATTAATGATGGCACGTTATTGCTGGTTTAGAACTCGATTTTTTTTACATGTATACCAGCAGGTAGGTTATAAGCATAATGAATATTGGGAATGGTTAAAAAAAAATTGGGGGCAAAAAGTAATTCCTGGTGATTTAGTAATTTATAATATTTTATTATTTGTGCTAGTGCTAGGTTTTAATTGGGTTAACATTGAATTAACAAGTAATGCAACTACAATAGCGCTTTTTACATGGGGTTTTTATTGGTTTAGTTCTATTAAAGACTTTAGAGCCGAGAAGATAAAAAAACCTCTTGTTTACACTTCTAGGGTGAAAAGATTAATGGTTCCTTTAGTAGCTTTAGTATTATTTTTGCCTATTTACTTCACGTTTTGGTCTTACACAGGAATCATTCCATTCAACTGGCAAATACCTTCTACTTACGATCCTGGATTTCTATCATTTGAGGTTGTATTACTTGTTTTTGGGTGGTTAATAACCGCTATTTTAATTCCATTTTTTATTTTAGTAGCAGGAAATATTACTAAGCCTGTAGAACTTAATATCCAGAATGGGTTTAAGAAACAAGCTCGCATAAAACTGGCCTCCATGCCCCATTTAAAAGTGATTGCAATTACAGGTAGCTATGGTAAAACATCGATCAAATTTATGATCAAAGATCTATTGAAAGAACGTTATTCAGTTTGTTTTACTCCTGGTAGTTTCAATACCCCTATGGGTATTTGTAAAGTTATTAACAATGATTTGCAGGCACATCATCAAGTGTTGATTTTAGAGATGGGAGCTAGATATGCAGGAAATATTCAAGAATTATGTGATATAGCACAACCAGATGTTTCTATTGTTAGTAATGTAGGTTTGGCTCATCTTGAAACATTTGGATCTCAGGAAATTATAGCAAAAGAAAAAGGTACTATTGTTGACAATCTTGATGCAGGAGGTGTATGTGTTTTAAATGCCGATGATCCTAAAGTCATTAATATGGGTAAAGAGAGATCAGAAATATCTCGAATTTTAGTTGGGTTGGATACTGGAGATATTAGAGCTACAAATATTACTTACGATACAAATGGCACCTATTTTGACGTACTATTTGAAAACGAAACACAAAAATTTAGAACTAAACTGTTAGGGGCACACAATGTTCAAAATTTATTATTGGCAATTGGTGTTGCTCAATATTTTGGAATACGTAGAAAAACAATGGTCATTGCTGCGCAAACAATAGAACCAGTAAAACACCGTCTTGAATTGAAACAAGTTGGAGACTTTTTTGTGATTGATGATGCCTTTAATTCAAATCCAATAGGTGCAAAAAATGCTGTAGAAATTTTGAGTCAGTTCAAAAATAGAAAAAGGTTTATTATTACTCCTGGAATGATTGAATTAGGAAAAATCGAAGAAGAAGAAAATTATAAATTCGGCCAAGCAATAGGAGAAGCGGATTTAGACTATGTAATTTTAGTTGGCAATGAACGAACAAAACCTATTAGGGACGGTGTAGAAAATAGTAGTAGAAAAACAAGCAATATATATGTTGTTGATAGTTTATTTGCTGCAAATGACATTGTAAAAGAAAATGCAGAAGCTGGTGATGTAGTGTTATATGAAAATGATTTACCTGATTTATTCAATGAGTAAAATCATTCAAATCTGGTTGCTTCAGCTGGTTGTACTTGAGCGGCTCTTTTTGCAGGAAACCAACTTGCGGTAAGACATAACATTAAGCTTCCCAATAGTATTACGCTAATATCAAATAATTGCATATCTACAGGATAAGCATCAATTATAAATGCGGATGAAAGTTTAATTAAGCCAAATTTTTGCTGTAACCAACACATCAAGAATCCTAGAGATCCACCAATGCCACACCCTATTAATCCAATAAAAAGACCTTGTTTTCTAAATATTAATTTGATTTTTTGATTGGAATAACCCATAGCCATAAGTATTCCTATATCTCGTTTCTTTTGGATAACAATCATAGTTAATGATCCAATAATATTTAGGGCTGCTACAAGAACAATTATCATTAAAATTACATATGCGCCCCATTTTTCGAGATACATAACGTCATAAAGTGGCTTCTGTAAATCGTACCAAGTAGAGATCTTAAATTGTGATCCAAACTTAGATTCTAAAAGAACTTTTACAGATTCTGCATCCTTATTGTTCTTTAGCTTTAGATCTATACCTGATACGGTATTTCTGGCTTTGAAAAGTCTTCGTGCAGCATCAATTTCAATATATACACTAGGTGTAGAAGCTATAGATTGTACCAAATATGCGCCACGAAGATCAAATCTGTAGGATCGAGGAACAGTTATTTGAGTGAGTGCTTTGCGCATTCCAGCAGAACTTAAAAGAGCCACTTCGTCATTTAATGATAAGTATAAATCACTTCGAAGTTGTTCATGAATAACAATTCCAGGTTTTCTATTTCGAACTTCTAAATCAAACACGCCTGACCTGATTGCTCCTTCAATGTTTACCATTTCAATGAAACGATCTTCCTCGATACCTTTCACTTCTACAACCTTAATATCCCCATCTTCACTTGTTAATAATGCCTTGCCAACCACAAATGCTGATAAATTCGTTATTTCAGGTATATTAGATAATTGTTGTTTTATTTCGTCAGTGAATTTGAATGTAGAGCCCTCATTCGATTCAATTCTTATGTCTGGATCAAAAGAAAGAAGAAGAGATTTAACCACATCAAAAAAGCCATTAAAAACAGATAAAACCACAATCAATAAAGCAGTACCAATAGTTACTCCGGCAATACTAATATATGTTAGTGTTGAGATAAGAGAAATATGTGTTCTCGAAAATAAATATCGCTTAGCTATAAAACTAGATGTACTCATATACAGAAAATAGAGATTCATTAAACATCAAACACTATTTAAATAAGTAAATAACAACAAAACGTTTTGTGGATAATTTATTATCTTTGCAGCCCTTTCAAACTTTAAAAATCATGACTTCTACACTCACTGCAGAGGAAATCGCATCACTTTCTGATGGGTCGCATGGTGATCCATTTTCGGTTTTAGGGCTTCATAAAACCGTACATTCTGATAAGGACAGACTTGTACTCAGAGCATTTAGACCCGAGGCGAAGGAAGTTTTTGGAATCATAGGTAAATCAAAACCAATTAAATTGGCTCGATTATCAAATGAAGGTTTGTTTGAATGTGTGTTTCTGCGAAGAAAAAAAATTGCAGATTATTCTTTAAAAATTACAAGTCATACTGGGGAAGTTTTTGAGATTAAAGATCCATATTCCTATGGCAAAATGATTGATGAGTTTGATTTACAATTATGGGGGGAAGGAAATCATAAAAAAGCCTATGATTTTATGGGCGCTCACCCAAAAAAAATAGGTGATATTGAAGGCACCCATTTTGTTGTATCTGCACCAAGCGCAACACGTGTTTCTGTTGTGGGATCATTTAACAATTGGGATGGAAGAATACATCGGATGAGAAAATATCACGAACAAGGGCTCTGGGAACTATTTATTCCTAATGTTAGAAATGGAGATGAGTATAAATATGAAATCAAATCCCCATTACAGGATTCTCCATTATTAAAAGCAGATCCTTTTGCTTTTAACGCTCAACTTCGTCCAGATACAGCTTCTAAAGTGTTCAATATTGAAGGGTACACATGGGGAGATAGTGACTGGATAAATAATAGAAAGGAAAATCAAGCCTTAGATCAACCTTTGTCCATTTATGAGATTCATGCAGGTTCATGGAGACGTAAAACAGATGGAACAGAATATTTAAGCTACAAAGAGCTTGCTGATTATTTGGTTCCATACATAAAAAATCTAGGTTTTACTCATGTAGAATTATTGCCTATTGCAGAACACCCTTACGATCCATCATGGGGATATCAAATTACAGGATATTATGCTCCAACTAGTAGATTTGGGAATCCTCACGATTTCATGTATTTCGTTGATAAATGTCATAAAGCTGGAATAGGTATTATTGTTGATTGGGTGCCCGCCCATTTTGCAAAAGATGAGCATGGATTACGCCGATTTGACGGAACAGGTTTGTTCGAGCATGAAGATTCAAGGCAAGGAGAACATAAAGATTGGGGAACATGCATTTTTAATTTTGGCAGAACAGAGGTCCATAATTTCCTGATTTCTAACGCACTTTATTGGTGTGATAAATACCATATTGATGGATTAAGAGTAGATGCTGTAGCATCTATGTTGTATCTAGATTATTCACGAGAAGAAGGGGAATGGATTCCAAACAAATATGGTGGACGTGAAAATATTGAGGCGATAGACTTTTTAAGAAAGTTCAACGATGCAATACATGAACATTTTCCAGGCATTATCACTTTTGCTGAAGAATCTACCTCTTGGGGGGGTGTTTCTAGACCAACACAGACAGGTGGATTAGGGTTTGATTACAAATGGAATATGGGTTGGATGAACGATACACTAACCTATATTGAAAAAGATCCTATTTATAGAAAATATCATCAAGGAGAACTTACATTCTCATTAGTTTATGCTTTTAGTGAAAATTTCACTCTACCTTTTTCACACGATGAAGTAGTACATATGAAAAAAGCTATGCTAAGTAAAATGCCTGGAGATGATTGGCAAAAGTTTGCCAATCTCCGATTACTTTATACGTACATGTATGCACATCCTGGAAAAAAATTACTCTTTATGGGCAGTGAGTTCGGTCAGTGGTCCGAATGGAACGAATCCCAATCACTCGATTGGCACTTATTAGATTGGGAAAATCATCAAGGTATTCAAAAAATAATAAGCGATTTAAATAAACTTCAAAAACAAGAAAAGGCATTACATCAAAGCGATTTTGATTGGAGAGGCTTTGAATGGATTGATTTTAATGACGCAGATCGAAGTATAATTTCATTTATCCGAAGAGCTAAAGATCCGTCAGATTTTTTAGTAGTTGTATTAAACTTTACACCAGCTGTATATGAACAATATCAGGTTGGGGTGCCAGAAGCTGGTGAATATGAAGTTATTATCAATAGCGATTCAGAATTTTATGGTGGTAGTAATGTTGGCGAAATGTCAAAACATGCAAGTTGGGGAGATTGGCAAAATCAAACTGCTAATCTAACAATAACAATACCTCCCCTAGCTGGAGTAATTCTAAAACCAAAGAAAAATAAGATATGAGATTTCCTCGCTCTTGCGGTACACTTGTTCACCCAACTTCATTTCCAGGAAAATATGGAATAGGTGACTTAGGTTTTGAAGCACGTAACTTTATCGATTTCTTAGAACGAACTCACCAAACTATTTGGCAAGTCTTACCATTAACACCTACCGGATATGGTAACTCACCCTATGCCAGTTATTCAGCTTTTGCAGGAAATACCTATTTAATAAGCCTTGATATTTTAGTTGAAAAAGGACTGCTAAAAAAAAATGAAGTAAAAGAGGCTGAGCTTCCATCAGGTCTATCGGTTGATTACGAACTTGCATGTAAAAATAAAGACATATTATTCGCGGTAGCGAGTGAACGTTTTTATAAGGGATTAAACAGCGATCAAGAAAAAAACTTTAAAGTATTTAAAAAAGAAAATAAGCATTGGCTTGAAGATTATGCTTTATTTCTTGCCTGTGCTCAACATAATGGTATGCAGCCTTGGAATACTTGGGATGAAGATATTGCACAGAGAACACCAGCAGCGATAAAAAAATATAAGCGAAAATATAGTGCTGATATTAAGCTAATAAATTGGCTGCAATATGAATTCAGCAATCAATGGAATGCATTGAAAACATATGCAAATGAAAAAAATATTCGAATTGTTGGTGATATTCCAATTTTCGTTGATCATAATAGTTCAGATGTTTGGGCTAACCCACATTATTTTGCGGTAGATGAAAAAGGAAATCGGCTACAGATTGCGGGTGTACCACCAGATTATTTTAGCGAGACAGGCCAACTTTGGGGAAACCCACAGTATAACTGGGAAGAATTAGAAAAAGACGGTTTCTCATGGTGGGTTGATCGGTTTAAACACATGTTTAATCAGTGTGATGCTATTCGAGTTGATCATTTTAGAGGATTTGACGCTTATTGGGAAGTAGACGCAAACGAAACCACTGCAATAAATGGTACTTGGGTAAGTGGGCCGGGAGAGAAATTATTTGATAAAATATTAGAAGAATGTGGGGAACTACCAATTATTGCTGAAGATTTGGGTTTTGTTACTGAAGGAGTTGAACAGCTCCGTGACAAATATGCTTTCCCAGGTATGAAGATCATTCAATTTGCTTTCGATTCGAATTCAACGAATAGTTTTTTGCCTCATAATTACCCTCAAAATTGTGTAGCTTACTCAGGAACACACGATAATGACACTTCGTTAGGTTGGTATAATACTGCCCCAGAAAAAGAAAAGCATAATGCCAGAGTTTACTCCCGTTCGGATGGTTACACAATAAATTGGGAATTTATCCGATTAGGGGTGCTTTCCGTTGCAGATCAAGCTATCTTTCCTCTACAGGATTTTATGAACTTAGATGGCAATCACCGAATGAATTACCCGGGAACATCATCAGGAAATTGGCTGTGGAGATACACTGCAGATATGTTAAGTAAAATCGACGAACATAAAATTATTTCACTTATAGAATTAGGAAATAGGAAGTTTAGCTCAAAAAGCTAATCCTTTATAAAAATTTAGTTTTTAAGTATATTACAAGCTTTGAAAATTTAGTCATATGCCTTTTTCACTTAATAATCTACCAAATAGGACACAAAAACCCAGAACCAATGGTATAACCTTAGTCTTGGATAAAGGTTACAGTATTCGACAAACTGAGGATTTCATGGATGTATGCTCAGATTATGTTGATGTTGTTAAGTTGGGATGGGGTACATCTTATGTCACACCAAAACTAGAAGACAAATTATCAGTTTACAGAGAAGCTGGAATACCTGTGTATTTTGGGGGCACATTGTTCGAGGCTTATTTATTACGAAACCAATTAGATGCGTATATAAAACTGTTAAACAAATATAATATCGAATGCCTTGAAGTTTCGAATGGAACGATTTGGATTTCTGATGAAAAAAAACAAAAGATTATAAAAGACTTAAGTAAAGATTTTAAAGTCCTTTCTGAAGTAGGTTCAAAAAATCCAAACGAAATAATACCACCTTACAAATGGGTAAAAGTTATTGAGAAAGAGCTTGAGGCTGGGGCATATAAAGTAATTTGTGAAGCCAGAGAGAGTGGTACTGTAGGCGTTTTTAGACCAAATGGCGAGGTACGATCAGGTCTCATTGAAGAAATAACCGATCAAATACCTGTTGAAAACCTGATATTCGAAGCACCTAAAAAGGAACAACAAGTTTGGTTTATTAGAAAATATGGTAGTAACGTAAATCTCGGTAATATTCAACCCGAAGAAGTTATTCCCTTGGAAACACTCCGTTTAGGTTTACGAAGTGATACATTAATGGACTTTTATTCACTGGATGAGAACAGTGAACTTGATCAAGTAATAAAAGAGAACTCAATCTCTAATAAAGAGTAACTATTATTTATGAAAATATTATACGCGGCGGCTGAAATTTCACCCTTTGCAAGAATGACCTATACCGCCGATTTGTTGCGATTTTTACCCGCATCACTTCAAGATAAAGGTTTTGAAATACGCATTCTTTTACCTAAATATGGTACCATAAACGATAGAAGAAATAGGCTACACGAAGTAATTCGCCTATCTGGTATCGAAGTAGAGGTTGGTGATAACCTTGAAAGCATGAAAATTAAAGTGGCTAGTATTCCAAATGCTAAGCTCCAGGTTTATTTTTTAGATAATGATACCTATTTCAAAAGAAAAGGGATGTTTATAGATCCAAAAACTGAGAAATTTTATCCTGATAACGCTGAAAGACTTGCCTTCTACAATAAAGGAGTGCTTGAAACAGTTATGAAGCTCGGCTGGCAACCAGATATCATTCATTGTCATGATTGGCCTGCTGGATTAATTCCATTGTTAATGAAAACAAAATATAAGGACGCTGAAATTTTTAAGAATACTCAAATTGTATACAATTTGCACCACCCTGAGAATGAAGGTCATGGTGATACTGCGAAAATTCTTGAATTATTAGGCTTACCAGATGATGTTGATATTAACAAGTTGACGGAGAATGGTAAGGTAGATTTACTGAAACTTGGTTTGATGTACAGCGATCATGTTGTAACCGGTAATTATCTACGCGATGAATTTGATGATCTTTTCAATGATCTTGGAATAGTACCTAAACAAATTCAAGGTTCTCCAGAGGATGTATCCAATAAATTTTCAGACTATTATAGGTTGATAGCTGATTAAAAATAACCATCAAGATTTAATTAATGTTCAAAAATTTAAGAGCTACAAAAGTAAGGCGGCTCATTCTATATTTTTCGTTTCCACTCTTATTTCTTACCTGTAAAGAAAACGGTTCGGTAGGGGCAGGATTTATAGATGAATCAAAAGTTAAGATAGATACAGTCTTAGTCTCTGAACTACCTTTAGAGAATACTGATCCTTTATTAGGTAGATTAATTAACTCACCTTTAGGAACATTCAATGATCCTTTGTTTGGAGATATACATGCAGTAAGTTTTTTTAAGCCAAGTATAATTCAAGGGGAATCTGGCGATTTGCCTATTGATGCTATTGCCGTTATGAGGCTAGATGTTGACATAGAAATCATAGATAAAAGGCGAACGGTTAAAGTTTATGGCAACCAAACTAGTAATGGAAGCTATAAAGTCTATAGAATAGGAAGTGAGTGGCGGGGCACAGCGTTTAAAATGAGTGACGAAATTGATATCAAAGACCAGTCGTCTGGTCCTGTTTTTGAGGCAGAAATTGGTGAATTTAATTACTCAGATATTGATACCACAGGATTTGTTGAATTTGAATTGGATGGAGCCTGGAAGACAGATTTTATACAATTCTACAACAGTGATGAAGTGGACAGGGATTCTACTTATAGGTTTGAAGATTTTGGATTAGTTATAGTACCAGAAGATGACGTTGATAAAGTTATTTATACGAGATTTAGTACATCCAGACTGTTATTGATTGACGAATTAGAGCAAGACACGACTACAAATGTGATGCTAGACTGGGCTTATGACATTGATATTAGCAATGGAAACTCACCTGAAACCAATCTTACTCTTTCTAATACCTTCACACCTTTTATGAATTTTGATTTAACACCTATAGCTACTCAAATAACAAATAATAATATTATTCGAGCAGAATTAGTGCTTACTCCTGATTCTACAACCATTTCAACAAGTCTACTCGATAACCAAAAAAGAACAGAGAATCCCCCATTTAGAGTACAACTCGGGCCATCAAATGATATAGCCTATGATTTAGGCTTTAATACTACAAACTCCAAAGGTATCCTTACTGATGGAATATATAAATTCGACCTTACAGGTCTAGTTAACGCTTATTTGTTTGGCGATACTGATATCTCAGAAATCTATTTATATGCCGGACAAAACCAAGGATATCTTGGATTCAATACTTTTTTTGGTTTTGATGCAGATGAAACAGCAGTACCAAAAGTGCTAGTTTATTATCTTGAAGGGGCAGAATAATGAAATTTTTTAAACTTCTTATTTCAATTACGGTAGTAATTTTTTCTGCTACAACTATCCTTGCACAAACTGGAAATTCTGCAGAAGCAAGAGGAGGATCCGTATATTCTGCAATCGGGGTGGGCTTTCCTGTCGATAATACTTCATCTGGATTATTGTCACAAGGTATTTTAGGAGTCACGAATATTAATAGAGAAACAAGTAGTTTGGCTAATCCTGGTCTTTGGGCAGAAAATTATTATACACAAGCAGGAACCGGTATACAGCTAACAAGATCAAATGTAGAAAGCATTTCCGCAAATGGAACTAATGTTAATTTACAGACGGGGTATATTCATCTCCTGTTACCTGTAAAGCCAGGAAAAATTGGTTTATCTGTTGGTTTATATCCAGTAACTAGAGCTAATTACAAGTCTGTTAATACTAATTCTTTCCAAAATACAACTATTAGTAGCATAGAATATGATAATGAGATACAAAGTTTTGGTGGAATTAATAAGTTTGAAGTTGGAATTGGTTTTAAGCTAGGAAAATATTTTTCTTTCGGTTATGCACCGTCAGTTGCATTTTTTACTCTTAAAAATTCCGAAGCATTTAGTTTTAACGAAATTGGATATCTAGACCATAATCAGGAAATTGATTATAGTGGAGCCTCATTTGCTCAAAGATTTGGTATTGCAGGTACTTTCTTAAACTTATTTTCTAATGAAGACAGATTATCAATAGGTGGTAGCATCAATCTATCTTATTCTTTAGATGTTAGCAGAGAATTTACATCCATCAAAAGTATTGAGGGTTTTTTACAAGAAGTAAAACTTAATGACGGGATTGAGGAAAAAGGACAGGTGACAATGCCATTCGAAGCTTCATTCGGAGTTGGATATGCTCCAAGCTCAATCACTAACTTTTCCATAGAAGGACAAATACAAAATTGGAGTGGATACGAAAACGAATTAGACCGATCGTCTGAGGGACTTATGAATGATCGCTTTAAGATTGGAGTTGGAGGCCAGTATCATCCACATAGACAAAACATAGGAACTTTCTTATCGGGATTTAAATATTCTGCTGGGGTATCGTATGACTCTGGACATCTAAACATTTCAGGGGAAGATATTCAAACGTTATGGATAAATGCTGGTATTGGGATTCCCTCAAAGATAGCATCATTTATTGATCTAAGTGTTCAATATGGAATAAGAGGTAAGGCAGAAAATAACTTATTTGAAGAAAGAATATGGGCACTGGGTTTTTCTGTGAATCTTACGGAGTTAATGTTTGTTAGGCCTAAACTAAGATAATTTTAAAAAATAATAATAAAATCTCCACGAGAGTTAATACATTGAATTAACAAATAAAACCAAAGCAATGAAACTGTTTACAATATTAGGGATTATGTTAATTGGAGCCTCGGGTTTGAAGGCTCAAGATTGTAATCCAAGTCCACCTCAAGGAATGCAAGAAATTGCAGCTTATTCCATATTCCAAGGGAATTATTCAAATGGTGATTATCCATTTGCCTTAAAATATGGGCGCTGGATGCTATGCAAAAAGCCAACAGAAATTGAAGGTATTCCCTCTGGTCGTTTTAAGCTTTCTTCTCAGTACAATAAATTTATTCGCATATATACAGAAATTGGATTGTCCAAAAGCGATCCAAGCGAAAGAGAAGCTCACTTAGACACTGCACAAATTTTATTCCAAGATTTATTGGATAATTTCGAAAATGTAGATAAGTATGAAACATTGCAGAGAAGAGGTCGATTTTACTTAGAAAATTATAACTATGTTAAGGACGGTCTACAAAAGGCGTATGCAGATTTTGAATCTATGTTTGAATTAGATCCAGAAAAAACAACTTCACTTGCTGATGGTTATTATATTCGTGTAATGGTAGACAATATGTCGCGTAATGACGCGCGTAAAGATGAAGTTATTAAAGTAATTGATACCGCAACACCATATGCTACAACAGCCATATTAACTTTCTTTGATGAAACATTAGATGGATTATTTAATACCCCAGAGGAAAGAATTACTTATTGCAGTGAGAATCTGGAAGAAAATCCTAATTCACTAGCCGACTTACAATGTTTAGCGGATGCATACCAATCGTTGAACATGCAGTCTGAATTAGTTGAGATCTTAAGAAAAATTCATCAACTAAACCCAACTTTTGAAAGTGCTCTAAAACTAGCTGATGTTGAGCAAGGAAATGCGAAGTATGGCGAAGCTGAAAAGCTTTATATCGAAGCATTAGAGAAAGCTCCTACTGATAAAGATAAAAAAGAGATAAATATCGATTTAGCAGATGTTAACATTAGTATGGAAAATCTTGAACTTGCTAAGAAGTATATTCTAAAAGCCTTAGATATTGATAAATCATATGGATTAGCCTACATAAAAATGGCTACAATTTACTCACAAGCTATAACCAGTTGTACAGAGCAAAGAGATTTAGAACCATTTGATAGAGTAGTATATTGGGTAGTAATTGATTATTTAAATAAAGCAAAATCTGTTGACCAGTCTGTAAAAAATACTGTTGACTCTCAATTACCATCATATGAGGCTGTGCAGCCATCTACTCAGGACAAGTTTTTTGACTTAAGTTACACTGACGGTCAAAAAGTTAGTGTTAACGCATCCTTAAATGAATGCTACAGTTGGATAAACGAAACAACAACCGTTAGATAGTTTGCTATCAATTAAAACATTTGTATCTTTTCTCATCTTCTAGAAGGGTGTGACAATCAAGAGCACCCTTTTTCGCTCTCCTATTTAAATACCAAAGTACTGTTGACAACTGCTTTCCCAATTAGGAGACTTGAAATTTGATTTACCAATAAATGCCAAGAAATAACAATAGAAAAAACTACGGGAATAAAAATCGTAGTCGAAAAAAGAATAATAGAAATAATAAAAACAGAAACCGTAATAAAGGTGGTAATGTTTTTATACCCAAATTTTTTTGGAATAACAACCAAGGTGTGTCAGGTAGATATGCTGGAGTTTTAGAAATAAATGAAAAAGGATGGGGATTCATTCGTAAGCTAGATTATGAATTTACGTATAATTCTCGCGACCCATTTTTAAAACCAGAGGAAGTTAAAGCTCTCGAGCTTCGTCAGGGTTTAATTCTAGGTGGTGAATATGAAGAAGACCATCAAGGTAATAAACACGTGGTGAATATAGATCAAGTAAATGGCAAACCACTAGAAGCTTGGACAAAATGTGCCCGATTCGAACGACAAATACCAATTATGCCAGTTGATTGGATTAGAATGGGAGATCTATCAGATGATACTGAAATGAGGGTAATTGACTTAGTAGCTCCAATTGGAAAAGGTCAACGAGCTTTAATTGTTGCTCCCCCTAGAACAGGTAAAACAGTACTTTTAAAACAAATTGCTAATGCTGTAACACGTAATCATCCAGATATTCATTTAAGTGTTCTTTTAGTGGATGAGCGCCCAGAGGAAGTCACAGATTTTATTAGATCAACAGATGCTGAAGTTTTTGCTTCTTCTAATGATAAAAAAACTCAGAGTCACATCAGAATTACTGAAATGGCATTAGGCTATGCTAAACGTAAAGCTGAAATGGGAGAAGATGCAGTACTCCTTATCGACTCAATGACTCGTTTAGGAAGAGCATATAATGCGGTGCAATCAAATAGTGGGCGTACTTTATCTGGTGGATTAGATATTCGTGCCCTAGAAGTGCCAAAAAAGATTTTTGGATCAGCACGCATGATTGAAGGTGGTGGCTCTTTAACCATTATAGCCACATGTTTAGTTGAGACAAATTCTAGAATGGATGACCTCATATTTGAGGAATTCAAAGGAACAGGAAATATGGAGTTAGTCCTTGATCGGGAACTTGCTAACGATAGAATTTATCCTGCAATTAATATCACAGCCTCAGGTACTAGGAACGAAGAAAAATTTATTACAGACTCCTTGGAAGAACGCAATATGGTAAGGCGATACTTACTAAAAAAGTCACCAAGAGAATCGATGTTGGGATTGTTGAAAGTACTAAAAAATACAGAGAGCAATCAAGAACTATTAAATCAAATTGCGGCCTTGGTCTAAGCTACAGGTAAAGAGGGATCTATTTCTTTTCCCCACGCTTTCATTCCACCTTTCAAATTTATAACGTTTGTAAAGCCGTTTGCAGTTAAGTATTCAACTGCTTTGGCGCTTCTGCCTCCTGCTCGACACATTACAATAAGTTTTGAAGTTTTTTCATGCTCTATTTCACTAACTCGTTGAGGTAATTCTCCTAGAGGAATGTGGATTCCATCAATATTTGAAACCATATATTCCCAATCCTCACGCACATCTAACAGAACAAATTTCTCGTTACCTTCTTTTTTTGTTTTTAAATCTTGAACATTAATTTCTTTCATATTGTATATCGTTAATAACGGTCTAGTTTAAAAGTTTCTCCAAGATACAGTTTACGTGCATTTTCGTCGTTTGCTAAGGTATCTGCATCACCTTCCATTAGAATATTTCCTTCGAACATTAAATATGCTCGATTAGTTATAGCCAATGTTTCATGAACATTATGGTCTGTAATCAGGATTCCAATATTCTGATTTTTTAAATCGGAAACAATTTCTTGAATATCTTCAACAGCAATTGGATCTACTCCGGCAAACGGTTCATCCAGCAAGATAAATTTTGGATTAGTAACCAATGCCCTTGCAATTTCGGTACGCCTTCGTTCACCGCCTGACAAACTATAGCCTTTATTATTTACAACTTTATGAAGAGAAAACTCTTCAATAAGGCGATCACATCGTTCTTTAATTTCTTTTTTACTGTATGAGAGAAATTGTAATACCGATTCTAAATTTTGTCGTACGGTTAAATTTCTAAAAACAGAAGCCTCTTGAGCAAGATACCCTACACCTAAACGTGCACGTTTATACATTGGCATTCGGGTAAGCTCTATATCATTCAAAAAGATATCACCTGAATTTGGAGTAACCAATCCAACCATCATGTAAAACGTAGTTGTTTTACCTGCTCCGTTTGGTCCTAATAATCCAACAATTTCACCTTGATTAACATTGATCGATACTTCTTTGACAACAGTTCTTTTTCTATATCGTTTTACTAATCCTTTACTATAAAGAGTTAGCGCTGTCTCAGAGTGGTTGGTCATGCTAAATTTGATTTGTACTAAGCAATGGATAAGGAATTAAGGATAGATTCGAAAATAGGTTTACCATCTTCTGAACCAAGTATATTCTCCATAGCTCTTTCTGGATGGGGCATCATACCAAGTACATTTCTATTTTTATTGATAATGCCCGCAATATTATCAATAGAGCCATTAAAGTTCGCTTCTTCTGTAGTATGGCCTTCAGCATTAGTATATCGAAAGATTATTTGATCATTATCTTGTAATGATTGTAAACCATATTGATCGATAAAGTAATTTCCTTCCCCATGAGAAACGGGTATATTAAAGAGCTGGTTGACTTCAAGTCCACTAGTGAATAAAGAGTTAGAAGTTTCACATCGTATGGTGACACTTTTGCAAACAAACCTAAGTTTGTGATTATGCATCATAGCGCCAGGAATTAAGCCTGCTTCAAGAAGAATTTGAAATCCGTTACAAATACCCATTACTGGCAAGCCATTATTAGCGCTTTTTATTACCTCCTGCATAATGGGTGAAAATCGAGCGATAGCCCCAGAGCGAAGATAATCGCCATAAGAAAAACCACCAGGAACAATTAAAAAATCAATTCCAGAAAGGTCTGTATCTTTATGCCAAAGGAATTTTGTTTTGCATCCTAAAACATTTTTCATTGCATGATATGCATCATGATCACAATTTGATCCTGGGAATACAATTACTCCAAATGTCGCCATGTTATCCTTTTATTTCTGTAACTAGTTGAATTTCTTTTAACACACTATCTACCATTAAACATTCTTCAAACTCACCTTCAAAGGCTACAGCCTTACCCTCGTTGTGTACTTTCCAAGTAATTTCTTCAGCTTTTGAGAGCGTGCACCCTGTTGCCTTTATAAGCTGTGTAATAACTTCATCAAAGGTATGGATATTGTCGTTATATAAAATTACCCGCCATGGAGCAGACATATGCTCCTCAACAACCTCTTCAGTTTGGGCATCGGTCTCGTGATCCAGTTGCATTAAATGATCATTATACGAGGTCATTGGTTCAATATATCTTAGGCTTCTATTTCGATAAAGAAGTCTTCCATTACTTCATTAGCCAATAATTTACTACAAGCTTGCTCTGCAATCGCTTTTGCTTCAGCTTCGGAGGATGCATTTACGTCTAATTCAATAAATTTTCCAATGCGAACGTTTTCAACCTGATTTAAGCCTAAATTTTCTAAGGCATGATGGGCGGCTTTTCCTTTTGGATCAAGAATTGATGGACGAAGAGTTATGTTGACTTTTGCTTTGTACATAGTTGAACTTCTTTAAAGTGATGCAGAAAAATAAGGCTTAAATCTATTAGCTGCTAAGGTGATGGGTGTTTTTTTTGGATTTTAACCAAAAGCTTTGTTGAGCTTAAAATAAATTTCTTTTTTCATTTCTTCAGCACTTAAAAGTTCTGCATCAAACCAATGAATAAACTTCCATCTACGAAACCATGTAAGTTGTCGTTTAGCATAACGACGAGAATTAGTTTTGATCTTCTCAATCATGATCTCTTGTGAATAAATGTGTTCTAAATGGGCGATAATTTCACGATATCCCACCGTTTGAAGGGCTTGGAGCTGCTTAGAAAAACCTGAGTCAAGTATTGTTCTTACTTCTTCTTCCAGCCCTGATTTAATCATACTATCGACTCGTAGATTAATACGTTCATATAAATGTTCTCTTGGATAATCGATACCAAAGATCAAGGTATTAGTATCCGGCTGTACTGCTTTTTCATTATGAAAACTTGAAAAAGGTTTCCCTGTTTGCATCCAAACATCTAAAGCCCTGATTATTCTTTGACGATTCATCCCATCCATTTTAGGAATATAGTCTGGATCAATATTCTTTAATTGATTATAAAGTGATTGAATCCCTTCTTTCTCAATTCTATGAGTAAGTTCAGCAATATTCTCTATATTAGAGTCCGGAACATTTTGAAAGGGTTGGATAAGACCTTGTATATGTAATGTACTTCCGCCAACATAAATAACATGATCTGAGTGTTTTAAAATCTCCTTTTCCCAAGAGATAGCGCGGCGATTAAATCGTATGGCACTATCTTCTTCATCCAATGAAAGGTTTGAAATATTATAATGCTGAATTCTCTCTAATTCTTCTTTGCTTGGTTTTGCTGTCCCGATATCTATCATTGAAAAACATTGACGAGAATCTGCGGAGATAATAGAAGTACCAAGCTCTTCAGCAAGTTGAAGAGAAAGCTCCGTTTTACCCGAGGCGGTAGGACCAAGAATGATAATTCGCATGTAGTTTTAGCATGAATGTAGGACTTTCACTGAAGATACATGAATATGATATCATATTTAGATATTAGATCGCTTGGAAAAATCACAAACCAATGTGTAGTACAGACAATCATTCATTGATTAATCCTTGCCTAACTCAAATTTTAGAGATATGCGATGGGTATAGCCTAAGGTACTTGAGGATCCTGCAAAACTAGCAAATCCATAATCAAGATAGAAATCGGCGACTTTTAGACCCATACCGAGTGTTGGTGAAACTGAAAATCCAGAAACTGGATCGTCGATAAAATCTGTAAGTCCTGCCCTAACAGATAGTCGATTTTTATAAGTCACTTCTGTGCCTAAGTGAGGTTCAATACTCATTCGACCAAGATTCAGATAATAAGATTGTCGATTTTCGAACATTAAATACACATCAAAGGCAGTAGCAAAATCAAAATCTGAAACTGTAAATTGTTTTCCAGTACCTAATCGAACCGATGGTAAAACATACTCGTTCTGGCCGGTAGGTATTGAATCTCCGAAAGCTTCTTCAAAGCCCGCAAATTCATTTTCATTTATCGTCCACATTTTTTGCATCGTGGTCATATCCTGAATAGATATCCCAAAATCAGCAACATTTGTGCGTATCAATACTCCAATATCTAAACTATACCCCCAAGCATTAGCAAAGGGACCAAGCCGCTGATTAATAATTTTGGCTGACCCACCTATCGAGATTTGAGAATTATATCTTTTTGCATAAGAAATTAAGATGGCTGCGTCTGCAGCAGAAAATCGAGTAATGTAAGATTCAGGATCCTCTTTTGGACCTCCATTATCTCCCCGTTCAGCATCCCAAGCATTTAGTGTATTGGCAATGTTGTCAACACCTTGTCGGAAAAAGCTAATTCCAAGAACTCCATCCTGATTTTTTAGAGGATAAGAAATTGCACCGTAATCATACCCCACAATACCTCCAAAACGCTCTGCATGCATATAAATAAATTCAACGTTAGTACTAGAAGCAAGACCAGCTACATTCCAAAATCCTGAGGTAACATCATTGGTTAAAGCGGTGTGTGCGCCTCCCATACCTAATGCTCTAGCTCCTGCGCCAATAGAAAGGAAGTCATTACCATATTTAGAAAGCGAGCTTTGTGCATGTATTGAAAACGAAAAGCTAAAAAGGAAGAGAAATACCAGAATTATGCGATACATTTACGTTTATTAAGATCTTAATGAAATGGTAGCGCTTTATCGATAGAAATTGATTAGTTTTAAGCCTGAAAATTAGAATCGTTGTATTGCAACGAGAACAAGTATTTCTTAGTATAAGCACAACTTTATGAAAGGGCAAGAACGGGTGAAAACTTGCCTAAAAACATCAAATTTGGATAAATTTTTATGAAATTTTCGGTCTCAAGTAGCGAACTAAATAAAGGCCTTTCTTCAGTGATAGGTGCAGTTCCATCAAAGGCAACATTGCCAATTTTAGAAACTATTCTTTTTAAAAGTGAAAATGGAAAGCTAAAACTAACAGCTACCGATCTTGAAATTTCAATTGTTCAAGATATTGATGCAGATATTGAAGTTGATGGAGCGGTTGCTATTCCTGCTCGTAGGTTGCTTGAAACCTTACGACAGCTCCCTAATATAACAGTATTTTTTGACGTAGATGAACGTAAGAATATCAATTTTCGAACAGATAAAGGTAATTACAAGCTTGTAGGTGATGAAGCTGAGGAATATCCAGAAGTCCCTAGCCTAGATGATGGAGTTTCTATCTCAACCACCACAGATTTGATTCATAAAGCAATTAATAAAACGTTATTCGCTGTATCAAGTGACGATCTTCGTCCGGCAATGATGGGGGTATATTTTCAAATAGGAACTGAAGAAAGTAGATTTGTGGCAACCGATGGTCACCGATTAGTGAAATACACAAACAGGGAGATCAAAGCCGCATCGGATGTAAATTTTATAATACCAGATAAAGCGTTAAGTCTTATTCAGAAAACAATTAGTGGAAATGAGTGTGATGTAACGGTAACACAAGATCATGCGCGTTTTCAAGCAGGAAGTACAGTTTTAATAACAAGATTAATTAACGAGCAATATCCAAATTATGATTCAGTAATCCCAAGAGATAACAATAAATTTTTGACCATTAGCAAAGATCAGATGCTTTCTACGGTAAAACGAGTATCCATTTTCTCGAGCTCTACAACTCGACAGATTAGATTACAGCTCGATACCGATAAGTTAACAATTAGAGCCGAAGACTTGGATATGAGTAGTGAAGCAAAAGAAGCTATCGATTGCGAATATGCCAACGAATCAATGGAAATAGGCTTTAATGCGAAATACTTAGGTGATGTCCTAAGCAATATCGACGATGATGAAGTATCCTTTGAATTTTCTTCCCCAAATAGAGCGGGAATAGTTAAACCTACTGCTGAAGACGAAACCGAAGATATTCTCATGCTGGTAATGCCAGTTATGTTGAATAGCTATGCTTAATGAGTCGTATAATTACACTTACTACTGATTTTGGTACACAAGATCATTACGTAAGCGTGATGAAGGCTGTTATACTTGGTATTGCTCCTTCCGCTCGACTTATTGATATTTCTCATGATATTCCTCCTCAAGATATTATGGCAGGGGCATGGGTTATTAGAAACGCAGCGTTTTCATTTCCAAAAGGGAGCATACATTTAGTCGTAATTGATCCTGGGGTTGGAACGGATCGAAAACCAATAGCACTTAAGATTAAAGATCAATTTTTTGTGGGACCAGATAATGGAATCTTCAGCCTAATAACAAATGAGTACACATTCAAAGCATATAAATTGAATAAGTCAGGTTATTGGAGGAAAAATCGTTCTAGAACCTTTCACGGAAGAGACATTTTTAGTCCAGTTGCTGCTCATTTAAGTGAGGGTGTTAATTTGAGTGAAATGGGTGATCCAATAAAAGAATTGGTTTCCTATCATTGGGCGGTACCAATTAGTGATAAAGACGGTGTACAAGGTTGGGTTATTCATATCGACCGTTATGGAAATTTAATTACAAATATTACAGAACAGTTATTAGAAGAAACTGCGGGTCGTAGAAAAGTTCGAGTTTACGTGGGAAATACAATTATAGATCATATGGTTAATACTTTTGGAGATGTACAGCCTGGAGAGCCGGTTGCTTTTATCGGGAGTTCTGGGATGCTAGAAGTAGGCATTAACAAAGGAAATGCTGCAGAGATGTTAGGTGTTGATAAAGGTGCTCAGATATCGCTAGTGCTGCAAAAATAGAATCGAAACCCTAACTAAGTACTAGCGTAGGGAAGCACACACTGATCTATTTGTATGAATCTTGAACTAAAATCTCCTATAAACGAACGCATGGGAATTCATATTCCCGATGAAGTTTCTAATCTCTCCCTCCCATTTAATGGATCATTCGCCACCACAGATGGGGATGAATATCGTGTAAAAAATAACATCATTAATATGATGGTCAATGATCCAGAGTTTTCAAGTATAGCGTTAAGTACTAACCACTGGAAATTGACTGCATCCATTTATGAAGATATTTGGCGTAAACGTTCTCTTACCCTTCTTTCCGGAGAAGATTTCCCTATTGAGAAAGAGCATGAGCTACTAATAGAATGGACTGAACCAAAAAATGGAGGTTTATATCTTGATGTTGGAGCGTCTACTGCTTTATATGCTCGAGCTCTTAAAGCTGCCCAACCTAATGCAAACATTGTTGCACTCGATTTTTCATTGCAGATGTTAGAAGAGGCAAGGATAAAAGCCGAAGCAGATGAAACAGATTTATTTTTAGTGCGTGCCGATGGTCGTGATATGCCATTCTTTAGTAACACTTTTGACGCTCTTGTAATGGGAGGAACTCTAAATGAACTTTCAGATCCAACAAAAGTACTTTATGAAGCAAATCGAGTGTTAAAGAAGGATGGATGTTTCTTCATGATGCATTTGACGAAAAGTGATATTTGGTATGGAAGGCTTTTGCAAGAATCTGCTACATTTGGTGGTATTAAATTTTGGACAAAAAACGAATCCAATAAACTTTTCGAACAATGTGGTTTTCGAGTAGATAAACAAATTAATAGAGGAATTGTCTGCTTTACAAGATTATCACCAAATTAGATTGTTTCTCCTCAGAAAAGATTCTCAAGTACTGTAGATAATACCTTCATTTGATTCCAGCTAGATGAATACGGAGCTAAGGTATATTTAACAACTATACCAACGTATCTGTTATATAATTGGAGTTTCTAATCTTGCAATCTAAAAACAATAGGTAGTGATAATTGAACAGGAACAGGTACTCCAAACTGTGAACCTGGAATAAATCTAGCCTTTTTTACAACTTCCAATGCGCTTTCGTCACACCCCCCACCAATTCCTCGAATTACTCTGGGACAAATAACCGAACCCGTTTCTGAAACGATGAATTGTACAGTTACTCTTCCTTCTATTCCAGCCCGCCGTGCCATCTCTGGATATTTGACTTGTTTTTGTAGATTTCCTAATCCTCCAATCAAAACAGGCATTTGTTCTACCACTACATAAAATTCTGGCGCTTCATCACAAACAAATTCCTGGTCTTCATTTTCTTCAAGTTGCTCATTAAAAAAAGATCACACATAGAGAATTGAGCTATAATGAAGATGAGAAACAGAAGTTTGATAGATGTAATTGATCTCATAATTAAGCCTACAATCTAAAAACAATAGGTAGTGAAAATTGAACAGGAACAGGTACTCCCCGTTGTGAACCTGGTTCAAATGTAACTTTTTTTACAGCTTCTATAGCGGCTTCATCACAACCTCCACCAATACCTCGAATTACTTTTGGGTTAATAACCGAACCCGTTTCTGAAACTATAAATTGTACAATTACTGTTCCTTCTATTCCGGCCTGCCGTGCCGTCTCTGGATATTTGACTTGTTTTTGTAGATTTCCCATTCCTCCAATCAAAACAGGCATTTGTTAAACAACCACAAAGAATTCGGTTTGATCACCATTTATTTCTTGAGTTTCTCGGTTAATAAGTTCTTTACTCTGTTCTTGCTCTATTCTTTTGTTATACGCTGGGCTACCCACCATATATTGACAAGAACATTGCAAAAGAAGAGAAAGAAATAAACAAGCAATAAAAATTTTCATTCAAGATCATACTTAATTCAAGTACAATAAACAAAAATAAGGTGCGTATTAATTCACGAGTTATGAATACTTACATCCTTTCTGGCGCGGTAATTCCTAAGATCGTTAATCCATTGTTAAGTACTTGTGCTGTAGCTTTAGCTAATGCAATTCTGGCTTGGGCTACATTTGTATCAATACCAATTATTCTACAGTCATGATAAAAGGTGGTAAATGCTGATGCTACTTCATTTAAATAATTTATTAAACGATGAGGCTCGCGAGCTTCTGCAGCACTTTGGATAGATTTTGGGAATTTGAATAAAATTTTTGTTAGTGAAATTTCAGCATTCTCATTTAACAGCGAGAGATTTAGATCATCATCAAAATTGTAGTATTCTTCTGCTTTGCGAAGAATACTACAAATTCGAGCGTGTGCGTATTGAAGATAAAAGACAGGATTCTTTTCACCCGCTTCTTTAGCTTGAGCAATGTCAAATTCTAAATGTGTATTCGGGGAACGCATTAAGAAGAAAAAACGAGTCACATCTGCACCTACTTCATCCATCAATTCATCTAAAGTCACAAAATTAGCTTTTCGTGTACTCATTTTAAAAGGTTTCCCATCTTGTACAATGGTTACAAATTGATACACAACGACGTCAATTTTATTCGAATCATACCCTAGGGATGTTATACCTGAAAGCACATCAGGATAGGTAGCTATATGATCTGCACCAAAGATATCAATGCATACGTCATATCCTCGATCGAGCTTGTTGGCATGATAAGCAATATCTGGTAGGCGATAGGTGGGCTCACCGCTACTTTTTATAAGTACTGTATCCTTCTCTTTACCAAATTTTGTAGTCTTAAACCAGGTTGCACCATCTGCTTCATATACCAAGTCTTTATCCCTAAGCCGGTCCACCACCGACTGTATATCCCCATTTTCATATAAACTATGCTCATTAAAATGATTATCCATATGGATGTTCATTCTTTTTAGAGTACCATCTATATCCTTAAAAATCGCAGATTCAGCTTTTTCTTTGAAAGGGTTCCAGTCCGCATCACTAAGAGAATCTCCTTGTTCTTTAACTAGGTCTTTAGCGATATTTTTAATGTATGCTCCTTCATATCCACCTTCTGGAAACAGGGCCTCTTTACCAAGAACTTCCATATATCTAGCTTGTACAGATTGCCCAAGCACGCGCATTTGTCGACCTGCATTATTGAAATAATATTCTCTATCAACGTTAGCT
Source organism: Balneolaceae bacterium (assembly GCA_963691715.1). GTDB lineage: Bacteria > Bacteroidota > Rhodothermia > Balneolales > Balneolaceae > HXMU1420-13. The sequence goes on from OY829281.1 coordinate 2,598,416, forward strand.
CCCGTCCATTCCATCAGTCTAGCTACGGTATCACCCAATACAGCATTTCGCCCGTGTCCAACAGTTAAAGGACCGGTTGGATTCGCACTCACAAACTCGATTTGGACTTTAAGTCCTTGGTTAGAATTGGATGTACCATAAGATGCTCCCTGTTCAATAATTGAAGATAATTGGTCGTATAGAAAATCTTTTGCATATCGAAAGTTTATAAATCCTGGTCCCGCAATTTCAACAGCACTAATTTTGCGGTCATCATAGCTTAATTGTTCAACAATGTTAGTGGCAATTACCCTTGGATTGTTACGAAGTGGTTTTGCCAACATCATTGCAATATTTGTTGATGCATCGCCATGAGAAGCCATTTTTGGAGCTTCAAGTTGTATTTCAGGAATTTCATCTAACTCAAATTGTGATAGTGAGTTGGTTAAGATTTCCTTTAGGTAGTCGTTCATTCTATAATTAATTCAAAAATTTAAGGGAAGATAAGAGGGAATCAATTAAGAATTAAGAATTAATCAATTAAGAATTGTCTCCTTTACGATGTTGATTTCTTTTTTTGATTCCGCTCCAACGGCTTATTCAGTATTTGCTCCTATTGAAGTTCCACTTCTCAAAAGATGTCGTGCAATATCATAAGCGCCAGATGTATGTTTCAAATGTGTATGAAGGGTCACAATCCTGATTGCGAAGTTGTAGGTCTTAGTTAATATAATATTCTCTTTCATTGCTAATTGATCATTGATTAATTCTTAATTGTTCCATTTCAAATATTGATTTCTTTAAATGGACTCCAGTCCGCATCATCAAGAATATCTCTTTGTTCCTCAACTAAGTCTTTAGCGATATCTTTAATGTACGCTCCTTCATACCCACTTTCTGGAAACAGAGCATCTTTACCAAGAGCTTCCATATATCTAGCTGGTACAGATTGCCCAGCATACACATCTGCCGACCAGCATTATTGAAATAATATTCTCTTTCATTGCTAATTGATCATTGAATAATTCTTAATTGTACAATTGATAATCAAACAGCTACGTATTTTTACTTGATGTTATTTTTATCCTGCCTATTATTGCTAAAATATCATCACAGTCGTTAATCATAGATTGAGCTAATTTTTTCTCCAATATATTCGTATCTCTCAAAAGCCTTAACCAGTATTTTGTCTCGCGTGCTTCTTTGTATGCTATACTAAGTTTATGAACGAAATCTTTTTTGGATTCAGCACCAATGGCTTCTTCAGTATTTGCTCCTATTGAAGTTCCACTTCTCAATAGCTGTCGTGCAATATCATAAGCGCCAGATGTATGTTGCAAATGTGTATGTAGGTTTACAATCCTGATTGCGAAATTGTAGGTCTTAGTTAGTATAATATTCTCTTTCATTGCTAATTGATCATTGATTAATTCTTAATTGTACAATTGAACAATTCTTAATTGAATAACCCTTCCGACCGCATACTCACAAACTTATATCCTGCGATAATGACATGGTCATCAATAGGAATACCAAGTAATTTTCCCGATTCTGATAATCGTTTTGTTAAACTGATATCTGCTATTGATGCTTTACATACGCCCGATGGATGATTGTGCACCAGTATAATGGAATTAGCTTTATTGATCACCGCTTGTCGAAGTACTTCTGCGGGTTCAACGATGGTGGCATTACTTCCCCCTGAGCTTATTTGATGAAAGCCCTTCATTACTTTTTTATTGTTTAAGAATGCCACATAGAATACCTCATTGTCAAGGTGGCGAATTTTTGGTCCGAAATAAGCCGATACAGCATCGGGGGAATTCAATTGAATTTCTTCTCCCAATCCTGCTACTTGAAGTCTTCGTGCTAGTTCGAACGAAGCTTCCAGAGTAATAGCTTTAACTTTTGCAATGCCGGGAATTACACCCAGTTCTTTCCAATCACTTTTTATGAGAGCATGTAATCCGCCAAAATGAGCAAGAAGAGCTCTTGAAGTGTTAATCACGTTTAGTTTTTTGGTACCAGTACGTAATAAAATAGCGATTAATTCGGCATCAGAAAGAGAGGCTGCGCCATAATGTTGTAGTTTTTCTCTAGGTTGTTCATCAGGAAGCATTTCTTTTACCGTTCTATTGTTGAAATCTTCATGAGAAAACGATTCGGTCTTAGTTATCATAATTACACCTATTTTTTTCATGTAAGACCAATCCTTAAGCAACTCCTTACAAAGTTTTTTACACGATCTTGTTTTTGTTATAAAGTCACTCAATTGTTTATTTTTCCAAAAAAGGAATGAGCTTAAACCTGTAGCAATCAGATATGCTTAAAGTCCCTCTCCATTGATCTTTACATGTAGAAAACTACCTACTCACCGCTCTCCATCAGAGGTTCGTTGAAAGCCCGGATACTAGAATTTGGTAATCCATTTGGAAAATTATGTTTCACTTTATTTATGGCATTAATTACTAGCTTTAAATGCATCTCTTTTGAGTTTTGATAAAACTTTTGAGCCTCTCCAGTAAGTTTTGGCTTACCGTGTAACGGTTTGTCACTAACCGACAATAGCGTTGCATGGGGAACACGATAACGAAAGCCATTAGTGGCTACTGTCGCAGACTCCATATCAACAGCTAAGCTTCTACTTTGGTGGATTTTTTGAACGGTATCTTTGGCCGAAAATTCCCAGTTTCGATTTCCCGTTGTAAATACGGTACCTATTCTATGGGATAACCCATTTTCATCTAACACTTCTTTCAGGTATAAGTTGAGTAAATAATTTGGAATTACAGGGTTACCGATTGGGAATAGATCGTCTAAAACACGATCGTCGCGATAATAGGAACTCGCCAATACAAAATCGCCAATTTTTTGGTGATTTCGGAGTCCCCCGCAATGACCAACCATAATCATAGCATCAGGACGTAGCACACAAACATGGTCGGTTATTGTTTTTGCATTTGATGGACCCACTCCAATATTTATGAGAGTAATACCTTTATTTTCCTCTAATTTATGATGATATGCAGGCATTTGAACTCCATCCCGTTCTGGTTTTACGCAATCTGGGTATAATTCAAGAAATACTTCAACATGCATGGAGTAGTTTGTAAATAAAATGTATCGCTGAAAATCTTGTGGATCAGTACCAGTATAATGATTCAAACGATCTAGAGATATATCTGTTCGTTCAGGACTAAAAAGAAATAATTTCTTTTTAGTGAAATCCCATTCTTCTTCATCGGTATGTTCTAATAGTTTAGGATCATTTAGTGCAATAATTGGGCGTTTTGCCACAATTTCAATATCCGCTTTACTAGAGAGAAGTCGTCTCATTTCACGAAGAAGATACCAGCGAAATGCTCTAGGTTGTGCTAATTCCCCTTTAATTTTTGGGTTATGTTTAGAAAATTCCCGGTGTACAATCATTCGAGGATAGGTTCCCGATGTGTACATTTCTTCCATCAAGTCGCAAGCTTTTTCCGTAGCTTCAAAAATCTGCTGTTGAGTAGTGAAATCCGAACAATTTAAGCGCATTGATGTACCCATATGAAATCTCCTAGAATAAAATTTAGCATCGAACCGTGGGTTACCACGAAAGAGAGTATCGAATATACGACGAATATATTCAAGGTGTTGAAACGTGATATGTGCATAGAATCCGAACATCATCATGCATCGTTCTCGATTTTGGAAGCGCCAGACTGGATTAATGTGATTGCTCTAACTCCAAATAAAGAAATAATTTTGGTAGAGCAATTTAGGTATGGAATACAAAGGCCCACATTAGAGCTGCCTGGGGGAGTATGCGATGCGGGTGAGTCTCCATTACAGAGTTCCAAAAGAGAGTTATTAGAAGAAACTGGTTTTAGCGCCAAAGAATGGATATCTCTTGGAAAGGTTAGTTCTAATCCAGCTATGCAATCAAACTGTACGCATACTTATCTTGCTCAAGACTGTATTAAGACAAATGAACAACAACTAGATGGTAATGAACGAATTAATGTACATGTTATGGCACTTGAAGAATTTCTTGATTTGGTTAAATCAGGAGATATTGATCATTCTTTAGTGGTGGCTGCGATTGGGAAATTTATGCTTTCTCCCTACTATTAATTTCTTTCTTCTTTGTTCGAAATCGAAACACACTCCAGTCAATGTTGGGAATCAATTCTTGGGGTATATCTCCACGTTGTTTTCTTGTGTTTAATTCATCACTTACTGCTTCTAACCGATCTGGGTATTTGAATTGATCGATGTGATTCAGCATCCCATATAATTCTTTGTAGCTATACTTGGAGAGATCGTTCATAGTCTATGATTTATTGAGCTTAAAATGCATGGTTTTTAACTCTATTCAAAATACTTCTATGCGTGATATATTCTTCGGCTTCCAATCCATTGTAATTCTAAATCATCACACTTATGTTGCTATTATTAAATGATGATTTCTTGATAGCAATTTACAAGTTCAAAAAATAAAGCCATTTCTATTATTTCAAATCTTTAGTTTAGTTAGAAATTAAATTTATTATTTCCACTAATACACGAATATTTAAGTATGTCAAAACATCATTGTTATAAAGCTAGGATCAATTGGTCAGCAATAGAAGGTGAAGGAACATCTAGTTATAGGGCATATTCCAGAGATCATAGTATAACCGTTGATCATAAGACCATAATCGAGGCTTCTTCAGATCCCTCCTTTTTAGGAAATCCAACTCTTCATAACCCTGAAGAACTATTTTTGGCATCCCTTTCTTCATGCCATATGTTATGGTTTTTACATTTATGTACAACAAATAATGTCATTATTCTTAGTTATGAGGATCAAGCAGAAGGCGTAATGGTAGAGGAAAAGAATGGGCAGGGCAGATTTGTAGAGGTTACACTGAACCCTAAAGTAACAGTGAAAGAGGAACGAATGGCTTCAAAAGTAGATTCCATTCATTTTAAGGCAAACCAGATGTGTTTTATTGCTAATTCTTGCAATTTTCCTATAAAACATGTTTCAGAGGTTGAAATAAAAAATTAACAACAGTTACTCTTACTAAGCCTTAGAGCAGTTTACTCTGTAGCAGATAAAGGGATTTGGTTATAAAGGGTAAGTATTGGATGTATTAATCACATAAAAAATAGAGATATGATCGAAACTGGTAAAAAAATGGAAACAAATTTCATGATCAAAATTGTGGAAGGTGAAGAAGAAAAAGAACATATCTTCTCAGAAATCCTAACACGGCGTACCATTGTTTCTGTGTATATGAAGAACAACACCTCTAGCTGTGATAAACAAAATATTTCTTTAGCAGAACATGCGTCATGGTTTGATGATGCGGGCTATAACTTAATGACCATCAGCAAAGATACCTGTGGGTCGCACAAAAAATACATTGCAAAGCATGGTATTAGCTATGTAATTGCCTCAGATCCCGACTATAAATTTTCAGCGGCAACAGATTCCATTGTAGAAAAAAAGATGTATGGAAAGGTTTATGAAGGTCCATCACGATCAGCCTTTGTTATTGATACAGATGGTACTATTTTGGCAGTCATCGAAAAAATTGATACCAAAGCTCACGCAGAGGAGCTAAAAGACATAATACGATCATTAAATTAATAGACAGCAGTACATGAAAAGTCTCGTAATTGTTGAGTCTCCAACAAAAACAAAAACCATTAGTAAGTATCTACCAAAAGGATACGAGGTAGACTCCTCGATGGGACACATACGTGATTTACCGGCATCTGCAAAGAATATACCTGCAAAATACAAAAAAGAACCTTGGGCAACTTTAGGTATTAATCCCGATGATCGTTATTACGCCATTTATGTAACTCCTCCCGATAAAAAGAAAATTGTAACTCGATTAAAAGCCAAGTTAAAAGATGCCGACGAACTTATTCTAGCCACAGATGAAGACCGCGAAGGTGAGGCTATTTCTTGGCATTTGCTTGAAGTGTTAAAACCGAAGGTGCCAGTGAAAAGAATGGTGTTTCGTGAAATCACCAAAGAAGCGGTTCAAAATGCTTTAAAAAATACGCGGGATATCGATATGAACTTAGTATTCGCTCAAGAAACACGTAGAATACTGGATCGATTAGCTGGATATACTGTATCTCCATTGCTATGGAAGAAAATCTCTCCTGGTTTATCTGCTGGGCGAGTTCAATCCGTTGCGGTTGGATTTTTAGTAGAGCGAGAACGAGAGCGTATGAAATTCAAAAGCGGAACCTACTACGATTTGCAAGCAATTCTCCAAAAGTCTGGAGAAAACGATGAATTTAAGGCCGATCTTACTCATTTAAATAGCAAGCGCATTGCTAGTGGAAAAGATTTTGACGAAAACACGGGTAAGCTAAAAAAGCCAGACTCTGTAGTTTTATTAGATGAAACGGCAGCAGGTTCTTTAGTTGCTGATCTTGAAAAGGCTTCTTGGTCGGTAACGAATGTGGAGGTAACTACCCAAAAAAGAAATCCAGCGCCTCCATTTATTACCTCAACGTTACAACAAGAGGCAAATAGAAAATTTGGAATGAGTGCGCGTGATACCATGAGTGTAGCTCAAAAGTTATATGAAAAAGGATTTATAACTTATATGAGAACCGATTCAACGCGACTTTCTTCACAGGCTATTGACGCAGCTAGAAACGGAATTATAGAAATGTATGGCGACGATTATCTTTTCGAAAGAGTTCGTAATTATACCGCTAAAGGTAAAACTGCTCAAGAAGCACACGAAGCCATACGACCATCTGGTTCAAGTTTTATTCTTCCAGAAAAATCGGGATTAAGGGATCGTGAATTTAAGTTGTATGATCTTATTTGGAAGCGAACCATTGCCACTCAAATGGCAGAGGCTGAGCTAGAATTCACGAACGTTAACATTACAGCGATTAATAACGGAACTTCTGCTGATTTTCGATCGAGCGGAAAGAAGATTTTATTTCCTGGTTTTTTTAGAGCCTATGTCGAGGGAAGTGACGACACAGAATCTGCATTGGAAAATCAAGAGAAGTTTTTACCAGCACTTGCTAACGGTGATACCACAGATTTACAAGAATTAAAATCTATTATTCACCAAACAAAACCGCCAGCAAGATATACTGAGGCTACATTAGTTAAAGAATTAGAAAAATCAGGGGTTGGTCGACCCAGTACCTATGCTGCGGTAATATCCACCATACAAGATCGTAAATATGCTCGACTGGATGCTAAGGCACTAGTACCTACATTTACAGCTTTTGCGGTAACTGCCCTTCTTGAAGAACATTTTCCCGATTTAGTTGATAGTAGTTTTACTTCAAATCTTGAAGATAAACTTGACGGTGTAGCAACTGGAACACAAGATGCCGTACAGTATTTGGATGATTATTATAAAGGTGAAAACGGACTACGAGCAAAAGTAGATACCCAAGAAGATAAAATTGATCCGCAAAAAGCCAAGCTGCTTGATCTTCCCCTTGATGGTTTAGAGGGAATAAGTGTGGCTGTTGGACGATTTGGACCTTATGCAAAAATGAAAAAAGGGGAAGAAGAAATATCGACCTCTTTGCCGCAAGATATGGATCCAAGTGATATCACTCCAGAGCGATTAGAAGAGCTAATAAAACTGTCGGAAGAACAAGATAAACCATTAGGTATCCATCCTGTAGAAGGACTCCCAGTATTTATGTTAAGTGGTCGTTATGGCCCCTATGTACAGCTTGGGGAAGTGACAGAAGAAAATAAAAAGCCAAAGCGTGTATCACTTTTAAAAGGAATGACTCCAGAATCGATGAATTTTGAAACAGCGGTTAAACTTCTGGAACTCCCTCGTACGCTTGGTGAGCATCCTGAAGATGGAAAAATAGTAAAAGCTGGAGTCGGTCGATTTGGTCCTTTTGTAGTTCATGATGGCAAATTCAAATCTATTCCAAAAACGGATGATGTTCTCACTGTTGACTTGACCCGAGCTATCGAACTCCTAGCAATGAAAGCTGCACCAAGAAAAAGTTCTGAATTAAAAGATCTTGGTGTACATCCCGAAACCGAGCAACCAATAAAAGTAATGGATGGACGCTATGGGCCTTACATAAAGCATGGAAAAAAGAATATAGGCTTACCGAAAGGGATAGAACCCAATGAAATGACACTCGAAAAAGCAGTAGAGTTAATTGCTGAAAAGGGCTAGTTTAGCGTTCAATTTATTTTTTTTGATTGATAGTCTTAAATAAGAGCCTATTAAATTTTAAAAAACTATATTAAGCCGAAAAAGTAATTTTCGAATCGGCAGAAATGCAAAAACGTAACCACTTTCATTTTCAATATCCTCCGAACATCCACGAATTGGACTTAGCTACCATGGTGAGTATGTTTCGAAGTAGAGGGGAACCTCGAAAAGCTCCGCCAGGGGAATATTATGCATGCGCTCACTCAAAAAAATTACTTAAAGAAGCAAAGTGGTGGTTTGGATTATTTTACTCCCAAGATACTTGGGATGAACTACTAACGAAAGGAAGCGAAGGTTATCCGCTTACCAATATCGACTTAAATGTATTGGGTAATGTATATGTTTCAGAAGAAGAGGCTCCTCATAGAGAAGTTGTAGAAAAAAATGCAGGAACTTCTGAAAAACTTGCTTATCTAATTGTAAACGATCTGAGAACATTTGGTTTTTTATCAGAAGATGATAGTGGTTTTTTGAGAATTACACCTCGTGGTGAAAAAGCACTACATGGGATTTCCAGAAAAATTTATGAGAAACGTTTTTTACCAGAAATGTTATCTGATGAACCTGCTCCTGAATCGCCTCGCATCGAACAAGCCCAAAAGAAAGACGAAGAACAGACCAGTCTTTTTTAGTGGAAAAGGAGAGGTGCTGACGTACAGGAACAGAGTCAGCAAAAAGGAAATTTTATATTTACTAATGGATCAGCTCAAATTCTAGCTATACTCTTCTAAACATGAACTATTCAGTAGTTCTCACCAAGCCTTTTGGTTTCAATAATAAGTAACTGAGACAGAATCGATCGCTTGTTCTCTAGTAATTTTGCCATGATCATAATCTTCAAGCACTGATTTTTTAATTTGAAAATCAATACGGTTTGGTATTTCATCCATACCATTAGACGATAAGTTGATACTTGTTAACACATATTGATCAGAATCGACTGAAGTGATCGTGCGCCCATAATCTACCATGTATTGTGCGATATCTTTTTTTAATTTCTCAAAGGCTGCAATCATCCCTTCTTTGAATTCTTTTTCCCTTTTTTCAAAGGCTTCTTTTTCCTCGGCTGTGTCAAAAGATTGCTCCATTCTGACATTAGCTATTCTATTTTGAAAATTTCTGAGTATACGTTGACCTTCAGGAAATCTTCCATAAAACAAACTACCATTGCCACTATATCTAGCATCAAAGCTAAAAATTGCTCCAAAATTGTCCAGCATCATGTATCCAATTTTCCCATTTACTCGAAACGTATTTTCTGCAGATTCTCTTAATGCTGTTTCAAAAATATTTCCCATTACTTCCAAATCCGTATAATGTTGACTTTCGCTACTAGCAAAATTAATTCTATTCACTATTTCTTGGTTATTAATGGTACCACTACGATAATTTATCAAGTCTTGCATGCTTACAGACGCAGAAAGAACAGGTAGTTTTCCTTTAGTTTCTTCTTCAAACGTATTTCTACCGTTATTATCCATATAACCGACGAATCGGGCTCTTTTGAAATTGGGATTACTATCATATACTAACATAATTCTTTCATCATCATCGAGCTGGCCAATAATGGAACCATAATTGATGAGGAATTCTGTCATTCTTTTGTTAATGGATTCCTCATCTACAGTTCTTGAAGCTTCCTTAGCACTATCGTCACTATTAGTGCTGTAGTAGAAAGAAAAACCTATGTCACGATCTACATCCATGCGTGGTGTAAAAGGATCGTTCTTTTGGATCATAAAAATTATGCCAAAATCTTTTAAGTAAGTCCCTCTAATTGATCGTTGGCCAAATTCTCCTCGAATTACAGTGTACGAGTCGGCAGTAGCTATTTCAGTTTGCGTTCGGAATAGTTCGCTAAGAATATTTTCCATAATACGGATGTCCCGTTTCATTCGATGTGCATCTATATTTTGTGCAGCGATGGATGGAGCTAATATGAGGCTCAACAGTCCGATCAGTAAAGTCATCTTGAGTTGTTTCATTCTTTATCTATTATAACTTACAGTTTCTATTATTTCACCTAACATCTGATCGGTTTGATAAAAGCGATTATAGGTAGTTTCTTCTAAGTTGGTTAAACTATAGTCGATGAGTTTTAAATCTGATGTTCTTTGCTCATCTAAATATTCTGCAAAGCTAGCCAGTGTTTGTTGGAATTGAAATTCTTGCTCTTTTTGCTGTTCTTGAGCTGCTTGTATAATTTCTGCCACAAGCTGAGCATTGTTAGCTTGTACTTGGTTGATTAAAAGTTCAACTTGATCTGCAGTATATCCTATTTCTTGTGGGAGTTGTTCCCCAAATGAAAGTGAAAATCCATTATTTTGATAATCGATGTTCAAGTTGGTTAGCCTGCCGGTTAGTGCAAACAAAAAAACAAAGCTCGCTAGTGCAAGACTGTATCTACTGAAGGTTGACTTTGGAGTGAGTACACTCAGCATGTTTTCTAACCAGTATTTAAAAGAGGAATAGGTAGAGCGTGGCTCCATAATCATTATTCGACCTTCAGGCTGTTCAACCGGCATCTGCTGTAATACCTCTCTAGTTTCCATTAAGCCATCAAATTCTTTCTTTAAGTCAGGGTAGTGCTGGATCACAAGTTCCAACTTTTGTTGAGTATCTATATCTAACTCGCCGTACATGTAATCTATTAACAATTCACGCGCTTCATCTTTAGTCATAGCTAAATACCTCTTTATTGATTTTCCAAGAATCGAACATTTTTCTTAATGCTCTTAGACCGTAATACAGTCTAGATTTGATAGTATTCTCTGATTCATTTAAAATTTCTGCAATTTCTCTAAAAGTTAGTCCCTCATATTCCTTCATGATAACAACCACACGTTGTTCAATAGGTAATTGAAGTAGCGCTTTATGTAAAAGAACAATGGCTTCATTTCTCATTAATGCGCTATCAGCAGCTCGCTCTATTTCTGTTTGAGGAGCAGATTTAAGTGCCTCCAGAGAAGTTGCTCGTTTTCGCCCTACTCTTTTCAGTTCATCTAGGCATAAATTATTTGCAATTTTGTATAACCATGAACCAAATTTTTTACTGTCATCAAGGGTCTCAAGTTTTTGATAAGCTTTGATGAATGTTTTTTGTGTGATTTCTGATGCATCATCATTGTTTGCAAAATATCGAAATGCAAAATGGTGGATGCGATTTTGCCATTTACCAATGAGCTTATTGAAAGCTTGGTGATTACCTCCTAAAAAATCTTGGATCAGTTGAGCGTCTTCCATTCTTTTTTTGATTATTAGATCAAGAGTGATGTTCCACTTCTTGATGCCAGGTGTAAGACGAATAGATTTTGAATATAGTTTTAAAGAATTAGAGGTTTTATCAAAGGGTAATTTTTGCGAAGCTTAAAGGATATGTTAAATTACCTAGATACTACACTATGAACATGAACATAGGGCATTTATCTTGGAAATGATTAGATGTTGATCCTTTAAATCTAATGTAAATGAGAGATAATGAATTACACTTTTAAATCTTTTTTCTCTAAAAAATTTGATTCATAGATTAAAAAACAATTCATTATCCCAACTTTTCTTGAAAAGCTTATTGTTCCATTTTTAATTTAGGGTCAAGACAACTTAAGGGATATTAAAATTCCATAAGTTGTTGTATGCCAATCCGTAATAAGTATATATACCGTTCACGAATTTCTGAGGCTAAATTCCGACAGATTCTACGCCTTTTTTGCCTAGATCTAACCGCGGTGCAGACCGCCGAACTCAGTGGTATTTCTCGCAATTCAGTCAACAAACATTTAACAGCTATCCGCAGGCGTATCGCCGAGTTTTGTGAGTCCGAATCTCCATTTAGTGGACAGGTGGAAGTCGATGAATCTTTGTTTGGTGCCCGACGAGTAAAAGGTAAACGGGGACGCGGTGCGTATGGAAAAGTATTGGTATTTGGACTCTACTAGCGTAATGGAAAGGTGTATACAGAGGTGGTGCCCAACGCCTCTAAAAAGACCTTACAGGCTATTATTAGAGGAAAAGTAGCCCTAGAAAGTGTGATTCATTCCGATGGCTGGCGAGGCTACAATGGGCTGGTGGACTTAGGGTATGCTAAGCACCTACGTGTGGATCATGGGCGCAATGAGTTTGCCACCTCCACAAGCCATATCAACGGAATAGAAGGCTTTTGGGGATTTGCTAAAACCCGATTAGTTAAGTGCCGGGGAATGCACCCCGCTACTTTTTACCTGCATCTTAAAGAGTCCGAATTCCGATTCAATTATCGTAAAGAAAATATCTATCCAAAACTCTTATCTTTAATCCGAAACAACCCTCTTAAGTTGTCTTGACCCTAAATTTATATTCTTACTCATCATGAAGAAAAGACTTATTGTTCTATTTTTTGGGATTCTATTCTCTAACACTATTTGGGCTCAGGTTCCATCTATTTCAGAAAAAACAGCAGGACTAACCCTTACTGAAGGTTTTTTTGATTATTATTTTGATGAGGATCAGGCTAAACTTTGGTTAGTTGTAGATAAACTAAACACCGAATTTTTATATGCTAATTATTTAGCAGCTGGTGTAGGGTCGAACGATATTGGATTAGATCGTAGTCAACAAGGCGGTGAACGGATAGTCTTTTTCGAGAAAAGAGGTCCCAAAATATTTCTTATTCAACCCAATGTAGAGTACATCGCTCGTTCTAATAATGAGTTAGAGAAAAAGTCGGTTCGAGAGGCGTTTGCATCGTCCATATTAGCAGCATTTGATATTGCGGCATCCTCCGAAGAAAACTATCTAATAGATGTAACCCCATATCTTATTCGCGATGCCCACGATGTAATAGGTCGTTTAAGAGGTCGAGGTGAGGGAAATTATACCCTCGATAAAAGCAGATCGATCATGTATGAGGAAGGAACGTTTAATTTTCCAAGCAACTCAGAATTTGAGACAATGCTTACTTTTGCTGGAAGTAATCCCGGTTCTCAAGTTAGATCGGTAGTACCATCACCGAAGTCCATTACTGTTCGTCAACATCATTCATTTATTGAGTTGCCAGATAACGAGTATGAACCACGTAGATACGACCCAAGAGCTGGATATTATCCTACATCGTTTATGGATTATGCCTCTCCAATTGATGAACCCATGATGATCCAATTCATAAACCGCCATCGATTGAAGAAAAAAGACCCAAATGCGGCCATAAGCGAAGCAGTAGAGCCAATTATTTATTATTTAGATAATGGAACCCCAGAGCCTGTGCGAAGTGCTCTACTAGATGGAGGGCGCTGGTGGAATGAAGCATTTGAAGCCATAGGCTACAAAGATGCATTTCAGGTTAAGGTATTACCAGACGATGCACATCCTTTAGATATTCGATACAACGTGATTAACTGGGTTCATCGATCAACAAGAGGATGGTCATATGGCGGTTCTGTTGTTGATCCGCGAACGGGTGAAATTATTAAAGGAAATGTGTTATTGGGCTCTCTGCGTGTTCGCCAGGATTATATGATTGCTACTGGTTTACTTGCTCCATTTGCTGAAGGGGCAGAAGATAATCCCGTTATGATGGAAATGGCATTGGCGCGAATTAGACAACTTTCGGCGCATGAAATTGGCCATACCTTAGGAATCTACCATAACTTTGCATCTAGTGTAGACGGTAGAGAATCGGTAATGGATTATCCCCATCCTAAAGTAAATATCATAAATGGAGAGTTAGATTTAAGTGATGCTTATGATGTAGGAATGGGAGAATGGGACAAAGTTACCATTGCATATGGCTATCAGGATTTTCCAGCAGGTGTAGATGAAGCAGAAGCATTAAATGATATTCTAGAACAAGCCCATGAGGATGGTTTAAAATATATTTCGGATAGTGATGCTCGTCCTCAAGGTGGGGCACATCCTTATGCGCATCTGTGGGATTATGGTACGGATGTAGAATCTCAGCTTTCTCATATTTTAGAAGTTCGTAAGATTGCTTTAGAGAACTTTGGAAAAGCCAATATTCCAGACGGCACTCCGATGACGAAGCTACACGATGTTTTGGTCCCCATTTATCTCTTTCATCGTTACCAATTAGAGGGTACGGTAAAATTGATTGGAGGCCTTGATTATACTTACAAAATAAAAGGAGACAATCAGCCAACGCCAACTATTGTGGATAAGAAAACTCAAGAACAGGCATTAAAAGAAATGCTTAAAGCAATACATCCCGATGTACTAGCACTACCCGAACATGTACTTGAGCTGATCCCCACACGCCCGCCAGGAATGCCAGCAACCAGAGAATTATTTAAGGGAAATACAGGGCCAGCCTTAGATGCGTTTGGCATAGCGCAAACTGCTGCAAATGTTCCTTTACGATTACTATTACATCCTGCACGAGCAAATCGATTGGTAGAATATCATGCCCGTGAAAATAATTTGAGTCTCGAAGAAATGATCGATGAAATTATTGAACAAACTTGGGAGACTCGCTATGGAAATGAATATCATAATTCAATCCAAAAAGTAGTTAATCATTTAGTCGTTAGCAGTTTGATTGAATTACACGCCTCCAAGGAAGCTAATCCGTTAACAAAAGCAATTGTTTTAGGTAAGTTAAATGATCTTATGGAAATGTTAGACAAGCAAAAAAATGATGTTGTGGCGATGCAATCTGCACTGTTGATCGAGCATTATTTAGATCATCCAACCGAGTTTAAAACCGAGTATACACTAATGCCTCCTCCAGGTTCACCAATTGGTTCTGGAGATTATCATGCACTGTCTTGTGAGCATTAATCTTATGAAAAAAAGTTAAGGAATTAGATAATACAAAGAAGTATGTGATCTCATATCTCACATTTGTATGCAAATAATACACCCCGAAACTTTGCTAGCCGCGTATAAACAAGGAATATTCCCTATGGCTGAATCTCGCCATTCAGAAAGTGTAGATTGGTTTTCGGCAAATAGACGGGGCATTATTCCTATGGATGCATTTCATGTATCGAAAAACGTTCAACGATTACTTCGACAAGAAAAATTCTCTGTAAAGATTAACACTTGTTTTACAAAGGTAGTGGAACGATGCGCACAAAGAGCAGATACGTGGATTAATGATTTAATCATCAATTCTTATGATGTTCTTAACCAATATGGATATGCCCATTCCGTTGAGGTTTTTATGGATCAAGAACTAGTAGGAGGACTTTATGGCGTGCATCTTAACTCGGCTTTTTTTGGTGAAAGCATGTTTAAGAGTGTTCCCGAGGCCGATAAAGTGGCACTGTATTATTGTCATTCCATTTTGAAAAACAATAGGTTCAAACTTTGGGATACGCAATTTTATACGGAACACCTAGGTAGGTTTGGGTGCATCGAAATTGATAAAGATGAGTATGAACTATACTTGGAAGAAGCCATGAAGAAAGAGTGTGTATTTGTTTTGTAGGATGGGGTTACTAAAGCTGAACTCAATAATGCATTAAAAGACATCGTGTAGTTGTTCCAGATTTTGCCGAAGGCATTGGGGACCGGCTTGGTTCATCAATACCTCTAAGACCTGTTTTGGGAGCCAAGATATTGTCATTTCGATCCCGATGAATCGGGATCGAAATGACAAACACACAAATGTTAAAATAACTCCTCTTTAACAAAAAGTGGAGTTATTTTTTAGCAAGAATAAGTATATGCTTTAGCTTACCAATAAATTATGTTTGTTCAGTTTATCATTTTGTTGGAGAAGAATTCGCTCCGCTCATTTGGAAATCCAGCACAAATACTGTACATTTTTTTGTACAAAATACTGTACACTTAAATTCAATCATTATGAGAGCAATAACAATTTCCACTCTACGAAAGAATATCAAAAAACATTTTGACTATGTTTCAAAGTCAATGGAAGTGATCATTGTACCTCGAAGTAAAGGGGAGGATGCAGTTGTTATAATGTCTATTAACGAATACAATTCATTGAAAGAAACAGAGCATGTATTATCTACAAAGGCTAATAGAAATAGACTAATGGAATCAATCGAGCAAATCGATAATGGAGATTTAGTTGAATACAATGAAGATGAAATTTACCTTTAATGAATATAGATTTTACTGCACACGGATGGGAAGATTTTAGTTATTGGATAGATACTGACAAAGACACAGCAATTAAGATTAAAGAACTTATAAAATCAATCAAGCAGAATCCATTCAAAGGTTTAGGCAAACCAGAACCATTGAAACACGGATTGAAAGGATTTTGGTCAAGAAGAATAACAGGAGAACATAGATTAGTTTATAGAGTATCAGGGGAAAAAGGTGTTGACCAAAAATGTATTATTATACAATGCAGATTCCATTATGATGACAAATAAAAGCCAGTTGCCAACAATGGCTATTAGTAATTGCTTGTTCTCGACTACTTCTCAAAATCCTCGCGGACTTTCAGTTTGATGTGTACTTGTAAAGTTAAGTGCTAAACCAACTACTCATAGCTGAGACTGTTAATGAAGAACCAAATGAATGCTCTACTAATTTTAACTTGTAATCTGAGAAATTTGCTTCTGTCATTTCAATTCTAAAAAAATAATTAACAAGTGAATATTATAACATTTAACATGTTGTCAATAATAATCTATATTTATCAATACTTGTAAATAACAACAATAGCCAATAACGGCCAAACTTAATATGGGTCTTATTTCTTTTTCAAAGTTCTTGGATTTACTCTTACAGTAGGGAGATAACAAAGCTCTATTCATGGTGGACTTTTGTCATTTCGATCCCGATTCATCGGGAGAGAAATCTAGGGATTTAACCTAATGTAGAGCAGTAGTTGTTACCTTTAAAATGCGTTAACCACCTCGTCGTCATTTTGGAAGTTATCCAGAATCTGTAAGGATTGATTCGTTGATCATGGGCTACCCATATAACAAAGCCAAATACATTTTCTTGGCATTTAAAAGAGGTAAGACTCCTCTCCCGATGAATCGGGAACAGAGTGACTCTAGAAAAGGAATGATGAATAACCGTCATCTGCTGCAAATCCACCAAACAAATATTAAAGTCATTCCCACGAAAGTGGGAATCTAGATAGGTATAAAAACCGATACTTGCTTTACCATCCAGATCCCGGCTTTCGCCGCGGGATGACGTTGAATAAAGAACCATGGGAGTAATGGGCATTCCCGCGTAGGCGGGAATCTAGATGCTTAAACAAATAGCCCTCAATTAAAAGGTAATTTATTTATAGTATGATTATGCATATGTTGAGGCGTATAATTAGGTTACTTTTATTCATTTTATCCTTCGAATTTAGTGGGGTAAAGTGAGTAACACGTAAAGATATAATAGGGATAAAGTGAACTGAGTTCATTTTATTATTTTGTTGTATGCCATTAAATCCTATATGAATAAGTCACTTAAAATAGCAGTTGAAAAAGAAAGCGAGGAAGACTTGATTAATTGTCTAGAATTAAAAAAAGCAAATGACATTGATTCTAGTCAATATGACTTAATTGAAAAAGCTCTTTCTGGAAAGTGGCATAGTCAACATGAAGACCTAGTGAATACAATTTATCTAGAAAGCCTAAAAGATAACAGATTCGTAGAGCCAATTCTTCAAATCGCTTTGAATAAAGAAATTTTCAGACCGTACGATGATGGATTAGAATCGACTTTAAGGAAATGTGTACACGCATTAAAAACAATTGATTCGGAGAAATCAACTGCTGCGCTAAATAGACTGAAAGAACTGAATAACGACAATGTGGAATGTGCATTGGAAATGTATAAATAGAAAAACAGCATACAACAATGGCTATAAAGCATAGGCCTAACCAACCAAACCGTTGTACGACATTTTAGCCAGAACGTTGTGTGAGATTAAGAAATGAATCAATGACAAAAAGAGAAATCAAAATTTCATCAGAGTTTAAGGCTCAAACTACCAAAGCGATAATGTCAATCACATTTTTCATTTTGACATATGTTCTTATGTTAGTCTTGGCTGTTGGTTTGACTGCTTTATGCATCTATGGAGGTATTATGTTAATAGCTATCCGACCAATGTTTATCACAGTAGCACTGGGAATTGGATTAGCAAGTTTAGGTGTGCTGGTTTTAATCTTCTTACTAAAGTTTATATTTAAATCACACAAAGTTGATCGATCCCACCTTTTCGAAATTACTAAAGAAGATGAACCTGAACTTTTCGACCTCATTAATAAGATAGTGAATCAGGTTGGTACAACATTTCCTAAAAAAGTTTATCTATCAACTGATGTAAATGCAGCAGTTTTCTATGACTCTAGTTTTTGGAGTATGTTCTTGCCAGTAAAAAAGAACCTTCAAATAGGATTGGGACTTGTGAACACAGTTTCTAAAACAGAACTAACAGCAATTTTGAGCCATGAGTTTGGCCATTTTTCCCAAAAGACCATGAAACTAGGGAGCTATGTTTATAATGTAAATCAAGTAATCTATAATCTACTTTACGATAATGAATCCTATGATAGGCTAATTCAAAGCTGGGCTAATTTAAGTGGCTATTTTTCAATTTTTGTTGTTTTGGCTGTAAAAATTATAGAAGGAGTACAGTGGTTTTTAAGGCTAGTTTATGATGTAGTAAATAAGAGCTATATGGGTTTGTCAAGAGAAATGGAATTTCATGCAGATGAAATTGCCGCCAATATAACTGGATTTGAACCTTTGAAAGATTCATTACTTAGAATGTCAATAGCAGACTATTCTTTCAACTATGTTTTATCCTTTTATGAAGAAAGAATAGATTCAAATCAAA
Source organism: Balneolaceae bacterium (assembly GCA_963691715.1). GTDB lineage: Bacteria > Bacteroidota > Rhodothermia > Balneolales > Balneolaceae > HXMU1420-13. Next base: position 2,617,373 of record OY829281.1, read on the forward strand.
AAAGTGAAAATTTATATAAGGAGCACTTATTTGTAATAAATTTTCTTGCTAAAGACAGTAATTTTAAAATTGAAAATGGTCTCCCTAGGGTTACTTATGATGATTTAAACAAATTCAATAAATCAAAATTAGTAATTAAAGATCAATGGGCTTCACACCCAAGTACTGAGGATAGGATAGAGATGTTGGAAAAAACCAGTATGTCTTCTCAAGAGATAGAATTTATTCCTGCATCTAAGGTTTTCACGAACATTGTTAAAACTCAAGAAAAACTTACCAATAAGATATTTAACAATGTTCAATATCAAAGAGAACCGATTTCTATTCCATTTGAAGAGTTCAAAAATGAATATAAAAAGGAGTTTTCAAAAAATTCATTTGCTAAGGTCTACAATAGTTATTACGACAACAAGAACCCTATCCAGTTTGATATAAATGCTGCAAAGTCAATTGATGAATTAGCAGAAATTGATGAAATATTCTCTGACGACAAGGTTGATTTAGTCTATACTGCCATAGCCCTCCAAAATGACATTGAGACTATTAAGCAAATTGCTGAAAAAGTTATTCCAATTAAAACATTTGATTACGATGGTCAAAAGTACAAACAAAAAGATAGTAAAGAGCTAATAGAGAATCTTGATAAAGAACTTAAATTGACAAATGATAAAATCAAGCAAAACGACATTATAATATTTAATTTTTTTAGACAATGCGAACAAAAAGCTAATGACACTGCTGCATTGGAAAATATTTATAGAGAATTTTTCGATTTTGATAAAGAGTTAGATATCAAATACGAACCCTACATAAAACTTTCAAATGAATTGCAATTTCTAGAGTTGACAACTCCTTTTGATCAGATTCGTTCAAATTTTGTAAAAATCAAACCCATTGAAGTAAAATTAAAATATGGTATTAAAGAAATGTTATCGGACAGTAGGTATCAATCTGAAATAACAAAAGAGATCAAAGAGAATTTTGAATTATATCTTTCGAAACATTGGCAATATTTCGGTAATGAGAAATATTATGACAATAATCTGGAAATCTTATTTACTGCAATGAATAATTATGCTTTTCTTTTATCAAGAGGGTATTTTTTATTGAAAAAGCAATTATTGGGTTATCAAGAGAAAATTTTAAAAAACACACTATCAAACAATGAATAACCGCAATTATGGTGGATTCGACAATACCCGAATCCACTCAGAATTGCTAAAGTCCCCCCCGCATAGGCAGTAATCTAGATGCTTAAACAAATAGCCCTCAATAAAAAGATGATTTTTTACCGCATGATTATGCGTAAGTTGACGCTTACTAATAAATTACTTTTATTCCGTTTATCCTTATAAATGAGTAGAGTAAAATGAATACACGTATAGATACAATAGGGATAAAGTGAACTGAGTTCATTTTATTATTTTGTTGTGTGTAATTAACAGAAATGAGAAACATAAAAGAAACATCTATTGAATGGGCATTAAAACATGTAAGAAAGTTTTATGACTCTGATTTCTACCCTAAATTATTCGAGTTCGATGCGATACAGCACAATTGGACAAAAGTTAAGACTGAATTATTAAATATTGACTTAGATAACTATGCCCCACAAACGCCCTTCATTTGTTTAGCACCGAAAAAAAATGCAACCTATCGAGTTGTTCATCAACTTGACCCAATTGACACTTTACTTTATACAGCAATTCTTTATGAATTCTCGGAAAAGATTGAATCTTATCGAATTCCAAACGATAAAAATATAGCTTGTTCATATAGAATTAACTCCGACATTCACGGGTCATTTTTCGGGACAGACTTAGATGGTTTTGCTAGATTTAAATCAAAATCATTAGAATTAGCAAAGCAAAATAAAGACGGTTATGTCCTTGTCTGTGATATCACGGATTTTTACAATCAAATATATTTGCATAGAGTAACAAACGTCTTGGAAGAAGCTGGCGTAGAATCACCTAAGATTCTTGAAGATTTTCTATCTGCTTTGAATTCAAATATTTCTAGAGGTGTGCCTGTAGGACCTGCTCCTAGTATTTTAGTTTCTGAGGCGATAATGGCAGATATTGACAAAAAAATCATTTCTCAAACGGCTTCATTCACAAGTTATGTTGATGATATGCATATTTATTTTGACACTTTTGAAGAAGCTAGTTTCTTTCTTCATGAACTGACCAAATATTTATATTCAAATCATAGACTTGTTCTTTCAAGCGAAAAGACATTTATTCTAAAAAATCAGAATTTTATAGCAAATTATTTCGAAGATGAAGAAAGTACAGAACAAGAAGCCATTCATAAAATATTAGCGGAATCAGCAGAATCAGAAAACTACAACCCATATAGTTTTGGAATACCTGAAATCCCTGAATTTGAAGATTTAGAATCTAGTGAAAAATTTTCGGTGAGGTCAGACGCATACACAGAAATCTTTGAAAGAGCCCTTCAATTTGAACAAATTGATTTGGGAATAATGAGACATTTATTGAGGAAAGCTGGAAGATACAAGGTGCGCAGTATCCTACCTTTAGTATTTTCTAATTTCAGAAAATTACTACCAATTCTCAGAGAAATAGTAGTCTATTTTGAAAGGGTCTTAAATGAAAAGTCAGTAAAGGAATACAAAGATGACTTTCAGAATATATTAGATGATGACTTAGTACAGTTACCATATATCAACATTTGGATTTACACTTTACTGCAGAATCCTGTGTTTAATTTTGTTGAATTAAAAATTGATTACTCTAAAATACTTCGGGTACGAGAACAGGCTCTAATTGCAAAAAGATTAAAGGATACGACTTGGATAAAAGATCATAAAGATGGACTAGATGTACTAGGACCTTGGGACAAAAGAGCCATACTTCACTCAGCTTTAATCCTATCTAATGATGAAATAAAACATTGGGCTGGGTTAGTATCATCACGAGGTGGTTTTTTAGATAAGTCTGTGGCTTCTTTTGTAATCTCAGAGAAAAAAAAGAAATAAACTACACACAACAATGGCTAAACTGCATTAAAACGCACCATACACAAACCGTTGGAAAATAATTCGCTCCACTCATCGGCTTCTGCTTGCTCATAAGATTCTATATAAGGATTCCTTTAGGTAGCTATTTCAATCCTTAAATAATTGAGATGGCAGTTAATCAAACTTCCAGAACCCACAATAACAGGGCCATATTAATCGCCGCATTATTGATCAATCTTACACTTCTGAATTTCTCCTATTCTTCATTTTGTGGAGCGGGATATACATTGTTCGATTTATCGATATCTGCCAATCGTTGACTTGGATCGATTTCTACTCGTACAATTTGATCACTAGATACTGGAAGTTTGAACGAATAATCAGGATTTACCCAGTGCCAGTCATCCAATATGGTTCTTTTTAGATCATTTTCGTTGGGTTTTTCACCTCGCATTATTCGTAGTGGGATATAAAATAATTCTTCAGATCCATCCGCATACACTACATGTACATCTAATGGCATAGGCATCAATCCAATGCGTGCAAGTTCAATGGTGGTTGAAGTCATAGAATCGTCCACCACATGTAATGAATAATCAATGGTTTTGGTGGAGTTAACAAAATATTCATGATACCAATCGAGTACCATTCCTGATTCTCTTTCCATCAATCGGATTACATCCAAATCGGTAGGATGTTTGAGCTTCCATTGGTTGTGGAACTCTTTAATGGCACGGCGAAAATTTGCATGACCTATAATATAATCGAGCTGACCTAAATAGACGGCGCCTTTGCTATAAGCGGCGCGACCATAGGCAAAATTGGTATGAAAATGATCGGCATGCGTGCTCATAGGTTCTTCTACGCCCGAGCGTGCTAAGGCATAATAGCCGTTGTAAGATCCTTCATACGGAAATACCGATTCTTGCTTAAATAGATGATCCATGGTTTCGTTGGATGCATACACCGTAAAGCCTTCATCAATCCAAGCATACAATGCTTCGTTGGTGGCTATCACATTTTGATACCAACTATGATACATTTCATGCACACTTACCCCAACCAGACTGCCTAGTGAACGAGCTCCCGTAATCAGTGTTCCCATTGGGTATTCCATACCACCGTCGCCCCCTTGAATGGTGGTGTATTGCGGATAGGGATAAGCCCCAAAGTGTTCGTTGGCGTATTCAAAAGCGCCCACTAGGAATTCAGGGAGTTGTTCCCAATACGATAGATAATTCGCGTTTTCTTCTTCTGATGCCTGTACACTTATCTGCTCTGCCTGATAGAAAAAATGGAGGGTTGGTCCATTCGGGACCTGTGTCTTTGTATGTATGAAATCGGGATCTGCCCCCCAAAAGAAGTCCAATACATGTTCGCCTATAAAATGATAGGTGATTTTATCGGATTCGTGCGTCACTTCCACACCCTCCTCTTCATATCCATGTCCAATTTCATTGGGATTTTGAAGGATGCCCGTTGCACCAACCAAATAATCGCTATCGATGGTTATTTTTACGTCAAAATCGCCAAATACCCCATGAAATTCTCGACCAATGTACGGGTTTGGATGCCAACCTCGATAATCATACTCCGCCAATTTTGGATACCATTGGCTCATAGAAAATTCTACGCCTTCTGCATTTTGTTTTCCAGAACGGCGTACTTGCTTTGGTACTTGGCTTTCAAATTCCATATCAAAAGTAGTGGTAGTGCCTGGTTGAATGGGAGTATTTAATTCTACTACTAGAATGGTTCCTTCAACGCTGTATGTAAGTTCCTTACCATCTTGTTTGAGTGACAAAATATTGTGGAAGCCAATGTCTTCATCACTTAAATAGAGAATTCGATCTCTAACGCGTCCATCGGGGTCTTGGATGGTTCTAGAACGTACATCCATCATACTACCAGGCTGAAAGGCATTGAAGTAAAGGTGATAGTACACTCGGTCTAATACATCTGGAGAATGATTGGAGTACACTAATTGCTGGGTTCCTTTTAAACGATGTGTTTCCGTATCCACATCAATAGTCATGGTGTAGTCAACTTCTTGCTGCCAATAGGTATTTTGCTGGGCAATGGTTTGTATAGAAGATCCTATCAAAACGAGGAAGAGCAATGGTTTTTTCATTATGAATACTTGTTTAAGGTTAGGATAATGTAGATGTAACATACGATAACTCATGGAATAGATGGGTATTAAATTGCTTTAAAAAGCACTTCGACTCATAAAAGCTCTGCTTAAGGTTGCCTCGTCGATAAATTCGAGTTCGGTACCCATAGGAATACCATAGGCAATTCGGGTTACTTTAACCTCATAAGGGGTTAACAATTTATTGATATAGTATGACGTAGCTTCGCCCTCGGCATCGGGATTAAGCGCTAGAATTATTTCATTGATGTGTTCATCACCACTAACCCGTTTCAATAAATCTTTAATTCTTAACTGATTAGGACCAATATTGTCCATCGGGGAAATCACCCCACCTAACACATGATAACGACCTCGAAATTCGTTGGTTTTTTCGATGATGTAAACATCGTTGAATTCTTCGACTACGCAAATTTGTCCATTCTCTCTTTTCGGGTTTTCACAAATTTTACAGGGATCGGCATCGGAAACATTACCGCATGTTGAACATCGAATTACCTTTTGTTTTAAATCGATAATCGCATTGGCTAGTTTTAAGGCATACTCATCGTTTTGTTTTAATAGATGTATAGCAATTCTCTGGGCTGATTTTCTACCTGTACCTGGGAGTTTTGATAATTGCTCGATGGCTCGTTCTAAATATTCGGAAGTAAGTTGCATTCCGTGTTATAGTCCGAATTTTGATAAATCCATACCTGGAATTCCACCACCTGGAATCATTCCTTTATACGCCTCTTGCATTTTTTTTTGGGCTTCTTGTTCAGCTAAATCAAGAGCTTTGTTTACTCCTGCTACTACAAGGTCTTCTAACATTTCTTTATCGTTTGGATCAACAATATCTTTATCTACCGTAATGGAAACAATCTTTTTTAAGCCATTCGCTTTTACAGTAACCATACCCCCGCCTGTTTCGGCCTCAACGATTACATCGCCAAGTTCGGCTTGAGTTTCTTTTACTTTTGATTGCATTTCTTGAATTTTGCCAAACATATCGGCCATATTAAAATTCATGATACTTCCTTCTTAATATTCTAGTTCTGCCCCAAAACGTTCAACTAATTCACGTAAAATGGGATCTTTTTGCTGTATTTCTTTAAAGCGTTCATAGGGATTTTTTGCTTGTATGTTAGTTTTCGATCCCTGTGATACGATAGGATTAAAACGAACTTTTACTCCAAGCTGTTCCTTCAAGATCATCGTTAAATCCATTTCTTGTTCTTTTAACATTTGTTGTGCGAGAGGATTGTCACATTCTAGAGTGAGTGTTAATCCTTTTAGAACAGAGGGTTGTACACGTTGCACTTGGAGTTCAAGAATTTTAGGTACTCTTTGAGAAAGTGAATTTAAAAACTCCTGCCAAACTGCGCGTACATCTTCTAATACTAGTTTTTTTTCTAAAACTTGAACATCGCTTTCTACCTTTTTTTCAACAATGGGATCAGCAGAGTAATGGTATCCATTGTTTCTATGAATTTCATTGGCTTGATGCGTGACTTCGGTAACTAAGGCTGGTGAACCTAAATCAAATTCATCAGAGATCGGATCAGATTTGGGTGTTGTCTCTGTAACTGATTCGGCATCTATACTTTGAGTTAATTCCGGAGCTATGTTTTGAAGAGTAGAAGTATGTTCAAGAGAGTTTTGCGTGATTGTATCTTTAGGGACGGATGCAGAAGTCACCTCAGAATGGGTGGGTGATTCAGGTTTTTCTAGAAAACTAGAGTTTTTTTTTAACGCATCAATTTCTTCAAGTAGTTTGTTAAGATTCTCACTCCTCTCCATATGTATGAGTTTTAGGAGAGCAATTTCGAATTGTATTCGCGGTTGATGAGCATCTTTTAGTTTAACTTGTGCTTCGCTTACCATTTGAAGCATGCGCATCAAATCATCTCTGGAAAAAATAGGCGCTGTTTGCTGATATTTAGCTTTGGTTTCATCCGATGCTTCAACTAAATACATCTGCGGACTGTGATGTGCTATATACACATTGCGTAAGTGTTCGGTAAGCCCAATCAAAAATTCCTGAATATCGTAGCCCTCTTGGAGTAGGGTGTTTATGAGTTGTAAACCTGCATCAGCATTTTTTTGGGCCACACACTCCATAAATTCAAAAAGGCGATCGCTCCCAACCACGTTTAAAGCCTTCAATAGCTCTTGATGCGTAATATCATCACCACAAAAAGCAATTGCTTGATCCATTAAGCCAAGGGCATCTCTGAGCGCACCGTCAGCTTTTTTGGCGATCACGTGTAAAGACTCATTGTTTATCGTTATGCCCTCATCTGTGGATATTTTTTTAAGCTGATGCACAATTTCATCCACAGAAATTCGCTTGAAATCGAATCGCTGAACCCGCGATAAAATGGTAGGTAAAACCTTATGAGGTTCGGTGGTTGCGAAAATAAAAATTGCGTGTTCTGGCGGTTCTTCTAAGGTTTTAAGCAAAGCATTGAATGCAGCTTTCGAAAGCATGTGAACCTCATCTACAATAAATACTTTGTAGCGTCCATTCTGCGGTGGAATTCGAACACTTTCTCGTAAATGATGCACATCTTCTACTTTATTGTTTGAAGCGGCATCCATCTCAATAATATTGAGCGTTTGATTTAAAGCCTCTCCATCTACAGAAGCATCTACTTCGTTGATTACACGAGCGAGAACACGTGCCATGGTGGTTTTCCCAACACCGCGTGGTCCGCAGAACATATACGCATGAGACAATCGATGTTGCTTAATGGCATTAAGCAAGGTATTGCTCACATGTTCTTGTGAAACGATATCTTCAAACGAATTTGGACGATATTTTCGAGTAAGTGCGCGGTAAGTTTCTGACATTGCGTACGATCGCTTTTGCTAACTGTTGAATGTACGAAATGAGTGCATCAAATGGAGCGGACTTTCTGGTAGTTTTAAATTAATTTGAATAATCCAAAGGAAGAAAATCCGAAAAACGTGTATTACTCCATTCTCCAAATAATCGTAATTGTTTGGAATTAAGAATAAGGCCGTTTCTGTTGGTTACAATTAATTTCGGAAACCCACGAATTTGTAGGCTACTAGCTTCAGGTACAGCAACAAAAAAATTGTTGCTTGATCTGCCATCTCTATAGTATTGAATAATTATTTCATCATCATTCAATAAAAAGACTGAATAATTTGATGATATATATTTCCAGGTAGATGGATACCATCTTTGTATATGATTTAAAGAATCTGAATAGTTAATAAGACCTTGATTTCTTGTAATAATCTTAAAATCATTTCTATGAAGTTGATTTTCAGCTAAACTTTTGAAAAAATGACGAATTGAGCCTTCAAAACTTTTCTTCCGGTTGGAATTCCATCGACGTCTAGTGCGCTTATTAGGCGCATCCATTTCAATTACTCGAGGATAGACGTTATAAAAACCAGTGTTTTCTTTGGTATCAAAATAAGCTTCTTTTAGTTCTATTTCGTACCGGTACCCAAGAGCATTGTTATGGATAATAAGTGGAGCTGAAGTTCTTACCTCAATTCTGTTTAAATCTAAATTTTCTTCAAACTCTAAAATTTCAGGGTTGATGATAAATGTTTGATCCGAATTATTATCAAATCCAATGAAAAAAGTTTTAAATAAATCTAGTTGCCTTAAAAATTCGTTGTTAGATGCTATGACCTTTATCTCATTCAGCTTCAATACTTCAGGTGCTAATTTGAAGTCCTGTTTATTTATTCTTGATCTTCCTAAATCGATAGATCTAATTTGAGTTTTAAAGCCTATAAAACTTGCTACTAGTTCCTGTGGACCAAATAAGTTCGTTTCAAAGCTGAATGCTCCTTCGGTATTTGTACTTGCACCAATAGTTGTTCCAGATAGGTAAACGTTTACGCCCGGAAGAGGATCACCTGATTTGCTATCAATTACATTGCCTGAAATGATAAATTGAGCGTATGCTGATAAAGGAAGAAATGTGATTAATAGTAAGAGAATAGATAATTTTCTCATCCAATAATAATTTAATAAAATTGCTTGAATCTAAACGATCATTCATTGGAATTAGTACCTTATTTATTGATCGAATTTAGTTTAAAAGTACAATTAATTGGAATGTTCTCGCATCCCAAAATAAGTTCTTAACTATGAAAAAATGTGCTACTGAATAAATTAATTCCGAACGATGCTTTTACCTTCTTCGATCACTATAAAATTTTCACCGTTTAATGCGTTTTGTAAATCATTTAAGGGCTGATCTTGAGCATCATCGGCCAGTGGAAAGGTTCCAAAATGCATTCCTATGGTAAGTTCTGCATTTACATCATTGTGAATTTGTACGGCTTGAGTGGGATCAACATGTACAGGCCCCATGAACCATCTCGGAATATATGCCCCAATGGGTATTATAGCTGTCTTAATGGGAGCATATCGGCTACCTATCTCTGTAAAGAACGTGTTATACCCTGTATCTCCAGCAAAATATATATTTCCGTTAGGGGATTGAATTACAAATCCTGCCCAAAGAGTTTTATCACGATCGAACATTCCTCGAGATGAAAAATGTTGTGCTTCAACAGCATCAACGGTAACCGAATCGGAAAGTGGGGTGCCTTCCCACCAGTTTAAGGCAATGGTTTTTTTAATTCCTTTTTTCTTCAAATAGAGATCTATGCCAAGAGGAACAATAAATATCGGTGAATGAATTTCTTCTATTTTTTTCACTGTTTGAATATCTAGATGATCATAGTGATTGTGGCTTATCAATACGTAGTCAATATCTGGTAAATCTTCGAATTTAATTCCAGGAGGACGCATTCTTTTAGGACCAGCAAAGCTAATTGGGCTTACTCGATCACTCCAAACGGGATCGGTTAGTATGTTTAGATCATTCGTTTGTATTAAAAAGGTGGAGTGATTTACATAGGTAATTACTTGGGTGGAGTCGGTAATTCGATCTTTGGGTTTTTCCCCATATTCCACATCAGCTTCTGTTAATTCAGTCCAAGGACCTGTTTTTCTAGTGAGTCCCCATTTTAGCAAATCTAATAAGCCTTGTTCTTCATAATCTGAGCGATTAATAAATTTTGAACCATCAAAATTATCCATTTTTTCGCCAACATAACCAGGCGCAGAAACTAAATAACTAATAAAAATAGCGCCAAAAATTAAGACGCCTAAAAAACTTACTATGAATATCATTATTCGAGAAGACTTTGAACTCATTTATAAAAAATCATTGGGTGCAGGCGGTATAACTAAAATTCTTTTCAATTCATTTAGTGCGTGTGTTAATTAGATGTAAAAGATCGTGATGATTCTCTTTGGTTAATGTGAGTGAACCTTGCAATTTTTAAATCATCAAAAAGAAAAGCTTTATAAGATTCAGGTTGAATTTTTGGAGTAAAGATGTAATTTTGTAGGGTAACCTACAATCATACAGCAGCAATTATGGCAGTGATGAGTATTCGGATTCCAGATGATAAACGAAAAAAACTTAAGGCTATAGCCTCTATTGAAGGAAAGTCGATGTCTAATATAGTAAGCGATTTAATAGAGCACTATGTATCTGAAACATGGGAAAGACTTAAAGACAAGGAAGAATTAAAAGAAATAATGAGTGTAAGTGAATCTTCTTTTTTAGAGTGGGATAATAATGAAGATGAGGTGTATAATGACCTTTAAACCATGGGATATCGTACTTATTCCGTTTCCAATTTCCCAATATGGTACAAAAAAGAAAAGGCCAGCATTAGTTGTTTCTTCAGAAACGTTCAATTCTGGAGATGATATTGTACTAATGTTTTTGACGAGTAATCTTAAATCATCTCCTAAAGTTAATGATCATTTTATTTCTAATTGGCAGGGTGCAGGTTTACCTAAACCTACAATATGCAGAATGAAATTTGCTACAATTGAAAAAAATCTAATTGTCAAAAAACTAGGTAAACTCCAACAAGCTGATGTAACAACGATTAAATCAAAAATGAAGAGATTTTTTCATTTATGAAGCAATCAAGGCCTCTATCTCAGCTATTTCTTTAGGTACATTGGTTAGATTTTCATAACCAGATTCGGTGACCAAAATATCATCCTCGATTCGAATTCCACCAAAATTGAGTAAGGATTTAACTTTTTCAATATCCAAAAACTCAGCTTTTTCTGGATCTTCCATTGCAGGTTCTAATACAGCTGGAACAAAATATATACCTGGTTCAATGGTAATCACCATGCCAGGTTGTAGTTCTCTTCTGGTTCGTAAGAATTTAATACCTGGTCGATCGATGCGTTCAACGCCCTTGGGGTAGCCACCGACATCATGAGTGTCTAATCCTAAAAAATGTCCCAAGCCATGAGGGAAGAAAAGAGCAAAGATATTTTTTTCCATGATATCGTCAATCTCACCTTTTATAATACCAAGATGCTTTAACCCACCCATCATAGTGCGAGCAGCCATCAAGTGGAGATCTTCCATCTTTACTCCTGGTCGAATGGATTCGATTACCTCGTTATGAGCATTTAAAACACATTGATAAATATCTGCTTGTATCTTGGAGAATGTACCATTGGCGGGGAATGTTCTGGTATAATCAGAGGCATATCCATTACATTCAAATCCTGCATCCATTAAAAATAGGTCGCCGTCAGCTATCTTGCTATCATTTTCTACATAATGAAGAATTGAGGCATTTACACCACTTGCAAAAATTCCATTGTATGCGTCTTGAAGAAGTCCATATTTAAGTTGTACTTCATTAAATATCGCTTTCATTTGATATTCCATCATGCCAGGCTTAATGGCTTTTATACAAGTTATGTATGCCTCATCGTTAATGCGACATGCATTTTTCATTTGCTCAATTTCCCATTCTGTTTTAATAACTCGGCAATAGGTTAAAGCATCAGTGAGCGTTTCGGTATCAACATTAAATCCTCGATTTAAATCTTCTACAAATTCTGCTTGTTCTTCTGTAAGGCAGTAGACTGTTTCTGGATGTAACTTTTTAAGTATGGAAAGGATCTCGTTAGAATAGTGTAAATGATCAGGCTTATATTCTTCTTGATATTGTTCCTTAGTCTTCACGTAACCATGCCAAACAGCAAATTGTGCATCTCGTTTAGGTACAAATAGATGGTATTCCTCTTTTTTTAAATCGAGAATCAGTGAGCAGCCCGCTTCGTTTGCACCTGTTAGATACCAAAAGTTCGATTCTTGCCGAAAGGGGAATTCGTAATCTGTACCATACCGGTACATGGTATCTGCTCCCTGGATATAAACAACTCCATTTTGGTTATCATCGAAAAGAGAAAATAATTTTTCGCGGTGTAAATGATGCATGGCTCTATCAAAAAAAATTTATGTTGTACACTTAGAATAGGGAAACAAAAAACAAATTTCGATTCATTTTAAAAAATGGTTTTATGAGATAATGAAAGAGTTTAAAAGAGGTATAAAGTCAATTATTCCCTCTTCTGTTTTTTTATTTTATCTCCTGTGCCAACAAATACTCCTAAAAATTCATTATCAAAGGTTACTTCCAGAATGTGAGATGTAATTTCATTAGATGTTCCATCTTGTTTACCCATTACGAGCGCAGAGTTTGTAAGTGGATATTTTACTCCTTTTGATGTAAAGCCTGTAACAGGTTGGCCAATCGGAAAGAATGAAATGACGGTTCTTGGTTCATAATTAGCCTTGAATGGTGAGGTTACCAAGAATAGATCGCCATAGTCATCTCGAAAAATAATAGATTCAAATTTTGAATGAAATTGTTGAAGTACTGAAATATTTTTAATGGTATGATCGAATCTTTTACCCAAAGCACCAAGAATTACACAACGTACGGCCCCTTTTTCAAGCGCGTATTTTAACGCTTTTTCAAGATCGTTAGTGTCTTGATCTCCGTTAAGGAGAACATGTACACCTTCATGATTGGTATATTTAAAACTATCTAAATCTCCAATCACTACATCTGGTAGGTGCTTAAATCCGATGTAAACATATCCACCACTATCTGCGCCGATCGTAAGATTTGCCCGCTTTATTTCATTTTCTAGTAAGTTTTTTGAAGGTGGACTACCACCACAAACAATGAGCGCCTGCATTTGAAAAGAATAAATTGATGTAAAAGGTAATGGATTTGATCTTTGTTTGACTATTTTTAGCGTAAAAGAGATTTATGTATAAAGAATTCATCGAACAAATAACTAAACACCGAAACGTAGCTGTTTTTTCACACGTTCGCCCAGATGGAGATTGTTTAGGGTCGCAAGTTGCATTTTGTTTATGGTTACAAAAAAATGGGATAAAAGCTACCGCTTTTAATGAAGATTCACCTTCTGATAATCTAATATGGTTAACTTCTATTTTTCCAATCGAAAAACCAAGTAAAAACAGGCTCCATGAATTCGATGCCTTTGTGATTTTGGATGGCAATGCACTTCACCGTTTTGGAGAGGTAGCGGAAGGTATCGTAGCTCTTGAAAAAGTAATATATATGATTGATCATCATCCGCAACCAGATACCATATTTAAAGTAGCCATTTCAGATACTACATATTCATCAACGGCTGAACTTATTTATGAACTTTATAAAGAGCATGATATCACTCAAATAGATGAAAAGTCGGCAAAGGCAATGTATGTTGGCATTGTTACGGATACAGGTTCATATCAATTTGATAGCGTCACTCCAAATACACTAAGAGCAGGTGCAGATTTAATGCAGCGTGGAGATTTCAAACCAAATGAAGTAGTAGAAAAAATATATTCGACAAGGAAATTAAATCAATTAAAGTTACTGAGTACTGCTTTAGATACAATTACACTACATGCAAACAAACAAATTGCTAGTATTTGCGTTACCAAAACTATGTTTGAGGCTACCGACACTAAAAAAGAAGACACGGAAGGATTTGTTAGCTATCCCCTTAGTATTTCTGGTGTAAAAGCATGTATTCTTTTTAGAGAAGATGATGATAGAATTAAAATTAGTCTCAGATCTAGAAGTGAAATTGATGTTAATAAGTGGGCTCGTAACATACATGGAGGTGGACATAAAAAAGCAGCAGCTGGATGGCACATAGGCCCTCTAGAAGATGCTATGAAAGAGGTTATTGCCATAGGTAAACAACAATTGAATGAAAAAATGACGTATGAATAAGAAAGCTTTTACTGTTATTACATTACTATTAATGTGGAATGGATGTACTCAACATTCAGAAGAAATGAACACGCAAATTACGGTGAGTAATGAATCTATTACTTCTGATCAAACCTACACAGAAAACAAAGGTGCACGGTCTAATTCTAACATCAAAAATATTAATGAGCATCGAAGCAATGCCATAACAAGAGCTGTTAATAAAGCGGAAGCAGCAATTGTAAGTATTACTGTAACAGAACTTCAGCGAGGATATACTAGAGATTTTGATTCTTTTTTCTTTCGATTTTTTGAACGCCCCATACAAAGAGAAGTACAGAGCATGGGTTCAGGTTTTATAATCAGTGCTGATGGCTTAATAGTGACCAATGAACATGTGGCTAGCAAACAAGCTAAAACCATTGTTGTTACCTTAACCAATGGTGAGGAATATGAGGCTGAATTGTTAGGGGCAGATGAGTTTGCTGATTTATCATTACTTAAAATTAAAAGTGAGAAAAATGATTTTCTATTTGTCAATTTTGCTGACTCAGACGAAGTAATGGTAGGTGAGTGGGCAATTGCAATGGGAAATCCTTTTGGACTTTTTGCTGACGGTCAACCTACAGTAACGGTGGGAGTGGTAAGCGGCACAAATAGAGATTTTCGACCAGATCCCCAAGAACCACGAGTATATTTGGATATGATTCAAACAGATGCCGCAATAAATCGTGGAAATTCAGGAGGACCACTGTTAAATAGTGAAGGAGAGGTTATTGGGGTAAATACCTTTATCTTTACAGGAGGAACAAGTAGTGGCTTTGTAGGATTAGGATTTGCTATTCCTAGTGATCGAGTACAAAAAATCATTGGTCAATTGAAAGATTCAGGGGAAGTTTCACTGGATTTTGATCCTGGGATGGAATTCACCCAGATGACTAACCAACTTGTATATCAATATGGGTTGCCACCTGTAGCTGGGTTATTTGTTACCAGTGTAAATAAGGATGGTCCAGCTTATGAAGGCGGTATAATGCCAGGTGATATTATAACAAGAATCGGAGAAGAGCGGGTATCTAGTGAAATGCATGCTTGGGCATTAATGAGAGAGTATGAAGAGGGAGATGAAATGATAGTACGATTATTTCGTGAAGGGAAAGAATATGAAGCCGAATTAATGTTGCGCAAGCGAGTGGCAGGTAGATGAAAAAGCATGATTAAAAATTAGAGTAATGCAGACTCTCGGAATAGATTTAGGAAGTTCAGCCATCAAATTATCCATTTTTGATGCATCCATAGATAAGGGTATAGCTTCTTCAATATTTCCAAAAAAGGAACTTCCGATTCATGCCAAAAAACCGGGTTGGGCGGAACAAAATCCTGAAACTTGGTGGCAAATTTTTAAATCAGCTTTAAAACAAATGGCACAAGAAGGTGCTGACCTAACTGCTATCGAGGCTATTGGAATTTCATACCAAATGCATGGGTTGGTAATTGTTGACAAAGAAAAAAAAGTGTTACGACCATCAATAATTTGGTGTGACAGTAGAGCCGTAGAAATAGGAGAGAAAGCATTTCAAGACCTAGGAGGGGTAAAGGCGCTATCAAAACTATTAAATTCACCAGCTAATTTTACCGCGTCTAAGCTAGCATGGGTGAAAGAGAATGAACCCTCCGTATTCAAAGATATACATAAAGTAATGCTTCCTGGAGATTATCTCGTAATGAAGCTTACAGGACACATCACAACCACAGCTTGTGCACTATCGGAGGGTATCATGTGGGACTTTGAATCCAATGCATTAAGTACTGATGTTTTAGATGTATTTGGATTTGATGAAAAGATCATCCCAGAAATTGTACCGCCCATTGGATCAGCATTGAAAATTGATGAGGCGGTTGCCCTAGAGCTGGGATTAGATAAGAGTGTGAACATATGCTATCGAGCTGGAGATCAGCCTAATAATGCTTTTTCTTTACGAACACTTAATCCTGGCGAAGTTGCTGCTACTGCAGGCACCTCTGGTGTAATTTATGCAGTTACAGAAAAGCAAATTTGTGATATAAAATCGCGAATAAATACTTTTATGCATGTTAATTCATCGAAAAGTAATCCGAGAAATGGGATTTTGATTTGTGTTAATGGAACTGGAATTCTTTACAGTTGGCTTAAGAAATTATTAAATGCTGGCAACGGAAGTTTAGACTATGATACAATGAATGCACGGGTAGAATCTGTAAAACCTGGATCCGATGGTCTTATCTGTATTCCATTTGGGAATGGAGCAGAACGTATGTTCGAAAACAATGTATTGGGATCTCATTTTTTGAATTTAGATTTTAATCGCCATAGTGATCCTCATATGCTACGGGCAGCAATTGAAGGTGTAGTTTATGCACTTAATTTTGGGTTAGAAATATTGAAAGACCTACAAGTTCCTATCACTACAATACGTGCTGGTAAAGCCAATTTATTTTTAAGTAAATCTTTTAGAGAAATCTTTGTTAATGTAACGGGTTGTAAACTTGAACTTTATGATACCAATGGTGCTTTAGGTGCAGCACGAGGAGCGGCATTGGGTGCTGGATATTATAAAACTATAGATGATGCCTTCGACAAGCTTGAATTGATAGATCATATAATACCTGATGCTGAACTGTCGAATCATTACAGGATTTTATTTAAAGAGTGGAAAACTACTATTGAAAGACGTTCATTTTAAAACAAAAAGAGTATGAGAACACTTGTTGGAGAAAAGGAATATTTTAAAGGAATTGGAAAAATCAACTTTGAAGGAAAAGACTCGAAAAATCCACTAGCTTTTCGGTTTTATGATGAAAATAGGGTAATTGCTGATAAAACAATGAAAGACCATTTAAGGTTTGCCGTAGCTTACTGGCATACTTTAGAAGGTACTGGTGGAGATCCATTTGGTCCGGGAACTAAACAATTTCCATGGCAAAAAAGTAATGATCCATATGAAAAGGCAAGAAATAAAATGGACGCAGCTTTTGAGTTTATCACGAAACTGGGGGTTTCCTATTATTGCTTTCATGATTTTGATTTGATTGATGAAGGTAGTTCTCTCAGAGAATCAGAAAAAAGATTAGAATTTATAACTGATTATGCTCTAGAAAAACAGAAAGCATCGGGAGTTAAACTGCTCTGGGGAACTGCGAATTTATTTTCACATCCCAAATACATGAATGGTGCATCCACTAATCCAGATTTTAATACGGTAGCGCATGCTGGTGCTCAATTAAAAAATGCTTTGGATGCTACTATCAAACTAGGAGGGCTAAACTATGTATTTTGGGGTGGAAGAGAAGGCTACATGAGTCTTTTGAATACTGATATGAAAAGAGAGCAAGAGCATTTTGCATCTTTCCTGCATATGGCCAAAGACTATGCACGATCGAATGGCTTTAAGGGTACATTCTTTATTGAGCCAAAACCAGCAGAACCCATGAAACATCAATATGATTTCGATGCATCAACCGTTCTGGCTTTCTTACAAAAATTCGATTTAATGGATGATTTTAAATTGAACATTGAAGTAAATCACGCAACGTTAGCAGGGCATACTTTTGAACATGAATTACAAGTAGCAGCTGATAATGGACTCTTAGGAAGTATAGATGCAAATCGAGGAGATTATCAAAATGGATGGGATACCGATCAATTTCCAGTTGATTTATTTGAGCTAACCCAGGCTATGATGATTATTCTTCAAGCTGGTGGGTTTAAAGGTGGAGGCATTAATTTTGATGCTAAAACACGCCGCAATTCAACAGATCTTGAGGATATTTTTTATGCTCATATTGGCGGAATGGATTTATTTGCACGGGCATTAATAGCTGCGAACCAAATAGTACATGAATCGGAATATTTGGAGTTAAAAAACGATCGCTATCAATCTTTTAATTCAGGAAAAGGTAAAGAATTTGAGGAGGATAAACTGACACTTGAAGAGTTATATCAACATGCATTAACACATCCTAAATTAATACAAAAGAGTGGCAAACAAGAGCGTTTTGAAAATCTGATTAATAGGTACATTCTTTAATGTTGGATCTTGTAAATGCCCGATATAAAGACCCAAATTTAGATCCAAAAGAACGGGTAGATGATCTGATATCTTACATGACTTTGGAAGAAAAAGTCGCTCAAATGATGTGTATTTGGAATGGCAAAAG
Source organism: Balneolaceae bacterium (assembly GCA_963691715.1). GTDB lineage: Bacteria > Bacteroidota > Rhodothermia > Balneolales > Balneolaceae > HXMU1420-13. The sequence continues at coordinate 2,635,822 of OY829281.1, forward strand.
AGAGATGTTAGTAGATGAACAAGGAAATTTTGACTATGAAAAAGCAAAACAATCATTTAAACATGGGCATGGGATTGGACAAATTGGTCGACCAAGTGATGCCGGTAAAGATGAAGAGTCAGGTCATGATCAAGGATTAGAATTAAGAGAAACAGTTGCACTTACAAATGCGATTCAGAAATTTTTTATTGAACACACACGATTAGGAATACCCGTTTTTTTTCATGAAGAATGTCTTCATGGACTAGCAGCCAAGGGGGCCACAAGTTTTCCACAACCCATTGCTCTAGCAGGAACTTTTAATACAAAGCTGATCGAGCAGCTTTATTCAATAGCTGCGAAAGAAACCCGTGATCGGGGAGCACATCAAGCACTAACTCCTGTAGTTGATGTGGCTAGAGATCCACGCTGGGGAAGAGTAGAAGAGACATTTGGGGAAGATCCATATTTGGTTTCAGAAATGGGAAAAGCCGCAGTACGAGGATTTCAAGGAGATTCTAGGTTTAAAAATAAGGAGAAAGTCGTTGCAACCTTAAAGCATTTTGCAGCACATGGCCAGCCTGAATCAGGAACAAATTGTGCACCAGCGAATATTTCTGAAAGAGTACTTCGTGAAACTTTTCTTATGCCATTTAAAGAAGCAATTCAAGAGGCTGGATTGATAAGTATTATGCCATCATATAATGAAATTGATGGAATCCCTTCTCATGCTAATGAATGGTTGCTGAACGATGTACTTAGGGAAGAATGGGGATTTAATGGATACTTAGTTTCCGACTATTATGCAATTCAAGAATTATACCATCGGGATGCAACACACGGTCATCACGTTGCCGTTGATAAGAAACAAGCCGCTGAACTTGCAATACATGCAGGAATAAACCTGGAACTTCCAGAGCCCGATTGTTATACTTATTTGTTTGATTTGGTAGAAGAAAAAAGGGTTGAAGAAACTGCAATAGATGAACTAATAAAACCATTATTGTTCTGGAAATTTAAGATGGGATTATTTGAAAATCCTTATACGGATGTAAGAGAAGAGGACCAGTTGGAATCCAAAAAAGCATTGGCACTTCAAGCAGCGGAAGAATCTATCATTTTACTCAAAAATAAGAGTAATATTCTTCCACTGAGTAAAGATAATCTTAAAAAACTTGCAGTGATTGGTCCAAATGCACATGTACCTTTACTTGGAGGGTACAGTGGTGAGCCAAAAGAGAGCGTAACGATTTTACAAGGTATTAAAGAGCATCTTGGTAATAGTGTAGAGGTGCTATTTCATGAGGGATGTAAAATTACAGTTGATGGGCGTTGGGAAAAAGATGAGGTGGTATTTCCAAATGAATCTGAGGAATTACAAAGTATTGCAGAAGCAGTTGCGATTGCAAAAAATACCGATGCCATATTATTAGCAATAGGTGGGAACGATCAAACTTCTAGAGAAGCATGGTCTAAGCATCATATGGGTGATCGTACTAGTTTAGATTTAATTGGTTATCAAAGAACGTTAGTAGATGAATTAAAAAAATTAGAGAAACCGTTAGTTGTCATGGTTTGCAACGGTCGTCCATTAAGTATTACTGATGTTTCACAGAAAGCGGATGCACTTTTAGAATGTTGGTATGGAGGTCAGGAAGCGGGTTTAGCAATCGCAAAAGTCATTTTTGGTGAAGTAAATCCAAGTGGAAAACTATCCATTTCTATACCACGATCTGTAGGGCAATTACCCATTTTCTACAACCATAAACCATCTGCAAGAAGGGGGTTTTTAGATGAGGAAAAAACACCACTTTATCCATTTGGTTTTGGGTTGAGTTACACAAAGTTTGAACTATCTGAAATTACTCTGGCAGATGATATCATTCATATTGATGAATCAACTAATGTAAAATATACTATAACAAATGTAGGAAAGACTGCGGGTTATGAAGTTATACAAATGTACATACGAGATGTTCATAGTTCAGTAACTAGACCTATCAAAGAATTAAAAGGATTTCAAAAAATTTGGCTAGAAGCAGGTGAGTCAAAAGATTTTTCATTTCCAATAAGTCCAAACCTTTTGTCATTTTATGATATCCGTAAAAACTATGTTGTAGAACCAGGTGAATTTCATATCATGATTGGCAATAGTTCACAAGATGTATGTTTGGTGAGTTCAGTATTAACCGTGATTTCCTGATCATTTGGATCTAGATGATGCACAAAAATGAAAAAGCGCTTACACAAAAAAAGTGAACAATTACTGTTTTACAGTTGTTTAAAAGTGATAATAGAGAGAGTTTCCTACATGTTATCCAAAAAAATCGAGTCCATAAATAAGGCATTATCTGTGTCACTAATAGATGCGCGTTTAGCCTACATTCTAAACACATTTAAAGATAAGGCACTGGTAACAACCTCGTTTGGTGTCACATCATCCATACTACTACATTTTTTGAGTAGAGTAAGGCCAGGTTATCCAGTTCATTTTATAGATACAGGGTACTTGTTTGACGAAACAATAGCATATAAAGAAGAACTTACTCGTTTATTGGATTTAAATGTTATCACCCACAAACCGAAGGTTAAAGCTCATGAGGCAACAAGGATTGCTAAGCTGTGGGAAACTGACCCTGATGCTTGTTGTGGTGTAAATAAATTGAGTCCATTGGAAAAAGTTAAACAAAACTATGAAGTATGGATATCAGGACTGATAGGATTTCAAAATGGATATCGATCTGGATTAGACATATTACAACGTAGAAATGACATTTATCGGTTTTATCCTTTAATCGATTGGACTCAATCACAAATTGATGATTATTTCAATTATTTTGGATTACCCACCCACCCACTTGTACCACTGGGTTTCAATTCTTTAGGGTGTACTCATTGCACACAGCAAGGAAAAGGAAGAGAGGGGCGATGGACAGGAAGTGGGAAATCTGAATGTGGATTACATACTTAATCTAGGTAAAATTATTTCTTATCAATGTCTAATAGTTAAGGTTCTTTTACATACGATTTAACGTTTAGCTTGATGGGATATTTAGAGTCTTTAAAAGCCACAATAAATAATCTTTGTTTCCTTCATTATCATGGGGCGAAAATGAAAGTATACAAGGGCACTCACTAGAGTGCATTTTAATTACTTCTTGAGTTAAAAGATCAATCTTACTACTCTGGGTTTTAGCAATTAAAATGCATTCTTTATCAACAACAATGCTGCCCTTCCATTTATACATTGATTCCATTCCATCAATTATATTAACACATGCAGCATATTCCGATTGAATTAATTTTTGCCCTATCAAACGAGCTTCTTCTTTGTTAGATGTGGTGATGTAAGCAAATCGTAAATTATTATCCATAAATGTAGGTGTTGGGTTTGGGCAAATAAATCATTCAAAAATTCAGAAATTATGGGAAGTGATAGTAGTGGATTTTATTTTACTTTACACTTATCTTTGCAAGCTACAAAATTTGCGAGAGTGGTGGAATTGGTAGACACGCTAGATTTAGGATCTAGTGCTTTAACCGGCGTGGGGGTTCGAGTCCCCCCTCTCGTACTTTCCCTACCTAAACATCCTGTTTATTTACTTACTGAATACATATACATAAAAGCGGAGAATACGTGAATATTTCTGTAAAAGACCTTACTTCCGTTGATAGAGAAGTAACAATTAAAGCAACTCGAGAAGATCTTCAGCCTAAATTTGATAAGGCATTTAAGAAGTATCAGAGCCAAATTTCTATGCCTGGTTTTCGTCCAGGGCGCGTACCATTAGGCATTGTAAGAAAACGTTTTGGCAACGACATTGAAATCGAAGAAATCAATAAATACGTACAAGAAGTATTTGAGAAAGACATTGTAGAAGAGCATAATCCTGTAGGAGAAGCTCAGATGTTAGATTTCCAATGGGAAAATGATGAATTAGAAGTTGTATTTAAGATTGGATCCAAACCTGAGTTTGAATTAACAGACATCACAAAAGTAAAAGTGAACAAAATGGTTCATGATGTAACGGAAAAAGATGTCCAAGAAGAAGTAGACCGTAGTCTAGAACGCGATGGAAATTGGGAAGATGTTGATACCAAAATTGATAAAAATTCTAAAGTAATAGCAGATGTTGTTTCTCTAGATGATGAAGGTAATATCGTAGAATCTGAAGCTGATGAAGACCAAACCATTGACATGCGACAAGATGGAGCAAAAGACTTCCTAAAAGCATTAAAGGGGAAAAAAACAGGTGATGTGGTTGATATGAAGTTAGAAGAAGATGGCGAGAAGGATCATTTTCGTGTAACCATCAATAAGGTTCAAAAACTACATCTAGCAGAGATGAATGAAGAATTCATCAAGAAGAATAGTAACAACGAAGCCACCAATGAAGACGAATTCAGAAGTTACTTAAAAAGTAAGATGCAAGAATATTATGATCAAAGTGCAAACGATATGTTCAGAAATGAAGTTGTATCAGCACTAGTGGATGCTCATAATTTTGAAGTCCCTGATGCTTTTGTTGAACAAGTGAAAAGTGGTTATGTTAGCCAGCTTTCTCAGCAGATGGGGGGGAAATTACCAGAAACGTTTGATGAAGCTAATTATCGTGCAGAAATGACAGAACAAGCAACTCGCGAAGCGAAGTGGTATTTTATTAGCCAAAATTTACAAGAAACATTTGAAGATATCGAAATAAAACCCGAAGATATAGATGAATTTCTTGCATTGGAAGCGGCGCGTTTTGGTGCAACTGCCGATCAATTGAAAGGTTATTACGCTCAGAATCCAAGTATGTTAGAATCTTTAAGAAGTAGTATTAGAGAAAATAAGGTGTTCGACAAACTACAGGATGAAGTCAAAATTAAAGAGTTGAGCAAAGATGCATACCGCAAAGAGCAAGAAAAAAAGTCTAAAGCCAAGAAATAATTATATTAATACCTATGATTAAGCAACCCATTTTTGAACAACCCATTTTTGAGAGTAATCAACAGATAGAGAGTAATCTTGTACCAATGGTGATTGAAACCACCAGCAGGGGAGAGCGCGCTTACGACATATATTCGCGCTTATTGAAAGATCGAATCATTATACTCGGTAGTCCGATTAATGATGTGGTTGCGAGTGCAATTGTTGCGCAATTACTCTTTTTAGAGTCAGAAGATCCTGAAAAAGATATTAATTTATACATCAATAGCCCAGGCGGGGTAGTTTCTGCAGGTTTGGCAATTTATGATACCATGCAGCATATTAAATGCGATGTTGCTACAACTTGCATGGGTATGGCAGCAAGTATGGGTGCGGTTCTTTTAACAGCAGGAACAGCAGGTAAAAGAAGTTGTTTACCACACGCTAGAGTAATGATTCATCAGCCTTTAGGCGGTGTTCAAGGCCAGGCTAGTGATATTGAAATTGAAGCACAAGAAATTATCAGAATTAAGAAAGAATTAAGCCAAATTATTGGTGATCATGCGGGTAAATCGTTAGAAGATATTATCCGAGATTCCGACCGTAACAACTGGATGTCTGCTGATGAAGCAAAAAATTACGGATTAGTTGATAATGTCATAAGTCGTGCCGATACTAAAGGAACTTAAAAAAAAATTGATTCATGAGCGATCAGGAAAAAAATAACGACATTGTAAATTGTAGCTTCTGTGGTAGATCAAGCCTAGAAGTTAATAGTATGGTTGCAGGACCAGGAGTTTATGTATGTGATCGCTGTGTAGAAGATGCATCAAGTATTATTAAAAGTGATTTAGCATCTTTAGCTAGAAGAAGAGAAAAAAGTTATAAGCCACTTTTAAAACCTATTGAAATAAAAGCCAAGCTCGATGAGTATGTGATTGGGCAAGAATACGCTAAAAAAACTCTTTCTGTAGCTGTTTATAATCATTATAAACGAATTAGCAACGACAGCTTAGAAATGGACGATACTCTGATTGAGAAAAGTAATATTGCTCTTCTTGGTCCTACAGGTTCTGGTAAAACACTATTAGCTAGAACTTTAGCAAAAGTTATTGATGTACCTTTTACTATTGCAGACGCAACAGTGCTTACCGAAGCTGGCTACGTGGGTGAAGATGTAGAAAGCATTTTGAGTAATCTTTTACAATCTGCCGATTACGACGTAGAACGAGCTAAAAGAGGTATTGTTTATATTGATGAGGTGGATAAAGTTGCTCGTAAAAGTGATAATCCATCAATTACACGAGATGTTAGTGGAGAAGGTGTACAACAAGCACTATTAAAAATTTTAGAGGGAACAGTAGCCAATATACCCCCTAAAGGTGGAAGAAAACATCCAGAACAAAGTTTTATCCAACTAGATACTTCAAATATATTATTCATTTGTGGTGGTGCTTTTGCAGGCTTGGAAGAAATTATTTCACGAAGACTTTCTACCAGCTCAATGGGCTTTCATACCCTCGAACAAGTTAAATTTGATAAAGAAGATCCAGAAATATTTACCCATGTCGAACCAGAAGACCTTCAAGGTTTCGGGCTAATTCCAGAGCTAATAGGCCGGTTGCCTGTAATATGTGGCTTACATGAACTTTCTGATGAGGCTATGCTTGATATTCTACAAACCCCTAAAAATGCAATAATCAAGCAATATCAAAAACTATTTAAAATGGAAAATGTTGATTTAGTTTTTGAGGATGAGGCTCTAGTTGCTATCGTAAAAAGAGCCAAAGTAAGAAAAACAGGAGCACGAGGTTTGAGATCTATAATGGAAGCAGCCATGCTGGATATTATGTTCACGTTACCGTCGATGAAAAATGTGGCCCGATGTATCATTACAAAAGACACCATCGAGAAAAAAGCTCCCCCAGTATACGAAAAACAAAAAGCTACTGGCTAAAAGTTAGATCACAGGGAATATGAAGGCCAAGATCATATTCTTTTATTGAATAGGTTTAATAATAGCTCTACCTACTAAATATTAGATTATTGCACAAAAGGATTAATACATTTTGTAGTTGGTTAAAAAATATCTGTGCCCTTCAATACAATCAACATCAATAATCTTTAAGATAATACTTAGAGATTGCTCCTATAGGTTAGAAGAGTATTCTTTATCGAAAAGATTGTACTTTATGTAAATAGAATACCAATCATTTTGTATAATTAATCGATAGTAAAAATTATAAATCCGATGAATTTATTTTCTCGTACCGACTGGATTAAAATAATGCTTTTAATATTCCTTGTTTTATTAGGGATAGGCTCTTTAGTCTACAATAATTATTTGGTAAGCAAAATCCTCGATAAAGAAAGAATTAACGTAGAATTATGGGCTAAAGCTATTGAGTACAATGCTTTACCTGTTCATGAACAAGTTAGCACACAATTATTGTTATTAGCGCAAGAATTAACTGCAGCAGACCTAGTACCAGATAGTGTTGTTCAAAAACTTGTAGCAATTGAAAGTCTTAGGAGTTCACGTGATTTTGTTACTGATGAACTTATTTTAGATGAATCAAGAAATTTTGAAATACCCGCTGTAGTTGTTGACCAAAATGATATTCCTTTAGAGTATACCTATATAACCTTAGATTCAGAAGGTAATGAGGTGAAAACTGTAGAATATGGCTTTAAAAATGTTGCTGAATCAAGTATTGATACTCCAGAAAAAAGAATTTCATTAGTAAAAAAACTGAAAGCCACAAATCCACCTATCGAGATTTTGATTGGTGATGAAAAAACTCAAATTTTACAATTCGTTTATTATGGAGAAAGCCAAACCGTTCAATTATTAAGGTATTTTCCCTATTTCCAAATAGGAATCATGACATTATTATTAGGTATTGGATATACCACCTACCGCAGTTTAAAATACACTGAACAATCAAATTTGTGGGTTGGTATGGCAAAAGAAGCTGCACATCAATTAGGTACACCTATTTCAAGTTTATTTGGATGGATTGAGCTTTTTAAAGAGGATAATCAAAATGATGAACATTCGATAAAGTTGATAAATGAGATTGAAAACGATGTTTTTCGATTAAAAGGTGTTGCTGAAAGGTTTGGGAAAATAGGTTCTGCGCCTGAGCTTGTATCAATGAAAATAGAACCCATCATAAACGATGTAATTTTATATTTAGAACGTAGATTACCACAATTGGGTAGGGCAGTTGATGTTAATAAAAGGTTGAATGTAGAAGGAAACGTTGCTGTAAATCCAGAACTATTTCAGTGGGCCGTTGAAAACCTAGTTAAGAATGCTATAGATGCCATGAAGACTTCCAAAGAAGCGTGTATTGATATTCATTCAGTAGAAAAAGAAAATCATATAATAATTGACATTATTGACACTGGAGGAGGTATTGATTTCAAGCATTCGAAGAATATTTTCCGTCCTGGTTATAGTACAAAAAAGAGAGGGTGGGGCCTTGGATTAAGTCTCACTAAAAGGATTATCGAAGATTACCATAATGGCAAAGTATATGTAGAACATTCTGAAGTAGGAAAAGGAACAACCATGAGAATAATTCTTCCAAAAGCGTGATTAATCGTCGGTGAATCCGCGCTTTTTTGCGTATTCATATAGCTCTGTCTTTAACAAATTTCTTCCTCGGTGTAATCGTGATCGAATAGTCCCAATAGGTACATCAAGCATATTGGAGATTTCTTCATACGTGAATCCGTCAACATCACATAAGAGTACGACTGTTCGGAAGTCTTCTGGAAGTTTTGATAAAGCTTTAGTGAAATTGTCGTCCATTAAATTACGAAACATTAAACTTTCTAAATCGGTGGTATCTGTTCTTTCCGCACGTACCGTTTCGTAGTATGATGATACCTCATCGTAATCTACACTCTGGGGTTTCTTTAAGTTTTTGCGGTAATTATTTATAAAGGAGTTTTTCAAAATTCGAAAAAGCCAAGCTTTAGCATTGGTTCCTTTTTCATAACTATCAAAAAATCGGAATGCTTTTACGATGGTATCCTGTACTAAATCTTCAGCATCACTTTGATCGGTGGTAAGGCGTAGCGCAAAGTTATACAACGAGTCTAAATGAGGGAGAATCTCATCATTAAAAGCCTGTTGTTTTTTGGAAGCAGGATGTGCCACACTGTACCTTTATTAGTTAATATGTAATTACGACAATTTTTATCACTTATGTAACCTCTTGCACAAAAATAACATAGAGCGATAATATATTGATAAAACAGTATTTTAAGTAGTGTGGGCTAAATAGAATGAGTCAAAAAAGAAAAAAACTTGTTCACGGTTTTAAAAAAAAGTTACTACAATAACATCATATAGAGCGTGAGTCCATGCTGCAACCCCAAATCCTCTAGTTACATAAATACCATTTAATATTAGACCAAATAGAAACCTAAACAGAAAAGAATCCAGAGTGAAATAGTCACCCATTGAACCCATATAATGAACAGCACTAAATAGCACTGCTGATAAAACTGAAGCTGCTATAATAGAAGCCCACTGTTTATTACTGAAAAATTTATTGAAGACATATAAGAATAAAGAAACTAAAAAAACTCTGAAGAATAATTCCTCATACAAACCTGCACCGAGAGAAAGAGCTAATTTTTGCAAATAGGAGAGTTGCTCTAAAGGTTCATTAACTGAGACATTTAAAATTAAATAGGTTAAATAACTACTTATATAGGCCACAATAATTCCATAAAGTAGGCTCTCGCATATTAAAATTGGGAAATATTTTAACCGTAATTTTTTGAGTTGATTTCGTTCCCGGTAAAGAATGAAAACCCCAAAAACTAGCACTAAAAGCAATGAAAATGATACAGCATTAACCCCAAAAGCTGTAAAAAGAGTTTTCATCCATACATCAACACTAATGCGTACTAATTGATCTGCATTTGGTTGAGATATAATGATTAAAGCTTCATAAATAAAAAAAAGAGGTAATGAAAATAAAAAACTATAGAGAAGTGTATGTGTACTTGAAAAATATTGCTTGGCAGTACTCATTTCAATATTCTGTATATATGGTAACTGATGGATTACTAGTATTTGGAAGATCTAATATTCGAAATGCTGTATCTGAAAGTTTCAATCCATTTTCTGTTACGCGATCATTTACGCGAACGTATATACCAAATCCATTTTCTGGATTTTCAACAAACAGAATACTCCCAATTTTAATATTTGAATGAGCTGCTGTTAATTGATAAGGATTATATAATTCCCCACTTGTAGTTGTATTTCCAATTTCTTCAGAGGAGTAAAAAATAGCTGTAAATAAACCTAAATCTTGTAAATTGGAACTGAAATGATACGGATTATCAAAAGTACTGGATGGGGGTAATAAAACCGTAATTCTTTGATTTTTATCGAGCGAACGGATATTTACTTCTGGATTTAGCTGTTGAAGTTCCAATTCAGTCATTTCAAACTTACTGAGTATCTTATTTAAATTATCTTCCGATTCAACGGTATAGATTACAAAACTTCCTTGAGGAGCATTTTCATCAGAAAATTCCGAAGCTGATGGTGCAACACTATCCACCGCCTTTCTTACCACCAGTTGTTGTCCTATTCTAAGAAGATCGCCTGAAATATTATTTAGTGTACGAAGCTCATTTAGAGTCATATCGTGAGACTGGGCAATAGTAGTTAAGTTATCTCCAGACTTTACAATATAAAATTCATTTTCTGATGGAGCTGATAACTGAATAAGCGATTCTCCTAATTCTTCATTCGTATCAGGTTCAAGGGATGTTTTGAAATACACAAGTTCTTGACCTATAGCTAAGGCATCACTCCTTAAATTATTCCAGGATCGTAATTCTGATACAGAAACATCGAGCGTTCTGGAAATAGAGAATAGAGTTTCTCCAGAGAAAACTACATGAATTAATTTTTCTTGAGCAAGAGATGCTGATGACAACAATAAAAAAAGGGATAGGTTCAGTACGGATTTCTTCATATTTAATCTTCTACTTCTAGTTCTAAGGTTGATAATGCTGTAGATAATTCTGTTTTAGCATGATCATCATTCTGTGATAAAGCTATTTTTATCCCAGTTTTATAGATATTCAATGCTTTTTTGTTCTCTCCATCTAATACATATTGTTCTCCTAGATGATAGTATACACCCGTATAATTTGGATCATTTTTTACAATATCTTCGAAGAGAATAATAGCTGATTGTCGTTTATCAATTTTTAATAGCTCCAACGCCAAAGCAAATTTTGAAAAAGAGTCGTTAGGATTTATTTTCAAGCGTTTAGCTAACGTTGTAATCTTAGAGCTATTGGGCATACTTGTTAACCACGTTTAAAACTTTCTTCAATTTCTGACATAGAATCTCCACCAAATTTTTCAAGGAAAGCGTTAGCGATTACCGGCGCTACCACACTTTCAGCAACAACTACTGCTCGTGGTAACGCACACACATCAGAACGCTCATAACGCGTTTCTTGCGATTCCAAAGAATGCATATCTACCGTGCCTAAGGGATTTAACATAGTAGGTATTGGCTTCATAGCACCTCTTATGATAATAGGTTGACCTGTACTCATTCCGCCTTCGATACCACCAGCACGGTTAGAGCCCCGAGTGAAAGTAGTACCATCATGAGTTATCTCGTCATGCACTTGATGACCAGGTTTGGAGCCAGATTCGAAGCCTAATCCAATTTCTACTCCTTTCATAGCCTGTGTGCCAAGTATTGCCTGTGCAATTTTTCCGTCAAGTTTTTGATCCCAATGAGTATAACTTCCCAAGCCAACAGGCACGCCAGTAACGATAATTTCATAAATTCCACCGAGTGATGAGCCAGCTTTGCGATATTTCTTAATCTCATCAACCATTTCATTGCTTAGATTTTCATCTAAACAGCGAACTTCAGATTCGTCAGCTTTTTGATAGATAGATTCAGCGCCATTCATAACCATAGGATCGGTCTTTTTCCGGGCTTCTTCCCAGGTAGAATAACCTGCTGATCCAATGCGAATAACATGTCCTCCTATTTCAATACCAAAATATTTTAAAAACTGGCGAGCTACAGAGCAACACGCAACTCTCATTCCGGTTTCACGCGCGCTTGAACGTTCGATAACGGGTCGAATATCATCAAATCGATATTTCTGAGCACCAACTAAATCTGCATGTCCTGGACGGGGGAGTGTTATTTTTTCTATTCCATCAGCCTCAATTTCTTTATTCATTACAACAGGCCAATTTGCTTTATCTTTTTCAAATGCACGGTTTTCTAGATAAAGAGCAATGGGACCAGCCATTGTCTTGCCAAAACGAACGCCTGAACTAATAATAGCTCGGTCTTTTTCCCAAGCCATTCTGCCACCACGTCCATATCCTTTTTGACGTCGTGCGAGGTGAATTGCTATATCGTTTTCATGAATTGGTAAGCCAGCGGGAACTCCCTCAACTATACCCGTTAAACCAGGACCATGAGATTCCCCAGCTGTAATGTATCGAATCATTAATTTTTAATACTTTTTTAATTTTTTACTGCACGTTCTGCTAAGCTTCTTTTATCGTTACACATTTCCTCTCGGAAATTATCAATACAAGCACTTTCACCCAATATAACCAGTGAATCTCCAGCTTTTATGGTTTGAGTACTTTTTGGATTAAATACGATGTTACCATTAGATGGGAGTACCGCTATTACTAGAACTTCATATTTACTTCGAATATTTACTTCCATTAGGTTTTTATCAGCCATCGGAGAACCTTCATTCACAATAACTTCATCAAACGTGTTATCTTGTTGATCATCACGTGTCATTTTTTCAATAAACTGATCGACTTTTGGTCGAAGAATCACATTTGCCATTCTATCAGCTCCTATTTCATAGGGAGAAACTACTTTATCTGCTCCTGCTCTTAGAATTCTTTTTCGGTTTGCATGTTCATTTGATCTAACTAATATGAAGATATCTTTTTTTAGATCACGCGCTAATAATGTTGTAAAAACATTCTCTTGATCGCTAGACAATGTACATATTAAAGCTTTAGATCGTTGTATTCCCGCTTTAATTAAAGAATCTTCTTCTTGCGCATTTCCTTTTACGTATAGGAATTTATCCTTTTCAATGCGTTTAATATTCGACTCACAATGTTCTATGATAACAACTGGAAGATTTGCCTTTTTTAAAACATTAGCTATTCGATTTCCGATTCTTCCATATCCACAAACGATATAGTGATTTTCTAATTCTCCAAGTTTCTTTTTCATAGCCCTAGTTAGAAGTAATTTGCTTTCAAAGAGTAATTGAGTGGTTTGTGATGCAACATAAGAAATTATGCCAATTCCAATCACAAATAAACCCATAGTGAAAACTCTGCCAGCAATAGAAAGTGATTGAATTTCACCAAAGCCAATTGTTGAGATTGTAATGAACGACATATAGAGTCCTTCAAAGAAAGACATTCCCTCTAAATGATGGTATCCAACAGAACCTACAAAGAAGATAATCAACAAAAAAGCAGTAGCTAATATAATTCTCTTAATTGCTTCATTTTCAACAATAGATGTATAAAAAGGGTTTTTCATATTTTAGTGTGTCTTAGTTCGAACACTAATTTGCACAATTCCACCAATATCACTCAATGAGTTTCTACTAATATCAATTTCCAATTTCTTTAGATTAATACCAACTCCAATGCTAGCTCCTGCCAAATCAAAATTTTCATTTACTTTGGCTTGATCATGTTGCCACCGATTATAACCAAAACGTAACTCAAGATTTTTTCCAAGTTGCGCTTCTCCACCGAGTATAAGATGGCGGAATAATTGATCCCCAAAATCTAACTTTGATACCTCTCCTTTTGTACGTAAATCCCAATTGTTTAGCTGGCGTAAAGTTATAGATAATTGAAATGGAAAATTCTCTGGTTTTTTTGAAAATCCCACAGAAATATCAAATGGTAGTTCCTCCCGCGTATCATTAAAATACGTTATCTGATCTCCAAGATTTCGAATGGATAAAGCTGCACTGAATCGATTATCAACATCCGTGTAATAGAAGCCGGCGCTTCCAGCAACAGCGGATGAACTATATTCTCCATAAGATGAATGGATATAGTCTAATCCAGCACCAGCTCTTAACGAGCTTGAAAGTTGAGTCGAAATTGTTCCATTAATGGCTATATCACTCGCAGTTAAGTCTCCTAAATTTGTACCATTACTATCATATTCTGTTAATTTTCCATACCCCGCATATCGGATGCCAAAACCAACAGTTCCTATATTCTGAATATATAGCGCATAATTAGCGAATCCGTAACGTGCATCTGCTAAATAGTTTACAAATGTAGCAGATATATTTTTTGTTGAAGATTCATCTAAATATGCTGGATTAATATGCATTAAGGCTGAATTTCCGTCAAATATTGCTATTTGATTCCCTCCTAAGGCAGCTGCTCTTGGTGATGAGGGTAATTCAAGAAAACGGTACACTTCATTACCCTCAGTTTGTGCAATGATGCTTGGGTTTATGAAGAAAAGTAAAAAAGTAACGGTTAGATTAATTCTGAATATGCTCACTGATAATACCACAATTCGTGTAAATGTTTTGTAATATAAGAAACGAGCACGCAAGAACTATCTGGAGATTAGAGGCAAGTAACTTTTTTTGATGGAAGCACTCAGACAATTTGGACAATACTCACTTCTTTTGTATCAGGCGCTACGCTCTGTGACGGAGTTTAGTACCTATAGAAAAAATTTATTCACAGAATTTGTGAAAATTGGGTATGAATCTATTCCCATTATTATGCTTACAGGGGTGTTTACTGGCGCCGTATTAACTCTTCAAACTGCATATCAATTAGATACGGATCTATTTCCTACAACCATTGTTGGCTCAATAGTTGGGCAATCTATAATCATTGAATTGGCTGCAGTAATTGGAGCTTTAGTATTAGCCGGAAAAGTGGGTGCTAGAATTTCTACAGAACTGGGTACGATGAGAGTTAGTGAACAAATTGATGCGTTAGAATCGATGGGTTTTAACTCTGTTACATTTTTGGTAGTTCCCAGAATTATGGCTGGAATTGTTATGTTTCCAGTGTTATACATAACGGCTGCTACTACTGGTATCTTAGGTGGAATTCTAGCGGGTGCTTTGGACGGAATATTACCACCTGCAGATTTTATGCAGGGAGCCAGAGAGTTTTTCTTTGAAGAAGATGTAGTCTTTGGATTTGTAAAATCATTTGTATTTGGCTTTGTTATAACTTCTATTTCGTGTTTTAAAGGATATTTTGCCTTCGGGGGTGCGGAAGGTGTTGGAAACGCAACCACTCAATCAACGGTATTAAGTTGTATATACATTTTACTTTCTGATTTTGTGTTAGCTGCTATATTATTGTGATATGATTGAAGTTATAAATCTTACTAAAAGCTTTGGTGAAAACCTCATATGGAGTGATATTACTTTTGATATAGAGGATAATGAAACCATTGCTATAATTGGAAAATCAGGTAGTGGAAAATCAGTATTACTTAAACACCTTAACGCACTCCTGTATCCAGACTCAGGAGATATATTAATAGACGGACAATGTTTATTTGAATTATCCTATTCAGAACTTCGTAAAACACGTCAAAGGTTTGGTATTTTATTTCAGGGAGGCGCCCTTTTCGATTCTATTAATACATTTGAAAATGTTGCCTTTCCATTACGATATTTTACTGATCAAGCCGAAGATGAAATTCAGCATAATGTATATGAAGCCCTAAAAATGGTTAATTTAGAATCTTCTGGGTCAAAACCAACATCTGCATTGTCTGGTGGAATGAGAAAAAGAGTGGGTTTAGCTCGAGCAATAATTTTAAAGCCGCAATACTTATTATACGATGAACCTACATCAGGCTTAGATCCTAAAACTTCTGATGAGATCAATGAATTAATCATTCAAATGGCAAATTCATTAAATATAACTTCGATAGTGATTACACACGATATGCATAGCGTATTAAGAATTGCAGAAAAAGTAGCATTCATAGACGAACAAACATTGAGCTGGCATGGTACAATATCAGAAATGAAAGCAAGTAACCATCCACCTTTAGTTGATTTTATTAAAGCAAGTGAATATCAGATATAACTATTTTATCGCAATATAGGAGCACCCCTAAATGACATTAAGTAATGAATTAAAAATTGGAATCGTAATTATTGTAGCACTAGTTGTTGCTTTTTTTGGTTTTCGATTCATGAATGATGAACCCCTACTTTCGAGCGTAAATTTATTAAATACTAAATTTGATAATGTGGACGGTCTACTTAAAGGAAGCGCGGTAACAATGAATGGATTTAAAGTGGGGAGTGTAAGAAATTTAACCTTTCTGCCCGAAAAAGATAGTATTCTTGTGGAAATAAGCATCACTGAGCCTGTTCCAATCCCAATTGGTTCCATTGCTCAACTTGCAGCACCTGATTTACTAGGTGCAACATCTATACAAATTGTTAGATCAAAAAATAAAGAGATGATAGAATGGGGATCTAATATAAAAGGGGAACAAACTATCGGACTATTAAGCTCATTTTCAGACCAAGGTGCGGCCCTTGCAGATACTGTTAATGTTACGTTAACAGAATTAAATAAATTTATTAGGGGGGTTAATAAAATTGAGGAAGGTACATCGAATCAAATTGAAGCGACGGTAGATAATTTCAAAGAAGTTTCCGATGTAGTGGAACAAATAATAAACTCTAGGAAATCAGATATTGATTCACTTATTATTGCAACAAATAATACCCTCCAAAATATTAGCGAATTATCTGATTCTTCAACTGCAGACTTGGAATCATTGATTGTAAATCTCGAACAGTTTAGTAACGACCTAGAAATTTTAAGTACTAACTTAGAAGAATCGACTAGTTCACTAAAAAGTATTTTAGAAAAAATGGATAGTGGTGAAGGCACCATTGGATTAATGCTTAATAATCCATCCTTATATAATAATTTGGATAGTTTAACATACAATCTAAATGATCTTATTCTTAAGATTCAAGATAACCCAGGCGATTATTTAAAGTATATGCGATTGATAGAAATTTTTTAAAAATAGCGCCCATTTAGGGATGCATTTCATCAATTCAAAAGAGCATGTATTACTTATAGTAGCTAACTAAAATTCAATATTGCTAGACCCCTTTCCTTTACTTGCGCAGAGACGTATATTTGCAGGCTATCAAATTGAGTGAATTCACTCGATGATTAACTACAAACAATAACATTTTTTAGATATACAGTAGAGGCGACCTGTTATGGGTGTAATGACTAAAATGAGAGACAACACAGCGATTGTCTTATACATACTAATCGGTTCTTTTGGATTACTTTGGGTAGTAATGGATGTGTATGATCCAAATGTGACAAGTATGGGACCCCGCTCGTTAGGTGAAGTTAATGGTGAGCCAATCTCGCTGGAAGAATACAACAGTAGAGTTCAATATTACACAAACGCATATTCTCAGCAGTCTGGATCAGCGATTACCCCAGAAATTCGTGCAATCTATGAATCTCAAGTTTGGGAAGAACTTGTAAGCACGAAGTTACTGGAACAGAAAATGGATGAACTTGGAATAACTGTTACTGATTCAGAATTACTTGATATGGCATTTGGGGATACCCCAGATCCTTTAATAAGACAATATTTTCAGCGAGAAGATGGTACAATAGATCGTTTTGCTGTGGAAAATGTACTTACTGATCCAACATATTCAAACGAAGCGTTAGCAATTGAAATCCAATTAAGACAAAAAAGGCGTCAAGAAAAATTAAGCAACTTCATTACTGCAGGATTACAAGTAACCGATCAGCAGATTAAGGATGAGTTTAATAAAAGAAATTCTTTCGCCGATATTAGCTTCATAAAATTCCCATACAATGATGTTACTGATGCTGAGATAGAAATAACAGAAAATGATATCAGGGAATACTATAACACCAACAAAGAGTCTTATAAAACCGAAGAAAGCTATAGAGCAAAGTTTGTAACCTTTAGCACTCTCGCAACTTCGAACGATACTGCAACGATCAATGGTGAACTAGAAGATTTAAGAATTGCGTTTGCAGAGTCTGATGAAGATTCATTGTTTTTAATGAGAAATCAGTCTACAACACCTTACAACGGTGTGTATATAAAATCTTCTGAATTAAGAGAAGATTATGCTCCTGTTTTAGATATTAATGAGGGTGAAGTTACAGAGGTACTTAATCTTGGAACAAGTGCAGCGATCATTAAAAAAATTGACATGCGCGGATCTGAAATTAAATTTGCTGTAATGTCGTCTGTCTATGAAGCGCTCCCAGCAACTGTTGACGATGCATTTGAGGCTGCTGATGAGTTTCTTTACTTTGCAACTGAAGAAAGTTCTTTTGACGAAGAAGCGGAAAGATCAGAACTTTTAGTAGGCGCTGCATTTGCAACCGAAGGCAATACTTTTGTTTCAGGAGTTGGATCCAGCCAGCAAGTTTTAACTTTCTTAGAAACGGGAGAAGAAGGTGATATATCTGAACCAATCGAGTTAGCCACTCAATTCGTAGTACTTGAAATTACAGAAGTAACTGAAGCTGGCTACCGATCTTTAGACGAGGTTCGTGCACAAATAGAAACACAAGTTAGAAATCAAATGCGGCGTGAATTAACTCTTCAAAACATTAATGAGATGTTAGCGGTACATTCAAGTCTTGAGTCATTAGCCAATTCATCAGAGAAAGAGATCCAAACAGTAGATGGACTTGCCGCTAATGCAACGGTACTTACTGGTGGTGGTAGAGAACCAGGAATAATTGGTAGTGTTTTCGCACTAGAAAATAATACGATTTCATCGGCTTTAGAAGGAACATCTGGTGCCTATGTGGTATATGTAAATTCAATTGTAGAACCAATGGAAAGTACCTTAGATGACGTAACGGCATCAGGTATTAGAACAGAGCTAGAGCAACAAATTAACCAAAAATATTTAGCTGTATGGTTAGATCAGTTAGAAAGTGAAGCTGATATTGTCGATAATAGAAGCAGGTTACTCCGATAAATAAAAAGTATATGAGTTCAAGATGGGTAAGAACGATGTTCTTACCCTTTTTTGTTTCAGGTAGATATATTTTAAGCGGCACTTTAGTATGAAGAATTCTAACCCAACACATAGCGATGAACACTGGATGTTCAGAGCTATTGAACTAGCAAAAAAAGGGACGGGGAACGTATCGCCAAACCCATTAGTAGGTTGTGTAGTTGTTGATGAAAAAAATAATGTAATAGGGGAAGGTTATCATAAAAAAATTGGACAAGCTCACGCTGAAGTTAATGCCATAGAATCAATTAAAGATAAAGCCGCCTTAAAAAATGCTACCGTATATGTTACTTTAGAACCATGTTCCCATTTTGGAAAGACCCCACCATGCGCCGTAATGTTAACCACCTTACCAATTAAAAGAGTTGTTATTGGACATCAAGATCCAAATAAAAAAGTTGATGGTAAAGGGATTCGTATCCTTAGAGAAAAAGGTTTACAGGTAGATATTGGTATTTTAAAAGATGAGTGTGAAAAACTAAATGAATATTTCATTCATCATCAAACATATGGAAGACCTTTTATAACACTTAAAATCGCTCAAACGGCTGATGGGTACTTAGCTGCTCCTGATGGAGATTCTGAATGGATTTCAGGGAAAAAATCAAGAGAGCTGGTTCATCGTTGGAGGGCAGAAATGGATGCAGTACTGATAGGTAGAACTACAGCTTTTACAGACGATCCAAGCTTAACGGTTCGCCATGTAAAAGGTCGGCAGCCTAAGCGCATAGTGTTAGATGGACCATATGAACTTCCTCGTAATTTGAAGCTATTTTCTGATAAGTATGAAGAGAAAACCATAGTAATTACTTGGAACAAAAAAGCATCAGCCACAGATGCAGATTCGATGCTTAAAGTAATGCAACATAATTACTTTAGGGGTGAGGTTATACAAGTTGGGAAAAAAGACGAACATGTTAATTTAAAGGAAACATTTGCAGAATTAGGTCAACGTGGCATTAACTCCATATTGGTAGAAGGGGGGCAGAATTTATCTTCTGCATTACTTAAATCAGGGCTTGTAGACAAGCTTCAACTATTTATTGCTCCAAAATTACTAGGAGGAGGAACTAAATCTATTATGAATTTAGGAATAAATAACATGAGAGATATCATTAACTTAAAAGATGCCAACTGGAGTGAGATTGGTTCCGATTTACTTTTAACCGCATATTTATAAAAAATGTTTACAGGAATAGTATCAGAAACTGGAGAAATACAATCCGTTAAAAGCCTTAATGGTGGAGGAATAGAATTCGAAATTTCATCATCTTTCGCTGGTAGCTGCCATATAGATGAAAGTATTTCTATAAACGGTGCTTGCCATACAGTTACCGCCTTCAATAATCATACTTTTACTGTTCAAAGTGTAGAAGAAACGCTTAGAAAGACTACCATGGGTAATCTCACAAAAGGTACAAAAGTTAACCTTGAGCGATCCATGACTTTGCAACAAGGAATCGAAGGTCATTTAGTACAAGGTCATGTTGATACAACGGGTAATATTTCTTCAATTGAAAAGGAAGAAACGGGTTGGTTGATAACGGTAAAATATCCCGATGAATTCACAAACATGATTGTTGGCAGGGGTAGTATAACGGTTGAAGGTATTAGTCTTACTGTAGCTAGGGAAAAAGGTAATGAATTTACAATGGCTATAATCCCCTATACTTGGGAGAATACAAATCTAAAATTTAAAAAAGTAGGTGATTCAGTAAATCTTGAATTTGATGTTATTGGTAAATATGTTGTCAAATACCTCGCCTCAATAGGTAGAGATTCCATCTAGTTAAATCTGTTAAATCCACTGGGTGAACGGCCAGTTTGTGAGGATCCCCTTTCTAGATTTCTAAGAACAGGTAGTTTTTGGAATAAGCTTTGAATCTGAGAACTATTCACACTTAGTTTGAAGAAATAATACTGATTGTCTCCAAATGGACTTATTTGAAAGGATAAATCCCAACATTCTAGATTTCTATTTAAGCTAAATTCTGAAGGAGTTAATTCCTTTTCGATAAGGTCATACCCCATTCGAGTTCTAAACTTCCACTTTGGAGTTAAATTAAAGGATATGTTTGATGCATTTATTGT
Source organism: Balneolaceae bacterium (assembly GCA_963691715.1). Lineage (GTDB taxonomy): Bacteria > Bacteroidota > Rhodothermia > Balneolales > Balneolaceae > HXMU1420-13. The sequence continues at coordinate 2,656,949 of OY829281.1, forward strand.
AGCACTTCGTACAGGTTTATCATCAAATTTATAACGCCAAGAGTAACTAAAGCTTAATCCAAAGCTCCATGGCGAATCTAATGGAGCTACTGGTTTGTAACCAAAACCAGGATCTATAGCATTAAAAATACCTTGATCAAAGGGGTCGTACTCTCGTCTATAAATGGGTGTATATGGTTCAATGCCATTTCTACCCCCTTTAAAATTTGTACTTGCTGAAATAGTTAATCGCTCCATCTGAGCTACTCTGCCATCTTCCCATAAAAAACGATTAAATCGATTGCCCTTTTCATCTCTTTGATAAAAAGAGAACTCCGCTCTGGCTCTAAGATTTAGTCCAGTAAATGCCTTTGAAGATATGTCTGCATTTAAATTTGCAAGATTTAAACTATCTGCAGCAAAATTATAGGAAGTTCTTAAGGAAAGGTTATCGATGAGTTTTAAAATCTTTTCATTCACTTCGCCAGTAGAATCACGATCCACAATTTTGGTCTCAAATACATTTCGTATACTTATATTGAGTGAACGGGATTCACCGCTAGCGGGACCTCGAAATATCTCATCTTCAAAAATGCTGTAAGTTTGCTCATTACCAAGTGTATCGCGTTCAACTGTGCGATAAAATCCCCAATGATCTTCACTGAAATCTGGGCGATAGCTCATTCCTATGGTAGGGGAAAATGTATGTCTAAATCCTTCAAGCTTACCAATTTTTTTGTTTGAAATACCATATATGGTTGTAGAAAGATTGAAACTTGTAGAAAAATCTCTACCGGTTACAAAACCAGGTACTTTTTCTGTCTCTAACGTATTTGTTTCTCTGTTTAAGGTTTTTCTGATTGATGTTGGGAACCAATACTCATTGAAACTGATGTTTGCAGAAGTATTAATAAACTGGCTAGGAATTATTTTACTTATACCAACAGATGCGGTTTGTTGAAAACCTGCTCGAATATAATCATCGTTTCCAGTAGCTTCTTCATACAAAGATCGATCAGTTAACGCTTCAAAAAAAGTAATTTCAGCTGAGTCGGCATCTATAGGGCGATAGGTAAAATCAGTATTTAATTTATTGTTGTATTGTAAAGTTAAGCCCTCATACCATTTCGAATCTCCATTATTTTTATCTGATTGATTCTGGAATGGTGAAATTGATTTAAGCGAAAAAGTAGAGTTTGGACCTCGTAGTATAGTACTATTGTTAAAAAAATCTTGATTTAAACTTGCACTTGTAGAAAAATTAAATAGTCGATCTGGATGATTGTATTTGTAAGCCATTCTAGATTGTGAACTGGTTTCTGCCCGTTCATCAATATTAAATGAGTTTTCTGTATAATAATCGGCTGTTCTAAGATTTATGCTAGCATTAACACTTGCATAAGGAGATATGGTTTGATTGTGTTGAATACCTATGGAGCGGTTTACGGTTCTACTAAAATTCGGATCGCTCGATTCTAACCCTTGTGTGCGAGAATAGCCTAAATTGATGGAACCACTATAAAGATCAGCATTTCGGTATTGGGTATTATTTGTAAGAAAAAAAGTTCCAGAAGTATATATATCACCTTTAATCGATGATGTAATATAGTCATTGATATATTGAAACCAACCTACATTATTTAAACCTATGCCACGGGTTGATTTTGCATCAAAAACATACGTAGGAGTTAACAATCCAGACTGCTTTTGTTCGATTCCAGATGGAACATATCCAAATGGGAAAATCAAAGGGTAAGGAATATCTAAAATATATAATCTAGCATTTGTAAAAAAGATCTCATCTTGATCAACCACTTTCATTTTTTTGGCCTTTAAGTAATAATAAAGATATTCAGGTGGGCATGTTGAATATATTCCATCTTGAATAAACACCTCAGTTTCATTGATGTTCTTTACTTTAGAGCCAATTAACTGCCCCTCTCCTACTTTTATTCTTGCTTCTTCAAACTTTCCTTTTTGAGTCTTATAATTAAATAAAATTCTACGACTCCGAATTTCATCTTTTTCGCGACTTAATAATGGCATTGACAGGGTATCAAGGGTATTCTCAGTGGAGGCTTCGACGGTATTTATTTCTAAATCCATGGCAATTATTCCTGCTGTAAGAGTTGCCGCTGTATGATTTACTTTTGCTGATCCGTACAAGGTAGCTTTTCGACCAGCACTAAAATCAATAATAAGAGAATCGGTTGATTGAAATTCAACTGCGTCTTTAATCTCACTGTCGCGATTGCCCCCTGAACCATTAGTAGCTTGATCATTAGGGGGGGCGCTTTGTACCTCTTTACTTATTTGGGTGCCAATTAATGAGGTATCAGCAGGATTTGCAATGATAGTAGGCCTAGAAGTAGAATCAGGAGAAACTTGAGCTAAAATTAAATTAGAGTTTATAAAAATTAGACATATGCCAATTATACACGTGCCAATATGTTTTTCTAATATGCTCAGTGTTTCTAAAATTTATCCGAATGAATTAAAGGCTAAACCAGCAGCACCTAGTAAAGCGCTATCATTACCAAGATCCTCTACCATCAATTCAAAGTCTTCTTGATATGGTGCCATCATATGTTTTCTAACAATTTCTCGTGCAGGATCGGTAATCCAAGATCCTGCTTTAGAAACTCCTCCGCTCAAAACATATTTTCTGATATCTAAAATATGTGTATAATTTATTATTGCGTACCCAAGACGCTGGCCAGTTTTCATAAGAATTTCAATTGCTAACTCATTTCCTAGATCTGCTTCACGCGTTAAATCTACTGGCTCAAGTTTGTCGAAATTACCCTGAAATCGTTTAAAAAGATCATTATCTGGATTTTGACTAATCATATCAGTTGCGAAGCGGCTTAAAAACCTTTGTCCAACATAAGCTTCAACCGTCCCACGAGTAACACTATTAGAGAGTGGACCATGATAGTCAATAATAACATGGCCAAGTTCACCTGCCATGCCTTTGGTTCCTTTAAATAATTTATTGTTATAAATAATTGCTCCCCCAACTCCAGTGCCAAGAGTGAGCATCACAAAACTATTTAAATGTTTACCCTTTCCAAAATGTAAACATCCTAAAGCTGAAACATTTGCATCATTCTCTATCTTACAAGGTAACTGTGTTCTCTTTGTAATTTCCTCAGCTGCATTAACTTTTTCCCAACCTGGCAAATTTGGAGGATTAAACACCGTGGTTTGTTCTAGATTAACCATACCTGGAAGACCAAACCCAATGCCAATAACTCCATCAGTGTGGGTAAGTGAGTCTATAGTAGCAGCAATTCTGTCGAGCAGGTGCTCACGACCCAACTCTGCATGAGTTGGAACGCTTGTTTGTTCAAGTATTCCCTTTTTTTTGTGTACAACGGCAACCTTAATATTTGTTCCGCCTAAATCGATTCCAATAGCTTTCATTGGTTTTGGCAAGTTTGGATGAGTGAAATGATAATGAGTTCAAAGTTAATTTTTGTCACTATTCCGATTAATTTTGTACACCGTTTCCCCAGGTTTTCTCATCCCATATTGTTCTCTGGCAATTTTTTCTAATAACAGTTGATTATTTTTGAGTGAAGCGAGTTTATCCTTTAATTCTTGGGATTTATGGGTCAGGGATTCGGTTTTTTCAATCAGTTCATTCTTCCTTTTATGCAGTTCCCATCGTGTTTTAATACTGTACATATCAATAAATGAAAACCATACAATCAAAAAAGCGACAAGTACAGACACTAAGGAAAATTTATTCCAACGTATAAGATTTAAAGTGTCTAGCTTCATAGATGAGTAGTTTTAACTTTGTATTAAAAGAAAATACAGTAATTTGAGATTTATTGACAATCAAAGGTTTTGGATATGAAATATCCTTTTAAGGCTATATTTATCATAATTTTATTAGGAGTAAGTGATGCTCCAGCACAGCAAGTGGAGTGGATAAAAGTATATTTCAATATGCCTGCATTGATAGATTCATCAAAAGAAATTCAAATAAATGATGACTGGGATCTAATTGGCACCCTTGAAGACCTCATTGATTCTGCAACAACTAGCGTTGACTTATGCGTGTATGATTTAGAGCATCAGAGGATAGGGAATGCTTTAGTGAGAGCAAAAAAAAGAGGAGTTCGAGTTCGATTAATTACAGACGATCACAATCGAATGGATTCAAGAGACTATGATCCCAAGATGTGGGATTTATTAGGGAATGCAGGAATTTTTTCTATGGATGATGATGGAGATATTTATAAAAATTCAACTACGGTAATTGATTTTGATTTGGTGAATAATAGCGCTGATATGCATCATAAATTCGCCATTATTGATCGGGCTTCTAGTACCCTAGAGGATGACAAGGTCTGGACTGGATCAACAAATTTAACGTATACAGGTGCTTTTAATTCCAATAATGTAGTAGTGATAAAAGATGCTGAAATAGCAGAATTTTACGAAAAAGAATTTGAACAAATGTGGGGTGGGGAAAACACGGAGGCTAACCCAGAATTGGCAAGATTTCATAAAGATAAGGTTCACTTAACACCCAATATTTTTGATGTTAATGGCACAAAAGTCGAAATTTATTTTGCCCCACAAAATAGAGATAAAACTAAACCTAGTATTAGTGATCGATTAGTTGATTTAGTGAATGAAGAAACAGAGTCTGATATAAAATTTTTAGCTTTCTCATTTACTCCTACTATACCACTTGCTCAAGCGATTTGGTCAAAAACAGAAAATACCAATATTCAACTAGAAGGTATAATAGACCCTGGATTTTATAGTCGATATAGAAATGCTGCACAGATATGGGGATCAAAGGAAGCTCAATCTGGAAATAGAATGGTATTACCTGCAAGAGAAATGAGGAAGTTACATCATAAAATTCTTTTAATTGATGCAGAAAGCCTAGATTCTACTGATGTTGCTAGAGTTGTAACTGGATCTTATAATTTCTCCAAAAATGCAGAATATAATAATGATGAAAATCTACTGATTATTCATTCAGATGAAATTGCCACCCAATATTTAGCTGATTTTAAGGGGGCATTAGCACGGGCAAAAGGAGAGATACAAGCCCCTATACCATCTATAGAATTAGAAAAGTGGTATAATGTAATTACTGTTAGAGATGGTAAACAATTCGAAATTGAAATTTTCCCAGGATTTAGATACCCAGTTCAACTTCTTGGAGTAGACGTACCTTCCATATATTCAGGCAAAGATTCATCTGATTACTATGCAGGAGAAACTGCGGAATTTCTGCAAGATATTCTGGAGGGGAGAAAAGTAAGATTAAAGGGTGTTGGAGATAATGAACCTATTTCACAATATGGTTCCTTTAAAGCTTATGTAGATGTGGATTATGATGGAAACATTCTAGCACTTAATTCAAATATGATAAAGCGTGGATATGGTTTTTTTTCGAATTTCTATAAACAACATTCTGATTCAGTAAATCGATTTAAGGAAATTCAGCAAATTGCCGAAAACAGGAAAGTAGGAATCTGGGCCCGTCCATCTTTAGTAGGATCAAAAGTTGAACGGTCTTCAATAGTGAATAAAGGAAATGTAGTAGATATTATTTATCCGATAAATATTAATACTGCTGACCTTAATACCTTGAAATTGTTACCAGGAATTGGCGAAACCTATGCTCAACGAATCATTGATTTTCGTGAGCAATATGGTGGATTTGATAGAGTGGAACAATTACTAGAGATTAGAGGTATTGGAGAAATCAGATTTCAACGTTTACGCCCGATTGTCACGTTGTAAATTGGATGGAAATAAAAACCCCATCCGAGATCAATCGAACGGGGCTGGTCAAGAGAGAGTCAATAAATTCTTAAAAATATGTGAACCGGGAGGGACTCGAACCCTCGACCCACGGCTTAAAAGGCAGTTGCTCTACCAACTGAGCTACCGGTTCGTCCAAAGACATTAAAGATACTGCTTTTAACATTATCTTTTCAATGGCAACAATAAAAAAGTGTATAAAAGTTTCAATGGTCTTTAAATGCACCGGATTTCAAAATTTCAACGAGTTCAATTTCTATACGATCTGAAGTCTCTTCTATGATCCTGTCAATTTCATATGAACCCTTTAAAATGACAAAAGTTGGCGTATACTGCAAATTATAAATTTCTGAAAATCTTTGACCGTCTGTTTTTTCGCGATTTACGCCAATATATTGAACGTTAAAATTCGAATTATTTGCTAATTCCATGGTTTTAATGAAGGCAGGAACCTCTCTTTTGCTGTCGTGACACCAAGTACCAAACAAAATTTTGATATCAATGGGGTCATCATAATTTGATAAATAAGCGAGTGCTGTAGAATCTGGTTCGTATCTATCTATGTAAATATCAAAAATTCTATGAGTTGATCGGATTTCTTCTGGTGAAGTGACACCAACTATATCTGAATTCTGAGCATTTATATGTTCCGTAAACAGAAAAACAGGCAATAGAAATAAAGAATAAACACGAAGCATAAGAAGAATGAGAATTTGAACATTGTGTATAGTATCTTCGAGAAGATAGGATTAAAGAACGAACTAAAATGGCTTCAATTTTCACAAAAATAGTACAAGGAGAAATTCCTTGCTATAAAATTGCCGAAAATGAACATTATTTTTCCTTTTTGGATATTAATCCTGTGGCTGAAGGTCACACGTTGGTGATACCAAAAAAAGAAATTGATTATATTTTCGATGTAGATGATGAACAGCTCAAAGGCCTTATTCAATTTTCAAAAACAATAGCATTAGGGATTGATAAAGCTCTCGGAACCATTCGTACAGGCATTGTTGTAGAAGGGATGGAAGTTCCTCATGCACATATACACCTAATACCCATATATTTTGAAGGGCAACCTATTAGTCTAGGAAGAAAAACTGAAATTACTAAAGAAAGAATGCAGGAAATAGCTGAAATGATTAATAAGGCGATAGTACTATGAACATACTGGTATTGAATGGGCCCAATCTTAATTTACTTGGAACACGCAATCCAGATGTATATGGATCAACGACCTTAGAAGACATCAATAATATGCTTAGCACAAAGTTTCCAACTCATGAATTTGAATTTTTTCAGAGTAATGTAGAAGGTGAACTCATCAATAGAATTCAGTCTTCTATGAAAGATGGCACGGAAGCTATCATCGCAAATTTTGGAGGGTATACGCACACCTCTATTGCACTTCGAGATGCCTTGGAACCAATCACATTCCCGAAAGTTGAAGTTCATATCTCAAATATTCATGCACGTGAGGAGTTCCGAGAGACATCCATCACAGGAAAAGTAATGAATGGAATAATTACTGGATTTGGTGAACAAAGTTATATACTTGGTGTTCATGCCGTCGAACAATTAATTTAATCATTTGAATAAGCTGCGCGACTTATTTTCTGATACGCTGATTTATGGAATCAGTAGTGTGTTTGCTCGCTTTATTAATTATTTGCTGGTTCCTTTATATACAGGGGTTTTTCGTGCAGAAGAATACGGTATTGTTGGATTGGTTTATGCTGCCATCGCTTTGCTCAATGTATTGTTTACTATGGGAATGGAATCGGCGTATTTACGCTATGCAAAAGATCGAGAACAATCGGCGAATCTATTTAAAACACTTCAGCTATTCCTCCTTGGTTCTTCTTTACTTTTAGTAGGTGTACTTTGGCTGCTTGCCCCTTTTATAACGCCAGAGCTTGGAATAGAGACCAAGCAAGATATTTATTGGTTCATGATTGGTATTCTTTTTTGTGATACTCTTACCATTGTACCTTTTGCTGAACTTCGATTTGTACGAAAAGCAGCAACATTTGCAGTACTTAAAACTATAAATGTTGCTATAAACCTTGGGCTTAACTTTGTTCTTATTCTTGGATTTCAGTTTGGAATCGAAGCCGTGTTTATCTCTAATTTCGTAGCCTCTTTGTTTACCACCATTTGTATTTGGGGAGTAACTCTCCAACAATTAAAAGGCGCTTGGAATACTACGAGTCTGAGGATGGCACTACAGTTCGGTTTGCCTTTTGTACCTGCTGGAATTGGTCATGTGATTAATGAAATGTTAGATCGTTTTTTTATAAAAAGTATGTCTGCCGGAGATATACAACACATATACGGTGAGGATGTGAGTGCTGAATATTTGGTGGGCATTTACAACGCCAACTATAAGCTAGCCGTTTTCATGTTGTTGTTAGTACAAATGTTTCGAATGGCGTGGCAACCGTATTTTATGCGAACCTCCGACGATGAAGAAGCGCCTCAATTATTTGCCAAAACCTTTTCTGCATTTAATATCGCTGCTGCAATTATTCTATTATTGGTAGGTCTTTTTGTGGAGCAGATTGTTGCCATTAACATTCCGTTCTTAAATACCACGTTAATTGGTGAAGAATACTGGGCAGGCCTTTCTATTGTTCCTGTTTTACTTTTTGCTTATTGGTTCCAAGGGTGGTATGTGAATTTTTCGGCAGGAATCTTTATCAAAAATAAAACAAAAAAATTAGCTCAAATTACATTAATAGGTGCTTTCGTTACTATTGTGGCGAATATAGTACTCATACCTTGTTATGGAATTATGGGTTCGGCAATGGCAACAGTGATAAGCTATTTCGTAATGGCTATGATAATATACGGTTACTCAACTCGAGCTTTTAGTGTTCCCTACAACATGCTGAAAGCAATGGTTGTGTTGCTCATTAGTGGGTTTGTTTTATATGCCCAATCTGTGGTGACTGTGCCAGGTATTTCAGAGGTGGTGGAGTCAGTTGTTTTATTTTTTGGTGGTGTATTTTTAATAGTTATGATTAGCTACAAAGAGATAATTAGGAAAGTATAGTTTTGATTTAGGACTCCTCTGCAGATACTTCGTGCTTATTTACCATCATCAAATAAAATTCCATAGAGCTTTTGATGGTATAATATTTCTTAGCTTGCCAAATAATGAATGAGGCAAATATGATTAGAAATATCCCTAAAAATATGTTTGTATAGAGTACTGATAATTCTTCGAAATAGATCATAAAGTATATTGCATAATAAATTGCGATAATGATATTGGAGACCATAGCCCAAAACATATTCTTAGATTTTTTTAGTTGTTCTAAAGCAAAGGCTCCAAAATTTCCCTCCTTTAAAAGTTGTTTGTCTTTATAAAGAAAGATCTCGTATGTGTCGCTTAATTGATCTTTAAAAAACTGTTCTAGGATTTCTTTTGTACTCATAGTAAATCATTTAGTGTCCATTTAATCCATAAAAACAATACTTTAAATCAAAAACACTGATAAAATTACATAAATAGGTGGAATTCTAACAAGTTAGGAGAAGGTATACCATGTTGGTGACGTAATCATTTTTGAATATGGTAAGTGATATTTGATGAAGCGTGTAGGATATAACAAAGTCCTATTCATGGAGGCCTCTTGTCATTTCGAGTGTAGCGAGAAATCTAGAGATTAATTTAAAGCTTAGGAATAGATTTCTTAGCAGAACATAGAGGTGAAGGATCTGCACGATGTGAATCTAGCACATGTTCCTGATGGGCATACTGATTCGTTGATCGCAGGCTAGCCATATAGCAAAGCCACGCATTAAAGATGCTGAATTTCCGAAATAGATGCCCATGGCAAAATTCAGCATGACAACTTAAAAAATATACCCCAAATCACCCCGTCGTCATTCTGGAATTTATCCAGAATCTGTAGGGAGTGATTCGTTGATCATGGTAAGCTATAAAGCAAAGTAGATGGTTAGATTTCTCTCCCGATGAATCGGGATCGAAATAACAAAAAAACTAAGTTCCAGATCAACTCCACAACAGCGCAAACGCTCACAAAAAATAGATTTATTTTTTCCAACAATCGGTATATGTTGAAGATTACCAATAAATTACTTTTATTAGAATTATAATTTTGTTGCAAGTAACTATAAGAGAGTCGTCATCAAAACTATGTAAATGAATAAAATAGCAATATTACAATCCAATTATATACCATGGAAAGGTGTTTTTGATATGATTAACATGGTAGATACTTTTGTGTTTTTTGAGGACGTGGATTTTACAAAAAGAGATTGGAGAAATAGAAATAAGATTAAAACTGCAAATGGCGAACTATGGTTAACTGTGCCTGTCAAAAAAGCCCCTAGAGGAACAAAAATTCATGATATTGAAATAAACAGTGATGATTGGCAAGAGATACATTATAAAACCATTAAAATGGCCTATAATAAGAGCAAATACTTTAATGATTATCAATGGTTATTGGAAGAAATATACATTCAAAGATCATGGAAAAACTTATCTGAGTTGAATCAATTTGTCACAAAACGAATTTCAGAATTATTAGGTATAAAGACACAATTTATCAATTCAAAAGAATTAGAAACAAAAGGAATAAAAGATGACAAGTTAATTGAAATATGTAAGCAACTAGATGCCACAACTTATTTGTCTGGACCTGCCGCTAAAGGTTACATAGGTATAGAAAAGTTTAAGAGAGAAAATATCGGACTAGAATACATTATATATGATTATCCTGAATATTATCAACTACACGGGACATTTAACCACTTCTTATCTGTTCTAGATGTATTGTTTAATTGTGGTATTGAATCTCATAAATATATATTTCAATCAAAAAGTGAAATCGCCTTCAGTTCTTTTGTCAATTATAATATCTGTTAACAATGACTAAAATAGGTTTTCTAGTATCAGGTAACGGTGGAACTCTAAAATTTTTACATTTAGTTCAAAAAATGAATATTTATGACTACTCCATTCAGTTTGTTATTGCTGACAGGGAATGTGGTGCCTTAGAATATGCAAATAATAATGATATTTATACAAATGTAGTTAAATATAATAAAAACAATAGAGAAGATTTATATAAAATACTTAATCAATTTAAAGATATTGATATTATAATTACCAATATTCATAAAGTACTAGATAATAATATTTTAAACCAATTTATGGGACGGCTAATTAACTTGCATTACTCCTTGCTACCTGCGTATGGAGGGTTAATTGGGATGAAAACAGTAGATGAAGCTAGAAGTGATAATGCAATGTTTATTGGTGCTACATGTCATGAAGTCTCAGAAATTCTAGACGGTGGCAAAATTATTTGTCAAAGTTGTTTTTCTGTTGATTGGGAGTTGCCAGATAAAGAAATTAAAGATTTAGTATTCCAATCTGCTAATTTATGTTTACTTAACTCAATATTACTTAGAACCGAAAATAAAGATTTACTCCAAAAAGAGTATACGTATAAAAATTTGCTTTTCAATCCTGTATTAAAGTTTGTAACTGACGAACTAACCGATGATTTTTGGTATAAATTAAAAAGCTAACTTGAGGAACTAAATACTACAAACTCCATGATGAACAATCAAAAGTTGTCTTTCAAAAAAAAGGTAGGTTATTATAATGTAAAAAATAAAAGCCAGACAGTATTAGGTTCAAGGGTTATAGCCCCTTCAATTTTGTTGCAATTTGACTAAAAAATACCAATTAGGCTGCTAATATTCTTATTTAACCTAGAAACAATCCACCCTACTCATCTTCTCCAACACCACATTACGAGATGAATGTTTGCTTACTCCATCAAACTATGTGTAACTGTCTTTTTCCCACCAACAATGGGAATGGTTAAGGAGGTACTTGTTAAATCTACGGTAAGTTCTGTTCCTGGATCGGGATGCAACGTATATTCTTTATCACTAGAAAAAATCATCAATCCAATCTGTTGTCCTGATGGTATGATTTGGTCATCGGGTTGAAGTTCAAATTCTATTTCATAGAATTCACCTGGAACTAACGGTTTACTTTCCCATATACTTTCATGATTTTGGATATCAGCCCATCCTCGTGTTATGATATTATCCGTAATTCTACCACGTCGCCGTTCTGTCCATGGCAGGGAAACTAACCAAACGGATAAATTAGCCGCCGGTTTTGAACTTGCTACTCTAAGTTTAATGCTTGGAATGCCCGAGATATGAATAGAATCCTCAAGTACAGCACTAACATACATCAAGCGATGGCCGGTGAGTTCCGCCTTGGCTAATGCTTCCCCATCAAAAGAGAAATTATCAATTAATGTTTCATTGGGTTCTTCCAGTGATGCTTCTAATGAAAGCCTGCCATGTGCTGGTGCTCCAGCATGTAAATAAAAATTTACCTCTTGGGCATCAGGATTTGGGAAATCTGCGTATGGTGTTGGATTATCTTGTGCATCACGTTCTCGAACAATCCATGCCCCCGTTTCGTGTTCAATGCCATTATTTACATTAAACAAGTAATGACTAAACCACCGATTCATCATGTCAACAGGAGGCGGACCACCATGTCCATCTTGGTGGTAATAAATTTGAGTATGTAAACCCATTTCTTGGGCGCGCTCATAAATTCTGTAGCTATGTTCGGGCATCACGTTCCAGTCGTTAAAGCCATGGCTCATAAGCAAAGCGGCTTTCATAGGCTCCATCTCGTTTAAATAATCGCGGTCAGCCCACCAATCGGAATAATCTCCTGTTTCACGATCCATATTAGTTGCATACTCGGTATCACGAATTAATGCATTGTTTCGGGCACGATGTTCCTCTTTTCCGCTGTGAATGAAATCGTATAGCACATCGATATCTTCTCCTAAATATCCGCCCGGACTGCGTACCAATCCATGAGATCGGTAATAATGATAATAAGATGTATTTGGTGCTACTGGGATAATAACTTTCAATCCCTCTACGCCTGTCGTAGCTGCAGCAAGGGGTAATGTTCCATTGTAAGAAGTACCAGTCATTCCAACTTTTCCGTTTGACCAGAATGCATCAATTTTTTCCTCGCCTTCCCGTTCTTTGTATCCATTATCCTTGCCAGTTAACCATTCCACCACTGCTTTTGGAGCGAGGGATTCGTTATCTCCACCAACCGTAGGGGCACCATCCGAAAGGCCTGTTCCTGGTGATGAAGAATGCACAACGATGTACCCTCGAGGTACCCAGGTTTTTATCTGTGAATTAGAAATGATAGGTCGTTCTCCTGTACGAATCACTTCTGGGTGTATGCGTTTATTTTCCAGTTCTTGCTTCTTTTCATCACTTAATGGACCTAATTCATGGCGTACATCCCAAAATAAACCATCCACAAAACCAGCAATTCCCGCATAGTAGGGACTCGTTTCATAGATGATGGGTAGTTTTAATCCACTTTCGGTAGGTAGAGGTCGGGTTACAGCAACATGCATACGATCGAGTTTCCCATCGCCATCAGAATCAAATTCTGTTTCCACCCATAAATCTTCTCGAATCCAGAGCTCAGGATTTTCTAATTCAGGGATTACTTGAGCTAAACCATTCTCAATAACTGGAATTTGAAGGTTGGGTTGTGCCAACATGTTGGTAGTGGTACCCATCAACATTAAGAGAAAAGAAATTACAATGGGATAAACAGATATTTTCATAAGAAAGAGGTTAATTTTGAACATTAAAGGATAATACAAGATGGTGTCTTAAGAATAAAATAATAGTGGAATAGTATGTTTTTTAAATAACGTGTATAATTAATAAAATTTATACACATAGATATGAGAACAAATATTGAAATAGATGATGAATTAATGAATGAAGTCTTGAAAGAAGGTTCTTTTAACACCAAAAAAGAAGCCGTTACTGAAGGATTAAAATTATTATTAAACAGACTACATCAGGGGAAAATCAGGTCTTACAAAGGAAAATTAACATGGTCAGGTAATCTGGATTCAATGAGAACCGATGTATAATGATTGTTGATAGTAGTGTTTGGATTGATTATTTCAATGGAGTGGATGGTCCTGAAACTGAATTATTAGATAAGAATCTATATAGGGGTGATGTTGAGCTTCTTGATATTATCTTAACTGAAGTTTTGTAGGGCTTTAAAAGAAATAGAGATTTCCAGATTGCGAAAACCTTACTAACTAAACTGCATATTTATGATGTTCTTGGAAAAGAGATTGCAATACAATCAGCAGAAAATTTTAGAATGCTTCTAAAGCAAGGGATAACAATAAGAAAAACTATAGATGTAATTATTGCGACATTTTGTATTGAAAATTCTAAACCGTTGCTAGCAAGCAATAGAGATTTTGAATTAATAGCTTCCGTGTTGCCATTACGATTATACCCATAAAAAAATCCCTCATATCAAAGATACAAGGGATTAATATGCAAGTAGTGAGAACCTTAGTCCTCGATGTTACTTATTATTTATCCATCAGAGCGTTAAACGCATCTAATGTTCCGCGAACGTGCTTCGCAGAGCTGTTAAGAAGTTCTTGTTCGTCGTTGGTTAGTGCAACTTCAATCACTTCTTTAATTCCACCTTTTCCAAGTTTTACAGGAACCCCAATGTATAGATCATCAATTCCGTATTGCCCATCCAAATGTGCACATACTGGGAAAATTCTGTCTTGATCTAACAAAATGGCTTCTACCATTTGCGCTGCAGCGGTACCGGGTGCGTACCATGCTGATGTTCCCATTAAACCAACAAGTTCTCCACCGCCTTTCTTTGCTCGTTCTACGATTTCATTCAATCGTTCGTCGGAAATAAAATGCGAAATAGGTAATCCAGAGACGGTAGTAAATCTTGGTAGAGGAACCATGGTATCTCCATGCCCTCCCATCAACATAGCCTGAATGTCTTTTGGAGATACATTAATTTCTTCGGCAATAAAGGCACGATATCTAGCCGTATCAAGAATACCAGCCATACCCATTACTTTTTCATGGGGTAGACCCGAAGCATCTTTAGCCACTTGAACCATTACATCTAATGGATTTGAAACTATGATAAGAATAGTATTGGGAGAATATTTTACTAATTCTTTTGTTACACTTTTTACGATGTTGGAGTTGATTGAAAGAAGGTCATCACGGCTCATACCTGGTTTTCTGGGTACTCCAGCTGTGATTACACAAACATCAGAATGAGCGGTATCTGCATAATCAGTAGTTCCTTTCACTCGAGTATCGAATAAATCGATAGGAGAAACTTGCCATTGATCTAAGGCTCGCCCTTTTGATGGGTAAAATGTTTTATCGTCTACTTTTCTTTCTAAATCTAAAGCGACTACTTCTTTTGCAAAATCTCTTTGAGCTACGCTAAGTGCTACGGTTGACCCAACATTACCTCCGGCACCTACTACTGTTACTTTCATTTTAGTTTAAATTGTATGTGTTAATTATTTAATTCGATTAAAGCTACTCCGCTCCTTCAAACCTTCCTTAAAGATAAAAAAAGGTTGATTGAGAAAGTACCCGAATCCGAAGTGCTTTTTAAATTCTTACTATGAGCTCCGTCGTGAATCTTGCCCCCACATTAATTTCTTGCGAAGGGTATCGAAATAATTTTGACCGGGTAATTTTATAAGTGGAAATGCAATAGTTGATTTACGTATTACAATTTTAAAAGGAAGGGTGTGCACTTCTTTTACAACTCCATCAAATGAAAAAAGAATATTGCTGGGTTGATCCTCTACGTGTATTGTAATGCCTTTGTCTGCACCAACAACTAGAGGGCGAGAAGTTAGGGTATGCGGGTTAATAGGTGTTAATACAATCACCCCAGAACCTGGTGCAACAATTGGCCCACCGGATGAGAGATTGTAAGCCGTTGATCCAGTAGGTGAGGCAACCAATAATCCATCTGCCCAATAAGTGTTGATGGGATTGCCATCATAATCAGCAGAAATATTAATCATTGAGGTGGAGTCTGTTCTAGTGAATAAAAACTCATTTAATGCATAAAATTCATTTCCATATGCATCAACAGCTTTTAAGAAATGTCGGCGATCTAAGGAATAATTTCCATTTCGCACATGTTCAAGCGCTTCTATTAAATCTTCATTTTGAGTGTTGGTCATGAAACCAAGTCGACCACTATTTACCCCTAAAACAGGTTTTGGATTGTTCTTTGAGATACGAGCGGTGTATAAAATCGTACCATCCCCACCTAATACTAAAAGTATATCAGCATGTTGAATGGTTTCTGAATCGGTATCCGTAAGCGTTAGAATAGGTGAATCGTTAGGTAAAAGTAGTTCACAAATAGATTTGGAGACAAAAAGCTTCACTTTTTTAGTTTCTGCCCACGAAAGAGCTGTTTCAAAAACAGCTTTAACTTCATATTTCTTAGGGTTGGCAATAATTCCAATGCTTAGATCTGGCGAACTCATTTCATCCCCTTTAATCCTTTTATGCCAGTAGCGGCTTTTTCGCTTAAAAGATTTGTGTCGTAGCTTCGTATCCTACCATTTTTGGATTGATGCTTTTCTAGGGCTATTGCAATTAATTCTTCGATAAGTGCTGTAAAGCTTAACCCAGATTTTTCCCACAGGTAAAATGAGAATGAGCCAGGAATAGTATTGATCTCATTGAAATATACATCTTCCGTGTGGGCATTTACAAGGAAATCGAGTCGAGATACTCCTGAAGCATCAAAGGTTTTGAACGTATGGGTAGCTAAGCTTTGGATACGGTCGGTTAGCTCAGCTGAGATATCAGCTGGAATCACACGATCTGCTGAGGCCATACCCTTGTCGGCACCTGAACCACTTTGATACTTATCCTCAAATGACAAGGTTTCGGTTGATCCTAAAGGACGCTCACATACAGAAGGTCGGCAGCGTTCAGCAGTTCCTAATACCGAGCAATTAATTTCCATTAGTGGATGAATAGCTACCTCTATGAGTAAATGTGCATCATATCTAAATGCGATTTCAACTGCCTCAATAAGATCATCTTGAGTGTCTACTTTTTTTACCCCAATACTACTTCCTAAGTTTGCTGGCTTAACAACTAAAGGAAACCCAAGTAATGTAGCTTCTTCAAGAATCATGTTTTGATGTAATTCCCAATCATGTTCGTAAAAATCTAAACTGGAAGTAACTGGAATGTTATTTGCCTCGCACAGTTGTTTAGCTTTTACTTTATCCATACCCACCGACGATGCGAGCACTCCAGAGCCTGTATAAGGGATATTAAATTGTTCACATACTCCTTGGAAAGCACCATTTTCCCCTTCGCTACCATGAAATGCACAAATAACGGTATAAACAGGAATAGAGGTCGATTTTTTAAAAAGACTCGGTTTGTTTTGTTCCGTTAAATGCGTGGTTCCCATAGAATCTTTTGTGAAAGAAACAGGGTAAGCACTAGATTCTAATGATTTAAGATCTTTAAAATTACTTAAGTCTTTAAGAGAATTTCCACTTAACCATTTACCTGATTTTGTAATATATAAGGGCACTAATTGATACGCGCTTTTTTCCATAGCAGCGAATACTTGCATAGCAGATAGTACTGAAACTTCATGTTCAGGAGAGGAACCACCAAAGGCAATAATCAGATTTTTGTTAGACATTCTTTATTTCTAAATAAATTAAGCAGGATTTTAATATAAGGAGAAAGCGGTACTCAAAAAGCAAATTGCAATGGAATTTCAAGAACCTTTATTCTTATTATTTAGTCCAATCTCCTCACCTACTCATTGTTCCCACTCACATGGTAATAAACAAAAATAACTATTGATTATTAAAATTGAATGAACAAAGTAATTATGCATTCTAGCCAACTGGATGTTACTCTTTCCGACCTGGAGGATATGCCCGCACCAGGCAAAGTGATGGTGGTTAACCCAAAATTCTTTGACGTAAAATATGTGATAAATCCACACATGGAAGGTCATATTGGTACTATTGATTTCAATGAAGCATTTGCTGAGTGGAATACATTAAAAACAGCCTACACAAACTTGGGACTGTATGTGCATGAAGTTCCAGCAGAAGAAGAATTTCCAGATATGGTTTTTTGTGCGAATCAAAGCTTACCTAACATCAAAGCAGATGGTTCCAAAGAAGTGATAATGAGTGTGATGCACTCTCCACAACGCAAGGGAGAAGTACCTTACATCGAAGAAGTATATCAACAGAGTTCTTATGATGTAATTCACTTAGATGAAACACAATTTTCCGATTTTGAAGGCATGGGAGATGCGATATGGCACTTTAAAAAACGGCTGATTTGGGGAGGGTATGGATACCGCTCTTCCTCTTCTGTATATGCTCATATTGCAAAGACGTTTAACACTCCAGTAATTGCTCTAGAGCTTATCGATGAAAAATTTTATCATCTTGACACCTGCTTCTGTGTTTTAAATGAGCATACGGTGCTCATTTACCCAGCTGCATTTACCGAAGACGGTTTAAAGAATATTCGAAGTATGTTCTCAACGGTAATCGAAGCCAATCAATATGAAGCAGAAGAACTTTTCGCATGTAATGCTACTGCTCCTGATGGGAAGAATGTATTTATTCAAAAAGGGTGTGTGGAAGTAAATAAACAGCTCGAGAACTCAGGGTTTATCGTTCACGAATTTAATACGAATGAATTTCTAAAGAGTGGTGGTAGCGTATTTTGCATGAAAATGATGCTTTGGTAATTGAATTAAGAATTAACTAGTAAAAATTATAAATTCGAGCATCTTTTTTTAACTCAGCACATCATTAAATGAAGTCAATTATATCGGGAATCACCTTAGTGATTGTACTCTATGCTATGAACTCAAAGATTGGATCCATTCCACCTTTGGGTAAATTTTTTGATCCCAATGCAGGATTTTGGACAAATGCCGAAACATCATTACCTGAAAGTGAAGAATTAAATATCGAAGGATTAATGGATGAAGTATCCATTGTTTTTGATGAGCGGCGAGTTCCACATATTTTTGCACAAAACGAGCATGACCTTTTTTTCGCACAAGGGTACATAACCGCCCAACAACGTCTCTTTCAAATGGAGATACAAACCTATGACGCAGCAGGTCGTCTTTCTGAATTAATTGGTGAAAATCCGCGCGTACAAGAACGCGATTTAGAAACAAGAAGATGGGGTATGCCCTGGGCAGCAGAAAAAAAATTGGATGTAGCCATGAAAGATTCTGCAAGTGCAACGATTCTTAATGCATATTCTGAGGGAGTGAATGCGTATATACAACAATTAGAACCATCCGAATATCCACTTGAATACAAAGTATTGGATTTTTCCCCCGAACCATGGTCTCCACTGAAAACAAGCTTGTTGCATATGAGTATGCTAGAAACTTTAGCTGGAGGTAGTAGTGATGATAGAACATCAAGAACCAAAGCATTTTTTGGACAAGATTACATCGATAAATTTTTTAACACCGATCCCGAAATGTTGGAAGCTATTATTCCAAAATCTAAAGTTTGGGAATTTGATGCGGTACGACCAACTAAGCCTAACACCAATTTTAATCCTAAAACAGCCGAACGGATTCAATATTGGGAACCAAACGCTGGAGTTGGATCAAATAATTGGGCGGTAGATGGAACAAAAACTGCAAGTGGATATCCAATTTTAGCTGGTGACCCACATTTAAGTTTATCATTACCGTCCATTTGGATGGAAATGCAATTATATGCACCAGGATACAACACCTATGGTGTTACTTTTCAGGGAGCGCCAGGAATACTCATAGGTTTTAATGAGCATATTGCCTTCTCCGTTACTAATACGGGTTCGGATGTATTGGACTGGTATGAAATTGAGTTCAAGGATGAGGCAAAGAATGAATATTTCTATGATGGAAGCTGGGTAGCAACCACAAAACGGATCGAAGAAATTGACATTAGAGGTGGTGAAACTATTATTGATACTCTAGTTTTTACCCATCATGGACCTGTTATGTTGGCCAATCCCGATGATACACTAGCAGAACCTATTTATCATGCCATGCGGTGGATAGGTCATGAAGCAGGAAATAGTTTATCAACGTTTATCGGTTTGAATAAAGCTACAAACTACGACGAATATGTAGAAGCCTTAAAGAGTTATATAGCACCTGCACAAAATTTTGTTTTTGCATCTAATGAAGGTGATATAGCGATATGGGTTAATGGCCAATTTCCAAACAAATGGGACTACCAAGGTCAAACGGTGAGCGATGGTCGCGACCCTGCTTACGATTGGCAAGGCTGGATACCTCATGCGCATAATCCGCATATAAAAAATCCTGCCAGTGGTTTTGTAAGTTCGGCTAACCAAGAGTCAGCACATGATTCTTACCCATATTATCTAGCCGATGAATATGCTCCATATGAACGAGGCCGCCGAATAAATGACTTACTTCGAAACATGGATAACATTACCCCTAAGGACATGATGGATATGCAGATGGATAATTTTAGTATGCATGCCGAAAGTATAATGCCTAATCTGTTAAATTGGTTAGAAGTGGATAGCTTAAGCATGGAAGAAGTGGAATTTTCCTCTGAAATGAATAGCTGGAACTATGAAATGAATGCAGATCTTAAGCAACCGGGGTTTTTCTATTATTGGTGGAGAGAGTTATACCGTTCTATTTTTAGAGACGAATATGAAGCCTCTGGCGCTTCGTTAAGATACCCTCATAGAGATCGAGTTGTTGAAGTTTTGAAGGATGAACCCAATTTCGAGTTCATAGATAATATTACTACGGATGAAAAAGAAACTATGGAACAGCTTGTTACAGCTGCATACAAAAAAGCTTATGATACGATGGCTACCTATTATGGCTCGGTAGGTGAACCATGGAACTGGGGCTATGTGATGGATAACGATATTGATCACGTAGGTCAAATTCCTGGATTGGGAGCAAATGATGTGTATTCTGGTGGTTCATCCGAAGCAATTAATGCTACACGTTTTGGATACGGACCAAGTTGGAGAATGGTTGTTGAGTTAGGACCAGAAATAAAAGGCTGGGGAGTCTATCCTGGTGGAATTTCAGGGAATCCGGGTTCACCCAACTATAACTCCTTTACCGATAACTGGCGAATGGGCGAGCATTTTGAGTTAAACTTTTACCGCGAGAAACCTGATACCCCACTGTATGAACTCACACTAAATGGAGGTAATTAATATGATGTTAGCATTGGTGATATTAATCGGAGCATTTGCCTTGAACATCTTTCTTCCTTGGTGGAGTATTGCTTTACCAGGTTTAATATTTGGTTACTTATTTAAACAACAAGCAGTCCCTTCTTTTTTATGGGGATTTTTTGGTGTCTTTCTACTTTGGGGCGGTCAAGCGTTATACGTTCACATTGCAAATGAGGGCATACTTTCCACTCGAATTGCAGAAATGCTAGGCGTTGGATCCCCACTTATTGTTGTATTGATAACTGGTGTTTTAGGTGGATTAGTGAGTGGATTAGCCACGTTAACAGGAAGTTTAGCAACGAAAAAGAAACGTACTTTTAGATAAAGGATTGACTGTAATAATACCAAACTGAAACGAGTAATATTTTTTAAAAAGCCATTAAATTAAAATTTATGATTTGGTTTAACATAAAAGAGCTAGAACGAAAGATTGTAGATAATGAATTTACAGATCAAGAAGGGTTTAAATATTTTCTAGCTTATTCGATTTTAGGTTTAATGGTAACTTATGGAAGTACCTCAGAGAATTTAATCACATTTATTGAGTTTCTTGTTGGTTTAGCTATCACGATATGGGGGTCATATTCAATTTTTAAAGCGAATTCATCGGGGGATGGACAAGATTTTTTCAAAAGATATTTTGCTCTTTCATGGGTTATTGGCTTTAGAGTATTGATAATTTTTATAACGATAGCATTACCTTTAGCCATTATATATAGTGTTATTTCATATCAATCGAGTGATTTATATAATTCTCATTCAACAACATTAATGGAAGACGTTATATTTATGGTAATATATTTGTTGAGCAGTTTAGTTTATTATGTACTACTTATTAATTCATTTAAAAGAGTTTCATCGAAATAAATGAACATTGCTAGGTTAATTTGATATGATCCTAAACTGCTCGAATGCAAGAGAATTATGATCTCTAAATTTCTAATTAAAACTTAAATTAGGTGAAATAAATTTTTTTGCGCTACGTATGCTATTGCAGTGTAACTCAAAATTAGCGATGTGCACTTTTTTATTTCAATAATCCAAAAAAAATGAAATTTATAGCTAGCTTCTTAATTCTTTTTTCGATGTTTCTTGCATGTACCTATGAACGAAATGATCAAGGTGTTTTAGTAAAATTTTATAACGACACAGGGTATGATATAACGGATTTAAACATTGGGGATAAACAGATAGGTGCGTTCAAAAATAATGAGAGCACCTCATATTTAGTGTACGATACATTTAACTTTGATGGAGGGATGCCTGATGAAGAGTGTAGCGGAATCATTGCAGACTCCGAAGTTATATGTAGCAATATCTTTTATTGGTGTGGTACAGGGAAGAAGACCGAAGATAATGGTACGTATAAGATGTCAATTAAGGTATCTGAAATAGATTCAGTCAGATATTTTGATATTTCTTTAAGGTAAGTTAGGTTAAAGAATTGCTTCCTTCCATTAAATACATTGGTTGGTTTTTTATTTTAATTTTTTGTGTTCAGGCTTGTGCGGTTCACGCTCCAATGAGCGAATTGGTTATGTTCGAAAAGAGTATAATGGCTGATAGCTCATCATATACAAGATCGGGTGCAGTAACCTATCTTGAACCAGCAATTACAGGGCAGGATTTTGAAGAATTTAGAAAGGGTGATTATGCATCCTACACCGATGGAGAAGTTCCAAGTATAACGTTGCATACTTTACGACTTTATCGAAAAAAAGGACGTTCCATATCTATTGGACGAGGAACTGGGATTGATTGGACAAACAATATCAGATCGGAATACTATGGTTCCTTTGCTTTATCATTTCCCCATTCAGCAAGAGGTTCTTTACACCGAGTGATAATAAATAAACGTTGGATTGGTCTTTCTACAGGCGTCTTTTCTGGAGTAGATTCACGAAGGTATTATAATACTTCATCAGAATTTATTGGATTACCTAATAAATCAGTTTTTCTATTAAATTCAGGTTTAAGAACTAGATATTTAATACGCGATCCAAGAAGTCCCGGCATAGTGATGACTGGTGCCTTCGAAATAGGGTATAGCTGGACGACCAAAAACCCATTTGTTGGCTTTAATCTTTCTTTTTCATCGTTGTATTAATTTCATCTAGCACTCGAATTGTTTGGAGGTTTAGTTGAAAGTAAATGATTGAATAGATTGAGTTATTTTAGCAATTAAGGTACTTGAGAATTTATGTAATACATTGAATTGCAATGAATTATGAGTTTATATAATAATAATTTGCATTTACCACTAATAAAATATTATTTTAGTATTTAACAAATTCATTTTTTATGACACTAAGAAAAATATCTTATTATTGTTTGATTTGCATTTTAGGTTTACTATCAAGTTGTGAACTAATACCTAACAACAACTCTGAAAAGAAGATGTTAACGAAAGAAGGAAAAACCCCACTTCCAGGTTTAGAAGCCAACACATACAGGTACATAGATTATGCAAGTATTGGTATTGACAGTACTCTAAATAGAAATAAAATTAACATCAATGGTAATGTTCAATGGAATTTAATTACTCCAATCCTTGATGAAGCTTCTGAAACTTATGGAAGTGATTATATTGCAGTTTTTGGAATTCTTAAGGAAGATGAACTGTACACTTATCATGAACAACCCCTTGATTTTTCACCCCAAGCTTTTCAAGATGCTCGTGGAGAGAAAAAACCTTACATTTTTGAGTACACGCAAGTCAGTAATGAACTGGTTAAGCGGGTTGCTATAGCATATATACCAGCTAGTGAACAAGCAAAGACTGAAATGTCATTATGGTTGGAACCTAAATTAACTTATACCCCTATGGATTCAATTATGTCAAAAAAAAGAAAAAGTTCTTTTCTTGATGATCCCGGATGTAGTGAATGTATGAGCGAAGGTCCTACGCATAACAAAATAATAGCATCTTCAACGTTGCCAGATGATAATTTGATTGATTGCGGTGAGTTAACCTATTGTGATGGAAGTGTAGTTACGGTGACTGCTGAAGGTAACAGTATGTATTATGTTACGGTAGATTTTGACTGGATTATCAACCAAGATGATACCTGGGATGCATCAAGTGGTGGGGCAGGAAGTAGTTCCTCATGTTTGCCTCCATACCAATGCAATGGTGTTGACAATGACCCAGAAGATGCAAACCCTGAAGAAGAAGAGGAAGCAGAAGAGACCGTAGATATTTTAAAACCATGTGATGGTGATCCTGTGAAAGAACCTGAAATTGCCCCACAAGAAAATAGTGGTATTGATGGAGGCCGCTATGGGGATACACGCTCTGGAGGGAAGCAACATCATGGAGGAATAGATATTAAAGCAGACTTTGGGGATCCCATTTATAATATGTATAATGGCCAAGTTGTAAGTGTAGGTTCGAATTCCGATCTTGGTAATTTTGTAACTGTTCAATTTTACCATAATCAAACATATTATACGTTGACGTATGGCCACTTAGCTCCTGGAGATTTAGCCTCAAATGGTAGTTCCATATCTGCTGGTGATATTGTTGGATATCAGGGAGACTCAGGAAATTTACAAGAAGCTATAGATTTAGGTCTTACCGAATCACACACACATATTAAAGCAAAAGAAAGAACTGGAAGAGGATGGAATTTAGAAAATGATTTTACTGCCATAAATCCAGAAGAATTACTAGCTACCAAATTTGATGAAGATGGAAATTCAACCCCCCCTGAACAATGCACCAATAATGAATAATCATATGAAAACTGTATATATAATATGTAGTCTATTGTTTGTTTCTATAGCCTGCACTGCGCAAGAAGTAAAAGTAAACCTAATAACGGAAGCGGAATTCAATGCCATTACCTATAATGGGGCAACCATAGCTGACATAGAAGCTACTGACGGAGTGGAATTCGCGTTGCGCAAACTTTTTGGAGATTATACGACAAAAAAAGAATCGGAGGTATTTGATAGCATTACGTTTCAATATCATTTTAATCAAATGTCTTACGATTATGAATACGATCGAGTGATATCGATCACAATAAAGGACAATACATGGCCAGTAGTTGTACAAGGGAACACCTTTCGAGTGGGAGATTCGATTGATGATCTACAACAGAAATTTGGTGCAGGTTTTAAAACATATACCTCAGAATATGCGTCTGGAAGGATATTTACTGGATTCAACTACGACACTAATGATTATAATGCATTATATATAGAATTCAATCCAGATACAGAAAGGATTACGAGAATTAAATATTTCATACTTCCATAGCCTAATGTAAGTGAATGGTATGGAGTAAAAACCCTAGTGATGAATGCATCTTTGAAGACTCCTCTCCCGATAAATCGGGATCGGAGTGACTCAAGAAAAATAACGGTGCATAACAGTCATCCAGAAACCGACTTGTCGGGTGAAGGATCTATACAATGTGGATTTAGTACATATTCCTGAAGGGCATACTGATTTGTTGATCACAGGCAAGCCACAAAACAAAGCCTCTCCGACAGTAGAACTTCCGAACAAGGGAGAGTCATTCCCACGAAGGTGGGAATCTAGATTCCTAAAAAATGAAGTCTTACTCAAATCTAATATCTATAAGGAGTGATTTTCAATAAAAGGACAGTGATAGAGCAAGACCTATTCATGTTAGTCTTTGTCATTTCGAGTGCAACGAGAAATCTAGTGATGTGCTAAAAATGCAGGAATAAATTTTATGCCATTACATACATGTGCAAATTCACAAGAAACTGGGGCGAGTTTCCACTCATGCCTATCAAATTGAGGTGTGTTGCTGGTGATATTGTTGGATATCAGGGAGACTCAGGAAATTTACAAGATGCCATAGAAGATGGGTATGCAGAATCACACACACATATCAAAGCAAAAGAAAGAACTGGAAGAGGTTGGAATTTAGAAAATGATTATACTACCATAAATCCAGAAGAATTACTAGCTACCAAATTTGATGAAGATGGAAATTCAACCCCCCCAATGCATCAATAATGAATAATCATATGAAAACTGTATACATATTATGTAGTCTATTGTTTGTTTCTATGACCAGCACTGCGCAAGAAATAAAAGTAAACTTAATAACGGAAGCGGAATTCAATGCCATTACCTATAATGGGGCAACCATAGCTGATATTGAAGCTACTGACGGAGTGGAATTCGCGTTGCGCAAACTTTTTGGAGATTATACGACAAAAAAAGAATCGGATGTATTTGATAGCATTACGTTTCAATATCATTTTAATCAAATGTCTTACGATTATGAATACGATCGAGTGATTTCGATCACAATAAAGGACAATACATGGCCAGTAGTTGTACAAGGCAACACCTTTCGAGTGGGAGATTCGATTGATGATCTACAACAGAAATTTGGTGCAGGTTTTAAAACATATACCTCAGAATATGCGTCTGGAAGGATATTTACTGGATTTAACTTTGAAACTAATGATTACAATGCATTGAATGTAAGATTTGATCCAGATACAGAAAGGATTACGAGAATTAAATATTACCTAATTCCATAGCCTAATGTAAAGTGAATGGTATGGAGTACCCCCCCTGAACAATGCACCAATAATGAATAATCATATGAAAACTGTATATATAATATGTAGTCTATTGTTTGTTTCTATAGCCTGCACTGCGCAAGAAGTAAAAGTAAACCTAATAACGGAAGCGGAATTCAATGCCATTACCTATAATGGGGCAACCATAGCTGACATAGAAGCTACTGACGGAGTGGAATTCGCGTTGCGCAAACTTTTTGGGGATTATACGACAAAAAAAGAATCGGATGTATTTGATAGCATTACGTTTCAATATCATTTTAATCAAATGTCTTACGATTATGAATACGATCGAGTGATATCGATCACAATAAAAGACAATACATGGCCAGTAGTTGTACAAGGCAACACCTTTCGAGTGGGAGATTCGATTGATGATCTACAACAGAAATTTGGTTCTGGTTTTAAAACATATACCTCAGAATATGCGCCTGGAGAGATATTTACTGGATTCAGCTTTGAAACTAATGATTATAATGATTTATTCATAGAATTTGATCCAGATACAGAAAGGATTACGAGAATTAAATATTACCTAATTCCATAGCCTAATGTAAAGTGAATTGTATGGAGTACCCCCCCTGAACATTGCACTAATAATGAATAATCATATGAAAACTGTATACATATTATGTAGTCTATTGTTTGTTTCCATAGCCTGCACTGCACAAGAAATAAAAGGATACTTAATAACGGAAGCGGAATTCAATGCCATTACCTATAATGGGGCAACCATAGCTGATATTGAAGCTACTAATGGAGTGGAATTCGCGTTGCGCAAACTTTTTGGAGATTATACGACAAAAAAAGAATCGGATATATTTGATAACATTACGTTTCAATATCATTTTAATCAAATGTCTTACGATTATGAATACGATCGAGTGATATCGATCACAATAAAGGACAATACATGGCCAGTAGTTGTACAAGGGAACACCTTTCGAGTGGGAGATTCGATTGATGATCTACAACAGAAATTTGGTTCAGGTTTTAAAACATATACCTCAAAATATACGACCGGAAGGATATTTACTGGATTCAGCTTTGAAACTAATGATTATAATGATTTATTCATAGAATTTGATCCAGATACAGAAAGGATTACGAGAATTAAATATTACCTAATTCCATAGCCTAATGTAAAGTGAATGGTATGGAGTACCCCCCCTGAACATTGCACTAATAATGAATAATCATATGAAAACTGTATACATATTATGTAGTCTATTGTTTGTTTCCATAGCCTGCACTGCACAAGAAATAAAAGGATACTTAATAACGGAAGCGGAATTCAATGCCATTACCTATAATGGGGCAACCATAGCTGATATTGAAGCTACTAATGGAGTGGAATTCGCGTTGCGCAAACTTTTTGGAGATTATACGACAAAAAAAGAATCGGATATATTTGATAACATTACGTTTCAATATCATTTTAATCAAATGTCTTACGATTATGAATACGATCGAGTGATATCGATCACAATAAAGGACAATACATGGCCAGTAGTTGTACAAGGGAACACCTTTCGAGTGGGAGATTCGATTGATGATCTACAACAGAAATTTGGTTCTGGTTTTAAAACATATACCTCAGAATATGCGCCTGGAGAGATATTTACTGGATTCAGCTTTGAAACTAATGATTATAATGATTTATTCATAGAATTTGATCCAGATACAGAAAGGATTACGAGAATTAAATATTACCTAATTCCATAGCCTAATGTAAAGTGAATTGTATGGAGTACCCCCCCTGAACATTGCACTAATAATGAATAATCATATGAAAACTGTATACATATTATGTAGTCTATTGTTTGTTTCCATAGCCTGCACTGCACAAGAAATAAAAGGATACTTAATAACGGAAGCGGAATTCAATGCCATTACCTATAATGGGGCAACCATAGCTGATATTGAAGCTACTAATGGAGTGGAATTCGCGTTGCGCAAACTTTTTGGAGATTATACGACAAAAAAAGAATCGGATATATTTGATAACATTACGTTTCAATATCATTTTAATCAAATGTCTTACGATTATGAATACGATCGAGTGATATCGATCACAATAAAGGACAATACATGGCCAGTAGTTGTACAAGGGAACACCTTTCGAGTGGGAGATTCGATTGATGATCTACAACAGAAATTTGGTTCTGGTTTTAAAACATATACCTCAGAATATGCGCCTGGAGAGATATTTACTGGATTCAACTACGACACTAATGATTATAATGCATTACATATAGAATTCAATCCAGATACAAAAAGGATTACTGAAATTACATATTTCATACTTCCATAGCCTAATGTAAGTGAATGGTATGGAGTAAAAACCCTAGTGATGAATGCATCTGTGAAGACTCCTTTCCCGATAAATCGGGAGAGGAGTGACTCAAGAAAAATAACGGTGCATAACAGTCATCCAGAAACCGACTTGTCGGGTGAAGGATCTAAACAATGTGGATTTAGTACATATTCTAGAATGAGTATACTGTTTCTTTGATCATGGGTAAGCCACAAAACAAAACCTTTCCGATAGTAGAGCTTCCGAACAAGGGAGAGTCATTCCCACGAAGGTGGGAATCTAGATTCCTAAAAGTGAAGTCTTACTCAAATCTAGTATCTATAAGGAGGATTTTCAATAAAAGGACAGTGATAGAGAAAGACCTATTCATGTTAGTCTTTGTCATTTCGAGTGCAACGAGAAATCTAAGGATCTTACTTTACAATTAGGAATAGATTTCTCACTTCGTTCGAAATGACAAACACAAATTTTAAAATAACCCCTCTATAGCAAAAAGAGGGTTTATTTTACCGCATGATTATGCATATGTTGAAGCTTACCAATAAATTACTTTTATTCAGTTTATACTTAAAATGAGTAGGGAAAACTGAACAATACGTATAGATACAATAGGGATAAAGTGAACTGAGTTCATATTATCATTTTGTTGGAGAAGAATTCGCTCCGCTCCTCTTCTCCAACGTGGCTGGGCTAAGTACAAAAGTTGCGTAGCAACTCATCCCAACCCTCACTAAATTCAATAGGTATAACCAACTGAACTTAGCCCGGCACGTTATGCGCAAACAAGAACAGCATTGTACACACAATAAAAATAGGACAAAATGAATTTAAAAGAAATATTAGCAAAAGAGATAGAAAATAAAAGGACTGAGTTTAAAACTGAAAACTATCCAATGTCCATTGGTGAACTTGTGAATTTATATGCAAACAAAGAGGTATTAATAAATCCAGATTTTCAAAGATATTTCCGATGGACAGATTTACAAAAAACAAGATTAATTGAATCTATTGTATTAGGTATCCCTATTCCTTCGATTTTTGTTTTTCAAAGGGAAGATGGAATTTGGGAAATAGTAGATGGACTCCAAAGAGTATCAACTATTCTACAATTTATGGGTGAACTTGAAGATAAACCAGCCTTAGAACTTCAAGGAACAAAATATCTTCCGCACTTTGAAGGATTAAAATGGGATAATGAAGGCAATACTGATTTAGAAATCCCAACATCAACAAAGTTATTCTTCAAACGTGCGAAGCTTAATGTTTCAATTATATTAAGCGATTCAGGACCCAATGCCAAATTTGAAGTTTTTCAGAGACTAAATACGGGAGGTTCTTATGCTTCTGACCAAGAAGTTAGAAATAGCGTCATGATAATGGTCAATAAAGCTACTTTTGAGTGGTTTTCTAAGCTCTCAGAATTTGATAATTATTTAAACACAATTTCGATATCCGATAGATTGTTTGATGAACAATATCATATTGAATTGGCTCTTAGGCATATTGCATTAGTTTATTATGAATATTCTCCTAAAAAGGATATTAAGGATTATTTTGATGACGTTGTTGAGCAAATACTTTTAGATGACGATTTTGATTATTTAACAATTGGTGAGAAATTCAAAAGTACTTTTAATGTAATAAATGAATTGTTTGGTGAAAATGCATTTAAACGATATGATGGTACAAAATTTAAGGGTAAATTCTTAGAATCTGCTTATGAGGCTGTTTCTGTTGGGTTAGCTTTAAATTTTGAAAAATATAACTTCCCGAAAGACAATGATATTTTTGTCGAAAAAGTCCAAAAACTTCATGGTGAAGAATATTTCTTAAAATATACAGGCTCTGGTTCAAATGCCAGAACGAGGATTCCTAAGTTAATGCCATTTATTAAGGACTTTTTCTCAAAATAATATCGCATGGCTAAGAATTTATTCTCATTTGATGGGTTGACAACTAAACTTGCAGAAGAATTAGCTTGGAGGAGAAAGGAATTGACAATTATTAAAAACAAAATTCCAACTGATAGAAGTCCAGTTCAGTCAGCTTTTTTAAGGTCTGCAATTCCATTATTATATGCTCATTGGGAAGGATTTGTAAAAGTAACTCTAAGTTATTATCTGGAATATGTAGCAAATAAATATTTAAAACATAATGAACTTCAATATTCCTTTGTTGCTTTATCATTGCAAAATCGATTAGGACAACTTGATGTAAATAGTATAGTTAGTAAAACAAAAATTGTAGAATCATTGATAAATGACTTTTCAAAGCAATCTAATATTCCAAAGAAAAATGTTATTAATACTAAATCTAATTTGAAATTTGATGTTTTTGAAGAGATTCTATTCATTCTTGATTTAAATGATAGTTATTTTAAATCAAAAGAAAGCTTAATTAATGACTTGGTTGATACAAGAAATCATATTGCGCATGGGGAGTATCTTAAAGTGGACTATGAAACTTATTTAGAATTTCATGACGATATTATTGCATTATTAGAAAATATTAAGACAAAGATTGAAAATTGTGCTTTGGAAGAAAAATACAAGAATGTCAGCGCATAACAAAGAACTGAGGTAAACACCAAGTAAATTTCCTTTAATTTGTCACTAACGTACTTTTATAGTGCTCATCATATAGAAGACTATTTTTGATTATTACAAAGAAGTGTATAAATAGTGATTTTCAAATAATTATTTGACCAACCTCCCATCCCAAAAAACACTTAAAAAAATGGCAGGTTTTACATCTTCAAATTGTATCCCTGCCAATCCCTTTGTATCTTAAGAAAACTTTTAACAAAGTCGTTTACAGAATACCATTGTTAGCACACAAACGCTTTGAGTCCACAGCACTAGAACCCTTAAAACAGCAAGGAAGCTGATGGCATTATTGGTTAATAAAAATATTTTTATAATCCGGCGCGATTTTCGTAGTCGGATTTTTTTTGATCAACACTCCACAAACCCTAATTCTTAACGAATGTCTTTACAACCCAGAAAAAAAGCGATCCTCGCATTGAGTGATGGCACGATAGCGCACGGCTGGGCAGTTGGCCACAAAGGAATAACTGGCGGTGAATTGTGCTTTAACACAAGCATGACCGGCTATCAAGAAATTTTCACCGATCCAAGTTATTACGGTCAACTTATGATGATGACCTACCCACATATTGGAAATTACGGAACTATGGCGCGCGACGACGAACACCGAAAGGTGATGGTAGCAGGAGTGATCGTAAGAGCGTACTCTTGGGAGTACAGTAATCCCATGGCTGACGGTAGCTTGGACGAATATCTAGAAGATAACGAAATTGTGGGCATCTCTGGAGTAGATACCCGTGCCTTAGTGCGCCATATTCGAGAAAAAGGCGTGATGAATGCCGTAATCTCATCCACAGAAATAAACGAAGATCGATTGGTAGAAATGGCAAAAAACTGGGATGATATGAAAGGGCTAGAATTAGCCTCTAAAGTAACCAGAGAAGAAGCCCAAACCTACCATCCAGAAACGGACACCCAGTTTAAAGTGGCGGCCTTCGATTATGGAATCAAACAAAACATCATAAACAGTTTAGTAGCTCGCGGTTGTGCCCTTCGAGTGTTTCCTGCCCAAGTTAGTCTAGAAGAAGTAAAAGCATGGGAAGCAGATGGATTTTTCTTCTCTAACGGACCTGGAGACCCCAATCCCACAGGAGAATATGCCCTTGAAATTGTAGAATATGCAAAATCAACAGGAAAGCCTATGTTCGGGATTTGTCTTGGACATCAACTTATGGCGATGAGCGAAGGTATAGAAGTTGGCAAGATGTTCGTGGGACATCGAGGAGCCAATCATCCCGTAAAAAATCTTGAAACAGGATTGGTGGAAATTTCAACGCAAAACCATGGCTTTGCAGTGATCGAAGAAAGTGTAAAAGAAGAAGTTGCTAGCATCACTCATATAAATCTAAACGACAATACCGTAGAAGGACTTCGATTTAAAAATTTCCCCGGCTTTTCGGTACAATATCATCCAGAAGCATCGCCTGGTCCACACGATTCGGCCTATCTATTTGATCAATTCATAGAGTTGATGAATAAACAAAAAGGAGTGTTGGCTTGATCTCTTCTTGCTATCAATCCGAACGGAACCAAAGCATTTCACCCTCTAGCAAAGAGTATGTGAAATGCGTTGATTTCCATCAAAAGCATACAACGAACTCACTACACCTAGAACGCCCCTAATTTTTACCCGATAAAAAATGCCTAGACGCGACGACATACACAAAATTCTCATCATTGGATCTGGCCCCATTGTAATTGGTCAGGCTTGCGAATTTGATTACTCAGGCTCACAATCGTGCCGCTCCCTAAAAGAAGAAGGCTACGAGATTGTGCTAATTAATTCGAATCCTGCCACCATCATGACGGATCCGATCATGGCAGATGCGATTTACATGCTGCCCATGACCACCGATTCCATCCGGGAGATTGTCGAAAAAGAACAGCCCGATGCCGTGCTACCTACCATGGGTGGTCAAACAGGATTAAATCTTTGCCGAGATTTGGAAAAGCAAGGATATTGGGATGAAAAAGGGATCAAAATTATTGGGGTAGATATTGCGGCGGTGGAACTAACCGAAGATCGGCAGTTATTCCGTGACCGAATGGAAGAAATTGGGATTGAACAATGTCGCAGCCGCCAAGCCGAATCCCTACTTGATGCTAAAGAGATCAAAGAAGAATTGGGTGGACTTCCCATCGTGATTCGACCTTCTTTTACGATGGGTGGCGCCGGAGGTGGTATTGTGTGGGAAGAAGAAGATTTCGATAAGATGGTACTTCGCGGATTAGAAATGAGTCCCGTTCACTCGGTGTTAATCGAGGAATCTATTTTTGGATGGAAAGAATACGAGTTGGAATTACTTCGCGATGCCAACGATAATGTGGTGATTATTTGTGGGATCGAAAATATGGATCCAATGGGTGTGCATACGGGCGATTCGGTAACGGTAGCACCCACTCAAACATTAACCGACAAGCAGTATCAGATTTTGCGAGATGCCGCCATCAAAATGATGCGTTCTATCGGTACCTTCGCTGGAGGATGTAATGTGCAATTTGCGGTAGAACCAGGTTCCGATCGGTTTGTAGCCATCGAAATCAATCCTCGTGTAAGTCGATCATCAGCTCTAGCCTCCAAAGCAACGGGATATCCGATCGCAAAAGTTGCCACCAAACTTGCCATAGGCTACACGCTGGATGAATTGAAAAATCAGATAACAGGTACTACTTCAGCGTGTTTTGAACCTTCCATCGACTATGTAGTGTGCAAAGTACCTCGGTTTAACTTCGATAAATTTCCCGGCGCCGATGAAGCACTTTCTACTCAAATGAAGGCGGTTGGCGAAGTGATGAGCATTGGTCGTAATTTCCCAGAAGCTTTAAACAAGGCATGGCAAAGTATGGAAATTGGGCGTTCTGGACTGGGCGCTGATGGCTATGAAGAAATTAACCGAAAAGAAGTAAGCGAACGCTTGATGAAACCGTACTGGGATCGCTCCTTACAGGTTAGAAATGCGTTTAAATTAGGTGCCTCGGTAGAAGAAATTGCAGACATCACCAAGATTGATCCTTGGTTTTTGCAACAGATCAAGTACATGGTTTCGCTAGAAAATAGAACCGAAGGTCAGTCCCTGGAAGAGATTTCGAGCGAGGATTTTTATGAGCTGAAACAAGCAGGATTTTCGGATGCACAAATTGCTTGGTTAACCAGCAAAAGCGGTGTGAAAGTAACCGACGATGATGTACGAGCTCGCCGTTTAGCATTGGGATTAAAACCATCTTTTAAAGTGGTAGATACCTGTGCGGCAGAATTCCCTGCACAAACGCCGTATTACTATTCGGCCTACGAAGGCGAAAATGAAAGTATTGTAACTGATCGCAAGAAGGTGGTCATTTTAGGAAGTGGACCAAATCGAATTGGTCAAGGTATTGAGTTTGATTATTCGTGTGTTCATGCGGTGTTAGCAACCAAAGAAATGGGATATGAAGCCATCATGGTAAATTGTAATCCCGAGACGGTTTCCACCGATTTTGATTTTGCCGATAAACTGTATTTCGAGCCAGTATATTGGGAACGTGTGCTTGATATCATCGACCATGAACAGCCAGAAGGTGTGATTATTCAAGTGGGTGGCCAAACAGCGTTAAAACTGGGTAAGCGTTTAGTGAAAGCAGGTATCAAAATTTTTGGAACTGATTTTGCCAATATAGATTTAGCGGAAGATCGTGGACTGTTTTCTGATCTGTTGATCAAAAATGATATTCCTTTTCCAGCTTATGGAACGGCAACCGAAGTACATGGTGCGCTCGAAATTGCCGATCGTATTGGGTATCCCGTTCTAATCCGACCGAGTTATGTACTGGGTGGGCAAGGGATGCGAATTGCGGTGAAGCAAGAAGAATTAGAACGATATGTAGAACGTATCCTGAAAACACATCCCGAAAATGCGTTTTTGATTGATAAGTATTTGGAGCATGCCATTGAAGTGGATGTGGATTCTGTGTTTGATGGAGATGAACTCCATATTTCGGGCATGATGCAGCATATCGAACCGGCAGGAGTACACTCTGGAGACTCAACCGCGGTAATTCCACCGTATTCTTTAAGTAAAGAGGTACAAGACACCATTCGTGCATACCAAACTAAGATTGCGAAAGCGCTGAATGTAATTGGATTTTTGAATGTACAGTATGCGGTAAAAGACGATAAAGTGTATGTGATTGAAGCCAATCCACGAACTACCCGAACGGTTCCATTTTTAGCAAAAGCGAATGAAGTGCCAGAAGCGAAAATTGGGGTAAAAGTGATGTTGGGCGCCAAACTCAAAGAATTTGATACCGAGTCAAAACTGAAATGTTGGGCGATTAAAGAGCCCGTTTTCCCATTTGATAAGTTCCCGGGCGTTAAGAAAGAGTTAGGTCCAGAGATGAAGTCAACAGGAGAAAGTATCTACTTTGCCGAAGACTTCAACGACGAACACTTCAGAAAACCGTTTGAGTTTAAGAGTTTGTATTTGAGTAAATAGGGTTATCGTGTTATTTGATTTTATCAGTTGAGAATTGATTAAATGCGACATTTAATGATAGCAAAGAGATAAGGTTTGTACCGTCATTAAAGCCTTGGTTAAATCTATTACCTAGACTATACGTTAAAGAGTATTTTTCATTTAACCGATAAACAAATGAACTAACTACTTTTACTTTTGTTTCACTGACTGTCTCAGTCAATGGGTTACCACTAATTGGACCAATCAAATCTGTTTCTATTTGGCTTAATCCTACACGTAAAGTTGCTTCAAGATTTAAATCGTACTTATCTGACTCTCTTGCAATATATCCTCCAAAATCGAAATTATGTTTATAAACTTTAGATGATGGAAATCTATTTGAAAAAAAATCCTCATTGAAATATTCGTATCTAAAAACGGATTTAATATTCAAATAGTTATTAGCAAGTTTGTCTGATGAATTCCATCGATATCCAGGTGAAAGCCATATTGAAAATCTTGGGGCAATGATTGATTCAAAATTATTTTCTTCAAAATTGAAAAGTAAACCAGTTGCAAAATCGATACTAAATCCCTCTTTACCAGTGAGTTTTTTCTTAAATCTGCTAATTACACTATCAGTACTAAAATCTCCTAGTGATTTAGATAATACATCATCAAAAATGTATTGAAATTCAATTTCCAAACTATCAGAAGATTCTTTATAGCTCGTTGGATCAGTAAAATCTAGATCTTCAGCACTGTTCCTGAATCTTAATTCAAGTGAGTCTATTTGTGAAACAGTTAACTCAGGTCTTCCAAGGCTCTCATTTAGATCAAGCAAACTTAGAGTTGCGACTTCTATAGTATTGTCAATAAGTTCAGTCTTATTTTTAACAAACTTTCTACGAAGTTGTTTTCTAATATATGTTCCTATATCAACTTTACGTAGTTGAATTCTATTAATACCATCAATTTGATCTTTCATAGTTTCTGCACTTTCCTTGGCTCGAATAAAAAACGTTGTTCGATAACCAAAAGAAAGTGCTTGAGTTGCAGTGCTATCTTCGTACAAATAGTTTTGAGTAGAAGAAAGTGAAAATGAACTATTCCTTCGAATTTGTTGCCCAAAATTTGCTGTAATGTAATCATAAATTGATAGTTTATTGTTTCGAGCCCAGTATGGACTAAATTCTAAAGCAAAATCATTTGGAATTACAGCACTTCCATTTGAATTAACAAAATTCGAGAATATTGATGCTTCAAATGCCTCAAAAGTTTTAGGTTTCAAAATTGAACTTGGCTCTAAACCCATCATATAAATTGCAGGTGAACTTGGAGCACCAATTTCAGAAATATTTTCTTGGGCAAAAGATAATGAAGCAAGAAATATCAGAATTATTGAAGTAAATATTTTTTTCATTTTTTTGTTTATTTGAAGTAGAAAACTATGTCTATGTAAGGGTTGTGCTCTTCTGATTTTTTGTTTCGATGTCGAACAATGGTAGAGCCATTAATTTTGAAATCAATAACAATTTCGTTTACCTCTTCAGCTAGATTTACTATATCTGAAAAACTAAAACACATTTCCCCACGTAGTTCTTTACCTTTGCCAATATATTCCGAACCTGAGTTATGAATTTGATGTGCATCAAAAGCTCTTAGCGGTGTGTCGATGTTTGTGTAACCTGTATTACCACTAGATATGAAGTCTACTTCAAATATCACATCATCATTATCATTAACTGGAATCATAATTCCATTGTACTTATAAGTTTTCCTTTTGCTCATTGTTAGTTTTCTTTATTTCATGTTTAATATTGATTACTCTTCGGAGTGTGTCATACCAAAATGGTGCCCCCATACTTATAGCAATAGCAGATATAAACCAGCCAAGTATCTGACGCCAATTTTCAGATGGCGATGCAAAAGTTTTCCAAATCTTTTCGAAGATTGTCTCATCTTTGCTAGTCTTCCAGCCTAATCCCAGACTAGCATCAAGTTGATCAATTTGGGTTGATCTAAGGCTATTAATTTCTGCTCTTAAAGCGGCAATATTTACTGAGTCCTCAGTGCTAGAATCCGACATTGAGATTTCAAGTTCTAATAAATCTGTTGCCTGAGCGACAACAGAAGCCCTTATCTCTAGATCATCCTTTAGAGTATTGAAAATTCTTAGTGAATCGACATTAAAAGAGATTGATACAAGTAACCCTAATCCAATTAAAACCCATCTTAATTTGCGTTTATAAGCATCAGATACTGAATTCATCGCATTATTGAAAATATTTGCTAACTCTTTTTTATCAGATTTAATTGAATCATCTAAATTATCTAAGGCTTCGTTTATCTTATCATTTGGAATTTTAGCTAAGACTTCCCCAAAAACTTTATTAGGAATGGACTCTGGTAATCTCATTCCATTTAGCTTTTTAATTTCTTTACCAGTTCTAGAGAGCCAATTACCTTTAGCAATTAATACTTTTACTCTAGGATCCTCGTACAACATTTCTACCGCATCTTCTCCTATCAAATCTTCAATTGAATTATAAAGTCTTTTACCGCGAGTATTTAATAGACCGCTTAAAACCTCATTAATAATGCTCACAAATAAGCTGAAAAGCAGATAAATAAATATCATGCCTATTACAACATCCAATGCCTCAATCCCAAACATAGTATCTTTTTTTACTTAAACAATAATTATTAGGTATCAGAAATTAACCACATGAATATGTGGATTTTGAATCTAACTCACTAATTTGGATTATAAATTAATAGTCACATTCATCAAAATAAAAAGTGGCGAATATCCTATTTTTAATGTTTTAATATTTGATGCCAATTCTAATCCATGATCGAACAAGCTAGACAAATTCTGAAGGATACCTTTGGATACGATGATTTTCGCCTCCAGCAAGAGGCCGCGATACGTCAAGTTTTAAATAAAAAAGATGCGCTGGTGATTATGCCTACGGGAGGTGGTAAATCATTATGTTATCAAATTCCGGCTCTCATTTTTGATGGTATGACCATTGTGATTTCTCCCCTTATCTCGTTGATGAGAGATCAGGTGAGTCAGCTTAAGGAGTATGGTATTTCTTCGGTGTATTTAAATTCCTCCTTACGACCAGAAGCGTACGAATACAATGTTAAGAAAATAAAATCAGGGGAAGTAAAACTACTCTATGTAGCCCCCGAAACCTTATTGATGGATAAAACCAAAGAAATGTTGAAAGACATTAACATTGATTGTTTTACTATTGATGAGGCGCACTGTATCTCGGAATGGGGACATGATTTTAGACCGGAGTATAGGCAACTTTCTCGCGTTCGAAAAGATTACCCTGAGGCTGTTTGCATTGCCCTTACCGCAACGGCAACTCCTCGTGTTCAGCGTGATATCAAAAATACCCTAGAGTTTGACGAATCGGAATCTTTTATCTCCAGTTTTGATCGACCTAATCTGTTCATAAAAATAGTGGATAAAAAAGATCCAGAAAATCAGCTACTCGATTTCTTGTACACACGCAAAAATCAGTCGGGAATTATCTACTGTTTCTCTCGTCGGCAAGTGGATGAGCTTTCGGAATTACTGATTGAACAAGGGTATGCAGCAAAGCCTTATCATGCTGGATTGATGTCGCGTGAACGAACCATTAATCAACAGGAATTTATCCGTGATGATATTCGTATCATTGTGGCTACTATTGCTTTTGGAATGGGGATAAATAAACCAAACGTGCGCTTTGTAGTACATTACGATATGCCCCAAAACATCGAATCGTATTACCAGCAAATTGGTAGAGCGGGCCGGGATGGATTGCGATCTGATTGCATTCTGTTGTTTAGCTATGCCGACACCCAAAAGATCAAATACTTCATCAACCAAAAGAAAGGGATGGAGAAAACGGTGGCCGAACGCCATTTAGAGAAGTTGCTCAAATTTTTAGAAGAGCAAGGATGCCGTCGTAAACCCCTTCTCGAGTATTTTGGGGAACAATATGGGGAAAAAGAATGCGGGATGTGTGATAATAGTATTTCCCAAGATGCAGATGTTGAAGATCTAACGCATCAAGCCAAAAAATTCTTAGACTGTGTCCATGATTTGGAAGAAGAATTTGGAGCGGGACATGTGATAGATGTACTTCGGGGGTCTAAAAATCAAAAAGTGTTAGAAAATGAACACAATCTGCTTGAGAGTTATGGAACAGGATTAGAATGGACAAAAAAACAATGGGAGCAGCTATCGAGATTATTGATGCGCCAACATTTTGTAGAGCGAGGCAGTTTTGGGGTCTTAGAAACCACCGATAAAGCCATGCCCATACTTAGTGGTAAAGAAAATGTGTATGGAGTTCTGGATCGTACCGATGTATCTATGGATGAAGAAGACGTGATTCGTACTTCTAGTGAAATAGAAAATGAGTACAATGTAGAATTATTTGAATTGTTACGAGAAAAAAGAAAAGAACTGGCAGAAATAGATGATGTTCCTCCCTACGCTATTTTTCCTGATACCACACTTATAGAAATGGCCTATTATTTCCCACAAACTAAAGATGCACTAGAAGCAATTTATGGGGTTGGGAAGGTTAAAAAAGAAAAGTTTGGCGATGCCTTTATTGGGGTGATAAAAACCTTTTCGAAAGATCATGACATTATGGAGCGTCAAAAAACCTTGATCAAAAAACAACGTGAAGTTAAAACAGGGGAAAAGCATGAGCTTGTAAGTCAAGATTTTAATGAAGGAAAATCCATTAAACTACTGGCAGAAGAGCATGGTGTTAAAGAAGTAACCATTCTTGGGCATTTAAAAAAATACGTTGATGAAGGTAAAGAACTTCGATTAGAGGGATTATTACAAGCTTCTACCCTATCCGATCGGCAAAGAGATGAAGTATTGAAAGCCTTCAAAAAGCGTGGTCATCTTATGCTTCGTCTAGTATATGATGAATGTAAAAAACAAATTGGTTACGATGAGTTGAGAATCATGCAATTATATTATTTGGCCTCACAAAAATAATAGAGAAAAGGAAATGAAAAGCAGCTGTTGAAAAAACATTAAAAAAGCGCTTTTCTGACAGATTTCAATGGTATGTAGATTTTGAACTGATTTAAATTATGCAGAACTTTACTAATCTGTTTATTTGAAAGAAAAAAGCCGTTTAGGCACAAAAAACGAACATTTTTATGGCAAAGGTTGAAGTGGTAATGCCCCAAATGGGAGAGTCGGTAATGGAAGGCACCGTTATCGAGTGGTCGAAGACTGTAGGAGACCGTATTGAAGTTGATGAAACTCTCCTTGAAATTGCGACGGACAAAGTGGATAGTGAAGTTCCTTCGCCAGAAGCAGGTGTACTTATAGATATTTTGGTAGAAGAAGGAGATACAATAGAAGTTGGTAAAGCAATTGCCATTATTGAAACCGATGCCAATGCGGCTGAACCAGTGGTTGCAGCATCAAATAGTGTAGAAGAAGTAAAAACAGAGGCAGCTACAACTACTGAGAGTTCACAGGAACCAACGCCAGAGCCAGTTGAAGAGGCAGCAGCCCCCACAGCTAATACAGCTGGAGAAACAATTGAAGTTGTGATGCACCAAATGGGAGAATCGGTGGTAGAAGCCACGGTAATTGAATGGACGAAACAAGTAGGGGATACTGTTGAAGAAGATGAAACGCTGTTAGAAATATCTACCGATAAAGTAGATAGTGAAGTTCCGTCACCAGCAGCAGGTACACTCATTGAAATTAGAGCACAAGCGGACGAAACTATTGAAGTAGGTCAGGTTATTGCTGTTATTGCTACGGGTGAGGGAGCACCCATTTCATCTCCAGCACCTACACCAGAAATCACACATTCCGCTTCGGATGTTTCTAGTGAAAAGGCTTCACTAACTAAGGATGATATTGCAAGATTAACGCCAGAACAGTTGTTAGCAAATGGTAGTGGCACACCAAATGGTGAAGATTCGGTTCCACGAACAAGCTCCGATGGTAGATTTTTCTCCCCATTAGTGCGATCGATTGCAAAAGAAGAAAAAATCACTCTGCAGGAATTAGAGCAAATTACTGGTACGGGTCAAGGTGGAAGAGTCTCGAAAAAAGATATTCTTGGGTACGTAGAACGCCGAAAATCAGGTGCACATATAGAATCGTCAAAACCAGCTTCTGCTCCTGTTGCTTCCACTATGACAAAACCTGTACCATCTAAAGATGCAATTTCAGCTGGTGAGTTGAATGTAAGTAAAGTTCCAACAGGCAACGTTGAAATCGTAAAAATGGATCGGATGCGAAAGTTGATTGCTGAACATATGGTTCATTCTAAGCAAACTTCCGCACATGTGACAACATTTGCCGAAGTGGACGTTACAGACATGGTGAATTGGAGAAATGCTAACAAACATGCATTCCTGAAAAAAACTGGAATGAAATTAACATTTACTCCACTTTTTGTTGAAGCCATTATTAAATCCATGTTGGAGTTTCCAATGATTAATAGTTCAGTGGTTGGGGATGAAATTCACATTAAAAAAGATATCAATTTTGGGATAGCTGTTGCGCTAGGAACAGGGGGTGAAGGTGGACTTATTGTGCCAGTCATAAAAAAAGCCCAACAAAAAAATCTCGTTGGATTAGCGGAATCTGTTAATGAAGTCGCTTCAAAAGCTCGGAGTAAAAAATTAAGCCCAGACGATCTTGTTGGTGGTACCATCACCTTAACAAATTATGGAAGTGTAGGTAATTTGATGGGAACCCCAATTATTAATCAACCACAAGTTGCAATACTAGGAACCGGTGCCATCGTAAAACGCCCTGTAGTTATGGAAACACCACTGGGCGATGTCATCGCAATTCGTCATATGATGTTTCTAAGTATGAGTTATGATCACAGAATTATTGACGGTGCACATGGTGGTGCATTTGTTAATCGAATAAAACAGATGCTAGAAGACTTCGATTCTGAAAGAGCTGTATAAACGAAGCATGTTTAAGACTTAGAGACGTTTTATGTAAATGTCTCTTTTTTTGTTTAAATGAACGTATTACAAACCATAGAAGATATTCGAGGAGTTGTAAAACAACTCCAAATAGAGAACAAGAAAGTAGCTTTTGTTCCTACAATGGGTGCATTACATGATGGACATCTATCGTTAATTCGGATTGCACGAAGAAGTGCAGATCATGTAATAGTATCCATTTATGTAAATCCCGAGCAGTTTGGTCCAAATGAAGATTATAGTAACTATCCACGAACATTAACACGAGATATAGAATTTTGTAAAAACGAAGGGGTGGGGACTGTTTTTACTCCCAATGATGAAATAATGTATGGGAGCGGTGAAAAATTTTTTAGCATTCAAATTGAAACTCTTAACACCTATTTAGATGGCGGTAGCCGACCAGGATATTTTCAAGGTATTGCTCTGGTCGTGAATAAGTTATTTAATATTGTACAACCAAATATTGCTGTATTTGGACAAAAGGATTACCAACAATTTCAGATTATTCAACAGATGGTTAATGAGTTTAATCACGATTTAGAACTGTTGATGGCACCTATAGAACGAGCAGATGATGGCTTAGCTTTAAGTAGTAGGAATGCTTATCTAAGCTCAAATGAACGTGAATTAGCTCCTTTACTTATAAAAAAAATGCGTGAAAGTGTAACCCAAATTGAAGCAGGTGTGTTAGAGCCAGCTTCATTATTTGAACAAAAGCAAAAGGAGCTAGAAGCAAAAGGCTTCAAAAATGACTATTTTAACACCTACTCCTTAGATCGAATGGAGCCCGTGACTAACCTCACCAAAGGAGAGGCCTATGTATTGGCAGCCGCTGCATACCTAGGAAAAACCAGGCTAATTGATAACATTATTTTCGATTGTTGAGCTATGAAACTTACCATGTTTAAATCTAAACTGCACCAAATGATGGTTACTGAAGCCAATCTGAATTACGAAGGCAGTATTACCATTGACCAGGATTTGCTGGATGCAGCACACTTATTACCGTATGAAAAAGTACAGGTACTAAATATTACGAATGGCTCACGCCTCGAAACCTATACTATTCCAGGTGAAAGAGGATCTCGAATCTGTTGTATGAATGGAGCTGCAGCCAGGCTTACACAAGTAGGAGACCGAGTAATCATCATTTCATATGCTGAAATGACTCCAGAAGAAGCAAAAAGCTATCGCCCAAGAACAGTTGTTGTTGATGAGAACAATAATCCAAAATCCATACTCGATTACTCCCAACCCGAAACGACTTTTGATTTGATAACAGGGCTAGAAACGAAATAATTAAATTATTTTTTGATTATTAGTCTCTTTTAAGCAAAAAGTTCTAACTTAGCTTTGCAACGAAAAAATACGTTTGGCAAAAGTAAATCAAAAACAACATGTTTTAACCGCAAAAGAAGGAGGGTTAGGTACTTTTGGTGGTGTATTTACCCCATCGATATTAACCATACTCGGGGTTATTATGTACCTTCGTTTTGGTTGGGTTGTAGGTAATGTTGGTTTAATTGGCACATTAATTATCGTAACCCTTTCAACAAGCATTACTTTTCTTACAGGTCTTTCTATAGCTTCGATAGCTACCGACCAACGAGTACGGATTGGGGGCGCGTATTATATGATCAGCCGATCTTTAGGTATTGAATCTGGTGGTGCTATTGGAATTCCACTTTATTTCGCACAAGCTTTATCAATTGCACTATATACGGTAGGGTTTGCGGAAAGTGTGGTACGTGTATTTCCATTAATGGACGAAAAAATGATAGGCATTATCACTACGGTGTTGGTTTCTATATTAGCATTAGCGTCTGCAAAGGCTGCAATACGAGCGCAATATATAATTATGGTTGGTATTGCTTTATCACTTTTAAGTCTAGTTTTTGGAAGCCCTATCGAAGGGGTAACCATTGATATGTGGAATGCACGAGCAGCGGAATCAGAAAGTTTTTGGGTAGTATTTGCAGTTTTTTTCCCTGCAGTA
The DNA here is from genome assembly GCA_963691715.1 of Balneolaceae bacterium. GTDB lineage: Bacteria > Bacteroidota > Rhodothermia > Balneolales > Balneolaceae > HXMU1420-13. Next base: position 2,701,853 of record OY829281.1, read on the forward strand.
ACTGGGATAATGGCTGGTGTAAACATGTCAGGTGATTTGGAAACACCAAAAAAATCAATTCCATCGGGCACATTTATAGCTATTGGAGTAGGCTACATAATCTATATGGCTCTCCCATTTATACTAGCAATGCGCGCTGATACAAATAGCCTACTAAATGATCCATTAGTAATGCGAAATATTTCGTTTTGGGGAGATGCCATTCTTGTAGGAGTATGGGGTGCTACTTTATCAAGTGCTGTGGGTAGTATTTTAGGAGCGCCCAGAGTTCTTCAAGCCTTAGCAAAAGATCAAATTTTACCGCCTTTTCTAGGCTGGCTAGGCAAAGGATCTGGAGATGATGATACTCCAAGACTCGGAACCATTTTTACTATGGTGATAGCATTATTAGCTGTTTGGTTTGGTGATTTAAACCTTATTGCTCCCGTACTTACCATGTTTTTTTTAACTACCTATGGAGTTTTAAATGTAGCCGCCGGTACAGAACGATTTCTTCGAAGTCCATCATTTCGACCAACTTTTAGAGTTCATTGGTTTTTTTCGTTGTTAGGTGCTCTTGGATGTATTGCTGTAATGATTTTGATTAATATAGTAGCTACGATCATTGCTTTTACTTTTGTTGGTTTGATTTTCACCTGGCTGAAAAGACGAGAAATTAAATCTGCATGGGGAGATATTGGGCGGGGAATTTGGATGGCTATTATTCGAGCAGGCTTAATTCGACTTAGTGAAGATCAAGAACCTAAAAATTGGCGTCCAAATCCATTAGTTCTGGCTGGTTCTCCGACCAAACGTTGGCATCTTATAGATTTTGCAAACACAATTACCCATGATCGAGGACTACTAAGTGTTGCTTCTTTAATTCCAGAAGGTGCAATAAGTATGGATCAAAAACAAAGAATGACGGTACATATTAGAGAGTTTTTATCGAAACGAGGAATACAAGGCTTGGTCAAAGTGGTTGCGGCTAATGATCGGTTTCAAGGGGTAATAAATTTAGTTCAATCATTTGGTTTAGGTGCACTAGAGCCGAATACAATAATTCTAGGCGATAGTGAAGACCCAAAATTTAGATCAGATTTTTGTAGAATGATTTCCAAATTTCATGAATTTCAGCGTAATGTTCTTATTGTTCATAAAGGAGAAAGAGAATTAGCTTTTCGAAACCGTAAACGTATTGATGTTTGGTGGGGAGGATTGAAGGGAAACGGTGGTTTGATGATGATTTTAGCCTATTTGATGAACTCAAGTCTAGATTGGAGAGATGCAGAACTACATTTTAAAATGATGGTTGGTGATGAAGATGCTGTTGAGGCCACACAAGAGAATATTCTAGACCTTTTAGAAGAGATACGTATTCGCGCATTTGTAGATATAATTCCAGCAAAAGGGCGTACATTCGATGAGGTGCTAAAAAAATATTCTTCGAATGCAGATCTCATTTTCCTTGGTTTGGCAGAGCCCGGTGAACATTTTGAAGAATACTACGAAAAAGTTCAGCATAGAGTAAATGGATTGCCAACTACAATTCTTGCATTAGCTGCTCAAGAGATTTCCTTTGGTGAAGTTCTCATCAAAAAAGATACCATGGAGTGATCTTAACTTTGCCCTACAAAATCAGGAAGTAATTCCAAAAATCGTGCAGAGGTTTTTATTCCACGATGAAAATCCTGTATGGAGAACTTCTCGTTTGGTGAATGGATGGGGTCTAATTTTCTGGGGTATGTATTTTGTAGAATTCTAACTATTTATTTTGAATCAAATTAAATTAGCAATAACATGCTGACAATTATTGTTATAAAGAACTGTAATTTGGGTATTCTTCAGTTAAAATATTGGTAAATGGATAAAAGAATAGCACTTGGTGTTACATTCATAGCACTCATTGTAATAGTGTGGGTAGTTGTAAAAAGTAGTGATGAAGAATCGATAAATCTTTACATTTCACCTGAAAAAAGTGATTTTTTAGTCGATGTTGTTACAACCGGTGAATTAAGAGCCAAGAATTCTACAGATATATCTGGACCAAGAGGTATGATGGAATTCCGGATTAATCAAGTTAAAATCCAACGCTTGGTTGCAGAGGGGAGTGTTGTAAATAAAGGTGATTTTGTTGCTGAGCTAGATAGATCTGAAATTATGGGAAAACTTCAAGATGCTCAATTAGATGTACAAACTGCTGAATCACTGGTATTACAAGCTCAATTAGATAGTACACTTGAATTATCACAGGCAAGAGATAACTTAATAAATTTAAAATTCGCGTTGGAAGAACGCCAAATTGAATTGGATCAATCTCAATATGAATCGCCAGCTGTACAAAGAAGGGCCGAAATTGATTTAGATAAAGCAAGAAGACAATTAGCACAGGAAACAAAGAACTATCAGACAAAAGTAATGCAGGCTGAAGCAAAACTTCAGGAAAGAGAGGCTGAATTGTCTAAAAAGCAAAATGAGATTCAGCGTATCATGGAAGTAATGAACCAATTTACAGTTTTTGCACCAGAACAGGGAATGGTTATTTATCGTAAAAATTGGGATGGGACAAAAATTACGGAAGGATCTCAGCTTAGCTCATGGAGTCCTACGGTAGCTGTTTTACCTGATTTTAGAGTGATGGAGTCGGTAACATACATTAATGAAGTTGATATTCAGAAAATTGAATTGGGTCAGGAAGTCTTCATTGGTCTTGATGCTATGCCAGAGAAATCATTGACAGGGATTGTTACAAGCGTTGCCAATATAGGTGAGCAACGAAAAAACTATGACTCCAAAGTTTTTGAAGTGATCGTTGAGGTTCATGAAAGTGACAGTCTTCTTCGACCTGCTATGACAACCAGCAATCAAATTATTATTGAAAAACATAATGATGCTTTACATATCCCTCTAGAAGCAATTCATGCCATAGATTCGTTAAGTTTCGTTGCCATTCAAGAAGGATCAAAAACGTATATGCAAGAAGTAGAGTTGGGACCAATGAATGATAATTCAGTAATAATAAATCGGGGAATTGTAGGCGATGAAGATTTATTACTGACTTTTCCAGATACTACTGGAATAAGAATTGAACTACTCTCTGAATTATTGTTAAAAAATTAAACAATGCTTCAGAAACTACTCTACAACTTTGACATAGCAATTGAAGCTATTTTTTTGAATAAGCTGCGCGCTTTACTTACTTCCTTAGGTATAATTTTTGGAGTGGCATCGGTAATAGCCATGCTGGCAATAGGTACAGGAGCACAACAAGAAATATTGGCACAAATGGAATTACTTGGTACAAACAATATCATCATTCAGCCAGTTTTAGAACAGATAGAAGGTGTAATTAAGAATTCAGAATCCACTAATAAAGATAGCAAAAAGTATTCTCCTGGACTGAATTTGCATGATATTGAGAGCATTAAATCCATAATCCCAGAAGTTGAATATATTACACCAGAGATTATTTTCGAGACTAATTTCATGCGTAATGCTAGGTTACGAAGTGGTAAAATTGTTGGTGTTAATAATGATTATTTTTCCATCAACAATTTTGACATTGCTGAAGGAGATTCATTTACTGAGCAGCAAATAAAAAATGCAGCTCCAGTTTGCGTGATAGGACATGATGATAAAACTAAGTTCTTTCCTGGTGAAGACCCTATTGGTAAAAAGATCAAAGTTGGAGAACTTTGGTTAACAGTAGTTGGAGTATTAGAAAAGAAAGACCTGAGTACTGAGAATATCGAAAGTCTGGGTATCAGAAATTATAATCTGGATGTCTTCTTACCTGCAAATACACTATTGTTAAGATTTAAAAATAGAGCTTTAGTCACCAAAAATGACCTTGATGCTTCCGGTGGATTTGGTGGTGGTGTAATAATCTTTGGTTTAGATAACGAAGGAGAAGAGGAAGCAACGACTAACTATCATCAATTAGATAAACTCATTGTTCGAGTATCAGATACAAAATTTAGTGTGGCAATCGCAGAGGTCTTGTCAAGAATGCTAAAAAGACGACATAATGATGTGGTAGACTTCGAAATAATTGTACCTGAACAGCTGCTACAACAAGAGCAAAGAACCCGAAGGATCTTCAATGTAGTTCTCTCTTCAATTGCCTCCATTTCACTGATCGTTGGTGGCATTGGCATAATGAATATAATGCTGGCTTCTGTCGTAGAGCGCTATCGTGAAATCGGTGTAAGAATGGCAGTAGGAGCCCAAAAAAGAGATATCGAAATGCAGTTTCTAACAGAAGCATTAGCAATAAGTATTTCGGGCGGCATGTTAGGAATTTTACTTGGTATAGCTTTCGGTTTGGCTATTGAGGTTACAGCAGATATTAATACAGTTGTAACCCCTATTTCCATTTTCATTTCATTTGGAGTTGCACTGATGATAGGGGTGATATTCGGGTACTTTCCTGCAAAAAGAGCAGCCCAACAAGATCCAGTACATGCTTTAAGACATGAATAAATATATACTCATAATTACATTCATCGCATTTGGGTTATTTAAACCGAGCGAAACAGAGGCACAACAACAGATATATACGCTAGAAAGCAGTATTGAATATGCAAAACAAAATAGTCCTCTTTCAAGAGCTGCAAGGTTTGCTATTCTTTCAGCTAAATGGAGATATAAATCTTTTCGCGCTGATTTATACCCGAGTTTAGCAATAAGCGGTGATGCACCCAATTTTAATAAATCCATTTTCTCGAATGTGCTTGATGATGGTACCATCACGTTTTCGTCAGGGACTCAATCTGAAGCTTCTGCTGCATTATCAGTAAATCAGAACATCACTCCTACGGGTGGTAGATTATCAGTTTCTTCTGGGATAACCAGACTTGGAATATTTCAGGCAGAAAATACTTATCTATGGCAGAGTACACCACTAGTTGCTTCGATTTACCAACCTATATTTCAGTTCAATAGCCTGAAATGGAGAAACAGAACAGAGCCCCTTCGATACAAAATTGCTCAGAAGCAATATGTTGAGAATATGGAAGATTTAGCTTTAACTGTTACACAAAGTTATTTTAGTGTACTGATTGGTAAGATTAATATGGAAGTCGCTGAATTTAATATCACTGTAAACGATTCTATTTTCAATATTTCAAAGGGTAGATTTGAAGTTGGAAGTATCGCAGAAAACGAATTGTTACAGAGTGAACTTGAGTACAGAAATGCAAGAACATCTTATACATCTGCAAGTTTAAATTATCAGAGAGCGCTAGAAAATTTCAAAGGATTGCTAGGTATTGATGATGAGACAGAAATCGATATTGTGGTACCTGATGTTGCGAGAGAAATGTATGTTGATGTAGATAAAGCACTTGATTTGGCTACTAAAAATAACTCGACCAGTTTGTTATTTGATTTGAATCGATTACTAGCAGATCAGACCTATGATCAGGCAAGAAAAAACACAGGTTTTTCAGCAAATTTGCAGGCGAGTTTTGGTTTAAATCAAACTTCAAAAGATATCATTGACTTGTATAATGATCCTCAAAACCGACAGTTTTTTAATATTGGTTTTCAAATTCCCATTTTCAATTGGGGAAAAAATCAGGCAGAGATTAAGTCTGCAAAAAATGAGCAGCAAGAAACTGCTAACACAATTGCGTATCAAAAACTACAGTTTGAACTAAGTGTTAAGAGTACTGTTCGTGAGTTTCTTCAACTTCGTGATCAGGTGGAGTTAGCACAGATTTCAGATGATATTGCTGCAAGGCGTTATGATGTAGCCAAGAATAGATATCTGATTGGTAAAATTGATATTACCAATTTGTTTATTGCTCAAAATGAAAAAGATCAGGCAAGAAGAAGTTACATAGCTGCACTTCGTACGTATTGGGAAGGCTATTACAACTTGTGCCGACTTACACTCTACAATTTTGAGAGGAATATGGCGATCGAATATGAACAGGAGTTTTAGTCATCTAGAAAACTATAGATGCTATTGTAAAACTTTTCTGGCTTTTCAATAAATGGAAAATGACCAGCTTGTTTGATATCAACTAATTTCGAATTTGGTATTGCCACATTTAATGATGGTCCCGCAATTTTTGATAGCGGATCGTAGTCTCCATAAAGCAACAGAGTTGGAGCTTCAATATTTTGTAGATTAGCATGAAAATCGTAATTCATTAATTCCGGAGATAAATATCTAAGTAGTTCACTGGATCGACCGTAGTTTTCATTGATATTAAGCTGAAGACTATCTATTAAACGTTCATCATAAAATTGACGACGGAATCCAATTTTCATCAAAGCTTCAATCGTTTCTGGGTCTCTTTGTTCGAAACCCTCTGACTGAATAAGGGACATCCTTTCCCTCATGTCTTCTTCAGTGAACCGAACTCCAAGAATTTGATTTGATTGCATGTTGATCTCAGAGCTAGCTGAAATAGAGTTAATAAGCATTAGCCTCTTAACTTTTTCCGGATATTTAATTGCGTAATTCATTGCAATTAAACCTCCGAAGGAGTGAGCCATTAAATTTATTACTCTGATTCCAAACTTTTTTCTCAGTGCTTCAATATCTTCGATGAATGCATCAAGATTAATAGATGATGAATCGACATTCATCAAAGAAGCTCCTGAAACTCGTTGATCATAAAAGATGAGTTGATGATCTTGAGCCAACGATTCAAGGTGTGGAAGGTAGTAATCATGACTAAGCCCTGGTCCACCATGAACTATCAAAATAGGCTCACCTTTCCCCATTGTTTTCACAAATAGTTCAGTGCCATTTATGCTTTGAACACCGCTTTTAACAATAATTTCTTGATTGCTAAAATTACAAGATGATATAGCGAACAGGGCAGCTATAAAGAATGATAGAAATAATTTCATTGTAGAAAGACTATCCTACAAAATCAGGAAGTAATTCCAAAAATCGTGCAGAGGTTTTTATTCCACGATGAAAATCGTGTATGGAGAATTTCTCATTTGGTGAATGGATAGCATCGCTGGTTAAGCCAAATCCCATCAAAATAGATTCTACCCCTAACACTCGTTTGAAGTCTGCCACAATCGGTATAGATCCACCTTCTCTAGCAAATAACACTTCTTTTTGAAATACGTCTTCAAAGGCTTTTGCAGCTGCTTTCAATCCATAAAAATCTAGATTTGTGATAGAAGCATACCCTCCGTGATGCTCTGTTACCGAGACTTTTACCGTATCTGGAGCAATTGAGTTAAAATAATCGGTAAATAGCTTAGCAATTTCTTTTGGATCCTGATTGGGTACTAGTCGCATACTAATTTTTGCATTCGCTTTTGATGGAAGTACCGTTTTTGCTCCTTCACCAGTGTAGCCTCCCCAAATTCCATTAACATCCAGCGTTGGTCTTGCAGATGCTCGTTCTAAGGTGGTGTATCCTCGTTCACCATGTACGGCATCGATATCAAGCGATTGTTTGTAAGCCTCCTCATCAAAAGGTAATGCTGCGGATGCCGCACGATCTGCACTTGTTAACTCAATGACGTTATCATAAAAACCAGGAATTTGAATCACCCCGTATTCATCTTTCATCTTTGCGATCATTTCGCACAGTACATTCAAAGGATTTTCAACTGCACCCCCATATACTCCAGAATGTAAATCACGGTTGGGACCAACAACTTCTACTTCTAAGTAAGCCAATCCGCGAAGTCCATACGTGATAGAAGGTTGATCTTTCCCAAACATAGAGGTGTCAGAAATGAGGACCATGTCGGTTCTAAGCATTTCTTTGTGTGCTTCAATGAATGGTACAAGATTTGGAGATCCTATTTCTTCTTCTCCTTCCAAGATAATCTTTACATTAACAGGAATTTCTTCTCCTGATTTTATAAATGATTCAAGTGCTTTAACATGAGTAAAAGCTTGGCCTTTATCATCGCTCGCGCCTCGAGCATAAATATTTCCATCTTTTATTGTTGGTTCAAACGCTGGTGTATCCCAAAGATGATCTGGGTCTGAGGGTTGTACATCATAATGTCCATATATCAAAACAATAGGCTTATCAGGATGAGGACAATGCTCACCATATACAATGGGGTGACCAGGTGTTTCAAATAACTCAACCCGGTCAAGATGTAAGGATGTTAATTGTTGGATTAAGAAATTAGCTGCTTTATGAATTTCATCTACTTTAGTTGAATCTGTACTCACACTTGGAATTCTAAGTAATTCGAATAATTCATCTAAAAATTTTTGTTGATTCGCATTTATATAAGCTTGTGATTTACTCATTTGAACTCCATGTTATAATATTTTTGATCCTTGAGTTTGTATCCAACCAAACTGTCCATTACCAAGCCGAATGTAATACCATCCATCGGTATGTTCACTTGTAAAAGTATCCACAGTAATGGAATAACCTTCGTAAGCAATACTTACTAAATCTGCATTATCTATAGGTTGAGTAGTTACTGGTTGTTGTTTCGCAACGATAACCCCGTCTTTATATCGTTGATCTACATAATCAACATAGAAGGCTAGAAAGGCAGTACAACAGCTAAGGCTTATTGCAACAACCAACAGCATGGTTTTTTTGGGAATTTGAATAGGGTAGAACCAGTTTGCAATAATAAAAGTGATAGTGATAAAGATAAAAATTAAACCAAGTATGAAAATTCCGGAAGCTCCAATGCCCTCTTTTAAATGATCAACAGCTCTATCCCAAGGTAATTTAGGTAGAATCGCTGATTGCCTGCTAAATTGAGAGTTTACAAACTCGAGTGCTTCAACAGCTTTGGCTCTGGTTACGTTAAAATTTTTGGCTTTTAAAAAATAGAATTTTGCTAAACCCAGAGAATCTATTTCCATAGCAGCGATACCCATATTCAGAAAAAGAGGACCAGATACTTCTCCAAGTTCTTCAATATTACGATACGATTCCAATGCTTTTGAGAAATTATTTTCTTCGAGCATTGTATTCGCTTGATCAAACATGAGTTGGGCATTTTGTTCTGCAATAGCACTACCTAAAGGGAAAAGCACAATTAAAACAACTAATATAGATCTCATAGCAGCTTCCCAATTTTTTTAATCAGTTCTTTAGAACGATCGACATCATTATGTAGACCTTGAGGTGTTGTATTAGGAGCATAAGAGATCGTTTCGCATTTATCTAGTATTTTTTTTAACTCCTTTGAAGTTTCTTCATCAGTTTTGTTGTTAAGATGTAATGCTAATTCTGCCGATGAAAGACCTGCTTTAGGTAAATCCAATTTATCAGCTACAAACTGAAACAATGCTCTTTCAATGGAGTGATATCCATTCTTTATATCGGTAGAATTTTCAGCTAGCTCGAGTTCCTCCATTGCCAAATCCTTTGCTTTTTGTGATCTTGCAAATGCTGAATCCATATTCATTCGATCTTTGTATTTCTTAAAAATAAATGCAATACCAAGAGATAGCATTTGAATACATAGTATAATCCAAACCCAGCTTTTTTGTGTTAGTGCATCTGTATTTAATGTGCTCCAATTTGTTAATCCAGTAATAGGCTTAATATCAAATTGATATTCATTTCCAGTAGACACAGCTAAACGAGGATCTCGCTCAGCAAAGAATGTTAGTTTTGGAAGAGGCACTGTAGAGTAACGCCTTAGATCTGGATCATAATAGGCAAACTGTTCTGAAGGAATTTCATATACTCCTTCGTTTCTAGCAATTACAATATCAGTGAAAGTTTTTGAACCACCAATTTGTTGGCCACTTCTAGTGATGGAAGAGCTTTCTTGGGGATCGTATAACTCTAGAGATTCAGGATACTTATATTCTGGTTTTACGATCAATGGGATGTTACCTTGCCCCGTTATGGTGGTAGTAATTTCAATACTTTCTCCTACAAAAGCATTTTCTGGGTTGATGGTTCTTGATATTTGAAATTTACCAACTGCACCAGAATACACTGCATCAACAATGGGAAGTGGGCGTACATCTATACTTACGGGTAAAGTTTGGAGTTCTTTTCGTTCTTGTCCCATTCCAAAACTAAAGATATCCCTACGTCGATTTCTATTTCTAACTTGTACCGTTACCTTGTACGGACTTAATTCCAGTTTCCCAGATTTGGTTGGGAAAATCGCCGTTTGAAGTAACACTGCACGTTGATATCGAACTCCACCAATCAATGTAGATGTGGTGCGCGCTTGCTGCCTATTTTCTAAGTCTTCCTTCCAAAACCCTTCCGCTTTCCAACCTGCTGAAGGTTGGTATGAGGCTACTTCTACATCATTTTTAAAGTATAATACAATACTGGCAATCACTTGTTCACCAACTATGGGGGTGTCTGTACTTGGTTCTAAACGAACATAAATATCTGGCGAACGTGTATTATTACCTTTGTTTATGGTGTTAGGATCCAGAATTTTAAATGAAATTGGGTTTGTCGAATACTTGGTGCCATTAACATCAATAGTAAGACTTGGAAAATTGTAATTTCCAGGAGTTTCAGCGATAAAAGAATACCCAAATGTATATGCAATATTAGGTCGACCATTTACATACGAATAGTTAGTTGATTGGCTGGTACTTCCTTGCAGCCATCGAAGCCCTTCTACATTGGTAATCTGCGGCCGATCTATTGAATTTAAAGCCTGCCCCGAAATTGTAATATCAAGGCGAACAGATTCTCCAGCGAAAATATTGGTTTCTGAAAGAGATGCATCCACTGAGATATTCTGTGCATTAGAATAGTCGGAAACAATGAATACGACGAATAGTATGCAAATAAAGCGTAATGCTTTACCAGTCTTTATCATGGGTAGCAGATCCCTGTTTTTTTTGCTTTTTAAATTCCTTCAACAGTTCTTTTTCTTTTTGAGCTAACGCTTGTAAAATTTTCTGAGCTTCTTCTTTACTTATTTCTCGAGCCTGCTGAGCTTTTGATTCTTGGTCTTGAGGCTCTTGTTCTTCCTGATTGTTGTTTTGTTCGTCTTGCTGCTGTTCGTTTTCCTGTTGTTCTTGGTTTTCGTTCTCTTGTTGTTGATCGTTCTCTTGCTGTTCCTGATTCTGTTGCTCTTCTTGCTCTTGCTGATCCTGGTTTTGTTGCTGCTGTTGTTTTTCTTCTTCCTCTTTGAGTTTTTGAAGCAATTCACTGAGTTTTGGATCACCTGGATATTCCAATAATCCATTTTGAACTTGCATTAAAGCACCAGGCAAATTGCCACCAATAAAAGTTTGAGCACCATCATGAAAATAATCTTCTGCAGTTTGAGCATTTACATTTGGTGGAATGCAAAATATCCACAAAAGAAGGGTTCCAAAAAGTGATTTATGAATCAATGTCACTAACTGCACCTATCCTATTTATAAATTGATTAAAATTTTGAACTGTTTGGTCTACTTGTGAAGCCTGAATCATCAAATCAAATGCCTCTTGATACTTTTTTTGGCTTACTAGCTCCTCAGCTCTAGCTTTTATCGCTTTGGCATATTCTGTTGGAGGTTCTTGTTCTTGATTCTGGTCTTGTTGCTGCTCTTCTTCTTGCTTTTGGCTCTCGATCAATGCTTTTTCAAAATTATGTTTAGCTTCATTATCATAAGAATTATATGTGAGAGCATTCCTTAAATGTTGTACAGCAGGTTTCCATTGTTGAGATTCGGATAATAAAGTACCAATATTATATTCAGCTTGGGATTTTTCTTCTGGGCTTTCAACCATCGAGATAAATTGCAGATACATTTGGATGGCTTCCTCAATTTTGCTTTGCTTAGCTAAGGCATTTCCAAGATTGAAGTATATGTTGGCATTATCTGGATCATCCTCTAAAGCAGTGCGATAGAGTTCCTCAGCCAAAGGATAATTTGCATTATTGTAAGCTTCATTCCCTTTTTTGGCATCATCGTTTACCAAAAAAAGAAAGACGAAAACGAAGTATGTGCAAAAGTGTAATATCATCTATGGTGTTTTTAAAATATATATGCTAACAGCCTCATAAAATAAATATCTTAGAAGAATATTGTGCATAAATTTGTGCTGAACGTTTTTGCTTATATTGAACTTTACGATATAAGACGTATTTGAATTTAATCATTCACTTTCACAAAGATAAAGAATCAATAAATTCATTGGAAAAATTTTGATTACTATTAGGTGTTAAAGGATGTTTAGTAAACAGCGATAGTTATGAAGGATAGCTAAATTAACGGGATAAACTATAGTAGTATATGAATATTGGAATTGTTTGCTATCCCACCTTTGGTGGTAGTGGTGTTGTTGCTACCGAGTTAGCTAAAGTACTAGCCAAAAAAGGGCATAGAATACATGTTTTAAGTTATCAGCGACCAGCACGTTTAGACTCGCTTGATGCGAATATAAGCTATCATGAAGTTTCCATTAATTCTTATCCCTTATTTGAATTTCCACCTTATGCATTGGCTCTTGCTTCTCAAATGGTAAATTTGATAGAGTACCAAAATTTAGATTTACTTCATGTTCATTATGCCCTTCCACATGCTACCAGTGCTTATCTCGCAAAACAAATTATGGCAGAACGTGGAATTTCAGTACCTATCATAACCACTTTGCATGGAACGGATATTACTATAGTAGGTCGTGACCCAAGCTATAAGCATGTAGTAGAATTTTCTATCGATAAGAGTGACGGAGTTACCGCAGTATCTGATTATTTAAAAAAAGAAACATATTCCCATTTTGATATAAAGCAAGATATTCGAGTAATTCCAAATTTTATTGACTTAGAGCGTTTCAAGAAATCAAATAAAAGTCACTTCAAAAAAGCGATCTGCCCGGAAGGGGAAAAAGTAGTTGTGCATGTGTCAAATTTTCGAAAGGTGAAACGGGTGCCAGAAGTGGTTTCGGTGTTTGCTAAAATTCTAGGACATGGCATCAAAGCTAAATTATTGTTGGTGGGCGATGGTCCTGACCGCTTAAAAGCAGAACAACAGTGTAGAGATCTAGGTATTTGTAGCCATACCCGGTTTTTAGGGAAACTTGATGAAGTAGAAGAAGTGCTTTCAATTGCAGACTTATTTTTAATTCCTTCAGGATCCGAAACCTTTGGGCTTGCTGCACTCGAAGCGATGAGTTGTTCTGTACCTGTAATTTCCTCTAATATTGGAGGGCTTCCAGAAGTAAATATTGAAGGCGAAACAGGTTATTTATGCCACTTAGATGACATTGATTGTATGGCAGAACACGCGAAAAACATACTTACAGATGATGCTCTTTATAATCGATTATCGGATAATGCCAGAAAAAGAGCGGAAGACTTCAATCAAGATTTTGTTGTTTCCCAGTATGAACAATTTTACGAAGAAGTAAGTGCTGGACTAGTTTCTGTTTAATATCCTTTACCAAAAAAAGCCCAACCTAAAAGATTGGGCTTAAAAGAAAAATGATTCAATTAGGCTAACACATTAGCGACTTCTTCTGCAGCTTCTTTCAAAAGAACCGCTGATATTACATTTAAGCCAGAATTATCGATGATCTCTTTCGCTTCTTCTGCATTTGTTCCTTGTAGGCGAACAATAATGGGAACATCAGTAACTTTAGCGGCGATTTCTGGGTCTTTAACGGCTTCAATAATACCATTCGCAACACGATCACAGCGAACAATTCCGCCAAATATATTGATCAAAATCGCTTGTACATTTGGGTCATCAAGAATAATTCTAAATCCATTTTTTACCGTTTCAACATTAGCTCCACCACCAACATCAAGGAAGTTGGCAGGTTCACCACCAGATAGCTTAATGATATCCATAGTAGCCATTGCAAGGCCTGCACCATTTACCATACAGCCTACATTCCCGTCTAATTTGATGTAATTTAAATTGTATTTAGCTGCTTCAAGTTCGAATGGGTCTTCTTCCGATTCATCCTTTAATTCGGCTAAATCTGGGTGGCGATACAATGCATTTTCATCGAAGGTAACCTTTGCATCCAAAGCCATAACATCATTATCTGGTGTAAGTATAAGTGGATTAATCTCGAACATATCCGAATCGGTTTCGGTGTAGGCGTTATAAATAGCCATTATGAATTTGATTCCTTTTTTAAGTGCCTCTCCTTTTAATCCAAGTGAAAAAGCGAGAAATCGAGCTTGATTTACTTGTAATGGCATTCCAGGTTCCACCCAGGCCTTAACAATCTTTTCTGGTGTTTCTTCTGCAACTTGTTCGATCTCAACTCCACCTTCGGTTGAAACCATGATCACATTCTTAGAAACGGCTCTATCGAGCAGGATTCCTAAATAGAATTCTTTGGCGATATCTACACCATCAGTAACATAAAGTGTTTGAACTAACTGACCTTCTTCTCCTGTTTGGATAGTAACCAAAATATCCCCTAAAAGAGATTCTGCTGCTTCGCGTACTTCTTCGATTGTTTTACAGAGTATTACGCCTTTAGCATTATTCTTTTTTGTACGTCCTTTTCCACGCCCTCCAGCATGGATTTGAGCTTTTACAACAAAAAGGGTTGCTCCATGTTCTTGTAATTTTTGTGCAGCAAGTACAGTTTCGTCAACCGTAGTGGCGGCAATACCTTTGGGCACAGCAACTTTATAAGTTTTTAGAATTTCTTTTGCTTGATATTCGTGAATTTTCATGGAAAAAGGGGTAAAAAACGTTCTTTAGTTTGAAAATAAATTGGCTCCCAATGATACCGAGATTGCCAACGAAAAGAAAGTGACAGAGGGGTTTAGCTAAGCTAATTCTCAGCAGTAAAAGAAATGATTTCTGTGTATAGAGCTGCACCCGATGTAATCCAACCTCTTCGAAATATCGAATATATTTTTGTTGCATTAACAGGTATCGAAGAGGCTTCTATACGTAATAAATAATTATCTGATCCAAGATCGGTAAATGCATTAGTATCTATAAAATGTTCAGAAATAAAATTGTTGTTGCTATCTAACCAAACAATGGATACTAAATTACTAGCAAAAAATGTATTGTAAATAGTTACAGGAAAAGGAATATTTCCTCCATCATATGGAGTATTGTAGAATTCAAGTTGGAAAGAAAGTCCACCATCGTCACTGCTCGTAACATTAGAAGAGGCAGGTAAAGGAAAATCATTATCTAATCTAAAACCACGTGATCGGATTATTTCGTCATTTTCATCGATAAATTGAGCTGAAAGTTGTTTCCCATTTATAAAATCAAAAATTCGTAACTGAAGATTATAGAATATTAGACTATGATGTTCTTCGTAGTAAGCTTCTTGTATATCATTACGATCAAATACCCACCCTTCGTTTTCATCATCAATAATTGCAAATGTATGAATCAATGTATGATCTGTTTCCTCAGTTAGGTAAATTTCTAAGGTGAAGGTTGCACTATACGCAGATTCAGGTGTTGAAAAACCCCGGTTTAAATGAGAGTTGTGCGTCATTCCTAACGAATTACTTATTTCAGCTATTCGTAATTCTGGTTCCGAAGTGGAAGGGCTTGGATTTGAACAAGACAATACTGTGAACAAACATAATAAATAGAAAAAAATTGATCTCATTTGGATAGTTAAATTTGGGACATCGTAAATTTACTAGTGCAAAATATATGATTACATTGAAAGGATGAATAAAAAAGCGAAACAAAGAGTATTATTAATTTTTGGGACAAGACCTGAAGCTATTAAGATGGCTCCAGTTATTGAAATGCTTAAAAATCATTCAAATAGCATTGAACATGCTGTGTGTGTTACTGGACAACACCGAGAAATGTTAGACCAAATTTTATCATTTTTTGATATCCAACCAGATTATGATCTTGATGTCATGAGAGAGAGCCAGACCCTAGTTTCCCTTTCTTCTGCTATTCTCGACGGTATTCAACAAGTGTTTACTCGCTTTAAGCCTGATATTGTTCTTGTTCAAGGAGATACTACAACGGCTACCATTGCTGGGCTTGCTGCTTTTTATTCAGGAATAAAAGTGCATCATGTAGAAGCTGGTTTACGAACCTTAGACAAATATTCCCCATATCCCGAAGAAATAAATCGACAAGTAACAGCCCGCATAGCTGATATTCATTATGCGCCAACAATAACAGCAAAAAATAATTTATTGGATGAAGGAATTTCACCTAATAAAATTTGGGTAACAGGGAATACCGTTATTGATGCACTATTTTTGGCATTGGATAAATTAGAAAACTACCATTCAGATACCCTCAGTGAATTAAAGATACTTCTCCAAAAGAACAAAAAACTGATTTTGGTGACGGGTCACCGTAGAGAAAGTTTTGGAGGAGGTTTTCAAAGGATAGGTATGGCATTAAAGCATCTAGCTCACAGAGATGATGTTCAAATTATATATCCCGTACATCTTAATCCTAAAGTTTCTATCCCTGTAAAGGAATTGCTAGGCGAAATTAATAATATTCATTTAATCGATCCTTTGGGTTATCCAGAATTCTTATGGCTTATGAATAAGGCGCATATCATACTTACCGATAGCGGAGGAATTCAAGAGGAAGCGCCCAGTTTAAATATCCCAGTTTTAGTAATGCGCGATACCACAGAACGTGAAGAAGCGATACAGGCAGGTTCTGCTCGATTGGTTGGTACAGATTTCGAAAAAATTTATTCTGCATGTTCAAAACTCCTTGATTCAACAAAAGAATATGAGGAGATGACACAAAAAGCCAATCCATTTGGAGATGGGAATGCATCGGATCGAATACTACACGTAATTTTAGATTAAAACACTGATAAATTTTATCAAATCCTCTTATATTCATATAGTTTCAGCAAAAAAAGACCCAATAGCTTGGATACAGTTCAACTTATGAACGCCGAAGAATTAAATCGCACATTTCTGCGGTTTGCCCATCAATTTCTTGAATCCTATGAACATCCAAAACGCCTTGCAATTATTGGTATGCAGACCAGAGGTGTTTTCCTAGCTAAACGAATCGTCGATAAAATAAAAGAAGAATTCGATATCGATATTGATTTCGGAGTATTGGATGTAACTTTTTATAGAGATGATTTTCGAACAAAACTAAAAATGCCCGAAGTTAAAGTAACCGAAATACCATTCGACCTCTATGATCGTGACGTAATTTTGGTTGATGATGTGTTGTATACAGGTAGAACAGTACGATCAGCAATGGATGCATTAATGGCTTATGGGCGTCCAAGAAAAATTCAATTTTGCTGTATGGTTGATCGAGGGCACAGAGAACTTCCTATTGCTCCTGATTTTACCGGACAATATGTGCCAACTCATTCCAATGAAGAAATAAGAGTGAAGGTTAAAGAACTAGATAAAGAGGATGCTGTTTATATAATTAATGTGGAGGACAAGGATGAGTAGTGTTTTAGAAAACTACCAATTCACCCAAAAACATTTATTAGGGTTGGCTGATTATTCAAAACAAGATATTCTATTTGTTTTAGACCAAGCGAAAACATTCAGAGAAATATTAGATCGCCCGGTACCAAAAATTCCTACACTAAGAGATAAAACCATTGTAAACCTATTTTATGAGAATAGCACTCGTACTAGACTTTCGTTCGAATTGGCACAAAAAAGAATGGGTGCGGATGTAGTAAATTTTTCAGCAGGTACTTCAAGTACAAAAAAAGGCGAATCCTTAAAGGATACCATCCGCAATATCAGCTCGATGAAAATTGATATGGTTGTTTGTAGGCACGAAAGTCCAGGAGTGCCACATTTTCTTACTCAATGCGTTGATGCAGCGATTTTAAATGCAGGAGATGGAGCCCATGAACATCCAACACAAGCTTTGTTGGATATGTTTACCATGCAACAAATTCATCCTGATCTTACAGGTAAAAAAGTGGCTATTATTGGAGATATATCCCACAGCCGGGTAGTGCGATCAAATATAATAGGTTTAACGAGAGTTGGGGCCGAAGTTGTTATCTGTGGACCAAAAACATTTATGCCAAAATTTATAGAGGAAATGGGAGTGCACATTTCCTATGATTTAGATGAAACACTCTCTTGGTGTGATGTTGCAATGGCCTTGCGCATACAGTTAGAGCGACAAGATGATACTCCAGAATTATTCCCTTCACTTCGGGAATATCATGATCTCTTTGGCATTAAGATGATACACTTAGAAAAATATCCAGATTTTAAAATCATGCATCCTGGCCCTATCAATAGAGGGGTTGAATTAGAAAGCGATGTAGCGGACAGTGATAGAGCTGTAATTTTAGACCAAGTTACCAATGGGGTAGCCATTCGTATGGCGGTTCTTTATTTGTTAAGTGGTGGGAGTAGGGTTATTTAACTAAGTATTATTCACTGATTTTAAAATTATACAGAGCTTTATTTTGTTGTAGTACCTGGTAGTCAGTATCTGGGTTAGTTGAAATCAATACGGTATAAAAAGTGTATGAAGTAGCATCCGGATAATGCTTAGAAAGGGAGTTAGTAAGCGCTCTCATGTTTGATGTGTTTTCATTTAACACAATGGAATCAAGGAAACCACGAAGCCTTTCAGAAGACTCAAAATCTTCCTTAAATAACTCGAAGTTTAAAATTGGTAAAAGTACATCGGGTTTATTTTCAGAGTTATTGATTTCTATAGCAAGAGTGGTTTGCTGAGGTTTTTCAATAGAAGCAAATGTAGGATATACACCAAAAGGCCAGCTTTTAATAAGAGTTGCCCCAGTAAGTATCGTAAAAAATAGTACAAAAAAGGATGTAACCATCAAGGAACGTAAATTTTTAGCACTAAACAGGATGCTATGGGGTATCTGATCATATTTTTTTGGTATGATTTTGCTCCAATCAATAAAGCATGCATACAAAATTATTACAGGCCAGAAAATAATTTTCATTGTAATGGCAACCATTATATGAAAACCAAGAGCTACAATTATAAAAATAGGTCTCCATGTTTTGAAGAAAATCCCAAATGAAAATGTGATTTCAAGAACAAGGGTTAAAAGGGCAGAAAATTTGTAGAGAAATGGGAAATGATCTAAACGAATAATAGGCAACCACCCACCAAGCTCTAACCATTTGGAATGCATTTTATATTTTAGGTTATCACTCAAAGCCCACTCAAAGCCAGAAAAAACGAATTTCCAAATTCCAGGAAATAAGTAGCAAAAACCAATAAGAATTAATGTGCTATTGATAATGATTGCTGTTTTAGAAAAGTCTACAGTATCAATGGAAGGGAAAGATTTTCTTTTTTTGAGAATAGCATCGATTGATAAAAGATGGGTTTTTGGTCCGAAAGACATCAATAATAAAATGTGCCAGATGATATAGTAGGAATTTATTTTTCCGTACATCATAGGCAAGCCGATAATGAAAAACCCTAATATTGTTGATGCTTGTATACTTCTTAGGGTAAAGATTCCGAGCAGCCCAAAAACACATGATATCCAAAACAAATACACTAAAAATGTAACGACTTCTGCACTAGGATAAGGTACATCAAGTAAAAATCCCCATCCAAATGGAGGAACTAAAGCGTCTTTTCCCAATTTAGAAAATGTTATTGCACTTTGATGAAATCCCCCTACTAATAGATAGGTAAAAATAATGATTCTTAACACAGAAAGGTTAATAGGGTGACATCGTTCTTGAAAAAAACTTTTTATTCTTTTGAATCCAGTATTGAAGTGGTATGCGCCAAAACCGCCAAACAAGATAGAAAGAAGGTATATCCGAATAATGTAATAGTTTGACTGTTGAAGGTAGAAATCTTGTGTTCGTACATCAGGATTTTTTAGACGATGCTTCTTAATCAATTCATTCAAAAAACTAATGCTTTCCCCATTATAAGCGTCTGAGATGAGTGGTGTTAGTATATAGACTTGTAAAGTTTTTAGAACGAAAAAAGCGATTAGATATACAATTACTAAATAAATTATAAATCTTAAACGAACATGATTATTCTTCATTTGTTATTTTAAAAAAAGTAGTTCTTTTCAAAACTTCCATGAAATGGTTTTATGAATAAAAATAAAATTATCCTACTTATTTCCTCAACTCATAATCAAGATAATTTTAGAGTCTTTCATAGAGAATTTAAAGCTCTTGAAAAAGAGGGTTTTTCGGTCGTCTATATAACACAAGAGGCCTACAGGGGTGAGCAGTCCATGCATCCCAACATACATTTATTCAAAAAAATTGATAATAAATATTTTCGAATTTTAGTATCGCAGTTCTACATATTACAGCTGATACTACAATTTAAAAAAGTGCATGTACTTCATCTTCATACTCCAGAACTTATACCTTTAGGGGTGGGATTTAAAATTTTTGGAAAAAAGATTGTTTATGAAGCACATGATAATTTACCAGAGCAGATAAAAACAAAAGATTGGATACCCTTTCTGCTAAAACCTTTCTTATCTATTCTGTCATCGATGTATGAAAAAATAGCAGATTATTTTTTTGATCGTATCATCATCGTAGAGCCTACAAATGCTTTACGATTCAAAGAAAATAAAACAGTTATTATTAGAAACTTTCCAATGGATATAGAGTTCGGTTCTATGAATATTTCTAATTACAAAAAACGATCTAATAATTTAGTATATATCGGCCAAATTTTTAGAAAAAGAGGAATTCTAGACTATGTGAAAGCCCTAGAGTTTATTCCTCAATCATATAATGTAAAATTACACTTAGCAGGTAATATCAGTACCCAGAAATTGAGAAAAGAACTCATTGAACTTAAAGGGTGGGGTCGAGTTCATTATTATGGATATGTAAACAGAGAGAAAGCATTGCAAATTTATAGCATATCAAAAATTGGATTATTGGTATTAGATGACAATAAAAAGTATCAACAAAGCGACCCTGTAAAACTTTTTGAGTATATGGCGGCAGGAATTCCGTTTATAATGTCTGATTTTACTGTCTGGAATAACTTACTGCATGAAACTAAAGTAGCACGAACATGTGCTTATAATTCTCCTAAAGAATTAGCGGATAACATAATATATTTATTGGATAATAAAGAGCAAGCCGCAGAAATGGCGGCTAATGCAAGAATGCTTTACGAAGAACATTATTCATGGGAGTTGCAGGAAAGACTATTTCTAAATGTATATAAAAATTTATTAGCCTAATTGTGATGCTCATTTAGCCTCGCATCTGTTTTTCTTGATTGGCTTAAAATTGTGAATGCAATTAAAACAGTAGTAGTAGCTTGAGCCACAGTCATTAATAGTATGCACATAAAAAAATCACCTATAAAATAACCTGTTATCATTGCAGTAGATTTTCCAATAAGATCAATGATTGAAAAAAGAAGCGCTTTATGTTGTAGGTTTAAAGCAAGAAAACTGGCTCTTTCTGTAGGTCCAATTATGAAATATAAAAAAAGTGCGGGCGCCATTATAGATGCAATCTTGCCAGCATCTTGCCAGTCTGCGCCAAACACAAGCATAAAAATTGACTCCCCAATAAACAATAATAATCCAAATGGAATAATGCTGATTATTGTGAGGCCCCCCCATGTTTTTAAAAGCAAGGGCACGATAGACTTTTTTTCATTAACTCGTTCTGAAATTTGCTTGTAATATACTTGCCCCACAGAAACTCCTAAAAATTGAGTGGGGGTAGCTAGGGCTCTTATTGCTAAAGCAAACATTCCAAGTATGTAATCATCAAACAGAAAAGGGGTTAATAAAAAGGGGATTTCAACAGCTATTTGTTGGATCAATTTAGACGGCAGAATATATTTAGGTTGATCTATATATTTACGCACAATCTTCTTTAATTCAGAAGTAGTATGTTGAGTAATGTCTTTTAAAGTTATCCCTGCTTTACAAACCAAATACAACAAAGAAATAAGTCTTCCAGAAAGGTATCCAATTATTAAACCGAATGATCCTATTGAGAAAAAACCGAATACTATTTGTAAAATGGATGTGCTGAAGGATTGAAAAATTCTAGCTATTGATAGTTTCAAAAATTGTTTTTGCGAAATAAACCAGTTAGAAAAAATATTTATACCGCTTATCAACGCCATTGCACAAAAGATCAATAACAGGTGTGTATTGTTCGTAAAAGGATACCCAATTATTCTCCATATTCCCCCAAAAAATATACAGCCTAAAAAGGTTACGAAAACCAAGACACACGCTATTTTTAATATTCCTAACGCCTGTTTTCTTTTTTTTGGCAATATAATCGCATGTTCATAAGAAAGGGTAGCAATTATAGCTAATAAGAGAGCAGCTGATTCTAAGAATTTAAATTCTCCCAATTCATTGGGTGAAAACAAACGTGTTATAATTAAGTAGGATCCAAGAGTGATGAGTTGGGCAAGTGCTGTACCAGAAGCCAAAGAGAATATCTGTTTTAAGTATTCACTTTTTAATATGCTAGTTAGGTACTTCAACAAATTTTTTATTGTTATTTATATTAAATATAAGCCCCACAACGACGGCCCAGAATCCCATGAATTGCATTTCATGAAAAATTTGATTTGTTATATTTCCAACCAAAAAAATTACAGAAGTAGATATAAAAATTGAATTTAGTATTATTCCTAGATTGTTATCGACAGTATTTTTGATTGCTCTCCATAATGACAGCACATAAAACCAGATATATATAGAAAAACCAATTATCCCATATCTGCGTAATATGATGAGATATTCATTATCTACTATAGGAGTGTAATGATGGTAGGCTGGTCCAAGACCTAGCAGCCATGATTCTAAGAAGATTTGAAAATTAATATACCAGGCAAAAAGGCGCATTTGCCAACTTCGATCTTCCATAAAATTTAAAATGGTTTCAAATCTCCTGATTAAATGCGCATCAAGGCTCAAAAATAGACCCAAAATAAATAGCAATACAATAGAAGTAATCAAGATTAACCTGGAAAGGCTGTATCCTAAAAATCTAGAATAGGAAACAATTAAAAAAACAATTCCAAAAAATAGGGTAATGAATGCGGTACGAGATTCACTTAATGCCAAGACCCAAAATGAAAGAATGAATACAAAGAGATAAAAAAATTTGTTTAAAAAATTTTTGTCATACATCATCATTCCTAATGCAAAGATTATACCCACGGCCATAAATGTGCCGAAAGTATTTGGATTAATAAATGTTCCGTACATCCGGTTATTAACCTGCCAAATCCGAGATTCGGAATATAATGGGGCTGTGAATTTATCTAACCCCAGTATTCCATAGTATTGGAAAACCCCTATCAAGCCTGCAATGAAGAAAAGAAAAACTATACATTTTAATAATTTATCTAACTGTACTAGATTTAATTTTACAGTTCCTATAAAAAGTACCACACAACCGTATTGGAAAAAACGAATCACTTCCATGAAATCTTTGTATCCAATAGTAATTGAATGAGTAAATTTTCCATAAAAAATGGAACCAAACATATACAAAAGAAAAATTCCATATAGATATATAAATTTTTTTAAAGCTAGATTGGTATCAAGTTTATTCCATGCCCAACAAGCTAATAATGGATATAAGGATAGAAAGAGTAGTTGTTCTGGTCTAATTACTGGAAAAGTTTCGGCTAGCTTAATGGGGGGTCCAATAAAAACGATGATTAAAGTAATTAGAATTAGTTCGTAGTAACTAACCTCCCAATCTTTATAGGTATAAAAAATAACTCCTACGCCAAAAAAAAATAGTATTAGAATTAGTAATGATAAATCTAACGCAAGAGAACCAACTATAATAGTGGAAATTAAGATGGAGCTTAAAAGGCCTGTAGATTGAATATTTTTTTTAAAATAATTCAAACTATGTATCACTTAGAGATAGATAAATCTTTCTAAGATCATCTTTATAAAGCTCTTTGATAAACAATATACTGGTACTCAAAACCATACCAACAGAGAAGATAATAATCGCTAAAAGTGCTCTTGAAGGTTTAGTTCTTCGATCTGGAATTCTAGGTGTATCTATGAACTGTATGCTCGGAGTTTCTTTTGCTTCTTGAATTTTAAGTTGTTCAACCTGTTGAATCAGAAATTGAAACAAAAGTGTTTGAACAGTTCTCTCTTGTTCAATTTTTGCATAGTTTAAAAGTAGTTCAGCTGAGTCATTAATAAGTGGCAATACGCTTAATCGATCTTCATTAAATTCCGAAGAATATAGTTCTCGCAGTGAGTTTTCCATCTCTTTAATGGAAGTTTCTAATAATGCTACCTCTGAACTTCCATCAGATCTGAAGTCTTTTATACTATTGAGTTGAATTTTTTTCTGAACTATTTCTGCTTCTAATGCCCCAGCGGTTTCTACTACCGCTGTTAATTGGTCAGGTAATGAAATAATGTTATTTTCTAGAGCAAAATCTTTGGCTTTATTTTGAATGTATTCAAGTTCCGCTTTATTTTGTTCGAATCTTTTCTCTAATGTTATTCTTTGAAAACGAGCATTTTCTGTTTGTAATTCTGTATATCTAGAATCTAAATAATCTACAAGATATGAACAGATGTTATACACTAAATTACGTATTTCTTCCTCATTTTCTTCAGGATGAAAATAGTCTGTTTCCATTTCTACAGACATACTTATCATTAACTCTTGATTTATTTCAAAGGACGTGATTTCATAATACACATCTATAGCATCTTCAATGGTTTTTGTTTTGAACCGACGTTCTAAGTCAAACTCGTTAACAACTAATTCAGCTAATTTTCTACTGTTTAGAATTGCTAGGATTCTATTAGAAGAATCACCACTACTACCTGTTAGAGCACCAATAGCCCCACCTAAGCCTTGAGTCATTTCTGAAGGTAAAAAACTTTGGAGAGCAGTACTTATACCGCCTGGAGGTATCAATACTGAAAAAGATGTAAATGTTTTCTTAGCAGATAATGCATAGGAAACAGCAAAAATTGATAATACTAGAACATGTAAAATTATATATCTGATATTCTTTGTTAATACTGAAATAAGTAAAATGATTCTGTCTATATTCATAAATTAGAATAACATTTGGGTCAAGACAACTTAAGAGGGTTGTTTCGGATTAAAGATAAGAGTTTTGGATAGATATTTTCTTTACGATAATTGAATCGGAATTCGGACTCTTTAAGATGCAGGTAAAAAGTAGCGGGGTGCATTCCCCGGCACTTAACCAATCGGGTTTTAGCAAATCCCCAAAAGCCTTCTATTCCGTTGATATGGCTTGTGGAGGTGGCAAACTCATTGCGCCCATGATCCACACGTAGGTGCTTAGCATACCCTAAGTCCACCAGCCCATTGTAGCCTCGCCAGCCATCGGAATGAATCACACTTTCTAGGGCTACTTTTCCCCTAATAATAGCCTGAAAGGTCTTTTTAGAGGCGTTGGGCACCACCTCTGTATACACCTTTCCATTACGCTTGTAGAGTCCAAATACCAATACTTTTCCATACGCACCGCGTCCCCGTTTACCTTTTACTCGTCGGGCACCAAACAAAGATTCATCGACTTCCACCTGTCCACTAAATGGAGATTCGGACTCACAAAACTCGGCGATACGCCTGCGGATAGCTGTTAAATATGTGTTGACTGAATTGCGAGAAATACCACTGAGTTCGGCGGTCTGCACCGCAGTTAGATCTAGGCAAAAAAGGCGTACAATCTGTCGGAATTTAGCCTCAGAAATTCGTGAACGGTATATATACTTATTACGGATTGGCATACAACAACTTATGGAATTTTAACATCCTTTAAGTTGTCTTGACCCTAACATTTTTAAGTGATGTATAAGTTTATCCTCAACTTTTTTACGGTCATAATTTCTTTTGATAAATAAAGTACAATTTTTAGAAAGTTGATTTAATTTGTGCGGGTTATTTTTTAAAAGTAAAATTTTATCTGCTAAATCATCTGAATTACCTGTTTTGTAAGTTATTGATGATTCACTTTTTTGAGCTATTTCTTTCATACTTTTTAAATCGGAAGTAATTACGGGTACACCACACGCCAAGTATTCATAAAATTTTACTGTGATTACAGAATCAAAGGCTGGAAAGTTATTCATAGGATTTATTGCAACATCGAAAGAAGAAATATAATGAGGGATTTTAATATACTCTTTAAGGCCAACCCATATAAAATTTTTAGGATTAATTTCATTAATCAAGGATTTTAACTCATTTTTCTGGCCACCATCGCCTACAATTATAAATTGAATATGGATATCATCTTCAAATTTTTTAGCAGCTAATAAAAAAGTTCTCAAGTCATGGATAACGCCTAATGATCCTACATACCCAACAGTGAATTTTGTCAAATCAAGTTTCTCATCTAATTGAATTTCGTTCTTTTTGATGGGCTTGAATTGATCTGTATTTACCCCATTATGAATGACTTCAAGGGTAGTATTAGGTGATTTTTTTTGAATATTTATTTTAGCTTCTTCAGTTACAGCGATCACTAAATCTGCTGCTGTATAGAGTTTTTTTTCTATCCAGTAACCAATTTTAATGAAAATTGGAGGCTTTGTTGTTAAGGCTTCTTTTGCAGAATCAGGCCATAAATCACGAACTTCAAATACGAATTTTGAATTTTTTATTAGTCGGTTTATAACTAATGCACTAATACCTGAAAATATGGGCGGAGAGGAGCAATAAATAATGTCATATTTTTTTTGATTTTTAAAATAAAAAAACAAAACTGAAAGCATGAAGGAAAGAAAAAAAAGCATTTGCTCTTTGAAATTGCTTCTTTTGGTTATCCAAACCCAAATTCTATAAATAGTTACATTTTCAGAGAATTTTTCTGAAAAAAAACTTCCCTTTTTGTAATCGCTGTAGCGTTCCCCTAAAGGGTAATTTGGTATTTCACAAACTACATCAACTTTCCAGCCTTGCTGTTCAAATTTTGACACTATAGAATGAGCCCTCACTGCTCCAGCGCCAACTTCAGGTGGGTAATATTGTGTTATATATAAGATTTTTTTTGACAAATATTTAAAAATTTTAAAGTTTTTAATTTAACCTCTTAACTGCAACATACGCTGTAATTAAACTTGCCATTGTGCTAAGTCCTGTCATTATCAGGCGTACTCTTTCAGATTTCTGTCTTTCAAGTTCTAAGTTATAATTTCTTCCGGTACTTACATCCTCAAATGGAATTCGATCTACGAAAATAATATCACCCGACTCTAATACCGTTTCTGAAGTTCTATACCAGGCTCTACTCCCAGCTTTTATTATGTAAATTCTATTAGGATCTGCAGCAATTGTTAAGCCATTTGCAGCTGCCAGATAATCTTCAAGAGAAGTGGTATTGTCAAAAGAATAAAATCCTGGAACATTAACCTGTCCTAAAATTGAAATAGTAAACTCATCTTTTGGTATGTATAACCGATCACCATTACGCATGATGGTATTTTGCAATACCTGTTCTGCATTTAGATCAACTGCCATTCTATTGGGATCTAATGCTTGTTCAAATTCCAAGTAATCGAATCCTTCTAAAAACTGATCAGAACTTCTACTAAGGAGGGATAAATTTATTGATGAAACAGAATTTACTCCTTTATTATCATATGAATTACGTATTAAATAGGCAGCATTCGGTAGTGCTTGGTCGGTCAGCCCACCGGTCATTTCAAGTAATTGTCCTAACGTCGTTTCATTTTCTATGATCGTAAATGATCCAGGTAACACAACTTCACCTTCTATTCTAACGGTTCCAAAACTAGTATCATTAGCTTTGTATCGTACAATGATTTGGTCTCCTGGCATTATCTTAGTCAAGTTAGCTGGAATTATTTCCTGCTGTATTATTTCGTTATCATGTATTCTAATTACTACTATGTCTGATAGGTCTGCATCTGGGGAATAACCACCAGCTATAGCTAATAAATTTTCCAAAGAATCATCGGATCTATATGAACCTGAAAAGGGATTATTTACTGCTCCAGATATACTGATTGTGGGTCTAACAGAAGAGGCTGAAACTAAAGTTATATGATCTCCATCTTGAATGTATGGAGCAAATTTTGGATTCCCAGAATTAAAATATCCAGCAAGATCTACAAAAAATTCTTCTCCATGAAGTGGAGTTACTTTTACATAGCGAAGATCATATTTTTGTGAAATATTTGATAACGTTTCATTTTGGATCTCAGAATCAGTCTGCTGTTTCGCATCAATTTTGTCGAAATTTAACCCTGAGTAAGAAGGTCTTTGTGCAGTTGTTTGTAGGGTTGATTCTATAGATTGGTTTACTAGCGGTGTAATTAATTGGTTATCAACGGTAAAACCTGAAATCAATGCATCAAATCGTGTACCTGCAGGAATTATATATCTTCCAGGATTAGGAATATTCCCTCCTACATAAATATTGACGGGTCGAGGTTGATCGAGTGTAACGGTAATCTCAGTATCTTTAATTTGATTATCAAAGGCATGTGTAATGATATTCTTCACCTCAGTTAATGTTTTTCCTTTTAAAGAAAGAGTTCCAATCATAGGGGCTGTGATATCACCACTTGCATTTACAACAATAGCGCGATAACTAAACTCAAGAAGCCCATTACCATGTATGGATAAGATATCATAAGGACCGATATAGTAGCTATCGTCTTGTACAAATTCATCAAGAGGGCTAGCGGTTTGTAATAATTGTAAACCAGCTTCATCAACAAAATATGTATTACTTAATCCTTGGATAGGGCTGTAGGTAGTGCTCGAAGATTGGTCCTGTGCATATACGTTATGCCAAAAAAATGATAGTACAATAAAAGAAATTGTAGCAACTTGAAAAGTTCGTTTCATCGTAATGCTTGTTTAAGCGTATTAAAATATAGTTTTGTAGAAGTGCTCGAAAGGCGTTTATTTAGCTTGTGTTGAAACGATTCCTATAATAACAAAAAAACAACCAACATACTGTATCAAACTTAGGTTTTCATTAAGTAAGATTACTCCAAATATTAATCCAAGCACAGGCACTAGATTTTGAAAAGATGCAGTTTTGATGGCACCAAATTTATGAACTCCTCTATTCCAAATTAAATAAGCTAATCCTACCGATAATACACCACTGTAAAGGATGCCTGCAAATCCAGTAATTGAAATTGCTGTAATATCAGTTGCAATTAGAGAAGGTGTACCAATGATTACCAGTCCAACTACTCCCACTACTGAAATAAAAGCAGAATACTGACTTGAATTATAAAGTTTAAGATATTTTTTTGAAAGTATAGTGTAGCTTGCCCATGCTATTGCAGAACAAAGCACAATTAAATCTCCTAAAGCATTTTTTGAGTCAAAACTAAATCCTTCTTCTCTACCAAAAATGATTAATAATACCCCGAAAAAGGCAGATATCATGCCTATGAATTTGTTGGAGCTTAACTTTTCTTCGGTGAAAAGATGAGCTAAAAGGGCAATCCAAACAGGAATTGTACCTAAAATTACAGCAGAATTAGCGGCATTGGTAAGACTTACTCCGACAATAAAAAGAATTTGATAAATAAGATTACCCACAATACCAATCCCTATAATTGGTATTAAATGTTTTTTATTAACAACAACATTAAAACCCTGCCATTTGGTTACTACAACTGATGTAAATGCTGCAAAAATATATCGCAGTGCATTAAAACTGAAGGGGTCAATTTCTTTTAATGCTACTTTAATAACACTGAAATTGAGTGCCCAAATAATAGCAACAATAATGAGAGAGAGTTGAGTAAAATATTTTTTTAACACGTATGCACTATGATGAAGGCCAATAATAAGCAATAGCTAGGTTGGGAATGGTAAATCTTTATAGTTTCTTTACATGATTGGATGGCATTGAAAGAATAATAAAAGTATATTTGACTCAAATTCAAATAATGACTAACAGTCAATTATGGGAGTAATCGAGAGAAAAGAACGAGAAAAAGAACAGAAGAAAGCGATGATTTTAGAAGTTGCAGAAGAAATACTTCTAGAAAAGGGCCTTGACCAATTAAATATGGACGAGGTTGCCGAACGTGCTGAGGTAAGTAAGGGTTCTTTATACTTATACTTTAATAACAAGACAGATTTGGTGTTGGGCATTTGCCATAAAGCATCTAATCTTATGAATGAGTGGACGTCAAAAGTTTTGACAGAAAAGAAATCTGGGCTTGAAATGGTATATCAACTTGGTAAGAATTACTTAAAATTTGCCATAGAACACCCAGAATATTATAGAGTTATGAGATTTCTAGAGAGTTATAAACACTCCGATCAAGCCAAAAATAGCATCTATCTAGATCTGTGTAGACAAAATCGCCAACAAGGATTTAGAGTGATGGTAAGAGCTATTCAAATAGGAATGCAAGATGGATCAATACATACAATGTATAACGCTGAACAACTAGCGCTTTTATTAATTTCAACATCACATGGTGTAGTAAATATGGCTTATATGCACGAGAATTCACAACATTTTGAACTATTAGACCATCTAGGTATAGATTTAGAAACGATGTTTACTTGTTATATGAAATTGATAGGTAATGGAATAAAAGCTGATCAATTATAAATTATGACTAACAGTCAATTTTTCGAAACTAATTTAAATTTCATAGGTAGTAGTCGGATTAAAAAAATGAACCTCATTATCAACAAATTCAATTTTAAATCAATAGAGACTTTGCGGAAACTAGCATTACTATTATTTATTACCGTTACAACTTCACACTTACAAGCTCAAGAGCAAGTTGAATTGATAGAAGACTTTGAACTTACATTATCAGAAGCCATTCAGATAGCACTTGCCAATAATCCAGAGATAAATAGAGCACTATTAGCCACTAAAGATTCAGATCAGGTGGTAAAAATCGCATACAGTGAAATTTATCCTGAGATATCCTCATCAGTAAGTTATACACGTAATATAGAAATTCCTGTCACCTTTGTGCCTGGAGAATTTTTTGGAGGCCCTGCAGGTACTCTTATACCAGTAGAGTTTGGTACAGATAACAATTGGCAGGGCGGTTTTAGCGTTAGTCAAACTTTATTTAGAGGTGAAACAATCATTGGGTTAAGTTCGGCAACCATTTTTCGAACAGTTCAATTAGAAAATCATCGAGCAGTTAGTCAACAAATTGTTACGCAATCTAGGATAGCATATTATCAAACCCTTGTCGCGAAAGAACAATTAAGGCTTCAAAAAGCTCAAATAGAACGACTAGAACAGAATCTAACTGAAAACGAGAGACGCAGGGATAAAGGTCTGATTGATGAATATGGGGTACTTCAGATAAAAGTACAATTGAGTAATCAAAGACCAATGCTTATAGAGGCTGAATATGCTGTACTAGAAGCATATCGAAATTTAAAATTAGTTTTGGGGCTGCCTTATCAATTAGAATTTGAAGTAAAAGGGAATTTGAATCTGTATGATATTTTACCAAGAGGTGAGGTGGGTATTACAAATCAAGAAATACAACATGTAGATCAGGCCACCCCTTTTTCTTATCAGAAAGAGATGTTAGATAATAATGTACTGTCACAATTTAGAGGGGATATGCGAATACTTGAGGCTCAAAAGAATTTAAAGGATAAGGAAATTACAGCCATAAAAAGTCGCTTTTTACCATCAATTAATGCTATTTATAACTTGCAATGGAGTGCATCGGAGCCAAATGAACCTAATTTTTTTCAAGATAAAGTTCGGTTTCAAACACTTGGTATAAATCTGAGTTTACCTTTGTTTGAAGGGTTAAGTAGAGCAGCCGATGTACAAAGAGTGTTGATAGAAAGGAAAGATTTGGATGAACAACATCGTGCAACAACATTAAAGGCCCAAAATGAAGTTGCATCATCGAGTGAAGATTTAAACAAAGCCTTTGAAACCGCAAGTGCAAGAAAACTTGCTCTAGAACAGGCAAATGAAGGGTATCATCGAGCACAACTTAGGTTAGAAAACGGCTTGGGGTCGCAAATAGAACTAACAGAAGCAGAGTTACAAGTACGCCAAGCAGAAGTTAATTATGCAATAATGGTATTTAACTATTTAACAGCAAAAGCAGAATACGACTTGGCTATCGGTAAAGTACCATATGTAGATGCGGTAATACAAAAATGATTTTAAACAGAAAGAATAGACATACTCAAATGAAAAAGAAATGTATAATCCCAATCCTAACTATAATGGTTGTTTTCATGGCTTGTTCTGATCAGTCAGAAAAAAATCTTATTGTAGAAGAGGAACAGGTAAAATCGATAAATGTAACTACCCAACGAATTGAACAGCGCTCGTTTGCTAGTTATGTACGAGTTGTTGGCGCTATTGAAACTTCAAATGATATAATCATTTCTGCTGAAGTATCAGGTAAAATTCTATCATATTCAGCAAAAGAGGGTGAATTAATTACTGCAGGAGAAACAATCCTAAAAATAGATGATGCGAAGTTACTACAAGAAAAGGCGAGACTAGAAGCACAAACTGCACAAGCTAGAGAAAACTTTGAACGCTTAAAAGCTATTTATATCGAGGATGGAATTGGTTCTGAAATCGATTATTTAAATGCTAAATATGCGTATGATCAAAGTATTTCATCCCTAGAATCCATTAACATTGATCTAGAAAATACCAGCGTAAGGGCCCCATTTACTGGAAGAATGGAATCTAAGTTACTAGATGTTGGTGAAATGGTAGCTCCTGGTGCAGCTATAATTCGATTAATTGGAACTGAGGAATTCAAAATCGCAGCAGGTGTACCAGCGCGATATGCAAATGTTGTGCATACTGGAGATGAAGTAGATGTATGGTTCGACGCCGAAGAAACAGATACATTATTAAGTACGATTACTTTTGTGGCTAACAGTATTAATCCACAAAACAGAACATTTGACATAGAGGTAGATTTTCCTGAGAATTCTGAGAACTACAAAGTTGAAATGATATCTAACATTAGACTTCGTACTAATCAGCAAGAGAATGTTTTAGTAATAAGTGAAGAATTTGTTTATTCCAAAGAAGACAACTATGTAGTTTATGTTCTTGCAGAAAATGACAAGGGTGAACAGGTAGCAGAAGAAAGAGTTGTCGAATTAGGGAATGCGTATAAAACGGAAGTTATCATTAAGGATGGATTGAAGGTAGGAGACCAATTGATAACATTAGGTTCAGCATTTCTAGATGATGGAATGAGAATAAAAGTAATGAATACCCAGAACGCTTCAGTTGCTGCTAAATAACGGATTACACGTATGTCTACTATCCATACACCCAATGAAAAAAATGGTTCATCTCAAAAAGGCGATGGAATCAAGCAAGAGTTTTGGTTGACCTCTTTTTCTATCAAAAATAGAACAAGTGTTTTAGTTCTACTTTTTCTAATTGCCATCATGGGAGTTGTTTCATATCTGACTATTCCCAAAGAAAATTTCCCAAGTATTAATGTACCAAATATATTCGTAGTTACTGTTTACCCAGGGGTATCTCCAGAGGATATGGAAAGCCTAGTAACGCGTAAGTTAGAAGATGAATTAGGGAATATCTCGGACATTAAAACAATGACTTCCACTTCCGCTGAGGGATATTCAAATATAAACTTGGAATTTGATCCTAATGTTGATATTGAAGATGCACTTCAAAAAGTGCGAGAGAAAGTTGATTTAGCTAAACCAGAGCTACCAGAAGATGCCGAAGAACCTACTGTTCAGGA
The DNA here is from genome assembly GCA_963691715.1 of Balneolaceae bacterium. GTDB lineage: Bacteria > Bacteroidota > Rhodothermia > Balneolales > Balneolaceae > HXMU1420-13. The sequence goes on from OY829281.1 coordinate 2,735,398, forward strand.
AATAAATTTTGCTGAATTTCCTATCATGAATATTAATCTATCAGGGGAATACAACGAGGTAATACTAAAAGATATAGCAGAAGATCTTCAGGACAAAATAGAAGGAATTCCTTCTGTTCTTGGGGTTGATTTAACAGGTGGTATTGAACGAGAGGTACAGGTAGATGTAGATCTCGCAAAAATGAAATATTACAATGTAACCTTTGGTGATATAATTGGAGCTATAGCTTCAGAAAATGTTACGATTCCTGGTGGGGATATTTCTGTAGGGACAAAAAAATTCCTTCTTAGAGTACCAGGTCAATACGAAGAAACCGCTCCCCTAGAAGATATTATTGTTAAAGGTGAAAGTAGAAATCCTATCTATGTAAGGGATGTAGCTAAGGTAACTTTTGGCTTCAAAGAAAGAGAAACATATTCTGAACTAGAAGGAGCTCCAGTAATTACATTAGGAGTGAAAAAGAGAACTGGGGAAAATATTCTGAATACTTCAGATCGAGTAAAAGCAATTTTAGAAGAAGAGATTTCATCACTACCACCAACCACCACTTATAATATTACTAATGATCAAAGTATTGATGTCGTGAATATGGTGAGCAATCTTGAGAATAACATAATCTCAGGATTAATTCTTGTAGTTGGAGTATTATTATTTTTTCTAGGTGTTCGGAATTCATCCTTTGTTGGGATTTCAATTCCTATGTCTATGTTTCTCTCATTTATCGTTCTTGGAGCTGTTGGAATCACAATGAATACCGTAGTTCTTTTTTCACTCATCCTTTCCCTGGGGATGTTAGTTGATAATGCAATAGTAGTGGTTGAGAATATATATCGCTACTTAGAGGATGGTTATGAAAATTTTGAGGCGGCAAAAAAAGGGACGGGAGAGGTAGCAGTGCCAATTATCGCTGGAACAATGACAACAGTTGCGGCATTTGCACCAATGATTTTTTGGCCAGGAATTGTAGGCCAATTTATGAGTTATCTACCTAAAACTCTTATTATAACACTTAGCAGTTCATTATTTGTTGGGTTAATTATTAATCCAGTTCTTTGCGCATTATTCATGAGGGTAGAGGGTAAAGAGAGAAAAAAATTAATCACTCCAAAAGGTAAAACGTTTATTAGTACACTGCTGGGCATTTTAACTCTATTAGTACTTGTAATTTCGGGAGTGAATGGAGGTAATGCGGCTGAAAATACAAATACTAGTAGCTTTTTTATTGGATTCATCAATCAATTAGGTTCATTATTCATCGCTCTTAGTATGTTAGGTGTTTTGGGATATCTCATTTGGTTGTTTAATAAATATGTGCTTGAAAAAATTGGAAGATGGTGGCAGAATGAGGGATTACCAACAGTAATTGAGAAATATGAAATCTCTCTTACTTGGGCTTTAAATCATCGAATTACAACTTCTTTTATATCCATTATAATATTAGCATTAAGTATTGTAACATTAATCCAGTTTTTCCCAGGTACTGAGTTTTTTCCAGAAGACATCCCTCCGCGCGATGTATATGTTCAAATTGAAACCCCAATTGGTTCAGACGTTGCCTATACAAAAAGCATTGTTGATGAAGTAAGAGATTTGGTATATAACATACCACAAATAGCTGATGTAAAAAGTGTACTTTCAACTTCTGGTGCCAGTATTACCTCAGATCCTGGATCTAGTGGTGGAGGAAATACACCAAATAAAGGTACGGTAGCGTTAAATTTTGTGGATTTTCAGCAACGTACTGGTGATGTATTTAATGCAATGGAATATCTTCGTGGATATCTTACTTCTAAAATTGTTGGAGCAAAAATTACTGTAGAGCAACCTCCAAATGGGCCTCCTACCGGTAAACCAATAAATTTAGAAATTTCTGGTGACGATATGGAAATACTCGGTATGATTTCAAATGATGTAATGAGTATTCTAGAAGACGATTCTGTATTTGCTAAAATGGATGGACTGGAATCTAATCTTCCAGAAGCACGTCCAGAAGTGCGAGTAGAAGTTGATCGTGAAAAGGCAGCGTTGTATGAGTTAAACACAAATGCCATTGGATCAACCATTAGGCAAGCAATTAATGGTGTTGAAGCATCAAAATTCCGAGATGGAAAAGAAGAATACGATATTATCGTACGTCTAAATGATGAATATAGAGACGATATGAGTACATTAGGGGATTTAACTATATTCCATGAAGGTATACAAATACCATTATCTGAGGTGGCATCATGGGAAGTAAAAGATGGTTTAGGAGGTATTAACCATCTCGATTCAGAAAGGGTAATCACAATTAGTGCAGACGTTAGAACAGGTATTAATGACAACGCGAATGCTGTTCTCGCAGAAGTACAACTATTACTTGATGATTATCTTGATGACCTTCCAGCTGGGTATTCTTACAGCTGGACAGGGCAACAACAAGAGCAAAAGGAATCCTTTCAATTTTTATTCACTGCGTTCATCATTGCTGTATTCTTGATTTCATTCATTTTAGTATCTCAATTTAATTCGGTATTAAAACCATTTATCATTTTGAGCTCAGTTATCATGTCTATGGCAGGTGTATTTTACGGTTTAGTTGCATTCAATATGGCTTTTGGAATGATGGCAGCATTAGGAATTATATCTTTAGCAGGCATTGTGGTTAATAATGCCATTGTGTTAATCGATTATGTAGATATTTTAAGAAGGCGGGATGGATTATCATTAAGAGAAGCTTTAGTTCAAGGCGGTAAAGTACGATTTCGACCAGTAATTCTTACTGCGATAACTACTACTTTAGGACTAGTACCACTAGCAATTGGTTTCAACTTCGATTTTATTGTTTTGGTAAGCAATCCCTTAGAATTTTTTATCAATTTGCCTCTATATGTATATATGGGTGGTGAGCAAGCGGCTTGGTGGGGACCTATGGCCATCGCTGTAATAGTTGGATTATTGTTTGCTACAGCACTCACACTTATTTTAGTTCCAGTATTGTATAGTATACTTGATAGGGCTACAACTAGATTTAAACATATGATGTTTGGTGAAATAGGATCTGTTAAAGAACCATCTGTAGTTCCAACATCTATAGGAATTAGCAGAGAACTAGAACCCGATATTAAATCAAAATCAAATTAGCTTTAAAAAGCTTACTAATAGAAAGTGGGCTTTTTTTTCTTGAATAAATTTTATCTTAAAAAAATTATTTAGCACAAAACATTGATTCAAAGATTACAAAGCATTTTTTTGGCACTTAGTGTACTAACGACTGGCGGCGCTTTTTTTACACCAATCTATGATCGCGCAATGGAAGATCCTCAAGTATGGATTGGCTATGGTTTAGCTATTTCCCTAACTATTGCCATGATCCTTACATTGGTCTCAGTTTTTTTCTTCAAAAATAGATCAACCCAAATGATGTGGGTGAAACGAGCCATGATGATTCAAATAATTAGTCTAGGTTTTTGCATTGGTATTTTATTTTCTTTAGGCGGTATCGGCCTATATTTATGGGATGAGGCTCTGGGATCTGGGTTAGTTTTTCTTGGTTTTATTCTTCAAATGCTTGGTCTAAATTTTATTAATAAAGATGAAAAACTCGTTCGATCAATGGATCGAATTAGATAATGGAAACGATAGCTTCCTTTTCAAAAATCAAAGTATATGGATTATTAGCATTTGGCATTTTAGCCATTGGTTTTTCACCAATTCTTGTCAAAGTCGCTACCGATTCGTCTCCATATCTTATTGCAGCTATCCGAACTAGTTTCGCATTTATTTTACTAATGCCAATTTATTGGTCGCAAAAAAAACAACTTAGAATCCAATTTAAATCTAAAAGAGAACATCTATTAATTGCAATCTCTGGAATATTATTAGGGCTTCATCTTATTACTTGGATTAGCTCGATCTATTTCACATCTATAGCCTCAGCATCTGTCTTGGTAACTATTCATCCGATAATAATTATCATTTTTGAAAGATTCGTATTTAAAATCAAGTTTAAGGCGGTAGTATGGCTAGGTGTTATTGTGGCATTTATTGGTTCAATAATTATTGGTTATTCTGATTTTGATGGTAATGCGAATTACTCAAATCCCTTGCTTGGAAATAGTTTAGCTGCATTTGCTGCCATCATTTTTGCAGGATATTTTTTAATTGGAAATCGTATTAGACAAAAAAGGAATTGGTTGGATTATGTGTTTCCAGTCTATGGATATGCTGCAATAACTTGTTTGGTAGCTCTTTTGGTAGTTGATGGATATACGCATGAATTTACACTCATTGTAATCCTAGTGGGTTTTGGACTTGCTGTAGGTCCACAAATCGCGGGGCATGGATCATTAAATTACGCCGTAAAGTATATTTCTCCCACTTTGTTATCAACACTTATATTATTTGAACCAGCTGTTTCGTCATTGTTGGCATTTTTTATTTTTGGAGAAATTCCTCTTGTGTTAACCTTTATAGGTATGATGACTGTTCTATTGGGTATTGTATTGACATGGACAAAATCTAGTTCAAAAGCTTAAAAAAGATACGTCATAGAGATGGTTAAATTACGTCCCATTCCATCTAAACTACTTGAATGCTCGCGATAAGCCTCATCAATTAAATTATCTGCAATTAATTTAATTTTGAAATGTTCATCTGGATAAAAGTTTACAAGTAATTGTAGGTTTACAAAGCCATCGGTTCCATTTTGTGATATTCTGTTATCATCTATTTCAGATGGTGAAATTCTTCGATGTGAAAATGCATATCGAGCTTGTGGCCGAATTGATAATTTATTTGTAGGAGTATAATCCACATAAAAAATTCCGTTAGCTGGCGGGATACGGTCAACGGGCTCTGTAGTCTTATCACGATTAATAAGATTCCCCCAGGCATATGTAAAAGTAAGACCTGTTTTTATATAATCATTATTGGTATAGGATCCAGAAAATTCTACTCCTAAAAGATCCATCGATATAGCATTTATATTTCTTACTTCTATGTAGGATTCATTATTGAGAATAGCTTCCTCGCCTTTTAAGATTTCACCGGTATCAGTTACATAATTTCCGGTTCCTACTCTAGTAATCTTATTAGAGTAATGAAGCCAAAATGTATACATTTCAAAACTGTATTCTTTATTATTAATCGTTATTCCAAAATCGATATTTCTGGTTGTTTCGGGTCTTAAATCTGTACTAGGGGTTTGAAATTGATTATTTCGACGAATACCGACTTCAGAAAAATCAGATATATTTGGAGCTCTAAAACCAGTAGAAAGGTTGCTCAAAAGTGTCACGCTGTTAGTCAGGTCGTAACTCAGCCCTAGGGCGTGAGTAACTTGACCAAATGAACCAGTAAAGGGATCGTATTGTCTAAATGAGTTAATCCCTTCAAATGGAATATTAGCATATGTGTGTGAATATCGAGCACCATATTCAACAGTAAACTGTTTTGAGAAAGCGAAGTCTATTTGTGCAAAAATACCAGAGTGTACATATTCAGAGCCATTAGGATAACGAGGTAGTTGTTGCTTTCCATAGTTAGTATATCTATTGCTTTGAACATAATCATAGGAGATATCACCACCCCATTTTAGATAAAGATTTTCATTAAAATAAGATTGTATATCAACAGCCATCAACCATTGATTACTAGTACTTCTATCAAAATTTGTAGTATCACTTAAAGAAAAGTTATAATTTCTTTGGGCTGCAGTGAGGGCGTATGTGGGAAAATCATTAAAGTCAAAGTCTTGTTGCTTTCTAAAATCATTTAGCCGAAAGAACCCAGTTTTTACTCCCATATTTTGAAATATGGGATTTGAATTCTGTAGCTGATATTCAATAGTATTTCCCCAAAAAATCAAAGGGGAAGTATTCGAATAATATCCATTACGTGGTCGCAAATCATATTCTTGATTTTCAATACTATACCCTAGTGTTTGACGATCCAAACGGGGCGCATCAGGTATTTGTCCACTATAACTTAGTAATGTTAGATTAGAAGAAGTCGAAGTCTTTATCTTCGATGCAATTTGAAAAGACATGAATTGATAATCTGCATTTCCAAGGGTTTCATCATAAGGAAACCAAAGGGATTCATCTGATTCATCGCTCATGTTATAATAATCGTAGTCTCTGTAGCTCCCACCAGCGAATAATGTAAACTTTTGGCTCTGATAAGCTAATTTCCCATGTAAACTTTTTTCTCCATTTCCATCAAAATTGAAAAAAGAAGAAGCTTCACCAGATATTTTTTTTTCAGAGCTAAATTTTTTGATAATGGGTGATATATTTACACCCCCAGATAAGGCATCACTTCCATAATAAACTGAAACAGGGCCTCTATAGACATCAAGTTTATTTATTAAAAGAGGATCAATAGCGCCAAAATATTGATTCTGTCCTGAACGAACGAAGCTAGGATTCATTCTAAAGCCATTAAAAAGATACAAAACATCTCTACCGGCCCTTCCGCGAATGTATAAGCTACCTTGTCCAACACTTGATTGTTGAACATAAACACCAGTTTCTGCTCTAAGTAGTTCAACAGCTGTTGTTACTGATTTCCCAGGAAGCTCTTCTATACTTACCGTACTTCGTGCTATTGGTGATGATTTAGTGATTGGATTAATTGTTCGATCTGGAATTATAACAATCTCATCTAAAGTCATTACTTCTTGTTCAAGATAAATAACTTGATTAGTATCTGAATGTAATACGGTAATGGAAAAAGTTTTGTATCCTAAAGCTGAAAACTCCACTTCTAAAGGAAAAACATCCCAATCAATATAAAATTTGCCCGACTTATTTGTACTGGTACCAGCTGATTCATTAATTACGGTTATGTTAACGTCAGAAATTGGCTGAAGATCATGGGCGCTTTTAACTAAACCACCAAATTGCCCAAATACTGAGCTACAACAAAAAAATAAAATCAATAAAACTAACTTAAAGTGAATAAGCAATTTGGGCATTCCGTAGTTTTTATTTAAAATATAGGTTATAAAGTATGTTGAGTTTTGTTTGATAGTCTTTTTTCAGAAATGTACCAAAATACAAAAATCAGATTTTTGATAACGACCTAATGAGGAAAAAATTTTTGTTTAATCTTTTAAAAAATTAAATAATTGATAACGGCCAAAGATAAAATTTTAGTACATAGAATAATTTTAGGAATATTATTTCTAGGGTTTATCTTTACATATAGCTGTTTCACTTCTCCAGATTCAAAATTAGATAACGATCCAGAGTTTTCAGTCCCTATTTCTGAGCCCATTTATAGAGACTTAGCGGAAATTAAGCGGAGCGGTGTACTTCGGATGATTACCAGCTATAGCTCGGGTGCGTATTTTCTTCATCGTGGAATACAGGTCGGTTTTGAATATGAACTTGTTCGAGAGTTTGCAAAAGAAAATGATTTAGCTCTTGAGGTAATAATAGCTGGCCCAGATGATAATCCTTATAATTTATTATATAATGGCTTAGGTGATTTAATCGCTGCTAGTTATACAATTACGGAAGAACGAAAAAAGATAGTCAATTTTACTAGACCTTATAATTCAGTTAATCAAGTGATTGTAGTCTCTGATAATTTAAATATTGAACCAAAAACAATCGATGATCTAAATGGTGTTCCTATTACGATTAGGAGGAATAGTTCATATTATAATACTCTTAAAGTTTTGAAAGAAAATAGAGATAGCCTAGAAATAAATATCATTGAAGAAGAACTAGATACAGAGGCTATATTGTATCAAGTAGCAAATGGGCAATACAAGGCAACTATTGCTGACGATCATATTTTTTTTGCTGCTAACAAGTATATGAGCGGACTAAAAAAAGGGCCAACGATTGCAGAAAAAGATGAGATTGCATGGGCAGTTCGACCGAATGGACCTGATCTTGAGAATCGTATGAATCAATTCTTACGCAAGCATTTCCGTTACGGAGAGGATGGGAAACCTAGGAGATCCGCATTTTTAAATATTTTACGTAAAAGATATTTTGAAGAAAGTGCGCAAATTGCAAATTACTTTAGCCCAGAAATTGTGAATAGAGCTACTAGTGTAATATCTCCTTATGATAGTCTGTTTCAACAAGTAGCAAATGAATTTGAGCTAGATTGGTTGATGTTAACGGCTATTGCAGCACAAGAATCAAAATTTGATCCTAGCTCGGTTAGTTGGATGGGTGCTGTTGGTTTAATGCAAGTATTACCAAGATTTTCAAAGATTTCAGAAGATTCTTTAAAGATTCCTGAAGTAAGTGCTAGAGAAGGAGCTAGAATCATGAAAGATCATATGGAGCACTATGCTTACATGGATTCAACTAATCAATGGAAATTTGCATTGGCAACCTACAATGCAGGTTTAGGTCATTTAGCTGATGCACGTAGATTGAGTATAGATAGAAATGATAATCCAAATGAATGGGAAAATATTTCAAGTTCTTTGCTAAAGCTTATGCAACGAAGATTTTATAAAGACGCTAGATATGGATTTTGTCGTGGAATTGAAACCGTTAGATATGTAAATGAAATAATCAACCGTTATGAAACTTATCTAGCAATTTTGAATGCAAACGAAGTAAGGTATGATGGGCTTCCTGGGATAATGGGGATAAAAACGCTTAATTAACTTTTAATACTATCATTGTAATATCATCATGCTGGATATTATTTGTGAACATATTAACATCATTAATAATTGCATTCATCAAACCATTAGCGTCTCTATTTCTATTTTGATTAACACATTCTATTAATCTCTCTTCCTCATACTCTTGTGATTGGTCTATACTCATTGCCTCGGTTACTCCATCAGTAAAAAATAGCAGAGTATCTCCCTTTTCAAAAATATATTCAGCACTTTTATAAGGCATTAAAGAGGGCATTGCACCTAAGATTATTCCACCTTCTTCTAACAAAATAGGTTCAATTTCATCCTTTTTAAAAACCATTGGAGGATTATGCCCCGCATTAGTATACTTAAATTTTTTACCATCACTAGAAATTTTACCCCAAAAGAAGGTTATAAATTTATCCGAAGGAGTATTATCGTGAATTATATCATTAATTCGACTAGATGCTTCTTCTAAGGATACTGATAATGGAGCTAGTGCATGTAACATAGACTGTAGATTTGCCATTAACAACGCAGCGGGTATTCCTTTTCCAGTTACATCAGCAATAGCTAATAAATGGCCTTTATCTTCAAGTTTAAGTATTTCGAAATAATCGCCACCTACTTGTCTCGAAGAAACATTAACAGCAGCAATATCAAATCCAGGGATATTTGGAATAGGATTTGGTAATAATCCTTCTTGAATAGTTTTGGCTAAATTAAGTTCCTCTTCTAATCGTTTTTTTACAATCTGTTCTTCAAGAAGTAACGTTTTTTGAATGGTTAATAATGCTAAATTTCCAAGTGATTGCAGAAAGTTTATTTCAGCATGTCCATAACCTTCTTTATTTGCTCGTGGCCCAACTCCTACAACACCAATTTTTTTATTTTGAAATCTTAAACCTATTACCAGTTCAATATTGTTTTCTTGAACAAATTTACAAGTATGATGTTCATCAATTCGGGTAATATCGGTCATCCCAAAAAGTTGATTTAAGTCATCATTAGAAGGTAAGTCTTTGATTCCGCTGATGGATACCATTTCTCGATTTCCATCTACGTCTAATGCGAAAAAAAATGTACGGATAAGCATTTGACCGAGCATGGCAAATTTAAAAACCTTAGCGATTTCTTCACGATCTACCATCAAATTAAAATCTTTACTTAACTCTAAAAGAGTATTTAAATCATGTACTTTTCGATCTAGCCTTCGATTAATTAAACGTAATTCTTTAAACATTCTAGAATTTGCAATGGCCACTGATGATATGATACATAGGCTTTCTATAAACTCAATTTCACTATTCGTTATTGAATTTTTATTCCCTTTTGGGCCAAGGCATAGGAATCCGATATGATGATTACTTGTTTTTAAGTTAAACAGAGTACTATCTGCTTCAATTTCTAGAGCTTCGAATTTTTTTAAATTCTCCCCCTTGATCACTGATTTATCTATAATTTCTGGATCAAAACTGATTTTTATATCTGAACCCTCAACTAGCCAACTCTTTCCTTTCGATTTTGAAACATAATACGCATCATCACCAGGTTTATGGATCAAAATCATTGCTTTTGGTATTAAAAGCTTACCCATGGTAATGAGTAGAAGATTGTTTAATACAAAATCTGGATCTTGAGATTCAATTAGTAATCTACTTGTTTCGAGTAGGGTTCTTAATTCAAACCGGCTTCTATGTTCTTCAGCAGAATTAATTGATGTATCCATATAAATTCAAAGGTTCTTTACCATTCGAATTTCATTAATATTCCCCTTACGGCTATACTGAACTTGATCCATAACTTTTTGAATTAAGAATACCCCCATGCCCCCACGTTGTTTATTCTTTATACGTTTTAAAATATCCGGTGCTTGGTATTCCTGAGGTTTAAAGCTTTCGCCTTCGTCTAAAATAGATATCCATATTTTTTTTGAGTCTGTACCAACTTCAATTTTTACTGGGTTAGAGGGACTATTTTTGTAGGCATGTTTTATAATATTAGTGTAAGCCTCATCGACCGCTAAACGTATTTCAGAAATTTCTTTTTCGGTTAACCCAAATTTTTGAGCATATGCAGCAACAAAATCTCTAACTTCACTTAAGTGTTTGGTTGAAGAATCAACTGATAAGGTGTGTATTTTTTTTGTGCTAGCCACTGTATTAAGTTAAAACGCCTGTATAGCTTCACTTTCTTTTTCTAGAATATCATATAATGTTGGAAAACCCAATAGATCAAATACATTGTATACTCTTTGATTCATATTAGAGAGTTTAATATCACCTCCAAGACCCCGTACATCTTCTATATAAGCCATAAATACACCTAGTCCTGCACTGGCTATATATTCAAGGTGATTGCAGTTAACAATAATATTAATATTCTGAGTAGAAATTAATTCCTTGAGAGTATTTTCTAGCTGTGAAGCAGTATGTGCATCTAATTCTCCGCTTATATCAAGCACACTTATCTGTTTGATTTGCCTTATAGCAATACTGAAATTTTTCATTCTGCTCGAGTTAGAATATTAAAAGGATGAATGTTGGTCTAATTATAACGTTATCCAAAGAATTAGAAAAATTATTCCCGGACAAGTTTATTACGGATAGATAAAAAAAAGATTCAAAAAAAATAGCCCCTCACATAATTCAAATGTGAGAGGCTGACTATTCATCAAGAGAGACGCTACTAGAGCGTACCTCAAATTACGTAAATGCATGGCAGAGTTACAACTATAAAATCTATTATTACAATAAAAATTAGTTTTTATTTACAACCCAATAACCAGAATTGATTTCAGTTGATAATTCTGAACCAAAATTTTCTGCGCTAATAGGGGTTGAAAAATATCCAATACGAACTCTGAACCAGATATCACCTGTTAGTTCATTACCTGTTTTTATTACATATGCATTAGGATAATCTCGATCAGACCAGCTATCAACGTAAGATTGTGCTTTTTCTTCAGATCTCCATGCACCAACCTGAACTAGAAATTGACCCTCTTCAGAAAAATCATATTCTGAATTAGTAGTTTCATCCATTTCTTCATCTATAGTGTTTGATTCTGATGTTGTTATAGAATCTTCCATTTCTATCATCATTGCTTCAATTTTGGCTTGTTCAACTGCTCGTAATGAGTCTTGATAGGCCTGTAGGCGAGCTTGTTTTTCCTCTTCAGACTCTCCACCACAGGCAGATAAAGAGAAAATTAATACAACTGTTGAGAGTAAGAAAATATGTACGTTCTTCATGACCTTAGAATGAATTATTAAATTTTTTGAGCATTCTTATTATTGGGATAAATTACATCTTACCTTTCTGTTAAACAAATTAGATAGGGTTTTAATCAATTTTACTATTTAATTTAATAAGGAATGTATAGGTGATTGTAATTAATTTTGAAACAATGATATATATTTTACATTATAATCTTGCTAGTTTTTAAGTTAAAATGAATCTCTATGCACCGTCTTTTAGGGCTTACTTTTTTATTGTTTTTGTATACATCAAATCTATTAGCTCAACAAATCATGACAGGAAAGGTAGTTGATGCAAATACGTTAGAACCTCTTCCTGCAGCACATATCATTATCAAAGGAACCTATCAAGGCACCATAGCAAATGCAGATGGGGAATATACATTGAGAATTGATTCTCTTCCTGCTGTAATTACTGCTAGATTTTTAGGGTATAAAACTAAGGAATACGAGATTTTACCTGAGCAAAATTTAATACATGATTTCTTTATGGAAGAAGCGTTCCTCGAAATGGAAGAAATTACTGTTACTGGAGAAGATCCTGCAATTTCGATTATGAGGGAAGTAATTAATAGGAAAAAAATTTGGCGTGAAAATCTTAGTACATACAGAGTTGATGCATTTAGCCGTCAACAACTTAAAACAGATACTTCCATAGTTTCTATTAGTGAATCTATTTCAGAAGCATTCTGGGATAAAGAAAGGGGAAATCGAGAGATCTTGAAATCAAGAAGACAAACAGCAAATATTGAAGGTAGTAATAACTTTGCGGGGGTCAGCTATTTGCCAAATTTCTACGATGATAATCTAGATATTGTTGAATTTGATGTAGTTGGAGTAACTAATCCTAAGGCTTTAAGTTACTACAATTTTGAACTGGTCAATTTTTCTAAAATTGATGATAAAATTATTTATGAAATTGATGTAACATCAAAAAGGAAATTACAGCCTTTATTCGAAGGAACAATCTTTGTTCAAGATATAGATTATTCAATGATAGCAGTACGATTGAAACCAAACGATGTGATCGTTTTTCCCCCTCCTATACAAGAGTTTGATATGTATTATGAACAGCAATTTAGCAATTTTGGAGGGGAATTCTGGTTGCCTGTTGACTTCAGATTAGATGGTACCATTAAAGTTGGTGTGCCAGGGTTGAGATTTCCACCAATTGGATTTAAACAAGTTTCTAAATTAAATAAGGGTCTTATGAAGTAAAGGAGTCAGAGCGGGTCTTTTCTGAGCCTTTTAAGCATGGTATGATATAAGTTATCATTTCGGTGATTAAATCTAAATTCTGTTTCTTTTAGGTGCAGATAAAATGAACGTGTTGGAATTCCATTAAACTGAGCTAGCCTTCGTTTTGCGAAGCTCCAAAAAGACTCGATCCCATTAATGTGGGAAGTTCCCCGGACAAACTCATCTTGGCCATGATGCACCCGGTAATGTTTGTCATAGCCTACATCCACCAGACCATTATAGCCCCTCCAGCCATCAGAATGAATCACACTTTCTAGGGCTACTTTCCCTCGTATAATAGCTTGTAAGGTCTTTTTACGTGCATCAGGCACTATCTCTGTGTATACCTTTCCTTGGCGTTTAAACACACCAAATACAATGGTTTTACCCGAAGCCCCACGTCCGCGTTTACCTGGAATGCGTCGAGGCCCAAAATAGGATTCATCGACTTCTATTATTCCATCAAAAGGAGTTTCTTGTACGCACCAATAGGCGATCTTTTTGCGGAGTTTATCAAAAATAACCGTTACCGAACGCAGAGAAACCGAACTCAACTCCGAGGTTTCAGTCGCTGTTAAATCTAGGGCAAAACATTTAATTATGTGTCGGAAATGTGCTTCAGAAATTTTAGAACGCTTATAATATTTGTTTCTCATTGAATAGCAATATGTTACAACTCATCATAACATGCTATACTTCATAAGACCCTAAATAATTATGAAGTTAATATAGATATACCAGATTCAATTTTTGGTGGGTCATGGATGTCGGTAGATTCAACAACTATTGATCATTCTGATTCATTATTTGCAGCAACCATAGATGTTATTCCATTATCAAAAGTGGAGTTGGAAGCTTACGATTCACTAGATAGCACTGCCACTCTGGAAAAGGCATTTCAACCAAAAGGATTTCTAGTTCGATTTCTGGATATTAATACAGGAGACGATGGTGAAAGTGTAAATTCTGAAAGTCAAGGAGAAAAAAATTCAACATCAAGGGGAAAAAGGGGACCGATTAGAAGATTAACTAAAAATATTACCTTAGATGCTAGATACAATCGCGTAGATGCAATTTACGGCGGAATAAAGCATGAAAGAAGATATGCAAATCGAAGAATGAGGTCTAAACTTAAAATAGGCTATAGTACAGGCTATGAAGAATTAAATTATGGGGGAAATGTTAGTTGGTGGCCCCTTAAAAAAACACGACGTTTTGCTTTAAGTGTTGGATACAATGCAGAAACAGACACTCGCTATCATTCCAATTTTTTTAAAAAAGAACTTTTGAGCACAATGCCACTATTTGGCTATACTGATTACTTTGATTACTATCGCAAAGAAGGCGCACATCTAGGAGCAGCCTATGCGTTTAAAAAATTTGGAGGTACCATTTCATCGATATACAGGTATGAATCTCATAAAAGTATAAACTATATAACAAATTATGATTTATTTGGATCATCTATGATTCAGCGTAACAATCCTGCTATAAATGAAGGAGACTTAAGTTCTTTTACCATGATCTATGAACGTGGTGAGGGAGCAGAAGCATTTGGTGTTGTTGGGGCTGACAATGTAAAATTTGAAATAGAACAATCATTTAAAATCTTAGGAAGTGATTGGAATTTTACTCGTTTTAACGTGGACATATATAGGCGTTATTCCACATTTTATAAACGGAGATTTATCCCAAATTCTTTGGATTTGAGATTAAATGCAGGAACTCATATAGGTGATTTACCTGTACAGAAAAACGGTGTTATAGACGCTTCTTTAGGTTATTTTACTCCTTTTGGTGCTTTTAAATCTAAAAGATATGTTCCTTATGAAGGGTCTAGTTATTTAGCTTTACATGCAGAGCATAATTTTCGATCAACTCCATTCGAAGTCATTGGTATACCAAATGCAGCAAAAAATGGAATTAGTTTTATTTTATTTGGAGGTATAGGAAAAACATGGATGACTAAAGCACAAACAAAATTCTTATTAACTGAAGCTAATTACATACCAACAATTGCAAACGACATTCATTCAGAGGTTGGGATTTCAATAAGCAATATCTTTAGTTTATTTAGGATTGATATTGCATACAGCTTTAACCAAGAAGGATTTTATCCAGGAATTGCTTTATCTCGATTATTTTAAATAAAAAAACCCAGCACATTATGATTATGTACTGGGTTGAAATCAAAAGCATTGAAATTACATGTCAGGGGTGTATTTCAATGTACTTAATGGAATAGATTCTGCACGTCTATTCTTTTCACAACCATTATTAGCTTCTTTTTCAGTTTCTGCACACTCTACTGGTGCCTTACCTAAACCGCGAGATTCAATACGATCTTCAGATATCCCGTTGCTGGTATAGAATTCTACGACGGATGCAGCTCTTCTCAAACTCAATCTTAAGTTATATTGATCTCCACCAACATGATCGGTATAAGCATCTACTCTGACTCTGAAAGCTGGAGCATTATTTAATACTTCAACATTCTCAGCTAACATTTGAGCAGCATCGTCTGAGATGTTAGAGCGATCGAAATCAAAATTTACAGTACCAAAATCGCTACTGCTTACATATACAGGATCGGTATTGTCATTTGGATTTGATCCCATATCTATTTCTTGTGCGTCAGTAAAGCCATCACTATCAGAATCAGCGTTTGTAGGATTAGTGCCGTGTGTATTTATTTCATCCACATCAGAAAGACCGTCACCATCAGCATCACCACTGCCATTAAGAGGATCAGTATTGTATGTCATTACTTCATCAAAATCTGACAAACCATCACCATCAGAATCAGCATTAGTTGGATCTGTTCCATAAGTATTTACTTCATCACCATCATTTAAACCATCGCCATCAGAATCTGCGTTATTTGGGTCGGTACCCGATGCCACTTCATCAGAATCTGTGATTCCGTCGCCATCAGAATCAGCACTCATTGGATCAGTGCCATTCAATATTTCTTGTTCATCAGTAATTCCATCACCGTCGGTATCCACAGGTACAACAACTGCAGGCTCACTCGAACCACAACCATACTGTGTTAGAACACCAGCCGATAAGAAAAGAACTAAAAAGAGTAGGTGAAAATTACGTTTCATAGTAGAAACACTCCTATTATTGTTTGTTTTGAATTGGTTTTTTTATTTATACCCTAGAAAATAGTGATACTAAGCGCCCTATCAAATAAAAAATAAAAAAAACATACAGAGAAAAATATAAATTGAGTGTATATTTTATTAATGGGGCTGTAGCTCAGTTGGCTAGAGCGTCGCGCTGGCAGCGCGAAGGTCCAGGGTTCGAATCCCTGTAGCTCCACTTTATACCTTTTAAAATACTGAAGAAGATTTATATTGAATTCCACTTACTATCGTTTGGGGATTATTTTTTGGTTACAGTAATTACTCAAAATTTTATGTCGGATTATTTATTAAATAGACCTTTCTAATTTATTATTTTCATTAATTTATTTCGGGAATTTCACTACACATATGCAAGATATTTTAGTATCTAAGATTGTATTGTGTTCCATGTCTACAAATATTTATGCATCAATGGGTAACTATTTAATTCATTGCCTTACTTATCCCAAATATTATTAAACCTTTGTACAAAATGATCACAGCTTAAAATAAAAAGGAAGATGGATTTTTAATTTTTGATCAATAAAAATTAATTGAATAATAGATGTAGCTTTCTTTTTTTGATATTTAATGATTGATTGTGAGTTTACATCATCCCATATTACAAAACAAAATTATTGAGGGTAGCATGAATTGTATACATAAATTTGGGGTCATAATTATTTTAATTTCAGTCTTTCAAACGGCTTCATTTATGAAAGTGAATGCCCAAGATTGTAATGCTGAAAATCTAATTTCAATTGATATACAACTTGCACCAATACTTGCTGAATCTCAGGTATTGAGTCTTGCAGCGCTAGGGTTAGATAGTAAAGGGGCTGGCCCACAAATATTTTCTGGTACTTTAAAAAATGAAACAGATCAAACGCTTAATAATCTATATTTTAAGTTCCGTGTTGAAGCTGCTACTGTTGGTGTTATAGCGGAAGTTGAACAGCAAGCTGCGTATCCTTTTTCATTGGCTCCTCAGCAATTGGTGTATGCGACTAATAATGATATCCAAAATGAAAAAATACCAGGTATTGAAGGCGATATTAGGTTTGATGGAGGAATAACATTTGCTGGAGAAGAATTTATAGAGAGTCTTGGGGGGTCAACTGAGTTACCAAATGATGTCTATTCTATTTATGGAACAATTTCACAGGTAACTAATGAATGTGGCCTTACTTTGTTAGCAGAGCAAACTATATCAGTCGGGGGTAGTTCAACTGGTACAGTACTTGATGAATTGTCCATTACATTAAGAACACCAGGAGCTGAAATTGGGTCTAATTTTTCAATTAGTAATCAATATCCTCAATTTAGTTGGGAAGGTGATGCCAATGTTGAATATAGAGTAATCGTCGTATCTGGAGATGCAGATCAAGATGTTCAAACAATGATTAATGATGCAAAAGATAGCCCTTCTGATGGACCTCCAATCATACCATTTGAATACTTAGATAGAAAAGTAACAGGTACAAGCCTACAATATCCTACCAGCAATGCACAGGCTCTTACAGAAGGAAAAACATATTACTGGCAAGTATCAACTCAGGTCAACTCTACTACAGGAATAGAAGAATATGTTTCCGATATCTGGTCATTTAGTCTAATCAGTCCATCGGATGGATCTGCTGCTGTTGCCCAAGAAATGAGCGAAGAAGCTGAACTTGCTATTATGGCACTAATTGGTGGTGAAGCATTTGCTACACTCCTTGAAGATGGTTTCGTATTCGAGGGTATTGAATTAGAAAATCAAACTTTTTCAGGAATCATTGGAGTTCAAAAGCTAGAAGAATTACTTCAGTTGATAAACGATGGAATCATTATTGTTAATGATAATTGAAATTACCATGAAAAAAATAAGCCGAAAAATACATCTTTTTTTTATCACAATTGGTGCAGTGTGTATACTTGCAAGTGATATACACATTACTTCTATCGTTAATAATCAGGAACGCCCTCTCGCAATTGTTAGGAGATTTAAGCCTACAGTAGAGTTAGCATCGATGGATAAAGAATCTTTTATTCTTGATTTGAAAAAAAATATAGGAGAGCAACTTTACAGTGGTGATACATTAACTACTAATGAAGAGGGATATGCGCTTGTAATATTTATGGATAATAGTATTGCTAAAGTAAAACCAACTTCTCAATTAATAGTGAGAGGACAAGAAAAGCCAAATTCTAAGAACACCACACGGCGTATTGATCTAGATAAAGGAGAAATTTTTTTAGAGGTAGAGCCCCAAGGTTCAGGTACATTTGAAGTATCAACTTCAAGATCGCTTGCGTCTGTTAAAGGTACAAGATTTGGATCAAATTCAGCTGGATATGTCTGGGTTGAAGAAGGACAAGTTGATGTTACAGCTACCAATTCTGGAGAAACTGTATCTTTATTTCAACAAATGTATGCAGAAGTAGATGAAGCAGGAAATACAATAGATACCGGTACTTTAACGGAAGATGATGTAGAAGCTCTTCAAGAAGGTTATGATACACTGGATCAAGATCTAATAGAAAAACCAGTAATTCTTAGATTTCGAGATGTAAATGGACAAATTCGTGAAATTACAATTACGTTATTCGAACAGAATAATTAAAAGTATTATTTAGATGCTTATTTTAGCATATTACTACAAAGATTTAGGAGTATGAAGACTAGGGGAGCATGGGCCTTAGTTAGTATAACTTGGGTATTTATTTTTTCTCATATTGCATGGGCACAAATCGTAGTGCAACATCAACAGCCTACCGTTTTCAATACAAATGAAAAAAATCATCTTGAATTTTTTATTCCAGGAGTAAACCCTCTCGACATTGATGAAGCCTTACTATTTTATAAAAATGAAGGTGATTTCAGTTACTCCCAGATAGAAATCCCATTTATTAATGGAGTTTTTAAAATAGATCTTAATACTGACATGCTCACAGGAACTAGCTTTGAATATTATTTTAAGTTATCACTTGGAAGCCAAAGTATGGATATTTTTTATCCAGATACTAACCCGTTAGATAATCCACTAAAGGTAGATGTTATCGCTCCAGAAACGGCTTTAGATTCAGAAATTGAAAGAAATAGGTTAAATGAAATTGATTATACCATAATTTCACCTGAACGAGGAAGTGCATTATCAACAGATGATGCCTTTATAGCAATTGCACTATATTACGATATTGACTCAATCCCTTCTGGTAAATTTAGATTGTATTTAAACGATAAGGATGTAACCAATGCATCTGATACTAATAAATATTTTATATCCTACACTCCAAGAGGATTAGATCAAGGGATATATCAGATTAGATTAGATTATAGTACTGATAAAGAAGTATTCAATATAGCGGACTGGAACTTCAGGATTGTACAGCCTGAACAAGTATCAACCCAGAGTTTAGTTCCAATATTTAAACCAACAGGGCAAATTGAATTAACAGGCAGAAACCAAGTACTAGCAGGAGATATGAATAATGCATATACAGGAAGATCTAACCTGAGTGGTTCGTCTAGAAAATTTAAATATAATTTTAATGGATTTTTGACATCACAAGAAGATCCTAGATTACAACCTCAAAACAGATATTCTGTAAGAATGAATCTTGGAAAATGGTGGAATTTTGAGGCTGGTCACATTTTTCCTCAACTAAGTAAATTCACCATAGCTGGTCGTAGGATTTATGGGATTAATACTTCATTACACCTACTTTGGGAGAATATTAATGTTCAATTTCTATACGGGGAATTAAGTAGAAAAATTACAAACCGGTATACATCCATTAATGAAGAATTTGTTTACTTAGACTCAACTCAAACAACAATTGTTGATACTACTTATACCTTAGGTTTAGAAGATAGGGGGCGGGGTACGTTTAAAAGAAATATTGTTGGAGGAAGAGTTGCTCTTGGTAATCCTAGATTTTTCCAGTTAGGCATTCAAGCCTTAAAAGTAGAAGATGATACTACCTCAATTTTCAATGTAGTGGATTACTCAAATATTTTTGAAGGTCCAACATCGTTAATAAACGGAGTTTCCATGGCAGGACAACAGAGGTTATCTAATTCACCGGAGCTATTGCGGGTTCAAGGTGGTGGGGTTAGGCCTAAAGGGAATATTGTTGCAGGTATTGATTTAAAATTCGCTTTTGATAAAAATAGGATAAGATTTCATACAGAAACCGTAGCAAGTGCACTAAATAATGATATCTATGGTGGGCCACTTACCTCAGAGCGAGCAGAAGAGTTAGGATTTGAAGATGTTGATCAGTCTGAATTAGATATCTTGAGAGATCTCACCAAATTTATAATTATCAATGAGAATATAAATGTGTTACCACTAAGGGTTACAGGAATTGGTACCGATTCAACTAATACAGAATTTTTCTTTCCAACTGGTATTTTAGGTTCTAATACAGAATTTTCGTTGATTTACCCAAAAAATACATTGAAACTTCAATATCGATGGGTTGGTCCTGATTTTGTTTCTTTAGCTAATTCCACAATTAGGAAGGATATTTCAGGTTTTACTTTTTTAGATAGATTTCGAGTTTTTAAAAATCAAGTTTATATAACCCTTGGTTATGAATACTTAAGTGATAATGTAACCAATACAAAAGAAGCTACAACAGTCACCTCATCTTTACGATCAAATCTAAGTTGGTATCCTGTTAATCAAAATCTTCCAAGAATTAGTATGGGTTTAAGAGTTAGAAACAGAGATAACGGTGTTAGGAGGTTTAACCCATTTGTTCCAAAAGAATTGCAATCAGCTGCTTTACAAAATCTTGTAATCAATAATGATGGGGATACATTGGTAACCTCAACACCCAGATCAAACGAGACCATAAATTATAACCTTTCAATAACTCAGCAACTTGAGATAAATGGGTCTGTTCATGATGCTACTTTCAGCCTCAATAACTTAAATACTTCAGATGAAGTTTTTGCTTTTGGAGATATTATCAATAAATCATATTCATTCAATATTTCATCTAGATATTCTTCAAAATCTCTAAGAACTCAATTAGGGGTATCCATCAACCAAACAAAATCTGGATCTGGACAGTTAAAAATAGATATTTTCGGTATTTATACAGGAGCAACATATTTCTTATTCAATGGCGCTTTGAAGATTAATGGTAGGGTTGCTTATACTTCAAATGTATCAGATTCTAGAAAATTAGAAATTGTAACAGAAGGTGATGATTCACTTAGAAATGATTACTACATCCTTAGTCCAACAAAAGAAACTTCAGCATTTAATACCTATGTATTATTAGCAGGACTACAGTATAGAATGACAAAAAATCAATCTATAAATTTTGATTCAAATTTCACCTCTGTTTCTGGGGGAAATGGTTTAAATGATCGTCTTATTCAGCTAAGGTATATTTATCGCTTTTAAAGTATGGCAACAAAAAAAAGTGTAAATAAACCAATATGGATTTACATAGTAATTGCACTCGTTTCATTTATTATTTCATTCTTTATTTCTGTAAATGAACAGGTAAATAAAATTGAATTATCGATTAGAGATACTTTTTTCGAGATTCGAGGACCTCTTCCGGTAGAACATTCACCAATTGTGTTGGTTGCCATAAGTGAAGAAGCAGACGCAGAAATTCCCGAAAAATGGCCTTGGCCAACCAGTATACATGCTAAACTTGTCGAAAACCTAAACAGAGCAGGAGCCAAGGTAATACTATTTGATATTCTTTTCAGCCAAGTTGATGAGCGTAATCCTTATAACGATACTTTATTTGCAGAAACTATCGAAAAATATGGAAATGTTATTCTTGCAGGAGAAATTGAACAAATAGAAACTCATGAAGGCATAGAGAGAGAACCTATAATTCCAAATGATATACTATTGGATAGAGCTCCAAATCCAATTGGTTTAATTAGTACAAACCCATATATCGATGGTTATGTTCGTACATATAGTTTTGGAAGAAATTATTTAGGAAAAAGTTATTTGATGCTTGGCATTGAAGGATTAAAAGTATTTAAGGGAATTCCAGCCAATCAAGTAAGTGAATTAGATCCAAATTCCATAGACCCGTATTTCCATATTGGAGAATTTGAAATCTTAAGAGAGAATTTGAATTCCTTCATAATTAATTTTTATGGAGGCGAAGCGATATTTCCACAGTATTCATATGAGTTAGTAATTGATGATCCTGATTACACAACAGTAATGGAGGCGGAAGCATTTGAAATGAATAATTTTGATGATCCAGAACTAAAGACAGGGTTACTTTATGAGGAAGTTTTCAAAGATAAAATTGTGATTGTTGGCTCGACAATGCCGGTGCTACAAGATTTTCATCCAACGCCCTTTACAACAGCTAATTTTCCTCGTCCGGGTTTTGAGATTCATGCCCATGCTATTCAGACAATATTGGATAACAGCTATATAACGCGGCAAAAAGAAGTGTATATTATTATTTTTATGTTATTTATTTCTCTGATAATTGCATTCGTAAATAGATATTTAGGGGCTGTTTGGGGCTTTACTGTAACTGTAATTATAATGCTAGTGTATTATGTTATTGCTCTTCAATCATTTTTGATAGCCCAGCTATTTATCAATGTTACCGCTGTATTAATAACAGCTTCAATCACTCAGATCACTACAGTTGGATACGAATATGCAAATGAGCAGAGAGAAAAACGTAGAATTAAAGGGATGTTTTCATCTTATGTATCTCCATCATTAGTAAATCAAATGATTGAATCTGGGGAAGAGCCAAAACTGGGTGGTGAAGATACTTTCATGACTGCTTTTTTTAGCGATATAGTATCTTTTTCGTCTTTCTCAGAAAAACTAGATCCCAAACAGTTAGTTTCCTTAATAAATGAGTATTTGACAGCAATGACAGATATTATCAATAATCAAGGTGGTACTCTTGATAAATTTATCGGGGATGCTATAGTTGCTTTTTACGGAGCTCCTGTACATATGGAAGACCATGCTCTTAAAGCATGTGTTTCTTCTCAATTGATGGAAAAGAAATTGGCTGAACTTCGTATTAAATGGAAAGTAGATGGGACTTGGCCTAAAATGGTACACGCCTTGCAACATAGGATGGGTATGAATACAGGAGAAATGGTAACTGGGAATATGGGTTCTGAGCGAAGATTCAATTATACCATGATGGGTGATAATGTGAACCTTGCAGCTCGTTGTGAGAGTGGTGCAAAAGCATATAATGTTTTTACAATGGTTACGGAGTCAACCAAAATTGAAGCTGAAAATCATGGAAATGATTGTCTTTTCAGAAAACTGGATACCATTGTTGTAAAAGGGCGTATTAAGCCTGTAACCGTGTACGAAATAATGGCACTTAGAACAGATGCAACCCAAACTATGATGGATTGTATAGGATTATATGAACTTGGTATGCAAGCATATTTTAAACAAGAATGGGTAAAAGCATTAAGTTTATTCAATCAGTCTTTATCACATGAACCACATGCACTTAATCCATCTCAGATATTCATTAAACGTTGTGAACTAATGAAAGCTAAACCACCTGGGGATGATTGGGATGGAGTCTTTGTGATGAAATCAAAATAACTTCAAAAAAAGTTGCAGCTTGAACTTCATAACCCTTATTTTAACTGTTCTAGGGCAAGTCCTATACAGTCAGCTCCCTTTGAACTCCGCCAGGACGGGAACGTAGCAACGGTAAATTGGTCGTAGCGACGTGATATAGGTCGCTTGCCCGTTTTTTATTTTATAGAGCGTACAATATGTTCAGCTATTTGATCTGCATGAATTCTTGAATTCTCTATAAAAAGTCTACTAGTATCCATACCACCACACACCACTCCTGCTACATATATCCCTTTACGATTAGTCTCTAGTGAATCTTCCTTATGTATAGGCATGCATTTTTCATCATTTGTTAATTCAATACCTAAAGCATTCATCAATGTATAATTGGGATGATATCCAGTCATGGCAAGAACAAAATCGTTATCGATAATAACTTCTCCCTTTGGTGTATCTAGCACTACTTCTTTTTCACGAATTTCTTTAACGGTAGTGTTAAAATATGCCTTTATCTCATCATATTTAATGCGATTTTCAATGTCAGGTTTTACCCAATATTTGACAGATTTTTTGATTTCCCCATATCGTACAACCATGGTTACCTTTGCATTTGCTCTAAAGCATTCCAGTGCTACATCGACTCCAGAATTACCGGCACCAATTACTAATATATTTTGCCACGCATAGGGATGAGGTTCATCATAGTAATGTTTAACCTTAGGCAAGTTTTCACCTGGAATTCCCATTTTGTTTGGGGTTCCATAAAAACCTGTAGCTATTACCACTTTACTTGCCTTATAAGAATTCTTATCAGTTAATACTGTGAAATCTCCATCTTCGCCCTCAATATTTTGCACTGATTCATAAAGATTAATAGGCAACTGAAAATGTTCAGCTGCTCTTCTATAATATTCAAGAGCTTCATTTCTAGTGGGTTTAGATCCGTGAGAGATAAATGGAATATTTCCAATTTCCAGTCTGTCGGAAGTGGAAAAGAAAGTCATATTAGTGGGATAATGAAATAGTGAATTCACTAAACAACCACGTTCAATAATTTTAAAAGCGATATTTTTTCTCTTGAGTTGAATACCTGTTGCTAAACCAATCGGACCGGCGCCAATAATTATAACCATACTTTTATGAATTAAAATAAGTTCTGTAAAATAAAATAAGAGTCTAGGTACTATTTAACCATGATATAATTGTTGATTCAAACCAATTTGATGGTTGTGTTATAAAACCAACATGCCCCCCTTTTTTTGTAAAGTAAGAAACAATATTGGGGTTGTTTTCGATCACTTTAAAAGGGGCAAAGCGTAAAGGTGTAAGAGTGTCTTGTTTACTATGAATTAATAAAAGTGGTGTTGCTACATCACCTAAAAATTTTTTTGATGAACAAGTTTCATAATAATGATTTGCATTTTCAAATCCATGAATTGGAGCTGTTACTTCGTCATCAAAATCATATAGGCTTGACCCAGTAAATACAGGTATATCTTTAAAGTGAATTCTTTTTTGGTTTAGCTTTAGTTTTAGGCTACGCAGAAATTTTAATTCATATACTCTATTAAATCCCATTTTTAAATTTAGAGATCCAAGTTTTAAATCATAAGGTGGAGATATAGCAACGGCTTTAGCAACTGGATGGAATGAACCTAATTCAGCTAAGGATTTTATTAATGCATTGGCCCCTAAAGAAAAACCAACGGCATAGATTGGGTTATCTTTAAATGCATGAGCAATCCACTTAAAAAGAGTTTCGTAATCAGTAGTCTCACCTGAATGATATAATCTCTTTTGAATATTCATTTTTGAGCCACAACTCCTAAAGTTCATAGCCACAACAGAGAATCCTGAGCATTTTAGCTCATACATTAAATTTCTAATGTAAAAACGGCTTGTATTGCCTTCTAAACCATGAAAAAGAGCAACAACAGGTTTTGAGTTTTTTATGTTTATTACATCAATTTCCAGGAAGTCACCATCGGGTGTATCAATTTCAATTCGTTTACACTCTACAAATTTAATGGGTAAAATCTGTGACGAAACTACTGTATGAATATGAGAATTGAATGCCCACCATTTACTTTTAAAGTTTCTAGTGGGCATACATCGATTAAATTGTTCTAAATCCAATCCTTATTTGATAAGGGTCATTTTAATAGTTTTGATGTAGTCTCCAGATTGTAATACTGCAAAATAAATACCACTATTAAATGTAGTTGCATCGAAATTAATACTGTGATAACCAGCTGATTTAACCTCGCTAACAAGTGTTTGTATTTTTTGACCAAGAATATTGTAAATACCTATTTCTGTATATCCTGATTTTGAGAGTTGGAAATTGATTTCAGTTGTTGGGTTAAAAGGATTTGGATAATTCTGTTCTAATTTGGTTACCGATGGTAGGCTGTTATCTAACTCTGAAGAGATGTAAACACCAGGTTCGTCTACACTGAATACATATTTACTTCTAGCTGCGAGAATATTTTGTTTCAGATCTTCATAATTATCACCGTATACATAGATAAAACCTAATTTTATAGTAACATTTGGATTAAAATCATAAGGCCCAGAGGCAACGACTGTTGAAGCGTCGGTTCCTATTACTGATGTATTATTGTTTTCAGCAACAAGTGAATTTCTCTTTTCTTCATCAGTGTATCCATCGTAGAGGCGAAATTGATATTCGTTTGGAGAACCTTCATATGCGTTATCAATAGCTAAATTGGATGAGGTTGCCTGCATTGCATCAACAGCTACATAAGGATATGTACTACCGTTGGTTGCATCATAGATATACATAAAATTATTTTCTGAATCGAATAACACATTATTACCGCTGTAATTATCTACGTCCCAATCGGTAAAAATTCCAAAATAAAAGTCCTCGAGTTGCTGTTCGCTTTTGTTAGTAATACGATAGTGAGAATAAACCGCTTTATTAACGGCGTCTTCTTGGAAGGCAGCAGTATTTAATTCAATATCTAGATCTTTTAATTGAGCAAATCTATTTGTCGAAAATGTGCCTTTACCTTCCGAATCAGCCATTATTCCAGGGTTGTCAACAGAAAAGGGAACTTCAGGAGAAAAATCACTGTCATAAATTTGAACGCTTCTAACATTGTTAGAAAGCTTAGGAAGTTCACCAGTAAAAGGGTTACCACCAGCCATCATCATAATTCCTGCTTCGTATAAGATATTAGAAAAGCTTTGGGGAATAAACCCTATTCCACCAGTAGCTTCTGAAGGATCAGAAAAGCCAATAGTGCCATTTGCTCCGAATGACATTCTTACATTATTAGCTTCCATTATACCATAATTCAGATTATCAAACTGGAATACATCAAAATCTGTATAATTAAATCCATCATCTTCAAATTTAATTACGAAGGTGGGTGCAACATTTAAGTCATAATCCTCAGGGATATCGAATCTTACCTGAACACTCATGTCTGTGTCGGTGTCTAAGGTACCAACATTTATTGGATCACTTGTTATTATTATATCTTCTTGTAGCACCTCAAAACGAACAACCAAATTGCTTGTAGGTTCACCATAATTTTTTATTGTTAAGTTTGCGACACCTGTTTCACCTACACTAAGGGAAGCGCCATCTTTATCGGTAATATCATAATCTCGCATGGATAAACCTGGCATTGGTGTGCTTAAAGCAGCTTTTGCATCAATCATACCCTTTCCGAGGAGTAGGGGATCAATGTCTGATTCAAAAGGAACAGATGTACTTCTAATTTGATGGATAATTCTTCGTGGTGACCAATCTGGATACTGAGCTTTTAATAGCCCTGCAAGGCCTGCTACCACGGGAGAAGCCATTGAGGTACCGCTTTTTGATCCAAAAGAAGAGCTGTCAGTACCAACAACACTTTGAACAAAAGATCCTTGGGCAAATACATCGACTGTATATCCATAGTTAGAAAAATTTGAAATAAAAGCACTATTTGTTAGACTGCCCACACCTAATACGCCATCGTATGATGCTGGGCCAAAAAAATCAGTAGAAGCAGAATTGCCTTGAGCCGCAATGATAACAACGCCAGCATTTAACGCCAGGTCTATAACTTCGGCCTCAGTATTCGATTCCCCAGGCCCTCCCCAGCTGTTATTAATTATATCAGCTCCATTAGCTACTCCATAAAGAATCCCTGAGTATCCAAAACCAACAAGTCGTGATTCATCTCTATCTGGAGTACTTGGATCATCTTCGATCCCACCCGCTTTAATCGCCATATATTTGCTATCGTATCCTGAACCCACAATCCCAATAGAGTTGTTCGCTTCAGCAGTTGCGATACCTGCAACATGAGCGCCATGATCACTATTCGCTGAGAAAGGATCATTATCAGATGTTAAAGGATCACCAACTTGTAGTCCGCCGCTTTCCCAAAAATCCCAACCAATATAGTCGTCAATAAACCCATTTTCGTCATCATCAATGCCATTATCTGGTATTTCATCTTCATTAACCCATCCTTTATTTTTTA
This sequence comes from Balneolaceae bacterium, assembly GCA_963691715.1. Lineage (GTDB taxonomy): Bacteria > Bacteroidota > Rhodothermia > Balneolales > Balneolaceae > HXMU1420-13. The sequence goes on from OY829281.1 coordinate 2,763,695, forward strand.
AATCGTGGTTTTTGTAATTAACACCTGAATCCACAATACCTATGATGACATCTCCGGATCCCGTGGTTATATCCCATGCCTCATCAAACTTATGAAGGGTTATAAAAGTGTTAATAAATGGATCGTTAGTTTCTAAAAAATCAATGGTTGTTCTTATAGGCTTTGGCTCTGCGTATTCAATACCGGGCATGTTTGATAGTTTACGAGCAAGCATTTTTGGATCTATATCATCAGAGTATTTATACTCGTAAATTCTCCTAATATCACTTGTTAAGTCGATGTTTTGTAATGATTTTCTTTTTTTATTAAGTGTTTGTTTAAATGCTTTTTCTTGAAGGTTAGACCATATTGGAGACACCTCAATTAAACCGTGAGCTGACAAATAATTCTCAATGTCTTGCTTTACAGCTTGGATACTGTTCAAGTTATTTTTAATCAAATTATCTTCAGATTCATATTTAATGATTAATACATTATCAAAATAGAGAGGTTGAGTTTGTGCTGAGGCTATATTGAAAGAAATTAGAACCAACAGAGATATAGAAAGTATTTTTTTCATACGTAAGGTATTTGAGCTTGATGTATAGTGATTAGTTTAATTTATTAATTACTAAAAATAAACTTAAAGTCTTTAATTTTATATTTTAAAATGATAAACCTGATTTAAAAAGTAAATCTTTTGAAATGATTCGGTTTTATCATTGTGCAGTAGGATTTAAATCTATTTTTATATTCATAGTTCCCCTTTTTCGTAGATAAGTAAAAGATGATTACGAACACATGAAGAAAAACCCAGATTTTCAATTAATTTTTAAACAAATTATCGTGAGCTCTTTTTAAATCTTCTGGTAATTGCCCTGATTTTTGAAGATACTGATAAAGTTGTTCTTTAAAGATTATTTGAGCTTTAATACCTGCTTTCTGCCCTAAAAACCCGCCTAGAAAACAAGTAAAAATAATATTTCCTAAGTACATTAAAGGTAAGCTCTCAAATATTCCTTCATTAATTATGAAGGACCAAAACAAAGGAACTATTGCTACCAAAAAACTAAAAACGAATGGTAGGTTACTGGGGCCATCAAGTCGACGCATAAATCTACGGCTAATTACAAATGTGATATTCATGTAAATAAGGCCAAAGCCGATTAAGAAAAGAAAGCCTATTAAACCTTGTTCATTGACTTTTGGAATTAAGTCGTTGGTTAAAAGTGTAAATGCACCAGAAACAATAAGTGTTCCAGATAAATAAAATGAAAGTCTAGGCAGGTTATCCAAATCTAAGAGGTATGAAATTTCTGTTGATGGTGAAATGTACGGCTAATAAAAAATTAAAAAATTATATCGATTTCTAACTTTAGTTAGTTTTGTGTTAGCCATTCTTCAGGGTTTAAAAATGTACTGTTTTTTCTGACCATGAAGAAAATAACTTCGCCAAGTTCAGAATTTTCAGTACCTGATTCACCAATAACTTGACCAGTTTGTACAATGCTTGAATTCTGAATATTAATCTTGCTTAAATTACCATACGCAGTAAAGTATGAGCCATGTTTCACAAGTACAACATTTCCAATTCCTGGCATTGGTTGAACAGCAAATACATATCCATCTGCTACGACTCGAACGTCGGAGCTTGGGTCAGTAACAATATTAATTCCAGGGTGTTCGGTTCTTGTGCCATAGATGGGATTTCTAGTAATCCCAAATTTTTTTGAAACGGTGGTACTGTTTACAGGCCATGTAAGATTGCCTTTAGACGCAGCAAAATTTCTCTCATAGGCAGCTAATGTTTCGTCTGATACAAAAGATGTAAGCGTAGTTTTTGAGTATTTAGCTATTTCTTCTGCTCTGCGAGCCGCATCTGCAATGTTTCTTGCTGCAGTAAGTCGCCGAATACGTTCATTTTCTGCCTTTCTAAGCTCGTCTTCTTCAGAGATTAATGAGGCAAAGCTGGTTTCAAGATTTTCTCTTTGTAGTCGATATTTTCTCAATTCAGTTTTTAGATCGGTATTCTCTGCTCTAATTCTTTCTACATTGTTACGTTGTATAGATTGTTGGGAACTTAATTCAACTTTTCCAGCACGTATTTCACCAAGTATACGATCATTTTTCAGCATACTTTCTTCAAGATTTTCTTTTACATCTTCAAGTTCTATTTGTCTTACACTAATTTGTTGAGCCTGCTTTTTTTTCTGTTCTTCAAGCTTTAATAGATAGTAACTTCGAACAATCATCTGGTTTATAGAACTAGCAGTTACGATAAGTTCTAAATTTGAATTTCTACCATTTTTATAAGTATATAATAGAATGTCTCTGAGTTTCTCTTTTAATTGACTTAATTCTTTTTCTCGTAGTAAAATTTCCCCTTCTGTAAGATTAATTTCTTCAATGATTTGCTTTTGTTCTCGTACAAGGTTGGTGATTTTATCATCTTGAAGTGAGATTAGTCGATTTAGATTGTCGAATTGCCTGTATGATTCTGTGAATTTATTTTCTGTTTGTTCGATTCGAACTTGATATGTTTTAATTCTGGCATCTAATACATTAATTTCGGCCCTAGTGTTGGTCTGTTTATTTAATATTTCCTGACGTTTTTCATTATAAGTCTGTGCAGTAAGGAAATGAGAAAAAAGGAATATAAATAGCAATGATAAACTTGAAAATCGAATCATAGACGCTCTATTATGATATCTGGCGGGATTTCTAGTGTTAGTTTGTTTGAATGTTGATTTAACGATAATTCACGAATTTGAAAAACAACTTTCGAATTATTGTTTGAGCTAAATATGGTGATTTTTCTTGGCAATCGATAGCCATTTAGCTCACCATAATTTTCATAGATAATTTTTGAATATGGTAATCCAGAGGATAACGGCTGCGAAACTTCTTTAACTAACATGGATTGCTTTTCAATTTTTACTCCTCCATCTGTATTCAAACGTAATAAAAAATGATCTGATGCTTCGTAGGCTTCAACAACTACTTTTTTAGAAACATTGAAATGTAAAAGATCAATTAAATTAATGGATGATAATTCATTTAAACTCGAAAGGCGTCCATCCCTAATGGATACTTTTTGCGCCAGGTTATCTAATTTGAAGTACATCAAAATTGAATCTGAATCTACCAAAATTGCGCCTCCTTCAATACCTAATCGATTCTTGATAGTTAGAAGACTTAAAGTAGTATCCGATTCAAAATTTATATTAAATCGTTCGCTATTACCAGATTCGCTTATTATTGCTCTTCCACGACCTTTAATATGAATGATTTGTTCTCTATAATTAGGAATAGGTTCTAAAATTTCGCTTAATAATAGTTCTGGTTTAGTATATGAATTGGTTGTAGGCAGAGATACATCTTTGCTGCTTTTACAAGCAAAGGCTAATAGTGAAGTGCAAATTAACAGAAATTTAAAATGTTGAAACATAGATTATATTTTATCTATTAGATGAGTTCTTGTACCGTCTAAATCCAACGCTTGTTTCCACCATTTTTTTGCATCCACTAAATTTCCTAGTGCTTCATATACATCTCCCAAGTGTTCAAAAACTTCAGCACTAGCTAAACCTGTGTCTATAGAGGCTTTAATAAATCTTCGCGCGCGGTCAAAGTCACCAAGTTTGAAGTATACCCAACCCACGGTATCGAGGTAAGCAGCATTCTCTGCATCCAATTCAATTGCTCGAAGCGCTAATTCTTTAGCACGGTCTAAATTTTCTTCACGGATGGATAAATTATAGGCATAATTATTCATGGCATTATGATTTTTTGGGTCATAACGTAGAGCAAGTTCATACACACGATCGGCTTCTTTATTGTTATCAAGATCTGATTGTGCATCTCCTAAAATACCATAAATTATAGATTTGAATGGACGCCTGGATGGAGCTCTAACCGCATTTTCTAACCATGTGATAGCTTTTTTTGAGTCACTATTTAGCATAAAAGCTGTTCCAACAAAATATTGGATAAATGCATCTTCTGGAACATGTACATTGGCTTCAATTCCAACTTCTATTGCATCATCATAACGCTTTTCAGATAGCAATAACTGTAGTCTTAGGCGCCATGCAATATCATCTTCAGGGACAAGATTGTTGGCAATTTCTAACATTTCAACCGCTTTAAGAGTCTCATCAATCATGGAAAAAAATTCTCCAGCTAGAGTAAAAGCGGGGCCATAATTTGATTCATTTTTGGTGTATAGATCGAGGATCCTTGCAGTTTCAATTTGAAGTTGAATATTATTTAAATCCTGTTGATAACGAACATACATGAATTGGGCAATCATGTACTTTTGCTCTGCACTTATTATCGGGTCAGAAACAAAATTGCCGAGCAATGTTCCTGCACTATCCCACTTAGCTTCGTCAATGTATAGGCTAGAAAGATTTATGAGTGATTCAGGATCACGTGCATTACGGTAGAGGGCATCCTGTAATACTTTTTTTGATTCTCCAATTCTTCCAACACGCTCATAATATCCGGCTAATAGGTTTAAAGTATTTAGATTATCCGGTTCCACATCTCGAAGAGATTCTAATTGTATGAGTGCAGAATCTGGGGCATTTAATGCTTTGAAATTTTCAAATTTTCGAATTAAAACAACGGGATTGGGTCCTGTCAATCGTAAGATTTTGTTCAATGTTTGATTAGATTGAAGATACTGGCCATAGTCATTCTGTGTATCTGCAAGCATGAATAAAGCATCATAGTCATCAGGATGAAAGGTGAGTAGAGTAATTAACTCATCTAAAGTCGCTTGATTCTGCCCTGCTGCTCTATAGATTTCAGCAAGTTTAAAACGGTACCATTTATTTTCTGGAGTTAATTGAACAGCTTCTTTACCGTAAAAAGCTGCGTTTGGTAGATCATCTTGCATAAAATAAACATCTGCTAAAGCGAAGCTTATTCCTGCATTTGGTGATGACTCATTATACGCCTCTAGAAGTAAAATAGTAGCTTGATCAAATTCGTCGTTTACAAAAGCTTCAATTGCTTCTATGTAGGCAGATTTAGCTTCTCTTTCCTTTATAGATTGAACTTGAGCATTTGAATTGGCAGTGACCGATACTATGAATAGTAATAATAGTATAATTTTTTTTAGCATGTGGATATGAACGACAGTTTAAATTGAAAAGTGCCACATCTTATCCATAGAATAACAAAAAAAAATTGAATTGGCTGTTGGATTTAAAATTTGTTCTCCTTTTCTTTGAATCAATGAACTACATTGTTACACATAGAGTAAATACATCTCCCGTATGTCGGCGTCCGCGGCGGCGGTAATAGCTTTTCTTTGCCAGATTTTCTGGTAACTCGACGTACACTTATTCTCTATCTCACTTACAACTAAAACAATGTCTACTATCATTAAATATGCAACCAAAGAACACGAAAGCTATGCCATAGCTATTTGCGAGCTCATAGAGTCTGCTGCAAAGAAGCGAGGAACAGGTATTGCAAAGCGAGATCCGGAGTACATAAAAGCAAAAATGAAAAGTGGTAATGCTGTTATTGCTCTTGATGAACATTTGAATTTGGCAGGATTCTGTTACATCGAAACTTGGGAAGAAAAGAAGTATGTGGCAAATTCTGGCTTGATTGTAGATCCAAAATTTCGTGGTCAAGGATTAGCAAAGAAAATTAAAGCAACAGCATTTGAATTATCGAAGAGTAAATATCCAAACTCAAAGCTTTTCGGTATCACAACAAGTTTACCCGTAATGAAAATTAATTCAGATCTTGGATACCGGCCTGTAACCTTTTCAGAATTAACTCAAGATATAACCTTTTGGAATGGCTGTAAAAGTTGTCCAAACTTTGATATTCTAACTCGGAATGAGCGCAATAACTGTTTATGTACTGGAATGCTTTATGATCCAAAGCATCCAAATAATAAGCCAAAAAAACAGCGTGAATATAATATTAATAAGTTTTATCGCTGGGTTCAGCTCAAAAAAAATAGTTTTTTGAGCGTACTTAACAACACAAAATTATTTTAACATGAAAAAGGTAATATTAGCATTTAGCGGGGGATTAGATACGAGCTATTGTGCTATACATTTAGCAAAAGACCTGAATTATGAAGTCCATTCTGTAGCTGTAAATACGGGTGGGTTTGATGAAACTGAACAAAAGGAATTAAAACAAAAAGCGATGGATCTTGGCATCAAACATCATATCTGTTTAAATGTTGAAGATCAATTTTACAGAGAAGGTATAAAGTTCTTGATTTTTGGTAACGTTCTAAAAAACCACACTTATCCTCTTTCGGTAAGTGCTGAGCGTGTTTTTCAAGCAATGGCTATTGCAACATATGCAAAAGAAGTGGGGGCAGATGCCATCGCACATGGAAGTACAGGTGCAGGTAATGATCAAGTACGTTTTGATCTAGTTTTTAATGTAATTGCTCCTGATATGAAAATAATTACTCCTATTCGTGATCAAAAACTAAGCCGAGAAGAGGAAGTAGAATATTTAAGAAAACACGGGGTGGAAAAAGAATGGTCAAATGCGAAATACTCAATAAATCAAGGACTGTGGGGCACATCTGTTGGTGGGGCCGAAACGTTAACTTCTCATGAATATTTACCCGACGAAGCATGGCCAAATCAAATCACAAAATCTGGATCGGAAATTGTAGAGCTAGAATTTATTGAAGGTGAACCCATAGCCATAAATGGTGAAAAAAATAACTCCGTTTCGATTATTAAAACACTAAATGAAATGGCTACTCCTTATGGGATAGGGCGCGATATTCATATTGGGGATACTATTATTGGAATTAAAGGACGTGTAGGTTTTGAAGCCGCTGCACCACTTATAATCATTGAATCACATCGATTATTAGAAAAACATGTACTAGGAAAATGGCAGTTATATTGGAAAGATCAATTAGGTGATTTCTATGGGATGTTAATGCATGAAGGGCAATTTTTAGATCCTGTTATGCGCGATATAGAGTCTTTCTTGATACATACACAAAAGAAAGTATCGGGAAAAGTATTTGTTAAGCTCGAATCTAAACGATTTGAGCTGCAAGGTGTGGAATCTAACAACGATTTAATGAAATCAAAATTTGGCCAGTACGGCGAAATGAATCAGGGCTGGTCGGGAGAGGATGTTAAAGGATTTACAAAAATTTTAAGCAATGCTACTCTAATACAACAAGGTATCCAAAATGATTAAAGTTGGAATAATTGGAGGGGGAGGATATACCGCTGGTGAATTAATAAGATTGGTACTGCTTCATCCTAATGCTGAATTGGTAAGTGTTGTAAGTGAATCTCAGTCAAAACTACCGATTTCTTCTACTCACTTGGAATTGAACGGGTGGCTCAATATGAATTTTTCAGATCACTTAGAAGATAATCTAGATGTAGTATTTTTATGTTCTGGCCATGGAAGATCAGAATATATGCTCAAAAAATATGATCTATCAAAATCTACAAAGGTTATTGATTTAAGTGCGGATTATAGATTGAAAAAGAACGGTAATGAGTTTGTGTATGGCTTGCCAGAACTAAACCGTGAGATAATTAAAGATTCGACTCAAATAGCAAATCCTGGATGTTTTGCAACATGTATTCAGCTTTCATTACTTCCTTTAGCAGATCAAAATGAGTTAAATGAAGATATTCATTGCACTGCGATTACAGGAAGTACTGGTGCTGGCAGACTTCCTTCCTCAACTACTCACTTCAGCTGGCGGTCGAATAACGCATCCATTTATAAAGCCTTCACTCATCAACATTTAGATGAGATAAAACAAAGTTTACATCAACTTCAATCAGATTTTTCTAGTGAACTACATTTTATCCCGATGCGTGGTGCTTTTACAAGAGGTATATTAGCTGCAAATTACCTTACAACAACCATGAGTTTAAGAGAGGCTATAGATATATATCGACAGTATTATAAGCACCATCCCTTTGTTGAGGTGATTGATTATGCCTTAGACGTTAAAATGGTGGTGAATACTAATCGTGCGTTATTATCGATTCAGAAAGAAGGTAAACAGCTTTTAATTACTGGTGTAATAGATAATTTATTAAAAGGAGCATCGGGTCAAGCAGTACAAAATATGAACATAATGTTTGGGGTTGAAGAAACAACTGGACTTAATCTAAAACCAAGTGTGTTTTAACATGAAAGAATTTGAAATAGCAATTATAGGAACAGGTAATTTAGGAAGAGCAATTGCACATGGTTTTGCCTCCCAAATACCAAAAGAAAAAATTGTTCTCACTCGTAGGCATTCATCAAAACTAGAGCACTTAGCTAATCTTGGGTTTTCCACCACCGATGATAACGTTGCCGCCGCAAAGAATTCGAACATCATTGTTCTTTGTGTGCAGCCAAAGCAGGTTGAAGGTGTTTTAAAAGAAATTGATGCAATTATTGATCCATCGGAACACATCATTGTATCTACTATCACTGGTGTATCGCTTGAAAAAATACAACGTGCCACAAGTAAGAAGCTCCCCATCATTCGGTCAATGCCAAATACCGCTGCTGCCATTTCTGAATCTATGACCTGTATTTGTGGAAATGAATTAGCACAAAATCATTTAAAACCTGTTGAACAATTATTTAAGTCGTTAGGTGAGACACTCATTATAGAAGAGCGGTTGATGAAAGCAGCTACTGTTCTAGCAGCCAGTGGAATTGCTTTCTTCTTGAGATATATACGAGCTGCAACTCAAGGAGGCATCGAGTTAGGTTTTGAAGCTGAAGAAGCCCAAAAAATTGCTATGCAAACGGCCAGAGGAGCCGCTTCTTTATTGGTTGAAGGTGATGCTCATCCAGAAATGGAAATCGATAAAGTTACAACTCCAATGGGCTGCACTATCGCTGGGTTAAACGAAATGGAACATCAAGGACTAAGTTCAGCACTTATTAAGGGCATTGTTACATCCTTCAATAAAATAAATACCATTGCACAATGAAGCTATTTGAAGTATATCCATTATTTGATGTGGAACCAGTTGAAGCAGATGGTGCACTTTTGTTTGATCGTCAGGGGAACAAATATCTTGATTTTTACGGTGGTCATGCTGTCATTTCTATTGGGCACGGACATCCACATTTTGTGGAGAGAATTACAGATCAACTAGGGAAGCTAGCGTTTTACTCTAACTCAGTACCAATTTCCATTCAAAAAGATCTAGCTCATACATTGGGTGCAAGCAGTGGATATTATAATTGGAATTTATTTCTCTGTAATTCTGGTGCCGAGGCAAACGAAAATGCTATGAAATTAGCTTCAGCTCATAATCATAGAAAAAAAATAATGGCTTTTACAGGAGGCTTTCATGGCAGAACTTCTTTAGCTGTTGCCGCAACTGATAATCCAAATATTGTGTTCCCAGTGAATGAAGGAGCGGAAATCGATCGATATCACTTCGAAGATTTTGAGGGCACAGAACAAGCGCTACTAAATGAAGATTTCTGTTGTGTTATTATCGAGGGAATTCAAGGGGTAGGTGGAATTGTAGAACCGTCAGCTGAATTTTTAAAGCATCTTCGTGTATTATGCGATAAGACTGGAACAGTATTAATTTTAGACGAGGTACAGTCAGGTTTTGGTCGCACAGGTAGATTTTTTGCGCATCAACACGCATTTATTCAACCTGATATTATTTCTATTGCGAAAGGAATGGGCAATGGCTTTCCTGTTGGTGGGATTATGATTAACCCATCATTAAAGCCAAAAATAGGCATGCTAGGTACAACTTTTGGGGGAAATCACTTGGCATGTGCTGCTAGTTTAGCTGTATTAGAAGTCATTGAACGTGAAAAATTAATCCAACATGCTGCCCAAATTGGTAAATACCTAGTTTCTGAATTACAACACTTCTCCGCGATCAAAGAAATACGAGGAAAGGGATTGATGATTGGTTTAGAATTCGACCACCCAATAGCCGATTTGCGAAAGAAATTATTATATGATCAAAATATTTTTACGGGTTCTTCTTCTAACAAAAACACGCTAAGACTTTTACCACCTCTTAATATCGGAGAAAAAGAAGTAACCCAATTCCTAAAAGCACTAAAAAAGGTAATGGAATGAAACAGTTTGTAAGTATAGAGGATATTTCGGATGTAGAAGCATTGCTACACAAAGCAATGGAAATAAAAAGAAATCCACTCGGTAATACAGAGCTTGGTAGAAATAAATCGATGGGCTTAATTTTTTTAAATCCAAGCCTTCGTACCCGCATTAGTTCACAGCGGGCTGCAATGAATTTAGGACTCGATGTTATTCTTTTTGATGTAAATAAAGGAGGGTGGAAACTGGAATTTGGGGATGGTGTTATTATGGATGGAGATTCATCTGAACATATTATTGAAGCTGCGGGTGTATTAGGGCATTATTTTGATATTCTAGCCATTCGTTCGTTTGCACATTTAAAGTGTAAAGAAGATGATTATTCAGAAAAAAACATCAATGCTTTTATCAGATACTCTGGAATTCCAATTATAAATATGGAGTCGGCTACAGCACATCCACTTCAAGCCTTTGCCGATCTAATCACCATAAAGGAGCATCAGAAACAGGAGCGACCCAAGGTTGTACTGAGCTGGGCTCCACATCCCAAACCATTACCACAGGCAGTAGCAAATTCGTTTGTTCGGTGGATGAAAGTAAGTGATACGGACTTGATCGTTACTCACCCTGACGGATATGATTTATCATCCGAAATAATGGAAGGCGTTCGATTTGAGCCGAACCAGTTAAAGGCTTTTGAAGGTGCTGATTTTATATATGCTAAAAACTGGAGTAGTTTCTCTAATTATGGACAAATAGTAAGTAAAGATGCGAGTTGGATGATCACGCAAGACAAGATGAAATATACCAACCAAGCAAAATTTATGCATTGTCTACCAGTTCGTAGAAATGTAGTGGTAGATGAAAAAGTACTGGATAGTTCTAACAGTATAGTACTAGACCAAGCTGCAAATCGAATAGTCTCCATGCAAACGGTTCTTCAATCAATAATGGAGGGCTAGAAATTATGGAAGTAATTAAAGTGATAAAAATTGGAGGGCGCATAGCAGAAAAAGACGAACTGCTGGATAAGTTTTTAAATGAATTTTATCGTCTTAATGGATCAAAAATATTGGTTCACGGTGGCGGAGTGTTGGCCACTCAGATTTCTGATAAATTGGGCATTACAACACAGATGATTGATGGCAGGAGAATTACTAGTTTAGAAACACTTGAAGTAGTAACCATGGTATATGGTGGATTAGTTAATAAAAAGTTAGTTGCTAAACTTCAAGCAAAGGGTCAAAATGCAATTGGGTTAACAGGGGCAGATTTAAACATCATCCATTCCATTAAAAGAAATCCTTTCCCAGTTAATTTTGGCTGGGTTGGGGATGTTGAAATGGTTAACTCCGAATGGTTGAAAGTTTTTTTAGAGCAAGGGGTTGTTCCAGTTGTTGCTCCATTAACACATGATGGCAAAGGAAATATGCTAAATACCAATGCGGATACTATTGCTGGTTGCATAGCTGCAGAACTTGCCAGTAGATATAAGGTACACCTCACATTTTGCTTTGATCGACCAGGTGTAATGGATGGAGAGCAGTTGATTGATTCCATAAATCTAAGCCAATATGAAGATTTGAAAGCGCATGGTACTGTTACAGATGGTATGATTCCAAAATTAGATGTAGGATTTAAAGCACTCCAACAACTGGTAACCACGGTTACCATTAGAGGGATAAATGATATTTCCAATGAATACAAAGGTACAACACTAACACTATGAGAGAGATAACAAAAAAAGCAATCGATTTACTTTCTAGGTTGATAGAAACTCAGTCTTACAGTGGCGAAGAGCAAGAAACAGCCGATATTTTGAGCAATTATTTAAGGCAACACGGATATGAAGTTAATCAGAAAGGGAATAATGTATGGGCACGATCAAATCATCAAGATTCCACCAAACCAACCTTATTACTCAATTCTCATCATGATACTGTGCATGCAACCAGTAAATGGATCAACGATCCGTTCAAAGCTAACTTACTAGAAGGTAAGCTTATTGGGTTAGGAAGTAATGACGCTGGTGGACCTTTAGTAAGTTTATTACATACCTTTATTGAATTAGACAAGAAAGAGCAGCCTTATAATCTGGTGTTTCTTGCAAGCGCCGAAGAAGAATCGTCTGGAAAAAACGGGGTTCCTATTGTACTTGATGACCTAGGTACTATTGATGTTGGTGTGGTTGGGGAGCCCACCTCCATGGACATGGCGATTGCAGAGCGGGGATTGGTTGTGTTGGATTGTACTGCCCATGGAGAAAGTGGTCATGCGGCTAGAGGAGAAGGAAAAAACGCCATTTATTTAGCTATGAAAGACATCGAATGGTTCAAAAGCTACCGCTTTGAAAAAGAATCGGAGGTCTTAGGAGCAATAAATATGACGGTTACACAAATAAATGCAGGCAGCTTGCATAACGTGGTTCCGGATGAGTGTAGTTTTGTGGTGGATGTGCGCCCCAACGAATATTATTCGAATACAGAAATGGTTGATTTTATAAAAGAGCAGGTGAAATGTGAGGTAACTCCCCGATCTCTCCATTTAAACGCATCTGGAATTCAGGCCACTCACCCTTTGGTACAACAAGCAGTAGCGCTTGGTATCCACACGTATGGATCAAAAACGATGAGTGATCAAGTTCACATGCCGTTTCCAACCATTAAAATGGGTCCCGGTGATACTAGAAGATCGCATACCGCCGATGAATATATTTATGTGGATGAGATTGATGCAGGCATCCAAATTTACCTTCAATTATTAGATGGGTTAGAACTATGAGCGGAAAAAAACTTTGGGATAAAGGAATAGTAACGGACACGTTCATCGAAAAATTTACGGTAGGTAGAGATCGTGAATTTGATCTACAGCTTGCAACATTCGATGTTCAAGGGAGTTTGGCACACATCAACATGTTGCACAGCATTGGGTTGTTAGAGGCAGAAGAACTTGAAATCCTGGAAGATGAATTACGCACCATCGACAAAGAGTATATTCAAAAAGGAATATTCGAAATTGAAGAAGGGGTAGAGGATGTGCATTCTCAAATCGAGTTAATGTTGGTTAGGAAGTTAGGTGATGTAGGTAAAAAAATTCATGCTGGGCGATCTAGAAACGATCAAGTGCTTGTTGACTTAAAATTATTTTTGAGAGCTGAGCTTCATGAAATTGTGGGGTTAACCAAGAAATTATTCGATACCCTTATTAAGAGAAGTGAAGAAAATAAACACCATCTTATGCCAGGTTACACCCATACACAGGCAGCAATGCCATCCAGTTTTGGGCTCTGGTTTGGTGCATACGCCGAAAGTTTAGTCGATGATCTTACAGTAATGCAATCGGTGCGGTCTATGGTACATCGCAATCCATTAGGATCTGCCGCGGGCTATGGATCATCATTTCCTTTAAATAGAGCACTCACCACAGAATGGTTAGGGTTTGATAGCCCAGCAATAAATGTGGTGTACGCCCAAATGGGGCGCGGTAAAACGGAGCAGTTTTTTGCTTATGGATTAGCAGCAATTGCTGGAACATTAAATAAACTAGCAGCGGATGTATGCTTATACAATAGCCAGAACTTCGGATTCATTACCCTTCCGGATGAATTAACAACGGGATCGAGTATTATGCCGCATAAGAAAAATCCGGATGTGTTTGAGCTTATTCGAGCCAAAACCAATAGCCTATTGGCGCTTCCAAATAGCATAGCGATGATGATATCCAATTTAACTTCGGGATATCATAGAGATTTTCAACTTTTAAAGGAGCTTTTATTTCCTCAGATGAATGAAATTAAATCATGTTTAGAAATTACAGAATATGCGATGGCGAAAGTGTCGGTGAATGATCATATCCTAAAAGATTCGAAGTATGATCTTATCTTTTCTGTGGAAGCGGTAAATCAATACGTGTTGGAGGGAATGCCATTTCGTGAAGCCTACTTACTAGTAGCTAAGCATATACAAGATGGAACATTTATTCCACCCAAAGAACTAAACCACTCGCATCTAGGAAGCATAGGAAATTTAGGAAATGAAGAAATTAAGGCAAGAATGGAGCAGGTATATGCCTCATTCGCTTAACTGTAGCTCTAGGTTTTAAGAGGTTTAAAGATGGGGGTGTTCTCGTTCTTTTTTTTACTGAACCACCAAAAAGAAAATGAGCGGAGCGAATTTTTCTCTAACGGTTTGGCTAAAACCAGTTTTAATTCAGTTTAGGTGTTGTAGTACCCCGTTTTTATTTTTTCATTTCGTTTTAGCGTTGGCAAGGAAGCGCTGACGTCACCGCATCCCGATTTATCGGGAGAGGATGGCAATGTGCTTGAACTTGCGTTAGGCTAATTCCTTACCCATACGTTTCTTGACCAATCCTTCTATGTCGATTGGGTGAAATGAAACATCCCAATGCCATTTTCCAAATCCACCATGATTGTTCACTGCATTGATCCATTCGTTCAAGTATTCTCGTTTGGTTTTGTTTTGTTGGCTATCCACTCCTTTGGTTTCTAAAACCATATAATCACCATTAACCAACTTTAAAATAAAGTCAGGATAGAATTTTCGGATTACTCCTTTGTGATTGTATAGAATTGTAAAACCTAAATGGTCATTCTTTACAAAAGACTCAACTAAGTCGGATTTGTCAAAGAAATAAGCTTCACTTGCTTCCCAGCCGCTGTCATAAACGCAATGGCTGATATGTGATTTTTCTGTCCATTCGCAAGGTTTGCTGGTGTACCAAGTTCTTACATCTTCTGTTGAGCGAATTGGTTTTTCCTTATCAAATACAGGAGTAAGTTTTTCTGTGTTTTCCGAACGAATGGCTGTCCAAATATGCTGGACAATTTTATTCATGTTCAATATTATGAGAATCTTTCTTTTGGAATCGTCTTGATGAAACAGGTCATTTTTAATTCTGATTTTATCTGAATCAATGAATTGCTCCACAATACGAACGACCTGAGCCAGAAAAATCTCTTTACTCCCTTTCCAATCAGGTTTCTTTTCTGAATTGTAAATGGTAGATGCTATTCTAAATACTATGGATTGAACTCTTGTGTCTTCGGCAATCTGTTCTAATCCAATAGCTGCTTTTACTTTAGGGTTGGCTTTGCCAGAAATAATGGCTGCCATCTCTGCTTCAGTGATTGACTCATACGGATCTAATTCTAATACATTGACATTGTCCCAATCCAATTTGAGTTGTGGACGATAAACGTGGTCTATTCTGATGATATTCGGAAAAGTGATTTCGTGCTGTGCCTTTTCTTTTCTCGGTTCAATCTTGGTTTTTGGTTTGGGTGGCGGTGGTGGTGTTCCTTCGCCTCCTTCATGCGGTAAAAAGGTAAAAGGCACTCCAAAAATGTTCACATATTCAGGTTCAAACAAGCCATCTTCTCCTACATCATAACTCACTCGCCTTAAACCTCTACCAACTACCTGCTCACATAACAACTGACTAGAAAATGCTCGCAGTCCCATAATATGAGTTACCGTTTTTGCATCCCAACCTTCTGAAAGCATCCCAACCGAAATTACATTTTGAACTTGTTCACCAGGCTCTCCTTCTTTACCAACTGTATCTACAGTAAGCCTAAGTAACTCTGCTTGTTGTGCTTTAGTCAATTTTGGTGTTTCATCACCATCTTCATCCACTTCAATATTTAGTTCAACTGCTTCCGTCTCTGACTCTGCTTTTTCCAAAACTTTACTGTCTATCTGCAATGTTTTGTCAGGTGCACACAGTTCAGGAATTAATATTTGGTTGTGGTCGAAAGCATATTTGATTCGAGCAGAAGTTTCCGTTCTATTGGCAACGGTAATCATTACGGGAGGAACTTTATGACCAACAGATTCCCATTCGTTCTTAGTTTCCTGCCAATCTTTTCCAAGTAAATAATAAGCATTGATTAAAAGGTCGGGTAGAGGTTCTGTTTCGTCCGCTTTACGGTTGATGTCGTCTTTTACTTCATCATCTGCATAAATGTGATACAGACGTGATTTCAATTCTTTAGTGCGTTCGCTATCATCACGAACAACCACTCTGGGTGTTTTTACCAATCCTGATTCTATGGCATCATTCAATCCAAAGTCAGAAACTATCCAAGTGAACAATGCATCTTCTGCGGCTTTCTTTCCTGATGGTGTAAAAGGTGTTGCTGATAAATCAAAGCATTTCAGAATTCCTCTTTGTTCGTGGATTTTATCTAGACCTCCGACCCAAATAGTGGCTTCCTCAGCACTGTCTTTGTCGGATCCAGTTCGTTTGTATTTTCCAACTGCTTCTGGATTCATCCTCCAAGCATGGTGAGCCTCATCATTTAGTACAATGATGTTTCTTGCGTTGCTCATTTCACCGAGTACATTGCGGACGTAGGCTTCACCGCTAATTTCCATGCGTTGACGTTTGTCCACAGAACGCAAATAGCCTTTTTCAACTTTAGCATCAATTTTGTCTTGAGAATCCCAAGCCAAAGCGTGCCAGTTGTGAATAATCACTTTTCCTTGACGGAGTTTATCCATCAAAGCAGCAGGTACGATATTGAATTCTTCGTAGTAGTTCTCTTCGTGAGTAGGTTGTAAAACTTGTAGACGACTTTTTACTGTAAGCCCAGGAGCAACACATAAAGCGTATTTGCTGAATCGTGCATCAGTTGGATTGGTTACTTTATTCAAGAAATTCCATGCAACGATCATGGACATGATGATGGTCTTACCCGAACCTGTTGCCATTTTACTGCACCAACGTTCAAAAGCCCCACCATCTCCTTGAATGTCAATTCCAACTTTGTCGGCAGCTGGTGCTTCCGTGAGCCAAATCAAGGTTTCGATGGCTTCCAACTGACAAAAGAAAAACCTGCGGTCCTTTCGTTCTTCAGGGTCTTGCCAATGTTCTAGCAGTCGTTTAGTAATACCTGTTACACCTGGGTAACCTGCTTCTCGCCATGCTTTTACTCTTGGTCGGATTTTGTTGACGATATCTATTTCTATAAAAATACCTGGGTCATCAAAGGCTTTAGAGTTTGGCGTAGCCATAACATAGCCCGCTGGTCGCCTTCCTTCTTTGATGAAGAAATTTCTATTCTCTCTATTGTAAAACCAATGTTGTTGTGGCTCTTGATGAGGGCTGTTGATGATGAGTTTATCGATACTTTCTGCCATAATCTATACCGTTAAAACTCTTAAACTTTCAATACCTCTGTCATCAATGATTTTGACCGCCACAGCTGAACCTGGCTCAAACGGAAGTGAAATCGTACCTTTAAAGGCTTCAATTTTCTCTTCGTCAATTTCTGCTTTAAGGTTCTTAGCCAGTTTTGCCCAACCGTCTTTTGCTCCTGCCATGGGGAAAAATACTTGGGAAGGGAAGAGTGAACGATTATCGTAATCGGTATCAAGCATCCACATAGCAATGTTCTTTTTGCCTCCGCTTTCTACATTTCCTGTTTTTGGATTGTAGTAATCAAAGCCCATCACTTCAACTTGAATTTTGCCATCATCCAATTTATGGATCTGCACGTCAGGCTGTCCTACCAACCAGAAACTCTCATTGCTACTGCGTTTTTTACGCAAGTCATCCGTCAACATATCCGCATTCATTTGAGCTTTGATGAGTTGCATACCTGCAATGGCTGGCGTGAGTTCATCAATGTCCTTTGCAGCTTCTTCGTCAAATTGGAAGGCACAGAACAGCAACATGTTAGGTTTTAAAGCTCTTGCTTCTTGCCAAGCATTTTCCACCATGCGTTGTTCCAAGGGTGCGTGTTCAGGACCGAAAACCACCAATACCTTTTTAGGCGTATCTTCTTTGGTTTCTGCTTCTGCCTGAATGTATTTGGTACCTGCCAATGGCTCTACTCGTGTAAACTGAATAATGATGCCTCCTTTGGCTCGTACACCAGCTCGTAACAACTCATCCCGCCATTCGGCTTGGCGGTTAGTTTCTCCACTCCGAGCAATAGATGTATCTGCGGATGCTGAGCTTGTCGAAGCATCTTGTTCCAATTCGTCAAAACTTTGTACGTAAGGCGCTGGAACGGCCTCGACTGTGAAAGGGCCAGTAATTCGAGTTTTGGAAGAATCAACCAAAGGTTGATCATACAAAACTTCATTTACTGTTGGGATTTTCTGAGCGATGCTTTTTAAGGTAATATGTGGAACTTCTTTGTAAACAAAGCCACTTGATATTCCTTCATTTACATGTGCTAGCTGAAAATAATCATACTGTGTGGTCATTATCCTTTGTTTTGACAATGTCAGTGACACTCTTGAAGTATCGCAGGTGATCCATCTGCGACCATACTCTTCAGCAGCAATTGCTGAAGTCCCACTACCACAGGTAATATCTAAGATTAAATCCCCAGGATCGGTTGTCATCAGAATACACCTTGCAATAACTTTAGGATTAGTTTGGACTGCATATATCTTTTCTTCCGAGAAACTACCTGTTCCAGTATCAAGCCAAACATTAGATATTTTTTGGACAGGAAAATCATCAAAATATCTTATGTACTGAATGCTCGTGCCAGATGAATGTATTCGATTTTGGGCAGCAAGTTCCTTGAGTCCTTCTACATTGGTTTTCCAATGATGATTAGGGCCAGGTTCAAATGTTTTACCTTCAAATTCAAAATTTTGAGGTGAGTTAGTCCTTCCTTGAGACTTTATATCACCAGCTTTATAGATTCTTGCACCTTTTGGTATTCTATCAGGATTTTCTTTTTCCTCTTTAGTCAAAGACCGTCTGGTCCCGTCCGCAAGCATCAGCCTATGGTAGCCATTTACTCCAATTTGAAATTCTTTTTCTTCAAATAGTTGATGGTATTTAACAGCACTAGGGTCTTTACAATACCAAATTATATAATCTCCTATTCTTGTCAATGTTGATTTTTCGAAACCACTGGTAGTTTTGAAATTAATGATGGAAACAAATGCATTGTTGCCGAAAACTTCATCCAATATTTCTCGAACGTGATGTATATTCTCATCACTTATTTGAACAAATACACTCCCACTTTCGTGTAGTATTTCCCGTGCCAACAATAGTCTATCCCTGAGATAAGTCAAATAAGAATGAATGCCCAATTCCCACGTATCACGAAAAGCCTTTATCATTTCTGGTTCAGCTGACAAATCTTCATCTTTACCATCCTTTACATCTCGTTTATTTACAAAGGGCTGAAAATTACTCCCGTATTTAATTCCATAAGGAGGGTCAAAATAGACCATCTGCACTTTGCCTGCCATGCCTTCTTTTTCAAGTAGGGAATTCATTACCAAAAGGCTGTCGCCTGCAATGAGTCGGTTTGTCCACCCTTCTTTGTGTTTGTAAAAGTCTATGGCTTCACGTAGGGGCTTCTTTTCAGAGAACATGCTCATTTGACCACCATCATCATGTTCTTTTTTTACTGTCTCAATAATAGTTTTTGGGTCAATACGTTCATGTACATGCAAACTAACAGTAGGTACTTCAAAACTAGTATGCTCCGCTTTACTTGCCCATTGTAATTGTGGGTCAAGATGTGGATCGTAATGGTATCTTTTCTTTTCACCTGTATCAGGATCGCTGGCGGGTGTAACCAGTCCAACATGTGGAATATTAGTGCGCTCTTCTTTACTGTGCTCGTATTGTTCTATCTGCTTTTTGGTCTGTTTTTTGGCCATATTATCTCTTAAAAGTCTTTATTCAATTTTATTAGCGTTGGCTCTTTCTATCAATGGAATACAACATAACAAAACGAACTAAGTTCATTGTACCCCAACTGAATCTATACGTTTTGTTCATTTTACCCTAATTATTTAATAGGATAGACTGAATAAAAGTAATTTAATGGTAAGCGTCAATATATACTTATGCTTGGAAAATAAATCCACTTTTTAGTGGGGGTATTTTTTAAGTAGTCATGCTGAATTTTGCCACGGGCACCCCTTTGGGGAATTCAGCATCTGTAGAGTGTGGCTTTGCTACAGGGCTAGCCTGGGATAAACGAATCACTCCCTACAGATTCTGGATCTCCCGTGGGATGCCTTTGGCAGGAGTCCAGAATGACGACGTGGTGGTTAATGCATGCTAAGAGGTAACAACTACTACTCTACACTAAGTAAAACTGCTAGATTTCTCTCCCGATGAATCGGGATCTAAATGACAAGATCTCGGTTCTCAACTCAGGCATTAGAATTATTGATGAATCAAGCAAAGTCAAAAAAAGTGGTTCCAGAGTTGCTTCGTGTCACAAAAATTCCTGCTGGTGATACATGTATAACATTCCACGAAAGAACATAAACTGTGAATACAGGAATCTGGATTTAGTGAATGTATCTAATTTATACACTTCTAGTTTTCTACTTTTGCGGGAATGATATAAGCACTCGTTATATCATTCGGTTGTGACTGAGGCGGAGAGAAGGGGAACAACCAGAAATTAATGTGTGAGGGTTATTCTTTAGATTATTTGATTTTGTACACAAACCCGAATCGTATCATTCTGCTAAAAGCACTATTTGTTCCACCAACAAATCCTTCTTGGTAATTTTTAATACCGTTTGTGAAACCAAAATATCCACCAATTTTATTTCTAGATATAGTTAGTTGATACCTTCCTCGAACATCTGATTCAATGTATTTTCTATCTCTTTCAGTTTCATAAGACCGAGTATTTGAGTCGGCTTTTCCAACCTCTGTACTTGAAAGAAAGTTGGCTACATCAACTCCAAGATCAAAATCTAAAACAAAAGAATTGATGGTTAACCTGTAACCAATGCTTGGAAAGAAATTAACAAATGAATTATTTAAGAAAGTCTGACCGTTTACTTTTTCACTGGTCGAATTAAAACCATCCCAAAATGATACTCGATCGAGATCAATGTTACTCCGTAACATTTCGTATCCAACATCTATTCCTAATCGAATATTGGACTTGGTTATTCTACTTAAGCTTGCAGAAATTCCATAGGATAGAGTGGGTCTATTTCCATAAGGATTATTTGTATATCCATCTTCCTTTGAGAGGTTATAATTTATTTGACTAGTACTTTCAACAGATTCCCCTGAAAAATAGAAGAAACCGGAGTTAAGTCGTGCGGTGAATTCGGTAGTTTGTGCATACCCAATAGAGGTCGAGCATAGAAAAAGGAGACAAAGTAATGGCTTTTTCATAATAGTAATTTGTTTTGCTAAGAGGTTAATTTGTCCAATCAATGATTTCAAACGCGTATTCATCTTCAGTAAGTATATCAATTGGAAAAGAAAACAATTCCTGTAAGTCAATGCTTTTCATGATCGCTTCAGTGTGATTGCTACCACCTGTAAATCTTATGTATGAAGGTGATGGAATATTAACCTCTATTTCCCTTATAAAATCAGAGACATGTTTTAACTTAATTTTTCCGTCTTGATAATTGCCAAGATTTTTGTGGTTACCTGAAATAAAAACATCATCATCGGTATTTGGGACTTTAACTCTGATTTTTATCGATTTTGGAAGGTAATATCCTTCTTTATTTAGAAACTTAAAGTAGCTGGTGTAACCATGTACTAAACTTGGCAAAAAAGTAGTGTGATGTGTTCTATTAGGTAAACTATCAATTTCAAAATGAGTAATCGTATTTAATTTAGTCTCAATTTTTTTCACTCCAGAATTTGATAAAACAAACCCATCATCATCTGCAACGTGGCTGAAATAAATAAATTTGTCCGAATTATCTGCCTCTAAATTAAGCACTTCATTAACAAGCCTTTCTTTATCGTATCGAATATTAGGGGATATGACGAGATATCCTTTTGCAATATCAGGATTGGTTATAAATGCTTTTAACACAAAAGAAGCGCTTAAAGAATGTCCGATAAATACTCTGTTTGGTAAGGTTCTATAATTGTCATTTACATATGGAATGAGTTCTTTTTCTATGAAATTAAAAAAATTATCAAAGTTGGCTTGGCCGTAAAAAAAGCTTTGTGTGTCATGCAGTGGTTTAGGTAAAAAATCACTATTCCTAGAATAAAAGTTATCAGGGTCTTCATTTAATAAAGCAGGGATGCCAACCACTATATGTGGATTCACGTGGTCATTTTCGTTAGCAAAAAATAGTGCGGAGTGAGCTAAATCAAAGTATGATTTGTGCTGTGAATCGAAGACAAAAATCACATTATATTTTTCATAAATATTTTCATTGTAATAAGGTGGGGTATATATGAAAATTTCTCTTTCTTGATCTAATTCTTTTGAATTTAGATGAATGGTTTTAACTGTGGGGTATACTTGAGCTTGGATGTGTGAAAAAGCAAAAGAAAAAAAGAATATTAAAAGATATTTCATAGTGTTTGTCTGTTTCTCAGTGTAACGTACAACGGTAAGTTTTTAAATCTAGCATGCCCAGAAGAGATTTTCATTTCGAACAAAGTGAAAATCTAACCATCAAACTTAGAAAAACTGTGTTAGCAATCGCAAGGATTGTTCGATATATCCACCTCCGATTAAATTGGCATGTACTAATGAAGGATACAGATTGCAAAGTTTGATGCGTTCTTCAACCCCTTCTTCTAAAGGATATATATCGTTATATCCATCATAAAATTGGCGATCAAATCCTCCGAAAAGCTTAGTCATTGCAATATCCATCTCACGGTGACCAAAATATACCGCGGGATCATAAATCGCGGTTCGTCCATCTTTTGTCCACATGTAATTTCCATTCCAAAGATCGCCATGAAGAAGAGCTGGTGGTTCATCGGGAAAGCGTACATAAGTAAAATTGAAAACCCTATCAAAAATGGATACAAATGAAGAATCAATACGTCCAGAATCAACAGCCATCTTAACCTGTGGCTCAATGCGTTCGCGAACAAAGAAGTCTAACCAATTCGGATAATAGTGATTAGACTGAGGTAAAATACCTATGTAGTTGTTATGGTCGAGTCCAAATAATTCATTGGTGGTTTTATGTAACAAGGCTAGCTTACTTCCAAATAAGTAAGAATTGCCTATGGCACCTTCTTCAATGTAGTTAAGTAATAAAAAATGATCTCCTTTTAAGATCACCTCAGGTATAAATAAACCAGAATCTGCTGAAGCTAAAAGTTCTAATCCTTTGGCTTCAGCGATAAACAAATCAGGCGCAGAAGTTTCATTCCACTTTAAAAAGAAAATGCCAGCTTCCGTGTAAAGTCTGGCAGAATGATTAACATCACCACCAGATATAGGCTTGCAATCTAAAATGGAACCATTTATATGTTGCTGAATCTTTTCTTGTATCGTGGAAGGAATAGTCACCTACTTTGCTGGACCAAAAATTACGATCGTGTTATGGCCTCCAAAGCCAAAGGTATCGCTCATTACGTAATTAACTTCTCGTTCCTTAGCTTTATTAATGACAATGTCTAATCCTTCGGTGGCTGGATCAAGATTATCAACATTAATCGTAGGCGGGATGATATTATGTTCCATGGCTTTGATTCCTGCAATAGCTTCTATAGCACCTGCAGCACCTAATAAATGGCCTGTCATAGATTTTGTCCCAGAAATGCTTGGATTTGCACCACTAGTGCCAATGACAGCTTTGATCGCCTTTAATTCACTTATATCACCCACAGGAGTGCTCGTGGCATGGGCATTGATATAATCAATATCAGAAATGGTTAAACCTGCTTCTACCAATGCTAAATTAATTGCATTTTTTGCGCCTAGGCCATCGGGATGGGTGGCAGATAAGTGATAGGCGTCAGCCGTACTTGCTGCACCAAGTACCTCGCAAATAATGTTAGCTCCACGAGCTTTCGCGTGTTCATATTCCTCAAAAATGAGTGCCCCAGCGCCTTCACCCATCACAAATCCGTCTCTATCAACATCAAATGGTCGTGAAGCAGTTGTTGGACTATCATTATTGGTCGATAAGGCTTTCATGGCAGAAAAACCACCAACCGATGCGTTAGTTATAGCGGCTTCAGAGCCACCAGTTACGATGATATCCGCTTTACCAAGTCGTATATAATTGAAGGCATCCATCATTGCATTGTTAGCGGATGCGCATGCAGAGGTTACTGTTTGATTGATGCCCATAAAACCAAACTTAATAGCAACGATACCAGAAGCCATATTCGGAATAGTTTTTGGGGTGTAATAAGGCGTAAACCTTGGAACTCTATTGCGATCAGCAAAATCTAAAAGCTCTCTTTCAAACGTTTCAAAGCCTCCAACTCCTGTGCCCCATATTACTCCAGTTCGTGATGTATCAATTTTTTCGAGATCAATGCCAGCATCATTAACAGCCTGTAAACTTGTATAAAGTGCATATACCACATAGGAGTCATTTTTTCGAACTTCTTTACGATCTAAAGTGGATGTTGGGTCAAAATGCTTTAATTCGTGTGCAAATCGTGTTTTGAATAAGTCAGCATTAAATTTGGTAATGGGACCAGCCCCACTTTTACCATGTATCAGTGAATTCCAAAATGTGTCGACATCATTTCCTAATGGGGTTAATGCCCCAAGTCCTGTAATGACTACTCTTTTCATAGTACTTATTAATAGGTAAGTTAATTTTTTATTTGTTCTAATATACGTTGTTTTATCACTGAAAAGTGATCACTTTGTGTAATTCTGCTTAATTGAGTTGCAGCAAAAATGTTAGTTAAAATACTTAAAGCCTCAGAATGTGGTGAATGTAATACTTTAATGGTTTTATTTTCTATTCCTTTTTCTAGGGTATGGGTCAACCATTGTATCACATTTTCGGTAAATGAAGACATTAAACTTTTTGTCTCATCATGAAGTGAATTCCAATCTGTTGCACCAGAGCCAATTACACAAATTCTTCCCGATTGATAAATGGAAGCATATAGGTTGAGAAAGAATTTAATCTTAGATAGTGCCTCTTTATGTTGAATCTTATCTTTAAAGCGTTCAAAATTTTCTATGTGAAATCGTACAATTTGATTCGCAAGATCTCTTTTATTCGGAAAATGATAATGTATTGCAGCATTTTTTATTCCAAGTGGTTTGGATATATCCGAATAACTAAATGCATTGTAGCCCTTGGAGCGAAATAGTTCATCTGCAAGTAGTATGATTTGAAGCTTTGTAGAATTCATAAAAAAAAGGTTTCGTCAAAATATTGACTAATTGGTAAGTAAGCAATTTAATTTTTTATTGCTTTCACCAATTCATTCAGCAGTTGATCACAGGAGCGTTCTACTATTTCATAAACTTTCTCAAATCCATGCATTCCACCATAGTATGGATCAGGTACATTTTTGTCGTCTGGGAATGGGTCAAAATCGCGCATCATAAACAATTTTTCTTCAAATTTTGAAGTACGATCTAAGGCTGATATGTTTTTCATATTTGAACTATCCATAGCTACTATCAAATCAAATTCTTTTAAATCTTCGTATTCGAATAAACGCGCACGAGAAGGGAGGTGAACCCCATATTTGTTTGCTGTAAATTGACTTTTGCTATTTGCTGGTTCTCCTACATGGTATGCTGCTGTTCCAGATGAGTCGATGTAAAAATATAATTCAAGTCCTCGTTCGCGAACTTTGTGAATGAAGATACCTTCAGCAGTTGGGCTGCGGCAAATGTTTCCGAGGCATACAAATACAATTTTTAATGGATGAGAGACAGTGATATCTCTGATGCTTGATAAATGATTCATTTAATCTGATTTACTTTTTAAAGAAGATCTTGTTTTTTTAACATTAATGAGAGGGTAATTTTTTAATAGATCACATCTTATGCTTTGCAAAAGATTGATTATATTTGGGGCTTATAACTTACTCGCCGCAAAATTCATTTATGGCAAAGCAATTTAAAGAAATAAAGCAACTTAGTTATCCAAAAACTGAGGTAGAAATACTTGGGTGGTGGAAAGAAAATAACATTTTCCAAAAAAGTCTTGATAGTAGAGTAGATGGAATCCCGTTTACCTTTTTTGAAGGCCCACCAACCGCAAATGGAAAACCTGGGATACATCATGTTCTTTCAAGAACTGTTAAAGATTTATTTTGCCGATATAAAACATTAAAGGGATTCAGAGTTGATAGAAAGGCAGGTTGGGATACCCATGGATTGCCTGTAGAAATAGAAGTGGAGAAGAGTCTTGGATTAGAGGGAAGACATCAAGTTGAAGAATATGGGATCGCTGAATATAATGCGCAATGCAGAGAAAGTGTTCTCAAATATAAGGATTTATGGGATGATCTTACCAATCGTATGGGATATTGGGTAGATCAAGAGAATCCATACATTACTTTTGAAAATGAGTATATCGAATCAGTTTGGTGGGCACTTAAAACACTATTTGATAAAAAATTACTTTATAAAGGGCACAAAATACAATGGTATTCGCCTGGTAATGGTACAGTACTTTCATCCCATGAAGTGAGTCTAGGATATAAAGAAACTCAAGACCCATCTATTTATGTGAAATTCCCAGCCCATGGGGAAGACAATACATACTATCTTGCTTGGACAACAACGCCTTGGACAACCATTTCAAATCTTGCTCTCACGATAAATAAGAACCTTACTTACGTAAAAGTTCTATTCGAAGATCAGAACTACATTGTAGCAAAAGAGACGGTAAATCGCGTATTTGGAGAAGAAGCAACAATCATTAAGGAAATAACTGGTGAGGATTTATTAGGGCGAACTTACGATCCTATTTTTGACTACGCAAAAGCAGAAATAAATGCTGATGAAGCATGGAAAGTAATTTCTGCAGAATACGTTACAACAGATGATGGTACAGGAGTGGTACATACAGCACCAGCATTTGGAGCCGATGACTTTGAATCATGTAAAAAACACAATATACCAGTTTATAACCCTATAGATAAAGACGGGAGATTCACTAACCAAGTCATCGATTTTAAAGGATTGTGGTTTAAAGATGCTGATAAAGAAATAGCGAAAGCGATAAAAGATAAAGGCCTAATGTTTAGGCATGAGACGTATCTTCATAATTACCCTTTTGATTGGAGAAAGGGTACGCCTTTGATGAGTTATCCTGTGGAATCTTGGTTTATTAAGACAACCGCTGTTAAAAACCGAATGGTTGAGTTAAACAAAACAATTAACTGGAAGCCAGAAAATACTGGTACAGGACGTTTCGGTACATGGTTAGAAAATAATGTAGATTGGGCTATCTCACGGCAAAGATATTGGGGAACTCCGTTGCCTATATGGCAAAGCGACACCAATCCAGAGTATGTAGAATGCATAGGTAGTATTGAAGAATTAAAAGAGAAAGCAGGAATTCCCAAAGACGAATCATTAGATTTACATCGACCATATATTGATGAAATCACTTGGAAAGCACCCGATGGAAGTACAATGCGCCGTGTACCGGATTTATTAGACGTTTGGTTTGATTCTGGTTCAATGCCTTTTGCACAATGGCATTATCCATTTAACAATAAAAAAGAATTTAGTTATAGCTTTCCTGCCGATTTTATCGCTGAAGGTGTTGATCAAACAAGAGGATGGTTTTATACATTGCATGCCTTAGGTACGATGTTATTTGATGACGTTGCATACAAAAATGTTGTCTCGAATGGCTTAGTGTTAGATGCTAAGGGAGAGAAAATGTCTAAATCAAAGGGAAATGCCGTTGATCCATTTGAAGTGATTGGTCAATTTGGAGCAGATACCGTAAGATGGTATTTAATGAGTAATTCTGCTCCGTGGGAAAATCGGAAATTTAACATAGAAGGTTTAAAAGAAGTACAGCGGAAATTCTTTAATACCATTGTAAATGTGTACTCATTTTTTGCAATGTATGCGAATATAGATGGATTCACATACTCAGGAGCACAAATACCTGTAAATGAACGACCAGAGATCGATCAGTGGGTAATTTCTCGACTAAATACCACCATTAAGTTGATGGAGGAGTGTTTTGAAGAATATGAACCTACGAAAGCGGCAAGAGAAATGGAGCAGTTTACAGAGGAACTCAGTAACTGGTACGTTCGCAGGAATAGAAGGCGATTCTGGAAATCTGGTACAACGCTTGACAAAACAGCGGCATATCAAACACTCTATGAATGTTTGAAAAATATGAGCAGGATGATGAGTCCTGTAGCCCCTTTTATGGGAGAATGGATCTATCAAAGATTGAACGAAGTTTCAAAATTAGATGAAGAATCTGTTCATTTATCCTTTTTCCCGACTGTGGAAGAGACAGCTATTTTTAAAGGTCTAGAACATAAAATGGATATGGCGCGACTGATATCATCAATTGTATTGCGAATTCGGAATCAAATAGATGTAAATGTTAGGCAACCATTGGGAAGAATTATTTTACCAATTAAAGATGAGGCTGAACGACAAGCCATATTATCAGTTAAAGATATAATTTTAGAAGAGGTAAATGTCAAAGACATTCAATTCGTTGATGATGATTCAGGAATTGTGCATAAATCTGCAAAGCCTAATTATCCATTATTAGGGAAAAAATTAGGACCAAAGATGAAATTAGTAGCTGCAAAAGTAAATCAGTTTGGAACAGAAACAATTACTAAATTAGAGCGGCAAGGATTCATAAATATTGAACTTTCTGATGGGGAGAATGTACAATTAAATGCTAAAGAACTTGAGATAGTAAGAACCGGATTGGAAGGTTGGCAAGTAGAAACTGAGCGAGGATTAAGCGTGGCAGTTGATACGGAAATTTCTCATGATCTAAAAATGGAGGGATTAACCAGAGAATTTGTTAATCGTGTCCAAAGCATGAGGAAAGAAGCAGATTTTGATGTAGTAGACAGAATTTCAATAGGTTTTACTGGAGAGGAATTCTTGAAAGAAGCCGTAGTTTCTCTAAGTGATTACATCAAAGAAGAAACGTTAGCAGAAGAAATTCAGCTAACAGAGTTGGAAGTATCAGATTTTATAAAGTCGTGGGAAATAGGTGATCAAGAATGCACCATTTCCATACGAAGAAATATTAACACTTAAGGAGTAGAAAATGGCTGAAAAACCAATGGATGAAAACGCCAGAATATCCCCTTATAATGATGACGAGTTAGAATATTTTCGAGGAATAATCCTGAAGAAAAGAGATGCTGCTGAAGAGGAATTAGAAACTCTTCAAAGGACATTAAGAGAAAGCATGGAGAATTCATCGGATGAATCTGCATATTCATTTCATATGGCCGATGCAGGAACTGACGCTCAAGAAAGGGAAAAAACATACATGTTATTTAATCGTACACGAAAATTTGTTAAGTATTTAGATGATGCGATCAAAAGAATAGACAATAAAACGTATGGTGTTTGTAAAGTAACGGGTAAAAAAATATCCAAAGGACGTCTAGAGGCGGTCCCCCATACTCAATTGAGTATAGATGCAAAATTAAAACGAAGATAATCCTTACACTTTTGATTCGAAATAAACTCTTAGCAATATTTTCACCTGCAATACTAGTAATTGTTATCGATCAATGGTCGAAATGGGTAATTAGAACCTCTCCAGAACTTCATAGATATGATATTATTGAAGGATGGTTAATGTTTTATTACACCAAAAATTCCGGGATGGCTTTAGGTATTGATATTTTTGATACACATATTGTAAGTTTAATTTCAATCACCGCGACGATTGGTATTATTGGATATCTGTTGTACACAATAAAGCAGTCACCAATTAGCTATTTATTAATTATGGGGATGGTTATAGGTGGTGCCATCGGTAATATAATCGACCGATTAACCATGGCATATATTGGGAGATATGGAGGATTGTTGGATGGTCATGTAGTCGATTTTATCTTTTTCTATCTTCAAATAGGTGAAAAAACACTGTTCCCATATATTTTTAATGTAGCTGATATGGCTATTTCAGTTTCCATTTTTTTGTTATTAATATTTAATAAGAAATTTTTCCCAAGTGAAAAAATAGAATCAATGGTAGCTGAACATGTTTCAGAAAGTGCAAGTATCGAAGAAAAGAAAACAGAAAGTTAATTTGGTTCGGTAACAAATATACACGACCTTTAAGTGCAAGTTAAAGGTCAGGATTCGGTTAATAGTACAGTATATGTTTCCCTTCTCTAGTTTGTACTAAATTAACAATTACACAGCCGATTAGAACGCAATACACATTAATTTTTTATGTGATTTAACTGTACCTGTGGTAAGACTATTCAAGTAATGGAACACGGAAAAGTAAAGTGGTTTAATGAGGAAAAAGGTTTCGGATTTATAACCCCAGAAAAAGGTGGTAAGGATATTTTCGTACATCGAAATAATGTAGAAAATTTCCCAAAAAATGAAAGTCCAAACGATGGAGACAACGTTGAATATGAAGTTTCTGAAGGACCTAAAGGATTAAGTGCTGTTGAAGTATATATTCTTGAGTGATCGAACGCAATTTCTAAATAAAAGCCCAAGCTCTTTGAGTTTTGGGTTTTTTTACCTCCAGGTGATGTCTTTAGGAAGAATTAAGTAAAGACCAAAAAACAATCGTGTTTTTTACCTTTAGATGAAAGAAACAGTTCTTGAGGCACTAATGGGACTCTTACCAATGTCTTACAATTCGATGTACTTCAAGTATGATTATTTTTCTAATGGGGTATTTTTAATATCCGTAAACATGTTGAGATCATCTTCAAACTCAACTTGATCTACGATCTCTAATCCAAAACTTTTTATTCCGATACGTTTAACTGGATTATTTGTAAGCAATGTTAACTTTCTGATACCAAGCTCACGTAAGATTTGAGCTCCTACTCCATAATCACGCGAGTCACTTTTCTTAGGATTGTTATCCTCTTCGGTAGAATCACCAAAGGTGCCCTCTTGCATTAATTTAAGCGTGCGGAGTTGGTTAACGAGTACAGAACCACGTTGGTTGCGATTCATATATAGAACAACACCTGTTCCCATTCGCTCAACTTGTAGCATAGCTTGATGTAGCAACTCGCTGGTATCAGCATTGCGGGCACCAAAAATATCTCCAATTAAGTCAGAAGAATGTACTCTAGTGAGTACGGCATCATCTTTTGTCCAAGTACCCTTGCTCAAGGCTAGGTGCACATCACCCGTAAGTGTTTCTTCAAAGGCGTGGAGACGAAAATCACCATACATGGTTGGCATATTCACTTCCATTACCTCTTTCACTAAGCTCTCAGTTTCATTCCGGTAGGCAATCAAATCTTTGATGGTGATAAATTTCATATCGAATTTCTCGGCTAATACAGCAAGCTCTGGCACGCGAGCCATTTCACCATCTTCGCGCATAATTTCACATATCACACCAACAGGTTGAAGCCCTGCTAGTCTAGCAAGGTCAAGAGCGGCCTCTGTATGTCCAGCTCTACGAAGTACCCCTCCTTCAACTCCAATAAGTGGAAAAACATGACCAGGGCGTCTAAAATCACCTGGTTTAGATTCGATATTTGTAAGTTCTCGAATCGTATGAGCGCGATCCGAAGCAGAAATTCCGGTTGTGGTAAGCCTTTTATGATCAATAGAAATGGTGAAATTTGCTTCATCTGGATCCGCACCTTGCATTACCATGTTGTTCAGCTTAAAACGCTTTGCAACAGCTTTAGAAACAGGGGCGCAAACTAGGCCTCGCCCTTCTTTTACCATAAAGTTAATGGCCTCTGTGGTGGCTTTTTCGCCAGCCATGAGAAAGTCGCCTTCGTTTTCCCGATCTTCGTCGTCTACCACGATGATCATTTTACCAGCTTTGATATCTTCAATAGCCTCGGGAATGGTATTAAACCGGATGTTCTCCAACTTATTTTTCTTTTTTAACGTGTTTGTTTGGATTTACATCAGTGATCGCTGTTTTCAAATATCTAAGTTTTGTTCCACCACCAACTTCGATTAAAACAGAGTCCTCTTCTATCGCGTTCAATACACCAATGAGTCCAGATGAGGTAACCACCTTATCCCCTTTCTTCATACTCTCCACTTTTTTCTGGATTTCTTTTTGTTTCTGGCTTTGTGGGCGAATTATGAAAAAATAAAACACTGCGAAAATGGCACCTAAAAAAACTAAGTTGATGATACCACCATTTGGGTCGCTTGGATTGCCCATAAAAAAGAGTAACGTTTGCATTCTGATTTTCTAAATTTAAAAGTTATTTCTAAAGATAGGAGAAATTCGATAAAGAATTAGTGAATCCTTCTCTACATCCTCAATAAAAAGACTTACCCGTTTTGGCATAATCAACTAGAATTGGAGATGGTTTAAATCTGACATCAATTTCATCAGCAAACATATTCATTGTATCTACAACGTTTTGTATTCCTACAGCATCTAAATAGCGGAACGGACCACCTGTAAATGGTGGGAATCCTAAGCCAAGTATAGCACCAAGATCTCCATCATTAGGCGACTTTAAAATATTCTCTTGCAAGCAATAGGCAGCCTCATTGATCATCATTAATGCAATACGAAGTTGTGCCCTCTCCGCATCTGGATTTTTACGATTTGGACCGCCAAAGTAAGTATATACATCTAGATTGGGTGTTTTCTTTTTTGAGTGATAATCATACATACCCTTTTTATTTTTTCTTCCCAAAAATCCAGCATTAACCAATTCTTCAGCTTTTTTGGTTGATTTCCCACCACGTGCATTAAACATGGGCGACATAGTTTCGGCAACATGTGCACCTACGTCCATACCTACTTCATCAAAAAGAGCCATGGGGCCTACTGGGTATCCAAATTTTTTCATAATTGAATCTAGATATTCGATCGACGCACCTTCTTCCAATAGTAACAAAGCTTCATTCATGTAAGGAGCAAGAATTCTAGTGGTATAAAAACCAGGTCCATCACCCACTACAATAACCGTTTTTCCTTGTTTTACCCCAATATCATAAGCGGTTGCAGTGACCCAATCGGCTGTTTTATCGGTAGTAATAATCTCTAGTAATGGCATTTTTTGAACAGGAGAGAAATAATGCATTCCAATGATATTTTCGGGGCGTTTTGCTCCTTCAGCTATGTCGGAAATTGGAAGTGAGGATGTATTTGTTGCAAAAATACAATGATCTAGAGTGTTTGCTTCAACTTCTTTTATAATTCGTTTTTTTAATTCTAAATCTTCGAATACAGCTTCAATTACTACATCTGTTTTACTGAAAGCCTGATAAGATTCTGTTCCAGTTAATCGACTAAAGATTTGATCACGTTGAAAAGGGGAAAGAATTCGCTTTTTTGTTTTTTTCTGAAGCTCGTCCCATACCGCCTTTTCTCCACGAGCTGCATCCTCTAATGTGCGGTCTTTGAGTAAAACATGATATTTCCCTTTATTTATGCTTACATCTGCTATTCCTGATCCCATCAAACCAGCGCCTAAAATTCCTATCGTTTTAACAGACTTAACTTCAGAAGTTAAGGGGTTTTTCTTGGCGCCTGTCATTCCAAAAAATAAATTTACCAATGCGCGCGACTCAGGGGTAGAACCTGCTTTACCAAAAAGTTCGGCTTCATGTTGTAGCCCTTTTTCCAATCCATGTTTGTATCCATATTTGATAGCATCGATGATATATATTGGGGCTGGATAATTACCTTTTGTTTGCTGTAAGGTTTTTTTGCGAGCTTGGTTAAAAATGATTGACCTGCCAAGTGGATTACCTTCGAGGATTTTTTCTACAACTGAGCGTTTATCCTTTCGTCTCTTAAAGCCATGTTTGGAAATGGT
The DNA here is from genome assembly GCA_963691715.1 of Balneolaceae bacterium. Classification (GTDB taxonomy): domain Bacteria; phylum Bacteroidota; class Rhodothermia; order Balneolales; family Balneolaceae; genus HXMU1420-13. The sequence continues at coordinate 2,797,407 of OY829281.1, forward strand.
ATGCACGGCTGCAATAGCTGCTTTTTCTAGGGCATCTTTATGAGTTAGTTCATCAATTAAGCCAATTTTTTTAGCACTTTTAGCAAATATATTACGCCCTGTAAGCATGTAGCCCAATGCTTTTTGGATTCCAATTAATCTGGGTAACCGTTGGGTACCCCCTGTTCCTGGAATTACGCCAAGTTTTACTTCAGGTAATGCGAATATTGTTTTTGGATGTTTAGATGCAATCCGATAGTGACAAGCTAAGGATAGCTCTAAACCGCCGCCCATGCAACTTCCATGGATAGCAACAACGATGGGTTTTTTAGATATAGCTATCTTACTTAACACCTGATGACCATCCCAACTAAGTTGCTGCATTTCTTGTGCGGTACTTCTGGCTTTAAACATCTCAATATCCGCACCAGCAATGAAATTATCGTCTTTTCTACTTATTAAAACGATCCCTTTTATGGTAGAATCTGAATCGGCTTCTTCTAATAGGGAAGAAAATTGCTCCATCATTGCTTCATTAAGGGTATTAACTTTTTCCCCAGGTGCATCTAGGCTTATGATTAACACCGAATCTTTGATTTCCTTTTGAATGTAGCTCATAACTAAAAATTTTTACTCCGCTCTTAATGCGGAATCTGAATTCGAATTGTTGTTTATAGATATAGATTCCTGCATGCGCAGTAATGGATTATTTAATTCTATCATGGCTTATACCTCTCTAAAATGATGGCGTGTCCTTGACCACCAGCAGCACATGCCGTTACAAGTGCGTATTTACCATCTTCTCGGAGTAATCGATTTGCTGCAGTTGTAACTAAACGGACTCCCGTTGCTCCAAAAGGATGGCCAAGAGAAAGGGAACCGCCTAGAGTATTCATTTTTCCCATCGGAATTTTTCCAATTTTCGATTCTTTAACTAGCGATTTTTTTGCGAAATGATCAGAATCTAAGGCATTCAACACCGATAACACTTGCCCAGCAAATGCTTCATGTAGTTCAAATACGTCGATATCATCAAGTTTTAGACCCATGCGATCCAATACTTTTGGAGTGGCATATGCTGGACCCAACAATAATTCATCCCCAGGATCTTGCGATACATAAACATATTCCCGTAAATACGCTTTTGGTGTAAGTCCTAGTTCGAGTGCGGTGTGTTCATCCATGATTAATGAGGCGGATGCGCCATCGGTTAAAAAGGAGGCATTTCCTGCGGTAATGGTACCATGAGGTTTAATAAATGCGGGACGAAGGTTGCTCAATTTCTCTAAGCTAGTATTTGCTCTGAAACCATTATCATGAGTTATCTTTTTGAATTTTGGTGGAATAGATACAGAAAGTAGTTCTTCATCCAGTAGTCCATCTTCTGTCGCTTTGGCGGCCATATGATGCGATCGCATGGCAAACTCATCCTGATCGTTTCTTGAAACTCCAAATTTAGCCGCCATACGATCAGCACTTTGCCCCATTGTTTCACCAGTTGAAAATTCGGCGATAGCTGGTAATTCGGGCAAGAAATCTTTCAATCCTAATCCTTTAAAAAAGTTTAAGAACTGAATAGGAGATTTATATTTTCGAGCATCTAATATTTTTTGCCGGAATTTCTTTTTAAATCTAACAGGAATATCAGACATGGTTTCGCTTCCTCCCGCTACAATGATTTTAGCTTGACCAGTACGTATTAAGTCCATACCCGTTGTTATGGCTTGATTGGATGAAATGCAAGCCATTGAAACGGTATGAGCTGGAACAGTAGTAGGAATACCAGCACCAAGAGCGCTTTCTCGTGCTATGTTACTCGTCTTTACTTCTTGTATAACCGTTCCCATTATTACATGATCAACCGATGTTCCTTGGATATTATTTCTGGCCATTAATCCAGAAATTGCGAGTCTTCCTAGGTCATAAGCCATGAAATGTTTGTAATCTGTAGATGATTTTAGAAAAGGTATTCGTGCTCCATCGACTAGAACTGGAGTAAATGTGTAATTAGGTGTGTTAGGCATGGGCTTAAATTTATTTCCGCCGTAAGTTAACAGTGTTAACCAAATAATCAATAAAGCTTTTCTTTTTTCTTTTGCTAGATTTTAAATAGTTGTATATTTGCCATCCTTAATTATAGGGCGATTAGCTCAGTTGGTTTAGAGCACCTCGTTTACACCGAGGGGGTCGGGGGTTCGAGTCCCTCATCGCCCACATTTAGTAAGCTTCTCGAGAAAACTTGGGGAGCTTTTTTTGATTAAATGGGGGTGCGTGTGTATTACGTTTATATTTTGTATTCCGAAAACATGGACAGGTATTATGTTGGAAGTACGTCTGACTTGGAGGCTCGGTTAGACCGCCATAATAATGGGGAATCAAGATACACGAAATCAGGGATTCCATGGCAAATCATGCATACTGAGGAGTATAGAACTCGGAAAGAGGCGATGTCTAGAGAGCATCACATAAAGAAATGGAAGAGTAGGAAAATGATTAAGAAGTTGATTGAAGGGAAGATATAGGTCGGGGGTTTTCCCGAGGAGTCGGGACTCATCGCCCACATTTAAAAAGCTTCTCGAGAAAACTTGGGGAGCTTTTTTTGATTTAATGGGGGTGCGTGTGTATTACGTTTATATTTTGTATTCCGAAAACATGGACAGGTATTATGTTGGTTTGGCTATGAAGCGTGGCACAAAGCGACATGATTTATAGCCTTTGTTGTGGTGCGTTTTTTATTTATTCTTCGTCATACGGGGTGAAGTTTATGTCATACCCGTACGGGTTCTCAGACGGTGGTTGTGTAGGTTCAGTTTCATAAACCTCTGTTTTGCCTGTAACCGTGAATCCGATTTGTTGCCCGATTACCTTGATCATGTCAGCGGATTCTCCCGTTGAGCTTGCCCAAGTCTTCATTGCCATCCATGCTTTACCTTTTGGACACTTAAACCCTTCGGCTAATTCTTCCACAATACCGTCAGCAAGAACTGTAAAGTGACTATACGGAGTTTCTAATTTTCCGTATCTCAATTTTAATTTCCAGTCTTTTACCATTTCTAAATGCACCACAATAATAGAGTTTAGTAGATCATCCAGAGATACTTTTCTAATTCCAGCAAGTTGATCTAGAACTACTTTATTATCCAAGTTAGTTATTCAGTTAATAAGTGATATTTTTTCTGTTCCATAGTTGTCATATATAATCAATTAATATTAGATATAAGTGCTAACTATCTTGTATATGCGTATTGCAACCTTTTTAGGAGTATTATCGCATTTACCTTGTTATCTCGCATTTTAGATTTTGGCACCAAATTTCAGTAGGATTCCAGAATTTAAATCACCATTCTGATAAGGTTGTGAAAATAATTTGATTCCAATCATATATTTTGCTGATAATAAATATGTGTTTTCAATAATCACATTTACTCCTATAGATTTGCGATTATCAAATTCATATTCTTGATAAATAAGTTGACCGTTTTGATAAGTGGCTGATGATTGATAAACATCCGAAAAGGAATACCAACTTAGTCCTGTTCCTAATCTAAAATCATTATTCCCATCGTTTTTGAATGGTGAAATGTAAATATTTGTGTTTGCTTGAATAAATGACCCTGTTTCAAAGATATCACTAATTGTTTTTGCATAACCCAATCCACCACTGACGGCCCAATATTTACTTAGCCTCAAATTTAATTCATTTTCAATCATAAAGATTTGTATATCACCTGTTCCGAGTAGGGACGTTCCAAAACCAAATCTCACATCAAGTTTTGAAGGAGATTCTTGAGCTTTACATATAATTCCCAAAAACATTAAAGTTGTTAATAAAACAAGTTTCTTCATTTTGTCTGTATTGTATCTTTACGTGTTATTAATTTTGGTCAAGTATTTTCGTTGGATAAACCGAATAAATGTAATTTATTGGTAAGCATCAACATATACTTCTTCTTTCAAAAGAATAAATTAATTTTTTGCTAGGGATAGGTTATTTAAACGTTTTTGCTTGTCATTTCGAACGAAGTGAAAAATCAGCATACTGCTTTGTTTTGTTGCTTGCCTGTTATCAAAAATCACTCCTTATAGATTCAGCATCTGTAGGGAGTGGCATTGTTAGATGACTAGCTCATTGTCAATGAATTACCTGACTTCTACAACTCCACTCCCGATTCATCGGAAGAGGAATCTCCACAGTTATATAGTAACAAGAAGCCAATGTCTTTACTTAAAGCGGGGATGAATGTGTGTTATGTTTACATTTAATATTCCAAAAGATGGATGGTCATTATCTTTGAAATACATTTGATTTGAACCTAAGATTAGACCGCCAAAATAATAGAGAAGTAGGGTATATAAATTCTGGAATAATTTGAGGAAATGTAATATCAAAAATTTACATTTTTTAGATAAATTAAAATAATTATGTAATCCTTTTTTTATAGAAAGCACATTAGAATAACTAATTATTTACATTACAAACTTATTTAATTCAATAGTATGTGAAATTAAGTATTCTTGATATTATTTTTAATTTGATAAATTAGTTCAATAAATTTGAATTAACTTTTAATACATCATTAAAATATATTGTTAAAAAAAGAAAGTGTGATTCATTCTATAATTATTTTATATTATTAGATGAATACATATAATAAAAGGTAATGTTGTGGAAATTAAATTCGTAAAAAGATCAACAATTAAAGCATCTAAAAAACGATCGTCAAAATTTAGACCTTTATTAGAGGCTATTGAAAAATTAAAACCAAATGGGCAAGCAATTGAAGTCACCTATGATGATGAAAAAGGGGTGAATTCAATGAGAACAGCGGTGTATCAATTTTGTCGACAAAAAGATTTTACGGTGAAAAGTCGTAGAGACAGTGCCCTTAAAAAAATCTTTTTTTACAGAGATAATTAATTATACGTCACGGATTAGTTTAATTGTGCCACTAATAACAAATTCTCCTAAAGTAGTTCAAAAATAATTTTAAAAAATTGGAGAATGAATAGTATAAAAGAATCTGATTTGACTTCACGATTATCAAGAGAACACATCTTACTATCATTCAATAAGATCAGATCATTTACAGATTATCTAGTTGAGCCATTGGAAATTGAGGACTATGTTATCCAGCCAATGGAGAATGCGAGTCCAACAAAATGGCATCTTGCACATACAAGTTGGTTTTTTGAGACATTTGTATTAAAAAAGTATAACACGCAGTTTAAAAGTTTACATCCCCAATACGCGTATTTTTTTAATTCCTACTATCTACAAACAGGGGTTCCATTTGAAAGAGCCCATAGAGGATTGTTATCTCGGCCAACCGTAAAAGAAGTATTTGAATATAGAGGTTATATTAACCGTGAAATGATCGATTTTATTCATCAATGCTCAGACAGGATATGGACGGAAGTTGCATCAGTGATAGAAATAGGGAATCATCATGAGCAGCAACACCAAGAATTAATCCTTACGGATCTTAAATACTTACTAGCCCAAAATCCACTTTTACCTAGCTATAGAGTTGGGTTAAATTCTCAAATTTCACCAGCCAATGATCTTAAATGGCATGCCTTTGATGAAGGTATAGTAAGTATTGGTAGCTCGATGAATGAATTCACTTACGATAATGAACACCCTCAACATCAAACATTTATTCAAAAATTTGAACTTGCTGATCGGCTTGTAACCAACAAAGAATACCTTGAATTCATACATGCTGGAGGTTATACCCAATCAAAATATTGGTTAGATGAGGGTTGGTCTACTGTCTTAAAAGAAGGATGGAGCTCACCATTATATTGGTTCAAAAGAGAAGGAACTTGGTTTAATTTTACATTATCTGGTCCACGACCTGTCGCTGAACACGAACCCGTTACTCACCTTAGTTATTATGAGGCTGATGCATATGCCCGGTGGAAGGGGGTTCGCTTGCCAACAGAACAAGAATGGGAACATGCATGTAATGATTTAGATATTGATGGTAATTTTGTTGATTCTAATCATTTTCATCCAATTACATGGATAGGTAAATCACCACGCTTAAAACAAATGTTTGGTGATGTCTGGGAATGGACAATGAGTAGTTATTCGCCCTACCCAAATTATAAACCATTATCTGGGGCTTTAGGTGAATACAATGGTAAATTTATGGTGAATCAATATGTGTTGAGAGGGGGGTCGTGTGTCACTTCAAAATCTCATATTCGTAAAACCTATAGAAACTTTTTTAATGCCAGTGCCCGTTGGCAGTTTAGTGGAATTAGGTTAGCAAAATAAATATGAAAGAAACATTCACCCTCGAAAAATCTGCGGTTAATGAAATCATTAGCGGATTACGATGTACACCTAAACATCTTCCTAGTAAATATTTTTACGACGAAGAAGGTTCTAAGCTGTTTGATAAAATTACATTACTTGATGAATATTATTTAACCAGAACCGAGAAAAAAATTCTTAAGGACAATCTTGCTGAATTTGAGCAATTATTAGGTGATGAGATTGAGTTGATTGAACCTGGAAGTGGGAGTAGCGAAAAAACAAGAATTCTACTCGATTACCTTAATAACATAAAGAGGTATATTCCAATTGATATCTCTGGTGATTATTTATTTAGCGTTGCTGATCAACTTCGTGTAGAATATCCAGATATTACTATCGATCCATTATCAGTTGACTATACGTATCCATTTGAATTGCCTAATACATCTTCTAAGGCTCAAAAAATTGTTTTCTTCCCAGGTTCCACAATAGGTAATTTTCAATTGAGTAAGATTCAAAGATTTTTATCTATACTTTCAACTATCATTGGAAAAAAAGGAGGAGTTTTAATTGGCGTTGATCTAAAGAAAGATGTGGAAACCTTAGAAGAAGCGTATAATGATTCCAAAGGGGTAACAGCTGCATTCAATAAAAATATGTTGTTACACCTGAATACAATTATTAATACAGATTTTGATATTGATAACTATACGCATAAAGCAGTTTGGGTAGAGGAGAAAGGAGCTGTAGAAATGCGGTTATATTCTAAAGTAAATCACGCTATAACTGTGAATGGAATAAATTTTGAAGTAAGAAAAGGAGAGTACTTGCACACTGAAAACTCTCATAAATATAGTTTAGATGAGTTCTCTAGTTTGGTATCTCCCTGGTTTAAAGTAAAAAAAGTATGGGTAGATGAACATAAGCTATTCAGTGTGCAGTATATGATACCTAGACACTAATTATTCTACAACTCCAGCCCAGTTTAGATAAAGATCTCGTACTTCCTTGATATGATCATCAATAGTTTCTAGATGCCAATTAGTTGTATCAATTGGAGGGTGAATATGTGCTTCAACAGTTCCAGACTTTGATAACATCGAACCTCCAACACTCAATCGATTATTCCCATCAAAATAGATTGGAAGTATAGGATATTTTAAATCTATAGCCATTCGGAAAGCTCCTTTTTTAAAAGGGCCAATAATTCCTTCATGTTTTCTAGAGCCTTCTGGAGCAACCATTACAGAAAGCTTATTCTTTTGTAGTCGCTCATAGGTAGATACTAATGTTTTGATGGCTTCGTCACTTTTTTGTCTTTTGATGAACACTTGCCCTGTTAATCGACCAACAATGAAAAAGAAAGGGAAATACTGAAGTTCCCATTTTGCAACAAAGCGAATTTTATCTAATCCAACGGCCATCATAGTTAGGATGTCAAGGGTAGAACTATGATTTATAATTACAATGGCAGGTTCATGAAAGGGGGCACCATGTTGAACCACCGAGAATTTAATTCCTATAACGGATAACACAGGTCTTGCTATGCCAGGAGCAAAAGTTCGAATTACAAAATCCGTCGCTTTTCCAAAACTGATAAGAATTATGAGTAAAATAAATGGAATAGCAATGATAAAAAGCAGTGCAAATAAAGCTAATCCAATATAGCTTCTTAAATAATCGATAAAATTTAATGATGTAGGCATTCCATAAACTTCGAATAATTATAGCAAAATTGCCATCAATAAATATTATCTGAATGCATCCTTTAAATGAGTTAAATCATTAGTATTCTTTTTTTGAAGTATACCAATGATGTCAAAACGTAATGGAGCATGTTGATATTCGTTTTCTTGAGCCCATCGTTCTGCAGCTTCAAAAATGCGAAATACTTTTGTTTCGTTTACATGTTCAATAGGTAACCCGAAATGGGTACTAGATCTCATCTTTACTTCAATAAAGACGATGATATCTTCGTCTTTAGCAATTATATCAATCTCGTTATGACCTGCATAATAGTTTCTTTCAATGATATCCCAACCAAGCTCTAATAGATATTGGCATGCTATATCTTCGGCGTTATTTCCAATAGCCCTTTTAGATGGATTTGTCACTTTTGACAGAATCTTTTAGTGCTTCTTTTACTTCAACTAATTTAACAAGTTGTTTAAGAAAGTTTAGATTTTTCTTATTGATGTAGGGGAGCATCGCTTCGGTAAATCGCTCGAACATTTCTAAGAAATCATAATAATTTTCAATTCTTTTTTTGAAATCAATACTTTCTTGATCCTTAAGTCCACCTTCTTCCAGCATAGTTATGCATTCAGTAAGTTCGGCTCTGATAGGTACAATTTCTCTGTGTTGCCGTTCACGAATGATGGTTGAGACAATGTTCCAGATATCTGTTTCTGCGGAATAGTAATCTTTTCTGTCGCCTGGATAATTTTCTTTTCGGATCAGTTCCCACTGAAGTAACCGATGTAAATTCATGTTTGCATTTCCACGACTAATTTGCAATTCTTTCATGATAGAGTCGGTATCTAAGGGATTCGACTGTGCATAAAGCAATGCATGAATCTGAGACATTGTTTTGTTGATCCCCCACGAAGATGCCATATCACCCCAAAGTGATACAAACTGATCTACGGCTTTTTGATAGGAGGGGTTAGACATATTTTATTCGAACGTTAGCTGACTAAAATTAAAACCTCCGTTTAACATCTCAACTCTAACTGTTACAGTACCTGCAGTTAATTCATCCCTGCCAACAAAAATGTTTTTCCAGCTTTGGTAACTTCCAGTGCTACTAACTTCTACGTCTGCACCAACAGGCTTATCATCTACTTTTACACGGAATACCCCATTTGAATTGTTTGAAGCAACGCGAGCAGAAATAGTGTATTCGCGAGATTCTTCGATGGTGACCGTATATTCGAGCCATTCTCCAGAATCTATAAATCCAACTGCATATCCTGATGGATTATCATCACTTCCTTCAATATCCACTCCATCATTTCTAAAAGACCACCCATAATTACCATTATTTTGGGAATCATCACTACTCACACGCATGTATTCAGTATCAGAGTATGAAATACCATTATTACCTATATCGTAGTAAACTGCAGCAATTGTTCCTGGAATGGTAAGATTGGTGTAAGGCACTTGACGTGTATTAAAGTCTGGTGAAAATAAAGCAGCGATAACATCAGGTCTTAAATCATTATGTTCGATTGCTAAATCCTCAGCCATTTGAAACAAGCCTTGTGATGCTTCATCCACAGATGGGCGAGGACCATTTCCTTTCCAATATTCGGTTACTTTATCATAGTTTGCATTCCTAGGAGCGGATAATGGAGCTGTGATGGTACTTAATTTTTTATGCGTCCATATATTCCAGCCAATGTCATAGTTTTCTACCATTCTCATAGTTTCATAAAACCATGTATTCGAGTTTTCACCTGTTTCACCAAGCCAGAGAGGAGTGTTTGTTCCTTCTCGTAGACTTAAGAGATACCAAATGGTGCCCACATCTGTTGCATTCCAATATTTATGGAACGCAAAAACGACATTATCATCTTGTGGTGGAATTTTGTCAAGTTCGTCGAAGGTAGTAGAAAAATAATTTCCATTAATAAAGAGAATATGATTTTTATCAATTGCTCTAATTTCTGGGATTAAGTCGGTGTGAAATCGCAAAAGGTCTTCTGCACCATACCCATTTGGTGTAACAGGTTCATTAAGCAAATCATAACCGATGATAATAGTTTCATCTTTATACCGTCGAGCAAATTCAGTCCAGATTGAAATTACATGGGGCATGTAGGTATCATATTCTGTCCAAAGGCGAGCAACTCCGTCACTGTCGGCAATCTCTTTATTGCTTTGAGCACCTGGTGCGCCATGCATATCCAAAATCACGTCCATCCTATGTCGTTTACACCATATTAGCACTTGGTCTAATCGTTTAAACTCTTTTTCATTGAATTCCCCTGTATTTAAATCATAATACACCTTATGATTAAAAGGAATTCTTATATGATCAGCTCCCCATTCTTTCATTGCAATTATGTCGTCTTCTTTAACATAATTCGTTCTGAATTCATCAAACCAGCGCTCCGTTTCAGAAGCACCTATTAAATCGGTTATTTCTTCTCTAATTCGAGTAGGTCCAAAATCACCAGGCATGTTAAACATATACCCTTCTGGCATTAACCATCCTCCAAGTCCAAATCCACGAATTACAACCGTCTCTCCTTGGCGATTAATAATTTGTGTTCCATCTGTTTTGAAAAATTCTGTGTCGTTATATCCATTTGTATCCGAATCATCTATAATATCATTTCCCCCTGAGTTAGATTTGCATTGCATCAAAAAAAGACAGGAAATCGCACACACACAGATAAGAAAGTTTCTCGAAACACTCATAATTATAGATCAGATATTGAATAGGTTTATTCTGAAAATACAAAACATATACAATACGTTAACTATCGGATTATATTCTTTCCTACACGTATAGTAAAACGCATAAAATTAAAATGAAATAGCATATTAGGAACAAATACGTTTTACTCCATTGCGTTTCATTAGATATTATACTTTTTATGTTAAGTGTATATTTTTCGGAAGCTAAGAAAGTAGTTTTTAGGCTTAAAATTACGGAAACACTAGCGCTAATTAGGCAGCCGAATATGTTCCACCACATCCAATGGATTTCCGAAAATCCTAACCATAAAGTTATATTAAACGTTACACCAATTAGAATTCCAAAAATTACAGCGTGTGTTGTTACTTTTCTTGATAAAATACCTACTAGGAATGCTGCTAAAATTGGACCATAAAATGCGGAACCTATTTTATTGATAGCCTCGATTACCGTATCTGAGATTCCGCCAACTATAAACGCAAACATAATTATCATTACCCCCCAAATGAGTGTAACGATTTTACCAAGTTTAATTTGATTCGATTCTGGACGCCATTTCTGTATAAAATCACGCATAGTAGACGCTGAAAGTGAATTTAATGCCGAATCTAAACTCGACATAGCTGCAGCTAGAAGTGCTGCAAATAATAGCGCTCTGAGTCCCGTAGGTAACATTAGTAAAATATACTCAGGGATTAAATAATCTGGTTTGTCAGCTGGGATTGCTGAAGATAACTCTGGACTTTGTTGATATACTGCAAAAGAAGCGATCCCCAATAGGATATATAAAATTGTTAATGGAAAACGTGCTAATCCATTTAGTAATAACGCTTTTTTTGCTTCATTAACCGATTTAGCAGACAAGCCACGCTGAACTTGGCTTTGATCAGTTCCATAATAGGAAACGTACAAGAAAAGACCACCAAATAGGAATCCCCAAAAGGGAACAGTACCACCATCTCCTAAACCAGTTGAAAAATCAGTAGTTAATAATCGTTCAGGTGGCATTGCAGAAAACATTGTTCCAATGCCCCCCACATCTATAACTGCATATACAATACATATAATGATTCCACCCACAAGAACAAGCATTTGTATAACATCTGAATAGATAACTGCAGTAATACCACCAATTACATCATAGATAATGGTAATAATGCCGATTATTAAGATGGCACTCCAAAGAGGAAAGTCTAAAGCAACAGATAATACAATTGCACTTGCATAAAGGCCAACTCCAGTAGCTAATCCGCGGCTTATCAAGAAAACGCCACTTATTAAATTTCGTACTGAAGATCCAAATCGAAGTTCCAAATATTCATATACACTTATAAGATTAAGTGTTCGAAAAAGAGGGATTAGAAAGATCATCACCACAATCATAGCTAATGGAACAGCTAATTCATATTGTAGCCAAGTTAAACCACCACCATCTTTTAGGGCAACAAAGGCAGGTATAGAAATAAAGCTAATTGCTGAAGTTTGAGTGGCCATAGTTGAAATGCCAACTGCCCACCATGGTATAGTACGATTTCCTACGTAATAATCATCTTGGCTAGATTGTCCTTTGCCTAAATAAGCACTTAACCCAATAAGGCCTATGAGGTATAAAACAATTATGATCCAATCGATAATAGTCATGAGTGTATGTTAACTCACTCAGTACGATGAAGCAAATCTAAAAATAATGCTGCAGTCCAAGAAAAATGGGAACTTCCACAACCTTCAGTTTCCGATTTTTTTGGATGATAGTATTCATAGATCCCAAATTGTTCGATGAGTTCGAAGGTGTCTTGACGTACTTGGTCTGCCCAAAATTCATACTCATAGCTTTGTAATCCTTGCATGAACATCCAGTTCATGTTAACCCAAACAGGACCTCTCCAATATCTTTTTGGGTCAAATTTCTCAGAATAGTAAGGAGTTGACGGCATTAGATAAAAGTTTTCTAAATCAAAAGGGATCAAGTGTGCGTGAACGATTTCTTGAGCTTGCGATTTGGACGGAATCTGTGCATAAAGAGCTGCCATAAAACTCGTGTTTACAGATTCTTCAATTAATGTATCTGAAACTAAATTATACCCTAAGTAATTAGAATATTCGGAACTCCAGAGTTTAGAATTCATTGCTTTTTTCCCAGATTCAGCCCAAAATTCAAATTCATCAATTGGATCACCTAATTCTACAGAAAGACGGAATAAGGCATAATTTGATTTTATGAGTAGGGCATTTGTTACAGGATCTTGAATCAAGAATGGACATTCTTTCTGAATCTCATATTCGATATAATTGTTTTTCTTAAAGTGATCTACTAACCAGAGATAACGTTGATATTCAGAGTTAGTGGGTCGGTTTGAAGCATCAATATTAGCAAGATCTTTTCGAATCGAGCTCAAATCTTTATCCTCTATCTCTATGGCATTTAAGGCCTCATCCCACATTGGAGAATTATCAAGTCCCGATTCCCAATTATGGCGTATATAAACTAAACCTTCATTATTGGGGTCTCTTTCTTTATATAAGTAGGAATGAAAGCGATACAGTTTTGGGATCCATTCCAGTAATTTTTCGCGAGCTGCTTTTTTATCGGTAGCAGATTTATACATTTCTTCTAAAATAAAACCGATAACGGGAGGCTGTACTATTCCAGAGGACTTCGGGATGTCAAGAGCATGCGATTGATGATGAGCCTGCCAGATATCTGGCCCTGGAAAATAAAGGTCACTTTCTTTATGAAAAATTATGTGAGGGATTAGTCCATTTTCCCATTGACCTTTAAACAAATATTCAATCTCACTCCAAGCTCTCTCTTCATCATAATGGGATAAACCTAACGCAATAAATCCAGAATCCCATAACCATTGAAAAGGGTAAAGATAGGGACTTGGTACGGTGTATCCATCCTTCCAATTTGAATCTAACACATCAATGGCTTCTGAAATGCGTTTACTTTTTCTCGCTACTCGTTTTCTTTTCGTTAGGTTTACTTTCATTTCCAATACTCTCGGTTTCTTTACTTTTATCTGATACTTTCTCGGGGGTATCCGTTTTTTTCTTCTTATCATCATTTTTGTAGTCGGTTACGTACCAGCCTTCTCCCTTATATACAACACCACCACCACCGGAAACAACACGGCGAACGTTTTGGCCAGTAGTAGGGCATATGATTAATGGAGTCTCACTCATTTTTTGAATGATCTCAAAAGTGGTTCCATCTTCTCTTTTGTACTCGTAGGTTGGCATGAGGCTAGTTTTAATCGACTTCAAAAAAGTTAAGAAGAAAAATCAGATCCTAAAGGAAAGCTTTGAATTTTAACCTGAGGGAAGCTTTTGAAATAGAATGCGCTCGATGCCTAATTTTATTTAACGATAAATAACACGACTCTTGGTAGATAAGGTAAATGCAAAATTTTAATTAACTGTGATTTTTACATGCTGATCCCATAAAACAACTTCTATATCCTTTTTTGAGAGTGAAATTATACCATTGAGGCTGTTCAACATCGCTTGAAATAGGGTGTATTGAATTTTTAACCAACCATTGAAAGCCAAGGAAGTTTAGCCGATGAACATAAATCGTATAAAGTGATCGGGAGAAACGAATCAGAATATTCTATTAAACCTCGATGATTTATTGCAAGTAATTCTGTTTCTTAGAAAGTAATAAAAATCAGCTAATTCAAACCTTACAATTAGTTCAGAGAATTTAATCCCTTTTTGAATCGCGTCATTGCTTCTTCCAGATCTTCAACGCTTGCAGCATAACTCATGCGAAGACCACTTGGCTCTCCAAAAGCATCACCAGGAACTACGGCTAATCCAAATTCATCTAGAAGATATAAACAAAGGTCGGTAGACGATTCAATGTTCTTGCCTTCAGGAGTAGATTTTCCTAAATGTTCGGAAATATTTGGGAATACATAAAAAGCTCCACCAGGTGTAAAACACTCAACACCATCAATTGCATTTAATGACGAAACCATGAAATCTCTTCGTTTACTGAATTCATCACGCATTGCATGTACTTCATGGAGGTCGTTGGTGTAAGCCGCTAGTCCGGCTGCTTGAGAAATAGAAGAAGGAGCAGAAGTTTCTTGGCTTTGAATTTTTGAAACAGCTTTAACTATATCAGGATGGGCAGCTAAATAGCCTAATCTCCATCCTGTCATTGCGAATCCCTTGGAGAACCCATTTATAACTATAACTCGATCCTTTAGATCTGGAGCAACATTTAAAATACTTATGTGTTCATTGTCGAAAACCATGTACTCATAAATTTCATCAGAAATAATTATAATGTTTGGATATGATCTAAGAACTTCAGCTAATGCTTCTAAATCATTCTTACTGTAGCAAGAACCCGTTGGATTTGAAGGCGAACAAAGAATTAAGGCTTTTGTTTTTTCAGTAATTGCTTCTTCTAGTTGTTCTGCTGTTAAACGGAAATTATTTTTAAAAGAAGTTCGAATAGTTATGGGTGTACCTTCTGCAAGTCGTGTCATTTCTGGATAAGAAACCCAATAAGGAGCAGGTATAATTACTTCGTCTCCTTGGTCTACTGTTGCAAGTAGGGCAAACCCAACGGATTGTTTGGCTCCATTTGAACAAATAATTTGGGATGGTTCGTATTCCAAACCATTATCACGTTTCAATTTTTCACAGATAGCTTCACGTAATTCTGGGGTGCCTGGGTTCATGGTGTATCCATGTTGGCCCTCATGGATAGCTTTGATAGCAGCGTCACAAATATACTGTGGTGTTTTGAAATCCGGTTCACCGGCACTTAGTGAGACCACAGACTTCCCTTCTCTTTTAAGTTCTTTAGCTCTACCAGTTACTTTTAATGTAGCAGAAGGCTGTACGTTTTTTGCGCGTTGTGAGATCATGATGTAGGAGTGAAATTGAATCTATTATTGATGGCTGAAATGTAAAAAAGGAATGAACCGAAAGGAACTATTTTACAGGAAAAAGGAGTGTTATTTCTGAAATTTTTCTTTTAGTGCAAAAGCCACATTTTCTGGTACAAATGAAGTGAGATCTCCATCCCAGTATGCAATTTCTTTAACCAGTGATGCAGAAATAAAAGTAAATTCTTCATCAGGCATTAAAAAAACGGTATCAACTTCGGGGGCTAAGCGCTTATTAGTTAAAGCCATTCGGAATTCATATTCAAAATCCGAAATCTGGCGTACTCCTCGTATTAATGTTTTTGCTTTTAACTTCTTAGCATGATGTACTAACAATCCTGTAAACTGTTCAACTTCTATATTTTTAGCCCAATCCTTATCAGAAATACATTCCTTTATGAGAGTAACACGCTCTTTTCCTGAAAAAACAGAATGTTTTTCTTTATTAACAGCCACCGTTACCATTACGCGTTCAAATAAATTTGCAGCACGTTCTAATATATCTAAGTGACCATAAGTTATAGGGTCGAATGAGCCAGGATAAAGAGCTAATGTGTTCATAGTGAACGAGGGATTAACAATTGATCAATTCTTAATTGAATATTGTACCATTAATAGTTGTACTATGAATCTACTGGATGCTTTTCAAAAATACTAACAGTAGTTCTACCGTATGCTTTACTAAAAAAACAATGAGGATGTTCAGTGTATCTATGATGTTTATCATGTTCTAGAATAAACCAACCTTTTTCACTTAGCCAGTTGTTTGAAAGTATTAATTCGATCATTTCTTCCATGTATTCATAATGATAGGGTGGATCACAAAAGATAAAATCAAAGGGAACGGCTATGCCTCCAACAAATCGTTGCACATCAGAAACCGCGGTTCGAATTTGGGATGCTACATCAAAGTCATGGGCTGTTTTTTCAATAAGGGCAATATTTTTTGGGTTGATATCTACAAAAGTTACTGTTTTTGCCCCCCTAGAAATGGCTTCAAATCCTAAATTTCCAGAACCACCAAAAAGGTCCAATACGGTTGCTCCATCCAAATATTTATAGACTTCAATTTTATTAAAAATACTTTCTTTGGTTCGATCTGTAGTTGGGCGAACGTCTAATCCTTTTGGAATCGTAATTCTGCGCCCTTTAAGTGTTCCTGTGATTATTCGCATAGCTTAAAAGTATAAAACAGATAAGTGAGGTGGTAACAAATTTTATACCAAACATAATAGGAGAAATAAAAGCATAGTTTGTTACATATATTTTAAATTTAAACCAAAATTTAATAATAAGTTAATTTGTTTATCTATAATGCATGTGATTTATTGTTTATGTCAAACACTAACAATAAGAAGATTATGAAATACAATAAATTAATAGTATTGGTTATATCTGCAATGGTTGCCATTGGATGTAATCAACCAGCTTCAATACAAAATGAATCAGAAGGCTTGAGTGATCAACAGCTTGAGTTACGTTCTAAATTAGAACAAACCGCTAAAATTTTAACAGAACTCGTTAAAGAAGAGGCGATTGTAGAAGAGTTAAGAATTGCAACCTCATATTCGTTAGACCAGGGTAGGGATGAAGATGTAACTTTTTCAGAACTGTTCTATGACAACGCACAGTACAAGACTTCCTTCAAAGGGAAGGGTATGGAAACAATAGGATTATTCAGTGTTAGATTTAGAGAATTTTTACAAACTAGAAAAAAGTCGTTAGAATATGACATAGATGAAGATTTGGAAAATTATTTAATTCAAAATCATCTAAAAATATATTTTCCGTATTCTGAAAATTGGGTAGACGAAGAGCAAATAAATCCAACAATAAGTTTTCACCCCATAGATAACGATGATGAAAATGTAGGATATATTAACCCTGAAGGTAAATCTAAATCTGATATGTTAAACGAAACGGTTTGGGTGAATGATGAATATGGATATAATAATCCAACGTTTTTAGTTGTACCGTGCGAAGAGTCACCAATAATTCTTAAAAGCGATATCAATTCTGCCAGATATTGTGGAGGAGGAGGTGGTATTCCTGGTGGTGGAGATGATGATGGAGATGATGATGATGGGGAAGAAGACTACGATAAAATCGTTCTAGGTGAAGTTCAAATCAGAGCTTATTTCGACGGTCTTTTTAGAGGTGGTCCTGATATTAGAATAGATTTAACTGATTCATTTTTCATTACTAGCTATGATACAAAACCGCAATCTCAAGTAATCCGTGTATTAGAAAGATCCTTTTCAAGAAGAGACGTTAAGTTTAAAAGATGGAAAGATATTTATATTGATGCTGATGATGACTGGGCAGAATATGAACTTGCTAAGGATTTATATATTTGGGAAGGGGATAGTGATGGTAGAACAACTATTTCATTTTCATCAGTAGTTGAAGGAACAGATGGCTCTCAAACTAAATTAAACAGTACAACCACAGTTGACAAGTATAGAGATCATATATTTCGAGGAATATTAACGCGTGGTGTTTTTTTTGCTGAAAATCAAACACCCGATCCGAGATATGGTAGTAGAAATGGGTTTCGCATACGTGCAGGAAAAGATTTTAGATGGAGATTTGAAAACCGTAAAGGAACAATGTCGAATTAAATATGACTATTTATCAAAAAATAAGTAGCAAAATATTTGTGCTACTTATTTTATTTTTTACATCAACAAATACTAAAGCTCAAGAAAAGTTTATTTTTATATCTACGGAGTCGGCTCACATAACAAAAGATTCCTATTTGGGTTGGTTTAATACGTTTGGTTTACGGGTTGGTTTAGAATATGCTTTCAAACAGCCTTACACATTGTATTTAGATTATGGAAAACTAACCTATTTTGATGAAGATCAATCTGGTTCTAATATTTTGTACTCATTTATCACTAGAGGTACCATTACATACCGTATTTTAAGATTGGGCGGCTATGTAGGACTTTTTGAAAGTGGCAACGTAGATGTAATGTTAAATTTGGGAGGTGCATTACGGTTTAGACAACAATCATATCATAATTATTATACCGGAACAGGCGACGAAACCAATACTAATGAATTATATTCTAGAACATTTTATGAGACTTCTAAGGATATTGGGTTAGTATTTGGGTTTATATGCAAATACAAAATTAATGAAAAAATACACATTTCAACTTCTGTTTTTTCCGAAAATTATGGTGATACGCGCTATAAAAAAAGTTTTGATGCAGAAAGTTACTCCTTCATATCCAATCAATTAACTATACATGTAAAACTATAAAAAATGTTACCATCAAAAAAACTACTACTTATCGTCTCGTTATATTTCATTAGTCCTACTATTACTAATGCACAAACTATCCAAGATCAAAAAAAAGTTATTCTTTCCTCAGGCTTTGGATACTATGATCCTTTCAGGACAGGAGAAAAAGGAAACTTATTTTTTTCAAAAATATTATTCAAAACAAAGAGTGAAACATACATTGGTTTTGGTTTTGAAACATCGTTAATGTTCAATGAATATGACGAATATACTGCATTTAGAGGAAATCGTTTTTATCAAGTTTACTATTTATATAATCTTCATTTTGAAAAAAATATTTACATTGGAAAACAAAAACATCACATTTTAGGTTATGGAACGGGACTTGTTTATGAACAACAAAAATCTGCAGAAGCTCATGTAGGTACTAGAACAAATATAAATGGAGAAGTAGAATATTATTATACAGTTAATGTAAGTGATGAAAAACAAAGTGATGCAGGAACATTTTTTGAGCTAAATTATAAATACAAAAGAAAAAATGTAGGACTTGGGTTAAGGTTAAAAGGTCATGTACTATTAAATATTGGGTTTTCAGGTTTAATAATAAACCCAACCATAAGCGTATCAATTTAGAACTCTAAACTTAACAAGATAGCAGGGAAAGCCTCTGCCAAATCAAACCCATAGGTTATTTCATCGGCAAGCACACCCATTTCATCTAGTGTATTTAAGAATACAGCTTTAGTAGACGCATCCCAGAAATGTTGAAGCACTCTTTCTATTTCATGTGTGTCTTTACCAAATAAATAGGTATGATCATGTAAACCCATAATCCAGTTTGAGTGCTGTGCAGTTTGAAGCCAGAGATAGGGAAGGTCTTCACAGTGATCAAATTTTATGTAGGTGGCAGCACGAAATTTACCTAGTACAAAAGAAGAAATTGAAATTGCATGGTTATGGCATCCAATCATTAGAAAGGATGCACTGCTTCTTGTAGTTTCAGACCAAATGGATGCAATTTCAAAATCACTGGAATAATCATTCGTTCCGACTGAAAGTGCTAGCTTATTTAGTCCTTCCATTACAGATCTACGACGAATACATAAAAACTTAAATTGATTTTTTGAAACAGCGTGCCAAGTAGGTTCAATTTCTTCACGTGAAACACCCTTCATGATGATGGAAAGATGATCTTCACGTTCATCTGAATTATCATAAACTACTTTTGGTAGGGCTGTCCAGCATTCGTCGGATAAAGAAGTTAATACTCTTAAGGAAGCAATATTATGTTCCTTTACAATATCTTCAACGGTTTGTTGAATATGTAAGTATTGCTTTGGGTGTTGAGAACGAATGGCTTCAGCCACATCGAAATTAAAATCGAAACTGCCTATTTCTTTTAATGTAGCTTCGGCATCAGGTTGGTTAATAGCATAATATAACCGATCAGAAAAGAAGCAAAGGCCTAAATTCTGTGATGCCTCATTCATTAATTCCAGCTAGGTGCGTTTCTCATCGTTGTTCTACTCAAGCTTCCAACTTTATCATCCGAATCAGGATCTTCAAGAAGATATAAAGGTGGTCTTGTAGTGTCGTTTAAGGTATACGTAAATCTTTCATTAGAACGCGGAGCAATAATCATAGACTCAGGCGAATATTCCAGCGGTGGAAGTTGGCGAAACAGCGTATCCCCCATAGAAATCATAAGCGAATCATTAGCTAGGTAGGAGACCACACTGTCTAGTCCTCCATCGGTTGGTGGGAAGTGCCCAAATCGACTTTCATACTGAACAAGTGCATCTTTAAGTGTGAGCATTCTATGGCGAACTCGTTCCGTTTCTGCTTCACGATCTTTCACTTCTTGATAAGGGGTTACTATCGAATCGTAAAGTAACCATGTTAATCCTATTATTACGATTCCAAGAACAATGCTTATAATTTTATTTCGGGTATCGATATCCATTTGTGAGGCAGATTGAAATTTATTGTTTGATTCTTTAATTAGTGAGGCAAGAAAATACATGCGCACTTTTACATATGCAACCTACGCAATCTGTTTAAAATTAGCACTACAATTATTTAAAGGTGTAAATATCTTTATTTTTAATTCACAATTAAAAGAAAGAGTTTGAACAGGCAAATTTTAAGGCTTGCTATACCTAATATTTTAAGTAATTTATCGGTCCCACTATTGGGAGCCATTGATACAGCTGTTATAGGTCATCTCGATGAAGTATACTATCTGGGAGCAATTGCAGTTGGTAGCATAGTATTTGATTTTATTTTTTGGGGGTTCGGCTTTTTGCGAATGGGAACTACTGGGCTAGTGGCTCAAGCTTATGGAGCCAATGATAGCAGTGAGTGCAAAAACATATTATTGCGTGTTATACTTGTTGCCCTTACAGCAAGTTTGTTCATTCTATTGCTGCAATGGCCAATCTTAGAATTATCGTTGTTTATCATCAATGCTTCCAATGAAGTTGAATTTTATATGCGGCAGTATTACCAGATAAGGATATTTGCTGCTCCAGCTACATTAGCTTTATTTGCTATAAACGGTTGGTTCCTTGGGATGCAAAATGCTCGTTTCCCAATGTATATAACCATTGTTCTAAATGTTTTGAATATAGTTCTTAATTTAGTTTTGGTGATTCAGTTCGATTTAAATGTGAAAGGGGTAGCGTGGGGAAGTCTTATATCGAGTTATATTGCAATTGGATATGCCATGTTACTATATAAGAAAAACTATTATGATAAAACCCTAGAATTAAATTGGGATTCGATATTGAAAAAATCTGAACTGAAAAAGTTTTTATCCGTTAATTCAGACATTTTTGTACGCACCCTTTGCTTAATCTTTTCCTACGCTTTTTTTACCGCAAAATCTGCCGAAAGTGGGGATATTGTTCTTGCTGCGAATACCATTTTATTACAACTATGGTATATCAGTGCCTATGGAATAGATGGATTTGCCTTTGCAGCCGAAAGTTTAGTAGGTAGATTTTTTGGTGCTCGTGACTGGAAGCGTTTAAAATTAGCGATAACATGGAGTTTGGTATGGGGACTTGGTCTAGGGCTGGTAGGTACCATTATATACGGTTTAAATGGCACCTACTTAATTCGATTGTTCACAAACCAAGATGTAGTGATTACTGCTGCCTCAACGGTGTTAATTTGGACAATAATGGCTCCATTTATCAATAGTATTTGTTTTATTTGGGATGGTGTTTACATTGGGGCAACCTCGACCGGAGCAATGAGGAATTCAATGCTTATTGCAACCATAATTGTTTTTATTCCTGTGTATTATTTTACAGAAGAATTATTAGGAGCACATGCGCTATGGTTGGCAATGATAGTATTTATGGTGGCAAGAGGAGTATCACTTACCGTTATGGCTCCAAAGTATATTTTCATACATCGGAATTAACAGATAAGGCAAACCTATGAAATATATTTTTTTACTACGACATGCGAAATCAAGCTGGGATGATCTTAATCTAAGAGATTTCGACAGACCATTATCAAAAAGAGGGTTTCAAGATGCTCCAAAAATGGGAAAGTTTTTAAGAAAGATTAGTTACCGTCCAGAATATATTGTGTCATCACCGGCAGAAAGAGCACGGCAAACAACGCTTCTTTGTTTAGAAGGTATGAAGAAAGACGAGAGCTTAGTTACATGGGACCATGGTTTATATTTCGAGACGGTGGCATCTTATTTTAAAGCTATCCATAAAACACCTACAAACCGGGAGAGTATAATGCTAGTAGGCCATAACCCCCTTATTGAAGAAACGGTAGGTTTACTAAGTGGTGGAAAACATAGTACAGTATTTAGGGTGCCCACTGCTGGTTTAGTTTGTCTTGAATCCTACGCTATTCGATGGGACGAAATTAATCCGGGAACATGCCAAGTAAAATGGATGATGATTCCAAAAATACTTAAAGAACTGATCTAGTTTTTTATCTCTGCAAACCAATCATCGTTTATAGAATCATTCTCCCATTGTCTATATAAATACGGCACAGATACACTTTTTAGAAAGGCGTTTTCTTCACTAAAGCTATAGTTCCCGCCTATATATTCAGACGAATTAGAGGTTATTCCCAATAGTGTTCCATCCAACGAAAGTACAGCACTTCCTTTAGCATTGGCAGAAAAATCGTTATTAGTTAATAAAAATTTGTGATGTTCATTTATGGCTGAATCAATAAATCCAAGGTTATATCGTAATGTTCCATTTGCATCTGGAGTAAATGTAGATTCTCCCAGAAATTCCAAATATGCGGCATTAAATACTTGTAAAGCTGGTTTTTGGTATGCAAGAAATATAGAATGATTATTTCTGTTCATATCATTTACAAAAAGTATTTCATCAAGTATTGAAAATAAAGTATCTGAATAAAATACATTCGGATTCAAATCCTCAGTCTTTAGAGTTGTATCAAATAAAAAAGAGCTATCTACTTGACGCTGTAAAAATCTTAGTGCCCAAGTTGAAGGCTCAAGATTAGTGTTATCAAACGAAATGCCATCTAGACTAGGTAATTGTTGGGATTCTGGTAATGATTTTAGAGCCACCAAGGTATTGCTCATAAAACGTAATTCAGTAGTTATGTCTATTGAAGCTCTAATTTTTTTTATGTTGTTTAGTGTAGTACTTTTAAAATCTGAAAGGTCTTGTTCTGATTTTTTTGTAGATAATTGTTCAATAAAGTTTTTGGCTTGATTTGCTAAATCATCTAGTTGACTTAATCGGAGAGCGTAAGTAGTGGTATAAAAACTTGCTCCATTTTGTTCGGCAATATCATACGCTTGATCTACAAAAGTGAAAATTTCCCTGTAGTTTGCTTCAATGGTAGAATCGGATTTTAGCCATTCGTTAAATTCAGCCTGTATGTTCTCTTTGTACTTAATCATTGAATCATTATGTAAAGAGCGCTGAATGTCAGTAAATCTTTCTATTTCTGATTTAATATTGTAACGAGAGTATAAACCTGCATACAATAAGCTTGTATTTGATGCAGAGATTGAGTCTTGTATATTAATGAATGATTGGTAAGTATTTAATATAACACGATTTGTTACATTTTTATAAAAATTCAATGCTCGTAAGGGGTAATTTCTATATGTACTTGTTGGAAAACCAAGAGCAACAGTAGCATTGTGGTCTATGTTGATGTTTCCCACTTTGAAGTGTGCTTCATTTTGATAAGGAACGTTTGGGTTGTTGGATGTATTTTGCGTGGATTGATCATCTCTATATACCCTTAATAAAGCTGTTGATGAAGAAATTGCATGATATAAAGAATCACTATTTGAGAGCATATGTTCATCTAGTTTAAGGTCATCATTCCATACAAGCCGTACATCTTTAAAGGGCTTGTAGACACTTAGTATTTTATGATTGCCGCCATATATCTCATTAATCTGCACTAAAAAATTTGGATATTTCGATTGTGCAGTTTCAATCAATGTTCTTGTTACTTCTTGTTTAATTTGATTGATTTGATAGTTTGAAGATTGAGCAGATATTTGTCTTGAATATTCTTCTGTAACATCCATCTCATCGATTAAGATAAGTGCAGAAATATTAGGTAGAGAAAGTTCATGTTCTCTTGCTGTAGCTGAAAAACCATTTAATACATGGTTATGCTTAGGAATTTGAGATACCATTGACAGCACAGGATCATAGGTAGTGAGTAATAGTCCATTATTGGAAATAAATACTCCATTTCCAATAATGGTATTTCCATTTACTATTTTTACTACTGCTTTGGTGTATGATGTATCGATGGGAAAGTTTAACGTATGTGTTAACTGAAATCCTTGTTGAACTTTTAATGGTATTTTCTGATCGAGTAAACTTTCTTTGGTGGCGGTACATGCTAAGAACGTTGCAAATAAAATGACAAGTGTGAACTTTTTTATATTTAGCATTATCTAAATAATCTATTTTCTATATTCAGTTAAAGATGCGAACTAAATCCATTAGATAAAAAAAGTTCATGAATTATACATTTAATCAATTTTATTTGTGCAAAACTCCTCTTAGTGCTGAGGGGCCTTCAGATGTTGAAATAATCACAAAAGCCGAGAATAGTGAGGATTTTCCTCGAGTATTTAAAGAATTCGAAGAACTTCGATCACATGCTTTTAATAAAGACAATGTTTACAGTGTTGTCCGTGCTGATGATATTTATGAATTAATTCGCACATCGAGCGATAAATTGGCGAAAGAAGAAGCTTATGAAAAAGCACAGTCAGAAATTATAACCAATTTGCAGCATAGAGTAATGCAGGGCGGCGATGCTAATGCAAAAGCAATTTTGAAAGAAGTCTACGACATCGATTAATCAATCAATAGTTAGAAAATAGCTTTAAACATTTGAATTCAAACCTAATATCACTCTCAAAAATTTAGATGAAAGAACTAAATTTTAGCCCAGACATATTGATGGAGCACATTCTTTCGTACGCACCAAAAGTCTTAGGAGCAATTGTTGTACTTATTGTTGGGCTATGGATTGTGAAATTGTTTTCCAATTTAATCGGAAAAGTAATCAGAAACTCCATTATTGATGATTCACTTGAAGGGTTTCTTATTAGCTTGATCTCGATCCTGCTAAAAATAATGGTGTATATCTCTTCGATTGGTATGTTGGGGATTGAGATGACATCATTTATTGCCATTTTAGGTGCTGCAGGTTTAGCAGTTGGGATGGCCTTATCTGGAACATTGCAAAATTTTGCTGGTGGTGTTATGATCTTATTATTCAAACCGTTTAAGGTAGGGGATTATATAAGCGCTCAGGGTCATTCTGGTTCTGTTAAAGAGATCCAAATATTTGTAACACAGTTAGCTACCCCAGATAATAAAACAATTTTTATCCCTAATGGCCCTTTAGCAAACGACTCACTTATAAATTTTTCTGCGCAAGAAACAAGGCGGGTAGAATGGGTTTTTTCCATCAGTTATGGGGATGATGTTGAAGTTGCTTTTGAAGTACTCAGAACTTTGCTGGCGTCTGATGATCGTATATTAAATGACCCTGAACCATTTATGGCTCTTTCAAAATTGGCAGAAAGTTCAGTTGATATTACTGTAAGAGTTTGGGTGAAAGGTGCAGATTATTGGAGTGTTTATTATAGAATGAATGAAGAAGTTTATAAGAACTTTAGTACACATGGTTTACGCATTCCTTTTCCTCAAACTGAAGTGCATATTCATAAATGATGATCAATTTTTAAATGATCATTAAACATTTCTTAGGTGTTGCTTATCCCGTTTAACTTCCTTTATCTTTAAAAACGAAGGCATAAGCCGAATTAACGAACCAAGTGGAAAGGAAGGTAGTTGTGACTAACCTGGAGCAAAAAGAATCAAATTTAGAAAAAGATAAAGCAAACGAATTAGAACAAAGTTCTACAGCCAATCCCGATGCTGATCTAAATGCAGAAGCTACACCATCAACAGAACCAAGTAAAAAAGATGGTACTGATGAAGTTGAAATAAAAGAAACGGATAATACATCAACTCAAGAATCCCTAGAAACTTCAAACGAGGAAGAAGGAACTATCCAGATTGTTGAAGATGATGCATCTGAAAATGATTCCTCTTCAGAAGAATTAAAGACAGAGGTTGTAAATAAAGAAGACGATCACATTGAGGAACATAAAGCTACCACTGACAAAGATCTTGAAACAGCAAAAGAAGAAGAACAAGATTCAGCCCCTGAGTTCTACACCAAAATTTTAGAAAAAGCTCAATTACTTATTACACAAGAAGATTGGGCGTTTATTAGTAACGAATTAGCAAATTTAGCACTTCATATCTCTCAAGGCCCTGAATCTGCTGATGATGTATCAAAAGAGAACATACAATCTTTTAATGTGCTTCGTGGAGAATTTGAGGAAAGAAAAAAAGCACACTACGCCGAGTTAAATAAAAGAAAAGAAGAAAACTTGGTAGCAAAAAAAGGGGTTTTAAAACAGTTAAATGATTTGATATCCGAAGAGCGTTGGACGGACACTAAAACTGTAAACCAATTAAAGGGGAAGTGGGAACACATTAAATTTTTACCCCAAGGAGAGGTTGAAGCTCTAAATACTAAGTTTGAATCCCTATTAAAAGAATTTGAAAGCCATAAAGTAGACCGACTGGTAAAAAAATTACAACAAGAAGAAGAGAACCTAACACTCAAGCTTGTTATTCTGGAGAAAATGGATGTGCTCAACAAAAAAGTGAGTGATTCCAATTCAGATTATGATGCTTTAAATTCTGAATTTCAGGATTTATTAGTTCAATGGAGAAAAATAGGGCGCGTACCATCTGATAAAAATCAGCAGGTATGGGATAGTTTCAATATAGCGCAGGATCAATTCAACGAACTTCGATTCAAACACGATAAAAAATATAGAATTGGTATTGAGAGGTCATTAGAAAAAAAGAAAAAGTTAATTACCGAAGCAGAATCATTAATTGATGATGGAAGTATAGCTGATGCAGCTCGACGTGTTAATAAACTCCATAAAGCGTGGAAGAAAACAGGGAATTTACCTCAAAAAGAAGAGAATGAATTATGGGATAAATTCAAAGCAGCAACAGATGCGTTCAATGAAAAGAAAACAGAGAATATAGATCAGCTAAGAGAAGAAGAGAACAAAAATTTAATAGCAAAACAAGCTTTAATCCAGCGTGCTATCGCTGCACAGAGTGCCGAAAGTTATGAAGAAGGTCATCAGGCCATGCAGCAATTGATGGGAGAATGGAAAAAAATTGGCTCTGTCCCACGCAAAAAATCATCTAAGGTTTGGAAACAGTTCAAAGAAGCTATGGATGCATTTTATGAAAAAAGAAGAGAGCATTTTAAAAGTGTAAGAAAGGATCAAAAAGATAATTTAACCCTTAAAAAGGAAATTATTAATAAATTGGGTGAACTGGTTGAAAGCGAAGATGCTGCCAAAGCAGTAGAAAAAGCGAAGCAACTCCAAGCTGAATTCAAAAAAATTGGTCATGTTCCATTAAAGTTCAAAAATAAAATTTGGAAAGATTATCGTGAAGTTTGTGATAAAATCTATAACAACTTCCGAGCATCTGGTGCCGATCTTGGAATGGAGCGGAAATTAGCATCTGAGGGCATTGAGCCTGGGGCAAGAAAGCAAATCATCAAATATCAAAAAGAACTAGAAGCATTACGAAAAACGGTATCAACATTAGAATCTGAAATGATTCAGTTTGAAGAAGCACAAACCTATTTTAAACCAACAAATAAAGGGAATAAATTAAGAAATGAGCTTCAGACAAAAATTGATAATTCGGTAGAATCAATAGCTATTAAGAAACGTAAAATTTCTGAAGTTGTTCAAAAAATAAATGAACTTAAGTCTGTTTCTGAATAAGTACCCCATTTAATTTAGTTGATTACATTTTTGTTTTTTTAATAGCATCAGGTTCACTACATTATTATAAATGTGGCACAATCAGAAGGGTTATTAAGGTTAAATCAACATATATATAATCTATAAAGTAAAGTGGCGCTAAGTAAAGTTGTAATTTGTGGCAGACTCTTTAAAAATTAAATTTTGGGGCGTACGTGGTTCAACTCCTTGTGCAAATCCCGAAAATATGAACTTCGGTGGCAACACTACATGTTTTCAGGTGCTATCAACACAACCTTCAGAACTACTTATTATTGACTGTGGAACAGGTATTAGAAATTTGGGGAATAATACTTACAGTTCAAAGCACCCGCTAAAAGGAAATATTTTTATAACTCATCCACATTGGGATCACCTTCAAGGATTTCCATTCTTCAAACCTTTTTTTGAAAAAGAAGCAACGTTCAACGTTTATTTACCACCTCAGAATGGTGTAGGATGTAAAGAGATATTACAAGGCCATATGTCTAATACATTTATTCCAGTAACCATGGAAAAATTTGACGCTACTATGAATTTTGAAACATTCTATCCTGGCGAGCTAACATTCGATAGCTTTAAAGTAGACTATATGTGGGCTCAGCATACGGTACACACGGCTATTTTTCGCTTTAAAATTGATAATAAAATCATTGTTTTTGCCCCAGATAATGAATTACCAATAGATGATTCCATGGAATCACAAAAATTCATCCAATCTTTTAGAGATTTCGTAAAAGATGCAGACGTTTTAGTGCATGATGCACAATTAAGTAGCAAACAATATTTGGAAAGAAAAGGATGGGGACACTCTACATGGGAGCGGGTTTTAGAAGTGACAGCAACTTGCAATATAAAACATTTAATTCTTACGCATCACGATCCCGATAGCGATGACAAATATTTAGAAAACTTGGATCAAGAGATAAAAAACAATCATTCAAAAAATTACACCTCTGTATCCTTGGCACGTGAAGGGCAATCGATAGATGTTTAATGGATATGATTTTTAAATGGAAAGTATTTTATTAGTCTTTCAAAAAAATACAGAACTTGGGAAAGTCAAAACTCGGCTAGCTGCAACAATTGGAGATACCAAAGCACTTCAAGTTTATCTAAAGCTTATTGGTTATACAAAAAAAATAATTGACCCTCTAAGTAGTGCCAAGCAAATTTGGTATTCATCATGGATAGAAAAGAATGATATTTGGGATTCAAAGTCATACGAAAAGCGTAAACAGTTAGAAGGAGATTTAGGAGAAAGAATTTCATTTAGTTTCAAAAAAGCCTTTGATAATCCAGAGGTTAAAAAAGTTATAATTATTGGAACTGATTGTGCTGAAATAACAACTTCATTAATCAATGAAGCTTTTGTTTCAATCGAAACTCATGATTTCGTACTCGGGCCAGCGGTGGATGGGGGCTTTTATTTACTAGGAATGAATAAATTTTATCCCGAGATATTTCATCAAATTGAATGGAGTACGGGTACAGTTTTTTCAACAATTGTTCATAAAATGAATGCGCTGAATAAAAGCATTGATATTCTCCCTGCATTAAATGATATCGATACATTCGAGGATTGGGAAAAAGTAAAACACCAGTTTGAGCATGTATGATAAGTATTATTATTCCAACTTTTAATGAACAAGAATCAATTTCAACATTGATTGGGTATTTAAAAAATAATAGTCCTACTGGATTAGAAGTAATTGTTGTAGATGGGGGTAGTACAGATGAAACAGTTAAAATAGCAGAAAAAGCTGGCGCAATTGTGGAAAGTTCTCCAAAAAAAGGGAGATCTAGACAGATGAATATTGGTGCAACAATATCAACTAATGAGATACTTTATTTCTTACATGCAGATACTATCCCGCCTTCAAGCTTTTATTATGATATAATGTCGGCTATTGAACAAGGAAATGCCGCAGGTTGTTATCGGCTATCTTTTGATAACAACCATCCATTACTAACATTCTATTCTTGGTTCACCAAATTTAACATGGATATATTTAGATTTGGAGATCAAAGTTTATATGTAAGTAAAAAGGTATTTCAATTAGTGGAAGGGTTCGATGAGGAGCTAATAGTAATGGAAGATCAGGAAATTGTAAAAGCAATTAAGAAAGTATCTAACTTTTTAATATTTCAGGACTCAGTGATTACTTCAGCCCGGAAATACGAAAAGATAGGTATCGTAAAGCTCCAATTAATATTCACTGCTATTATGGCAATGTATTACGCTGGTATTGATCAGCAGAAAATAGCTAGGTTCTATTACCGTGCAATTATGTAATTATATGTTATAAGATTGTAAAATTGAACGCTATTTAATTGGGTTAAGTTTGATATCTAATTATCTTGCGTACTTAACAAATTGGTACTGTTTTTTGAAACACATTCTCGCATTAATTGCTTTTGTTTTAATTTCTGAATTTTTATTTGCTCAAGCATCTTTTGAAAGGATTGAAACGGATGCAGGTATATTGGGATTATCTCTAACTAATTATGGTACAATAGGAAAACCAGATGTTAGGAATAATACAGAAGGTGGTTCAAGTATGCGATATCCAATTGATACAGGTACTGAACATCTCTTCGAAGCCGGTCTTTGGATTGGTGCACAGTTTAATAATGGTGCAATTCGTGTATCCACTGCTTCAGTAACAACAAGCGGAGGGTATGCAAGAGGCGCAGCTGGGTTTGAATTCACTGCAGATTTACCATTAGGTCGCCGAAGTACCAACCCAAATGATGAATTTTTCTCGCCTTTTTCTGTGGGTGAACAAGACATCATTGCTGAATTTACAGATAGGCGAAGAGATATAAATGGTACTCCCATCAGCAATCATGATACCCCATTATATGCCGATGTAAAAATGGAAAGTTATAATTGGGGGTTTCCATTTACAGAAAATTTTTCCATTCTAAGATATGATATAACCAATAATTCAGGGCTATATGCTGCAGAAGCTGATTGGGATAGTGTTTTTATTGGTATGTATGCTGATTTAGTCGTTAGAAATGTTAACTCTGCAACAGAAACTGGGGGCGACTTTTTTAATAAAAATGGGTTAGGGTTTTTAGATTCATTATATACAGCATATGCTTTTGACGCAGGCTCCCCAGATAACCCATCGGTTAATACCTATGGTGCGGTGTCAATAATCGGTGCGGAATATAGGGGAGAACTTTTTCACCCATCTAATAAAGAACGTTTAGAAGAACAAGGTTACCGAGCGCCTTTTGTTGATCCTAGTTAT
Organism: Balneolaceae bacterium; assembly: GCA_963691715.1. Taxonomy (GTDB): domain Bacteria; phylum Bacteroidota; class Rhodothermia; order Balneolales; family Balneolaceae; genus HXMU1420-13. Next base: position 2,828,927 of record OY829281.1, read on the forward strand.
TGGTTGTTTAGTTCTGGAACGGGTTTATATGTTAGGCCAAATAGTGATCAACTTAGGTACGAAAGAATGGCAACAAAATTCCCCTTGGATTCGGTTATTGCTGGTGAATCGATTCGCGAGCAATTGAGAACAGATGGTCAAACTGCCAACGGGAATTATATAACAATGCTTTCAATAGGTCCTTTCCCAAAGGTTGAACCAGGTGAAACTATTAGTGTTTATTATGCTTTTTCGGCAGCATTAAAGCCGGATGAGTTTCAAGGACAAGCAGGAAAAGCTACTGATAACGATGAATCAAGAGTAGAATTACTTAAAACCATCGATTCTATGAATAGAGTTTTTCAAGGGGAAGATAAAAATGCAAATGGTATTCTTGATGATGGAGAAGATACAGACGGTAATGGAATTTTAACTCGGTATCTATTTCCTACCCCACCAGACAATCCGAACATAAGAATAGAGTTAGATGCTGGAAAAGTTACTATCTACTGGGATAAAAAAGCTGAAGAGAGTATCGATAGAGTTTCTGGGGAGAAAGATTTTGAGGGATATAGAGTTTATCGATCTGAGTTAGGGGCAGATTTGAATCCTCAAGCTCGTTTAATTCGAGAGTTTGATACTCCTGGAAACGACGTTGCATTCAATACTGGATTCGATGAAATAGAATTACCCAATCCGGTCACTTTTGCTGGAGATACCAATACCTACTACTATGCCTATGAAATTAATGATCTACTAAATGGTTGGCAATATGAACTCTCAGTCACCGCTTTTGATAAAGGTAGTAAAACATTTGAAATAGAAGGATTAGAGACGAGTCCTAATGTAAATGCCGTACGTGTATTTCCTGGTACCCCCATTAACCAAAATTTTGGAAGTAGTAAAAGTGAATTTAAAGTAGGCGTGTATCCAAATCCATATCGGGTTAATGCTGCATGGGATGGGCTACAAGAGAACGAGAGTAAACTAAATTTTTATAATCTACCAGCAAAAGCTGAAATTCGAATATATACTGTCGCAGGCGATATAGTTGGGGAATTCAAGCATGATTCGGAAACTTATAATGGTGATATTGGATGGTTTTCCAATTTCAGTGATGATCCTAGAGTTCTTCCAGGTGGAGAGCATTCATGGGATCTACAGTCAAATGCGAATCAAATCTTAACATCCGGGTTATACCTGTACTCTGTAAAAGATTTGGCATCAGGAGAGATCCAAACAGGTAAAATTGTAATCATAAAATAAAACAAGCACTATGAAAAAACTGATACCATGTTTATCTGTACTATTACTGACTCTCGTAGCTGTAAATGTACAAGCACAAGATAAATCCTTGTTTTTCTCCCAATATATGGAAGGTTCTAGCAACAACAAGGCTTTAGAAATCTACAATCCAACCCAAGATACCGTATTCCTTGATGGTTGGGCTTTCCCAAATGTTAGTAATGATCCATCAACTGCTGGGGAATACGAATATTGGAACAATTTCCCAGAAGGGGCATTCATTGCGCCCAATGAGACTTATGTTTTAGCTCATCCAAGTGCCAATCAGGATATATTAGATGTCGCTGATTATACCAGATTTCAGTATTTCAGCAATGGTGACGATGGCTTTGCACTTGTAAAAGGTGATTCAGCAGCTGATGTGGGATATGAAATTATTGATTGGTTAGGTTCATGGGACGGCGATCCAGGAAGTGGTTGGGACGTAGCGGGTGTTTCTGCTGCAACAAAAGATCACACCTTAGTAAGGAAGAGCTACTGGCAATCTGGAAACAATGTTCCATTAGGATCATTCGGAACTAGTGCATTTAATTCGGAGTGGATTGTTCTAGATAAAGATAATACCGATGGATTAGGATCACATTCTGTAGGTGGTGATTTTACGTTAAGTGACGCAAATACTTATAGAAACCTAACATCATTTGATCAAAATACTATTTCAAGTCATCCACTAGTTGGTGAAGTAGTAACATTTACAGCTGTAGTTGTATCCTATCCTCGTGGATCAGGATTGGCAACTCCAAATGATACAGATAATGATGGAGTAATAGACGATATAGGTCGTTTGCATATGTTTGTTACAGATACCTCTGCAGTTAGTATGGGTCGCGCCGGTATGTCGATGCAAATTGTGGAATCTGATTATGAACTCGTTGAGGGGTTCACGCGAGGCGATGTTGTGACGTTTACTGGCGATTTGGGATTTTTTAATTCTACAGCTCAATTTGCTGTTGAATCAGCCAGTCTCCTAGGTAATGTTAACAATGCCGATTATGCTCGTTATGCCGAACTATTAAATCCTTGGGAAATCTCTGCAGCTGATCTTAATATTCTTAATGCTGACGGAACGCACGAAATTAACATTGCTAATTATGGTGAGTACAACGGAGCTTACGTAAAAATAGCTAATTCAGTAGTTTCAAATGTTTCTACTGGCGCTCGACCAAATTGGGCGATTAATGAAAACAGTTCTAGAGTATATGTATATGATACATCACTTCGATTTAGAAATGATAGAGTATCATATATCCCTTCATTTAACTACAGACGAACTGAAGATGGCGAATTTGTTCCTCCAGCTCCAGGAGCTGTTGTTAATCTGAGTGGGTTTATCAATCTTGTTGGTGATAATCCAGACGGTAATGTTACTTCAGGCAGTCAAGCATTTAGTATCAACCCATTTGAAGACGGAATTGTATGGTTAAATGAGGTACGCTTTGTTGATGGCCAAGATTTAGGTAGTGGACAAACGTTTACATGGCCAAATGATGTAGAAGTATTAGGGTTACCGCCGGTATTTTCTAATGTCATGCAATCAGATTCATCAGTAACTTCTTCTGATGCCGTTACTATTTCTGCAACAGTTGTAGGTGTAGAAGGGAAGACAGTAAGTGGCGTTGATTTGGTATATACAGCTGCGGGTGTTACGGATACACTGGCAATGACAGCAGCTGGAGATGTATTTTCAGCTACTATCCCAGCACAAGCAAACTTTACACCCGTAACATTTTTCATGATAGCTACGGATAGTGATAATCTTACTGGTAGGGGTCCATTAGCAGGTAATTATAGTTACTTCGTTCAAGATGGAGCCATCAATACCATTTCTTTATTACAAACTACCAGTGATGGCGGACCCGGTGCTAGTCCATTAGCTGGAGCTGGTGTTCGCGGAATGGATATATCTGGTACTATTGTATCCGATGCTACCGATGGTGTAATTATACTTCAAGATGCAGCCTCAGCATGGGGTGGAATTTTCTTAGAACAAACCACAGAAACACAAGCCCTAAATAGAGGTGATATTATTAATGTTACTGCTGGTGAAGTGGTAGAAGCATCTGTTGCTTCGAACTCATTAACTCTAACACAATTGGTTAACCTCGAATTTACATTAACATCTTCGAATAATGATGTTTCAGCTGTAATTCCTGTTCTAACCTCCGACTATGTAGTAGCAAACACTGTTGACGGTGAATTAGAATCTTATGAAGGAATGCTTGTGAAATTCGAAAATGCTCAATTTACAGAAAGAGGTCGATATGGTGAATATATACTAAAAAATGTTGGAGCAGATTCAACAGATGGTGTTTATTTTAATGAAGATATAAGATCAGATTCTGAAATTGGTTCAGTTGGCGTTTCTTATGATATCAATCATAGTATCCGGTTAAACAAGACCATGGATGCTTATGCCATTGTGGCGGCTTCTTTTGGCGCTCCAAAATTCCATCCTAGAGATGTAGATGACTTTATTACATCAGATGACAATGCTTTTACACCAGTTCTAGATTTTGGTCTCGTATCCCCAGAAGATGGCGTTACTGTTGAAGTAACTGGTGATATTGAGGTAAGTTGGACAGGTACAGAAGATTTTGATGGCGATGCTGTAACTTATGCATGGGCATTATACAATGCTGCAGATACATCACTAGTCGTAGAATTACCATCTAACAATGATGCTTCAGACGCACTAATTACAATTCCTGGTACTGCGGTTGATGGTTTGCTAGAAGGAGCTGGATTAGCAGTTGGCGAATCAGCTAATTTTGTATGGAATGTTCTTGTTAGTGATGGTTCTGATACATTAGGAGTTCATGGATCTTATGGAAACTTTGGTGATGATTTCATGCCAATTTATAGAGCGATTACTCTTACAAGAGGTATTATATCATCCAACGATATAATAAATGGTATACCAACGGAATTTGCTCTTCAACAAAATTATCCTAATCCATTTAACCCAAGTACTAATATAAATTTTGCACTTCCACAAGCCAGTAATGTTACACTTACCGTGTATGATATGCTTGGGCGTAAAGTTGCAACTCTTATTGATGGTGAACAGTTAAGTGCTGCAAACCATAGCATAAAATTTGATGCTTCAGCTATAGCAAGTGGTATGTATATCTACCGCATTGAAGCAGGAAGCTTTGTAAGTACTCGAAAGATGATGCTTATCAAATAATATAATAAGAACAGGCTGGGGCTACTCAGTCTGTTCTTTTAATTTTTTGACTATTGTATTCTTTAAAAAACATATCTCTTTTTCTTATTGGTTTAATTCTGTTTCTATCATGTGAAACAGCACCGACTGGAGAATTTGTCGAGAATAATCCACCTAATACTTTCTTAACGGTTGAACAGATTAATCGTGAAGGAGATTTTAGGTTATCTAGTCAGATTAATATTTCATGGTGGGGCACAGATAGTGATGGGTATATTGTAGGATATGAGTACGCCATTAATGATACGACTGAGAATGCATGGCAATTTACTACTAAAACAGATAGTACATTTATACTTCCCATAGAAGAAGGCTTAAGTGAAGATAATGTGCTTTTTAAGATTCGAGCCGTCGATGATGATGGAGCAATTGATACAGATGGTGCTCGATTAGTTTTTCCAATAATTAATACAGCACCAAGTGTATCATTAAATCAAAAAGAGCTACCTGTAGACACTATGTTTTCCATTGCCAGTTTTGGATGGACTATTAGCGATTTAGATGGTCTTGGTAATATTAGTAGAACTGAAATTGCGATAAATGATACTACAAATGAATGGATTGAGATTCCAATACCACAAAATGAGGATCGACTTTTTATAAGTCTAGAGTTTGATAACACAACGTTAGGCACTGTAGATGCGAATGTATTTCAAGGACGTAGCTTTTCAACCTTGCAGGGAACAACCATTCCGGGTATAAAAATCAATGAAAATAATACGTTTTATGTGCGTGTGATTGACAATGCTGGTGCTGTTAGTACCACCGAATCAGTAACTTGGTTTATCAAGCAAAGCACTTCAAAAACACTTTTTATCAATGATTTCAGTGGATCTGCTACAGGGTCTGTCGCATCCTTTCATAAAGGATTGCTTGCTTATAGTGGTATCGAACCAGATCAGTGGATAATAAACGATGGAGAAGTATCTCAAGAAAAAGTGGCTTTATCCGAAGCTTTTCCAGCGGTAATCGATCCTACATTAAAGAAGACATTAGCTAAATGGGATCATATATATTGGGTCTCTAATGATATAGATCGTAATATTACCTACGCATTGGATATAGCTACTGAGTTTTTTGATAATGGCGGAACCATGTTTGTTAATATTCCTATGAAAGGAATTAGTCAAAATGATGAGATTTTTAACTTTTTACCAGTAGATTCAATTGGTGTACTATCGGGTATTCAAACAAATTTTTTATTAAATGCTAACACAATAGCTGATTCTCCAGATGGTATTGGTGGTCCTGAGCTTTCGATTAGTAACAGAATCGTTGGCAATTACCCATTAAAACCTTCATCAGGTGCGCAATTGTTGTATTCCACTGATTTTCTCGCTACAACACTTATTGGTTTTAATCAAGATTACAACGGTAATGAAGCGATTGCTATTGAAAATAATGAGCAAAATGTAATCTACTTTAGTGTAGATCTTCGGGACTTAAATGGAAATAATAACATCGAAGAAATGCTCAACCAAATACTTTTAGATAGACTAAATTTTGAACAATAGCATCATGAAAAAAACGCTTTACATTTGCTCCTTTTTCTTTTTTTGGTTGATTAACCTCGATGCTGTAGCTCAACGTGCAGGTACAGGTACTATTAGCGGAGTAATCACAGAGTCTGGTATAAATGAGCCGTTGCCAACGGTAAGTGTAAGAATAATTGGATCAAATTTAGGAGCTGCAACCGACTTAGATGGGAAGTATACGATTCGTAATATTAGACCAGGCGAGTACACTATCGAAATATCATTTTTAGGTTTTAAAAGAGTTCAGGTTACAGGAATTCGTGTGGTAGAAGGAGAAACCACAGAAGTAAATCAGGCGCTAGAAGAAGAGGTTTATGAATCTGATCAGGAGGTAGTGGTAATTGGTGAGGCACCCATCTTTGACGTGGAAAAATCAAATACTTCAGTTACTATCTCGAAAAAGGATTTAGAGGCAGCTCCAATACAGAAGGTGGAAGACGCTGTTTCTCTTCAATCAGGAGTTGTGAAAGACCCTACTGGTCTGTACATAAAAGGCGGTAGAGCCTATGAAACTGGGTTTGTAGTTGATGGGGTATCTGCCCAAGACCCATTAGCTGGAACTGGGTTTGGTTTAGATTTAGGATCGAATTCGTTTTCTAATGTTGAAGTTATTACAGGTGGTGTTGGAGCGGAATATGGTGATGTGACTTCAGGTGTTGTGGCTGTACAAACTCAAAATGGTGGGGATCGCTATGAAGGTACTTTCACTCACAAAAGGGATAATGTTGGCTCTAATGTAATGAGCAATCAAGCGAATTTTTTCGAGGATATTTATGAATTAAATCTTGGAGGCCCAAGCATACTTTCTGAAAAATTACTTCCAGCATTGGGGATTGATTTGCCTGGAAAAATGACGTTCTTCTTGACGGGACAAGTTGGCTTAACTGATGGGTATACAAAAATTTCAGCAAATCAAATTAATTCTTCAATTGTAGGGAGTGAATTCTGGTCACCTAGACAAGGTAATCGTTGGAATGGTATGCTTAAATTGAATTATAATGTTCGCCCTGGGTTGAGAATCCAAGCGGCATATAATAGATCTCTTACGATTAATCAGAATACAAGAATGTTGCAAATAACCGGCGCTGATACACAAATTCGCCCGGGGTTCCAGTTTGCTTTTTCAAATGGGTTTCTAGACAATGCAAATACATATACTCACGACAGTAATCTATCGTATATAAAGTGGACTCAAACGATCAATGAAAGCTCCTTTTACGATGTTCAATTTAGTAGATTATTTACAAGATTAAGAGCTGATGCAAATGGTAGAGATTGGAGACCAGATAACGTTGATAGTGAATTTGACCCAGAGAGCATAGTCATTACACCAGCGGAAGAATTTCAAGGAACCGATGATTTTACTTATGTATTAGCAGGTCCTGGATATTTTAATAATGGTGGAATTGCTCGATTGTGGCATGATCATTTTGCAGAAGAGCTTACTTTTAAATCTACCTATACGAAATTTTTTGGGGAACGAGTAAACCAAGTTGTAATTGGTTTTGAAGCAAAATTTAATGACTATCAATGGATAGACATCACGAGACCTTGGATTGGAGCCCCTATTCAAATAGGACTAGATGATAACGGAAATCCAGTTTTTTCTCAGACAAATCGAGTTGGAGAAACCTTTGATGCTTGGAGGGTAAAACCAAAAAGAGGGGCATTATTCATAACGGATAAAGTGCGTTATAATGGATTAATCGCAAATATTGGTGCTCGTATTGAGTATTGGGCACCAGGTAGCTATGTTGACAATGCCGTTGAAGATGCATTGGATGAAAATAAAACTTCAACTATACCTGATTTTATTGCACAGGACTATCAAGATAAATCAACGGAGATTTTTGGACTTCGTTATAAATTTAGGTTCCTTCCTAAAGTAAATGTCTCTTTTCCAGTAAAGGATAATCAAGTTCTGTTCTTTAATTATGGCCATTCAGCTCGTGTACCTCATCCTACTTTTATATATGCGGGATTAGATCCATTCTACCAAGACCAATCAGATCTACCAGATTTGGGGAACCCTAATTTAGATCCAGAGATTGATATATCTTATGAAATTGGCTTAAGAAACCAAATCTCTGCCAACGATGCATTTAACATTTCTGCTTTTTGGCGAGATAAATATGATTTTGTTACTTCTCAATTGATTCGTGTTCAAGATGTTGATGGTCGTGACGTAACAAAAGCTTTCAGAATTAATGGCGACTATGCGCGAGCGAGTGGAATCGAGATGTCTTACATAAAAAGATATAAAGATTTATTGCGCGGACAATTATCCTTTACTTATTCAAGAGCTGAAGGTCTGAGTTCAACTAATGATGATAATTTGAATAGTATCAATGCACGGCAGAATATTGGTGCTAATGTGGAAACCCCATTGGCTTGGGATCGTCCTTTTGATATAAAAGGAAACGTTACTTTTACATATGATAGAGCAAATCCATTATTTGATCTTGGTGTATTAAATGATTTCCAAATCTTTTTATCTGCTGTATGGAGAAGTGGAACTAGGTATACACCAACGGAATTGGTTGGGTACCAGAGAAATCCGGTTACAGGTGTTGAAGATTGGCGACCTATTTATGAAAGAGTCGAAGATCCAGCAAAACGATTTAGTAAAATTGGCCCTTCTTGGTTTACAATGGACTTTAATTTAAGAAAGTGGTTTGAAATAAATGGAGTTCGTATTTCAACCTTTGTTGAAATAACAAATATTCTAAATAACAGAAGTTCAGTGATTGTAAATCCAGTGACTGGAAAAGGTTATAAAAAATATCCTCTTGATACAGCTAGCTTAATCGCACTGAGAGACGATCGTAGTTATGATGTACCGAGTAATGTTCGTGATCCTAGATACATAGATCCTACCGATAATAATTTGCCAGCGTATGATAATCCTGCTAACTATATCGAGCAGAGACATATCATGTTTGGTTTATCCGTACGTTTTTAATGAGAAATATCAAATACATATTAACGCCAATTATTCTGCTAATTTTAGGCACATCATCTTATGCACAAGGAGATTATGGTGAGGATCGAGCTGGTACAGAAGGATTTCAATTCACCAAAATTGCTGTTGATCCTCGAAGTGCATCGATGGGTAATTCTAACATGGCTGATGCTCAAGATGCTTCAAGTTTATACTGGAATCCAGCACTTTCTGCCCGATTAGAGGGAATAAATCTTATAGTAAGCCATACCGAATATTTTGCTGGTATCTCACAGAACTATATTGGTATAGTACAGCAAGTGGGTTCATTTGCGATCGGAGGTTCTCTACAATATTTAGGGTCTGGAGATATTACAGAAACCACTGAATTTCAACCATTTGGAACGGGTAGAACATTCAGTACTCATCATATATCTACGGGTGTAAGTGCGTCACATAAAGTAACAGATTTATTTAGTTACGGAATTACGGTTAAGTTTTTAATGGAAAAAATCGAAGAAATACAATACACTAGTGGAGCAATTGATTTTGGCTTTTCTTATTTAGTCGGTGATACTGGGCTTCGATTTGCAGTCGGTATAAATAATTTTGGGTTAGATGCCGCGCCAAGTGGAACATCGACCAGAAACACCCTAGATGGAATTATTGAAGTAGAGCCAGAAGAGCAACAATCATTACCAACTAGATTTCTAATTGGTGCAGCATTCGATGTGATAGACAAAGATGAATCATCGCTTGTAGTAACGGCACAAATAACTAATCCAAGTGATAATGCTGAGCAATTTAATGTTGGTGCAGAATATGGTTTTATGAACCAATTCTATATTCGAACAGGCTATGAATTTGGAGTTAAAGAAAGGAAAATTCCAAGTCTGGGAGCGGGAGTTGAACTCCCACTAATTAATCGAGTTATAAGAGCTGATTATTCTTATTCCCTGTATGAAAGATTAGGAGAGATCCATAGAATAGCAATAAGTGTGTCATTATGATGAAAAGAGTATTTAGTATTTCATGGTATTTAATTATAGTTCTCTTGATTGGTTCATGTGATCAAATTTTTAACTCAAAGAATAATGATGACACCAAAGAAATTTTTGATGAAGGTCGAATTAATCCAACACTCGAAAAATTAGATGGATATGCCCCTGTTCAACCATTTTGGAGTGGATTCGACGCTCCAGAAGATGTACATATTGGGTTTGATGAGTTTGTGTATGTAACTGATGCAAATGGTTTGCATTTACTTGATAGAGGCGATTTATCACCTCGTATCACAATATCTTTAGACGGAGCAACTGCGGTAACGCAAGATAGATTATTGAATGTGTATGTATCAGCGCGAATTGATACTATCATTGAATCTATCGATCCAACGATTACATGGAATTTACCAGCTATATTTAAAATAAAAAACATGAATGGTGCAGGTCCACTAACGTATGTTGATACTTTAATTTTTCCATTTGATGATGCCAGTTTAAGTACATCTGCAGCACAAAACGCTCGCTTAAACAGAAATTCTTCTATCAATTATGAGCGAGTTGAGATCACTGGATTAAGTATTCTTGGTGATAATACATTATATGTAACCCGAAAAGGCCCATTCAATGAAACAACTCAAGTTGCAGCACCAGATAATACTGTGCTCGAGTTTTCGCGAATTAGAGAGAATGGTGTTTTAACTAGTAAAATGATCAATGTCCGCCAAATTAGAACATTAAATCCTGCGATTCCTTCTCTGAGAAGTGGTATAGGGTTAAGTGCGATTTCTTCCTTTGTTGCTTCCCCTCAGCGAGATTCATTCACCGACGACCGTAGTTTTCTTATTGCCCAAGCAGATCAAAATGTAGACATACCATTCAGAGTACTTTGGATCAATGCCGTTGAGACTGTAGACGGTTTGGTTTTTCAGCAAAATTCCTCGTTATTGGCACAAGACACTACACAGGCAGATGGCTTTCTTTACGATCCTAATAAATTTATTAAGCCTGTAGATATTGCATATACGGCAGATGATGACAGTTATATTTTTGTAATTGATCAAGAATTGAACAAATTATTTCAATTCCAAATAAATGGGCAAGAAGGGGTTCCACCGCCAGCCGGTGCAGAAGACCAAACAAGGCAAATATTAGTCTCATTTGGGGAATTTGGAGCAGGTCCTAAACAGTTTAATCAACCTAGCGGTGTAGCTTATTTCGATCGAGTGGTATATGTTGCTGATAAGGGTAATAATAGAATTTCCAGGTTTAAACTAACTTCTGACTTCGAGTAATTATTTTTTTGGATAAGAGAATTTTTATCATATTTAATTTTAAAGGATCATAAACCATTTATGCACGTAATTAAGGAGTAATTTGGATTGAATCTAATCCTATTCAGGTAGATATTCGTTCTTTTAAAACTCATTCCAAAAAAACACTCCAAAGCATCATGCCTTACGTCGTAACCGAACCATGTATCCAATGTAAATACACGAATTGCGCAGCTGTGTGCCCTGTAGACGCTTTTCGTGAAGGGCCAAATTTTCTGGTCATTGATCCTAACGAATGTATCGATTGCGATGCATGCGTATCAGAATGCCCCGTTGAAGCTATTTACCCTGATGATGAGGTGCCAGATAAATGGGAAAGCTTTATTGATCTGAACGAGCGTTTAGCAGAAGCATGGGAAGATCAAATTATAAATGAAACCAAAGATGCTCTTCCCAATGCAGATGAATACGCTACAAAAGAAGAAAAATTAGGCGACCTTATCGAAGAATGGTAACTATCGTCTCATTTTTTATGTAGTTTGAGCATAATTTTTAACTACTCAATTCTTAATCAGCTTAGATTCTAACATATCCAAACCCATAATCATGGGTATATTGAATGTTACACCAGATTCATTTAGTGATGGTGGTAAGTATCAAATTGTCTCAAAAGCTATGGATCGGATACACCATATGATTACACATGGTGCAACGATCATAGATATCGGAGGAGAATCAACTCGACCAAATGCAGATCCTGTTTCAATTGAGGAAGAATTAAGACGAGTAATTCCTATTTTAGAAGAAGCGAAGAAACATTTTTCGGATACATTTTACTCAATCGATACAACAAAATTCGAAGTAGCCAAGCAAGCGCTTGATTTAGGGGTTCACATAGTTAATGATGTAAGCGGATTGAATAAAGAGCCACTGCTTGCAAAATTATGTGCTGAATATGATGCTACCTATGTATTAATGCATAGTCAAGGTAATCCAAAAACTATGCAGCAGAATCCAACATACCAACAAGTGATTAATGAAGTTGACTCTTTTTTTGATCAGAAAATTCAGGTACTCAGAGAGGAAGGGGTGAAGAAAATTATTCTAGATCCCGGTATAGGCTTCGGAAAAAAGTTGGAACATAATTTAAAATTGATAGCTCAACTTGACACTTTCACAAAAAAACCGTTCCCTATCTTAGTTGGAGCTTCTAGAAAATCTATGATTGGACAAATATTAAGTAATTGTCCTCCTGAAAAAAGAGTTACTGGAACCATTGCAGTTCATTATCATGCATTGATGAAGGGAGCAAAAATTTTGCGGGTCCATGATATAAAGGAAGCCAACGAATCTATTCGTATATTTAACGCGATTCAATCTCAAGCTTAAATTTTTTTATAGTGATCCCAATAGGTTTTCTCGATTTCGGAGTTATGGATTTCGTAGAAACGCTACTCATTGCTAGCGTTTTGGTTTACCTATATCGGTGGATTCGTGGAACGTTTGCAATTCAAGTTGGCATTGGTATCATTCTCTTAGTAATAATCAATCTTGGGATTAGAGTGTTAGGTTTTAATACCATCGATTTTATATTATCTGGTATTTTGGATGTGGGGATTCTAGCTGTCTTCATTATTTTTCAACCAGAAATTAGAAAACTACTTTACCGTTTAGGACAAAACACCAATTTAGATCGATTTTTTGCAAGAGATTATTCTGATGAAATGATTGATGAGGTCATTGAAGCTGTAAAAGTACTGTCTAAGGAAAAGATAGGTGCTCTTATAGTATTTGCTCGTTCCTCTGCTCTACAGGACATAATTGATAATGGAGTTAGCATTGATTCTAAAATCAAAAAAGAAATGATTCTAACCATTTTTCAAAAAGATACCCCCCTTCATGATGGAGCCTTAATTATTCGAAACGATCGAATTGTAGCAGCCAGTGCATATCTACCAATCTCACAAAATCCCAATATTTCACATTCTTTTGGAACACGACATCGAGCTGCTGTTGGAGTAAGTGAAACAAATAACGTATTCGTTTTAGTTGTTTCTGAAGAGACCGGAAGAATATCTGTTTCGAAAAATGGGTCTCTTACCTCCGGACTATCTATCCAGAAGTTACGTGCAGAAATGGAAGATACCTTTAGCGTTGAAAAATTTGATAAACAAGTTGGGTTTGGGGCTTCTCAAACAGAATTGAATTTGAAATAATATTCTTTCAAATTCAAAATGTAGTTTCTATTCATTTCATTTAAAAATCGTACCTTAAGAGTCAGAAAACCGTTTCCATGAATGAAATAATGCATTATGATAAACGAAAGTGACGATCCCCGTAAAGAATGGAATATCGCAGCTGAAAAAGCACTAAAAGGTAAGCCTTCAGATTCATTAAATAGAGTAAGTCCAGAAGGTATTACCATTAAAGCACTCTACAGTCAAACGGACTTAGATATGCGCGGAATTAATGAAAATTTTCCAGGTCAATTTCCATTCAAACGCGGACCATATCCTACCATGTATACCCAACGACCATGGACTATAAGACAATATGCTGGATTTTCAACCGCTGAAGAATCTAATCAGTTTTATAAATCAGCACTAAAAAAAGGTCAAAAAGGATTAAGCGTAGCATTTGATTTGGCAACGCATAGAGGGTTTGATTCAGACCACCCAAGAGTAGTAGGTGATGTTGGGAAAGCTGGAGTAGCCATTGATTCGGTAGAAGATATGAAGATTCTTTTTGATAGCATTCCACTAGATAAGATGTCTGTATCAATGACGATGAATGGAGCAGTTATACCAATATTGGCGGCATATATTGTAACAGCTGAAGAACAAGGGGTAAATCAGAATATGCTTAGCGGTACCATCCAAAATGATATTCTTAAAGAATTTATGGTTCGTAATACGTATATCTATCCGCCACAAGAATCCATGAAGATTGTTTCAGATATAATTGAATACGCGAGTATAAATATGCCACGCTTTAATACGATATCAATTTCAGGTTATCATATGCAAGAAGCAGGAGCAGATTCAGCCCTAGAATTAGCATTTACCTTAGCCGATGGTCTTGAATATGTGAAAGCGGCAGTAGATCGGGGTTTAGATGTTGATGCATTTGCACCTCGACTTTCTTTCTTTTTCGCGATAGGAATGAATTTTTTAATGGAGGTTAGTAAACTTAGAGCAGCACGAATATTGTGGGCAGAACTAATGAAGGAGCATTTTGATCCTAAAAACTCTAAGTCAATGATGTTAAGAACCCATTGCCAAACGTCTGGCTGGTCATTAACTGCTCAGGATCCTTTAAACAATGTGATACGAACTACTATTGAAGCGATGGCTGCAGTTCTAGGCGGTACTCAATCATTACATACAAATAGCTTTGATGAAGCTATTTCATTACCTACTAAGACATCTTCTAGAATAGCTAGAAATACACAAACTATTATACAAGAAGAGACCGATATTGCCCATACTATAGATCCTTTAGGTGGATCTTATGCTATAGAATCCATAACACATGACTTGAAAGAAAAGGCACGAGCGATTATTAATGAAGTATTTGATATGGGTGGAATGGCTAAAGCGATTGAGCAAGGGTATCCAAAAAGGAAAATTGAAGAGTCTGCGGCTATAAAACAGGCGAATATCGATAAAGGGGACGTCACCATAGTTGGCGTAAACAAATATATTAATGAAACAGAGGAACCAGTAGAAATCTTAGATATCGACAATGCAGAAGTCCGAACTAAGCAGATTGAGCGAATAGATAAGATTAAGAATTCACGAGATAACTCTGCAGTTAAAGAAGCTTTAGAAGCAATATTTAACGCAGCCAAATCTGGAGAAGGAAATTTATTAGATTTAGCAATCGAGGCTACTAGACGAAGAGCTTCTGTAGGTGAAATCTCTAGAGCAATGGAGCGAGCATGGGGGCGCCATAAAGCAGATAACCAAACGATTAGAGGAGTATACGAAAGCGTGTATAAGGATGATAAGCACTATCTAGAAATCAAGAACAAAATAGAAGATTTTGCACAACAAGAAGGGCGTAGACCTCGAATCTTAGTGGTAAAAATGGGCCAAGATGGCCATGATAGAGGAGCAAAAGTTGTTGCAACAGCATTCGCAGATATGGGATTCGATGTAGATGTAGGGCCACTATTTTCAACTCCAGAAGAAGCAGCAAAACAAGCCATAGAGAATGATGCGCATGTAATTGGCGTATCAACCCTTGCTGCTGGTCATAAAACGTTGATACCCGAACTTATTAAGATTCTGAAGGAAGAAAATGCAGAAGATATTATGATTGTTGCCGGTGGTGTTATTCCAGTTCAGGATTATGAATTTTTACACAAAGCTGGGGTAAAAGCAATATTTGGACCTGGTACAAACATTCCTAAAGCTGCATCCGATATTATTGATGAAATTCGAGCAATGCACGTATGACTGTAGAGCAATTGGCATCGGGCATTCAACAAGGTAGTAGAAGGTGTTTGTCTAAAGGTATCACATTAGTTGAAAGTTCAAGAAAAGAGGATCAAGAAAAAGTAAATGGATTAATAAGCCTTCTCCCCCAAAAAAAAGATACTCTAAGAGTTGGAATATCAGGAGTGCCTGGTGTTGGTAAAAGTACATTTATAGAGCGTCTTGGGAATTATTTAATTGAAGAAGGTCATCGAGTGGCGGTGCTTGCAATAGATCCAAGTAGCCCTACATCTGGTGGAAGTATTTTAGGAGATAAAACTAGGATGGAAACTCTTTCTGCAAAAGAAGAGGCTTTTATCCGCCCTTCACCAACTTCTGGAACATTAGGAGGGGTTGCAAAACGAACTCGAGAAACAATAAGACTATGTGAAGCAGCCAATTATGATATCATTTTGATTGAAACTGTAGGGGTAGGTCAGAGTGAATATGAAGTTGCTTCAATGGTAGATTGCTTTTTAGTGATGATGTTACCCGGTGGAGGCGATTCTTTACAAGGTATTAAACGTGGTATCTTAGAAATCACAGATATCCTAGTAATTAATAAAGCCGATGGTGATCAAAAGAAACTTGCAGAAATAGCTAAATCAGAATATGGACACGCCTTTCATATGTTAGCGTCAAAATATAAAGGAATTAAGACTTCAATTTTATCAATTAGTGCCCTAGAAGATTTAGGAGTAATAGAAGTTTGGAATTCTATTAAGAGGTTTCGTGATGTCCTAGTGAACCAACATTTGTTTGAACTAAATAGGAATAAACAAGAAATACAATGGTTTAAAAGACTTGTTGAAGAAGAGGTTCTTCAAACTATTTGGTCAGATAAAGACAAAAAAATAAAAGTTCATGATATTCATGAAAAGATTTTAAATGGAGCTATTACCCCCTATGAAGCAGCATTAAGATTATTATCTTCAATGAAATTAAAATAACCAAGCGATGTAAAGAAAATTATTTTTATAAAATCGTACATTTTAGTAGTAAAAAAGCGCTTACAATTGTATATTTTCTTCGCTTGAAAATGTAAAACCACCAAGCAACAATGAATCAAATAGAAAATGAGATACCTCCCTTAACACAACTCACAGAAGATGAGCAAATGTTGAGAGATGCAGCAGCAGATTTTGCAAAAAGTTCAATAGCACCATTAGTTCAAGAAATGGATGCAGAAGCAAAACTAAATAAAGATTTAATTAAAGAATTTTTTGAAATGGGGTTGATGGGAATAGACATCCCAGAAAAATTTGCTGGAGCAGGAGGTACTTTCATGATGAGTATTGTAGCCATAGAGCAAATATCAAAAGTTGATGCATCTGCCGGTGTATTCATGGATGTTCAAAATACACTAGTGAATAATGCCTTTATCAATTTTGGTTCCGATTCTATTAAAGAAAAATACCTTCCACAATTAGCTACAGAAAAAGTTGGTGCTTATTGTCTCTCTGAAGCAGGTTCTGGTAGTGATGCATTCGCTTTAAAATGTACAGCTAAAGAAACCGATGATTATTTTGTATTGAATGGTGCAAAATTATGGATAACGAATGCTAATGAAGCAGATATTTTTTTAGTGTTTGCTAATGCTAATCCACAGTTAGGCTATAAGGGAATCACCGCATTCGTAGTAGAAAGAGGATTTGAAGGATTTTCAGTTTCAAAGAAAGAAGATAAAATGGGAATACGAGCTAGTTCAACATGTGAAGTTCTTCTTGAAGATTGCAAAGTACCGAAAGAGAATATCCTTGGGGATTACGGTAAAGGTTATAAAGTTGCAATTGAAACATTGAATGAGGGAAGAATTGGAATTGGAGCCCAAATGGTAGGTATTGCACAAGGTGCGTTTGACGCAGCTTTAGATTATATCAAACAAAGAAAACAGTTTGGAAAAACGTTAGGTGAGTTTCAAGGAGTTCAATTTCAATTAGCAAGAATGGCCACCGACATTGAAACGGCTAGACTACTTGTATACAATGCAGCTAGAATGAAAATGGCCGGACAGCCATTTTTAAAGGAAGCGGCTATGGCTAAGTTTTATTCCTCGGAAGTTGCGGAACATGTTAGCTCTATGGCAATCGATTTATTTGGGGGAAATGGCTATGTAAAAGAATATCCTGCTGAGAAGTTTTACCGTGATGCAAAGATCGGTAAAATTTACGAGGGTACGACGAACATGCAACTAAGTACAATTGCTAAGTTGCTACTTCGATGAGTGAGTGAGGAAGGGGAACTTCGGTTCCCCTTTTTATTTAATACCCTATTTAACGTAATGAATTAATACTCTTCATGTATAGTTTTTATTTGTAGGCGTTTTGATTCTAAAATTAAAATAGCATTAAAAATTTTACAACTAAGTCCTGACTTGTTCATGTTATTTTTCCAATGAAATAAGCTAAAAATATATTTCTATTACATGTAGGGCCTTTTGATTGTTGAACTATCTGTATTTAAGAAAATTCAATATTTATGGAATGATCCGCCGTTTCCTGAAGTTTTGTGTAATGAATAGCACTATAAATGGAAACTATCAATGAGTAATGAAGAAGCACAGATTATCGAGCTACTGAAAAAGCATGCAAAGGATGCTGACTCTTTTAATAAATTAGAAGAATCTTTTAAAGGATTGTATGCAAAATATGTACAGGCTAGTACTCATGTTGACTTATTGGAAAGTGCTATAAGAAATGATTACGATTCAATTTTGATCACTGAACTAAATTTAGAAAAGCCAGGTCCCAAAATTGTATATGTAAACGACGGATTTACAAGAATGACCGGCTTTAGCAAAAGTGAAGCTATAGGAAATACACCCAGAATGCTACAGGGGCCAAAAACTGATAGAGCAATACTAGATCGATTAAAGAGAAGATTAATCGAAGGTCAAGCCTTTTTTGGTCACACTATCAATTATAGAAAAGATGGTACTGAGTTTATCAATCAATGGGATATCCATCCTTTAATAAACGCTGAAGGGGAAGTTACTCATTGGGTCTCTTATCAAAGAGATGTCACTGAAAAAAGAGAAACCGCAAAAGCAATATTCAATACAGATTTTGACGAATTATTAAAACGAAGAGAAGAGTTTACTTTAAAATTTGGTTTATCCGATGAAGATAGCTCAATTGAGTGTAGATTTGTGACTGAAGCTTTTGAAGAAATCACTGGTTTGAATAAAGATTTACTTTTTGATGTAGGTTTTGAAGCAGTATTGCATGAAGAGGATGTGGAATTAATCGTAAATTCTCTAGAAAAAGCTTTTAAAGGAGAAGGCTCTGCTGAGACTTGCAGATACTTAACCTCTTCGGGAGATTATGTAGAAATGATTCAATCTTTTAAACCTATTTGGGATGATGCAGAGACAAAAGTTAAAAGCGTTCGTTCTGTTGTTAAACTTGAGTTAAAAGAATCGTAAAATTATATCTTTTTTTATAAGTTTATAAGCTCGCATTCGTGGGCTTTTTTTTGTTGTAAGATTCATTAAACTGCAATAATATTTATGAATATTGAAGACATAGAAGTAAAAATCGTTAAAGAATTTAGTTTGTTTGATGATTGGATGGATAAATATAAGTACGTTATTAAGCTTGGTACAAAGTTGGAAGAACTACCTTTAGAAGATCATATCGATGATAATTTGGTAAAAGGGTGTCAAAGTAAGGTTTGGTTAACAGCTAATATGGTTAATGATAAACTTATTTTTAAAGCAGATAGCGATGCGGCCATAACTAAAGGATTGGTTGCATTAATGATCCGGGTTTATTCGAATCAAGCCCCAGATATGGTTCTAAAAAACAGCCCTGATTTCTTAAAAAAAATAGGATTAGCAGAACATTTATCACCAACTCGTGCGAACGGTCTTGCTAATATGGTGAAACAAATGAAAATATATGCAATGGCATATAAAGCTAAACAAAGAAATTAATTTTTTAATTGTGCATATTAAAATTTCTATCTAAGTATTCATATGGTACAAAAATCTTCACTATTCGAAACTATATTCTTTTCTAGTGATCAGAATACATTTGTTAATAGCTTGAGGGAAGTACAAGAACCTGGAATCAGGATAATGAATAGAGTTTCATTATTTCTGTTATTAGTATGTATTCTTTTTTTAATTCCTTTTCATTTTAATGAAAGTGTAACGTTAACTTGGTTTTTTATTTCTGAAGCTATTGCATTTTGCTTAATTCCAATTCTAGCACATCAGGGGTATATAAATATTTCAAAAATACTTTCTATAATATATATAGATATAGGGATAGTCATTTTGAGTTCAGTATTTGGAAGTCAAGCATTAGTACAGGCATTTTTTATCCCTACCATAGGTCTATCTATACTATTATTTGGCCGAAAGAATCTTGTATTACGAAATATATCTATTCTAATCTCAATATTCTCTTATTTAATTTTAGATTACATAATATTTGATCAAGTACATATTTCAGAACATGGATTTATTTTTATCCGATGGAGTATGCTAGCTGCAGCTTTTTTAACAACATGGATTGTATTTAATACATTTTCAGATTACAAAGAAATCGCTGAAGATAAAACAACTGAACTCATGAAGAAGGAAAAAGAATTAAATAGCGAACTAAGTGCGAATCAAAAAAAATTAGAAATTTATATTTCTGAACTAGAGAGTACAAGAAAAGAACTTGAACAAAGCAATAAAGCTAAATCAGAGTTTTTAGCAACAATGAGTCATGAAATAAGAACCCCTATGAACGCTATAATGGGGATGACACATTTGCTGCAAAAAGATCAACCAAGAAGCGACCAATTAGAACCATTAAATATATTGGATTTTTCAGGTAAAACGTTATTGACTTTAATAGATGACGTTTTAGATTTTTCAAAAATAGAAGCAGGTAGAATTGAGTTTGAACATATTGAATTCAATTTAGAACAACTCTTAAGTACCATTATTGACACGTTTAAGGCACTAGCTATTAATAAAAAAGTAAGTCTAAAGAGTAACATAGAAAATAATTTACATTATACACTTTATGGAGATCCTGCAAGACTTACTCAAATCTTAAATAACCTTTTAGGTAACGCTATAAAATTTAAAGAATTAGGTTATGTAAGTTTGGAAGTTAACAAGCTTAAAGAAACCAAAGACCATATATCACTCCAGTTTGTTGTTAAAGATACAGGTATTGGGATACCAGAAGAGCGAATTGCAACGATATTCGAAAGTTTTACACAAGGAAGTGGTAGTACAAAAAGGTTATATGGGGGTACAGGATTAGGTTTAAGTATCAGTAAACAGTTAATTGAATTACAAGGAGGTTCACTACATCTAGAAAGTGAATTAGGAAAAGGCACAGTTTTCTTTGTCGAAATGGGATTCGAAAAAACTAAAAGTAAATTTAGTGCAGACAAACACAATGAAATAGCTCAATCTATACTAAACAATTATAAACACATAAAAGTGTTGCTAGCAGAAGATAATATAGTAAATCAAAAAGTAATGTATAGATTCTTTGAACGATGGGGGATTAATTTAACCATCGTTGAAAATGGTAAAGAAGCCGTTGATTTAGTAAAAATTATGAACTTTGATCTAATACTGATGGATCTTCAAATGCCAATAATGGATGGATATGAGGCTACTGAAATAATTAGAAGTATGAAAGATACATCTAAGAATAAAATACCAATAATAGCACTAACAGCAGCAGCATTGAGTGAAGTGAAAAAAGAGGTATATGCTTCAGGTATGAATGATTTTGTTACAAAACCATTTGATCCAATTGAGCTTCAAAAGAAAATGGTAGATGTGATTTTATCCTAATCTTGCTTTTTTAAGAAGTAAGTGGTGTAGTTTGGTGGTAAATCTTCAATTTCCCCACAAATTTGATAGCCTAACTTCTGGTAAAAAATTGGCGCTTGAAAACTTGTAGTTCTTAAATGATAAGAATAGACACTCGATTTCTGAGCTTCTTTTTCAATTGCTTTTATAAGTTGAGACCCAAATCCATTGTTCCTATGATTTGGATGCACCCATAAAAGGTCTATGTACAACCAATTCCATGCAATTTTACCATATATGCCACCTATTAAATTTCCATTTTCATCCTCCACGTAAATATAGATAGAATTACGGTCACCCTTATTTGTTATGGATGTATTATAGGCGTCAAGAGCAACTCGTAATTGATCAATTATTTTTTGATCTGGATTTTTTATTGAATTAAAAATCATTGAAAATATATTTTTAATTATTTATTAGGTCTAATAAAGTGGTTTAACAAAAAAATAACGAATAGATTATGTATGTATCGAAAATGCTAAAATATTACTTATAGGTTTTAACATAAGATATGATGAATTTAGAATAATTTTATGTAATTTAAGGTTTGTCTAAATATGTAGTGATAGACGAATATGTGATTAAACTACAGATTTTGCACATGCACACGTTAATTAAATTTTTACAAGGGTCTAACTTGCCATAGAGGAGTTTTACATGGTTGGGAAATCTCATTTAATTCTTTTATCACTAATTTTCGTTTTTATTGCGCAAAATTTATCCGCTCAAATTTTGCCTGGACAAGTTACTTCCCCAGATATACAAGAAGAAGCAGCTAAATATGAACAATATTATGAAGTAGTATTAAATAATGGACTAGCTGATTATTATAAAAAGGGAACATTTATTGTAGATGCGAAAGTTACTCTAGAACGTGTTTTAGTTCCTAGAGGGTATGAGGTTGTTGAAGAACAGAAACCAGCAAAGATTGAACGTCTACCTGGACTCCCATTCGTTCCTCCTAACTTACAACGAGAATCAGAAAATTCATCAGATAGTTTGAAGGCGATAGGTTTTGATGCACAATTCCAGCTTACCCGACTAAACATTAAGGTTCTTGTTGATACTTCTTACAATGAAGAAGACGTGGAATTTGTTGAAGAAGCTACTGCTCTCATAGTTAATGCGGATCTTTTTAGAGGAGATGTGATATCTGTTGAAAAAAAAGTATTTCCAAGAAATGCTAGAGCCATAGAACAACAGGGAGGAACTAAATCAAAATCTAATGAAAATGAATTAACCGGAGATCAAACTGAAGGAGAGGTCACATCAGATGATTCAGCTAATACTGAACAAAAAAAGAATATGTTTTTGGGGATTGATTGGAATAATCCGTCACATTTACTCTATCTTATAGGTCTTTTAGGGGCAGCTTTTCTTATTACCTTTTTATATGCATTATTGAAAAAACCAGAGTCTAAAGACGATTCTTCATACTTCAAAAAGAAAGACTTGGAAAACCTAAATTCTGCACATCCTTCAAATTTTAAGAACTCTGAGAGTAAAGGTCCAGATGTTAAAACATTGGCTCAATATGAAGAGGATAAAACCTATGTGACGAATAATTGTATCAGCCATCCAGCTGCAATAGCTAAATTACTTGGTCAATGGATTGCAAGTGATGATGAACAAGGAGTGATAAGGTCCGCTAAAGCAATATCAAGTGTAGATGATAAACTAATTAATGTGTTAGAACCTCACATGAAAGTTGAAACATTTGATACCCTTAAATTTACTATAAGTAATAGTGAGTCTTCCTCGATTGATGAAAAAATTGAAGATGCAAAAGCATTTCGTAGAAGTATCCAACAAGTTAACTCACTAAATAAAGCATCCGATTCTGGATCAAATTTGTTCGATTTCGTATATCAACTCACAGATGTACAATTACAGCATTTAATAAAAGAAGAATCGGATGAACTTGTGGCTATTCTTTTGGCACAGATTGCAGGTGAGAAAGCGGGTGCATTACTCCAAAAGTTAGACGACTCAAAAAGAGTATCCATTCTTTTAAAGATGGGTAAGATTAATAATATTCCTATTTCGGTATATAAAAAAGTTGCGGCTCACTTCTCTAATAAAGCATTGACAATATCTGATATGAAGTATGTAGCAGCTGATGGTATCGATTCAATACTAGCGACTATCGAAACTTTACCACTACATGAGCAAGACAATTATGTAAGATCAATTGCAGAACAGGATTTAAATTTGGCAAAACGAATAAAGAAATTCTTTATTGGTTTTGATGATCTTCCAAAAATTAAAGATGAACTATTGCAAAATGCATTAGATGGGATT
This sequence comes from Balneolaceae bacterium, assembly GCA_963691715.1. Taxonomy (GTDB): domain Bacteria; phylum Bacteroidota; class Rhodothermia; order Balneolales; family Balneolaceae; genus HXMU1420-13. The sequence continues at coordinate 2,852,797 of OY829281.1, forward strand.
GAAACGGATACTATAATATTAGCTTTGAAAACAGCCCCTGCAGCAGTACGAGAAAAAGTTTTGAGAATTCGCCCAAAGAGAGAACAACAACTTATTCTTTCAGAGATTGATAATCCATCCGAAACCTCAAGGAGTGTTATTGAAGAAGCACAAAAAACACTTTTATATGCTGTACGACGAAAAATGAAAACAGAAGGATAATCTATGAAGAAAGTTTTCATTTTTGGCTTAGTTTTAATTTCTCTCCTAATAGAGTACGTAGTTGCCCAAGATTATGAGAATGGAGTTCCATACCAAATGGGCCAGATTTATGAGCAAATGTCTGACCAAATAAGTGATATCCCTGCTAATGTTAGACGATTAGCAGTATATAAACTTAATTATAACCCAATGCGATTTACGGTTCAAGAGGTGGAATATATACGGGGCGAGATAGAAGCTGCTATTCGAGAATATACTGGTCTAACTGTATTATCTCCCCCAGAATTAGAGCCAAATGATAAGATGAAAATTATCGGAAATGACAGTACGCTCCAAATTTTGAATATTCAAGGACGATCACTTGCCGACACTTCTCCGGAATTATTAACACAAATAGCTTCAAATTATGGGGTACAAGGCTTACTTGAAGTGAGTATGCAGAAAAGAAATCCTGATGGATTAATCCTATCACTTAGGCTTATTAATCCAAGTTCAAGAGAAATCATATGGACAAAAAGTTTTATTTCGAACCCATTCAAAGTAGAATTAGAAGTTGATAAAGGATTTACAAAGGTGTTTACATTTGGATCTGGTTCAGTAGAATCAGAATCTATTACAAGTGCAGATACAAGTTTGTCATCCCAGGTAATTTCTATAAAAAAATCAGCTATAGTTTATTCAGCTTCTTTTACTTATCGTCAATCAATTGGTGTTGACAATAGTGCATATTTGGGTTTTACTTCAGGACTAAACGTAATACGCTCAGCTAACAATAGCAGCTTCGACCTTACCATGTTTGAATTTGGAGTTATGTATTATCAATCAATCACTGATAAAAATCTAGATATTAATGATTATAAGTTGATGCTATTCTTTAATAGTAAAGTAAGTTTGCCAATGAATAAAACAAAAGGTGAGTTTTATTCATTTAAACCAGGTGTTATGCTAAATATGAGCAAAAATTTAGGATTAGTTCTATACACAGACCTCATTCTTTCTGGTGAAACGTTAACTTTAAAAAATAACGACAAAATTACATTTGGAAAGGTAGGATATGGATTGCAAGCCGTTGTTAGATTTTAAAATTTTATTCACTCTTCTCTATAGTGCAATTTTTTCAGTTGGGTGTAGCACAAGTGAAATGATTCAAGAACAAATAGAAAATGCAGTTCAAAATAGCACCTTAAATGAGGCACAATTAACTAATGAGGGAAATCTTTTAGAGGGTGAAGCACGTACAAATCCCATTATTGTATCATACAAAAATGCTAGTTCAAATATTCAAATATCACTAGACCCTGATAAAGATGAGTTTTACTTAGATCTGAAAGGTATTGCTCCTTCTGATAAAGATTCTATAATAGTGGTTGATTCCACGCTTATTAATAATAGAGCTAGAGATATACAAACACTGTTGTCAAGTTATAGAAAAGCTCAAGATCTATTTTATCTTGGTGAATATCGTGATGCTTTAGCAGAAGTAGATAAAACTCTTGAAATTCAAGAAACAGCTGATGCCTATGCCTTAAAGGGTACGATTTTTTTCATGATGGAAAACCCCTCTGCTGCTAGAGCTAATTGGAATAAAGCAGTTCAGATGGACCCCAATATACCAGTTCCTAGCATCCCGGAATTAGAATTACTCATTAATGAATTACGTGAGGATGGTGGGCAATGAGATTATCAATAACAAATATACTTGGTGTAATTATTAGCATTGGTATGCTGATATTTGGTATTACTGAAACTTTAAAAATAAGTTCAGTACTTAGTAACATTCCAATACTAACTAAATATACATTTCTAAACGTACCAAGTTTATTTATTGTGTTAGGTGGTATTTTAAATGCGGTATTTATTACTTACCAGCCAAGGTATGTAGGCCAAGCCTTTTACAGTATCCTTTATCTATTTAGCCAATCAAAGTCCTCAGCAAGAATACTTGAACATGATTTAGGTGAGATGTTAACGTGGAGCGACTACATCAAAAGTGATCGTCTAAAAGCGCTGGGGCGTTTAGAAGAAGAACATAAAGGGGAAGTAGCTGGTTATCTATTTTCATTGATGAGTACAAATTACTCCACTGATGATATCAAAGAATTTGGAACCAATCATATCGAAGAACACTACTTTAGACAGCTGGTAAAAGTTGATGTATTAAGAGCAATGGGTGGAGCAGCACCATCTTTTGGTATGTTTGGTACTCTGTTTGGATTAGTAGTAATGCTAGGTCAACTCGAAAATCCATCAGGAATGGGACCTGGTCTAGCAGCGGCACTCATCACAACATTATATGGAATATCATTAGCACGATTTATTTTCTATCCAGTGGCCGAGAAAATTAAAAATGTAGCTCAATTAAATCGATTTCGAGAATACTTTATTTTAGAAGGAATACTGTTAATCAATGAGAAAAAGTCTTCATTTTATTTGCAAGATCGACTTAGTACCTATTTAAGAAGAGATTTCAAAAGTTATCAACAAAGCGATAAATAATTTGGGGATATCATGATTGATCGTAAATATGCAGGAAATTCCAATATAAAAGAGGATCATATTGAAGATCAAGAATGGCTACTCACTTACAGCGATATGATTACCCTTCTATTAGCATTTTTTGCGATGTTGATAGCCGTATCATATGTTGATATAAACCTCTGGGAACAAATGAAACAGGGGCTTCGATCAGAAATTTCAAAAGATGATACGGTTCAAACCCCACTTGCTGAAGTAAAAGCAGATCTCGAACAACTCTTAGCAGTTGAGAAAGCAAACGGACTAGTAGATATTATTCTTGATAAAGATGGTATAAAACTACTATTTTCAAGTAGTTCTTTTTACAGTTCAGGTGAAGCTGAATTATTACCAATGGGGGAAAATATAATTAGTAAAGTAACACAGGCAATGAGTGCATTAGATTTTTATAAGTTTAATGTTGATGTTGAAGGACATACAGATAATGTTCCTATAAACACACCCTTTTACCCCTCGAACTGGGAATTATCTGTGGCGAGGGCATCTGGTGTGGTGAAATCATTTATAAATGATGGAATCGAAGCAGATAGACTTAAGGCTTCTGGATATGCTGATACTAAACCAGTTGTACCACATGTCGACGAATCAGGAAAAGATATTATCATGAATCGTGCACAAAATCGTAGAATTGTAGTTCGTATCTACTACTGATGCAATTATAAAATGATTTAATTCACTGAATAAAAAGCCTAATAGAAGCAAACTTTAGAAATATTAGTATCTAATTCGTCAAGAAATAAGAGTATACTAAATTGAAGAATCGCGGAGCTTTTTACCAAAAAGATCAAAAAAGATAATTTAAATAGGTAAAAATTTCCATTTTTAAGGAACTAAATAATTTCATGTAAAAAATAATATAAAATTGCAAAACAATAATTATCAATATTTTATAAAAAAAATATTTTGAATTTTAAGTTCAAAATTATGCTGGCATATTATTTGTATTTAAGTATATAGAAATCTACCGATAAATTAATTATGGTAGTGAATCCAAAACTCTAAAGAGGGGAGTATTATGGATAGAGATATACGAAATATAGTATTGCAATTAGAAATGCTTCTTGAAGAATATCCAGAGGCGAAATTCTATATATATAATGGGATCAAAACTATGGTTTCAGATCTATTAAATTCTGTTGATTGTATTGAAGATCTACGCGAAGAGGAAGGTTAAGAAATTTTATAAGATACCCGATTCCATAAGCTCGATTTGTATGTACGAGCTGTTTAGATGATGATCCCCAAAGCCTCACGGTAAGTGAGGCTTTTTTAATATATGTGTTGTTCAGAAATACCTACTATATGCCAAGAATAATTTTTATTTACCCCACCCCCAAGGTGCTTCAGGTATTTCTATTGTTGAAGTAAGATCAAATTTTATACTGAAATAGCGATCAGTTCCTAATCTTCTCAAATTGTAAGTGAAATATTCTTTTTCTATTTCGATCCACCAAACATTGGTAGCTGCAGCTGGAATTAAGTTAGCAGTTTCAACATCAGCTGGAAAAAATTGAACATTACTTACTCCTACGTTTGGTGAAGTACCACCATATTGGGTAATCTCATCCTCTGAACCATCTTCATGGCGATGATCATGTTTTAAAGTAATTGAAGAATTAGATTTGGTAAATACCCACGTTCTAGATCGATCGTCTCCTACAAAAAAGGGAATTCTAATTTCAGTATCTGAACAATATCGAACATGCATTATTAACTCCTGACCCCGAAAACTATCATTCTCAGGAGCAGCTATCACTTGGGCAGAGTATGCGTTTCCACACAAAGTTGTCAATTGGTTCCAGAATACTTCATTCGGGGCTGACTTTGATTGAGCAAAAACAGATAAAAAAGGTAAAATTGAAAACAGAAAAGTAGAAAATAGAGAACGCATAAAATTAATTTTAACATGAAAAAGTAATGGAAAGATGTAGCATATGTATACTAGCTGAATATGCGCACATCGCAAAAAAGTAAATTTTTATAAATTATAATTCTTTCCTTTTAATCTACAACATCCCATATTCACTGACAATCAAACACTTAATTAGGATTACATGATACTTTCTTCCATCGATTGGGGGATTATCCTTCTTTTTTTCGGAATATTGCTAAGTATAGGCTGGTGGGCATCTAAAACAGCTGGTAAAAATATCAATGAATATTTCTTAGGAGGGCGTACCATGCCTTGGTGGTTACTTGGAGTTTCAATGGTAGCTACTACTTTCTCGGCAGATACTCCCAATTTAGTTACAGGTCTTGTTCGTGAGAATGGCGTTGCCAATAACTGGGCATGGTGGGCTTTCCTTATCACTGGTATGGTAACAGTTTTCATTTATGCCAAATTATGGAGACGATCAAATCTAACTACTGATCTCGGTATGTATGAATTAAGGTATGGAGGAAAAGTAGGATCTTTTCTGAGAGGCTTTAGAGCTCTTTATTTAGGAGTACTTTTCAATTGTTTAATTATGGGAACAGTTACTCTTGCCGCGATCAAAATTGGATCCATAATGTTTGGGTTACAGCCTTTAACCATTGTAATTACTATATCTATTATTGTCGTTGTTTACTCCGCTTTAGGGGGGATTAAAGGAGTTATTTGGGCTGATTTTTTTCAATTTGGTATATCAATGTTTGGAGCATTTTACGCCGCTTATGTGGTGCTTCAGGAACCAGAAATTGGGAGCCTGAGCAACCTTATCACTCATCCAAATGTAGCTGATAAAATAAATTTCATTCCAGATATCTCTAACCCTTCGATTTTGATTAGTCTTTTTATAATTCCAATTGCTGTACAATGGTGGGCCGTATGGTATCCGGGTTCGGAACCAGGTGGTGGAGGGTATATTGCCCAACGAATGTTAGCAGCAAAAGACGAGAAAAATGCGATTGGGGCGACTCTTCTATTCAATATTGCACATTATGCACTTCGCCCATGGCCATGGATAATTGTGGCACTAGCCTCTCTAGTATTGTATCCAGACTTAATGAGCATAAAACAGGAATTCCCAAATATCGCTGATCAGTACTTGGGTAATGATATTGCTTATCCAGTTATGCTAACGAAACTTGGGCCAGGTTGGTTAGGACTTGTTGTTGCATCACTGATTGCGGCTTTTATGTCAACTATAAGTACGCATTTAAATTGGGGAGCTTCCTACATTGTTAGTGATTTCTATCAACGATTTGTAAAACCAAACGCCTCTGAAAAAGAGATGGTAAATCTTGGACGAGTTGCCACCGTTATCTTAATGATTTTTTCGGCATTTCTTGCACTTACCGTGTTAGAAAATGCAACTCAAGCATTTGATATACTTCTGTTGTCTGGAGCTGGTTCGGGAGCCATTTATTTACTCCGTTGGTTCTGGTGGAGGATTAATGCATGGACAGAAATAGCAGCTATGATCTCGGCTACCGTGGTTGCATTTATTCTAGTATTCTTTGTTCCCAATGAATCGGTGGCAACCGCTTTAATTGATGGATCAACTATTAAATTATTGATCGCAGTCACTATAACTACAATTGTTTGGATTTTGGCTACTTTTTTAACCAAACCTGAATCAGAAGAAGTGTTAATTAATTTCGTGAAAACAGTTCATCCTGGAGGGCCAGGTTGGAAAAAAGTGGTTGAACTATCTGGAGATACCTCTATAGAAACTCAAAAAAAATGGGATCTACCATATAGTTTGTTAAATGTATTTCTAGGGTGTGTAGCCATCTATTCAGCTTTATTTTCGTCGGGTTATTTTATTTATGGAAATGTAGCATTTGGGCTGTTACTAGGAAGCATTTTCTTTTTTAGTGTATTTCTGATGATCAAAACATGGCCAAAATTAAATCTTGAGTAAACACATAAAATTATGGATCGAAAGACTTTTGTAAAAACAAGCTCAGTAGCAACACTTGGAACTGTTTTGGGAGCCCCATCTATTTTGAAAGCGAACAAAACTAAAAACAATACGGTTAGAATTGGTTTTATAGGTACAGGATTAAGAGGAAGAAACCATGTAAATAATCTGCTGGCAACAGAAGGTGTGGAATGCCCGGTTATTTGCGATATTGATCCATCAGCTGTAGAGCAAACACTGGCAATGTTTGAAGAGAGAGAAAAGCCCAAGCCAAAGGTATATAGTGAGAATGAATGGTCGTTCAAAGAGATGCTAGATAAAGAAGATCTTGATGGTGTAATCATATCTACCTATTGGAAATGGCACACAGCAATGAGTATAGCAGCGATGGAAGCAGGAGTGGTTGTAGGTGTAGAGGTTTCTGGGGCATTTTCAATAGATGAATGTTGGAATTTAGTAGATGCCCATGAGCGAACTGGAACACATTTAATGTTCATGGAAAATGTATGTTATCGCAGGGACGTGATGGCAGTTTTAAATATGGTTCGTGATAATCAGTTTGGCGAGCTCGTTCATTTTCGAGGAGGCTATCAACATGATTTGAGAACAGTGAAGTTTAATGATGGAGAAGGTGGACTCATTTATGGCGAAGGAAGTTATGGCGAAGCTAGATGGAGAACAGCTCATTCTGAACATAGAAATGCAGATTTATATCCCACACATGGACTGGGCCCAATTGCTACCTATATGGATATGAATAGAGGGAATAGACTCACTACCATTTCCTCGCATGCTACCAAAGCACGGTCGTTAAAGAATTTTGCAACCAAACATCCACAAGGCGGGGAAAATCATCCATACACAAAAGTACCTTGGAAGCTCGGGGATATTGTAACTTCAACCATCACTACCGCTAGAGGAGAGACTATCATTTTAACACATGATACTAATTTACCACGACCTTATTCTCTAGGGTTTCGAGTACAAGGTGTAGATGGACTAGCGGAGTTTGATTATTATACCAAACGCGTATACGTAGAAGGTACTTCAGAATCCCATCGATGGGATTTCGGAAATGAGTGGTTTGAAAAATACGATCATGAACTTTGGAAAAAATATGGGGAAAAAGCCGTAGGTGGGGGGCATGGAGGCATGGATTTCTTTTTAGATCGAGCCTTTGTAGAAGCTGTGCGAAGGGAAATTGCACCTGTATTGGATGTGTATGATGGAGCTGTGATGCGTGTAATAACCCCACTTTCAGAACACTCAATTCAAGAAGGAGGAGCACCCCAACCTATTCCTGACTTTACTCGTGGGAAATGGATGCAAAGAGCTCCCGTTTTTGGGTTAGGTGATCTTTAATTTTATGAAGCCAACACTGGTTGTATTAGCGGCTGGACTAGGATCGAGATATGGAAGTCTAAAGCAGTTGGATACCTTTGGGCCATCTGGCGAAAGTCTTTTGGACTATACCATTTATGATGCAATACAGGTAGGTTTTGGCAAGGTAGTATGTGTAATTCGGAATTCGATGAAAGAAGATTTTGTAGCTAAAATAACTACAAACTTTGGTAATCGAATAGAGATAGCTTTTGCATATCAAACGTTGGATGATTTGCCAGATGGATTTGAAAAACCTGAATTAAGATCAAAACCATGGGGAACCGCACATGCAATTTGGTCGGCAAGAGGTGAAATATCAACCCCATTTTGTATGGTAAATGCAGACGATTTTTATGGAAGATCGGCTCTAAACATGATGTGCTATCAATTAACTACAATGGATAATATAAAAGAACACAGTTGTATGATAGGATATCATTTGTGGGATACATTATCAAACTATGGATCGGTTTCTAGAGGAATTTGTGAAATTGAACAAGGGTATTTAACAAAGATTACAGAATGTAAAGATATTGAAATAATAGGTGATCATATTCACGGAAGAATGGGAAATGAATGCATAGAACTATCCAAATCCACCATTGTTTCAATGAACTTAATGGGATTTTCTTCCTCAGTCATAGAATTTATCGAAGCGGAATTTATTCTTTTTTTGAAGGATCATGTGCAAGATATACATTCAGAATTTTATGCCCCCTCCATACTACAATCACTAATTGAAAACCAATGTCAGATTCCAGTACAAGTAACCGATTCGCCTTGGTTTGGAGTAACCTATTCACAAGACAAACCATTGGTACAATCAAAGCTTCGAAGTTTGATTGAATCGGGAATTTATCCAAAAAACTTGTTTAAGGGATAATGAGTGATCTAAAGCGAATTATAAATCAATTTAGAATTTCAGGGGAAGTGATTAAGATTTCTGCTTGGGGAGGAGGTCATATTAACGATACCTTTAAAATTCAATGTAATTCTGGCATAGATTATATCCTTCAAAAAGTAAATACGCATATATTTACTAGCCCAACTTCATTAATGGAGAACTTAATAGCGGTAACTAAACATGTTCATCGAAAAAAGGAGTATTCAGATCTTGTTGTAAAACTAATTACTACCAAGAATGGTGATTTTTGGGTACATGATACGTTAGGATTTTGGAGAATGTATCCTTTTGTAAAAAAGAAATCATCGTATGATGTCACCAATTCTCACGAAATATGCGAAAAAGTTGGTCGATCATATGGAGCATTTTTAGGGGCTTTAGATGATTTCCCAGTTCATACACTAAATATCACGATTCCAAAATTTCACAATATGTGTTATCGATTGGAACAGTTTCAACAAGCTCTTACAAATCAAAATGAAGCTAGGTTGAAGGCTGCACTCAGCGAAATAGAATATGTGCAATCAAAAGCCGATTTCTATTCTAATTGGTATGCATTAGCAGTACATACCCATCAACTCCGAGTAACTCACAATGATACAAAACTGAATAATGTGCTAATCGGTGATGCCTACTTTGGCACAGTTATCGATCTTGACACAGTGATGCCCGGTTATGCGCTTTTTGATGTTGGGGATGCCCTTCGTTCATTAGTAATTTCATTAAAAGAGGATGATCCGAATGTAGATGAAATGGAACTTGATCACCAAAAGAAGGATGCTTTTTTAAAAGGGTATCTAGATAGTGCAGGTGATGTTCTGTCTGCTCAAGAAGTGGATTCATTTAACCAAGCAGGGGGATATATGGCTTATATTATGGCTATTCGATTTATAACCGATTTTTTGAATGGCAATGTGTACTATAAAACTAAATACCCAAATCATAACTTAGTAAGAGCCAGAAATCAACTAAGAGTTTGTGAGTTGTTTTTGGGTTTGTAAGTATTAGTTACTTCTTAAAATTAGTAAGGAGAAATTATTTGATTATTTTTAATGATATATCAATAGATATACATAAAAAAATGGAGTATACCTATTTTTAGCACACTCCATTTTACTCATTAAAGTAATTCTGACAATACAATTACACCAGTAATAATGGTGAAATAAATAAAGTGAATTTTGATGGATGGTTTTTTTAGACCTAGTACTTTTTTAAAGAAAAAGTGATCTAAACCTAATTTGTAATATTTCTGATACATAATTTTTCTCCTTGTTATCATAATGTTAACTTAATGTTAACAAATTGTAAACAAAAAACAAGGTGAAAATTACTTTTCGAACCTTAGTATTAAACTCTTAAAAAGAAAAATCTGTTTTAAGAACAAATAAATGGTTTAAGTCTTTATCGCTAAAAATATTTTTCATCCTGTGTTGTAGTCCAATAGATACAGGCAAATCAAATACAGAATCACTAAATGTTAAAGAAAACCTATTTTCATATCCTGTTTTATCCTTATTAAAACTGTATAAGAGTTCATTAGCAATTTTAGAAGGTAATATTGGTGAGATTTCTTTAAAGCTACCCATCTGTAACTTATAAACCCAACGGTTTATATAATCATCTCTGAACCGTTGTTCAAACTTCATACTATTTTGGATAGAGTAATCAGAAAGTTTGCTTGAAATTTTAATAGTCTGAGCTGGTCTATATTCGTTTTCAATATTATCATCGAATACATTATATCTTCTATAAACAAAAGAAGCTTCAAGTTTTATTTGATTGTGTTTTAAAACATCAAATGAAATAGCTTGCTGGAAATAGTTAAGATCTGGTTTTGGATCGTCACTAAAATTGACGAATACAGCTGTTTTCAACTTAAATGAAAAATCAGCGACTTTAAGTTTTTTACTTATAGATGGATAAAGTATGTTTTCGTGATTTTGCGCATGTACAGATTGTGATAATAATGTGCTTGTAAAAATTGCAATCCATAGATAGAAAGCAGTCTTAAAATTATTTGTGTAACTATTTTTTTTCGATGTTTTTACAGAAAAAACATCAAATGGAATAAATGTTTTCATTTTAATTTGTGCTGATCTTTTATTGTTAGTGAGCAATAGAGAATCTACATAGTTTATATTTAGGTAATACTATGCGTAACATAAAAAGTCTTTGAGTATGCTCCGACTCAAAGACTTATATTTTGTTAATATTAAAAACCAATCAAAGAAAAAATTTCTACTCTTACATCATCATTGATAGAAATTGCTAAGATTATTGAAATGAGTAGTCCGAATAAAGCAAAACTTAAATCTTTAAAAACCATTTTAAGTACTTTAGGTAAAGGATGACCTAGATTTAAGCCTTTACCCATGATGCTCATACCAATTTCCCTTCCTGCAAGAAGCCCCAAAAATACCCATGTGGTACTCATAGGAACGGTACTAATGGTGAGTTTATAGATTAATAAAATGGAATAAATAAAATCGATGATGGTTGCTGATCGTATATCAGTAACTCTAGATTTGTCAGTAACAATTTTTTGGATTCTATCCCCTCGCAAATAAAAAAGCAGACCTAATCCAAAAAAGATAAACAAAGCAAATACTAAAAATTGACCAAGGCTTAACGATCGAGGTAAATACACTGCAATATTAGCTGCATCTTGCATTAACCAAACAGCCCAAAGAGTGCCTGATGTGATCCATTGAATTGGAATCCAAATATTGCTGGCCTTGGTGTTACTAAATTTCTTTTCGAAGGTTTTAGTAACTATTAACCAAACAATGAAACCCAATGCAAATGCTAAAAAATATCCACTTAAACTTTTACCGAGAACACCTGTAATGCTAGAAGCAGAGGTTGCAAAACTACTAAGTAGTAAAAAAGTAGTGGAAACAGGCATCCTTAATCGAGTAAGGATTAAAAGAAACAGAGGTGCTGCAACCTGCAAAAAATTGAATTCCTTAGGAGTTTCGTCAAAACCTTTGGAGGCTAGTCTTTGGTAGCTTACGTCTCCGTCAAACATGTACCAGCTAACAGATACGGTGACTAAAAATATTCCACCCATATATAACCATAGTAACCACCAAGGGCGAGTGCTATTGGAAGCGATAAAGGTACCGATGGTTTGAATACTATCGTTGGCGATAGCCGAATAGCCGGCCAAGAAAAAACCTACCCACATAGCAAGATGTGCATAAGGTGTAGCAATACCTGCTACAAAGAAAAGAATACCTACAAGACCTATAAATATTCGCTCTTGTTTTATCAAGTCCACAAAGCCATTGGCAAATCTGCTTTGTGATAAACTCTCATTTGAATTATTTGTTGACATCTAAAATAATGTTAAAGTGTGCTAATTTGGAACAATGATAAGAGTGTAATGTTAAGTTATCTTTAACATTTGAATAACGGAATGTTAAGTTATTAGAGGTATTTTAAAATTTGAGTAGCAAGAATTATAAAGTTAAAAGAATACTATTCTGTTAGATTAAATAATTTTATGTTATTTATACATCTATTTAGAATGATTAGTTGATAAAACTTCCACTATTGAAGATGCCGTATCCAAGACGGTTTGTTCTAGAGCAATAGGATTCCAATCAAATGTCTTCATAGTGTCTGATACATCCGCATTATAGGTGTACCCAATAAAAGGTAACATACCTTTTAAGTCGTTATTGAATTTCGCCATAAATTTCACCAAAAAATTTGGAGCTATTTTAGTACTTACTTTATTATAGCCATTAGATTTTAAAATCTCTGCCATAGTTACAAAGGTATAGGCATCTTCGGTGGTTACAACAAAGCGTTTACCAACGGCTTCGTTATTCTCAAGAGCAAGTACATGAATTTTTGCTACATCTCGTACATCCGACATGTTGATGGCTGCTTGTGGGATCATTGGCATTTTGCCTTGAATTAATTCTTTAAACATATTCATCGATTCGCCAGATAAATTACCTGATAGTGTTGGGCCGTACACAGGTCCAGGATTCACCACTACCATTTCAAGTTTGTCTTCTCCTTCTTGCGTATTGATGAATTCCCAAGCACTTTGCTCTGCCAATGTTTTACTTTTTACATAAGGCGTGGCGTATTTGGCATGCACATTGGTCCATGTATTTTGATCAATTTCTATGGACTTATTTACATCCCCTAACATAGCCACCATAGAAGAAGTGACTACAATGCGTTTTACACCTGTTTTTTGGGCCGCTTTTAATGCTCTTAATGTGCCTTCAACAGCTGGTTTAATAAGCTCATTTTCGTCTTTTGGTACTTTCCCAATGTAGGGTGATGCAACATGCAATACGTAGTCACAATCAATCATAGCCTCTTCCCAACCATCATCTTTGAGAAGATCTAATTCACAAAATTCTAATTGATCTGTAGGGTCTACTACTTTGGCAATTCCTTTGGTTACCTCTTCAGATTTAGATACGTTGCGTACCGATCCTTTTACTTTATATCCGTTTCTTAACAATTCAGCAGCACAATACTGACCCACATATCCTGAGATTCCAGTAACTAATACTTTTTTCATGTTGATTAACCTAATTGCAAAAATATGATGTTCAAAATATGACTTAATCGAATCTAATCAGAAAAGTAATATATATGCAGTTGAATTTTTAAAAGTACATATAATTCATAAAGACAATCTTACTAATCTAATTATCAGTTGGAAATTAGGTTGAAAATGTACATACTTTTCTTCTTGTATCTAAACTACACATCATGAAAAAACATCTAATTTCTTTTTTATTTTTTGTATTTATTTGGCTTAATAGCTCTGCTCAAGTCTCATTAAATCATTATGCTGATACTTTAGAAGAAGCTGCTCCAGCTTCGGTTGGGATGTCGGAAGAGCGACTCTCAAACATCGATGCTATGATTCAAAAGAGTATAGAGAATAAGGAGATTCCTGGGGCAGTAGCTTTAATCGCACGGAATGGTAAAATTATTTATCACAAAGCATTTGGATCCTCGCACCCAACGAATGAAAATCCATATCAAGTTGATCACATTTTTCGTATTGCCTCTCAAACCAAAGCTATAACCTCGACTGCGGTAATGATACTTTGGGAACAAGGATTATTTCAATTGGATGATCCTATATCAAAATATATACCTGAATTTGAAGAGCCTACAATTTTGGATCGTTTTAATGAAGAGGATTCAAGTTATACCACCACAAAGGCAGAGAACCAGATTACAATTCGGCATTTACTTACCCATACATCTGGGATTGGATATGGAATTATTGATGGTGATGAACGAATACGAAAAATTTATCAAAAAGCTGGAATTGTAGATTTGTATACCACCGAGGCGGTAACTATTGAAGATAACATCAAAACATTGGCATCGTTACCACTGCATCATAATCCAGGTGAAAAATTTACATATGGCGAAGGATTAGACGTGTTAGGATATTTCGTCGAAGTAATTTCTGGTCAACCATTTGATGTATTTTTAAAAGAACATCTATTCCAACCGTTAGGAATGGTAGATACCTATTTTTATGTGCCAACCACTAAACACCCTCGGGTAGTACCAGTACAAACATTAGTTGATAATGAATGGACTTTATATAAACATCCGATGAATTATTATGATGAGGATTATCCTGTATCAGGTTCAAAAACATTCTTTTCTGGGGGCGCTGGTTTAGTAAGTACAGCAAAAGATTATGCGATTTTTTTACAATTGTATTTAAATAATGGAGCATATAATGGAAAAAGAATACTTAGTAGAACAACAGTTGATTTAATATTAGATAACCATACTGATGACCTATTTGGAGAGGGAACCTCACATTTTGGTTTAGCTTTTGGTGTTCTAAATGAACGAGGTGCTGCTATTGGAGGTAAAGGAAGTGAAGGAACTTTTGAATGGGGGGGATATTTCAACACCCAATATTTTGCAGATCCAAAAGAACAACTCATTGGAATATTATTAAAACAAACCCAACGTGTGTGAACCGATCAGTCTGCTTGGAAATTTAGACAACTCATAGGAGCTGCTATCGATGACTAAAACTACATAGTATAGATGGGGTATATAAAATTGATAATTGAAACGAATACATGTTAAAAACTAGGCTCATTTTTATAGTAAGCTTTGTTATAGCTATTGCTTCTTGTGATAGAAATAGAACAATTGATCCCTTTGAGGATGATATTGGATCTTTCTCAGTGTATGGAGCAATTGAATTAGGAAAGGATAATAATTCTATTCGAATAAGAAATGTGAGTGTTCCGTTTTTAGCTGATTCAACAATTGGATATGAAGAGATTGAAGTATCCCTGAAGGAAGTAGATTCTGGAAGAAGTGTTGATATTGAAGAAAAGTTAGTTAATCAAAATGGGAATTACACAGTTAACTATGTGATCCTCGAGGATCTAGAACCTAGAATTGATTATGAATTCTCTATTACAGATGAATTTGGGAATGTTGTTTCTTCCGTTTTTAAAATGCCGGGTATTAATACCCATCGTATTAATCAGAATCGTATTCTAGATTGTTATCATCCAATTAAATTTTATTGGGATAATGTAATTGCTCCAGAGTACATATTGATGGAGGTTGGTGTTGATTATCAGGGACAACGATACTGGGGAGAGGTACAAAGAATTGACGAACCAGATCATGTTCCTGGTGCAAATCAAATGCAAATGGAATTAACGGTTCGGCAACTTTTGGTAGACGTATTCCCACCCCCTTTTGGTGGTGAAGCCTCTACATCTCTTCCGCTTGAAAAGTGGCCACCAACAGTAGAATGTTATGAACTTGATAATAATATCATTCATGTTAGATACATACATTTTGGACAAGATTGGGAACAGTTTGAAGAAACGAGTTACTATATTTTTGATTATTTAGATTCGGGTGAAATTACTAATGGTATTGGATTTTTAGGTGGTATTCGAAGAGATGGATTTAGTTTTACAGTAGAAGAAATGAATTAATGAATCTATAATAAACAAGGGCCTTATCTTAGGGTGGTGCTTTGAGAAACACACCTATTCTTTTCTTAGATTTTAATCATACAGCTTTCAATTAGGATTTTTCTATGCCTATTTTGTGAAACATTAATTTCAGAAAAAATCCATTCACGTATATGGCAGTAGATCCTATCTATTCGAAAATATCAAAGCAGTTACAACTATCCATAAAACAGATCGCAACGGTAAGTGCTTTATTAGACGAGGGTGCCACGATTCCATTTTTAGCTCGCTATCGAAAAGAAGTAACAGAGGGCTTAGACGAAGAACAACTACGAGATATTCGGGATCAATTAGAACTTCAACGAACTTTAGAAGCCCGTAAACAAACCGTCTTAACATCCATTGAAGAGCAAGGCAAACTTACCGACGAACTTAAGACTTCAATTTTAGCGTGCGATGATCTAGTTCTCCTCGAAGATTTATATTTACCCTATAAACAAAAGCGTAAAACCCGGGGCGATAAAGCCAAAGAAAAAGGCTTAGAACCTTTGGCCGAACTGGTTTGGAAACAGGAAGTCACCCAGGGAAATCCTGCTGATTTCGCCAAGAACTACATCGCCCAAGAAAAAGAAGTGCACACCATCGAAGAGGCATGGGCTGGAGCTATTGATATAGTTGCAGAATGGATTAACGAATCGATAGCAGTGAGAGAAGAATTACGAAACATTTTTTTCAATCATGCGACCATCAGCACAAAAAAGACCTCAAAAGTAAAAGAGCGTACAAATTTTGAAGATTATTACGATGCAAGTTTTAAAGCAACCCGGCTAAAACCCCATCAGATTTTAGCCATCAATCGAGGAGAGCGCGAAAAGATCCTATCTGTAAAAACCGAAGTATGGGAAGAACGAACACTGGAAACCATCGATGATATCGTGATCACTAACGAAGATTCTATTTTCACCGGAGAATTGCAGGATTCAGTCGAAGAGGCCTACAAGCGATTACTTTTTCCATCCATAGAACGCGGACTACGCAATAATCTTACAGAAAAAGCGGATCAACATGCCATAGAAACTTTTGCCACGAATCTTTCTAATTTGTTGATGCAGCCGCCCATTCAGAACAAAGTAATTATGGGGATTGATCCTGCATATCGCACGGGGTGTAAGGTTGCTGTAGTGGATGAAACGGGGAAATATTTCGAAGGAACCACCATTTATCCAACGCCTCCGCAAAAGAAAGTAGCTGAGGCTGAAGCGGTATTGGACGCATTGATCAATAAATATAAGGTTAATCTCATTGCGATTGGAAACGGGACAGCGAGCAGAGAGACGGAACAATTTGTGGCTAATTACATTCAGCAAAGTTCGAAGGCAAACACACAGGAACTTAGTTATTTGATAGTAAATGAAGCCGGCGCCTCGGTATACTCGGCATCGAAGATAGCTAGAGAAGAATTTCCAGAATTGGATGCCGCCCAACGAGGGAATATTTCCATTGCTCGACGTGTGCTTGATCCATTAGCCGAACTTGTAAAAATCGATCCAAAATCCATTGGGGTTGGTCTTTATCAGCATGATATCAATCAAACACAATTATCCTCAAAATTAGATGATGTTGTTGAGTCGTGCGTAAACGAAGTAGGCGTAAATCTGAATACAGCAAGCGCTCCTCTACTTTCTCATATTTCAGGATTGAGTAAGAAAGTGGCAGATAATATTGTTGCTCACCGAGTAAAAGAAGGGATATTCAATCATCGTGATGAAATTAAAGATGTAGCTGGAGTTGGAGATTTTCGGTTTCAACAAGCAGCGGGATTTCTTCGCATACCCGAAGCAAAAAATCCACTAGATAATACAGGTATCCATCCTGAAAGCTATGCTGCCACAGAACAACTATGCAATGTGTACGGTATTAATTTGGAAACACTATCCCAAGAACGGGATGTGGTGGAATCCAAGCTAACGAACATTCCGATTCCAGAAACGGCACAACAATTAGGAATAGGGGAACCTACACTTGCATTGATTATTGAACATCTACTAAAGCCAGGTCGTGATCCCCGAGAAGACATGCCGAAACCATTATTGCGTACCGATGTGATGGATATGAACGATCTGAAAGAAGGTCAAAAACTAGAAGGAACCGTTCGTAATGTAGTCGATTTTGGAGCTTTTGTTGATGTGGGCGTAAAACAAGATGGATTGCTTCATATTTCCAACATGTCGCTCACAGGGCGAAGGATTGAAGATCCCCATGATGTGGTAGGTGTAGGAGACATCATCTCAGTGGAAGTGATTACTCTAGATCTAGAACGAGGAAGAATCGGACTGAAGTTGGTGTAGGGTGAAATGCCATGGAGCCATTAAGCTCAAAAGTACACCCGAGAGGATTCTCCCACGGGGATGCCTTTGAGTTCACCATTGGAATTAATTTTTCAAAAGGTATATCCTCATGGAAGTAATCATCTAGATGAAATACTCTTAGCATTTACTTTCCCTTAATACCTCATTTCGAAAGATCGAGTAAGGTATGTTGAATTTCATTCCGGAGCTCAGTATCTACGTTTAGCTCATCGGCAAAGGTTCTCCAGTTCTGAACGGTTGCATTGATCTCGTTAATGATTTCAGCGGCTTTTTTACTTTTCATTGAAATACCTTGTGCCATGCTTAGAAGATCATGTCGTGTAATGTCTGTTCGTTTTCCATTGATGCTAAGAGCATGCTGACTTACCCATGGGCTTCCCGGACGATAGGCGTGGCATAGATCATAGGCAGGAGCTAGTTCCCAATTTTCTCCTTTCTGTAGCAGGAAAGAGAAGTTTTTGGTATGGTCATCACAGTTTCGAGCGATTACATTAAAAACCATTCTTCGAAACATTTGCTCAGCATCTTTATAGGTGAGTTTGAGCTCTCTCATACATTGGAATAACTGCTCATAACTGAAACTGTTTACCTGATTATAATCGTAATGTTTAAGCCCACAGAAAGTTTGTAGATGATGTTTAGTGTGCCCCGTTTCTCGATCAAACCGTTTGGTCATAAAATGAGCCCGACCATGTTCTTCCAGAAGGTGACAAGGCATCATGGTAATACCGCACGCTATTGCCATGTTATAGTATGCCATTTCAACACGACCATACCCCTTCGTGGAACCTAATTGTACATCACTTACTCCATCTAGTTTAATGAGCCAGTGTTCAAAGCCTTTCGGAGCTTTGGTTTGGCCTGATTTTACTTCTCCTGTTTTTTCATTCCAAGCAATTACCGCTTTAGGTCGCGCACCACCAGCAGAAGTTCCGATTTTCAGAATCTCAGAAACGGCTTGCTCTTCATCTTTATGTAAATTTGTGGCAAAACCTTCTCTTTGAAATAACATCTTTTGGGCAACGCTGACCAGGCTATCTATCTCAACGAAAAAGGTATTTACATGTTCGTTGATTACCGTAGGCTTGAACTCTAAAGCTCCCATCCCCCGAGACCCGATAAAGCACAACATTTCTACTGGGTTCATACTGTTTTGGGGTCGACCTTGTTGAGCCAGCCACATATTGATTAACTGGTTTCCATAGTTATCTGGAAGAGCGTCCGCAAGTAGCCCGGGCAATCCTCTAAAAGTATTGTATGCAGTATTTCGATTTTTTCGAAGTTCTGGGAATGAGAATATACTTTTCGTTGAAGTAATGGGCATGTTGAGCGGGGAAAGTTCCCAGTTCAGTCTTTTAAACTCTGGGTGATATTCAAAAGTGGCAAGCCCTAGATCTTCATCCCAGGCTACAGCACCTGCAAATTCTCCCCATATATGTACCTCTGCTACCGTGATACTCATGGTCTACCAATCCGCTTCAGTGGATGTAACCGAACGTTTCCCTGTCACTCTTTTTCGCTTTTTCTTTTCTAACCGTGCTAATTCTAACGGACTAATGGTTTCTTGAACAACAAAGGCATTCATTACCTTCAGCTGATCCAGTACCCGAAGCACCTGTATGAGAGTAGACAGATTTACGGTTTCTCCTCGTTCCAGCAAACTTAATGTAGAACGACTAATTCCTGCATCTGCTGCCAGTGCATCCTGCGTCTTGTCCTGTTCTATCCGATGATAGGTAATAAAGGCTCCAATCTGCTTTACCAACGCCTTATCACTCATCGAGTCCCAATTTTTGAATGAATGATCAGTCATAATATCTAATTTATATGATCAGTGAATGAAATATCATTCAATATAATCGAAGTTGAATATAATCACAACATGAATGAATTATCATGCGTAATATTTTAAAATACTATTTAATGAATCAAAAAATCATTCATTAAACCTTTGAATTGGTTATATCATAGAATTGAGGAAGAACCTCTAACCGCCTGAGAATCAGGCATAAAACTAATTTTCCTTTTTCGGGATAATAGATCTGAATCTTACTGATATGGGAATAATTGGTGTGAAAAGAGGGCTCAAAAACAGATTTATACTCAGTTTCGAACTTAGGATTTAAAAAGTTTAACTGATGTAGTCTTGTAATACAGCATAATCATGTAGTAAAACATTAATGAATTGTTTTTATATACAAATAACTAATAAATAAAAATGAAAGTTGATGATAAAAAAAATTCTCCAAGTACATTTAATTTTGATATTAACTGCTTCAGCTGAACTTTTTGGACAAAGTGCTGAATGCAAAATAAATCAGGCAGATTGTGAAAACTCAGCAGAATACGCAAAAGCAGTAAAGCAATCAGAACTTCTAACAAAAGTAGAAAACCGTATTGCAGAATTAGAACTCTTATTGAATAGAGCGCTAAGTGAAGACGAAAAAATAGCTATTGCAAATGATGAAAGAAATAAAATCGCTAATGAGGAGATCATTAAGAGATTAGATAAAATTGAAGCGGTTACGGTGAGTGTAAGTTTAGGACCACGCATATCAAATAAAGATCAATACGCCTATCATATTGCTTCAGATACTACTCTTCGTAGAGATAAATTACCAAACTCTAGTTTTGTTATTTCTACTCAGCTAAACATTTTCCCTTTTGCAAATAATGAACTACTTAAAAATAGGGTGGAATGGTTGAAAGTTTCAGGTGATAATTCCCCTAATTTAAAAAATCGTGCAGCACGTCTATGGGCAAATTTGAGAAGAAATACTGGCATGATTGTAAATCTTAATTTGATTGAGCTTTCCGGGGATACTCAAACAGTATCCTTTAATAAAGGTATTGATGGGGGGATTGGAATCGGTTATAGGCTAAGTGATCAGATTTTTATTGGATACTCCTGGGAATGGTTCACACAAAGAAATTTGAGAGGTTTTTATCAAGAACAAGTAAATAGTGAGATTTCATATAATGGAAATACTCTTACTTCTCTAGATGAGACAAATGATGAACTATTCTTTGATAATCGTGTAACTGGTCGCGCTTTTAAAATCGCAATCAAGTTTTAATTGTAAACATAATATATATTATCTAAACATAAGTTATTGTTATATAATTTTATATAAAATGTTTGAAAAAGCTTAATGGCTAGAAACCATCAAGCTTAAAAGTACACCAGAGAAGATTCTCCCACGGGGATGCCTATGGCAGAACCTCTAACCGCCTGAGAATCAGGCATAAAAAAAGCTCAATGGCTAGAAACCATTAAGCTTAAAGTACACCCGAGAGGATTCTCCCACGGGGATGCCTATGGCAGAACCTCTAACCGCCTGTGAATCAGGCATAAAAAAAGCTCAATGGCTAGAAACCATCAAGCTTAAAAGTACACCCCAGAAGATTCTCCCACAGGGATGCTATGGCAGAACCTCTAACCGCCTGATTCGTAATCAGGTACTCATCTCCCGACAGGTCGGGAAGCTACGGGTGCATTTCAATAAAAATGCACCAAAAAAATAAATGATTCCATCTATTATAGCTTAGTCAATTATAACTTCCCTTACATTTTATAAATTAGAAGTCATTTATATCAACCTTACAACTAAATAGTGTTATAGTTTTTGATTTAAATAAAAACTTCTATTTTTAAAGTTATAATATAAAGTTGAGATGATTTCCGACCTTAGAGATACGTTATTTCGAGCCATTACAGGAGACAAAATTTCAGAACGAAATTTGGTAATTCATTGTGCCCGGGTTGCTGAAGCTTATGTGAGAACAAAAGCTTCGAAACATGATCATCTAATCCAATTTTTGTCGGCATCTTATCCGGATTTCGCGTTAGACTCCATCGCCGATTTATTTAAAAGAAAAGAAGGGGTATTGGTGGTTTTTGAAACCTGGTATGAACGTGTTGGAGTGGATCAGCTATCCAAATCAGATGTATTTATTCAGTTAAGACGTCTTGTATTCTCATCAGTAAATGATCACATCTTTGCTAGTTATAAACTGATGGATTCATCATTATCAAAGATCATCCGGAATCTAAAACGAGGAATTACAGAACAAGATGTTGACGGCTTGGAATTGGATTCTATTGAGCGATCTATTCAATTGTTAGATAGAGGGAATATTGCAACAAGAATTAGTCCAGAGTTGCTAGAAATCCGTTTATCCAATCGGCTAGCCAATGCAAAGAACACGTTAGAGATTCTACAAATTTTAAGATCGATCCTAGAGGAATATGAACCAGATGAGTCAGTAAAAGTAGGTGTCACAGCTCTAGCAACCATTATTCGAAAGCTTTATTCAAGCTTTAATGAGATCGAATTAGAGCAAAGGTATCTGCATGAAGAGGCAGTAGTGTTAAAGGAAGAAGAATGGAGTACTTTTATTAATGATTCTGTACGAACTCTAAAGATGGAGTTTTATAAATCCTATGTGGTATCAAATAAATTAAGTGACGAGCTTTACAACGCCTATTTCTACATCACAGAAGAGATATTATTAGCTGACTACCTTAAGAATCGTGCAAATAATCAATCATTTTATGAACACCTACATAAAGTTTACCCTAAGGTGTCAAAAGAAGAATATCGCTCTAAACATAGAGTAATTCTAGAGTATTTTGTTAAAAATACGAGGGGGGAATTAAAGAGGCGTGTTTCAAAAAAAATAAGTTCTGCAAATTAATTGTATTGGAAGGGCATAGGTGTGATGAAAAAAATTAATGAAATAGATATTGAACGGTTTATTAGGTACCCCTTTGAACTTAGCGATGATCAGTTCAAAAAAATTAAAATTCATCTTGAAGAAAATATTGAAGCACGAGCTATTGCAGAATGGTATAAGGAGTTTTATTCAGAATTTGATCACATAAGTAGACCTTCACTAATAAATCTTAGCATAAATAAAGCTAAAACATATAGCAAAGGTCCATTAATTCTTGCAGCAGACAGCGGAAAACCTGCTTTAGATCTTGCTACGAAAGCAACCTTTTCATCAAAAGAAGATGGAACTTTGGTGAGAATTCTTGAAGATACTCGAAAGCACAATTATCAGATTCATGTGCTATCTAAATACCTAAAGCAAGATGAAAGAGTAATTATCAATATAGATCAACAGCCAATTGACATTGTTACCGAAAAAGGAGGCAAGCTCAAAAATATACAACAAGAAATATTTTCTGATATCAACTGGAAACACGCTTCTTTAGTATTACGCCTTCCTACATCTATCTGTGATTATAACCCCAAGACTCCAAATATGCTCTTTACTGTTTGTGATGAATGTACGCTTAGTATTACTGGAAACACGGTTCAATTTACGACTTCAGAAACGAGTATAACAAGAATCATACTTGATCAGGATAATCGATCACAACTTCTTTACCTGGAAGACCAGGATATTTCATTTACAGTAGATCCTGATAAAGCTTTTATACTTTATCTATACAGTTAAAAGGTACATGTCCTATTACGATCCTCTCCAGGTTGATACCATATTTCAGGAAACCATTCGCTTAATTGCTGCATCACCATCTGAGAGGATTCAACTAAATCTTATTGACCGATTTTTGGATTTCATAGAAGGCAATGAAGAACAATTTGAGTCGTACATACAGCAAATTCTATTAAAGCTTCCTGCGCTGGATAATCCTTTATTATATGCAGGAGTTAGACCGGAAATATTTCAAGGATTCATTTCAAAGCTTGAGAAGTATGTGGAAGTTATCTCAGATTCTGATGGCTCTGATGAAATCCATTCTAAAATTCTCAGTTATAAAGTCGTGCTGTCACATATTTATAACTGGATTAGAGAAAGATACTCTGATGATATTCTAAATGATTCTGTGACTATTTTTGAAGCAAAACCTTCAAGTAGTATTCTGGGTCATGTGCTAATACCTACTGTTGAAGAAATGGATGGCATGTATTCGGGAAGATTGCGGAAGCTGCATGTAGATATCATTTCGAAATCAAAAAGTGGAAATAAATTAAAAGCTGCATTCGGAGTTATTGGTGCAGATGCAGGTTCATTTACATTAGAAGCAGAAAAGGCGGTTGATGTATTAGTTAATCAAACAGATTCCATAAAGCACTCATGGAATGCAGCCATTTTATTCGAAATGCCAAATTCCTGGCATGCAGGCAAATCAGCAAATTTAGCTATAGCTGGTGCTTTCTATTGCGAAATATTGAAAGCAGAAGAACAGCAGGAAATGTTTTGGTTGAATCCGGCAGCCTGTATTAGTGGTGAGGTAGATAAAAATGGTGATGTTTTACCTGTTGCAGAAGGAACCTTAAAGCTCAAAGTTGAGGCCGCATTTTTTTCATGGGTTCATGTGTTGGTTGTACCACAACAGCAGTTGGATCAGGCTCAAAGCATGATAAAAAAACTGAATTCAAACTATCCGAATAGGGATTTACCGGTAATTGCAGTTGCTACTTTAAAAGAATTGTTCTTCGATCGAAGAGTCACTTTATATAATAAGATTGATACGCTCACTCACAATTTTAATAATGTTTGGAGAAGGAGAAATAGTGCGGTAGTTGCATTAATCTTATTGTTTCTGCTAGTAGTAATTGGAAGGCTCATTTATGGTCCAATTGATAGAAATCCTGTGAATGTGGACTTGGCCGGGAGTACTCTGTTTCTAAAAAATAGCCAAGGAATGGTAGTAGATGAACTCGAAGTAGGTGCAAATTTAGTCGATTTTCATAATAAGGGAGAGACAGGGTTTGTTAAATATTTACTCACCGATGTAGATGGAGACAATTACAATGATTTGATATACAGTAGATTATTGGGCTTCACTAATAATCTTGTGGATACGGTTTTCTGTTATTCAATTTCAAGAAAAGAGTATCTATGGAAGAGTGAAGTTAATATCGAACTTGACTATTCTCACAGGCCAGATGTATTAAATGATACATGGAGTGCTTTCGGGTTAATAGAATTAAATGGGGTAGATGGTGAATATTTTTTATTGATTTCACAAAGAAGAGAATTTTTCCCTGCTTCGATAACAAAGGTTAGAAAAACTGATGGTGAGTTTACAGAAATTTTTGTGAATCCGGGAAGAATAATTCATTTGGTCACTGAGGACATCAATGGTGATGATAATGAAGAAATCCTATATGTCGGACAGAACAATTCTTTTTGGGGTGCCCATTTAGGAGTGCTAAATAGTAGAGACATTATAGGAAGCGCACCTGCTACAGATTCATATACACCACTTAATTTTAAGCAGCATAATGTGCTGGCTTACATTCAATTTCCAAGAACAATAGTTGGAAGAAAGTTAAGAAATCAGAAAGGTACAACGGCTCGTCTTGTATACTTTAAAGAATCAACTGGGTTAATCACAACTCAAATACTTGAATATTTTGACTCAAAAGTTCCGGGAAATGAAACTCCTTTAATGGTGTATCATTTTGATAACAATTTTGAATTGGTTGGTTTGGGCTCATCAGATGCCTGGGATATTGAGGCAAGGAATTTGAAGAATGTAAACCTGCTACCATATTCTGATGAAATTGAATATCTAAACGCTTTCAAAGATTCTCTTCAATGGTGGAATGGCAATGAGTTTGTAAATCAGCCAACACTTGTAAACGGGCAATTACTTGACTGATCCCATCTTCATAGAGAAAGCGTTTAATACTCTAATGAGTGCCCTCCTGGGGTTGCACTCCAAAAGGGAGAAGTTATTTGCCATTTCAGATTTTTTGCAACTGATCCGTAGGAATATATCTATAAACAGCGGGTATGTAGAACAAATCCTTTCATACATACCTAAATTTGATCATGTTTATGAAGCAACAGGAATCGATCCAGCCCGATTAAAGGAAGTGCATGAAACGCTCACAGATTGTTTGTCCAATTTAGAAACTGCCGAAGCCAAACTAGAAAACATAAAATCATGGACAACCAAAGTCTATGAATGGGTGGGAGTGAGAGACTCTGAATGGATGAATGATTCCATTTCCATATTTGATTCAAAGCTTCCTATTCAGCAAAATATTCATACTGTATTGGTTCCTGTGATTGAGTCCACTAGTCATAATAAAAGTGGTCGGCTTCGAAATTTGGTGATAAAGACAATTGGAAATACTCCTTCAAATGAACATGAACTCACTAAGATATTCAGTGTTCTGAGTTCAGAAAATGATGCATCTAAAAATGGAAATGTACAGTCAGCTGTGAATGCATTAATTATTGACTTGGAGTTAACAAAGAAGAAACATTGGCAGGCTACGGCATCTTTTGAACATAATGATGCCTGGCATAGTGGTAATTCTGCTGATTTGGCTTTGGCAGGACTGTTCTTCTGCTCGATATTGGAAGCCATGGACTTGAAAGAACAGTTTCGGTTAAATCCAGCTATTGCAATAACAGGTGAATTGAATAATGACGGGAGTGTTGAACAAGTTTCGAGTAATACACTTAGGCAGAAAGTAGAAGCCGCCTTTTATTCCTGGACACAAATATTGGTAGTACCTGAGCAACAAGTTTCAACTGTTTATGGTATTTATGATAGATTGAAGATAAAGTACCCCAATAGAGACCTAATCATAATTGGTGTTCGACATATCAAGGATTTGTTCTATGATAGAAGACTTACTCTTCATACTAAGAAAGGAGCTATTGAACATGCAAGGAGTAGAATATGGGAAAAGAAGTTTAGTGCCATTGCAGTATTGGCATATGTATTTTTGCTATTTATTATTACAGCATTAATTGTAGGGCCTATTGATTCCAATCCAGATCATTATGAGTATACAAATGATGAAATAGTAATTTTAAATAATCTCGGGAGAGAGCTAAATCGCATACCAGTTACAGAGCATAGCATTAATCAAGCAACCAAAATTAATGCTAGTAATCCTGTCGACATTATTAAGATTCATGATTTTAATGATGATGGTAAAAATGAAATACTTCTGAACTATTTAGATGAGAGTCATACAGATAATAAACTAATACTTATGTCTTCTGATATGTCCGATACTCTATGGGTCAATGAAATGGAGTTTGAGGTAGAATATGAAAAGCATCCTGATATGTATATACATGAGTACAGAATTAGTAAACTATACATTGAAAATGTTGATACAGATCCGGCATTTGAAATTATTGCAACGATTGACCAGCAGATTCATTTTCAAGGCCATGTAATTATTATTGATAGTGAAACAGGAGAAGTTGAGCAAAGATATCTAGGTGCTGGATGGTTTGCTGGGGTTCAAGTAGAAGATTTTGATAAAGATGGGGTTGCTGATATTCTCATTTGTGGTCACTATAAGGGGTTCGATTATTGGGGCTGTTCTTTATTGGATGCAACAAATATTGATGGTTTTACCCCTCTATCAGAAAGGTATTTCGACCAGAATAAGCCAAGAGCGAATGAGAAATTCATTGTTGTTTGGAAAGGTACTGTCATAAAATCAATATTAGATTCTCTCGCAAGTGAGTTTGATTCAAATCCTTCATTGTATCGCATCTTAAATGATATACATCGTGAATTTATTACCATTACATTTTCTGAAGGAGCAATAGGTACAAGAGCTAATTATGATTTTATACCAATTCTTAAAACATTTGATTATCGATTCAATCCAGTATCATTTGCTTCATCAGATACATATGATAAGTATGCCCTACAATTTTATGAAGAAGGATTGATTCCCTTTATTGCAGATGCTCAATATTTACATGGATATAAAGACTCACTTTATTACTGGAATGGAGCTGATTGGATCCAGGAGCCTACCTTAAACCCTAGGTATTTAGAATCTGTAGGTGAAGATTCTACCTATTATTTAAACTGGTATTTTAAAAAAGAGTAAGTTTTTTCTGTAGGTCATATTTATTGTAATGGGTATACAAAAAACCATCGATTATGAAAATTACCATAGGTGTAGCCGAATTTCTTGGTAATCACAATGGTAGAAATGATGAGATCATTAATCTTCAGTATAATTTTGATATGAAATTACATTTAGACAATGTAGCCTCTATTGATGACTATGACTTGCTAACAAGAGAGCTTTACTCAGAGGGATTAATAGATTTCCAAATCCCATCCAGATACCTAGCCTCATTCAAGGATTCTCTTCTTTATTGGAATGGAACCGAGTTTGTAAACACTCCCACCATGAATCAAAAGTCTTAGAATCAATAGGAGAGGATTCGACGAGTTATTTAGAGTGGTTTAGAGAAAAAGAGTAAGTTTTTTCTGTAGTAAATGATTATTGCAATGGTCTGAAATTGTTGAGAATAGAAAAAGTAACAATTGAAGGATTTTAATTATGTTAAGTAATTCAATAACAGGAGATAATGGATTAAGTAAAAATATAATAGCTTACTACAATACAACTAAAGGTATTGTAAGATTGATGCTATTGGTTTTGTTATCATTACTTCTTATTGATAACACCTTTTCTCAGACCAGTAGTCAATATACTGAGGAAGAGATGGTGAGTGATAGTTTTGATTTTGCAATTGAATTGGAAAACGATTACAGGATTAATACTTCAATTAACTCAAACGATTATTTTCTGGATGCTCTGTCAATAGACAACCCGAGTTCTTCGATTGAAGTTGGTCAGGAATTTGAATTCACGGGTAGAATGCAAAACACTGGCACAGAGATTGGGACATACAGAGCAAAAATTGTAATTGAAAAGTTTGAAGGCATTAATGAAGTAGTTGTTGATGAATTTAGAACAGCCGCTACTGAGTTTCAACCAGATCAAATCATGCGTTTTACACCAGAGTGGACACCTGAAGAACCAGGTAGATATCGCGCTGTATTATTAACATATAATTTCGATTGGAGTGTACAATACGATGTTGAATATTCAAGTTTATTTGACGTTTCGGAGGTATTTGAGGTTACGGGAGTTGAGATTGAAGTAAACCGTACATCGGTTGATCCGAATCAGGAATATAGATTGTCAGGAACTGTATATGGTACAGGTGAAGGGGAAGTAACCTATAGGTACCAGGAAAAGGATCAGAGTAATTCTTGGAATACTATTGAAACTGGGACCTTAAACTATAGTGGGTCAAGCAAATCAGTACCATCATTTGATGTGCAGAGATATTTAGCTGGGACTTATGAGTATAGAGTTCAAATAACGGAGCCTAATTCAGATGCTTCGGCAAGTGTTAATGTTACAGTGGCAGAGGTATTTGATGCCGAAGTGGGTGCGATTCAGGTATCCAATAATCGAGAAGTTGGGTTGAGTCAAGAGGTGATTATTTCTGCGGAGAATACGGGAAATGTTACTGGTACATTTAGATTTAAATTTGAAGTACAGAAGAGAAATGCAGTTGGAATATTTAGTACAGTTGATGGGTTTACACAGACTGAGAATCGTGAGATTGAGTGGGGGGTGACCGGGTCGGAGACTTTTTACTGGACCCCGGAAGAAGCAGGGACCTATAGAATAAAGGCTAGTATTCAGAATTTTGATGGGAGTGCTACTTATGATGATGCGAACTCTGATAACTTTGAGATCATTGGGGATATTTCCGCTCCAAGTGTAGAAGTTTTAAGATTAAAACAAGTGGACGGCCCAAAAATTCAGGTATATGCAAAAATTATTGATGAAAATAATATCGACTTAAACGCTACTGAATTTATTGTAAGAAGAGTTGATGATGGGTTATTTACTAATGATCAAAAATCCTACGAATTTTCGAAAGTGGAAGGGCTTGATGATATTTATGTCTCAATAGCAGAAAATCCTCAATGGTTTCAAGAAAATTTTCAAATAGGCACAGAAATTGTTTGGAAAATAAAGGCAATAGATGAGTTTGGGAATGAATATTTATATCCAGCTAATAATGAATTAGGTACAGGTTTATTTGATAGAGAATTAGAACTGAATAGCGATGGTTGGGCTTATCGTATAAAAATTGTTGAAGGTGGGCAAGCTTTACCGAAAACATTTGTAGAAGAAAGGGGTATCGTAGATGGTCCATTCTCTTATAAAGTTGTAGATAACGATATCCATATAAATAATAATACGGCTACTTGGTTTTCATTAGATATTCAACCAAATAGTGTGCAAAATAATATTAGAGACATTGAAGAATATTTATTCATTAATGAAATATTCCCAGTACCAAAGAGTGGAGTAGTACCGCTAAGTTTTGCAAGTGCATTTGGTGATAGAAGCTTGGTAATTGAAAATGCATTTGATTACGAGTCTATTAGTATAACTTCTGATAAATCAACTTTACCTGCAGTGATTAGAAATACGGTTGATCTTTTTATGCCAGTTTTGGAAGCACTGGCACCAGGACTTCCAGCAAATGAAGCACAAGAAATTTTTGAGGATGTATTTGAGCCAATTTTAACTGCAAATGAATTCTTATCTGAAGATGACCCGAATGAGTTAGCTTTGAAGATACTTGATTTTGTTTTAAGTGAAACATTCACAACTACTCTAAAGGAAATTACAAAGCAGAAACTTATAGACTTGTATACCGAGGAAATGAGTTCAGCAGCAGCAGAACAATTAGCTACTGAAAAGGCAGGTGAATTAGTAGGAACAGCATTAGCTATTGTTACGGGTATCAATAATAGACTTCAGTTTGTTATTGATGAGTTTAAATTTCCTTTTGATAATTATGGGATTGACCTAATCAAGACAGATGGATTCAAAATTAAATATTTAACAGTTCCAGGATACACAGGAGGGGCAGAAATAAAACCATATTTAACAGAAGAATTTGAAACCTATTTAGAATTAATTATGCCTGCTGCACTAATACAACCATATTTTAGTGTATTTGCGGATATTAATATTTATGGTACTAATGGAGAGTCAATTGTTGAAAGTTCACAGATCATTTATAATGATGAAGTTATCAAGGATGGAGACTATGTTGTTAATCTAGTTAATGGTGAAGAGGTGTATGCACAAGGAACATATATTACACCAGAGTTAATAAGTGGAGGAGATTATGTTCTGCCTCTTCAATTGGAATACGATTTTAACACTTCTTCAAAAGGATATGTATTTAATTCAAATCGCGATCCTTATTTCTATGAAATTGTATTGTATGAAGGAGGTATGCCTGAATATGAAATATTTCCGGAAGAATATTCGGAGTTATTTAAAACTGAAAAAATCCCTTTTTTCCTTTATGATCGGTTAAATAACACTATTCCTTCAATCACTGAGTTAGAAGAAGTAAGAAGTTTATACAGACATTTTTTTACGTTTGATATAGAGACTTGGGAAGAAGATATAACGCAAATAGAAATGTGTTTTGGGTACAGTGAATCAAGTCTAAATAATTGCAAAACCTTAGATCTGAACGGAACAAGTAGTATAATATTAGAGAATAAATTTTCTGAGAATGAGGATAAAATCTATTATAAATTCTCTACTGTTGATTTAAGTGAAAACAAAAGTGATTACTCTGAAATCTATGAATTTGATATTCAAGTCGAAGATCAAAGTCTTGAAATACTTGCACCAGACAATGAAAATATAGTTTACGAAATTGGAGAAGAAATTGGAATTGTTTGGTCATCAAATAGAGTAGAAGATAATATAAGTCTCGAACTTGTTAACTCTGATGGGTTAGTTATTGAAATAGGTGAATGGCCTGTTACTCAGAATTTTGTCGAGTGGGTAATTCCTGATGAAGTGTCGTCTTCGAATGATTATCGAGTTAGAATATATAGCAAGTCAAATAATGATATTTATGATGAAAGCGATAATACATTTTCAATTATAAATGCCTCTGATCCCTCGCTTACTGTACTATCACCAATTGGAGGTGAAGAATGGAGTACAGGTGCAGAATACATAATTGAGTGGGATGCCGTTTCACTGGGTGGTGAAGCAACCATTAAACTCTTAAAAAGTGATGAAGACTTACTTGATATTTCTGTCGTTGACATTAATGATGAAGAGTTTAACTGGTTGATACCAGATAATCTTGAAACCAATAATGATTATGCAATTAAAATTATAAGTCTGGAAAACTCGGCGGTTACAGATCAGAGTGACCAGTTTTTTAACATAACACAAGCTGTTGAGACATATTCTGTGAGTGTCACAGTAACACCGGAAGGATCCGGTACCATAAACGGCGCCGGTTCTTTTGACGATCAGTCAGAAATCACTCTCGAAGCAATTGCAAACAGCGGTTATGAATTCAGTTATTGGTCTGAAGACAATGAAAATATCGGTGATCAGAATCCATATTCGTTTATTTTGAATCAAGATCGAGATTTGGTTGCTTTCTTCGAGTTAAATCCAACTGAAGATGAAATTGAGGTGGTCTTTTCAGGTAATCTGGAAGGGGATGTTGGTACTCCAGATGTACTTATTCCTGTAGAAATTTCGTCTTCCGAGGAAAAATTATTACAGTCTTTTGAATTCGAAATGAGCTATGATCCTTCAGTTTTATTGTTTAAAGATATCCAAACAACAGGAACACTAATAGAAAGTGAGTTTGTTGAGGCAAACTTCAATGAAACTGGTACGATTAGGATTTCTTCAGCTGCTCAGACTTCATTTTCTTCAAATGGGACGTTGATTTATTTGGTGGCTGATCTTCTCGAAGTAGGCTTTTCAGTACTTAATTGGGATAGTTTCTTTTTCAATGAAGGCCAACCAGTTGCAATAACGAGCGATAATATTTTTGAAGTAAAAGAAGTAATTGTTCCACCTAATAGACCTTGTGGGGATGTTACTCGTGATTTTACGATAAGCAATGCAGATGCAACCCACATATTGCGACATGTGGTAAAGCTTTTACCAGAGTATCCAATTTCTGAAAGCGACTCAGCTTATGCTGATGTTACTTCTAACAGCTGGATATCAGCATTTGATGCCTCACAAATATTAAAAAAGATAGTAAACGAAAATCACCCATTAGACTGCGGTATTTTACCAACTAAATTAGCCTACTCTGAGACAAATGCTATAGTTGAATGGAGACTAAATTCAGATTTAAGCTCTAAACGTTTCCAAATTCCTATATCAATAGCGGAGTTTGAAAACCTTGAATCTATCGATTTAGAAATCAATAGTTCAGAAGGTCTTAAGTTTAATTCAATAAGTAATTTGCCAGAAAACTGGCTAGTTGAATACAACGCGATTGAGGATAAACTTCTGATTAGTATGTTGGTAAATGAAAATGACCAATATATAGAGCCTTTGAATCTAATCTTTGACGTTACTGATGCTGATGACGCGAATTTAAAAGGGCGGGCTCGATTGAATGAAAATCAGGTACAGGTATTAACAGATTTAAATGTGATAGAAAAACCTTCTGATTTCAAGCTGTCACAAAACTATCCTAATCCTTTTAATCCGTCAACTCTGATTAATTATTCTGTTCCTGAGATTAGTGACGTAAGGATAGTTGTATTTAATGCACTTGGGCAGCAGGTAAGTGAGCTAGTTAATACTGTGCACCAACCAGGCAATTATTCGGTACAATTTGAAGCTGGTGGATTATCAAGCGGTATATATATATATCGTTTGATAACAAACAATCAAACCATTACAAAAAAGCATGTTGCTCATAAAGTAGTGCACGTGAGTTATTTGCATCGAATATCTTCATTATTGATCCTGAGTGTTTGCCTATGTCTTAGCTTTAGGGGTATGGTTAATGCTCAGGTATCAATTTCTTTGCCAGACACTCTGCTTAGCGATACCGAATCATCTTATTTGATGGACATTGTATTATCAGATGTGCAAACCGAGTCAGTTTCAGGTTTTACCTTTGTAATTGAATATGATCCAACCATCATATTCATCGACACCTATACAAAAACCTCTCTGACCTCAGGTTTTTTTGTTCAGGATAATAACACAGAAACTGGGATATATCGGATCACTGCCGCAAATAGTACTCCAATTGAGGAGAATGGAATATTAATTCAGTTAAATGTTGATATACTAAATCGAGGAGAAACGTATCTAATATTTAATCAAGCCAGTATAAATGAAGGGGACCCTGCTGTAATTCCGGTCAATGGAAATCTAGTAATCTGGAATGAATCTCTCGCACCAGAAACTTTGAATCCTGTCAATAATACGACTGATTCAGATACTTCTTTGGTCCTTAGCTGGGAGCCCAATCCATTCTATAATCTATATGAAGTACATTTCTCGGAAGATGAAAATTTCAATCCGACATTAGTTTATACAGGAATTCAGGATACTATTTTGAATTTGGTTGACCTGGATTTTAATACCGCGTATTACTGGAAAGTAAGAGGATATTCTTTTTTCGGTTCTACACCCTTTAGTGATGCTTCAGTATTCAAAACTAAAGAGAAGCCAAATACTCCACCGATAGTTAAATCTCCGGTAACTGATCTTACTCTGAACGAGGATTTTGGAGTGATTGAAGTCGCCTTTCTCGATACGGTATTTACAGATAGTGAAACTTCTACATTAACCTATCAGGTAAGCTCAGCACTTGAATTAGTGAATGGTTTTGTTGAGAACAGAAATTTGTTTTTTGAATCAAAACAAGATCAGTTCGGACTTGATACCTTATTTATCCAAGCTCTTGACGATGGTGATTTTGAAGTAATTGATAGCATTATTGTAGATGTTTTACCTATCAACGATCCACCTGAAATCATAAATGCATTCCCCGAGTTTCTACAATTTCGGGAAGATTCTAAATCACAATTACTTTTTATATCGGATTACATCAGTGACGTAGATAACGAATTAGCTGATTTAAGTTTAAAACATGTACAAGTTCCTGTATTCATGGAGTACAACTTTCATGCTCAAGCTGATGAATTTACGATTTCGGTCAGTGATACTATGAAGAACGAGTTTTTTAGCTTCTCGATATCTGATGGTGTGGATACTACAGAACAAATAGACATCGAGATACGGGTAGACATCACGAATTCTGAATTTAATTCTGATGGCGTCTCTGAATTCAAACTCTCTCAAAACTATCCCAACCCCTTTAATCCGTTTACCAATATTTCTTTTGAATTGGCTGAGGCGCAAAGTGTTCAGCTTATTGTGTTTGATATTAGTGGGAGAGAGGTAGTTCGTCTGGTAGATAGGTTTTTACTAACCGGTTCACATACCTATACATTGGATGCTTCGAATTTATCCACGGGAGTTTATTTCTTCCAGTTAGTAACATCGACTTATTCTGAAACCAAAAAGATGCTCTTAATTAAATAAGTTTTAAACAACTACTGACATAGAACCTAAACCAAAATCTTATCCATTAATTTGGATAGGATTTTTTTGTAGACATATGTTCAAAGTTGAATAACAATTTATTTTGTAGAATGATCTATAGTTACTATTGGAAACACGAATACTTTACCCCAATCTTACCCCAAAAAAAGCAGTTACTTTTTACTCTAAATATTAGATTTCTAAGTAACTGCTTTTATTAAAGTACACCCGAGAGGATTCGAACCTCTAACCGCCTGATTCGTAGTCAGGTACTCTATCCAGTTGAGCTACGGGTGCATTTCAATAAATGTGCATCGTAGGAGTAAATGATTCGTAGTCACTGTACTCATCTCCCGACAGGTCGGGAAGCTACGGGTGCATTTTATTTTCTCAATTTCTTGAGAGCTTTAAATATAAGGAGGTTTGTAGCGGTGAACAACTTATGAAAGTGTGTTTTTTGTATTATTTGATTTTTGTCCCGACAAAAGAATCACCCCAATGTGCTCACTTTTACTGTAATCACCAAGCAGGTTCATCAAAGCTTCGAATCAATACTTCCAATGATCTGTCCTGTAGATGTTATTCTTTTAATCTAATGAAGATATTTACGCTTTGTGCACATTGATGCTCTGTATATATGTAATCCTATTGCCATTTCAATGCCGATACCTCTATTAAAGAAGTATTTCGTAATTGATTAAATACCTCCAAAGATATCCAGAAGAAATGCGATAGAGTAGTTTGAAAAGAATTCGTATCGGGTTTTTCAAATTCTATCTTTTATTGTAAGGGAAGTCAGTGGTCGTTAAAACAATCTGAAATTATTAATTAATCCAGATATATGCATTCTCAGGAGTGACTATTGAGGTGTTGTATTCAAAAAAAAGTAATACATTAGAATGTGGCTACTTATTATTTTAATAATCAGGACTTATAACGAGTACATAAAGTGATGTAATGAAAAAAATACTCCAAAGTCCTTACCCTGTACTCGTTCTTTCATGGAAGATGCCATTATTTTATGGCTTATTTGTAGCATTATTTTTATTGTTTTTTAAACCTTTTGGATTATTTAAATTCGATTTCGAGAGTATGGTGAGAATTTCTTCAGGTTACGGATTAGTAACCTTTCTTATAATGTGTGTTAATCAATATGCATTACCTTATTTCTATTCAACCATATTTTTAGAAAAAAACTGGACTGTATTTAGAGAAATTATTTGGGTTTTTTGGAATGTCATTATTATCGCTGTTTTTAATTATTACTATTCTATATACATTTTTGATTTAGAACACTATACTTCTCTATTTTTTTATTTTTTAATGTATACCCTTCTTACTTCTATCATACCTGTTAGTGTAACGATATTATTGTTACACAACTGGAAATTGAAAAAAAATCTACGTTCGGCTGAAGAGATTAGTAGAAATCTAAATACTAAAATGTTAGAGCAAAAGAATGACGAAAAAATTGTTCTTTATGCCACCAATAAAAAAGATTTTATATCTACTACAGTCTCAGATTTTCTATACATAGAATCCGTTGGAAATTACAATGTAATTTATTGGGGAGAGAAAGGAGAGGTTATGCATAAAAAAATAAGAAATACATTGAAAAATATGGAAGATCAGTTATTGGGTATACATTCAATCATGAGGGTCCACAAAGCTTTTATTGTAAATCTTGACCAGATTCAAGAAATCAATGGGAATGCTCAAGGGTATCAGCTTACAATGGGAGATGAAAAAATTAAAATACCAGTATCGCGAACATATATGAAGAAGTTTATTGCTAAAATGGCCATATAGCAATGAGAATCGATTGCATATCTTGCAATTCATCACAGTTTCATGTTGTTCATCCCAAAACAATGAATCTTGGGAATTATTGATCTATAATTGTATCGGTTAAATAATAACAAATACAATTTTATGGACAATACCCTTATTGCTTACAAAATAAATGATGTTATATGTCAATCTGGTTATTGATAGATGATATTACTTCACCTAGAAAACATTCATTGTATAGTCAGCTTTTATCGAGCTGTTTCTATTATGCTGCTTTCGAAAGTTTAGGGGTATCTAGAATTGGAGTATCCACCGGTGATTAGAAAAATCAACCAAGAAAATCTCAAATCAAACATCAAATACATGGTCTTATAAGCGATAATAAATGGACATGCATACACAAAACTCTATTAGGACTTAAGAATACAATGGAAATAGAACAAATTGCAGAAATTTTAATTTACTATTTACATGCTCCGCTTGGAGGTGTTGCACTAATAAGCGGAAGCGTGTCTGTTATCGCCAAGAAAGGGGGAAGAATTCATAGAAAATATGGGAAAATATTTTTCTACTCCATGTTAATAACTGCTATATCTGCATTTATTATTTCAATACTACCAAATCATGAAAGCCCCTTCTTATTCACTATTGGGTTGTTTAGCATGTATTTTTTAATTGGGGGTATTCGAAGTCTTAGATTTAAACATAAAGAATTCGATGTGAAAATTGATAGGATCATAGCATATACAATGATCATAACAGGGGTATTTATGATAGTGTATCCCATTGTTTTATATGGTCGGCTAAATACAATTTTA
Source organism: Balneolaceae bacterium (assembly GCA_963691715.1). Taxonomy (GTDB): domain Bacteria; phylum Bacteroidota; class Rhodothermia; order Balneolales; family Balneolaceae; genus HXMU1420-13. Next base: position 2,890,818 of record OY829281.1, read on the forward strand.
ACTACTTTTGGATGTGTTGGAATATTATTTGGACTAAGAGATTTAAAGCTTTTTAATGATAAAGAAAGGTTAAGAAAAGGGTGGTTAAAATTACATTTAGGAAAAATGACAGGGGGGTATATCGCTGCTGTATCTGCCTTCTTTGTTGTTAATCAAATATTGCCAGGAATAAGTAATTGGTTTGTACCTAGCGTTGTTGGAAGTGTATTTATTACCTATTGGATGAATAAACTAAATAAACCTAAAACGTTAAGTTAATTGTGTAGAGGCATAACAATGTTAAAAATTTTATACATTTTATTATTGTCAATTATTGGTACAGAATTAAGTTTTGCTCAAATTTATGTCGAAAAAAAAAGTCGGCATAGATTTGCTCAATTGAACTTAGGGATAGATGTTCAGTCTAGTTTTTTTGGAGATACAAAGTATAAAGATATTGATGGGATAACTCGAAGTTTAAGCTTAAAAAGTATGTATAGTCCAAGAATCTTAATTGGTGGTACACATTTTTGGGGGCATGCTGATTTCTATATTGCAATTCCATTTTTTTATTCAAAACCTTATGAAACTAACAATCAAAAAATTGAAACCAATAGAGGTGTCGAAACAGTATTCAAGTTTTATCCAAAAAGAATAAAAAATGGAAAGTTCCGACCTTATGTTGGTGCTTCACTTGCTCCATTTTATTTCGAGCAGAGTAACAAAAATTTTGATTTTTCAAATGGTCCTGAATTAGATCATACAAGTGTTCCTCTCCTAGGTGGATTTACTTATAATTCGAAGAATCAGTTATTTGAAATAGGTTTAGCATGGAACTATGCAAACCGTAAGAGATACTATATTTCAAGATCTGAAATTTCGACCATCAATACTCCTCATCTATATTTATCTTTTTCATATAGAGTAATGCTAGAAACTACTGTCTCCGCTGAAAAAGACTGGGAATCAGGAAAAACAGAAAGAATAACAAAAAAATTAGGAGATGAAGGTATATTAGATGGATTTTATATGGGGGTTGGGATGTCATCAGCATTCTGGCTTAAAAGGAGCTCATATAACATATTAAACAGACCATATATTGAGAAGTACGACATTTCATTAATGCCTGATTTCACTTTAGGCTATTATTTTCATAACCCCGATTTAAATCTTGCAGTAGGATATCGAGGGTATAGCACCAGCACCAACACATATGGAGCTGTCCAGCAGATAAATCGAAGATCTTATCTTGTAGAAGCGACTAAATTTTTGTTTGATTATCATGGGTTTGTACCGTTTTTAGGACCAGTTATTAGTTATGATCGTTTATCATTTAATGAGAATTTTGAAACGGTTAATATTTGGGATATTGAAGAAAATAAACTTAGCGTTGGGCTAACTTTTGGATGGGATATCCGCCCAAATAGAATTCAAAGTTGGATATTAAGAACAAACCTTAGATGGTATCCTAATCTTTATCTCAATCTTGATGAAAATACTAAAATTTCTTTTGATGCTATCGAATTTAACTTCATCCAGCTTATTGTATATCTAAATAGAATTAAAAATTAAGGCTGATTATTTTAATTCATATCATAAAAAAAGCCCACTCAATAATGAATGGGCTTTAACATGTAATAAAAAGTTATTAATTAATAACGATATTCGTCAGACTTATATGGGCCAGTAATTGGAACACCGATATATGCAGCTTGTTCTGCAGTTAGTTCTTCCAATTCCACTCCAATTTTCGAAAGATGAAGTCGTGCAACCTTCTCATCTAAGGTTTTTGGAAGTACATGTACTTTACCTGATTCAAACTCTTCGGGTCGATTCCATAGTGCAATTTGAGCTATGGTTTGATTGGTAAAACTGTTGCTCATCACAAAAGAAGGATGCCCGGTAGCATTTCCAAGATTCATTAATCGTCCTTGTGACAAGAGAATCACTTGGTTACCGCTCTGCAAGGTGAAAATGTCAACTTGTGGTTTAATGTTTTCTTCTTGAGCATGATCTTTTAACCAAGCTACGTCAATCTCGTTATCAAAATGGCCAATATTTCCAACAATTACCTTGTCTTTCATTAGTTGGAAGTGTTCTGCAGTAACGATGTCTTTATTACCAGTTGCAGTTACGATGATATCTGCTCTTGGTGCTGCATCCGCCATTCTTTTCACCTCAAAACCATCCATTGCAGCCTGAAGGGCGCAGATGGGATCAATTTCTGTAACGATCACTCGAGCACCAGCACCGCGAAGTGACGCTGCCGTTCCTTTACCTACGTCGCCATATCCTGCGACAACGGCAACCTTTCCAGCCATCATTACATCGGTAGCTCGACGAATAGCATCTACAGCAGATTCTTGGCAACCATATTTATTGTCGAACTTAGATTTAGTAACAGAGTCATTCACATTGATTGCTGGAAGGGGAAGAGTTCCATTTCGTTCTCTTTCAATCAAACGAAGAACGCCTGTGGTAGTTTCTTCAGAAATACCATGTATCCCATCTACTAACTCTGGATAATTATCTAGTACCATATTGGTTAGATCACCACCATCATCTAAAATCATATTTAGTGGTTGACCATCGGGGAAGAAAATGGTTTGTTCAATACACCAGTCGAACTCTTCTTCATTCATGCCTTTCCAAGCGTATACAGGGATACCAGCCTGAGCAATTGCTGCTGCTGCATGGTCTTGGGTTGAATAAATATTACATGATGACCATGTTACTTCTGCTCCAAGATCGACCAATGTTTCAATGAGCACAGCCGTTTGAATAGTCATGTGAAGACAGCCAGCGATGCGAGCTCCTTTTAAAGGTTGTTCATCACGATATTCTTCACGAATCGCCATTAATCCTGGCATTTCTGCTTCGGCTAAGTCAATTTCTTGTCTGCCAAATTTAGCTTGGTTAATATCCTTCACTTTGTAAGCCAGTTTTTCTTCTACGTGTGGCATGTCCATAATTAGATTAAATTGTTAAAATCTTTTGTTGTCTTCAATGATAACTTTCGCCATTTCATAATCACCTCTAGTTCCAGCAGAGCCTAACTCGGCTTTTATCAAATAACCTTGTGGGTCTATAAACACCTTAAATGGTATTCCTAGAGTGATAATCTTATCACCAATGTCGTTGGCATCAAGAGAATAAGTGAATGAATAATTGTTATCGGCAATAAATTGTTCTACTTCAGCTTTAGTATCTGCATCCATCAAATTAACAGTTAGAACTTCAAAATCATTGGGATATTCCTTTTTTAGAGAGTCCATTGCTGGAAACACTTGTAAACATGGCCCACACCATGTTTCCCAAAAATCTATAAGAACAACCTTACCAGAAAAATCTGAGATCGTTATATCATTTCCTTCCACATCTTTAAACGTTGCTTCCTTAATCACAGATTCAATACGTTCACTTTCTTTTGATAAGTTACGAGGGTTGTTTGATTTTTGACTAGAACAAGAACTTAAAATAAGAACAGCAAAAAAGGGGATAACTAAAAATTTTGGATGTATCATAAGTAGATAATGATTTTATAATAAGATATGATGTTCATTCAAGATTAAATAATCACTAAAGTTTATTAACACATAAACAATAATCGATCATAGGAAGTTCTTTAGAAAAGAAATTCAGCCAATTTATTTGAGTTACCGTATCTTAGTGAAACTTAACTATTGCGAAGCATTGTAATTGTACAATCACATTCATCTATGAGACAACATACCCACGATTTTATAATTGTTGGAGCAGGGATTATTGGATTATCGACCGCGTATAAGCTTAGTCTTGCATTTCCGGATGCCTCCATCTTAGTACTTGAGAAAGAAGATCAAGTAGCAGCCCACCAAACTGGAAAGAATTCTGGAGTAATACATTCTGGGATTTATTACAAACCTGGTTCTTACAAAGCAAAGAATTGCGTTGATGGAAGGCATCAATTAGTAGATTTTTGCAAAGAACATAATGTTGCTATCGATATATGTGGTAAGGTAATTGTAGCAACCAAAGAAGATGAATTAGAACGATTAGATGGTATCTACCAACGTGGATTAGAAAATGGGATTGAAGGAGTTGCAAACATTGATCGTAAACAATTACTAGAATTAGAACCTCACGTTAATGGGATATCCGCTATACATGTTCCATGTGCAGGAATTGTAGATTATGCGGGCATGTGTGAAGCGTTAAAATCATTACTTGAAGAAAAAAATGGACACGTTCATTTCAATCAAAAAGTTGTAGACATTTCACAAAAGAGAGATACATTAATTGTTGGTACAAGTCAGGAGCAATATAAAGGTCGGTTCTTAATTAACTGTGCTGGATTATATAGCGATCATATTGCTAAATCAGCAAATATCAAATCACCTGTTAAAATCGTGCCTTTCAAAGGCGAGTATTATGAGTTAAAACCAGAGGCTGAATATTTAGTTAACAATTTAATATACCCATTACCAAATCCTGAATTTCCATTTTTGGGTGTGCATTTTACAAGAATGGCTTTAGGTGGTATTGAGTGTGGACCAAATGCTGTTTTTGTTTTCAAAAGAGAAGGATACAACAAAATGGCTTTTGACTTAAAGGAGTCTTTCGAATCACTTACATTTCCTGGCTTTTGGAAGATGGGGATGAAGCATTGGAAAATGGGCTTAGATGAGTATAAACGTTCATTTTTTAAAACTGCATTTGTTAAAGGCTTGCAGCAATTAATTCCTGAGGTTACTACGAAACATCTTCAAGACTCACCAGCAGGTGTTCGTGCTATGGCGCTACAACCTAATGGTGAAATTTTAGATGATTTCCATTTTGAAGTAATTGAACGTCAAATTCATGTGTTAAACGCACCTAGCCCCGCTGCAACAGCTGCGCTTTCAATTGGAGACGAAATTGTGCGTCGGGCCAAAAACCATTTTAGCCTTTAATTGAATTAGGTGGCTAAGGCTTCCCAAATTTTGAGATTTTCACCTTTATTCTTTATAACCATTAACGGTAAATATTGATCTCTGTCAATTAAAGCTTCCGTTACGCGACCAAGAAAGAAAGAAGAAAGAGTGTTTCCTCCACGTGAACCTAAGACGATAGCATCAATTTTTTGATTAAACGAAAAGCGATTGATCATATATGGAATGCCATTCGTATTTAATTGTCGATAATGCATAGTAAATCGGTTTTTGTCTATTCCCGTTTTTTCCACAAATTTACCGATTTCCTCTTGCGCATTAGCGATTAACTCATCTATAAACTCATTTTTTGAAAGTCCAGTTTTGAAATATCCATGTGGCAAACTATATATGTGTAAGCCTATGATATGCATATCTTCATGTTTGGAACACAAATCTTTTGCCGTATTTAAAGCCATTAAACTGTTATTGGAAAAATCCATCGGAACCAGAAGATGTTTGATATTTGATGGAACAGAAGGCGGAATTAAAGCAACCGAACATGAAGAACGACGAATTAATTTTTGAAGAAATTTTACTTCTTTTTCGTCATCATCTGTTCTGTTAACAACTAATAAGTCAATATCATTATCATGAATAAATGTAGGTACAACTTGAAGTTTCTTTCCCCCAAGAGTAGTAACAGAAATTTCTTTAATTGAATAGATATGCTCAAAATTTTGAATTTTTCCGTCAATCGCTTGATTAATTGATTCGTCGATATTGGGAATAAGACCGGGATATTTATCTAAAATTGCTTTTGGAATATCTATGTCTTCCGCGACATGAATAATCGAAATTGATTCGAGCTCATCTGATAAAACAGATGCAACACGATTTACATAATCTAAAACAATGTCGTCATGCTCGGTTAAATCAAGCATTACTAATAGGCGTTTAATTGAATGCATATCTAAAGTTTTTTATTAACGAAAGGCCGGTCTCTTGTTGTTGGTTGGTCTAACTGAACTGAGCTAAAGATAAGGACATCTAAACTTGTAAACTTGTTCTGTACATTAGTCTTTTTTTAAGTTAATCTTGCAGGTTTACAATAAGTTTATCGGCTAAAGTGTTGATAAGAAGTGGATTATCATAGAAATTTAAATTACCAATTGGGATAAATATGTGTAAAGAAGTGATCAAAGTTTTAGGTGTTATTTTTTTTCTGTGTGCGTTTTATTCCACGGTGTCTGCTCAACAAACTATTCGTGGCAAAGTTGTTGATAAGCAAACACAAGCCCCAATTATCGGTGCAACAGTAATCCTAGAAAATACAGCACCATTAAAGGGAGACGATACAAATCGGGATGGTGAATTTCGAATTCAACATGTTAAACCCGATAGATATACTATAAGGATTAGTTATTTAGGGTATAAAGACGAGTTACTTTTAGGTGTGATTGTTGGGAGCGGACAAGAAGTTGTTTTAACTATTGAAATTACCGAAGCGCCAACTAGCATGGATGAAATAATTGTTGGTGTTGATAGAGTTAACCCAACACCTATAAATGAAATGGCCCAAATTAGTGGTCGATCATTTACAGTAGATGAAACAAAACGTTTTTCTGCTAGTGGAGGTGACCCATTACGATTAGCAAGTTCTTTTGCAGGTGTTGTTGCAACAGGAGACTCGGATAACGAAATAATAGTAAGAGGTAATTCGTCTCGTGGGATCTTATGGATGCTTGAAGGAATTGAAATTCCAAGTCCAAATCATTTTTCAAATGAAGGGGCCTCTTCTGGTGGTATAAGTATGTTTAGCACACAGGTTATTTCAAGATCTGATTTTTTGACGGGCGCATTTCCAGCAAAATATGGAAATGCAACATCTGGAGTTTTTGATATTCATTTACGAAATGGTAACAATGAGCAAAGAGAAACTACATTACAATTTGGAGTACTAGGAATCGACACCTCTATTGAAGGGCCCATTAACAATAGTAAAGCATCTTATCTATTCAATTATAGATACTCAACATTAGCCATCTTTTCTGCAATTGGTATGAATATAATCGGTGAAAATGAAGAAAATACATTTCAAGATTTATCCTTCAAAGTACATGCACCGACTGGAAAAAAAGGGACATTTTCATTATTTGGGCTGGGTGGACTTAGTAAAAATACATATAGCTATACGTTTAGATCTGGTGAAAAAGAATCAAGTATTTTTGGTTTTAATATGGGCGTCATTGGTCTTTCCCATAAATATTTAATAAATAATACTACTTCCATAAATACCACAATATCTATATCAGGTACTAAAGCCGAAGATACTGAACAATACCCAGCCTATGGTGGAACATATGGTAATGAATTAAACTTTTTAAGAACATACGTTAGAGGGGCAATTCATCTTAATAAGAAATTTTCGTCAAAATTATTTGTGACCAATGGGATAACGCTTAGTAAACTTAATTACAATTTTGAAGCTGTAGATAATACATCACCAACGATTAGAACTATTTTATTTGACGACCAAGGTGATTCCCATTCTGTAAATGCATTCACTAGTTGGAAATATCAATTAAGCTCACGCATAAGCTTAGTAAATGGTCTTCATTATACTTTTTTTGCTTTAAATGGAGAGTCAATTATAGAGCCACGATCTAGTATTAAGTATATCGTTAGTTCTCAAACATCAGCATTTATTGGCTTTGGACAGCACAGTAAAATTGAATCATTAGAGTATTATTTAGGAAATGTAATGTATGAGGATGGAAGCACAAAAAAATCCAACAAAGATCTCGAGCTTTCAAGATCAAATCATTATGTGGCAGGTTTTGATATTGCTTTAAAGAAACAAACCTATTTTAAAACAGAGATTTATTATCAGTATCTATATAACGTTCCAATTCTAAAAAATATAAATGGTATTGATCCTAGCGACATTGAATTAGCATTTTCAACAATCAATTTAAGCGAAGGATATCTTGCTAAAGAATTAAAGAATGGAGGTACTGGAGAAAATTATGGAGTAGAAGTAACATTGGAACAGAAATTCCTTGGCGATTCATATTTCTTAATCAATGCAACCATTTATGATTCAAAATATACAGGTAGTGACGGCTTAAATAGAGATTCTCGATATAACGGAACATTTGCCTATAATATACTTGCTGGAAAAGAATATGTGATTGGTAATAAAAAAGATCGGATACTCGGTTTAAACTTAAAAGTTAGCCATGCAGGTAACAAAAGATATACCCCAATCTCAATCCCAGAATCATTAAGTGAAGGTAAAGAAGTTCGATTATTAAAAGATGCATACTCGCGCAGATACCCAAACTATTTTAGAATGGATGTTCAACTTACAATTCGAAGAAATGTGAAAGTATCTAAAACAACCACCGAATTTCGACTTGATATTCAAAATTTTACCAATAGAAATAATCCTGTAGTCGATTATTTAAATTTCAATTCATATAAAGTAGAATTTGAAGATCAATTAGGAATTCTACCGTTTTTGAGCTATCGAATAGAATTTTAGTTATAATAAGTAGCATGTAGTCTCAATATTATATGTATTTCTACACTTATGAATTATAACACCGATTCTCTGTTACTCAGGTTATATGCTCAAGATGCATCGATGTATCAGCAACTACCTACTGGTGTGGCGTTCCCCAAAACAACAGATGATATCGTACAACTTGTTAGACAAGCAAATTTAGACGGATTTTCTATTACAGCAAGAAGTGCTGGAACTAGTTTAGCAGGGCAAACCACGGGTGGGGGAGTTATTATGGATGTATCTCGATTTATGACTGAATTAATTGAAATAAACGAGGATGAGCATTGGGCAGATGTTGAACCAGGGGTAATTCGAGATTCTTTAAATAACGACGCAGTACACCATGACCTCTTGTTCGGACCAGACACAGCAACATCGAATCGTTGTATGATTGGGGGAATGATTGGAAATAATTCTGCAGGTTCTTTTTCAATTAAATATAAAAGTACCCGTGAGCATGTCAAAGAAATGGATGTTGTATTAAGTGATGGAAGCATTGCAACATTCAAACCTCTAACAGAAGATGAACTACAGGATAAGTTGCATCATGAGACCCTGGAAGGAGATATTTATAGAGGTATGATAGAGTTACTTCAAGAGCACAAGGAACTCATAATAGAGAATTATCCTCATCCAGAAATAATTCGTAGAAATACCGGATATGCGCTTGATAAATTATGTGAAATGGCACCTATTGATCCAGATGGTCGCCCATTTAATTTGTGCGAACTTTTATGTGGGAGTGAGGGAACCTTGGCTTTAACAACAAAAGCACGTGTACACTTGGAGCCCACCCAATCTGAAAAAATTGTTCTGATTCCTCATTTTAACTCCTTAAATGATGCACTTTTAGCAACCATTGAAGCTGTTAAGTTAAAGCCATATGCGGTTGAACTTATTGATCATGTTATTTTAAATGCAACAAAAGGAAACCAAGCCCAAAAGCAAAATCGTTTTTTTATTTCTGGAGAACCAAATTATATACTAGTTATACAATTTGAAGGGAATAATGCAGAAATCTTAGAAAAAAAGATTGAATTATTAAAAGATCGTTTAAGGGAGAAAAAACTATGTTATTCTTATCCTACTATTAAAGATGAAGAGGAAATACAAAAAGTATGGGAACTAAGAAAAGCAGGGTTAGGATTATTGATGGGGCTTGGGAAAGAATTAAGAACTCCAGCTTTTTGTGAAGATACATCGGTTCGAGTTATTGATTTGCCGTCTTATATAAAAGAAGTTCAGGAAATATTGAAGAATCAGGAGGTAGATTGTGTTTTTTATGGGCATGCAAGTGTTGGAGAATTGCATCTCCGGCCAATGATAGATACAACTACCGAAGAAGGTATAGAAAAGATGACATCGATAGCTTCTCAAATTGCTGATCTAGTTAGAAAATATAGAGGGTCACTTTCAGGAGAACATGGTGATGGTAGGGCAAGGTCTCTTTTTATTGAGCAAGTTCTAGGTGAAGAATTAATGCCCGTTTTAAAAAAGGTAAAAGAAATATGGGATAAATTTGGAGTGTTTAATCCTGGTAAAATTACCGATGCTGAACCCATAGATAATGATTTACGCTATCCACCAGAATATGAAACTACCGAAATAGATACTATGTTTGCCTGGAGAAATGAAGGCGGAATTCATGGAGTTATAGAAAGTTGTAATGGGGCTGGAGTTTGTAGGAAATTAGCACAAAGTGGAGGAACAATGTGCCCTTCATATATTGCAACAAAAGAAGAAAAGGATTCAACTAGAGGTAGAGCAAATGTTTTTCGACAAGTATTTGAAGGTGAAAATCCTGAGGGTTTTAGATCTTCGGATTTAAGAAAAGCTTTGCAATTATGTTTGAGTTGTAAGGCATGTAAAACTGAATGCCCAGCCAATGTGGATATGGCTAAATTAAAAGCAGAGTTTGAATATGGATGGCAGCAACGTTTCGGGATAACATTGCAAAACCAGTTTTTTTCGGAAACATCGAAAATTTATCCCATAGCCGCTAGATTTCCTGGAATCTCAAATTCTTTTGCTTCTTCTGAAATAGGTAAACATATATTGAAGACATTCTTTGGTATAAGTAAAAAAAGAAGTTTGCCAGAATTTGCAAAAAAACCATTTGATATCACTCTTTATGAGTCTGCTAAAACTAATCGAAAAAAGGTAGTATTATTTGTAGATATCTTTAATCAATATCATCACCCAAAAATAATTGAATCAGCGATAAAAGTTTTTGAATATCTAGGATTTGAAGTCATAATCCCCCCTATCACTGAAGCAGGAAGAGTAGCGATTTCGAAAGGAAGGTTAGATAAGGCTAGAGATACAGCATTAAAGCTTACTGAACTCTTAGGCCCGTATGTTGAAGATGGAATTCCAATTGTAGGATTAGAACCTTCAGAGTTACTCACTTTAAGAGATGAATATCTTGACTTAATTGATGAAAATGACCTTGATAATGCAACGGAAATCTCAAAGTATTCATTTTTATTTGAAGAATTCTTGATACGACATCCCATATCTGATCATAAAAAAAGGGCCGGTAAAGTTGTAGTGCATCAACACTGCCATGCAAAAATTTTATCCTCAAAAACAGCGTTACAAAAAATGTTAGAACAATGGGGTTTTGAAGTTGTGATGGTAGATGCTGGTTGCTGTGGTATGGCAGGAAGTTTTGGATATGAGCATGATAAATATGAGGTATCTATAGACATTGGTAGGGAACGATTATTCCCAGCATTGCAATTACTGGGTAAAAGAAGTAAGATTTGTGCGCCTGGGTTTTCTTGTAGGCATCAAATAATGGATGGTATCAAGAAAAAAGCATTCCATCCAGCAGAACTTATAGCTCAACAATTATAATTATTAAAAAGGTACACTATGAAAATATGTTACTATTTGCAGTTTGTAATTTTAATCGGAATCTCCCCACTTCAATTCGCACAGGTAGATTATCAAACACAAATCCAACCCATTTTTAATGATAATTGTACTTCATGCCATGGTTCAAACGGAGGGGTTGATTTACGATCATACAACGCCTTAATGAATAGTATTGGCAATAATTATGGTACCAATGTTGTGGTTCCAGGAAATCCTAATGTAAGTGGGCTTGTTGATAAAATAGAACCTAACCCGCAATTTGGTAATAGGATGCCAAATGCAAACGGTATCCCCCAATCTGATATTAATCTGATTAGACAATGGATTTCGGAAGGGGCAAATGAAGTTGCAACTTCGAATGAAAATAACATGCAATTACCGAATGCATTTAAATTACTAGGAAATTATCCTAATCCATTTAATCCCAGTACACAAATCAAATTTGAATTACCAGAATCTGCCCAGTATACTATTTCAGTATTCACCTTGACTGGACGATTGTTAATGGAGCAAGTTGGATATGCAAACACAGGGGTGGCAAGCATTTCAGTTGATATGAAAAGTAACCCAACTGGCATCTATCTATATCAAGTTTCGGCTGTAGTGAATGGAAAAGTAAATTTTATTGGTACTGGGCGTATGACGCTTATCAAATAATCAGTGTTAGATTTTTCGGATAGCGAAGCTTTGATTCTCTGTTGGTTCTATGGTTAAATAAATAATTTCCCAACCAAATTGAACACAGAATTCGTGAACTGCTTCTACAACTCCATATCTAAATGTAGCAATCCAGTTGCCATGTACATAATCATGTCCGGCAATGATTCCACCTTTTTTCATTTTTGGGGCATACAATCTTAATTCGTCTCTAGTTGTCTCGTAAGTATGATCTGTATCTATGTATATCCAATCAAAATAATTATCGGGAAAATCATAGGCGGCATCCGTTGATAAATTTTTATGAATGTGGACTTGATCACTTTCAATCTGATCATTAAAAAAGTTTTTTACATTTTGATATTTACCGTCATGAAATCGATCTGTACCCCAAATATCCACTAAATGAAAGTGATCAGGCGTATTTATTTCAAAAATTTTCTGACTAAATTTCCCCTCATCTACGCCGATTTCAGCAACATTTCCGCCTTTTCCAAATTTTTTTAAAAGAATTTCACGATTTAGCAGTAAGGAAGTATTTTCCACGTTTTCTGCACGCAATGGAATTTTTGGTATTTGTTGTTCACGCTCTTCTCTTCCTCGTTTTAGGGATTCTGCTACACTTTGGACTAGAACCTGAGCTTGTTTATGCTGTTGATTCGGGGATAAAGATGTAAAATTCAAGGTGTCTTTCATTAGATCAAAAATTCAGTTATAAATTTCAAATTGAATGGTGCAAGTATTATACCATCTATCGAACTTGATACTGAAAAGCAAAACAATTGTAAAAAAAGAAACAAAATATTCTTTTTTAAAACCTCTCTAATTCAATGATTAAAATTGATCATATAGATCTTTCTGTGCGATCTATTCACGGGATAATTTAATTGAGGCTAGATTGTTTTTGAACTAACTGTTTAGCACTTTCAAGTGCCGCAGATGTAATTTCTGCACCACTCATTAGACTTGCTACTTCATAAATGTGCTCGTCATTTGTGAGGGGAATAATTGTAGTTGTCGTTCTATCATTAACTTCAATTTTTTGCACTTTATAGTGATGATGTGCTTGGCTAGCTATTTGTGGTTGATGAGTAATCGCTAATATTTGGCAATAGGTTGATAATTTTCGCATTGCAGTGCCAACTTTTTCTGATATCTCACCACTTATCCCTGTGTCGATTTCATCAAAAACCATGACGGGAAGATTATGTTCTTTAGCAAGAATGGATTTTAAAGCTAGCATTATACGGCTAATTTCACCTCCAGAGGCTATTTTTGCTAGTGGCTTTGGGGCTTCTCCCTTATTAGTGGATATAAGTAAACGAATCATGTCACAACCAAATTCTGTGCATTCAACACTTCGATTTTCAATGGTTATCCAGCCTTCACTATGGTCTAAATAGTCTACAACTACTTTCAAATGTGCATGAGGAATTCCAAGTTTCGTTAATTCATTTTCAATGTTTGATGCTAAGATCCTCCCTGCTTCAATTCTTGCAGAGTGTAATTGTGCAGCACATTTAGCTAATCGTTTACTATGTAATTGCACTTGGTGTTGAAGCTTTTCAATTTCTAAATCAAAGTTGTCTGCAATAGAAAGTTCGTTTGTGATCTCAGCTAAGTATTTTATTAATGATGGGATATCCCTTTGATATTTTTTTTGAAGTCTATTTAATTCGGCTTGACGTTGTCGTAGCTCTTCTAATCTCTGGGGGTTAAATTCAATAGTATTTCGATAACGTTCTGCAAAATGAACCGCTTCTTGAATACTTACACGGGCTTGATTTATTTCCGTTAAATAATTCTTAAAGTCTGGTTCAATTCGAGTAAGATCTTCAAGATTTAATTTTAAATGATTAAGTAATTGAATGATATTTGTATCATCATTTTCTGCCATTTCTGTTATTGCTGCAGCTTTTTGATCTAATATCTCAGCATTATCGAGTAGTGTCATTTCCGATTGCAGCTCTTTCTCTTCTTCCTTGCTTAGCTGTGCGGTTTCTAATTCTTGGGCTTGAAATCTAAAAAGTTCGGTTTTTTCTAGTAAAGCTGTTTCCTTCTTTTGAAGCTGATAAAGTTGGTTTTTCAAATTTCTTAATTCAGAAAACTCTTTTTGATACATATTCAAAACTGGCTGAACAGTTTCAAAGGAATCAATTAATCCTCTATGATTTTCTTCTTTAAGCAGAAATTGATGATCATGTTGGCCATGTAAGTCAACGAGGAGGTCGCCAAGCATTTTTAGAATTCGAATATTTACTGGATTATCATTAATAAATGCGCGACTCCCAGTCTCTCTAATTTCTCGACGAAGGATCAAGAAATCATTAGTTTCAATTTCGTTTTCAAATAATAATTGGTCAATCTCTCGATTAGGCGATATTTTTAAGGTTGCTTCTGCTATCGCTTTATCAGTGCCATAACGAATAACATCTGTATCTGCACGCTCACCTAAAATCATATTTAAAGCGCCAATGATTATCGATTTCCCAGCTCCTGTTTGACCGGTAAGAATATTAAGTTTGTCACCAAAATGGACTTCAAGTTCATCGATAAGAGCGAAATTTTTTATATAGAGACTTTTGATCATAACACAAAAATAAGTTTAAAATAGGAAAGGTTAAATCAACTTTTTAAGCTTCTTTGATTAAATAAATCATTATTCCTCAATATTTCATATACATTGGTCTAACCAATGAGAAGCAAAGTCATCATAAACTGCTTATCTTAGGAGTATGAGTCTACAATCAGAAGCAAAAACCACCACTATATATGAGTTTGAAGTACCTGCTGGCCAGCAGGAAATGATTCGACTTGATGTATATATTACTAGTTTTGTTGAAAATGCAACACGAAATAAAGTACAAGAAGCAATTAAATCTGGTTATGTTACCGTTAATGGTAAAAAAGAAAAGTCGAGTTATAAATTGCTTCCAGGTGACAAGATTTTCATAGAATTACCTAAAGCTCCTCCACCCACTGCAAAAGCAGAAGAGATTGATCTTAATATTATTTTTGAAGATGATGATTTAATTATAGTAAATAAGCCCGCTGGCATGGTAGTACACCCAGCATTTGGGAACTGGACGGGAACATTGGTAAATGGTCTAATGCATCATGTTGATGAGTTAGGAGCATCAGACGATGAACTTCGTCCAGGCATTGTTCACCGTTTAGATAAAGATACCTCTGGATTGTTAGTTGTTGCAAAACATGCAGAAACACTAGCAAAACTTTCAGCGAAATTTGCTGAAAAAGAGGTGCAAAGAACGTATTGGGCCATCATATGGGGAACTCCCCCCGAAGAAGGAACGATCGAGGGAGACATTGGAAGATCTAAGCATGACCGAAAATTAATGACAGTTCTACCTACAGGAAGAGGCAAGAAAGCAATTACCCATTATAAAGTTCTTGAATACTTCGATTATTTAAGTTTAGTTGAAGTAAAATTAGAGACAGGGAGAACTCACCAAATTCGAGTTCATTTTAATAGTATAGGGCATAATGTATTTGGAGATACCACTTATGGAGGAACATCGGTTCGATTTGGCCCCAATACTGGGATGCGAAAAGTAATGTTCCATAAACTCTTAACAGGACTTAGAAGGCAGGCTTTACACGCTAAAACGCTTGGTTTCGAGCACCCATCAACAGGCGAATTAGTTAGTTTTGATTCTGAACTTCCAGAAGATTTTCAGCATGTTTTGGACATGCTCAGAAAGCATTGTAAAGAAATCTATTAAACATAGATCTTGTCGAAACACTTTAAGGCTTTTTTTGAAACAGAAACTCTTGAATCTTTTTTTAGTTTTTCTAGATGTGGTTTTAACCAAGTTTTAAGATCATCATCATTTAATGACCAAATGGATAATGTCTCCATCGAGTTGTTAAGTACAATCCAATCTTTTTCAGTTTCTAGGTAATTTTTGATGATGGCTTTTGCTTTAGAAAATTGATCATTGTTCATATCGTTATGCATCCATAAAAACAATTGAGCAAGGGTCCATTTCGTAGATGCTTGCTCAATGTTTGAAATTTCATTAAGAAAACGATCTAAAAATGGGATCAGTAAATTTTTATTTTCTTTAAAGATTCTTTTCATAGCATTGGAAACACGAAGCCGTACAACTTCATTATCACTGAAATAACACTCGAAAAGCTCCCGGAAATGAGAATGGTCTGATAAGATCATTTTAACCACCTCAACAGTATTTCCTAATGAATTAGGATGACCACCGGTAAGTGTTTGTTCAATAGATTTCATTAGTATATGATATGCTTTTTTGTGAATCTAAATAGAAAAATCAATTCCTAGTTTTCCTTGCTACTATAATGTCACGTTTAATAGCACTATCTACCCGGTGTTCAAATGTATCGAATGGCGGTTCTGTATATAATTCGAAACCTTCATTTGAAAAAATATTCCCAAATTTTTTTCTGTTAATAAGGTTCGAGTTCCATGCTAATACAATAGTACCTCCTTTTTTTAGCACTTTTTTCCATTCAGGTAAACATTCCGAGACTAATTCTTCTGGATTTCGAGTTCCATTTTGGTACTTCTTACCACCTTTATTTCCATGTTTGATTCCATAAGGTAAGTCTCCAATAATACAATGAAATTGTTCTTTTTTGAAATATTTATAGCTTTCTTTGGAAGCTCCATGAATCATAGCTAAGTGCTTCCTTGTACGTTCATTTTTGAATTCATCCTTAGAACGAGCATATTCAAATTCGGTGATACTAGCTGTATTATGATTGTTCTTATAGATTACTCTAGTCGAACGCGTGTGTTTAATACGTTCTTTCTCCATGTATTTTTTAAAAAAAGTTTGTCCCTCTTGAAGGGGTGCTGTATCAACTTCTATCCCAAAAGCATGATGTCCATATGTCGAAGCTTCAAACAATGTAGTCCCTTTACCTGCAACCGGGTCTAAAAGGTTAAGAGTATTATTCCTACTAAATATGGATGAATGAATAGCTACATTGATCATCATTCGTGTGAATAATTCGTTCGTTTTACCTTTGTATTTTAGAATTGTATTTATTTTCGGATCGATATAAAAGGATATGGGTAACTCAATGGGTTCCAAATGATCATTTTTTTTTATAAATAATGCGAACACAAAGGAAAGTGTTGAAAGAATCTTTAAATCATTTTCTGATAATACATCATCGCATTTAAATGAGATATATCTGATGCTTGCATATTTTTTAATTTCTATTTCTTCAACATTTACTTTCATACTATTACAAGCGATTTCCAGCTCTGCAATTGCCAACTTATCAGCCGATTGATAATACACCCAGTTATGACCTGGATATTGGAGTATGAGATAATTCATGTATGATGTAAGAATGTTAAAAGAAAAGTTTAAAATGTAATGCGGGTTTCGCCGTATCTTTAATCAAAGATAATATAATAAGGCAATGTACCAGAAAGATATCAAGATTACCGTAGAATTAGATAATGATCATATTCCAACAAATATTCGTTGGCAAGCTGATGACATGACGCAAAAGCATGTAGCTGATTGTAGAGCAATGTTACTTTCATTATGGGATTCTAAAAATAAAGATACCCTTAAACTAGATCTTTGGACTAAAAATATGACTGTTGATGAAATGAAGATATTTTTTCATCAAACATTGGTAACTATGGCCGATACACTCGAACAATCGATTAATGATGATCGTATATCTGGAGACATGAGGGATTTTTGTACCTATTTTGCGGAGAAAATGGAGATTAAGACATAGTAACCACTCGTAAATGAAGAATATACAGGTGATTAATTGAACAAAATACTTCCATAGGTAACTGCGCTTTCACGTTCTTTTTCATCCCATACATCATAATTTAGAACTTTCCCTTCAATTCCATTGAACGCAGTTAAGAAAGTTACTAAAGGGGAAAAACCACATATTCTGTATTTATCATGATTTTCCTTCATCATGTAGAGTAGATGTTTAGGGTTGCCTGACGCTCCAGCTTGCATAAATAGCTGATCATTAAATTCTACATCTTCAATCATTGACATAGCTGGGCTTTCATCACCAAATTTCTTCCCAAAATGTGAGAGATCGCCACTTATTAAAAAGAAAGCATCAGGATCATCGCCGTAAGTTTCTTCAAGAAATGCAGCAAATGTTTCCATTTGTGCTTGTTTGTGTGATTCATCAGCATAGAGCAATTCGTCCATTCCTCCAACAAGAATTGGAATGATTTCAAAGTCATGTTTCCATATATGATTTAGGAAAAGTAAATGTAGTTCTATACTGTGTTCAACTCTATGCGCTCGATCGTTAAAACTTACACCTATTTGGTTCCATTTTTTTGGAGAAAGCATTCTCCTGAAATTCTTATTTGAATTTATACTTCCATTTGGAAGTTGAAATGTTTTTTCAGAGATAATGAATGGGTAGTGTTCATAAAGTTTCCCATACATGCCCGAATAATGAGAGGTTGCTAATATAAATACCTTTTTTGGAGTAAGATTACGAATAGTTGAAAAAGCTTTTACATAACTGGAGAGCCCTACCCTAGGATCAATATGAGGAGCATAAAGTGCCCGTGCATTTTGCGCTGTATCTGTAAAATGGTTGTCAAATGCTTTATTCAAATACTTTATGAGTTCAGTTGGGTTATTTGGGAATGAGATGCCTGCAGTGTTTGAGATATGAAATCTGGATTGCTCATAATCAATTTCTGTTTTTTCAGAAAGCTGTTTGAAGTATGACGAATAAAGAATGCCATTTTCATCTAAATAGCGCACATAATTTAGAAGATCATTCTTAGATACTTCACCAGTACTAATTTTTATTAGATCATCAATACTTCGATTACCATCTAATAATGATAAAATACTTACTGAATCGGAGGGCAGTGTAAAATTGTTGGTAGCATAACTTAATGAGTCATAGAAGAACAGACATTTATCTCCATTCTGCTTAATGGGAAAGCTCTGTATATCATTACGAACGGGTGGTATTGGTTCGCTAAATGAATTAAAAAGGTTCTCTTGTATACCTCTAAAGAAAGTCATTGTGTTCTATTTTCCATAATTTAGACTGCTTTTGCAGTTCTATGTAAATATCGGAATTTTTATGGAAAATTAAGATTGGACTTCTCTCATTTTTTTGCAAGCGCAATTTTTCCCATGAGTAACACATAATATATGGTCGGGAGCTTTTGAAAGTCGAGCTTTGCAGGCATTTCTACCATGGTGAATGAGTAAGTGAGAAAGGTCAGTCCAGTTTTCCCTTGGGAATAATGCCATTAAATCCCTTTCAATTTTATCGGTATTAGTTTTTTCACGAGTTAAGCCAAATCGGTTAGAAATTCGTTTTACATGAGTATCAACTACTATTCCTTCATTAATACCGAAGGCATTACCAAGAACAACATTTGCAGTTTTACGTGCAGCACCCCGTAAACTTAGTAGTTCAGGCATGGTTTTAGGGACTTCCCCATTGAAATCATCTACTAGTCTTTGCGATGTTTCTTTGAGTGATTTAGCTTTATTTCTATAGAAACCTGTGGTTTTAACTAACTCTTCTAATTCTTCTAAAGGAGCATTAGCCATTAATTCAGGAGTAGGATATGTTTCAAACAAAGCAGGTGTAACCTTATTTACACGCACATCGGTACACTGAGCACTTAAAATAGTGGCGATAAGCAACTCAAAGGGGTTCCTGTGATTTAATTCACAATGAGGATTGGGATAATGCATGTAAAGGTCTTGCAGTATCTCTTTAGCTCTTTCTTTTTGTTGCTTTGTTTTTCTTGGTAGCTTCATTTAAATCCATTTATTGAGCTACATAAAGTTCTATTTCAAAAATTAAGTTCGAATTTTCAGGAATAGTATTAGTTCCATTCGCGCCATAGGCATATACAGATGGTATATAAAGTGTTATAATTCCTCGTTCTTGTATAAGTGGAATTCCTATTTTCCAACCCTCAATAAGATTCCTTAAAGTAAATCCTGTAGGGCGTGAACTTGCATCGAATTCTGTGCCATCTAAAAAAGTTCCTTTGTAATCCACAATTATGTTACCACAAAGGTCAACATTTTTTCCATCACCCTGTTCATTTATTACATATCTTAACCCCGTTGGATGTTCTTGTGCCTCAATACCATTAGTTGTAAGGTAAAAGTCAATGGCTGAAATATCAGCAGCAAGCTGATTTTGATCAACATCAGTATTTATATCAACATTACAATCGTCTCGATTACAGGCTGATAAAAGTATAAGAATGATAGTAAAGAAAGTTATAGTTCGCATGGTAATTATAAAAAATGAAAAGCCCTACGATAAAGTAAGGCTTGTAAAGTATGCAAGATAACAAAGGTTCAACTATTGTTGAAATCAATTACATATTGACCAGGTTCAGTAATGATAATTCTTACTCTGTTATCTATTAGAGTAGTTTTCATCAAATTTGGAATTTTATAGCTCACAGAGAGTTCAAGTGGATAATTTACATCTTCTATGGTATAGTCCAGCGTAGAATTTGATCCAGGTTGATTAGGCATATTTCCAGAAGAATGGCTGAAACTTAGATCTGATATAATATTTTGAACATTTTCTCCATTTCTTCTAAAACGAATTAAGATTCTGCCATTGTAATCACTGCCTTGTCGTCTAATATTTGATGACACCACACCCCGTTCAGAAACTATTTTATAAGGTGTATCTTCGTTAGAGAGAACTTCTAATTTCCCATCAAACCAATATCCGCTAAGGGTTTTATTTAAGCCATCTTCAGTATAATTTAGGATCCCAAAGGAGTGTTGAGTACCCTTTTTCCAATTTCCTGTGTAAATACGATCTTCATGCCAAGTATATATTCCTTCACCATCTGGAAATCCGGCGCTAAATTTACCTTCATATTTATGTAATCCGGAAGCAACACCTTCTCCATGTGCCAAGCCATTTTTACAAAAGCCATCATAACTTTCATTGATCGAAGCTAACATAACCTTGCATTCTTTTGATGTATCAGAAGAATGGTAGGTTGATGTACAATTAATAGAGAAAATCCCAACTGAAATAAAAAAAATCAAATATCGCATTTATAACACCTCCATATTGTGAATTAAATAGTTTCGCTCAACGAAATCTATCCTAGTTTATTATTTGATAATGAGATCGATGTTAATTACGGATAAATTCAATAATTGTTGTGACTAAATTAATTTTTTTTATACATCATTTAGGGCTTCGTTAAGCGCCTGTAGGCTTTTCTTAGCATCGCCAAAAAACATCTGATTTTTTTCTGCGTAGAAAAGTGGATTGTCAATTCCTGCATAACCGACACTTAAAGATCGTTTGAATACAACAGTTCGTTTTGCATCCTGAACATCTAAGATAGGCATCCCATAAATTGGGCTTCCTGGGTCAGTTTTAGCAATGGGATTCACAACATCATTTGCACCAATTACAAGAACAACATCTGTTGAGGAAAACTCTGGGTTTATCTCATCCATATCCTTAAGTAAGTCGTAGGGTACATCAGCCTCTGCTAGCAATACATTCATATGACCAGGCATTCTACCCGCTACAGGATGAATCCCGTATTTAACTTGTACCCCTCTAGCTTCAAGTTTTGTAGCAACTTCTTTTATCACATGCTGAGCTTGTGCAACAGCGAGTCCATAACCAGGAACGATTACAACCTTCGATGCATATGCGATTTGGATAGCCAAATCATC
Organism: Balneolaceae bacterium; assembly: GCA_963691715.1. GTDB lineage: Bacteria > Bacteroidota > Rhodothermia > Balneolales > Balneolaceae > HXMU1420-13. Next base: position 2,912,507 of record OY829281.1, read on the forward strand.
AGCGGAAGTTTCACGCACCGTCTTATCACCATCAGAATCCATACCTCCAGTAGAACCGTCTGCCCCAAAGGAACCAAAAATTACATTAGCTAATGAGCGGTTCATTGCTACACACATGATGTTAGTAAGAATCAAACCAGCAGCCCCAACCAATGCTCCTGAAACAATGAGTAGATTATTGCCTAATACGAAACCAGCCATAGAAGCAGCTATTCCAGAATAGGAATTCAACAAAGATATAACTACAGGCATATCTGCACCACCTATTGGAATTACAGATGTGATTCCTATCAATAATGCTAGACCTAGAATTATCCAAAAGATGGTTGAGTTTGTTGGGTCGAAAGTAAAAAAGCCAATGAGTACAAGAATTGCTAACATCGAGCCAATATTAATGATATTAAGCCCAGGGAATGTAATTGCATTTCCAGAGATAAATCCTTTCAATTTTCCAAAAGCGATAAAGCTTCCCGTAAACGTTAAGGCACCAATAAATATACTTAAACCTATAGTTACTAAACTCGCACTTTCGAACATTGTAACATCCATAGAGCGAGCAAATTCACCCCAAGCGACTAGGGCAGAAGCACCTCCGCCAAATCCGTTAAATACGGCAACTAGTTCGGGCATAGCTGTCATAGCTACACGTTTGGCTAGTAGCATGCCAATTAAACTGCCTACGACTATTCCAATAATAATTAGTTCAAATGATATAATTTGCTGGTCAAAAAGTGTTATAATTAGACCTATCAACATTCCTATTGCCGCAAGTTGATTTCCGCGACGAGCCGTTTGCGGTGAATTAAGTAATTTTAATCCACGAATGAAAAAAGCTGTAGCTACAAGATATAGTAATTGAATAGTATCAGGTAACCATATGTTTATGGTTTCTGGAAGAAATTGACTCATTATTTATCCTCCTTTTTCTTGAACATTTCAAGCATTCTGTCAGTAACCATAAAACCGCCAACTACATTAACAGTCGCAAAAATTATTGCAGCTAAACCAAGATACTTTCCAAGTTCACTACCAGTTCCACCAGCTACAATCAAAGCTCCTACAATTGTAATACCTGAAATTGCATTTGCACCACTCATTAGAGGTGTATGTAGAGTGGGTGGTACTTTTGATATTAACTCGAATCCTATGAAACAAGCTAAAACGAATATGAATAATGAAAAAATTAGTACAGACATAGTTAATTCGATGTTAGTAATGGAGAAATGATTTCACCCTTATGAGTGATCGTTGTATGAAGGAGGATTTCATCCTCAAAATTGAAGACGGCTTCTCCTTCCTTAATGAATAAATTGAGCAATGCATGAATATTTTTTGCATATAACATACTTGCATGATTAGCTAATTGACTTGGGATATTTACGGGGCCAATAATTTTTACTTCGTTTTTTACAATGGTTTTGTTCGCCTGTGTCAACTCACAATTCCCACCATTTTCGGCGGCTAAATCAACAATCACAGAACCCGGTTTCATATCAGAAACCATTTCTTTAGTAATCAATAAAGGGGCAGGTTTCCCTGGAATTAATGCAGTAGTTATCACGATATCTGATTTTTTCACATGATCATGAATAACTTGTTTTTGTTTTTCTTGGCTATCTTTTGATAACTCTTTAGCATACCCTCCTTTGGTTTCGGTATTTTCTTCTTCTAATGGAACTTCAACAAACTTAGCTCCGAGCGATTCTACTTGTTCTTTTACGACTGGGCGTACATCATAAGCTTCGACCACTGCGCCTAATTTTTTACAGGTTGCAATTGCTTGTAAGCCAGCAACTCCAGCACCAAGTATCAATGCCTTTGAAGGTGGTATGGTACCAGCTGCTGTCATCATCATTGGGAAATATTTATCAAGATTATTAGCAGCAATGAGTGCAGACTTATATCCTGCTATAGAACTCATGGATGATAGTGCATCCATATTTTGAGCTCTAGAAATTCGAGGTATAGCATCCATACCTAATGCAGTAATTTCTTGATTTTGAAGTAATGTAACTAATTTTGAATTCTGTAAGGCCCATATAAAACTGATAAGAATAGACCCTTTTTTCATGAGCTTTAAATCTTTATCAGAAGGTACCTGTACAGAAACAATTACATCAGCATTTTTGAATAATGAGGTCCTATCACTATCAATTTCAGCACCGGCATCAATATACTGGCTATCTAAAAAATTTGATGCTAGTCCTGCATCTTTTTCAATTTTAATGGTTATTCCCTTATTGATAAGTTTGCCAGTTATTTCTGGGGTTAATGACACCCTCTGCTCAAGTGCAGCCGTTTCTTTTGGTATTGCAATAATCAAATTTTACCTCCAACCTTTGTTTGCTTAAACTTAACGAAATAGAAGTTTTGCACAAACAATTTTGGGAGCGCTTTTTTTTTAATCAATGGGTTCATAAATGTATCTTTTATGCTACAACTACTTTTTTTGTGCGTCATTAGTTTATCAATAAGTTTTTTTTGTAAAGAAAATGTATACTAAAGAAAATCATAGGGGAATTATGAAAAGTCTACTCTATATATATTTGTACGCAGTTATTTTCGTAGGATTAAATTCTTGCGAAGAGGTCGATTTAAGTTTTGAAGAAAATAAAACGGAAGAAGTTCTAGGTTTGTGGAAAGAAGATCTATCAAGTAGCAATCTATATGTTTATATCAGTGATACAGAATTCAATTTTTATGAATACAATTCCCAAAATAATTGTGTAATAACAAATTCTAATATTGTAATAAAAAGAGATGGTGTAGGTTTTTTTCAAGTACAAAAAAATAATGATTCTGAGCTAATTGTATATGCCGTAACTAGCCTAAATGGACAATTAAGAATTCGTTATATAGACGATTTAGATAAAGGATTACAATATTTTTGGCCAACCACTTTCGATATTTTTAATAAGCCAGAATGTTTTAACGAAGATGAAGTTCAAGGAAGATGGGAATTGATCGATGAACAAGAAGAGACATATGTAAATATTACAAATGAATATATTGAAGTTACTAGTCGATTTTTTGAGGAAAATTGTTTTGAATATGTCCAGTATAAGGTTTATGATATCACCAATAATGTATATCAATTAAGAGATGAAATCACAGCTGATGTTGTTAATGAGATTGAGGTCGTATTTATTAGAACATCACAAGGGTTAGAGATAACTGTTAAAGAAGGAATAGAAACTAATACAAATTTATATACACAAAGCAATGTTGATTTTAATCAATTAGAACCTATTTGTGGTTTGGATTTTGGAACACCTTATACTGGTTTATGGGAAGAAGAAAAAGTTGAGAAAGCGGATGATTTTGAATACCTAAGTTTCGAATTAGATACTCTAACATCATTTATTAATGTTTCATCAAAGCAATGTGTAGAACACCAAAAATTTGTAGTGCAAGCACGTCGAAATGATACCTTCTATTTATCCAACCCCATTAGCGAAACTACCGAATTCATATATCAATTTTATTTTGATAACAATGTATTAGTAAGAAATATAGCAATGGATGAAGACTTTTTTGAAGAACGTTTTGTACGTACCTCAACTTCAAAATCAGAATTAGAATCACAGTTTTGTGAAACAGATTGAGAAGATATTAGCTATCAAACTAATAGGAAGTTAAAAAATAATTTTGATGACGCATTTCTTATTTTCTAATAAAAAATAGAAGAAGACAATGGATGATATTGTAAACAAAACCTTTGATGTAGTAATAGTTGGTAGTGGACCAGCAGGATTAACGGCTGCACTATATGCTGCAAGAGCTGATCTTAATCCTATTGTATTTGAAGGTCCAGAGCCAGGTGGTCAATTAATGACTACCACAGATGTTGAAAATTTCCCGGGATATCCAAATGGAGTTATGGGTCCACAAATGATGCAGGATTTTAGAGAACAAGCCTCTAAATTTGGTGCAGATTTACGGTATGGATTCGTTACTGATATTAAATTTGATGTACAGCCTTATAAACTAACTATAGATGAAAAGGTTCAAATTTTCGCTAAAACAGTAATTATTTCCACAGGAGCAAGTGCTATGTGGTTAGGTTTAGAAAGTGAAACCAAGTTAAGAGGGCGTGGAGTATCGGCTTGTGCGACATGTGATGGTGCATTTTTTAGAAACCAACATGTAGTTATTGTTGGTGGTGGAGATACAGCTATGGAAGAAGCAACGTTTCTAACAAAATTCGCAAGTAAAGTTACCGTGGTTCATCGCCGCGACGAATTAAGAGCTTCTAAAGCTATGCAAGCTAGAGCATTTGCAAATGAGAAAATTGAATTCCTTTGGGACAGTGAAATAGATGAAATATTAGGAGATCAAGTAGTAGAAGGGGTGCGCATTAAACATAGAAATACGGGAGATATTACTGTTTTAGAAGATGTAACGGGTGTATTTATAGCTATTGGTCACAAACCAAATACCGATTTGTTTAAAGAAGTACTTACTATGGATGATGTGGGGTATATTCAAACAAAGGGGCAATCTACAAAAACGGATTTACCAGGTATTTTTGCTTGTGGTGATGCAATGGATTCTTTCTACAGGCAAGCTGTAACAGCTGCTGGTACGGGTTGTAAAGCCGCCTTAGATGCAGAGCATTATTTAGGTGAGATTGATTAAATAAATTTAACGAAAGTTTGGAGTTTTGATTTTTATTTACGAATTGATACTTATAGATTGGTAAAGGTTAATCAAACTGTATCACACTTAATGAAATTAAAAGCGATCAATCTTTCATTTCTACTATTCTTTATTTTATTAATAGGTTGCGAAAACAACCCAATATCATCTAACCAACATGATTTAAAATTTTTAGGTTCATGGAAATTTGTTGGATATGAAACTGGAGGTGAGCAAATTGGTAATTTGGAACACTATATCCATATCACTGAAGATAAAATTACTCATTATGACTACATGGGTTTTTATGATCAAGGTCAAGATTGTTTTAATGTAGAAGAATATCACAGCACATTGAATAATGGTAAAATAACCATCGAAGACGAACGTGTTGGGCCTATTACAAAAATATTAGAGATTAAAGATGATCAACTACTGTTAATTCAAAGAGAAGGGATAGAACCATTCATAGATGTATATAATAAATCAAACAAGGAAGTAAGTGCATTTCAACCAGAGTGTACTTCTACATTTTCACCTCCAACACCTAATTGATATCGACGTTGGGACCAGCTTCTGTGTTTACTCCTTTAGGTATTAAAATAGGAAGTTGAAAAATGGCTTTTATTCTATTACTTCTTTTTCTTCTTTCCTACCGTTTTTTCTTCTTTTTGGTCTTCATCCTCTTCAGAGGTGTCAACTTCCTCTTCATCATCTGTTATTTCAATAATCTCAGCTTCAACAGAAAATTCATCGTCATCTAAATCGTCTACTTCCCGTTCTACTAAAATTTGATAATCATTGATAAACATAGCAAACATTCCTATGGCAGAAATTACTGGTGCCATTGCTCCCACTAAAGCTGCACCACCCACTCCAAATGCTAATTGTGTTTGAAAAACTACCTCTCCGTCGCTATTTTTGATTATAAGTCTACGAGCACTTCCTTCTTTAATAAATTCACGAATTTTGGAGATTACTTCATTTACTCCACCCTGAACTTCTTCGAATATGTGTTTTGCTTTTTGTTTCGCTTCGTCTGATTTCATGATTTAAATTTTTAATATGTTAATACAATTTTTTTAACAGAGGCTAATTACGACTACTAAATAAAAAAGATTCATCATTATACGTGAACCAATATTAAATTGCATAACCAAGAAAATTGGTAATCTACTTTTAACAATTAGGATTGTATGATATCGACAATGAAAAGAAAAACAATGTTTATAGGTTACGTATTGATAGTAGTACTCATTTCATGTACAAGTAATCAACACGAGGAGATTCCTGGAATAATAAAAGAAATTAAAGAAAGACGACAGGATTCACTACTCAGCTTAACCATTTCCGATTATGATGTTAGCCAAGACACAGTATTGATTAAAATTTACATAGATTCAAAAAAAAATCGTACGGATACCTTATTTCATTCATCGAGCTATCCCGCCATAATTTCCTATATTGGAAAAAATGAATTATCCCTTCCATTTGAAGATCAAATTATATTTCATGAATTAGCTCACACCATTGTACCAAGTGGTTCTAAAGTTCTAATACATGAGTGGAAAATGCTGAAAAGAGCAGAACCGTATAACATCATTGCAATTTTTAATTATACGCAACGCGATGAAATGTTTGCAGAAGACTACTGGATGGTGAGTAATTCTATTTCCATTTTGAGTAAGTGATCGTAAAGATGTATGGAAATAATCCAAAGACATATAAATAAGGGGTAATTATCTGCTATATAGGATATATGTGCAATTTATATAAAATTTTGTAAGGAATCGCTCTCAGCAGGGTCTAACTATGTAAAGCAAAAAAATTAAGTACCTATGTTAGCAAGAGTTTATTGCGCATCCACTGTTGGGGTAGATGCTAAAATTATTGATGTAGAAACCCATCACACGAATGGAATGGTAAAATTTTTTCTAGTTGGATTACCCGACAGAGCCGTTTCAGAATCTAGAGATCGGGTGGAAGCAGCCATTAGAAATACGGGATCTTATTATCCATTGGGGAGAATTACAGTAAATTTGGCCCCTGCAGATTTACCTAAAGAAGGCAATGCCTTTGATTTACCCATTGCTATCGGACTTCTTCGCATGTCGGGGCAGTTGCATACCGAAAAATTGGAGGATACCGTAATGATGGGCGAATTAGCTCTTGATGGTAAAATTCGTCCCATAAAAGGGGTGCTTCCTATTGCGGTGGAAGCTAAAAAACAGGGATTCAAGTATTTGGTGGTACCTCGCGATAATGGTGCTGAAGCAGCTGTGGTGGATGGAATAGAGATTTTTCCATTTGACCATCTTAACGAAGTTAAAGATTGGTTAGAAAATCGAGGGAATTTGGATTCCTATCATATCGATGTTCAACAAGTATTTTCAAAAAATGGAGCCTTTGATGCCCTTGATTTTAGCGATGTTCGCGGCCAGGAAAATGTGAAGCGCGCATTGGAAATTGCAGCTGCCGGTGGTCATAATGTGGTGATGGTGGGGCCTCCTGGTTCTGGAAAAACCATGATGGCACGAAGGATTCCTACCATTTTACCGCCTTTAAGTCTAGATGAAGCACTTGAAACCACTAAAGTACATTCTGTATCTGGGTTAATGCAAAGTGGAAAAGCGCTGATCACTTCAAGACCATTTCGAGCACCCCATCATACCGTTTCTGATGTAGCTTTAGTTGGTGGAGGAGGAATTCCTATGCCAGGTGAAATTTCTATGGCGCATAATGGCGTGCTATTCTTAGATGAACTTCCAGAATTTAAACGTAGTGCCTTGGAGGTGATGCGCCAACCGCTGGAAGATGGGTTTGTATCCATTTCTAGGGCTAGAATGAGTGTAACCTACCCAAGTAGAGTGATGTTAGTCGCGTCTATGAATCCTTCTCCAAGTGGTGATTGGTATAATCCTTCCGAAATGAATGGGACGTCCTCTATTCAAATGCAGCGGTACTTATCGAAAATAAGTGGACCATTACTAGATCGCATAGATCTTCATATAGAAGTGAATAAGGTGAGTTATGATGAACTTTCAGGGAAAGCGAAAGGAGAAAGCTCCGATGATATTAGAGATAGAGTGGTGGAAGCGAGGCAGATTCAAACTAATCGATTTTTTGGAATAAATGGCGTCTACAGTAATGCTCAAATGAACACACGGCAAGTGCGCAAAGTATGCGCGTTGGATGAACAAAGTTCTGGAATTTTAAAGCAAGCTATAACTTCTTTGGGGCTATCGGCACGAGCTTATGACCGTATTTTAAAGGTGAGTAGAACCATAGCTGATTTAGATAAATCCGAACGCATTCAATCGCACCATGTTGCAGAGGCTATCCAATATCGAAGTTTAGATAGAGATGGCTGGCTAGGGTAATGAATATTGTATATTTAAGAGTATAGATGAACGTTAGATGATGAAAAAAGATACTTCAAATGCTAAATCGAATAGCATACATATTCATTAATGGAGATTCCATTTCAATGGTCACTTCGTAATTGCTTTTTCCATTCTAGAATATAGCCTTCATTGAGTCGCACAAATTCATCTTTACCTTCTTTTTGGGCAAGTTCTTTTGAAGTTTGTGCTGATTGTATTGCTTTTTCATACTCTTCAAGTTTGGCTAAAACCAAGGCTCTTACTCGATAGATGTAGTAGGTAGCGCCTTCTATCGATTCTGCTTTATCTAAATATTCTAAGGCTAATTCAGATTCTTTTTTCTGTTCTTGGAAATATCGAGCAGCTTGGTAAAATGTTAATGCATTTGGATTTTCAAGAACTTGTTTTTCAATATCTTTCATCACGTAATCATCACTGAAGACCGTACATTCTACCGAAATGCGAAACGTACCCCAAGCCCAAACCATTGTGCCAGAGTTATGGTCTAAGTTTTGAAAGTCTATTCTAAAGTTTTCGACATTATCATTTTCATAGTACATGTTACTGGTAACTCTTAAGGCATCTTTTGATGGATCATAAGCATCTCGCCCATCTCCCCAATGGCTGGTATCAGAATGAAAAACAATGTCCCACTTCTCCTTATCAGGAAAAGCGTATAATGCATAAACGCCAGCTTTCAAAGTATCTCCATTAACTAATATATCATGCGATACTTTGAATTTAGTAGATTCATTAGCACCAACTCGCCAAATTCTTCCATAAGGGATTAATCCATTAACCAAAACACGCCCTCTTTTTGCTGGTCTTGAGTAGTCAACCTCAAAGTCAGTTAAACCAATGGTTTGTTGGATAGTAGAAGAGGGACTAATTCGGGGCATATTAATTTGCGCCTGAGTTCTAAAAGGAACATATAGGATAGAAAAGAGAACTAAATATTTAAAATTCATAGGTAGGGAATGTGTTAGGTGAATATACGTATATCATTCGCATCATCATGCGGTGCAATATAATGGAACATTTTGGTACGTTTTTTGTGTTTAGTAACTAAGAGATTCATTTAAGAATCGTTGGAGTATAATTTGAAAGATGAATTTACATATTGGCAAGGGAATCTAATATTTACATTACCTATAGTTTTAATAATTTTATATCTATTAATACTGCTTTAGGTTGATTTGGGTCATATATTTGGATATGCTTTGTTAAAAATCATATCCACTAGTTAATTTGTTTGCTGATATAGCGTTTCCCACAGCCGTAAGGCAATTATTTACCTATGAAATTCCTAAGGAATTTTTTTCCTATTCTTTATTGGGGAAGAGAGTTTGGGTCCCTTATCGAAATAGCTATTCCATTGGCGTAATTGTTCGCATACATAATGAGATTCCAAAATTTAAAATCAAAACGATAAAAAAAATTCTAGATCATCAGCCAGTATTGAATGAAGAACTTCTAGAATTAACTCATTGGATTCATAAATTTTATTTTTGTAGTTGGGGAGAAGTTATTCAGGCCGCTTTACCTTCGGGGTTAAATTTTGTATCAAATACTTACGTACGACGTGCTAATGATCAGAAGGTGGCATACACTGAAAGTGAACGATTTGTGCTTTCTGAGTTAGCGACTAATGATAGAATTTTACATCAAGATGTTTTAAAGAGATGGAGACAAACACCTTATCAAAAAGTGTATAAAAAATTGCTTAAGGATAGTGTTCTACAACTATGGGAAGAACCCGTAATCAAAACAAAAGAAAAAAAAGTAGCATGGATTGATTGGGGGGAAGGAAAACATCCAAAAGATGCTATTCATTTTTTAGAAACGGTTTCAAAGAAGTTAAAATGGCATCAAACTCTACACTATCTTCTAGATAAAGGACTACCTCAAAAACAGGCCGCGATTAATAAAAATGCGAATATTTCTACCTATGCACTAAAAAAATTGAAAGAGTGTGGGTGGCTTCGTGTCATTGAAAAAGAGAGCAGGGCATATTTTGAGGGATTATCCTTTGCTCCTCACAAATTAAAGGGTTTAAATGTTGAACAAACCCAAGCATTAGAGCAAATAACAAAAAGTGTAGAAGACCAAACATTTAGTAATTTTTTATTGCACGGCATCACAGGATCCGGTAAAACGGAGGTGTATATTCACACCTTAAAGTTGTGTTTAGAAAAACAACGCGGCGGTATTGTCCTTGTCCCAGAAATTGCGCTTACACCGCAAACAGTTGCAAGATTTTATCAGATTTTTGGAGATAATATTGCCATTTTGCACAGCCGAATGTCGGCTAGTGAACGGTTAGCTGAATGGAGAAGTATTGAGTGTGGGAAGAAGCAGATTGTAATAGGACCGAGATCTGCAGTATTTGCTCCTATCGCCAATTTAGGAGCCATAATCCTAGATGAAGAACATGATTCGTCTTATAAGCAGATTGATCCTGCACCCAGATATCATGCACGAGAGGTTGCAATAATGAGAGCAAATGCATGTAATGCAGTTATAATAATGGGTTCGGCAACCCCTAGTATGCAAGCCTTGAATATGGTTCATCAACATAAAGCAACGCTTTTAACGATGAAGAAACGACATGCAGTTGCAACTTTACCTGAAATTGAAATTATTGATTTAACTCAATATACGGGTGCAATGCGAGGATCCATGAGCATAGCACTTTATGAGGCGGTGAGTAATTCGTTACAAAGACAAGAACAGGTTATTTTACTATTTAATCGGCGCGGTTTTGCTAACTATGTGCAATGCGCAACATGTGGGCATATTCCTAAGAGCCCTGAGAGTTCCGTGAGTCTTACCTACCATAAACGCTCTAATATGCTTATGTGTCATTATTCTGGATATGCTAGAAAAATGGATATTCAATGTGAAGTATGTGGTTCATATGAATTACTTATTCAAGGAGCAGGTACCCAAAAAATCGAAGAAGAGGTAGCTTCATTATTCCCGAAGGCACGTATTCTAAGATTTGATAAAGATTCTACCTCAAAAAAAGGATCTCATAAAGAAATATTAACGAAATTTGGAAATGGAGAAGCAGATATTTTAGTGGGTACACAGTTAGTTGCAAAAGGGCTGGATTTTCCTAATGTAACAACGGTTGGGGTTATTGATGCAGACACGGAACAAGCATTTCCCTCTTTCACAGCTGGCGAACGACTTTATCAACTTTTAAGCCAAGTTGCTGGTAGATCTGGTAGAGCAGATAAAAAAGGGAAGGTGTATATACAAACAAGGCAGGCGAAAAATAGGGCCATCCAATTTGCAAGTATGCATGATTATGAAGGTTTTGCGAAACAAGAAATGGGTGACAGAAAAACCTTAAATTACCCCCCGTTTTCTCGTATTACTACGTTTAATTTTAAAGGGGTTGATGAAGGAAAAGTGATTCAATCAGCAAGAACAATGGAAAAAATTTTACAAGATCTATTACCAGATAATGAACTATTAGGTCCTGCAGCTGGTGTTATCGGTTGGTTAAGTGGGCAGTACATTTGGGAATTATCTTTAAAATTTAATTCGGATAAAGGTGCAAATTATATTGAAAAAGTATTAGATATAATTATGACAAGATATTTAAAAATAAATGCTTATAGTATAAAAATGGTGCGCTTAAATATTAATGTAGATGCACAACGATAAAAGGTTGCAAGTACGCTAAGAAAGTATGTATATACACTATAATTTAAACTACAGCTTATGGGTGATACAAGAGTAAAATTAGCACAGTCTAACGAAGAAATTCAGAACTTCATGAAGAATGTTCTTAAAGATTTGCGTGCGCTTGAAAGAATGTTAGAAGAAGAATGGTTCGAAACAGATCCTATAAGAATTGGAGCAGAGCAAGAATTATGTCTAATTGATAGAAATGCAAAACCATTTCTTGGCGCTAATGATATTTTAAATAGACTTAATGATCCAAATTTCACCCATGAGTTTGCAAAATTTAATCTCGAGATTAATCTAAACCCACCATTAGAATTTAAAGGTGATTGTCTTTCTCAGATGGAGCATAACTTACAGCGAGATGTAGCGAGAGTTAGAGAAATAGCAGATGAATTTGATGCTGATGTTTTGTTAACTGGAATTTTACCAACAATTAGAAAATCGGATGTTAGTTTAAATAGTTTGACAGAAATTTCACGTTACAAAGCACTCTGTGATGCCATTGATAATTTGCGAGGGAAGGAATATGAACTTCGTATTCAAGGGATGGATGAACTGTTGATGAAATTCGATACTCCGATGTTAGAAGGGTGTAATACGGGGTTTCAGGTCCATCTTCAAACTAAACCCTCAGAATTTGTATCAAAATATAATGCTGCGCTAGCTATTTCAGCACCAGTACTTGCATCAGCGGTAAATTCAGCCGTTTTTCTTGGAAAAAGACTTTGGGCAGAAACGAGAATTGCTCTATTTCATCAGTCGGTCGATACCCGAGGAGTAGGTGATCATTTACGAGATAGTAGTCCTCGCGTAACATTTGGAAATTCATGGATTAAAGATTCTATTCTTGACATCTATAAGGATGACATTTCGAGGTATCGCGTTCTTTTAAGCTCCGATATCGAAGAAGATGTGCAGGCAATGATGGACAAAGGAATCCCTCCAGAGCTTATGGCCTTAAAGGTGCATAATGGTACAGTTTATCGCTGGAATAGAGCATGTTATGGAGTGGGGGGAGGAAAACCTCACCTTCGTATTGAAAATCGAGTGTTACCGTCTGGGCCAACAGTAATTGATGAAATGGCAAACACTGCATTTTGGCTTGGATTATTAAACGGTTTTGAAGATGAGCATTCAGATATCACAAAAGAATTAGATTTTGATGATGCAAAACTGAATTTCTTCGCTGCATCAAAAATGGGGTTAGATACGAATTTTGAATGGACAAAGGGAAGAAAAATAAATGCGAAAGAACTAATTCTAAGTGAATTATTACCTCTAGCAAAACATGGATTAGAAAAAGCTGATATCACCAAATCAGATATTGATACTTATTTGTCTGTAATTCATGATAGGGTAGAAAGCTTGAAAACAGGTGCTTACTGGATGGTAAAATCTTATGGTAATATTATTAAGGAAGGAAATCGTGAGCAAGCATTAACTACTGTAACTGCATCTATGCTTAAAAATCAGAAGAAGGGGGAGCCAGTGCATAAATGGGGGCTTGCGAAATTTGAAGATGTTACGGCCTGGACTCCTTCAAAGCTTTTAGTAGAAGAATTTATGACGACTGATTTGTTTACAGCAAGAAAAGACGATTTAATTGAATTTGTATCCAATCTTATGGATTGGCGATCAATAAGATACATTCCAATCGAAGATGATCGAAAACATTTGGTAGGTTTAGTTTCAATGAGAATGGTAATGAGAGAATATTCCAGAGTTATTTCTAACGATAATATTCAAAGTGTACAGTTAAGTGATTTTATGATAAAAAATCCAATTACTATTCATCCTGAAGCATCTATTATGGAGGCTATGAATATTATGACAGAGCATAAAATCGGATGTTTGCCAGTGGTGAAGAATAGTCGATTAGTTGGTATTATAACAGAGAACAATTACATGGATATTACTCGGCGTTTATTGTACGCCCTGGCTGGAGAAAAGGAAGATAATTAATGCAAGCTATTCAACAGGATCAGCATACACACAAAGAAGAAGCTTTAAAACATTGCATAGGAGATGTAAAAGGCCACATAAACGGACCTACCATTGTTGCAGTGGCAGGAATACATGGAAATGAACCCACTGGAGTAGAGGCTATTGAATATCTCATAGATCAATTAGAACCTAATAAAGAATTTTTAAAAGGTCGCTTTATTGGATTAAGAGGTAATCTTAAAGCTCTAGAGAAGAATGTCAGATTTATTGATGAAGATATGAACCGTCTTTGGGTTACCTCGATGTTAGATAAAATTAGAAGAACACCATTCGAAGATTTAAAGAGTTCTGAGCGAAAAGAAGTAAAAGAGTTACTATCAATTTTAGATCCAATCGTATACAGTAATGAAGAATTGATATATATTGATCTACATACATTTTCAAATAAAGGAGCAATGTTTACCATAACTCCAAAAGAAACTCGACATATTAATTTAATTAGCTCGTTAAAGATTCCTTTAGTGTTTGGAATTGAGCATACGTTAATTGGTACATCCATGGAATATGTTGAAGAAGCAGGACATCTTGGATTTGCCTTTGAAAGTGGAACCCATGGAAGTGAAATAGCTAAACTCAATGCTATTGCTGGTCTAATGACTTTAATGGTTGATGGAGGATATTTTCCAGCAGAAAAGTTAGACAAATTTGAAATGTATTTTTCATATTTGATGGATAAAGTTGATGGATTTCCTCATAAACTCGATTTTGTCTATAAACACATTATAGAAGAGAAAGACGAATTTTTGATGAATCCAGGGTTTAAGAATTTTGACCCAGTAAAAAAGGGTGATTGGTTAGCTACCGACAAACACGGCAAAATCAAAGCACAAAACGATGGCTATTTATTAATGCCGTTATATCAACAACAAGGATATGATGGTTTTTTTATTGTGAGGAATAGTGAGTAAAAAACTAAATGATTATCAGTTTATAGATGGAAGTAGGCTTTCATCAGTTATTGAAGCATTAATTTTTGCAAGTGATGAACCCATATCCGCCCAAAAAATAAGAACTATTATTGTAGAGCAAGAAGATCAAATTGAGATTGATGAAAACATTGTCGTAGAGTTTATTGACAAATTAAACGAACGATACGACGAACAAGGTATGAGTTTTAGAATTCAGCCGTTAGCAGGAGGCTATACCTTTGCAACGCAACAGAAATATCACTACTGGTTAAGTGTTTTTCAGCATCAAAATGCATTTAGAAAACTTTCTCAATCTGCCATAGAAACACTCGCTATAATAGCATATCGCCAACCAATAACTAAACCAGAGATTGATCAAATTCGAGGTGTTGATTCTGGTTATATCGTACGCCAATTGATGGAAAAAACATTAATTGAAGTATTTGGGAGATCCGATAGTCCAGGCAAACCTTTACTATACAGAACAACAAAGTATTTTTTAAGGCATTTTGGATTAAACGATGTAACTGAGCTTCCAAAACCAAGAGAAATAGAAGAAATTTTGAAAGACGATGATATGGCCGAACATCGGCAGTTATTGCTTGAACGTCAAATGATGATGGAGTATGATAATGAAGAAAGAATAGAAGAAACAGGAAATGATGATAATACTGCTGCTGATATTCCTTCAAGTGAAGAGGAATAACTATTATATGTGAAACCAATAATGCAACCGAGAAGAAGAAAAACATCGCCAAATAAATCCTCTTTCAAGGATAAAAATAAGAATAGTGAAAAATCTCAACGTTCAAAGAAAAAGAACTCAAAAAATAGTAATACAGTAAGTCAAAATTACTCTATATCAGAAGATATTAGAATAAATAAATTCATCGCCCATGCAGGGTTATGTTCCAGAAGAGAAGCAGATGTTCTAATTGCAGAGGGAAAAGTAGAAGTAAATGGGTTGGTGGTTACCGAACTTGGGCTAAAGGTAAATCAGCGAGATAAAATCGTTGTGGATGGTCAAACCTTAAGTCTAGAACCATTTGTTTATTTATTACTTCATAAACCAAAGAACACAATAACTACTACCGAAGATGATCGTGGTAGGAATACAGTGTTAGATGAAATTGAAAATGCTACCGGTTATCGAGTGTATCCAGTTGGGCGATTAGATAGAAATACTACGGGTTTATTGATTCTAACAAATGATGGTGATTTAGCTCATCGATTGATGCACCCGAGTTTTAAAGTGCGGAAAACATATGAGGTAACAACCACCCGTGAGCTTTCTGATAAAGAATTAGGTAGCTTTCTGCAAGGGATTGATTTAGAAGATGGAGTTGCCGTTGGCCATAACGTCAAACGTTTTGCAGATATGAAACATAGCTTTCTTATTTCTGTTTTTGAAGGCCGTAATCGATTAATTCGGCGAATGGTTGAATTTCATAATGCCGACGTAACAAAGCTCAAAAGAATTGAATATGCAGGATTAAGTCTTAAAGGAGTATCAAATGGAAGGTGGCGTTTTTTAAAGCAAACGGAGATTAATAATCTTCGAAAACTTGTAAAACTAGACGCCCTCGATTTTAAAAAAGGATAATATGGCATTTGATAATATCTCGGTGAGTTCAGGAATCATCGATTCTACAGAAGGTAATCCCATCCGATGGGATTTATATACTCCAATAAGTGGAACTCACAGAATACATCCTGTAATTTTGTTTATTCATGGTTTTAAAGGATTCAAAGATTGGGGGGCTTTTCCTGATGCTTGCGAAGAATTAGCTCGTAGTGGATTTGGAGTGGTAGCTTTCAATTTGTCGCTCAATGGTACTGGTGAAAACAAATACGAATTTGAACGATTGGATTTATTTGCACGTCAGACCTTCTCTCAAGATTTAAAAGATATTGCAACGGTAATTGATGCTCTTCAGAAAGGTAAGATTAAAGATACTCATACCTCTTTGAATACAGATTGTATCGGAATAATTGGACACTCTCGAGGAGGACATGTAGCGGTTGTGGCAGCTGCAGAATTTGAAGCTATTCAATGTTTGGTAACATGGAGCGCTGTGGCTAATTATCTTGAATTTTGGTCGGATTCAATGAAATCTGATTGGGATAAAAACGGAGTCACTGAAATTATGAATTCCAGAACGAACCAAACAATGCCACTAAATAAATCTGTTTTTGAAGATGCACAAACCAATGAACACCGGGTTATCGCATTACATAGGGTAAAGGAAGTAGTTGCACCTTCTCTATTCATCCATGGTAAGGAAGATGAAACCGTTCCCCATAGTCATGCAGAGGAATTATACAGTAATTCAGGAGCAAAGAAGAAAGCTATAAAACTCATTGTAAAAGCGGGGCATACCTATGGGGTTTCTCATCCTTTTGAATTAATTGATTTCCCAAAACCTTTTCAAAAATTGATAGATGAAACGATTGATTGGTTTGGTGAATATTTGAAGTAATTGCAAATGCATCGACTTTTCAAGTAATTACATCATTCACAACTTTTTTCAATTTAAACTTGTTTGCGCGAATATCTAATTACATTTTAAGATTACATATGAAAAATACATTAACAACCTTGAATAAATTCTTACCATTATTGGTATGTAGTATTCTAATATTTACAAGCTGTAAATCAACTCAATCTGCGACAGCAGTAACTCCTACAAAAAGCCCTATGCCAAGAGTTGGTGGCAATAGCGGTGACATGAAATCATTCAGCGATATTGTAACTGACAAGGCAGAAACCGATGAAGGTCTTTTCAATATCCACAAAATCGGTAAAAAATATTATTTTGAAATTTCTGATGATTTACTGGATAGAGAAATGTTATTAGTAACTAGAGTTGCAGGGTCAACAGAAAATTTCAGTTTTGGGGGTGCAGGTCAAAAAGCGAGATCGCAGCAGGTTATTCGGTGGCAACGAAAAGAAAATAGCATCAAGCTTCGACATGTCTCTTTTTCAAGCGTAGCTGATGAAGAAGATCCGATTTATAAATCGGTAGTTAATAACAATTTTGAACCGGTAGTGTATTCATTCGATATTGAGGCGGATACTACAGACAGTACAGGGCTACTTATTGATGTAACAAAGTTATACACTTCAGATATTCCTTTACTGAGTGGTATGTCAAGTTTTCAAAGACGCAATTTTCAGGTTCGTCGCTTAGATGGGAGTCGAAGTTTTATTGAAAGAATGGCCAGTTATCCAGAAAATGTTGAAGTTCGCCACGTACTTACCTATGATGCGGCAAAACCACCCGCTGATGCCGTTACTGGAACCATTTCACTAGAAGTAAATCAATCAATGATTTTACTTCCAGAAGAACCGGTAACACCTAGAAATTGGGATCAACGTGTTGGTTTTTTTTCAATTGCACAATATGATTATTCATCAGATGATCACAAAGCCGCAAGAGAGCGATATATTACCAGATATAGCCTTGTTCCAAAAGATAAGGAAGCCTATTTGAATGGCGAATTGGTAGAACCTGAAGAACCCATCATTTACTACTTAGACCCTGCTACACCTAAAAAGTGGGTTCCATATTTAATTCAAGGAATTAACGATTGGCAAGTTGCATTCGAAGCGGCAGGTTTTAAAAATGCTATCATTGGTAAAGCTGCACCAACACCTGAAGAGGATCCTGAGTTTAGCCCAGAAGCTGCGCGCTATTCTGTGATGAGATATATCACTAATCCTATTCAAAATGCGCAAGGACCTCATGTCCATGACCCTAGATCAGGTCAAATTTTAGAAAGTGATATTTTATGGTATCATAATATTCAAAACCTGCTAAGAAATTGGTTCTTTATACAAACAGCAGCAGCAAATCCAGATGCACGGAATGTTAAAATGAGTGATGAAATCATGGGAGAAATGCTTCGATTTGTAATGGCGCATGAAGTAGGGCACACCCTAGGTCTACCTCATAACATGGGATCAAGTGTGGGATATACCGTAGAACAATTACGTGACCCAGAGTTTACTTCTAAACATGGAACAGCTCCTTCCATTATGGATTATGCCAGATTTAATTACATTGCACAGCCCGGTGATGGTGTAACGCATTTCTATCCAAAAATTGGTGAATATGATATTTGGTCCATTAAATGGGGATATACTTGGTTTCCAGATGTAGAAGAAGCTGATGATGAAAATGAGATATTGAATGATTGGATAGTGGCTAATGGTGATGATCCACTATATTGGTTTGGATATTATAATCGGGTTGATCCCCGCTCGCAAACAGAAGCTATTGGTGATGATGCTATGAAGGCGAGCGAACTTGGGTTAGCTAATCTCGAATATATTACGGAACACTTAATTGAATGGTCAGAAGCCGATGGTAGTAATTTTGATGAACTATCTGAGCTGTATAGCAATATAATTGGTCAATGGAGAAGATACATGGGCCATGTGACCATGTATGTTGGCGGTGTATATCAGACATATAAAACCTACGATCAGGAAGGGGTTGTATATGAAACAGTGGCTGAGGAAGATCAGCAAAGAGCCATGGAATTTTTACAACGTCACGCCTTCTCAACTCCATCTTGGGTTTACAATAATGCTATTCTTGATAGAATAAACATGTCAACTTCTGTTGAAACTTTTAGAAGCGTTCAAGGAGGGGTATTGAATAATTTACTTAGCCCATCAAGAATTGGAAGATTGATTGAAGCAGAGCGAAGAGAAAATGGGAATTCTTATTCTGTATTTGAGATGATGGATGATACACGAAATGGGATATTCAGTGAATTACGAGCTAACAAAAATATTGATGTTCATCGGCGTCATTTGCAAAGAGTTTTTATCGAACAAATGGATTATTTGCTAAATGAAGAGCCAAATTTTGGATCGGTTGATGTAAGTCAGTCCGATGTTCGACCTGCCGTAAGAAACCAGTTGAAAATTCTACAAAGAGACATAAATAACAGAATTAATGCTGGTAATATAAACCGTTCAACACGAGTTCATCTTGAGGATGCAAATCATAGAATTGATGAACTTTTAACGGTTAAAAAATAACCTTTTTAAGAGATGGTGTGTAATTATGCCATCTTTCATATCAAAAAAATAAAAAAAAGAACAATGCAAAAAAGACTACGATATTCGCTTACAGCGGTGCTACTACTGGTACTTTCAAGTGTAACTACCGCACAGCAGATAGATATGGAGTTGATGACAGGCATAGAGCCAAGAAATATTGGCCCTGCAGGAATGAGTGGACGTATAACTGCGATCGATGTAGTGGAGTCTAATACCGATATCATGTACATAGGTTCAGCATCAGGAGGCATTTGGAAATCTATATCAGGAGGGATAACCTGGGAACCAATATTTGAAGATTATGGAACCGCCGGTATTGGTGCAATTGATATTTATCAAAAAAGTCCAGATATCATCTGGGTAGGTACTGGTGAGGGAAATCCTAGAAATAGTGCAAATGCAGGTGCTGGAGTTTATAGAAGTCTTGATGGTGGACATACTTTCCAATTCATGGGATTGGAAAACACTCGTAATATTCATCGCATTATTATCCATCCCGATGATCCCAATACAGTATATGTTGGTGCACAAGGAAATGCCTGGGCTGAAAGTGAAGATCGAGGAGTATTCAAAACCATTGATGGTGGTAAAACATGGTCAAAAATCCTTTACAATAATAATCGTTCTGGGATTGCAGATTTAGTGATGGATCCACATAATCCAAATAAAATCTTTGCAGCGATGTGGAGGTTTGAACGCTCTCCTTGGTTTTTCGAATCAGGTGGGGAGGGTTCTGGTTTATACTTAACACATAATGGTGGAGAAAGCTGGACTGAAATCACTTCAGATGATGGGCTACCTGATGGACCTGTTGGAAAAATGGGGATAGCAATCGCTCCAAATAAAACCAATGTAGTGTATGCGCTTATTGAATCAGAAAAGAATGCGATTTATCGTTCTGATGATGGGGGATTCAGCTGGGAACTTCGCCAAACCGTTGAAGATGACCCTGATGTAGGAAATCGCCCCTTTTATTATTCAGAAATTTATGTAGATCCATTTAATGAAAATAGAGTATTTAGTATCTATACCTATATTTCTAAAAGTGAAGATGGTGGTCGCTCATTTGATAGTCTTTATCCATATTACAACTGGGTGCACCCAGATCATCATGCTTTTTGGTTGAGCCATGAAAGTCCAGGATTTATGATTGATGGTAATGATGGCGGATTAAACATTACGCATGATGGTGGTGAGACATGGAGATTCATCGATAATATTCCAGTGGGTCAATTTTATCATGTCGAGGTAGATATGGAAATCCCATACAATGTGTATGGAGGTATGCAAGATAATGGATCTTGGGAAGGGCCAGCCTATGTTTGGAGACAAGGTGGTATAAGAAATGGATATTGGGATGAATTATATTTTGGGGACGGCTTTGACGTGATGATCGACCCGAGTAATCCAAGATATTTATATGCAATGTCTCAACAGGGTAATGTTGGACGTGTAGATAGAGAAACAGGGAGTTCGCGATTTGTAAAACCAACCCATCCTGAAGGTGGGATTTTAAGATGGAATTGGAATGCGCCAATTAATTTTGATCCATTCAATGAAACAGGAATTTATTTTGGAAGTCAATATGTACACTATTCGCCAGATCGAGGGGAAACTTGGAACATTATTTCTCCAGATTTAACGACCAACGACACTACTAAACAACAACAGCACGAAAGTGGTGGTCTAACAATGGATGCAACAGGAGCAGAAAATCATACCACGCTCTTAGCCATTACCCCTAGTACATTAGAAAAGGGCTTAATTTGGACGGGTTCCGATGATGGACTAGTTCATATAACCCGCGATGGAGGTGAGAATTGGGAAAATGTTTCTCGTTTCCCAAAAAAGATAAATGAGAATAGCTATGTAGCTCAAGTTCATGCTTCTACTTTTAATGCTTCCGAAGCATTTGCGGTTATTAACGATTATCGAAGGGGAGATTGGACACCAATTGTTCTTCATACCGATAATTATGGCAAGAAATGGAAAAATATATTGGAAAATTCTGATGTTGAAGGATATGCTCTATCATTTGTCCAAGATTTAATAGAACCAAATTTGATGTTTGTTGGAACCGAATTTGGCTTGTTTATCACCATCGATGGAGGTGACACTTGGACAAAATGGACTAATGAATATCCTACTGTACCCACCTACGATATGGTAATCCATCCAAGGGAACATGATTTAGTAATTGCAACATTTGGACGTTCATTTTGGATTATGGATGATATTCGACCATTGAGAGAACTAGCAAAAGATGGTGTGGATGAATTACAAAAAGGAATAAAGGCATTTCCATCACCAGATGCATATTTAGCAAATTGGCGACAAGCTAAGGGTTCTCGCTTTGCAGCAGATGGAGTGTTTTTTGGTGAAAATAGAACATCAGGCGCTATGTTAACGTATTCTGTAAATAAAGAACTTGTAGAAGGAAGTGGTGAGGATAAGAAAGAAGAGAAGGTGAAAATTGAAATTTTTGACGAAGAGGGTGAAAAACTACGCACATTGAAAACATCACCAAATGAAACAGGAATTAACCGAACCACATGGAATTTAGATCGCAAAGGAGTAAGGTATCCATCAAGAAATTCACGATCATGGGGAATGAACACCGAGCCAGGTGGAGCATCTGTACTTCCTGGGTCGTATAAAATTAAATTTACCTATGGCGACTATTCTGATTCAACGATAGTAACCGTTCATCCAGATCCAAGAATTGAAATGCCCATGGAATCACTCCAAGCTACCTCTGATTTTATGGATAGAATGATGGATTTAACTACATATTTGAACAATGCTGTAAGTCTTCTTCGTGATGCACAATCAATCGTTAGTGTGAATGAAACATTGGTTAAAAATGATCCACGTGAGGAGAAAAAAGAACTCACTGAACTGAATACATCTATAAAAGAAAGCATCGATTCATTAATGGACATGATTTTTGGTAAAATTGATGATCGACAAGGGATAACCAGCGACCCAACCATAACGGTTCAAGATAGGCTCTTTGCTCCTATGAGATATATGAGATCAGATTTAGACGGACCAGGAGCGACAGAAGAACATCTTTTTTGTCTTGCTCAAGAAGCAGTAGATGCTGTGGTGGAGGAAGTAAATACATTCCTAGAAATTGAATGGAATGAGTATAAAATAAATATAGAAGAAGCAGGGCTCACCCCATTTAAAGAGATGAGTACCATAGAGAAAAATTAAATTTATAAACGATTTGCTTCATATTTAAACCCCCAATCGAAAATTCGATTGGGGTTTTTTTATTTAAGAAGAAAATAATTAATATTTGGCAGTAACTTTTTTGAAAGTAATAGAACAACCGTATATAGCAATCACTTGGAATCATTTATTGAATTTTTTGAACATATCCCGTCAACGTTTAGAGCTGGGATATTAGTTGGAGGAATATTTCTCTTTTGGGTTATTGAAGGTGTATTTCCACTTTTTCAGTTTGGATACAGAAAAGTACGCCATGCGGCGATAAATTCTGTTTTAACAGGATTTTTCCTCATAATTGGGCTTTTATTCGCAAGTGTATTACTAAGTGCCTCAGATTGGGTAACAGAAAATAATTTTGGAATATTAAACTGGGTGATGTTACCTATATGGTTACAAATTGTGATTGGGGTAATGCTTCTTGATTTTTTTGGCGCATACCTAGTTCATTGGGTAGAACATAAAGTAAAATTTATGTGGAAATTTCATTTAGTACATCATAGCGATACCACTGTAGATGTGACCACAGGTTTACGTCATCATCCTGGAGAAGCAGTTTTTAGAATGGTA
Organism: Balneolaceae bacterium; assembly: GCA_963691715.1. Classification (GTDB taxonomy): domain Bacteria; phylum Bacteroidota; class Rhodothermia; order Balneolales; family Balneolaceae; genus HXMU1420-13. The sequence goes on from OY829281.1 coordinate 2,936,017, forward strand.
TTTACCATTATGGGAGTTATAGTTGTGGGAGCACCAATATGGATTGTATTTTTTTATCAAACCATGTCTGCAGCATTTACTCACTTTAATCATGCGAATATTAAATTACCAAAAAGGTTAGATAATACACTGTCTTTAGTTTTTGTTACTCCAGACATGCATAAGGTTCATCATCACTATACCCAACCTTTAACCGATACAAATTATGGTAATATTTTTGCGATATGGGATCGAGTTTTTGGCACATTCGCTCACGTTGAACATACAGGGGAATTAAAATATGGGATTGATACCCATATGGATCCTAAAGAACATGATGATGTAGTAAATTTGTTAAAAATTCCATTCCAAAAGTATCGCCCACCTATAGGTTCAAAGTTTGGAAATGAAGACGAAATAAAGAGTTCTGAAGATTCAAATTGATATGAAAATCAGTTATTAAGAACAAACTCTAGATAATTTTCTCGATGAATACCCTTAGTGATTTGAGGTTTATATTCATTTGTGAAAGATTTACTGAATCTTATTTTTGCTTTTGGATTCCATTTGAACTCAAAAGCATGTATTTCTCCATTTCTTTCTTCTATATAATCGATTTCTTGTTGAGCATGATTTCGCCAAAAAAAAGAATTAGTGGCTATTTTGTTGTATTCCAATACTTTTAAGCGTTCTGCCATGAGAAAATTTTCCCATAACGCACCTTGATCGTTTCTCATACCCATAGGATTAAACTGTTTGATAACACTATTACGAATTCCATTATCAAAAAAATATATCTTTCTAGATTTCTTGATTTCATTTCGGAGATTTCTACTAAATGGTGATAATTGAAAGATCACATATGATTTTTCTAATAACGATATGTACCGTTCCACGGTATGAAAATCTAATCCAGCAGTTTGAGCTAATTCATTGATAGAAACTTCCTGTCCTATTTGAAAAGCGAGAGCCTGAACAAGTCGTTCAAGATTTATTGGTTTTTTTATATTCTCTAAGGAGAAAATATCTCTGTATAGAAAACTATTTGTTAGTTCTAAAAGTAATTCTTGTTGTTGCCCTGAGTGTGTGACGATTTCAGGGTAAAATCCATAGATAAGTCTTTGTTCTAAGAGTCTTCCCTCTTCTAAAATTCCGTGATGATTTATAAGTTCTTGTTCACTAATAGGATACATCATGAATTCCCATTTTCTACCTGTTAGTGGTTCGTTAATTTTATTGCTCAGGTCAAAAGACGAAGAGCCTGTAGCTATTACTTTTAATTGTGGGATGGAATCAACAATTAATTTTAATGTAAGGCCTATATTTTCTATTCTTTGAGCTTCATCAATTATAAGTAATTTAGCCTCCCCAATAAGTCCTTTGAGTTGTGTTGAGGTAGATTCTGTAAGAATTCGACGAATATCTGGTTCATCTCCATTCCACCAAACACTTGGTATATTCATTTCTTTTTGTAGATATTTTAGCAAAGTAGTTTTACCTACTTGTCTAGGTCCCATCAAGATGATCGCTTTGTTGTCATCAAGTTTTGAATGGATACTTTGTATGATTTCACGAGATATCATGCAAAAAAATATAAAATATTGGTATTAACTCCAATATTTTATATAATATTTTGGAGTTAACTCTGAAAATTCACATAAATTACGCTACTTTTTTAACAGTAATAATTCATGAATATGTTTGAAAAACTAAAATCTAAAAATAAATCTTGGGAAAGTTTAGCAACCTGCTTTAGTTAATTACCAAAAAGCTAATGTTTTGATTTTTGAGAGAGCATACTTACCAATACTCCTATCATAACTACAGTAATTGCTCCTACAGGATTGAGCCACAAAAACTCCACTGCTTTTGTATATGTTTCGGGCACTTGTGTCCAAGGAAAGAAAAAAGAGTAGTCAGAGAGAGGTTCAGAATAAAATAGCCGATCAAAAATAAAAACAGCAAACATTCCAGATGCTAATCCAGCTAAAGCTCCAGTTCCATTGGCTTTTTTCGACCAAAGTAAGAGTATAAATACTCCTAAAATGGAACCATAGAAATAACTTCCAATTTGGTTTACTAACTCAATAATTGAACGAGTTTCACCAAGTGCTAAAGCAGAAATAGTAGCAAAGATTCCCCAGCCTAAGGTTGTCCATCTGGAATATTTAAGATAGTGGATGTCGCCATGTTTGTTCTGGTCTAAACGTTGATACCAATCCACTATACTTACTGTACTTAAAGCATTTAGTTGAGAATCGATAGAACTCATCGCTGCGGCAAAAATTCCAGCAATGATTAAGCCTACTAAGCCAATAGGCACAAAGTGTAGGATAAAGTGAGGAAAAATATAGTTGGTATCATTCACATCAGCGGCTAATATTTCGGCTTGGAGTGCTAATTCAGCCTGGCGAGCCTTATTCATTGCGGCATCAGCATCTACAAACCTTTGCTGAGATTCTATACTTCGATTATGAATGGCTTCAAGAGCAGCAACCTCGCGTGCAGAGCGCGCATTTTTATAATCGTGATAAATAACTTGTTCGCGAAGGGTTTGCTCTTCAGTTTGGGCCACAGGATCTTCTGCTCGAAATGAAATGGGTGCGTCATTGAATATGAAAAATACATACAGGATTACCCCAAGTAACAAGATGAAAAACTGCATAGGAACTTTAGCATAAGCAGACATCAACAAAGAATTTCTAGCTTCTTTTACAGAAGGGGTAGTTAAATATCTTTGAACTTGGGTTTGATCAGTTCCAAAATAAGAAAGCATTAAAAATAAAGCAGCTATCACACCACTCCAAACGTTATATCGTTCGGTAAGGTCAAAGCTTACATCTAGGGCGGTAAGTTTATCTAGAGAGCCAGCTAGATAAAGGGCATCATCAAAGCCAACCTCATCAGGTAGATGGAAGAGTATAAGGAAGAAGCAAAAAATGAGGCCAAACATCATTACGGCCATTTGCTTTACATCGGTAGATATTACGCCTGCCATTCCACCAATCATAGTATATATAGTGGCTATTATTCCAATGATAATGATAGTTATACTCAGAGGCATATTAAGTAAAAGAGCGAGTACATAAGACGGAGCAGCAATTACTGTTCCAAGGGCAAGTCCACGAGAAATAAGGAAAAGAGCGCTGGTTGTTAGTCTAGTTTTTAATCCAAAACGTTCTTCAAGAATTTCATAAGCAGTAAACGCTTTCATTTTACTAAAAAATGGAACTAAAAAAATGGAAATTAGAATCATAGCGAAAGGAATTGCCAGATATACCTGTACAAAACGCATATCTTCGGTATAGGCAATGCCCGTTGTTCCAATAAATGTAATGGCTGAAGCTTGTGTTGCCATGATAGATAAACCCGCTGCCCACCAAGGTATATTACGGCCAGCAAGAAAATAACCTTCTAAGCTCTTAGCATTTTTTCCTCTTCTAGCGCCGTCCCAGATCGTATAAGCAAGGAACCCAAAAAGTACAATCCAGTCTATCCAATGCATTGGTTAAGGAAGATTAAAGGTTGAAGTAAACCACCAAAAAAGTAGGATAAAGATTAATCCTGTTATGAAAACAGCACTGTAGGTCTTGGTCCAACTCATGTCATTTGTAGATTTTTGCATAAATAATAATAGGCAATGATAAACTTCTATAAAAGATCACACAACTTAAAGCTTTCTGGACCATGAAGGAATAATAGATGCAATATAGAAAGTTCTGCAATAGTAGAAATTGTCGGAGGTTTTATCTTTACACATTCAGCATCTTCTAATCTGTGTATATAATTCTTGGATTTATACTCTTGATAAATTATCGTTTTTTTATTTAGATCGTAGGTCACTTCGCTTGCTAATTGGTAGGTTATATTTAATTCTAACCATCGTAGAATTTTATTAAGTACCATAAGATTGAAATCTATTAAAAACGTTGATGAGCGAACATCTTCAAATACTGCTTTTAATTCATCTTCAAAATAATCAAAATAGGGGAAGGAGTGGAAGGTATGGTAAATCCCATTCCAGAAAGGTGTAAACCAATCTACGGAGTGATCGATTCTCACATTTTTGATCGATTTTTTTTTGTCATGTGCTCGAATAGGGATGTTGATCCATTCTGATTGGGTAATCATTGCTCGATGAGTGCGACCTTTTCTAGACCAAGTATCTTCGTCCAAAAAGATGACTTGATCGGCTTTTAACATGGAAGCTAAATCGTGAAAAATAGGGGCAAATTGAGGTTGAATTAAGGAAATTTTCAAAAAGTGGTTATAAACTAAAATGTTCTATAAAGTATAATCTTTATCATGGGGTTATACGTTAAAATCGGGGATAAAAGTTTGTTGTAGAGTTATCAAGTAATATAAGCTCATGTTAGTTTATTCTATAATATTTTACATTCTGAAGAACTTTTTTTGTTTAAAATTTTAAATGTGGTGTTGATTTAAAATTCATATTATTATGAGCTTTTTAAATACTTAATTAGATTAACTCATTATGAGCGTTCGTGTACGTTTTGCTCCCTCTCCCACAGGTTTCCTTCATATTGGAGGTCTCCGAACAGCCCTTTATAATTACTTATTTGCTCGCCATCATGGAGGAACATTTGTACTTCGCATCGAAGATACCGATCAAGCAAGATACGTAGAAGGTGCAGAGGAAGATATCATCACGTCTCTAGAATGGGCGGGAATGACTATAGACGAGGGACCACATAGTGCAGGAAAATTTGGTCCGTATCGACAAAGTGAACGCAAGAAGATGTATCATGAATATGCGAAGCAACTGATTGATAACAGTTGGGCATATTATGCGTTTGATTCAACTGAAGAAATTGAGGAAATGCGTGATCGCCTTAAAGCATCTGGAAATCCTTCCCCAAAGTATGATTCGATTACTCGCCAAAGTATGAAAAATAGTTTAACGCTTTCACAAGACGAAGTGGATAAAAGATTGGAAGCAGGCGATGCATATGTAGTACGATTAAAAGTTCCTAGAAGAGACACTGTGAAATTTGAAGATTTAATTCGAGGAGTAGTTTCTTTTGATACCGCTGGATTAGACGATCAAGTACTGTTAAAATCAGATGGGATGCCGACGTATCATTTAGCAAATGTTGTTGATGATCATACTATGGGGATAACACATGTTATCCGGGGAGAAGAATGGTTAAGTTCTGCCCCAAAACATATGCTTTTATATCAGGCTTTTGGATGGGAAGCTCCAACAATGGCGCATCTTCCTTTAATTATGAGTCCAAGTGGAGGAAAATTATCAAAGAGAAAAGCTGAGAGTGAAGGAATTCCGGTAAATACAAAAGATTATATTTCAGGAAATTATGAACCGAAAGCATTAATTAACTTTTTAGCATACTTGGGATGGAGTCCAGGAGATGATTCTGAAATTCACTCAATGAAGGAATTATGTGAGTTATTTAGCTTAGAGCGTGTTAGTAAAGGTGGAGCAGTATTCAACTACAAAAAATTGATGTGGTATAATGAACATTACCTTCGATCAACCTCAGTTAAAGACCTATTACCAACGGTGAAATCTTTAATGGAAGAAGCTAATTTAGATACTAAGAATGATGAATATCTAAAGAGAGTATTAGAGTTACTCCATGAACGCGTAGCGAAAGTCAATGAATTTGTAACTATGGGTGCATTCTTTTTTGAAGCACCTAAAGATTATGATGCTGGAGCATTAAAAAAATGGAAATCAGATAGTTCAATATTTGTGAAAGCATATCAAGAAAAAATTGGGTCACTTACGGATAATGAATTTACAGCAGCTAATCTGAAGACATCATTAGAAGCTGTAGTTTCAGAAAAAGAAGTTGGTTTCGGGAAAGTGATGATGCCTGTACGAATTGCAACCACAGGTCAGGGCTTTGGACCTGATTTATTTTCGGCATTAGCTTTAGTCGGTAAAGAAGAAGTTATAAGACGTATAAATACTGCAGTTGAAAGATTGGGATAATCTTAAGATAAGTTAGGTGATGCGTATTACTGTTACTCATCACCTAATAGGATAAAATTTTAAGGATTATCTAGATCTTCTTCAGTAACAGCTTGTCCTTTGGCATCTTTTAATGATCGTATGTTGATTTTTGCAAAGGCATAGAACATAGTCATGAATGGACTAATGTAATTGAAGAAAGCAAAGGGCAAGAAGGTTAGAGTTGGCACTCCAAGAACACCTGCATGATAGGCTCCACAGGTATTCCATGGAACTAAAACAGAGGTTACTGTTCCTGAGTCTTCTAACGTTCTACTAAGGTTTTCTGGAGCTAGATCCATATCTCTAAATGTATCGGTATACATTCGACCAGGAACTACGATAGCTAAGTATTGATCAGAAGCAGTGATATTAAAGAAAACACAGGTTCCCACAGTTGATGCCACCAAAGAGCCGGTACTATTGACCATAGAAATAACAGCTTCAGCAATGCGTTTGAGCATACCAGATTTTTCCATGACCCCACCAAACATCATGGCAGATACGATTAACCAAACGGTTCCAAGCATACCATACATTCCACTAGAACTTAATAGATCATCAACAATAGCATTTCCAGTAGCGATTGATACATCTCCATAAAATGATGTCATCACACCAACATAAGCTGCCTCCCAATTATAAGAATCGTAGCCAGAAGCAATTAAAACTACATCAGGTTGGAAGATTAAGGCAAATATTCCCCCCAGTACAGCACCAGCTAGAATTGCTGGAATGGCAGGTACTTTTTTAACAATTAATGCAATAACTGCTATAGGAACTAAGAATAACCAACCATTAATATTGAACTGACTGTCAATAGCATCTAAGATTTCTTGAGTATTTACGGCAGAGTTTGTTGAAGAGGATGTAAATCCAAGGATTAAAAAAATTATAAGAGCAATAGTTATTGACGGAATGGTGGTAAAAGCCATGTACCGTATATGTGTAAAAAGATCGGTTCCCACCATTGCAGGAGCAAGATTAGTGGTGTCAGATAAGGGAGACATTTTATCACCGAAATAAGCACCTGAAATAATGGCCCCAGCAACCATACCAATATTTATTCCTAAAGCTGTTCCAATGCCAATAAGGGCGATGCCTACAGTAGCAGAGGTAGTCCAACTAGAACCAGTCGCAACTGAAACTATAGCACATACTATTACTGCGGCAACCAAAAAAATAGTAGGGTTTAGAATCATTAAGCCGTAATAAATCATTGCGGGTACAACACCGCTAAGTAACCATGTTCCTGCAAGCGACCCAATGAGTAAAAGAATAATTATTGATGCCATTGCAGAACTAATACTGCTTACAATGCCGGAACGAATTTCTTTCCAGCTATAACCTAATTTAATAGCAACTATACTGGCTACAGCAGCAGAAAGCATTAATATTATTTGATTAGAGCCATCGAGAGAGGCATCCCCATAAATGCGAACATTCAGAAAAAGAGCAATGATGAGAAATAAAATAGGAAGGAGTGCTAGAAAAAGCGTGGGCTTGGTGTATTGATAATTCATTATAGTTATTTAATTCTGTAAGTACCTTATTTAAGGTAAATAATTGTGCTGGATGTTAAATAGGGATAGAATAGGTATTCTCCTCTAAAATTTCACCTGTAGTGTGGATAAATCGTCTTTCAGTAAAATTTATATTTCCAAAGTAATCAATGAGTAAAATACTAGAACTTCTGGTTCCGTAGGTGTTAGTTTTAATAAATAAAGGAGAAATAGCTTTTTCCCATTTATAAGGTATGCCTGTATTAGGGAGTTGGTTGTCAGGAGCTTCAGTATCATCATGCAATAAAGAAAATAGGTGTTTTTTATCGATGTACTCTTTGGTTACTGACTCTTTTAATAACATTTTTGCTTTATTTAATTTTGGCCATGGAGTATCAAGTAGGGCATTACTCATACCAAAAAGCCCCTTTTTAATAGTTTTTGGGGATTTATCATAGTTGGAGAAGTAGATAATTTGATCTGGATTTCCAATTAAAATATTATATCCTAGATATTTATCTGCCTCGTTGTTAAGAACTTGAACATATTGTTCAATGGAATTGCTACTAGTAAGAAAATTTAAGACCAATTTTCCACGGCTTATTGGATCTTCCAATTTCCATTCTGGATCTCTGTAATTGGTTAGAGCGGCCCATCTACCAGATTTAGAAATACCCATCCAAGTACCTCCAGCTTCTAAATCTTTACCAGCTAAAATATCAGGATAGCCATCCGTATCCCAAAATTTTAATTTTCGAGTAGCTCTGGAATAAAATTCATCTCTATTGGCTAATAATATTAGTTTATATTTAGGATGTTTATGGTAAGCAAAAGTGATAAGACACATACTAAATCAACAAAAAAATAGGGTTTTAAAAACGATTTAATCTAAGCATATTAAGTCAACTTAATTTCAGAAATCCGTATTAAGGTTTCATGCTTCCATTTAAAGATCAACGCTTTTTAGATATATCCCTTTTGGTATTAGGGTTTTTGGGTGCAGTATGGTTTTTTGTGGATATGGAAAATTACCATCCATTAAGCATTGTTGAAATTAATCTCGATGAAGAACGAGCTATTTCTACTGCTGATTCCCTATTTCATTTTTGGGAATATCAACAAGTTAACTTAAAGAAAAGAGCGTATGTCGAGGCAGATAATGACTTAATAGACAGAATTCAGTCGGCATATGGTAGAAAGAATTACCTCTTAACTAATGATTCAGAGAATTATCGATCGTTGCCTTTATACAGATGGGCTGTGGATCAATTTTTAGTTACTAAAGAGGGTGCTGTAAATGCTGTTTCCTTCGAACTAAGTAAAGAAGGAGAGTTACTCTCCGTTAACGTGGATAATGATATAGTATCCGAACAAAGACCGTCTAATCGTAAACTTATAAGAGCTGGATTTGGAGAAATAACTGGATATAATATCCAAAGAGAAGATTCGATTATCACCAATCTCTTAGATTTCCAACATATGGGTTCAAGTTCTTTAGATGGGTTTGAGATTTTATTAATGTCTGATGAACATGATCAGGGTAATTTCGTATGGCAGGGAGCAGAATGGTATTTGAATAACAGCTACTGGAAGCGATTTAATTTTAGACAAGACTCACTAGTTTTTGATGATGATGGGCAGGTGAGGTATGCACAATTAAAGTTTATTTCTACAGATACTTTAATGGGGGTGATACCTGAGGTTAATATAGAATTACTTCCAGCAGGTGTTATTCGTAAAATGTCTTACAATTTAATTAATGATATTCCTTCAGCAAATGAAATAAGCACAACAAAAATCAACCTAATATCTGGTTTTGTGTTAACCATGATTGTGTGGCTGCTTTTTTCATTTTATTTGAGAATCAAAGCACGTGCATTAGATACTCGCCCAGCACTAATAATATCAATTTTGACAGGTTTTAGTGCTCTCTTCTTATCCATTCTAGCTCTTATTAAGAATCTTAATGTTAATTACCAAGCAGAAGAAATTGCAACACTTTTTAGTCAGATTCTACAATTTGGAGTGATTGGAGCCTTAACAGCGGTCTCTTTCTTTGTAGTTACAGCAGTAAGTGATTCTGTAACAAGGCAATATTGGCCTTTACAACTAAAAACGTGGGATCTTGTACGTAGAGGGATGTTCAAAAATAAACCTGTAGGCTTAGCTTTACTTCGTGCAATTTGTATAGGGTGTTTTATGATTGGAGTCTATACGGTTTTGATTCAACTATTTCCAGAAGCTTACATTAGTGGAAACATAAATTTTTTGAATGATGAGTTTATTTTATCACCAGTTGCTAATACTATAAGAAGCTTTTTGTATGCGCTAGGAATGGTAGTAATTGTGTTTCTTATTTTAGGGAATCAGTTCTATGCAAAAACAGGTAAGAAGTGGGTGATACCATTAGTGGGGGCTATTACTTTTGGATTCACTAACTCTTTTTCTATTACCATAAACCCTGAGATTTATGGAGTTTTAATTCAAGCGTTCATTGGCTTAATGCTAGGAATTTTTTATGTACGATTTGATTTTATTACTACTGCTATTGGGTTTTTTGTTTTTGCTAATTTTCTTTCAACCATCCCTGGATGGATTGTTACCAACTCTCCAGATGAATCAAGTTTTATAGGGTTTCTTTTATTGTTAACTCTATCTCTTGGTGTTTCTATCTATTTTTTATTTCTAGGAGAGGATAAAGATCGCTTGCCAGAATATATCCCAGAATATCTAGAAGATCAGGCACGAGAACAGAGAGTTCAACAGGAATTAGATATTGCTAGAAATGTACAGGAAACATTTTTACCAGAAAAAACACCTGAAATTACAGGATTTGATACTTCTGCTATTTGTATTCCAGCACAAGAAACTGGTGGTGATTATTATGATATTATTCGTTTAAGTGAAGAAAAAGTAGCTTTTACAATTGGAGATGTTAGTGGAAAAGGTATTCAGGCAGCATTTTACATGACCTTTATTAAAGGCGTGATACACTCTTTATGCAGTATTTTCTTATCTCCTAAACAAATGATGTTTCATGTGAACAAGTTGTTTTCCCAGAACGCTACAAGAGGTACGTTCATTTCTATGATTTATGGAGTACTAGATCTCAGCAACAGATCTTTTACTTATGTACGGGCCGGGCATAACCCAATTCTTTTCAAAAAAGCTGATGATTCTATAGAATGGTTACAACCAGTTGGTGTTGGGGTTGGAATGGCTAACGAAAAGAATTTTGATAAGGTTTTTCAGGAAGACGAGATAATTTTGCATCAAGGTGATGTATTAATTTTATATACCGATGGAATTACAGAAGCTCAAAATGAAGAAAAAGAATTCTATGATGAGAAACGTTTGCAACAGTTAATCATAACAGAAAAAATGAAATCTGCTAAAGAACTTCGCGATTTAATTATTGAAGATGTTCGTACATTTGCTGGAAGTTCTCAACAATCTGACGATATGACACTGGTCGTAATTAAGGGCTAAAATATACCTATGAAGTTAAAACTGCTTCTATTAGTTACATTTTTATTTTTTATCAATTCTTTTGTTCATGCTCAAAAGCAGAGAGAAATCGAAGTTGGGTTCGAATGGATATCACTCGAAAAAGCACAAGTTCAAGCCGCTAATACAGGTAAAAAAATATTGATATTCGGTTACGCAGAGTGGTGTGGATATTGCTTGAAAACTCGAAAAGAGACATTTCCAGACTCAACAGTTTTAGCCGCTGTTAGTAAATTTTATATACCGGTGCAGTTAGATGCAGAGTCTGAAACAGAGATCATTTTTAACGGCAAAAAAATGCCAGAATATGAATTAGCTCGCTATTTAAGACTTAACTCATTTCCTATTCATTATTTTCTAAGTTCTACTGGCGAAATTATTGGAGCACAGCCAGGATTTATTGAACCGTATGTGTATGGCCCACTTCTAGAATATGTAGGTTCCGATTCATATGTAAGTCAAAGCTTTGAAGAATACTTTGACCTTAAAGATGTAGGAGATGAAAATTAAATGACTTTAAGCCAATCAGTAGAAGATTATTTAAAAGTGATTTACGTGCTAGAATCTGAAGGATCTGCTGCTACTACAAATAATATTGCAGAGATGATGGATGTTTCTTCCGCTTCTGTTACAAATATGTTAAAGCGATTAGCGGGGCTCAATTTAATTGAGCATAAGTCTTATAAAGGCGCAACGCTTACAGATGCTGGAAATAAGATAGCATTAGAAATCTTACGTCATCATAGATTGCTAGAGTTATATTTGAAAGAGATTATGGGATATAGCTGGGACGAGGTACATGATGAGGCTGAAAAATTGGAACATCATATTTCTGAACAGTTCGAAGATAAAATTGCAGAATTATTAAACCATCCCACTCATGATCCTCACGGAGATCCGATTCCTACAAAAGATGGTGTGATGCCAGAAATGGCTTCTTTACCGTTGGCTGTAGCTAATGTTGATGAGCAGTACATCGTTGGTAGGGTAAAAGATCAAGATCCAGAATTTCTAAGATATCTAGAAAAAATAGGAATTATTCCAGGTGTAAAAATAACAATCATCGAAAAAGCACCATTTAATGGGCCTGTACAAGTCAAACTTGAAGATGAAGAGAAAACTATAGGATTTAGTATCGCAGAACAAATCTATCTGGTTGAACAGAAAATGATTTAATCAGTTGAATATTCTCCAAATTGCTGCAAGTAGCAGTAAAATTGAGATTCCAAAACCATAAGGTAAAATGGTAGCTATAATTGTCCACTTTAGGCTCTTTGTTTCTTTGTAAATCGTATAAATTGTAGTGCTGCATGGATTATGCATCAAACTAAAAAGCATTACACTAATTGCGGTTAAAAGAGTCCAGCCACCTGCTTCTAAAACATTACTTAATGTACTAATATCTTCAGGTTCAAACATAATTCCTGCTCCAGAACCTACCCCAGACATACCCGTAACTAAAACGGTTAACATTAAAATGGTTGGAATGATAATTTCATTTGCTGGAATAGCAACGATATAGGCTAAAAGTATAACTCCGTTTAATCCAATAAACCAGCCTACAGGATCTAGGAATAAAATTATATGCTCAGCAATACTAGAGCCTCCTATCAATATGTTCGATGAAAGCCATATCGCTGCACCAGCTGGAAGTGCAAATACAATGGCTCTCCATAAAACAAAAATAGTACGATCTATGATAGAGGTGTACAGGGTTTGCAAAATACGTGGTGGACGATAAGGAGGAAGTTCTAAGCTAAAAGCCGAAGATTCTCCCTTTAACACTGTTTTAGAAAGTAGCCAAGAGGCCACAAAGGTTAAAAATACACCAAGTAATGCAATAGAAACTACTGACAATGCGGTTGCGAACCCCGCAAACCAAGCAGGCGCTAAAGCACCTACAAAAAGACTAGAGAGAATTATAACGGTTGGCCATCGACCATTACATAAAGAGAAATTATTAGTTATAATTGCTATCAGACGTTCACGAGGAGAATCAATAATTCTAGCAGAAATAACTCCAGCCGCATTACAACCAAACCCCATCATCATGCTTAATGATTGTTTTCCATGTGCACCAGCTTTTTTAAATAGTCCATCAAGATTAAATGCAACTCGTGGTAAATACCCAAGACCTTCTAGTAATGTAAACATAGGAAAAAAAATAGCCATAGGTGGTAACATCACAGAAATTACCCACGCAGTGGCTAAATACATTCCATCAATAAGTAACCCGCTAATCCACCAAGGCCAAGCTTCGGTTGATTGTTTCAAAATCGGATAAAACGTATCCAAAAATAATGAAGCTAGCATTCCAGAAGGAACATTTGCTCCTTCGATAGTTAGCCAAATTACTAATGTAAAAAGAGCTATCATTGTAGGGAAGCCCCACAATTTACTAGTTAAAATTTTGTCGATTTTTTCATCTTTGAGATATCGAATTGGATTTTTTTTAACTGTTTCATTACTGATTTCTGCAGCTTTTAAATAAAGATTTTCTACATATTGATCATGAATATTCTGATTAATCTTTGAACGCAAAGAATGTGATTTCTTTAAAAGGGATTCTATTTTTGGTTCCATATTTCCCATAATCAAAACTCAGCTTCGTTCATTTTATTTACTTCGTTTTCAAGATTTAGTGGAGTTTGATTTAAAGAATTAAATAATTGTTCGAACTCATTATTTTCCAATGCATTTATGATGTGTTCATCACCTTCGAGCAAGCGGAGTGCAATCCAACGTGTGTTGGGTAAAGTTGGGTACATTTGTTTTAAATCCTTTTCAATGCTCAACAAAGAAAGTTCAAGCTGTTTTGGCATAACAACTTCAACTTTCTTTTTTGGTTTCCATTCACCAGAAATAACCTGTTCAATAGTCTCTAAAATTTCTCGAATTCCCTCTCCATAACGAGCAGTGGTAGCAACAACAGGAATGCCAAGATGCTGTTCTAATTTTCTTGTATTAATTTGAATACCCTTACGTCTCGCTTCATCAATTAAATTTAAACAAAGAATAGCATTGGGAGTAATTTCTAAAATTTGAAGCGTAAGATTAAGGTTGCGTTGCAGTCTAGTAGCATCCGCGACAATCACCGTGACATCAGGTTGCCCAAAAAGTAAAAAATTACGAGCTATTTCTTCGTCTTCGCTTGTTGAAAGAAGAGAATAGGTTCCTGGTAAATCAACGAGTTTATAGTTTTTTTCATTAAAAGTATAACCACCCTCTGCTCTGGTGACCGTTTTTCCAGGCCAATTACCTGTATGTTGTCGTAGACCAGTTAAGCTATTAAAAACTGTACTTTTACCAGTATTTGGATTTCCTGCAAGTGCAATAACATACTGCCAATCATCCAAGTTCAATCCCAGTTTTCGTAACTGTTTTATTCGAAACTTTTCTCGAAATAAACCATGTTCCGAAGGCAGATGCCTCGAACTCTCTTTAACCTTTTCCATTAAATATTATGTATCGGAGGTAAAAATCAGATCTGTTTGTTCTTTACGAAGTGCGATTACCGAACCTAGTACCTCAAACGCTTTAGGCTCACCAGTTGCAGAATCGAAGCAATGTGAAATGGTAGCTCCAGGATAGATTCCCAAATCTAACAATCTTCTTCTTTGTGGACCAGAGATTTCTTCTCCAATCTTTGAGATTGTAGATCTTGATCCTTTTTTTAGAGTAGTTAATGGAGCCATATTCGAATGTAAATTTGAATTTAAATTTAGGCAAGACTAAATTTAAATTCAATGCTATAAAAAATAATTTTTATGATTAAAAAAACATTTAGAAAAGTGTTAATTTAGCATAGACTAAAAATAAAATTAATTATGGTAAAATATTCAATTCTTTTCCTTTTATTCATAGGTGTTTCTGAAGTATCGGCACAATCTTCTACTTTATCGGGGAGTGTACTTTCAATAGATAAACCCGTCGAGTTTGCGAACATTTATATTATTGAAAATGGTAAAGGTACTGTAACAAATGCTGAAGGATACTTTGAAATTTCATCTTTAAAACCAGGAAAGTATACTGTTAGAGTATCATACATAGGGTTTAAAACACAAGAAAGAAAAGTTTCTATTATTAAGGGACAGGATAATTTTTTAAAAATTCAAATTTATCCTCTCGATTTGAAAGGAGATGAGATAGTTGTAACAAGCACATTAAAAGAAATTACGAGATCGGAGAATCCTGTCCCAATTGAAGTTTTTTCACCAGTTTTTTTTAAAATGAATCCTACTCCATCCTTATATGATGCGTTGCAGAATGTGAATGGAGTTCGACCACAGTTAAATTGTAGTGTGTGTAATACAGGTGATATACATATTAATGGACTGGAAGGTCCATATACTATGGTGTTGATTGATGGGATGCCAATTGTTAGTGGTTTATCTACTGTGTATGGATTATCAGGAATACCTAATTCTATTATTGAAAGGGTTGAGATTGTTAAAGGTCCCTCATCAACGTTGTATGGATCCGAGGCAGTAGGAGGGTTAATAAATGTAATTACAAAAAAACCATCATCAGCATCAAAATTTGTGATAGACGGAATGTCGTCTAATTGGTATGACATGAATTTTGATATTGGAGGAAAGTTCAAAGCAGGTGAAAAAACTGATTTTTTGACTGGTATAAATATTTTCAATTATACCAATCCAATAGATAATAACAGAGACGGTTTTACTGATGTTACCATACAACAGAGGGTATCAATCTTCCAAAAAATTACAGTGCAACGAAAAAAAGATCGATTATTAACAATGGGAGGTCGTTATTTATATGAAGATAGATGGGGTGGTGAATTAAATTGGACGGATGCGTTTAAAGGTGGGGTGGATGTATATGGAGAAACTATTACTACGAATCGAGTAGAATTTATAAGTAACTATCAATTACCGATAGATGAAAAAATATTATTGAGTGTTTCTTATAATAAACATAATCAAAGATCCTACTATGGGAATACTAAATATGACGCTGATCAAAGGATTAGCTTTGGGCAATTGTTATGGGATAAAGTCACAGGAATTAATAGTTTTATTGTAGGCCTCGCACTTAGGTATACATATTATGATGATAATACACCTGCTACAGCACGTTCAACTAATTCTTTAGAAAACAATCCAAGTGAAGTTTGGCTACCAGGTGTATTTATTCAGAATAATATTTCTTTAACTAATCTTCAAAAACTTTTACTAGGCATAAGATATGATCATGACTCAAGGCATGGAAATATTTGGACCCCTAGAATTGCATACAAATGGTCTCCAAATTATAAAAATACATTAAGAATAAATTTAGGCTCAGGTTTTAGGGTAGTTAACCTTTTTACTGAGGATCATGCAGCATTAACAGGGGCTAGAGAAGTAGTATTAAATGAAGAATTATCTCCAGAAAGAAGCCTTAATGCGAATATAAATTACGAATTTAAGTCGTTTTCGACTCGAACATTATACTTTGGAATGAATGTGACGGCATGGTTTACATACTTTGACAATCAAATTCTTCCTGACTATGAAACGAATTCGAATCAAATTATATATGAAAATCTTGATGGATTTGGAGTGACGCAAGGATTATCTCTTAATCTTGATTTTGAATTTAAAGGGGGAATGAAATTAATGATTGGAGCATCATATATAGATGTTTACACAAAAGAAAACAATAAAAAATTCAGACCACTTTTAACTGAAAAATGGACAGGTACTTGGGCATTAGGAATTCCCATAAAGAATTCTAATTTCAAAATTGATTATACTGGGAATCTATATGGACCAATGAGATTGCCAGTCTTGAGTGATCTTGATCCAAGAGCTTCAACATCACCATGGTGGAGTTTGCAAAATCTTCAAATTACTTGGAATCCTTCAAATAGTAAGTTTCAGATTTTTTTAGGGATAAAAAATTTACTCAATTTTACTCCACCTTCTAATTCCATTGCTCGTTCGTTTGATCCATTTGACAGAAATGTAATATTTAATCAAGATGGTGAAGTTATTCCCACAGAATCAAATCCAAATGCGTTGATTTTTGATCCGAGTTATGTCTATGCTCCGAATCAAGGTATTAGGGGTTTTATTGGATTTAAATATATGATACAATGAAATTAATCGTGGGTTATCGTTTCATTCCAATGGTTTTACTATGGATATATTTTCCACTTATTGAGATATATGCACAAAAACTTGAAACACAAAAAATCGAAGATCTACCAAAACTTCAAAGTCAAGAACTTAGGCCTGTCTTAATATTATTGACAGCTGAATGGTGTACCTATTGCCAAAATATAGAATTGACATCATTTCAAGAGGAAGAGGTGGTAAAAACGTTAAATACTCATTTTTATACGGTCATTTTTGATATTGAGTCTATTGATCCTGTTTTTCTATATGGTCAAGAATTTAAATATAAATCTACCGGTTTAAATACTGGTATTCATGAGTTTGCAGAATTGATAGGTACAATAGATGGAAAGTTAAGTACACCAACTTTTGTCGTATTCGACAATAATCTTAGAATTAAATATCAGTACAACGGATACTTGGATAAAACGGAAATTATGGAATTAATAAAATTGGAGATTAATTATTAATACTAAAACATTTATGATGTGGAAATTTTCGGTATAATAATAGTATGCTGTCTTTATCATGAACATGTTTATTAACACTATTCAACCCAATCTGCAATGAATACATTGGTTGATCTATCTCCACCATTAAATCTATTAGAAGCGAAGATTATTTTGGTACCATCATACGAAAACATAGGAAACGAGTCGAATGTATCGTCATATGAAATTTGCTGAAGATCTGTTCCATCTTCATTGATTATGTAAATATTAAATGGAAACCCTCTTTGAGAGGCATGATTAGATGAGAAAACAATTTTCTCACCAGATGGATGATAGTATGGAGCCCAATTTGCTTTACCTAAATTAGTGATTTGCTTTAAGTTTGAACCGTCGATATTTACGGTGTATAATTCCATATTGGTTGGTTCAACCAAACCTTGTTCTAGTAGGGAAATATACTTTTCTATTTCCTCTTCAGTTTTTGGCCTAGAAGATCTAAATACTAGTTTTTTCCCATCTGGGGAGAAAAAAGCGCAGGTAGTTCTACCCAATCCTGTACTCACCATCTTTGGCTTAAACTCTGGCTCATTAGCTTTGGCTTTCATGTAAAATATTTGATCGCAATTTACATCCCAAGCAGGGTTATCAGATTGAAAGATGATATCCTGATCTTTAAATCCCCAATAAGCTTCTGCATTATTAGCACCAAATGTTAATTGTTGAATGTTCCGAAAATGTAGTTCTTGCTCATATTTTAGAGTATCAGCTTCAACGTTGTAGACTTATTCTGAAGTTGATTTTACACAATTGGCGAAAAAAAGAACGGTGAATGATAAGAGGAGATTACTCTTCATTGAATTTTTATATTTTGTTGTATGGTTTATTAGTGCTGTTTGTATTTAATTTCATAATACTAGGTGTGCAGTAATTGAAAACATAACAGGCGTATTTTCTGTATTAAAAGAGATCATTGGTTCAATAACTAGCTTAGAAGCTTTCGACATATCAAATACAAATGCTATTGAAGGATTGAAGACAGCAAAACTTTCACCAACTATATGCTTATTTATGCCAGAATAATCGTTTTTATCTTGAATTAAAACAATTGGAAAAGCATTTAGTCCTAGCTTAAAAACATGATTTAGCTTGTATGATTCTTCATCATGTACTCTTTTTGATAATCCAAGATTAACACCAAATAAATTAGTTGTTGGGATTCCAAATTCATACCAAATTGTTTGTTGAATTAAGCCAAATTCAAAACCGAATTTATCTATTTTATTTAACTCATTTAATACCATAAAGCCAGTATAGAAACCAAGACTTCTACCTGTAAGTTTGTTAGTATCGAAATCATTAGTATTTATCCTAATCGTAGAATATGATACAATGAAATTTGACTTAGCATTTAGAGTAATAGCAGCACTAAGGGCTGCCCCTTGAGAATCATTATCTATTAAGCTACTAAAAGAAGATGAAAATGAGGTTCTGTGGGATTCTTGAAAAATTGATTGAGCCCTTGAAGGGTTTAAATAAAATAGAAAAATAAAAGATATGAGATATATTGTTTTCATCACAAGATCATAAGTAGATGGTCAAATTTTTTCATATCAAATTTCATATGGTAATGAAAAAGCCTCATATTCAGTGAGGCTTTCTCGGGGGGATGAACCCCAATCCTAGGGTATGGAATGGGGCTTCCTTTAGGGGTTTTCTATAATAATGTATTAAATAAAAGTAAGATTTATCTGAATATGATTTAAGAAATCTATACAAAAAGAAGTTTTATTAGTGACAGGAAAAGCGCTGCCAAGTCTAATCTTATTAAATAGGTTTTTTGTAAACTGATTCGATAAAGTCTGTAAATTCTCTAACTAAAATAAGAAGGTATTTATTCGATTGTCAAAATTTTTTTAAGTATTAATCTAAATTAATATTGAGAGTTATAATTTTAAAAAATTATCAATTAGATGATTAAACGCACTTTTTCCCATTTTGAAAATCATTTCTTGATTTCCAATGGACAAAAAATTAAGTGCAAACCTTAGTTCTCCGAGTAATTCTGGAGGATATGTAACTAATGTATCTTCTTGAATTGCATAATCCCAATCAATAGTTTTGTGGAAAGAAACACCTGCTCTTTTCATGATTGTTCGATAATTATTAGCCATTAAAGCATATCCGATAGTAGTAGGATGCAAGCCATCTAAACTAAATATGCCACCTTTGTAAATTTTCTTAGTTTTTTTATCAGCTCTAATGAAGTCTGTAGTGAGAGCTACCTTACCATCCTTATTTACTAAATGTTTAGTTAATGGATTTCTTTGAAGGGCAGCGATAAAATCATTTGGATATTGTTGTAATTGCTCCTTGCCTAGTCGTCGATGAGCCATATTGGCTACATGTTTGGCCATTGGAACAACATACCAACCATTTTCTTTTGCAACTTTTCTAATTATGTGATTGTACTCATCTACGGTAAAGTCAATTTGAATGGCTTCATCTTTTGTTAAATGTGGATGCTTTTCTGGGTTGAAATCTTCATCCCAAATCCAAAATTTGGTGTAGTAATCGAAATATCCTAGGTGGTTGGAGGAGAGATGAGAATTCACGCCTCTTAAAATAGGGGGGATAGTTGGGTAGGGAATGGTTGGGACAAAAACACGTTGTGCTTTAATTTGCGATACTTTTTCTGCGAGTGTTCGATATTCAAGTTCAAAGTGCTCTGGTCTATAAATGGAATGTTTTCTGAACGCCATAAAATGATCGAGATCTTCTAAATTCGACCATGTTAAATGCAAATTAATAACAGCCCCCAAAGCATTATTATGTCCCAAACAAATAATCAAATTTTCGATGCCTCCATGTTCAGATAATGCTTGTACATTTTGAATTTGGGAGCGCATTTCAAGTTTTGGATTAAAACTAGGGTTTAGAACCATTCGAGCAGTAGTATATTTTGCATGTTCAGGAAGAAAACCAAAGATGGATAAATGATCTTTATTATGTTTGATAAACTCTCGACTGTTCTTTTCATTGATCATCCAAGCATCATTTATTGATAAACCCCATATTGATTGATTATGATAGGGAGTATTACGAACTACGCTTAAATCTTTGAATCCACCTTCCCAATATTTTTTGATTCGTTTTAAGGTTGTGAAAACATGTGCTAATACTGCTGGATAATCATCTATTGAAATATTTGCCCCAAATTCATCAGCTATCCCTCGCAGTATTACTTCTAGATTGAGTGGAATTCCTGCTTGTGCAGTGAATGAAGGTTGTTGAAAATCAGGTAGAGGATTGAAGCATCGAGCAATAAAAGATGGAAAATTAATATCTGTTCTATAAATACAACCATTCTGAAATCCTTGTGCCAGAGAGTCTCCAAAAACAACTAATTTATGCTTTGCTTCTTTTTTGAACATATATATTCAATTTGTAACGAAATTTTGAAATCACAAAATAAATTAAGTCTATATTTTATAATCAAAATATGAGTATTCAATTTTTAAAATTAGGTTAATGGCAAATAAAGAAAACAGCAATCGATTTCAGCGATTCCGTAGAAAAAGAAAAGCTCAGAATGAAAAAGTCCTAAATCTTGATCATCTTGGTATAAAAAGGTTCTTTAATATGGATTCAAATACCTACCGAGAGGGTGCGCTTGATTCCAAAACAAAAGAATTATTGGGTTTGGTTGCTTCTACGGTGCTTCGATGTAATGATTGTATTGATTATCATCTTGAGCAATGTGCAAAAACAGGCTCAAATAAAGCAGAAATAGTAGATGCATTAAACGTTGCCTTAATAGTAGGTGGGAGTATAGTGATTCCACATCTGCGTCATGCAGTAGAAACGCTTGAATTTTTGGAGGAAGAAGGGGTCTTGGAATAAAAATTATGAACTATTCAATTGAAATAATCCGTTTAGGAGCGGTCATTTTAATTACGTTTACTCATATACGTCATTCATTTGAAAGTGGATATATGTACGTATTTCTTGAACAGGTTCCATTGTATGGAACTCTTGTTCTTTCAATTATTTCTGGGTTTCTATACACAGAGGTTTCAGCAGTAAAACCATTTCTTTTAAAAAGGAAGGTGAAAAGTTTACTTATCCCTTTCTTGATAGCAAATTTTATAGTAATAATACTAGCCTATATAACCCATATATTCGGAATGGACGTTTTAAACCGTTTGGAATTTAATAGTTCTTTAATAACTACTGGATTATTTGCCCTAGATGGAGCACCAATTAATCCACCTACCTATTTCATTCGTGATATTTTTATCATTTTTGTAATGTTAGAATTTATTAGAAACAAAAATTATGTTCTACTTATTGGAATTATATGTCTTTCAGTTTTTGGTGAATTATTACTTAGATATGATATCCTTATTCTATTTGTTGTTGGAATGATCTATTCAAAGAAGGCTAGGTTTATAAAAGGGTATAAGATTCAGCTGTTTTTGATTTCAATCATGGTTGGATCGATGCTGTTTCTTTTAGATAGTATTTACAGCCGCCACGTTTTTTCTATTGCTCTATTTTTGATATTAATAGATTGGAAGGTGAGTTTTAAAGAGGTGGGTGGTTACAGTTATACACTTCACTTATATCACTCACCAATAATTGTGGTGAGCTATCCATTTTTGGTACATTTTGTGGATAATCCTTACATACTCGTTTTTTTGCAAGTAAGTGTAGCTAGTGGACTATGTTTTATTGTATGTAGCTTGATTAAAAAGCTAAACTTACAATTCCTGATAGGAGGAAGATAATTATCCATTCAGTGGTTTATAAAGGATATTTTCTTGCTATGATGTGAGTTTAAAAAGACATTCTGTTATAATTAAATAAGAATATTCCTTTCACCTTATAAAAAATCACACAAAATTTTTAAATGACTTGGTTTAAAAAAAGTAATTTATACTACTATATCCTTTTTTTCTTTCTTTAAGGAGTGTACCATCAAAAATAAAAGCTTTATACTTTAATTGTGTCATTATAGAAAAAAGCTGATATGCCTTAGAAGTGTGTTTATCTAGGTTTTACGATACTTCGATGAGCCATGCAGCAGTACCTTTTTCTAATTGTTTCATTGCGCCATGTATTACCGAAAGTTCATGCCCTTCAACATCACATTTAATTAAAGAAATGGGTGTAGAAATATTGAGCAGAAAATTATCTAGAGTTGAGGAAGTGATTTGTAAAGTAGGGCCAGAATTAAGTTTCCCATTATCTATTATTGATGCTCTGTAATAATTATATGATCCAGATAAAATGGGAATTTCCATTTTACTACTATCATTTGTATCCGAAATAGCAATCTGAAATGCAGTTACATTGTTTAGTTGGAATACTTTTAAATTATGTTGCAACATTTCAAAAGTGAAAGGAACAGGTTCTATGCAAATTACTTTTTTTGAACATGGAGAGAGGTACTTTGCATATAATCCAATATTTGAGCCTATATCCAACACCGTAGAATTTTTATTTACTAATAATCTAGCAATTTTAATATCGGGTTCTTCTTTAATGTTGTGATTTCTTAGGATTTTGACATATTGATTTCTTTTGTAATAATAAAGTATGGGACTCGGTATAAAGCTCTGAATTATGTGTTTTATCATTTGAATGAGATGTGATAAAGTAACTAAACTTTTATGATCTGCATTTTATAGCTTATTGAACCGCAGTCCATAAAAATTTGATAAAGTATGAGGCCAGTTTTTACAATCAATTAACTTATATATAAGGGTATTATTTTTAATAATTTAATATGTATAAATTAGTAAGTCTAAGAAAAAAGGCTATAAGTACTCCACATTTTTTGTTTTTGACATCTTTGCCAAAAAGTTTTTAAATGAAGGCAACTGATGTTTAATATGCATAGGTAGATTAATGGTTTCAGATGAACCTATGGTATTTATGATTTTAATTTTTCCTGTAGTTAATAACCAAGGTTCTTTAATCTCTATACGTTTAATGTTAGCCCATTTAATTTTATTAGTTTTATTAAAGATATAAGCATATCCTTTGGTGTAAATACCAAATTCATTTATTATTAGAGCTTGTTTTTTCCATGGGTAAAATGAATATAGTGTACCTGATATTATGATTGTAAATAAACCCATCCATTCAAATTCACTCCCCAATTTATAGGTATGAATAATATTTGCTGTACCTAATCCAAGAAAAAAGGCTCCAAAAAATCGAATACTTCTTATCAAAAAAGTATTGGTGTTCATTTCTAATTTAAATTCTTCCATTATGTGTATTCAAGATTCATGACAAAAAAATAAAATCACTAAATAGAATCAATAGGTTGTACAAAATTAAATACCATATTTATATATACTTTTTTAACCTATGTTAAGATTCAAAAAAAGGAACCCCATTCAAAGGGTTCCTTATGTTGTTAGCAATCTATAGTCTATTTTAAAGAGACTCCGTTTAAATCTACATCACGGAGTTTTAGACTATAATCCAGTTAAACATCAACGACTTAGAGATACCACTCCCATGGTATCCCGGGGAAAAGCCGTATTAGTTAGAGTTTAATCCATAATTTTACGCAAAAAAGCAGGTTGATCAGTATCACCTTTTTGAATGCGTTCTGTACTTTGCCTGAAAGGAGCAACATTGGTGGATTGCTCTTTATGTTGTTGTTGCTCAGAATGAGGTAATTCATCTTCCCTTCGAGCATTAATATCTCGTCGAAGGTAAGATGGGGTGTCTAATTTTTTTAGATTATTTTCACCCTTGTAATAGTCACCAGTTGTTCGTGTAAAACGGGTGGGGATTTCTTTTTTTGTGGCAACAGATGGTGTTGATGCGTTCATAGCCTCTTCTGCTGGTAATCCTATAGGTTTGTTTGGTGCAATTCTAACCCTATTGCGTTCTTCAGCTAAGTCAAAACCAGTTGCAATGACTGTAACTCGTATATTTTCGCCAAAGTTTTCATCTAAAACAGTACCAAGGATGATTTCTGCGTCATCTCCTGCTTCTTGTTGAATGATGCTTGTTGCAGTAGTAGTTTCCCTCATCCCAAGATTAGATCCTGCGGAAATATTAACAAGTACATTTCGTGCTCCATTAATACTCACACCATCAAGAAGAGGGGAGTTAATTGCTTCACGAGCCGCTATTTCTGCTCGGTCTGGCCCTGATGCTGTAGAACTACCCATAATTGCAGCTCCACCATCGGTCATTGTAGTGCGTACATCTGCAAAATCAAGGTTGATTAAACCTGGCATTAGAATTAAATCACTTATTCCGCGAGTGGCATTATACAGAACTTCATTAGCTAAAGAAAAGGCTTCTACAAGAGATGTATTTTCATCTGCAATATCTAATAATCGCTCATTGGGTATTACTATTACTGTGTCGCAGTTCTTTTTTAGTTCATTTATACCTTCTAAGGCATATTTTTTTCTAATTTTACCTTCGCAATCGAAAGGAGTAGTAACGATACCTACTGTAAGTATGCCACGACGTTTTGCCATACCCGCTACAACTGGGGCACCACCTGTTCCGGTACCTCCCCCCATGCCTGCAGTAACAAAAATCATGTCGGCACTTTCAATTGATTCTTCAATTTCATGGCGATTTTCTTCCACTGCCTCGCGTCCAACTTCGGGGCGAGCACCAGCTCCTAAACCGCTTGTTAATGCAGCTCCAACTTGAACCTTGATATCTGCATGACTCGCTTTTAAAGCTTGGGCATCGGTATTTAAAGCGATGTATTCTACGCTTTCAAGGCCCATATTTATCATATTATTGATGGCGTTTCCACCACCGCCGCCAACGCCAATCACTTTGATTTTAGCATTTTCTTGGCTTTGTTCATCGAAAAAGAATCGAGAGTTATAATTAGCCATTTTTACTCCTGTTATTATTTACTGGATGTATTTGATTGATGATCATTTAATTTTTTAAAAAAATATTTATAGTATCCCTTGTTTCAAGTATTGATTAAAACAAGGTTGTAGCAATCATGCAAAGCATTTTTGCCATAGTTAAGGTTACTATGTAATAGCTCCTTTTCACAATTCCTTGAACCAGCTTTTCATGCGATCAGCAATTTTATTCATCACTAGTTCAACACTGGTTGCTTTTCCTGATCCTGCGATCATAGTTTTATTAGTATTTGTGCCAGATTGTAATGCATGAACTACCAATCCAACACCAGTTGCATAAATAGGACTGTTTACCTCTTCAACAAGTCCACCTGTAATACCTAATGGAATTCCAATTTTTGCATCCATTCCAAGAATTTCATTAGCTAATGGACAAATATTTTTAATTAGAGATCCACCACCAGACAGTACAACTCCTGCACTTAGCGCATCAGAATATCCACTACGTTTTATTTCAATACTCACAATTTCCATTATTTCTTCCATTCTAGCTTGAATAATCTTTGCAAGTATACTTTTTGTAATTTCTTTCGGTGGACGACCTGCGATACCTGGGACAGTTATTACTTCATCTTGTTCTATTAAATCAGCATAGCATTCGCCATGATTTCTTTTCAGCGTTTCTGCCTGATCGTCTAATACACTAAGACCTAATCGAATATCGTCCGTCACTTTTTGTCCAGCAATTGCGATTACTGCGGTATGTCGAATCGTATTATCTCTGAAAATGGCTACATCCGTTGTACCGCCACCAATATCTACTAAAACTACTCCTGCTTCTTTTTCTTCTACATCTAACACGGAGTAGGAGGAAGCAAGAGGTTCAAGTATAATATCAGCAACCTGATAGCCAGCTCGTTCTACACATCGATAAATATTTTTAGCTGCTGAAACTAACCCTGTTATAATGTGTACTTCCGCTTCCATTCGCATCCCACTCATCCCTACAGGGTCAGCAATACCATCTTGACCATCAACAACGAACTCTTGTGGAATGACATGAAGTATTTGTTGATCGGTTGGAAGCATTATACGTTGACAATCTTCTAACAAGCGTTCTACATCATGGCCTGTAATTTCATTATCTCGATTATTTATTGTGATTACCCCTTTGCTGCGCATACTGCGGATATGATCACCAGCAATACCTACATTTACAGAATTAACTTGAATTCCTGAAGCCAATTCTGCCTGTGCTACCGCATCTTTAATAGCATTAACTGTTTTATCGATGTTAACTACAACACCTCGATTCAAGCCGTCGCTAGGTGCTTTCCCTACGCCAAGAATATTTATTCTTTTGGATTCGTCGATGGAAGCAACGATGGCGCATATTTTTGTGGTCCCAATATCGAGACCTACCATAATATTTTCCTGTTCAGACATTAATTTATACCGCTGTTTTGATGATTGCTACTATTTAAAAACTCTTTATTGTGATGCTGGACGTTATTCAGCATTTTATTCCACCATCGATCCCGAAAAAAATTCATTATGATGATTAAATGGGATTGTTTTGTTTGCATAATAATCATGGTCCAACCTCTCTAGTAATTACTTGATCGGTGAATCTTAAATCTATTTGTTGCATAGCTTGGATGCCTTTATACGCAATGACCTTGCTGTAAAACACCTCCCAATTTTTAAATTTTTGGTCATAGTCATCGGTGCCAAATAATAATTTCACACCATTTTCGTGACTCATAGCGATTACTCCTTCATACTCATCGTAAATCACTTCGCTAATTGTTACCCATCCAAATTGATTATTGAGAGCACTTACTAGAAAATTACGTATCTCATTGAATTCCTTCGAAGATAAAGTGTCGGAACTAACACTAGAATCAAACCCATATACGAGAGGTAGGTTTAGTATTTTTTCATCTAATATTGGGAGCTTAACTCCGAATTGGTCAACATACATTTCATGCCTACCGTGAGCTAAAAGAGCAATTGGGCTTCGTTCATGAATGGTGATCTTGAAGTTTCCTAAAGCATCTATGAATGGTGAAGCTTCTTTTACGTAGTGCAAAGCTTCAACTCGTTGAATAATCATAGATAAATCTAGACTATCTGGATGAACTCCAATGGGTATCTGGGATACATCAATAATTTCTTGTGTTGGTGTAAAATGATTTCCAACAACAATGACCTCTTTCACTTTCACATTTTGTTGCCAGTACATTGCAATTATGATGGACCCACCCAAGATAAAAATCGACAATGCTACCCATGGTAGAACTGTTCTAGTTGAGGTAGTATGAATATTAATTTTTTTCACGAATTAGTATTCATTAAATAATTATTTGATTGTATATCCTGTACAAATGCATCACCAGATTTATAAATATCTCCAGCCCCCATGGTTATAATAATATCACCATGTTCTACAATTTCTGTTAGTTTTTCTGAAATATGTTGTTTGTCTTCCACATAAATCACATTTTTGTGCCCATATTTTTCAGCAGTATCTGCAATTAATTTTCCAGTAACTCCTTCAATGGGTTTTTCTCTGGATGGATATACATCTGTAATAACCATTACTTCTGCATCGAAAAAAGAAAGCCCAAATTCTTTATATAAATCTTGGGTACGCGTATATAAATGGGGCTGAAACACAGCAATTACTCTGCGGTCTGGCCATCCTGCATTGGCTGCTTGTAAGGTGGCTTGAATTTCAGTAGGATGGTGTGCATAGTCATCTATGACCATAATTTCATTGTCATACTTCAGCTGAAACCTTCGATAAACGCCATCAAAATTTTCTAGTCCAGCTTTAATTGATTTGAAATCTATGTTCAACTCAATTCCAGTTGCTATAGCTGCGAGTGCGTTTTTCACATTGTGATCGCCGGGCGCTTTTAAGGTGATAACACCTAGTTTCTTTCCTTCAAGTAATACTGTAAATGTACTATTAAATGCATTTATTTGAAGATCTGTAGCTCTAACAGATGCTTGGGGTGTAAGTCCATACGTAATGATACGGCGTTTTAAATCAGGTAATATGCTGCGAACATTTTCATCATCTAAACAAACTATAACTGCTCCATAAAATGGAACCTTGTTAGAATAATCTATAAATGCTTTTTTAACGTCATCAAGATCGTTGTAAATATCAAGATGCTCCGCTTCAATATTAGTAACAATCGCAATAGAAGGGGTTAATCGTAGAAAGGTTCTATCGAATTCGTCTGCTTCTACCACAATTACATCACCTTTTCCAACAACAGCGTTGGTTTTATCAAAACTGTGCACTTTTCCTCCCACCATTATTGTTGGGTCATAATTCCCTTGTTGAGTTACAAGCCCAATCATAGTTGTTGTGGTAGTTTTGCCATGTGTTCCTGCTACACCAATTCCATATTTCATCTTCATCAATTCAGCTAGCATTTCTGCCCGTTTGATAGTAGGAATTCGTTGTTCTAATGCTGCACGTGTTTCCTCATTATCTTCTGCTTTTACTGCACTTGTGTACACAACAACATCAGCACCTTCAATGTTTTCAGCAGCATGGCCTTCGAAAACAGTGGCTCCAATTTCTTCAAGTCTACGGGTGGTTTCACTTAAAGCCCCATCAGAACCAGTAACTTTATAGCCACGATGAATGAGAATTTCCGCCATTCCACTCATACCGATACCACCTATTCCTACCATGTGAATATGCTTGGTTTTACCAAAAACAGGTTGTGTTTCGAATCTTTTATTCATCAATTCAAATAGGGGTTAGCAAGTTCTAAGATCTCTTTTGAAATATCTTCTGCTGCATCAGGTTTAGCGAGAGCTAATGCCGCTTTGTTCATGGTTTTTAACCTCTTTTGATCATTGATCAGATCGGTCACTAACTTGTAAATGGTTTTATCTGCCTCGGAATCTTTTACAAGAACCGATGCACCTGCAGCAACCATCGACTTTGCATTTTGTGATTGGTGGTCACCAGCAACATTTGGTGATGGAATTAAGATGCTAGGCATTCCTATTAACATAAATTCACTACAAGAACTTGCACCTGCGCGGCTTATTACAAGATCTGCGGCGGCATAAGCCTCTGGCATTGAATCTATAAAAGCTGTAAGTCTTAAATTAGGAAATGCAGATTCATTAACCTCCGATTTTAATGCATCTACGTATCTAGAACCGCATTGCCAAATAATTTGAAGATTTGCTTGGTCGTGCAATTCATTCAAATTATTTTTGATTGCCTCGTTGATCGTTTTGGCACCACCACTACCTCCCATGATTAGAAGTACCCGATTTGATTTTACAAATCCAAATTTCTTCAACCCAGATGTCCTATCTACAATAGTTAATGTACTTCTTGTTGGATTACCAATTACTTGAGTTTTTGAAGCTGGGAGAAATCGATCGGCTTCTACAAAAGCAGTGAAAATTTTATGTGCAAATTTTGCTAATAATCGGTTCGTAACTCCGGGAAAACTGTTTTGTTCTTGTATTATTATAGGAATAGATTTTTTTCCAGCAACCCAACCTACTGGACCCGCTACATAACCACCACATGATACTACCACATCAGGTTTAAAATTCATCAAAATTCTAAAACTTTGGAATAGTGCAGTTATTAGTTTTAAAGGAAATAGTAGGTTTTTTATGGTTAATCTTCGATGAAATCCACTAATCCAAACATTAGCTATGTTATACCCTGCTTTAGGAACCGCATTCCATTCCATGTGATCTTTTGTTCCTACAAACAGTATTTCGGTAGTTGAGTCTTGATTTTTGATCGCATCAGCAATTGCAATAGCAGGATAAACATGCCCGCCGGTTCCTCCGGCAGCAATCAAAATTTTAGGATTACGCATAAAAAGGCCTCCTCTCTTTGCTGTGCTTAGAGATATTCAACAAAATGCCTACCATCAAACCTGCAAAAAGCATGCTTGTACCGCCGTAGCTTACAAACGGCATAGGAAGCCCTGTAACAGGAAGTAAACCACTTGCAACACTTGCGTTAACAAATCCATACAATACGATTGTAAGGGTGCATCCAATTGCTAAGAGTGCACCTAAGGAATCCTCAGCTTTACGAGCGATAAATATAATGCCTCGTATTAGAATTAGACTAAAAATTATGATCAAACTCATAGCTCCGAAGATTCCGTATTCTTCAGCGATAATGGCAAAAATGAAATCATTATATGGTGCTGGGAGAAAGTCACGCTGTGTACTCTTTCCAATTCCAACCCCAAAAAGTTCTCCTTTTGCAATCGCAATATGAGCCTGTTGAGCTTGGTATCCACTTTGTGTTAAAAACTGTTCTGTTTCGATACTTTTAACTTGCTCAAAGTATTGATCAATGCGGTTTTGACGGTTAGTTGATTGATTTAGTAGTAGCATTCCGCCAATTATGGCGATAGCAAGCATAGATCCCATCTGTAAGAGACTAATTCGTCCAACAAACATCATAATTAGGCAGATGCACATTAAAATACCAGCTGAACTAAAATCCTCTATACCTATGAGTCCGCAAGTTATAGTAACCCAAACCATAATTGGTAAGAAAGATTTTTTGAAGTCTTTAATGTATTCTTGTTTCTCACTTAAAAGCACGCTTATATGTAGTAAAAGGGCAACAGTTGCGACTGTCGATGGTTGAAAACTAAACCCTCCTATATTTAACCACCTTTTTGCGCCAAATTGTTCAGTTCCAAAAATGAGCACAGCGATTAATAGTAGCAAACTTAGAACCATGCCAATTCTAGAGAATTTGGCAAGTGTATGATAATTGATCTTAGAAACGATCAACATGACAAAAAAGGCCATAGCTAATTTTAAAACGTGCCGTACAACAAGTGCAAAAGCAGAAGTACCATTAGACTCTGCAAAAAACGCAATGGAAGAATAAACTGCTAATATTCCAAACATCATCAGCATGATAATTGCCATAAGAAGAATTCGATCGCTTCCTTCTTTACCAGAATCGATGTCTTCACGGCTTGTTCCAAGAACGTTATAGCGATTGTTATGTAGGCTAGTAAAAATCAATTATAATTTTGCTACCTCTTCTTTAAATACCTTTCCTCTGTGTTCATAATCGTCGAACATATCAAACGATGAGCAAGCCGGACTTAATAAAACAATTTCACCTCGTTTTGCTCCTTTTCTTGCTAATTGAATGGCTTCATGCATACTCTCAGAGGTATAAAAATTTGGAACTATATGACCGAGGGCTTTTTTTATGTTTTGTGTAGACTCTCCAATCGCTATTAGAGTGTGAACCTTATCTCGGATTAAGAAATTTAATTCAGAATAATCATTTCCTTTATCCCTCCCACCAAGAATCAGAGTAATAGGTACATTAAAACTGTCAAGAGCAAACCAAACGGCATTCACATTAGTAGCCTTACTATCATTAATGTATTTCACACCATTAACGATTCGGGCAAGTTCTAAACGATGTTCAACCCCTGTGAATGTTTTTAAACTTTCGCGTATGGTTTCATTTTTGATTTCTCCCGCGCGAGCAGCTAATGCAGCGGCCATCCCATTTTGCAAATTATGGTTACCAGGTAAACCTAGATCGTAAACAGGCATAAGCGATTCCTCAATATTATTAAATCTGAAGATGATGTGATTATTTCGTATAAAAGCACCTTCACTAACTTCATACTTGGATGAAAACCCCCATAATTGTGGTCGTTGTTTCATTGTCCGTAATGATTCTACATGTGCCTTTATAAGTGGGTCGTCGTAGTTATAAATAAAATGGTGGCGAGAGGTCTGATTTTCAGCTATCCTGAATTTTGAAGCCGCATATTTTTCCATGCTACCTTCGTATCTATCGAGATGATCAGGAGTGATATTAAGAAGCAGACTTATATTGGGCTCAAAAGAGTGAATATGATCTAGCTGAAAACTGCTAATCTCAAGAATATAAGGGCCATTTGCTTTTAAGACTTTTTCGGAAAATGCATATCCAATATTTCCTGCTAACGTAAAATCTAATTCTGCTTTTTCCCAAATATGGGCTAACCAACTTGTAACGGTTGTTTTGCCATTGCTTCCAGTAATTGCAAAGATTTTTTGATTAGCGAACCAACTTGCTATTTCAATCTCAGAATAAATCGAAATATTATTTTCTATATAATCTTGAATGATGGCTGAGTTCGTGGGGACACCAGGGCTAACAACAACAAAATCTGCTAATTTAGCTTTGTTGGAATGGCCATTTTCCTCAAATGGAATGCCTGCTAGCTGTAATTTAACCTTAGAGTCTTTCTCAATTTCTCCATAATCAGATACAAATACGTTAGCCCCTTTTTTTTGAAGAAGTTTTGCAGCCGCAATACCACTTCTAGCAGCTCCAATAACAACGATATGTTTACCTTGAACCTCTATCATCGTATTTTTAAAGTTAATAAGCTAATTACCCCAAGTAGTACAGTAATAATCCAGAAGCGAACAACTATTTTTTGTTCACTCCAGCCCTTCTTTTCAAAATGGTGATGTATTGGAGCCATTAAAAAAATCCGGCGCCCTTCACCATATCTCATTTTTGAATATTTGAAGTAAGTAGTCTGTATGATTACAGAAAGTGTTTCGAAAAAGAAAACTCCACAAATAAATGGGAGCAGTAATTCTTTATGTAGGATTAAAGCTAGTGCACCGAAGGCACCTCCTAGAGCTAAAGAACCTGTATCTCCCATAAATACAGAAGCTGGATTCGTGTTATACCATAGGAAGCCCATACAACCACCAACCAAAGCAGCGCAAAAGATGGTTAGTTCGCTTGCTCCTGGTAAATACATAATATCTAAGAATCCAGAAAAATCAACGCGCCCAGATACATAAGCAAAAATTGCAAATACAAATCCACAAATTGCAGAAATGCCAGATGCAAGTCCGTCTAAGCCATCGGTTAGGTTAGTTGCGTTACTAACTGCGGTAATTACAAAAATAGCAACGGGTAAATAAATAACCCAGCCCCATTGTTCACCAAAAAAAGCATAATCAATATTCAAATGGGCGGCAAAAGGGACAGTAGAAAGAGTATTAAAAGCTTCAAATTCGGGATGAAAATATAAGACCGAACCTAATATTAAGCCAACGGTTACTTGGCCAGCAACTTTAAATCTACCAGCTAAACCACTTTTATCTTTTTTCACCACTTTTATATAATCATCAATAAAACCTACTATACCCAGTGATAGCATTACAAAGAAAATTAACCAGCCATATATGCTATCCATTCTAATAAATAGAAGCGTAGGTATTAGTGTGGCCAATAAAATAATCACACCGCCCATTGAAGGAGTGCCTACTTTTTCTTGATGATGATCGAGCCCAATATCCTCACGAAATACTTCTTTAAGTTGCATTGAGCTTAGCCATTTAATGATCCTACGACCTATAAATAGGCTAATTAACAAAGAAAAGACTGCGGCTAATCCAGTTCTCGTTGAAATGAAAGCCATTGCAGTAGCACCAGGGAATTCATACGTTTGTTCTAGCCAATTAAATAATTCGTAAAGCATTAGTGCATCTCCTTTTTTAGTTCTAGTGCCGCTTTTGCGATCTCATAATCATTAAAAGGATGTTTAGTTCCACGAATATCTTGGTAATCTTCATGGCCTTTCCCTGCAATAAGAACAATGTCTTTTGATGAAGCTTTTAAAATTGCATGTTCAATAGCAATTTTGCGGTTTACCTCAAAAGTGACAGAGTTTGTTTCTGCAAAACCCTTAGAAATATCATCGATGATATGGTTTGGATCTTCAAATCTAGGGTTGTCACTAGTTACTACAATATAGTCGGCATATTTTGATACTACTTTTGCCATCTCTGACCGTTTAGATGGATCACGATCACCACCAGCACCAAACACACAGTGTAATGAGCCATTGTTATGGTTCAAGGTGTGTAAAGTTGCTAGTACATTAAGGAGTGCGTCTGGGGTATGGGCATAATCAATTATTACCTTTGGGGTATCTTCATTATTTACACATACAGTTTCCATTCTCCCAGCTGCACCCGTACTATATTTTAGGGCAGTTGAGGCATCCTCTGCCGGAATTCCTAATGATGTTATGATTAGAAAAGCTTGGGCAATATTATATGCGTTGAAATGCCCAATTAGCTGTGATTGTACATTCACACCATCAACAAGTAAAGAAAGTCCCTGTGAAGTGTTTTGGAGAATATGATTATTGTTAGTCTTAAAACTAAACTCTCTTACTTTTGCTTGCGTATCTTGGATCATGTAATGACCGTGAATATCATCAATATTTACAACTGCAGTTGAAGTAGATGGTAAAGAATCAAATAAAAGTTTTTTTGCCTGGGCATATTCATCAAACGTTTTATGATAGTCTAGATGATCATGACTTAGATTTGTGAATGCAGCAATTTTAAAATCAAATCCTATTACTCTATCTTGAGAAAGAGCATGAGAGGAAACTTCCATTATTAAAAATTCAGATCCTGCATCAATCATGACCTTCATATCATTAGCCAACTCAATTGGATCACTAGTAGTTAATGAACTATTCATTTCTACGTTTAGAATTTTTTTTGATACTGTACCTAATAAAGAGGCTTTTTTACCAAGTTTAGTAAGTGCATCGTATACAAGTGTAGCTACAGTTGTTTTACCGTTTGTACCTGTAATTCCTATAATTTGCAGATGTTCTGCTGGATTTGTTGCAAATGATTGTGCAATTAAACCAAGAATTTTTCTCGTATTTTCAACTTCAATTATACATACGTCCGCGATATCTGTGTAAAAAGACTCCTCACAGATAATAACAGATGCGCCTCCGCGAATGGCGTCATCCAAAAATAAATGTCCATCTACTTCTGTACCTCTTATAGCCACAAAAACGGAATTTTGAGTTACCTTACGGGAATCCTGATGAACACTTTTTAACTCGATTTCTAATTTGGAGTTAGATACATGCAAAGGATTGATAAGCGCTATGAGGTCTCTTAGTTGCAATTAGTTATTTAAATTTGCCAGCGTTCTTGTTTCTAATGAGCGAGCTTTTCCTCGGATTGTTACTTTTCCACCTCTTCTCATAATTTCATCTTCTTTTGGGAACTGATCATAGACAGTACCTGACCCAATTCTGTCGACTTCAAAACCTAGTGACGAGAGAATGTGATTAGCATTTCTCATACTCATTCCTGATACATCCGGAATTCTTTTATAGTGTTCACTTAAACTACTATCCGCAGTAGTAGATCCCGATAAGATTATATTAATAGGTGTGCTATCACCTAACGAGTCTGATGGCATCGGTGTTTGGAAAATCACAGTTCCAAATTCTCCGCTTACGTTAGCCTGGACGCTCATAGATTGTGTTACAATTTCAGTCTGATTTTTCTGAAGCCCAATAAGGCTTGGCATAATAATTTGGCTAGATTCTTTCGCTATAGGAGATGTCAGCTGTAGATCATTATCAAGGCCAGCAATTCTTTTTGCAACATGATGAAAAATAGGCCCAGCAGTATAGCCACCATAGCCAACGGGTTTAGGCTCATCAAGCATAATGAAAATCACATATTTAGGATTCTCAACTGGAAAAAACCCAGCGAATGAACCACGATATCTATTGGTATATGAACCATCAATAACTTTTTTTGCGGTCCCTGTTTTACCTGCAATTCTAAGTCCACTTACTTGTGCAAATTCACCGGTTCCAGAATCACTTACAACGCTTTCAAAGATAGGTAGAAGACGATCTAATGTTCCTTTTTTGGCAACGCGCCTAATTTCAATTGGCTCATGGGCTGAGATTATATTATCATCATTATCAACTACTTGTTGTACAATATAGGGTCGCATTAATATACCATCATTTGCAAAAGCAGAATAGGCTTGAGTAACCTGCAAAGGTGTGCTCAATAGTTCGTAACCATGCGATAGCCAAGGAAGACTTACCATGCTCCAATTAAAAGGCTTAGACATTCTTCCACTTTCTTCTCCTGCTATATCTACATAGGTTGGAGTTCCAAAACCAAGATTACGCGCATATTGATAAAATTTGTCATTTTCCATCCGCATCGCCAATTCTGCCATAGCTATATTGGAAGACTTCCGGATTACCTCTTCAAAATGGATATCGCCTAAAGGGTCGTGGTCTCTTAATGTAAGTCCATGTATATTTGTTTCTCCATTATCTGGAGTTTCAAATATTTCATTGAAATCTACCACATTTTCTTCAAGTGCAGCTATTGCAGTCACTAATTTAAAAGTCGAACCTGGTTCAACCATGTCAGAAATTCCATAATTACGGCGATTTTCAGAATCTGATTGGCCTGGAAAATTTGGGTCAAAAGTTGGATAGTTCGCTAACGCTAAAATTGCACCTGTTTTAGGATCCATCACTATACCAGTGCCATAATTAGCTTTATGCTTTTCAACTCCATGCTTTAGTTCATCTTCTAAGATGGCTTGTATGTACGAATCAATGGTGGTTTGTAGATGATATCCTTCAATAGGTACTTTTTTAGGTGCTCCAACATATTGTGAGATTCTATTGAAGGGGTCTTTTCTAACTTGCTGCAAACCATCTTCACCTCTAAGTAAATCGTCATAAAATGCTTCTATTCCCGATTTACCTTCCATTGTATGATTTACAAAGCCTAAAGAGTGTGCAGCAAGAGATTCAAATGTATATTTTCTTCGGAAGTTTTCTTCAATAATGACACCACGTATCCCAAGATTTTGGATTTCTTCTTTTTGGGTATTGGTTAAATTTTTTGCAAGAACTACATATCGTGATCTTTCAGGAGCATTATTAATTTTTTTCTTATAAAAAGAAGGTGAATGGTTGGTTAAATCACTTAATTTTTTAACTAATTTTGAAATCTGTTCTTCTGTTAGTTCTTTGATTTTTGGGTCAAGTGCTATTTGATAATCGGCAGAATTAGTGGCTAGTAGTGTTCCATTTCTGTCATAAATATTACCACGTTGAGCTGGAATAGGAATAACATCTAATGTCTGCCTATTCCAGAGCTTTCTTAGGCCATCACCCTCAACATAATTAATGCGAATCAATTGAAAAGCTAATGCACAAGGGATTAAAAGCATGAATCCAAGAACTAAAAACATACGGCTTAATATGGAGGTACGATTATCCATTATTCTTGAATTTTAATGGTATAATCTGCGGGTCCATAATTAATAAAACCAGCCTTTTTAGCTTTTTCATAAATCTCTGCTGGGCCAATCATTCGGTCATATTCAAGTTTAAGCCCATCATGAATTTGCCGCACACTATTATATTCCTTCTCTAATGCTTGAACCTCTTGTAATAATTTTTGAGTAGCAAAAACATGTGTTAAATAGGTAAACCCAATAATTCCCACGATCAAACTTAGAAGAATGATTATTCCAGGTTTAATCTTTGGAAGTGAAGCTTTTTGAGAGTTTGAGCTTGAATTCTGTTTGCCGTATAATTTTTTTGATGATCTCGAAGAAGAAGTTATATCATGTTTCGAAATATTTCGAACATAGGATTGCACTTCTCTTTGTTTTCGATTTATTTGAGTAATCATCAGTTTACTCCTTGTATTTTCTCAGCAATCCGAAGTTTTGCGCTTCGTGCAGCAGGGTTTTGAGAAACTTCAAGTGAAGATGGAGTAATCACTTGTTTATTGATTAGGCGAAAAGGCGATAGATTATTTCCGTAAAAATCCTTTTCAATGGTTCCTGATAAATTTCCAGATTTCAAAAAACGTTTAACTAATCTATCCTCCAATGAATGGTAAGACATGATAACTAATCTGCCACCAGTTTTAAGAACTTCGAGAGATTGAGAGAGTACATCTTTTAAAACCTCTAATTCATGATTCACTTCTATGCGTATAGCTTGGAATACCCGAGCCAGAGTTTTTATTAAGAATTTTTGGTTAACCACCTCGGATATTACTTCCCGAAGCTTTCCAGTGGTTTCGATTGGTCTAGATTCTATAATTGCCTTTGCAATTTTACGGCTCGCTTTTTCTTCACCGTAATGAAAAATAATATCTCGAAGCTCTTCATATTCGTAATTATTTATAACTTCATGGGCAGTGATTCGAGTCATATTACCCATTCGCATATCTAATGGGCCATCTTCTTGAAAACTAAAACCGCGGTTTCCTTCTTTAATTTGATGAGTTGATACGCCTAGATCTAAAAGGATTCCATTAATTTGCCCATGAATAGAAGAAGGAAGAATAGTACTTAAATAACCGAAATTTCCTTTTAAAATGGATAATCTTTTATCATTACCAATGTGAGCGGAAGCAGCAGCAATAGCTTGATCATCTTGATCAATTGAAAAAAGCCGACCATCTTTATTAAGATGGCTTAAAATTTCTTTTGAATGCCCACCACCGCCTAACGTGCCATCAATATAAATACCATTAGGTTCAGTGATTAATCCATTTATGCATTCACTAAGCATTACAGGGATATGTTGATGATATGTTGACAAATTATTCAACATCGGATGAATTTGTGCCACCCATGACTGCCTCAAAAATTTCTTCGAAAGCCTCAGTTTCAAGACTATCGTCAACTTCTTGAAGTTTTTCTGGTGACCATATTTCTATGTATTGCCCCATGCCAATGAAAATAGCTTTGGAACTAATTGCAGCAAAACTACAATGATCTGCAGGTATTGCGATTCTATTTTGTTTATCTAACGATAAATCTTCGGCATATCTTAAAAAGTTACGTTTTGCAATACGGCCTGCTCGAGTAAAATTATTTGCCTTATTGAGCGTGTTTTCAACATTCAGCCATTCATTTTCAGGGTATAGATAGAGGCAGGTTTCAATTCCACGTACTATTACAAAGCGATCCTGAGCGGCAGGATTGAGCATTTTTCGTAACTTTGCCGGAAAGGAAATACGACCTTTCTCGTCGATACTATGCTTGTATTGGCCTTTAAAACTATGCACGATACCCGCGGATAGATGAATTTGATTGCTAAATGATCTGTGTTTGAAAAGTCCCCACTTTCTCCCACATCACCCCACAATGTACCCTTATTTACCATAATGTGTCAAATTAAATCCGCTAAGAGAAGTAAAAAGATTTTTTACTTCTTATACATTAGGCGAAAAGCCAGCAATGAATCAGATAAAATGAAGTAATTTTAACTATTAATTTGTTAGAAGTAATGAAATGGGTTAGACATGTTTTGAGTGTATCAGGCACTGCTTTTTGATAATCTAACCTTTTGAAAAGATGTTAATGCATTATTAATCTGTTCAAATTCAATTAAAAATGCATCATGTCCATATTTTGATGTTATCTCTCTGAAAGTTGCGTTTTGGATAAGTTCAGCTAATTCTATTTGTTCTTTGATGGGATAAAGAATATCACTGTTGATGCCAATGATGAGAACAGGGATATCAATTTTTGATAATACTGATTTGGCTGTACCTCTGCCTCTTGCCACATCGTGTGAGTCCATGGCTTTAGTGAGGCTTATGTATGAATTTGCATCAAAACGGGCTGTTAATTTTTCTCCTTGATATTTTAGATAAGATTCAATTTCAAAGATGTTTTTTTGAATATTCCAATTTCTACTGAATTTGTGATCATAATTCTGGGCACTTCGATAAGTAATCATAGCCATACTACGAGCGGCGGCTAGACCATGTATTGGGGGTGATTCATCCTTATAAAAGCCACTATCCCAGTTTTTATCTGCTTGTATAGCTAATCGTTGAGCTTCGCTTATTCCAATAGCCCATGCAGAATGTGATTTTCCCATTGCAATGAGGCATGCAGATTGTATTCTTGGATCTATTAAACAAAATTCCAAAGCAACCATGCCGCCCATAGAGCCTCCAATAATTAGATCAACTTTGTTTATATGTAGTTTATCTAATAACTGTTGTTCTAATTTTACAATATCACGGATGGTTAAATTTGGAAAATTTGCCTTGTAGATTTCACCCGTATTTCTGTTGATGGAGGTGGGGCCAATCGATCCATAGCAACTACCAGGATGATTTATACAGATTACAAAATGTTTCTTTAAATCTATAATTCCTCGATCTTGAAAAAGACCTGAAAACCATTCTTTAGCATTAGTATTCCCTGTAAGAGCATGAGAAATGATGATTACATTATCTTGAGTATTGTTAAGAATTCCCCATGTTTGATAGGCTAATATTGGATTAGTTATTATTTCGCCAGATTCAGTTATAAAATCTTCCTGAAAAGTATGTGTTTTAATCGTACTCATGATCTGGAAAATGAAAGTCTGGCTAGACCTGTTTTATTCTAACCAGACTTTTTGGTTAGTGAGACTTTTATACTACAGTTTCTGCAATCGATTGAAATGCAAGCTCAAAATCTTCGATTATATCATCTATGTGCTCAATTCCAACAGAAACACGAATTAAATCTGGTTTAACACCACTAGCGATTTGTTCTGTAGCGGTTAGTTGTTGGTGTGTAGTGGAAGCGGGATGAATCACCAATGTTTTGGCATCACCAACATTTGCTAAATGGCTTGCAAGCTTAACATTATTAATAAAATTCTTGGCCGAATCATATCCACCCTTAACGCCAAAAGTAAGTACTGAGCCAAAATGATCTTTTGTGAAATATTTTCTTGCGCGATTATGATTAGGATGACTTTCAAGACCAGTAAAGTTTACCCAATCTACATCTTCATGTTGTTGTAAATAATGCGCTAATTTGAGTGCATTCTGGTTGTGTCGCTCAACTCGTAGCGATAGCGTTTCTAGGCCTTGAATGAGTAAGAAGCTATTAAATGGTGACTGAGATGAGCCAAAATCTCTTAACCCTTCAACTCTAGCGCGTATCGCAAAAGCTATATTCCCGAAAGGGCCATCAGAACCAAACACTTCCCAAAAATTCAATCCATGGTAACCTGGTGAAGGCTCACTAAATAAAGGATATCGGCCATTACCCCAATTAAAATTACCTCCATCAATAATTACCCCGCCTATTGAAGTGCCATGCCCCCCAATCCATTTCGTAGCAGAAGCTGTTACAACATTTGCGCCGTGTTCGATTGGTCTAACTATTGCACCGCCAGCACCAAATGTATTGTCAACAACTAATGCAATGCCATATTTCTCTCCTAATCTTGCTAAACCCTCAAAGTCAGCAACATTGCCTCGGGGGTTGCTAATAGATTCAACATAGAGTGCTTTTGTATTAGCATCAATAAGTTTTTCGAATGCTTCCACTGTGTCTTCTTCTGCAAACTTAACATCTATGCCAAGTCTAGGAATGGTAACCTTGAATTGATTATATGTTCCACCATATAAGTTTTGAGTGGAAATTATGTTATCTCCGGATTGAGCTAAGTTTGAAATAGCTAAGAATTGTGCTGCTTGACCTGATGCAGTTGCTAAAGCGGCGACGCCTCCTTCTAGCGCGGCAACGCGTTGCTCAAAAACATCCGTGGTCGGATTCATAATGCGTGTATAAATATTTCCAAATTCTCGTAATCCGAAAAGATTTGCTGCATGTTCAGAGTCTTTGAAATTAAATGAAGTAGTTTGATAGATAGGAACTGCACGAGAGCCAGTTGTAGGATCGGGTTGTTGTCCTGCATGAAGTTGCAGGGTGTCGAATCGTAGTTTTCGTGATGTTAATTCGTTACTCATTGGATTGTTATTGTGAATGATAATTTTATGTTTAATTCAAAAAAAAGCCTCGCTCAGAGAGTCCGAACAAGGTTTTACCAAACTTTTCGAACTCATCTTTTCCAAGCACATGTTGTGTTGAACAGGATGTAGCACCTTTTTTAATACAAAACGCTTGTATTAAACGGTTGCCAAGGCTTCATAGGACCTGATCCCTCCACCTTTCGTAATGAGAATGCAATAACTTTTTAAAGAACGTTTGAGATTTACTCCAACAAAAAAGCCCTTAGGAATTGCATTCTAAAGGGCTTTTAAAAAAATTTATATCAAGCCCTCACCTATGCATCTTAGGCATATAGTTGGGCATACACATAAATTGTCGGTTTAAAAATTTCATGCCTATAGCTTACGAGTCGTTAAGTTTATATTCAAGAATTATAATTTCTTTTCGACATTAAAGACATTTTTCTTAAAATTATCTGATAAGTTTATGTTTTTAAAGAAGAATAATATTCTTCTTTAAGTATATTTTTTCTCATAAAAAGAATTAAATAACGCTAAAATGTATAACAAAGAATAAAATTCTGTGCGTGAATACCACCTAGGCTCTTTATTTGTTAAAAAACCATCTTATTCTATGAAGAGGGAAAATGTAGTTAATTAAAGACGTGATTAAACTTGTGATCACATTACTAAAAGATTTCAAAAAACCATCAAAAGGTATTTACGTTTTTTTCACTTGTCCTGATACAACAAGCATCAAACTTTGGCTATCTATACCCCAGATTACGAACCATGTTTTCCTTTTCTCTCCATTTTTCTCTTACTTTCACATGTAAGTCTAAGAATACTTTGTGATCGATGAACTCTTCAATCGATTTGCGAGCTTCTACTCCGAGATTTTTTATTGCAGCGCCACGTTTTCCGATAATCATTCCTTTTTGAGACTGACGATTTACAATTACTTCCGCATTAATGTAATGTAAATTTTCCCGTTCCTCATATTGTATAACTTCCACTGTTGTCGAATATGGAAGTTCTTCATGGTATTGAAGAAAAAGTTGTTCCCTTATTAATTCAGATACAAAAAATCTTGTAGGATGTTCGCTTAGTTCATCTTTTGGGTAGAAAGGAGGGCCAGGAAGCAACTGTTTCTTTATTGTTTTGATAAGATTGTCTATTCCAAAGTGCTCTAAAGCTGATACTTTAATTGAGTTTGAAAATGGAAATTGGCTATTCAAATGTTGAACTACCTGTAATACAGATTCATCATTAGATTTATCCATTTTATTTATTACAAGAAGAACAGGTTTTTGAAACCTTTTTAGCTCTTTGAAAGCGTAATCAGGTATTTCATAGGAGTTAACGTCTACAATAAATAGTATTAAATCAGCATCTTTTTCTGCCTTCTGCACAAACCGCATCATAGCTTTTTGTAGCTCATATTTAGGGTTTATGATTCCTGGAGTATCTAAAAAGATAATTTGAGAATTATCATCAGAATGAATTCCAACAATTTGATGGCGAGTGGTTTGGGCTTTATGTGTGGCTATTGATAGTTTAGTACCTA
Organism: Balneolaceae bacterium; assembly: GCA_963691715.1. Lineage (GTDB taxonomy): Bacteria > Bacteroidota > Rhodothermia > Balneolales > Balneolaceae > HXMU1420-13. Next base: position 2,979,653 of record OY829281.1, read on the forward strand.
GAATCTGGTTCATTAATGTTGATTTACCCGCATTTGGTTTTCCAACAATCGCCACGTATCCTGATTTATGGGTCAAACTATCAGTCAATTAATATCCTCATGTATACTCATAACTTCTAAGAATGATTTAACCGTTTTTGGCAGCCCCATAAATAATGCCTCACTTATAAGTGCGTGTCCAATACTAACTTCATTTAAATATGGAACCACTTCTAAAAGTGTGGGTAGATTTTGAAGATTCAATCCATGACCAGCATTCACCTTCATACCTAACTTATTAATAAAAATTGCTGCTTCTCGTAATCTGACAAGTTCTTTAAATTGTTCATCTTTTGATGATGCATTGGCATAATTTCCTGTATGTAATTCAACTGCATCTGCACCAAGTAGATATGCTTTTTTTATATCATCTTTAACTGGATCGAGAAATAAACTAATTTCTATACCAGTTGATTTGATGGCTGGAAAAACTCTTTTTTTAAAATCTTCAAAGACAACTTCCATGTTTAAACCACCTTCTGTGGTTAATTCTTCACGACCTTCTGGCACTAAAGTGCAAAGATGAGGTTTTGTATCCAATAAAATATTAATCATTTCATCAGTTGCAGCCATTTCAAAATCAAGTGTTCCTTTAACTACTTGTTTTAATTCTTTTACATCATGATCGGTGATATGGCGTCTGTCTCCTCGTAAATGAAAAACAATTCCATGAGCTCCAGAATGTTCACAAATTTTAGCTGCTTCAACAGGTCTAGGATATCCTTCTCCTCGAGCATTCCGGAGTGTTGCAACATGATCAATATTTACTAATAATTGCATAGAATATGTGAAGATTAATTAAGTCATTTTTATTTAGAGTTTAAAAATAGTTAATAGTAGCTATATTTATTAATTGAAATTTTTGGATATAATGGAAATCAAACGCACAGTATTAGTAATTCTAGTTGGTATGTTATTATCCTCTTGTGGTGTAGTTAAGCGAGGAACGATTCCGTGGGAAGATGATGCTACTGTAGAGGGTTCTGAAGCATTAATCCCAATAAATATGTCCAGATCTGACAGAGTAATTCGTGATAAATTAGATGATGCATATACTCAATGGAAGGGTACAAATTATTTGCTTGGGGGTACTACTGCTAAAGGGATTGATTGTTCTGCTTTTATACAGATTATATTTAAGGAGTATTTTAGAATATCTCTCCCAAGAACGACTAGAGAACAAATGCAAATGGGTAACTCTGTTCGAAAACGAAATATTAAAGTTGGGGACGTTGTTTTTTTTAAAACAGGAAAAAACACGTATCATGTTGGAGTAATGATAAACGGGATTCAATTTCTACACGCTGGGGTAAGTGAAGGTGTAACTATTTCGACCTTAGAAAATCAATATTGGACGAATACGTATCTAACTACCCGGAGAATGTTCTAGAGTGAAAATATGGCGCATCATCTCGATATATTCTTCTTCCAGATGCATTCCACGACGTTTCATCATTGTATCCATAGCTTCTAAAGCTTTATCAAATTGATACACTTCTGATTTTTCACCAAGCCAAGAAAAAGAAGGGATTTTTTTAGGTGGGAAGCTATTACAAAAAATATTTGAACTTACTCCACATATTGTACCAGTATTAAGTCGAGTATTGATGGCAGTTTTTGAGAAATCACCAAATACAGATCCAAAAAATTGAACTCCGTGCACACTTAATTGATCATCATCCCAATTAAAAAGTCTTACTAGACTATAATTATTTTTTAGATTTGAGGTATTTGTAGCTGCTCCAAAATTGTTCCATTTGCCTACAATTGAACTCCCCATAAATCCATCATGTGCTTTATTAGAATACGAATGAAAGATACAGTTATTAATTTCTCCACCTACTTTACAATAAGGGCCAATGGTTGATCCATTAAATATTCTACCGCCCATCTTAATTTCAGATGCTTCACCAATTGAAACTGGACCTTTTAAAATGGTTCCTGCTTCAATTATAGCATTTTTGCCCACATAAACGGGTCCTTTATTTGCAATGATGGTACAGCCAGGTTCGATAATAGCTGTTTCATGGATATAGATATCTTCATTATTGAGAAAGTGAGAACTTGAATCAAAATGAAAACCATGCTGGAAAGAAACGGGTAAAAGTTTTATATCGAAAGAGATTTGATCATGATTTAACGATAGTAAATCCCAAAAATACTGTAAAAATGGTGTTTCAAAACTGATTTCAGATGACTTTTCAATGGTTGGGATGGAGTGCGATTTGATATGGTGTTTCGTTTCATCAGCTGATATTCTAATGGCGACTAGTTGACCATTTAAGGTAAGTGAGCTATTCGCCTTTAATTCATGGATTGCACTAACCAAGTCTATAGAAGGCAAAAACCTTGAATTGATCCATATATAATCTTCTGAATCTCTTATAATCCCATTGGGAAAAATTGCTGATAAATAAGTATCGACTTGCCTAACCCAGCCTAAGGGGTTAAGTATTTTTATCCATTTTTCTCTAATAGTAAATATTCCTACTCTAAGATCATCTAGTGGCCTTGTGAGTGTTAAAGGTTTAAAATTAGCAGAAAATTGGTCTGAAAAGAAACATATATTCATATCAAGTGTTCAAGGATACTGATTAAAATTTAATCTCAACTAACCAGATAATACGTTAATTTGTTTTGTTTTCATCAAGAATAAATTAGCAAATAACTCGATAGTATAATGTGCGGAATAATTGGATACATAGGCAATAAGACAGCCCAAGATATTTTATTGAATGGATTAAAAAGAATGGAATATAGGGGCTATGATTCTGCAGGTATTGCTACTTTGAATGGTGGACTTCATGTTTCTAAGTGTAAAGGAAAGGTTAAAGATCTTAAAACTATTTTAAAAAATGTTCAAGAGGGGTCAATTGGAATTGGGCATACTAGATGGGCTACACATGGTTTGCCAAATAATATTAATTCACACCCACATACGAGTAGTTCAGGGAAATTAGCAATTGTACATAATGGAATTATTGAGAATTACTCATCTCTAAAAAAAGTACTCGAGGCAAAAGGCTATAAATTTTATTCAGAAACTGATACTGAAGTTGCAGCAAAATTGATTGAAAGTATTTTAGATTCAAAACCAGAGCTTGAACTCGAAAATGCGGTTCAAATTGCACTTGCACAGATAACGGGAGCTTATGGTTTCGCGATGGTTCATGCCGATTATCCGGATCGAATAATCGTAGCTAGAAAAGGTTCTCCTTTACTTATTGGCATCGGAGATGGTGAGATGCTAGTTGCTTCAGACGCTTCTGCAGTCGCGGAGTATACGGATAAAGTAATATACTTAGATGAAGGAGAAATGGCGGTTATTAAGCAGGATTCGTATCAAGTACTAGATTCAAATGACGTAGCTATGAATAAGGAAGTTCATCAACTTGCTATGAATCTCGAAGAGATAGAGAAAGGTGGGTTTCCATATTTTATGATGAAAGAAATATTTGAGCAACCCAAGACAATATCTGATTGTCTTAGAGGTCGAATAAATATTATAGATGGAGAAGTCAAACTTGGAGGTTTAGAGGGGATAATTGATAAACTTATCCATTCAAAAAGAATAGTGATCGCTGCTTGTGGTACAAGTTGGCATTCTGGCTTAGTAGGAGAGTATCTTATTGAATCTTTAGTGAGAAGATCGGTTGAGGTAGAATATGCTTCAGAGTTTAGATATAAAGATCCATTAATTGGAGAAGGCGATGTACTTATTGTTATATCACAATCTGGAGAAACTGCAGACACACTTGCTGCTATGCGAGTAGCTAAAAAAAATGGAGCAATGGTATTGGGTATTGTTAATGTAGTTGGTAGTACTATAGCACGAGAAACTGATGCTGGTGTATATTTACATACTGGGCCAGAAATTGGAGTTGCATCTACAAAAGCATTTACAGGTCAAGTCACAGTATTGATATTGATTGCTTTATTAATGGCAAAAAAATTAGAGACACTACCAGAAGGCAGAATTTCAGAGTTACTCAATGAATTATCTTTAATTCCCTCTAAAATTCAACAGATTCTGGATAAAAGTGAAGAATTAGAAGAAATAGCACGGCTTTTCACTTACGCCCCAAACTTTCTATATCTGGGAAGAACAGTTAGTTTTCCTGTAGCTTTAGAAGGAGCTTTAAAGCTTAAAGAAATTTCGTATAGCCATGCAGAAGGGTATCCAGCAGCAGAAATGAAACATGGGCCAATCGCACTTATAGATGAAATGATGCCCGTTGTAGTAATTGCGGCTACTGAACACACCAACGATAAAATGGTAAGCAACATTGAGGAAGTAAAAGCAAGAAGAGGTAGAATAATTTCGATTACCACAGATAAAAATAATGAGGTTGAGAACTTATCTGAATTTAATTTTTCTATTCCTTCAACCGAGGATATTTTATCCCCTTTATTAAGCGTAATACCATTGCAATTGCTTTCCTATTATATTGCGGTCAACAGAGGGTTAAATGTAGATCAGCCAAGAAATTTGGCAAAGAGTGTTACCGTAGAATAGGTAAGTTTCTTGAAAATGGTTGCTATTTTTTTGTAAATACTAAGTATTAATATTCAAGAAAAAAATTTAATGATATTGGCTCTTAATACTTGAATTTACTCTTTGAATTTTGTTTCATATTAACGGTTACAATATCTATGCATAATTCAAAAAAATGAACAAAAAGAAGGAACTGATTTTTAAAATCACTGTATTCGTATTAGTGTGTATCGTAATATTTACAGGATAAAATTAATTATTAAACAAAACGATTTATTGCTTTGAAAAACAGCTAATATGGAAGTTTTCTCGTTTTCCAGCTGATTTTAAGAACGCTGATTCTCCAAATATTCTTAAAAAAAATAAATCTAAATCAAGGATCCACTAAAAAAATAAGTGTAATACAAGAAATTTGTATTCATAATATTTGTCAAAAAGTGTATTTCCCACAAATTTGATTTTGATAAGATGTGCACAAGAATTTTATAAATTAAACTTTAGAATTTTCTAATGTTTCAGAGTCATTAATTGATGGGGTATTTCATCCACTAAATAAACTTCTCCAATGGGTTGGAAATTGAATTGCTGGTAATACATAGTTAATGCAGCTTGGGCTTCAATTTTTAACAGAATATCAGGATATTTTTCTTTTGTTATGTTAATGCCTTTGGTGATTAATTCTTTACCAATATGTGTACTTCTAAAAGGATAGTCGACTACAATTCTCCCTAATGATGCAGCATTTTTATACTTAATTCCTGGTTTAAAAATTCTTAAATAACCAGCAAGTGTGTCTTTTTCATAGGCTAAAAGATGTTCGGCATCATTATCGAATCCATCAATATCCTCATACAAGCATTGTTGCTCGATAATGAATACACGTTGGCGCAGGTTAAAAACAGCTTCCAATTGTCTAGAAGTCAAATTATCGAAAGAAGAAATAATAAATCGAAGTTCACTCATTATTAAACAAAATTGATTAGGACTCGTATGAGGTTTAGAATATCAATAAAATTAAAATTAAATGATTTGGGCTTGGTTAATTAATAGTACATCGGTATTTATCACTGCAAAAGTATTATCAGGAGTAGAAATTAAGAATTTTTGGACATCACTTTGGGTTGCTGCAGGTATTTCATTTGCAAATTTTTTGTTGGGTCCGATTCTTAAATTCTTTGCATTGCCCTTAACAATAGTAACTTTTGGATTATTCGCTATTGTAATAAATACTTTATTAGTGATGCTAGTTGATAAATTTATCGACGATTTTAAAATCAAAAGTTTTGGTTGGGCTTTCGCTTTTACAATAATACTTTCGGTTATTAGCTCATTAATGATGGCTATTTTGAATTAATAAATCTTATGACTCAAAAATTTAAATATTGTCACAAATTGCTTGTGTAAAGGTTGATGTTGTTCCTTCACCACCAATATCAGGTGTGCAATAAACTTTGCATTCTACTAAGGTTTTATAAATCGCTTTTCTAATTTCATCTGCTGTGTGCTTTTGTCCAATATATTCTAGCATCATTATTGATGAAAATAATAAAGCTAAAGGATTTGCTTTATTCTGACCTGCAATATCGGGTGCAGAACCATGAACAGCTTCAAACATAGCAGCATTATCACCAATATTAGCTGCACCAGTAACTCCAAGACCACCAACTAAACCAGATGCTAAATCACTAAGGATATCGCCAAATAAGTTGGTGGTGACAACAACATCAAAATGTTGAGGCCTCATTACCATTTGCATGGCCATATTATCTACAATTAGGTCTTCAAACTCTATATCAGGATAATCTTCCGCAACTTTTTTACCAACCTCTAGAAAAAGACCTGTGGTGAATTTTAATATGTTTGCTTTGTGAACGAGTGTTACTTTCTTACGATCATTGGATTTAGCATATTCGAAAGCAGCAGAAATAATTTTTCTTGATGCTTCCTCGGTAACAACTGCAATACTTTCTGCATGATCTTTTTCCCTTTCATCGACCCAGTGTTCTTTTCCGATATAAAGACCTTGGGTATTTTCTCGAAAAATTACCATATCAACACTTCTAAATGGGCTGTCGATATTTGGTAGAGTAATAGCTGGCCGTATATTACTAAACAAATTAAATTGTTGACGAAGAGCCACATTAACAGATCTAAAGCCAGTTCCAACGGGAGTTGTTAATGGTCCTTTTAAGGCTATTCTATGCTCTTTTATGGCATCCACAGTATCTTGAGGTAATGGGCTTCCTGAATTTTCATAAGCGTTTAAACCAGCAGATTTTTTAATCCAATTAACTTTTGCCCCCGCTTTTTCAAAAATACTCACTATCGAATTTGTTATTTCTACTCCGATTCCATCACCTGGAATTAATACCACTTTTTTCATTGACAACATAGATTAATTTGTTTAGTAAAATATAAACATTTATACGAGAGCGATTATCGGATTGTAAGAATTTTACTTAACCTTTGTAACTCACTCTGTAAATAGTTCCAGTGTAATCATCAGATATAAGAACAGATCCATCAGGCATCTGCAAAAATGCTACTGGGCGCCCCATTATTTTGTCTTCTCCCTGTAACCATCCCTTTATAAACGGTTGATAAGACGTAGCTTTTCCTGTTTTATCAAAAGTTACAATACTGATTTGATATCCTATCTTGGTGCTTCTATTCCAGCTGCCATGCTCTGCAATAAACGCTTGATTTCTGTAAAATTCAGGAAACATATTCCCAGTATAGAAGAATATATCTAATGGAGCAACATGAGGACCTAATTCTTGGATAGGTTTTACAAATTCTCTTTCCCTAATTTTGTTATCTGTTCCAAATTCAGGATCCCATATATCATTTCCATGTAAATAAGGAAATCCAAAATGTGAACCTTCAATAGATAGTTCATTTAATTCGCAAGGAGGTATATCATCGCCCATCCAATCTCTGCCGTTATCTGTAAACCATAGGTTACCAGTCTCTGGATGCCAAGTAAAACCTACCGTGTTTCTGATACCATGTGCTATAATCTCTCGGTTTGCACCATCGGGATCCATTCTAGTTAAACTAGCGTATATTGGATTTTCGTCTTCATGATTGCAAACATTACATGGAGCACCTACAGGAACATACAATTTTTTGTCAGGACCAAAACCAATGTATTTCCAGCCATGGCTTGATTCTGTTGGGAAAGTATCATTTACAAGTACTGGCTTTTGCGAACTGTTTAAATGCTGATCAACATTTTCATATTTCCAGATTTTACTTACCTCAGCCACGTATAGATCATTATCTAGAAAAGCTACGCCATTTGGCATGCGCAAACCAGAAGCAATTGTCTTCACAGTATCTGCTCTAAAATCGTTATCATCGTCAATTACAGCATATACTTTTCCATTATCTCCTGTTCTACGTGTTCCCACATATATAATACCATTTGGACTCAAAGCCATTTGGCGGGCACCTTCTACTCCTTCTGCGAAAATTTCGATATCGAAACCCTTTGGTGCTTCCAAAAATCCAAAAGTTGTATTTAAATCATCAATATTATAAGTCTGGTTATCAGGTGTGTTACACGCTGAAATAAGTAGTAGTAAGGTTAAAAATAAAGATACTTTCATAAGCTATTTTATGGTCGACAAAATATATCAATAAATACATATTTATCTGATTGGAATGTAATACTATTACAAACGACATAAATGTTTTCTAATGAATTTTGGAAATTATTGATAAAATTTTTGATGCTAATGACAACAATTATTTAAGCTAAAGTAATAAAATTGAGAATTTTTCATTATAAAGTTTTGTCTATTAATCTGTTAGAATGCTTATGAAACAAAAAATGTTGCATGAAGTAACTATTGAGTCTAATTAAGAGATCAATTTAGATTTGGAGAACAATAATGAATACACTTAAAGAAGAGAAAAAAGCTCGAATCCTTACTTTGAATAATCACTTAGTTAGTGATAATGAAAAATCAATTTCAGAAGTAACCAGAAACCTATTTAGCGATGCCTGGAGATCATATTTAGATCAAACATCAATGGTAGCAATCAAAGTCAAAAGGGTGACATTATCCAATACGGAAGAGAACGTAACTGTGGTGAATTCTAATTTAAAAGTTGTTGATACATGCTCCAAAGCATAAACCTTGTTTGGTTTAAGCGAGATCTTAGAATTACGGATCATAAGCCACTTTCTAAGGCTATTTTGTTGGGGAAGCCAGTCGTTTTATTATATGTTTTTGAACCCTCTATTGTAAATGATCCTCATTACGATGAAAGACATTGGCGCTTTGTTTGGGAAAGCTTAGAGGATATGAAATCTCAATCTCCAGAAACATTTATTCTTAATATTGTTTTTGATGAAGTTATAAATGTCCTAGAAAAAATCTCTACCAAATATACTATAGATACCATTTTTAGCCATGAAGAAACAGGTATTGAAACAACCTACATAAGGGATAAATCTATAAAAACATGGTGTGTTAAAAGAAAAGTGCAATGGGTGGAAACTCCAACTAACGCCGTGTATAGAGGATTAATGTCTAGAAGTGATTGGAAAGATCGATGGAAGAAAAGAGTATTTGATGAAATAGATGATCCTAATTTGAATACATTGAATTGTATATCTTTATCCACAATTTTTGGGGATATCGATCAAATAGAATGGCCACAATCTTGGACGATCTCCGATTCCAATTTTCAAAAAGGAGGAGAAATAGAGGCCTGGAATACTATTTTAAGTTTTATAGATCAGCGTTCTGAGAATTATAATAATTCTATTTCTAAACCCAATGAAAGTAGAGTGGGGTGTAGTCGCATCTCACCATATTTAGCATGGGGAAATATCTCACTTAAACAATTACATAAAATTTACAGAGAATCGTATCAAAAAAGTGAGTTTAAACGGGCTTTAAAAAGCTTTGAAAGTAGACTTAATTGGCACTGCCATTTTATCCAAAAATTTGAAAGTGAATGCCGTATGGAATTCGCAAACATAAATAATGGCTATGATGATATTCGCACTGATATTATTCCAGAATTTGTAGATGCATGGAAAAATGGAAAAACTGGGTATCCATTGGTGGATGCGAGTATGTTAGCAGTGAAACAAACTGGGTATTTAAATTTTAGGATGCGCTCGATGTTGGTTTCTTTTTTAACTCATCATCTATGGCAACCATGGCAAGTTGGCTCAACGCATTTGGCAAAAAATTTTTTAGATTTTGAACCTGGAATACATTATCCACAATTTCAAATGCAAGCGGGGACTACCGGCACAAACACTATTAGAATTTATAATCCTGTAAAACAATCTAAAGACCAAGATCCTGACGGAATATTTATAAAAGAATTTGTACCAGAACTAAGAGCTATTCCAAAAGAACTTATTCATGAGCCGTGGAAATTGACAGCAATCGAACAAGAAATGTATGATTGCAGGATTGGAGTTGACTATCCAGAACCCATAGTAGATATCACGAAAACATATAAATGGGCTAACTCTCAGCTATGGGCAAAGAAATCGGATCCAAAAGTAAAAGAAGAATCTAAACGTATTCTAAAAATTCACATTAAACCAGGACGCAGATTTGTTTAATCCATTTGTTTTAAAACTTAAGCCTGTCCCAAATAAATTGTGGGGTTAAAGATGCAATAAGGGCGATTAATTTCCATCTTTTCGTGATATAAATTCTTTTTTTTCTTTTTTCAATTGCATGCATCATTTGATGTACGGCCTTCTCAGTGCTAGCAACCCAGAACATATTTTTATTATTTGCCGTCATTTCGGAAACTACATATCCAGGACGTATATCTGTAACCACCAAATCTATATCCAATTTATTAACTGTTTGGCGTAAACCAGTCATGTAATTTGATATAAAATGTTTAGAGGCAGTATACGCAGCTGCACGCCCTGAGGCTAAATGGGATGCAATAGACGACATTCCAACTATTTGTCCACTTTTCTGTGAACGAAAGTAATTGAATGCAAAATGAGCGCCATGTACAAAAGCAGAGACATTTACTTCAATAGTTTTAAGATCTGACTTCCATTTTGGAAGAAAAGTATCAATTCCAACCCCGGCATTTAAAATCATAATATCCATACCACCCATTTCGTCAATTAATTCTTTATACATCGTATTAGCTGAATCATGGTCGGTAACATCACAAGGTCGAAAGAAAGCATTTTCTCCGATTTTTTCAGCAATTTGTGTCAATCGCTCAACTCTGCGCCCGATCAAACCAATGGTGTGACCTTTTTTACCCATCTGTAAAGCAAGTTCTTCACCAATTCCAGATGTTGCTCCTGTAATAATTACTTTTTTCATTCAATACTAATTAAGTCGTTAGATAAATAGTTTTTTAGTGGCATTTGCTGAAGTACATCGTGTGAGTATAAGAAATCGAGGTAATACTCTAATAATCGTTTAGTTGATCTTAATACAAGTTGCTCAAGCTTCAGTTTCCCTTCTTCCATTTTTAGAGTAATAAAAGGATCAAAGTCTTCTGATGATGCAAGCTTGTCTGACAATTCTTTTATGTTCATTTTTTCCATTTCTGTAAGAAGTATATCATGATAAGCCAGATAGTTGGACAACACATTAAAAGACATTGTTTTACCCAAAGAGTCTTTATATGACTCAGCATTAAGATCGCTATACCATTCGATTTCATTTAGAATACGATCAGCAATTTGGTCTTTATTATTTTTGAAAATGGGGACAGTAATACCAAATGAAATTCCAAACTCATTATCCCCATTATTTTTAAAAGGAGCATATTCGGCTTGAAAAAAACCTATATCAAAATCAGCTTTTTCTACTAACGTTTCGAGCTTAGCGATTTCAAATTCTTTCATCAAATATGTGAGTTCTGAATTTGAGAATGAAGATAGAAGTATCTCATTCATCACATTTTTGATCTCTATAGAAGATATTAAATTAAAATCACTCCAATTTAAATTATCGGTTGCCAGAATGAATGTAATGTTCTGAATAAATCCTTCTTCAATTAATTTATGATTGTCATAACGCTCAAGCATTTCAATCATATCTAGTTTAGCATTTACATAATTCTGGGCATTAAATAAATCTGATTCTATTGATTTTTCAAATAATTGGATTTTATTTTTGGCAAGACTTAGAGTAGCTTTACTAAGCTTGGTTTGTTTTTGGGCAATGAAATATTGAATCATTAAAGAATATCTTTCAACAAGTGCTTCTTTGAATTCTATTGATTCCCTAAGCGATATAGCTTCTTTTTGGGCATTATAAAGAGCGTTAGTTCTTCTAATTTTCCAAGGATTGGTTGGTCTTATCCTAATTTGATATCGAGCTTCTTCTAGTGTTTGTTCATTATTACCGTATCGAAATTCAAGTTCATCCCCTAATGGTAATCGATAGTTTTTTTTTTGTAAATAATTAAATTTTTTCTGGTACTCGATCAGGGTTGGGTCTTCGAATGCAGTTAGCAAGAAATCGTTAGGAGATGATTGAGCATCAACAGTTGAATGAGCAAAAATTCTAATAACCAATAATAGAATTAATCGATTAAGCAGGTTCATTTAATCATCACTTTTTCGCCAATGGGCAAGTTGTTTTCTTCATTAATTTCGATAAATATTTCCAAGCCAAAGGCTTTTACTGCGGTTGATTTTTGAAGAATTTCAGGTAATTCAGTGATAGACCCAAAACCTATAATCTTACCTTTTAATTTAATATTGCCTTGCTCTAAAGATTGTATATCCACCAGGTCACCTAATTGCCTACTTCTATCCTTACTGCCCACCAAAAATCCAACAACAGTAGTTGAGTGAATAGGATTAATGGATAATAATGAAGTGAAGGAATCGACTTGTTCCCCAGGTTTTACATGTACGTCATCAACAACCCCATCAAATAAAGCATATTTATTAAGTTTATTTTGCTCTTCCAAGCGCCACTGTAATTCTTGTTGAATTAAATCGATGTTGGCCTGTATCTGTGATTGATCAAAACGATGATCTTGTTTCAGGTCCATAATTTGGATATCGATTGCTTCGAGTTGAAGATCTGATTGATCCATCAGTGATTGTTTTTCGAGATTCAGATCAGATAGGGAATTAGTAGCTGTATCAGCAGTAGTAAAAATCTTAGATAAGGTACGATTGCGGGTTATTTTTAGATCAATCTTTTCAATTTCATTGTCCACCTCATTACTTAAGATCCTTTTTTTTGAGTCCAGAAGTTGTAATTCAGATTCTAAAAGTTTTTGTTTTTCATTTTTTTCTGATGTTAGATTTTCAATTTCTTTTTCTAATTTTATGATTTCTAATTCTAACTCCGGGCTTTTCAATTCAACCAATATCTCACCAAAAGCAACAGTTTGTCCTGGTACCACATAAGTGTTTATTATTGTTGCCGATTTTTCAGAATTGATTTGATATTTCTTTGCATATGTAACCCCAAGAAATGCATTGCTTCCCTTAAAGTAACGGTTATTTACAGTTAATAAGGTTATGAATAGAATTCCAATGAGTATATAAAAAGAGTTTACTTTGGAGAGCATTTCAATTTTCCTCCAAAATATCTTTCATGGTAATGCGCGTTCTAATCGCACCTTCTGTTGATGATATCGCTTGAATTAAATGTTGTTTAGAAATTTCTTTTTTCAGCTCGATAACATATTCAATTTCAATGTCGCCTTCTGCTCTATGAATGAGTTGCACTTCTTTAAATTCGTTGCAATACATTGGAAGAGTTGCCTCAATAGTTGAAATAAGTTCGAGGTTTTTTAGTCGAATCAAAAGTCTGCCTCTATCTCCGGTTTTAGCACTGAAAGGAGAATAGTGTAAGATGATTGCTCCTAAACAGAACATTAAAGTTCCTACAAATGAAATGGTGTATCCAAAGACTCCTATAGATAAGCCAACACTTAATGCAGCAAAAATGAAAATAATATTTCTGGCATCTTGAATTCTTGTTCTAAATCGGATAATTGCAAGAGCCCCAAATGCACCAAGACCTCGAGCTAAACTATCTCCAATGGCCATCATTACCATTGCGGTTACAATAGAACCAAGTGCAATAGCCTGAAAGAAATTTCTTGGATAATGTGGCCCTACATATGTGAGTTTATGAGTAATTGCAATAATTGAAGATAAAATAAATGCCCAAATTATGGAGTAAAAGACATTTATAAATGTAGGATATTCAAAAACTGGCTGATCTGGAAATAGCTCAAACATAAAAAATTATAATATTCTCAACACTGGTTGGTGATCACTTTAGAGTGTAAGTATACTATTCTTTTTTACAAGTAAAAAAATGAAGATTAAGCCTTTTGGAGAGTAGGGATCTTTGAGATGGCGAATTCAAATCCACCAAATAAAATAGCTGAATAAGCGAAATCACCTAATAATGTGTTCTTGAAAAAAGGGATTGCCATTTCATAACAAAGGATCAGACCTGCTGTATTTAATGGATAATCAGGATCTGAAAGCCAAACACCAAAATTTGAAATTAAAAAGAACAGTATTGAACCCAGTAAGCTTGATACAATAACTCGAGTAATCGATACTTTTTTTAGCAATAATACACCTATCACAACAATTGTTGCTATACTGCCATAAATCCAAATGAAACCAGGGGTAAATAGTGTAAAGCCTCCATAATAACTGGCATACATGATATTATTTATGAACAGATCGGTAATGAACATTGCTAACATTGGAAGGATAAAAGCAAATTTCTTATCGGATAAGTAAGCAGCCCCAAAAAGAGACATGGCACCTAATGGAGCGAAATTTAAAGGGTGTGGAATTAACCTTGTAAGTGCTGCAACCAGTATTACGCCAGCAACAATAAATAATCGTTTGTTCATCCTATAATTTTTTATTTGAGTTAAAATAAAAAAAGCATCGCCCCAATGAAACGATGCTTTTTGATTTTTTTTAAATTAAAGCAGACCACTAGCTTCCAGTTACTTCCGTGGTTAGCTCAAGATTTAAGGTTATATTAATTTCATTTCCAATTACGACATCAGATATATAATCGCCAGTTCCAACCCCAAAATCATTTCGTAACAATTGGAATTCAGAAGTTATTCCAGCAACTTTTGAATTTTCTTTCCATGGATGATCCATTACACCCAAAAGCGTGAATGGAAGCTCAAAATCAACAGACACATCCTTAATAGTTAGCTGGCCACGTGCCGTGAAGTTATTATCGCCAGATGAAACAATTTCAGAGCTTTTGAACGTCATGGTTGGCCATTGTTCTGCATCAAAAAAGTCTGGAGTCTTTAAGTGGGCATCTCGTCGTTCATTTTCTGTATCTATGCTTGCTACTTGAATGGTTACATCTATTGTGCTTTGTTGTAAATGTTCTGGATCAAAATTGATATCGGCTTCAAAATCATGGAATGCACCAGGTACATTTGAGAAGAAGTGGCGGACTTCAAAATTAACTGAACTATGAGACTTGTCGATAGTCCAAACAGTAGATACTGCATTTATGGCAGCAAGAGAAGCGATTCCAAGTATCGCAACAACTAAAAGTTGAGATATTTTATTTAAGAATTTCATTAATAAGTAATAATTAGTTTTTATGGTTGATTGTGAATTAACCAGATTTTTGCGTGAATAATTCGTTTAATGTTAAACTAATTACGGGAATAATGGGAATTGATTTTTCTTATTACAGTAATAGAAACTTATTTGGCGGGACTAGTAAATGGATTGTCTTCTATTCTAAATCGCCATGGTAAAAAAGCATCTTCTTCTGCATAATCAACTCCAACTCTTGGGGAAGCTATGATTTGATCTTTTTCCACTACTTTTTTATGGTCCTCAATCCATATTGTGTTACCAAGTAAATCTGTTCCATAATGGAGAGCATGTATACCTAAAGCTTGAGAAACGATACCAGGTCCTCCACCAACCGATCGTTCGAGTTTTTTCTTTTTCCTCCTTTGAAGGATGTGGTGAATTCCTTCGATTGGCTCAATTGCTCTTACAAGAACAGCATCAGCATTGCCTTTTATATTTGTGACTACATTAAAAAGATGGTGTATTCCATAACAGAGGTAAATATAGGCGAAGCCTCCCCGATCATACATTATTTTAGTTCGTTTGGTTTTACCAGCAAAATGTGCATGGCATGCTTTATCATTTAAACCATTGTATGCCTCGGTTTCTACAATAATTCCTTTTGTAATAATACCGTCGAAGTTTGTGCAAAGGACTTTCCCGAGTAATTCTTGAGCGATTATGACTACCTTATCTCTTTCGTAAAAGCTACGTGATAATTTAATGGGCATAATCAGTTGATAAGGATGAGGGTCACTCTATTTAAAGAATCATTTAATGATATTAAGCTTTTATAGCGTTTAATCTAAAGAAGCATAAGGATTCATTTCTATAGAAGTATTGGGAGTTTCATAAATTTCTTTGTAAGCCCTCGTTAATATAACAGAAACAACGAAAAGCAAAGAGGTATAAAAAGCCCATATCCCAATTACAATAAATACTGCATATCCTTGATAAAAATATTGGTAAGATGAAAAAGCAAAGCTTAAATAAATAGTTACTATCCATTTAGCAAATTCAAACAAAAAAGTATAAATAGCGGCACCTATATAAGCGGTTTTTGCGGAGATCTTACGTTCGCTTACAAATCTATAGATAACAAAAATGAGAAAGTAGGTGAAAATTATGGGTAGTATCACATCCAATACATCATACATCCATGGAAGGCGAATTTC
This sequence comes from Balneolaceae bacterium, assembly GCA_963691715.1. Classification (GTDB taxonomy): domain Bacteria; phylum Bacteroidota; class Rhodothermia; order Balneolales; family Balneolaceae; genus HXMU1420-13. Next base: position 2,995,932 of record OY829281.1, read on the forward strand.
TATATCAGTATACGGTACAGCTATTACGCTGAAGTCAAATAAAGATATGACGGAGATAGCAAGGCTAAAAAACAAGAATACGGAACCCATTACTCCAAAACCTAGAAAATTATAAACTACATCCATTACTGGGTTTGCACGTTCTTCTATATCAAAAACATCAAAAATAACATGTTTAAAACTATGTATGAGGCCTTGAGTAAAGATTATAAGTATAATAAGACCTGTGATTCCAAAAACTGTTCTAGCACTTACTAATGGTAGTAATAGACTTTCGAGTGTCTGTGCTCCTTGAATAACATCAGATTCGGTGGCTTGATAATCAAATATTGGAATCAGTTCCGAACCATAACGCACAATTTCATCGAATGCTTCATCAAATGATAATATATATCCAATAATTGAAATTAATATCAATACAAATGGGATAGCGCAAATAAAAAGATTAAAAGTAATAGCTGAAGCATTAAAAAAAATATTCTTTTGACTTGCTAGTACAAGAACTCTTTTCCAAAAAGCTTTTAATGTTTGCGCTGATATAATCATATAATTATGTAAAATACATTTCAAAAAGATTAATCAAAAGGCGGAATGCTTAGATTTTAAGTTAATGCTTTGGTACTTTCTTATTAAAATTTCAATTGTTGGAGTCCCTCTAAAATTTGCAAGTTATCATAAAAAGAATACATAGTAATTCAGAGTCCAAAAGACTTAGAATCTAAGCAGGGAAAGCAACTACAAACAGGATCGATTAAATACAATGACAACCCGTAAACAAACTCCTTTAATGCGCCAATACAATGAGATAAAGGAGCAATATCCGGGCACAATTTTATTATTTAGAGTGGGGGATTTTTACGAAACGTTTTCGGAAGATGCCATTTTAGTGAGTAAAGAATTAGGAATTACACTTACTAAAAGGAATAATGGGGGTGATCAAACACCATTGGCAGGCTTTCCTTTTCATGCCTTAGACACATACCTACCTAAATTGGTAAAAAAAGGGCATAAAGTTGCTGTATGTGATCAGACTGAAAGTCCTGAAGAAGCAAAAAAAGCAGGTCGAAAAATAGTAGAACGCGATGTTACTGAAATTACAACCCCAGGTATTACTCTATCTGATAAATTATTAGATCACAAACGAAATAATTATATCATTTCTTTATTTTGGGTTGGTCCATTTGTAGGTGTGGCTTTTTCTGATATTTCAACAGGAGAATTTGGATTAAGTGAAGTTTCTGAATCTGGATTAAAAAGTTTGATGGCGGCAATTCAACCTTCAGAAATTTTGATTCAAGCTAAATTAAAATCAAAATATGCTGAGACCTTTCAATCATATAATGTCTCTTATATTGACGATTGGGTGTTTGAAGGAGATTATGGCTATAAAATCTTAATCGATCATTTTAAAACTCATTCTTTAAAAGGTTTTGGTGTAGAGGATTTAGAAGTAGCCCAAGTTGCTGCAGGTGCACTACTCCATTATATGAAGGAAACACAAAAAGCGTACCTTCAACACCTCCGAAGATTGTATGCGTATGAAAGTAATGATTACATGTCGCTGGATCCTTCCACCAAAAGAAATTTAGAGCTTACAAGCAGCATTCAAGAAGGAGGTTCGGAAGGGACTCTTATATCCATCATGGATGAAACATGCACGGCAATGGGAGGTAGGCTATTACGGCGATGGATTATGCGACCGCTCAAAAAATTGACTCCCATTCAGCGAAGACTTGACGCAGTAGAAGATCTATATAAAAATCATTCTATTCGTTCTAGCATTCGGCAGGAATTAAAAGAAGTAGGTGACTTAGAACGATTAATTTCTCGCATATGCGTTGGAAGAACCAATGCTAGAGATATCAAACAAATTGAGCGATCCTTAAGTCAGGTTCCAAGAATTAAAAGTTTATTTTCAAGTTGGGATAATGTATTACTGGAGGATATAAACACGAGATTAAAAATGTTGATTGATGTTCAGCATAGGATTCAGACAACGTTAACCGAAGAACCTCCAGCGGGTATAAGAGATGGAGGAATGATAGCTGAAGGTTTAAACGAGGAATTAGATGAACTCAGAGAAATTGCAAAGAATGGCAAAAACTATATCGCACAAATAAAAGATAAGTTATCTACCGATACTGGAATACCGTCTCTAAAAATTGGATATAACAAGGTTTTTGGATATTACATTGAGGTTACCAACGCACATAAAGAAAAAGTTCCGGATACGTTTATTAGAAAACAGACCTTAGTTAATGCCGAGCGTTATATCACTCCAGAATTAAAAGAAGTTGAAGAAAAAGTACTGTCTGCAGAAGATAGAAGTAAAATGCTGGAGTATCAGTTATTTGAAGAACTTAGAGTGTATGTAGCGGGATATGCCGATGATATTCAGCAAATAGCGCAAGCCATTGCTCAATTAGATGTGCTTCAGAGTTTTGCTGAGGTAGCTTTCAAAAATGCATATGCTAAACCCGAAGTTCGAGACTCTGAGAAGATTAGTATAAAAAAAGGAAGGCATCCTGTTGTGGAACAATCATTACCCCTTGGAGAGCCTTTCATTGCTAACGACATCGAGCTAAATAATTCTGAACAACAAATAATGATTATTACTGGGCCAAATATGGCAGGGAAGAGTATTATTCTTAGACAAACAGGATTAATTGTATTAATGGCTCAATTAGGAAGTTTTGTTCCCGCAGAACATGCTTTTATCGGGTTAGTAGATAAAATTTTTACACGAGTTGGAGCCTCCGATAACCTAGCCGCTGGGGAATCTACTTTTTTAGTAGAAATGAATGAGGCAGCGAATATTTTAAATAATGCTACTCCTCGATCTTTGATTCTATTGGATGAGGTGGGGAGAGGAACCAGTACTTTTGACGGGTTAAGTATTGCATGGTCGTTGGCTGAATTTTTGCATAATCATGCACCTGTTGCTGCTAAAACTCTATTTGCCACACATTATCATGAATTAAACGAATTGGAACATAGGTATGCACGCATTAAAAATTTCAATGTTCAGGTAAAAGAGCATGATGGAAAAGTAATTTTTCTACGAAAATTAATTCGTGGTGGCGCTGATCATAGTTATGGAATTCAGGTCGCAAATATGGCTGGTTTACCCCATGAGGTTATAGAAAGAGCAAAAGAGATTTTACAAAATCTTGAAAGTCACAGTTTAGACCTAACCAGCAACAAAGACACCCCAGAAAAAAATGCAATTAATCAAAAAAAAGCTGCGCAAAAAATGACTGAAAGTGTTCCAACGCAGTTAGAAATAGCACAAATGAGTTTATTTGCGAATCATATGGATCCGAAATTCGAAACATTAATGAACAAACTTGAAGCAGTGGATCCTAATCGCATTACTCCTATAGAAGCATTGATGATTGTTACCGAATTAAAGCAAGTTATCGGGAATTAATTGGGCGCATACATTTACCTTTGAAAAACTCTGCCAAACATATAGCTGATCGAATCCGGTTAATGATTTCCACTAAACAATTTCAAGTGGGTGAGGTTCTCCCATCAACAAGAGAGTTAGGTCATCAGCTTGGAGTTAGTTTTCATACCGTTCGTAAAGCGTATCATGTATTAACTGACGAGGGATTAATTACTGGAGAAAAGGGGCGAGGATTTGTTGTAAATCGCCAAACCTCACTCATTGATAAAGCGCAACGACTTGAAGTTGGGGGGGCAAAAGTTCAGGCTTTGATTGAAGAGTTGATCGGGTATGGACTTGATGATGCGGAAATTGAATTACTTTTTCAGGAACAACTCGATTATATCGATTGGCCAAACCGTATTCAAACATGCGCTAGTGTTGGGGAAAATATGGAACTAGGAGGAATGCTTGCGAGTGCTATAAAAAAACAGGTTGGCGTTAAAAGTAGAGTTATCGAGGTATCAGAATATCAAAGTGCTGCAAAATTTGATGCTCTTTTTGTACCTGTGAAATATGTTCATCAGTTTAAAAGCCTAAGTGAATCCATTATGATTATTCCAATTGTATATGGATATGATCCCGATGTATTGTTGGCTGTGGTTGATTTATTTGGAATTCAATCTATTGGATTGGTTACCTCTCAAGAAGATTCTATTTCAAGAATAATAACAGAAATAAGACCAACGCTTCCTTTTGAAGGATCAATTGTGGCTGGGAGTATTTATGGAAAATCACTTCCACTTTTTGTTAGAGAAACTGATTTGATATTATATACCCCAGACAGTGCTCGGTTAGTGGAGCAAAAAGTTCCTGAGAAGAAACGCATTAAATTAGAATATAAATTGTCGGATCGATCGGCCGAAATGATCCGATCTGAACTTTGGGAACAATAGGCATGCAATTAAGAATAAAGAATGATTTAATTAAGAATACAGTACGCTTATTCTTAATTGATAATTGAAGTATTATCATTGAAAGTAAAAGAGACCATCCAAAAAGCAATCTCCGCGATAGGTAAAGAGATCGATGCAGTTCGAGAAACTCCATCAACTGATGTGTTATCGAATGGGATAAAAGAAAAGAAATCTGGGCACCATGTCTATGTTTTTGAATCTAACAATTTGGGACTTCGATTTGCCGAAGAAGTAAAAGCCAAAGTAGATGGGGGGAAAGAACAGATAGTTGATGTTATTGATTTAAAAGATGGGAAAATTTGGCTAGAGTTTCCTTCTGCACAAGGTAAAATAATACACGAAGTAGCTCTTGAATGGGAAAATGATTTTGTGCTTCGACGAACCGAAGAACATTTACATACGCTCGAAGAAAAATGGAAAGATATACCACAATTAGAACTTCTTTTAACTCCACATGAGAGATATGATACGGTAGGAACTGTTGCCACTTCTAAGTACGATACACTTAGAAATGAATCACAAATTGATGCTATCCAAAAAGCCATCAATAATAATATCACGTTTATTTGGGGCCCACCAGGAACGGGGAAAACAGCCACTATAGGATATATTATTGCTAATTTTTTACGACTAGGACAACGTGTATTGTTTGTTTCAAACACGAATAGAGCTGTAGATGTGGGTCTGTTGAATGTAATGGATGCATTGTCTGAAATTCATCCCGAATTTGATCTTAAACAAACTACACGTTTTGGTGAGGCCTGGATTGATGATGAGCGATTGGAAACGGTATTGTTTGAACAACAAGTGAAAGATAAGTTGGATTCGCGTAAATCTGAAACGGTTGAATTAAGTCAGCTATTAAGTCAATTTGAAGCTATTCAGGATCAGGTTGATGAACTAATGGAAGCAGATAAAGAAGTTCCAAAAGCACTGGATTTACAAGCACAATTACTAGGTGATAAAATAGATCGATTTGGGGGAAAGTTAGCCTTAGAGGGTAAGATTGATCGATTGTTGAATTTAAACGAACGCTATGAGTTAAAAAAGAAGCAACTTGTAGCAACTACGATGGCAAAAGTATGCACATCAGAGCTTTTTTATACTATTAGTTACGATGCGGTGGTGGTGGATGAGGCATCGATGGCAAGTATGCCCTATTTATTACTCATGGCTGCAAAATCTAAAGAGCATATAGTTATTGCTGGAGATCCCATGCAGTTACCTCCCATATCAATAACGAACGACAAAGAAGCATCTGTATTTCTAGAGCAAGATATTTTCACTTATGTTTCAAATGCATCAACAACCGAAGCTTTGTTTACATGGCATGATAAAAACCCAGATTTTACTTCTTTTTTTGACATCCAATATCGACTGAATTCAGACTTAGCAGGTGTGATCAGTTCTGTTTTTTATGATGGTCGTTTGAAAACGGGGAAGCTCACATCCAATAAAACAGATCATATCTCAGTTGCACTAGTGGATTCTTCAAAATATGGTCCGCACATTGCACAAGAGAAATCAGATAGAGGTTTTAAGCCCAGAAATGAGGTACACTTAAAACTGATTGAAGAAAGTATTAAAAAGCTAAAACTCAAACATCCGTCCAGCGAAATAGGCATTATTGTTCCATTTAGAAGTTGTGTGTATCAGGTGCGCAATCATTTAAGAGAAAAAGGGTATCTAGGAATAGAAGTTGGAACCATACATACCTTTCAAGGGAGAGAAAAATCAGTAATTCTATTTGATACGGTGATGAGCGGTGAAATTCAATACGGGCAACAACGGCATTACTCCGTTCGTCCTTTCGATGAAACCAAAAATGGGATAAGCGTGCCACGTTTATTGAACGTTGCTTTTTCGCGCAGTAAAGAACTCTTGATTGTTATTGCAGATATGAATCATATTAACAAGGTGTACGGGCGAAAGTTTTTGGGTCGGCTTTTGAACTCTTTAAAAGAAATTTCGATGTAGCAAAAAAAGAATGATACAAGTAACAGAAACTGCTTGATAAGAATATAGAATCACTCTTATATTAAAGACCGCTTCAGAAATGAAGCTTTTTATTGAACGCGAGAATAGCTTCCCGATGAATCGGGAGTAGAGTATCCTGATATTTCGGGACCAAGGTTGGGGCAACAACCGGATTTACACAAGCCACTCTCAATTAGCGAGAATAGCTCAGTTGGTAGAGCACAACCTTGCCAAGGTTGGGGTCGCGAGTTCGAGTCTCGTTTCTCGCTCTTTAAAGCCTCTTGGATTAAGTTCTGAGAGGCTTTTTTTGTTTAAGCAAGTTTTATGGGATATGTTGGAAAAGGTTGGGGTCGTCCCGATGAATCGGGAAGTCTGGTTTCTCGCTCTTAATAAAGGCAATCAAAGAAATTTGGTTGCCTTTTTTTGTTTTGAGTGCAACCATTCATATTTAAAAGAAAAAATTAATAACCAAGACATTCTAGCATTAAATGATAAATCATTAGTTATGGATGTAGCAATTAGATTTAAAACTCTGCCATTTTTGTTTTTCTGGCATTAATAACTAATTATATGTGCATTATATGTATAATGGCACGATTTTTGTACAGGTAAGCACAGTATTTAATAAGGTTAAATTTAAGTTAGGGGTATTTTGAGTTAATCCGATTAAATATTCTTCTGAAAAGTGATTTGAACCGTCATTTTAGGAAGTAACTATAAAGTTATCAAATTGTAGTAAGAATGAGCGGTATTCATTATGTCACAAATTATAAATAACCCTATAGCTAAAATAGATCTTGTAAAGAATTCAATTTTAATAATTTAAAAAGTATAATACTATGGTAAAGTATAAGCGCAATACGGGCAAAAAATGGACAAAATCTGATGAAGGTAGACTTAAAAAAATGGCAAAAGAGAATACTCCAACTAGAGTGATAGGTCTTAAGTTAGGTCGTACTGAAAATTCGATCAGATCAAAAGCATCTGATATGAATGTATCGCTAAAACCAACAAATCAATCACCATATAATCGGAGAAAATGATGGCGAGAAATAGAAAAAGGACATCCTCAAAAATTGCATCTATTGCTTCAGGTGTATTAAGTGATAATGCTTCCTCAAAAATAGCTAAAAGTTTAGCTGCTTCAGCTCTTTTACAAGTTGATAAGAGTAAGCAGACAGGTGGAAAACTGGAAGATTTGCCATCTAAAGTTTTAAACAGTCCAAAGTATAATAACAAGACAAAAATATTAGCTGGTTCGGTATTATCCCAATCCAATAAAAAGAGATAAGACATGGAGCTATTAACTTTTGATGAGGCAGTTAAAAGAACGGATGGACAAAAAAGACATCTTATTTTAGGTAATGGATTCAGTATTGCTTGCAAGCCAAATATCTTTCATTATGATACTTTATATAATCAAGCTGATTTTAATGGGTGTGCTAACGTAGAAAGAGTTTTTGAAAAGTTAGGGACACACGATTTTGAATTAGTTATTGACGCTCTTGAAAAGGCTTCTTTAGTTGCACCAATTTACGGAAATGAATTCGTAGAGCTCATCAATATATTAGAAACTGATGCAACAGCTTTAAAGCACTTATTGGTTGACACAGTTGCCAATAATCACCCAGCTCGACCTAATGATATAACTGATAAAGAATACAAAGCTTGCCGAATCTTTCTCTCAAATTTTTTAAATGAAGATGTCTGTCAACGATGTAGTGTATATACTTTAAACTATGACCTAATGCTTTATTGGGCATTAATGTATGAAAATGAATTTGAGTCATTTAAATTGACCTTTAATGATGGATTTAACAACGAATTTATAGGTTTTGATGATAGTGTAGATGGCGCAATATTTTCTCCTGATGTTACTTGGCAAGGTGAGACTCAATCTCATAAACAAAATATACATTACCTACATGGTGCCTTACATCTTTATGATGAAGGAGATCAACTCACTAAGTATACTTGGAAAAATACAGGTGTTGCACTCACTGAACAGGCTAGATACTCAATAGAAAACGGTTTTTTTCCGTTATTTGTCTCAGAAGGTTCAAGCTATAAGAAGAAAGAAAAGATTCTACACGCAGCTTATTTACATAAAGCTTATCGTTCCTTCGTTTCGAATACTTTGGTAAATGGCGCCACTTTTTTTACTTATGGATATTCATTTTCTGAGAATGATGATCATATTTCTCATCGAATTGGAGATGGAAAATGCAAAGCTATATTTGTTGGCATCTATGGGGATCCAAATGAAGATAGAAATAAAAAAATTATTGATAAGGTTAGGGCAATTAGTGAAATGAGAAATACTAAATATCCACTAGATATCAATTTTTATGATGCTGAATCGGCAAAGGTTTGGGGATAAATGAACAATTTCTGAAAGAATGAATTCATCTAAACACTTTCCCACCCTGCTCACTAATATTCATCCATTAAATATGTACAGCGATGGATAGTCTCCACATTTGTGTGGACAATCCATCGTAAAAAACCACTTCAATGATTATGGTGGGGAATTGAATACTAGATTAACCCTTCTGGGTAGAGTTTAGGGAAATAATAACCTACTACTTTAGTTGGTATATTAAATTTTAGGGGAGAACGGTGCGACTTTGATCGTACTAGTTCTTCATCAAGTAGTTTGCCAATAAGAGAGGTAGCGGTGCGTTCCCCTGCTCCTATCAAATGTTGAACTTCTCCTCTTGCTATCTCGCCACGCATCATAATTTCAGTTAATACATATTTTGCCTCTATTCTTAGTTCCCCTTCATCTGGTATCATTTTAAGAGATCGGAGGTGAACATATCCTATAATACGTTCTCTGAAATCTTCTAATCGTAGTAATTTCTTCATAAAGAGCACTTGGTCTAATGCTGTCTCAAAAAAGAAGGTGCAAAATTCAGTAAGTGCTTTTTGCGACAAATTACCTCTCCCATCTAGATCACCTTTACGAATACTATCTGCATAGGCTAACCTATTTTTATAGTGTTGATCATCTCTTGCGAAACCTCTTGAAAGTGTCCATAGTCCGTAAGATTCTAATTTCACTTTCCGTAAATAGGCATAGGTAAATAATCGACTCACTCTACCATTACCATCTAGGAAAGGGTGAATCCAAACTAATCGATGATGGCTTGCTGCGGCAGCAAGTAAGAGGGCATGTCCAGAAAGAGTATCAGGGTTATATTTTTTTTGAAAATAATTTAGAAAATCATCTAATGCAGTATATACTGGTGCGATATGATTACCAACTTTCACATTGTATTTCCTTATCTCTCCTGGCACCATGGTAATTATCTCATCCTTCTCTGGATGAGATATCTCAAGATAACTTTCGGGCACTCGACGATAAAACTCTCTATGAATCCAACATAAGAATTCTTTAGAACACACTTCTAGTTCAGGGTTGCTTGCCAAACGTTCATCTATAAGCTTTTGAACTTCTATGTGAGCGACACTTAATTCCTGTAGCTTTCTCATCGCTGTATCTGTACTGTATTGCTGGCGTATAGCTCGTTCAATATCTACTGGATTCGTGTGATCTCCTTCAATACGATTTGAGTAATAGCTGTTAATATGCCTAAGTAGTTCTGAAATCCTATTTCTAGTAATAGGATTTAATACTCCACCCAACTCTGCACTTTCCCTGTACACATTCATTGCAAGATCAAGGACAGCTCTTTCTGCTTTTGGAAATAAGGGTTCCATATGGGAAATACGATCAAACATGCGGGTTTAATTGCGGGTTATTATAAAATACTTAAACTACAATAAAACAATTAAATATCAGGATTATTTATATATAAAAAAAGATAAAATTTGCGGGTTCAATTGCGGGCTTTAATTCAATAAATCAACTCTTTTCTAAAGTTATACTGTTGAACAATTTTAATAACAGCATGTCGGAATAGGCATTGATAACATAGCAGTTTGAGCTGAAGGTTGGGGAAGTCCCGATGAATCGGGAAGTCTGGTTTTCCGCTATGAAAATTTAAGGTAGCTTAAATTGATATCTCTGATGAGATACTTTTATTATGATAGTTTAAAGTCACACTATCCTTTTTTGGATATTTTAATTCTTATAACATATAAAATAAATGTAATAGACCAATAATTATGATCTAGCGTGAGAATAATTTCGCGCAAGAAACGAAATCATCATAAAATTACCGTTCGAATTCGCTCATCGGTAATGATAGAAAACTAGCTACCCCATCTACATGGTAAATGTTTTAAACTTAAGAAAAGCCTTAACTTTACCCTAAATATTTTCTAGATACAAAGATTATCTATAATGTTTTCGACTGTATGTTTAAATTAATTTGTTTTACATCTAGAGAAATATTAGAATAGACTTTAGTTTAAGTTTAGAATGAGGGATGGGTTATTTAACGGATAAAAATACTATAGTTTCCGAAATTCAGAATCTCTATTTGATCGATAGACTTCTACAACAAGATGAAATTGATCTGATGGATATAGTAGATGAAGTTCTAGGTATATTTAACACTAATTACAGGGAAAATATCGCTATTGATAATATGAAAAGCGGTGGCGAAGAACATTTTCAATTGACAAGAGAAAATGATTATGAAATGGGGCTTGAATTCTTTCTCACATATGCGGATAAATTTACAAGAGAAGTGATAGGAACTAGATTCCAAATGTTTTATGACCGTGCTGATGACGAGAAGGAAAAAGCTGATTTCCAATCTATAGTAAATGCAGAGGCCCAAAAGGTTGAGTCTATTTTAACAGGATTTAAATCATTTAAACAAAAAAATTGTCTCTTACCAGTTCAAATTCAATTAAAGATCCGGGTTTTGTAAATTCTAAAATTGAACGTTTAATTGGTGAGGAAGTCTATGCACGTAGTAATTTTCAAAAATACCAAAAGTTGACAGAAAGAGAAATTGAAGTATTAACATTGATCGCAAAAGGACTTACAAATATTTCTATTTCAGAAAGATTGTTTATTAGTATAGAAACAGTAAAGAGCTACCGGAAAATCTTAAAAAAAAAGACGGAGTGCCGAAACACAGTAGAACTTGTAATTTTTGCCCAAGCCTTTGATTTGATATGAGCTATAGAACATTTTCAGAAATATTACTCGGACAACAAATTGATCTTTTAAGAATAGAAAAGTTAATTACAAAGTATGGGGAAGATTGGAAAGTTTTTTTAGATGATCTACCTGGATTTATACACTTAAACAAAAAACAAAAAATCCTTGTCGATTTCGTAAATAAGACGGCAATGAACGAAATTGGATTTTCTAATACAGAGTTGAATGAACTTGGATATGATTATCAATTAAACCATCTTGATCCTTATTATACCCTTCACTACACTTCAAAAAAACTTATTCCATTTATAGAAAAGGATATTGAAAATAGATTATTTTCTTTTAGCCAAGGCTTTAGAAAGAGAGAAGAAAAACAATTTAATTTAATATATACTGTATCTAAACCTCTACGAAATTCGGATTGTTTGATTTCCTATTCTTTGCCTTTTTATAATATAGAAGTTGCTTCTTCGAAGGTACAAAAGTTATTAGCTGAGTATAAATTTGTTCATAAAAACTTTTTGAAGTTTCAGCAATTGACGGATCGTGAAATGGATATTCTGAAACTTATTGTACTTGGAAAAACCAATATAGATATCTCAGAGCAGTTGTTGATTACTACAGACACTGTTAAGCAACATCGCAAAATGATTAAAAGAAAAACCGAATGTAGAAGTATTGTTGAACTGATAAAATTTGCCCAAGCTTTTGATTTGATTTAAAATTCATAAATACCCCACTAGTGGGTATTGTCATTTACCTTATTTCGGTATTAATTTGATGTATAAAATGAGCTAATTTTCATAAAATACACATACTTGTAAATGTTAATGCCATGTTTAAATATTTCATTTAATCGATACATTTCAATTTTTTGGTTTATGAAAACAATTGAAGAAATAAATATACTTTATAGTGATTATGGTTTTTTCAAAGGAGAAATACTTTTTGGAAGTGTTAATTTTGAACTATAATTAATACGAATAAAAGGGAATTAGAACCGTGTTTCGTTACAGCTATGGGAATTCAAATATTTTTACCCAAGATTTTAAAAAGATACTGGTTCCATTGAATAGGATTTTAAGTTTAATTTACATAAAAGAATATTATTAATTAGATAAGTAGGGTTTGATGAGATATTTAGGGTTATTGCTAGTTTTGATGGTAGTATCGATTTCTGCTAATGCGCAACGAACAATTATTGTAGATAATAATGAAGGGTCGGTAGCTGGTGAATTAAAATTCTTAAATTTAGAAAATGCCATACTTGCAGCGCAAGCAAATGATGTTATTCTACTAACCCCAAGCTCTACCGGCTATACTTGGCCAAATGATAATGCTACCATACGGGACAAAAAAAATTACATCATCAAAGGGGCTGGACTGAATACGGATCTTAAAAATAATTTAGAATATCGGAGAAGTGTAATCACGAATAAAGCGGAAGTTGGAAGGTTAGGCCCTGAAGTTCCCGAGTTTGTGACCTTTGATGGGATTGTATTCGAATCTGGTTTATTGCTCGCTCGCGCAAATAGTATGATCTTTAAAAACTGTACCATCTATGATCGACTGGAGCTTGCCGCGGTACAGCATACGCGTTTTGAAAATAACATCATGCTGTTGGAAGGGGCAGGGGTTCAGATTCGGGAAGACATCAGCTCCAATTTTGTGGGACTTACTTACCGAAACAACATCATATATGTAGGAGATCATGAAGCAGAACTTAGTTTCGGTTTATTTGAGCATAACCTGATCATGGGAAATAGTGCATCCGGGAATATTATTGAGGGCATAGAGAATATGTTTAGAGCCAATATCATTCATGGGTTTACTACCACAGCTGGTATGATCCGTAGTGTATTCGAATTCAATTTGTATGAAGTAACACTCGGACAAAATGATGGCTCTTCCGGGGAAGGAAATAAGCTTAGAACTTTTACGATACCCTCCATTATGGATGATGCGAATGTAACCGCCAACGATTGGAATAGGCGATGGGAAGTTGCGAGTTCAAGTACCGATGTTGTTAACCAGGCGAAAAATGGTACCAATATCGGCCCCACAGGAGGATCTAATCCCTTTCAAAAAATTATATACAGCGTCCCTACCGTCACGAATCTTGGAATGCCTTTGAATATCAAATTTGGAATTAACCCCACAGTAAGCATTACCGCTAAGAATTAACTCAGATAACATCCTTAGCGTCCTAAAACGAATTTTAAAACTTAAGTAACTCATTATGAAAACTTCACTAACACTCTTTCTTGCTCTTTTAATAAGCCTGCCTACATTAGGGCAGCGCATTCTTATTGCCGATAACACAGCATCTGCACCAATAGGTGATCATATTTATGCGAGCCTACAAGAGGCTATTGATGCTTCCCAAGAAGGAGATGTCATTCAGGTAGTGCCGAGTCCTACAACTTATGGGAACATTACTATTGCAAAAGAAAAATCAGGGATAACAATACTAGGGAGTGGATATAATGCAGGAAACCAGTATAAAAGTTTAGTCGGTGGACTAAACATTAACGCTGATAACATCACAATTTCAGGCATGACTGTACAGTGGGTATTTGCTATTGATTCTGGGAGTAATGAGTTCAAGATTAAGAATATTCTTATAAAAAATACTGCCTCTGAATATGAATTTGATATCAGCCGGTCATCGAATGTTATTATTAGTAGTTGTTATATAAAAGGCGATAGAAATAATAGTATTATTAACTCAGAAAGAATAGTTGTTGTAAATAGTATTATATCAGCTCATTACAGTCAAATATTTAATACTAATATTTCCAATTCGATTATTCTAAATAATATATATGCTCGATTCTCAGGTTCATTTATAGGAAATACTATTAGTGATAATATTATCCTTACTGAGTTGAGTGCTGATAGTCAACACTCATCGAGTAGATTTATAAATAACTATTCCAAGTTTGATCTTAAAATTGGGGAAAGAAGTAATGTTGGTTCAGGTAATATTATCGATGCAGACGCGACTATTGAAAATGTGTTCGTTCAGGATGGTAATGGCTGGTTAAATAATTTCAATCCTACTTTGATTGAAGGAAGTACGTTAATTGGTGCGGGTTCAGATGGAACCGATATTGGAGTGTTTGGTGGAGGGGGCACCTACAGCCGAACCGGGGTAGTACTACCGTATATACAAGAAATCCAAGCACCCTTAACTTTTAAAGTAGGCAGTACACAAGAAGTAACCATCAAAGCTTCCGGCAATTAAGCCTTGTGTATAAAAATAATGGCGACTAAACACGAGGTATACCCATGAATCTCGAGAAAAAATTCGGCTATTTTTATCTAAAAAAGGCGTTTGCAATAACAAATTTCATTAGGAATAGCGTTTTGCAGATCCGTCGCTTCGCTCTGGATGACGCATTAAAAATGATTAAGATTATATTTATTTTATCCGTGGGGATATCGTCAAGCGTATGGGCTCAAAATATTACAGAGATTGAATATTTCTTTGACACCGACCCAGGAATTGGAAATGGTACTTCTATTACAGCTTTTACGAATGGTAATGAAGTTACCTACAATGGTACTATTCAAGCAGCAACACAGAGCCGTGGAATACATACGCTTTATCTAAGAGCCAAGAATTCAAACGAAGAATGGGGTTTTGCCGGTAGCAGACTGGTTTTGGTAGACGAAGGGCAGGTCATTGAAATAGATGGCTTTGAATATTTCTTTAACACGGACCCAGGCATTGGTCAAGCCACATTTCTATCAGCAACTGCTGATACGAGTATTTCATTGACCACCGATATTGATGCCTCACAGTTGGAACGAGGCTTACATACCTTATATGTTCGTGCAAGAACTACTGCAGGTGGGTGGGGAGTTCCAGTGGTTCAATTGGTATTAGTGGACGAAGGTCAGGTTATTGAAATTGATGGTTTCGAATATTTCTTTGATGATGATCCTGGAGTTGGTCAAGGAACCTTCATTTCAACTACCGTAGGTACAGAAATTGATCTAACCACCCAAATCGATGCATCTGCTTTAGAAAAAGGATTACATAATCTATATATACGAGCTAGAACTTCAAATGGAACCTGGGGGATGCCAGAGGTTAATCTGGTGTTAGTTGATGAAGGGAGTGTGATTGAGATTTCTGAGCTTGAATATTTCTTTAATGAAGATCCGGGTGTTGGAAATGCTACTTCCATACCTGTTACAACGGGTGCTGCTATTGAAGTGATGACTCAAATCAATGCAGAAGGGTTATCAGAAGGCATACAAAACCTTTACATTCGAGCAAAAACACCTACGGGAAGTTGGGGAATACCCAGTCAAAAGCTTGTCCTCGTAGATAAAGACGACCCTAATACGATTAGTGAGATTGTCTCTGCTGAGTATTTCTTCGATGTTGATCCCGGTTTCGGAAATGCTAGCTTTTTGGAACTTACTGACGCTTCCGAAATAGATGAAATGGTTTCGATTAATGTAGATTCTCTTTCTGCGGGTCCTCACACTCTTTATGTTCGTGTATTGGACGAAGATGGAGAATGGAGTATGATCGTGAATCAGGAAGTAATGGTTACCATTCCACCTCGATTGACTGATATTGAACCGGATACTCTGCTTTTCACTGAAAACGAATCTTTAACAATTATATCAGAGTCTTTGAAAGTAATCGCAGAAGGTGGCTTCCAAATTGATAGTGCTGTTGTAAATGCTACGGAAGGATTTATCTATGGCGTCGAAGATCAACTTAATTTTACGAGTAATCTACAAGATTCGGTTCAATTCTCGTCGGAATCACAAGGTATTTTTAAGTTTATAGGATCTGCCTCAGCAGCATTGTATCAACAAATATTTAGAGGTATTGAGTACATAAATGTTAGTGATAACCCCGAAACATCCATAAAAATTGTTTCATTTCAGGTATTTGGTAATGAAGACTCTTCGGAAGTAGCTTCACGAAGTATTCAAGTAATCCCTGTTGATGACCCCCCGGAAAAATATGCTGAACTTGAAACAATCATTTTACCGGAAGATGTAAGCGACACATTAGCGCTCAGGCTAAACGATTTTTTTAGAGATTTCGATTCTCCAATAAGCTATCTGGTAAACTCGGCAGATCAGGAAATTGATCTACAATTAGTAGATGATCAGATATTTATTTCTTCAGCACCAAATTGGTATGGAGAAGCCGAGTTGTTTATCGAAGTTAACTCACTTGAATACACCTTAATAGATACAGCCAAAATTACAATAACTCCCATTAATGATACTCCATTTGTTCGTGCTGTTACTTATCCAATACAGCTTGTTGAAGATTTTGGTGTAATCGAAGTTATACATCTGGATTCATTATTCTCTGATATTGATTTACCAAAAGATTCACTCAGGTATTCAATAGGATTCATTTCGGAACCAAATGTACTCCCAAGTATTTCTAATTCAGTATTATCATTTAGTTCGATACAAGACGTAAATGGTAATTTTTCTTTTAGTGTCATCGCCACCGATGATAGTTTGGCTAGCGATTCATTGGAGTTTAATGGGGTAATAAATCCGGTGAATGATGCACCATACATAGTATCGTCACTTCCCGACACGAGTGTATTAGAAGATGCCGATCAATTCAGCTTATTGAATCTTAATGATTATTTTGAGGATGTAGATAGTGAATTAAATTATGAGTTGTATAACAGCTCCCCCAATTTAAATCTGGATATAACAGAGCTTGGAGACTTGTTGGTGAGTTCTTCTCCAAATTGGAATGGAATTGATGTGATAAGTATCCGTGCTACGGACGAAGAATTTGAAGTAAGAGATACTCTTAAAATCGAAGTGCGTTCAGTGAATGATTCAGCTCCAACACAGCCAATCCTTCTTGCTCCGAATAGAGGTGGAGAGACCAATCTAAATACATTTTTGGTTTGGTCATTGGCAAAAGACACAGTTGAATTTGAGGACCCAAAACCCTTATATGAAATTGAAATTGATTCCTCTCAATCATTTACATCACCCATCATTGCTCAATCGAATATTGGTTTAACTACCATATTACAGCGTAACACTAAGAGTAATTACGTACCATATATGCAGGGTGAACCCGCAGACGAAGATAGTGTGTTTGCGGTTAGGCTTGGAGCACTAGAAGGAGCAGTTCAATTAGAAGACGATGTTCACTATTTCTGGAGGGTCAGATCACTGGATAATGAGGATTCTGCTTCGGTTTGGTCAATGCCTTGGGGTTTTTGGCTGAATTTAGAAAACGATGCTCCAGATATGGTTGTTGATGGATTCACTCCTTCGGATAGCATTACTGTGAGTAGTTTGACCCCAACAATTAGTTGGAACGCCGCTTTTGATGTTGATATAAGTGATACACCAAATAAATTGAAATATATTCTCGAACTTTCGAGTGATACTTCATTTAAAAATATTGTTTTTATTGACACAACCTTAACGGGAATAAATTCTATTATGCCTGATAGCCTGATGGATGAGTCAATGTATTACTGGCGGGTTAAGACAATAGATGATGATGAAGCAGAATCAGAATGGAGTGGTGTACAAGCCTTTATCATCAATCAGAAATTAAATCCACCCTCACCATTCGAGTTATTAACACCACTAAATGGTGTAGATACGCTTACAGACAATCCCGTATTTAGCTGGAGATCAAGTAATGATGTGGATCTATTCGATAAGATATATTATAGCTTTAGACTAGCTTCTGATACCTTGTTCAATAACCTAATTGTAGATGAGGTTTTAACGAGTGATACCACCTATTCATTAGGTGATCAACTTGGAGTTGGTACGTATTTCTGGCAGGTTATGGCCACAGATACTGATAGTTTAACAACATTCGGATCAAATTCTGGCGCTAATCCATTTAATTTTACTTTGGTATCATTAGTACCTCTATTGAGTAATGTTGAAACAGATACCTTAGTTATTCTAGAAAATGATCCGGTTACTTCAATTACGGATTCAATACAAGTTATGACTGATGCAGGATTCCAAATCGACAGTGCTATCGTTCGAGCTGAACATGGTTTCTTATTTGAAACTGAAGATCAGCTCTATTTCACAACAGATTTGCAAGATTCAGTTTCATTGATTTCTTCATCTAATGGCATCTTTAAGTTCAAAGGAACCGCTTCAACATCACTTTATCAGCAGCTATTTAGAGGAATTGAATATGAGAATACTAGTGAGCGACCTGAAGAAACAATAAAAAGTTTGACATTTCAAGTCTTTGCCAATGGGGATTCTTCAGAAGTAGTATCAAGAAATCTTCGAGTAGTATCAGTGAACGATGCTCCTGTATTAGTCAACTTGTTACCAGACACGAGTGTAATTGAGGATTCTGATCCATTCAGTTTACTAAACGTAAATGATTATTTTGATGATGTTGATAGTGACCTAACTTTTGATATTAGAAATACTGAATCTGCTATTGAACTTCAGATTTCGGAGCAAGGTATTGTATTTGTAACGATTGCCAAGAATTGGAATGGCAACGAATTTATTAGCATTACCGCAAGTGATGAAGAGTTTGAGGTAACTGATACATTGAATATTGAAGTGCAATCAGTAAATGATGCTTCACCAACTCAACCTGTGCTTCTGGCTCCAAATCGTGGGGTAGAATCGAACCTTAATACCTATTTAGTTTGGTCATTAGCTAAAGATACGATCGAATTTGAAGATCCTCGCCCATTATACGAAGTGCAAATTGATTCAAGTGAATTATTTAATTCACCGTTGATTAATCAATCCGATATTGGCTTGTCTACTATATTGCAACGGACTGCAAAGCGTGAATTTCTTAGTCATCTACAATCAAATCCTTCAGATGAAGACAGTGTGTTTGCGGTTAGATTAGGCTCACTAAATGGGGCGGTTCAATTAGAAGATGATGTCCACTATTTCTGGAGAGTTCGTTCCGTTGACAACGAAGATTCAGCTTCTGTGTGGTCTAATACCTGGGATTTCATATTGAACGAGGAAAATAATGCTCCTGAAATGGTAACTACTGGATTTACTCCTGCGGATAGTATCACGGTTAGTAGTATAAATCCAACCTTAAGCTGGAACTCTGCAATTGATATCGATTACAGCGATACGCCAAATAGACTGAAATATGTTATTCAGCTTGCTCAAGACGATCTTTTCAGCAATGTTGATTATTCAGATACAACAGAAATCGGGATTAATTCAACAGAAACTGAATCTCTGTTAGATGAATCAATCTATTTCTGGCGTGTAAAGACTGTTGATGATGAAGGTTTGGAATCTGATTGGAGTGAAACTCAGACTTTCATTATTAATCAACAATTAGATCCACCAACAGCTTTTGAATTGCAAAACCCGATAAATGGTGTTGATACCCTGACTGTAAATCCGAACTTTAGCTGGACTTCAAGTAGCGATACAGATTTGTTTGATCAAGTTTATTATCGATATCGATTATCGGAAGATTCACTTTTCAATAATCTCTTAGTGGATGAAATATTAGCAAACGATACTACATTAATTCTATTGGAACCTCTGAGTATAGGTGAATACTTTTGGAAAGTAGTAGCCATAGATACAGATAGTCTATTCACATACGGTTCTAATTCGAACGATGATCCATTTAAGTTTACCATCGTTGAAAAAGTCACAAGTGAACTATTTCAAGAGTTACCTATAGATTATTCACTGTCTCAAAACTATCCAAACCCGTTCAATCCAAGTACAACTCTACAATTTGGGTTGCCGGAAGCTTCTCAAGTCAGATTAGAAGTATTCAATTTACTCGGACAAAAAGTTGCCACTCTTCTCGAAAATGATTTGAAACAAGCAGGTTGGCACTCTATACAGTTTGATGCTATGAATTTATCGTCGGGAGTATATATATACAGAATTCGAGCCGGTGAATTTGTGCAAACAAAGCGGATGATGCTTATAAAATAATTGAGCTTATCAATTGATTTGTTATTGATCTCTATTACTTTACAAATGATTAAATCACATAAAATTAATAAAATATTAATATTTAGTCTTTTCCTGTCAATACAGTTTGTCTATGCTCAAGATGGTTCATTTGTAAAAGGTTTTCATACACCAGGATTTAACGGCCAAATTAATGACATAACTGAAGTAAATGGTAGAATAATAATTGGTGGTGATTTTAACTCATTCAATGTAGACACTCTATTTAATCATATCGCATCTTGGGATGGTGAATCGTGGGTTCCTTTTGGTGAAAGCTTAAATGGCTGGGTTTTTGATCTGACTGTGTATGATAGCAATTTAGTCGCTGTTGGCAATTTCAATGGTACAGGTGATTATTCACGTGATTTATCAAATGGAATTGCAATGTGGGATGGTAAATTTTGGTATCTAATTTAGAACACTATTTATAGAGAAAGTAAATAAATAATACTATCAATTTTTGGATATTTTAATTCTTATAACATATAAAATGAATGGAATAGACCAATGATTATGATCTAGCGTGAGAATAATTTCGCACAAGAAACGAAATCATCATAAAATTACCGTTCGAATTCGCTCATCGGTAATGACAGAAAACTAGCTACCCCATCTACATGGTAAATGTTTATGAAGTTTTCAATTTCTTTAATTGTAATACTTAAAACTTTCAAGCGGTAGTAGAATGGAGGAGATAATTCAAAACCTCGCATTTGTTGATATTGGAAATGCGTATTAATTTGGCTCCATTCAGCCTTTAATTGCACGTAAAACCACATCAAAGCGAGTTGAAATTCTTCTTCCTCAAACATGTTTGAGGTAGATAAAAAAGCATTAACTTTGTATTGTATCCACTTTTTAATTTTCTCTCTGTCTTCAATTCTTGTTATTTTTGATAGGGCGTCATCGTAAATATTGGCTTTTAATTTAGATATACACCTATCAACCGCAGTTTTCGTAATTATACTCATACGGCTTAGTTTACTATGTATATGATCATTTATTGGTTATCGGTAATTATTAAAATTTCTTAATAATTATAAAATTGATTTTTTTGTCCACTATTTCCCAGAAACTTCAGCTTGAAATTCAATACTTGGAAAGAAAAGAGTAATTGTTGTTCCGTAATCTGGTTTACTTTCTATATCAATAGTTCCATTATGAAGTTGCATAAGTTCGGCACTAAGATTAAAGCCAATACCTGAGCCTGTTTCTTGAAGCGTTCCTTTACGAGATGTATACACGTCGACATCTAATAATTTGTCTACCAATTCTTTTTCCATACCTATCCCTGTATCTTTCACTATAACAAAGGCTCCTTTCTC
Source organism: Balneolaceae bacterium (assembly GCA_963691715.1). Lineage (GTDB taxonomy): Bacteria > Bacteroidota > Rhodothermia > Balneolales > Balneolaceae > HXMU1420-13. The sequence goes on from OY829281.1 coordinate 3,017,649, forward strand.
GTTATTTTTTGTACTAACAGTAATAGATCCTCCATTCGGTGTGAATTTGATTGAATTAGTAACTATGTTTCTTAATATGGTTTGTAGTGTATTTTGATCAGCAAAAATTTCTACTGCTTTGATGGGGCCTATCTTAAAATCAAGATTTTTGTGAGATAAACTGAAACTGTGTAAATCGCGTAGACTGTTCAAAAAGGGTTCTATTCTTATAGGTTTAAGATCAATTTTTATTCTATTGTCTTGACTCCTACTCCATTCTAATAAATTATTTACTAAAAAAGCTGTTTGATCTATCGTTGTGTTAAGCATACCTATTAATTCAATAAGCTCGCTATTTTTTATAGTTCGAGTTTCATCTTCAATTAATACCGATAAGCTAGTTAAACTCATTAAGGGTGAGCGTAGGTCATGACCAATGATAGATAACAGCTTTCCTTTGGTGCTATCTGAATGCATTAATGCGGTGGATTGGTCGATCAATTTTTGCTGTACCTCGAGATTAAAATTGAAATAATGATTGATACTGATTACAAAAGCATAAATAATCAAGGCATAGATAGCTAAAACAATTAAGATAGAGGTGACACTTTCTAATAAAAAACTATTATCAGTAATGTAGGTTATGGAAACAAACTGAAGAAAAAATATAATGGTAGCAAAAATGTATTCTTTAGTTCCAAACATTAAAGCTATTATTGGAAGAAGTGAGAAATAAAAAAGCGAGTTTCTCATAAAAAACCATTCATATGGGTTGTATTCAACCATGATGAATGGGGCTATCAATAAATTCCCCCAGAAAAAAATAGCATAAAGCTTTAATACAACATATTCATTTTTTCGAGCGATCAAATAATACACTAAAGTTAAAGCAGTGAGGCAAGAACATATATAGTTTAGGATGCGCAAAAACTCTGTTTGATCCACAAAAACAGAATCTAAATAATAACCAAAGGTGCCAGCTATCCCAAACAATGTTATTGTCCAAGGATTGTTGAACAATTCCTTATAGTTTTGTAATGCCATCATTTTCCTAAATTTTTATAATTATTATCCCGCACTACCAACCTGCTGGTAGATATCCACAGTTCAAGTATCTATACTATCCGAGCTACTGACTATTACTTAACTCGGTTATAAGATACAAATAGATTACATTATCAATAAATTTCAATTAATTAATTCGATTATGTTCAATAGAAATGCAAATGCTCAATGGTTTGGCAACCTAAAAAATGGGAATGGAACTGTACACCTAGGAAGCGGTCTTCTTAAAAGTTCCTATTCTTTTGTTTCAAGATTTGAAAATGGAGAAGGAACAAACCCAGAAGAATTAATTGCTGCAGCACATGCAAGCTGTTATTCAATGGCATTATCCAATGAACTTGCTAAAGCAGGGTATAATCCAAAAAATGTAGAAACTAATGCCATTATTTCTCTTGAAATGCTTGATGGAGTACCAACCATAACAAAAATGAAACTAGAAGCAGTAGCAAATGTCCCTAACTTGGAAGAAAATGAGTTCCAAAGGATTGCTGAAACAACAAAAAATGCATGTCCAGTTTCTCGAGCTCTCAATATGCAGATATTAATAGACGCAAAACTAAATCAAGAATAAAAATTATAATTAAAGTTAATTTCTTTCATACATTTTAAAGCACATTAGATTTATTTTATATCAAGTATTTAGGTGGTAAAGTTTATCTAAATTTTAGTTCTTTTATCATATAATTTATAAGCCATAACGACTTCTAATAGAAATCTGCAACATGGTTTTCTTATCTTGAACCAACCTTTTTTTACAAAATGAATTTGGACAAAGCTTATGACTGACAAACCCCGCGAATATTGTGGTGTTTTTGGGGTGTTTAACCACCCTGATGCTGCTCTTCTTACCTATTATGGATTGCATGCCCTTCAGCATAGAGGACAAGAATCAGCAGGTATTGTAACTGCTTACACCGATACGGATAAAGGTAGAAGTGTAATGCCTATGTATAAAGATTTTGGTTTAGTATTAAGTGTATTTGATAAGCCAAAAATATTTAAAAAGATTCTTAAAGGCGATTCCGCTATTGGCCATAACAGATATTCAACATCCGGATCATCTAAAAATCCAGCCAATATCCAACCTTTTAGAGTTCATTATAAGTCTGGAAATATCGCAATAGGTCATAATGGAAATCTATCAAATGCTAAGCAAATTCGACAAAAATTTAGAGAAGAAGGGGTGTTGTTTCAAAGTACTTCTGATACGGAATTGATTTTGCATTTGATAGCCCATAGCAAAAAAGAAAATCAACTTGATCAAATTATGGATGCACTTCACCAGATTGAAGGAGCTTACTGCTTGGTGATGTTGACGGATGATGCATTGATCGCAGTTCGGGACCCAAATGGATTTCGACCATTAGCTCTTGGAAAAGTGGATGGGAAATTTTGTGTTGCAAGCGAAACCTGTGCGTTTGATATCATTAACGCAGAATATATAAGAGACGTAGAGCCTGGTGAAGTTATAATTATTGACCGTGAAGCAGTAGAAGATGATGAACCAAAGTCTTTCAAAATTGCACCGAAGTCAGGAACTGATACAAGCCAATGTATTTTTGAATACGTCTATTTTTCTCGTCCAGATAGTATGATATTTGGTGAAATGGTAGATAAAATTAGGCGAAACCTTGGTAAGGCACTAGCAAAAGAACATCCAATTGCTGAAGTTGTTGATCTTAACAAATCTGACAAAAAACCCGTGGTAATTTCCGTGCCAGATTCTAGTAATACAGCGGCTTTAGGTTATGCTAGTGAAAGCCAGAAACTAGGATTTGATTGCAAATATGATATTGGATTGATTCGAAATCATTATGTCGGTAGAACATTCATTTCTCCAGGGCAAAAATCACGAGAACAAAAAGTGCGCACAAAATTTAACCCAGTTCGTGGGGTTATTGAGGGTCGCAGCGTCATTATTGTTGATGATTCAATTGTTCGAGGTACAACCTCTAAATTATTAGTGGATATGATTCGTGACTGTAATCCAGCCGAGATTCATTTTTTGGTAAGTTCTCCACCCATTATCAGTCCGTGCTATTATGGGATGGATTTTCCAAATCCAGAAGAATTGATCGCCAATAAATATGATCGAGATATACAAAGAATGGCGCGCGAAATAGGTGTGGATAGTCTCCGATATTTATCCCCTGATGGTTTAGTGGAAGCTGTTAAAGAAGCAAATCCTTCGGGCCATGATTATTGCACTGCATGTTTTACTTCAAAATATCCTGTACCTGTTAATTTTGGAGTTGAAAAAGAGGAAAATGAATTGGTTTAATGTTTAACGGTCAACCTACTTTTGTAACTAGTGCGCCTTCTCTGGCCGATTGCCCGCCTGCAACACTTCCAGAATTTTGCTTCGCAGGTAGATCTAATGTGGGAAAATCGTCGTTGATTAATGCTTTAACGAATAAAAAACGATTGGCACGAACATCAAATGTTCCTGGGAAAACACAACAAATGAATTACTATAATATCTCTGATATTTGTTATTTCGTAGATCTTCCAGGTTATGGGTATGCAAAAGTTCCAAAGCGAGAACGAGAAAGATGGGGTAGAAATATTCGAGAGTATCTCGAAGATCGTGAAACGCTAAAATTAATTTTACATGTTATTGATTCAAGGCATAAACCAACAGAACTTGATCAAGATTTTTTTTACTGGATGGCTTCTAACAATATGCCATTTTCAGTATTGATGTCAAAAGCAGATAAACTTTCGAATAATAAGCGTTCAAAAGCCAATGCAGATGTTCGTAAAATTCTCGCTGAAATGAACATTGAAGTTCCTATTTTAGCGTATTCATCCGAGAGCAAATTAGGCATCGAAAAAGTACAAGATTTAATCTCAGAATTTGCGGAAACATAATTCCAAAATAAAACTCACTCAAACACTCTTATGTCATTCAAAGTATTATTATTAGATAGCGTTGATCCAATATGTGCACACGTATTTAAAAGCAGAGGAATACACGCAGATCAACCAGGAAAATTGTCAGTTGAAGAATTGACTGAAAAAATTGGTGAATATGATGGTATGGTTGTCCGCAGTGCAACTAAAGTTACATCAGATTTACTACAACATGCTTCAAAAATGAAGGTTATTGGCCGTGCTGGAGTTGGAGTTGATAATATTGATATCCCAGCTTCAACTTCAAAAGGAATATTAGTAATGAATACTCCAGATGGTAATACAATTTCTACTGCTGAACATACTTGTGGCATGATCATAGCTCTATCAAGAAATATTCCAAAATCTGTAGCTAAAGTTAAGAGTGGAGGCTGGGATCGTAAAGCCTATATGGGAACTGAGGTGCATGGCAAAATTCTGGGTATTGTTGGTCTGGGAAAAATTGGTACTGAAGTTGCTAAAAGAATGCTGGCTTTCGGAATGGAAGTTCAAGCGTATGATCCATTTTCAACCGAAGAACATGCCAATAAAATTGGAGTTAAGTTAGTTGAATTAGATGATCTGCTCAAAACTTCCGATTATCTTTCAGTGCATACCCCACTAACTGATAAAACTAAAGGTCTGGTCTCCTTAAAAAGTGCACATAAACTAAAAAAAGGAATTAAGCTTGTAAATTGCGCCCGTGGGGGTATTTATGAAGAGGCAGATCTACCTCAATTATTAGATGAAGGCATTGTAGGAGGAGTAGCTTTGGATGTGTATACCAATGAGCCACCAACTGATGAAATATATAATGTGTTAAAACATGAGAACATTATCAGTACCCCACATTTAGGAGCTTCAACAGAAGAAGCCCAGGAAAAAGTAGCAGAGCAAATTGCTGCCCAAATGTCTGATGCTCTTGAGAATAAAAATTATAAAGGTAGCCTTAACGGAAAATCTATTGCCTTATTAACGAATAAAGAAGTTGGACCATATTTAGAACTAGCGGAAAAATTAGGTCGACTAACTGTTCAGATTAGTCCAGATCATGCCAATAGCTTTGAATTTGAATACGCCGGTGAAAGCGCAAAATATGCAGACGTATTAACCGATGGTATTCTTAAAGGGATGCTTTCAGAATATGTAAGCGAATCCATTAATCTGATAAATGCAAGAATTTATGCGGAAGAACGAGGATTTAACATAAAAGAAGTAACTTCCAACAAAACGCCACATTATAATGATCTAGTTACTATAAAGCTTCCAAAAGGAGCAGAGTACAAAAGTATTTCTGCAAGTGTTTTTGGTGATGGAGATTATCGTATCGTAGAAATTGAAAATTACGGTATTGAACTTCGACTCGAAGGCGATATTATTTTATATCAGAACGAAGATAAACCGGGTATGCTGGCATCTGTAAGTGGGGCATTAGCAGGTATGAATATTAATATTGGTGGATTGAGCCTCGGTAGAAGTGGAAAAGGCTCTCAGGCTATTACAGCTTTTTCTATAGACAAGCAGATGGATGAGTCTGAATTATCGAAAGTATCTGAATTGGAAGGAATAGAGCATCTGCGTTATGTATCATTAACTTGATTTAAATCAGAAAAATCACCTCGGTCATATCTTTCTATTAAGCGAGGCTCATTTATCCTTTTAAGGTGACTGATCTTCTTTTTTTCTAATGATGCCACGGTCATTTCTCGTTTCCCTAATGCACCTGGCGCTTTAGCAACAAACCAACCCGATTTTGCTAAAGCTGCTCGTGCCCTAGATGCAGCGCAATATGTAGATAAAACAGCTTTATCATCAGCGAATATTGCCAATTTATTAAAGGTTTCTACCGTCCATAATTCTGGATTAACCTCAGGAGAAAAAGGATCATGGAAATAAAAATTTATGTAGGAATTAGGAATAGGCATCTCACTAAATCGTCCAACATATAGAGAAAGCTGAACCTGTGGATGTTGTGGTATTAATAAATGGTTCCATCCTATTTTTAGGTCAGCAAAAAAATCTAATAGCTGATGTTTTTTAAAATCTAAAGTTAATAACTCATCATAGTTGACCGTATTCATAGCATCAATTCCAGCAGGAATAGCTTCTACAGAAAAAAAGTTTATGGGAATTTTTATATTTAACACTTTGATGTATTCTAATAAAAGAAGAAAATTAAGTCCGGTTCCAAATCCCATCTCAAATATCGAAATAGGGTTTGAAGTTTGGCTTAAACATTCAATAAGCGTAGATTGCTCAAAGAAAACGTGTCTACTTTCAGAAATGGCTCCCTTGGGATTATGGTAAAATTGATTAAACTGTGTTGAGAATAAAGTTGAAGAACCGTCTTTCGACAGATGATGTACAATAGAATCCATAGTTGATAAGCTGCTGAAGAAAAATTTATGTAGCCATAGTATCGATCAAAATAATATATGTATGCTTTTAAAAGATAAAATTCTTGAACTTACAGAAAAATATGTGCCTTATATGATACAAACCCGGCGCTATTTACATCAACATCCTGAGGTGAGTTTTAAAGAATTTGAAACCACGAAATTTATCAAAAAGGAACTTACTGCAATTGGTATTCCTTATGAAAGTCCTCTAGAAACAGGATGTATCGGCATACTAGAAGGTGGAATTTCTTCTAATAGAGTGATTGCCCTACGTGCAGATATTGACGCGCTTCCTATGCAAGAAGATGGACAGGCAAAAGTTGATTTCATGTCACAAAATCCTGGAGTAGCACATTGTTGTGGGCATGATGCCCATACTTCGAATCTACTTGGAGCAGCAAAAATATTATATGAAATGAAAGATAATATTGAGGGGAAAGTGTTGTTCGTTTTTCAATCTGGTGAAGAAAAGTTGCCAGGGGGAGGAAAATTACTTTGTGATACCGAGTTTCTACAGAAGCAAAATGTTGAAGCAATTTATGGATTACATACCGATCCTCTATTAACACCTGGAACAATTGCTACAAAATCAGGGCCATTAATGGGTGCACCAGACGAGTTTATGATTGAAATCTTTGGGAAAGGTGGTCATGCAGCTCGACCTCATGAAGCCATAGATCCCATAGTCATAGCTTCTCAATTTATTACAACCGTTCAAACAATTGTAAGCAGAAACATTGATCCGACAGATGCTGCAGTGGTAACAATTGGAAAAATTGAAGGAGGCACTGCTCACAATATAATTCCAGAAAGTGTGCGAATGCTCGGCACTGTTCGAACACTATCAAAAAAAGATGCAGATTTAATCGAAGAACGATTGGAAAGTATACTTAAAGGAGTAGTAATGGCTGCTGGTGGCTCATATACCTTCTCTTTTAATAGAGGGTATCCAGTAGTGATGAATACAAAGCCTGAAGCAGAACGCGTTCTAGCAAATATGCGTGAATTATTTGGAGATGAATCTGCTATAGAACTTGAAAAACCAATAATGGCTGGAGAAGATTTTGCGTTTTATCAAGAGCATTTTCCTGGTGCTTTTTTCTTTGCGGGTAGCGGTTCGCCGGAATCTGATTCACAGTATGTATGGCATCATCCCAACTATAATGTGGATGAACGGTTTTTTAACTATGCCGCTCCTTTAATGGCAACTATAGTATTGAATGGACAATAGATATAATTCAAACCAGTCGTTTTGGGAGAATGAACTCTATCATCAGGAGTATGATCTAGTAATAATAGGGGCAGGTTTAACAGGACTATCTACCGCATATTTTTCAAAGAAAAAAAAGCCAGATTTAAGAATTCTTATTCTTGAACGCGGAGTTTTTCCTATTGGGGCAAGTACGAGAAACGCAGGCTTTGCATGTATCGGAAGTATAGGAGAGTATTTGGCAGATTTAGAACTCGATTCGGAACACCAACTTCAAAAAAGAATCAAAGCGAGATTTGAGGGTCTTGAGTTACTGAAATCTACTTTAGGACCTCAAACGATAGATTTTGATGAGTGTGGTGGTTGGGAGATTTTTACTGATCCAAAAGAGTTTGAACGGGTACGAAATCATATTCCTCGTATTAACGAATGGATGAAATCTTTAGTTGGAGAATCAGAGGTTTATAAAGAGGGTGTATATGAAGGAAATTACGCCATATTTAATCGTTTAGAAGGGGCGCTTCATCCAGGAAAAATGATGAAAAAGCTTATTGAATTGAATCATGCAATAGGTAATGAAGTAAGGTGGAAATCAGAGGTAAAAAAGATAGATGTTGCTGCTGGTTTGATACAAACAGAATCTGGGATACAGATAACAGCTTCTTCTATTGTATTAGCTACTAATGCGTTTACCCCAAAATTAACACTAAATAAGGATATTCAACCTGGTAGAGGATATGTATTTATAACCAAACCAATTACAAACTTTAAGTGGAAAAGTACCTTCCATTACAACAAAGGATATGTTTATTTCAGAAATCTTGGATCGGATCGATTGTTAATTGGAGGAGGTAGAAATATTGCTCAAGAAGCTGAAAATACGAGTGAGTTCGGTTTTAATAGCCAAATCAAAGAATACCTTATTCATTTTGTAGATGCTGTAATTAAGCTGCCTAAAGGGTGGGAGATAGAAAGTGAATGGTCGGGGATTATGGGATTCACAGATTCTAAATCTCCTTCAATACAACAAGTGGGTAAACGAACATGGCAAGTAGCTGGGCTTAGTGGAATGGGGGTTGCGCTTGGGATGTCTTTAGGAGAAAAAGTATCCGAAAAATTAATTTTCTAATTCCACATTATGTTGAGATGTTCACGCAGGAACAATATAATTTAAAGGGCTGTAGTGGTTAATTAAAAATAATGCCCCTACTCAATCTTTATGGTTAAGAAATTCCTTATATATTATAAGAAGTTCATTTAAGATCATGGAGGTAGCTCCCCAAAGAGGAACACGATAGACATCCCAAAAAGGAACCACATATTCTGTTTTACGTAGTGACCATGCTTCTTTTTTTAAATTTGAGGGATTCAAAAATTTCGAGATGGGAATAAAAAATATATCCTCTACTTCATTAGGATTGGCTATAAAATCCTGAGGAGTGTCGAGGAAACCCACTATGGGTGTTACCAAATTGTTCGAAAGGTCAACAAAAAGGGGACTGAGTTGTCCGATAGTTTCCACATTTTTTTCTATTACTCCTGTTTCTTCATAAGCCTCTCTTAAAGCGGTTTCTTCATGTGTTTCATTTCCTTCAGTACCACCGCCAGGGAAACTGATTTGCCCGCCATGTTTAATACCTGAGGTTCTAAGAGTGAATAAAATTTCGATCTCATCTTTCCAAGTAGTCAATAATAGTAAAACACTACTATTTCTGTAAGAATCATCAGGGGGAGATTTTTTTTTAAAAACTTTGTCCTTGTTCAATAAGGGAACAGGATACATCATTTTATGTGCATCTATTCCCGGTAAATGTTGTGTTAATCTTTTACGCAGATATGCCCTAAGGTCAAGCATTATTTCTGATGTTTAAAAATTCAAACTGCTTTCTTAATCCTTTTAAAAGGTTGGTAGTAGGTGTATAACCTAGTAACCGTTTAGCTAATTCAATACTTGCATAGGTTTGAATTACATCTCCTTCTTTTGGATCCTGATATTCAATCAAGGCTTTTTTCCCAACAACTTCTTCCATAGATGAGATTAGTTTCTGAAGTGTAATGGGTTCAGAATTTCCTAGATTTATGATTTCTCCATCACCAGGTAAATGGGCGGATAATGCAATTCCTTGAACAATATCATCCACGTACGTGTAATCTCTTCTCGAAGTCCCATCACCATATAATGTTACTGGCTGTTGGCAAATTAACTGCTTAAAGAATTTTGATATCCCCATGTCTGGTCGTTGTCGTGGACCATAAACACTAAAAAACCGAAGAATAGTGTATTTTAAATCGTGCAATTCACAAAAATGTTTACATATATATTCACCTTCAATTTTTGTCGCAGCATAAGGACTCAATGGTTTGGAAAGGATATCATCCTCCTTAAATGGAACTTTGTTAGTTTCTCCATATACCGATGAACTTGAAGCAAATATCAATTTTGTTGAAGGATTTTTTTTCATCGCCTCTAGTACATTAGATGTTCCATCTAAGTTTACTGTTTGATACAATGTAGGATTTATGATGGAAGGACGAACACCAGCTTTTGCAGCCAAATGAATCACTAAATCAATACCAATCGAACTCACTATCTTTTCCAATAACCTTTTATCTAAAATACTCCCTTCAATAAAGCTAAAGTTAGTGAATGATTTGGCATGCTCAAGATTTATGATTTTTGTTTGTTTATCATAAAAATCGTCAAAGTTATCTAATCCAATAACTTGGTCACCTTTTTTTAAAAAAAATTCAGCGGTGTGAGATCCGATGAAACCAGCAACACCAGTGATAAGAATAGTCATCTAATTATGAAATGTATAATGAGGTAGTGTTAAAAAATATGAGCCTTATTTATCAGATACTGTGATTTTTCGTAATCTATACGGTTTTTTCTCCTGCCCTTCGTAGTATACGCGCATCAAAATTTCAACGATAATACCTGTTGTAAGGAATTGTAAGCCTCCAAAAAAGGTAATAAGTCCTAAAATAAGCAGTGGTTTCCCCCATATATCTTGGCCCATCAATTTTAAGCCAAATAGATATAGATTTATCCCAATTCCTGACAGAGTAAAGAGTATCCCAATACCACCAAATAGATGCATAGGTTTACTTAGGTAACGCTGAAAGAAAACCATCAGAATAAGGTCACTGATAACTTTATAGGTACGGCTTAAACCATATTTTGAATTCCCTGAAGTTCTAGCATGATGTTTAACCTCGATTTGATCGATAGTTGCACCCTCTAAATGAGTGAGCAAAGGAATAAATCGATGGAGTTCTCCATAGAGCCCAATTCGTTTTGCAATATCAGATTTAATTATTTTTAGAGTACACCCCGCATCTTTGATATCAATACCAGTTAAGCGCCGTATGAGTGAATTAGCAATGTAACTGGGTAATTTGCGTAGGATAAAACCATCTTTTCTGTGGGCTCGTATCCCTGCAAGAACATCTAAATTCTTTTGTAGAACAATATCGATCATTTTAGGGATATCCGTAGGATCGTTTTGTAAATCACCATCCATCAATACGATATATTCGCCACTTGCATGATCAATTCCTGCTGCTAAAGCACTACTCTGACCATAATTTTTTTGAAGTTCAATCAATTGCATGCCTGGGCGCATCTCACTGATTACATTTTTAACGGTAGCATCAGTAGATCCATCATCTACATAAATAAGTTCAAAACGAATATCGATGAGAGCAGCATAAATGGCTTCAATTAAGGGCTTAATATTATTCTCTTCGTTATACACACACACGACGATAGAAAGCAATGGTGTATGCTCTATGTGACTTTTAGTTAGGTTTTGTTCTTCAAAAATAGGTTTCATGGACATGTTTGAAATATCATCAAATATAAATCATGTAGAAGCAAACATAAATGATCAATTGGAACGTACTTATCTTTTAATCGGCTTAAGGTGTGCGTACCTTTATACTCTAAAACAGTCGGAATAATTCATGAAAAAATACAATGTGTATGGCATTGGTAATGCCCTAGTAGACTTAGAATTTAAAGTTTCTCACCATTTTATTGAGGAACATAAAATTCCTAAAGGGTTAATGACTTTAGTAGATGAAGAAAAACAGAATCAATTGATTCAGGCTATTGAGCACACCGATATTGAGAAAAAATCAGGAGGGTCTGCAGGAAATACGGTGATTGCCGTTACACAAATGGGAGGTAGTGCATTTTATTCATGCAAGATTTCCAATGATGAATATGGAGATCATTTTTTAAAAGACATGCATGATATTGGCATTGAAACAAACTTCGATTCCCATGCTCGTGAACATGGTTACACGGGTAAATGTCTTGTGATGATTACAGATGATGCAGACCGAACCATGAATACCTTTTTGGGGATCAGCGCTGAACTTTCGGTTAATGAAGTTGATGAGGATGCCATTCGCAATTCCGAATATGTATATCTAGAAGGCTATCCAGTAACCTCAGATACAGCTTTTGAAGCTCTCCTCCTCACAAAAAATCTTGCTGAAAAACATGGAGTATTAACTTCACTTACTCTCTCCGATCCATCTATAGTTAAGTTTTTTAAAGAGCGATTTATAGAATTGATTGGAGCTTCTGTGGATTTACTTTTTTGTAACGAAGTTGAAGCCAAAGAATTTACAGGAAAAGAAGATGTTCTAGCGGCTCGTGAAGCTCTAAAAAAATATGCGAAACGATTTGTAATAACATTAGGCGCAAATGGTGCAATCATATATGATGGCGATACATACATAGATATAGAACCGTACCCAGTACATGCTGTTGATACTAACGGTGCAGGAGATATGTTTGCTGGAACATTTTTGTATGGTGTAACGAACGGACTTGGGTATGCTGGTGCTGGTAAACTTGCGAGTTTAGCTTCTTCTCAAGTTGTAACTCAGTACGGTCCAAGATTAACCGTTGAAGAAGCTCAGCAAATAAAGAAAAGGATGCACTAATGCATGTATCGGAAGTAATAGGATGGGCAGGATTTATTCTATTAGTCACAGCGTGGGTTCCACAAACTATTGATACGATAAAAAATGGTAAAACAGATATTAATATCGTATTCATTATTCTTTACGTATCGTCAAGTGTACTCCTAACGATCTATGCCATAATGCGAGTCGACTACATCTTCATTGCTTTAAATGGAATACTTACTATCGGGAGTAGCATAAATCTGTTTTACAAACTTAAACCAAGAGACTCAGATGAATAAACTAGTTTTAGCATCTCGAAATCAGCATAAGATTGAAGAGATGAAGGCATTACTACAGCCATTGGGCATTGAAGTTTTATCAGCCTTGGATTTTCCTAATCTCAAAGATGTGGATGAAGATAGACCGACGTTAGAAGGTAATGCCCTTAAAAAAGCAAACTATGTTTTTAAAACTACGGGACTTCCTTCACTTTCAGACGATACTGGCTTAGAAGTAGATGCCTTGAATGGTGCCCCTGGGGTATATTCAGCTCGTTATGCAGGGGAAGATGTATCCTATCAGGATAATGTTCTTAAACTTCTAACAGAGATGAATGATATTTCAAACCGAAAAGCACAATTTAGAACGGTAGTCGCATTTGTTACTTCCGAACATGAAATTACCTTCGAAGGGTGTGTTGAAGGTAAAATTCTTAATGAACAAAAGGGGGCTGGAGGTTTTGGATATGATCCTGTGTTCCAACCAAATGGTTTTGAGCATACCTTTGCAGAATTAGATTCGGAGATAAAAAATTCTATGAGTCACCGTGGTAGAGCTATTCAAAAATTCATGGCATTTCTAAATACTTAATCGTTTCTTGACCTATGCAATTTGAACTACTAGATTATATTGTATTAGTTGTTTATTTGATTGCTGTAGCAGTTTTTGGGCTTAAAGCATCGGGTACACAGACTTCAACAAAAGATTATTTTTTAGGTGGTGAAGGAATTCCTTGGTGGGCAGTTTTATTTTCAGTTGTAGCTACTGAAACAAGTACCTTAACGTTTATAAGCATACCAGCGGTAGCCTATGGAGGTAACTTAACTTTTTTGCAAATCACCATTGGATATTTTATTGGACGTGTGATAGTCGCCCTATACTTTTTACCTAAATATTTTGATGGAGAAATGTATACCGCATATCAGTTTTTAGATCAACGTTTTGGTACATCCATGCGAGTTGCTACGAGTTCCACGTTCATGATCACAAGGCTGTTAGCGGATGGAGTGAGACTCTTCGCAACAGCCATTCCTCTAGCTATAATATTACGATTAGGAGGTGCATTTTTAACATGGACAGACCTCGAATTGTATATTCTTTCTATAAGTGTTATTGCAGTGATTACCCTATTTTATACCTTTTTTGGAGGTATAAAAGCGGTAGTTTGGATGGATGTTGTTCAACTTGGGGTGTATGTCTTTGGCGCTGGTATAGCATTATTCGTGTTGTTCTATCAACTACCAGAGGGGTGGAAAACAGTGTCAGAATTTGCAGCTAATGACAACAAATTGCAGATTATTCGATGGGGTTTTGATCTGCCCTTTAAAGAATTTATTGCTCAGCCTTATACTCTAATTACCGCAGTAATTGGCGGCTCGGTGTTTTCGCTAGCATCTCATGGTACCGATCAATTATTGGTACAACGATTACTGGCATCAGGTACATTAAAATCTGCTCAAAAAGCTTTGATAGGAAGTGGATTGGTTGTAATTCTACAATTTGCACTCTTCTTAGTAATTGGATTATTTCTTTATTCATTTTATGAAGCACAAACCCCAGAAGCCTTAGGATTAACAACCAACGATGAAATTTTTGCGAAATTTATAGTTGAACAGTTACCAGCAGGCATTTCAGGGCTCATTGTCGCAGCACTGTTCGCCGCAGCGATGAGTAGCTTGAGTTCATCTTTAAATTCATTAGCATCTTCCACCACTTTTGATCTGTTGAACCCTTTATCCAAAAAAGTGATGACACCATTCCAAGAACTTAACATGTCTAAAATGTTAACCTTTGTTTGGGGGATAGTGCTAACAGGATCTGCTGTAATTTTTGCGGTTCTTCAATTAAAAGCTGGGGAACGACCAACAGTAGTGGAATTGGGACTTGGAATCGCATCTTATACGTATGGTGGATTATTAGGTGCATTTGCTTTGGGGATGTTATTTGATAAACCTAATACAAAAGATGCGCTTATAGGATTTTTTGCAGGGATGGTTGCATTACTTTTCATGGTAAATGGACCAGTTCAAACAATTTTACCCGGAGACGGATTAATTATAGCCTGGCCTTTATACACTTTATTCGGGAGCATAATTGTGATCGTAATGGGAGTACTTTCATCAAAAATACTCTCTAATGCAAAGTAAATACGCTTAACAATAATTTAGAAAGACGCTCATCAATCATGGTAATGCATTAATCAATCCTAAATGAACGAACAAGATCAACATAAAGCGCTAATTCATACCTTCTATTCTTCTTTTGCCCAAAGAGATTATAAAACGATGAGTGAATGTTATCATGATGATGCACAATTTAAAGATGAAGTATTCCAATTAAAGGGGAAGCATATTTTTGGCATGTGGCATATGCTATGCGAACGAGGGAAAGATTTAAACATAGAATACGATCAAGTGGAAGTTTCTTTTAATACTGGTTCCGCAAATTGGATAGCTCGCTATACGTTTTCGTCAACAAAACGACCAGTAATTAATGAGGTTGCTGCTTCTTTTATTTTTAAAGATGGGTTGATTATTAATCATCAAGATGATTTTGATTTTTGGCGATGGAGTACCCAAGCATTAGGGATTTCAGGCTTAATATTTGGATGGAGCGCATTCTTAAAAAAGAAAGTTCAAAGTGAGGCACTTAATGCATTAAATGCTTTTATTTCCAAACACCCAGAATACCAACATGTTTAGGTAGATTATGAGACAAAAACTGCTTAGTGCAGGTTCTAATGAGCTTAGTTACGAAATTCGAGAAATAGTTAAGAAAGCTAACATTCTTCAACAACATGGAGTGGAAATATTTTGGGAAAATATTGGGGATCCCATCCAAAAAAATGCCATTATACCGAGTTGGATAAAAGATATCATAAACGATTTAACACAAAATGATAAAACCTATGGATATTGTGATTCCAAGGGGATTTTAGCTACTCGTGAATTTCTTGCTGAACGAAATAATACACTTGGAGGCGCTCAAATTACTCCAGATGATATATTATTTTTTAATGGACTAGGGGATGCCATTGCTACTCTTTATCACTATTTAACTCCTACTACTAGGGTCATCGGTCCTTCACCAGCCTATTCAACACATTCTTCTGCTGAAGCTGCCCATGCTAATCATCATCCTCTTACCTATCGATTAGACCCCGAGAATCATTGGTATCCAGATATGGATGACCTTAGGAATAAAGTGAAATACAATCCTAATATCGTAGCTATTCTGTTGATAAACCCTGATAATCCAACGGGAATGGTTTATCCAAAAGACATCCTCCAAGAAATAGTAGAATTAGCCCGAGAATATGATCTCTTTCTGATATCAGACGAAATATACAATCAGATTACGTATAACGGCGCTCAAGCATATGCTCTTTCAGAAGTGATAGGAGATATTCCTGGAATAGCCATGAAAGGGATTTCGAAAGAACTGCCTTGGCCAGGTTCTCGATGCGGTTGGATAGAATGTTATAATAGAGAGGTAGATCCCGAATTTAGTAAGTTGTGTAGAGTGCTAGACGATGCAAAAATGATTGAAGTTTGCTCAACAACCTTGCCCCAAATGGCTATTCCAAAAATACTTGGGGATCCTCGTTACGAAGCATATAGAATGGAATTAAACAAACGAACGGGAGAAAGAAGCACATTTATATCAAATACGCTTCAAGAAATCCCCGAGCTTACATTTAATCCTACGTATGGTGCCTTTTATAACACCATTGTATTTAAAGAGGGAACCCTCACTCACCAACAAACTCTTCCTATAAAAAATGAAGAAGTTAAATCGTTGGTAGAAAAATGGGTGGAAGGAGTTTCACTCGATTTTAGATTTGTGTACTACTTGTTAGGAGCAACGGGGATATGTGTGGTACCTATTTCTTCTTTTTGTTCTGATTTAAGAGGCTTTCGCATTACCCTTCTAGAAGAAAATGAGCAACTACTAAAACAGACATTCACCACCCTTAGAGATTCAATAAGAACGTATCTTGATTCTTAATCGCATCATTAATTAATAACACTTTCATGGTACACGGTACACATAATGCTCTGGATGATCCTCGAAACGAAGACATACTCATTTTAATAAATGGAGAACTCCTGCCTAGAAAAGATGCCAAAATCTCGGTATTTGATTCTGGCTATTTAGTTGGCGATGGTGTTTGGGAAGGGTTACGTTTACACCATAATGTACTTGTTTTTTGGGATGATCATATGAAGCGTCTTTTTCAAGGGGCTAAAGCCATAGGAATGAATATTATGATGACGAGCGAGGAGATTAAATCTCAAGTAAAATCTGTACTAGCCGCTAATAATATGGTAGATGGAGTTCACATTCGTGTAATGGTTACACGGGGTATTAAGAAAACTCCAAGTCAAGATCCAAGATTAACCATTTCTGGTCCAAATATTGTAATCATTGCGGAATATAAAAAAGCGGATCCTTCCACTCGAAATAAAGGGATTACCCTATTTACAAGTACAGTACGGCGCGGTTCTCCAGATTATTTAGATCCAAGATTAAATTGCCATTCTAAATTACATGAAGTACAAGCCCTTATTCAAGCAATAGAAGCAGGAGCAGACGAAGCCTTGATGTTGGATATTCATGGATTTGTGAGTACATGTAACGCAACGAATTTTTTCATGGTTAAAGATGGAGAAGTTTGGACATCCACTGGAAAGTATTGTATGAATGGAATTACTCGTGGAAAAGTAATAGAAGTATGCCTTGAACATAATATACCTTGTCATCAAAAAGATTTTTCTTTATTTGATGTATATGGCGCAGACGAAGCATTTGTAACAGGGAGTTTTGGAGGATTAACCCCTGTAACCCACATTGATGCTCGTGAGATTTCAGCCTCTGTTCCAGGAACCATAACAGGACTCCTTCAGAATTTATATGAAGGAAAGATTGAATCCGTTTTGGGAATTTAAAATTTAAAATGAAACTACTTAAAAATTTGAATGTCATTCTGAGGCTACCGCTGAAGAATCTGCACATCTTAGTAAATGTGCTGATTCTTCTCACAACCGCGAAGGGATAAGAATGATTGTAATGGTGTTAATTTGAGTAAAACTAAACGAATTTGTATTTGGAGCGGCCCACGCAATATCTCTACTGCGTTAATGTATTCATTTGCTCAAAGAAGTGATACTACGGTGGTTGATGAACCTCTCTATGCCCATTATCTTACATCAACACATGCGAAAGAGTATCACCCAGGTGCAGAAGAGGTTATCGCCGATCAAGAAAATGATGGGCGTAAAGTTATCGAGGAGATCATCTTTGGGGAGTACCAAACTTCCATAGTATTCTTCAAGCACATGACCCATCATCTAGTTGATTTAGATTGGAGCTTCATGAAACATACTGTGAATGTGATTTTGACACGAGATCCAAAGGAAATGCTCACATCTTTTATCAACCAAATTCCCAATCCAAATTTGCACGATACGGGATATCCCCAACATTTAGAATTAATGAAATTTCTTAAGGGAATGGGGCAACATCCAATTGTTATTGACTCTAAAGATGTACTCTTAGATCCGAGAAAAAAACTCATTGAGATTTGTGCACATCTCGATATTCCGTTTGAAGAAAATATGTTGCGTTGGAAAGCCGGAGCACGACCCGAAGATGGGATATGGGCGAAGCATTGGTATCATAATGTACACCAATCTACAGGATTTAAACCCTATCAACCGAAAGGTATTCCAATTTCAAAAGATATGGACGGGTTATTTCAAGAATGTGAACAACTATATCAAAAACTGATTAAGGGCCGAACGTTTTAGAGATGATTCAAACTAAATATTCTTGATTTTAGGATAGAATGCATCAGAATTTGCATTAGCTTGAACCATAGGGAGAATATTTTATTCTTAATGGTGTTGGAATTAGAAGTATTCGAAATTTTAATGATTAATGATTAAAGCCAAATTAAATTATAATATCTTGCAGTTAATGGGGTACTTACTACTTATTCTAGCTAATTGTAGTATTATTTCTGATGAAGAACCTATATGGGACACAGATATACCGCCATCAGAAGATTTTGAAGCCATAAATGCCGAATGGAGTCGTGATGGTTCAAAAATATATTTTCAACATAATGACTTTTCAGATCAGGAAAATATCATTCAAAATCACATTTGGGTTTATGATTTAAACACCAATGAAAGATCAAGTGTATATGATAACCAAGCTTATAATGTTGACGTAAATCAATCTGATGATAAGATACTCTTTCATAGTCCCATTTCTCCATTCGGGATTTATGAGTTCGATATCAAGAACAACGCTACCAAACAAATTACAAATGTGAATGGTATTAATGAATACCGAAATGCGATTGGCGGTAGATATTCTCCTGATTATTCGAAGATTTTAGCTACTGTTTTTGCAGGCGAGCCTAGAGGTATCATTGTAATGGATAGTAGCGGAGCAAAACCAGAAATGGTTGTTGAGTACGGCATTATGGGTGATTGGTTCCCAAATGGTGACAAAATTATTTATGTGGGTTGGTCGGAGGATTTAAAAAGTGCACAAATTTTTGAAATCAATCTGGACGGTACCAATAAGACTCAATTAACACGTCTACAAAACACACAAAACATAGCCGGACCAGTAGTCTCGCCAAATGGGGATAAAATTGCATTTGCGAACAATGGAGAAGACTCAATCTCTGAAATATTTCTAATGGATTATACATCTGGGGAAATAACGCAAATCACCAGTGGACCAGGTATAGCAAACAGTATTTCATGGCACCCAAATGGTGAAAAACTATTATTTAACAGAACAATAGAAAGTTCCAATAGTAGACTTTATATCATCGATGTTAACACATTAGAAGTAGAGCCAGTTTTTAAAAGAAAATGACAGTCTAAAGTTGAATCAATGAAAATTAGTGTAATGAAATTAAGTCTATTTATTCTATTTGTGGGGTGTTCTGCTGTTACAGCCCAAACTGGTTCGTCTAACGAAATAATAAGTAAGGGTATGTACTTTGAACTTTTTGGTTCAGGAGGTCTTTATTCATTGAATCATGAAACTATTGATACAAAAGAAAGAATACTCAGGATAGGCTTTTCAGTTGCTCCTGGACTTGATATAGGACCCTCTGGACCAATTGTGGTAGTACCACATTCATGGAGTAAATTTATTCTAAAAGCATACGAATTCAATATAGAAACTGGCTTAGGTGGCTCATTAGCACAAATTGGCACTGATACTTATTATGCTGCATATAGTTTAATTGGTTTAAGAGGTCAAGATGAAATCGGTAAAAAATCGTTTTATCGGATAACAATATACCCAGGTTATATAATAGGTCCAGATAATGGGTTCTTTATTACTGCTGGGCTTTCAATAGGTAGAAGCTTTAAAAAGAAGTAAGTCGCACAAAATAATTTAACTTATCTAGCGTAAGCGTCCGCGTGTGCTTTGATTTTTCTCGAAGTAAAGCTTTTAAGGTCTCTAAGAATATTCTGCATAGGCTGATGTTTGGTTCCAATTATCATATGAATATCACTTGGCATAATACACCATGCATATACAATTAACTCCTTTTCATTTTGGCAATACTTGATGCTATCTACCACCCGATCACAGTAAATACTTCGAGTGAATACATCAATCCAATGTACAGTTGCAAAGCGTACAAAGTAAGCTTGCTGCTGATTCTTAAATTTATACTTTCTACTCATAGGTTTTTTATGAGTAAGACCCTAATAATTAGAACTTCTTACAAAAGTATAAATCTTTTTTTGGTGGAAGTAATAAACTAGAACATTCAGGCACAAGCGGACGCTTGCGCCTGAATGTGAGAATGAAGTGATTAGTGATGAATTACGCATGATTTATTTATAAGTAAAATAAACTTGTTTTTATGCCACAAATTACATTGCTTGTTGTTAAATAATTTCAAGTTACTTGTGAGATTGGGTAAAAGATATTGGGTATTCATTGTAGTAGGATTTTGTTGTAACTGTACGAATCAGCAAGAACTATCTGAGCGTCTGATTTCAGAAGAGTTTGCATGTTCCAACGATCAAACCTGCTTTGCTATCATAGATCGATTCATGAAACAAGGAATCGAAGAATCTGTTTCATGGTCGGTCTTACCAAAAGCAGATTCGTTGATCTACTTCGCAGAATATGCGGCATTAAAAGAATATGCTACCATTTTAGTTCTAGAGAATATCGAGGTAGACAGCGATCAAGAACAATTAATACGATTAGGTTCTGATGATGGTGTTCGAATTTTCTTAAATGGAGAAGAAGTATTTCGTAGAGCCATCTACCGAGGAATTAATGCAGATAGCGATTGGATTCCAATCTCATTAAAGAAAGGAAATAATCAACTTATCATTCAGGTAAATCAAGGCACGCAGAACTGGGCGCTACATTACCACATTGATGAATATGAGAGCATCACCGATTTGTTCGTTGAAAAGGCATTCGATCTGTATAGAGATTTGCCAGAATCATGTATCATTTCACAAAACAATTCATACCTTCCAATCAAAGTAGATTCCAGAACATCGCTAGATAGTTTTAATACCATTACTTTTCACTGGAAAACATCTGAAGGGAAACCAGTTAGTTCGTACTCATATCTCGGAAAAGAGCTGCCTTGGCAAATACCGATGCCAGAGTTCGATTCCTTTATGATTTTTGAATACGAAGTGAAAAATGGTGCTGAAACCATCTATACCGAACAAATACCTATTTTTCGACAAGATTACGTCAATACTATTGCATTCGATCTCCAAAAAGATCTGCAAATGAATCCTATTTGGGGTGAAGGATTGAATGCTATATTCGCACAAAAGTACTATGATAATGAAAGCAGGTACTATTCGTCCAGAATGAAAACGGAATTTCTGTGGGATATCCTGAATGAACGTACTCCTTTTGAGTATCAAATTGCAGGACCAAGAACAGAGATATTTAATGGAGAATTGGCTAGAAGGTATGTCCCACAACGCCCATCTGGGAGAACATTGATAGGTATGAATCTTGATTTCTGGGATGCTGTGCAACAGTATCTTGATTCACAAATGGCGTACTTGCATGCATTAATGACCGAATGGAACAGTTATGCTCAATACCATGGGGTTGAGATATTGGTTCCATTTACCAGCAACGAAATAGAAGACTTGAAGACCAATAAAGTATTAGATGCTTATGTACATGTTCACCCCGATTCTTTTAGCGTAGCGGTATGGAGTAAGAGCACGGGTACTATTGCCCAAGCATTGGAAATTCAAACATACCCAATTAAGGATGTAGTGCTGATAAGCCCTTGGGTTGTGGATGCGCCGACAGAGAATTTTGCCAGTCTGAATCAGATGTATCATAAAAACCCACAACTGAATTGGTATATCTACCGTGGAGAAAATGATCTGGAAGTTTCGGAAGTAGTGGTAAAAGAATGGATGGATATGATCGAGCAATCGGGAATGACTTATTCATTCGAGCCCATTCCTTTTACGGGTCACTGGGTGCATTGGGTTGAACCATTGGAAATTTTCTTTAGTGAATAAAATCAAATTGTTATGAAAGAATATAAATCAATTTTAACTGTATTATTAATCTCTCAGTTTGTAGTAAGTTGTGTTGAACTAGGTAGTGAGAGAGAGGATTGTAATGGTTATCCATTTGTTTTTAATCCAATTCAAAATATCTCAGTAAATCAATCAATAGAAGAGTATAGAATCGATTTAGCTGGATCTGATTCGTCCTTATTCGCACATACAGAAAATAAATCAATAACCTTCGTCAGCAATAGTCAACTTAATGAAACGATTAATAGAAATGACGGAAATATGGGTTGGTACTATTTAGTTCAACTAGACACTACCGGAAATTTCCATATAGAAATAATTGCTGAAGATGGTTGCGAAAAAACAGAAGCTTTCAATTTTCAAATACAAATCCTAGCTGAATGAAAAAAATAATTCAATCAATCTTTATCGCTTTAATACTGATATCAACAGAATTAAGTGCTCAGATTACATTAAGTGAAAGCATGGATGTTTTGAATCAAAGGTATCAGTTATCAAATCATGTTACACAGCATCCGTCCCTAAGTCTGAATGGTTTTACATCACTAAATGATAATGAGGGATTAAGCGTAGAATCTTTAATAAATAAGATATATTACGGTACAAATAGTACAGATAGGACTCTTTATAGAGATCCATTTAATGATATTGTAAATGGAACATCAGTTGGAAATATGGCAGAACCAATTGGAAGTTGTGATGATAGAAAATCAACAGTTGAAGAGAACAGTAGAATATTGGAGCGATTAGCACTAATTGCACTTATTTCATATGTAGCAACTGAGGAAGGAATAAATGTAAGTTCCCCACCAAATAGTGTCAGCCCGCTACCAACACCAACAAACTCAATTATTAATTTGAAAAATGGTTTTGAAAATGCACTGAGCTACTTTTCTGGAGCCGGTTCTTTAGGGCATAGCTGTGGAGATCAAGTTAAACGAGTGATGTCGTTAATGAACATAGCTAGGGCATGGGATTTCTACTTAGCTTTGGAGAATGCATGGAAGTATTATGAAGGTGTTTCATGGAATTTTACTGACTCAAAGTTTTTATCGTCATCTCAAAAAAATAAAGTTGAAGATATTATGGAGTCCAATATTGAAGACTTATTATTTCATTTAAAAGAAACGCAGGTTTTTGGTATTGAAAATGATGAGATAGAACCAGGTAATAGACCTCTAATTATATATGCTGGTATGGCATATGCCACTATGGTAAACTATAAGGACAATTTATATAACGCTCATGGAAGCACTTATATAGGAAATGAAATAATTGAAGCAGCGCTAGAGAGATCAATGAAAACTGCTGGCACAAATAGTGAACTTTATTGGGGATATCAGACAAGTGATGGTAGTTATTTTTGGGCTGAGGGACAATACTATTTTCAATTTGCTTTAAGTTATGTTTTACCTTTTTGGCATGCAATTCGATCAAATGACATAACAGCTGGTTCTTTTACAGTGTATGATCCCTTTAGAAACAGTAAAGTGATTAATCCATTAAGGTGGTTAGCCGAAACTACTCAGAGCGGGGGGTTTACAGCCCCTATAGACGATGGGAATAAACATAGAATCAGTTCTTCGAGTATCCTTCGTTGGAGTTCCAATTATGGTCATGAAAATACAGGAAAATATTTTTCTAAAATCGCTAATGATATTGATCCACTAGAAAATGGAGTTGGAAATAGCAACAATTTAAAAGCATTTGAACTTTCTGTTCCGAGGACTTTATCTGAATTAGAACCTAGCGCCAATTGGGGTAATACCTCATCAGCAACACCGCAAGAGGATGACTATCATGAGTTAGTCTCAAGATTTGATGATTCTTCAAATGAAGAACATTATGTTTATCTAAATGGTGAAATAGGTGATGCTATTATTCGAGGTGAAGGTCACGAGCAACCGGATCAACTTCAATTATTGTATTCTGTTGGTGAAAATTCCTATATCATGGATTCTGGATATGATGCAGCGGAATCTGAAGCTGGATTTTTAAATTTCCTAAAAGGAAATGATTATCAAAGATCAACATGGAATAACTATCGAGATCACAATAATACACTTGTATACCATCAACAAACGCCATATGAGGAAGTTTTTCCTAGTCCCAATGCTAATCATTTAGGCGGTTTAGCATACCCTGAAAGGTCAGGTATTAGCCCGCCGAGAGTAGTTTCTGATCACAATAGCGTCCATGAGCTTTATCAAGAAAATATTGGAAATATTGATATTCTATATGGTGCTCAAAAACTGCAGATTTTTAGACTTGATGGGGACGGTAGCCGTTTTGATTATGCTGAGAACAAAAGAAGAGTTTTATTTATAAAAGATCCCGTCGCTCCTTATTTGATTGATCTTAATATGGCTTATGCATACGAGAGTATGTGGAATAGAGCATATTTTCTTAATGTCTACCACGGCAACTCAAATAATATGCCGCTTAAATTATCAAATAATGATTATGTGCTATGGACAGGTATTGATGGTTCTACCGATAAACATTTATTCCTATACGCTGATAATATTGAGGCTAAAATAAGAGAATCTGATTTTTTAACGGTTTTTCAAGATAATGCTGGAGAAAAATTTCGGACAGATATTGATATTAAAAGGCTAACTATTACTCCTAGCTTTAATAATGATCCCCAATTTTCTTTAAATCAACAAACGTAGCCTTTATAAAAGCAATAAATGGTTATACAGAAACTCAATTAGTAAGCAACCCATCGTTGCTTCCAACACCGATTCCCTTTTATACGAAACCTGCCACACTTACTGGATCATATACGAATCAAGCATATACTTGGCAACATGATAATGATACCATTGATTTCTTTGTATCTAGGTCGGGAATGGTTTATAGAAATGATGCTCCTAGAACAGTTAAAACATTTACAATCGAAGGGATTGAAATCACACTTGAAGCTGATCAGGATTTTGGCTTTGCTCGATTTAAGAGAATAAATGGTGTTTGGACTCTTGATGAGGATTACTTTGTTAATTTGATGCAAGAAACATTCGTGTATGCTTCAAATACTACATTAACTTCACCATTTGTATTAGATGATAAGACTATAAAAGTAGAAGATAATGTTACATTGACAATCAATGATGTTTACGACATTTCAAATTCAACTATATTCTTAGGTAAAAATGCCAAAATAGAAGTTCGCAATGGAGGTAGGTTAATTACGGATGGTGCTCACTTCAAACGATTAGATGCTTCTGATCAACATTACGGAATAAAGTTATATACTAGTGGAAATATTATTGAAAATTCTACCATTGAGGGAGCTTATACGGGTATATATATGTATAACTCTGATAATAACACAATAGTTAACTCAAAATTTTTAAATAACCGTTATGGACTGTATACATGGTATTCCGATGACTTGTTCATTTCCAAATCTACTTTTGAGAACAATAGTGGCAGTGGTCTTTGGGCTTTATATTCTACGATCGACGTTGAACCAAATACTTCTGGAAGCACACAAAGTAGAACATATTTTCAAGATAATGGCGCAGGTATTGGTTCCAGTCTTGGATCAAATATTAATGTTCGAAACACTACATTCAATGGAAATTCCAGCCATGATTTTTATGTCTTTTCTAGTGCTAGATTATATTTAAGTAATGGGAATATAGATGATGGAAATAATATTTTTCTAAGCCCTCCATCTTCACCATCTGATGCATCGCCTCGGAAGTATATTTGGAGTACGGCCTTAACTGGTTCTGGTGAAATGGCAACCCAATGGACAATTCCTGCTCGAAAAAACTATTGGTATGGGGGTAATGCCCCTGTATGGCATAATTTTTATGGATCTGTTGATTATTCTAACCACTTAACGTCAATGCCATCAAATTCTTCAAATATGATGGCATTTAAGAGTGTGGAAAGTGCAATAACTGGTCAAAGTAAAATCAACCAAGGCTTTTCTAAGGTTCAGTTAGATAATAGTATTCGTTTCAAGGAACTTATTTATGAGCTTCAAGAAAAAATTGAGGATCCAGAAAATGAATATCAAAACGGTAAGCTTTTGAAAAGTTATTCTGGGATGCTCGATGTAGTAGATAAGGAATTGCTAGAAGAAGAAATAAACTATCTGAGAGCAAAGGAAAACAACTGGTTAGCAAAGTATCAGTTTATATATGATATCCCTATTTCGGATAGTTTAGCAGGCTACATAACAGAAGAAGAAAAAGCTTTACTACGATGGACATCGGAAGATCTTGAATTTATTCACCGAGCTAATACTGCGCAAACGGTAGGTGAAGTGATGCTGGCTCTTCAAATGAAACGTGCGGTTGAGGCAGATAATTACCAGAGAGTATTCGATCTAGTATTAGAATATAATGGTCGGGTAAGCGGACTTGATCTCAAATATGAATTAATTAGTTACCTATTAATAGCTAGTATAACTGCAGAACGTTATCAATTGGCATTGCAGTTAATTGAACGGTTAGAAGCTATGGAACCAAAGGAAGAATTGTTATTGGAACAATGGGAACCTGAGGATTTTACAATCTTGAAAAATGATTTAAAGAGTTTTAAAGGGAAAGATGTGAACTTTAAAGATGATGCCAAATTAGCATCTGTTTTTGAATCGACTATTGATCTTGGTTTGGAGGAATTAGCGGATGATATGGTATCTGAGTTCAAACTATATCCTGCTTATCCTAATCCATTCAATCCTTCTACAAACATTACCTTCGATTTACCTGAACATGGAAGAGTACGAGTTGAAGTATTTGATATAGGCGGACGATTAGTATCAATTCTAGCCAATCAGGATTACCAACAGGGCAACCATAGGTTAACTTTTGATGCTTCAGGGTTGGCTAGTGGAGTATATTTGATTCACGCAAATATTGCAGGAAATATACAAACGCAGCAAATAACCCTTATTAAATAATTGATGAAGGCATTCATTCTAAGGATACTTCCGAAGAATCTGCAAAGTACTCGGGTTAATCTGTTAGGTATGCAAATTCCACAGTACCTCGGAGTGATTCTGATAAAAATTGCATTTTCAATGCAAAACAATCTTGCAAAATGAAATACCTCTTTCTAACTACTTTTTTATTTGTACTCTTTTTTGGCTGCAATACACCGCCAACCTACACGGTAATAGTTGATATGTCCTATGAACGAGATCAGGGCAGATTCAGCCCCGAAGAGGGCGACATCGTTAGTATTCTTAGCAGTTTCAATGATTGGGAAGCAGGGATCGATCTACTTCTTGACCCAGAGGGGGATTGGATTTATGAAATACAGTTAGAACAAGTTCCCGATACTCTGGAATTTAAATTTGCAATGTCATCCAATGTAAATTTTGACCTACCCAATTCGGGATTGGAAATTATTCCAAATAGAAGACTGCCAAAAGCAGTATTAAAGAATAATTCTCCAGTTCTCATTTTCAACAAGAATTGGAATCCATATATAATAGAAGATGTTTTATTTAAAGTTTCGTTAAACAATCAGGAAGTACTCGGTTTTTTTGATCCTAAGGAAGATTACGTTGTTGTTACGGGTTCTTTTTTAAATTGGGATGAAAAAGGTATTGTACTAGAGGATAAAGATGGCAGTGGTATCTACGAAAAAACAATACCTGTTGAAATTAACCCAGAACAACCCCAGTTGTTCAAATATAAAATAATGAAGAGCAAAGATTTTGGTGGATATATTCCAAATGGAGGTTGGGAAATCACAGAGGATCGGATGGTATCGCTGTCCAATAACAAGTTACATTATTTCAATAATCAGCAGAGAATTGCTCGGTTTATTGTCGACTCAACATGGTTAGATCAACAGTCTGAAAACGGTATTGCCGCTTCTGATATGTATCAAATCAGATTTTATGTGGGTGAGGATAGTTATTTATCGGATCCTCTAGAATATATCGACTCTGGAGAATATGAAGTCTCCGTCAGCATTCCTTTACAAGTGGATAAACTGATTTGGACCATTGTTGAAAATCAAAGTTCGGAATTGATGCCTCCTACTGAGAATGTGGTCACCCATTTGGGTAAGAAAATCATTATTCCATAGAGGTTTGGAATTCAATTATAAAACGGTTGGGTTTGCATTCCTGATTGGATCTTGTTCACTTCTGATAGATCCATTTGCTTATAACTCGATATCAGCTCCGAAAAACCTACTCTTTTCCGTTGGAGCTCCTTTTTTTCTTCTCCTAGCTCTTCTACGAGCTAAAGCAATACATATCGGAATAATTCCATTTCTTTATTTTCTAAGAATAGTATGGCTGGCCATTGGGAATCCTGAATGGGTGATTCATCCCAGTAATGACGGATTCTATCTATCAGTAGGCATACTTTGTTGGATGATTTTTGTTGTTCAACTCAAATCAAATTTTGATAAGAAACTCTTCTTAAAAGTACTTTTTTGGATCGGAATAATTGAAGTATTCATAGGCATTTGGCAAATCATAAGTTATGTCCCAGATCCTTTATATCCTATAAAAACCCCCTTTATGGGCACCTTTGGTACTCCCAATGGGCTGGGTATATTTTTAGTACTTTCCCTTTTAAGCGGCATCTATCTCATCTATTCCAACCAAAGAAACTACGTGTATTGGTTAGGTTCGATTGTTCTATTCACTGGTATTTTTTTAAGTGAAAGCCGTGGTAGTATATTGGCTCTTCTTTCGACCTTTACTTTCACCTTAGTGATTACCAGTTATCACAAAAAGAAGTTATCCTATCGAAAGTGGATAGTGGTTTCAGGTATTTCAATGATTGCCATAGCGAGTCTCTTTTTATATCGGATTGATGTTGAATCGACTTCTGGGCGATGGATGATTTGGGAGATCACAGGGTTAATGATTCAAGACAAACCACTATTTGGGGTTGGTCAAGGTAATTATGCAGTTGAATATCTGAACTATCAGGCCACCTACTTTGAAGATTCAACTCATTCTGAAAATGAAATTAAAGCCGCAAATATTAAACAAGCTCATAACGAATTTCTTCAAAGTTTTGCTGAAGGAGGAATAGTAAGTTCATTATTGCTCTTACTCATTTGGGCTATTCCCTTTTATCAAGCTTCTAAGAGGTTGGCTAAAAATTTTGATTATTTAATGTTAGTTCAGCTTGGAATTCATACGGCTATTTTTGTTCATGCCTTGATCGATTCTCCGTTGCATGTACTTCCAGTAGCTATTGTTGGTTATACCAATCTTGCATTATTGAATGATGGGAGATTTCAAATAGAAAAAAGAAGCTTAACTCGGTTAGTGTTACTAATCTTACTGATCCCATATCTATTCTTTACGGCATATAAACAGATTGCTAAATATCCAGGCTTTCATCATTGGAAAAAAGGAGTGGAACACAGTGCAAATTTGGAGTGGAAAGCAGCTGTACTAGATTTGAGCAAAGCAATCGAGTATTTACCAGAAAAAGGCGAACTCTTATTCAATTTGGGAACGGCCAATATTTTTAATAATCAGTATTCAAAAGGGTTATACTTTACGAATGAATCAAAAAAGTATTTTAATGACAAAAATATTTACCTATCAGAATCTTACGCATATTTACAGCTTGGGGAATATAAAAAGGCAGAAGAAAAGGCATTGATCGCCCTATCGATGTTCCCCACGCACTTAGCACCCCATCTTTTGCTTGGAGAGATCTATTTTTATTTGGGTGACAAAGAGAAGTCAAAAGCGTCCTTACGAAAATGTATGGAAGAAGATATTCCAATCACATCGCCAGAGACCAAACAAATTTCAGAGGATGCTGCTGTAATATATCAAAGATTTTACGGGCACTAGGTAGGTGCAACATTATGGTTTGGAGTTATTCCGCCTCTTTATTCAAGCACTCCGAAAAAATGGCCAATATCATTCAAAAGCTTGAAAAAGGCATGTAGCCCTCAACAATTATCGTATAATAGTTTCAGAACGTTTTGGTCCTGTTGAGATGATGGTGAAAGGAACTCCTAAATATTCCTCTACAAAGGTTATATAGGTTTTTGCCGTATCTGGTAAATCATCCCAATGGGTAATTCCAGAAATATCGGTATCCCACCCAGAAAGTTCGGTATACACAGGGAGAACCTTTTCTATTTCTGATAAGCAAAGTGGAAATACATTGGTTTCTTTCCCATCAATCAGGTAGCTAGTGCACACCTTAATGGTTTCGAAGCCATCCATGACATCCATTTTTGTGAGGGTGAGTTCATTCATTCCGTTAATACGAACTGCATATTTTAGCGCAACTAAATCAAGCCAACCACAACGACGTGGTCGACCCGTAGTGGCACCGAACTCATGCCCTTTTTTGCGAAGTTCTTCTCCTGTTTCATCCAATAATTCGGTTGGGAAAGGTCCATTACCAACGCGTGTACAATATGCCTTGGTAATACCCATTACATGAGAGATAGCCGTTGGAGGTACACCAGTACCTGTACATGCACCGCCAGATGTTGGGGAAGAGGAAGTGACATACGGATAGGTACCATGATCTACGTCTAGTAAACAGCCTTGGGCACCTTCAAGTAAGATTTCCTCTCCAGCTTCAATCGCTTCATGCAATAGATGTGACGTATTACAAATAAAAGGCTCTAATTGATCAATAATAGGATTCAGAGATGCAATAACTTCATCAGCGTTGATGGTATCAGCCTTATACATGTGTTCAAGAGCATAATTAATGTCTTTGATATTCTGATCAATTTTATGTTTTAATACGGATCGATCTAATAAATCAATCATTCTAATCCCTATCCGTGCTACTTTACTTACATAGGCGGGACCGATTCCACGACCTGTAGTTCCAATAGCATCTTTACCTTTACGGTGTTCTTTTAGCTGATCGAGTATTTTATGGTATTCAAGAATCACATGTGCTGTTTGGCTTATAAAGAAACGATTGTCTAGTGAAAACCCCATTGCTTTCACTCCTTCTATTTCTTTTACCAATGCAATGGGATCGATAACTACCCCATTGCCGATGATGCATGTTGCATCTCCATTAAAAATCCCTGACGGTACTAGATGTAGAACTACTTCCTTATCGTCAAATTTTAGAGTATGTCCTGCATTAGCACCTCCTTGAAAGCGAGCAACATAATGAGCTTTATCGCTTAGTAGATCTACAATTTTTCCTTTTCCTTCGTCACCCCACTGGGCCCCGATAACAACACGTATTGCCATAATTATTTAAAAATAAAAAAGGGGTGTAGTTATCTACACCCCCTCAAATTAGTTTGATTTTGAACGATTACCCTTCATTGTAAGATTCAACTGCTTTTTCAACAGAATCAAAGTTTTTGAATACAGTAATAAGTTTTGTTACTACGAGTAAACTCTGAATTTTTTCAGCTGCATTAGCAAGACGTAGGTCACCACCTGCTTTTCTCATAGTGGTTAATCCGCCAATGAGCATCCCTAATCCAGATGAATTCATAAATTTTACTTTGGCTAAATCAACTACAATTTTAGTTTTATTTGAGTCAATTAGCTCATGAAGTTTTTCGTTAAGGCTAACCGCATCTGGGCCACCCATTACATTTCCTTTAAATTCTATAACTACACTTCCATAGCGTTCTGAAGTATTAAAGCTCATAAGTTTCCTTGTTGATATGCGTTAAGATTTTTTGGCGCGTTTGTCCAGTTCAAGTACCAGAGGGCTAGCCACAAACAGGGAACTGTAGGTACCCAGAACCACCCCAATAATAAGGGCAAAAGACAAGCCTTTCAACACCTCACCCCCGAAAATAAACAGCACTAACACCACAAACAAGGTCGTAATTGAAGTAATTACTGTTCTACTTAAGGTGTCATTTAAACTTTTATTTACCATAGGGAATAATTCCATGCCTTTATGGACTAAACTATTTTCGCGAATTCTATCAAAAACAACTACTGTATCGTTCAATGAATAACCAACAATAGTCAAAAAAGCAGCGATTATATTTTGGTCAATTAATAAGCTGAAATTAACTAGATCGCTTAATACGGTAAAAATACCTAATGTTATGGTCACATCATGGATAAGTGCGACTACAGCTCCAGCAGAAAAAGTCCAGTTTCTAAATCTAATAAGGATATAGAGGAAGATAATCACCATAGCGTAGATTACTGATTGTGCACCTGCAGATTTTAAATCGTCTGCTATTTTTGGTCCTACAGCATCTTTTTTACCGAATGTGAATGCATTTTCAGGCATACTTTCTTGAAATGAACGTTCAATGGCCAGTTGCAACTCACCACTTTCAAGTTCACTGTCCGTACGAAGTAAAATCTCATCATCAGATCCAAAAAGCTTTACTTCTGGAGCAGAACCGAGTGTATTGGTTAATGTAGATCTAATTTCAGAAGTGTTTACAGCTTCTTCAAATGAATATACAAATTCGGTACCCCCTTTAAAGTCGATACCATATTGTAATCCTTTAGTAATAATTATACCTAATGATGACAGGAATAAAATCCCTGAAAGAATGTAAGCCATTTTACGCTTACCAATAAAATCGATGTTTGGAGTTTCAAACCATCTCATAATAAAATCCTGTTATTGTTTAAATTTCTTTGAATTGAGATTATCCGAAGCTCATTGCATCGGGTTTATTTCGAGTTAGGTAGTCTACCACAACGCGTGTAATTATCATGGCGCTAAAAACGGAACAAAAGATTCCTGCCAAGAGTGTTACAGCAAAACCTTTTATGGGTCCAACTCCAAAACTCAATAGAATTAATGCCACAAAACCAGTGGTTACATTCGCATCAAAAATAGCACTCCAAGCGTTTGAATAGCCTGCGGAGATTGCTGCCTTCATGGTTTTTCCACCTCGCTGTTCTTCACGAATACGATCAAAAATCAACACGTTTGCATCTACCGCCATACCAATAGTAAGTACAATACCAGCCATACCTGGAAGCGTGAGTACAGCTCCAAAACTTGCAAGAACACCTAGAATAAAAATGATATTTAAAGTAAGTGCTAATACAGCTACTCCACCTCCTTTCCTGTAGTAGAATATCATAAACAGTGCTACAATAAATAGTCCAGTACGTACAGAATTGAAACCAGCACTAATAGAAGCCGCTCCTAATGTAGCACCAACTGTTCGTTCTTCTAAGATATTTAGAGGAGCTGGAAGTGCTCCAGATAATAAAATATTTACCAAATCTTCAGCTTCTTCCACGCTTTCAAGCCCCGAGATTGTAGAATTACCGCCAGAAATCTTTGTCTGAACATTTGGGTATGAAACAATATATCCATCAAGGACAATGGCTACAGGTTTTCCAATATTTGCGCCAGTTATTCGACTCCATGTGCGAGCTCCATCACTGTTCATGCCCATGGCAACTTCGGGTGCATTTGAAACAGGATCGAATTGGATCGATGCTTCTTCTATAACTTCACCTGTAAGTTCAACATTTGTATTTACTCCGTATAAGGTGAATTGCTTAGTTCCGTCAGCAAATTCTACTGGATTTGAACCCCAAAGTACTTCTGTATTTCTAGGCATCATTCTTTGGATGTCTTCATTTGCTAGAAGTTCCATTACTTTGGCTGTATCATCTGCTAATGCATAACCAAATACATAGGGAGTTTGACCTTGAACAAATCCTAATACGTCAATAAGTGGATTTGTTGATATATCAGTTTGAAGTGAATCGGTTGTATCTGGTTCCACAGTGTAATATTCTATAGCTTGATTTCTAAATGTGGTGAAATCCTGCGCATCAGTTCCTGTTCTGAATTCTAATCGTGCTGTTCCTTTCAATAGTTTTCGCACACGATTTTCATCATCTACTCCTGGAAGCTCTACTACAATACGGCTATTGCCTTGTTTAACAATAGACGGTTCACTAACACCAAAGCGATCTACACGAGTACGAATTATTTCTATAGCTCTGCTTAACGCTTCATCTCGTTGATTTTTTAGATAAGCGATAATTTCATCATTGGATGATCTTCGAGTGATTTCTTCGGCATCATTACGGTAGTAACGACTTAATCGAGCGTTTTCATCACCCTCAACAAAGGCTGCTAGCATTTCATCTATAAAATCTGATTGATTTTCTTCAGCTACATCAATAGCATTTTTAACAACCTCTTCAAGTTGTTCGTCGCGATTTTCACCGGCTAACTCTAGGATAAGTTGTGGGGTACCCACTTCAAGAGTTACGTGCATTCCACCTTGAAGATCTAGCCCTAGCGACAAGATATTTTCGCGGATATTTGAAAGTCGCTCGGCATTATCAATTTGATATTGTTGCGCTTCTGCGTCCGCCATTTCTGACATTTGTTTTTCTTCGAGATTCCATATCACCGTAGCCGATAACTCGTAAAGGAAATATCCGAGAAAAGCTACAATTAGGAATATTTTAAATCCGTTTCCTTGCATTTTTTGTTAATTAAGAATTAAAAGTGTTTTAATAAAAATGATTCCGAGTGTTTGCTCAAAATCTGATTAGTTGGAAAAAAGTGGCTTCATAGAACATTGGTCATAGAAGCATCGATAGATGTTATGGTGCACCTATGGCCGTTCCACTTTTGAGTGGTGAAAGTAAATGGGATGAACTTGGAGAAACTAATGAATACGAATAGTGTGACTTAAACGAATTCGGGATAGGATTTTTTGCAGATAATGCATCCAAATTGTTGAACTTCCCATCATGGGGGAGCATGGAGTAGGGTTTCGCTGTTTCTAAAAATACAGCTTTACTCATACCAGCTTCTGTATGTTGAATCTGGGTCCATTGAGTAAGTAATAAATGAAAGACTAACTCGTGGTTATTTTTTTCATCTTCATGTACAGGAAATTTAAAATCATCGGAATGGGAAACGACCACTTCCGAAGCTTTCCTGATGATTTCTTCTGCATCAGATGGATGCTTTGATAGATGGTCTAATTTTTTTTGCGCTTCGCTTTCATCATTCTTTAGATGAGTTTCAAGCCAAGAGGTAAATGCCTCATGATTTACCTTCTGTTTTGAAATATTTATAGAGCTCAATCCAATTCCAGCTAGGATTAAGATGAGTCCATAAATTCGAGTAATATGTAGGCGAAAAATTTCCATCAAGGATGTTAAGATAGTTACAAGAAAGGGCAAACATCAATTAAGAATGTGAAGGAATTTTCCCCAATCTTTCAAACTCTTGTTTCAGAAATCTTCCTGTGTGTGATTTCTCAATCTTTGCAATGTGCTTGGGAGTACCTTCAGCGATAATAGTTCCTCCCCCTTTCCCTCCTTCAGGTCCAAGGTCAATAATCCAATCTGATGCTTTAATTAAATCCAAATTATGTTCAATCACTATTACTGTGTTTCCTTTATCTACGAGTTTTTGGATTACGTTAACAAGCATTTTAACATCTTGGAAGTGTAGACCTGTGGTGGGTTCATCCATTACGTAGAGGGTATCACCAGTTCCAATTTTAGATAACTCGCGTGCTAATTTAATTCTTTGAGCTTCGCCTCCAGAAAGTGTAGTGCTAGATTGTCCGAGAGTAAGATATCCTAGACCCACTGAATTAAGAGTTGTTAAAATTCTAGAAATAGCTGGTTGTGCGTCGAAAAACTCTGCCGCATCACTAATGGGCATGTTTAATATTTCGGATATATTTTTTCCTCTATAATAGATTTCAAGAGTTTCTCTATTGTAACGTTTTCCATTGCAGGTTTCGCAAGTCACATAAATATCTGGAAGAAAATTCATTTCAATTTTTCGAACGCCGTCGCCTTGGCAGGTTTCACATCGCCCCCCTTTAACATTGAAAGAAAATCGTCCTTGATCATAGCCTCGAATTTTAGCTTCAGGCATTTCTGAAAATAAACGACGAATATGATCAAATACTTTGGTATAGGTACCAGGGTTAGACCTTGGGGTTCTTCCAATAGGACTTTGATCAATGGAGATGATTTTATCGATATTTTCTAATCCATGAACAGAGTCGTAGGGTAAGGGAACACTTTTAGATTTATAAAAATAGTTTGATAGAATAGGCACCAACGTTTGATTAATTAAAGAGCTCTTTCCACTACCGCTCACCCCTGTAATTGAAATAAATTTACCGAGAGGAATTTTTAAGTCAACATTTTGAAGATTATGACCACGAGCATTCTTTATTTTTATATGCTTTTTGTTTCCTTTTCTGTAATTCACCGGAACTTCGATGATCTCTTCATCACGCAGAAAACGGGCAGTCATTGAATCATGTGCTAATTCTTGGGGTGTTCCAGCAGATACTATTTCTCCTCCATGTACTCCTGCACCTGGGCCTAAATCAACCACAAAGTCAGCATGTTCAATAGTTTCTCTATCATGCTCAACTACGATCACGGAGTTTCCTAAATCTCGAAGAGTTTCCAAAGATTTAATCAATTTAATATTGTCTCTTTGATGTAGCCCTATACTCGGTTCGTCTAATATGTATAACACTCCTACAAGCTGAGTACCAATTTGAGTAGCAAGGCGAATACGTTGAGCTTCCCCACCACTCAAAGTCTGAGCTTCTCGATCTAGATTTAGATAATCTAACCCAACATTTAAAAGAAAATCTAAGCGATCACGGATTTCTTTTAGTACTTGATTGCCTATGGTCTGTTGCCTTTCTGTAAGCGTTAAGTTATATAATGCATGCCGAATACTTCGGATATCCATTTTCACGAGATCATGGATAGTATAGGTATCGACTTTGTAGGATAGAGCTTCCTGGTTTAGTCGACCGCCACCACATTTTGGGCATGTAACTTTACTCATAAAAGCTTTTGCCTTATCCCTCTGTTTTGGCGATTTACTATTCTCGTATTGTTCTAATATAGTATTGCGAAGCCCTTCGAATTTATGCTGATAAGTGACTGAATTATCTTTAAAATCGTAGCTAACAGCATATTTTTTATTTCCACTTCCAGCCATTAAAAGGTCAAGGAGTTCCTTAGGGAATTTCTTGAACGGAGTACTAAAATTGACGTTAAAAGTATCTAAAACCGCCTTTAACTGTTTAAATACAAATACATCTCTTGGAGTACCTAAAAAACGAATCGCTCCATCATTAATGCTTTGAGAATCATTTGGAACCAATAAATCCCAACTTACATCATACGTACTACCTAATCCATCGCACCGCTTACATGCTCCTTTGGGTGAATTAAATGAAAATAAATTCGGTGCTGGATCTTCATAGGCTAGTCCACTTTCGAGGTCAAAGAGTTTTTGAGAAAATAATTTATCCGTAGTTTTACCTTCAGCATCTTGTACAGCAAGAATTACATTACCATCTGCCATCTCTAATGCTAATCGTATACTATCAGCAATACGCTGCTCGCTTTTAGAAGAAATCACAAATCGATCGATAACAACTTCAATATTGTGTGTTTTATAGCGATCAACCATAAGGCCTTGCGTTAGTTCAGTGAATTCACCATCAATTCTTGCGCTAACAAAACCTTGTTTTATTGTTTGATCAAATAACTCTCTGTAATGACCTTTTCTTCCTCGAACTACAGGTGCTAAACAATAGGCTTTAGTACCCTGCTTCATGCCCATAATGGAGGCAACAACTTGATCGGCGCTTTGCTTTTCCATCTTATTTCCACTCTTATAAGAATAGGGAACACCAATACGAGCAAAAAGCAGCCGCAAGAAATCGTAAATTTCAGTAACAGTACCAACCGTGGAACGAGGATTTCTGTTGGTAGTTTTTTGGTCTATAGTAATCACAGGGGATAGCCCATCTATGAAATCAACTTCTGGGCGCTCCATCATCCCTAAAAATTGACGCGCATAGGCGGAAAGAGATTCTAAAAACCTGCGTTGCCCTTCAGCATAAATAGTATCGAAAGCCAAAGAGGATTTTCCTGAGCCCGATAATCCAGTAAGTACCACCAACTGGTCTCTTGGAATATCTATATCAAAGTTTTTGAGGTTATGCTCTCGAGCCCCTCTAACAATGATGTGGTGTTGCAATGGTATTGTGGTTTGGATTTATGGAAACGTAGAATTTACCAAACCCCTCTATTAATAGCTTAATTCCAAAGTAGAAAAAATTTACAATCCTCATGTAGATAATCCCTTCATATCTCTTATGAACAGAAATAAAAACATCTAAAATTAAAAATCATACAGACTGAAAAAATTTTATTAAGAGGTTATGGATACAAAAATAGATGACAAAAATATTTTTAAAAAGCTTATTGCAAAAACTACTAAGTTTAGCATTACTCAAAACTCATCACAATGCACGATATCATTCAAGACAATTGGACACCAAATAGCTGGTTAGATAAACCAGTAAGGCAGCTACCAAAGTATCCTAATAAGGAAATATTAGAAGAAAGCTATAATACTTTAAAGGGATTACCACCATTAGTTACCTCTTGGGAAATCGAGAAGTTAAAAGAAAAGCTTTCGGATGTATCAGCGGGAAAAGCATTTCTACTTCAAGGCGGTGATTGTGCAGAAAGTTTTAATCTAACACGGTCTGCAAAAATTGTAAATATGGTGAAGGTGCTCCTTCAAACCAGTTTTATTTTAATTCATGAAATGGGGGTTCCTGTAGTTCGTTTAGGACGTATAGCAGGTCAATTTGCAAAACCAAGATCAAAAGATTTTGAAAACGTAAATGGCGTTGATATCCATAACTATAGAGGCGATTTAATCAATCGTTTTGATCCCAATGCGGATGCACGAACCCCAGATCCAAAGCGATTAGTGGAAGGTTATCATAAGGCCGCATTGACACTGAATTTCCTGCGCGCACTTGCTGATGAAGGCTTTGCAGATTTACACCATCCCGAACAGTGGGAATTAAACTTTATGAAGAACAACGATTACTATCAAGAATATGAGGCTATGGTAGAATCGATTAAAAAAGCTGTACGCTTTATGGATGCGATAGCACCAGAAAAAGCATCTACTCTTCAAAAAGTTGATTTATATACTTCTCATGAAGCACTCAATTTATATTACGAGTCTGCTCAAACAAGACAGGTTCCCCGAAAAAGTGGTTTTTATAATTTAAGCGCACATATGGTTTGGTTGGGTAATCGAACCCGCGATTTGGATGAAGCACATGTTGAATATCTACGAGGAATTGAAAACCCAATAGGTATTAAGATTGGTCCTCCATATAGTATCGAACAAACACTTCGTCTTATCGAAAAATTGAATCCAACCTATGAATCTGGTAAAATAGTTTTGATTTCTAGGTTTGGAAAAGATAAAATTAAAGATGAGCTCCCCTCTTTGATTAAAGCTGTACGTCGAGCTGGATTTCCGGTTGTTTGGAGTTCTGATCCAATGCATGGCAATACTTTCTCAACATTAAATGACTACAAAACTAGAAATTTTGATCATATACTTTCAGAAATAAAATCTGCTTTTGCTATTCACCGAGCAGAAGGTAGTTATCTTGGAAGTGTGCATTTGGAACTAACAGGTGATAATGTTACCGAATGTGTTGGCGGGGCGAATGGACTTGTAGAAGCAGATTTAGATATGAATTATGAAACTTTTTGTGATCCGAGATTAAACTACGAGCAATCTCTTGAAATGGCTTTTCTAGTAGCAAAAGAATGGAAGCAAAGTTATCTAGTTTAGATAGATAAAATTATTCGATACACCTATTTTTCTTATACTAAAAAGGCATAGCTCATTTCATTAGGTTATGCCTTTTTAGATTCTGCGTTCTGACAAAACGAGCCTTTCTTGCTGTCTACTCGTCAATGAATCGCTGACATCATTTCTGGCTGTCAGTAAATGGTATGTAATATATTCATCGAATAATTGCCGAGCTGACAGGTCTCCCTATTTGCCCAAAAATGGCATTTCCATTGCTTATTTGATGCTGAATCTGAACAAACTAAAATACAAATAAGAGGTTTAATTATGGCAATTTTAAAATATAAAAGACCAAATATAGATGTTTTTTCAAGATCTTTTGATGATCTATTTAATGAGTTTTTCACAAGTACTCCAAATGTAAAGAGAGATGGTTTTATACCAAGTGTGGATATTTCTGAGACAAGTGATCAATTTGAATTTTTAGTTGGTCTTCCCGGGCTTGCTAAAGAAGATATTCAAGTTAATCTTGAAAGAGGGCTTCTAACCATATCTGGAGAGCGCAAATTTGAAAATGAGGAAAAAGATAAAAACTTCCATCGAATAGAAACTAAATATGGTTCTTTCAATCGTGCGTTCCATCTTCCTGATTCTGTAAATGAAGACAGTATAGTTGCAAAATACAATAACGGGATCTTAAAGATTACGGTAGAAAAGAATACTGATAAAATGAAGAAGCAGATCGAAATAGCATAATTTTTCGATTATTAGGTTAAGTAAAGCTGAAGCCAATGATATGGCTTCGGCTTTTTTTAGTTTCAAAATGTAAAGTCAAATACCAACATAGAAATGTCTTGCGTTTACGCATCAATCAAGAACTAGAATTACTAAATAAATTATGAAATCAAGTATAAAAAATATTTTCGGAGTAGCAGCAGCAATGATCGTAATATTGGGATTTAATGTTGCTACAGATATAACAACCATTGAGCTTCCTTTTGTCGAAACCAAAATTGAAACAGCTGAAGAAAAACAGATCACTTCACTCAAAGATTTTAACGATTCAATTGTTGATATTGCACAAAAAACTAACCCAGCTGTTGTTACGATAAATACGGAGAAAACCCAAGAGATACAGACCATAGATCCATTTTCGTTTTTCGGTAATCCATGGGGTGGTGGAACACAACCCGAAATAAGAGAAAGGACACAACGAGGACTAGGCTCTGGAGTTATAGTATCTGAAGATGGTTACATCCTTACAAATAATCATGTGATAGAGGGAGTTGATGAAATTAAAATACGCCTATTTAATGATGATGAAATTGATGCCACTCTTATTGGAACTGATCCTCAAACGGATATAGCTGTTTTAAAAATTGATGGAAAAAATCTCCCCGCATTAGCAATTGGTGATAGCGATGAATCAAAAGTCGGAGCGTTTGTATTAGCAATTGGAAGTCCATTAAGTGAGGATTTAGCACACACGGTATCCTTTGGGATTGTAAGTGCTAGAGGAAGAAATATTAAGATAATTCGTAATAGTAGGGGGGATTTCTACGGCTATGAAGACTTTATACAAACAGATGCCGCTATAAATCCAGGTAACTCTGGCGGTGCATTAATTGATATGGACGGAAAATTAATTGGCATTAATTCTGCTATAGCATCGCGATCTGGAGGCAATGATGGAATTGGATTTGCGATTCCTATTAATTTGGCTAAAAGAATTATGGATGATCTAATAGATGACGGAAAAGTCTCAAGAGGTTATCTTGGAATTGAATTTGGTGGCGAGGTGGATAGAACTATGGCTATGGCCTTGGGATTAGACCAAATAAGAGGTATAATAATAGGTCAAGTAATCGTCA
The DNA here is from genome assembly GCA_963691715.1 of Balneolaceae bacterium. Taxonomy (GTDB): domain Bacteria; phylum Bacteroidota; class Rhodothermia; order Balneolales; family Balneolaceae; genus HXMU1420-13. The sequence continues at coordinate 3,059,397 of OY829281.1, forward strand.
ACGGTCCTTCATATCTTGCAGGTTTACGTAAAGACGATATAGTGGTGAGTATAAACGATCAACCCGTGCGCAAATGGAACGCTTTCCGAACTAAAATTGCCTCACTAAAACCTGGTGACAAAGTAAAATTAGGTATTATACGTGGTGACACTGAGCAAAATATCACAGTAGAATTAGGAGAACTTCCAACGCAATTAAATACTGATAATAAAGTACTTAAACAAGATTTAGATGAACAAATTGGTTTTACTCCCAGCAATTTAACCGATGATTTAAAAACTCAATTAAATGTAGGAAACGAAATTGAAGGTATTGTAGTTAAAGATGTAGAACAGAGTAGCAATGCATTCGAGCGCGGTTTAAGAAATAATGATATCATTAATTCTGTAAAAAGAAAAAATATTCAAAACGTCTCGGAATTCTACAAAAAAATTGAAGAAGCTATCGAATCAAACGATAAGGCTGTTTTGTTTGAAGTAGAGCGTGAAAATATGAGATTACTTATTGCGTTCGAACTTCAATAGAAGTGTTGAAATATTTATTGTACCCCGAAAAAGCCAAAGCCAAGAACCTGATTAGTTCTTGGCTTTTTTTTATCGAATTACTGATGTAGATTTTCTAAAACAAAAAAATGAACTTATACGATGAGAAAATCTTTTTTTCTAAAAAAAGGGTTTAAATCTTCTGGGGGCGGGAAATGTTTGTCCCTAAATTGATTCATCGCATCAATGGTTTGATTACTTAATAGCTGTGAAATTTCATCAAGTGCCTCATCCGAAATAAGAAAAGGAGTTCGATCAAATATTGCTTCTTTTCCTTTGCATTGTAAGCATAACTGATACTGATTACATTGATTCTTTCGTTTGCCTGTAATAATGCATTCTTTAATCCATTCATCAATATTGTAATTTTTATCGCTCATTAATTTACGTAGGCGAGAGAAATTCATATTTTTTTTGAAATATTTATCCATAATAGTGTGTGATTGCTTTGAATATTCATTTAAAACAGAGGTCATGCAATCGATACACATTGCAAATTCCCAAATTAAATCAAATGAATCTGTTGTAGGATAATTAACAATAGCTTTTTCTATAATATAATCCGTATCAATTAGAAGATATGAGTGACATACTAAACACCTATCTATAGGGGCTTTAGTTTCAGTATTATAAAATATTGTGGGTATTTCACGGTGATTATGCAGCATACCTAAGGATACTGTAAATCCGTCAGAACCTCAATTCGGGCATGGTTTTGGACGATATAAGAACAAATAGTAAAGAGATGATGAGGAAAAAATGAATCTTAATAAATACACTTTAAAAGCTCAAGAAGTTGTACAAAAGGCCTTAGAATTAGCACAGTCTGGAAATAATCAAGCTATGGAGCCCATTCATATAATGAAGGCCTTTTTGTTGGATAATGAAAATATTGTTCACTCTTTGTTCAATAAGTTAGATGCGAATATAGATGGAATAGAAAAAGTAGTTGACATTTCATTATCACGTTTACCTAAAGTAGAAGGCGCATCAGTTTCTGGTCAGTATTTGTCACCTCAATTAAAATCAGCATTAGATACAGCTCAAAAAGAAGCCTCAACATTAGATGATCAGTATATCAGTAGTGAGCATATATTACTCGGGTTAGTACAAGTAAAGAGTACCATTAGTACAATTTTAAAAGATCAGGGAATAACAAAAGAAAAAATTCTTAGGGTTTTAACTAATATACGAGGTGGTCATAAAGTTGATGATCCTAATGCAGAAAGTAGATTCGCTTCATTAAATAAATATGCTAGAGACTTAAACGAATTAGCTGAAAAAAATAAACTTGATCCAGTGATAGGGCGTGATCAAGAAATTAGAAGAGTAATGCAAATCCTAACTAGGAGAACAAAAAATAATCCAGTTTTAATTGGTGAGCCAGGTGTTGGCAAGACGGCTATAGCAGAAGGAATGGCTCTTCGAATAGTTCGTGGGGATGTTCCTGAAGGATTAAAATCAAAAAGAATACTAGCACTTGATATGGGAGCGCTAGTTGCAGGAACAAAATTCCGTGGAGAATTCGAAGAACGCTTAAAAGCCGTTGTAAAAGAAGTTACAGAATCTGATGGGCAGGTAATTCTTTTCATTGATGAAATTCACACTTTGGTAGGAGCTGGTGCAACAGAAGGAGCAATGGATGCTGCCAATATTCTCAAGCCAGCATTAGCCCGCGGTGAAATGCATGCAGTTGGTGCAACAACATTAGATGAGTATAGAAAGTACATTGAAAAGGATAAAGCTCTGGAGAGAAGATTACAGACCGTTTTAGTCGGTGAGCCAACCATTGAAGATACAGTATCAATTCTTCGAGGATTGCAAGAAAGATATGAGGTTCATCATGGAGTAAGGATTACAGATTCGGCCATTGTAGCAGCAGCAGAACTTTCACATAGATATATAGCTGATCGTTTTTTGCCTGACAAAGCCATTGATTTGATTGATGAGGCTGCATCACGATTAAGGCTTCAAATTGATTCACTTCCAGAGGAATTAGATGCTATAGAGCGTCAGATTCGACAGTTAGAAATTGAACGTGAAGCCTTGAAAAGAGAAAAAGATGAAACAAAAATTAAAGGTATTGAAAAAGAGCTTGCTGACTTAGAAGAAATCCAGAAAGGAATGCGTGTACAATGGGAGAAAGAGAGAGATCTTATACAAAAAGCACAAGAATTGAAGAAAGCGATTGAAACAACTAGAAATCAGGCAGATAAGGCAGAACGAGAAGGTAATTATGAGAGAGTTGCAGAATTAAGATATGGCACAATTACCCAACTTGAGAAAGATTTGCAAGATGCTCAATCTACATTAGATGAAATGCAGAAAAAAAAATCATTACTAAAAGAAGAAGTGGATGCAGAAGATATAGCTGACATAGTAGCTCGATGGACTGGTATACCAGTTACTAAAATGCTTCAATCGGAAAGAAAAAAACTACTCTTGTTAGAAGAAGAGCTTCACAAAAAGGTAATTGGACAGCATAATGCGATTGAAGCAGTGTCACATGCAGTGCGAAGATCCAGAGCAGGTTTACAAGATGGAGACAGACCTATTGGATCATTCTTCTTTCTAGGGTCTACTGGCGTTGGTAAAACGGAGTTAGCTAGAACACTCGCAGAATTTTTATTCAATGATACAAATGCCATGATCCGAATTGATATGAGTGAATACATGGAAAAACATTCAGTAAGCCGTTTAGTAGGAGCCCCTCCTGGTTATGTTGGATATGACGAAGGAGGCCAACTAACAGAGGCTGCACGTCGACATCCTTATTCAGTTATTTTGTTAGACGAGATTGAAAAAGCACATCCAGATGTGTTTAATGTGCTACTTCAAGTATTGGATGATGGGCGTTTAACAGATAATAAAGGAATTACGGTTGATTTCAAGAATACAATTATTATTATGACTAGTAATATTGGTTCTCACCTTATTGTTAATGAGATGGAAAAGTCGGGAGGGGAGTTGAGTACTGAGCAATATGCTGATTTACAAAATCAACTCATAGATCAATTGAAGCAAACAATTCGTCCAGAATTCTTGAATCGAGTGGATGACATTACAGTGTTTCATCCACTTGGCAAACAACATATTCGCGCTATTGTAGATATACAATTGCGACGAGTTCACCAACTCTTAGAAAAGAATAAGGTTAAATTATTGATACCTGATTCAGTTAAAGACTGGCTCTCGGAAAAAGGATATGACCCAGTATATGGAGCACGTCCTTTAAAGCGTGTGATTCAACAAAATATTACTAATGTATTAGCAACGCAATTAATTATGCGCGACTCAAATATACCTATTGAATTTGAAGCTTCAATTTCGAGCGATAATCAATCAATTACTTTTGCTGAAGTAGTAAATGATGTTGAGCAGTGGATTGAACCATAAATTCAATTAAAGTGCATAGAAAGTTTCCAAGATCTAAATCTTAATTTCTTGTAAATAATTTGTATACATCAAATTAGAACGTTTAAGAATTAGCTGTATGTGTCGATGTTATAGTAATAACACTATTAAAATATCGAAATGAAAATTACAAGTAAGCGGGATACTCAAAAACTAATACTAGCACTTTTATTTATTCTCCTTGGAAGTGATCTAAGTGCTTTTCAATCAAATATAGAAATTCATGGGAGTGCTAGAGTTAGAGCAGAATCCAAAGTAGATTATAATTTCAAGGATAGCAGCCAAGATTATTTACTATCTCAATTTAGGCTTAATATAAACTGGAAAACTACTTCATGGCTATCGTTATTTGTTGAAGGACAAGATGCAAGAATTTTTGGTGAAAGTACTGATGGAGCACCAGGAATCAATAGTAAGGCAATACCTAATATATATGAAGATCAATTTGATATTTACAGAGCATATGCAAAATTTGAAGTACTTTTCGGAGATAAAATCGTACAATTAAAGGCTGGACGACAGAAATTTAATTTAGGAGCTAAACGGTTAGTATCTTCGCTAGAATGGGTAAATACAGCTAGAGTTTGGGATGGAGTAAAGATTACTTTTGGAGATTCAAATAAAAGAATTGCTGATATTTTTATTTCAAGGTTAGTACCTGTTAAACCTAATAAACTTAATAATCACGACAGAACTACAAGTCGCTATTTTAATAGTTCTTTTAGTGGTGCTTATATTACTGATAAAACATTAATACCCAATGTTCAAACTGAATATTACTTACTGTATCGTTCTGAAGATAATGTGGATGATGCCGTTTCTACTGTAGGTGTAAGATTAGAACATAAAAAATCGGTTATTGATATTAACAGTGAAATTGCGATCCAAGTAGGAAAATACAACGGACTAGATCATTTCGCTCAAATGTTTCACTTTGAGGTAGGTTATACATCTGATTTATGGAGCACGCCTAGAATAAGTACAGCATATAACTTTGGTTCAGGAGATGATGATCCAAACGATGATAAGCACACAACATTTGACAATTTATATCCATTAAATCATGCCTATTATGGATATATGGATTTATTTGGTTTGCAAAACCTTCACAACTTTGAATTGATTGGTACTGGCAAAATAAATGAAAAATTATCATATCGAATTGGTTTTCAATCTTTTTTTCTTGTACAAAAAGAGAGTGATTCATGGTACAATGCTGGATTAAAAGCTTTAAGAACTCCTGATAGCGAAGTTGAGAATTCACATGTAGGTAATGAGATAGATTTAACATTCACATACAAAATAATGCCGAACTGGACATTAATAGGTGGAGCAAGCACCTTCTTTAAAGGAGATTATATCAATGAAACAGGTAATTCCGAAGTTAACCCAAATTTTTATTTCTTAATGACGAAATATTCATTTTAAATTGGATTTAACTAGGAAGATGTCTAGAATGTATTGAATCAATAATGAATATATAATTCCTTTATATCTTTTTTCTTTAAGTTTTTCATTAATTCAATAGAAGAGCAAAAGCTATAGTAACAGAGTAAATTTACATTTAAAAGGTGTATCTATATCTTAAATGCTTACCACAATATTGTATTCTAAGGGGTTAGAACCAATAAATTGGGTTAATTATGAAAAATTACCCCAGAAGATGTTCAGGATTTAAACCCAATAAATCAGGCACAACATATTTACGCCCTTTACGAATCAATTCGCCATCTAAATAGACATCAGCTCCTATACAAACTAGGTCCCAATGGATATTAGAAGAGTTCCCATTGGGTGCAATTTCATAATCTTTACCTAAGGTGAGATGGTTCGAGCCATAAATTTTTTCATCAAATAAGATATCATACATTGGGCTTTCGATTACTGGATTGGTTCCAAAACTGAATTCTCCAAATCTGCGTGCACCTTCGTCCGTGTCTAAAATATCTTTTAGAGCATCGTTATTGGATGAATCAAAATCGACTACTACACCGTGTTCAACTATGAGTTTAACAAACTCAAATGGTTTTCCCTGATATACGGAGGGAGCATACGTAATATATCCATTTACCGAATCTAAAATCGGCGAAGTGAATATCTCACCATCTGGAATATTGTGAGAACCAAAACAAGGAACCCAGTTTTGCCCCTTTACTGAAAATGTAATGTCAGTACCCTCACCTTTTAAGTGAATCATGTCTGTGGCTCTAAGTCTAGCTTCGAGTGGATCCATGGCTTCTTTAAGCTGAGCGTAATCGACTAAACATGCATTATAATAAAATTCAGTAAATTCACGTGTTGGCATTTTTGCATTCATTGCGAACGAAGGTGAGGGATATCTCATAATACACCACTTAGTGTTATTAACGCGTTCTTCAAAATGAACAGGGTGTAAAAAGTGTTTTGAGTAAGCTTCATTAGCGTCTTTACTGGCTAACGAATTCTCATAGATATTTTCTGACGCACGGATTCCAATGAATACATCCATTTGCTTCATTTTTGGTAATTGATCTACTTTTGCTTGGTTAGACCAAAAACTATCATCACCTTTTTGAACCAGTAGCTTTGCAGTTTCAGTATCTTCAATTTGAACAAAAGGATGCGCGCCTTTGTTTCTCAGTTGTTCAACAATAGCTCTTAATAGATTTATGCCATTAAGTCCAATCAACTGGACCATTACATTTTCATTCTCTTGAACTTGTGTGCTATGCTCTAAAATTAGAGAAGCCATTTTATAATCGTTATCTGGAATCACAATGTCGTTATTTATAATTTACTTTATCATTTAGTATAAAAATAGAAATAATTATCTAACCGATATACCCAAACTTTAAGAGCGAATTTAAAGTCTTATTATATGATCGCATAACTTAATTTCTTTAGGATCATTCGAAGCTAGAATAATCAATTTATTCTTTGCTTTTTGCATATTCACTATTTTTTTTACTAAGTCATGTCCAGTTTTATCCAAGTTAGAACCTGGTTCATCCAAAAAAAGAACATCGGGCTTTCTAATAAGGGCAGCGGCAATTTTAATTCGCTGTTTTTGGCCAGTTGAAAGGGATTTAAACAATGTTGTTCGAAAATCTTTCATTTGAACTTGGTCAATTTGACTATTTATGTGTGTCATTTGAATGGGCAGACCTGCAACTTGAAGCAAAAATTCTAGGTTCTCATAAGAAGTTAATTCATCATATAGATTGATATATGGAGCAGTATAGCCCATATTATTTTTTATGTCTTCTTTTGATAATTCAAATTCTTGCCGCATCCAACGAATTTTACCAGTCTGAGCTCGAGTTAAATATGCAAGACATTTTAATAATGTTGATTTACCACTCCCATTTGAGCCTACGATCCCAAGAACACCATCTTTATGCTCAAAACTTAGATCAGAAAAAATTACTGTTTTATTATACCGCTTCGTTAGCCCTTTTACGCTTAAAGAAATCATATCCAAAGTTAATAATGTGTGAATAGATAAGGAATGGTAAAATTCATTTAATTCTCAACATTTATTAATGTAAATAAGTTGGAATGAGAATTAATGCGCATTAAATTGATTGCAATCTTTACAATACATATGCAGAAAATAATTGATCAAATAACAAAAAGATTAGCATTACTCATTAACAAAGAGATAGAGTTCTATACATATGAAGATTTAGTAGCAACAAAAATACCAGATTTTATTATAGAGCGTATTCGTATAGCTTTGGAAGCAAAAGTACGTGATGAACTAAGTAATTTTACAAATTCCTGGGTAGATTACTCAAATCAAAACGTGCAGGATGCGTGGGAAAATTTCATTAAACAAGCCCTTAGTGCATCAAATATGCCGAGAGATCACTTAGAAGAATCTCTAAAGTATGCGGTTCAAGATGCTATAAATGTTATGATTGAACCGCGAAAATATATGGGGAACTATATATTTCGGGAAGATAACATGCTACATCTAAAAGAATTAGAATATCGATGTGCTCAATTAACCATATACAAACATTTTGGAGCAGCTATTCCCATGTATATGAAGAAAAAAAGACTAGAACGCATAAGCAAGGTTAAATGTATATCGTTGATTCAGAAAATCGATACTAAATTGGTAGCTACTTATAAACCTGAAGATTGGATACAAAAATTAGAACAATTATTCATTTTATGTGATGGAAAAGTATATCCTAAATTATTATCCACGTTTTTTAATGATAAAAATCTACCTCGTATTGCAGAGAAGTTTACTAAGTATGATCAACCGCTTTCTAAAACAGATATTATAAGCATTTTATCTACAAAAGAGATTGAAGAAACATACAGCGATGAACAGATTGTAGAAGAATTACCAATGGATGGGTCGATATCCGAACTCTCTTCAGAAAAAATGATAGAGGACTCAGGTCCTGAAAATGAGACTAATCTCAGTTTAAATAAAAATATATTTGAGCAAGAAATTGAAGAAACATCTATAGAAATAGATAATGATATAGCTCGTGAAATTGAACAGAGTCCTGTAGAATCTTTAAATGAGTTATTTATAGGTGAAAATGATGATGATCCTACATCTGAAAATACAAAAGAGAGTACTACGCATACCAAAATGTTAATACATATTGACTCGAAAGAAGTATTAGATGATGACGAGAATAGTCTTTCAAAGTTAGATCAAAGTAGTGAACCTGCTATTGATATAACTGATTCTAAGGCAGAAATGGAAGAACTTACACATTCTGAGAGTGACCAACCTATGTGGGCACAATTTCTAAGTCCTGATCACAATGATTTGGTCATGGATGAAAACGAAACATCATTAAGAGATACAGAATTTCTCAATGAGGATGCTGAAATTATTGTAAATGATACGTTTGAAAATGAAATATTTGAAGATGTTGGTACAGAAACTAACGATTCTATACAAAGAGTATCAGTTCTGAGAGACCTATTATACGATCGGGAACTAGAATTCTTAGAAGTAATCTTCAAATCAAAAGAAACAGAATTTGAGTCTGCATTGATAACACTAAGCACATGTACCAACTGGAAAGAAGCTTCAAACTTTATTCAAAATGACATTTTTGAAAAAAATAATGTGGATTTATTATCTGGAGTAACAGTTGATTTTACTGATCGAATGCACCGATATTTCCACGCTTAATCTTTTCAAGGAGTATAAATGAAATCAAATGATAAAGTAGAACGTCTAAAAAAAATGCGTACTGAAGCTTTGAAAGGTGGAGGTGAAGTACGAATTGAAAAACAACATGCTAAAGGTAAATTGACCGCGCGCGAGAGACTACATTTATTGTTAGATAAAGGTTCATTTGAAGAAATTGATGCATTTGTGACCCACCGAAGTTCAGCTTTCGGATTGGAAAAACAAAAAATATTGGGGGATGGAATTGTAACAGGATATGGTAAAATAAATGATCGTCCTGTTTATGTATTTAGTCAAGATTTTACAGTGTTTGGGGGATCTCTTTCTGAAACTTTTGCAGAAAAAATGTGCAAAGTGATGGATCTTGCGATAAAGAATGGGATTCCAGTAATTGGCTTAAATGATTCGGGTGGAGCTAGAATACAAGAAGGGGTATCCTCACTAGGAGGATATGCAGAAGTATTTTGGAGAAATAGTATGGCATCAGGTGTGGTTCCACAGATTTCGGCAATTATGGGGCCATGTGCGGGTGGAGCAGTTTATAGCCCGGCGTTAACCGATTTTATTTACATGGTAGAAAATACCAGCTATATGTTTGTAACCGGACCAAACGTAGTAAAAACGGTAACTCATGAAGAAGTTACTTCTGAAGAATTGGGTGGAGCAGATACCCATAATTCAAAATCGGGTGTTGCACATTTCTCAGCAGCTAATGATGCGGAATGTTTATATGAAATCAGAAAGTTGATGGGATACATCCCCCAAAATTGTGAAGAAAAAGTCCCAATAATTACTTCAAAAGATCCAGACGCTACCAAAGTAAAAGCACTAGATGAATTGGTTCCTCTGAATCCGAATAAACCCTATGATATGCATGATGTCATACAGGGTATAGTAGATAAAGACTCTTTTTACGAAGTTCATAAAGATTACGCTGAAAATATAATTATTGGTTTTGCACGCCTTGGCGGTCGTTCTATCGGAATAGTTGCCAATCAACCTCTATCTTTGGCAGGTGTTTTGGATGTAAGATCCTCGTTAAAAGCTGCTCGATTTGTTCGTTTTTGTGATGCCTTTAATATCCCACTTGTAGTCTTCGAAGATGTGCCTGGATTCTTACCAGGAACCGATCAGGAGTGGGGCGGAATTATCAAGCATGGTGCAAAATTACTTTATGCATTTTGTGAGGCTACGGTTCCAAAAATGACGGTGATTACTAGAAAAGCATATGGTGGAGCATACGATGTTATGAACTCAAAGCATATTAGGGCTGATTACAACGTAGCCTGGCCTACCGCTGAAATAGCGGTTATGGGAACAAAAGGTGCGGTTGAAATTATTTTCCGAAAAGAAATTTCTACAGCGGATGATCCGGAAGCTAAGCAAGCTGAATTAGAAACAAAATATGGGGAAGAGTTTGCGCATCCATATAGAGCAGCAGCCAGAGGTTTTATTGATGATGTAATTCTTCCTTCTGAAACCCGTGACAAGTTGATAAAAGCCCTAGAATTTTGCCAACATAAAGTAGATAGGGTGCCAAAGAAAAAACACGATAATTTACCGCTTTAGAAAAATTGAATATTGAAATTCCAATATGAACTCCGAAGTTCATTGTTCTCTTTCGATGTTGGATATTCATTCTAAACTTTTAGCAACATCGCGAATGACAGTTAACAAATAATCGATGTCTTCTTTTTGTTTTCTGTGATTGATGATGCAGGCTCGAATCACGAAATCGCTATTTAATTTTGTGCCAGTAATGAATACCCTTCCATCTTTCTCTAAAGCAGAGATAAGATTCTGGTTTAATTTTGTGATTTCCTTTTCGTTTGTAAGTGTTCCTACATATCGGAAGCAAGAAACTGCTAAATGAGAACGAGCCATGAGTTCAAAGTCATCTGAAGCTACAATCTGATCAGAGAGATAATGCGTAAGGTCAATGTCTTTTTGGATCATCTCACGAATTCGCCGCATTCCATACATTTTCAGTGACATCCAAATTTTTAATGATTTCGCATTTCTAGACAATTGAAAAGTATGCTCATTGAAATCAAGACGGCCTTCATGTTCAAGAGAAGTGTCCAAATAATCGGCTTTTTTGAAATAGGCTGATCGAAGAGTAGTCCAGTTTTTAACTAACACACATCCTACTTCAAAAGGTTGATATAGCCATTTGTGAAAGTCCATCGCGACAGAATCTGCTCTTTCAATTCCGGCATATTCTTGATTTGTAGAGTCCAAACATGCAGCCAATCCACCATATGCTCCATCCACATGAAACCAACAATCATACTTTTTGGCTAAATCAGCAAGTGCATTTAAATCATCAATCGCTCCAGTGTTCACAGTTCCAGCAGTTCCAATCATACAAAAAGGTTCAAACCCTTTGTTTAGGTCGTTCTGTATTTCAGATTCTAATGCATCCACATTGATTGTGAAATCAGGGTTACAATCAATTTTTCGAAGCTGATTACTCCCAATTCCTAAAAACTCAGCACTTTTATCAACACAACCGTGCACTTCATTAGAAGCGTAAATGGTAAAAGGCTTTTGATTGAACAATCCTTTCTTGCGGATATCATTTTTCTCAAAAAAGATATTTCTGGCTATGGTAAGTCCATGAAGATTGGCAGCTGAACCTCCGCTAACTAAAACACCGCCGACATTTTCATTGTAGCCAATCATGTCTGCTCCCCACTGAACCACTCTCTTTTCAATTTCGGAAATCGAAGGACTCAAATGCCATTTACCAACATTTTGATTGATTGTCGATGCCAGCATTTCAGCAATTATAGACATCTGATTTCCGCCGGCCATCACATAAGCGTACATGTGTTTGCCAAGGTTATCAGTGGCAGTATCGGTTATTTTTTCTTTGGTGATTTGTAGAACTTGTTTAAAATCTATACCATCTTCAGGTAATTTTTCATTAAACCATGATTCTATTTCTTTTTGGGGATAATCATGGAAAGCTTTTCGGTGACCAAAATTATCAAATTTGTCAAGTATAATCTCTGATGCCTGAGAAATTAATTGTTCGAATTCCTCTCTACTTAGATCTAAAGAACTACTACTCATTATTCACTTTCTATCAATAATTGCTAACGTACATCGAGAGGTGCATACTAATTTCCCTCGATTATCATTAATTTTTGTCTCCCATACATGTAACGTCCGTCCAATTTGTATAGGCTTAGCAACTCCAATTACTTTACCACCTTCAGCCACAGATCGGTGATGATTAGCATTAATCTCAATTCCGACCGCAGTTTTTGTATCTGGGATATTTAACCACCCACCTATCGAACAAAGGGTCTCAGCTAGCACAACAGAAGCACCACCATGCAGAATTCTAAAGGGCTGAACAGTTCTAGAATCTACGGGCATTTCAGCTATAAGCTCTTCTCTACTAATCTTCAAAAAGTCGATTCCAAGCGTATGAGCCATGTTTTAGGCTGATTTTCAAATAAATCAGCGACCTTATTTTTGACGTTTTTATCAATCTCCATAAATATTTGCTTAACACCGTTAAGTTACGTAATTATTTGTTGGAACCGCTTTCTTATGTACATTCACATAAATACGGTTTTTTTTAATTAATCAATGGAAAGTATGAAATATGAACCAGCAGTAGTACCGCTTTTAATTGATGAGCGGTTAAAAAAAAATAAATTGGGAATTGTAGCTGCAGTAAAACGTAATGGACAGTGGCTTGAAACCAGCGTAGACGATTTCCGTGATAAAGTAAAAAATTTAGGACTTGGCTTGTATTCGTTGGGTGTACGTAAAGGAGATCGGGTCTCCATTCATTCAGAAAATTCTACCGAATGGTTGATTTGTGACCAAGCAGTTTTATCAATCGGGGCGGTCAATGTTGCCATATATACTACTCAGCCTGCAGATCAAATTACTTATATCCTAGAAAATTCGGAGGCAAAAGTACACATTGTATCGAATGACAAATTATTTGAGGAAACAAAACCTTTAATAAAGCCCATCAAAACAGTTACTTCTATAATTTCAATCCTTCCATCTGTTCATAAAAAATTACTCGGCTTCGAACAAGTAATGGAAATGGGTAGAAATCTTGATAGGGAAAATCCAGCCTTATTTGAAGAGTTACGGAATGCGATAAAACCCGAAGATCTTGCTAATATAAATTATACATCTGGAACAACAGGTGTACCAAAAGGGGTGATGTTAACCCATATGAATTTAGCATCTAATACCATAGCATCTGCAGGAAGAATGCCCTTTAATACTGAAGTGATTGATCGACCTAAGATTCTTTCATATTTACCACTAGCACACATGTTAGAACGGATTGCATCCTATCTCTATTTACACGAAGGTGGTAGTATTTATTATGTTGAGGATATTAATGATTTTAAAACAGACCTCATCGAAATCAAGCCAATCTATTTCGCAACAGTACCTAGATTGCTTGAAAAAATTATGACAGGTATTAAGGTTAAAGGGCAAGAGTTAAAGGGCCTAAAAAAGAGCTTATACTATTGGGCTATTAATTTGGCAGAAGGGTTTGATCCTGAGCACCCTCCTAATGGTTTGAATGCAGTGAAGTGGAACATTGCTGATAAGCTGATTTTTTCAAAATTTAGAGCAGGTCTAGGAGGTAATTTACTAGGAAGCACGGTGGGTGGAGCAGCTTTGGAGCCGTCTGTAATGAGATTTTTTAATGGTATAGGTTTAAAAGTTGGGATGGGTTATGGCTTAACAGAAACCTCGCCAGTTATGACCTCAAGTATGCCTAATCAAATTAGAATAGGATCAGCAGGATTACCATTAGAAGATGTTGAAATTCGAATTGCTGAGGATGGAGAGATTCAAACAATCGGACCAAACATAATGAAAGGATATTATAAATTACCTGATAAAACTGCTGAAGTAATGACGGATGATGGTTGGTTTTGTACTGGTGATATCGGATACATTGATCATGAGGGGTGGTTATTTATCACTGACAGAAAGAAATCGATGTTTAAGTTGTCTACTGGTAAATATGTTGCTCCTCAACCAATTGAAAACTCATTAATGAATAGTGGATTTATTGATCAAGCAATGGTAATTGGGAGTCAAGAAAAATTCTGTGCGGCTTTAATTATCCCAGATTGGAAAAATATAAAAAAGAGATTTGAACATAATGGGTATGAATTTCCCACAGAAAATTTAACCGAGAATAAACATATCATTCAACGGGTACAAAAAGAGGTAGATAAAGTGAATGCAAATCTCCCACATTGGGAAAAAGTTAAAAAATTCATTTTAATCGAAAAGCCATTTTCGATAGATAAAGGGGAATTAACCCCGAAAATGAGTATTAGAAGAAATGTAGTTAAAGAAAACAATAAAGAGTTGATATCTAACTTATATGTCGATTCTGAAACATCAATTATATGAAAGCCTTTAGAAAAATTAGAAAAGTTGCTGTACTAGGTTCGGGGGTAATGGGTAGCCAAATAGCGGCTCATTGTATAAATGCAGGCCTCGAAGTATTGTTATTAGATTTAAAAAGTGAGGATCGGAATCGACCTAATAAAATTGCCGAAGAAAGTTTAAAAAAGATACTAAAATTAAAACCAGCACCATTTGCAGACCCAGATTTTGGTAAATTAATTCAAGTTGGAAATTTTGATGATGATTTTGATAAACTTTCAGAGATTGACTGGATTTGTGAGGTTGTTATTGAAAGGATGGACATAAAACAGGATTTATTAGCCAAAATTGATTCTATTCGTCCAGAAAAATGTATTGTGAGTTCAAATACCTCAGGTCTCCCCATATCTGAGATCTCAACTCATTGTTCCGCATCACTTAAAGAGCACTTTCTAGGCACACATTTTTTTAATCCTCCAAGATATATGCATTTATTGGAGCTGATACCTATTAAAGAGACAAGAAAAGATATTGTGGAAACAATGACTCTTTTTTTTGATCAAGTTCTTGGCAAAGGGGTTGTAGAGTGCAAAGATACCCCAAACTTTATCGCAAATAGAATTGGAGTTTATTCTATGGCTAGTTTACTCCCATATTTTTTTAATGGAGAGTTTCGAGCAGAGGATATCGATGTATTGTGTGGAACCCTAACTGGGTATTCAAAAGCTGCTTCATTTCGAACCGCAGATATAGCAGGATTAGATGTTTTAGCTCATGTTGCTTCTAATTTGTATCCTACAATACCAGATGATGAACAAAGAGAGATTTTTAATCTGCCCAGTTCTTTTTTAACAATGGTTCAAAACGGATTAATTGGGAATAAATCTGGTAAAGGTTTTTATAAAAAAGTACAAACTAAATCAGGTAGAGAATTTCATGTTATAAATCCAAACACGTTAGATTATGAGCCTCAAAAAAAGACTGAATTTGATTCATTAAAACAAGCAAAAGCTATAAAAAGGCTTGATGATAGATTAAATTTTTTAGTGAATAGTGATACGCGTGAAGGGCATTTCGTTTGGGAGGTACAACGACAATTAATGCTCTATGCTGCAAATAGAGTTCCTGAAATCTCTAACTCAATCGAAGCCATTGATCGTGCTATGAAATGGGGATTCAATTGGGAATTAGGACCATTTGAAAGATGGGATGCAATAGGTATAGAAGAAGCATGTGAGCGAATAAGTAAGCAGGGAATGGAGATTCCTATACTTATTCAAGAAATGCTAGACGAAGGAATTACAAATTTCTATAAAGATGGAAAGGTTTATGATCCTATTTCAAAATCAATGATCCAGATTCCACAACAATCTACTAAAGAAATTACTAAATCAAGTGTTTATAGAAATAAAGCCATATTCGAAAACAATTCAGCAGCACTTCATGACTTAGGCGATGGTATTGCTTTATTTGAATTTCGTACCAAGAATGCCACATTAAACACAGAACTTGTACAGTCATTAGAACAATCGATTTCCATTATACAGGAAGATTATGAAGGAATGGTTATAAGTCATTGGGGGGCAAATTTTGCTTTTGGTGCTGATCTAATGGAAGCAATTACCAAATATAAGCAAGGAGATATCCAAGGCGTATACAAAACAGTTGATGATTTTCAACGTACGGCAGTTGCTTTAAGATATGCCCCATTTCCAGTTGTTGTAGCTCCATTTGGGATGGCCTTAGGCGGTGGCGCAGAATTTATTATGTATTCAGATAAAGTAGTTGCACATCATGAACTTTATATGGGATTAGTGGAAGTAGGTGTTGGGCTTATTCCTGCAGGAGGAGGCACAACTGAATTACTTAAACGAGCCATGCACAACTTACCCGCAGAAGCAGATCAACTACCATTTATTAAAGAAGTATTTAAAACTATTGGATTAGCAAAAGTATCTGAAAGTGCAGAAATGGCTAAAAAAATGATGTTACTACCCAGTGATACTATTATTGAGATGAATAGAAATAATTTGTTATCAACTGCAAAAGATGTAGCTCTATCAATGATCAATGAGGGATATCATCCACCAAGAAGAATGGAAATACCCGTTCATGGGAAGAAAGCTGAGAGCACCTTAAATCTTATGTTATATGTTATGAATGAAGCTGGATTTGCGACGGATTATGACAAAGTAGTTACTGGAAGAGTAGCTAAAATTCTATCTGGTGGAGGGGTTCTTGAACCACAAATGGTTTCAGAAGAGTATGTATTAGGTCTGGAGCGTGAAGCAATCTATGAATGTTTAAATGATGAGAGATCTCAAGCTCGTATTGAACATATGCTAAAAACCGGTAAACCATTGAGGAACTAAATATGAAAGAAGCATACATTATTGAAGCAAAACGTACGGCTTGTGGTAAAGCAAATAAAGGAAGTCTACGATACACCTATCCCGATACTCTTGCAGCAGAAGTGATCAAAGATTTAATGGCGAATACCGTTAAAATCGATCCATCTAGGGTAGACGATGTAATTATGGGCTGTGCGTTTCCTGAGGCCTCTCAAGGTTTGAATATAGCCAGAAATATTGCCTTACATGCAGGTTTACCAGACTCCGTTTCTGGGATGACTGTAAACAGATTTTGTTCTTCTGGGTTGCAAACTGTAGCACTAGCTGCAGAAAGAGTTATGGTTGGAGCTGCAGATATTATCGTTGCTGGTGGGGTTGAAAGTATGAGTATGGTACCCATGGGAGGGATGTCGTTACAGCCTAACCCTGAAATTATGGATACAAGGCCAGAAATCTATATCAGTATGGGATTAACAGCTGAAAACTTAGCTGCAAAGTATAAAATTTCTAGAGAAGCACAAGATACATTCGCTTATCAAAGTCATCAAAAAGCAGTTAGGGCATGGAATGAGGGAGTGTTTGATGAACAAATAACTCCGATGCATCTCAAAACTCAATTTATATCAGCTGATGGTGAACTAATAAATGAACCACATGAATTTAAAACGGATGAAGGACCACGAGCAGATACTTCGTTTGAAATTTTGAATAAATTACGACCTGTATTTAAAGTAGGCGGTACTGTTACCGCTGGCAACTCATCTCAAATGAATGATGCAGCTTCTGCGGTATTAATTGCATCTGGAGAAGTTGTAAAGGAGTTAGGAATAGAACCGATGGCTCGTTATGTATCTTATCAAGTTGCAGGAGTTGCTCCCGAATTGATGGGAATTGGACCGGTTGAAGCTGTGCCAAAAGCTTTGAAGAAAGCTGGTATTGATTTGAATTCAATAGATTTAATAGAGCTAAATGAAGCATTTGCTGCTCAGTCATTAGCCGTAATACAGGAATTAGGATTAGATTCTAAAAAAGTAAATATTAATGGAGGAGCAATAGCTATGGGGCACCCATTAGGCTGTACAGGAGCTAAATTAACAACTCAAGTATTACACGATTTAAAATCTCATAAAAAAAGATATGGTATGGTAACCATGTGTATTGGTGGTGGCATGGGCGCAGCAGGTATTTTTGAAAATTTAAAGGTATAATATGTTTGAAATAGATACGCTAAAAGGAAAAACGATATTAATTACAGGTGGTGGTAGTGGGCTGGGCTTAGCAATGGCAAAAGGATTTTGTAAGTCTGGAGCTGATATCATTATATGTGGTAGAACTGCAGAAAAGCTAGATAAAGCATCAGCTGAAATAGAAAAAGAAAGAGATGGTGCAAAAGTTAAAGGATATACTGTTGATGTACGTGATCATCAATCTGTAAATGAGGTTTTTAAAGAAGCCATTTCTGATTTTTCTTCAATTGATGGATTAGTAAATAATGCAGCAGGTAATTTTCTTTCTGCCTCCGAAGATTTGTCGCCTGGAGGCTTCAAAGTGGTTGTTGATATTGTATTACACGGTACATTCAATGGTACCCACGCTTTTGGTAATTATTTAATCGAAAACAATAAAGAGGGCACAATTCTCAATATTGTTACCACTTATGCGGAACATGGCTCTGCATTTGTACTGCCATCTGCTTGTGCTAAAGCGGGTGTTTTGGCGATGACAAAGTCTTTAGCCTATGAATGGGCTGAATATGGCATTAGAGTAAATTCAATCGCTCCAGGCCCATTTCAAACTAAAGGAGCTTGGGCTAGATTAGTACCAGATTCAATGATTGAAAAAATGATGATAAAGCAAAATCCAACCAAAAGATTAGGTCAAAAAGAGGAGTTAGCGAATTTAGCAACATTTCTTATGTCTGGCCTTGCCCCATATATTACAGGTGAAAATATTGTAATTGATGGTGGAGAGAGCTTAAAAGCGGGTCAGTTTAATTTTGTAACAGATTTTATGTCTAGAAAAAAATTAAAGATGGCGTTTAAAGCTATGAAGCCAAAAAAATGAAGCTATAGGTTATTGCATATAAAAAATCAGATATTTTAAATTTTTAAATATCTGATTTAAATAAAACTTTAATCAATCTAGCAATTAAGTGAATAAGTAAACTAAAAGTCAGACTCAGCTAATTGTTTTTCTAGTTCTGCTATTCTGGCTTTTAAAGCAATCACTTCTTTCTCTTCTTTTGTAACTCGTATTAATTTTCCGTCGATTTTGGTTTCAATCCAAATTTGTTCGCCTTTATCGTACTTAGCCTTTGTTATTAATTCAAGCGTATTGTAGTCATATAATTTCCAGATTCCGTGTTCTAGATATCGGTTTTCTACTTTATAGTAATTACCTCTCTGCAACACATTACCTTCCGAATTTGTCTTTATCATTTCATAATGATTACCAACAACATGAGAAACTTTTTTTTTGATTTCTATATCGGCCTGTATTTGAGCAGTTGAATGCGTGAAGCCACCAAAGAATAAAATTGTGAATATTAAAAAAGATTTTCTCATAACAACAGGTTTCGTTAAAACATATTCTATGTTAAGAAATTGTTAACAAAAAGTAAAGCCAATGTTACTTAATATTTAACTTAATGTTAAGAGAATTGATGCAATCTTGATTCTATTCGTTCAACTTGTATTGCTAGTTGCAGGGCGTCATAACTTGTAAAACCAGTTTCCTTGTTTAATTGGATTGATTTAAGGAATAATAATGCAGATTTCTCTGCGGCTTTGGTTGGGTCAAATTTTTGTTTCTCAAAATAAATACGATTTTTTTCACTATTTCTTCCAAATTTAACTGTTTGTTCTGGTACGTTGCATTCAAGAATTTCAGTTTTACTACTTACAATACGAATATGCCTATTTTCATTACCTGCGGCATATATATTTATACTAGCTGTTGTACCATTGTCAAAGCGTAAAAAAAAATGCGCAATTGAAGGAAATTCAGTTGTAAGTGAAATTTGTTTTGCTTCAATATGGTGAATTCCACTATTTGCCCATTTTAAGCAAAGACCGAGTTCATCAATCCAGAATGATCTAAATTCATCGGTTGATTGATTTATTTGATTGCGCATAATTGTACGCTCAATATGAATAAAGCTTGGTTTTGCAATTTTATCCATCATCCAACGAGTAGCCGGCGCTAGTGATGGCCATTGGGCAAATTGAATCTGACAGTTTGATTCTTTTGCTGAGCGATGAATTTTTTCTAATTTTTTAATTTCTGTGGGTTGTTTTGCTACAAAAAAGCAATTCATTCCCCTTTTTACACCTTCAAGAAGAATATCCAGATTTTCATTTGAGTTATCTAGAATAATACATGCATCGATTTCATTGAGCTCAGCAATAGTTCGGCAAAGAATTACTTCGTCAACAATGTTGTGAGGGCGTAAATGATTTTCCCAGGCAATTCCTCTAGTTACATCTCCTACTATACCAACTTTCATTATTTTAACTTTTATTTTTAAGTTAAAATGCAAAGGGTATTAATTATTTCCAATTTTACTTAATCAGGAAATACTATTGCTAAAATTAAGTATATCAAGATTGGTGATCCTACACCAATTAATGCGCAAACAACAAACAATATTCTTATAATGGTTGAATCCCATTCTAAATAGTCTGCTAAGCCTCCACAGACTCCGGCTAGCATTTTATCATTTCTCGATTTTTTTATTTTTCTTGGCATAAGATTGTAAAATATCCATTATAAATTCAACGCTATCACGAAAAAATAGTAATGTTGTTTCAACAAAATCAAAAAAAAGAGCC
This sequence comes from Balneolaceae bacterium, assembly GCA_963691715.1. Classification (GTDB taxonomy): domain Bacteria; phylum Bacteroidota; class Rhodothermia; order Balneolales; family Balneolaceae; genus HXMU1420-13. The sequence continues at coordinate 3,080,077 of OY829281.1, forward strand.
GAAGCTCTTTTAAATGATTTAATGAATTTAAAAAAGATGTAATGTTAATGACTTTAAATTAATTATTAGGAAGAATCTTAATCATTAAGTCTAAATACTATAGGTAAACTATATTGTACTTTTACGGGATCGCCATTATGTAGACCGGGTTCAAATTTAGCTAATTTTACTGCTTCGAGTGCATTTTCATCGCAACCTCCTCCAATTCCCTTTATTACTTTTGGATTTTCCACTTCGCCAAATTCGTTTACAATGAATTGCACAGTTACACGGCCTTCAATTCCTTCTTGTCGAGCTTTTTCAGGATAAACGACTTTGCTATGAATAGAGGCTAAACCACCTATAATTTTAGGCATTTGATCTGCCACTAATAAAGTTTCAGTGTTCGTATGCGATGATGTTATTACAGCTTCTTTTAAATCATTTATAAAAGAGCCATCTCTTACACGTCTTGAATTGGCAAATTGTAATAGGGTACCTGAGTACTTTAAATCTGGAAAATGTTTAACCCATATATTCCCTGAAATACCGTTTGTAAAATTTATTTTATTCACAAGTTTAATTTCCATTTCATTATCCCAATAAGTGATTGTATTATCTTGAAGAAATCCAATCTTAGAGGCACCTTCAAATTTTGTCCCTGAATAAACGAAGGATCCATAATCTTCGGTGGAAATACTAAACCCAAAACCTAATGTAAGCCCTTGTTGAACGCTTCCTAGAGCAAGGATTTGGATTCCATTAAGGTATAAGTCAGGATCATTAATTATAAAATCTGTATTTGCTATGATTTCTTCAGTTAAATTACTTGGAGAATTTAAATCTGTACATGAAATTGGTACAATAATTCCAATAGTAATTAGCAAGAAAAATAGAATGCTTTTTTTAAGAGAGCTTTTATAAAGGTGATGGTACTTCATTGTAGAGATGCGTTTTTTTAAAGTTGACTGTTGTGCTGCCATATTCAACGAGAAATCATTATACAACTGATTAACAGGTATCAATTCTAGTAACATGGAAGCGTAATTTTTTATAGAAATGTTGGAGGTATTCAATACTTCTTGGTCGCAGGAAATTTCGCGATAGATTTCAATTTCTTTATTTTGAAACCAAATTATCGGGTGAAACCAAAAAACTGATTTTATCAACGAGAGGATTATTTGTAGTATATAGTCAGCTCTTTTTATATGTACCAATTCATGCTGTATTGCCATATGGAGTTTCTCATGTATATCTCGAATAGTATTTGGCAAAACAATAACCGGCTTATTCCAACCATAAGTAAAAGGGACAATGTTTTGGTCGACAAAAGCAACTTGAATATCTTTAAATGTGGTGATTTTTAAGTTGGTAACATGATTTAAAGATTGCTTCTCTAAATTATTGTTAAGTCTTATGAAAAATCTAATATTGCTTAAAAACCGTATCAATAAGACAATACTAGTAACGAAAATGAACAGTGTAGATATGTCAATTATAAAATTAGGATTAAAAAAATCAGGAGATGTATTAATAACTGAAGCGTTCGAACTAAAAACTACATCTATAGGATTAATGAACACAAACAAGTTAGGGTCTAGCAAAGCATTGGATAATGAGTTTTTCTGATATAAATACAGTCCGTATTTAGCAATGAATCCAAAAGGTATAGCAAAAATAATAGCTACCCTTAGATGGTATTTATATAGAGGATCTAAGGCCTTAAATGAACATAAAATTATTAATGTAATAATTGCGATGATGGTCCAAACAGCTAATGGAAACCAAAACAACTCTAACGATAAGTGACCAAAATTATGCACCAATTGTTGTATAGATGAACCTTCCATTTTCAATCCTTTATATTGTCGATTAGATCTTTGATTTCAGCAAGCTCCTTCTTCGATATATCTTCACTTTGTACAAGAGTTTGAATTAATTGAGAGGCTGATCCATTGAATACTTTATCTAAAGTGAGATGAAGTAATTTCTTCTTTACAATTTCTGGATCTTGATTTTTGGTTGCTTTGTATATGTAAGTTCTACCTTGTTTTCTAAATTGAAGAACCCCTTTAATACTAAGATTTTTCATTACTGTCATTATGGTGGTATAGGCAACTTTTCTTTTTTTAAGAATCCGTTCATGTACGTCATTTACCGATGCTTCCTTCAAATCCCAAATAATATGAAGCACTTCTAGTTCAGTTTTTCCAAGGGTCATAAAATTATTACTCGTTATTACTAATTTATTAATACTAAGTAAATAGTATTAAAATTAATTTATACTTCCAATTTTTTTTTATCACATTTAAATGTTATTGAGTTACCATATAACTAGATGTACTATCATAAATAAAACTAGGGATTATGAGAAAAATAGTACTGCTTGTGTTTATGATAGTCATGGCTTCTCTATCTTACGCTCAACCATATAACATAGACTTTAGCTTCACCTTAGGCATGCCAAAGGGGGATTTTTCAAATTCATTAGATCGAAATGCATTCGGTGTTGATTTAGCATTTATGTATCAAATAAATGCTGAATTACCGTTACATTTTGGTATAGGGTTGATATATCAAACTTATGGATATAAAGAGGGAGACGCAGCATTTCTTGGAAGATTTGGGGAAGATGATTTGGATGTTGAAACTAGGAACAACTTCAGCATACCTCAGATATTGATGCGAATTGAACCGAGTTTTTATAGATTCACACCATTTTTGGAAGGTTCCATAGGAGTAAACTATATCTTTACTGATTCATCAATAAGTGGAAGTTATGATAATGATGAATCGACCTATGAAGTTAACTATAAGGATTTTACAACAAGTTTTGGAATTGGAGCAGGAGCGAAATATTTAATCTGGGAAAAATTGAATGAGAATAATGTTTATATAGGATTTGAATTATTTATAAAGATGAAACATTTTTTAGGTGGAGAAGCAAAGTATTTAAAGGAAGGTGATATGAAAGCTTTGTCGGATGATGTGGAATATATAATATCTAAATCTAGAACAGATTTAACAACATTCAACATAGGTGTTGTACTCAATTTATAGGAATGGTTATGAATAACATGAGGTTTAGTCTTCATGAAAAACATTAATTCCTATAGAAAATTTGATAGAAACAAACACTCAGTAAATGAAGAGGGAGAATATGTTTTATATTGGATGCAAATTAACCGAAGATTTGAATACAATTTTGCATTAGAATATGCTGTAGCGTGGGCGAATAAATTAAATAAACCACTTTTAATCTACGAGGGACTAAATATAGATTATCCTTGGGCATGTGACAGATTTCATTCTTTTATTCTACAAGGAATGATGGAAAATCTAGAAATTGCTACACAAAATAATATCAATTTATTTTCATATGTAGAACCTAAAATTAATGCTGGTCGAGGGTTGCTTTATAATTTAGCTAATAAAGCTTGTTGTATAGTATCGGACGAATTTCCAGTATTTATTGTAAGGGAGCATAATACAAGAGTAGCGTCTAAAGTTAATATTCCATTTATTACAATAGATTCAAATGGGTTAATACCACTTGGTATAACCGAGAAGGATCCATACTCTGCTTATTTATTCAGAAAAATAATGCAAAAACATTTCTTTGAAGCCTACACACATCCTCCAAAATTAAATGCGTTATCAGATCTGAAAAATAAAACGAAAATACATATAGGAGATGAAATAATTCAGAAATATGGGTCGGCAATGTCATTAGATTGTGATATCAAAGAGGTAATATCAACGCTAGATATAGATCATACTGTAAAGATTGTCGATATTGATGGATCAAGAAAAGGGGCAATAAAAAAACTAAATCAGTTTATCAAAAATTCTTTGATGGATTATGATGAAAAACGTAATCATCCTGATGAAAAAAAGACTAGTGGATTAAGCCCCTGGTTGCATTATGGTAAAATTAGCGAATATGAGATCGTGAAAGCGGCTTTAGAACAACAGCCAAAAGACTGGAATTTAGAGTGCTTAACACCAAATGGAGGAAAAAATAAAGGATTCTTTAATGGTGACACAAATATTGAAGGATTTTTGGATGAGGTAATTACGTGGCGAGAAGTCGGATTTCATTATGCTCACCATAGACCTGATTATGATGAGTTTGAAAGTTTACCAAATTGGGTAAAGATAACCATGGATGAGCATATAAATGATGAAAGAAAATGGATTTATAGTTTAGAAGAGTTGGAGTATTCACAGACGCATGATCAAATTTGGAATGCGGCGCAAACACAATTAACAAAGGAAGGTATAATACATAATTACTTGAGAATGCTATGGGGAAAAAAAATAATAGAATGGACACCAGATTATAGAACAGCGTTAGACTATTTGATAGAATTAAATAATAAATATGCGTTAGATGGCAGGGATCCTAATTCATATTCAGGTATTTTTTGGTGTTTAGGAAGATTTGATAGGGCTTGGCAAGAAAGAAACGTATTTGGAAAATTAAGATATATGGCCAGCGAAAGTACAAGGAAAAAAGTACGACTTAACAATTATATAGATAAGTATGGGGCGCAAAAGCCATTATTTTAAATGCGTTGTTCAAAACGTATAATTCAAGATATATTGTGGATATTTCAAACTAATCCAATCTAATGGATTTATTTCAAAACTCTACATCGAAGCCGAGCAATAGTGCTAACACAAACATTGGTAATCATCAACAACCTCTAGCAACCAGAATGAGGCCTAACTCGTTAAATGATTATGCGGGCCAAAAGCATATAGTTGGAGAGGGAAAGATGCTTTATCGAATGATTGAACACGGGGTGATAGGATCAATGATATTTTATGGACCGCCAAGCTCGGGAAAAACCACATTAGCACATGTAATATCCAAAGAAATTAATGCAACATTCGAGGTTATTAATGCTGTATTGGATGGCATTAAAGAATTAAAAACTATAATAAGCAAAGCAGAAAAACTTCGAAAACTGAATGGTAGCAAAACTATTTTATTTATTGATGAAATTCATCGATGGAACAAAGCCCAACAGGATGCTCTACTTCCTCACGTAGAATCTGGAATAGTTACTTTGGTTGGAGCAACTACTGAAAATCCATTTTATTCATTAGTGAATCCACTCTTATCACGTTGTCAATTGTTTGAATTATATCCATTAACTACAGATGATGTTAAGTTAATGATCAACCGAGCATTAGATGATGAAGAAAATGGATTGGGTAAATTGAATATTACGGTAAGTGAAGAGGCATTATGTTATGTTTCTGAATATGCAGGAGGAGATATACGGAATGCATTAAACGCACTTGAAGTAGCGGTGTTATTAGCAGAGAAAGATAAAAATGCATTAATAACGATTGATTTAGAAATTGCTAAACAAACAATACAAACACGTAATATTAAATATGACAGAACCGGAGACGAACATTATCATTTAATATCTGCTTTAATAAAATCAATTCGTGGATCGGATCCTGATGCGGCTTTGTATTGGATAAGTGCAATTCTAGAAGCGGGGGAAGACCCCAATTTTATTTTCAGAAGATTATTAATTTTAGCTTCAGAAGACATAGGATTAGCGGAGCCGAACGCAATAACTATCGTTAATTCATGCCATGAAGCATACATGAAATGCGGAATGCCTGAAGGAGTATATTTTATATCTCATGCCTGTATGTATCTAAGTTTATGTCCTAAAAGTAATAGTTTAGGGGGCATTTTCTCAGCGGGGAAAGAAATTAAACAAAAAGGAATAAAAGATATCCCAGATTATTTAAAAGATAAAACTGCGAATAAATTAAAGTCGAGATATCTGGATATCGAAAATGCTTCTGATGAGTATAAGTATCCACACTCTTATCCTAAAAATTGGATCAATCAGCAATATTTACCCAATGAGGTAAAGGAAATATCATTTTATAAGCCTGGTAGTGAAGGTAGGGAAGGATTGTTGAATAAAAGGCTTGATGCGATAAAGAATCAGAAGTAAAAAAACAGCCGAAGAGGATCAATTCTTCGGCTGTTGTTGTTGGAGTCACTAATACATTCGAAAGGTTGTAGCCTAACCAACTGGTCCTCTCGCGTATTAGGCGGAATAAACACTAACTTAATCGATTATAAAGTACGCAAAAAACAATAAATACTAAAATAATTTAGGTAATTTTATTATTTATCTTAAATATAAATAGTATAAATGAAAAAGCGCTTACATTAACAGTGTTAACTAAATGTTAACAATTTAAGCTGAATGAAACAGAATTTTTTGCTGTTTTTGGAGCATAAAAAACCAAATTTCTATGAACATAAAAATTATAAGTTCTACCGATCGACCAAAATCTACTTCATTAGCTGTATCTAATTATGTGAAAAAATTATTCATGAAATGGGATATAGTTGCCGAGGTAATATCACTCGCAGATTTTCCACTTCCCGACGTTAAAGGTGGGAAATACGGGGAAGAAATTGAAAGTATCGAAAAATTTCGAAAGCCCATCCTGGAAGCTGATGCTATTCTATGGGTAATTCCAGAATACAATGGGAGCTTTCCTGGTATCCTTAAGTTATTTATTGACTATTTGCCTTTCCCAGAAGCTTTTTTAAATACTAAGATGAGTTTTATTGGTGTTGCGGCTGGTGCATTTGGAGGGTTAAGAGCAGTTGAACAGTTTCAAATGATAATGAATTACCGAAATGCACCACAATTTCCAGAAAGAGTGTTTATTCAACGGTCGCACAAAATCTTTCACCCTGAGAATGGTCTTAATATACCTCTTCAGCAAGATTTATTAGAAAACCAAATAAAGGGGTTTGTGAAATTTGTTAACAGTTCGAAAGAACCTGCTATTTGAACTTATGATGTTTTTAAGAGATACCCAACACCATGTAATGTGATCAGATAACGTGGCTCATCGGCTTGTTCTTCAATTTTTGCTCGTAACTTAGATATGTGTACATCAACAGTGCGAGTATTAGTGCTGAATTCATAGCGCCATACTTTTTCAAGGAGTTCATCTCGAGAAACTGGTTCTCCTCCAGCGGATAGTAAATAACGAATTAATTCAACCTCACGAGCCGTAAGCTCATTTGTTGATCCGTCAGGCATGGTAACTCGTGACTCCAGTAAGTCAATTACAATGCTGCCTAATTTTAAAACTTCCACGATGTTAGATGACGTATATGCACTTGCTCTCCTCAATCGTGCTTGTATTCTTGCAAGTAATTCTTTTACTCCAAATGGTTTGGTTAAATAATCATCAGCTCCAAGATTAAGTCCCTTTACTTTATCAATTTCTTGATCTTTTGCTGTAAGCATGATAATAGGAAAAGTATATTTCAAAGCACGTACTTCTTTGCAAATATCATAGCCACTTTTACCTGGGAGCATGATATCTAAAATCATTAAATCTGGATTATGCTCTTGAACTAATTCTACAGCTTGTTCTCCATTTTCACTTACAATTACCGCGTACCCTTCACTTTCTAGAGTATCGCGAAGTGTGAAAATTAAGCTTGGTTCATCTTCTACAACTAAGATTTTAAGAGACTTATTAGGCATACTTTTCTTTATCCATATTTTTAAGGGGTGATAATAAATTATCGTGTGATTTTAGTGCAAAATTTTCATCAACTAGAATAGGAAATTTTAAAATAAATGTGGTTCCAACTCCAATGTCACTTTCAACATCAATTTTACCACCATTTAATTCAACCAAATTTTTGACAATATTTAAACCTAAACCATGGCCTTTAGTTTTGGCATTTAAGGAATCCTCTACACGGTAAAATTTTTTAAAAATATTTTTTTGATGCTTTTTTGCAATACCTAATCCCGTATCAGAATAGCTTAAAACTATTGATTGATCTTCGGATTGAACTGTTATGGATATGTTTTTTTTCGTATTGCTATACTTGATAGCATTTTCAGTAAGATTTGCTAAAATATTTTCAATATGATCAACATCCACCATTACTAAGCAAGTTTCATTTAAAAAATTGAGGGTTATATTAAACCCTTTACCTTCTATAAAAGCTCGATTTTCAACAATGAATTGCTTAACAATAGTATTAATATTAACGGGTTTGGCTTTGATTATTATTTGATTAGAATCTGTTTTAGCCACATCTAACAGTTTTTCAATCATCTTTCGCAATCGTATAGCTTCGGAATAAATATGATCACCATATTGTTTGAGACGAACTTGATCTTTTACTCTTCCATCAGAAATGTTTTCGCCTGCAGCTTGCATTACAGCAAGCGGAGTTTTTAGTTCATGGGTTACGTTTGCTAGAAATCCAGCTTGTCTTTGTGCAAGTTCCCGTTCTCGCTGAGCAGTATAAAACATAAATAAAAGTGCACCCATAAGGAATAACACAGCAAAGCCAAGAACAACTAGATTCTTAATTAATGTTGCATTATATGCGGTACTAATTGCATTATCTGTAAAGGCAATTTTTAAATTCCATGTATCAAACATACTTCCCAAAAATCTTTTCTTATTATCTACTTCATTCATGTCGAAAGATTTAGTAGGATCATTAGACGTTAGAACTTTCTCATTAGCCCAATCATGAAGCCAGAGAACGGTTCCAGATACGGAATCAGGATTAAAATACTTCTGCATGAGTGGATTAATTAAGTCATTAACTATGTAATCTTTATTTAAAGTAGTAGTAAAGTAACCTATAATTTTATTTTCGTTGATATTAATAAAGCTAATATTCATCGTTCTGTGCGCATCAAATTCGATATTATAATTCCATCTATAATCAAAACTATTTAACTCTATCTGTGCTTTTGTGCGTGCTAGCCCCACACCATCGCATATGGTAGTAGGATACATATTAGTGAGTTCTAATTGATTGCTAAAATAATCAAAAGCATATATTTGTGAATTTTCTAAGCAAGGATCAACATTTACTGGCGTATAATAAAGACCATCATAAATGGAGCTTTGTGATGCTAAAAGTAACTTTTCTTGTAATTGTGGAGGGAATTGTCCAGTTTTTTCAATTGAATACTCAACGGGATCTAGTTCAAGTTTATTAAGACCTAGAAAAGGAGTATATAATTCCAATGTCACATCTCTAACTAGATCATCTAATAAAGCCATTTGTCTCTCTTCTTCTCCAAGAGAAATTTTATCTCTTATATCATATAATGAATAAACATTCATTCCTGTAAGCGTAATTATAGCAATTAACCCTAGCCCCAATAAGAGGTATCTGAAGCTTTTTTTACTGATAAATGTATTGATCGATTGCATAACCGATTAAATAATTACTAAAAAAAATAAATCCAATAGCTGATTAGTAAAATTACGTGAAGTTTCGAGACTTAATTTGTAAAATTACGGTCGATTGATTCTTTAATATCGTTAAACTCAATCGGCTTGACAAGGTAATCTATGTAGTTTGTTTCTTTAGCACGTTGGACATGATATGGATCTGAATTACCAGTAATATAAATGACTGGTGCATCTGAAAAATTGCGAATTTCTTTCATCGCTTCGATACCATCCATATCACCTTCTAATGTAATATCCATTAATATTAAATCTGGCTCTATTCTTTGAGCTACCTCAACAGCAGTTTTTCCGTAAACAAGTTCTCCTTCAGCATCATATCCTAATATTTCTAAATAACTTTCATATAATAAGTTTAAAATCAAATCATCCTCGACTATCATGACCGTTTTTTTGTTAGTAGAATTTTTTGATTGCATATCTATAAACTTGGTAAAGTTTTGAAGGTTTTGGATATAGGTCCAATATTAATCAAATTTAGTTATGAATAAAATTAGTCTTACGTAATATTATTGTTTTTAAAGTTATAAAATATAAAATAGATACTTTAGGATGATGTAGAAGATGTAGTAGGAATTTTTAAAGTTTATAGATGAATAATTCGATGTTAATCTGTTAATTGAATTACATTGAGTAAGAAAGTTATAATAAACTAGGATAATACTTTAGAGCAGATCGTGATGGCATGTAAAATATTGAAATGGATTTTTCCTATAATTATTATCTTTTCTAATGATAAGGTACATGGTCAAGGTATAGTAAATACCGAAACTATGCTTTCAGATGCAGATCAAGACCTTTCACTTTCCATTGATTTAGCAGGAAATTTTAACTTTGGGAATATTAAACTATTTCAATCCTCATCAAACATAACTGCTGGACTTAAGAAAAATGAAAGTTTATTTAGAGCCGTATTGGGATATCATTTTTTAAGAAGTGATGGTAAAACAAAATCATCGGACTTATTCTACCAACTAAGATATAATTACTTTATTGGTAATCACTCGATGTATGGATTCTACCAAATCCAAAATGCTAAATCATTACGTTTAAAAAAAAGATGGTTATTAGGCTCAGGATTTCGATTTGGATTACATAAAAAGGACGATAATTACTTCGATTTTGCTCTAGGGGCTTTTTACGAATCGGAGACCTATACTGTGAATGAGAATATTATGGATGAATTGTTAGTTCAAAATTGGAAAGCAAATATCAATTCATTTTGGAATCTCAGAATATCAACGGATGTAGAATTTTTGAGTACTTTATATTATCAATTAGCTGTAAACTCTTTGTCTGACCAAAGATTATATATGGAAAGTAGGTTGAGCTATGAGCTAGATCATATGGAATTCAACATTACCTATCGGAATAGAAGTCATACAGTTCCTTACATTAAAGGAATTGAAAAATCAGATCAGGGTTTACTTTTCGGTTTTTCTTATGACCTATAAACTCGCTTTAAGGAGCGTACGTCTTGTAAAATAACAGGTTCATCGAATAAATTACTAGGATAGAGTATTATAATTAATCTTTGGTATGCAAACATCAATTAATACATTATTTCTATGAAACGCGTACCATTATTTTTATTACTATGTTTATTATGTATGATCCAAAATGGATGTTTTCTAAAATCAGTACATCCACTAGTATTTGATGAAGAAGCCATTTTAGTAGAGGGGCTAGAAGGTATTTGGGAGTCAGAAGATCATAGATGGACGTTTATCAATGATTTTGAAAAATTTCCTAACCTACACGAATATATAGGAGAGAAAACTACCGTAGATTTTGAAGGAGATATGTATATGATACTTATTCAAGATTTAACTGATACCACCACTACCGCCGTTAATGAAATGTATGTTGGAAAAATTATAAACTTAAATAATGCTTTTTTTTTGGATATTAGTGTTTTTCTTACCTCTATAGATCCAATAAAAATTCCCTCTTCAATTAATCTTTATGGTGAATTTCATGAATTTTCTGTGAACTCTATCAAAATTACTAGTGATTCAGGAACGATCAAAAATGGAGAATTTATTGATAATCATTTTTTTCCAGTTCACACTTTTTCAAAAATTTCTATCCATGATAATCAACTCGATATAGAATTTTTTAAATCATCTTTTATAAGTGATTTGATTAGTTCGAATAGAATTAGGATTAAACATGAAAAAACCGATGACTCAATACTAATTACAGCTTCAACTAGCGAATTAAAAAAGTTTGTTGAAAAATATGCTCATGAAACAGAAGCATTTGAAAAACCACTTGAATTAAGCTTTAAAGGATTTGTACATGAATAGAAACCTGAAATCCATATTTTTTGGACTTATTCAATTCATATTGTTCTGGTTAGTTTCTTTTGCAGTTCTTTTAAAGTTAATGGATCAAGATGGTAACTTGACCACTATAGATTTTATATATACGGGGCTTTTTCACATTCATCTTATCATATTTGTTAGCCTAAATACATTTCTGTTTATCCCTAGAGATCTTGAAAAAGGAAAGTATTGGATATATGGGCTAGAGATTATGATTTTTTTTCTTTTATCATTTGTTCTCTACGAAATGAATTATGATTGGTTGGCTGATTGGATTTTTCCAGATTTCTATTTTGTAGCAGTTTACGAGCCGCACGAAACCTTAGGTATTCTTTTAATTTATTATGTGGTATCAACCCTTCTTGTATTATCAAAATCATGGTTTAAGGCACTTTCACTTCAAAAAGAAGTGGCAGAACTAAAAGAATTGACCTCAGCAAATGAATTAAAGTCGTTGAGATCTCAAGTAAGTCCACATTTTTTATTCAATAGTTTAAATACGATCTATGGATTAAGCATAAAAAAAGCGCCAGAAACACCAGAGAGCATATTGTCATTATCACAAATTCTAAGATATAATTTAGAACAATCAACGGAGGAGTTAGCTAGCCTAAGAAATGAGGTTGATTATGTAAAAGATTATATCCATTTACAGAAATCTAGACTTGATTTTCCCGATCAACTAAGGTTGGTAGTATTAGGGGAAATTACAAATCAGAAAGTTCCTACACTTATGATTATTGAATTTTTAGAAAATGCGCTCAAGCATGGAAATATTCAAACAGAGGGGGCTTTTGTTTATATGAAGATTACCATTGATAACGATGTAATGGAAATGATTTGCAGTAACAGTATTGATATAGAAAGAGAACATAAACTTGACTCTACAGGAATTGGGTTAAATAATATTCGAAAGCGATTAGAATTATTATTTCCATCAAATCATAACTTAGTTGTAAATAAGAAGAACCATGAATTTATTGTAGAGTTGAGATTGAACTATGTCTGATATTTCTTGCCTTATTGTAGATGACGAGCCCATCGCACGTGATATTATCCGCCAGTTTGTTGAGGATACTCCGGGCCTAACTGTTGATAGTGAATGTTCAAATGCACTGGAACTGATGGAAGTACTAAAAAATAGATCAGTGGATGTAATATTCCTTGATATTAACATGCCAAAGCTCACTGGAATTGAATTTTTACGAACTCAGCAATTAAATTCGAAGGTGATTTTGACCACTGCTTTTCCAGAGTTTGCCCTCGATGGATATGAATTAAATGTTGTGGATTATCTGCTGAAGCCCATTGCTTTTCCAAGATTTCTCCAAGCTATAGATAAAGTGAAACAAGAAGTACATGTTCGAAAAGAATTTAATATTACTGTTAAGTCTGATGGAAAAAGTTATAGAATCAATGTCAGGGACATCTTATGGGTTGAATCAAAAGGGGATTATCTAATGATTCATACATCGCATCAACGCTTTGTGGTGTATATGACAATGAAAAAATTTTTAGAAAAAACCGATACTCAACTACAAAGAGTTCATAAATCTTTTTCAGTTTCACTCTCTGCAATAAAATATGTAGAGGGGAATATTATTTTTTTAGAAAATAAAGACATTCCTATTGGCGCAAGTTATAAAGAAGGGTTCCTAGAGAAATGGGTATCGTAAATTTTAAAAATTAACCACAATACCAACAGACGGTAATATTGTAGCTTCAGACTTTAGATTAACTTGTATTAATTCTTGTGGTTCTATGATGGTTCCATCGGTATTCCTTTTTAAACCAAATTGTGGTTCTTCGGAAGTTTTTTGTGCTAAAGCATTTTGAATTTCAAAAAAGAGATCAAGACTCCAATTGTTAAAACTCCATTTTTTATCTACTCTAAGATCAACTTGACTGAAAGGGTTTAGCCTTTGTTCTCCTATTCTAGTGAAATCGCGGATTAAGGCTGGATAGTTTGCAAGTGTTCGACTTTCATCTACTGGGGCGAATGGTGTTTTACCAAGATATCTGTACCGGGCACTCATTTCCCAATTATTACCGAGTTTGTATCCTCCAAGTAGAGAAATAAGTAGATTATTGTCCCATACCGATGAGGTATATTCAGAGGTAAAACCATTAGTGAATTCACTTTTATAGATGGTAAATGCTGCTATACCATAGAAATTTCCGGTAAACTTTTGTTGAATTAGCAATTCAGTACCAAACGTTCTACCGTCGCCATTACTTGTTACAGCTTCACTTCCAAGTACCTCAAATCCACCGCCTTTGTTAGCTAAGGAAACCTGATCACGAACGGAAACAGGGTAGTTTCCATACTGTTTCCAGAATGCTTCTAGGGTAATCCTTGAGCTTTTATTGATGAGATATTCAATACCTAAAATGCCATGATCTGTACGTATATATTTTGTGTTTTGATTTACAAATTTTCCAGAATTATCCTTAAATCCAAGTATGGTGTAAGGCGGTATTTTATAATATCTACCGAGAGAGCCGTTTAGAGTCCAGTTTCCATTTTTGGTAATTTTGTAAGAGTAAGAAACCCTTGGGCTTAAGGTGTTCCAAATATCGTTTCCAGATTTCATGAATGAATTTCCATCTAGTCGAATACCAACAGAAAAGGAATTTCGATTATTGATACTTCGAGAGGTTTGAAAAAATGCTCCATATTTATAAAAATGCATATTAGTATTGAAATTTGCATTGTTCACTACATCGGTAGTAGCATTAGAATAATCTACATTTTGGATGGAGCCTCCATAGCTGGTAATCCATTCACCTAAAAATTTTGTAACATTCAATCGTAGTTTTATTTCTTGTTCTGTGGCATCATTTTGGAAGTAAAGCCCTTCTTGATTAACGTTGTCATTAAATTGGGAAAATTGATTTTCTAAACGGTTGGTACTAAGGGTAAGTCGCATATTTCCAGATGCATCTTTAAATCGTCTACTCCATGTGGCTCCTACTGTATTTGATTTTTGCTTAATGACGGGAACTTGATCTTGAACGGCTTGTTGTTGGGGATCGAATTCATCTAAGCTATTTACCCTAAAATCATCAATTGAACCAATTCCTGTTACTAATAAGGTGTTATATGAATCAATATTATGATTTACCTTGTACTGATAATCCCAGTAATCTGGGAGAATGGGTAATCCAATAGCATCAAAAATTAATTGCAGATAAGATCTACGAACAGAAGCGATATATGTGGTATTTGATTCTAAATTTTCACCTTTAAAAAGAGGGCCTTCTAAAGTAAATGCAGACTCGCTAGATCCTAACCTAAAATTACCTTGAAAGTTACGAGCGTTACCGTTGCGTTGATCAAACTGAAGAACTCCTGAAAGAACATTGTCATATTTAGCATCAAAAGAAGATGCTGAAAGAGTGACCCCCTCAAAAAAAGAAACATTTAGCAATCCTACTGGACCACCTGCGCTTCCTTGAGTGGAAAAATGATTGATATTTGGAATTTCAATTCCGTCTAAATAATAAACATTTTCATTTGGAGCTCCACCGCGTATAATAACGTCGTTTCTAAATCCGCCAACGGTACCACCTACTCCAGGTAAAGTTTGAACCACTTTTGCAATATCGTTATTTCCACCAGGGTAAGCAGCCACTTCTTCCTGACTTAAATTCTGAATTGAAAGTGGTGTAGTTTGTAATTTTTCAAATGGATTTGGAGTAATTATAAGTTCGTCTAATAGTAAAGCATCTTCTTGAAGGTTAAAATTAATATCAATATTACCTTCTGAACGAATAATGATATTGAATTTTGTTGTTGCTATATATCCAATAAATGAAACAGTGATGTTATAGGACTTTGCTGGAATGTTTCTAATAAAGTATCGACCATCATCATTTGTTGCACTACCTATGGTAGTGCCTTCCAAAATAACTGTAGCACCTATTAATGGTTCCCCAGTTTTCGCATCGGAAACTGTTCCGGATAACACTCCGGTTTGGCTGTAAATTTCATTCTGAAGAAGGACTAAAACAAAAATGAATAATAGAAAGTAACGCATTTATTTTATCGGGATTAATGGATTTGTTAACCAATAATAAAGAACCAACACTCCCTAATTTACATTAATTAAGATATGGTTTTGAAATACAACAATTGAATCTCCAAATTTTTAGAATTAGCCTTAATTGTATACTATTCATAAATACACTTAAATAAGAAACTAGAAAGTGAATCTTAGCTAATGAGAGGAGGGTAAAAAATGAAGTACAAAAAAGTTGTATGTATTGGGGAGGTTTTATGGGACTCATTTACAGATGGTATGTTTCTGGGAGGTGCTCCACTAAATGTAGCAGTGAATCTAGCGCATCTCGGAATTGATGTATCACTAATAAGTGCTGTTGGTAATGATCGACTTGGTAAAGATGCTATAAAGGAGATGAAATCAAAAAAATTAACCACGACTCACATACAGATATCTGAGCAACCAACGGGTCTTGTTGATGTAAAATTGGATGAACTGGGAACCCCACAATATGTGATACATAAACATAGGGCATGGGATAATATAGCATTAACGGATGCTGCTACTTTAGAGCTTAAATCGGCAGATATTCTTGTTTTTGGAAGCTTAAGTTTTAGGGGTAATGTTTCGGAGGCAACCATAAAATCAATGTTAAAAGCATTTAAAGGGTTAAAGATTTTAGATGTAAATTTCAGAAAACCACATTACAACAAGCCATTAATTGAAGAATTATTAGGTTTTGCTGATTTTTTGAAAGTAAATGGCGATGAACTTCAAGAAATCACTCAGTGGTTTGGACTAGATGAAGAATATCATTCATCCATTCCAAAAATTTGTACAATGTATGGTGTTAAACATGCAATTATTACATTAGGAGAGCAAGGAGCCATTTTATATTCCAAGGGGCAATTTTATGATCATCCTCGATATAAAGTAGAAGTAAAAGATACAGTTGGAGCTGGTGATGCTTTTCTTGCAGGTGTTATTTACAGCCTCATGAACCAAAAATCACCTAAAGAGCTTCTAGCTTTTGCAAATGCAATGGGAGCATATGTTTCAGCTAATGATGGAGCTACCCCGATAATATCTTTGCAAAAGATAATTGAAAAATTTGACTTGGAATAAGGTATAAGTAGCATTTCGGAACGGCTTATCAGAATTTCTATTTATAGTATTAGATAATTAAGTGATTATGAAAACGATATTACTTACGGGTGCCACTGGATACATAGGGAAGAGATTGCTTCCCGTACTTTTAAGAGAGGGAAACAACGTGATATGTTGTGTTCGTGATAGAAATAGAATGTTACTTCCAGAAGGTTATGATAATCAACTTTCCATCATCGAACTTGATTTTTTAAATCCCGATACACTTCCAAAAATCCCAAAGAATATCGATGTTGCTTATTATTTAATGCATTCAATGTCTGCCTCATCCGATCATGAAAACCTAGAAGTAAAGGTAGCACATAGTTTTAAAGAGGCGATGAAACGTACAACTGTGCAACAGGTTATCTATTTAAGTGGAATCGTTAATGAAGAAAAACTTTCAAAACATTTAGAATCAAGAAAACGAGTTGAAGGTATATTACAAACAGGAACGTTTAATTTAACAACTCTACGAGCTGGAATCATTGTAGGATCAGGGAGTGCATCATTCGAAATTATACGCGATTTAGTGGAAAAACTTCCGGTTATGATTGCTCCTAAATGGTTAAATACTAAATGCCAACCCATAGGAATCAGGGATGTAATTACGTTTTTGAAACGATCACTTCTAAATGAAAATCTGTACAATAAACATTTTGATATTGCTGGACCAGATATATTAACCTATAAAGAAATGTTATATGGGTTTGCTAAAGTAAGAGGATTAAAACGTTGGATTCTTACTGTGCCTGTGATGACTCCCAGATTATCTTCTTATTGGCTGTTTTTTGTTACTTCTACTTCTTACAACCTTGCTGTTGCATTAGTTAATAGTATGAAAATTAATGTGGTCGCTTCATCAAATGAAATATGTACACTATTAGAACATCAGCCTGCAAGCTATGAAACATCACTTGAAAGAGCTTTCTTAAGAATTGAGCAAAATGCTGTGATTTCAAGTTGGAAAGATTCATTAATTAGTGGAAGATTTAAAGATAATCTCTCAGAATATATCAAAGTACCTGAATACGGGTGCTTTAGAGATTATCGGTCTACAGATATTGTACATGAAGAAGATACCATACATAGAATTTGGTCTATTGGTGGTACCACTGGGTGGTATTATGCAAATTGGTTATGGGAAATTAGAGGATTCATTGATAAACTTTGGGGCGGAGTAGGGCTTAGGCGAGGAAGAACTAACCCTGACCATATTGAAGCTGGAGATGCGTTAGATTTTTGGAGAGTCTTGTATGCAGATAAGGAAAAAAGGCGATTACTATTATTTGCTGAAATGAAAGTTCCGGGAGAAGCATGGCTTGAATTTGAAATTAAAAACAATAAACTTTATCAAAGAGCTACCTTTCGCCCAAAGGGAGTTCAAGGTAGGTTATATTGGTACTCGGTATATATTTTCCACGGTTTTGTATTTAATGGTATGCTGGCACATTTAGCTGGGAAAAAGTAAAAAATGCAGATTTGAAATTTTTTCATTTTGTTAAAAAACACTAATCGTAAATCTATTAAAGATTTTTCTTACATTGAGTAAAATAAATATTCGAGAGTTTAATTTTAATGTTGCCATGTCAGATAATTCCATAAACAATTCGTTCAACTCTAGAAGGGGAGTACATTCATTAAATAGCATTAATAAAGATTTAGCCAATCAAAATGAAAAAATTTCAACGGGGAAAAAAGTTAATAGTGCCGAGAAAGATTCAATATCAATTAGTAAGTCTGCTAAATTAAGAAGTCAGATTGTATCCATGGAGCAAACGCTTGCATCCACTCATTCAGAAATGAAAGAAGATCGATTAGCAAACGAGTTAATATCTTTAGCATCAGCAAATAGTACTATTATTGATACCGACATGGCGAAAGAACAATCTGAAAATATTCGTCAATTCATTCTCCAAAAAACAGCAACGGCATCGATGGCTCAAGCTAATCTCGAATTTGGGAAATTATTCAAATCGATTGGATGATACTTTATAGCCTTTAGGAGTACTCTATAATCTATCCGTGAGTAAGGTGATATTTAATTGGAAGAATAGGTTTATTCTACTAAAAGATACGCCATAGTTAAATTCGGTGATGATAGTGGAAATTAACCTCTAAATGAAAAGGGATAATACCTTTTCTAACTAATCATATTAACGAAGAATAAGTAGTACTACATTTTTAAAGTATAAAAAAAGCCTGAGATCAATTAAGAAATCAGGCTTGTACCGCGGGCCGAACATAGGTTATGTAATTTATTTCATTTAGATGGTGTTACATGATGCTCACAAATACATTAATTTATCTGGAGTTGTAATTGAAAGTGATAAACATCCTTCAATTACTTGAAATGTTCTACCCATGTTCTACCAACTATGAAACCTTCCTACATTTTATTCATTCGCAAAGACAAACTTAACAACTCTGGAAAGGCACCAATCTTTTTGAGAGTTACCTACAGCAGAAAGAAGAGCCTTTACTTTACAGGTATTCGAGTTCAACCAAAATTTTGGAATCCAGATAAAAGAGAGGTTCGTAGAAGTCATCCTGCCTACAAGACATTAAACAAACAGTTCGAACAACTATTGTTCAAGGCTCAAGAGATTGGCTTTAAGTTTGAAAAGCAAAAAAAAATATCTGCTAGTAAAATTGTGGATAGACTAAAAGGAGTGAATCCTGAAAATTTTTTTTCTTATGCAGAAGACTATTGCAAAAGATTAGAAAGAACTGGGGCTATTCGTAGAAAGAAACAAACGTATGTGCTTATTAATAAACTCAAACGAATGGTAAAATCAGACTATTTAGAATTAACAGTCTTAACCCCTGCTTTTCTTGAAGATTTTGAAATCTTTTTAAAAAATGACATTGGTAATGCACAAAATACTATTGTAAAAGATATGGAGCGTTTTAAGATGATTGTTTGTGATGCAATGGTAAACGAAGTTATTGATAAGAACCCCTTTGAAAACTATAAAATCCCACCAAGGCAATTGAGTAAGAAAGAAGCATTAAGCCTAGAGCAGATTTTTGATATCCAAAAACTTGAACTTGAAAAGGGTGGAAGGCTATTTCATTCAAGAAACTATTTTCTTTTTTCATTCTACAATGCTGGGATCAGATTCGGTGACTTATGTAAATTGAAATGGGATAATATTCAAGATGGTAGACTTCGATATCTAATGAGGAAGTCAGAAAATAATACAAGCCCAAAATGGAAAAATATTCGCTTGAATAAGCAGAGTCTTGAAATCTTGGATTACTACATTAATAATAATAACCACAGCAGTTATATCTTCCCTTTATTTGAAGACCAAATTGATTACAGCTCGCCAGTTGTATACGATCGAGAAAAGAGTCGTGTTAACTCGCTGACTAATCTAGACCTTAGAAAAATTGCTAAACTAGCTGGTATCGAAACCCATATTTCTTTTCATGTATCTAGGCATTCCTTTGCAAGACATGCAGCTAATATGGGGATGAATATGTATGCTATCTCTAATGCATTAGCTCACTCTAATTTAAAGACTACTCAGACGTATCTTAAAAGCTTCGATGAAGACTTACTCGACCGAGAAATGGAACAATTATTTTAAGTGGATTTTAGCACATTCTAGGATAAATTAATTAAAATAAAGTTGTTCAAATCATAACGTAGAGCTAGAATCCAAAATGTGGGCATAAGCATGGTAAAAGGTGGTTAAAAGTTCGGTGAAAACAGAGAGGTTTTGAACAAATTATCTAGAACAAAGAGGGGTAGTATCATAATAATGAGGGGTATTGCTTCTGGTGATTGAACTGTAACATATGTTAAGGTTAAAAACCCCTCCGTATACAAATTATGCTAATTGTAGGTGGTGCTTAGATACTTGAAAAAGTATGCCCCTTTAGTTACGTTCTCATTTAGTTTAAAGGTGAAAAATGAGAAAAAAGCAAATTGAACAAGAAATAAACAAGTATGGGGCAAAATTTTTTGAAGCTGTAAGGCAAACAATCATCGATAGAGCGACTGAACCCCTTTCTTATAATCCTGAAGAACATAAAAACAACAAGGATAAGTTGATTCATAAAGTGGATAAACTCTCTAAAATATCTGAGTATAATGCTTCCATCGGCATTGATGATCTATGGAAATTGATGTATGAGCTTATTTTTTATTCTGGGACTAGAGCTAAAAAAGCAAGTGATGAGATTGAATCATTCGAAAAATACAGTGTTTTTTCTGATTTCCGAAAACTAGTACATAGGGATTGGAATTTTGACAAGAAAGAATGGGTGAAGTTCCGAAAATACTATAAGAATATTTATGGTTCTAGCTGGTTAAAGCATATTATTAACAACAAGAATGCAAGATTACTTTACAAAACCCATTTTAAAAATACAGGTATCAAAGCATTTCAATTAATGACTAAAACGGGTGAATTTAAAGGAATTAAGTTTTCTGCGATGGAAGATAAGATGGTTAAGTATATTACGGTGGCTAAACATCTTTTTGATAAAGAGAATTCTTGTCCTGGCATACCAATACTTGAGCAATTTACTGGACCAAATTATAAATTTGAAGATTATCGTTTTTGGGGCATTCATTGTCAGTTTGCCTATTTATTGGGAGAAATTACTGCATTTCACCTTATGATGGACTTGGGTTTTAATACAGTTAAACCAGATAGAGTACTTACGTATTTATTTTCTAAATTAGGCTGGTTAGAAGTATTTCCACCAGAAGTGACTAAAGAATATGTTAATAAGAACTATAATAACCCTAGAGTATGGAGGGATGTCATAGATAAGGCTTTGCATCTTAAAAAAGTTATCCCCGATCATTATTCCAATCCACTTCGGCAAATAGATATTTGGATTGTGAAGTACGGTCAAGAACCAGAAGATAGTTTTGGAATCACTAAAAACCTCCAAAAAGAATATCCAATTGAACAACTCTATAAAGACATTAAAAGCAGAATTAATTAACTATGCTCACAGGCGAATTAAAGAATAAAGTAGATAAGATCTGGGAGACCCTTTGGACGGCAGGGATCTCCAACCCACTAACGGTGATTGAACAGTTAACCTACCTGTTGTTCATTAAAGGATTGGACGACCAACAGCTAAAAGCAGAGAAGAAGGCGGAGCGTACCCAAAAACCTATAGAGAGCCCTGTGTTCACTCAGCAACAAGGGAATCTAAGATGGAGGAATATTAAGCAATTGGCGCCAGAAGAGATGTTTGAAGCCATCCGAGATCAGGTATTTCCATTCATCAAAGAATTGGGCGGGCAAAACGGGAACACTTATCGCAAGCACATGGAGGGGGCAATCTTCATGTTTCCCAAAGCTTCTACTCTTGCTCGGGTGGTTGAGTTAATCGATCAACTGGAAATGGATGATCGAGATACCAAAGGGGATTTATATGAGTATATGCTTGGAAAACTAAGTACTGCAGGGCAAAACGGACAGTTTCGTACTCCTAGACACATTATTAAGATGATGGTAGAGTTGATGGAACCCAAGCCCTTAGAGAATATTGCAGATCCTGCATGTGGAACAGCAGGCTTTTTGGTAGCAACTGGGGAGTACATCCGTGGGCATTATGCAAAAGATATGGTAGAGGATAGAATACGCAAACATTTTCAGAACGAGATGTTTACTGGGTATGACTTCGACAATTCCATGCTTCGCATCGGAAATATGAACATGGTGATGCATGGCTTTGATGGAGCAACCATCGACTACCGAGATACCTTATCCAGTGATAGTAAGGATTTGGATGAACACTATGATTTGATCCTTGCTAATCCACCATTTAAAGGATCGTTAGACTATGATAGCGTAGCCTCTGATCTGTTACAAATGGTAAAGACCAAGAAGACCGAACTCCTATTCATTGCCATGTTTTTGCGAGCATTAAAAATTGGGGGAAGGGCCGCAGTGGTCGTGCCGGACGGAGTACTGTTTGGAAGCTCGAAAGCACATAAAGAGATTCGGCGCTTATTGGTAGAGGAGCAACAGCTAAATGCTGTGATCTCTATGCCGAGTGGAGTATTTAAGCCGTATGCTGGGGTTAGTACAGCCGTAGTACTTTTCACCAAAACCAATTCAGGTGGAACCGATACCGTTTGGTTCTACGACATGAAAGCCGATGGATATTCTTTGGACGATAAACGGGATAAAGTGGAACAGGATGATATCCCAGATATCATTGCTCGGTATGGTAGCAGAGAAAAAGAAATTGATCGCAAACGGACCGAACAAAGCTTTTTAGTTCCAAAAGAAGAGATTGTAGCACAGAATTATGATCTCTCCATTAACCGCTACAAAGAAATTGAATATGAAGCCGTGGAATACGATTCCCCCACGGAAATCATTAACGGAAAAGAGGGAGAACCCGGATTACGCCAGCTCGCTGAAGAACGTCTCCAGATTTTGGATGAGCTGGAGGGGTTGGTTTGAGAATAGTTAGGTTAGAGGAGTTCACTAATATAAGCTCTGGACAAGGTGCGCCTCAAGGTGATTCGTCTTATTCCTACGATGAAGGAATTCCATTCATTAAAGCAAGGGATTTGGATTTTTTAACAAATGGTGGGTCTATTCATGAAGTTCAAAAAGTTAGTAGTGAAGTAGCAAGAGACTATAAGCTTATTGAATTCCCAAAAGAAAGTATTGTGTTCGCTAAAAGCGGGATGTCCGCAAAGAAAGATAGGGTTCATTGTTTAGATGCTGACTCCTATGTAGTTAATCATCTTGCTATTATTGAACCAAATGAACAAGAATTTTTAAGCAGTTTTCTAACTTACTATTTACAGTATTATAAACCATCTAAATTAATAAGAGATGAGGCATATCCTTCTATTCGAATCTCAGATATACGAAAGCTTAAAATCCCCCTCCCCAGCCTCGAAAAGCAGAAAGCCATTGTAGCCAAGCTCGACCGGGCACAGCGCCTCATTGAAATCGACAAAGCCATGCTCGCGAAATACGACCAACTCATCCAAAGTGTGTTCCTGGATATGTTTGGGGATCCGGTTACAAACCCAAAGGGGTGGGAGGTTACTGAGCTTGGAAATTATATTGAGTACTTAGCGGATATTGGATCTAATGGTGCAAATAAATTGGTTGCAGAGAAATTAGTGATGAGTCACACTCCAGATTATGCAATTATGGTTAGAACGGTAAACTTTACTGCAAATGATTTCGAGAGTAATGTTAAATATGTGTCTAAAGAGGTCTTCGATTTTTTCAAAAAGTCTCAGGTCTTTGGCGGTGAAATGATTATGAATAAAATTGGTAGTGCTGGGTCATTCTGGATGATGCCATTCCTTAAAAGACCAGTCTCACTTGGTTTGAATCAATTTATGATAAGATACACTGGTATTAATCCTCATTTCGTTTACCACTTTCTTAGCACAGATTTTGGTCAGAAGGTTATCAAATCAAAAATCAGAGGTGTAGCTACAAAATCAATTACAAAATCTGCAGTCAGGGAACTTCCAATCTATATTACACCAAAATTATTACAAGAAGAATTTCAAAAGAAACTGAAGAGAATTGAAGATGAAATAAATGAGCAACAAAATAATCTCCTTAAAACTCAAGATTTGTTTTCATCTTTGATACAGGAGGTATTTAGATGATGAATGGGCTGGATAAAATCGAACTCATTTCGGAAATAGGACGTGAATTACAATCGCGAATGACTTTTGAGGAGTTGAACATCCTATTAAAAACATATGGTGTTGATGTAGTTGATAATCCAATCAAGTACTATCATAGTAAGTGGACATATGTTAAGAATCGACTTGCCGATATTGAAGATCAAACCATCATCAGAATTGCGAGAGAGTTAAGCTTGGAGCACTCTATAATCAATGAAGAGAATGTAGAATACAGTTTAGCTGAAACTACATTTTGGGACCCAGGTTACTTTAAGTTGTTCATAAGCCACTTAGCTTCTTATAGAAAGAATATTGGGTTTCTTAAAAGTTCATTAAAAGAATACGGTATTAGCAGTTTTGTCGCACATGAGGACATTGAACCTACAAAAGAATGGCAAATTGAGATAGAGAAAGCCTTGTATTCAATGGATGCTTTATGTGCAGTTTTGATGCCTGGTTTTAAAGAAAGCGATTGGACTGATCAAGAGGTTGGAGTGGCAATTGGAAGGAATAAATTGATAATACCTATCCGAAAAGGAAAAGATCCATATGGGTTTATTGGTAAGTATCAGGGCTTTCAAGCTGAGGGTAAAAATATCGGAGAAGTAGCTGAGGGAATTTTCACAGTTTTAATTACTCATGAAAAGACAAAATTGATAATGATTGAAGTATTATCAGATTTACTCTTGAGATCACCGCTTGCAACTACTGCAAAAAAATGGTTAGATCTAATAATTAAGATTGAGAACATTCCAATCTCAATGGTAAAAAAACTCAGAGCAGGTTTTATTCGTAATAAAAATCTTGATAATAAAACACTTAGATATGAATTCAATGAATTTTTAGATGAGTATGGTCTCGATTATGTGCTATTCGAAGAATTTGAACTAGAGAAACCGGTAATTGATGATGGTCTTCCTTTCTGATAAATATTTCCATTTTTAATTCTTTACATCCAGAGTAACTAGAGTTTATCGAAGATGCCAAAGCGATGGAGCGATTGGTATATTTCGAACCAGAGAGTTCTGCAGAAGAACTCGTTACCTGATAAAAAAGCTTGTATTATGAATGTGGGAAAAAGATAAAGATTTGGAGTGGTTGCATAAGACCGACCTTTAAATCGATCGTTTTAAATTATTGGGATATATGTACTAGGTTACTTTCGCTTTTAGGTATAGTAGGGAATATGATTTGGGTTAATAACTTTAATGCGAATCTTTCTCTTTCTATGCTTTAGGATTATATCCCTAAATAGGTGTTTACGTTTTTGTATAGAAATTCAGTCTTTAAATGGCTCATCTCCTTTAAGAAATAATCCTGATCTTTATTTAAATCAGAGATAGGAAGTACTACCCAAAAATCAGTTCCAAATAATGTTCGCTCTTTCATTAATGTAGCATCAGTGCCGCCTGTAGCAATCTTATCTTTAAAAGATTGAACCGTATGGGGCGATTCGAGATTGAAGGAGAAATCGGCATAAAGATTAGGGAAATCATTCATCATAGTTAAAATAGTGGCAATGCGATGTTTTGTTCTCGGGTTTCCATCCCAAGCATTTCGCCCACCAAAATGTCCTAAGCATAAGCGTAGATTCTGGTGCCTACTTAACACGGGTATCCATTCACTAGGTTCATTTAATTTTCTAGTACGGTCTTTCCGTCGTTGATCTTCAATTACTACTCGCTCCGTGCCTCGGTAAGCCACAATTTTTGAGGCGAAAGTAGAGATCATTTCACCCCCACAGTGCGTCATAACGGGTATATTTTTTTCTGCACAAATTTTAAAGATTGGGTCTAATGCTGGGTCAGCAGGAAGATACCCCAATGCTGGATAGCATTTTACGCCAAAATATGTTGGATCATTTTTATCGAAGGCATTTAAAAAAACTTGGTACAAATTTTTAGACCCTGAATCATTAGCACGGCGTGGGTCTAAAGGTAAAAATGGCAAAATAGCTTCTGATTTACCAAGCTGTGCGAGTTCGGTATTTTGCTGCATGTATGTTTTTTCACTACTGCCTTGCCATCCACTATTAAGATCCATTCCCAATACAATGGTAAGCTGCTCTTTATTGGCAGAAAATCTTTTGTTATATACCTTATTGATGGCATAATTATGTTCGAAAGTATGTAAAACGGAGCTCATCTGTTTGGATCTTAAAATCTTAATGGTCTGTTTCACTCGCTTGAAAAATCCTTTTCGATCAAAACTAAGCAGCGCCATTTTTACGGTAGACGTACTTGTGCTTTTGGTTAAAGCTATAGGCTGGTTTAATTGTTTTTCAAGTTCATCCAACTGGGCTTCAAAATCATTAAGAAAATCCGACACTGTAATTGAATCGACTGATATACGACTGTTGTATTCTATTTCTTGTATGAACGCTTCAATAGGTTGATTAAATTCTTCATTTATTTCTGCGAGGGATACATAATCAAAAGAACTATTACCTCCTGGAAGCAAATCATTGATGAAGTTAGCCTTCTTAAAATGTATGGATTTTGCATTCAATGTTACGACCCCAAAAATTCGTCGAAAAATTCGTTTTATAGCCCAATAAATTGCTGGAGGTAAAAATTCAGCAAAACTGGCTAATAAACGAGTGATTAGATAAGTGACTTTTACACATTCGCCATCAAATACATGGCAATGGGCATCAAAAACATAGTTATTATTGGTATAAATTTGTTGTGCTTTTGATCCCAATCGTGTTCTTGGATCATTACTAACACTATTTTGTGCTTTATTTATGAAATCAAGTTGTTCTTTCGAGTATGGCATGACTATAAATTTAGTTATATAGCAATAAAAATAAATAAAATAGAACTTTCCACCACATGGCTATGTGGTTTATATATATTAAATAAAGAAGAACAAGTGAATGATTAGGTTAGTATTCTTCGTCAATTTTATATAAATAGGGTCGAAGGTAATTCACTAAAAATTTAAAACTTTCGGAGCTTGGATTCTTGTGGCAATAATTGAGTTTATTTAAAAACTTGCCTTTCCCATCGAAATCTTTCCAGCTTAATACTAATTCATGGTTAGCTAAGTAAATATTTGAGATCATTCTTCCAATCCGACCGTTTGCATCGTAGAATGGGTGCACATTTACGAACTTTTGATAAAAGCGCATAGCTTGATACAAGGGATCTTGTGTTTTCCAAACAAGGTGACCAACAGCTTCATTAACTCCATCTTCTATTTGTTCTGGCGGGTCTCCCCTAAACCGTTGTGTATAGCGATGACCATGTTGAAGACCAAATCTGATAATACCGTTACCTGGATCTGTTCTTTTTCTATAATCACCGGCAAATGTGAATAAACCTTGATAAATAAACTCATGAATTAACCTTGGAAGAAATGCATATATATCTCTTGTTTTCCACTTCTTAAGATTGTCTTCATTGAAAATCGCTCGTAGCTTAGCATGCTGAAGTATTTGATATCTACTCCAAGTTACTTTATAAACTTCTGCTGGTTTTAATTGATCAGATGCTGCAAAATCAGAAATAAGATCTAATGTGGACTCAAGTTCAGCGGCATCAATTTTTAATTCCATAGTTGCTCAACATTTTCGAGAGTCTCTCCTTCTCTGTAGAAAAACTGTTAAGATATTCTTCTATATTACTGAATTCTGGAACATACTCCTTTTCCATATCAAATGTAAAAGCGTAGTGAGAAGTAGTTTTTGGAGGGTAATATGTGTTACCCTCCTTTAGGGGAAAGTTCTTGGCAAAAACCTGAGGGGAGTAGTAATCAACAAGTATATCGTCTGGAATAATCCCGCTTTTAGTTACATACATCTTCCAAGGATCTTCTTCATGGGTTGTTTTTGATAGCTCAATGGCAGAATACACAGAATAACTATCCAGAACGAAATCAATAAATTGGTTTTGTAACTTTGTTTCTTCATCACCTGCTATTATAGATGCACCAAAACTTTTATAAGCCCCATAAATATCAGGATCAACAGGGCCGTGTTGCCAAGCTTCAAATGATGCTTCAAATATCTTTTCACCTGCTACTAATTGCCAAACATAGCAATAGTACATCAGCTTTTGAAGCTTCATCGGGCTTATGGAACCAGGATATTTCCCTACAATGTATTTAGCTAGTTGGAACTTGTTCATGTATTTAAACCTCTATTGTGAAACTAATATACTATAAATAAATTGGATATTTATATACTACAATGAAGTATCTCAATAACCAAATAATGTTCAATAGCGTTTATCGTGTTTAAACTTGAAATCAGAAGTTGGCTTTAATTAAGTATAGATTTTATTACATTAAGCGGTAAAGTATAGTATTAAAGAGCACAGTTGTCCAACTTTAACTTCTTACAAACTAACTGGCCAGAGTTTATCGAAGATGCCAAAGCGATGGAGCGACTGGTATATTTCGATCCAAGAGGCGCATGCGGGCGCGCTCGTTTTTTAATTGAGCAGGTAGTGCTATGAGTGCTATGGATGTTTGAAAATGATGAAGATTTGGAACTTCCTTTTGATACAGGATTTTATAACATCATAAATGAAGTATCCTTCCGAAAAGTGATAACCTATACCATCTATGAGAAGATTAATGCTGTTCGAAAGATTGGGAATATTGCCGTTCATGAGAAAAAGAAGATATCTAGAGACTATGCATTAAGAGCATGCGAAGAGGTTTTTCACATTCTATACTGGTTGTATAGAACCTACACAACAGATGATGCACCTAAGCCTTCCATTACTTTTGATCCAAATCTGGTGCCAGATGTTCAAGCGGGTGCGGTAGAAACGGAGCAGAGATTGTTAGAGCTCGAAACTAAAATGGAAGAACGAGCAGAACGCCTTCGCGCATTACAACAATCCTTAGAAGCAAAGGATGAAGAGTTGCAGCAGCGTAAACGTGAGATTAAGCAAATGCGTGTACAAACCCGTAAATATGCAGATACTCATGATTACAATGAAGCTGCTACTCGCGAACTCTTAATTGATGTGATGCTTCGTGAATCAGGATGGGATCCCAAGGGCAGAAATATGGCAGAGTATGAAGTGAAAGGTATGCCAAATAAAACAGGGATTGGTTTTGTTGATTACGTACTTTGGGATGATAACGGTAAGCCGATCGGATTGGTAGAGGCTAAACGAACAACTCGGGATGTAAATGAAGGGCAGCAACAAGCGAAACTCTATGCCGACTGCTTGGAAGATAAATATGGAATACGCCCAATAATATTTCTTTCCAATGGGTATAAAATATGGCTTTGGGATGATCAGGTGTATCCACCAAGACCTATACAAGGCTTTTATACTAAGGAGAGTTTACAGAAGCTATTTTTCCAGAAGCAAAATAAAGAATCGCTGAAGCTTGCAGAGATCAATGAAGACATTACAGGGCGGTATTATCAGATAGCTGCTATTCGAAAAGTTGGTGAGCGTTTTGAGGAAGGGCATCGCAAAGCTTTATTGGTTATGGCTACTGGGACAGGGAAAACTAGGACTTCAATTTCCATTATTGACGTTCTTCTCAGAAAGAAGTGGGTGAAGAGAGTGCTTTTTCTTGCCGATAGAAATGCCTTAGTGAAACAAGCGTATAAAAACTACGCTTCTCACTTACCTGAAGTTCCTATAGTGAATCTAGTGGAAGATAAGAATGATGATGCAGCAAGAGTGGTATTTAGTACGTACCCAACCATCTTAAATCAAATAGAGAAGCTCCAAGAAGGTCAAAGAAAATATGATCCAGGTTACTTTGATTTGGTAATTATTGATGAGGCACACCGAAGTGTCTACAATAAATACAAAGCTATTTTTACTTATTTTGATTCACTTTTATTAGGACTAACAGCTACTCCAAAAGAAGATGTAGATCACGATACATATGATTTATTTGATGCTGAGCAAGGAAGTCCCACCTATGCTTATGGGTTAAATCAAGCAGTACACGATGGATATTTAGTACCTCCGAAAAAGATTACAATTCAAGGTAAATTTCTTACAGAAGGCATTAAGTATTCAGATCTCACTGAGGAAGAAAAAAAACAGTATGAGAATCTATTATTCGATGATGAAACAGGTACAATTCCTGACCATATCGATCCCGGTAAACTTAACCAATGGCTATTTAATGAAGATACCGTAGAGCAGGTACTTCAACAGTTAATGGAGTATGGGATTAAAGTTGAAGGGGGTGATCGGGTAGGTGATACCATCATTTTTGCAAAGAACCATAAACATGCTACATTCATCCAAGAAATTTTTGACAAGAATTACCCGAAGTATGCAGGTCATTTAGCAAGAGTGATTGATAATCAGGTTGAGTATGCTCAGGATTTGATCGAAGATTTTTGTACTCCAAATAAAATGCCTGTTATTGCAATATCCGTTGATATGATGGATACTGGTATTGATGCACCAGACTGTGTAAACCTGGTATTTTTTAAGCCTGTACGTTCCAAAGCTAAATTTAACCAGATGATTGGTCGAGGTACTCGATTACGTGAGGATCTTTTTGGGCCAGAGATGAATAAGCAACATTTCCTAATCTTTGACTACTGTGGAAATTTTGAGTTTTTTGAACAAAACCCAGAGGGTTTTGATACCAATCAAGGGGCTTCTATAACTGCCCAAATCTTTGAAAAACGATTATTACTTACCGCAAAGCTTAAAAATGATCCTTGGAAACATAGGGAAGAAATACAAGTATTTCGGGTTCAGCTATTAGATCTTTTACATCAACAAATTGCTAATCTTGAAAAACAGAGTGTTCAGGTGCGCCCACATCTTAAGTTGATACATAGATTAGAAGATCGAGGGGTATGGGAAAGCTTAGGGTCACATGAGCGGAGAGAGATAGTACGAGAATTAGCTGGGCTAATACCCTCTGAGTTGAAAGAGGACGAGATGTCTCGCAGATTTGATCTGCTCATGCTCACCTTGATACATGAACGACTTGATGGAGTATTGGCAAATAAGAAGTCCAAAGAAATAGTGATAAGATTTGGAGAACATTTATATGCCAAAAAGCACATACCGAGTATCCAGGCCGCCATAGGTTCTATCAATAAAGTAATTACTGTTGAGTTTTGGGTTGCACCTCCAATTATCGAGTTGGAAGAGATTCGAAATGAACTAAGAGGATTAATGCATCTTATTGACAAGAAAAAAAGGCCTGTTATTTATACAGACTTCTCAGACACTTTTCATGCACCCGATACTATTGATGATGTTGTTACAGGGCCTGCTTTTGATAAAGACCGATATATGAGAAAGATTAGGATGTTCATCAAGGAGCATGGCAATAATTTGGTTATCGAAAAGATTCGTAATGCCTCAGCACTCACTTATAATGATGTACAGACCTTAGAAAAGTTATTAATTGAGGTTGATCCTGCAATCACTAAGGATGAGTTTCACAAACTGCTTGGAGGTGAATTAGATCTGGTGAGATTTGTTCGTGAAGTATCAGGGTTAGATCGTAAGACTGTAATTAGCAAGTTTGATTACTTTCTAAAGGATCAAAAGCTGAGTTCAACTCAAATCCAATTCATTGAGATGATGATAGAATACTATACACGTCAAGGTCACTTAGAGATTGGAGATCTTTATGAACCACCCTTTGATTTCATTGATCCAGATGGCATTGATGGAGCATTCAAAGGAAATGCAGAGGTAGTTGATTTATTGGTTGAAAGAGTAAAGGAATTAAACGAGGTGAAAGTTGGATGATGAAGGAATTTAAAAATAAACGTCATGAAGTATATTTTCGGCTTTGTGATGAAATTGAAGTATTTAAACGTGATTTTCAGTCAATAGTTGATCGAGGTTATATCGATGATTATATGAAAGGGTTTAATAACTACCTTTTAGCACTTGATTATCTGGAAAAAGATACAGCTGAACATATTGTAAAATTAGCTCGAGATATAGCTAGTGGTTATGCAACTATTAATACGACAGATTTGGAAATTGGAACTGTCTATATGGCTACGGAAGAGTTACTTCAAATTAATATTACAGATTCAGAAATTGAGGGGTGTATCTTAGACTTTATTCTAGCTAAGGAACCAGAAAGATTTTCTCATAGCCCAAGAAGGGATGAAGTTTTTACAAAAACTGCTCAGGATCATTGGCGAACTAATATTGTGGTTTATAGCTATAAATTAGCTAATGAATATTTACAACGCTCATTAAACATTGATAGAGATATTGTAATGAGGAAATATCATCAATTAAGAGAGAAAAATGATGGAATTGGAGGTGTAAAGAAATCTCACGAAGAGCTAATAATTTGGATAGAGTCATATGGGGAAACAATCCAAAGCATAGGTAATAAGATTAAATTACAACTATTCGAACAGGACTCTTTTAATCAAGCCTACATACGCTGGAAAAAAGATGCGACACATTTGTCGTGAATTACTGCTGATTTGTATTACCTGAATTGTTACTAACTGCCGAACTTTGCTTTAGAAACTTAAAACTCAAATTTCAAAGCAATGAATTATAATAGATTAGAAAACAATGAACTTCAATTCGTAGCAGAACGAAAAGAATTAGAACTATACTTCAATAAAGTCTT
This sequence comes from Balneolaceae bacterium, assembly GCA_963691715.1. Classification (GTDB taxonomy): domain Bacteria; phylum Bacteroidota; class Rhodothermia; order Balneolales; family Balneolaceae; genus HXMU1420-13. Next base: position 3,113,052 of record OY829281.1, read on the forward strand.
AAGAAAGATTCTTCGGGAAGAACTTCCTGATTTATTGAAGAAACTTGGCAAAAAAGACTGGCTTACCAAAGAAGAGCTTATCAAATTAACTGGTTGGAGTTCGAGAACTATCCAACATATGCGTGATACTAATCAGATTCCTTATTCTCAACATGGAAGAAAGATTCTTTATCCTAGAAAAGGAATCGAAGAATTCCTTAGTTGCCATTATATCACTCATCGTAGGGACGAAAGATGATTAAACTAAAATGGGTGCCAGTTCCTATTGTCCAAAAAGCACTCATAGAAAAAAGGTACAGGGAGATCTCCTTCTTTTTATATCTCAAGATGACTAATTCAGGTTATGTACGTCTTCTAGGTTCAAAAAAGAAAGAGATCATCCGGAATTTTTCAATATCTAATTCTACAGTGTCTAGATATCTAAAAATCCTTATTAAATGGGGTTGGTTAGGTTACAATAGAGAAACTCAAACCTATTACATAAGGGGTTTCAAATATATCTTAGAAAAGGAAAGATATCTGTCAAAGACGGCTGTACATTTTCAACCATGTGATCTATTCGATTTTCAGACATATTCATTTTCTGTACAAGTGGCTTTACTGTTAAGGTCACAGTTTAGAAAGGAGAGGCGGGGGGGTGAGCAAAAAACGTGGTGCTCGAATCAATCCCCCGCCTTAAGATTTAGACCTGTTTCCTTGTCTGTGATGGAACAAGTTGTGGGTTTATCAAAAGATACGGTAGTGGATATAAAAAAACGATCTATTGAGATGGGCTATCTTAAAAGGAATCAAAATTTTTTACCATTGTATAATGTGAAAAATCACTCAAAAGAGATATATAAGATTGCACCAGAACTATATGGCTTACTAAGAAAAGTGGGGTCAGATATTTGTATTCAACAGCCTGACAGCTTTGTTGATCATCATATATTTAAAAGAAAAAAATGGGGCTAATACCACGGTATTATGTGTCGAAATTCTGAAGTCTTTCAAGGTAATTGAGAAGGCATTAGTGAGCATGATGAAGTATAATTGAAAAAAGACCTTGAAATTACTTTCATTTTTTTAATTTTCACTCTCAAAAATTTAAAGTTAAAATATTAGAATTTTTAGGGCTCGTTCTACCTATGTTCTACCATAATAAAAAAAGCCTAGTAAAAATAATAATTTACTAGGCTTTGTGTACCGCGGGCCGGGCTCGAACCGGCACGGCCATTGTAATAGCCATTGGATTTTAAGTCCAACGTGTCTACCAATTCCACCACCGCGGCGTAAAAAACAATAATATGCGTTGCCAGTAATAATGCAATTTTTTTGGAGTGCAAATATAAGGTTAACTACTACTCTTGTACAACACTCTTTTTAGATTATTCAAATTTAAAAAAGCATTAAAAAAATTAAATCCTATTGCATTTCATTTTAAATAACATAGTTTCCATATGAAAAAATATATCCAATAAATAACATAACACATATGATGTCTAAATATAAAATTTTGGGGCTTTCATTATTATTTGTTGCATTTTCAAATACTGGATATGCACAAAATCAATCCATAGTTTCGTCTGTAAATTATGATGCTCTCAAGTTAAGGAATGTAAGTACAGGTTTTGCATCTGGTCGAATTGCTGATATTGCCATCCATCCAAATGATGATAATATATGGTACGTAGCAGTAGGTTCGGGTGGTATTTTTAAAACAGAAAATGCTGGCGTTACTTGGACACCGATTTTTGATAATCAATCGGTGTATTCTATTGGTAGTATCACTATAGATCCAACACATCCTAATATTATATGGGTAGGAACAGGTGAAAATGTAGGCGGACGTCATGTAAGTTTTGGTGATGGTTTATATAAAAGTGAAGATGGGGGAAGTACATGGAAAAACATGGGCTTGACAGCATCAGAACGAATATCAAAAGTAGTCATTCACCCCAATAATTCTGATATCGTTTGGGTTGCTGCACAAGGACCATTGTGGACAAGCGGTGGAGAACGTGGTCTTTATAAATCAACTAATGGAGGGCAAACTTGGCAGAAAACACTTGGAGATTCCGAGTGGGTCGGGGTTACAGACTTGGTAGTTGATCCAAGAAATCCTGATATAATGTACGCAGCAACATGGCAAAGACATAGAACGGTAGCAGCCTACATGGGGGGTGGTCCAGGTTCTGGGATTCATAAATCAACCGATGGTGGGGAAACTTGGAAAGAACTTAAAAAAGGGATACCTGGATCAAATAAAGGGAAGATTGGCTTAGCTATTTCTCCTCAACAGCCAGATATCGTATATGCTGCTATTGAATTAGACCGAAGAACAGGTGGGATATTTATGTCGGAAGATATGGGCGAAAGTTGGAAGAAGATGTCGGATGCGGTAGCTGGAGCTACTGGACCTCATTATTATCAAGAACTATATGCTTCACCTCATCAATTTGGAACCATATATTTAATGAACGTGAGAACTATTGTTTCTTATGATCATGGTAAAACATATAGTAATCTTCCAGAGGCTGAAAAACACTCTGATAATCATGCATTAGCGTTTAGAGCCGACGATCCAGATTATTTGTTAATGGGATCGGATGGGGGAGTATATGAATCTTTTGATCATGCGGCCAACTGGCGGTACATCGAAAATCTTCCGCTAACACAGTATTATAAAGTAGCTGTAGATGATGAGAAGCCATTTTACAACATATATGGTGGAACTCAAGATAATGGAACTCATGAAGGACCATCAAGAACAGACTTGGTTCATGGTATCAGAAATACAGATTGGAAGCATATTCTTTTTGCCGATGGTCATGATGTGGCTACCGAACCTGGAAATCCTAATATTGTGTATGGAGAAACACAACAAGGTGGGCTACATCGAATTGATAGGGTAAGTGGGGAGAGAACTTTTATTCAACCACAAGCTCTTGAAGGTGAAGATTATGAGCGCTTTAATTGGGATGCACCAATTGAAGTGAGTCCCCATAGCGCAACACGTTTATACTTTGGATCACAAAGGGTCTGGAGATCTGATAACAGAGGAGATAGTTGGACGCCTATATCAGGTGATTTAACAAAAGATGAAGGAAGAATTAATTTACCAATAATGGGTCGTAAACAAAGTTGGGATAATGCCTGGGATCTTTTTGCAATGTCTGAATACAACACGATCACTTCTTTAGGGGAATCTCCATTAGTTGAAGGGTTAATTTATGCAGGAACCGATGATGGTATTATTCAAATTACAGAAGATGGAGGGGAAAACTGGAGGAGAGTTGATGTGGGGAATATAAAAGGACTACCACAAACAGCATTTGTAAATGATATATATGCCGATTTGCACGATCCAAATACCGTATATGTTGCTTTGGATAATCACAAATATGGAGATTTTAAACCATATTTAATCAAAAGTACAAATCGTGGAAAAAAATGGTCTTCAATAACTGGGAATTTACCGGATAAACATCTCACTTGGAGAATCATTCAGGATCATATTAATCCAGCCTTACTATTTGCAGCTACTGAATTTGGGATTTTCTTTACGGTAGATGGTGGTGAAGAATGGGTAAAATTAGATGGTGGTGCGCCCACTATTTCATTCAGAGATATTGTAATGCAAAGAGAACATGATGATCTAATAGGTGCATCGTTTGGTAGAGGGTTTTTTGTTTTAGATGATATTTCACCCCTGCGTAAAGTTAATACCCAAACTTTAAACCAAGAAGCTGCATTACTTTCTGCAAGAGATGCTTTCTGGTATTTGGAGCGAAGTGTAGAAATCGCTCCGGGTGCTTCGTATTATACAGCAGATAATCCGGATTTTGGAGCAATGTTTACGTATTACCTAAAAGAGGGTATGCAATCCAAAAAAGCTGCAAGAATAAATGCCGAAAAAGCAGTAAATGAAAATGATGACATTCCTTTTCCTGGTTGGGATGCTATTGAAGAAGAAATGAGGGAAGAAGCCCCTTCCATTCGTTTAACCATTAAAGATTCTAACGGAATTGTTGTTCAAAGAATAAAAGGAACTGCAAAAAAAGGGATGAATCGTGTGAATTGGAATCTAAGGTTAAGTTCGAAAAATGTAATTGAACCTGGGCAGAACTATCGGGGTGGTGGTAGCTGGTTCGGAGGCGGTTTTATGGCAATGCCTGGAACTTATTCTGTAACACTATCAAAAGTAGTTGAAGGTAAAGTGATAGATTTAGCCGAATCTATGAGTTTTGAAGTGATACCTCTACGAGAAGGAACTCTCGAAGGGGCTAATTTTGAAGAAATGGCTTCTTTTCAGAGTGATGTAATCGCATTTCAACAAGAAATTACTGCATTCGAACATTCCGTAGACAATCATATAGATATGGTTAAAGCAATGAAAATTGCATTATCAAGAGCGGATCTAATAGATACTGATTTAGAAAAAAGCTTGTATGATACCCATTTGGATCTTCTAAATTTAAAAGAAAAATTAGAGGGGAGTGAAGCGAAGGGACAAATTGGGGTAAAAAATCCACCAACACCAAGCGATCGTATGTTTATTGGGATGCGTGGCATGATGACCAGTTTATATGGTCCAACAGATATGCACAAACAAATGATAGACATCGGAAAAAGGGAATTCAAAAGACTGGAAGGCGATTTAACGATAATAGCAGAACAGATCGAGTTATTTGAAAGTAAGTTGAAAGATTTAGGAGCTCCACCGATTCAAAATTAATAAATCACCTAATTTTTATATAACCCCATAAACATAGTGTATATGGGGTTTTTTATTTATAATCATGTGTTCTTCATATTTTAAAAGAACGATTACACATTTAATTAATGTATTGTAGGAGTACAATTTAGTCGAAGATTAATTCTATGCAGAATACGTCAATCATAGAAAAATATAATCTTGATGAGTATCAGCTTGAAAAAGCTCAACGCCAAGATTTAAAGCAGCTGCTAAAGATATGTAGCGAAAATATGGATACGCTCGACGAAGAAGCAGTGTCTAGGGCATTCAAGTTATGTTATTTGTCTCATGATGGACTTAAAAGAGCCTCTGGAGAGCCATATTATTATCATCCAGTTGAAGTAGCAAAGATTGTAGCTCAAGAAATTAATATTGATGATGTTTCTGTAATCTCTGCCTTATTACATGATACCGTTGAGGATACAGATGTAACTTTAGATGAAATTAGGCATTGGTTTGGCAACGAAGTAGCTGTTATCATTGATGGAGTCACAAAAATTGCAGGGGTGTTTAAGAGCCGAGATTCTAAGCAAGCTGAAGCTTTTATGAAACTTCTACTCTCGATGGCAGAAGATATTCGGGTGATTTTGATCAAATTTGCCGATCGCCTTCACAATATGCGAACCATACAACACTTAAAAAGGCAAAAACAAATTCAAATAGCTTCTGAAACAATGGATCTTTACGCTCCTCTTGCTCATCGATTTGGGTTATTCAATATTAAAAATGAGTTAGAAGATTTATCCTTTAAAGCCATTGACCCGACTTCTTTTAAATTTATTGCACGAAAGCTCAGGGAAAAAAAAGAATCAAGAGAAGTATTTATTGATGAGTTTATGATGCCTGTTGGAAGACAGCTCATAAAGCAAAATTTTAACTTTGAGATTAAAGGTAGGCCAAAGCATATCTATTCAATATATCGTAAAATGCAAAGGCAGCAAAAACCATTTGAAGAAATCTATGATTTATTCGCCATTCGTGTAATACTCGAAGAGTCTCATACAAAAGAAGACTGTTGGCGGGTTTATTCCATTATCACAGACTGGTATACTCCAATTCCAGAACGATTTCGTGATTTTATATCGGTACCTAAAGCAAATGGGTATCAATCGTTACACACTACGGTAATTACCAACCGAGGGAAGAAAGTAGAGGTACAAATTAGAACCCGTAGGATGGACAATATCGCTGAAAAAGGACTAGCCGCACATTGGAAATATAAAGAAGGAGCGCAAGCTGGATCAGAACCATTAGATAAAATGGTAAATTGGGTGCGAGATGTGTTAGAGAATCCGCGCCCAGACACCACGTTGGATTTTGTAAAAGATTTTCAACTCAATTTATATCAAGAAGAGATCTACGTTTTTACTCCTAATGGGGAGTTAAAAACACTCCCGAATAAATCAACACCCATAGATTTTGCTTTCGAGATACACAGTGAAATTGGGGAACGAGCGATGGCGGCTAAAGTGAATGGGAAAATGGTTCCTTTACGACAAAAGCTAAAAAATGGTGATCAAGTAGAAATTATTACTGGGAATAAGGTGAATCTTAATCCTGATTGGATTGACGATGTGGTGACGCATAAAGCAAAATCAAGAATTCGACAGTATATAAAACAAAAGCAACGCATTGTATCTGATAAAGGCAAAGAAATATGGTATAAAAGATTAGATAGAGGGAATATTGAAATTTCAGATCAAGAATTAACGAAGATTGCTAAAAAATTTAAATTCGAATCTACTCAAAGTATGTTTCTTGAATTAGGTATGGGCTCTTTGGATGTAAATTCGGTGTATAAAGAAGTAAAAAAATATAAAAGTACAGGTAGAATTGAAGAAGATCAAAGTGAAATAAAAGCCAAATCAGAACAAGAAATCCAAGAAAGATATCTGAATACAGCAAGAAATTTTGCTGCAGGTAATGCTTTAATACTCGACGACCATATAAGCAACGTAAAATATTCATATGCAAATTGCTGTAATCCGATACCCGGTGACAATGTTATAGGATTTATTAGTCGTAATGGAGAGGTAAAAGTTCATAGAACTATGTGTAATAATGCTCAGCATTTACTTAAAACTGAAGGGAATAGAATTGTTGATGTTCAATGGGCAAAACATATTGACAATAAATTTTTAGGGGCAATAAAAGTAGTAGGTGAGGATCGTGTTGGGATGATCAATGACATTACTGACGTACTCTCTAAATCACTTTCTACTAATATGAAAAGTATAAATGTTACCAGCGAAGAAGGTATGTTTGAAGGGATAATAACTCTCTACGTGGATGGACTAACCCATCTAGATACTATCATGAAACGTCTTAATAGAGTTGAAGGAGTTAAAACTGTGCTTAGATATGAATAATTTTCCTATATCCTTATTGCAATAGATTTAAGCGCTAAGTATATTAAGTAATGAAAAGTTATTCGGTTCATTATAATACTTAAGGAATGAAAGCTAGAGCAACCGAATAAAAAGAAGGACAACACATAAAATACAATTAACAATAATAGACCATAAATATGATGACATATACTAAACGAGATATCGTACGCCGTGTAGCTGAGGCTAAAGGACAACCCATGATAAAAGTGGAGCCTTGGGTTGATGCAGTAATTGTTGCTGTTAGAGAAATTATGATGTCAGCTAATACTGAATGTAGAATTGAAATTCGTGATTTTGGAGTTTTTGAGGTAAAAGAAACAAAAGCTAAACCAAAAGCGAGAAATCCAAAAACTAACGAAGTTATTTACGTGCCTGCACACCGTAAAACACATTTCAAACCAAGTAAACTTCTTAAATCTTTCTTACGTCAACCGCTAGAAGATTAAATATACCTTGCAAAATTATTCACGTCTGATCGGTATCGATGTAGGTACAAAGCGCATAGGTATCGCTCAGACTGATTTGCTTAAAACTTTTGCTACTCCTGTTGGCACTTTCCCTCCTAAACAAGTTTTTTTCGAACTAAAAAAACTTGTTAACCAATCTACAATTGACGCATTCATTATAGGTTGGCCATTAACGGCCAAAGGTGAGTTAGGAAAAGCTACAGATCGAGTTAATTCTTTTATTGGGGAATTAAAAAAGCATTTTTCTAATATCGACATTATTAAAGTGGATGAACGTTTCACTTCTAGCCAAGCTGTTGAAGTAATGATTAAATCTGGAGTTCCAAAAAAGAAGAGGCAACAAAAAGAACGTGTGGATCAGATTGCCGCAGCTCTTATCTTAGAACGATATTTAGAACAGAACTTTTGATAATAAGAACGCTCAGATGTCCATACTACCAATAGTAACCTATGATGATCCTATACTTCGACAAAAAACAAATGAAGTAGATGAGTTAACAGACCATATCAAAACACTCATTACAGATATGTTTGAAACTATGTATAATTCTGATGGTGTCGGTTTAGCAGCTCCACAAATTGGATCTTCATTAAGTATTTTTGTAATTGATGCAGACTCAGCCATTGAAGAAGGGGGCATTACTCCAGGCCCATTAGCTTTTATAAACCCAGAAATTATTAACAAGAAAGGTGAAAAAATACAAGCAGATGAGGGATGTCTTAGTATTCCAAATATTACAGATAAAGTAACACGACCTGACTCAATAGTAATTAAATATCTTGATCAAAATTTTAATCAAAGAGAAGAAGAGTACACAGGGTGGGTTTCTCGAGTAATTCAACATGAATATGATCATCTGCAAGGAGTTTTATTTATTGATCATTTAAGTGCATTCAGGAGAAGGATGCATAAGTCTGAATTAAAAGAGATTAAAAGAGGAGAAAGCCAGATTCATTATCCAATAGTGCCCAAAAAATAGGTAAAATTCTATGAATATTGTCTTTATGGGATCACCTGATTTTGCTATTCCCAGCCTAGTAAATCTATATAGATCTGAACACACTATTAAAGCAGTTGTAACCAATGTTGATAAGCGAAGAGGAAGAGGAGGTTTAACCTCTCCAACACCAGTAAAAGAAAAAGCAATTGAACTAGGCTTACCAATAATTGAAGTAGAGGATTTAAAGTCAGACGAATTTCTACAATCATTGTCTTCCCTTAATGCCGACTTATTTGTAGTAGTTGCTTTTCGAATTTTACCAAATCACATTTTACAACTACCTACCATTGGTTCAATTAATTTACATGCATCTCTACTTCCAAAATATAGAGGTGCTGCTCCAATCCATTGGGCGGTAATTAATGGTGATGAAAAAACTGGCTGTACAATTTTTTTTCTAGATGAAAAAGTAGATACAGGAAAAATTATTCTTCAAAAGGAGACTGAAATAGGATGGGAAGAAAATACGGGTGATGTATATCAACGATTAATGAGTATGGGAAGCGAAGTGTTACTAGAAGCAGTAAATCTTATCCATTCTGGGGTTTATTTGCTAAAGAATCAAGATGATACATATGCAACCCCTGCACCAAAAATATTTAAAGAACACACTCACATAGACTTCAATAAAACCGTTGAAGAAGTATACAATAAAATTAGAGGTTTAAGTCCATTTCCAACCGCATGGGCTAGCTTGGAAGGTGAAAAGGTTAACATTTATGAAGCAAAGATTGGAGCTACTGCGAATATAGATATTGGTGAGATTCTTATAAAAGATCAAAAACTTTTAGTTGGTTGCAAGGATGGAACGCTTGAGTTAGTAGAAGTACAAATGCCTGGGAAAAAAAGGATGCAAGTATCCCATTTCTTGCAAGGGAATTCTTTAAAAGGGGTATTCGCTTAAGAATTTTATGATATAGTTGTTTGACTTAAAAGCGCTTTTTTTATTATTTCTAACATTAATTATTTTAGATGAGTGTAATGGAATTAATATCTGCTGTAAAAACCGGAGATTTAGAATCAGTTAAAAAACTTCTCAAAGAAGAGATTAATATCAATCAAGTGAATAATAGTGGGGCATCGGCTGCTATTATTGCAGCTGAAAAAAACCATTTTGAAATTTTGAAGCATCTTGGAGATGCAGGCGCAGATCTAAATATTACCACAAAGATGGGGGGAACGGCTCTACAAAGAGCAGCTGAAGTTGGTAATATAGAAATGATTGAATACTTAGTTAACAAAGGGGTACATGTTGGATCATTAGCATTGATTGTAGCAGCAAGATCAGGAAATCTTGACGTCACAAAATTACTAGTTGAAGCAGGGGCAAATATTGATTTTCAACAAAGATGGGGTCATACTGCACTCATGACTGCTGCTAAAAACGGCCATTTAGATGTGGTAAAATTTCTAATGGAACGAGGTACTAATCTTTTTTTAAAAGATAAAAATGGAGATACTGCCATAATTATTGCAACTGAAAACGATCATGCTGAAATTGCAACGATGTTGAAGCAAGCAGGCGCTAAATACATAGCTAAACCCAAAAAAGAAAAGAAAACACAACCCGCTGAAGAGATTGAAGATGATGAAGATCTTGAATTGATTGATACACCAGATGTAGAAGATTTACCCGCAGATGAAGAGGATGAAGAGTTTGATGAATTGGAAGATGAGGATTAGGATTAGTAGTTTACCTGTGCTATGGCCTAGAGCATAATCTTAATAGATGTTGCATGTATTAAATACAAGCATTTAAAATCCTATAGTTATTTAAAAATGAAAAAAGACTCAAACTACTTGTGATTTGAGTCTTTTAAGATTTTAGGAATTATTTTGTATAACTAAAATTGGGAAGTTCCATTTCAACACCGTCTTGTGGTCTTACAGTCATAGACTTAGGTTGTACAAAATATAGCAGGTAATCACGACCACCCGCTTTGGCGTCAGTACCACTCATATTGAAACCGCCAAATGGTTGAGCTCCTACTAAAGCCCCGGTACATTTTCTGTTGATGTATAGATTTCCCACTTTGAATTCTCGGAGTGCTTTGTCCAATTTTTTTGGATCTCTACTGAAATATGCTCCTGTTAATCCATATTGTGTGTTATTTGCAATGCGGAGTGCATCATCAGTATCTTTAGCTTTGATAAATGCCGTAACGGGTCCGAAAATTTCTTCTTGGGCGATTCTAGCATCTTCAGCGACGTCAGCAAATACAGTAGGTTCAATGTAGTGTCCAGGATTGTCGGTAACTGCACGTTTTCCACCTACCATTAAAGTAGCTTCTTCTTTTCCAATTTCGATGTAATTTAAAATTTTATTTACAGCTGCTGTATTTACCACTGGTCCTGAAGAGAAATTATCTTTTGAATCACCAACTTTAAGTTCTTTTGTAAGCTCTACCACTCGTTTTAAAACTTCATCATATACCGATTCAACCACTATGGTTCTAGAGCCTGCTGAACATTTTTGTCCTTGAAATCCAAAAGCTCCTTTTACAATCTCTGATGCAGCTAATTTTAAATCAGCGTCTTCATCAACTACAGTTGCATTTTTCCCGCCTAGTTCACATACTAATCGTTTTAAAAAATGTTGACCTTCAACAACTTTCCCTGCAATCTCAGCAATGTGAAGCCCCACAGCTTTTGATCCAGTGAAAGAAATAAATCGAGTTTTTGGACTAGTTGTTAAAGCTTCGCCCACTTCAATATTTTCACCAGTAACAAAATTGAAAACTCCTTTTGGAAGACCTACTTCTTCAAAAATTTCAGCTATGATATGTCCCATTTTTGGAGTATCTGGGGCAGGTTTTGCAACAACAGTATTACCTGCAACTATTGGTGCAGCAGCCATTCCAAGCGTGATTGCAAAAGGAAAATTCCATGGTGAAATAGACACACCTGCCCCAATCGGCATATATATCGTTTTATTTTGATCACCCCATGAATCTTTAACTGGCATGCCTTGATCAAGGCGCATTGCTTCATATGCATAATAAATTAAGAAGTCGATGCCTTCTGCTGTATCAGCATCGGCTTCTAGGTAATTTTTACCTGCTTCGCTAATCATCCATGCATTAATTTCAAGTCGTCTTCTTTTTACAACATCCGCAGCTTTTAGTAAATATTCAGCACGTTTCTTTGCTGGAGTATACTGCCAAGTTTCAAATGCTTGCCAGGCAGCATCAAGGGCTCCAAGTGCCTGATCAGTGCTTGCTAATTGGAAGGTGCCAATTACTTCGTTCGTATTTGATGGATTTATACTATTAAAAGTTCCAGAATCCCCTTTTACCCATTCTCCATTTATATACATATCGTATTCTTCACCGAAGTGAGTGCGAGTATCATCAATTACTTTTTTTTGAGCTCGGTCTATAGTTGGATCATTAAAATCCAGATATACTTCATTATCAAATTTTTCGAATGTTAAATCAGACATTTCAATCCTTTTGGTCTTCAAGTTTGGTTCAATTTCATTAGAATTTTTTTTGCAATCATCAAATATACGTAGAAAAGCGCTCCCAACTCAAAGATAGAAAATAACAATTTTAAGAAGGTGTAAAACCATTGAAAATGGGCTTTAGTAGTGGTAATTTTAGAAGTTATTAGAACTTTACAAATAAGTGCTAAGTTCGATCTCTTCAACTTAAGCACTACACTTAATTAATTAATAGAGGATTCGAAATGTCAAAAATTAAAGTTGGAATTAACGGTTTTGGTCGAATTGGTCGAATGGTTACTCGTGCCATAATCGCGAATTACAAAGATGAGATCGACATTGTTGGTGTAAACGATTTAACAGATACTGCAACATTAGCCCATTTATTTAAATACGATTCATCACAAGGTACTTATAATGGTAATGTTTCTGCAGATGGAGATATGATTTCTATAGATCATCTTTCATTTAAAGTGACTGCTGAACGTGATCCAGCAAATTTAAATTGGGGTGATCTAAATGTAGATGTTGTAATTGAATCTACAGGATTTTTCACGACTCCAGAAACAGCTGGAAAACACATTGAAGCAGGCGCTAAAAAAGTGGTAATTTCTGCACCTGCAAAAGGCGATGTTAAGACAGTAGTTTTAGGAGTTAATGACAATGAAATTGATGATGAAACAACTATATTTTCAAATGCATCTTGCACTACCAATTGTTTAGCTCCAATGGCTAAAGTAATTGATGATTTAGTAGGTATAAAAAAAGGTTTTATGACCACTATTCATGCATATACAGGAGATCAGAGGATATTAGATGCTCCACACCGTGACTTACGACGTGCTCGTGCGGCTGCAATCAATATTATACCAACTTCTACTGGGGCAGCAAAAGCAGTAGGTTTAGTTTTACCACATTTAAACGGTAAACTAGATGGTGGTGCTGTTCGCGTGCCAACCCCAACAGGTTCACTAACCGATTTTGTATGCGAGGTTAATAAAGAAACTACTGTAGAAGAAATAAATGCGGCATTTAAAGCAGCAGCCGATGGGCCATTGAAAGGAATTTTAAGATATACAGAAGAGCCAATCGTTTCTTCAGATATCGTAGGAGATCCACATTCAAATATTTTTGACGCTCAGATTACAAAAGTTGATGGTACTTTAGTAAAAGTGATCGGTTGGTATGATAACGAAGCGGGCTATGCACATAGAACAGCTGATTTAGTAAAAAGAATTGGATAATTAATCCTGTTCAAAAAATTAAAACCCATCAAACGCAGATGGGTTTTTTTGTGCTATTAAATAAAGTCAGTGAAAAATCAGATAATAAATAGTAGTTTTAATACTACTAAGGCGAAATAATATTAAGTAGTAATAGAATAATCGTAACTGATTGTACTCACTTTTTCTAACGCCTTTGATACTGAGCAATATTTGGTGATTGACAATTCTAATGCCCGAGCCACTTTTTTATGATCTAGATTTCCAGAAAGGGTAAAATGTAAATGGATGGATTTATACTCGGAGTAGCCAGCATCTAATTTAACCCGATCACCAGTGACATTAACTTGTAAGGTTTTTAAATCCTGTCTTTGTTTTTCGAGAATGGAAATAACATCAATAGCACTGCAGCCAGCAGCACCAGCAAGTAACATTTGCATAGGGCTCATCCCAGATTCTAAACCACCAGCATGTGTATTGCCATCCATTCTTATTAGTCCACCTTGTTCATTGCCAGCTTGAAAGTGAAAGCCATCACCTAGCCAATTTACATCTACTTTTACATCCATAAGTATAATAGTTTCGTGAAGAGTTTGTGGAAATAGTATAAAAATCTAAAATATCACTGTTAATACACACAATAAAATAGCCATAGCTTTCTGCGTTTATATGATGTGAAATTATTCGCCAATATGTTTATGATTTCCTTTGTCGTAACGTTTACGTAGTGTTTTGATGATTTTCTGAAATGGAATATTCTTTTCAGCCAGTAATAGCATTAGATGAAACAATAAATCGGCTGCCTCTTCGACCGTTTCTTTTTGACCTCTATTTTTTGCAGCAATTACAGTTTCAACAGCCTCTTCACCAACTTTTTGGGCGATTTTATCAAGCCCTTTCTTATACATTGTAGTAGTATAAGATCCGCTTGGCATTTCTTCTTTTCTGTCATATAAGAGATCTTCTAAATCTCTTATGAACTGTAAATCTTTCTTACTAAGTGGTTTTTTTACACCCATTCTATATGTTTACTTATTAAGTGACCAAAGGTCGTACTTTTCTGGGGGCAAGGCAATGTATCTTAAAAATTAATTTATAAAACTATATCGGAGGCATTAATTTTTTTTTGGTACTGTTTTTGTCATGCCTTCACCAACGGTAATAAGAGAAAGGGGAATGAATTTTTTAAATTGTTTTTTTGAGGTTTCCCAATCGGATATTGTATAAGTAGCTTTTTTAGAGCCTGTTTCAGAAGCATATTCTTCTAGGATAGATTTTAACTTCAAAAGGTCTATTTCACTCATTACAGCTTCAGCAATATAATCTGAATTAATTTTGGAGCCTGGATCCTCGTACATATATAAAATACCGCCCGTCATTCCTGCACCAATATTTTCTGAGGTTTGACCTAATATAACAACAGTTCCGTTGGTCATATATTCACAGGCATGAAGTCCAGTTCCTTCAACTACGGCTGTTGCACCAGAATTTCTTACTGCGAAACGATCGCCAGCCTGACCATGTACAAATAGTGAGCCTCCAGTAGCTCCATATAATGCACAATTACCAATAATCGCGTTTTCCTCGGCCTTATAAGTTGCATTTGTTGGAGGTAAAATTACGGTTTTACCTCCACTCATACTTTTACATACAGAATCATTGGCCTCACCGATGAGTTTTATATTAACTTCTTTAGTCTGAAAAACTCCAAAACTTTGTCCGGCGCTACCGTTAAACTCTAAATTAATTTTACCAGTATATGGTTTAATTTCAGAATCTAAACCTTTTATATCTGCCATTCTAACTTTGCTAATTCGGCTAGCTAATTCTCCAAATAAAGTGGCTAGTGCTGATCTATCGGTATTAATGATTTGATAACTGCGCTGTACATTTTCGTTATTCTGTATAGATGTTTCTAAATCTGACAAAATTGTAGCATTCAATTCACTTATTGGTTCTGATAAACTTTCTAATTGATCTAATTTTTGATACGCAGGAGCATCTAAAAAGAAACCAAGGTCTAAATTTAATTCGTTAATCAATTCTAAATGGGTGCTATCGATAGAGAGTAAAGTGGTATCACCACAAATATCTTCCAGTGAAGTTTTTCCTAACTGTGCCAAGATTCGACGTACATCCTCAGCGATGTATTTCATTGTTTTTACAATATGGTCTTTATGACCTACATATTTTGCTTTAAATTTAGGGTCATGTGTAGCAATTCCTCGAGGACATGTATTTTTTTCACAAATTCGTGCCATTACACAACCTTGAGCAATTAGTAACATTTTACCAAAGTCGAATTCTTCTGCACCTAAAATACTAGCTAGAACGATGTCTTTACCACAAGATAATCCACCATCAGTTCTAAGCACCACATGATCACGTAAGTTATTCTCCACAAGTGCCTGATGAACCTCCAGCAACCCAATTTCCCACGGTAAACCTGCATGTTTCATGGATGATAATGACGCTGCACCAGTACCACCTTCACCACCAGAAACTTGAATGGTGTCTGCGCCTGCTTTAGCTACACCCACGGCTATTGTTCCAATATTTACACCAGCTACTAACTTTACACCCACTTTTCCTTTGGGATGTATTTGTTTCAGATCGTTAATTAACTGCTTTAAATCTTCTATACTATAAATATCATGCAATGGCGGTGGGGAAATGAGATCAAAACCTGGGTTTGCAAATCTTGCTTTTGCAATGTCAACATTAACTTTAATACCCATTAACTGCCCACCTTCGCCAGGTTTTGCCCCTTGACACACTTTTATTTGAATCTCTTCTCCAGAGACTAAGTATTCTGCAGTTACACCAAATCTACCCGATGCTATTTGTTTGATGGTGGCCCCAATTCCTTCTTTAAAGTAATATGGGTTTTCTCCTCCTTCTCCACTATTGCATCTACCCCCAATTTCTTTCATCGCCAAGAAAATATCTCGCTGCGATTCCGCACTTATTGCTCCAAAAGACATCGCCCCAGAGCCAAAAGTTCTTAAAATGTGGGATGCATCTTTTACTTTGTCGATATGTATACTTTTAGTATATGATTTAGTAGTGAATAAATGTCTTAAAGCAACTGGTTCATCAGCTAATCCAAGTTTTAGGTATTCATCATAAAGTTGCCAGTCATTTAATTCTAATCCAGTCTCTTGAACCAACTCATGTATCATTTTAGATCGAGAATTTGTCATAGAATGCTTTTCACCAAGTTTTCCGCGAGCATGTTCTTTATACTGGAAGCTTTTAATTGGTTTGTAAGACTCAAGGCTTTCCTCTGATACTTCTTTAGTTCTATCAAGAACCATTTGTGCAATTTGTTCTATTTCAAGTCCACCAATTGGGCTTTGTATTCCTGGGAAAAATTCCTGGATAACCTCATTACCAAGACCTAGGGCAGAAAAAAGTTTCGCACTTTGATAGCTGCGGACAACTGAAATTCCCATTTTCGCCATTACCTTTAGTAAACCGTGTTCTAGTGCATTTAGAATATTTTTTTCTTTGCTGTCTGCATCTAGTTCTTTAAGAGATCTATGGGGATTATTGCGTGCAATATCCAATGCTAAATATGGACACACTGCTTGGGCGCCGAAACCAATTAAGGCAGCAGCATGGTGAGTACTTTTGATTTCACCAGTATCAACAATAACAGCAGCATTTAACTTAAGTCCTTCGTCATTCAATCCATTAACAACTTTTCTTAAAGTTAGTAAACTAGGGAGAGGTGTTTGGTTAAGACTTGTTTTTCTATCGCTCAGTATTAGTATGGTGTGCCCAGCTTTTACAGCTTTTACTGCTTCTCTTTCTATATGATCTAACCTAGACTTAAAACCTATTACACCATGGCTTCGATTAAAAGTGGTGTCGATTACATGAGGAATCACTCTATCTAAATTAGTTTGATTTGCAATACAAGAGTAGATAAAGTCCATTTGTTTTAAGCTTAAAAATGGACTTTTAAGCTCATAAGCTGGGGCAGGAGGTATGAGCTCTTTAGGTTCAAAAATATTTGGTTTTTTACCAAGATAAACGGTTAAATCGGTAACTATTTTTTCTCTTAAATAATCTAGAGGAGGATTTGTGACTTGTGAAAAGTTTTGGAAGAAAAAGTCGAAGAAAGATCTAGGTTCATTTGACAATACAGCGAGTCGAGCGGTGTCACCCATCGAACCAATAGGCTCTTTTCCTTTTTGAGCCATGGGATAAATAATCTTTGTTAGCTCTTCATCAGTGTAGCAAAAAAATGATTTCAAATGAGTAAATGAGTTGTTGATCTCTCCAATTTTTTCGGGGATTAATTCCACACGCGCATCGAATGGAGCATCATAATTTTCTTTAGAATAACTAGGGTCACGAAATAGTACATCCCCACTTGTTAGATCTACTGTTACGCCTCGCCCAGCGTATAATGTACCTTTTCCTTCAATTGTTGCTTCATCAATATTGAATGTACCCGCCTCACTAGAAAGGTAAAAGTGATCTTTTGTGCGAACCCACCTACAAGGGCGAAATCCGTTTCTATCTAGTCGTGCTCCAATTTTATACCCATTAGCATAAGTAATTAAAGCAGGTCCATCCCAAGGTTCCATTGCACGACTCCAGAATTTGTAAAATTTATTTCCTTCGGTTGCTGGTGGCATACAAATCGCTAAAATATCTTCTACATTTGGAATGGACGAACGGTAACGTAATGATTCTACCATTTCATTTAAGCTGCCAGAATCACTAATATTTAATCGAGTAAGTATTTCATTTTTTTCTGCACCAATCATTTTCTCTCTAGACTTTGCCCACGATCTATTTCCTGCAATCGTATTTATTTCTCCATTGTGTCCAATAAGACGAAATGGTTGAGCTTTATCCCATGATGTGGTTGTGTTTGTGCTAAAACGCCTGTGAAATAAACAAAATCTTGTTACATACTTAGGATTTTTTAAATCAAGATAAAATTCTTCAAGTGCATGAGATTGAGTGAGTGCTTTATAAACAATGGTCTTAGCTGATAATGAGGTGAAGAAAAGAGCGTCCTCTAATTCGAGATGATACAATTTCGATTTTGTAAGCTGTTTAGCTGTATATAATCTTTTATCAAAAGAAAGCATAGTAATTGCGCGATTAGGTCTATTTATTACCGCATGCTTGATGTCAGGAACAGATTTGGAGGCGCTCTTACCTAAAACTAAGTTATTTACGGGTACATCACGATATTCTAATACATCAAGTCCAAATAATGAAAATGTAGATTCGAAAACTTTTAGAGCTTTTAGTTGCTCAGATTTATTTTTTGATAGGAAAAGAGTTGCAACAGCAACGGTATCAGGATCATACCCTAGCAATTCAAAAGGAATATCCGTCATTATGCCAGCCCCATCGCCAGTTAAGCCATCAGCTGCACAAGCGCCACGATGCTCAACACATCGTAATGCATGTAATCCTTTTAATAAGTGTTCGTTACTATACTCTTGATTTCTACTTGCTATAAAACCGACACCACATGCAGACTTTTCTGGTCCGCAATAAGTTAAATTTTTATTGCTAATCATTATAATTGACTTCGTTGAAATGAGGGTGAATTGGTAAGAACCACAAAAAAAAGGGGCTTGTCAAATTTTTTAAAAACTTCTTATTCTAATAAAAAACTTATTAAATAAGGTTTAAAGGCAATAAAGTTGGTTTTATACAAAGGTAAATACTAAGAAATCAAATAGAATTAAAATGGAAAAGCGCTTTCGTTTAAATTTGCTAAAATTAAATTAATTAGGCGAAAAAACATGATTGCCAAATAAATTAAAATCGTATTTTTTTAATTTTTCTATTTAAAATCGGACAGATATGCCGGTTTCAGACATTTTTTTCTTTAAATCTAGGATTTCGATCTCTTTGAAGTGGAAAATACTGGCAGCAAGAACAGCATCTGCATGTGAGATAGTAATTGCTTCAATGCAATGTTGTATTGTTCCTGCACCTCCACTTGCGATAACAGGAATGCTTATTTTATCATTAACTATCTTTAAAAGTTCTAAATCAAAGCCAGACTTTGTACCATCTCTATCCATACTAGTTAAGAGTATTTCACCGGCTCCTCGTTGTTCAGTTTCGATCATCCAATCAATAGCGTTTAGAGGGGTATATTCGGTGCCACCTTTTATGAAAACATTCCATGTATGGTTTGTTTTTTTCGCGTCGACAGCAGCAACAATCGCTTGTGCGCCGAATGCCTTGCTAGCTTCGTTAATTAAACTTGGATTTTTAACAATACTACTGTTTAAAGATACTTTATCTGCACCTGCTTTTAAAAGGTCTTCAATTTCATCCACCGATGCTATTCCACCACCCACAGTAAAAGGGATGTCTATTTCTTTAGCAATACGAGTTACCAATGGAATTAGGGTTTTTCTTTTTTCTAAAGTGGCAGAAATATCTAAAAATACAAGTTCATCAGCCCCTTCCTCCGAGTATCTTTTCGCTAATTCCACCGGGTCGCCTGCATCTCTTAATCCTTCAAAATTTACTCCTTTTACTGTTCTTCCGTTTTTTATATCAAGGCAAGGGATTACTCGTTTTGTTAGCATGATCAAGTTACAAGATTGATTTTTTGAGTCTTCGTTAAGTTACGTGATCTTTTTTTGTGATAATGAAAAAACATAACAGTTTTTACTTTTAAAAAGTTGTGGAACATCGTAACTTATTAGTCTTTCGTTCAAACGAATGCGCAAAGTCGGGCCTGTAGCTCAGTTGGTTAGAGCAGTCGACTCATAATCGATTGGTCGGGGGTTCAAGTCCCTCCAGGCCCACTTTTTTCTTCCTTTAATATGCATCATAGTAGTACTAATCCCACATTATATTAAGCTATGAATTGTTGTATTTCTATCTACATAGGGTGATGTAAAAAAAGCAAAGTCGGACATTCATTCAATTTTTGATTGGAATCAATAACAATTTGTGTGTGTTGTTTTGGGTATGAAAAATTATACAATCCTAAAAATTTTACTCTCCATAACTATTTGTTTAGCGGTAGGAGGCTTATCTGGCTATTTAACCTCTGGCTCTATAAATACATGGTATGTGGGAATAAATAAACCCAGTTTTAATCCGCCAAATTGGATTTTTGGACCAGTTTGGACAATACTTTACACTCTAATGGGTGTTTCGGCAGGACTGATTTGGAGTAAAGGACTTGAGTTTGCTACTACAAAAAAAGCACTGTCTGTATTTGGGGTTCACTTAGCGTTGAATTTTTCATGGTCGTTGATATTTTTTGGATTGGAACAGCCATTTTGGGCTTTTGTCGAAATTCTATTTCTTCTGGGCTCTATTTTTTATTACACTAATGTATTTTACCGAATTTCTCCCCTTACTGGATGGTTGCAAGTCCCCTACATTTTATGGGTAAGTTTCGCCACCATGTTAAATGGAGCCATCGCTTGGTTGAACTGAAGTTTAAGATGTATAAAATAGAATAATTCAGTCTTTGATCTCCGCTTCCATATATCGCATTTGTTAAATTAAGGATACCTTTGCAATGGCGCCTTATGTAGGTATCTAGTTTCATTACGAAAGTTAATCAAAAAGAAATATCCTAATAACGATACATCATTAAATGCAAGTCCAAAACATCATTAACCTCACCATTAAAAACTTTTTTTAAAGTTTACATGTAAGACATCGATGATTAGAACTTAAACATTAATTTTTTTTAAGCTTACATTAGAACTAGATTATTTAAATTACTTCTATAGATTAAAACAAGGAATTAGAAATTATAATCTATACATAAACTATTTCGAGTTCTATCAACCTTTTACTGAACACATATCAGGGGATACTATGATTTACACATCAAGATTGATTACAATTTTTGCATTTTTTTTAGTGCCATTTTTGTTTGATTTTGCAGTTAATGCACAAAATTTCACCTTAAATGCGAATGGGGTTACCGTTGAATGTGATAATGCAACATTAGGCGAAACAGGAGAGATAAATAGTATTACTTATATCAAACGTTCAAAAGACCAAATAACCACTGCGAATGCGTCAACAACATGTACATCCGGCATTGTAAATATGGATTCACTATTTCATGATGAGATTTCCTTTAATGGAGATATAAGTAGCTGGGACGTAAGTGATGTAACTTCAATGATTTCTTTATTCAATAATGCAAACGAGTTCAATCAAGACATCAGCAAATGGGATGTAAGTAGCGTTCAATTTTTTGGGGGAGCGTTTTTAAATGCAACTGGTTTTGACAAAGACATAAGCAGTTGGGATGTGAGTAGTGCAAAAAGCATGTATGGAATGTTTTTCGGCGCTACAGCTTTCACCCAAAATATAGGTAACTGGGATGTTAGTAATGTTCAAACTATGGCATCTATGTTCCGAAATGCCACAGCCTTCAATGGAGATATTTCTGCTTGGGATATGAGTAGTGTTGAAAATATGGCATCTATGTTCCGAGATGCCGTAGTCTTCGATATAAATATTTCTGATTGGGATGTAAGTAACGTAACCAACATGAGTTCTATGTTTTACGGCGCTACAGCTTTCAACCAAGATATTTCTTCTTGGGATGTTAGTAGTGTTCAAACTATGCCATTCATGTTCCGAAGTGCCGATGCCTTCGATCAAGATATCTCATCTTGGGACGTAAGCAATGTAACCGATATGAGTTCTATGTTCCGAAGTGCCGATGCCTTCAATCAAAACATAAGTAGCTGGGACGTAAGCAGTGTAACCAATATGAGGGCAATGTTCGCTGGCGCCGTCTCCTTCGATCAAGACATTAGTAGTTGGGACGTAAGTGGTGTGGAGGATATGACTCGTTTATTCAATAACGCCAGTGTCTTCAGCCAAGATTTAAGCACCTGGTGTGTCGCATTAATTGGTAGTGCACCTACTGAGTTTGGAAACGCTGGCACCGATCCAGTATGGGGTACATGCCCTGTATTACGACGTGAAATCTATGGCAATGCCGGCTGGCGATTACTTTCGTTACCAATAACGGGTGGAACGGTTTCTGATCTATCTGATGATACCGCCATACAAGGAGTCACTGGTGGTGATAATCCTAGTGCATCAGCTAACTTCTACCTCTATGATGATTCGGGCGAGTGGGAAGTCCCCACGAATATATCTACTGCTTTTGGTGATGGTAAAGGCTTTGCAGTATACTTTTACGACAATGCAAATGCAGGTTCTTCTGCATTACCTGTGCGTTTAGATGCAGCAGGAAGTGAGCCATCGGCGGATGTAACGGTAAATTTGAATCCAGCAGCAGGAGGACACACCTTGGTTGGAAATCCTTTCTCCTCTAATTTTGATATTAGCGCTACAGGAATGACTACAACTGGTGCAAGTATTCAAAATAATGTGTCCTTTTGGAATAGTGCTGCACCTACACCTACATATTCATTACAAGATCGTACAACCCCCTACATCGTGCGGCCATGGCAAGGATTTTGGGTAGAATTAGGAGCTTCTGGTGGGGCAACTTCCCTAACTTTTGCTACGGCAGGGAAAACAACTTCCAATGCAACGGGCAGTTTCTTTTCCAAAACGATGGCCACAAACAATCGGGGAGATATCAACTTTACCCTTTCCTCAGCCACCACCTACGATGAAGCCATTCGAATATCATTTCGCGACGAAGCTACCACCGATTATGACCTAGACGATGCAAGTAAAATGGTGCCCCTTCTCCCTTCCTACGCCACCATGGCCTTTTACAGAAATGATCGAATGAAGGCGGTGGAATCATTACCGTATGATCTTCAAGAAGAGATCACTATTCCTGCGCACCTAGAACTAGTGGGAGTTTCAGGAGCCTTCACCTTCGCATGGGATGGACTCGAAAGTATCCCGGCAGAATGGGAGTTAACCTTGCATGATTATGAGCAGGGGGTATCGATGAATATGCGGCAAGAGTCGGCATACACTTTTACTGCGGCCTCCTCAAGCCAAGCGAAAAGGAATCCCCAGAGTATGTTGACAGGTATCCTGCCCGAGACCATGAAGTTGAAGACCGAGGAAGCCCGCTTTGGGATTACCATTCGCCCTGCCTCGGTGAATAACACCCCAAATGAACAACCCGTTGAGTTTGGGTTAAGCCAGAATTATCCGAATCCCTTTAACCCCAGTACAACCATGAGGTATACGATACAAGAATCGGGTCAAGTACGCATAGCGGTTTATAATTTGATGGGGGCAGAAAGTAGCCACATTAGTAGATGGGATGAAGCAAGCGGGGGCGCATACTGTGCGCTGGAACGCGGCAGGTCATGCCTCGGGCATGTATTATTACCGGTTAGAGGCTAATGGCCAGGTGATGACAAAAAAAATGACATTAATTAAATAAAAATTAGATAAAAGGAAGTATAATGAAGTTAGGTATTCTATGTACACTTACCATGATTTGTATGTTTATTGCAGAATTCGTGGTCGCGCAGCCTGCGTTACCCATAGCGCCGCCTCAAGCTCCTATCGATGGTGGGTTGAGCTTGCTTGCAGCAGCAGGAGGCGCATACGCCATTAAAAAGCTTCGGGATAAGAAGAAGCATAGTGATGGTGATATCTAATGCATAGTTCTTAAACATACTAATTGGAAGTGATTAAATTCAGACACCCCTAATCCCAACTTCCATACATCGCATTAGGTAAGATTAAAATGTCTTTGCCTTGACGCTTTAAGAAGGCATCTAAATCGACAGATTGTTGGGTAGTTTGGTAGAAATCTTTAATGTTATCCCCAACTTGCATTACTAAACTGAGGGGTTGGCTCCATGCCTCGTTTGCCTGTGGATGGGCATCCCAACAATAGGTGGCCTCTCCGGAAAGTACTTGGTTTCTGCGAAGGTCTTTATCGTTAATGATGCCAATTTCTCCAACTGAATTGCGATCAGCTTCATTTCTTCCTAGAATGCAAGTATTCTCCCGAGTAATTGGAAATCCTAGTTGTTTTAGATTCGACCAAGTGTAATCGTCCATTTCACGATCCCGATTAGTGATTAAAGCAATTTTCCCACCTGTTGAAAGAATCAATTCAACAAAACTTACCGAACCTGGAATAGCAGCTGCATCTTCCATCTTTACCCATTCATTCCAGCTTTCTGGAGTGAAGGATAAACCCGCAACATCGCGTGAATAATTGTATGCACTGTTATCGAGAAGGGTTTCATCTACATCCATAAATACAACCCATGGGTTATTACTAGGAATATTATCCAATACATTAATTTTTGCCATTTCATATAAGGATGCTGTAATTAATTGGTATTCGGCGCTGTTTTGAGTCCACTGAACGGCTGAACTTGGTGGAAATTCATTTGAGCTTAGCACTAAATCTAGCCCAACGGGACAATGATCGCTTAGCATATCATCTTCGGTCATAGTTTCATCGGTAAAAAAGAATACTTGTTCACTTCCATCTTTGTAATATTCCAAGGCTGTTGATCCAACTACCACATGGTCTATTGGAGCAGGATATCTTGGATGACATCCACGGATATGTTCCATATTACTCTTGAGGGTTATTGATTCTCCGTCTATAGTTGTAAGATCTGACCACAGGCGGTTCCCAGATTCAACAATTCTGTGATTGAAATCACCTAAAACAATAAAACCAGTTTCGTTTTCAACTCTATCTTCAACCCAACCATCTAAGATTGGAACTTGTTGTTCAAACGTTTCACAAGCACTTCGAGTCGAAGCTGAATAATCGTCTACAAAACAACCACTTTTCATGTGTATGTTCAATACATCAATGGGTGAAGGACCTCCTGTTAATCGTATCACTAATCCATGTCTTAATCCTGGATTATCTAATGCCAATTCTTCAAAACTACCTAAATTTTCATAAGAAATACCTTTTCGAATAGCATATGCTACTTTTTGTTGAGTGGAAGTACGGCCACTGCCTCTACAAATGTAAGGTTCAGAATCTGGTCGTTCCGAAAGTATTATTTCCCATGAGTCGAGAGGGAATACACGAGCAATAGCAGCAATGTTTTCTACCTCTTGAAGGGCTACTATATCGGCATTCATTGTGGCAGCAAATTCTCTCAATGCCTCATAATCGCTTGCATTTCTAGCCACGCAACCTGCTCCCTCATGTTCAGCTAAATGTTCTATATTCCATGCTACAATCCGTAGGTTTGAGTTTTGAGCATTGGTTGTGAGGGTGAATCCAGAGAATAAGAAAAGAAATAAAAAATACGTTTTTGCCATGAATATATAGTGATTTTTTCACTGTAAGGTAAAACCTTCTATAACAAATATTTTATTCTTTCTCGAGTGTGTAAATAATGGTTATATAAAATAATTTAGCTATTTCGATATTCATATTTATTTGAACCGATGAATTCAAAAACATTTTGAACACATTGTTTAATAGGTAACAATGTGTTCATCAGGATTAGATAAAGCTTTAGAGAGATACGTTTGGATTCCTTTAGCATTAATGTTTTGGCCAATAAAAACCAGTTCATTGTATGTATGTTCTGGACTATTAAATCGGCCGATAGCATCAAATTTTATAAATTTACCTGTTTGATTCCATAAGAATGCTGTATCAGAACCTTCTACTGAGACAATACCTTTAGATCTTAGTATGTGTGATGGAAATCCTTGTTCTAGTAATTGATACAATTTATCTTCATTAAAAGGTACTACTGTTTTATAGATGTATGAATTCATTCCATATTCTTCAGACTCAGAATTGGTTTTTTTCTCCAATTCTTCTATCCAGAGTGAAGAATCTTCCGCAACTTCTATATCAAAAATCTTAATATCAATAATGTCGTCTATAGGTACTTTACCATAATTAGTATCTATCAAGGTAGCTTTAGGATTTAATAATCGTAGTAAACTCTTTAGTTTATATAGTTCTTTTTCAGAGGTTTCATCGACTTTATTAAGTAATAAGATATTAGCACCTTCAACTTGTTCAGCTAGTAATTGACTATATCCGCGGTTAAAATCGTCATCAGGAATGAGTGATTGTTCATTATACATTTCAAAAAACTGTGCACTATCAATAACCGTAATAATTGCATCAACAAATACCTTATGTTGTATATCTGGTAATTCAGGATTAGCCTCTAATAGTTCGGGATGTATATAAAATGCTTGTGCAATTGGAATAGGTTCCCCTATCCCTGTTGATTCAATCACTATGCCATCTAGTTTATTTTCTGTTAAAATCTTATCTACACCTTCGATTAAATCACCTCGGAGCGTACAGCAAATACATCCATTGGATAATTCAATCATTTCTTCTGTGGTATGCTCAACCAGTTTAGCATCAACGTTTACTTCGCCAAACTCATTTACAATTACTGCAATTTTTTTTCCTGATGAATTGGCTAAAATATGATTTAAAAGAGTTGTTTTACCAGCTCCTAAGAATCCAGTAAGAATGGTAATAGGTATTTTTTTTTGATACTGCATAGACTGACGAAAAATCTAAAAGTTCTATTTAGTTGTTCTCTCAATAAAATTGGGAAACCACTAGTCTAATGGTTTATATATGTGGAAGAAGATAAAATATTAAAAATAGTAAATGCAACTTAGTTGCATTAATAAATTAAAAGGCACTCCTTTTGTCTTATAAATACATTATGTATAGACTATATTTTTGCCAGTTTTTCAGGATAATCTGAAAATACCTATGAATGCTTAGATTTAATATTCATGGGTATTCTTGGATAAGGTTTATTTCATCAATATCATTTTTTTTGACAAGATTTCGCCTTCATATTCAATTTGATAGATGTACACCCCACTAGAAAGGGAACTTGCATCAAAAATAGCAGTATGATTGCCTGCATTTTTGAACTCATCAACTAAAACCTGCACAGTTTGGCCTAGAGTATTGTAAATTTTTAATTGAACATGGCCGTTTTTAGGTAGGTTATAACTTATGTTAGTAGATGGATTAAATGGGTTTGGATAATTTTGTTGTAAACTAAAGTTTGATGGAATATCCATATAAGTTTCATCCGAAGTATCATCAATTCGTTCAACTACAGTTTTATCAAAACTGAATAACCAGTTCTTTTGTTCGGATGAGAAATCGGTATCGAATTCAAAACGCATAACATGTACGCCAGATTCTAAATACGTTGGTTTAATTTCAAAAGGTTGGAAGTTGATAAAGCTTCCAGTGCCATTTACTCTAATTTTTCCACTAACATCCTCATTATCGATTAACATAGTAAAGTTTCCAAAGCCAGGAACTGTTCCCATATAAGGTATAAACTTATAGTTACCTGCTTCGGCCACTTCAAAAGTATATTCTATCCATTCGCTTGCAATTATAAATAAGACGTGTACCGAACCGCCGTCAGCGCCTAGGTCGACACCTTCACCAGGTCTATAAAATTGATTATTTGCATCAGTATCATGATAGGCAATCCCTTCGCCACCCTCATCATAATGTTCAGCTTCTATAGTTGTTGGGATAATAGGAGGTGTTCCACCATAAGCAGTTCCATTTGGTAGTACTGTAATTTTTAAACTATCAGTAGAAGAAAGACCGTTTGTATTTGTTACTGTTAGTAATACATTATATTCTCCTACTTCAGTAAATGTAAATGTTGTATCAGTTGCGATGCTTGTTGCAATTCCGCCAAAGTTCCAATTGAAAGAAAGATCTAGATCGTTTCTATCGAAACTATTCGAAGCATTAAATTGGATATTTAATGGTGATTTACCTCTTGTTTTATCTGCTGTTAATAATACAACTGGAGCATTTGGATTCACTAATTCAGTTGATTCTGTATGCAAGTCACCAGCAGGAACAGTCATTGAATATCCGTCTGAAAAAGTGACGACTCGGTCGGTAGATCCAGCATTGTATGCGATATACGTTTTAGCATCACCTTTCTTAAAAACGGCATAGGTAGGTATATCTGCTGTGACGGAAGCATCTACATGTCCCATCCTTTTCATATTGTATAACCAATGCATAGTAAATGGTTGAGATAATCCATTAAACACTTCATCATGATCATTATAATCGACAGTCGCAGATTCAGCTAGATAATTAGTTAACGCTTGGTTAGCATCAGACATCGATAAATATAACCAAAACAAATCTTTCCAAAGCTCTGGCGGTCCACTACCGATTTCAACAATTTGATCATAATTAGCCGATACATATTCAGGATATCTCCCTAAGTAAAGTGATCCACTTGTAATTGGTAAAATATTGATTCCTCTTACAAATTCAGGGGCACCACCGAACCAGGTTGCATGCACACCTTTGGATCCCCATACCATTCCAATGGCATTATGAGGATAATCTTCTGGAAAAACTTCGTTATCAATATCAAACCAATATTGTTCAACCGCGATGGTTTCTGTGGCATATAGAAAAATTCCTAAATCACGTATTTCAGTTTGTCCTGTAACTTCTCCCCAAAGAATAGTAGCAGAAGCAAAATTCATGGATTCTGAACTAGATTCCTGATTATTTCCTTCAGCAAAATCGCCATGACCAGCAGCCCAAGAATGACCTGCATAAATATCAAATGATCTTAAGAAAGGAAGTAGTTCGTCATCACGACTCCAATTGTTAGCGTCACGAATTAACATATTTACCATGCCACCCCATTGTTCTTGAGCGGCCCATGTTGGGTCATATTTAGCGATGGTTGCCGCGCTTACAATGGCATAACTCATATGGAAATGATGATCATTGATTTGATTATCCGCCCCATAACCAGATGGATAGCCGGTTAGTACATCCCAATTACTGTTATATGAATACTCCTGGTCTCCACCTACCGTAAACCAATCTTCTAATCTAGTTTTCAAAGCAGCTAAGAAATAATCTCTCTCAGAGGTAAGCCCCATTTGATCTGCAATATGAACAAGGTTTGCAAATCGTGCCATTGCTTTACCATTTTCATAGGATGGGCCATCATCAAGCGACTCTTCAGCAACTTCTTTAATGAGATCTTTTAATATCTCTGGATTATAATCTCCCTGATTTGGTAGTGTTGGTAACACCCCTTGGAATTTTAAATTTGTTGTGAATGAATTTCCATAGAGCACTTTCATTTCACCTCGTGGAGAAACATACGAATGGTTAGTTAATGATTCATTTACATGTAACCATTGATGACGATATAAGGCAGAAACAGTTTCATTGATATTACCTTCAGCGGAATCTTTTAATATTGTTTCGTAGCTATAGGTAGAAGTAAGCGTTGCAGTAGATTCATCATAAGACCATTCAACCAAACTGTTTGTCACAAATGCATATGCTCGGGATTTGAATTCGTTTAACGTTGTTTGTGAATTATCTGGTAGCAATGCTACAGATAAATAGTTCTTGCCATTTAAATTTGAAGTATAGGTTGATCCAGAATTCCAAGTAGACCCAGTTGGTGCAAAAATGCCATAATGCCTACCATAAACGGACACTCCAAGTACACCATTATCATTAAACCAAACAGTGGGTGTTCCATTAAAATTGATAGCCGCATCACCACCCGAAATTTCGAAATAAACAAAGGGTAAACCATGTCCTATGGTTGCAAGCATATTCTTACCACCATCTAGCCATTCGGCAGTTACTGTCCAGTCGTCATAGTTATGGGTAGTAGTTTTGGAGGCATTTAATCCGGAAACACCAACCGTCATTTGACCATCTGGATAGTAAGGGAATAGGTAATCGGTACCTGGTGCGGAAGTAGCAAAGATGTGTTGGTAGGTGTAGTTAAGTTGTAATCCATCAGCTACTGCTTGCATTGATAAAGGATGAGCAATAAGCTTACCTGAATGAGGATTCCCAAAAAAGGGAAATATTAAGCTACTCCACCAGTCATTAGTTTGAATTCTTTGGTCAAAACTATTGGAAACTTTAGGAAGAATATTTTGGCCACTTGCATTTTGAGGACCAATCTCTCCAGATGGAAGAGTAGTGCTATAACTTCCGTTGCCTACTTGTACTGATTGTGCTAATACCGTTAAAGAAAACCCAAGATTTAATAAAAAAAGAAAATATAAATTACAGATAAATTGTTTTGATGAGTGGATGAAATTTAAAGACATGTATGGTACCCTTACATAATAGATTATTACTAAAGGTACAGATATTTATTTCAACAAAATCATTTTATTTACCAGTGATTTTCCGTCGAATTCAAGTCTATAAAAATAAACACCACTTGAAAGAGAAGATGCGTTAAAATTTACTGAATGATTTCCCTCATTCCTTATTTCATCAATCAGAACTTGAACAGTTTGTCCTAATGTATTAATAACCGAAAGCTGTACCATGCCTGAGCTTGGAATATCAAAATTAATAGTAGTGCTAGGATTAAATGGATTAGGATAATTCTGAGATAAATTGAATGTTAATGGAGTATCCTCATAAAACTCTCTTGAAACATTAAGAACATCTGTATCAGGTACTAATTGATTTGTAGGAACTACATTTATAGGGGTGCTACTTGACCATCTAAAAAACATACCAGAACTTCCAGAGTTATGTACATATTCGATAATTATAGAGTTGGAAGTTCCAGATTGTAAATTAATTGAATTAGACTGTGTATTTCCTGAGTTTATTATTAATTCATCATTCAACCAAACTTTAGCTGATCCATTAATTGGTTCGGTATAAAATCTGTAATTTCCTGAACTAGTAGGGGTAATATCACCTTCCCAACGAACACTATATCCATTTGCGGGAATATTATCATGTGGTGGACGATCACGATAACTAAATGCTATCATAGGATCTTTTCTCACTATTTTGGGACCTGTAAAATCATTATTTGAATAATATGTGGCGGCTAACCCGCGAAGAGAATCTGGGTTATTTAATGCTATACCTTGGCCATGAAAATCGATCCAGTTTATATTTCCAAGGCCTCCGTTCCCAAAAGAACTGGTGAAAATAACATACATGTCGTGTGTGCCTTCTAGGTTGCTTAGTGGAGCTGTAAAATAATCATAAGTTTGCCAGCCTCCTGTAACTTCCGTGCCTATGGTTGCTATTAACGGTCCATTTTTTGAGTCTGTTCTAATTTCTATATCGGCAGGTATATTTTGAGAAGCGAATCGAAGAGTAATAAAGTCTATATTTTCAAAATTCATAGGACCAAATTTCAAAGCATCTCCTTGATCGGCATATCCTACATTTTTTGCTCCTCCAAGAAAGTCGCCCGTGTCTTCTAACTGGAAATCTGATAAATCGAGTGAATGTTGCCCTTGTTTTCTTTTTAGATTTAAGATGACTACATCACTTCCTCTTAATGGGGTTCCAAGACCAGCACCATCATCTTCAAAATTTGCATTAAGTATATAAAAAACGTTATCTGGTCCTTCTCCATGGGTTTCCGCTTCAAAATTACCCTTACACCCATTTCGCGGACCTGTTCCATGAGAGTGATCGTCATGTCCAATAGATGGTTCAGAAACAACATCATTACAATTAATGCCATCACCAATGGTACCTTGCTCAGCATCAACTACATCTATCTCATATTCAATGGTATCAAAGTCTTCATAAAAACCGCCATTAAAGGGTTTAATTATGGTAACAATAGGTGCACTATTTCCAACTATAATTTCAATTTGTGCGATCGCAGACTCACCATCGTTGTCGGTAACCGTTAGTATTGCCAAAAAATTACCGTTCTCCGTGTACGTATGGGTAGCATTAGCAGTGTTTGCGTCTTCGTTACCATCATTATCAAAATCCCATGAATAGCTAATATTATCCCCGATATCTGGGTCTCTTGATAATTCACCAGTAAAAGATACTTCAAGAGGGGCAAGGCCACTATTTATTGATGCGGAAGCAATTGCAATAGGAGCTCTATTTCCTAAATTTTGTGCAAATTCTATTTTAATGATCCTGTCATCGGGATTGTCTTCAAAAAAACCAGTTCCCCATTCTATTACATACATAGCACCATCTGGACCAATATGCATATCGATAGGTCTAACAAGTGGTTCCGAATCTAGAAATGGGTTGATCTGGAAAATGTCACCATTTTCATCAAATCGAACCTCCTTAATCCAATTTCTGGTCCATTCCAGAATAAACAATGATCCATTATAATATTCAGGAAGACTCCCAGTTTCTGTTAAAGTGCTATCATAATAGAAATAACCACCAGCTATGGCAGTTCTTGCATCTTCGTCTCCAAATTCAGGACGTTCTGAAGTAAATCCATAAGGGTAAGAAATCCAAGCTGATTTGGCTGCGGGAAGAGTATCATTTCCAGTATTGTTAGGAGAAGTATTTATGGGATTTACACAGTCAAAAAG
Source organism: Balneolaceae bacterium (assembly GCA_963691715.1). GTDB lineage: Bacteria > Bacteroidota > Rhodothermia > Balneolales > Balneolaceae > HXMU1420-13. Next base: position 3,145,606 of record OY829281.1, read on the forward strand.
TCCATTCGAAACGCCGGTAGCAAAATTATAATACCCATAAGGTTTGTTATCTGCGATGCAATATGGCCAACCAAAGTTTCCAGGCTCATTGGTTTTATTGAATTCATCGTATCCAATTGGACCTCTGCTAGAGCTATTTACTCTAGCATCTGGGCCAACATCACCCCAGACTAATTCACCTGTTTTTGGGCTTACTGCCATCCTAAAAGGATTTCGTGTTCCCATTACATAGATTTCAGCTAACCCATCATCTTCGTTTATAAATAAATTTCCCTCAGGGATTGTGTAGCTTCCATCGTTTTCGGGATGTATTCGTAAAATTTTACCTCTTAAGTCGTTAGTATTAGAAGAAGTGCCTTGTGCATCGAATGCAGATCGTCCATTTCTTTCATCGATTGGTGCATAGCCATCAGCCTCAAAGGGATTTACATTATCACCGGTAGTAATGAACAAGTTTCCATTTCCATCGAATTCTAAATCACCCCCAGAGTGGCAGCATTGCTCACGCTGAGTGGGGATTTTAAGCAGTATTATTTCTGAGTTCATATTTAAAATATCGCCATCAAATTCAAATCGTGAAACTCTTTGCTCGCTTACTGTTTTAGGAGAATAAAAAATATATACCCATTTATTGCTTTCGAAATTAGGATCCAGGGTAATACCTAATAGTCCATCTTCTCTACCACTATCAACATCAAATTCGGCTGCGGTCGATATTAAACCTGTGGAATTACTTCTCAATTTCATTTTCCCTCCTCTTTCCAAATACAGAACATCCAAATTGGGAAGTACTGTTAAGGCCATTGGATTTGTTGGATTGTTATCGATGACCGTAACTTGATATTGGTTATTATTGGTTGCGTCAAAATTTCCAGTTACTTCGCCAGCTGCGTAAAGAATGCCCCCTAAAATATGATCAAGAAAGAGTGGCTCGGAGTAGCTTTCTTCGGTATGTCCACCCCCGGTATACCAAGCTCTACCACCATCAAAGTCATGCATCCATGCAATGGGATGGTCATACCCCATATTTCCACCATTGTATGAGTTTTCATCAAGGGTGGCTAACACATGAACATGGCCACGTGGATTGCTTTGATAATTGTACCACTCATCAAAACGCTCCCAATATTCAGGTAAGTTTTTTGTGGAAGGATGAATTTTATCCGCTACTTTGATTGTAGCAGTTTGATTATTTGGATGGCTATCAAAATAAGCGCCTACTAGTTTTCCATACCAAGGCCAATCATATTCTGTATCTGAAGCAGCGTGAATACCTACAAACCCGCCACCGGATTGTATATATTGTTCAAAAGCTTCTTGTTGTGCCGAATTTAAAATGTTACCAGTTGTGCTTAGAAAAATTATTGCGTCATATTGAATTAGATTAGAATATGTAAAAATAGATGCATCTTCAGTCGCATCAACCGAGAAGTTATTCTCTAAACCAAGTTGTTGAATGGCTGCAATTCCAATTGGGATAGAAGCGTGTCTAAATCCTTCGGTTTTTGAAAAAATTAATACTTTAAAGGTATGAGCAAAAGTTGCTGTTGATAAAAATAAAAGTAGAGTAATACTGAAGAATACTTTTTTAACAATCATAGGAGTAATTATATAGAATGTAAAAAAAAATAGGCAACTATATCCATTGAGAGCACAATGTTATAATATATAGTGAAAGTGACAATCTTAGATATACGTTTACTATTCTCTCATAATATCGCCTAAATGACCAAGAAGAACCTTGTAACTATTTACATTTTTTTGGACGACAGCCATGGCTTCTTGATAAAGTTCTTTTTGTTCAGTTTTGCTTATAGTTTTTCCAGAGTAAATGATAACGGGAGTAGTTTTTCTGTGGTCAATTTCTCTAATTTTTTGTAATACATCTTTTCCGTATGCATCAGGTAAATACATATCAAGAATAATGCAATCGAACGTGTGGTCTGAGTTTAGAAATTCATAGGCTTCTTGTGCAGATTCGGCAGTAATACAGTCTTTAACAACTACACTTAAAAATTCTTTCAATGCCATATTATGGATGGTACTATTGTCAATGAGAAGTATATTAACTTTCGAATTTTTTTTCAGTTTAGGTAGAGGTTTAACTTCCTTAGTATTATCCTTCTTTAAAACTTTTACTACATCAACTTCTGGTTTGTTTTCTACCGCTTTTTGGCTATTAAATGGCATATATACAGTGAATGTGCTTCCTTCACCATATAGGGTTTCTAAAGTTAGCTTACCTCCTAGGATTTGTGCAATTTCTTTTGAAATTGCTAGTCCAAGACCAGTACCTCCATAGCTATTTTCAGTTTTTTGACCTTCTGCTTGAACATAACTTTCAAAAATGATCTGAATTTTTTCATCACTAATTCCAATACCAGTGTCAGAAACTTCAAAGGCAATCATTTTTTCATTCTGCTCGAGTTTATGAAAATTCAGTTCATTTTTACTTGGTATATACGTTTTTAATTTAACATAACCTTTCTTAGTAAATTTGATAGCGTTAGAAATCAAGTTGTTCAATACTTGTTCTAATCTAATTCGATCTGTCTTAATCTGTTGTTCTTCACTAAGTTTATTATCGTATATGAATCGGATGCTTTTTTCTCTTGCAACAGGTATATAAAGTCTAGAAAAACGTTTTGAAAAATCCTTTACATCAATTTGTTCTAATTGAATATTCATTTTTCCTGATTGAATTTTAGAGAGGTCTAAAATTTTGTTCAAAAGATCCAAAAGATTATTGCTAGACCCATGAATAAGATCGATGTATTCTATTTCATCGTCCTTAAGTGACCTATTTCGATTTTCAGCAAGAATTTCACTTAAAAGTATTACAGAATTAAGTGTGGTTCTCATTTCGTGGCTAATCTTTGCTATGAATTGAGATTTATAATTAAGGTCATGTTCTAATTCTCTAGTTCTCTTTCTAAGTAATGCAAACTCGATATTCTGAGTAATTTTGATTTCTAGTAGTACTGGATCAGTAATAGGAATAAATTCATGAATTCCTGTTTTAAGAAGCCTATTTACTTCATCACGATTTTTAAGTCGACCTGTGGCAATAATTCGAGATTGAGCTTTCCTTCTTTGTATAACTCTTATAGCCTTGAGATAATTAAATTCATCATGATCAAGGTTTAGTATGATAATGTCCCAATGATGATGCCTATAAGCTTTAATTAGGTCTGCATTAGAGCGTAAGAATCCAGTTTCAATTTCAATACCTTGATAATTTAGACCAGATACAACTTCGTGAACAATGCCAGAAGTTTGTGCAAGAAGTATTGAAACATTGGAGTCTACCATATAAAATGAATAGTCGTAATTAAATTATTGTGGTGCATTAATATTTATATTGTAGGATATCCAATAAACCTTTAACATATATTTGTTTAAGTTATTGAAAGAAATTGAGGCTAACTTAAGAGTAAGAAATATTTGATTAATTGAATTTCTGTTTATTTTAAATTCGATAGTTTTTGATTCTAAATGAAATCAAAAACTATATTATGTTAAGAAAATATTTAAAGTTTTAGTTGCACTGAATTTTGAACACTCGATAGAATATAATTGTATTATCATTTGATTTGAAAAAAAATACACAATTACAAAACGAGGAAAAAATTAAACAACTTGTCGAACAGATTGTTGATTCGGTGAGTACTATTGGTTATCCAGGGGAAATCGAACGATTAAAGGAAAAGTACATAAAACTAAAAAAAGTTCACCAGCTGCAAAAAAGTATTGTTAGACAAAACATGCATAATGCTATGTCTCCGCTAAGTGCAATTTCTGGGTATCTAGAATTAATTAACATATCTCTATCATCTGATCCCGACTTGGATCAAATAGAATACTATAGAAACAAAATTGAAATTGGTATACATGAAGTAAACACGATTATTGAGCAGCTTCAAGGAATTTATAATGATGAAAACGATACTGTGCTAGTAGATGATGCTGAACATCTTCTTGATGTAGATTTAAATTGGTTGGTTCGTGAAGTATGTAATAAAATGCATTTTACTGATTCGGATATAAAATTTAACATGAAGTCCATATCACTGCATGTTCAAACAGATATATTCATCACTAAACTTATTATTTTTAATCTTATCAATTACGCAGTAAAATGTAATGGAAAAAAACGATCCATAGAATTAGTAACCGACAGTACATCAACACATGCTATCTTTGAGGTATGTTTTTATGTGGTGGATATAAAAAAAATTGAAATTGCACAAGTTATTAAAAAAGCTAATTCAATTAATACGCAATATGAAAGTGGAAATTCATTTAACGAAGGCCTATTAACGAGTGTAAAATTGGCACGTGAGATTAATGGAAGTATTAGCTATCTAAGTTTCCAGGAAGAAAAAGCACAAATTAGACTATCAATCCCGATAGCTTGATCAAGTATTAATATCAATCCAACTGCCCGAAGGTGTATCGAAATTCATCATTTGATTGAAGTAATCTTGGTGTCGTTTTAGGTCAATGTTATTGAATTTCGATTCAGGTTCTGAATGAATAGAGGAAAAGGAAAGAGGGTTTAATCTTTTACTTGTAAGATCCATTAATCCATCGTAAGAATTGGTTATGGATGAATAAATTTCCTGAGCAGCAGATCCATAAGACTGCTGATTATCATCTTTTTTTCTTTCTTTAGTGCTAACTACTTTTTGCTCAGTATTACTGTAGATACTTTTCTTTTCACTGATTTGTGAAATTCTTCTCTTTAAGATGTTTTCCCTATTTAAAACATCTTTAGAGTTAGAAATTTGTTGTATTTGAGCTATTTGTCTAATGATCCTAAGATTATTGTTTTAAAATATACGACGTATTCAAGTTTTAGGTAAGTTAAAATCACTTAATAATTTTTCCTCTATTCATTATGAGGTGTTAAAAAAAGAAAGCACTTTTCTTAAGGATCACTAATAAAACCCGATAAGGGTTAAACAAGTAATCAAGAGTTACAGAAATACTTGTAAATCAATGAAAACTCCGAATAATCGGTAAATATAAAACTATTATTGTAAGTGACAGGAGATAATTAAATGAGCACTGTAAAGGCACTGGTTGTGGATGATTCCAAAATTATGAGGAGTCAGGTAAAACGAGCGTTAACACAAATATCTTTGGCTGAATTTGAATTTGAAGAGGCAATGGATGGTGAAGATGCGCTTGGCAAATTTAACGATGAAATAGACATGTTATTTGTAGACTGGAACATGCCGAAAATGACAGGTGTGGAATTTGCTAGAGCCGTACGTGATAAAGGATATAGTGATATTCCCATAATCATGGTAACAGCAGAAAAATCGATGGGTAAAGTTGACAAAGCCCTTAATGAAGGAGGTGCTGATGAGTACATCACAAAACCATTCACTCCCGATAAAATGGAAAAAACAATAAGCAAATTCTTCAATGATAATGGAGAATTAATTTCTCAAGCTCAAGAAGAAAAGAAAAGTTTTTTTAGCAGCATACTTAAATAAATAGTACTAATAATGATTACAGAACAATTAAAAGAAGCAAAAGAAATCCCTACGGAAATCGTAGAAGTTGTAAAAGGTTCGGTTATAGACGTATTTGCATCAATTGCCGGAGATCCTCCAACTTACAATGAATCTTCAGCAAGTGATGCTCCCTTAAATGGTATTATTGGCAATATTGCTGTTTTTAATCCCGATTTTACATTTTCATTGATGTTAGCCATACCTAAAGAAACGGCTATAAATATATCTGAAGCCTTTTTAGGCATGGAACTACCGATAGAAAGTGACGACATGGGAGATTTGATCGCTGAACTTTCTAATATTCTAGCTGGAGATGTTGCTGCTAATATGGAAAATGTTGGATTCAGAGGTCAATCATCTCTTCCAACAGCCACCAGAGGAAGTGATTTAAGACTTTTTATGCCAAATAAACCCCCATCATGTAAAATGGAGTTCATCAGCTCAATGGGAAACTTTTTACTAAATATGGCATTAAGCGAATCAAAATAACTATAGTATTTAAATAAAAGATCGATGAGTACAACCAATCAAAATAAAGCAGAAGAATTAGCTTCTACCATTCAATTTTTGGCTGATGCATGGCCTAATAACAGAGATAATATTGCCTTAGCAGGAGCGAAATTTGAAAGTCTTATTGATAACTTTGATGGGTCCTCAAATCAAATGCAAAAATTATTAAATCTGTCATGGGAAGGAATAAAATACTTATATGAGCACGATGAATACTTCATCACTGTGAAAGCTACAACCATGCAAGCTATAAATTTGGTTAGAGAATTTGTACTAGATGAAGATTCAATAAAAGTCGAAGATTTTGAAAAAGCATACAACGAATTAGAAAATGCAATTCATGGTGATGGTGAATCAGCAGACAGTTTGATAACCGAAGAAGAGTTAGAACAGTTACAATCTTCAAAGAGAAAGAAAGAACTATCTAAAGAAGAAAAAATAACTCAACTTGGTGAAATCATACAATCTCTTGCTGACGTTTGGCCTAATGATAGAAGTAATGTTGCACAAGCAGGTGCCCAATTTGAAGGAATTTTTGAGGATCTTGTTAAAGATTCACCCCAAATAAAGCGATTAGCTAATCTTACATGGGACGGCTTAAAATATCTCTATGAGCAAGACGAATTTTTCTTATCTGTAAAGGCTGCTACCATGCATGCAGTAAATACATTTAGGGAATATATAATTTCTGACGGAGATGTTACTGTTGAAGACTTTGAAAAAGCATTTGATGACTTAGAGGCTGCAATAAAAGGGGATGGTGAGTCTGCAGATACAGTTATTGAATTGACAGAGGAAGAAATTCGAGAGTACTCAGAAAAACAAAATTCAGGAGAATCTGAACAATATAGTTTAGGACAGGGTCTATTACCACTAGAAACTAGCCTAGATGATTTAGCATCTTATGTAATGATGTTAGATGAAGAATCGATAACCAATGACCAGATCGAACGCTTAGCAGCATTTATTGCAAATAGTATTAGGAACGAAAATGAAGCAATAGCAAAAATTTTAAAAGAAGCTTACGATTTAGTTGAGGCTGCACACCAGAAAGAAAAAATTGAAGATGGATGGCTAAGTATCATATCAATAAAAGTTGAGTCTGCCACCGTACAGGAAGAGTCCCTTGAATGGGCTTCGAATGAATCACAAGGTACTGAAGCTTCTCTGCCAGTTAATGATGAAAATACTACAAATATAGATTCGATTGATAAACCTGCGGATGAAATTATTGACTTAGAGGACACTAAAGATACTGAAAGCGACAAAATTTTTCATATACCGTTGGATATTGATGTTTCCTTAGTAGGAGAATTTATAACAGAATGTGGCGAATTAATTGAGGCAGCAGAAGTCGCCTTATTAGAACTTGAAGACAAACCAGATGACAATGAATTAGTTAATACTGTCTTTAGAGCTTATCATACCATAAAAGGGACCTCAGCATTTATGGGGTTAGATCCAATTACTGAATTTACACATTTTGTAGAGACAGTATTAAGTATGGTTAGAGATGGAGATCTATCTTTTGATAGAGCTTGCGCTGACATCAATTTCGAATCAATCGACATCATAAAGAAATTACTGAGTTCAGTAGAACAATCAGGCGCTGGAGATGAGCTACCTATACCGTCTACTTATAAAGGGATGCTAGATGTATTAATTGATGTTTCTGAAAATAAAATTGCGCCATCAGAAGCATTTAAAAAGCATAACACCGATTCAAATTATGATGAAGATTCATCTCTAGATGAATCGCAAGGAAGCGAGTTAGAACGTGAACAAAGCATTTCAGAGGACTCAAGGATTGATGCTCCTGCATCTGAAACTATTAACGATGCTGCAAAAGAAAATGTAGTACAAGCTCAAAAAAATGAATCCGAAAGCTCAGTTAGAGTTAGCGTAAATCGATTAGACAGATTGATAGATATGGTTGGCGAGCTGGTAATTGCTCACTCTGTAGTTGCACAAGATGAACATATTCCAAACGATTCTGAACTCCAAAAAAAGGTGAATCATGCTACCAAAATTCTCAGAGAGTTACAGGATACAAGCCTAACCTTAAGAATGGTTCCTCTTAAAGCTACATTTCATAAGATGAACCGTTTGGTACGTGACTTATCCCGCAAAGCAGGTAAGCCTGTAAAATTCACAACTTTTGGGGAGGATACAGAGATTGATCGAAATATGGTTGATATTATAAATGAACCATTGGTACACATGTTACGTAATTCATTAGATCATGGAGTTGAAACACCAGAGCAAAGAGGGTTAACAAATAAACCAACCGTAGCAAATATTACCCTTAATGCATATCAAGAAGGTGGTAAGGTAGTTATAAAAATTCAAGATGATGGTCGAGGGATTGATAAAGACATCATACTCAGAAAAGCCATAGAAAAAGGGCTTGTTGATCCAGAGAAAAAAATGTCTGATTCTGAAGTATATGGTCTCATATTTTTACCAGGCTTTTCTTCGGCAGAGAAAGTTACAGACCTATCTGGTCGGGGTGTTGGTATGGATGTTGTACGTAAGTCTATAGAGCAACTTCAAGGTAAAGTTGAGGTTACATCGGAGCTAGGAGTTGGAACTACGATTACCATTGAACTTCCATTTACATTAGCAATTACCGATGGTATGCTAATTAGAGTTGGTGAAGAAAGGTTTATTATTCCAACGATTAATATTGATATGACCTTCCGCGCAAATCCAGAAGATTTATTTACAATTCTGGGTGAAAGCGAACAAGTTTCGTTCCGTGGAGAATCTGTACCAGTTATACGACTGCATAGCCTTTTTGAAATAACTGGCTCTGAAGAGGATATACTTAAAGGAACTATGTTGATTATTAAAAACAACAACGATCGATACGCTTTGCTAGTGGATGAAGTGATTGGTCAACAACAATTAGTTGGGAAATCAATTGATATGATAACTACTTCCAAACACATATCTGGCGGAGCCATTTTAGGTGACGGTCGCGTAGGATTGATTTTGGATACTGGAGCATTAACTGTTTAACAAGGTGATTTAATGGACGTATTAAGTAACAGTGTTTTTCAAGTAACTGGAAAAATTCCACAAGCTGAATTCGAACGAGTTAGAAGCTTGATCTTCTCTTACTGCGGTATTTCTATAAATAATGGTAAAGAGGCTCTTGTTCAAAGTCGATTGAGCAAAAGAATGAGAAAACTTGGTATATCAACTTTTCGAGATTATTTAAAATTAGTTGAAAGCCAAAAACCTAAAGGTGAATTTTTATCATTCGTTGATGTTCTTACAACTAATAAAACCTCTTTTTATAGAGAGAATAAACATTTTGAGTTCATTGCAGAGTATTTGTATCCCAAAATGACGGGAAAAAACATTAAGTGGTGGTCCGCAGGTTGTTCTTCTGGTGAAGAGCCTATCACACTTGCAATGAATCTGTTAGAAGCAAAACAACATATTGGGTGGAGAGATGTAAAAATCTTAGCCACCGATATATCTCGAGATGTTTTGCATACGGCAAAATTAGGAATATATACACAAAATAAAATTTCAGATATACCTGCCTCTTATCTAAAAAAGTACTTTAAGGTTTTGAATGATGGTAGCTTTAAAGTAAATGATGAGGTAAAAAATATGATCACTTATGGTCGACTAAACTTGAATGATCAATGGCCTTTAAGGGGTGGGTTCCAGATGATTATGTGTAGAAATGTGATGATCTATTTTAATAGACAAACACAAGAACAAATAATAAAAAAATTTAGTGATTTATTAGAACCTGGTGGGTACATATTTCTTGGTCATTCAGAGAGTATGAACGCAGCTGCTTTAGGTTTTCATAATATTGCACCAGCAGTGTATCAAAAGAAATAAAAAGGGTCTTATGAAGTAAAGGAGTCAGAGCGGGTCTTTTCTGAGCCTTTTAAGCATGGTATGATATAAGTTATCATTTCGGTGATTAAATCTAAATTCTGTTTCTTTTAGGTGCAGATAAAATGAACGTGTTGGAATTCCATTAAACTGAGCTAGCCTTCGTTTTGCGAAGCTCCAAAAAGACTCGATCCCATTAATGTGGGAAGTTCCCCGGACAAACTCATCTTGGCCATGATGCACCCGGTAATGTTTGTCATAGCCTACATCCACCAGACCATTATAGCCCCTCCAGCCATCAGAATGAATCACACTTTCTAGGGCTACTTTCCCTCGTATAATAGCTTGTAAGGTCTTTTTACGTGCATCAGGCACTATCTCTGTGTATACCTTTCCTTGGCGTTTAAACACACCAAATACAATGGTTTTACCCGAAGCCCCACGTCCGCGTTTACCTGGAATGCGTCGAGGCCCAAAATAGGATTCATCGACTTCTATTATTCCATCAAAAGGAGTTTCTTGTACGCACCAATAGGCGATCTTTTTGCGGAGTTTATCAAAAATAACCGTTACCGAACGCAGAGAAACCGAACTCAACTCCGAGGTTTCAGTCGCTGTTAAATCTAGGGCAAAACATTTAATTATGTGTCGGAAATGTGCTTCAGAAATTTTAGAACGCTTATAATATTTGTTTCTCATTGAATAGCAATATGTTACAACTCATCATAACATGCTATACTTCATAAGACCCATAAAAAATATTGTTTAATCTGAATACATACTTATATAAAAAAATTTGTATCAGCATTAAGTTCTATGTTTTTAACCCGATAATATAATAAACCATAAAACCTTGACAAGGTTACAATGTTGGTATTATTAGCTTTATGATAGGATATTGAATGAAAAAAATAGTAGGAGTAGGTGACTTAAAAATTTCAAGCAACATTAATGATACGATCATTACTCACGCACTTGGTAGTTGCTTAGGAATTACGGCTTATGACCCGATTTACAAAATCGGAGGAATGGTACATGTAATGTTGCCATTGTCAAAAGCTGACCCAGAAAAAGCAAAAGCCAAACCAGCAATGTATGTTGATTCAGGTTTTTCATTACTGCTCCAAGAGATATGCTCCATAGGAGCTAGAAAAAATAATCTCGAGATCAATGTTGCTGGTGGATCAAGTATGAAACAAAATACCGGGGAAGACTACTTTAAAATAGGGCAACGTAATTTTACCACATTTAGAAAATTGTTATGGAAAAATGGGTATATGATCGCTAATCAAGAAGTTGGTGGTTCTATTTCAAGAACTCTTGAACTAGATTTGAGAACAGGTCTTGTATTTGTTAATAAAGAACCAATGAATACACCAAATAAAAATTTAAGAACTGGAGTTTCCTCCAAGCACAGTTTTGCAGCAACTGTTGTTTAAAAATAATAAGGAATAGGAACATGACTACTACATACGCTGATGATATACATGAAATCGCATTAAAGACTTTTGAGGTTACATGCTTTATGTTTCCGATGGAAGAATGGGAAATTGACGATGATATTGAACCACCCTGCGACAAAACTAGAGCAATTGTGGAGTTTGACGGAGCGATAAATGGAGTTATGGTTATCAATCCTTCTGAAATGCTAATTTCTGCAATTGCAGGGAATATGTTAGGGATAGACGATCCAAACACTGAAGAAAAAGAAGGGGCTTTGTGTGAAATTGCAAATATCATTTGTGGTAACGCAGCTCCACTGTTTGCAAAGAACGATAAGATTTGTGTGATCAAACCACCACAAATAATAGATATAGATCAAAATACAGATATCATTTATAAAGATTCGCATAAAGAAGTAGTTGATGTATATCTAGATGAAGGCGTAGCTCAGTTAACAGTTTATGTTGGAGGAGTCTGATGATAAAGGTGTTAGTTGTTGATGACTCTGCTCTTGTTCGAAAACTTCTCACAGAAGAGTTAAACAAACAAAAAGATATTCAAGTGGTTGGTACAGCAATGAATCCATACATTGCTCGAGACAAAATTGTTAAACTTCGCCCAGATGTAATAACACTAGATCTTGAGATGCCGAGAATGGATGGTTTATCTTTTCTTTCAAAGTTGATGAAGCATTTTCCACTACCCGTTGTAGTAGTAAGTTCACTAACACCAAAAAATAGCCAAAATGCTATTAATGCATTGCAACTCGGAGCTGTTGAAGTAATTTGCAAGCCTGGTTCTGCGTATTCTACACAAAATATTACACAAGATATTGTAAAGGCAATAAGAACTGCATCTGTTGCTAAATTTCAAAAAAATATATTACCAACTCAACCAAGTAATAGAAAAATTGAATATACCAGTAACGATTCAAGTCTTGTTCATACTACAAACAAAATAATTGCAATTGGATCTTCCACTGGCGGAACCAGAGCTTTAGAAGTTGTTCTTTCACAGCTTCCTGGAAATCTTCCTGGAACTGTAGTTGTACAACATATGCCTCCCGTATTTACTAAAAGTTTTGCAGAACGATTAAACAGTATATGCCAAGTAACTGTAAAAGAAGCAGAAGATGGTGATCATATACAACCTGGTACTGTACTGATTGCTCCTGGAAATTATCATATGTTAGTAGTTAAGAATGGTGCAAGGTATTATACACGAATAAAGCAAGGCCCTCCTGTGCATCACCAAAGACCGAGTGTTGATGTGCTCTTTAATTCAGTCGCTAGCTCCGTAGGGATAAATGCAATGGGTGTTATACTTACAGGTATGGGAGCTGACGGTGCGAAAGGACTTTTGAATATGAAAGAAAAAGGATCATACACGATTGGGCAAGACGAAGCAACAAGTGTTGTATATGGTATGCCAAGAGAAGCGTATAAAATAGGCGCAGTAACAGATCAGTTACCACTCGATAGGATCCCAGAAGGAATAATAAATCACATGAAACAAAAGGTATTAGAACCTCATTTATAAACTGGAAATATTATGGCTGTAAATATATTAGTAGTTGATGATAGCGCAGTAATGCGTAGTATGATCAAAAAGACAATAGTTAGTAGTGGTGTAGAAGTTGGTGAAATCTATGAGGCCGCCAATGGCAAAGAAGGTCTACAGGTATTAGAGCAAAATTGGCTTGATATATTATTTATTGATGTTAACATGCCTGTGATGGATGGTATGGAAATGCTCGAACAAGTAAGAAAAAAGTCAGATACCGCAGATATCCCAATACTTATTGTTTCTACAGAAAGCAATAACGAAAGAATAGAGACTATTCAGAAGCAAAACGCTGGGTTTGTTCATAAACCATTTACCCCGGAAGTACTAAGAGAACGTATTTTAGAAGCTTTAGGCGTTCTGGAGAAATAGGAATACTTAGTTAATGATTATAAAAGCTTTGAATATTCAAAGCTTTTTTTTTACGTATAAACAAAAACTTATATGTAAAAATAGAATCATAAAAAAGAGTTCCACTAGTTAATATATTGTATAAGAATCATTTAAGAAATTTCTTACAGACCCGATAATTGACATAGAAGATTCAATTTAACGCAAATATAAAATTTTTTAGCTATGGCAGAAGTAATTGTTGAAGACAGGATTAAAAATGCAACAGATACAGTGGTAGATGGTGGTAAATTTTTAAGCTTCTTTCTAGGAGCAGAAGAATACGCAATAGAGATACTCAAAGTACAAGAGATTATAGGATTACTACCAATTACTCCAGTTCCAAAAATGCCTAGTTATGTGCGAGGTGTCTTAAATTTAAGAGGTAAGATTGTTCCAATCATGAACTTGAGAGTTCGATTCGGTCTACCAACAGTAGAAGATACTGAGGAAACGTGCATAATTGTAATTCAAGAAGAAAATCATTTGATGGGTATAGTTGTTGATAAGGTGTCTGAAGTTGCAGATATAGAAACTAAACAAATTGAACAAGTCCCATCATTTGGTATTACTGGAAGTAGTGAATATTTATCAGGGATAGGAAAATTAACAGAATCAGTAAAAATGATTCTTGATGTTCACAAAGTGGTGTTTGATGTACCTGAAGAAGTTAAATCTGCTAACTCAGAATAACAGATATTAATTTTAAAATGTAGAATCATGGGGTTATATGAAAAGCTTAGAAACTTTAAATTTCTAGACGAAAGCAAAGGGACTTGGACAATAGGCAAGAAAATTTCATTGCTCAGTGGAGGTGGAATTGCGATGATCCTTTTAATTGGTTTGATATCAATTTTTAGTCTGTCTCAAATAAATACCCATACTGATGAACTACTAAAATCTAGTTTAAAAAAACTAGAATTCTCGAATTATAATGAGAACCAAGTAAGACAGCTTGGATATAATTTGGTTCAATATTGTTATTCTTCTCAACCAGAATATTGGACAAAGTACCAAGATGGATTAAAAGACTTACAAATTCAATTTAATACTATTAATAAGAATTTGTTTACTGATGATGGCTATGAAATTGAAGGTTTAATTAAAGAATTAAATTCTGATTTTAATAGGTTAGTTGACTTATCAGAAAAGTTTTACACTGCTAATGAAGAATTCAGAAGTATAAAAGCTTCAGTTTTTGATGAACTTGATTTAGAAAAAAGACAGAATTTGAATGCCGGTTACATCACTTTATTAAATGAGTTATCAAATCTTAAAGCTACACATATTTCTGAAAGGGTAGAAATACCATCATTTGAAGTGTTTAGTGAAGCACAATTTATGTCTAATTTTACAACTAACTATGAAATTAATGAAGAAACAAAACCAAAATTAACCATTGAGAGCCAAGAATTAGAGCCTGCAAAAGCCAAAATACAAGAAGTATTACAAGCTCATAATGATCTAAATACAAATTACACTCAATTGGTAACTTTATTTGATAACGTATTAAATAATTCTGTACGGTTATCAGAAGCGTCAAAATCTGATGTTGTAAATGATGCATCATCCACTTCTAAAATAGTTTCAAATACTGAATTGATTCTAAGTTTTGTATCCCTATTTTTCATTACTATTGCTTTGTTTTTTGGTTTCATTGTAGGTAAATCTATCACAAAAATACTCAAAGATATAATAGTACAACTTACCACAGGTGCTAATGAAGTTAAGTCATCATCTGAGCAACTATCAGATGCAAGTCAGGATCTGGCATCAAGCGCAAGTAAGCAAGCAGCAAGTATAGAGGAAACATCTTCTTCACTAGAAGAAATGGCATCACAGATCAAGCACACTGATGAAAATTCTTCCGAGGCAGAACAAGCAATGCAAGCTGCAAGACCTATGGTAGATAGGGGTGTTGAGGCCATGTCTAGAATGAATGTAGCCATGCAGGACATTCGAGATTCATCTGATGAGACTTCTAAAATCATAAACACTATTGATGATATTGCATTTCAGACTAAATTATTAGCACTAAATGCTGCAGTTGAAGCTGCTCGTGCTGGCGAAGCAGGTAAAGGTTTTGCTGTTGTTGCCGAAGAAGTTAGGAATTTAGCGCAAAGAAGCGCTGATGCTGCAAAAAATACTTCAACACTTATTCAAAAATCACAAGAGTCAACACTTAATGGTTCTAAATTAGCGGTTGATGTATCAAATAGTCTACAAAAAATTTCTTCAGAGTTTGGAAATGTAACTACATTGGTTGTTGAAATATCTACAGCAGCAAAAGAACAAGCCGATGGAATCACACAATTAAATTCAGTAATGACTGATATGGATAGTGTTGTCCAAAGGAATGCATCAGCATCGGAACAAAGGGCTGGTGTTGCTCAAGAATTAACTGCACAAGCGGATGAATTAAATCAGATTGTGAAAAGACTAGCAAATTTGGCAGGCGTTTCTTCTACGCCAAAATTACCAAATACATCTGACACAGTTAAACAAGAGCAGTATGTAGCAAATACTGATCAAAAGAGTAGTTTAATAACTAAGCCAGCAAGTATTAGTAATAAAGAAGTTTTTGAAGATGACTTAGCTATGAAACCACATGAACTAATTCCATTTGATATTGATGAATTTCAGGAATTTTAATTGATGAAAAAATAAAAAAACTTTATAAAAATCATTATCAAAAATAAAAAAATGACGATAAAAGTTCTAGGCTAATCGAGGTAAGAATACTAATAAGAATTTTGCATAGAGATAACCCAATATAGTTAGTATGAGCATGGTCTTGACAGGATCATGCTCTTTTTTATTAATTACATTTGAATAAGAGATGATTACTGTTTTTTAAATTAGTGAAATCATTTATTCAAAAGGATATAGAAATTAGATAAATGGAAAAGAAAATAACATTTATTGCAATATTGCTAAGCTTAATAGTATGTTGGGTGAGTGTATTTTTTATTCAATATTCTAATAAAAAAATTTATACAGAAGAGTTGACTAACTCATTGACAGATTTAGTTAATTTTAATTCATTTATTATAAATAAAAAAGTTAATGAGAAAATCGAGGAAGTTAAAGATTTAAGCACATTAATCTCAATCGCCAAAATTAATTTTGTAGCTATCGATAAATGGAAGACACAAAATTATACAGATAATAGCTTAAAGTCAGTTTATATTTTTGATACAAGTGGCAAAGGTGTTGCAACAATAACTTATCCGATAAATAATAGTCAAGAACCTATAATAAATTCAAATTTAAACCACTTAAATGTGTTAGACTTTGAATATTATAGTAAAGGATTATTTAGTTCTACACATGTTAGTAAGCCTTATGTGCATAAACAAATAAATGAACCTGTTTTTACCATTTCATCACCTGTATATTTAAACGGGAAAAAAAATGGCTTACTAGCTGTAACTTTTGAACTGAGTACTGTTATTGAAGTTTTAAGTGAAGAACTTGATACTATTTCTTTTAACCTCTTTGTGACTAACGAGGTTGGAGTACCATTCCCAATATATAGTGATGATATCGGGATTGATACATTTTCTCCAACACATACAAAAGAAGCGCTGACAATATTTGAAGAAATTATTTCCATGTTTTCGTTTTTGGAATCTAATATTTACAGCGAACAAGTTTTTATGTCAGACATTGGATGGGGTTTGATTATTTCATCAAATCGTGTTCTTGGAATAAATAACATAGAGAATATCATTATTTTTCTAAGTATTACATTAATTTCGTCATTAATCTTTGGCTTTATATTTTATTTCTTAGTTAAAAAAAGTGCTATTTCTCCGATGAGAAAGATTGTTAAATCAATAAATTTAATAAGTGCTCACTTATTATCCAGAACTAAACATGTTTTAGATTTTCAAGAATCAATTTTCTTAAAATTTGACCAGAATACAAGAGACTCATTTCAGTCGGGCAAATCACTAGACTTACTCACTTCTCAAATTAAAATTAGTGACGAATTCACTAATACCATTGAAGATGATATGAAACAAACCGAAGAGCTAGTAAAAAAAGGTATTATATCTATTGATCAATTAATACAGGCGGTAACAATCATAAAGAATACGGCCTCTGAAACATCTAATATCATTGAAACGATCAATGATATAGCCCATCAAACTAATTTATTGGCACTTAATGCCTCTGTTGAAGCTGCTCGTGCTGGCGAAGCAGGGAAGGGGTTCGCCATTGTAGCTGATGAGGTAAGGGATTTAGCTAAGATGAGTGCAGAGGCTGCAAAAAATTCAACTGAACTAATAAAGAAATCCCAAATAGCTTCAGACAATGGGGTTAAACTTGCTACTAATACCGCTCAAAATTGGAATTCAATCGCAGAACAAGCAAAGCATATCGGGACATTAATTCAAGAGATTTCAAAAGCAACAAGCGATCATGCATTGATTATAGATAAAGCTGATAAATTATTATCTGGAGTAGATTTAATCATCAGAGAAAATAAATCTCAGTTGAATGAGTCTTCAGAAATAACAAAAAAAATTACAAATTACTCAAGTAAGTTAACTCAGCTAACAAAAGAGTTAAGTGGGCTGATTGATTGTGATATTTCAGAAAACCAAGATATGCATAGTTTAGAAAATAAATCTGACTATACAGCAAGTGATTTTATTGAAGTACCAGACCTAAATTATAATCAACCGACAATCGATAAAATTAAAAGTGTTAATACTGCTTTTGATAAATGATTCTTAACATATTGTTAAGTAAATATAAAATTAGGGGCTGAAGATGAACTAAAGATTACTGTTATTAAAAATGGCAAAATGCCGATAATAAGTATTCAATATACTACAGATTACCAATAAAGTATAGATAGAGAGAATGAGCAAAAAGTTAAAAAGTAGAAACGATAAACCAACATTAAGTCTATTAAATTCTGCACAAAGCATTGTGCATGAGAAAAAAAATAATATGATAGAGAAAATTTGGGAAGATTTAGTACAAAATTATTCTTTTTTAGATAATAATATTGAAGAAGGAAGTGCAGAAGATTATAAATCATATAAGCAATTCAATGAAGATTATTTGCCTACCTTTATGAATTATAATTCATTCGATCACCCACAAAGCTCTAACAGTTTTGAACTTGATAAATTACGCACCATTTTTTCCGATAAACGAAGAAGTGAAGAGTTTTATAAGTTTACAAAAGCGATTCAATTAAGCCAATCATTTATACTAATACTTGGTCAAAATGGGTGCATACAATATGTAAATCCACACTTCCAAAAAATCTCAGGATATACCCAAGATGAGATCGTTGGAAAAAACTTAAATTATTTGATATCAACTATAGCCTCTCATGAAGAATATGAAGATTTATTGGGAGCCATGAAATCGGATATGAGTTGGTCTGGGGAACTCGTAAACTGCAAAAAAAATGGCGAATGGTATATTTTTAATGCTAAGATTTCCCCAATTAGTTCAAATAAAAGAGAATTAAAAGAATTCATTATGGTAGGGCATGATGTAACATCTTTCAGAGAGACCGAAATAAAACTTGAACAAGCTATTCAGGACAAATCAATATTAGTTTCTGAGCTCCATAACAGAGTTAAAAACAACCTGCAAATTGTTTCTAATTTAATGCAGATACAAGCTTCAGATGAAGGAAATGAGGATGTAAAAAGAAAATTGCAAACTATTGCTGGTAGAGTAAAAACAATAGCTAATATCCATGAAATTTTATTTGATTTTACAAGCTTTAATTCTCTTGATTTTAGTAAAAATATTCCGAAAATAGTGGATTTAGTTACTCAAATGTATGCGAAACCGAATTCTAATATAAATATTACCTACGATATTGAACCTTTAATTTTAGATGTTAATCAAGCTCATCCTTGTGCTTTACTAGTAAATGAAATTATTACTAACTCATTTAAAAGATCCATAACAACTGATAGCAATGATCTACAAATCGAAATTGCATTGAATATGTTAGGGAATCAGGTAATGATCGATATTGTCTCAAGTAATACCGAAATTTTTAATATAAATGACCTTACAGAAGAATCATTGAGTTCAAATCTAATTAATTCATTAACAAGCCAACTTAAAGGAACTTGTAGCTACCTTGTTAATGAGAACAATACATCATTCTCATTGGTTTTTGAAAAAGATAATAGGACTGGAACTGGTAACACTCGGTTAAAATAGTTCCTCCATATAGCCAGAAAAGGTAGCCATGAGCTACCTTTTCTATTTTTAGTACACTACATTTTTAAAAGTAAAAATCTGCACATCAATTGAATATTGTTAAGGACTAGATATTTAAAAAATTTAGTCTTTTTTTGATAGTGTATTATTCAGAGTTTTTTCCTTATTCATAAACAATTGTAAATTAGTAAAATGCATATTGTTAAAAAATTTTAAAAAAAGTCAAGACTTTCTCTTAATAAAAAAGAATAAGATTCGATAATTAAATAGAAAGTAAATATCGCCCAAACATTGGCGCACAAAAAATAAACCGTTCATTAAGGAGAAAATTAAGATGGAAAAGAAAAAGAGGTCATGGACCATTAAGCAAAGTATGCTTGCTATATGCTTCATAGGATCAATTATGATTCTTATTGTATCAGCATTTGGTTTGACTGGTCTAAATCTTGTAAAATATGATTCCGAGCAAATAGCTGAGACTTATGTTCCGGAATGGTCAATGGCCAATACGATCGAAAATGAGATCAGAGAAATTGGTTATGACAAATTAAAATACAAACTCAGTTTAGATGAAAAAGTATACGATGACATAGATCATCGTTATGGTATTGTAGAAGAAGTATTAGTTGAACTTAACGATTTAGCAGTTTCGCACAACATGGATGTTCTTACCCAACAAATAAATAATCTTCGAAGCAATACAAATGATTTAAAAGAGCAATTAGACATATTTCATTATAAGTCTATTGATTATCACATTTTTGAAGATAGTGTTGAGCATGTCATTACAGACTTTACACACGACTTAGAGTATCTATTACTAGCTTCTACAGGTGATGAAGCTTACTTCTTAACAAAAGTACTAGAAAAAGAAGTCGACACAAGCCTTAAATTATGGAAATCTCTAGCAAGAGAAGACATTAAAGGTATAAAAGAAGGGAAAGATAATTTTTATCAAATCAAGTCTGATATCGATGAACATGCAGAAGAAGTCGATAAAGAAAAAGCTGACAAATATGAAGAACTTTCTTCAAAGTTGGTAAGTATTGTTGGTTTATTAGAAGAATTAATAGTTATCGAAGAAACGATAATTTCTAACGAAAAAGACACAGACAAAACATTTAAAAATGCTATCAAGTATGCTCATTCTATTTCTGATAGCGCAAGTTCAAGAACCGCAAATTTTAGCGAGCATGCAGTTGCATCAGTTGGATCTTTTTGGACTATGATATTAATTGTTGCACTTATATCAGTTTCATTATCAACACTTATTGGATATTTGCTAGCCAAAAGAATTAATAACAAATTAACTTCAGCAGTCACTCGTATTAAATCCAGTTCAAATGAAGTGAATGTGGCAGCTAACCAATTCTCTGGTACATCACAAAATTTAGCCCAAAGTTCTAGTGAACAAGCTGCAGGAATTGAAGAAGCAACATCTTCAATTGAAGAAATGAGTTCGCAAATCAAACAAAACAGCGAAAATACATCTGTTGCTGAAGTAACTATGGAAGAATCTAAAAAGAATGTTGAAAATAGCGTACACGCTATTGAGTCACTGAAAAGTGCAATGCAAGAAATACAACATTCATCTATTGAAACATCAAAAATAATCAAAACCATAGATGACATTGCATTCCAAACAAACTTATTAGCGTTAAATGCGGCTGTTGAGGCAGCTCGAGCAGGTGAAGCCGGTAAAGGGTTTGCAGTGGTCGCAGAAGAAGTGAGAAACTTAGCACAGAGAAGCGCTGATGCTGCAAAAGATACTTCGCAACTTATAAATTCATCACAAAACAGTTCTAAAAATGGTGTTGAATCGGCTCAAAAAGTTACCGAATCTCTTGAATTAATTTCAGACTCAACAAAAAGAGTAGATGTAATGGTTAAAGAAATCGCGGCATCCTCTAAAGAGCAGTCTGTTGGAATTGAGCAATTAAATTCTGTGATGAATGAAATGGATAAATCCATACAAGACAATGCTTCTTCATCCGAAGAGTCGGCTAGTGGAGCAGAAGAATTAGCAGCACAAGCTCAAGAAATGAGTACAATTGTTAATGAAATTAGTGTACTTGTAGGTTTAGATTTAAACCAGAACAGTTATACTTCTAATACTAACTCCAGAGGCAAAAATAATAGATTTAATCTGTTTGATAGAAATGGCAGTGCAACTTCACATGCTAGAAATGGTTACAAAAGAGCTTCAGCTCCTGGTAATAGTGTAATGGAACCAACAACTAATGGTTCTTTTGATAGTGATTCTCATGAGCTAATACCTCTTGACGATGATTTCAATGAATTGTAATTGAGATTTAAAATCTTATTTCAAACGGATAAATAAATGAAAAAATTGAAATTTAAGCTAGTATGTTTGATGGTTGTAATGTTCGGCATTAACTCAAATGCGATTTCACAGTACAATCAAAATAGCTATTCAGAAACAAATACTTCTGAAGAAAAGGTAGAAAAGCCAAAAGACAAATATTATGACACTAAGTATGAAAAATTCACCTATAAAATTATTGGTGAGATTCATTACAACGATGTTGTGCAAGATAAAGATGACGTTAACTTAAAAGGTGAATTTGATTTTTATAAATTTGCAGTAAAAACAGGATTTAACTTTAACAAAAAGTTTAGCGTGACGAGCAAGGTCGTAGCAGAACATACGTTTGACCCAGATTACGATTACGGAGATGTTTACGTGAGTGATCTATACTTCAAATACAAACAATCCAAGAAGTTTTCAGTTCAAGCAGGAGTATTAACTGTACCTAATAGTGGTGGAAACGTTGGTGTATATGGTTCGGTAGTACTATCTCCCATAGAAAAATATATGTCTTATGCTTGGCGTGAAGCAGGCATTGGTGTAAGTGGTAAAATTAAGAAAATAAATTATAAAGCGACTTTAACAACTGGTCTAGATCCATATGAACTGGATAGTAAAAAAGTTATTTATAAGGCAAGAAATCATGATTTCTTTAATTCTTTAAACAATGTAGCAACTGGAATACAGCTATATTATGGTGATTACTCCAGCACAAGAGTTGGGTTTTCAGCAATATATTCTGGATTAGAAAACTCTGGTGAAACCAATACAACTTTTGAAGGAGCCTACTATACATTCGCAGAAATATTTGGTTCTCATAATTTTGGCAACTTAGGTACCAGATTTGTAGGAACTTACAGTTCTGTTAACAATTCAGAAAAGATCAATAAAGAATTTTACAATAAAGTTGGATCCGAGCAAGCGGGTGGTTTAGTTGAATTTACTTATGAGCTGAGTAGTTTGCTCAAGAAACAATCACAAAGAATGTTCGTTATGTTTAGATCGGAGTATTATGACTCTCATTACAGAACTGAGGGTACATCAGATAATCCTAAATATGAACACTATGATTATACGCTTGGATTTGTTTTCATGCCAATCAAAAATCTAGAGTTTAAAGTAGATTATCAGATTCAAAGATTCAGTGATAAATACTCTAGTCAAATATTTGATGTTGGAATTGGATTCCAATTTTAAAAGATTCGATATTTTCAAACCCATCACACTAGTGATGGGTTTTTTTTATTAAATAAAGTGTAGCGAACAGTTAGAATAATCTACTGTGTAATATGGTTTTAAATTACCGCCTGGTATAACAATTAAAAACAAATAACCTTTATGCACTATTCGCTCATGATATACATTTTCAAGTTCGATTTTTTTCCTTAATTGATCAAATACGTCAATTAATTTCATTGACCGTTTATAGGCATCTCTCGATGAGTGTTTGTTGGATATAATATTTTCTAAACACCATCTATTTTTTAGAATAAAAATATTGGTTTGGGATTCTAAACATACTTTACTCAAGAATTCATATAAATTAATGAGTATTATATTGAACTTAGAAGATTTCAATTAAATCGTAATCTTGCATCTGTTTTTTTTAAGTATAGTTTTTTTGATAGGTGTACAATAAGCCTAAATTATCTTGCTGCAACTTTTAGAATAGTCTGTAATATTTATTTTAGCTTAAAATTTTGACGATTTGTTTTTGAATTATTTCTCATTGAGCGGGTGGCGTCTACACTTACCGATTGGAATTTATAGATTATAGAAATATTAACTTAATTTGTAGTTACTTTTCTAAATGAGAAATAAAGAACCTTATTTGGCAGTGTAGTTAAGTTAATAATCATGTGTAATAATCATTATACAAAAAATTTACTTTTTAGAGTGAGCACACTATTTATATATTGAAAAGATTTATACTCTTATGCTTGTAAAATGAATTATTCGATTGGTGGTGTATTAGGAAAGTATATATAAACTTTATCGAATCAAGTTCTATTTGTCTCTTAATTACCGATTTTATAGATATGGAAAACAAATTGTAAAAGAAACTCTTCCATCACTACCATCCTCTGTTAAGAATATAGTGCCACCGAACTGGTTTGCATAAACCAAGGCCATAGTTAATCCAATTCCTAAATTATTTGCTTTAGAAGTAACAAATGGATGAAATATATGTTCCTTAACTTCTTCAGGCATGTTGAAACATTCATTGGAAATTTTGATTGAATTTTCAGATAGTTGTGAAATTACTACAGGGCTATTTTCAGGGCTATATTCAAGTGCATTTTCTACTAACAATTTCACAACCATCTTTAGTGCTTCGTTTGTTGCAAAAAATGTTTTTTTCTGTAATGGGGATAGGAATTGAATTCTGTTTCTCAAATTTTTGTCCAAATCAAACTGAACTTTATTTAAGATGCTGTCTAACTCAATATGTTCAAGTTTTTTCCGATCAAATTTATTTGGAATGTTATAAAAGTATTCCAGTTCATCCATCAAATTAGCAAGCCGGATTATTCCATGATCGATTTTTTTCGCACGATTCTGAATATTTTCAAGATCAGTTTCACTTTTTAAAAGTTCTAAATATCCCGCAATACCAGTTAAAGGTGATCTGAATCTGTGTAGCATCACTGCTATCATATGCTTACACCGGTCTAATGTAATTTTATTGGGTACTTCAGGGTTAGGTTTAAGCTCGATTTTATCATATACCGTATTCCCAGCTTGAAATGAGCCTGTATTCACTAAATACCACTGATTATTAAAGTTCACAACAGGATTATTTTCTAGTGCCGTATTATTGATGTTTAATATATTATCAATAGAAACATTATCAATTAGATGGTTATCAATTCCCCTTTTTGCATGTTCATTTAAGGCATAGATCATTCGTTTTCCTTTCTTGGTTATGAAGACTGGATAAGGAATATCATCAATAAGGGTTAAAATTGTATCCATGAATGCGTTTTCTGAGGGTAACGAATAGTAATCATCATAATGATTAAATTCATCTCTAGGATTTGTTTCTAATTGTAGTGTATTTAAAGTACTCATATCGATTTCTGTGCCGAAAATTGGTTAGTGATTACTTTATCAGCGTGTCGATTCTTTTCCTTAAGTGAATTTTTGAAAGTGGAAAAATTTGCCTTAAAACGGATAAATGTCCTATTTCTTAATGCTTCTCCTGTGTAGTAAAATCATTATGAAGTAACTTATTTACATGTGGCACAACTATTGTCTTATTGATTCCAAATAATGCAAATACATGGATCTTATCAATTCCAATCACTCACAATTACTGGCCAAAACAATGGATGCATATTCATTGAGGCAAAAAATAACGGCTACTAACATTGCTAATGCTGATACCCCAGGTTATAAACGCCATGAGGTTAACTTTGAAGATGCATTAAATGAAGCAATTGATGCAACAGGATTGGGGGTAAATAAAGAAGTAAACCCAACAATAGTAGAAACTGATCAAAATGTAATTCTTGAAGATGAATTAATTGAACAAGCAGATACACAAGTTCGTTTTCAAATGGTTACAAAAGCACTTCGGCATCACTATAGCTTAGTTAGAAATGGAATAACAGGCACAAATAGATAGACTTATGATACCTGATAGACTTTCTTCGACATTTAAAACAGCCTCACAGGGTCTAGCATTACAACGTGAGCGTATTGCTGTCGCATCACAAAATATTGCAAATGCACGTACCTCTGCATCGCCAGATTCCAAAAACGTATACCGACCCCGTGAGGTTATAACACAATCCCCAAACACACAGCAATTTTTTGATATTCTAGCGGGGGCACAATCAAGTTTGAAAGTTACTAACAATCAACACATGAGTTCTGCAGATGGATTAGTCGGTCAGAAAAATACTGGACTTGGACCATCTTTTGAAGTTGTTGAGCAAGAAAAATTTCGCTATGAATATGATCCTAATCATCCACATGCAGATGAAAATGGAATGGTAAAATACCCAGATATCGATATGGTTAAAGAAATGGCAGTGATGGTGAGTGCTAATCGCTTATATGAAGCAAACTTGAGTAGTATCGAAGCGGAAAAAGAACTCCTTAAAAAATCTTTGGAGATTTAATTAATGAACACAATCAATTCAATTGTAAATCAACAAACTCAACGAGTAGCACAAAATAGTGCACTTAGAAAAGCTGCATCATCTCCCAAATTACCAAATTTAACGAATGATGAATCAACATGGATTAGCCAAAAATTTTCAGAATCGAAATCCATAAGATCATATTCAATGGATGGAAAGGTAAATGAACATCAAATGATACGTGGCTCGCATTTTGATACCAGAATTTAAAAGAAAGGAATGTTAAATGGATCCGGAAATTACAGGTATAGGTCTACCACAAAACTTAGAAATTCAACCTCGTCACTATGACATAGGTGTTGATGAGATCGATAACTCATTTGGGGATATGTTAACCAATGCTATCCAAAATGTGGATGAATCAATGAAGGCATCAGAGCAAAGTGTGCAAAATTACATATCAGGAAAAACTGATAATATTCATGAAGTTATGATCTCTATGCAGCAATCACAACTTAGCTTCCAAATGATGGTCGAGGTTCGAAATAAATTAGTTGATACGTATCAAGAATTAAGTAGAATGCAGATATAATCTTTTATTATGAGTAAGTATTTTCAATTATTTCAAGACTTTTTTGGCCCATTAAGTCCTGCTCAACGTATCATGTTTATTGGACTTTTCTTTGTAATCGTTGGTATGATTGGTGGCCTTTTTTATTGGTCGCAGCTAGATGACAAAATGCTTCTTTTTGGTAGTCTTGATTCCGAGTCGGCACAAGAAATAGTAAGTGAACTAGAAAAACGTGGTATCAATTACGATCTGCAAGATGGTGGGAGCTCAATTTATGTTCCTAGCGATCGGGTTCATGAATTACGATTAGCTTTAGCACCAATGGGAAGTGGCTTTACGGATATTCAGGGATATGAACTTTTTGATACAAATGCATTGGGTATGACAGATTTTATGCAAGAAGTTAACAAAAAACGTGCTCTTGAAGGTGAATTGTCACGATCCATCAACAGCCTAGATCAAGTTGAATTTTCTCGAATACACATTGTATTACCAGAACGATCTCCTTTCGATGAGACTGCAACTCAAGCCACAGCTTCAGTTATTTTGAATCTTAAACCAAATCGTTCTCTATCAGCAGAACAAATTGAAGGTATTACTGCATTAATAGCTGGCAGTGTGGAAGAATTAGAGCCAAATAACATCACCATATTAGATCAAGCTGGTAATCGATTAACAGATGAAATTGATTATGAATCTGAGTTTACAATGGGTACTACCCAAATGCAATTAAGGCAGAAGACAGAGTCATATTTAACTGAACGAGGTCAAAGTATGTTAGATCGTGTTCTAGGTACGGGTAATAGTATTTTGAGGGTCTCCGTAGAGCATGATTTTGATAGAGTTACTAGAGAGTTTGATATGATAGATCCTGATAGTCGTACAGTAATTTCTGAGGAAAAAAGAGAACAAGTAAATAATGATGAACTCCGAGAACCAGTACCTATTGATAATTTAACTCCTTTAGATCAAAGAGATGTGTCGGTTACTGTTTCTGCGAATAATAATAGCAATGTTATCGAAACCAGAAATTATGAAGTTAATAGAACTCGAGAAGTTTTTGAAAAAGGTGAAGGTGAAATTCAACGAATTACCGCTTCAGTATTACTAAACTATAAGCAAGTAACAGCAACAAATGATGATGGGGATGAGATTATATCGTTTGAGCCATATTCGGCTGAAGAAGTAGAACAATTTAGAGAAGCTGTTGAATTAGCGATTGGTATTAAAACGGAAAGAGGTGATTTGTTAACGATAAATCAGTCTGAGTTTTTTACTACACAGTATATAAGTGGTAATTCATTTATGGCAACACAACAAGTTTATACTAATGATATTGTAAGATGGGTGGTTATCGGAATAACATTTGGTGTGATATTATTCCTTATCAATGGTATTAGAAAAAAGATGAGCATTGAAACTGAAATGGCTATCAATTCTAATTTTCAAGGAAATACGGAGTTACCTCCTGGAGCAAGTTATCAATCATTGCCACCAAATAGCATTGATTCATTGGCACTTGAACCTGCATTTGATGAAAACGGCAATCCTATAGAGCCCTCTCTATCTCAAGATAATACTAATATGCCACCACCAGAGACTAAGTATAATAAGGATGAAATAAAAGAATTTGTAGAGCTTAAACCTGCGATTGCAGCTCAAGTTCTACGTGCAATGATGACACCAGAGGAAGAGTAAAAAATAGCTATGAGTGAACAAGCAACACTTAACGGAATTGAAAACAAAAAACTAGATATTGAATTAACTGGTTCTCAAAAAGCTGCGATTTTAATCATGAGTGTTGGTACCAAATCGGCTACTGAAATGATGAAATCTCTAAGCGAAAAAGAGATTGAACAGATTACTTTAGAAATCGCCAGAATGAAAAACATACGACCAGAAATGGTTGACCTTGTATTACAAGAATACTTCACGTTAATGGAGGTTAAACAATATGTTATTAATGGTGGTATGGATTATGCACAGCAATTATTGGCTGAGCTAGGTGGCGATTCTGAAAAAATGATGAAAAAATTACGTGCACAGTCAGGAAGCACAGTTTTTAAAGATTTTCAAGAAACAAATACAAATCAAATAGCTGATTTCATACGAAATGAACACCCCCAAGTAGCTGCCTTAATATTCTCTCAATTAAGAGTTGAAAAAACAGCTGAAATACTGGCATTGTTAGACGCAGAATTGCAAGGTGAAATTACATACAGATTAGCAATGATGGATAAAATCTCTGGTGAGGTAATTGATGAAATTGAAGAAGTTATAAAAGAACACATGGGAGGTATGGATAACCTTGGAGACCGTGTTAAAGCTGGAACAAATATTGTAGCTCAAATTTTGAATGGAGCAGATGTTAAGGTAGAGAAAAATGTATTGGAAGCCATTGAAAATCGTAATCCTGATGTAGCTCAAGAGATCAAAGAACAAATGTTCTTATTCGAGGATATAGAGTTTTTCGACGACAAAACTATACAAATTGTTATCAACGAATTGGAAAAGCAAGATATGGTTATGGGACTGAAAGGTGTAGCCGAAGAACTTTCTTCAAAATTCTTTGCAAATATGTCCTCCAGAGCTGCTGATATGTTACGAGAAGATATGGAAGCATTAGGACCAGTACCAGTTAAAGAAGTGAAGGATGCTCAGAATCGTATAATAAAGAAAATAAAAGATTTAGAAGATGCAGGTCAAATTAGTACTAGAATGGCCGGGGAAGAAGAAGTAGTGGAATAAATTATGAAAAACCCCCGTGTATTAGATAATGACCAAATTAATTGGTATAAAAAAAACAATACCAAATTAAACTATAAAATGCTTTTCAACGAAACGGAAGCACCACCAGAGATATTAGAATTAGAAGAAGCTGAGGCCATAGAATTAAGCCCTGAAGAAATAGCTGAACAAGCTAGAATAGATCGAGATCGTAAATGGAAGCTTAAAGTTAATAAAACCAGAGAAATTGCATACGCACAGGGATATGAAGAAGGGAAAGCTGCGGGTTATATGCATGCACAATATGATCTGGAGGGAAAGCTAGACTTTATCAATAATACATTAGAAAATGGATTCGAGGAATGGAAAAAGAGACAAGAATTAATAGATCCAGGTATTTTAGATCTTGCATTTGAAATTGCAGAAACAATTTTAGGATTCCCAGTTGAACATCCAGAGTTAAGAAATAATCTAGAATCAACACTTGGCCCTTTACTGGAAAGGATTGATGATCAATCTAAACCGGTGTTATTAGTTGCGGAATCAGATCTAGAATATATTGAGTTACTCAAAGAAAAATACGCACCAGATACTTTTATAAAAGTAAGGGTTGATCAAACTTGTAGATCCGGAGAGTACCGTTTTGAATCAACCCATGAAGTAGTGATTCAAAATGTAATGAATACTCTAAAAGAGTTCCGCAAAACTTTGCCTATTCCAACATGGGAGTAATTATTTATGGTACTTGAGACTCACTTCAATACTGTAAGATCAAATTTTTATGAAGCCAGAAATCCAGCAAAACGTTATGGTAAAGTTGCAGGAATTGTTGGGAATATTGTTGAGTGTACTGGTTTAGAGGCAAGTGTTGGTGAGATGTATGGTATTCAAACAATTTTAGGAAAATCTGTAGCTGCTGAAGTTGTAGGTTTAAAAGATGGTAAGACGTTATTAATGCCTTTTGATCGTGTTGTTGGAATGAAAAGCGGGTGTTTGGTTGAAAGTCTTGGCGAATCTTTAAATGTAGGAGTAAGTGATGATCTTCTTGGCCGTGTTGTTGATCCAAATGGAGATCCCATTGATAATTTGGGTACAATTTATACAGCTGGTTATCAACCTATACAAAACACTCCTCCTTCTCCTATGGATCGAGCACCGATTAACGAAATCATGTTTTCTGGAATA
Source organism: Balneolaceae bacterium (assembly GCA_963691715.1). Classification (GTDB taxonomy): domain Bacteria; phylum Bacteroidota; class Rhodothermia; order Balneolales; family Balneolaceae; genus HXMU1420-13. The sequence continues at coordinate 3,176,008 of OY829281.1, forward strand.
CGTGCTTTAGATACTTTAAACACCATCGGTATTGGTCAAAGAGTTGGTCTCTTTGCAGGTTCCGGAGTTGGAAAAAGTACGTTGATGGGTATGATTGCGAAATGCTCATCTGCTGATGTGAATGTAATAGCTTTGATTGGGGAACGAGGTAGAGAGGTTCATGAATTTATCTATGAAACCCTAGGTGAAGAAGGTTTAAAACGCTCAGTAGTTGTTGCAGCTACTTCAGATGCTGCTGCAATGAGCCGTGTTAAAGGTGCTTTTACCGCTACAGCAATAGCAGAATATTTCCGTGATCAAGGAAAAAATGTCCTACTAATGATGGATTCGGTTACTCGTGTAGCTATGGCGCAAAGAGAAATAGGATTAGCATCTGGCGAACCTCCTACAACCAAAGGTTATACTCCGAGTGTATTTACTATTTTACCCAAATTATTAGAGCGTCCAGGGAAAACTAAAAAAGGAAGCATCACTGGACTATATACGGTATTGGTTGATAACGATGATATGAATGAGCCTATAGCAGATGCTGTAAGATCAATTTTAGACGGACATATAGTTCTTTCTCGTAGATTGGCTCATAAAAATCATTACCCAGCAATAGATATTTTGGAAAGTATTTCCCGTGTGATGCCAAAAATTGTCTCTAAAGAGCAACGTGCCATAGCTATGAAAGCAAGAGAATTATTAGCTACTTATAGAGAGGCGGAAGATATTATTAATATTGGCGCTTACGTTAAGGGTTCAAATCCAAAAATTGATCTCTCTATAAAAAAACATCCTCACTTGGAATCATTTTTGATACAGGATATGGACCAGAGTGATTTTGACAATAATCTCTGGGAAAGATTAAAAACTATTATTGATTAAAGAACAAAAAGGATATGAAATTCAAGTTCTCATTAGAACCAGTTCTAAAAGTAAGACAACATCAGGAAAAAGTTCAGCAACAAAAGCTTGCCGAAGAACTAACAAATAAAAATAAAATTTCAGATTTAAGAAATTCTGTTCAAGGTAAACTTGAAAGTTATTTAGAAACAAAAGATCAAGATAAAGCAGCAAATATACATGCAATCAAAACTCACAATGCGCATTTGATCCAAGTAAATGATCACATCAATAAACTACAACAACAAGAGGAACAAGCGGACAAAAAAGTAAAAGAAGAAAGATCCAAACTTGCTGAAGCTTTCAAAAAATTAAGTATTCTAGAAAAAGTGAAAGAGAATGAGCATGGGACTTTTGTAAAAGATGCGGCAAAGACAGACCAAAAAACAATGGACGAAATTTCATCCCAATCATTTAGCAGATAACACCCATGAATAAAGGCGCGATTGTAAAAATTGCTGGCTTTCTAGTCATACCCATTGTACTCATGCTTGTAATAGTATACCTACTATATCCCATGATTAATGAAGAGAAATATGACTTAATCACACGCACCAATGGTATGATGTATGACTCATTAACTATTGATTCTCTAGCCAAAGTGGATAGCTTAATGTCTGTGGATTCAATAATGGTTGCAGATTCAATACAATTCAAACAAAAAGATGCCACCAAGCAACCTCAGGATATGAGTGTTGCAACAAAAATTGACTCACTTGAAAGAATGATTTACGTACTTTCAAGTCGATTAGAAGGTTTAGAAGCGAAAGATAAACAAGCAAAACCAACTCAGGCTACATCAAACACAGTCGATGATTATGATGAGGCATTCAAAGATAGAGTAAAAAGTCTTTTAAATCTTGATGAAGATGAAATGGCTCCAATTCTTGATAAAATGACGAGCCAACAACTTGTTCGATTGTATAAAGAAGCAGGCAATACGCAAAGAGAAAAAATACTCCGAGCCCTAAAGTCGGATCAAGCAGCACGTTTAATTACAGAAGTAATGTTATGATTCAAGATTTAGTGCCGAATATCAATCTTAATAATCTATCTGAACCTAATGAAAATGTTCAAAGCGACCCAAATAATGAACATTTAAAAGATGAGTTTAGATCATTATTGAATGCTATAAGCAAGGAAAATGATCACGGAAATACATCATCAATTGACCAAGTTAAAAAAATAAAAAACTCATCTATTTCTCATTTTCAACCTCGTGAAGATTCTTTAAAAAATGAACATGTAATTTCAAATTATGAAATTGAAGATGAAGCTAATCATATTTCTTTATCTAACGTTGAGCTATTAATTGCAAACAATGATATTGAAGAAGGCAATATTCTATCATCAAATATCGAATTAAATTTAGAGAATAATGATGTCGCCATTATCAAATCTAAAAAACAGGCTGAGGATGAAATTGTTAAATCAGAAAAAGATATAAGCAAAAATTTCAGTGCTAATGAAATTTCATTATCCAACGTTGAGCGGTTAATTGCGAACAATGATATTGAAGAAGGCAGTATTCTACCATCAAATATCGAATTAAATTTAGAGAATAATGATGTCGCCAATGTCAACTCTGAAGAAGAAGCTAAGGATGAAATTGTTAAATCAGAAAAAGACATAAGCAAAAATTTCAAGGCTAATAGTCTTTCTTTACCTAATGCCGAAGCGCTAATTGTAAATAACAATTCTGAAGATGTTGGAAGTGAAGATGGATTTGAGATAGTTGGTAAAGCTAACAAAGATGGCACTTATTCTATTAATAAAATCAGTGAGAACACGTCACTGAAAATGGCTAAGACTACGGTAAATATTGAGCTGCAAAGAAAAGATGAGTCCTCAGATACATCAAAAAATTTCAAAACAATTGTATCACAAAAAGAAGAAGCGACACAAAATAATTCTGAAAATACCAATGCTTTTAAAACTTTATCAAGTAACAAAAGAACTGAAATAGTTAATCAAAGCCAAAAACTTGAAAGTTTAACTCAAGACAAGAGTGCTAGCACAGAGTATGAAACTCAAACTGCAATAATTGCTAAAAGAGGTAATCAAAACCCCAAAATATCGAATCCAGGTGTATTAAGCGAAACTGAAGAACAGTTAAAATTCACTGCTGGAAACACAAAAAAAATTATATCAACTGAAGTAGTTTCTGTTCAAAAACAAGGGCAATCATCAATAATTGCGGATAACAATGATAGTTCATTGAATAAAAAATTAATAGAAAATGAAAATTTATCTACCAACTTTAAAAAAGATAAATCTCCTGACTTAGTAAAAAGAGAAAAGGTTGTAAATACATCTGTAAGCAAAGAAAATACAAATACATACTCTAAAAATACGGATACTTCCGTTGCAACAAATATTAATCAATCTGGAACAGATGAAAGATCTGTTAAGATTGAAACTGACTCGAAGAATCCTTCCAAAGGCAGTCTAATATTAAATCTCTCTGAAAGTGTTGAAAACATAGAGATTGTTAATAAATCAATTTTTAAAACTGCATCAGTAGATACTCCATCAACTGAGGATGTGCAAAAAATTATACGCCCTAAAGATAATCAATCAAAACAGCTATTTGTTAATGCATTAGGTGAACAAAAAATACCATTATCAAATATCTCTGACAACCTCAATGTTGAACTATTTAAAAAGCCATTAGTTATTCAAAAAGGGGATATATCTTTAAAAAGTACTATACAATTTGATCAACATTCTACATCACAATCGAATATTGTATTTCAGGATGTATCTGAAGTAAAAAGCTCCGAATTAGTTCAATTTATTCAAGCAAATAAATCTGAAATTATACCTTTGAAAGATGCAAAAAAAACCAAATATGCGCTTTCAATGTCTGAACAAGGAGAAGCTAGACTGAAATTACTTAAGGAATCAGAAAGAATAGATGTTCTTTCTTCCAGGGATATGAAAATTGGTGAGTACACTTCTCACACATTGGACAAAAAAATACAAGTTTTTAATTCAACAGTTGGTCTAAGCAACGAGCAAGAAGCGATGTTAAAAGAACTAATGTTGGAATCATTTCGAGGGGAAAATCAAAATGTTAAAGAAACAAACCTATTAGGTTATCTACGTTTAAGCGAACTTCCTATCATTAATGCGAGCGCTAGAAGAGCTTTAACCTCAAATTTTGCAAAAATCTTACAGCAAGATATGAGTGCTTCTTTAAAGCATAACAGTGAGAAATGGCAAAAACATAGCTTCAGATTAGAAGATGGCAATAACATCAATATGACTTCAAAAAATATTGATGGGATATTGCATATAAAACTAGCAGCGAGTAATCCTGAGCTAAACCGATTACTTATGAGTATGGAACAGGAAATTCGAGAACATTTAAAAGAAGAATTGAGTCTTGAATTAGATCTTCAATTCGAAAATAGAGAACAAGGAGCTTTCTCTGATGCCCTTGGAAATAACTCTGATGAAGGAAATAAAAATTGGAATAGAAAAGAATCAGAGATAACAGACGACAACAGCAATCAAAGAACTGTAAATAGTCTTGAATCGTCGATCCGAAATTTTGGCTACAATCAAATGGAATGGACCGCCTAATTAACTAACTATGAATGTACAAGCAATTAACCCAGGATTAACCCAATATAATTCAGTAGCTCAAGGTAAAAGTGAACTTGGCCAACAAGAATTTTTGCAACTATTAGTTGCACAACTTCAAAATCAAGATCCAGTAAACCCAATGGATGGAGCGGAGTTTGCCGCCCAGTTAGCTGATTTCAACTCCGTTGAACAACTGATTTCAGTAAATGAAGGTCTTAGCCAATTAGCAATTAGTCAAGATTTGATGGGAGCGAGTTTAACAAACTCGATGGCCGCATCTCTCACAGGTAAAGAAGTGAGAGCATTAAGTAATGAAATCGCATTGAGTAGTGAAGGAAACGCATCAGTAAACTATAAGTTGAATGATTCTGCTTCACAAGTAGAAATTGTAATTAGAACCGAAAGCGGTGCTGAAATTCGTAGAGAAACCTTATCAGGTATACCTTCAGGAGACAATTCCTGGACCTGGGATGGTTTAGATACAAACGGCGAGCGAATGGGTGAAGGTAAGTATACCGTAGAAGTTATCGCCAAAAATGGAGATAACAATGTTGGAGCGCTTACTTTTTTAGAAGGCTTTGCAAGTAAAGTCAGGTACACAACACAAGGAGTTTATCTATCAGTAAATGGAATCGACATCCCAATTGGTGATGTAGAAGAAGTAGGTACTGGTATACTTGAAGATTAACTTTTTTTAAAAATAAAACATAACTATAACGGGTTGCTCATCTTAACATTTAGGGCACCACAGGCAGTATATTATACTGCATATAATACAGGAGAAATCTCATGTCATTAGTAAAATCATTAAATGCTGGTGTAAGCGGATTAAATGCATTCCAAGCAAAAATGGATGTGATAGGTAATAATATCGCTAACGTAGATACGGCTGGCTTCAAATCATCATCGATAACATTTGCAGAGATGATGAATCAAAATTTAGGACGCGAAGGTGCAGGTGAATCTGCCCCTCAATTAAGTAATCAAGTTGGATTAGGAGTAAGAGTTTCATCAATTAGTCGTAATTTTGCACAAGGATCAATGCAAAATACTGGACGGACAACAGATCTAGCGCTTTCGGGAGAAGGATTTTTTGTCATGAATGCAGGAGGTGAGAACTTACTTTCTCGGGCTGGTAACTTTGTTTTTAATAGCGATGGGTTTTTAGTGGACCAATCAGGTAATAACGTAATGGGGTACATTGCAGATCGATCAGGAAATATCATATCAGGTGGTTCTCCAGATTCTGTTCGTATCGATTTCGAAAACCCTCTACCGCCTAAACAGACGGATTTAGTAACACTTACAGGAAATCTTAATGCGAATACCAGTAAAAGTAAAGTCTTACAGGCACAAAGTGGATTTACTGTAGCGGGCGAGCCTGCCGATGGAAATACATTAATCAACGATATTTCTCAAACACTAACTAATCTTGTAGACGGAGATCAAATCAATTTTGATGTAATACTTAATGATGGTACCACTACGACCATAACACACACATTTACAACAGGGGACACCTTAGAAGACATGATAGCGTCTTTTAATACCGGATTACCAGCAGGTGAAGGTGAAATGGTTCTCGTGGATGGTGCTTTAACGTTAAGGTCTGAAAAGCTAGGTAATAGCCAATTGGATATTACCGGAGTTAATGTAACAGGAACTGGATCCATAAACGTAACCAGCTTTGGAATAATACAAGAAGGTCAAACCAATTCCCAAACTATGAGTACAACGGTATTTGATAATTTGGGACGTGCACATTCTTTAATTTTAGAATTTTCTCAAGTAGCGAACAACGAATGGCAGTATAATGCAAAATTTCTGGATGGTGAAACGATTAGTGCAGGGCAATCTGGTTCAGTAACCTTTGACGAGTTGGGGCAAATGACATCAGGGGATATTTTTACCCTCACTTTTGAGCCAGGTGGAGGTGCAGGAACAACCTCTTTTGATGTTTCTTTAGGTGATAAAAATACAGGAACAACTTTTTCACAATATTCTGGACAAAACACAGCAAAGGTTACAAGCCAAGATGGCTATAGATCTGGTCTTCTTGTAGATGTTGCCATAGATGGTGATGGGCAAGTTCAAGGAATTTATGATAATGGTAATTCTGCAGTTTTAGCACAAATCGCTATTGCTAAAGTTCAAAATCAAAATGGTCTTGAAATGATTGGTTCTGGTTTATTCCGTGCTACATCTGCTGCAGGTGAAACTTTTATTGATACCGCAGGAAATCTAGCGGGAACAAGCATAAATTCAGGAAGTTTGGAAGGTTCAAATGTAGATCTTGCTAGAGAGTTTACAAATATGATTACTTCTCAACGTGCATATCAATCTAATGCCAGGGTAATAACAACATCCGACGAGATGTTAACTGAGGCTGTAAATTTGAAAAGATAATACGTTAGATAATATGTGATCATGTAAAATTTTTCATGGTAGGTTGGTTAAAACCCATTCTCAAATTCAATTTTGGGGATGGGTTTTTTTTATCCTCCATAAAAAATGGATCGATTTAAAACTTATGTACTTTTAATTAGAAGCCGATAAGATTGGGAGAACTATTAAACAATCTTCATCCATAATTGCAGTATATGTATAAATTAATATTGTACTTATATATTGTAAAAATTTGAAGCAAAAATGATTAAATATGCTGGATAAATCGAGCATGATTGGGTTAGTATTAGGCATTGTCCTAGTGCTTGGAGCCATTCTTCCGAAAGCAAACATAATGATTTTTATTGATATCCCTTCCTTCATTATTGTTGCAGGTGGTCTTTTTGCTTCAACTATGGTGAGTTTTGATTTCAATAAAATAAAGGGAGCATTTGCTCTAATGATGCGTTTGATGAGAAACTCCAACATCGATCTTCGTACCGATATGGAAGTTATAACTTTATTTGCACGCAGAGTTCGTACTGGGGGTCTATTGATACTTGATGAGGATATTAAACACTTAAATGACGAGTATTTAAAAAATGGTTTACAATTAGCTGTAGATGGGTTTAAAACGGAAAGCCTTAACAGTATTCTATCGGATGAAATTACTAGTGAAGAAGAAATATCATTTACAGCCATTAATGTTTTAAACGCAATGAGTAATTTTGCTCCTGCATTTGGCATGATTGGGACTGTAATCGGGATGGTTTTAATGTTGCAGAACTTAACCAATCCCGAAGCTTTAGGTGCAGGAATTGCAGTAGCACTTTTAACCACATTATATGGAAGTATGCTTTCGAATATGTTATTTGCACCCCTAGCAGGGAAAGTTACATATCTAGCAGAAAAAGACCTCAACAGAAAAAAAATGTTCAGGGTCGCTATTCTTTCTATTGTAGAGGGTGAAAACCCCAGGATAATGGAAAAAAAGATGCTTATTTATATTGAACCAGCTGAGCGTGCTGAATATGTTAAGCATCATGAAGGACTTAAGATCATGAAAACACGTGACGAAAAGCTTTATAAACTTTGGAAAGAACAACAAGGTAAAGAATGGGAAAACCTAAAGAAGATTCTGGAACCTGGTTAATGACATATGGCGATCTCATGACGCTGCTTTTGGTGTTTTTTGTTTTACTTTATACAATGACTCCAGGAGTAGAAGAGCGGGTCTTCAATAGTTTTATTTCCTACTTCCAACAACATTCGGGTTTTTTCCCGGATAACAACAGCTTAACAACCGACTTGCAAAATAATCCGAACCCGGAGCAGGTAGACGACTTCCTTGTTGAAAATATGGAACGTTGGCAGGTTATGGCCGAATTTGTAGAAAATACCAAAGAAACAGAAGGTGTAGACGTAGAGTCTATAGACGATGGTTTTCTAATTACTTTAGCGGATTCCGTTGCCTTTATGAGTGGTTCTTCAGAATTACTTCCACAAGCAAAGAATATTTTAAATGGAGTTGCTACTTCAATAGGTGATGATTATTGGGAAATTGAAGTACAAGGCCATACCGACAATGTTCCAATTGCTAGAGGTGGGATTTACCAAACAAATTGGCATTTGGGAGCAGCACGATCCGTGTCTGTGCTTCAGTATCTTCAAGAAAAAGCAAACTTAAAACCAGAATTTTTTCAAGCAACAAGCTTTGGAGAGCACAGACCTGTAGCGACGAATGAAACACCAGAAGGAAGAAGATCAAACCGTAGAGTTGAAATCTATTTAAAAGATAGAACGTTAGAAGCATCAGCTGGTGTAGATTCTGATATAATTACATTCGAAACCTCATTTAATGAGCTTGAGTAGAGAGAATAATTATGGCAGACAATAAAGTTAACAAAAAAGAAAAAAAGGCAGGTGGTAAGCCCAAAACACCGCCTAAAAAGCTGATTATAATTGGAAAAATTTTCCTTTTAGTGCTAATTCTTACAGGTCAAGCTTACCTAGCATATGTGATTGTAGATAAATATTATCCCAGTATTTATATAAAAATGAATACTGAAGATCCACCAGAAATTGGTACCTACCAAATGGATCAGCTCGTTGTGAATCCTGCAAATACAAACGGCAGAAGGTATTTAATGGTAGAAATTAGCCTTGAACTGAATGTAGAACACATTCCTTTAATGGAAACTACTAATCCTAGAGTAAGACAAGAACTCATAGAAACTTTCTCGAGGAGAACGGTAAGTCAACTTACAACGCCTAAAGAGAGAGACCTATTACGAAAAGAGGTTGTTGAAATAATAAATTCCTCGATTGGTGAGACTTCGGTACAGAACTTGTATTTCACAAAGTATGTACTTCAATGATTATAAATATATACTTTGAAAACGATGGATTCCCAGTCACCCAAAAAGAGAAAGGGAAAAGTTAAGTATGTAGTACCCTACGACTTTAAACGTCCAAAGCTCTTCAGTAAAGAGATAATGCGAACTATTACGCTTATCCATGATAACATATCTAGAGGAATGAGCAGAATTTTTAGCGCATCTTTAAACTATAAAACGGATGTATCCTTAAACAAAATTGAACAATTTTCGCCAACAGATTTTATTTCTGATATTCCCGCCCCAGCTGTAATTTATATACATGTTGGACAAACTATGGGAGGAGATATCATTCTTACAATGCCTCCGCAATTTTGTATTCATATCATTGAACGAGAAAGTGGGGGGTCAGGAATTGACCTAAGTTATAAGCGTAACCTCACAACGATTGAAGAAAAAATTATATCGAGAATACAACAACGTATTCAATCTGAAATAAGAAAAGCTTGGCAACCTTATTTACATTTTGAAGTTGAGAAAGTTCATTATGAAAGTAAGCCTGAGAATATTCACCTTCGATCTGTAGATCCATTGCTTTCTGCAAAAATAAAGATTGATTTACAAGGACAACTCGTTGAGTTGGGTATTTCATATACCTACAGTTTTCTTAAAAGAGCACTGAATGATTCTATCATAAAAAAAGATCGCGGTGCAAATCTTGAAAGACTTAATGTAGAAGAGTCTATTGACTACCGTCGAACTTTAAAAAAAGCTCCTGTAGTTATTCAACCCATTCTTGGTACAACCATTTTGTCTTTAGATGATATTTTAAGTTTGAAAGAGGGAGATACCATCCCATTAGTACAAAAATCAGATGAGCCACTCGAAATTAAAATCAATGGAATTACCAAAATGAATGGTTTTCCAGGGTTGAAACAAGGAAGAAAAGCAATTAAAGTGTTCGATATAATAGAAGAAATTAATGAACAAGAACTGGTGTAATTATGGAAAATTTTGTAGAAAAAATCACCCAATATCTCCCAAAAATTGAAGAGTTTCTTACTTCAGTGTTACTTGAAGAAACAACGGTTACTATTACAGAATCAGAGATTTTTAACGCTGCAGATAACTTTGATGCATTAGGAGATGAAGACATTTACCTTTTTTCTTTTGATAAAGTAAATAATATGGATGTCATCACTATTCTAGATAAAGAATGGTTTGGTTTATTGTCAAGCATTATGCTGGGGATAGAAGAAAAAACGTTCAATGATAAGACCATTGACTTACTGAAAAATTTCTCTAGTGAACTAAAAACTGCATTACAATCAGTACTTTCTGATGAAGGAATCGAAGTTGATGTAGATGAGATTATCCCAATGAAGCATTCTCAAGTTACGACAGAACTGCATCATACAGAATATCATTTAACAAAATTAGAAGTTGAAGGTATTGCCGATGAAAACGTGCATGCAATGGTTTTAATTGGAAATCCCGAAGCAATGATCATCATCGAAGAGCCAGAGGAAGAACAAGCCCCTGTAGTTGACAGTGAAGGGTTTAAGGAAACCAGCGGTGAAGAACTTGGTGAAATTCCTGATGAAGTTTTATCCGGTAGTTATATTGAATTTGAGGATTTTGAGGAGGATGCTCCTCTTGATATCGTATCTGAAGATGGTAAAAGTATGGATATGCTTAGAGATGTCAATATGGACGTATCAGTAGAACTTGGTAGAATAGAGCTACCTCTTGGGCGAGTACTTCAATTGGCAAAAGGTTCTGTATTAGAACTCGATAAACTTGCAGGCGAACCAGTTGATATTATGGTAAATGGACAAAGAATTGCTCAAGGAGAGGTAGTAGTAATCGACGAGCATTTTGGAGTTAGAATTTCAAATCTAATTACTACCAGACAACATTTAGTAAAAATGAATTGATGAATCTAACTAGCCTACTCAATCAATCAACAAAACAACCAAAAACAATTCTTAGAATAGTTATATCTATAAGCATAGGATTACTTGTTCTTTGGATTTTTTTAGTTTCGAAAATGGATGTGCCAAGTCAGCGAGATTCTGTACTTGTTAAAGCTGACACAAGTACTAGCATAACTGACTTAAGGAGTAATCTATTAGGAGAAAATCAATCCCCTCAGTCATCATCTCAAGGAAGAGCAGCTGTAACTGATGAAGAGCCACTATTTCAAAATGCATTTACCACATTTTTTATCATGGTTGTGGTTTTAGGAAGTATATGGTTGTGGACTATTAAGAAGAAAAAAAATACAGTTAATTCGGATCAAGATATAAAAGATATTTCCCAGCATGTCATTGGACAAGGAGTGCAGCTCAAAATTCTTGAAATAAATGAGGAAGTTTGGGTGCTAGGTGTTACTTCTAATTCTATCAACTTACTACATAGATATCAAAAAAATGAATGGCATCCATCAAACATTCCCGATCGTGACTCTGAGGAAATCTCTGATAGTGACTTTAACTCGATATTTAAGCTATTAGGGAATTGATAGTATGAATTGGGTTATAATCAATCAAGTTAGCAAGCCAGCCAAACAACTAACTATTCTGCTTGCACTAACATTCGTGTTTACATTACTTCCAGACTTTGCTCTTGCACAATCCATGATACCTCAAATCGACGTATCAATAGGAGGTGGTGGAAGCTCAGAAGACGATTTTTCGTCTGCTATTCAAGCATTAGTACTTATAACAGTACTTTCTTTTGGGGCTGCTTTTGTAACAATGATGACCAGTTTTACCAGAATTATTGTGGTTTTCTTTTTCTTAAGAATGGGTTTAGGAACGCAACAATCTCCGCCTAATCAGGTGTTAATTGGACTTGCCCTTTTTCTTACAATTTTCATAATGAAACCAACTTTTGATGAAATTAATGAAGTTGCTATTCAACCTTACACCAATGATCAGATGACGCAAATGGAGGCTTTATCAGCAGCTTCAATTCCGTTGAAAGAGTTTATGATTAAGCAAACAAGCGACCAAGATCTACTTTACTTTATGGATATGGCGGGTCTTCAAACGGTTGGTTCTGCCGAAACACTTCCATTATTTGTGGCTGTACCTGCATATGTAATTAGTGAATTAAGAATTGCATTTCAAATAGGGTTTATGATATATATCCCATTTATGGTAATAGATTTGGTAGTAGCGTCCATTCTTCTTGCTATGGGGATTATGTTTTTACCCCCAGTGATGGTCTCATTACCATTCAAGATTTTAATTTTCGTATTAACAGATGGTTGGTACCTATTGGTGTCATCCCTAGTAGAAAGTTTTAGGTAACACTATGAATATTGATGCAGCATTATATTGGGTTCAAGAAATGTTAACCACAGTAGTCGTACTTTGTGCACCTGTTATGATTGCAGCAGTAAGTGTTGGTCTAGGTATTGCTATTTTTCAAGCAGCTACATCTATCCAAGAAATGACATTAACCTATGTTCCAAAAATGGTTGCAGTAGTAGTTGTACTATTTTTAATGTTCGGTTTTATGTTACAGTTTGCGATTGATTTTACTCAACGTGCTTTTGAATTTATTCCGCAAATAGCATTATAAGGCGGATTAATAATGGGTAGTGAATCACTTACTATAGATTTAATTCTATCTGGGTTTTTGATCTTTGTAAGAGTTAGTGGAGTTGTTATGACTGCTCCCTTTTTTAACAATAGCTCTTTTCCAATGCAGGTGAGATTGTATTTCGCCATGGTTGTTTCAATACTTCTATTTTATGTTATACCTGGAGAAAGTGCATTTATTAGTGCCTCGGATGGGGTAATAGCTATATTTATTGCTATTGTAGCTGAAGCATTAGTTGGTATGGCAATGGGAATCGTGGGTCAATTAGTATTTGCAGGGTTCGAAATGGCTGGTACTCTAATAAGTTACAATACAGGTCTAAGTTTTGCTGTAATGATGGATTCAGCAACAAATAAACAAAACTCGATTGTGGCAAATATTATGGGAATGATAGCTATTATCATTTTTCTAAGTATTGATGGTGATAAAATCTATTTAACAGCTATTGCTAAAAGTTACCAAATTGTACCTGCCGTTGATCATAATGTACATTTAGCAGGAACATATATGCTTGAAGTTGCAACCTATCTTTTTGTTTTAGGCGTTCAGCTTACAGCTCCATTTATGATGGCTATTTTCCTATTGGATGTATCACTTGCAATATTCGGTCGCATTATGCCACAAGCCAATCTGATGTTCATAGCATTACCTGTAAAAATGGGGGTTGGTGTGTCTGTTTTTATATTAATTTTACCCTATTTACCCACGGCTTTTGATGTTATATTCCAAAACCTATTTTTTTTCCTAGAGGGTGTACTAGGAAATATCGTACCTACCATCAATCCATAGAGTAACATTGATGAACTATTTTTAAAGATGTCTAATCATTATGCACTTAATTTCAGTGCCCCTACTAAAGCCAAATTCTTATCTTAAAAATGTATTCAAGATTTTAGATTGTAATAAATTATTTTCTATTAAAGTAAATTTATCTTAGTACTGTTTTAAACCTTTAAGTCTACTTTAATTCCTTTCCCGTCATCCTTTTCTTTTATAATTTCTGGTACTTGGGGTAATTTGAAAGGAATTTCTACTTCCATATGCGATTTAGAGGCCTGACTAATTGTTACCTCATCGATAATGAACTTTGAATTGCGTTCCCTTTCTTGCTGTCTCTTCCTATTCTGTTGTTCCTCTTCATCTCTTTTGTGTCTCAAAAGATCTGGGATTTTACGAAGTTTCGATATTTTAGGTAAGAGTGACATGCAACGTATTCCGAAGGTGTATTAGTCCTATCACGGTTATCGGTTGGTCGTAACTTTACTAAAATATATAGGGATTAAAATTTTTTAATAATAATCGTAAGTAGATATTAATTTTCGATATATACTACTTCTTCTTTGGTAAGTTCTTGGCGTAATTGTAGCAATAACTTACCGACAATTTGCGATATACGTGCTTCAGTTAACTCCAGTAATAATGCAATTTCACTCATTGTCATATCTTCGTAGTAATATAGCATCAATATAAGTCGGTCACGTTCTTTAAGCTCACCAATTTTTTTCATGATTGCATTAGTACGCTCTTTTTTCTCCAAGTTATTATCTGGCACTTCGCTATTAGGATCTACTTGAGTTTCGTAATAGGAAACGGAATCTGCATCATAAGCCGGGCTATCAAGAGATAGTACATTTCTTTGTTGAACGTTAGATAGTAATTTATAATAGTCCTCGATATCCATTTCTAATTCATCGGCAATTTCTTGACTAGATGGCTCACGGCCTAAAATTTGACTCAGTTGTTCTACTGCTTTTTGGACTTCACCATAATTTTTACGCTGTTTTCTTGGAAGTTGATCTATACTTCGTAGATAATCAACGATAGAACCTCTAATTCGGTAATATGCAAACGTGTTAAACTGTATGTTCCTGCTACAATCATAGGATTCCATCGCCTGTAGTAACCCAGTAATGGCTGCACTTTCTAAATCTTCTCTTTGAGATAATGGCTGATCAGGACGACTAATTTTACCAATTATACTTCGTATAAGCGGCATTGATTTACTGATGATTGAATTTCTAAGTGCATCAATTGGATTGCTTGCATAGAGCTCAATTAATTCTTGTAATGTCTTATTTCCCATGATTAGGTCTCCTGCTCAATATTTTGATTATTACCATTTAATGGCATTTGTTCAGCGTTTTTGCTTTCCCGAACAACATTCAATAGAAAAATCGACAAATACATTACTGCAAAGAGACCAATAAAGACGAGCATACTTCTATAAAGCGCTACATCGATATGAACTCCTGATATTAGTAATAGCATAAACAAGAGTAGGGAAATAACTAAAATAAGTCGTAATAACATTTATGTATCTCCTAGAGGTTGAAATATGCTAATTGAGGTTGCGATTGTTCTAAGGTATTCGAAGTTGAGATGATATTTTGAACAATAAATTCCATCTCGTTATTAATTGGGTTTTCTGGATTCATTCCAAGCAAAGTAGTTTGCTTTTTAACCGTATTACGAACATATGCATGATCTGGAATGAAGCCTAAATACGTACATTCTCTTTGTAGAAAATGAGATAAAATAGTGTTGAAGCGTTCTATAGTACTTAGTGCATCTTCTTCATGCTCTGCAAAATTAACGATACTTCCAAAATCATAGTCAGGATCTATACTAAGTACATATTTAATGAGTCTGTAAGCATCTGAAATAGCAGTTGGTTCATCCACTAATACACAAAGACCTAGTTTAGCAGTATCTAAGGCCCATAAACTCATTTCACCCGCACCTGCTGGTGTGTCAATTAAAATAAAATCATGATTCGATGAAAGGGAATGAACGATTTGATCTAAAGCATCCATGATAATACCGGTATCGATTTTTAAATCAGTTGGATCATTCGCTCCTGTAACAAGAGTTATACCGTTTATATCTTGTATTGTATCCTCAAGACTGCACCGATTTATTATCCAATGGCAAACATTAAAGGGCACTGTTTTATTGAACATGGTAGCACAATTTGATAAGCCTAGATCTGCATCAATAATTGCTACTTTATACCCCATATCATTTAACATCGTAGCCATATTAACAGTACTGATGCTTTTTCCTACACCTCCTTTTCCGCTAATAACTGCTACAATAAATGGGTTAATATGATCAAGTAAGTGCATATTTAAATCATCCCTCTAATACTTTTTTTGCGAACCACTGTGGGCTGAATTCAGATAAACTGGTAGGTAATGTATTACCCGAGCTTATGTATCTGGCTGCACAATTCATCTCTTTCATAAACGGAATTAGAGGTCCCCATTGGGCGACTTCATCAAGATGCGTTATAGAGATATAGTCGGGCTGCATAGGATGATTTTTTGCTGTTTTACTTTCGAAGTAAAATTTGCTTCTAGCAGCATTTACTACGAAATGAACTTCAAGTGGTGCTACAGGGGTTAGTAATTGTCGTATTTTCCAATATTCCCTGAAAGAATCCTCTTGTTCAGTGCTAAGCGATGGTGTATCGATTAATACATGATCAAATTCTTTCCACTCCTTTATATAATCGTTCACATCAAGGCCTTTCTTAACTTCATAGTGAGAAATATTTTCATCCTTGCAGAATGCCTTTAATATGCTGTAATACGTATTTTCAGAATGTTGCTGAGGATGAATCGTAACTACGGCTACTTTTTTGTTGAGCATAAAATCAGGATGCAGGCATAATTTCATGATTAAAGTTGTTTTTCCTGATCCTGATGGGCCCGCAAACAATAGAAACTGACTTGGATCTTTAGTAGGGGATTTAGCAATAGAATCACGTAAAATAGTCGATAATTTTGCCATAAATAGCTCACCATGCTCAAATGGATCAATACCACTTTTGATGATATGGCTAAACCATCCACTCACCGTTGTTGTGTTCACTCCAGTTTGTACTAATTGTTGAAATACTGGATGAGATGCATAATCTAGATTTACAGACATTAACGAAGAGTCTAATAAAGCTTCTAGTTTGTCAAATCTTTTATGCAAAGCCTTTATTGCTTTCTGATTTTCAATTGGTGACTGTACGGCCATTCGAGCTTCAGCAAAACTTTCTTTTGGCTTAGACTCCCTAAAATGTGTTATAAATTTACCAGCGGTTTTCGGAATTATAGTGGATGGTGTGTCATCCTGTAACATTTCCTTTTCTTGAATATTTTTTTGAACGGTAGGTCTTAGATTTGCACGGCGATAAAATTGTTGGGAAGTTTTTTCCTGTGTTGGTTCCACAGACGGTAAATATTGTTTACCTACACCCACTAACTCTTGCTTTGCTTCTTTTTTCTTTTCTACTAAAATTTGTTCTGTTGCAAATTTCCGAAGTGATTTAAGATTTTTACTTTCTTCTTTATTTGAGGGTAAAGAAGCTCTATTATTTCTTTCAAATTGTACCCCATTATCTTCTTCTTTTAAGGTATCTCTGAACGATCGAGACTTAATTTTAGGCATTGTTTCAGCCTCACTTTCGGTGTCAGAGAAGATAGTAATCTTTGCTTTTTGACCTTCTAAGCTAGGTTCTGTGGCTTCAAGGATTAAAATGTCATCTCCATACATTTGTTGAGCAGTTTTCTTAGCTGCTTCTACTGTTTTTCCAAAAATATTCTTTAGTATCATACTAACTCGGTTTCTTCAGTAATTGGCTGTTGGTTAGTTTCGGGTTGAGTTGATGGAATAGCTCGCTCCGTTGGTTTCATCGTTAAACGATCAAAAGTTTTGAACTGAATGTCTTGGCTAATGTCGTTGTACGATAACACATTTATATCTGGCAAAATTGGTGCCAAGAACTCAAATAAAGTGAAACGAAGGATTGGGGAAGTCAGTAAAACGGGCTCAAATCCTTTTCGTACCATGTTGGTAAATGTTGACGATGAGGATTGATATAAACGTTCTACTGTTTCTGGGGTTAATCCCAATGTATTACTATTAAGAGTACCTTGTTGGGCTTGAGAAATTAAATGTGATTCTAATTGAGGCTCTAGCATTACAACCACAACTTCATTTTCTGGAGTTGAAAATTGTCGGGTTATGGTTTCCGATAACGCAGCTCTACAATATTCATTTAATACATCGGTATTATTAGTTTGTTGGCAATAGTCAGCTAATGTCTCTAAGATAGTTATGAGATCTCTTATCGGTACCCGTTCTCTTAGTAATCGTTTTAAAACTTTTTGAATATCACCAATTTTCATTCCGTCAGGCACAAGTTCTTCAATCAATGCTGGTGCCTGTTCCTTCACATTTTCAATTAGTTTTTGAACCATTTGCCGATCAATAAGCTTATGAGCACTCTTCTTCAATACTTCCATTAAATGAGTGGTAATCACTGCACCTGCTTCGATTACAGCTAACCCATATTTTTCAGCTTCCGATTTATTTTTCCCACTTACCCAAATGGCATCCATTCCAAAGGTTGGATCTTTAGTTTCAATTCCTTGGATATTAGGTTTAAAGTCTTCTGGTAATAGTGTGAGAAAATATCCTGGTAGTAATTCGCCACTGCCTTGCACTACCCCTCTCATCTTTATGGTGTAGTGATTGGCATCAAGTTGAACATTGTCTCGAATTCTTATAGATGGTATTATAATCCCTAACTCTGCTGCAAGTTGTTTCCTTAGCGAAGTCATACGTTCTAACAAATCTCCACCTTGGCTTGCTTCCACCATAGGGATTAAGCTATACCCAATCTCTAATTCAAGAGTATCCATCACTAAATAATTCTCCACAGGATCATCTTTCTTCTGTACTATGGCGTCCGCCTCGCTGGCTTTAAGATCTTCAGCTTCTTTCAACTCAGCAGAACGGAAGTTTTTAAAAGCCATAAAGAATAGGAAACCTGAAATACCCCAAAATGGGACAACGGGTAATCCTGGCATCATACCTAGGAAAAATACAAATGTACCAGCTATAACTACTGTTTTTGGGTTTCCTAGGAGTTGATCAGTAAGTTCATTACTTAAATTCCCTTCCGAAGCCGCTCTTGATACGATCATACCAGAGGCTGTAGAAATTAATAGTGCCGGAATTTGAGAAACCAATCCATCGCCAATGGTCATTAAGGTATAGGTGGCTGCGGCCTCACCAATGGGCATTCGTAATTGGAGTGTACCAATAATTAAACCACCAATTATATTTATGAACGTAATTAAAAGACCGGCTATAACATCTCCACGAACAAATTTAGAGGCACCATCCATGGCACCATAAAAATCAGCTTCACGTGCAATTTCAGAGCGTCGCTGCTTTGCTTCTTCATCTGTGAGTAGGCCAGCAGCTAAATCGGAGTCGATAGACATTTGCTTTCCTGGCATCGCATCTAATGTAAATCGCGCAGCAACTTCAGCAATACGGGTAGCACCTTTAGTAATTACCACAAAGTTAATAATTACTAGAACTGCGAAAATTATGATACCAATCACAAAATTACCTTGAACAATAAATCCCCCAAAAGCTTCTATTATATTTCCTGCATACCCTTCACTAAGAATTAGACGAGTGGTAGCTACATTCAGCGAAAGCCGAAATAGGGTTAGAATAAGTAGCATTCCTGGAAATACTGCAAATTGTAATGGCTTTAAGGCATAAAAAGCTACTAAAAGAACAATAAGTGAAAATGTGATATTCAGCGCCAAGAAAAAATCCATGAGCTGAGTTGGAAACGGAATGATCATTATTAGAAGTATCATCACGATTCCAGAGGAAATCAGTACATCGGTCTGGAAAAATGTTCCCTTTAATTTATTAGTATCTAATCCACCAATTTTCATCTGTACTATATTCTTTGTTTATTTTTTAGCTTGAAAACATAGGCTAATATCTCGGCTACAGCTCTATAAAGGTCTTCTGGGATAAATCCATCTTCCTCGGCTGTAGCAAAAAGCGCCCTTGCCACTGGCTTGTTTTCTACAATCGGTATGCCATATTCTTTAGCTAGTTCTTTTATTTTCTTTGCCCTCAACCTCTGGCCTTTTACCATTACTATAGGTGCACCATTTAATTCGGGATCGTATTTAAGAGCAACCGCATAGTGTGTTGGGTTAGTTACTACAACATCACTTGCCAATACCGCATGATCCATTCTTTTTTGCTGGATTAATTTTCTACCGAAGGCTTTACGTTGCCCTTTAACTTGTGGATCACCCTCCATTTGTTTGAACTCATCTTTTACCTCTTGCTTAGTCATCTTAAGACTTTTGGTATACTGATACTTCTGAAAAAGAGCATCCCCAATAGACAGTAAGAGTAATGCTGCAAACACTTTTATCACAAAACTTAGAATATGACTACCTATTTGAGCTATACTATATTCAATTGCTACAATTGAGAACCCAACATAAGTGTTTAAATCATTTTTGATTTGATAGTATCCAATAATTCCTACTATGCCTAGTTTTATAAATCCTTTTACAAGCTCTCCTAACCCTTTAGCAGAAATTATTTTTCCTATCCCCTTTATAGGATCGAGCTTGCTACCCTTAAATTCCATGGCTTTGACCGAGAAGGCACCTTTAGTTTGCACCATATTTACGATAATGGCGACTACAAGAAGCATTAAACTCGTAGGTAATACTGTTTGTAGCCCAAAGTAAAAGGCAGTTCTCAAGTAGCTTTCAGCTTGACTCTGATCCGAAAAGCCCATGCCTGAGTTGAAGAAAAAACTTTCAAAGAGGTAAGTTAACCGATCATAAATCATACCACCCAAGCCTACAAACATTAATAAAGCGGTAATCATAATGATGATTGAAGACACCTCCTTGCTAGAATTTACATTTCCATCTTCACGGGCTTTCTGCAGCCGTCGCGCTGTTGGTTCCTCGGTCTTTTCTTGATCTGATTTATCATTTGCCATAGACATAGGTTTTCAAAAATAATACCAGATGGAAAAGGGAAGAAAGTAGGTGTTAAAGAGAATTTGAGAGCGCTAATGAGCGGAAAAAATCGCAAATAGGGAAAAAATTTCTGCAATGTTTTCCGATAGTAATTTTGATTTTTTTGTGGATGTGTGAACTCGATTTTTTTCAAAAACCCCCTCTCTAAGCTTCTGAGGGCTTATTTGGCAATAGTAGAATTTTAATAAACAGGTTGTGGCATAAAGTTTGATAGAGCTTCCTCGTGAAGTTAGATGAAACGTGTTATCGGCACATTCAATCGGTTACTTAAATTTTTTAATGTTTTTTAATTATCAATAATGTTAGATCGAATTTACATGCAAATGCAGGCCATGCAGGTCCTTTCAAGGTCACAGGATGTTACTGCTGATAATTTAGCAAACATCAATACTCCTGGCTTTAAAGGGAATAAATTGTTCTATAGCATGTTGACAGAAAATATGAATGGAACCGAAATCAAGAGAGCTGTTCCTATGAGTCAAATAAATTTAGATCAAGGGATACTAGAACCAACAGGAAACGAATTCGATGTAGCTATTAATGGCGACGGATTTTTCAAAGTCCAAGAGAACGATACAGAGTATTTAACCAGAGATGGACGCTTCTCTCTTGATTCCGATGGTTTTTTAGTAAATAGTAATGGAGCTAATGTATTGGGAGATTCAGGCCCCATCCAACTAACCGAACTATTTCAAAGTAACAATACAACAGGCGGTCCTAATAGATTAGAAATTTCAAAAAACGGAATGGTTCTAATAAATGGTAAACCACAAGATAAATTACAGATTGTAAATGTAAAGGATCCAAACCTGTTGGAACGGCAAGGTAGTACCTATTTCACTGTGAAAGACGAAATTGAACTTTCTGATGAAGGTATTGGAATGGTAATGCAAGGTTATTTCGAAAAAGGAAATGTTCAACCACTCGCAGAAATGGTAGATATGATGAGAAATATGCAAATGTTTGAGTCTCAGCAAAGAGCCATGAAAACAACAGATGATATGCTTTCCCAAGTAACCTCCAGACTAGGGAGACTATAATGAATATTAAAATAAATACACAAAACTATGCCTAGATCACTAAGTACAGCAGCATTGGGCATGAGCGCCCAACAACGATCGGTAGATAATATTGCTAACAATTTAGCCAACGTTGGTACTACTGGATTTAAACGAAGTACAATAGCTTTCCAAGATTTATTTTATGAGAATATAGCGGCTTCAAAAATGGGAAGTTCATCTAGCCGAAGTTCAAGTGATGGCCCTACGTTACAAATAGGACACGGCTCTAGAGCAGTAGCAACCATTAGAAATTTTATGCAAGGATCCGTTGCTGAAACTGGAAATGCACTGGATATCGCTATAAGCGGAGATGGTTTTTTCCAAGTTGAAATGCCCGACGGTAGTACAGCGTACACGAGAGATGGCAATTTTAGCCGTGATGCAACAGGTTTGTTAGTAAATAATTCAGGACTACCTATTGCAGGTCAGATAGAAGTTCCAACAGATGCACTTGCAATTGATATTGGTGCTGACGGAACTGTAACCGCATTATTAGGTGATAATACCCAAGTTGATATTGGACAAATCGAATTGGCCAAATTCGCAAACAATGGCGGACTAGAAGCAATTGGAGATAATCTTTTTATAGAAACAGAGGCATCAGGTCTCGCATTTTTTGGAACACCAGGCGATGAGGGATTTGGTGTAGTTCGTCAAGGCTATTTAGAGCAATCAAATGTAGATATAGTCACAGAAATGGTTCGGTTAATAGAGGCTCAACGCGCTTATGAAACCAATTCAAAAATGGTGCAAACAGCCGAAGATATGATGTCTGTAACCAATGGAATTAAACGATAAATGATCATTATCACATCCATATCACTGTTTCTTGCTTCGGTAATCATGTCTCCATCGACTACTGAAGAAGCTACAAAAGCTAGAGTGTTAGAACTTGCTACCTCGAGTTTAGAGCAACACTTAGATATGAATGTGTACCAGATTGAAGTAGTTGCACGATGGATTCCTAACAGCCTTTTGAAAGCTGGCCCTGAAAATATTCTATCGGTTACTGTTTCAGGTAATATCGAAGAACACACAAAATTTAATGTTCTTCATATAACAAGAGCAGGTAGAAAAACTAGTGAAATCCAACTCAGGTTAAAAACCGAACAATATGTTACCGTTGCAAAAGATCGAATTCGAAGCAATACACCATTGAACATAGAATTGTTTGAATATCAATGGAGAGCAGTAAAACTTGGCAAAGATCGATTTATAACGAATATAGAAGAATTAAATGGTAAGACAAGTAAAAGAACACTTTTACCTGGTCAACCTATTCGCAGTAATGAAATAAGCAGTGTTACCTTAATAACACCTGGTGAAGAAGTAGCTATGATTTTTTCGAAAGGTACCATCCAATTAGGGCTTCATTGCGAATCAAGACAAAGCGGGGGAGAAGGAGAAGAAATTCAAATTTATTGCCAAGAAACAAGAAAAAAATACACCGCAAAAATTTTACGCGCAGGAGAAGTACAATGGCTAAGAACACATTAACAATGAAAGTATCTATACTAACTATATTGGGTTTTTTATTTCTAACAAACGACATGTTTGCTCAATTCTCACTTTATAGTGATGTAAAAGCAAAGAGAGTGGGAGATATAATAACAGTAGTTCTTCGAGAAAACTTACAAGGGAGCTCTACTACCGATTCTAAAGTAACATCAAACTCCAATGGGCAGGCAACAGGATCATTATCAGGTAATTTTTTACCGTTCGAACCAGTGTTCGGAAGTGGAGTATCTGTTAATTACGGTTCCGATCAAAAAAACCTAGCAACACAACGACAACTACTAGAGGGATATGTAAGCGTACAAATCGTGGAGGTTACAGAACAAGGCGATCTGATTGTAGAGGGTAAACGACAGACAGAGGTGAATGGAGAAGTTCATGAAATGTCTATAGCTGGAACAGTACGGGTAAACGATATAGATGGTAGAAATCAGGTGCTTTCATATCGCATCGCAAATGCAGCAATCAGTTATCAAAAAATGGGCGGTATTAAAGATAAAAAAGGAAGTAGAGGCATTTTAAAGAAAGTGGTGTTTGGTGGCCTTGGCGCAGGATTAGCAGCAGCAGCAATCCTAAGAACAAACTCCAAAAACTAATACGATGAACAGTACAGGCATGCCATATCTATCTTTCTTACCACTCCTTTTTATGCTCACGTTTAGCACAAATGGATGGTCTCAATCTCGGTTATCAGATTTAGTAGAAATCCAGAATACAGCAGGAAAAGAATTAATTGGATACGGATTGGTTACAGGCTTAGATCGAACAGGTGATCGTTCATCTAGTAGTCGAGGCGCTGTATTTACTATACAATCTATCTCAAATATGTTAGAGAATTTCGGTATTACTGTTGATGCTGACCGTTTACGTACTCGAAACGTAGCCGCTGTTATGGTAACAGCCAAGTTGAGCCCATATCATGCCCCAGGTAGTAATATTGACGTTACCGTATCATCATTAGGTGATGCAAGTAGTTTATCAGGTGGGGTATTATTACAAACTCCTTTATTCGATCCAAGTACCGAAGAAGTGTATGCAAAAGCACAAGGATCGTTAATTGTAGGAGGTATAACTGCAGAAGTACAAGGATCAAGAGTTAGCCAGAATCAGACACTTACCGCTACAGTACCAAGCGGTGCTATGGTAGAAAAAAATGATGATTATGAATTGTCTATTGATGAACCCTTGGGCTTAGTTCTTAGAGATCCAAGTTTTGCAAATGCTCGAAGTATTGTTGAGGTTATAAATACTACGTTTGATGAAGAATTAGCGATGATGCAACATCCAGGGTTGGTAAAGGTAACTTGGCCTGATGCATTTCAAGATCAAGGTGCAATGAATGTATTCACAAGCATCGTACTTGAACAAGAAATTCAAACAGAAACGGTTGCACGTGTAGTAATAAATGAACGTACAGGCACTATCGTTGCCGGTGGTGATGTAGTGATTGACGATGTAATGATCTCACATGGAAGCATCCAAGTTAGAACCCAAAACACACCATTAGTAAGTCAGCCCCCAGCATTTAGTGGTGGCGCCACTATCCTTACCAATGTTCAGGAAACGGGCATAAGCGAACAACCAGCTCAAACTATTGTACTAGAACCTCAGACTTCTGTACAGGATTTAGCCATAGCACTAAATACACTTGGGCTTACTCCGCGCGACATAATTTCAATCTTCCAAGCATTGAATAGAGCCGGTGCACTTCGAGGAAAATTAATAGTGATGTAACGTATATATGAACATCGATAATCACATACCTATTAACCAATCTTCTCTATCTGAATCAAGAAAACAGCATAGGGAAAAAGAAAATGCTGCTGTGCAATTCGAAGAGATATTTGCAAAGCATTTAGTAAAAGAACTTACCAAAGATTCCTTCAAAATTGAAGGAGGCATGATGGGTAACGCCAATAAGATGTACAGAGAATTTATAACAGATGCGTTAGCTACCGAATTAGCTGCTCAAAGAAAATTGGGAATGGCTGATTTGGTTTCAAGATACTGGAATGATAATAAACAAGAGTAATACAAATAATTAATTAAATGATGAACACAGCTAAAAAAATGCCAACCGAGATAAGGGTAATTGCAGAGAAAGTAGAACAACTTCATGTAAGTTCTAGCAGAATGATCGATGTAATGGAGCGGCAAATTGATGCTATTATTGCATCCAATACTTCAAAAATAGAAGAACTCGCAAACCTACATGCAACCCTTACCATTCGCTACACAGAAAATGAGCAGGACTTTATAAATGAATTAAGTTCGGTACTAAATAATGTAAGTGAAAAGAAAGGAGTAAAGCTTGCTGCCCTAAAAGAAATTTTCCCAGACTTTTCTAACGAAATCGAATACTGGCAAAATATACTGCAAGACAATGTTATGAAGTTGCAGCGTAAACACAGACAAATCATTGAATTGCTAGAATTCGCTATGAGTAGCAATGCTAAAATGTTGGAGACTTTATACTCCAAAGGAAGTGAAAAAAATAAGCATTACAGCCCTACAGGAACTAGTAAATCTATAATGCCAGGTTTGGCTATAAATCAACAGGCTTAATAATTAATGAACAGGTTGTTTGAAATATCAAGAAGTGGTTTAGTAAGTGCTCAGCGCTCACTCACCCTTACTTCGAATAATATTGTTAATGCCGATACGTCAGGCTATACCCGCCAGCGTGTAGATACAACGCCAGTAGGATTAGTTACTGGAAATACTAGTATCGGTCTTGGCGTAAATATTTCAACAGCTACCCGACTTCGTAACGATATGAATGATGTCTTGACTAATCAAAAACGTCAAGAATTTGGATTTATGAGTTACAAAAATCAAGTCTATGAGCGGTTACAAGCTTCAATGACTACCGATTCGGGGGGAGATTTGGATGTTAGAATTAGCAGTTTCTTCGATATGTTTTCAGAACTTGCTAACGACCCTCAAGACACGAGTGTAAGAAACAGTTTAATTTCTGAGGCACAGCAACTCACTGCAAAATTTCAAAACATCGATCAAACCTTGAGTGATACCGGCGAACTAATTGCAGATACCGCTCAATCCACCATTACTAATATCAATCAAATACTGAAAGATATAAGAATACTGAATGACTCTGTTGTTCAAAGTGCCAATCGTGGGGTACCTGATCCTACTAGCCAGGATATTAGGGTTAAGAAGTTAGAAGAGTTAGCTAAACTGGTAGATTTTAAACAAACAAACGCGGATTCAGGAGCCGTAGAAATTCGCATTGGTGGTGTCCGTGTTCTTGATGATGAACAACTTCTTGAATTAAAGGCCGATGTATCACCTAATGAACAGAGATTTAAAGTACGTGTTAATAGTGGTACTATTATTGACATAAGAGGGGGCGAGCTCGGAGCTCAACTCGATATGTATTCAAATAATATCCCTGATCTTCGAGCAAATCTAGACCAAATTGCTCACACACTTGTCACTGAAATTAACAATATCCATCGCTCAGGATTCGGTTTGGCTGATGCTGTAGGGAGAGATTTCTTTGTCGACTCTGGAACCCAAGCAGGTACCATTACAATCAATCCCGACTTGATTGCCAATCCAGATCATATTGCTGCTAGTGCTGTTGCTGGAGAGGCTGGTAATGGAGATGTAGCCTTTCAAATTAATGAATTAAGAAACGCTACGTTGATCAATGGAAGAAAAATTGTAGACCAAACGATCGAAATAATAAGTACTCCAGGGTCGGAGATTTATTCACTTGCTTCGCAGATGGAAACAAATGAAGCAGAAATAGCCATGTTACAGACTCAACAAGAACGCCAATCGGGTGTAAATATCGATGAGGAACTAGCAAACATGATTCAATACCAAAATGCCTATCAAGGGGCTGCTCGTGTGATGGAAACGGCTAGAGAATTATACGACACCTTACTAGGAATTGTAGCTTAGATTATGAGAATAACCAACCGAATAGTATTTGATAACTTTATGCGCGATGTGAATCGCAATCGCACTCAAATGGCTGAGATTCAGTCAAACTTATCCAGTGCAAAAAAAGTAAGATTTCCATCCCAAGATCCTATCTCATTTCAACGGAGTAGATCGATAAAAGAAGACATTCGTGAATCTGAACAATTCCAAAAAAATATAAATAATGGACTTCGACAAAGCCGCTTAGTTCAAGATTCATTAGATAAATCCATCGATGATCTTATCGAAATAAAAAGAATTTTAGTGCAATCTGCATCGGACAGCTACAATGCAGAAGATCGGGCTAACATGGCCGATCAAATATCAGGTATTCGAGATTCACTCATAGCTACCTTTAATCTAAGTTATGGTGACCGATATCTTTTTGCTGGAACAAATAGCCAAACCGAACCTTTTAGCCTAGATGCAACTGCTCCTGGTGGTGTTGCAGATACAAGTAATACGAGTCCACTAAAAGTATCAATAGATAATGGAGTAAGTGTAGAAATAAGTGTTACAGGCGATGAGTTACGTGCCACTGAGCAAGGTGATTTCTTCGAGATTATCCAGAATATTGAGACCGCATTATTGAATAATGATACGGATGCTCTAAACCAATTAATGCCAGCAGCTGATGAGCTTGTGGATCACACTACGGATGTTACATCAAGATTAGGTAATAATATTTCCAGAATGGAATATGTATTCGAACAATTCGAGAATACAAAAATTACAAAAAAGGCTGAAATAAGTAAGCTTGTAGATACCGACTACGCCCAAGCCATTTCAGACTTACAAAGAAATGAAACCATTTATCAATCGGCCATGGCCGTTCACACACGAATGTTTAGCAACTCATTGCTGAACTATATCTAACCAAAAACAAGAGGATGTTGAAAAATGAACAAAACAAATAACTCAACCTATACACCTAACAAAACTGCGTGGGTAGATGTAGTTTGGTACCTTAGCGATATCGCTTATCTTAACTACGAAACACTTTCTAAGTTATTAGTAAACTTTGGTAAAATTACCATTGCCAGCACAGATGAGCGACCTAAAAATTTACCATTAAACGTACATTGGCACTGCTATGAAAAAGACGAGCCCCGAGTATCCGTATGGAATAAGTTACTCACTGTGGGTACCAACTCGTGGAAACTGTATGTAATGGACGATGAGATTCTTCGTGTTCATGAAATAGATGCTACCATTCAAGATAACCCGAAAGAATGGCCTGCAACATTGATACATCATAGAGGAAGTGAAAAAAATTATCAATATTACCAAATTCGGTTAATCAATAATATTGAAGGATTTCAATTTGATGGAGTAAACATTCCAGATGCAACGCGTTGCATAACAAAAAATGGTATTACACTCAGTAGCATACCCATCGAGATAATGGCTAAAAGAAATCCTAATAGCGAATTAGATATTGAGCAAGAAATGACGATTCGAAATTTTGCTCCACAATTATTCATTGAAAATGGATTTCGATTATTTAAGGAAAAAAAATATATCCATGCGGCTGCACAATATCGTGTAATAGCTAATTCAGACAATGTGCTGCCTTTCGACCGATTAAGTGCGTTGAATGGAATTGCTAGTTGCCATGCAGAACAATTTAGGTGGGAAAATGCCTTAATAGCTGCTGAAAAATCTATTCGTGAAGAAAGCTTTCAGCGTTTACCCTACTTGATAAAATTTAAAGTATATCAACTAAACAACAACTATGTGGAAGCATATAATGCGCTGCATACCTACTACGAGAATACTTTTTATGAACGAGTTAAGCTTCACTCCAAAGCAAGTTATGATGTGCGATTAAGCATTGAAGATTCATTGATTAGTTTGGTGGATCTCGCGTTCAAAGCAGGTTATGTTCAAGAAGCACAAGAGCATTTAGAAGAATTATTCAATCTAAAGCAGGGAAAACTAGAAAAAAATTATCTTAAGCAACTGCTAGTTCTCTCCATTGAACTGGAGGATTTAGAGAAAAGTGAATTCTTTTTCAAAAAATTATATGCAAATAAATTTCCTAAAAACTTAACCGATCAGGAAATATCCCTTCTAAATGATTACATGGAAATGTTCTTAAAAAAGAACTGGTACGAAACGGTATATGAGGTATACAGTGAACTAAATTATCATTACCCTCAAAACGATGAATACCGAAGACGTTTAATTGTAACCTTAGTGAAAACCGGAAGGGTTGAGCAAGCAAGAAACTTAGCCTCTAAAGTGGCATAAGTAAAACTACTAACTATATGGGTACGGCGGGTCTGCGTTGTTTGTAGAACCCGCTTTTTTTTGCTCCTTATATCCCCATACCTTTTAGGACTCCCATGGAAAAATGGTTGTTAACTGCGCTTCCTTCTCTTTTCTGCCTCACGTTGCATTTTCCTCCTTTGTTGACGAGAAAGTTTAATACTTGAATTATCATATATTGTTTTTTCGGGATACTCTTGACCGCTTGAACGACCAGATTTTGTTGCATTTTCATCAAACAGATTTAGTTTTTTCCCTTTAATTTGTGCATTTAGATCATCTTCTTTCGTCCATTCTGAGAAATCAAAATAGGCAGCATCAAGAGTAAAATTACCGTCAGCATTCGGTGCATCAACAGCCATCGCGATTACTTCTCTCATTTGAGGAAGTTTTAGTTTAGAAACCCGACAATAAGCAGTTAATAGATTCGCTCTAGCATTCCTGTATTCATCATATTGCAAGTTAGATGGATTCTTTAAACTCAGGAGTATGTATGCTCTATCCTTATGATTTAATGTGAACGCTAATCTGAATAATTTATCATACTGGGCAGCTTTCTTCCCGAAATCGTGAAATAATTGTTCACATAACATTCTTCTTTCGAATCGAGATTCTGAAGCCATTTTGCGCAGTACCAACTCAACATCATTAAACTCTTCAGAATCAATTGGAATAGAATCTCCGAGTTTATTGATTATATCATCCCACCGTAGACTTATTTGGTCTGCCTGTTTCTTGTTTTTGTACTCTTGACTCGAAATAAAATTAACCCAACCACCTTGATTTAGAAAAACAGTATTTTCCTTATTCTCAACGAATGGCAAATTAAAAGAATGCTCACCATCCTCGTCAATATTTGTAAGATAATTTGCTAATAATTCTTCCTCTCCAGTTGTGAAAATTTTTGACTCTTCGAGCAAATCCTTTCTTGCCTGCAAATAGTTAACAAAGTCACCGATCGTGTCTAATTCATTCAGAACAAGCTGAATAGTAAAATCATCAAATACATGAACAAAGCCTTTATTTAGTTCGTCTTGTCCGATAGAAAATGGAATATGATTGAAATCTTTTTCCACCTTTTCTGATCGTATTATTAAGCTACCCCTTTCATCATTGTAAAAGTCTTTAATTGGTTCTGCAATTCCATTTGCAACTACAATTCTGTGTGTTTCATAGTGTTCGCCATTTAAGGTGATGGGTAATTTATTTGTACATTTTTTGTCTAAATAGATTCTATTGGGGTATCTATCTAAAAAGTTTTCCGCTCCATAAATTTGATTTGCAGATTTAACAATCGCTTTCTTATACCACCTTTTCCAAGCAACCTCTCTGTCTTTATTAATGTTATACTTTATTATTTATCCGAGAAGAATATGTGGTGGTTATCAAAAACCACGAATAAATCACAAAATTCTTTACCATCACCTTTGTCTGTTGTTTTCCCTTCATCTGTATGAAGGTTAGGGAAGCTCCAAAGTTTTAAGAAAGTATTATGACATAATTTCGATAATATTTTTTCTGTTTCGGTAAATGGCATCTTAACGACTTAATTATACAATAAAATCCCAAGGTTTTTCTATTTCAATTGTATCTGGATCCAAAGCTAGGTATCTAGTTTTTTCATAATTAAGCAATGGTCACCCTAATATAGTCAATGTATTAGACTTCTTATTTGGCTAATAGATAACATATGGTAACGAACCTGCATTTTACCTGCCTGCTGGCAGGGCGGCGCAGGGATTGGTTTTTAGTTTAAGTAACGGTTTTATTTTCACCGACACAATACAAAAGTTTGACTCCGTTCGGAGCCGGTGCTGAACGTATTCGAAGGAAGAGATTCCGTATCCGACTTGTCCAAGGGACTCCCATGGAGGAATGGTTGGTATGTGTAAATTTATGAATATTCCATTAGTTCAACAGGAGCGCCATTTACTTCGATGAAAGCAACTCGTAAACCATCGCTTGGAGAGTTAGGCTTAATAATTACGATTTTCCCTTCAAGTTCATCATCCAAATTATCTACAACGAATGCTACGTGGGGCACTGTTTTAACTAATTCAGGATAAGGAGCATCTTCCCAATAGCGCTGCCACTGAATCCCATAAGGATTATTTTCATGGTCAGATACTGTCATTTTTAGATGAGGTAAATCTATTTCACCTTCAAAGCTACCTGTTACGGGAATTCCGACATGATTAAACTTCATAATTTAAATATTCAATTAACTTTGAAATACACATAATGACCCTGCGTTTAAGCGGCGCAGGAATTAGTTTTTAGTTTAAGTAACGATTTTATTTACACTGGTACAATACAAAAGTGCGACTCCGTTCGGAGCCAGTGCTGAACTTATCCGAAGGAGAAGATTCCATATCCGACGTGTCCAAGGGACCCCCATGGAGAAACGCTTGTTTGTAAACTGGTTTATGTCCAGTTTCGAAAATTATGCCACCATTTTGCAATAGTTTTACCTCCAATAAAAAGAGCCAAACCAATTACTAATTGGACGATTCCTTGGTACAATGGGACGTACATTTTTCTTGTATCATTAACAATGAATTCTGATTCAAATGAATTATAATGCAGGATATTCCCAACACTTTTTGTAATGAGTTCAATTGCCCAAATTATCGTTAATAGACCGACAGTAGAAAAAAGTACAGCACCTAGTTTTTGATAATCGTCAAGTGTGATCTCCTCTTTTTTACTTTTGGGCATAACATATTCTGAAATAGTATTTGCGCCAAAGAAAAGGATTAGAAAAGCTAACAGGTAAACAACAACGATTAGTAAATTTGAGAATCCAATCATCTTGTTAAATTCACCAGCTTCATAAAATAGAAGGGAAGGTACAATTTGGATATAGGAAAAAGCTTGAAATAAGAGAAAAAGAGAAAATAACCTTAATCCAAGTGCTGTTAAATTTTTCATCATCAAAACTTAAGTTTGCTAACGAACCCGAGTTTAACCTGCCTGCCGGCATGGCGGCGCAGGGACTAGTTTTTAGTTTAAGTAACGATTTTATTTTTACCAACACAATATAAAAGTGCGACTCCGTTCGGAGCCTGTGCTGAACTTCTCCGAAGGAGGAGATTCCGTATCCGACTTGTCCAAGGGACTCCCATGGAGAAACGCTTGTTCTACAACCAATATTTTTAATTATCATCTAATAGGTTTTGTTGACGCATTAATTTCGAACTAATATTAAAGTAAATCTTTTCCGCATTGAATCGCCCGCTTGGTGTAATGTGAAAGATATCGCAACATTCCTGTTCTTTAATCCCAGGAATATCGAAATAATCATAAATCATGCTATACTCATCTTCAATATGGATCACTACAAATGAGGTTTCTGCAGATAAGCCATTACCGCTATAGGCTATTACTTTTCTGATTCCATAATAATGATCTCGATACCTTTCCCATTCTTTGTTATTTGGATCGGTTTGGTATATTGAATAACCCATTTCATAATTAGCTAATAAACTAAATGGATTATATTTAAGAATTTTCGAAGCTTCTTGAATTATTTTTTCGAAATTATCTTCAGAGGCGAAGTAACTAAGACTATCTTCTTTGGGTTTGTTTTTGATATAATTCTCGTCAAAAATGAATCCGTAATAAAGAAGATGATATTCGTAGTCAGTCAATGTTGAGTCTAATGAATTGAAACGATTAAGAAGAGTTTCATAGAAATAAGGAGATCCATCATCAAAGATTATTTGTTTAATGTTATCAAAATCAGGAATCATAACCTCTTGTGCATTCACTACTGATAAAAAAAGAAGAAAAAAGGCTACCGATAAAATTTTTCGAATCTTTATCATTGGTTGTATAACGACCCTGCATTTAACCTGCCGGCAGGCAGGGCAGCGCAGAGATTAGTTTTTTGTTTAAGTAACGATTTTATGTTCACCAACACAATACAAAAGTGCGACTTAGTTCGGAGCCTGCGCTGAACATATCCAAAGGAGGAGATTCCGTATCCGACTTGTCCAAGGGACTCCCACGGAGAAACGCTTTTTGGTTTACTAACAGGTTAAGATAAAGACTCAAAAATTGCTTTAGGTCGCTTCTCTGCAATTTTGAGAAGAACTTTTGCAGGTCCCTGTGGTTTTCTTCTGCCTTGTTCCCAATTTCGAAGAGTACCTACACTTATCCCGAGCAGTGAAGAGAATTCTTTTTGTGTCATTTTATACTTTTCCCTTATAGATGTGACATCTGGTTCACCGATCATAGCATATCTAGATGGCTTGCTTTTACCTTTACGGATGTCGCCAGCTTGTTTTACACTTTCTAGTAATTCGTTAAACAGTTCATCATTCATTTGAGTTGCTCCTCAACAATTTGTTTTAATTGCCTCAATTGATCTGTAGTTAGATCATCCTTTTTATTTTTTGGATATGCATAGAGCATATAAATTTGCTCACTATCAGTGAAATAATAGTAAATCACCCGAATACCACCTCTTTTTCCGCGACCTGACCCAAACCATCTCAGTTTGCGTATCCCACCACTTCCTTTAATTATCTCACCAGATTCAGGGTGCATCGACAACTGCAATTGGAGCAGATGGTATTGCGTATCAGAAATAACTTTTGAATCAGCTTTATAAAAATGGGTGTTTCAAAGAACTCCATCGATATTAGTAAGTTTGGAAAATATACGTCAATGACGTATAAGTTACAACTAATGAATAGAGGCTTAATTAGTTTTTAACATTGTATTTATACCAGCACAATACAAAAGTGCGGCTCCGTTCGGAGCCAGTGCTGAACTTCTCCGAAGGAGGAGATTCCGTATCCGACTTGTCCAAGGGACTCCCATGGAGGAATGGTTGTTATGTTGAAAATAGTTTAATTTAACCCATTCCCAATGCCACCGAATTTTGATTTCTGATACAGTGTCTTCTCGAATACTAAAGAACAAATACAATGGGGTTTGTTGAAAAGTGTGATAATTCCAGTAGACTAAAGTTTCACCACTTTTATCTTCGTGTTCCCAAGTTTCTGTTTCACCATAAGCATTAATTACTTTCTTTTTGGAATTTCCGACTTTAATTCCATCTGGTGTTGAGTAGTCAGGATTTGTTGAAGTGACTTCCCAGATTAATGAATCCATTGCCAAATATGTATTCAGTCGATCGTAGAAATAATAACCTTGAACAACAGAATCAGGCCTACCAAGAAATTTTATAAGGTCATTCTTGCTCGAAAGTAATTTTAAATCACTTATTTCAATCTGAGACTTTCTAACATATTCAGTTCCATCTTCATCAAGCTCGCCAATTAAATCACAGGAAGTGATAAGAAGAATTGTCATTCCAAAAAAGAGAAACTGAAACTTCATTTTGATTCTTGGTATTTCAACATAACAACCCTGCATTTAACCTTCCTTCCGGCAGGCAGGGCGGCGCAGAGATTAGTTTTTAGTTTAAGTAACGATTTTATGTTCACCAACACAATACAAAAGTGCGGCTCCGTTCGGAGCCAGTGCTGAACGTATCCGAAGGAGGAGATTCAGCATCCGACTCGTCCAAGGGACTCCCACGGAGAAACGGTTGTTATATGTTTAATTTATTGATTAAAATAGTATGTCTTAGTTTCAGCGGTACTGCCAATAACTAAGGTCACAGCACCTGTGATTAATGAAATTGATCCACCAAGAACTTTACCTATTTCTGAACCAATAGCACCAGAATCATCAAATGAAGCAACTCCGAAAACTCCTAAAGCAATTAATGGAATAGAAATAGCTTTTGCCAAGCTGGGTTTTTTTGAGACAGATAATGATTTTATTTGTGATATAGGTATCAAATAATTTTCCGAGCTAATAACGTATCTAGCTGAATCTGTTGAGAACTCTATGGATTCTGGAATAAATTCAACTCCATCGACGGTTCTTAATTTGAATGTACTCCCTTGAATCTGCTCATTAAAATTGTCAACCACTAACTGTTCATTTATATCAATGAGGGACCTTGACGGAACACACGCAGTTGTTGCCAAAAAGAAAAGAATTATTGGGACTAAAGCGATTTTCATTTAAATCTCTTTAAACATATAAAGTTAAAGTTCAGCGGCACCCTATGTGCCACACCACTCCATTATAACTAAAGGAAGGCTAGGAAGTTTTGCCAATTTTCACGGCCATGAGTAGGTGTCCGCTACAACGCTTAGTTATGTGCGTTCAGATTGCGACACAACACCGTTCGCATTTGCCGAAACCATTTGGAACATCAGTATTAAGCGCCGTATCACAATTAGGGCAATTTACAGGGTCTGCGTCATCGGCATCATGGAACCACCAATAATATGTTGGAATCTTTTGCGAAAGTGATCTAGCTATTGCGACACCTGCCTTGTTAACTTGACCATGCCTGTCTAATAACTTTGTCTTTGCCCAATCTTCATATTCGCCAGAGTCCATCCAAAGCTCATAAAACGAACCATATGTGCTAAAACAACTGGCAAGTTCATCAACTTCAGACTGCGCCAGTTCGAGCTGTTCAACATTCACATCTTTTTTGCATTGATAGCAATAAATGGGATTATCCACATGCATATAAACCAGCAACAACTCTGTGACTTGGGGACACTCACAATACTCTATTGCCGTAAATGGTTTTAACTTATTGTAGTTTGTTGTATCGGACATAACGACACCGCGTTTAACCTGCCTGCCGGCAGGCAGGGCGGTGCAGAGATTAGTTTTTAGTTTAAGTAACGATTTTATTTTCACCAACACAATACAACAGTGCGACTCCGTCTGCGTCCGACTTGTCCAAGGGACTCCCACGGAGAAACGCTTGTTATGTTACTGTTTTTCTAAGTGAGTTTAACAAACTTGCCATTGAAACTGCAACAACGCCACCAATTTGCAAACCACTTTTGGTAATAAATGTAAGATCCAAAACGAACAAGAATGAAATTAGAACAGCCAGAACCGTAAGTAGAAATATAAATTCACTGAGAAAAAGTAACTCAACAGGTCTTTTTCTACTCAATAGTTTAAAGCTGTTTTTAAAAATTTGATCAAAAGTCTTTCTACGAATTAGGATCAAAACTACAATTATGGAACACATTAAGAATAATCCATTGTTAGCTTTGTAATAGTCTCTATGCTCTTGTCCAATTGAAAGAACAATTAACATTAAGCCAAAGATTGCTATGAAAATCCAAAAAACAGCAACAAAAGTGCTCCTCTCTTTTTCATCATGTGATTTATACCATTCTATGATCACGGCTGTAATTTCTAAAGTAACATAACGACCCTGCGTTTAACCTGCCTGCCGGCAGGCAGGGCGGCGCAGAGATTAATTTTTGGTTTAAGTAACGATTTTATTTTTACCAACACAATACAAAAGTGCGACTCCGTCTGCGTCCGACTTGAAACGCTTGTTAGGTTACTGTTTTTAGTATTGATATTCAGGAAAATCCTCATTACTAATTTTATCAAGTCCGTTAATTGCTAACAATTTTTGAACATCATAAACATCTCCAAAAGTAGCTCTCTCGCTTACAGTAATGATAAACTCAACATTAGTTGGTAACTCTGTATTGTTTAGAGCTATTTCCAAATCCTCGGTGTGAAGAAGATTGCCATCAAAAAGAAGTTTATCTGAATTAAGAATATCAATGTGAACTATCTTTTCGTCGTAGTTTAAAAATTCCTTCGCAGACAAACCTTTAGCATTGATTTGTTTGATCCCTTTTTCGTATAAAAGTTTTTGAGCTTGTGTAATAACACCAAATGATACATTTTCATCGAAAATTATACGGGCTCTTGTCTCATCTGAGATATTCAAGTTTTGAATGTGACTGTATAAACCAGATTCGCTTATCATTTTTCCATTGAATCTGACCTGATCTTCCGGAAAGATTCGAATGTCCACAATTTCATCTATTTCTTCTTCAATGGTTTGTTGATCTTGAACTTTCTTAGTACAAGAAATTAAGATGAGAAAAATGAGTAAAATTAGTTTCGTTTTCATATTCAGATGATGTTTAAGTAACCTAACGACCCTGCGTTTAAGCGGCGAGTCTGGGGTTAAAAATTAAAGGTCGGGACTCCGTTCGAGTCCGACTTGAAACGCTTGTTATATGGCGTATTATCTTGGTATCTCGTCAAAATTCACTTGATATATATTTTCTACTAGGCTGGTTGAAAAGTATTTAAAAACCTCATACATCATCAAAAAAATTTCCTTGGCATCTTTAGAAGTATAAGATTGATGTATAATTTTATGGCGAAGGATTAACCCTCCGTGTTCTTTGTTAACCAAGTAAGAAAATAGACCTTGTTTAGCAATAAGCTCCTCAATTTCGTCTACTGGATGCTTAAAACCTCGAGTTCTTTTTTCATTATCTAGAACTTCCTTCAAATCTACATCAAAAACCTCTTTAAAATTTTTATTGGTGTATTTCAGGTTCTGGAAGTTAAATTTTTGTCTATTTGAAAGGACAATGTCTTTGGTAGAAGTATCATCAGTTACTTCCTTATTGTGTATTGAAATAATTTCTTTTCGACAATCTGGATTTGATTCTAAAAGACACAGGAATGTTGATTTCAAATAGACTTCAAATGAAGTGACGAGCATACTGATTCCAACAGACATGAAGATATTAATTTCTCCAAACTCCTTTATGACATCATCTAACTCTTTTTGAAATCCTGAGAACTTCCCCTTTTTATACTCTGTATTCTGTCCAGTACCGACAAGAAGAGCTTTTGCAATTTGCCTATGAAAGGTTTCGTAGGAGGGACGAATACAAGATAATTCAGGTCGATTCATATTGGTAAAGTAGCCTAGCCATATAACGACCCCGCGTTTAAGCGGCTAGTCTGGATTTAAAAATTAAAGTTCGGGACTCTGTCGAAGTCCGCTTGAAACGCTTGTTATAAGCATTTTGTCAATTCAATCTATAGCTATTAACCCTTCATCATTTAGCTTAAATAAACTAAATGTAAGTTGGTTACTAGAAGTGGCTTCTTTCTCTTTTACAAAATTCATGATATTACTCTGATATATTTTACCACCAAATGGGAAGATTAATAATGTTTCTCTATTAGGAATTGATACGATTAATTCATCAGAGTCAAGTGCATTTCTAGCCCAAGAATGTAATTCTGGATTAAGTATCTGAGTAGCTGTATTCCAGTGATCTCCTAAAATAATAAAAGGTTTAGAATTTGGACCACCATCAAATTTCATTGCTTTGATATCACTGCGAAATGTATTAATGAGGTTTTCCTTTGCCGTAATTTTAAGTCTTTCGCTATCATTTTCTTTTGAAATATCAAAACTCTCAACAATTCCATTTTGATAAAGCACCCATTCAACGAAAATATCATGACCAATTGGAACACTTTTTCCAGATTTTTCATCGATCGGATAATCGGATGTTACTAAATAGGGATATAAATTATTCATTTCGGATTCATATTCGGAATAAGAATTAGCTGAAAAAAATGATAGAACAATCAGACTAAGATATTTCATTATCGAAGATCAAATTTATGCTTATAACGACCCTGCGTTTAAGCGGCGCAGAGATTTGTTTTTAGTTTAAGTAACGATTTTATTTTCACCAACACAATACAAAAGTGCGGCTCCGTCTGCGTCCGACTTGAAACGCTTGTTATAGGGCATTTCTTTTTCGCATATATTGGAAAAATAAACCTATAGAAGCAATAAACACGAATAACCAAATAGCCCAATTATTGAAGAATGAAGCTGTACGTATCGGTTCTGGAAATTGGTTGTCAAGTAATTCACGGTCGTCAAAGTCCCAATCTTCAGTAGAATCAAATTGATTTACCCATTCATTAAAATAATAAGTGTTAATAGTTCTTGAACATAACCATGTCCAATGATTTCTGGTACCATTCCATCTTAAGTCAGCCGTTTCGGCAAATACCAAATATTCACCACCAAATGTAAATGAAAACTCACAGCTATTGAATGTTTGTTTAACAGAAATTTTATTCTTCTTTGAACCTTTCCATTTTTTAGAGACTTCCAAGGTGACGACCCAATATTGTTGGCGAAATATGGGAAGAGATTCAAGAGGTTTTGAAGGGAATAAATCTCTTTCAAATTCAATCTTAACAACTTTGCCGATAAATATTTCAGACGAACGTTCAACAGCTTCTTCATATGGAATTTCGGAACAAGAACAGGCATAGACATTTGAACCTAAAACAGCGAGTAGAAAAAATGTGCTAATTAAGATTCTCATACTTGGTTATGCCCTATAACGACCCCGCGTTTAAGCGGCGCAGAGATTAGTTTTTTGTTTAAGTAACGATTTTATTTTCACCGACACAATACAAAAGTGCGGCTCCGTCTGCGTCCGACTTGAAACGCTTGTTATACGGTTATTTTTTATTGTTTTTAAGCTTCTCCCGATTTTCGAGATTCCACTTCTTAAATTCAATCTCTTTTTTCTTACCAAAACTTGAAAAAGCCAAAGAGAGTGCGGCTCCAATGATAAGCGCAATTATGATAGGAGCAGAAACTGAATACGAATTATTTACAAAAACATTGACACTGTCAGGATGTACTGCAGGTATTTCTCCAATTGCTGTAATTGAATCTGTTGAGCTATCAAGATTATAATACATCGGAATTTTTGTTGATGAAGAATCTTGAGCAACAGAGACTTGGAAAAGGCTAAACAGAAATACCACTAGAAAAACAGATTTAAGATGTGGTGGATTAATTTTCATGAAGCCTAGTTTTGGAAAACCGTATAACGTTAAAGCTAACCGGCGCCGAAGGCGTCTGGTTGAGCGCCTTGTTAGCCATCTGCTGTGGGGGCCGGGATTGTGACATAGGTAATTTCCACTATGGTGCCCCATTGAAATGCTGTGACCATTCCATCAATTACTGTATAGGTTCCATGAACTGTGAGGCCATCAATTTTATGGTCTTGTTCAAGGTTTATGGGGTATAGGTTTTCGCCAGCGTTGGTCACGATTCCGTAGAATCCGCCTTCGAAATCGAGGTATGTCACAGTGCCGGTGAAGGGGACTGGATCATTTTCCGTGGCGGTATGGTCTGATGAGCATGCACAGGCGAGG
Source organism: Balneolaceae bacterium (assembly GCA_963691715.1). GTDB lineage: Bacteria > Bacteroidota > Rhodothermia > Balneolales > Balneolaceae > HXMU1420-13. The sequence continues at coordinate 3,216,580 of OY829281.1, forward strand.
AGCATGGTTAAGGCTATGATGGTTCGGATTGGCTTCATTGGGTTCCTGGTTCTGATGGCTAACGACCCTGCGTTTAAGCGGCGAGTCGAGTTAATAAATTAAGGATCCGAACCGCGTTCGAATCCGCTTGAAACGCTTGTTATGTGAGTAGCTGACCCACGCACAAACTACCGCCAAATGTGGCAAAAGCAATACACTAAAGCAAGCCCAAAGTGTGGAGCGACCGGGCAGGCACTGTGAGAACCGTGGAGTCGAAGCTAAACCCAACGCACCGAGCGTTAAATGGTTTTTGAAAACGGTAATAGTTCTCTTAATTGTGTTCTTTTTTTAAAAGCTGAAAAGCGCAACTTCGGAGCCAGAAAAGGGCACACCACAAACAGCGACGCATAACCCAATAAACGAAAAAGGAAAGCATTTGTACCAAAACACCCAACGCCCAAAAAATTGGAAGCCTGACCGGGCACATAACGACCCTGCGTTTAAGCGGCGCAGAGATTAGTTTTTTGTTTAAGTAACGATTTTATTTTCACCAACACAATATAAAAGTGCGGCTCCGTCTGCGTCCGACTTGAAACGCTTGTTATGCAACCTGCAATTTTTGTTTAAGTTTATTAATGGCATTTATGAAATCATTTTCATCTAGGTGTTTACAAAATATGAGAATACTTTCTAGACTTTCTATTTCCCAAGCATGTTTTGAAAAAGTGAGATTTTCTTGATACTTACGAATGTCTTTTACATTAAACGATTTCAAACCCTGTTTTTCTAAATCCTTAATTAATTCAGAAACGGAATCTAAGTTAAATAATGGGTAATCGTTTAATGCGTAATAAAGAGAATTAAGTTCTTCTTTTAGGTTTGGATTCTTTTCAGTTAGATCATGGATTTGAGAAAGTGTTAAATCTAATGGTTTATTATTTGGTTGCATAACGACCCTGCGTTTAAGCGGCGCAGGGATTAGTTTTTAGTTTAAGTAACGACTTTATTTTCACCGACACAATACAAAAGTGTGGCACCGTCTGCGTCCGACTTGAAACGCTTGTTATAAGGCAAATAGGCTAAGGATTCTGGTACTTTTTAATTCTTTTCTTGGGTTATGTTTACTACACCACCCTTTTGCAGTGTAGCGATGAGTATTCCCAAGGTCATCTAATAATTTAACACTGCAAGTAAATGGTTTCCCTCGAGCGGAAATTTTGATCACTTGTAAATGATCTTTCGAAGGTGCGACATCAAATGCTATTGAAAGAATAGCTTCAAGAACTTGTGATTTATGAAAACCTCTTTGTTTTAATTGTTGGTCAAGGTATTTACTAAATTCAATTGCTACTTTGTTTGCATTTTTCAAATCAGGTGTACTTTTTCCTGTCAAGAGATTTAAAGATATAGAGGTTCCGCCAACTTTGTCTAAATCTTTGAATAAGATTCCTAAAGCCCAATAACCACGCAGATCATTATTTCTGGAAATAAATTTCGTAGCTATTCCAACAGCAAGATCTTTAAGCTTTCTTCTACGTGACATGATTCTTTTGCCTTATAACGACCCTGCGTTTAAGCGGCGAGTCTGGGGTTAAAAATTAAAGTTCCGGACTCCGTTCGAGTCCGCTTGAAACGCTTGTTATACACACAGCTAACTATTTGAATTCTATAGGGAAAGTTAAAACCATGGCGACAGCTTTTCCATTATATTTTGCAGGATAAACATATGCTTCCATAACTGCTTGAATTGCTTTTTCATCACATTCCTCATGAATGCCTCTTCGAAGTTGTGGAGCTTTTACAGTTCCATCAGAATCCAGGATTACTGCAACAGATACTTTCCCACGAACTGGACAAGTGAATCCACTAAGAACTTTTTTGACGGCTGTTTGCTGTAGAAACGGTTGTATGAATTTGGGACCGTCAAAACCAGTATCACTAGGATTTACCAGAATAACATTTGGATCAGTAGCTTGAGCATCTAAATCTGTAGTTATATAAGAATCTACAACACCATTGAAGTCTGGTTTTGAATATGGAGTTGGTTCAACTATTGGACGTGAAGTAGTGGCACAACTTCCAAAAACAAAAAGCAAAATGATTAGTAGGTTTTTCATGAGTGTGTATAACGACCCCGCGTTTAAGCGGCGCAGAGATTAGTTTTTTGTTTAAGTAACGATTTTATTTTCATCGACACAATACAAAAGTGCGGCTCCGTCTGCGTCCGACTTGAAACGCTTGTTATAGGGCATTTCTTTTTCGCATATATTGGAAAAATAAACCTATAGAAGCAATAAACACGAATAACCAAATAGCCCAATTATTGAAGAATGAAGCTGTACGTATCGGTTCTGGAAATTGGTTGTCAAGTAATTCACGGTCGTCAAAGTCCCAATCTTCAGTAGAATCAAATTGATTTACCCATTCATTAAAATAATAAGTGTTAATAGTTCTTGAACATAACCATGTCCAATGATTTCTGGTACCATTCCATCTTAAGTCAGCCGTTTCGGCAAATACCAAATATTCACCACCAAATGTAAATGAAAACTCACAGCTATTGAATGTTTGTTTAACAGAAATTTTATTCTTCTTTGAACCTTTCCATTTTTTAGAGACTTCCAAGGTGACGACCCAATATTGTTGGCGAAATATGGGAAGAGATTCAAGAGGTTTTGAAGGGAATAAATCTCTTTCAAATTCAATCTTAACAACTTTGCCGATAAATATTTCAGACGAACGTTCAACAGCTTCTTCATATGGAATTTCGGAACAAGAACAGGCATAGACATTTGAACCTAAAACAGCGAGTAGAAAAAATGTGCTAATTAAGATTCTCATACTTGGTTATGCCCTATAACATATTATTTAGCGAACAGGAGGTGAGTATTGTTCGGATAATATTTTAAAACCACCTCAAACATCCCAAAAAATAAACTCAAAAAAACAAATCCGAACAATTTCTTGAAATTATTTTGTAAGGAATCACCTGCTCACGGGTCTAACAATATATACTGCTAATAATAAAATTGTCAATAGTATGCCCTCAAGTAAATTGTTAACCCAGGTTAGACAAGAAATAAGACGTAGAAATTATAGTTTTAAAACCGAACAAGCGTACATCAGTTGGATACTCCGATACATTCGCTTTCATAACACCACGCACCCCAATGAAATGGGCGCTGCAGAGGTTGAAGATTTTTTAAACGATCTCGCAAATAACGAAAATGTAGCCGCATCTACCCAAAATCAAGCATTATCAGCACTCGTATTTTTATATAAACAAGTATTGGATGTACCTACATTAAAATTGGATGGCTTGCAAAGAGCCCGAAAACCACAAAAAGTACCCGTAGTATTAAGTCAAGACGAAGTGCGCCAAATTTTTTACCATTGTACAGGTCTCCCTCATCTTATTCTTAGCTTGATGTTTGGAACCGGTATGCGGATCTCCGAAGTGCTTCGCCTACGTATAAAAGATATCGATTTCGAACACTTTTATATATTAGTGCGGTCAGGAAAAGGATTAAAAGACCGAAGGGTAATGCTCCCCAATAGCTGTATTCCAGATCTTAAAGAACAAATTAAACGAGCAACTAAACAACACTATAGAGATCTTAAAAAAGGGCAGGGAGAAAAATTATTACCAAAAGCATTACATAGAAAACATCCCGGCGAAGCAAAGCATCTCGGTTGGATGTATATTTTTTTCTCTGATAGAATCTCCACCGATCCTCGAAGTGGATTAAAACATCGACATCATATCTCCGATCGATACATTCAAAAAGCTCTGAAACAAGCAGTTTCTAACACCAACATTGTAAAAAAAGTAAGTTCCCATACCCTGCGCCATAGTTTTGCTACACAAATGCTACAATTTGGATACGATATACGAACCGTTCAGGAATTACTAGGACACACCAACGTTAAAACCACTATGATTTATACCCATGTTCTTAATGAAAAAGGTAACTTCTTGAAAAGTCCTGTTGATGCAATTTAAACCATGAACTTACATAAATTAAGAAGTAGATTTAATCCCTGATGTCGAGCAAGTATCTACTCTCCTTCCCCATATTGTTTTAGTTTATTGCGTATGGTTCGATCGGAGATACCCAACAATTGTGCTGCTTTTTTTTGATTTCCTTGAGTCTGTTCAAGCGCTTTTTTTATCAGCTTCATCTCCATTTCTTCGATAGACATTAAGGGTAAATCTGTGGTGCTGATGGATTCGTTACTTAAGGTTTCGTCGGCACTGGAAAAAAGTTCATTATCAATATGTTCTACCAATATTTTATCAGCATCTTGTGCTAAAATGATGCCTCGATGCATTTTATTATTCAACTCTCGAACATTGCCTCTCCAATCTTGCGCAATCATATAATCCATAAGTTCTTTGGATATCTCTTTATGCTTCAGCCCATATCTGTTGGTGTACGACTCTGCAAAATAATTTACCAACAAGGGGATGTCACTTTTACGATGTCGAAGGGGAGGTATCTCTATCGGAAATACATTTAAACGATAATATAAATCTTCACGAAATAGCTTGTCTGCAATAGCCTCTGCAATATTTCGGTTAGAGGTAGCAAGAATGCGTACGTTAGACTTTATTGGCTTTTGGCTACCAACCCTGTAAAACTCATTTTCCTGAAGCACTCGCAAAAGTTTTGCCTGTACATTCATTTCAATTTCAGTGATTTCGTCTAAGAGTAGCGTTCCGCCTTCTGCGGCATCAAAAGCTCCTTTTCTGTCAGATATTGCACCGGTAAATGCGCCCTTTATATGGCCAAATAACGTGCTCTCAACTAATTCTGAAGGTAGATTGGCACAATTTATTTTGATATACGGTCCGTTTGCACGATTGCTGTGTGCATGTACTTGTTGTGCAAATACTTCTTTACCTGTACCACTTTCACCTTGAATAAGAACGGGAGCTACGTTTTTTGCAATCTGTGGTAGCACTCGCATTAATTTTTTTATCTGTGGATCATTCCCCACAAATTGATTTTCACCTTTATCACTAGCATCAACAGGACTTATAGCTTCCGATGTATCATTTTTCACGACACTTTTTTGGGATACAGGAGTTTGTTTCTTTTTTGAAGCTTCTGTTTCAGGATCCGATTCAAAAAATCGATTTACACGGAAAATGATTTCTTTGGCTTTAAAAGGCTTGGTGATGTAATCGAAGGCTCCTTTATGTAGTGCGCGAACGGCATGATTTATATTGCCAAAACCAGTAATCAGAATTACACCTGTGTTGGGATATTCTTTTTTTACATCTGCGAGTACTTCATCTCCTGTTAACTCATTCATTTTCACATCAGATATAACCAAATCAACCGTCTCTTTTTTAAGAAACTCAAGTCCTTTAACTGGAGAAGAGAATGCCGTTACTTTATATCCTGCGGTTAGAAGTATTTCTTCGATGAATCCAAGCAATAATTCATCGTCGTCAACAACAAGAATCGATCGTTTCATAAACTATGATTTAGTGAAAGAAAGCTATTTTATTTACCTATAATATAGGCACCCTTAAACAATGAAATTGCTGAATAAAAAAAAAGAGAGCATTATGCCCTCTTTTTTTATAAATAATTAACCCTAATGGGGGTTATCGAAACATATTTTCGGCCATTTTTTCCCAAACAGCGGGGTCGTTCAACATCTTTCCTAGCTCTGTCTCTCGGGCAGCTTCTGGGGAAATTTGTCGAGCTTGATCATATTCATTGATGCGTGCTTTATATTCTTTTAGTTTTATAAAAGCAGCAGAATTAGCTTTTTCGAGTTCGATTTGAGCAAACTGCTCATCACTACTTTGTACACTAGAACTGCTAATGGAAACTTTATCCGAAAGATTATTTGCTTCCTTTTGCTCAGCAACGCGACCAGCACGGCCAGTTTCTGTTGCCTTAGAACCGTCTATTGATCCATTAAGCTGTGTTGATAGTTTATTGATTTCCATGGTGGTTGTAATTAATAAGTATTAAAAATATGAAATATTTGGAGTTTTTATAACCCCATAACTGTCTCGAGCCTTGCGCCGTTTAGTTGCAGCAGCAAGTTTCTCCATTTGAAGGTTCAATAACGTTGAAATTCTATTCTGAATTTCACCATTCATAGAAACAAAAGCATCAAAAAGAGGGCGTAAAATGCCGATTTCATAATTTGATAATGTTGTCTCTTGTTGGTTCTTTTGAACTACATTCAAAATTTCTAAATATTCTTCTCGCTGATTCATTTCTTCTCGAATTATTTCAAGCGAGGGGGCTTCTTTATCTAATTCAGTGAGTATATTCTCACTCAATTCATTTAATCTAGTGATGGTATGTTTTAATCTATCCATGTATTAAATATATGATGGTGCTGATACGCTTACAGTAGAAAATTGAACAACTTGGTCAAATTGTTGTTGTCCAGCTTCTAGCATAGCATCCAATTCATTAAATATTCTTCTTTGTTCTTCTTCATATTCTATCAAATAATCCTCTTCTCGCTCAATGAGCCGATCTAAATTATCAATTTTATCATCTAGACTATCTTCCAAGGACGATAGAATTCCGCCAGACTCTGTAAAACTTTCCGATTGAGAAAGAATAGCAGTAATAGGAGAGCTTTCATCCCCAAAAAAAGCAGCAATTTGTTCTGGGTTATCTTGTAATACTTGATTCAATTTATCAGCATCATCAATAACCATTTTCCCATCATTCTCGAAGCTAATCCCTAAATCAGTGAAATTTTGCACATTACCACTCGAAATATCATCAGCATTTAGTAATGCTGTCTGTCGTAAAGTAGTGCTTAAGGTACGGATGGTTCTGTATTTTTGTAATGGTCCTTTATTACCAGTTTCAGCGTTAATAAAAGTTCTTTCTCTAATGGTTTCATTTACTTCATTAAATGCTGCAATAAAATCTTCTAAATTAGCTTTTGATCCATCAATGTTACGCGAAACGGTCATTTGTTCTTGTTCGCCGGAGGCATCCAAAAGGGTAAAATCTAATCCATCAACAGCATCAGTAACAGTATTAGAACCTCTCGTAAATGTAATCCCATCAATGGTGAAGGAAGCGTCCAATTCTTCATCGGGTACTAATTCGCTAAGCCCACCTGTAATTTCGGATAATACGCCAGTTGCTCCACTAAATTGAATGCGATTATCGAATCCAGTTTCTAAACTCTGTATAGAAAACTGTATGTTGTCACTATCAGTATTAAATACATTAGCACTTGCTTCTTCTCCAAAGGCATTTGAAATTTCAGTAACAAATGAATCTAAAATTTCTTTGTTTGTTAGTCCTGTAGTCGATACTGAGATTGTTTCCGTTTTATCTCCAATGGTTAACGTTACAGATCCGTCTCCAAAGCCTGCTAAATCTGTGCCTGAAGCTACTCTGCTTGTGTCTAGAGCAATGTCTCGCTGTGCTAACCGATGAGTTGTTATATTATAGGTGTTTTCTCTGTCTAACCCAGATACGGAATTAATTTTTATTGCTGTACTCTCACTAACACTGGATGAAAATAATTCGAATGAGTTGTTAGATTCGGTCGTTAATTCTTTAATTTTAGCTTCTAAATCAGTGAGCGCACTACTTATAACACCTACTGCCGTCTTACTTTCTTTAACATCACTTTGTTCAGCTTCAAAACGGAGCTTTTTTTGACTTTCTAACTCAACAAGCTGAGTAACAAATGTTTCATAGGATGAAGTTTGTGCGAATAAGCTAGAGATTGAAGCCATTCTTTAAGGTGTTTATGCAGTTATTTGTTGGATATTCACTTGCTTGTTAGAAACTTCTTCCCAAGTGTCGCGAAGAGGTTCTAGCACTTCTCGAATTTCTTCAAAGCGGTGCTTGCGTGATAGGTCCTGGCAATATCTGTATAATTCAAAGAGTTGACCCGCAGGCTCGTAATCAAAATTAAGACCTTGAATTAGTCCAGAAAGAATTTCTCTTACCTTTCTATCATCTTCTCTGTAAGAAGCTTGAATGAGTAGGTCATACATCTTCACTACAAGCTTTAGTGGAGAAGCATTCATTATTGATTGTCGTTGATATACTAAGGATGCGTTTTGCATAACTTTAATGTGTTTACAGCTACTTGTTTTTTGTTTATCGGTACGTGCGTTCTTTTTTTAATGAAAATCCTCCACTATTAGAGAACTTTAATAGAACACAAGTACAAACCTATCACATTCTACACCCGTTTTGACAAGTATTATGCCAAGAATAAATTTCAAAGATATAGCTTGTTAAGGTTGTGTTCTGTTATCAGCAGGGGTAAGTACTTCCTTAAATGAGGAAAAAAATTCAGTATTGTTTAAAAATAGTTCATCCTAATGGGGGAATAAATCATAGATCATTATTCACTGATATAATACAAAAAGCTATTTATTGGCCTAAAATCAAACAATCAACTCCAAATAGTAATTACAAAAATGGTTGCTGGCATCATTTTTGGAAAGATGTATGTGTGCAACTAACTAATTGGAGAAGTCGTGCAAACAGAATTAGCCCGTGCTCAAGCATTGTTAAATAAAAAGCAACCAAATCCTGATAAGGCAATTAAAATATTGCAACGTTTATTGAAGAGGTATACATCTTCGTGGGCGATTTATCATTATTTGGGAGTAGCACTATTGCAAAAATCTGAATATTCGAAGGCCTTACGTTATTTACAGAATGCTTTAAAAAACGGCTCAAATCAACCAGAAACATTCCATTTAACGTCTGTTGCATACCTACATCTAGAGCAATTTAATGAAGCGATCTTATATGCTAAACAAGCCGTTGAACTAAAAAATGATTTTCTAGAAGCATGGATTAACTTAGGCGCTGCTTATCGAGCAACTGCAGATTTAGAAAAAGCTTTACAAGCCTTTTCAAAAGCAAATCAGATAGATCCCAAAAATTCAGGCATAGCTTATAGAATAGGCTCCATATACTTCGATCAGGGTGATTTGAGAAAAGCAATGGAATTGTATGAAATAACTGTAAAGATGGAACCCAAATTTATTGAAGCATACTTAGGTCAGGCTCTAATCCATCTTAAATTACAGAAGTATGAAGAAGCGGTATCTATTATCAATGAAGCTTTGAAAGTAAAACCAAATCATAAATTGGCTCTTATCCAATTAGCAGTAGCGTACAAGGATTGGGGAAAATATGCTGAAGCGATTAGACTCAATGAGCAATTACTCCAAAAAACGCCCAAAGATGGTCGCTTGAGAATTAATTACGCATTGTGTCTATTAGAAGTTGGTAGATTTAATGAGGCGGAAAAACATTACATGAGGGCATTGAAAGATTCTCCCGATGCCCCAGAATCACTTTCAAATTATTTAATGGGAATCCATTACAATCCTGAAAGAACTAAAAAGGAAATTTTTGACGCTCACTTACTTTGGGATGAATATTTTGCACCCGAAGTACGCAATGAACGGCCAAAACCAAAAAACATAGATAGAAATAAAAAGCTTAAAATAGGCTTTATTTCTGGTGGGTTTAGAAAACATCCAGTGGGTTGGATGATTACTAGAGCTATAGAATCTTTGCCAAAAGATCAATTTGAATTATATGGCTACAACACTCACTCGATGTACGATAGTTTATCAATGCGTATCAAAAAAAGGTGTGATAAATGGATCTCGGTAATCGGTTACAATGATCATATTGTTGCTAAATTAATTAAAGAAGATGAGATTGATATACTGGTTGAACTTTCTGGCCACTCTGCGTTTAATCGACTAAAAACGGTAGCTCTCGAACCAGCACCAATTACTATAAAATGGGTGGGTGGCTTATTTAATACCACTGGATTACAAAGTGTCGACTATCTATTAACAGATCATTACGAATCTCCTGAAGGCGACGAACCATACTACACCGAGAAATTAGTGCGTATGCCTGATGATTATGTGTGTTATGAACCCCCAGAATACTATATAAATGTGGGCCCATTACCCGCAAAGTATAACAAGTATATCACCTTTGGATGTTTTAATAATCCTACAAAATTAAATAATCAACTTATTGAACAGTGGGCCGAAATTCTAAAATTGGTACCCAATAGCAAACTTTTCTTAAAAAGTAAGCAGTATAGTACCCAAGGTTTCGTTGATCATATTCTTGCTATGTTTTCGAAACATGAGATTGGAAACGACAGAATTTTATTCGAAGGGTATGCCTTACATGAAGATTTACTAGCATCCTACAATCAAATTGATATTGCCTTAGACCCATGGCCCTATTCTGGTGGATTAACGACATGTGAAGCTTTGTGGATGGGTGTGCCAGTGGTTACCTGTTCAGGCCCAACCTTTGCTGGTCGCCATTCAGTAACCCATTTGCATAATTCGGGTAACCGTGATTGGATCACAAAATCCTGGGATGAATACAAAGCAAAGGTGGTTGAACTAGCTACCGATATTAATCACCTTGAAATCATAAGGGCTGGGTTAAGACAAAAACTGTTGGAATCTCCGCTATGCAATGGAGCACAATTTGGGGCACATTTAAGTATAGCTTTTAGAGAAATGTGGAATCAACGTGTTACTGGATATGAGAATAATTTAAAGGAAGGTGAATGGCAACATCATATCAATATAAAAGCTTTATCCAATGAAAAACTTGATGAGTTCTACCTGTCACACCATATTCCAAAAGAGCCGGCTTTTATTCTAGATTACAATGAATTTCAATATTCAGACCAAGTTATTCTCGCCTTACCAAAAGATTTAAATAATCTTACCCATTATAATCTGGTGGAAAAAGGAAATCCAAACAACAGCCTCGAACCTATTTTAGCAAGTATCTTAGATGAAGGCGATAGTGTAATCGAGGTTGGTAGTGGATATGGAACCTGTACTGTTGCATTAGCTGAAAAGGTAGGAGCATCAGGCACAGTAATTGGCTTTGAACCTAATAGCGAGATAAGCACTTATCTAAAAGAGACCAAGCGAATTAATAACCTGCATCAAATTCAAATCATTGAGCAGGCTGCTTCTGATGAAATAGATTATTCTTTGTTAAAACTTGGAAGTATAGAAGAACATGCAGTAGTAGATAAAAATAAAGGAACTCTGTTGATTGATACCACAACTATTGATTCAGTAGTTGAATGCAATACTATTAAAACTGCAAAACTAGTAATACTTGATACGTTTGGAACATGGAAAGAGATTTTGGCGGGAGCCAAAGATCTTATTAATAATGTACAACCAATAATATGTATTGGTAATAACAACAAGCTAGATCATACTACATTGAATATCCTAAAAGATAATGAGTATCAATTTTTTGAATTCATCGAAGAAGTAGGGGTATTGTCTAAGCTTGAAGAAGGAAATATTTCTTCTGCAAAATGGTTGTTTGCATTAACAGATGAGTGGACAAAAAAACTAGAATCACAGGGTTTCATTTTTACGAACAATCCCTGCAATCTACCACTAACTTTAAATTATCTAGATTCAGTTCAATACCAATTGTGGGCACAGTCTTTTAAATCAGATTGGATACAAAAGCCTGAAGGCGAAGCTGAAGATAAATATTTTAGAGCACTTAATATTTTATGGGAGGTTGATCAAAATATTAAACTAACCCCATCACAAAAGGCGGTATTATCGGTGGAAGCAGCATCTTCTCTCCTTGACTTGTATACTGCAAATCCCCAAAATATACCAGTTGTTTGTTCACTGAGTAGAGCATTTAGAAATATTGGTAAACAACAAGATGCAGCAAGTATTCTTAAAAATGGGTTTCAACAAATGATAGCTGCTCAAGGCGAAATGGATCTTAGCTTACCATTTTTATTGCCTTTAAAAGAACAGGAAAAAGGGAGAATACGAAGTAATCCCATCAATTGGCTAAAAGTAAAACTTGCAGAAGCATGGTTATTACAACAAAAAGATTCCACCTTTTTTCTGGAAGCAAAGGAAGTTAAACTGCTAAAACAATTAAATGGAAATCCAGATGCATTACCAAGCATAATGACTATCGCTGATGAGTTATTGTCGAATGGTGCAATTCCTATTACATCGCCCCCCACATTTAAACCGGCGGGTAAATTTATTCATATAGTTTTTAATCATGTATACGCTCAAACATTGAATGATTTACTTGTCCATACAAACAATAAATCAGATCAACAGCATTATCTGCTTCTCGAAAAACATACTGCTATCCAAGGGTATTATGCCGATTGTAGTAACAATGCAAATGTTGAGGTATTTGATAAACGCCATGATTTAGAGCGTATTAAACGCATATGTTTAGAAAGCGATGTAGATGCAGTATTCTTTCATGGTATTTTCTTAGACTGGCAAAGAACATTAGTAAAACATATTGGAATCAAAAAACACGTTAATTGGATAGTTTGGGGCGGTGATCTATATAATCCAATCAAATATGGCCAACCTTCACGATATATTAATGGTTTTATTGATGCTATCCATACCATTGCAGATGGTGATATCAAACTTTTTAAAGATACTTATGGAGAGAAACAAACTTATGAATTTGGATATTTATACCCTGGGTTATATGGCGAGAATATAAGATTAACCAAAAAACAAGATCCCCCCTTGATTATTGTCGGTAATTCTGGTGATAAAGAAAATAGGCATTTAGAAGTATTGGATATATTATCGAAAAAATCAGATATCACTTCTTATCGTATTCTTCTTCCAGTTGCTTATAACCTACAAAAAGAATATGAAAATGAATTGATTCAAGGGATAAAAAAACTAGGACTCGAAAGCATTGTAAAAATGCATAAAGAATTTATACAGCCAGATAAGTATATAGAAATTATGAGCTCTGCAACCTTTTTTATTGCAGCTCATAATAGACAGCAAGCTATAGGTAATACGCTTGGATCTATATATGGAGGTAATAAAACCTTTATGAGGAAAAACATTATCCTTCATGGGAAAAAGAGGGAAAATCCAGGTTGGACACTATTACAAGAGTACGGGTTAGAAATTCATGATTATGAGCTGTTGAAATCGGTTAGCGCATTAAGTGAATTACCAGAAGTATCAGAACAGCAGAGGGTCAATCATCAGCATATTATAGAGAATGAGTTTGGTATTGAAAAACGCTCCGATCAACTCATTAAGTCATGTAAACAAATTTTAGAAACATTGCGGACTAAACAACCAATTCTTACAGAAACAGTGTGAACATGGAGGGAGTATGCAACCGATAGATATACCATTTAACAAACCATTTATAACTGGAAACGAACTTGAATATATCAAAGATGCCGTGGATTATGGGCATATAAGTGGAAATGGAAAATATACTAAGCTAACGCAACAGTTTTTTGAAAGGCAATTTGGTTTTAAAAAATGTTTGTTAACTACTTCATGTACCGATGCACTTGAAATGTGTGCCATTTTATTGGATATCAAACCAGGAGATGAGGTGATTATGCCTTCATATACTTTTGTGAGCACAGCTAATGCATTTGAATTAAGAGGGGCAACTATACGATTTGCAGATTCTAGATTAGATCATCCAGGAATCGATGAACAATCAATCAAAGCATTAATCACAAAAAAAACAAAAGCCATCATAGTAGTTCATTATGCGGGTGTTGCCTGTGATATGGATACCATTATTGATCTTGCGGATGAATACGGATTGTATGTTGTTGAAGATGCTGCACAAGCAATTAACAGCTACTATACCCATCGTGATGGATCGGTGAGCCCTCTAGGATCGATAGGCCACTTTGGTACCTTTTCTTTCCATGAAACAAAAAATATAATCGCGGGAGAGGGAGGCATGTTGACAATTAATGCCGAAGAATTCTTTGAACGTGCAGAAATTATATGGGAGAAAGGAACAAACCGAACGGCCTTTTTTAGAGGTGAGGTAGATAAGTATGGGTGGGTTGATATTGGATCTTCATTTCTTCCATCTGAGTTAAATGCGGCTTTTTTGTATGCCCAGCTCAGTAATTTGATACGAATTCAACAAAAAAGAATGTCGATTTGGAATAAGTATCATAAAGAACTATCAGAGACTTGTAAACGATTAAATATCGACCAACCCATAATTCCACACTATGCGTCCAATAATGGACATATGTATTACTTAGTATGTAAAACGGAAGCACAAAGGAATAATCTGATTGCACATTTAAACGATTTAGGAATCCATTCTGTATTTCATTATAAATCGTTACATATGTCTGAATATTTTTTGGAAAAACATGATGGTCGTGTTCTATCGAATACAGACAGGTATAGCGACCATTTGGTACGATTACCATTTTATTATGAACTTAGTACAGAAGACCAAGATATTGTCATTGATGCCGTACATAGTTTTGGAGGTCGGCGTCAACGTCTATTTAAAAAGGATTGGCAAAAAGCTGTAGTGAATACGCATGCTGCTACTGCATAAAAAGAAACTGCGAAAGCAGAACTGGGAGATCGGATTTCCGATTTCACCTTTTAGTTAAATACGATGCTTGAATCGCCTTGATATGGAAATATCGAGGCGTTTTTTTTGCCCTTATTTAATGGTTAGAGTTAAGGTTTTTCTTTAAAAATTTTCCACTCTCAAAAAAAGCCAAAATTCACACAAAAAAATGAATTTATTTTCTCCATTCTTTTTTTTGAATCCAAAAAATTGCAAAAATCGACTTCTATAGTACAAATAACGGACTATTTGTAGTGTTAAAAAAACTAAAGAAAAAATTTAAGTCTATGATTTAAGATGCGTTGTTTCCGTGCGATAATAATATCAACTGACTATTTGGACAACTAACTATATAAAAAGAAACAAAACTATATTGGTGAATAATTATGGCAAGCTTTGGAGATTTAAATCGAGTAGGTACGAACGTACAATCGATAGATGCACAACTATCTCTTAATAGAATAAATCGCGATTTAGCTAATAGTCGCGAAAGATTAACAACTGGAAGTAATATCAATCGAGCTGAAGATAATGCTGCTGGTTATTCCATAGCAACAAAACTAAAAAGTAGAGTTGCAGGTTTAGAACAGTCTCTTCAAAATGTAGGTGACGCAAAGTCGGTTCTCGACATTGCTGAGTCTAGTTTCGATATTGTAATGGATAGTTTAATCGAAATGAAAGCCTTAGCTACACAAGCATCCAATGATACCTTAGGTAGTACTGAAAGAGGCTATATTGGCGATCAAATTGAGGCAATTGGATTAGATATAAATGAAATTTCTAATCAAACAATCTATCAAGATCAGAATCTTTTAAATGGAGTTGACAACTCAGGAAATCTACAGCTTACATTCCAAACAGGTGAACGTCAACAAGATATCATAATAGCAACGATTAACGCCGTAAATATCGGTGAACTGTTCACAACAGGCGGAGTAGATACTAATTTAGGAGCAACGGCTACGGCTGGTGGTGGCGCTGGTGCAGGTGCAGCAATTGTTGTGACTGCAGCTACGGCTTCAAGTCAAGGAGTCTTTACGTTCGCTACAACAGCAACTAGAGCTGATTACAATTCTTTTATCAGTGTTGTTGATAGTGCCATAGACATAATGGCAGAAAATGTTAACACTATTGGAATTACTCAATCTTCGTTATCTCTCAGAGAAGAAACTTTGTCTGAATCTATTTCGGCTAATGAATCAGCAAAAAGTAGGATATTAGATACCGATTTTGCAAAAGAACAAGCTGAATCAGTAAGACTACAAATTTTACAACAAACTGCGACTTCTGCTTTAGCTCAAGCCAATAATGGGCCCCAAGCAGTACTTGGTTTCTTAGGACAATAATTCAAGCAACGTAGACTAGAAAACATCCATACTCTCCCTTGATAGGGAGGTATGGTTTTTCTGGGTTAAAAAAACAGCGAATCGTTCTTTTATTATAAAACCACGAACAGTTTCTAATGCATTAAAACTTATTAATGCTAAGAATTGAAAAAGAAAAGCATATCAAGTAATTGTTAATATTAATTTAATTCAATTAATATCTACTAAAGAAATTAAAATATCACGCATTTAAGATCATAATCCTTGCCTCGATAATTATTTTACCAAAGCAATGTATTTAGAATTCTAAAAACAAGAGGTGAAATAATGGCAAGTTTTGGAGATCTGAACAGGGTAAACACAAATGTGCAGTCGTTAGATGCACAGCTGTCCCTGAACAGAGTAAATCGTGATCTCGCCAACTCTAGAGAGAGATTAACGACTGGTCTACAAATAAATAAAGCCGAAGATAATGCGGCAGGATATTCCATATCCACAAAGTTAAAAAGTCGAGTTGCAGGATTAGAACAATCACTACAAAATGTAGGAGATGCTAAATCGGTACTCGATATTACTGAATCAAGCTTCGATATTGTAATGGATAGCTTGATTGAGATGAAAAGCCTAGCTACACAGGCTGCAAATGGAACATTAGGCGCTACCGAGCGTGGATATATTGGCGATCAAATCGAAGCAATCGGTGCCGATATTAATGAAATTGCAAACCAAACAGTATATCAAGGTACTGAACTCCTGAATGGTACAGATAACTCGGGTAGCTTAACATTAACATTCCAAACAGGAGAACGTACCACTGATACATTAACTTCCTCAATAAGTGCAGTTAATGTTGGAGAGTTATTTGCTGCTTCCGGAGATGCTTCTCTCGGAGCTACAACTACAGCTGGTGGTGGTGTTGCTGATGGTGGAGCAATCACAGTTACTGCAGCTACAGCGAGTACTCAAGGTACTTTTACATTTGCTACAAACGCAACAGCTGCAGATTACAACGCCTTTATTAGTGCGGTTGATACAGCTATTGACACAATGGCAAGTAACGTAAATGATATTGGTATCAATCAAAAATCTCTTTCCTTGAGGGAGGATATTTTGTCCGAATCAATATCAGCTACCGAATCAGCAAAAAGCCGAATACTTGATACAGATTTTGCTAATGAGCAATCTGAATCGATAAGGCTTCAAATTCTACAACAGACAGCAACCTCAGCATTAGCACAAGCTAATAATGGGCCAGAGTCTGTGTTAGGATTTATTTAAATAAAAATAACAGATACTTTGCTTTATCTATGAGTCCATATCGCTTTTTAGTGATTTGGACTCAATTTTAAAAACATTAACATAAAGAAGAGAAGAATAGATTGATAAAAAATTGAAAACAAGAAAATGGGTAGTTTTGGCGACATAACTAGGGTAAGTACGAATATACAGGCACTAGATGCGCAATATGCGTTAAATCGGGTAAATAGGGATCTAGTTTCTAGCAGAGACAAAATGGTTACAGGAAAAAGTATCAATAATTCTGAAGATGATACTGCAGGGTACTCCATAGCATCAAAATTAAAAGGTAGGGTTGCCGCCTTGGATCAATCTTTACAAAATATTGGAGATGCGAAATAAATATTAAATATTGCAGAATCTAGTTTTGATATTATAATGAATAGTTTGATTGAAATGAAAAGTTTAGCAACACAGGCTTCTAATCAAGCAATGAGTAATGCAAACAGAGCATTGATAGGTGATCAAATCGAAGGAGTAGCAGAGGATATAAATGAAACAGCTGACCAAACAGTCTATAAAAATAAAGAACTATTAAATGGAACAGGTTACACTGGAAGCCTTACTTTAACTTTTCAAACAGGTGAGCGTTCCGAGGATACCATAATAGCCACAATAGATGCAGTAAATATTAGTGAATTATTTTATGGATCGGGTACTCTGCTTACTGCTGGAACCACTATTCTTGGGTCAACTTTATCCGCAGACCTAACAGCTCATGGGATAGGTATACCTCGTGGAGGAGCCGTATTAAAAGGTCTGGCTATATACTCTTCCCAAGCTACAGCTGGAACACAAGGTGTTTTTCATATTAATGATAATGCTACGGCGGCAGATTTTAATAATTTTGTAGAAGTGGTAGATATAGCTATTGATCGGTTAGCAGAAAATTTTAAATCACTTGGAATAACCCAATCTTCTTTATCTCTAAGGGAAAATATTGTTTTCGAATCAATAATATCGAACGAATCTGCGAAAAGTAGAATATTAGATACTGATTTTGCGAAAGAACAATCAGAATCGATAAGGCTTCAAATACTACAACAGACAGCTACCTCTGCATTAGCGCAAGCTAATAATGAATCTATAACCGTATTAGATTTTATATAATTGTACAAGAATATATTATATAAAATTTTATATAAATATAAATTTAAGAACGCTTTTTTTTCATCGATAATGTACGAGCATAGCAACGTATATAAATACATAAATAAAAAAAGGTGAAACAAAATGGCAAGTTTTGGAGATCTAAACCGAGTGAATACCAATGTGCAATCCCTAGATGCACAACTATCACTTAACCGAGTTAACCGCGACCTATCGAACAGTCGAGAACGATTAACTACAGGTAAAAAAATAAACAAGGCAGAAGACAATGCAGCTGGCTATTCGATTGCAACTAAATTGAAAAGTCGTGCAGCTGGTCTAGAGCAATCCCTACAAAATGTGGGTGATGCTAAATCAGTGCTAGATATCGCGGAATCAAGTTTTGATATCGTAATGGATAGCCTAATCGAAATGAAAAGTCTGGCAACACAGGCCGCTAATGATACTCTAGGCGACACGGAGCGTGGTTACATAGGCGATCAAATAGCAGCAATAGGAACAGACATCAATGAAATAGCTAACCAGACTATTTATCAAGATACTGAGTTACTTAATGGTACGGATAACTCTGGCAGTATTTCCCTTACATTCCAAACAGGGGAACGCGGAGAAGATACCATTACAGCAACGGTAGCAGCAGTAAACGTAGGAGAGTTGTTTGCAGCTTCTGGTGATGCTTCTCTTGGAGCTACAACTACAGCAGGTGGTGGTGTTGCTGCTGGTGGAGCAATCACGGTAACTGCCGCTACAGCTAGTACTCAAGGTACCTTTACATTTGCAACCACTGCTACGGTGGCAGATTACAACGCCTTCATTAGTGCAGTTGATACAGCCATCGATACCATGGCAGGAAATGTGAATACGATCGGTATAACACAATCTTCATTGTCTTTACGTGAGGATACACTCTCTGAATCTATTTCAGCTACAGAGTCAGCCAAAAGTAGAATACTAGATACTGATTTTGCGAAAGAGCAATCAGAGTCTGTTCGACTACAGATCCTACAGCAGACAGCAACGTCAGCCTTAGCTCAGGCGAATAACGGACCTCAGGCCGTATTAGGATTTATTTAATCCGACCCTATACACGAGATTATCCACGCTTGCTTCATTGAAGGCGTGGATTTTTTTGTTTTTAATAGTTTTAAGTTAAAAATAATCATATATATGAATAAATATTAAATTAAAACTTAAGATGGGTATTTCTCGATCGATAAAAGCTTCACATAGAACATTAAATTCAAACTAACTATAAAAAAAAAGGTTATTAAAATGGCAAGTTTTGGAGATCTAAACCGAGTGAATACCAATGTGCAATCCCTAGATGCACAACTATCACTTAACCGAGTTAATCGCGACTTAGCGAACAGCCAAGAACGATTAACTACTGGTAAAAAAATAAACAAAGCAGAAGATGATGCTGCAGGCTATTCGATTGCAACTAAGTTGAAAAGTCGTATAGCTGGTCTAGAGCAATCCCTACAAAATGTGGGTGATGCTAAATCAGTGCTTGATATCGCGGAATCAAGTTTTGATATCGTGATGGATAGCCTAATCGAAATGAAAAGTTTGGCAACACAGGCTGCTAATGATACCCTAGGCGATACGGAGCGTGGCTATATTGGCGATCAAATCGAAGCAATAGGTTTGGACATCAATGAAATAGCGAACCAGACTATTTATCAAAACGCGGAACTTCTTAATGGAGTAGATAATTCCGGTAGTGTAACACTTACGTTTCAAACAGGAGAACGCGCAGCAGATACCATTACAGCTACGATTAATGCAGTAAACGTAGGAGAGTTGTTTGCAGCTTCTGGTGATGCTTCTCTTGGAGCTACAACTACAGCAGGTGGTGGTGTTGCTGATGGTGGAGCAATCACAGTTTCTGCAGCTACAGCTAGTACTCAAGGTACCTTTACATTTGCAACTACTGCAACGGCGGCAGATTACAACGCTTTCATTAGTGCAGTTGATACAGCTATCGATACTATGGCAGGAAATGTGAATACGATCGGTATAACACAATCTTCATTGTCTTTACGTGAGGATACGCTCTCTGAATCTATTTCAGCTACAGAGTCAGCCAAAAGTAGAATACTAGATACTGATTTTGCGAAAGAGCAATCA